>NC_007298.1:1232500-4501104 GCF_000012425.1 Dechloromonas aromatica RCB | reverse complement strand
GCTTTGCGAAATAATTGATCTTGACAGAACACCATCAAACAAGGTGTAATCACGCGTTTTTCTTCGCACATCAAGGGATTACAACATGAAACGCACGTATCAACCGTCGGTCGTGCGCCGCAAGCGCACCCATGGCTTCTTGGTTCGTATGCGCACCAAGGGTGGCCGTGCAGTCATTGCTGCTCGCCGCGCCAAGGGTCGCACGCGTCTGGCCGTATAAACCGGACGTTCGGCGAGGTGGAACAAACCTTCGCCCGACGCTATCGCCTGACAAAAACGGATGAGTTCTCATCCGTTTTTGGTTTCAGAAAGGCAATTCGAGGCAAGTTGCTGATGCTGCACTATCAGCCACGCCCCGAAAGTAACACCGAGGCACGACTTGGCTTGGTGGTCGGCAAGAAACTGCTCAAGCGAGCGGTAGACCGCAACCTGGTCAAACGTATCGTCCGCGAGCAGTTCCGTTTACGCCGGGCTGCCTTGCCGCCGGTCGACCTGGTAGTCAGGCTTGCCTGCAAGCCGGCGCCGCTCGACCGCAAACAAGTCGCCGATGATTTCGTTGCCCTGCTGGACAAGCTGCAACGACCGCGCAACAAGCGGGATGGACAATGAAATACTTGTTGATCGCGCTGGTTCGCGGTTATCAGTATGCAATTAGCCCGTTTCTCGGGCGTAGCTGCCGTTATGTTCCGACTTGCTCGGAATATATGGTGGATGCTGTACAAAAACATGGTGCCTTCCGGGGTGGCTGGCTGGGCGTCAAGCGCGTCTGCCGCTGTCACCCTTGGCATCCCGGCGGGTATGATCCTGTACCCTGAATCAAGAATTTTTTTGTAGGCTGTTATGGATACTCGACGCCTGATACTGGTTTTGATCTTCACGTTCTCCAGCTTCATGCTGTGGGAAAACTGGCAGAAGTACAACCAGCCGAAGCCTGCAGATGCTGTCGCTGCAGCGCCTGTCTCTGGTGCTGCACCAACGCCGTCTGCCGCTTTGCAGGCCAAGGCTGCTCCCGGTACGCCGCCGGTTGCCACGCCAGTGTCTACCGCCGAGACCTTCTCGATCACTACCGATCTGCTGAAGGCAACCATTTCTGCCCAAGGCGGCGATCTGGTCAGTCTCGAATTGCTCAATTACAAAGAGCACGACGACATTCAGAAGAATTTCGACCTGTTCGATGCCAAGCATCAGTATCTGGCGCAGGCTGGTCTGATCGGCGAAGGTTTGCCAACACACCGCACAACTTTCAAGCATGTTGGCGGTGCGACGAAACTGGCTGACGGCACGGATGAACTGAAGGTTCGTCTCGAATCGGCCGACCAGAATGGCATCAAGGTCGCCAAGATCCTGACCTTCAAGCGTGGCTCCTATTTGATCGACATTGCTTGGGAAGTTGCCAACGGCAGCGACAAGGCCATTGCACCGCATGCTTACTATCAGCTGCAACGCGACGATTTGGCCCCTGCCGGTGAAACCAAGATGGTTTCGACCTTTACCGGTCCGGCCGTATTTACCGATGCCGACAAGTATCAGAAGGTAACTTTCGAACATATTGCCGACAACAAGGCCAAATTCACCAAGACTGCCGATAACGGCTGGCTGGCCATGGTCCAGCACTATTTCGTGTCGGCCTGGGTACCGAAGGACAAGACCCAGCGCGAGTTCTACATGCGCAAGGTTGAGGGCAGCAACGTCTTCCAGGCCGGCGTAATCGTGCCGGTGGCGGAAATTGCCCCAGGGGCCAAAGGCGAGGCATCGGTCAGCCTGTATGCCGGTCCGCAGATGCAGTCGGCGCTCAAACAGGTTGCTCCCGGTCTCGATCTGGTTGTCGACTACGGTTGGTTGACCGTTGTTGCCGCACCGATCTTCTGGGCACTGGAAGCCATCCACAAGCTGGTTGGCAACTGGGGCTGGGCGATTGTTGTGCTGACCATCATGATCAAGGCGGTCTTCTTCCCGCTATCTGCTGCGTCCTACAAGTCGATGGCCAAGATGAAGATGCTGACACCGCGTCTTGCCCAGCTGAAGGAACGTTTCGGCGACGACAAGCAGCGCCTGAACCAGGAAATGATGAAGCTGTACCAGACTGAAAAGGTCAATCCGCTTGGCGGCTGCCTGCCGATCCTGGTCCAGATTCCGGTTTTCATTGCACTTTACTGGGTGCTGCTCGGTGCTGTCGAAATGCGCGGCGCACCGTGGATCCTGTGGATCAAGGACTTGGCCTCGGCCGACCCGTATTACATCCTGCCGGTCATCATGATGGTTTCGATGTTCGTCCAGACCAAGCTGAACCCGACCCCGCCGGACCCGATCCAGGCCAAGGTCATGATGATGATGCCGCTGATCTTCGGTTTCATGTTCTTCTGGTTCCCGGCCGGTCTGGTGCTCTACTGGGTCGTCAATAACGTATTGTCGATTGCCCAGCAGTGGCAGATTACCCGCTTGATCGATGCCGGTGGCAAGGCAGCGAACGACGCCAAGGCCTGACGTGTGAAATCCGACACCATTGCTGCCATCGCTACGGCCCCAGGCCGTGGCGGTGTCGGCGTGATCCGCATCTCGGGCAGCAATTTGCTGCCCTTTGCTTTTGCGCTGACCGAAAAGACACCGAAGCCGCGCTATGCCTCGCTGGCAGACTTCAAGGCAGCCGATGGCAGCACCATCGATACCGGCCTGCTGCTCTATTTCCCGAATCCGCAATCCTTCACTGGCGAGGATGTGCTCGAACTGCAGGGCCACGGCGGCCCGGTGGTCATGCAGATGCTGCTTGCCCGATGCCTGGATCTTGGGGCCAGACTGGCCGAACCCGGTGAATTCAGCCGCCGCGCCTTTCTGAATGGCAAGATGGATCTGGCCCAGGCGGAAGCCGTCGCCGACCTGATCGACGCGGCAACCGCCAGCGCGGCCCGTTCAGCCGTCCGTTCGTTGCAGGGCGAGTTCTCGCGGGCGATTGGCGAACTCAATGATGAATTGATCAACCTGCGCATGTTGGTCGAGGCCACGCTGGATTTCCCGGAAGAGGACATCGACTTTCTGAAAGCCGCCAACGCTTTTGGCCGTCTGGAACGCCTGCAATTGAAATTGGCCGAGATTTTCGACCGGGCCGGGCAAGGCAAACTGCTGCAATCCGGCCTTCATGTCGTGCTGGCTGGGCAACCGAACGTCGGCAAATCCTCCCTGCTCAACCGGCTGGCTGGAGATGATCTGGCCATCGTCACACCGATTGCTGGCACGACCCGCGATGCCCTGCGCTCGACCATCCAGATCGAGGGCATACCGCTACACATCATCGATACTGCTGGCTTGCGCGAGACCGATGACGAGGTTGAAAAAATTGGCATCGAGCGTAGCTGGAAGGAGATTGAACGCTCCGATGTTGTCCTGTTGCTGGTCGATGCCAGAACCGGTGTCAGCGAATCCGACCGGGAAATTCTGGCCCGTTTGCCGGATCGTCTGCAAAGGATCACCGTTTATAACAAGATTGATCTTACTCACCGGGCCGCCGAGCGCCATGATGAGGCTAACGGCACCGCCATTTCACTCTCTGCCAAGGCCAATCAGGGCATAGAACTATTACGCCAGGAATTACTGCGCATTGCCGGCTGGCACCAGGCTGAAGATGTTTTCATTGCCCGAGAACGTCATTTGAGGGCCCTATCTGCGGCTCAGGAGCATGTCGCAGCAGCCCGAAACGTCGTTGAAGGTGCTTTGCCAGCACTCGAACTATTTGCCGAAGAACTACGGCTTGCCCAGCAGTCTCTGGGTGAAATCACCGGTGAATTCACGGCTGATGACCTTCTAGGTGTGATTTTCAGCCGATTCTGCATCGGAAAATAGGCATTATTTAGCCTGTCCATAACCCTGTGTACAAGCTGTCCAGCAATTGTGGGCAACTTGTCTATTTCCGGATATCTCAAAACTATCCGGAATTCATCCACAGGCTATTCAGTGGGTTGTCGAGGTGGTTTACTGGTACTTAACTCAATGATTTAAATTGTTTATTTTTACTTATCCACAGAGTTGTTGCTGAGTTATTATCAGTAGTAGGTTTACATATAGTTATTATTAAAAGCTGTAGACAACGTTCGACCTGGATCAAGTACTTGGACATTCTGAAAAACAAAGCTGATCAGTAACGCTTCGCTACAAGTCAGTTACGTCAAACCACAGCATCAGAATTTCAATGTGGTCAAAGTAACGGCCAATCTGGCAGTTCTAGCCATGGCGATGCTAGCCGCCAATATCAACGGGTTGATCAGAAAGTTGTTTCTGGCCATGCTTGACGTAGTGATCATCCTGTTTTTCCGGCATGGATTCAGACTCTGGTAATACTTTTTCCGGAACCTGAGCGGGTCGGGTTTTTCTAATAGAATCCAGCCACTTCGTCCGAGGAGGATTCATGCGCATTACGCTTGTCCACCCTGCTGGTTTCAATTTTGTCCCCGGCCAACCCGATTTTTCGGTGCTGGCTAACCGGATGCCGCCGATCGGCATCATGCAACTGGCTTCCTGGCTGGAAAAATTTGGACATAGCGTTCAGCTGCATGATTGCCTGGGGCCTTACGCGCCACCGACAATTGCCGAAAATGCTGAAATCGTGCTGGCGACCGATCCGGAAATGGTCGGCTTTTCGGCGACCACCTCGGGGTTCATGGATGCTTTCGAGATAGCCGCTTATATCCGCGAGCGTCGCCCAGAGATCAGGATTGTCTTCGGAAACGTCCATGTTTCATCGCTCGGCGCGCCTATTCTCGAACACTTTCCGGAAATTGACTATCTGGTCATCGGCGAAGGTGAAGGATCGTTCCTCGATCTGGCTGATGGCAAGCCACTGAACGAAATTGGCAATCTGGTCTGGCGCAATGAAAATGGCCGGATTGTGGTCAATCCGCGCCGTGATCGTATTCTTGATCTCGACGAACTGCCTTTCCCAGCCTACGAAAAGCTGGCCGGTTTTCCGCATGCTTATCATCTGCCGTTGTTCGCTTATGAAAAGCGCTTTGGCGCAACGATGATCACGTCGCGCGGCTGTCCTTACACCTGTTCCTTCTGTGACCGGACGGTATTCGAACGTCTGTACAAGACCAATTCGGCGCAATACACCTACGACCACATGAAGTACCTGCGGGACAACTTCGGGGTCTATCACATCAACATGTACGACGACCTGTTCACGGCCAAGAAGCAACGGGTTTTCGACTTGTGCGAGTTACTGATTGAAAAGCCGCTGGGCATCCAGTGGAACTGCGCCATTCGCACCGGCCATACCTCGGATGAAATGCTGGCCAAATTGAAGCAGGCCGGGGCATTGATGGTGTCGATGGGCATCGAGTCGGCTGATCCGGGCATGATGGAACGCCACAAGGCCGGAGTCACGCTCGATGCGGTGCGCGATACCGTTCGCCAGATCCACGCCGCCGGCCTGCGTGCGAAGGGCTTGTTCATCTTCGGCATGCCGGGTGAAACGCCGGAAACCGTCAAGGTGACCAGCGACTTCATTCTGTCGCTGGATCTCGACGAAATGAATATGACCAAGTTCAGCCCGCTACACGGCGCGCCGATCTGGGATGAATGCGCGGCCGGTGTCGGCGGCGAGATGATTGAAGACTGGCGGCTGATGAACTGCCTGAATTTTGTCTACCTGCCCGAAGGCTTCAAGTCGCGGGAGGAAATGGACGCGCTGTACAACTGGCACGTCAAGCGCTTCTACGACAGCAAAGGCTATCGTCACCGTTTCGCCAAGCGCCTGTGGGCGCATCGCTGGAGCCTGTGGCACGTTCTCAAGCACCTGCCGGAAACCATCGCGGCGGCTCGCTATTTCAGCTCGAACAAGGAACAGTTGGAAAAGGCCAAGCGCGAATTCAAATTGCACCCGCGTCAGCCGGTTGGACTCAAGCCGCAACTGTCCACCGATCTGCAGATCGACAACATTGTTGCGATGTCGCCGGTGAAGCTGTCGCGCCGCGAGGCGATGAAGGCCATTATCCCGTTGGTTTATGAAGGAAGCAGCTGTTGCTCGCCGCCAGCACCCCAGCCGGCGGTATAATCGCCGGTCTTTCGTTGCGGGCAAAAGGGAAAACCGGTCATGAAGGAAAAATTCGTTTTTAGCCGCTTTTCGGTGCTTGGCGCTGTCTTCTGCGTGATCGCCTTGCTTTCTGCCTGCAAAGGGAGCGATACAAAGCCGGAGGAAGGCAAGCCGGTGGCCGAGGCCAAAAAGGAAACCGGTATTCGTAGTGGTTACGCGTGCTGCAACCTGCATTATTCCGGCGATTGGATCAGTGATTCCAATCTGGCCCAGCTGCCATTCATTGCGGCAGGAACACCGATCAAGGTGCTGAGAATTGATGGCTACCGTGCCTATGTCGAGGTGGATGGCAAGCCGATGCGCCTTGGTCACGATTATGGTCGAGCCGAAGAAACAACCGAGCAATGGGTTAACAAGTTGGTCGTGCTCGATGATCCGAAAGTGAAAATGGCCAAGTATTCCCCGGCCGTGCGCAATGCGATTGCCAAGGGTCAGTTGATGAAGGGGATGACGAAGGAACAGGTCATCATCTCGGTCGGCCATCCGCAGACCAACGAGAATCAGCGTCTGGATGGCCCGTACTGGCGTTACTGGTGGTCGAGCTTTGGTCCGTATTACGTCTATTGGACCAAGGGAAGCGTCAGCAAGATCGACGGTCACTCCGAAACCGTCGGCTACATGACCTACAAGGGCAAATAAGAATACTGATCGCCGCCACAGAGAATGAGTAAAGGGTAGCAACGATGGAACAGCAAGCACAGGGTGTAGAGCGTCGGCAGTGCGATGTTCTGGTGATCGGCGGCGGGCCAGCCGGTTCGACGGTTGCCCCGATGTTGGCCGAAAAAGGTTACAAGGTGGTAATGCTGGAAAAGGCACACCACCCGCGTTTTCACATCGGCGAATCGCTATTGCCGGCCAATCTGCCACTGTTCGAGCGGATGGGTATCGCCGAGGAAGTGAAGGCAATCGGCATGCTCAAGCCAGGCGCCGAGTTTGTTTCGCCGCACCATGACATGTCGTCGGTCTTCAACTTCGCCGAGGCCTGGGACAAGAGCATGCCCTACGCCTACCAGGTCAAGCGCGATCAATTCGACACCATCCTGATCCGCAACGCCGAGAAAAAAGGTGTTGAGGTTCATGAGGGCTGTAAAGCGAAGGCGGTCGATTTCCTGCCTGACAACACGGCCGCCATCCGTGCCGTGTCCGACGATGGCCGGGAAATTGAATGGCAGGCCCGCTTCGTCGTCGATGCTTCAGGCCGCGACACTTTCCTGGCCAATCGTTTCCAGATCAAGCACCGTAATCCCAAGCACAACAGTTCGGCGATCTACGGTCACTTCGCCGGTGCCCAGCGTCATGAGGGGCAGGCTGAAGGCAACATCACCATTTTCTGGTTTGAACATGGCTGGTTCTGGTTCATCCCGATGCAAAACGACATTACCAGTATCGGCATGGTGACCTGGCCGTATTACATGAAAACCAAGGGCGAGCGTAGTCTCGAGCAGTTCCTGCGCGATGGGTTTGCCCAGTGCCCAAAGCTGACCGAGCGTCTGAAGGATGCAAAGCTGATCAACGAGATCGAGGCGACCGGCAACTTCTCCTATGTCTCCGAGCGCAATCACGGCACCAACTACGTGATGCTCGGCGATGCCTATGCCTTCATTGATCCGGTGTTCTCTTCGGGCGTTCTGCTGGCCATGAACAGTGGGGTGATCGCGGCCGAAGCCATCGATACCTGCCTGAAAACCCCGGCCAAGGCACCGGCTGCGCTGAAGAAATTCGATGCGCTGATGAAGCATGGACCGAAGGAATTCTCATGGTTCATCTACCGCGTGACCAACCCGATCATGCGCGAATTCTTCATGGGGCCGCGCAACCTGTTCCGAGCCAAGGAAGCTGTGCTTTCGATGCTGGCCGGTGACATTTTCGGCAAGACACCGATCTGGTCGTCGATCTTCGCCTTCAAAATGCTCTATTACATCGCCAACATCACGCAGCCAAAGAAGGCCTTCATGGGCTGGAAACGCCGCAAGTTCAACATTCGCAAGGTCGACGACGCCGTCGTTTACAACGCATAGTGGTGCTTCAGTTCCTTTCTTCACAGTCCGTGGTTTCACGTGAAACCGGCGGCGAACTTGGTGGTGCCCTGGTTGGCGAACCGCCCAATGGCGCCATCCCGGTCTGGCCGGTGCAGCGCATTTTTGCCCCTTTGCTCGGGGCAACCTCAGCGGTCGTTCATGAGACATGGCGGGTCGACATGCCTGTCATGTCGGGGCATTGCGAAGGCATTGTCTGGCGCAAGGCGGGAGGGCTGCTGTTTGGCGTGATCGAACTGGACGAGGCCGATTTCAAGGCTTCGCCTGATTGTTCATCGCTGCAGGCAGCCAGCGCAGAAGCCTACCGCCGTATATTCCGTCTGCTGGATACCGAGCAGGTGCCGCATCTGTGGCGGGTCTGGAATTACCTGGCCGAGATCAATCTGGATACTCAGGGGCTGGAGCGCTATCGGCAGTTCAACATTGGTCGCCAGGATGCCTTCCTCGAATTTCATCGTGGCGCGACCGGCAATGTGCCGGCCGCTTGCGCGATCGGGCTGGTTGGCGGGCCGTTGAGCATCGCCTTCATGGCCGGCGAGACGCCGGCTGTGCCGGTCGAAAACCCTCGCCAGGTCAGCGCCTACAACTACCCGACGGACTACGGTCCGCGGAGCCCGACATTTTCGCGGGCAGCCCTCGCCTACTTGCCGGATCAGGAGTTGCTGTTTATTTCCGGCACGGCCAGCATTGTCGGTCACCAGACCGTGCATCCCGGTGATGCGGTCGGCCAGTGTCGGGAAGCGATGGCCAATATCGAGGCGGTGCTGGCCGAAGCCAAGCGGCAGTGTCGTTCGCAGCCGTTCGAGCTGGGTGAATTGTCGTATCGCGTTTACGTGCGTCAGGCCGGTGACTTCCCGGCGATCCGGGAGACACTGGCATCACTGATCGGCCAGGCGGAAATCGTCTATGTGCAGGCGGATATCTGCCGGCAGGATTTGTTGCTCGAAATCGAGGCGATGGCCTCGCACACCTTGGGGAATCGTTGATGGCCAAGTCGAACAAGTTCTGGACCGGTGCGCTGTCAGCACTCGGCATGACGCTGGTCGTTTCCGGTGCGCTGGCGGCTGAAGACAAGCCGCTGTGGGAGCTGGGGGCTGGTGTTGCGGCTTTCAGCTTTCCGTCCTATCGCGGCTCCGACCAAACCAATAACTTCCTGATGCCGGTACCGCATTTCACCTATCACGGTGACTTTTTCAAGGCTGACCGACATGGGATCCGCGGCAGTTTCTTCGATTCGGACCGCCTCGACCTGACGGTGAGCATGGCGCTTTCGCCGCCCGGTAGCAGCGACGACATCCGGGCCCGCGCCGGGATGCCGGATCTTGAGGCGACCTTCGAGATCGGCCCACAAATGGACGTTACCTTCTGGCGTTCAGAAAATCGTGCCCGTTTCGTCAAGCTGCTGCTGCCCTTGCGGGCCGCTTTCACGGTTGAGGGTTCGCCCAAGGATATCGGCTGGGTCTTCCATCCCAAGCTGAACATGGACATCACGGACATTCCCGGCATGGGCGGCTGGAATCTCGGCATGCTGGCCGGCCCGTTGTTCGGCGACAAGCGGCAGCACGCCTACTATTATTCGGTCGCCCCGCAATATGCGACGGCTGATCGTCCGGTCTATGAGGCGAAGTCCGGCTATGCCGGCATGCAATATCTGGTCGCCCTGTCGAAGCGTTTTCCGAAATACTGGGTCGGCGGATTTGTGCGCTACGACAATCTGAGCGGTTCGACTTTCGAGGACAGCCCGCTGGTTCGTCAAAAAAACTATGTTGCCGGCGGCATCGCCATCACGTGGATACTTGGGGAGTCCTCGACCCGCGTGCAGGCCGATGACTGATCGTTGCGGCGCAGGCAATCCGTTGTGGATGGCCTACGAATACGTCGCCATGATCATTGGTTTGGGCGGGCTGGCGCTGGTTTGCCTGCTCTGGCTGCCTTGTGCGCTAATCCTGAATCCCCTGCTGCCCCGACGTCTGGGCCAGCCCCTGGGGCGTGCCATGATCTCCTTTGGCTTTCGCGTTTATCTGCGCCTTCTTTCGCTGTTCTGCGCCTGCCGCTTTGACCTGAAAGAAATCGACCTGCTGCGCGATAAAGGGCCGCTGATTGTCGCGGCCAACCATCCTTCCCTGCTCGATGCAGTGATGATCGTTTCCCGGTTGCCCAACGCGGTCTGCGTCATGAAGGCTTCGCTGATGGATAACCTGCTGTTCGGTGCAGCTGCCCGGCTGGCGCGTTATATCCGCAATGACGTGGGGCTCGAGATGATCCTCAATTCACGCGAAGCTCTGGAACAAGGCGCTCATCTGGTCATTTTTCCGGAAGGTTCGCGTACGCTGAATTTTCCGGTCGATGCCTGCTCACCAAGCGTTGGCCTGATTGCCAGTCGGAGCAAGTCGCCGGTTCAGACGCTGTTGATTGAATTCTCGACACCCTATCTCGGCAAGGCCTGGCCGCTGTTCCGCCGCCCTTCCCTGCCGCTGCGTTGCCGTATCCGCCTTGGCCGCAGCTTTCCGCCGCAGGCCAATCTCCAGGTTTTTACCAATGAACTCGAAACCTACTTCCGTTCGGAATTAGGCCGGGAATCCCCATCGACTGCAGCCTGCGCTGCCTGAACCCATTTCGTCATGCCCGCCGCTTCAAAAACCCATCTCGTCCTGATTCCCAGCTACAACCCCGGCCCCAAGGTACTCGATACCGTGCGTGCCGCCTTGGCACAATGGACGCCGGTCTGGGTGGTCGTCGATGGCAGCACCGATGGCAGCGCCGAAAAATTGCAGGCCCTGGCGGCGACCAATGACGGCCTGAAAGTCATCGTTCTGCCGGAAAACCGGGGCAAGGGCGCGGCCGTGCTCGAAGGCATCTCCAACGCTGCCGCCGCTGGCTTCAGCCATGTGCTGACCATGGATTCCGACGGCCAGCACCCGGCCGACCTGATCCCGGCTTTCATGGCCGCCTCTCAGGCAGAGCCGGCCAGCATGGTGCTCGGCAAGCCGGTCTTCGATGCCGATGCGCCGGCCCTGCGCGTCAATGGTCGCAAGGTATCGAATGGCTGGGCCAATCTGGAAACCTTGTGGATGGGGATTGGTGATTCGCTTTATGGCTTTCGTGTCTATCCCGTCCAGCCGTTGATGAAAATCATGCGGGCCAATCGTTTCATGCGTCGTTTCGATTTTGACCCCGAAGCCGTGGTCAGGCTGTGCTGGGCCGGGGTCAAACCGGTCAATATCGATGCGCCAGTGCGCTACTTCCGGGCCGATCAGGGCGGCGTCTCGCACTTCCGCTACCTGCGCGACAATACCTTGCTGACCTGGATGCATACCCGGCTATTTCTTGGTTTTGTGCTGCGTCTGCCCTGGCTGCTGCTGCGCCGCTTGTTTGGCTGAGTGCCAAGACCATGAAAAACCTGCACCAGTTTGCGCTGCGCTACCTGATTGCCGATGCGGCGCCGCTTTCACCGCGAGAACGCTGGCTAAGCGCGCTGGCTGGCCTGCTCGGTATTCTGCTGATGCAGGGCATTCTCACGGTGCTGCCGGTCGGGCCAGGGATCAGCTATCTGCTGGCGCCGCTTGGGGCCAGTTCGGTCATTCTCTTCGCCCTGCCGCATAGCCCGCTGGCTCAGCCGTGGTCGTTGGCTGGCGGTTTGTTCATCTCGGCACTGATCGGGCATTTTTGCGGGCTATGGATCACGCCGGCCTTCCTCGCAGTCGGCGTCGCGCTTGGTCTGGCCATCTGGATGACCGCCTGGCTGCGCTGCATCCACCCGCCGGGTGGTGCCATGGCCGTGGTGTTTGCGCTGAGCGCCCAGCAGCATTCAACTTCCTTGCTGACCGCCTTGCTCAACGTCGGGGCAGCGATGATGGCGGTGCTGGTCATCAATAACCTGATTCCCGGCCGGCGTTATCCGCAATGTCTGCCACCCACGCAGGTCGCCAAAAAGGACCGGCCGGTGCGCCGCAGCATTCGTCACGAAGATATTCAATACGCGCTGGAGAAACTCGATACTTATCTCGACATCAGCGAGGAAGATCTGGTGCAAATCTATGATCTGGCCACCAACCATGCCCACCGGCGCCATGAACGGCGAGTCTGCGCCGACATCATGACGACCGATGTGATCAGCGTGAATTTCGGCACCGAGTTGAACGAGGCATGGGCCCTGCTGCAGACCCGGCACCTGCACGGCGTACCGGTGATCGATGCCGGGCAACGGGTGATCGGCGTGCTGACGCTGGAAAACTTTCTCCGCCATGTCGAGCCGGATGGCGTCCAGGGGATCGGTGACAACATCCGCCGGCTGCTGCGAAAGACGCCATCCATTTACTCGGACAAGCCCGAGGTGGTCGGCCAGATCATGAGCGAACGTTTCATGAAGGTGCAGACCGATACGCCGCTCGGTGAAGTGGCCGTCTCGCTGCTTGCTGACGAACACCCAAGCATCATCCCGGTCGTCGACCAGCGCCAGCGGCTGGCCGGGGTGCTGACCCAGACCGACCTGCTGGCAGCGATCTACAAGCGGCAGGCGGCGGCGGCGGCTCAGACCTGGTTTTCTCTCGAAAAACTCAAATGAACACGACCGAAGTTTTCCTGATCGCGATGACGATCATCTTCACGGCGCCCTACCTGATCTGGCGCCTCGGCAAGACTGACTATTTCGCGCCGCTGGTGGTGGTCCAGATCATCACCGGCATCCTGCTCGGGCCGGGCATTCTTGGCCGGGTCTTCCCGGAGTACTACCAGTTTGTCTTCAACCCGACGGTCGTCCAGTCGCTGAACGGCATTGCCTGGTGGGCAGTCATGTTGTTCGTGATGATTGCCGGCGTTGAACTCGACCTCAAGAAGGCCTGGGCACATCGCCGGGAAAGCGGCATCACGGCCGGCCTGGCCTTGGGCACACCGCTGCTTTTCGGCTGCGCGGCGGCGGCGCTGATGCTCGGTTTTGACGGATGGATGGGGCCGAAGGCGCTGACCTGGCAGTTCGTCGTCGGCGTCGGCATGGCCTGCGCGGTGACCGCCTTGCCCATCCTCATCCTGCTCATGGAAAAGCTCGAAGTCCTGCGTCAGCCCATCGGCCAGCGCATCCTGCGCTACGCCAGCCTCGACGATATTGCGATCTGGGGTGTGCTGGCATTGATCCTGATGGATTGGGAACGCATTGGCCGGCAAGGTGCCTTCCTGCTCACCTTTGCCATCACCGCCTGGCTGTTCCACAAGCTGATGTCGCGCCTTGGCGAGAGCGACCGCTGGTATGCCGCGCTGATCTGGCTGGCCGTGGTTTCCTTCGGCGCCGACTGGGCCGGGCTGCATTTCATGGTCGGCGCCTTCCTAGCCGGCGCGAGCATGGAGGCGGTGTGGTTCGATCAGGAAAAAATGGATCTGCTACGTCACCACGTGTTGCTGGTCATCATGCCGGTTTTCTTCCTGTCCACCGGCCTGCGCACCAACTGGGATGTCGGGGGGGCCGCTGTCTTCATCGCCGCCGCGCTGCTGCTCGTTGTTTCCGTGGCCGGCAAGCTGATCGGTGTTCACGTCGCCGGCAGGATACTCAAATGGGCGCCAGGCGAAGCGAGCATCATTGGCTGGCTGCTGCAGACCAAGGCACTGATCATGATCATTTTCGCCAACATCCTGCTCGACAAGAAGATCATCACCAGTGAAACCTTCACCGCCCTGCTGCTGATGGCGGTGGCCAGCACCATGCTGACGGTGCCGATCGTGGCGCCCAGGCTGGCGCGCCTTAAATCGCTGATCCAGCGTTCGGCCTGAGGAGATAGTCATGGCCTACACCCCGATTTACGCGGTCGACGTTCCGGAAAGAGCAGAAATCGATGCCCTGCCCGGGGCCTTGCTGATCGAATTCGGCACCGGCTGGTGCGGCCATTGCCAAGGGGTGCAAGCCTTGATCGAGGCCGCCTTGCGCCGCCATCCCGATCTACCCCACCTGAAAATCGAGGATGGCCCGGGCCGGCGACTTGGGCGCAGCTTCCGCGTCAAGTTGTGGCCGACCTTGGTCGTTTTGAAGGACGGCCAGGAAATCGGCCGTCTCGTTCGGCCGACCGGCGACAAGGAAATAAACGAATTGCTCGCTGGGCTAACAGCCTGCTAAGTCAGGCCGGCTGGCGGCGCTGCTGCCAGGCGTCCAGTTCCGAACGTTCAACGAAGGTCTCTAGGCGGTTGATGTTGCCCGGCAACTGCTTGCCTTCCCACTGTTCGGTCGCCCAGCGCTTAACGTTGGCATGCAACTCGCCATGTTCGATCGCATGGGCCAGCATGACTTCAGCTTCGTGCAGGCTATCCGGCGTCTCAGCCAGAATTTGTGCAGCTTCCTGCAGGTTCAGTGTGGATTTGTTGCTCATCTTTGCCTCCCGTCACTCGTGTGAAGCATTAACGTAGCAGATCAGATCATTCCACCGTTAATCGAAATGACCTGCCCGGAAATATAGGCGGCCTTTTCCGAGGCAAGGAACGCCACCAGATCGGCCACTTCTTCCGGCTTGCCGGCGCGTTTCATCGGTACCAGATGCTTGATGGTCTCTGCGTCGAAGGCGCCTTCGATCATGTCGGTGGCGATGATGCCCGGGGCCACGGCATTGACCGTAATGCCGCGGCTGGCCAGTTCCAGCGCCAGCGACTTGCTGGCGGCGTGCAGGGCGCCCTTGGCGGCCGAGTAATTGACCTGGCCGCGGTTGCCGGTGATGCCGGCGATCGATGAAATATTGACGATGCGGCCCCAGCGGGTGCGGATCATCGGCATGGTCAGCGGTTGGGTGACGTTGAAAAAGCCATTCAGCGAGACGTCGAGTACGGAATGCCACTGCTCGGCGCTCATGCCGGGGAACACCGCATCGGCGTGGATGCCGGCGTTGTTGACCAGAATCTGGATCGGGCCGGCTTCGAGCAGGCCTTCCAGCGCCGCGGCGGTCGCAGCGCGCTCGGTGACATCGAAGGCTAGCGCTTCGGCGCTGCCGCCGGCGGCAACGATCTCGGCGACTACGGCCTCGGCCTTTTCACGGCTGCGGTTGGCGTGGACGATGACATGATGGCCATCGGCCGCAAGGCGCTTGCAGATTGCGGCGCCGATGCCGCCGCTGCCGCCGGTGACGAGGGCACGTTTCATGGATTTTCCTTCAGGATACTGGCATCGAGCACCACGGCGGCACGGCCTTCGAGCAGGCAGTGGCCTTCGTGGCCGAGCGAAAACTGGTAGAGGATGTGGTTGGCGTCACCCGACAGGCGTTCGGCCTGCACGCTGAGTTCGCCCGGCAGGTCATCAAGGCGGGCGACATGCAGACTGACACTGCGTACGCTGGTCAGGTAGCCCTGGCGTGGCAGGTCGTCTGCGTTGGCCAACAGGGCACCGTGGATAGCCATGGCCTGGGCGGCGTATTCGATGCCGTTGGCGGCACCCAGCCGTCCTTCGGCACGGAGCGGATTGGTTGGGTCGGTATGGCTGGTCGCCCGGCAGGCGATGCTGTTTTCCGACCATTCATTGACCGAATCGAGCAGACACATGCTGCCCTGATGCGGGATGTGGGCGGCGATCCAGGTGCGGTCTAACACCATGGAAGCAGAAGCTGGCACTAGCACGATCCGATTTCGATCTTTAACTGCATCGGTGGCAGGTAATCGAGATACACATTGCCAGCCTCCTGACGCGCCAGTTTTTGCAATAGCGGCAGGATACGCATGGCCGGAATCGAGACGCGCAGGGCCTCCAGCCCGGTGTCAGCCAGCCCATCGGCCGGCTCGCTACTTGGCGTGACGGTAATGCAGGCCAGCGAGCGCTCACTACGTTCCGGGGTCAGCAGCAGAGCAACCCCGGCGACATCCGGCACCGGGCGTTTGGCGAACAGCGGTTCCGGATATTCGCTGTCGTAGGCGATCAAAAGTGTCGGTTGGCGGTCGAGAACAACCTGCCCCAGCGCGTCGATCAGGCCAGCCCCGAAGCTGCCGTCGTAGGCGCAGAGGACTTGGCAAGGTGCCATCGCCCCGGTGGCAATACCCCAGTAGCCGGCAGCCGCGTTATGGACCGAATTATGAAAACGGGTCGGCGAAATCTGGCGGTCGTCGCTGGCCAATTGCTCGCACAGCGCGTGGCAGTTGTGGCCGTCGGCGCCCGAGGCGGAAAACACCGTGGCCAGCGTGGCGACATCGGCCCCGGCGTGGGCAGCGGCTTCGAGACCAAGGGCCAGTGTCAGTTTGACGACGCGGCTGGCCCGACGACGTTCGGCCGGCGGCAGGATGCTCGGTGCCGGCAGGATGGAAGGGGCCACAGTCAAGGCGGTTTCACCACGTAAAACGGCACGCGCAGTCGGCCAGTCCGGCAGGCCGGGGGCCAGGAAACCGATGCCTTCGATCCAGGCAGTCAGCGGCTTGGGGCTCATTTCGCGACTCCCAGAATCAGGCTGCAATTGCTGCCGCCAAAACCGAAGGAATTGCTTAGTGCGCGGTGCGGCTGGCCGGTGCAGGATTGCAGCAGGTAATCGACCGGAATGGCCGGATCGAGATGTTCGGTACCCGGGCTGCCGGGCAGGAAGCCGTCCGTCAGCGCCAGAGCGCAGATGATCGCCTCGACGGCACCGGCCGCACCGAGCGTGTGACCGGTGGCACCCTTGGTCGAACTGCATGGCACGTGGTCGCCGAACAGTGCGCTGACCGCTTTGCCCTCGGCCGCATCGTTGGCTGGCGTCGAGGTGCCATGCAGGTTGATGTAGTCGATGTCGTTCGTGCTCAGCCCGGCCGAGCGCAGCGCCGCTTCCATGGCCATCTTGGCGCCCAGCCCTTCCGGGTGCGGCGAGGACATGTGATAAGCGTCGCTCGATTCGCCGGTGCCGAGCAGCAGCACCGAACCGGCGGCCGGTTGGTCACAGCGTTCAAGCAGCGCGAAAGCGGCGCCCTCGCCGACCGAAATGCCATTGCGGGCCGCATCATAGGGGCGGCACGGTTGGGCCGAGGTCAGTTGCAGCGAGGCAAAGCCGTACAGGGTGGTCAAACACAGCGTATCGACGCCGCCGACGATGGCGGCATCAATGGTGCCGAGTTCCAGTTGGCGGGCGGCGGCGGCAAAGACCTTGGCGCTCGACGAACAGGCCGTTGAAATGGCCATCGCCATGCCTTCCAGCCCGAAATAGTCGCGGGTGAATTCGGCTAGCGAAAAGGAGTTATGCGTCGTGCGGTAATGGAAATCGTCCGGCAAGGCGCCGGTTTCCGGGTCGCGGCGGCGATAGGCCAGTTCGGTCTGCAGGATGCCGGCCGTACTGGTACCGAGGAAGATGCCAACCCGGGTCTTGCCGTAACGGGCGATGGCCTCGCGGACGCGGTCGGCGAAACCGTCCGTTTCCAGCCCCATCTGCGTCAGCCGGTTGTTGCGGCAATCGTAATCGGCCAGCGCTGCCGGCAGTTTTTCGTCGTCGACCGCAGCGACTTCGCCGATCCAGGTGGCGAGCTGTACCGTTTCGAAAGCACACGGGACCAGCCCGCTTCGCCCATTGCGCAGTGCTTCGCGCGTGGCTTCAAGCCCCCGGCCGAGGCTGGTAGTGACGGTGTAAGCGGAAATAAGCAGCGGGTTCACGGTCAGGTCCGATACGGGAAGCATAGATTTTAACAGAGGCCCCGGAAATGCCGCCGACTGTCATCCAAACGACAATATTCCGGCTGGTTAAGGTCCAGACTGCCGGGCATATTCAATAATCATCAGGAGACAGCATGCCCAAGTTACTGAAATACATTCTTACCCCCCTGTTTTTGCTGGCAATGCTTTTCAGCGGTGCGACTCAGGCTCAGTCCACGTCACTTCGCCTTGGCCAGTCATTGCCGCTGAGCGGTGCGCTGGCTGAGCTGGGTACCGAATACCGGGACGGCATGCTGGCTTATTTCAAGGTGCTGAATGCGCGGGGCGGCATCCACGGTCGACGTATCGAGCTGGTGACGCTGGATGACGGCTATGTGGTCGAGCGCAGTGTCGAGAACGCGAAAAAGCTGCTCGATCAGGAAGACGTTTTTGCTTTCATCGGCATGTTCGGATCAGCCAATTACGGCGCTTTGATGCCGCTGATCAACGAACGCGGTATTCCGTCGCTGGCGCCCTATTCCGGTTCGGACGAACTGCGGGCACAGAAGTCGCCGACGACTTTCTGGCTACGCGCCAGTTATGGCGATGAAACGGAGAAAATCATCGATCAGCTGACCACGCTGGGCATCAACCGGATTGCGGTTTTCTATCAGGATGACGCCTTCGGGCGCTCCGGCCTGGCTGGCGTGGAAAAGGCGTTGGCCAAGCGCAACCTGAAGACGGTTGCCGTTGGCTCGTTCGACAAGACGAAGAACGATGTTCACGAAGCGGTGCGCGCAATCGGTGCGGTCGATCCACAGGGGGTTGTGATGATCAGCACTTACAAGCCGACCGCCGCTTTTGTGCGCGAGATGCGCCAGGCCGGCAAGCAGTCGCAGTTCTTTGCTTTGTCGGTCGTCGGTTACAAGGCCTTGCAGGCCGAATTGGGCCAGTCGGCTGCCGGCGTCGCGATTGCCCAGGTCATGCCTTATCCATGGAACGGCATAACGCCTGTTGCTCGGGAGTTTCTGGCCTTGCCGGCCGATGCGGCGCCGAAAAGCGGAACGACCTACACTTCGCTTGAAGGCTATATCGCTGCCAAGGTCATGGCGGAGGCGCTACGGCAGGCCGGTCCGCAGCCGACCAGGGAAAAACTGGTCGCCGCTCTTGGTGGGCTGCGCAATTACGATAGCGGCGGCTTTGTCGTTGATTACGGCAAAGGCAGTCATCTGGGATCACATTTTGTCGAGGTGACCATCGTCGGCAGCGCCGGGCGGCTGATGCGCTGAAGGCTTGCCGGCGATAGCTACAACAGTCGATTATGATGAAGCTACGGTCGGTACCCTGCCCCGGCCATCGCACAGGAGATTCCCCATGCGCCATGCCCTCTGTTTTTCCCTGATCTCGGTGGTCATCGGCAGCGCCCATGCCGCCTGTCCCTCGCCCGAAACCATGTCGGGTATTGCCCGCCAATGGCAGGAGATGACTCCGGCCAGCGGCCTGGACAAGGACAAGGACATGAGCATGGCCGACGCTGCCTGCGGGCGGCAACTGCTGATCGGTGAATTCGCCAGGAACCAGGGCCGGGTCGTCGGCTACAAGGCCGGTCTGACCAACACTGCCGTGCAGAAACGCTTCGGCACCGACGCCCCGGTACGCGGCACCCTGTTCGAGAAAATGCTGGTCAGTGACGGTGTCGAACTGCCGGCCAAATTCGGTACCCGGCCGGTGTTCGAAGCGGACCTCGTGGTCGAGGTCAAGGATGAAGGCATCAATCAGGCGCAGACGCCGGCTGAGGTGCTGCAACACATCAGCAGGATCATTCCGTTCATCGAACTGCCCGACCTGCTGCTCGACCCCAAGGAGACCATCAACGGGGCCACCCTGACCGCCATCAATGCCGGTACCCGCCTCGGCGTTCTTGGCCAGCCGGTGACACCCACGGCAGCCCACCTCGAGGCGCTGGCCAGCATGTCGGTCGTCGTTCGTGATGCGGCCGACGGCAACAAGGAACTCGCCCGCGGGCCGGGGACTGCCATCCTCGATCACCCGCTGAATGCCGTGATCTGGCTGGCCCGCGACATTGCCCGCGACGGCGGCAAACTCAAGGCCGGCGACCTGCTCAGTCTCGGGTCCTTCACCCCCTTGATGCCGCCCAGGCCGGGCATGCATATCCAGGTCAGCTACGAAGGTCTACCCGGCATGCCGAGTGTGGGGGTCAAGTTCAAGTAGGTTTGAAACTATTCACGCGATATCGCCATCAATGATTTGGCGAATGGATTGTGGCGTGCCTGAAAAATCCTGCAGTTTTCGCGCTATTCCCCGCTTGGCCTCTGGATCGCCTGCTTTGCCTGATCCAGGTCAACCGACCTGCAGATTTTCCCCCCGGCCTGCCTGTTGCGGCCTTTTCCCCTGTGGCATAGTGGCTTGAAAATGTTGCGCTGCAACATATAAGCGTTTGCTTAAGGGGAACATCATGTTTGATTTCTGGATTCAGTTTGCGCTGGTATTGACGGCGATCCTGATCGGTATCCGTCGTGGCGGGGTGGCCTTGGGTCTGATTGGCGGGCTGGGCGTCGCGGTGCTGAGCTTCGGCTTCCGGGTTGCACCATCGGAGCCGCCGATTACGGTGATGCTGATCATTCTCGCCGTGGTGACCGCCTCGGCGACCTTGCAGGTGGCTGGCGGACTGGACTGGCTGGTCCAGCAGGCAGAGCGTCTGATGCGCAAGCATCCGCAGCAGATCACCATTCTCGCGCCGCTGTCCACGTTCTTGCTGACGGTGTGCGTCGGCACCGGCCACGCCGTTTATTCGCTGCTGCCGGTGATTGCCGATGTCGCGCTGAAGACCAAAATCCGCCCGGAACGGCCGATGGCGATTTCCAGCGTGGCGTCGCAGATGGGCATCACGGCCAGCCCGGTGGCGGCGGCCGTGACGACCTTTCTGGCCATGACGGCGAAGACCGATGCGCCGGTGACGCTGGCGCAAATCCTGATGGTGACCTTGCCGGCTGGCCTGATCGGCGTGCTGGCCGCGGCCTTCTGGAGCATGAATCGTGGTCTCGATCTGGACAAGGATCCGGAATTTCAGGAGCGCATGAAGGACCCTGATTTCCGCGCCTCGGTCGAAATGTCGGTGACGACGCTGGACAAGACGCTGCCCAAATCGGCCCGTCTGTCGGTGGTGCTGTTCTTCACCGGCATCCTGACCATCGTGGCGCTCGCGCTTTACCCGGCCGTCTTGCCGCTGGCCAAGGGCAAGCCAATCCCGATGACGACGGTGGTTCAACTGGTCATGCTGGCCTTTGGCGCTTTCATCCTGTTCGCGGCCGACGTCAAGGCGGCGGCTATTGCCAGGTCGGAAGTATTCACTGCCGGCATGATCGCTGTCGTGTCGATCTTCGGGATCGCCTGGATGAGCGACACCTTCGTCAAGGCCAACGAGGCCTTCCTGGTCGATAACATCAAGCACATGGTCGAGTACGCACCATGGACTTTTGCGCTGGCCATGTTCGCGGTGTCGGCCTTCGTCAAGAGCCAGGCGGCGACGCTGACCATCATGCTGCCCTTCGGCCTCGCCCTCGGCTTGAGTCCTCAGCTCCTGCTTGGCCTGATGCCCTCCTGCTACGCCTACTTCTTCTTTGCCTTCTACCCAAGCGATCTGGCGGCAATCAACATGGACCGCAGCGGCACGACGCGCATCGGCAAGTACCTGCTCAACCACAGCTTCATGATTCCCGGCTGGATCGGCGTGATTACCTCAACCATCGTGGCCTACGGGCTGGCCCAGGTTTATTTTTGAAGCGGGAGCGGCGGTCTACCAGACGCCACGCGCCAAACAGGCCTTGTAGCGTCCTTCGACCCGCCGGGCGAACCATTCGGTCGTCAGCTTGCGGGTGATTTTCGGGCTCTTCAAGTCGATCTGGGGGATGGCCTGGCGGGGCATGGGTTTGCCCTGCTTTTCGGCAAGTTCGAAGAGGCGGTTGAACAACGGGCTACGGCTGAAGGCGGCGGTTTTTTCCAGCAGCAGGTCGCGGCGGATTTGCGGGCGGCTCATGTCGAGCTTGGCGGCCAGGCCGATGGCGGCTTCTTCGACGCTACTCGGGACAGCGGCCGGCTGGCCGTTTTCGTAGCGCAGCAAGTCGCCGTCCGGGGTCAGCGCTTTGCCGCTGACCTTGCCGAGTGCCAGCTGGAAGGCGGCGTTGCGGCTGCTGTAGCGGCCGGCATTGAAATCGGCGAAGCGATAGACGATGGCGTCGTAGGGCACTTCGTAGTCAAGCAGGATGGCGCTGCCGAAATAGACGCCGCCGCGCCGGGTGAATACCTCGTTGCGCAGCTTTTTGGCGATCGGGTACGGGTAGCTGCGTTCCTTGACATGCTGGCTGGCGAATTCGACGCTGACCTGCATCGGGCCGCCGGTGCGCACCGGGTTGTAGTCGGCGAACAGCTGGCGGCCGAAAGGCAGTTCGCCGATCATGTCCTCGAACAGGTCGTTGAGCTGGGTTTCGGTCTTCAGCGCGTCGATGCGATCGTTGTAGCTCTTGCCGCTTGGCGAGTTCTTGCTCAATGCGGCGGTGACGATCAGTGACGGCACGCCGTAGCGCCCGGCCCGCGTTTCCAGTTCGCGGCGCACGATGTTGGGCAGGCCGGGCACCACCGGGTCGGCCTGGAAACTGGATTCCTGCTCGATGATGGCCATTGCCGCGCAGTAGGTCTGTGTCGCGTGCGGCACTTCCAGCGTCTTGAAGGCGGTGTGCAGGTCTTCGGCCCAGCCCGCCTTGTCTTTGGCGGAGGCCGGCATCAGGCGCGTGATGCGCTTGCGGACTTCGGCCTCACCGAGCGAGGTCGGCCAGGCGGTGGCGGTCTTGCCGTCGGCCCGGCGGGCCATGTCGGGCGGCAGTGCCGGGCCTTCGCCCTCGCCTTCCTCGAAGGTCGAACAGCCGGCCAGCAGGACGGCCGTCAACAGGGCGGGAACGACGATACGGTGCATTGGATCAGGCAGGTACGCGGCAGACCAGCATGACGTTGGCGAAGGGCTTGATGTCGTTCATCGGGTCGGTTTCCACCGTGAAGCCCAGGCTTTGCAGCAGCGCGATCCATTCGGCCAGCGGCCGGCAATAGAGGCGCGGCAGGCGGTGGCCCCGGGCGAAGGTGACGGCGTGGTCGACCCAGTTGCACAGGTGGTACGGCAGCCCGGCCGAGGCGTCGCCGACGCGGGTGAGGAACAGGCCGCCGGGCGGCAGTGCGGCGCGGATACGCTTTAGCACGTCCTTCTGGTGGGCATGATCGAAGTAATGCAGGGCGTCGAGGATGGTGATCACGTCGGCCTGGCCGAAATCGGCCGTGGTCATGTCGCCTTGTTCTATGCGGACGACCGGATGATCGGCGCCGAAAGCGCGGGCGGCGCGATCGACGTCCTTCTGCATCAGTTCGATGCCGCGCAGGCGCAGCGCTTTCGGCGCCGCCGGCCAGTCCTTCGGCCAGTTGCCGGTATCGTACTGCTTGCGGGCGGCGAGCAGCCAGGCGAACAGGCTGCCCTGGCCGCAGCCGAGGTCGAGGTAACGGCCTTCGGCAGGGAACAGGCCGCGCTTGAGGATTTCGCGGAAGATGCTGTCGGAGGACAGCTTGCCGCGCGCGTAGTGGTAGGCGAAATGACCGCCGCCGATGAAGGGGCGACTGGCATCGTCGAGCAGGGTTCTGAGGAAACGCTTGGTCATGAGGTGGCGTCGTTCAGCGTGACGGGGTTGAGTTGTCTTTCGCGCAGCGTGGCAAGCAGGCGCGGCAAGACGGCAAGGATAACCGGCTGGCCGTCCGCCGTGCGGGAGGCATGGCCATCGTGCATGAGCAGGATGTCGCCGGGGCCGAGGTCGCGGGTCAGGCGCCTGAAAACCGTATCCGGGTCGCCGCAGCGGGTGTCGTAGGGGCGGCGCGTCCAGGCGGCGAGCTTGATCCCGAGTTGGTGCAGCACCGGGTCGAGGAAGGGATTTCTCAGGCCGGCCGTGGCGCGGAAATAGCGTGGTGTCTGGCCGGTGATGCCGGCCAGCGTGGCCTGCCCAGCGGCGATGTCGGCTTTCATGCGGCGCGGGCCGAAAAAGGCGAAGACCTTGGAATGGCTGTCGCCGTGGTTTTCAACCTGATGGCCGCGGGCGACGATTTCGCGACACAGCGCCGGATTCTCGCGGGCCCGCCAGCCGATGCAGAAGAAAGTAGCCTTGGCGCCGGCGGCGTCGAGCTGGTCGAGCACCTGCGGCGTGACTTCCGGATCGGGGCCGTCGTCGATGGTGATCGCTACTGCGCGATGAGCGATGGCGGCGGCCGGCAGGCGGGTGAGATTGGGACCGAGCAGCGCCGAGCGCGGCAGCAGGCCGGCTGTGGTGATCACCGCGTGGTTGATGAGCAGTGCGACGAGTGCCCACGGCCAGACGGCCGGCGCGATCAGGCAGCCGACGGCGGCCCCGGCGTGGATGGCCAGGGTGGCTTGAATGGCAGGAGTCGGCTTCCAGGGTGTCGGCATGGTCAGGCAGTAAAGTGGCCGTGATCGAGGAAATGTTCCCACAAATGGCGCCAGGCCGGCCAGTCGTGTTCGCCGGCCACAACGTGACGGGCGGCGACCGGGAAGCGTTCGGCGATGGCCTGCATGCCAGCGGCGAAACGGTCTTCGCTGCCGTGACCGACAAAGACAGGCAGGTCGGCCGGTGGTGCCTTGAGCCAGTGGTACAGGCGGAATTCGGGGTCGCCCTGTTCGGCAGGCGTCGGTTGCCAGGCGTCGAGGCCGCCGGCCCGGGCGATGGCGTTGGTCGTCAGGCGGCTGCCCGGATAGGGGGCGATCAGGCACAGGCCGTCGATTTCACCGGGGTGGTCGGCGTTCAGGCTGAGCGCCAGCAGGCCGCCGAGCGAAATGCCGCCGAGCCAGACGCGTCGGTAGGTCTGGCGGGCCGGACGGAGGATTTGTTCGATGATGGCCGGGATGGCGTCGCCAGCGGACACCGCATCGAGGCCGAGATCGACGGCGAGCAGGTCGAGCCGCACGCCCCGTTGTTCAATGGCAGGGAAGAAGTGTTCGGCGTAGTGCTCGGGCGTCATGTAGGCGCCGGGGAGCAGGACGAGCAGCGTGTCGGCACCGCTTTGTCGGGTCACGCTGCGCAGGCTCATGCCTCGGTTCCACGTGAAACGCCTGGCTGTTTTTTCCCGACAAAGCAGGCCGAGAGCAACAAGGCGAGTACCGCGCCCGGCCCGACCGTGGCGCCGACGGCGTGCAGCACCGGCACGTTGGATAAGGCCAGGGTGCCGAAGCCGATGGCCGTGGTCAGGTTGGCGACGGTCATCGAGACCAGCGTCGGGCTGTCCAGCCCTTCCCCGTTGGCGGCCCGGTCGAAGAACAGTGCATAGTTGGAGCCGACGGCGACGATCAGCAGCATGCCGATCAGGTGCAGCAGGTGTAGTCGCTCGCCAGCCAGATGCAGGCCGGCGATGACCAGCACGACGGCAATCAGCAGCGGCAACAGCACGGTGGCCAGCCGCCGGGGGGAGCGCAGCGTGATCGCCAGCAGCACGACGATGGCGGCGAAACCGGCCAGCGAGAGCAGTGTCGCCTCGTGCAGGTAGTCGTTGTACAGCGTGTCGAACTCGTTTTTCATGTCGATGAACAAGGCGCCGCTGCCGGCCAGCGCGGCACGTACCGGTTCGATGGCGAAATCGATCCCCTTCTCGCCACCGGGCGGGCGGAGCGGCAGCAGTACGCTCCAGCCGTTCGGGCGTTGGAGCAGCAGCGAATCGACCACCAAGGCCAGGCTGGTGCCATTCAGCGCTTCGCGGGTCAGGCTGCCTTGCTCCCGGGCTTTGGCCACGTCTTCAATGAAGCCCCCCAGCTTGTTGGCAGCCAGTGGCGAATCGGTCAGTGCCACTTGCAGGCGGGATTGCAGTTCGTCGCTCGTCGGCAGGCTGGCGCGGCGGCTGCTCTGCATGGCCTGGCTGGGCAGGAAGCGAGCCGGACTGTCGTAGCCACCGATAATGCCTTGGGCGATCAGCCCGTCGAGTTGCTGCCCGGCTCGTTCGGCTGCCTGCAGCGCGGCTTCGCGGTTTTCAGCAGTGATGACCGCCATGTAGCGGGAATCCGGGGCGGCAATGTCGGCGCGCAGGGCCTGGTCGACGGCGCCGTCTTCGGCGCTGACCGTACTCAGCGCCGACAGGTTCGGGTGCCACAGGTGATCGTGGTTGGCGGCGAGAAAGCCCGTCGCAACCAGGGTCAGGAGGAGTACTGGCCAGCGCAGTGCTTGCAGCATGGTGATGCAGCGCTTGAGCACCGGGCCGAGATGACTGAGGTCACGCATGGCAAAATTTTGTCCGGCCAGCGGCGGCAGGATGAAACGGGTGACCAGCGCGGCAGTGAGAACGCCGCTCAGCGAATAGAGTCCGAGCTGTGAAAGGCCGGGGAAGCCGGAAAAAAGCAGCGCGGCGAAACCAAAAATCGAGGCCAGTACGCCGAGCCGGATGGTTGGCCAGAAGCGTTCACGCCATTGATCGACGCCGAGCCGGCTGGACTGGACGAAAAAGTAGATCGAGTAATCGACTGCCTCACCGATCAACGCCGAGCCGAAGCCGACGGTGATGCCGAAGACCGTGCCATAAGCCAGGCTGACCGCGACGATGCCGGCCAGTGCGCCGCTGACGACCGGCAACAGGCCAAGCGTCATCAGGCGAGCCGAGCGATAGACGAAGAAGAGCACTGCGATGATGGCCAATGTGCTGATCGTGGATAGCCGGCTGACTTCCGCCTTGATGGTTTCCCGCGATTTGACCGCGAACAGGCCGGGGCCGGAGAGCTGCACCTTCAGTTCGCCACCGGGCGTGCCTGCCGAGAACTGGCTGCGGATCAGGTCGATGGCCTTTTCCTGACCGTCAGTATCGGAGCCGAGGGCGGCCGTCTGGATCAGCAGCATGGCGCGTTCGCCATCGCGCGAGGCCCAGACGCCATCACGGACATTCGGTTGGGCGCCGGCGTTGAGGCCGGACAGCATCTCGACCAGTTCGCCGGTCGGGTCGCGCGCCAAGAAGGGCTTCAGCATCATGCCGGCCGGTGAGGCGAGCAGGTCGATGCTGTTGGCCACGGCGTCGCGCAGGCCGTCCACCGTGAAACGCTCCGGCTTGACGGCCGGGCTGAGCAGGTAGCGGTGGTGGAACAGAAAATCGCGGTCGGCGTCCAGGCTGGCGGTCTCGCCGTTCTGCACCGAGGCGAAATCGGGCAGTTTTTGCAGTCGACCGCGCAGGTCGCGCGAGGCAGTGGCCCGTTGCCCTGCATCGCCGCCTTCGATAGCAACCATCAGCAGGCGGGAAACGACCCCTTCCTTGAGCTGGTCGACCAGCACCTGCTGTTCGGCACTTGGCTTGGCTGGCAGGAAGAAGGACATGTCGGCCGAGAAATGGCTGTTCCAGACGACCAGCCCCCCGGCCAGCATGGCCAACAGCCAGATCAGCAGAGCACGGCCGGCCGGTCGGGTCATTGGGTTTCGATCGGATCGATGCTCAGCACTGAGCGGTCACCGTCGGCCTGCAGATATTCGATATTGCGGACTTGATTCTTGCTGCCGCTGACCGTGATGCGCTGGACCATGGCGGCGATTTTTTGCTCGCTGGGCAGCAGCGTCAGCACCCACTTGTCCGAGTTGCCAGATAGATAGAGCGCATAATTTTTTTCCAGCGCCGCCCGGTTGCCGGCGAGAGTGCCGCGGATGCTGTCCACGAAGGCCAGTGCCTCGGGCTGATTGGCCAGGTTGATGCTCAGTTTCTGCTTCTCGCGCTCGATGGACAGGATGTCCTTGTCGAGCAGCAGGGTTTCGACTTTGGGCGTCAGCGTCCGTTTTTCCAGACGGTCGGGCGCGGTGTAGGTCATTTCGCCGGTCGAGACGACGGGCTTGTCGAGTAGCGAAATGTATTTCTTCTCAACGAATTTAGCCTTGCCACCCTTGTGTTTGGCCAGGTCGCTCATCAGCTGGCCGACATCGAATGCGGCGCTGGCCGGCAAGGCCAAGGCGCATAACAACAGACCGCCAAGTAGTCGTTTGATCATTTTTTCTGCCAGAAATCGAAGAAATTAAACCAGTTGTACGGCGCCAGATGGCAAAAATGGGTCAGCCGGTCGGCGTAGTGCTGCATGGCGCTGCGGATTGCCGCCTCGCGTTCTTCGCGCGGGGTCTGCGAAAAATCGGCCAGAGGCTCGAAGTGCAGCTGGTAGCGGTTGCCGCCAAGGTAGAGGCCGGTCATGAAGAAAACGGGTCGGCGCAGCATGGCGGCCATGCGGAAAGGGCCGAGTGGAAACGGGGCCGGTTTGCCGAGAAACTCGCAGTCGACCGTTGGGTCGCCGCCGAGCCCACGATCAGCCAGCATGCCGACGACGTAGCCCTCGTCCAGTCGGTCGCGCGCCTGCAACATCGAGTCCATGCGGCCAAGCGGGATGATGTCCTGGCTGGCCGCCGGGTTGATCGCTTCCAGCGTGGCGTTGATCTTGCGGGCGTTTTCCTCATACATCACCATCGCCACCTTCAGCCCTTCCCTGCCGCGGCCGACGGCGCGCAATACCTCGAAACTACCGAGATGAGCGCCGATCAGCAAGGCGCCAGGATGTCTGAGGGCGGCTTCATTGATCGCTTCGGCGCCGATCACCTCAATATCGAACAGGTCGAAACGATCATTGAGCAGGTAGATGCGGTCGTGGATCGTGCTCGCGAAGCTGAACACATGGCGAAATCCGTCCGCCCATTCGGCCCAGCGATTCAGTGCCAGGTGCAGGTAGTCGCGGCTGAAACGGCGGGCCTTGGGTGAGAACAGCACGAAATAGGCGGCGATCCCGTAGAGCACGATGCGCCCGATGGCCCGGCCGAAGGTCAGCGAAATCCACACCATCAGCTTCAGGATGACCAGATTGCTGCGCTCCTGCTGACGTAACCAGTCGGACTCGCTTTTCTCGCTCATGGCGTTGGCGGTTTCAGGCTGCCCGAGGCCACATCGCGGTCGGCGGTGCGAACGGTGAAGGCGATGCTGCCGCTGGCCTTCGCTTCCAGTGCGAAAATCAGGTTTTCGGCCGGGCCGACCGGACTGAAGAATTTGGCATTGCCGACCTGCCAGGCCAGATTGGGCTGGCCGAGCAGTTGTTCGGCGAACAGAATGGCCCGGTCGAGCAGCACGACGCCCGGCACGATGGGTTTGCCGGGGAAATGGCCGGCGAAGGCCGGGTGGTCGTTCGGGACGATCCAGTGAAAATCAGCCATGGCTGACCTTTTCGGCATACAGCGCCTGCAGTTCGCCGCGCGGCAGCTTGCCGGTGCTGTTGCGCGGCAGTTCGTCGACCAGCACCAGCGGTCGCGGCAGGAAGATGGCGTCGATCCGTTCGCGCAGGGCGATGGTGACTTGCCGCGCGCTCAGCCCTGGGGCCACGACGAAGGCCGTGAGGCGGGTAATGCCATCCGGACCTGCCTCGTCGGGCAGGAAGAAGGTGCCATCGATGACACCGGGCACGGCGCCGAGCTGGTGGTTCAGATAGGCCAGCGAGGTGCGTTTGCCGGCGATGTTGATCAGGTCGGCGTGGCGCCCATGCAGTAGGAAGCGGTGCTCGGGCAGCAGTTCGATCAGATCGGAAAGCGCGACACGTCCTTCTACATGGTCACCGCAGGCAATGGTCCTGTCGTCCGCTGTTTCCAGGCGGACGCCAGGCAGCAGCGTCCAGACCGGACCGTCGGTGGTGCGTCGACTGGCCAGCTGGCCGGATTCGGTCGAGCCATAGATTTCCAGCAAGGGAGCGCCGGTGCGGGCTTCGGCTTCGGCGGCCAGTGTCGTCGACAGTGGTGCGGTGGCCGAGAGCAGCAGGTCGACCGGTGGCAGGTCGAGGCCAGCAGCGAGCAGGGTCGACAAATGGAAAGGCGTGGTGACCAGCAGGCGCGGCTGCGGCACGGCGTCGAGCGCCGTGGCGATATCCTGCGGGAAGAAGGGTTTGCCGGCCCAGAAAGCCCCGCCACCGTGCAGGGCGAGCAGGAAGGTCGATTCAAAACCGTAGCTGTGCTGGACCGGCACGGTGCCGACGATGGCGTGCGGCTGGCGCTCGAGACCGAGCGCGATGGCCTCGGCCCGGCCGTTCTGTACCAACTTGCCCCAGGTCTTGGGCTGGGCTTGCGGCAGGCCGGTTGAGCCGGAGGTAAACAGGATGGCGGCAACGTGGTCGGCCGGAATCTGCGGGGCAGAAAATTCCGTTTTGGGCTCGTTTTTCCGGTTGTCTGCACCCTGCAGGAATTCCCCCCGGGGAACGGCCAGGTTGGGAAAGTCGAGGCGGGGCAGATCCAGCGTTTCAGTCTCCCCGTCGCACAGGCAGACGAGGCCCGGATAATCGGCCTGCAGGCGGCGCAGAGTCTCGGCCGATTGCGATGAGGGTTGCAGGCTGGTCATGCCGCGCAGCAGGCCGGCGGCAAAGCCAACCGCGAAGCGGTAACGGTCGTGGCACAGGTTGAGCAGGTAGCCGGTGGCTGGCAGTTGACCGGCCAGCGCCGCAGCATCGGCCAGATATTCGCCAACGCTGACCGGGCCGTCCGGGCGCCAGGCGAAGACTGCCTCGGGATCTTTGTGGGCGAGCAGCGGCGCGCTGGTCATGACGGCTTGGCCGGCGGTGTCTGCTTGCCGTGCATGCGATAGGCGCGGGCCACTTGGGCAATGCTTGGCCGCTCTTCCGGCGGCAAAGCGACTACCCGCCAGAAGTGCTCGGCGATGAACATGGCCGCCAGCAACGGCATCGACAGCAGGTTGGCGAAGACTGACCAGGTGGATTGCGACGCCAGCAACCAGAGGATGGTGGAGATCAGCGCGTTGCCGAGGAAAAACAGCGTCCAGGCTAACGTGGCCTTGCGCGTGTAACGCCGTTTGTGCTCGGAAATTTCACCGTGATGCACGGCTTTGGCCAGTTGGGTGATCAAGGCTTCGCCGCTACCCAGCAGGCTGCGACCAAACAGCGTGCCGAGCGCCAGATTGGTGCCCAGGTGCTGGATGAAGAAAAGTAGCGGGATGTTCTGACGCATCGTCGGCCATAGCCAGGTCAGTCCGCCGAGCATGAGCACGATGCCGCTGCCAATCAAGACAGGATGGGTGGTGCGCCAGAGCATCAGACAGAGGGCAGTAACAATGGGGGCGACGCCAAGCACTACGGAGAGATCGGCCGAGCTCTCGCCAGCGCTGCCGAAATGGGCCAGCACGGCCCACAGCACGAGAAAGACGACCACGGCCAGGCCGCGCAACAACTGGCCCGGGGTGATGGTCATTTGGTTCGCTGGCTGGCGATGTGAGCGGTCAGGGCGCGCAGCGAGGAAAAGATACGGATGTTGTCCTCGTTGTCGGACTTCAACTGGAAGCCATATTGCTTGGAAATGACCAGCGCGATTTCGAGCACGTCGATCGAATCGAGGCCGAGGCCATCTCCGAACAGGGGCGCGTCAGCCTCGATTTCACCCGGTGCCATGTCGAGATTGAGCGCCGAAATGATCAGTGCAGCGACTTCCGGCAACAGGGCTTCGACAGCTTCCGGGGTAAAGGCTTCAGACATGGTGGTACTTCCGTGGTTTTACTGGACGACGGCACGGAACGCGAGCACCGCGTTGCTGCCGCCAAAGGCGAAGGAGTTGGATAATGCAGCCCGCAGCGGCTGGCCGGTCCGGGCAGTGGTGACGTGGTCGACGCCAGTGCACGCCGGATCCAGTTGCACCAGATGGGCGGTGGGTGGAACAGTCTGCTCACGCAGCGCAAGCACGGTCGCAATGGCCTCGATGGCGGCAGCAGCGCCCAGCGAATGGCCGTGCATCGACTTGGTTGCACTGACTGCCAGACGCTCGGCATGATTACCGAAAACTGTCTTCAGCGCGGTGATTTCAACCGGGTCGCCCTCGGTCGTCGCGGTGCCGTGGGCATTCACGTAGTCGATATCGGCGGGGTTCAGACCGGCATCGGCCAGCGTCAGTTGCAGGGCGCGCACCTGGCCAGCGGCTTCCGGGCGAACCAGATGACTGTGGTCGCAACTGGTGCCATAGCCAACGATTTCGCCGTGAATCCGGGCGCCGCGAGCAATGGCGTGCTCCCAGTCTTCGAGCACCAGGGCTGCGCCGCCCTCGCCCAGCACCAGGCCGCGCCGGTCGACCGAGAACGGCCGACAGGCGACAGCAGAAGTCTCGGCGTCGCCAGGCGCCATGACGCGCAAGGCTTCCCAGGCGCGGGCAACGCCGTAGGCCTGCGGTACGTCGGAGCCGCCGGTGAGCATGATCGTCGCCTCGCCGCTACGGACGCGACGGAAAGCTTCGCCGATGGCGATGGCCGACGAGGCACAGGCCACGGTATGGCTCATGCTGACGCCACCCAGCCCGAGCTGGATCGACATGTGAGCATTGGCCGCATTGTTCATGCCGAGTATGACCGTCAGTGGCGACAGGCGTTCACGGCCTTGCTGCCACAGCTCGCGGTAGCCTTTTTCGTAAGCCAGTGTGCCGCCCAGTGCCGTCCCCCAGGCGACACCCCAGTCGTCGCGGGATTCGCCGTCCGTCTGGCGCGCCAGGCCGGCGTTGTCCCAGGCCTCGAAGGCCGCTGCCATGCCAAGCTGGGCGAAGCGGTCCATCATGCTGGCCAGCGGCTTGCCGAGCGCGACATCGGGATCGAAGCCAGAACAGCTGACAAAGGGGATGGACAGCGGGCGTGGCACATCGTCGGTCAGCAGATGACCGACCGCCGACTGGCCGGCGCACAGGCGCGTAAAGAAATCGTCGGTGTTCCCGCCATAAGGACTGACCAGCCCGAGGCCAGTGATCGCAACCCGCCGCTGGCTCATGCCTTAACTCTTCGACTGGGAATACAACCCGTCCATCAGCGTGACCATCTCGCCAACCGTCCGGGGGGTTTTCAGGTCACTGGAAAGCTTGATGCCGAAACGATCTTCGAATTCGAACATCAGTTCAAGCATCATTAGCGAGTCGACGCCCAGGTCGGCCAGCACCGCACCGGAAACAACGTTTTCCGGCTCGACACCAAGGCGGTCCTTGAGAAAATCGCGAATCAGGCCAATCGAATCCATAGCTTGCCAATTTTAGCTGAAAGCCCATGTTTTCCAAAGATTTGCCCGAAACGTCTTGTCCATTCACGGCAAATTTCGGTCATGGCGAAGTGATTTGCTACCATGCGGTTCATTCATTCCTCCAGGCTGTTCGAATTATCGATGCGCCCACTCTCCAGAACGCACTGGACACGCCAGATCGCTTCCCGCATGGTCTATCTGATGCCGCTCAAGGCCGTCGGTACGGCCGCCTTCATGATGCTCTTTTTCTGGGCCTATTTCGGGGTCTTGCGTAGTCCGCTGTTTCCACCGACGGTTATGCCTCTGACCGTGCTTGACCGGTGGATTCCGGTGACGGCGCAGGCTTTCCCGGTTTACGCTTCGCTGTGGATTTACGTTTCGTTGCCAGCGGCTTTGCTCAAGGAATTCCGGCCATTGATCATGTTCGGTTTGTGGATGGCGGCGATGTGCCTGTTTTGCCTCGGCATTTTCTGGCTGTTTCCGACCGGGGTGCCACCGGCCGGCATCGACTGGCGCCTTTATCCGCAAATGGCGATGATCAAGGATGTCGATGCCAGTGGCAACGCCTGCCCTTCCCTGCATGTCGCTGCAGCGGTATTTGCCGCCATCTGGCTTGATCGGCTGATCAGGGCGATCGGCGTACCGCTGGTGGCACGCTGGGTGATCTGGCTGCATTGCCTGGCGATTCTGTGGTCAACGGTGGCGACGCGTCAGCATGTGGTGCTCGATGTGCTGGCTGGTTCGGTGGTCGGCGCCGTATTCGGCATTGTCAGCCTGCGCCACGCGATTCGCAGTGCGCCGTCGCGGGAGCTTTAGCCGGCGCTGGCTGCCTGCTGCACCGATTTCAGGAACTGGGCGGCATCCTGGAAGCCGACAATGCGTACTTTCCTGCTTTCCTGCCCATTGGCATCGAAAAAGATGATGCCCGGCGGCCCGAACAGGCCGAAACGGGCGAGCAGCGCCTTGTCGTCCTCGCTATTGGCCGTGACGTCGGCCTGCAGCAGCTTGAAGCCGGCGAGTTTGGCCTGCACAGCGGGGTCGGTGAAGGTGAGCTGCTCCATCTCCTTGCACGACACACACCAGTCGGCGTAGAAATCGAGCATGACCGGTTGGCCGGCGGCCTTCAGTTTTTCTTCCAGTACCTGCAGTGAGGCGATGCGCTCGAACGGCAGGCGCTTCTCTTCGGCAGCCATGGCCTGGCCGCGCAAGCCAGCCAGCGGCTGCAGCGGGTTGCGGCTGCCGGACAGGGCGCCGATCAGCAGCGCGGCACCGGTCAGCAGCATGACGATACCGATGCCCTTCCAGAAACGCGACCAGCCCTTGGCGTGCGGCGGCAGCGGGTCGAGGGCATGCAGGTAGATGGCCGGGATGATCAGCAGCATCGACCAGGCCAGCATCGACACCACGGGCGGCATGACCGGCGAAACCAGCCAGACGGCGGTGGCCAGCAGCAATACGCCGAAAGCTTTCTTGACGCCTTCCATCCAGGCGCCGGTCTTGGGGAGCAGAGAACCACCGGCAATACCGACGGCGATCAGCGGGGCACCCATGCCGAGTGCCATGACGAACAGCGCCGTACCGCCGAGTACGGCGTCGCCGGTCTGGCCGATGTAGAGCAGCGCGCCGGCCAACGGCGCGGCGACACAGGGCCCGACGATCAGCGCCGACAGTGCGCCCATCAGGAACACGCCAATGCCGCGTCCGCCCTGCAGGTGGCCGGACTCCTCGGACAGTTTGCTCTGCAGCGAGGTCGGCAACTGCAGTTCATAGAAGCCGAACATCGAGAATGACAGCACGACGAAGACCAGCGCGAAGCTGCCGAGTACCCACGAATTCTGCAGGGCGCTGGAGATCAGCGTACCGGTCATGCCGGCGGCGACACCCGCGGCGGCATAAGTCACGGCCATGCCCAGCACGTAGGCCAGCGACAGCGCAAAGCCACGGGAATGCGAGTTCTTGTGGCCCTGCCCGGCGATGATGCCGGAGAGGATGGGAATCATCGGGAAGACGCAGGGGGTCAGCGACAGGCCCAGCCCGGCCAGGAAGAAGAAAGCGAGATTGGCCCAGAAGCCGGCATGTTTCAGCGTCGAGGCGATCTGGCCGCTTTCGTCGCCCTCGGTGGCCGCGGGGGTTAAAGCGGGCGCACTGGCCGGATCAGGCAGTTCGACGCTGAGCGGCTGGGTTTGCGGCGGGTAGCAGACACCGGCATCGGCGCAGCCCTGTGCCGTCACATTGAGCTTCAGCGGCAAGGGGCCGGAGGCATTGCGTTCGACCGGGATGCGGATGGCGACCGTCTTGTAATAGACCTCGACCTTGCCGAAATTCTCGTCGTTGTGCTCCTTGCCTTTGGGGAAGCTTGGCGTACCGAGCGTGACGGATTCACCCTCGACGCGAACCCGGAATTTGTCACGGTAAAGGTAATAGCCCTTGGCGATTTCGTAGCTGACCTCGATGGTCTGGCCATCAAGGGCGCGCACTGACGGCTTGAAGGCGACGGCCGGATCGAGGAACTCGTCGGCGTGGGCCAGCGAGATGAAAAAGGCAAAGACGAGAAAAAGGAGGCGCATGGTCATTGGATCGTTTCAGCCGTCACCCAGTTCAAATAGGCGGGCAAGCCGTGGGTAACCGGCAGGGCGATGATTTCCGGTAGTTCATGAGGGTGGAGTTGGCGAATCTTCGCTTCGAGGGCCGGGTAATTGGCACTGGTCGCCTTGATGAACAGAGGAATTTCCGCTGCCGATTCAACGACGCCTTGCCAGCGAAAGATCGACTGGACGCGCGGCAGGATATTGACGCAGGCAGCCAGCTTCGCCTCGACCAGCGCCAAGGCGATGGCGTTGGCGGTTTCTTCATCGGGGCAGTTGGTGATGATGAGCAAGGTATCCATTAGCGAATTCTACTTGAGCAGGCGGCGGCGGGTCAGGTGCAGCGCGATGGTGAAGGCTATGGCGGCGGTGCCGAGCAGCGCCATGATGTGGATCAGGGCGTTGGCTGGCACCTGCCCGGCCAGTAGCGGGCGGACCAGTGCGACACCTTGGGCCAGCGGCAGCCACTGGCCGATGAAGGCCAGCCAGCCGGGCAGCTGGTTAGTCGGGAAGAAGACACCGGAAATCAGTGTCATCGGCGTGATGAACAGCGTGAAGTAGTACATGAAGAAATCGTAGCTCGGTGCCAGCGCGTTCCAGATCAGGCCGAGCGCGGCGAAGGCCAGGCCGGTCAGCACGATGGCCGGCAGCGCCCACAGCATCAGCGGGCCGTTGGTCAGGCCCATGCCGGCGATGACGACCAGAATGGCGGCGCCGGAGAACAGCGATTTGGTCGCCGCCCAGAACAATTCACCGGCGACGACATCGCCCAGCCCGAGCGGCGTGTTGAGGATGGCTTCCCAGGTTTTCTGGACATGCATGCGTGAAAAGGCCGAGTACAGGGCCTCGAAGGTGGCAGCGTTCATGGTCGAGGCGCAAACGGTACCGGCCGCCAGGAAGGCGACGTAGGGCTGGCCTTCGATGCTCGGCAGCATGGCGCCCAGGCCGTAGCCGAGGCCGAGCATGTAGATCAGCGGGTCAGCCAGATTGCCGAGAATGGACGGCAGGGCCAGCTTGCGCCAGACCAGGAAATTGCGTTGCCAGACGGGCAGCCAGCCGGTGATCGAGAATTGAAGCAGCATTGGGTGCGGACAGAATGCAGGGGTGAGGCAGCATTCTAGCGCCTGCTTGTGTTGGCCGCGCTGCCGTCTGCGCGGCGGTCTTAATTGTCCTGGCGGGAGATGTGGAATTCGTCGCAGAGCGTCTGGAGTTGATCGCTTCCGATGTCGAGGCAGCTCAGGCTGGCCGGGCCCAGTTTTTCCCACTCGCAGCTCTGGCCGCGTCCGGCTTCCTGCTGCATCAAATATTCGGCCAGGTGGGCGATGGCGATCAGCGCCTTGGTACGTTCGGGGATGACCGCGGATCCATCGGCAAAGATACTGGCGTCGTGGTGATGACGAATCGCCAGGCAGGTTTCTTCCGGTAGCAGCCAGTTTTCAGCCAGATCGGCGCCAACGTTTGCATGGTTGAGGCCTATCGCCTGATCTTCAACATCGGTGAAGGAGCGCTCCCGCTCATTGTTGGCTTGGGACAGGATCGCCTGGTATTCCGGAAACGGGCTCAACAGAACGGGAATGCCACAGTCCCGGAACAGGGCAAAAGTGTAGGCATCCTCCAGGCGGATAGCCCATTTCTTGCCGAGTTGGCGAGCCAGCCAGCCGGATATCTGGGCATTGGTCGCCGAGCTGTCCCAGAAGCGTTCCATGTTGGGGAGGTGCTTGAAGACTTGCTGCAGCGCGAGCCCGGCCACGGTCTGGACGACAAGCTTGAGACCGAGGACGAGCATGGCTTCCTGGACGGTCGGTACTTTCTTGCCGAAGGAAAAATAGGGGGAGTTGGCGACCTTGATCAGGCTGGCCGAGAGACCGACATCCTGGCTGAGCAGCTTGGCCAGATTGATGAAATCCGGTTCTTCCTTGGCGGTTTCCTGCTCGATCTGGCTGAGGATGGTTGGTCGCGGTGGAATACCGATCTCGCGGATCTCGATCTTCATCCGTTTTTCGATATCGTCAGAGGGCACCTGTGCTTTCCGCAGGGCGTCGCCAGCAGCCTTGGATTCCATTCGAAGCATCTCCCTCTGTGACAGGACTCAAGATCCAGATATGTTACTTTGGTGAGCTGCGTTTTGTGCCAGCTTCCTGAGGATGCTGGTAATTTATAGCCGAGCGTTTTCGCTTCGCCATCGATGCCGGCCATCGGGGGGATCGGCAGCCAGCAGTTTTCCTGAAAGCATTGCTGTTGTTACCTGCGTTGTCGCATTTGGTCACTTGGCTGTCAAAATGCCGATATGCAGAAGCCGCCCTCCATCATTCTCAGTACCCTCAACGCCAAATACATCCATGCTTCCCTCGGCTTGCGCTACCTGCTGGCCAACATGGCCCGGCACGGTGGTGCCGATCTGCGGGCGCGGACGGTTTTACGCGAATTCACCATCGCACGGCCAGTACAGGAAATCGTCGATGCCCTACTGGCCGAACTGGCTGAGCCGGTCGATGGCATGCCGCAGATCATCGGTTTCGGCGTCTATATCTGGAATGTCGTGCCGACGACCGAAGTCGTTCGTCGGCTCAAGCAGGTTCGCCCTGCCCTGAAAATTGTCGTCGGCGGGCCGGAAGTCAGCCGCGAATGGGAGGATCAGGAAATCGTCCGGCTGGCGGACCATCTGATCACCGGCTGGGGCGATGTCAGCTTGCCCAAGCTGTGTCGCGCCCTGCTTCACGGGCCGCAACCCTTGATGAAAGTGATCCCCGGCGAGCAGCCGACGCTGGCCGAGATCGACTTGCCCTACGCCGAGTTCAGCGCCGACGATCTGGCCCATCGCCTGCTCTACGTCGAAGCCTCGCGCGGTTGCCCCTTCAAGTGCGAGTTCTGCCTCAGTTCACTCGACAAGACCGCCTGGGCGTTCGAGCAAGCGCCCTTCCTTGCCGCGCTGGACGGCCTTTACCAGCGCGGGGCGCGCAACTTCAAGTTTGTCGACCGCACTTTCAATCTCAAGATCGACAGCTCGCTGACCATCTTGCAGTTCTTCCTCGACCGCTTGACGCCAGACCTCTTCCTGCATTTCGAGGTCATCCCTGATCACCTGCCGGAGCGCCTGAAGGCAATGATCGCCCGCTTCCCGCCCGGCGTGCTGCAGTTCGAAGTCGGCATCCAGACCTTCAATCCCGACGTGCAGCAAGCCATCTCGCGCCGTCAGGACAACGACAAGACCTGTGAAAACCTCGCCTGGCTGGTCAATCACAGCCATGCCCATCTGCACACCGACCTGATCTTCGGCCTGCCTGGTGAAACGCTAAGCAGTTTCGCCGCCGGCTTTGACCGGCTATACGCTCTGGGGCCGCACGAAATCCAGCTCGGTGTCCTCAAACGCCTGCGCGGCACGCCAATCACCCGCCACAGCGCGGTCCACGGCATGGTCTACGATGCCGAACCGCCCTATACCGTCAAGCAAACAGCTGTCGTCGATGTCCTGACCATGCAGCGTTTCACCCGTCTGGCCCGCTACTGGGACCTGCTCGCCAACTCCGGCCGCTTTCCCCAGACCTTGTCCGTACTCCTTGGCGGCCCCTCGCCTTTCGCTGCCTTCCTCGCCTTCGCTGACTGGCTATGGCAAAGCACCGGCCAGACCAGCCGCCTGACGCCGGAAAAGCTGGTCGACCATCTGTTCGATTACCTGACCGGCGTCAGCGGCCGGGAAAAAGAAAGCATCCGTCAAACGCTGCTGGCCGACTACCAGTCCAGCGGTGCCCGGGCCAATCCGGCCTGCCTGCAGGGGCTGTTGAAGGATCGTGAGAAACCGATGCCCCGCACGGCAAGGGCCCTGGCACAACGCCAGGATCGCCATGTCAGCGCCGGTGAGTGACAATTATTGCCATGAAATTTTCTCGCCTCTTCCTGAACCGTCTGCAGAATCAGCCGCCAGCCACCGACACCGTCGTCGTGATCGATGTGCTGCGCTCATTTACCACCGCGGCGGTGGCGCTCGCCAAGGGGGCGCGGGCAATCTATCCGGTCGAAGGCCTGTCCCAGGCGCTAGCCTTGCAGGGCGGAATCCCGGACCCGGTCTCGATAGGCGCCATCGGTGGGGGCGATCCGGCGCCGGGATTCGACTTTGGCAATTCGCCTTCCCAGCTGATGCAGGTCGATCTGACCGGGAAGAATATCGTGATGAGTACGGCGGCCGGTGTGCGCGGCCTGCAGCGTTTTCGCCAGGCGCAGCGGCTTTATGCCGCCAGCTTCGTTTGCGCGCGAGCAACGGCCGAGGCGATTCGGATGGCAGGGGCGGAAGAGGTTTGTTTCGTCATCACCGGTGAATGGGTCGATCGGGATGGCGACGAAGACGTCGCCTGTGCTGACTACATCGAATCCCTGTTACGCGGCGATCCGACCGCGCCGGAAGCGTTCGCGCAGCGGATACGGGCGTCGGACTTCGGGCGGCGCTTCATGGCCGGCAGCTGGCCGAATCTGCCTCGGGCCGATCTTGATCTCGCGGCCCAGGCCGATCTTTTCGACTTTGCCATGCCGGTGCATTGCGAACAGGAACATCTGGTCATTCGCTGAGGTGCAACTTGGCATCGATCAGGACTCCGCCAAGGCCGGATCGCCATCGCCTAAACTTTAGTGACGAACGGTAATCGAATCTCTGTCGAGGTTCTTCAAGGGAGCGGAAATGGCGCCAATAATCTCACCAAAGGCCGTATTGATCGATCTGGCCGGCGTGCTGCATACCGGAGACGAGGCTTTGCCGGGAGCCGTCCGGGCCTTGGATCGCCTGCGTGCTTCGGGTTTGTCCCTGCGTTTCCTGACCAATACGACGCGGACGCCCAGCACCATCCTGTTTGCCAAGTTGCAGCGCATGGGTTTCACGCTGGCCGCCAACGAAATCCAGACGGCTGCCCTGGCTGCCCGAACGCTGGTGCGTAGCCGGGGTTTGCGTCCGCTATGGCTGGTTCACCCGGATATCGCCGGCGAAATGGGTGATAGCGACGCCGATCCGGATATCGTCGTGCTGGGCGACATGGGAACGCACACCACCTACCCGATCCTGAACCATGCCTTCCGGCTCCTGATGCAGGGGCTGCCGCTGATGGCCATGGCGCGTAATCGCTATTTCATGGAGCCGGACGGCCTGTCGCTGGACATGGGGGCCTTCGTCGCCGGGCTGGAGTATTCGGCCGGAATCAAGGCCGAGATTACCGGCAAGCCGGCGCCCTCCTTCTTCGATGCGGCGCTGGCTGAACTCGGTGTGGCTCCCGCCGAGGCGGTGCTGATCGGCGACGATCTGAGCGACGATATCGGCGGTGCGCAGGCGGCGGGTATCCCCGGCATTCTGGTACGAACCGGGAAATATCGGGCTGGCGATGATGCCCATCCGGACATTCGCCCGGCCGCTGTTTGCGATGACTTTGCCGCAGCGGTTGACGGACTGATTGGCTGAAAGACCTTAGTCGCGCAGTTCCCTGCCGGTCAGCTTGATGAAGACGTCTTCGAGGTTGGAGGCGCGGTGCACGTAACGCAGGCCTTCGGCGTCGGCCAGTTGGGCCAGCAGTTGGCGCGGATCGCGGCAGTAGAAGAAGGCGGTTTCGCCGCTGGTTTCGACGCGCTCGGCCAGATGCTTGTGGTTCTGGACGAAAGCTTCCAGTTGACCATGTGCTTCGTCAAACACCTCGACGACCTGCGGTTCGATCTGCTCGGCGATCAATTGCCGCGGACTGCCTTCGGCAATCTTGCGGCCATGGTCGATGACGATCAGCGTGTCGCACAGGCGTTCGGCTTCGTCCATGAAATGCGTGGTCAGGATCAGCGTCTTGCCGGCCGATTTGAGCTGTTTCAGTCGCTCCCAGATCAGGTGGCGGGCTTGCGGATCGAGACCGGTCGTCGGCTCATCGAGAAAGATGATGTCTGGGTTGTTGACCAGGGCGCGGGCTAGCGTCAGGCGACGCTTCATGCCACCGGACAGCGTGGCAATCCGTGCATCGGCCTTGCTCGACAGGCCGGCAAAATCGAGCAACTGCGGGATCTTGGCGCGGATGTCGGTGTCCTTCAGTCCGAAATAACGACCGAAGACGAGCAGGTTTTCGGCGCAGGTGAAATCCGGGTCGAGATTGTCGAACTGTGGCACGACGCCGATCCGTGCTCTCGCCGCTTGCGCATCATCCGGAATGACGTGGCCGTTCAGGACGATGTCGCCGCTGTCCGGCCCGGTCAGGCCGAGGCAGAGGCGCAGTGTCGTCGTCTTGCCGGCGCCATTCGGGCCAAGCAGGCCGAAGCAGGTGCCGGCTTCAACGGCGAAAGACAGGCCGGCAACGACTTCGTTGCCGGTGTAGGTCTTGTGCAGATTGCCGGCGCTTAGTGCCATGCAACCAGAGGCTGGTGCTAGTGCCGCCATGCGCGGGTCACGATGTCGCGAATCAGGTGCAGGCGACGGTGGAAGAAGTGATCGGCGCCGGGCACGACGACGACCGGCAGGTCGAGCGGTTGCGCCCATTCCAGCACGTTGACCAGCGGCACGGTGTCGTCGGCTGAGCCGTGGATGACGATGGTGTCGTGCGGCACGGCCTCGGTGTCGTATTGGCGGGTGCCTTCGACGAAGCCGGCGGCGGTGCCAACCAGCACCAGGCGCTGGGCCGGGTGACTGGCTTCGGTCAGCCGCTTGGCGACCCGGGTCTGGCAGAAGGCGCCAAAGGAAAATCCGGCCAGCGCAACGGGCAGGTTGCCGCAGCGGCACTTGGCGTCTTCGAGCACGGCGAGCAGGTCATCGACTTCGCCGTTGCCTTCGTCATGCACGCCTTCAGTGCCGCCCACGCCCCGGAAATTCGGGCGGAAAGCGGCATAGCCGAGCGCGACGAAGGTGCGGGCCAGCGTGTAGGCGACCTTGTTGGTGTTGGCGCCGCCACCGATCGGGTGCGGGTGGGCGATCAGCGCGATGCCTTTCGGGGCATCCGGGCGCTCCATGATGACTTCGATCTTGCCGACCGGGCCATCAACGAAAATTTTCTCTTCAACGACGCGCATGGTTCAGATCTTCAGGCGGTCGACGACTTTGCCGCCGATCAGGTGTTCCTGGATGATTTCCTCGACGTCTTCCTTGTCGATGAAGGAATACCAGGTTTCTTCCGGGTACACGACCATGACCGGCCCGTTGTCACAGCGGCCGAGACAGCCGGCCTTGTTGATACGGACAGCGCCGGCACCGTTCAGTTTCAGCGCGCCGATGCGGTCCTTGGCGTAGGCAAACATGTCGGAACCGCCGACGTTGTTGCAGCATTGCTCGCCGCCTTCGCGCTGGTTGGTGCAGACGAAAACGTGGTGTTTGAAATAGCTCATGCGGGGTCTCCTGTGCAGAGTCGCATTATAGGCGAGGCGGTTTCGCGTGGAGTGCGCTGGCGATATTTCGAATATTGGCGGTTGTTTGGGGGCCGCGGGAAGGGGCGCGGCAAGGCAGACTGTTTGGCAGGGTTCAGTGTGCGCTCAATTGCTTCTCGATCCCGATCACCAGCGAACATGAGAAGGCCACGGCGACAATTTCCAGCCATTCTGTCGGACCGATCGGTGCCGTCTGGAATAGCTGGTTCATTACCGGCAGGTAGGTCAGCGCCATTTGCAGGCAGAGCATCGTACCGACGCCGGCCCAGATCCATGGATTCGAAAACAGGCCTTGGCTCCAGAATCCGCGAGTGAGCGAGCGGCAGTTGAACAGGTAGGTCATTTCAACCATGACGAAAACGTTGACGGCGACGGTACGCGCTTCGGCCAGCGTATGGCCTTGCTTGAGTTCGAGCAGGAAGAGGCCGAAGGCGCCAGCCAGCAGCAGCAGCGAAACGAGCACGATGCGGCGGATCAGGTGGGCGTCGAGGACCGGCATGTCAAGTCGGCGGGGTTGCCGGTGCATGATGCCGCGCTCGATCGGCTCGAAGGCAAGCGGCAGGCCGAGCAATACGGCGGTGGTCATGTTGATCCACAATATCTGCAGTGGAGTGATCGGCAGCGTGGCGCCAAACAGGATGGCGGCGACGATGACCAAGCCTTCGCCGAAGTTGGTCGGTAGCGTCCAGGTGATGAACTTGATCAGGTTGTCCCAGACGCCCCTGCCTTCCTCGACTGCCGCCTCGATGCTGGCGAAGTTGTCGTCGGTCAGCACCATGTCGGCTGCCTCCTTGGCGACTTCGGTGCCGGCCAGCCCCATGGCAATGCCGATGTCGGCCTGCTTCAGGGCCGGGGCATCATTGACGCCGTCGCCGGTCATCGCGACCACTTCGCCACGGGTCTGCAGGGCGCGAACGAGGCGCAGCTTTTGTTCCGGCTCGACACGGGCGAAGACGTCGACGGTGTGTGCAGCTTCGGCCAGCGCACTGTCGTCGAGGCGGCTCAGTTCCCGGCCGGTCAGGGCGTGCTCGGCGTTCAGGCCGATCTGCCGGGCAATCGCCAGTGCCGTGGCCGCGTGGTCGCCGGTGATCATCTTGACCCGGATGCCGGCCGAATGGCAGTTGCGAATGGCCGAGATCGCCGCCTTGCGGGGTGGGTCGATCATGCCGACCAGGCCGATCAGCGTCAGCTTTTCGATGGATTCCGTGCTCAACCCGGCGCTTTGACCAAAACTCATATTCCGCCGCGCCAGTAGCAGCACGCGCATACCCTGCACCGCATAGGCGCTTGCCACCTTCTCGATGAGCCTATGGTCGATCGGAACCGGCTGGCCACTGGCCGACAGTTGATCGACGCAGAGAGGCAGTAGCCGTTCCAGGGCGCCCTTGACGTAAACAACTCCCTCGCCATCGCCGCCATGCGCCGTTGCCATGAACTGCTGGCTGGCATCGAAAGGCAATACGTCATGACGCGGGAAAATCGCCAGCAAGGTGTGCTCGTCCAGCCCCCCCTTGCGGGCCGCGACCAGCAGCGCGGCTTCGGTCGGGTCGCCGGTAATTTTCCAGTGCTGGCCTTCGCGGCTCAGGCTGGCATCGTTGCACAGCGCGCCGGCAACCAGGCATTCGCGTACGGCGCCGTCGATGACGGCGGGCATTTCGTCGTGGCTGATCTCACCTTCCGGGTTATAGCCATGACCGCCGAGCGCATAGCCTTCCCCGCCGCACCACAGGACGCGGACGGTCATTGCGTTTTCAGTCAGTGTCCCGGTCTTGTCGGAACAGATGACCGTCGTGCTGCCCAGCGTCTCGACCGCCGGCAAGTGGCGGATGATGGCCCGGCGCCTGGCCATGCGGGCGACGCCGATGGCCAGCGTGACCGTGACGGCGGCCGGAAGGCCTTCCGGAATGGCGCCGACGGCCAGTGCCACTGCCGCGATGAACATGTCGAAAGCCGAGCCGCCGCGGGCCAGGCCGACGCAGACCGTGAGCAGCGCCAGTCCGCCGATGGCCCACAGCAACCAGTTGGAAAAGGTCGCCATCTTGCGGGTCAGTGGTGTTGCCAGATCGGGGGCGGCGGCGATCAGGCCGGCGATACGCCCGGTTTCCGTGGCATCGCCGGTGGCGATGACCAGCCCGGCTCCCTGCCCGGCGACTACCGTGGTACCGGCATAGGCCATGTTGCTGCGTTCGGCGAGCAGCGTATCGGTTGCCATTGTGTCGGTGTGCTTGCTGACCGGCAGGGATTCGCCGGTCAGCATCGAGTCATCGGTATGCAGTTCACGCTGATGGAAGAGGCGCAGGTCTGCCGGGATGCGGTCGCCGGCGGCGAGGATCACGACATCACCGGGAACCAGCTGGCTGGCGTCGAGTTGCCGCCGATGGCCGCCGCGCCGGACGGTGACCGGCGTGACCACGCTGCGCGCCAGCGCGGCCAGGGCCCCCTCCGCCTTGGCCTCCTGCCAATAGCCGATGATGGCGTTGGCCAGCACGACGCCGAAAATCACGCTGCTGTCGGTCCATTCGCCAAGCGCAGCGGTGATCATGCCGGCGCCGATCAGGACCAGCACCAGCGGCTGCATCAATTGTTCGAAAAAACGCCGCCAGGCTGGCTTGCCCGGCTTTTCGGTCATCAGATTCGGGCCGTGGCGGCTCAGACGTTCAGCGACGTCGGCCTCGCTCAGGCCGCTCAGGCAGTTTACCGCCAGTGCCTGCGCGACCTGCTCGCCGGTCTGGGCGTGCCAGGCTAGCGGCGTGACGTCAGGAGCAGGAATGGCAGGGTCAGGAAGGGCCATAGTGTGGCAACCAGACGGGTCAGACCATTGAAGTTGAGGAAATGCCCCTGTCGCCAGGTGGCCAGCGCCGCTGCCGAGTAGGGGTTGGGTGGCGCAAGGTTGACGAGGACTGTGCCGGCCATCAAGGCCAGTGCGGCAATCATCAGGCGTGGGGTGGCGGGCAGCGCTAGCGCCCCGGCAAGGATGGCGATGCCGACCATCAGCCCCAGTCGCACGCCCGGGGTGAGCCAGGCCAGTGCATCGGCTGGGCTGATCAGAATGGCGGCCGCCAAGGTGGCCACGGTCAGACAGAGAAGCATGAACAGCGGCACGATCAGATAGGCGACCAGCAGGCGGGCGCACAGCATACGGACAATCAGGCCGACGGCGACGGCGTTGAAGGCCGTGATGCAGGCTTCGATCAGGACGAAACTCTCGGCAGCGAAAGGCATGGTGCCGGTCAGCCCGAGCATCTGGCGCAAATCGCCGGCGCCGAAGAGCAGGGTTTCCGGCGACAAGGGGACGAGCAGCCACAGCCCGAGCAGCGTCAGGCCGAGTTCGGCGTGTGGAATGGGCGCGATCAGCTTGTGTTCAAGGGCTGCGATCCGGGCAAAGATCCGTGGTCCGACTGACTGGGCCCACAGGGCACCAAGCAGGCCGCCAAGCGTGTTGCAGGCGAGGTCCAGGTTGGAGGGCACGCGGGAAGGCAGCCAGGTCTGCAGGGTTTCCATGCAGAAACTGACCCCACCGGCAAGCAGCGTGGCCAGCAGCAGCGCGGTGAATCGGCCAGGGACGCCGCTGAGCGCCAGGGTCAGGAAGAAGCCCAGCGGCAGATAGACGGCGACGTTGGCCACCAGATCAAAAACGGTCCAGTAACGTGGCCAGCCGCCTTCGAGAAAGGCGATCGGCGAAACTCCGGTATCGCGCCAGCCGGAGAAAGGATGCAGGCTGCCATAGACAACTAGCCCGAACCAGGCGAGAGCCAAATAGCGGGAAAGCAGGATGGGGCCACGACCGTGATGAGGCATGAAGCTGATTTTAGGGGCTATCCGCCAGTCCGTCAGCCCTTATGTTTGGTAACAATGATTGCACCGGCCGGCCTTGCCGCTCTTTGCTCCGTTACATTGTCAGTGGAATTCGACGCCGGGTGACATGCCCGGCGGCCATTAATGATGATGCTGGTGTTCCGTTGCGTGGTGAGTTTCAGCTGCGGCGCGATGACGCAGTGCTTCGTGAATGTCCTGTTGCGGCAGTGGATGGCCGACCCATTGTGGCAACAGTGAGCCGGCAACCATACCGAGAATGCTGACGCCAAGTCCGATCAGTTGTGGCGGTACCAGTTGCCCGGCATTGGCCAGCGCATAAGCATAATCGCCGCGACCAGCAGTCTCGCCGCTTACGCTAACCAGCACTTCGACCAGGATCCACGATGACAGGCCACCGAGGATTGCCGCCAACGCCCCTTGCGTGGTCGCCCGTTTCCAGAAAGCGCCAAAGAAAAGTGGCACGAATGCGCCGGCCAGCGTGATCTTGTAGGCGTTTTCCACCATCTTGAAGATGCTGGCATTGGAATACAGTGCGAAGCCGAGCACGATGCCGGCAAAAACCACGATGGAAGCGCGCATGACGCGCAGGAATTCGTGATCACCCATGTGCGGGAACAAGCCGCGGACGATGTTTTCCGAGAAGGCGACCGACGGAGCGAGCAAGGTAGCCGAGGAACAACTCATGATCGCCGACAGCACGGCGCCAAAGAAAATGGCCTGGGCGAAGACGGGTGTGTGTTGCAGGACCAGTGTTGGCAAAACCAGTTGCGAGTCGGTCTCGAGCAGGCCCTTGAACAGATCGGGGTCGATCAGCGTGGCCGAGTAGGCGATGAACATCGGCACGAAAGTGAAGCAGAAGTAGATCGAGGCGCCGAGGAAGGATCCCCACAGCGCGATTTTTTGGCTCTTGGCCGAGGTGATCCGCTGGAAGACGTCCTGCTGCGGAATTGAACCGAGCATCATGGTGATCCAGGCGCCAAGGAAGGTCAGCCACTGCCATGGGTCGGGCGGCGGGAAAAAGTCGAGCTTGCCGGCGCTCGAGGCATGCTGGATCACCGTTTCGATGCCGCCGGCCGGGCCGGAAATGATCCAGGCAATGAACAGCATGCCACCCATGATGACGCCCATCTGAACGAAATCGAGGATGGCGACCGAGAGCATGCCGCCGAAGGTGGTGTAGGTGAGGACGATGGCGGCGCCGAGGATCATGCCGGCTGTCTGGCTGATGCCGTCATTGGTGACGACATTGAAGACGAGCCCGAGGGCCTTGATCTGGGCCGATACCCAGCCGAGATAGCTGGCCACGATGCACAGCGTGGTCAGCACTTCGACCGTCCGGTTGTAGCGCATCCGGAAATAGTCGCCGAGCGTCAGGATGTTGAGCTTGTAGAGCTTGCGCGAGAAAAAGACGCCAGCAATGATCAGGCACATCGAGGAACCGAACGGATCGGCGACGACGCCGCGCAGGCCATCCTTGACGAAGGTGGCGGACACGCCGAACACCGCTTCAGCACCAAACCAGGTGGCAAACACGGTCGCCGTAACGACCGGCAGCGGCAGATGGCGGCCAGCGACTGCGAAATCCTTGGCGCTATGGACGCGGGTCGCGGCGAACAGCCCGATACCGATGGAAATGAGCAGGTAGAGAACGACGAACCAGATCAGCATGATCGTGCGATCAATGATGGTAAGAGGTTGAAAACGCGAGGATTATAAGGTTATTGTGTGTTTTCGCAGCGTCAAAACGGCGCGTCACTGTGAAATTGCACGGGGCTGCCGGTTGCCGGGTGGACAAAGGCCAGATCCATGGCGTGCAACAACAGACGCCCGGCCTTGCCATGGGCCTCGCCGCCATAGAGGTCGTCGCCCAGGATTGGGTGGCCGAGCGAGGCCATATGAACACGCAATTGGTGCGAGCGGCCAGTGATCGGTTCCAATTCAAGGCGTGTCGTATTGGCGACCGTGTCGTGGCCGTTGACGCGAAAGCGCGTCAACGAGGGTTTGCCGATCGTGAAGTCCACCATTTGCCGGGGGCGGTTCGGCCAGTCGCAGATCAGGGGCAGATCAATCTCGCCGACCTCCTCGGCCAGCAGTCCATCGACGACAGCGATATAGCGCTTGCTGACCTGCCTGTCCTGAAACAGACGTGACAGCTGCCGGTGTATTTCCTTGCCGCGGGCCAGGACCAGCAGGCCGGAGGTGGACATATCCAGTCGATGGACGCTGAGCGCATCCGGGTATTCGTTCTGGACGCGTGTCACCAGGCAATCGTCCATGCCAGCACCCCGACCGGGCACGGACAGAAGCTCGGCCGGCTTGTCGGCAACAATCAGCCACTCATCGGCAAAAATGACCGGCGAAATACCGGCCGGTGGCGGCAAATAAGCGATCGCCACGCTCAGAGCCGAACGCGGCAGCGGGCGTCCTTGAAAGGCGTCGGCTCCCAGGTCCAGCCGCTACCAAGCGAGGTCTGGTTGCAGACCCTCGTGCCGTCCAGCTGGCTGACCCACCAATACCAGGGGGCCGGTTCAGCAATTGCCACGGCAGACGCAAAAAACAGGGCAAAAATGGATAAGCATCTGATCAGCATGAAGAATTTTCTTGCCAAGAAAAGGTGGAACAATGTACTGTATTTATACACAGTAATTCTGAATTCGGTTCGGCGAGAAATATACCGCGTTCGTCGCCCGGCGAAACAAAACGATTCCTGCAATTTCTATTCCATCTTCGGCCCCTGTGCCATAATCCGCTCAAATTTTCGAGGTAACACCATGGACGACAACAAGGCAAAAGCGCTCGCCGCAGCACTGCAACAGATCGAAAAGCAATTCGGCAAAGGCTCCATCATGAAGATGGGCGATGCCGAAATCGACGAAGGCATTCAGGTCGTGTCGACCGGTTCGCTCGGTCTGGACATTGCGCTGGGCGTTGGCGGTCTGCCACGCGGCCGTGTCGTTGAAATCTATGGTCCGGAATCCTCCGGCAAGACCACGCTCTGTCTGCAGGTCGTGGCCGAAATGCAGAAGCTCGGTGGCGTTGCCGCCTTCATCGACGCCGAACACGCGCTCGATCCGCAATATGCCCAGAAGCTCGGCGTCAATGTCGGCGACCTGCTGATCTCGCAGCCGGATACCGGCGAACAGGCCCTCGAAATTGCTGACATGCTGGTCCGCTCCGGCTCAGTCGACATCATCGTCGTCGACTCGGTCGCCGCCCTTACCCCGCGCGCCGAAATCGAAGGCGAAATGGGCGACCAGATGGTCGGCCTGCATGCCCGCCTGATGTCGCAGGCCCTGCGCAAGCTGACTGCCAATATCAAGAAGACCAACACGCTGGTCATCTTCATCAACCAGATCCGGATGAAGATCGGCGTCATGTTCGGTTCGCCGGAAACCACCACTGGTGGCAATGCGCTCAAGTTCTACGCCTCCGTCCGCCTCGACATCCGCCGTATCGGCGCGATCAAGAAGGGTGACGAAGTCATCGGCAGCGAAACCAAGGTCAAGGTCGTCAAGAACAAGGTCGCCCCACCCTTCCGCGAAGCCATTTTCGACATCCTCTACGGCGAGGGTATTTCCCGCCAGGGCGAAATCGTCGAAATGGGTGTTGCCCACAAACTGGTCGACAAGTCCGGTGCCTGGTATGCCTACAAGGGCGAAAAGATCGGCCAGGGCAAGGACAATGCCCGTGAATTCCTGAAAGCCAATCCGGAAATCGCCCAGGAAATCGAAGCCGGCATTCGTGAGGCTGCCAGCACCAACGTGATCAAGCCGGTCAAGGCGGCCAAGGCAGCGGATGCCTGACCAGGCGTCGAGCGGAAGTCCCGTCGTTAATGACGGGCTTCGCGAGACAGAGCCCGACTCTGGCGCTGTCGAGCGCCGCTCAAAGTCAGGGCGAGGAAGCGCCGGGCTGCAGTCCGGCGCGACGCAGTTGCGCGTGCGCGCCCTGCAACTCCTGACCCGGCGTGATTACTGCCGGGCCGAGTTGAAGGCCAAGCTCGCGGCGCACGCCGAGTTCGAGGAGGAACTCGACGGCGTACTCGACACCCTGCAGGCCGAACGCCTGCTTTCCGATCACCGCTACGCCACCCAGCGTGTCGTGGCGCGAGCCGGTCGCTACGGAAATGCCCGCCTGAAGCAGGAGCTTCGGCAAAAAGGCGTCGGTGATGATGACATCGCCACCGCCTTGCCGGAAGCCGGCGACGAGACGGATCGCTGCCGGGCTATTTGGGCAAAGAAATTCGGCCATCTGCCGGAATCTGCCGAAGAGCGTGCCAAACAGATGCGTTTCCTGCAATATCGCGGTTTTTCCGGTGATGCCATTCGCCGGGTGATGCGCGGAGTCGATCAATGAATAGCCCAGTCGCCAAACTTTCGGCCAACAACCTGAAAAAACGCTACAAGACGCGGACGGTCGTCGAAGATGTTTCCTTCGAGGTCAAATCCGGCGAGGTTGTCGGCCTTCTCGGCCCGAATGGCGCCGGCAAGACCACCTGTTTCTACATGATCGTCGGTTTGGTGGCGGCCGATGGTGGCGAGGTCTACATCGACGACAACCGACTGACCCATCTGCCGATGCACAGTCGGGCCCGTCTCGGTTTGTCCTACCTGCCGCAGGAAGCCTCTGTTTTCCGCAAGCTGAACGTCGAGGAAAACATCCGCGCCGTTCTCGAATTGCTCAAGCTGCCTGAGGCTGAATTAAATGACCGGCTGGAAGGGCTGCTCAACGAACTGCACGTTGGACATGTCCGCCACGTCAATGCCTCTGCATTATCCGGCGGTGAGCGTCGGCGGGTTGAAATTGCCCGCGCCCTGGCCACCAATCCGCGTTTTATCCTGCTCGATGAGCCTTTTGCCGGGGTTGACCCGATTGCCGTGCTCGAAATCCAGAAGATCATTCGCTTCTTGAAAGAGCGTGGCATTGGTGTCCTGATCACCGACCACAATGTCCGCGAAACCCTTGGTATCTGCGACCACGCCTACATTATCAACGCCGGAAATGTATTGGCCGCTGGACGGCCGGCCGAAATCGTGGAGAATGAAAGCGTACGGAAGGTTTATCTCGGCGAGCATTTCAGGCTCTAACCGACAGACCCCACCCGACACTATCCGATGAAGCCCGCTCTCCAGCTAAAACTATCCCAGCATCTGGCGCTGACTCCTCAGCTCCAGCAGTCGATCAAGCTACTTCAGTTGTCGACGGTGGAAATGCAACAGGAAATCGAGCGTTATCTGCTCGAAAATCCCATGCTGGAACGCGAAGACGAGCATGGCGGGGATAATTTCTCAGCCGCCCAGCAGTTCGACGCGCCCCAAAGCAACGAAGGTGAGCGCGAGCAAAAGGTTGAGCGGGAAGAACGGGATGCCCGCGAGGAACGCGAGCAGGATGTGCCATCGGCTCCGTCGGAGGTGGACGATGACCGCTGGGCCTCCGATGCCGGGACCTTTACCGGCGCCGGTCGCGATGAAGACGACGATAGCGATTCCCGCGACATCCATGCGGCCAACGTCAGCCTGCGTGACCATCTGGGCTGGCAACTGGGCATGACCCAGCTATCGGAGCGCGACCGCAGTCTGGTGCGTTTCCTGATCGAAGCACTCGATGATGATGGCTATCTCTCGGCGCCGCTGGTCGAGTTGTGGGAAACCCTGCCGCCGGAATACGAAATTGAAATCGAAGAGCTGGAAATTGCGCTGCGCCATATCCAGAATTTCGACCCGATCGGCATTGGTGCCCGCAGTCTTCAGGAATGCCTGCAGCTTCAGCTCAAGGTTTTGCCGGTATGTGCCGAACGTACACTGGCCCTGGCTATTGTCGACAAGCATCTCGAACTGCTCGCCGCCCGTGATTTCGCCAAGATTCGTCGTCTGACAGGTTGCGATGACGAGGCTTTGAAGGCGGCGCACAGCCTGATCACCAGCCTCAACCCACGGCCAGCTGCCGGGTATGCCCAGATTGAAGCGCGCTACATCACGCCGGATGTGATCGTGAAGAAGCTAAAGGGCAAGTGGACCGCCTACATCAATCCGGATGCCTACCCTCGGTTGCGCATCAACCGTCTGTATGCCGAAATTCTCGCCAAGCAGCGGCGGGGCAACGGCAATCTATCTACGCAGTTGCAGGAGGCGCGCTGGCTGATCAAGAATGTCCAGCAGCGCTTCGAAACCATACACCGTGTCACGCAGACCATTGTCGATCGCCAGCGCCAGTTCTTCGAACACGGCGAAGTGGCCATGCGGCCGCTGGTGCTGCGTGAAATCGCCGATATTCTCGGCCTGCACGAGTCGACTGTATCGCGGGTGACCAGCCAGAAATACATGGCGACACCGCGCGGTATCTTCGAACTGAAATACTTCTTTGGCAGCCATGTCTCCACCGATAGCGGTGGTGCTTGTTCTGCTACGGCCATCCGCGCCCTGATCAAGCAATTGATTGCGGCTGAGGATGGCAAGAAGCCCTTGTCGGATAGCCAATTATCCGAAATACTAGGCCAGCAGGGAATCGTAGTTGCCCGACGGACGGTTGCCAAATACCGCGAGTCGCTCAACATCCCCCCGGTCAATTTACGCAAGACCCTGTAGAGAGAGGAGAAAAAAGTGAATCTGCAGATTAGTGGTCACCACATCGAAGTTACCCCCGCCCTGCGCGAATACGTCGAAAACAAGCTGGATCCCGTGGTCCGTCATTTCGACAAGGTAACCGGCGTTAGCGTCGTTTTGTCCGTCGAAAAGCTGAAGCAGAAAGCGGAAGTGACTGTGCACGTGCCAGGCAAGGACATGCATGCCGAAGAGTCCGGCGACGACCTGTACGCTGCCATTGATGCGCTGTTCGACAAGCTGGACCGCCAAGTTCAGAAATACAAGCAAAAGGTTCAGGATCACCATCGCGGTGACAAGCCGGGACTGATTGACGCTGCTGAATAAGCGCCGACAGGCCGCAGCCATGGCTGCGGCCTTGCTTTATTACCCTTCCCTATGAACCCTCTTATCAATCTTCTGACCGCTGACCAGGTATTGCTCGATCTTGAAGCGAGCAGCAAAAAACGGGTTTTCGAACAGGCGGGAATTCTCTTCGAAACTCGACTCGGACTGGCGCGCTCAACAATCTTTGACAGCCTCTTCGCCCGCGAAAAACTGGGCTCTACCGGACTGGGTCAGGGGGTCGCGATTCCCCATGGCCGGATTAAAGGTCTCAAGCAGGCAGCCGGTGCATTTATGCGCCTGGCGACACCTGTTCCCTTCGATTCGCCGGATGGTCGTCCGGTCGATCTTCTTTTCGTCCTGCTCGTTCCCGAGCAGGCTACCGAGCAGCATCTGCAGATTCTTTCCGAACTTGCCCAGCGTTTTTCCGATCGGGCATTCCGCGAAAAGCTGCAACTTGCCCCTGATTCTGCGGCCGTCCTTGCACTGTTTCAGTCCTGAGAAACGTCTGTGCGTCACGTTAACCTTGTACAGCTCTATGAGGACAACCGCGACAAACTGCTATTGAACTGGCACATTGGCCACCAGGCTGATCGCCGGATTGAAATCAAGGGGTCGAACAACTACGGCGCAGATCTGGTCGGCCACATCAACATCATTCATCCGGAACGTCTGCAGGTCCTGGGCCTGGCCGAATACGAATGGGCGATGCGCATTGGTGAGCGGCGTTTTGCCCAGATGCTTTCTGATCTGCTCGGTGCGCAGCCTCCAGCACTGATTGTCGCCGATGGTCTGACGCCGCCGCCGCTGGTTGAAGAAACCTGCATGCAGTTTTCGACGCCGCTGATCTTTTCACCGAAGCCCTGCTCGGCGGTGATTGATCTGCTCCGCATCTATCTATCGGCCCGTTTGGCCGATACCGTCAGCCTCCATGGTGTATTCATGGATGTTCTGGGCATGGGGGTTTTGATCACCGGCGATTCCGGTGTGGGCAAGTCCGAGCTCGCGCTTGAGTTGATCTCACGGGGCCATGGCCTGGTCGCCGACGATGTGGTCGAGATGGCCCGGATCGCACCAACCACCATAGAGGGGCGTTGCCCGGGAATGTTGCGCGATTTTCTCGAAGTGCGCGGCCTCGGCTTGCTCAACATTCGAACCATTTTCGGTGAAACCGCCTCACGCCGGAAAATGAAGCTCAAATTGATCGTACATTTGCAGAAAACCGTTGCTGCGGCAGATGCGCCGAGGTTGCCGCTGGATGCGCAAACGCAGGAAGTGCTTGGCGTACCGGTTCGCAAAGTGGTTATCCCGGTGGCGGCCGGGCGCAATCTGGCCGTCTTGTTGGAGGCCGCGGTTCGTAACACGATCCTGCAATTACGCGGCATTGATAGCCTTCAGGATTTCATGGATCGCCAGCAGCGCACGATGCTTGACGATGATGCATGAATGGCCGATAGTACGTTGGCCTTTTCCATTCGACCAAGGGGACATTCAATGAAGAAACTGATCGCTCTGCTGCTCGTTACATTCTCAGCCACTGCGGTTTACGCCGCTGACGATTGCGCTGCCCGTGCCGCCGAAAAGAAGCTGGCCGGAGCTGCCAAGAACAGCTTCATGAAGAAGTGTACGGCCGACGCGGCGCCGGCTGAAAATTCTGCCTGTGCTGCAACCGCCAAGGAAAAGAAGCTGGCTGGCGCTGCCAAGAACAGCTTCATGAAGAAGTGCACGGCTGACGCTGCCGCCAAGTGATTTACTAGGAATTCGTTATATCGGCCATCTGCGGATGGCCGGTTTTCGTTTACAGGTGCTCGAATTCCGCCGTGTCGGCCACCGGGTCGTTACCGGAGTTACCGAAGCTGATGCGGCCCTTGCCGTCGAGCTGTAGCTCATGGCGGCGCACCATCACTTCCTGGCGGCCAGTCAGTGAGACGAAGGTGCCATTGGTGCTCGAATCCACCAGATAAAATCCATCACCACGCCGTTCGATGCGGGCATGCTGGCGCGAAGCTTTGCGATCATCAACGATCAGTTTGCAGTTGAGGTCGCGGCCAATGGTCAGCACCGGTGTTTTATCATCGACCAAGAAGGCCTTGCCGTGGTGGCGGACGCACAGGCGTTCGACCGGAAGCTGGCTGCTTTGTCCAAAAGTGGAGTGCGGGTAGGATCCTCCGCCCTGATAGCTGGGCCAGTGAATCTGGAATAATGGAAGTGCAATTGCATTTTCAGTGACGGTACCCAGATCCGGCATGGCATCGGCGGTGATGACGCCTGGCTGCGGGATCTCCTCGACCAGAACTGAACTGCACAAAATCTGGTCACGCCGGGCAATGCCCGCAATTCGTGCCGCCGTAGCGACTGCTGGGCCACTCAGCTTGTCGCCACTTTCAGTGACCATGCCGCAGTGCAGGCCAATACGAATGGTTAGCTTGAGCCCGGAAACCGGCGGCAGGTCGGCAATCCGCTGCTGCATGTCGATGGCGGCTTGGCAAGCTTCTTCGCCCGACTCGAAGGCGGCCAGCAACTCGTCACCGACAATCTGGATTGTTCGTCCCTTATAACCATCGATGGAACGCTTCATGCGCTTCAGGCAACGCTCAACCGCGTGCATCGCCTCCTTGTCCCCGAGCCGCTCGAATAGAGCTGTGCTGCCGGAGACATCGGCAAACATGACGATCAATTTGCGTTGGGTGGAGCTCATGGGCTGCCGGCAACCTGAGGTTGGGATTTAATATTGTATCGGACTTGCATTATATGACGACTCGCTTGTAAAGCCCATTATGCAGTCTGGCTTATCGGGATCATGCCGCTGATCGGCATCTCCGGCGCGTCAAAGGCGATATCGCCCTCGTCGACCGGAGTGTCCAGCGTCAAACCCCGGAAATCGAACAGGTCGGCATCAGCGAGATGCGATGGGACGACATTTTGCATGGCGGTGAAAACGGATTCCGTGCGACCGGGGTAACGTTTATCCCATTCCTGCATCATCTCCCGGATTTTCTGGCGCTGCAGGTTGTCCTGCGAGCCGCAAAGGTTGCACGGAATGATCGGGAATTCCATGCCGCGGGCGAATTTGGCAATATCCGCTTCCGCACAATAGGCGAGCGGACGGATCACGACATGCGACTTGTCATCGGTCACCAGCTTCGGCGGCATGGCCTTGAGTTTCCCGCCAAAGAGCAGGTTCAGGAAAAGTGTATGCACCATGTCGTCGCGATGGTGTCCCAGCGCGATCTTGTTGGCGCCGAGCTCCTTGGCCGTCCGGTAGATGATGCCGCGTCGCAGTCTTGAGCAGAGCGAGCAGGTCGTCTTGCCTTCGGGAATCTTTTCCTTGACGACGGAATAGGTGTCGGCCTCGACGATGCGGTATTCGATACCGATCGATTCGAAATAGCGCGGCAAGATATCGGCCGGAAAACCGGGCTGCTTCTGGTCGAGGTTCATCGCGATCAACCGGAATTTGACCGGAGCACGCTGCTGGAGGGCCATCAGCATGGCGAGCAGCGTGTAGGAATCCTTGCCGCCGGAGACACAGACAAGAACGGTATCGCCATCTTCGATCATGTTGTAGTCGATGATCGCTTTGCCGGTCCGGCCTTCGAGATATTTGCGCAGCTTTTGCAGGGTGTTCGAGGGTGTCATGATGCCAAGAGGAGTGCTTTCGATGTGGACACAATCCGGCCACTCGGAAAAATAGCGAGTTTACCTCGTGTGCTTGGCAAGTTAGTGGATTTTCAGCCCGTTGATTATGGGGCGGAAGTGTAGGCAAGCAGCAGTGCTTGCAACTCCTTGACCTTGATTGGTTTTGCCAGATAGTCATCCATTCCGGCAGCCAGGCAAGCATCCCGGTCGTCTTGCATGGCTGCGGCAGTCATCGCGATGATGGGGGTGCGCGGTAGTTGCATGGCCGCTTCGCGCGCCCGAATGCGCTGGGTCGCCTCGACACCACTCATGACGGGCATTTGCATGTCCATCAGGATGATGTCGAAGGATTGGCTGGCAAGGATATCGAGGGCTTCCTGTCCATTTTGGGCCAATGTTCCATGGTGCCCCCATTTGTTGAGGAGGCCGAGCGCCAACTTCTGGTTGGTCGGATGATCTTCGACCAGCAGGATGTTCAGGACGCGTTGCGCCTCGCGCAGGGAGTGGCGTGTCAGTAGCGGGCTGGGTTCCGGTGAGGATTCCTTTGGGCTGTTATCGAACAGGCGGCCAAGGGCGGAGAGCAATTCGTCTGATGAGATCGGCTTGGCGAAGAATCCGGCAATGCCGGCCTCCTGACAACGTAGCGCATCACCCCGCAGGGCACCCGAGGAGAGCATCAACATTGGGGGCAAAGCGGGATGCTCGGCGTGCAGATGGCGGGCAAGCTCATAACCATCCATCTCAGGCATCTGGGCATCGAGCAGGATGCAATCGAACTGGCTGCCTTGCTCACGCATCAGCGCTAGTGCTGTCTTTCCCGAGTCGGCTTCCTGGCAAGTGACATGCAAGGTGGCCAGCATGCCGCGGAGAATGCGCCGGTTAGTGGCGTTGTCATCAACGATAAGCATGTGACGGCCCGTCACGTCGACAGGGTGAATCACGAGCGGAATAGCGTTTTCCGAGATCTGCAACTGGACTGAGAAATGAAAGGTACTCCCCTTGCCCGGCTCGCTATGTAACCACAACGTACCGCCCATCAACTCGACCAGGCGGCGACAAATCGAGAGGCCCAGGCCGGTGCCTCCGTATTTCCGGGTGGTCGACGAGTCTTCCTGGGCAAAGGCATCGAAAATCAGCATCTGCTTGTCGGCCGAGATGCCAATCCCCGTATCGCGCACTGCGAAGTGGATGACAGCGTGGCCGTTCTGAAGCTGCATCAAGTCAGCTTGGAGGGCAATCTCGCCCTGTTCGGTGAATTTGATGGCATTGCCGACCAGGTTAACGAGTACCTGCCGGATCCGGCTGGGGTCGCCCTTAACAAATCGGGGAACGTCATGCACTACGTCACTGAGTATCTCGATGTCTTTCTCATGGGCCCGCAGCGCCAGCGGTTTCAGTGTGTCGGCAATCAGACGATGCAGGTCAAAGGGGATGTCTTCGACCTGTAGCTTCCCGGCTTCAATCTTCGAAAAATCGAGGATGTCGTTGATGACGGTGAGCAAGGATTCGGCCGAGGATTTTGCGATGTTTAGGTATTCACGTTGTTCCTCGGTCAATGCGGTTTCGAGGGCGAGATCCGTCATGCCGATGACCCCGTTCATCGGTGTCCTGATTTCGTGGCTCATGTTAGCCAGAAAATCACTCTTTGCCCGGTTGGCCGCTTCCGCCGCTTCCTTGGCCCGCAGCACCTCGATCTCTGCTCGTTTCCGGTCAGTGATGTCGACAATGATGCCGAGTAATCCCGAAACGCTGCCGTCGCGGCGGGTCAATACCGCTTTGCGGTAAATTGTTTCGTGAGCGATGCCGTCCTGGCTATGGACTGTGGCTTCGTAGGTTTGCGTGCCCTTGGCGGCAAAAAGATCAGCATCCATTTCTGCATGCTGACGAGCGTCTTCTGCTGGCAAAAGATCGTGCAGCGTGCGCCCGATGAAGGCTTCGCGGCGAACCTCAAAGAACTGTTCGAAAGCGCGGTTGAGTCTGATATAGCGCCCGCTGCCGTCTTTCAGGTAGATCGGCAGGGGAATGTTTTCGATCAGTTCTTCAACCAGGTGCAATTGTTCCGACAATTGCGCCTCCATGCGCTTGCGGTCGGTGATCTCGGTACGAATGGCGATATATCGCTCAGGCTCACCCTTGGCATCGAGCAGCGGCACGACCGTCGCATTGACCCAATAAAGGTGCCCATCGCGTGCGCGGTTGCAAACTTCACCGTGCCAAACCTTGCCCAGTACGATGGTGTGCCACATATCGCGAAACAACTCAGGCGGATGGATGCCGGAGTTGACGATCCTGTGGTTCTGCCCGATCAGTTCTTCCCGTGCGTAGCCACTGATGGCGCAGAAGCGGTCATTGGCATAGGTGATAATGCCGGCCGTATCAGTGATGCTGACGATGGCATGCTGGTCGAGAGCAAACTTCTGGTTGGCCAGTTCCCGTAAGCCATGTTCGCTTTCGGCGACCATGGCCGCGACGCGCCTGGAAAGTACCGCGATATCCTCTTCGGCCAGTGTCTCGGCATCTTCATTGGCTTCCGGCAGATGGTCACGGATGGTTTTTCGGAGCGAGCGCAGTGCGTTATCCCGCCCGGCAAGGGACTGGCGGAGTTTTTCGTTGGCGGCTGAAAGTTCGGCCGACGAAATCTCAAGGCTGCGCGTGCGCAGTTCAAGATCACGTTCGTACTGTTCGTAACTGGCATCGACCCTGCTCAGGAGGTCGCCCAGGCCTTCAAGAATCCCCCGGAAAGCCGGCTCTAGCGTCGTGCCAGCAGTCCGTATCGACGCGAGCAAGTCTGCCAGTTCGGCTTCGCTACCGACACCGATACTGCGTTTGAGCTGGCGCAAAAGGGTTTTCTGCATTGCTTTAAGCTTGGTTCTCGCTGAGGCAGGTAATGGTCATAGTTTGGTTATGCAGCTTGCAGGATGCGCCCGGCGTGAAAGGGCTGATCTCGCCGTAAGAATAGAAGCCGGTCAGGACCGCCTTGTTGCCAAAAACTTCGCCAACGGCCTCTACTTCCTCATCTACGCGGTTGCCCATGACCAACTTGCGGCCGACGCAACTGACCAGAATGGCCAAAGTGGTACCGCTTGATTGCAGCATGGCTGCGGCCGCTTCCGCAGCGGCCTCGGCGCCATTGACCAGCTTGTCGGTGCTGGCGTGCATCAGTCGAAGGTAGCCGTCGGGATCGATTTCGCCGGCCAGGATAAGGCTGCCCGTCTCTTCATCAATACCAAGAATGGTCCGGATCAGACCGATGGCATTATGGTCTTCGCCGAGCATGGCAAACGGGAAAAGTAGGCCGGAGGCCGGCAGGTTCCTGGCATGATCGCCTAGATAACGCCGGTAAATTTCCAGTGCCGGTTCGCCATCCAGTTCATGCAGAATATTGCCTGTACAGCGTGTTACCTTGCGGGCCGGGCCAAAAGGCTCCCAGCCGCCGAAGGAGCCGTGGCCGAAGCGGAGCCCTTCGCCACAAAGGCCCACTGCCACAATTTTATCGTTGGCGACCCCCTCGGGGCCGATGGTGAAGGTTTCCCTGAAGGCGCCGCCATCCCCGGCGAGGCCCCCGGTAATCGGGATTCCGTTGCCGATGGCGCTGGCAATGCCACTGACCAAGGCGCTGCCATTGATCTTGACGCCAGGACCGAACACGAGCACTGCCTTGAGATCTGTTGCGCCAATTTGGCGGCCCACTCGTTCTCCGGCGGCAAAGGAGTCGTCCATGCCAGTCAAGCGGGTGCTGCCATGTGTCAGGCGGGTTTGTTCAAAATCGATCGCAGTGACGGTGCAGGTGCCATCATCAACACCATCAGGCGTAATTTCGCCAGCGGTTGAACAGCCGAGCAGAATGGCGCGGGGAAAAGCCTCATTCAGGGTTTGGCTCATGCCAGGAGCGTTGAAATGATCGATACTGCCAAAAATCAGCAGAAAATCGGCCTCCAGCCCTTGTAGTGCGGTCATTGCGACGGCGAGGTCCGCCGGCTTGCCACAAGTAATTTGTTTGATGCGCAAGTTTGATCTCCTCCTTGGACGCAGTATGGAAAAATAGCATAGGGTGCGACGGAATTCTCATTCCGGTCGTAAAATTGACACTTTTTGAACTTGCTATGAACAATCTGCCGATTCCCGCTCCGGAGGCCCTGGCGCACAGCCAGCGCTTGCACCAGGCCATTGCGGACGAAATTGCCGCAGCCGACGGCTGGGTGTCGTTTGCCCGCTTCATGGAGCTGGTGCTCTACGCACCTGGTCTCGGCTATTACACAGCCGGGGCACGAAAGTTCGGGGCGGCTGGAGATTTTGTCACATCACCGGAAATGACCCCCTTGTTCGGACAGGTATTGACCCGTCAGGTGGCTCAGGTCATGGCTGAATCAGCGCCGGTAGTGCTGGAGGTCGGCGCTGGCTCCGGGCGCCTTGCCGCCGACCTGTTGCTTGCTCTTGAGCGGATGGGGGAGCTGCCCGAACACTATTTCATTCTCGATCTTTCCGCCGACCTGCGACAACGCCAGAGACAGACGATCGCCGAGGCTGCACCGCATCTGCTGAGCCGGGTCGAATGGCTGGATCGATTGCCCGAGACTTTCTCCGGGGTGGTCGTGGCAAACGAGTTGCTCGACGCGATGCCGGCGAATATCGTTGCCTGGCGCGAGAATGGCATTTTCGACCGGGGGGTTGTCGTTGATGAAGCCGGGAGTTTCATGTGGAACGAACGTCCGGCCACGGGAACCCTGCTCGCAGCGGCCGAGGAAATTGGCGCGCAATGTAGCCTGCCACCCGGTTTCGAGAGTGAGATCAGTCTGACTGTCCGGGCCTGGCTCTCGGAATGGGGGCGTCGCCTGGAAAAAGGCGCCCTGCTACTGATTGACTATGGTTTTCCCCGCCGCGAGTTCTATCATCAGCAACGTGGTCGTGGGACGTTGATGTGTCATTACCGCCACCATGCACATCCCGATCCGTTTTACCTGCCAGGCTTGCAGGATGTCACGGTCCACGTCGATTTCACCGCAGTCATTGCGGCGGCGCATGCGGCCGGGCTGGATCTGCTCGGCTATACAAACCAGGGGCAGTTCCTGCTCAATTGTGGAATATTGGATCAGTTGGCTGAAATTCCCAATGGAACTCCAGAATATATCCGGGCGGCCGGGGCAGTTAACATGCTGCTGATGCCGCACGAGATGGGCGAACTATTCAAGGTGATCGCAGTTGGTCGCGGCATTGATGAGCCGCTATGTGGTTTTGCCAACGGTGATCAGGGCTGGCGCCTGTAATAATCAGCGCTTGGCCAGTTCGCGAAAATGGTTGGGTTGAGCGAGGACAAGCCGGCCGAAATCGTCGAGCAGCGCTTGGTCAACCGCGTGTGGACGAACCGTATAGAGCGCACTGCCCAGTCGTTCTAGGTTGCGCGTTTCAAGCAGGATGACCCCCTTGGCAAAATCAGCGCGCCAGCGGGCACTGACGCTGACGTCGCAGCGAATGTCGAATTCAGCGCGTTCGACGTAGCTGCGCTCGTTCTTGAATTCCTTGCAGGTACATGGCAGACCGAAGTCGAACAGGGTAGTGCGGAATCGCTCGACCGACGGGCCGTCGCGTTCGATGCACAGGGATTTTGGACCTTTCAGGTGGTAGGAGAAGGTAACCAGTTCGACCAGCGCACCGGCACTTTGGCTTTGCGTGCGGTAATCGGAAAACCCCTCCTGCCACTCCAGTCGGTTCAGGACGTACTGCTCAATCAGCGGGTAGTCGCGTGGGATGCCCGGTTTGACAATATTGAGTTGCTGGACCAGCTCGTGCAGGTAGAAAAACAGGTGCTTCAGGGCCTGGTCGATGGCCTCGTTGGTTGACGTGCGTTCAGCCAGAGCACTATGGATTTCGCGCTGGCGAACCTCGGCCTGCTGGCGTAGCTGATCGAGCAGGCTGGTACCTGCTTCGGGTCTTGGCGTCGGTGGTGCGGCATCGAAGTTTTCTACGGCTTGAAGCTGTTTTTCGGGCGAGGTTGCTGCGGGCTTGCCGGGAGCGATCTCCGGAAAAACCAGCGTCGGATCGGCCATGCCAACCTCCGAGTTGGCCAGGTATTCGCGTTTCGCCCGGCGCTCGGCAGCATCCAGATCGAAATTCTCGATGTCGGCAAGCAAGGCCGCTTCAAGCTCCGCGATGCCCTGAGCCGTGCCGGTCTTGCGTTCGCGCTTGGCGCGGATCGCTTCGGCTATGGAGGACAGCGGGCCGGACTTTTCAGAATGACTCATTGATCTGGCAGATAGGTGGACTACACTGGACTAATAATGTGTCCTAATTGGAGCTAGCGCAAGATGGATGTTGCTTCTGTAAGCAGTTTGACGACCGCCCTGTCTCAGGCAAAGACCGGCGATGCTGTTGGCACCTTGGTGCTCAAGAAGGCGATCGACATTCAGGCTCAAAATGCGATGCAGTTGTTGCAGGCATTGCCGCAGGTGGCGAATAACCCGCCAAATCTGGGCAACAGCATCGACGTCAAGGCCTGACTTCTTCCAACCAGTCCCGCAAGGTGGCCGCCACGAGCGGCCATTCCTTTTCGTGGGTGACGGCATGGCCCATGTTCCGGAAGATGTGGGCATGCTGACCATAGGTGTTTGCCGTGGTCTGGACCAGGAAGGCGGGGACCAGAACGTCATCTTCGGCGCCGAGGATCAGCATTGGCGGCTTGTGCATGGCGTAGAGATTGGGCAGGCTGAACATCGACATGTCCCACAGGGCGCGATGCGATTCCGGTTGCATGCGGCTTAGCCAGGCGGCGAGCATCGTTTCGTCGACTTCGCCAGCAAACAGGGTTTCACGCAGCGTGCCGGTGTCGGTGTATTTGCCGTCCATGATCTGATTGATTTCCTGGAACAGCTGCGGCTTGTTGAACATCAGATGGAATTGCGAGGCAATCAGGCCTTGCGGCGGGACCGAGCAAATCAAGGCGACGGCCGGCGCTTTGCGGTGTTCCAGGTATTTCTGGACGACGAAACCACCCATCGAATGACCGATCAGGATAGGCTGCTCGTCCAGCCAGTCGACGACGGTTTTGACGTCATCGACGTAATCGGCCACCGAATGCGCATCCATGTGTTCCCTGCCCGCGCTGCCACCATGGCCGCGCAGTGATAGGGCGTAACAGGGGTAGCCGGCCTTGGCGAGGAAAGGCATGAAGGTTTCGGTCCACATCCAGCCGCCGGCGAAGGCACCATGCACGAACAGCAGCGCGGGTTTGGTGGACTTGCGGGCCGGCAGGCAGGAGAAGACTTCGAGGCCTTCGACGATCTGAGTTTTTAGCATGAGGGTCTGTTCGGGGCGAGGCGTGATTTAATGCGGCTTTCACCCTGTGGTGCAAGGCAAATGCTGAAGTGGATTTTGACGCTGGTGGTGGCGATTTTCCTGCTGGGCATCATGGGCCCGCATCTGGCGCGTTTCATTCGTTTCGGCAAATTGCCGGGCGATTTCGCTTTTCGGTTTCGCGGTCGAGACTACACGTTTCCGATCGCGACCACGATCATTTTTTCATTGTTGCTCTGGCTGCTCTCCCGGATTATCTAGCAGCTGTTTGATGGCATGAACGCGCGCGGCGTGGATGCGCTCGGGAATTTTGGTCTTGTCGGCACAGGCGACGGCGATTTCGCCGGCATTCAGGCTAGCGACTGCGGCCAAGGCCCCTAAAAGATACTGCGGACTGTCGTAAGGGCGGTTTTCCCAGCCCAGGCGGCCCGTGAAGTCGCACAGGCAGGCATCGAGCAACTGCCGGAAGCGTTCCGGCCGGCGCAGCGCATCGGTTTTTTCAAACAGGGTGACGATGGTGCTCGCCTTCAGGTCGGCGGCGCGATGGATGTTGCCGTGGTAGCGGGCCGTCAGCAGGGCGAGATCGCGACAGTCGTTGGGAACCCGCAGACGGGCGCACAGTTGCTCGGTCAGGCGGACGCTGCGTTCCTCGTGGCCGATGTGGCGTGGCAGGATGTCGGCCGGCGTTTCCGCCTTGCCGAGATCATGGGTCAGCGCAGCGAAGCGTACCGGCAGCGTGAACGTCCGTCGTGCCGACTGGTCGATGACCATCATCGTGTGGATGCCGGTATCGATTTCCGGGTGGTAATCGGCCCGTTGTGGCACGCCGAACAACTTGTCCACTTCCGGCAGCAGGCGCGCCAGGGCACCGCAGTCGCGCAGCACCTCGAACATCCGTGACGGTTTCTGCTCCATCAGGCCCTTGGCCAGTTCCTGCCAGACCCGTTCGGCGACCAGATGATCGACCTCGCCGCAGGCCACCATGCTGCGCATCAGGGCCAAGGTTTCGGGTGCCACCGAGAAGTCGCTGAAGCGTGCGGCAAAACGGGCGATACGCAGGATACGGACCGGGTCTTCAGCAAAGGCCGGGCCGACATGGCGGAGCGTTTTGCTGGCCAGGTCTTGCTGGCCGTTGAAGGGGTCTACCAGCGTGCCATCGGCTGCTTTGGCCATCGCATTGATGGTCAGGTCGCGGCGAGCGAGGTCTTCTTCAAGCGTAACGTCGGCGGCGGCGTGAAAGATGAAGCCGTGGTAACCGTGGCCAGTCTTGCGCTCGGTACGGGCCAGCGCATATTCGTCGTGCGTATTGGGGTGCAGAAAAACCGGAAAATCCTTGCCGACCGGCCGGAAACCTTGCGCCAGCATGGTTTCCGGGGTGGCGCCGACGACTACGTAGTCGCAGTCGGCATTGGGCCGGCCGAGCAGTTCGTCACGGACGGCGCCGCCGACGATATATATCTGCACGGCCGGTTGGCGCGGCCTCAGCGGCCGGCGCGGAAGCGGAAGCTGTCGAGCTTGCCCTTCGGCGTATTGAGCGCGATGTAGGTCGGTGCGATGGCTTCCAGCGCCGTCGGGCGCCAGTTGGTCGGGGCATTCCAGCTACCTTCGCAGACGCTGTCGATTTCCATCGAGCGCAGGTTGTCCGGCGACATCATCGGGTGCGGGGCCAGCCACATCAGTCCAGCCTGCAGGTAGGCCCAGCCTTCGGAGAGCGGGATGATCGTGGCGGTGCTGCCGGTCAGTTCCTTGGTGTAGTCGACCAGTTCGCGCAAGGTGTAGATCTTCGGGCCGACCAGTTCGTAGGCCTGGCCGTAGGTGGCGGAATCTCCCAGGCTTTCGACGAAAGCATCGGCCACATCGGCGGCCCATACCGGCTGGAAGCGGGCATGACCGAAGCCGAGCGGGAAGAAAGGAAGTTTCTTCAAGACCGAGGCAAACATGGACAGGAAGGAGTCGCCGAGGCCGAAAATGACCGACGGACGGAAAACGGTGACATCCAGCTCGCCCTGAGCGGCCATGACGAGGGCTTCGCCATCGCCCTTGGAGCGCAGGTATTCGGACGGGCCCTTGGGGTCGGCGTGGAGGGCGCTCATGTGCACGAGGCGACGGACGCCGCTCGCCTTGCAGGCGGCGATGATCTTTTTCGGCAGTTCGACATGGGTTTCAGCAAAATCGCGGCTGTAGGGCAGCACGACATCGCGGCTGTGCAGGACGCCGACCAGATTGATCACGGCATCATGACCACGCATCAGTTCAGTCAGCGTCTTTTCGCAGCTGATATCAGCTTCCGGCATTTCGACACCCGGCTGCATGATCAGCGCCTTGGTACGTTCGCGGCGACGCGTCGGTACGGTTACTTCGATACCGCGCTGCGACAGGCGGTTGACGATGTAGGTACCGACGAAACCGCTACCCCCCAGCAGCAAGACTTTCTTGATGTCCATGTTGAACCCCGGAAACTTGATTCGTAAAACTCGGATTTTAAGGCAATTTGAGGGTTTTCGGGCGGGCCTGTGGCCTAACTTGCAGTGTCCGCCAGTCTTAGTTCGTTGTCGTTTTCTGCAAGGCCCGGCTGGCGGCAATTTCGAACAGCGAACTGGCAGAACGGATACGCGCTTCACCGGCGCGTAGCTGTCGATCCAGAATGGCCGGATGGATAGCCAAAGCAAGGCCGAAATCCGGGTTGAGCAGCAAAGTTCGCTGGCTGTTGGGGCTGATGTAGCAGATGCGGGCGACCCGTGTTGTGCTGTCGTCGATACGTAACTCCAGCCAGTCGCCAATTGCACAGGACAGCGAACGGGCCGGACCTGGCTGATAGTCCGAGAAATCCAGGGTGTTCAGGACGAACTGGCCTGACTGCACGTCGCCGTAAACTGTTTCGCTTCCCGAGGCGTGCAGACCGGTGGCAGCGATCACGGAAGTGGCTCCCGTCTCTGCTGCCGGCGCAGCGCGCAGGGCTTGGGTTTGCAGCGTGAAGCAATCATCCAGAAAAGCTTCCTGGGCTTCCGTAGGCAAGCCGATGCGTTCCATGCCCGTCTTGAGCAGTTTCAGGATATTGGGCAAGCGATGAGCCAGGGACTTGCGTTCCGCCGGGTCGGTCTTTGGCTGGAAAGACCAGAGCAGTTCTTCGATGGCCGTGACGTGCGCTTGCCATTGGCTGCTGTCCGGGCCGTTTTCAAGCCAGACGAGTTGCAGTACCTTGCGCCACGATTCGTTAAGGAATGCCTGAACGGCTTCTGGTGGCTTTTGCTCGATCAGCTTGTCGAGAATGTGTCTGGTCTGAATGCTCGCTTCGTCGCGTCGGTCGAGCTGGCGCAAGAGCGGCAGGTAGGCTGCTGCGGATTTGGCCAGCTCGTTATTGCGCTCGGCGACCAGTGCGTCGAGTTGAGTCAGTGCTGATTGAAAGGCGCTGATATCGCCATTCCCGCTGCGTAGCTGCGAGGCGATTTCGAACAGGCGGGCACACACCGGATGGCGGGCGGGAACGTCAGTGGGCAAACCGAGGACCGCCTGCCCCATTCGATCAATCACCAGTCTGGCCGGATGCTTGTCGTCGGTAAATAGCGAAGCATCCTTCATCGCCATTTTGAGCAAGGTGATCTGCAGGCTGGAAATGGCTGCCTTCAGGGTGTCCGGAAGTGTGGGTTCGCTGAAGATCGCTTCAAAGATTATCGCCAGCGTGTCGATGGCCAAACCTTCGGTGGCCGTGCTCGGAATGCCGAGTTCAGCCGAGTTCAGCGCTTTTGGCAGCGATGCCTTGGCCGTGCTACCGGAGAATAGCTCGGGAATCAGGCTCTCCGTGGACAGGCTGGTGCCCGGTTTGAACTGCGCCCTGAAGGCGCCCTGGCGATCGAGTTCGTTGAGGCGAAAGATCAGTTGCTCCAGGCTTGCCTGGCTGAGCAGAGAGGCTGCAGCCCCGCCTGTGCCGGTTGGCGGCTGGATTGATGCAATGCCACCGGGTAGTCGGGCCAGCAGCTGCTGCTGCAAGGCGAGCAAGGGATTTGCCGAAGATTGATCGGCTTGTTTCGGTCCGTCCGGAGAGCCAAGGATCGTCGCCTGGGCCGCTTCTATGCCGCCGCGATCGAGGAAGTCGTTGATTTCGGCATAGAGGCCGGGCAGATTTGCCAACAGGTAGACTTCGATGCGATCAAGTAGCGCCAGCTTTTGCTCGATACTGCTTGCTCCCGAGGCGGCGAACATGGTGGTCAACCCTTGGCAGATGCCTTTGGGGCCGATCGGGTTGGCGCTTTTCGGCAGGTCCGGGCGCCTGAGCAGGGTGACGAAGCGCAGGTGGGTTCGCCACAGACTACCGCCGGTTGTTTCGAACAGCCGGGCACTCAGGTTGTCGAGACGGATACCCAGTTCCAGGTCATCTTCACCGACCAGCGTGATACGCGAAGAGGTCAGTCCATGAGCTTCCTCAGAAAAACTGCCGCGCCGTGTGGTCGATACCATTTCGTCGAAATAGGCCCCTGCTCCCTCCTGGATGGCGCGGATGGCACTACCGGAAATGATTCCGCTGTCCAGCAGCAGGGCGCCCAGGTGCTTCAGGAAGAGGGCCCGACAGTCACGGAGGATTTCGAAGGAATCAGAGCGTAGTGACATAGTGGAATTCAAGGAAGATCAGCATCTTTCATGGTATCGGAGGTTTTCGCTCCGACGGTACCGAGACGAGCCTTCAACGAATCGGGCTTGCCGTTGAAGATGGCCGAATAATAAACCGCATTGCTCATGACCTTTTTGACGTAGTCCCGGGTTTCGCTGAACGGAATGGTTTCGGCGTAGATGGCGCCTTCCAGCGGTCGGTCAGCGCGCCATTTCTTGGCTCGGCCGGGGCCGGCGTTGTAGGCGGCGGAAGCCAGCACCGGGTGGTTGTCGAGGTTTTCCATGACCAGTCGCATGTAGCTGGTGCCGAGCAGCACATTGGTTTCGGTGTCATTGACGCGACCATGGCTGAAGTCGCGCAGGCCGATCTTCTTGGCCACCCATTTGGCGGTCGCCGGCATCAGCTGCATCAGGCCGGAAGCGCCGACATTGGATTTGGCGCTGGTAATGAAACGGCTCTCCTGACGCATCAGACCATAGACCCAGGCATCGTCCAGCGACTGGTTCTGGGCTGCGGGCCGAACCGTCTCACCGTAGGGCGAGAGGAAGCGCAGCGTGAAATCGTGTTCGTTCTTGGTCCGGTCGGCCGTGTTGATGGCGCGGTCCCAGATCTGGTTGCGCTTGGCGAGATTGGCCACGGCGAGCAGTTCGCGATCTTCCATCCCACGCAGTGCCCAGTTCCACTCCTTGACCGCTTCGGTTCGCAGATCAACACGGAAGAAGGCCAGGGCGCGGCGGATGCCCGGATTATCCTGGGCGGCTTTTTGCTCTTCGGCGGTGGTGGCCTTGGCCTTGGGCGGCGGCGCTACCGTGCGGCCGAGTTCTTCATCGGCCAGGTTGCCGTAGAAACTGGCTTGGCCGGCGATCTTTTCGAACAGGGCGTTGCCTTCGGTTGTCCGTCCGCCGGCATGCAGGGAACGGCCAAGCCAGTAAATCCATTCCGGCTGCGCAGCCAAAGCGGGCGGCATGGCCTGGATGGTGTCGCGGACAGTACCCCACTCCTGGGCGCGCAAGGCGGCGCGAACTTTCCACTGGGCGACTTCATCCGACAACGGTGTCTTGCCGGCGCTGGCGTACCAGCCACTGGCTTCGGTCATGTGCTTCTTGGCACCCTGCAGGGCGATCTGGCTCCAGGCCCACTGACGCTCGGAGTCCTGCAATTTGCTTTTGATCTTTTCCAGTTCGTCGGCAGCAACGCGCGGGTCGTTGACCGCCAGGCGCTGGATGGCAAAGGCGGCGAGTTCACGCCCTGCCCGGTTGCTGTTCCAGTTGGCCGGCTGGCGGACAAGATAGCTCATCGCACTGCTGATCGCGCTGTCGAGCGAGCGGCTGTCCGGCATCTGGCTGTCCGGCAGGTAATTCAAAGTGGTTTTTGTCCAGCTGGGGCGATTGGCTTCCAGCTGGCGACGGGCGCGGGCCCAGACATCGTCGGCAGTCATTTTCTGGCTGGCGACCAGCGCATCAAGAATCGGCCGGCAGGGTTCCGGCGGTTCAAGCATGGTCAGCCAGAGTTTCTCGGCTTCGGCCAGCACGCTGCGGTCATCATGAGCCAGTCGGGCTTGCTGGTTGTAGCAGGTGACATCGGGTTCGGGGGCGAGCAGCTTGGGAAATTCGCTTTCCACCTCGTTCCAGGCGGAACGCTTGCCGAGAAAACGAATCCAGTCGGCGCGCAGCTTTTCGGCCACGTAGCTGCCATCGTTGCGCTGCAGGAAGTCGCGCAGGTTGTTCGGGTCGCCCTTGTCCATCCACATGCGCAGGCGGTAGCTCTCGGCATACGGTGCCAGCTCGTGGTTGCCGAGCTGGCCTATGGCGCGCTCCAGCTTGTTGATGTCGCCGGCCCGGAAGGCGTCACGGGCGGTCAGGAAGGCTGTGTCGTTGACTTGGGCGAACAGGGAAGACGAAAGCACAAGGCTGGCGAGGAGGACGTGAAACTTCATGCTAGATTATTGCCATGGTTGAACCGAACGAGGATAACACGGCCTGGCGCCGGGTATTGCGGCGCGAGATGGTGGCGCGTCGTGGGGCGTTGAGCGATGCCGAGCATGCTGGCTTGTCGGCACGCATCGTCGAACAATTGCTGGCGGCTTTGCCGACGCCCCGCGTGTTCGCTTTTTGCTGGCCGATCAAGCATGAGCCGGATGTCCGTGCAGTGGTCGAGTCCTGGGCGATGCGCGGTGCGCAGGCGGCGCTGCCGGTCGTCATGGCCGAGGACACCCCCCTTGCCTTCCGCCTGTGGACGCCTGAAATGGTGCTGGAGATGGATCGCTACGGCATTCCGACCCCGACAGCCGGTGATCTCGTGGTGCCCGACATGATCCTGTTGCCGCTCAATGGCTTTGACGCCGCTGGTTATCGGCTGGGCTACGGTGGCGGCTATTTCGACCGGACACTGGCCGCCCTTTCCCCTCGACCGCTGGCGGTTGGTGTCGGGTTCGAGGTGAACCGCCTGGCGAGCATTCGTCCGGAAGTTCACGATCAGCGGCTGGACTGGATCGTCACCGAAGCGGGGGCAGTCAGGCTCGCTGCCTGAAACCGTAGATTCCCAGCGCAAAGAACAGCGAGGCCAGGGCGACGAGCACGCCCTGCCGGGTGTCGTACAGGCCGGTGCGCAAGGCCAACTCAAGCGAGTAGCCGTGGTGCAGCGCCAGCGGCATCGAGCCGATGGCAATCGAGAGCCACGACCAGCGCAGAGCGCGGTCGTGCGTATTGCGCAGATAGCCCTCAATGGCGAGGGCGAGCACAAAGATCTGGATGACCATGGCGCCGAGCAGGACCAGCAAGGTGAGCGTGTAGGCGTTCATGCGGCTCGACAGGCGGTAGCGAAGCGTTGCAGGGCCTCTTCCAGCATGCTGCGCGGGCAGCCAAAATTGAGGCGTAGCCAGCCCGGTGCACCAAAATCGGCGCCATCGGAGAGGCCGAGGCCATGTGCCTCGAAATGCGCTGCCGGTTTGCTCAGCCCGAGTTCGCGGACATCGATCCAGGCCAGATAAGTGGCTTCGACCGGTTGCATCTTTGCGCCGCTGGCCGCGTTAACCGTGGCCAGTACCCGGTCGCGGTTACCGGCCAGGTAAGCAATCAGTTCGCGGTGCCAGTCGGCGCAATCGCGGTAGGCCGCCTCGCAGGCGGCCAGGCCGAGTACATTCACATGCGGCACAATGCCGTGCGTGGCTTGTTCAAAGCGGTGACGCAGCGCGGCATCGGGAATCACCGCGAAGGCGCAGCCCAGGCCGGGGATGTTGAAGGTCTTCGAAGGCGCCATCAGCGTGATGCTGCGTTTGGCCGCTTCCGGCGACAGGCTGGCAAACGGAATGTGCTGCTTGTCGGCGTCAAGGATCAGGCCGCAGTGGATTTCGTCGGAGCAGACGATCAGGTCGTTCTGCTCGGCAATGGCGGCCAGGTCGTGCAGTTCGTCGCGGCTCCAGCAGCGGCCGACCGGATTGTGCGGGTGGCAGAGCAGGAACAGTTTGGTCGCCGCAGTCGCCGCCTGTTGGAGGGCATTCTTGTCCCAGTGCCAATGCTCGTCGGTACAAGCCAGCTCGACGCGATTCAGCTTGCGGCCGGAAAAATGCGGGGCCGACAGGAAGGGCGGGTAGATCGGCGTGGCGGTCAGCACGTCGCCGTCGACGGCTCGGCAGGCGATGTTCAGGCCAGTGACCAGCCCCGGCAGCCAGACGATCCATTCCGGCGCGATACGCCAGTCGTATTCGCTTTCAAGATGAGTGAGTACTGACTCCGTCAGTGATGGCCAGGGGCCGCCATAGCCGAAGACGCCATGATCGATACGGCGATGCAGAGCCGCCAGCACGGCCGGCGGTGCAGCGAAATCCATGTCGGCCACCCACAGCGGCAGGATATCGCGACCGGCGTACTTACCCCATTTGTAGGAGTCGGAATGTCGCCGGTCGATCGGCGTGTCGAAGCGACTCAAACTTCGAGGTGCTGATACAAGGGGGTGGACAGATAGCGTTCGCCAAATGAAGGAATAATCACGACGATCAGCTTGCCGGCGTTTTCGGGGCGCCTGGCCAGTTCCAGCGCGGCCCAGGTGGCGGCACCGGAGGAAATGCCGACCAGCAGCCCCTCTTCCGTGGCCATCTGACGGGCAATGGCAAAGGCGTCGTCGTTCTTGACGCGAATCACCTCATCGTAAACCGCCGTGTTCAGCACGCCAGGCACGAACCCGGCGCCAATGCCCTGGATCGGGTGCGGGCCCTTCTGGCCGCCGGACAGCACCGGCGAGGCATCCGGCTCGACGGCGACGATCTTGATGCCCGGCTTCTTCGCCTTGAGCACTTCGCCGACGCCAGTGATCGTGCCACCGGTGCCGACACCGGAAACGAAAATGTCGACCTGGCCATCGGTATCCCGCCAGATTTCCTCGGCTGTTGTGTTGCGGTGCACTTCCGGATTGGCCGGGTTTTCGAACTGTTGCGGCACGAAATATTTCGGGTCGCTTTCGGCCAGCGCCTTGGCCTTGGCAATCGCACCGCCCATGCCTTCGGGGCCGGGGGTCAGAATCAGTTCAGCGCCGTAGGCCTTGAGCAGCAGCTTGCGCTCGCGGCTCATCGTTTCCGGCATGACGAAAGCGCACTTGATGCCGCGCGCCGCGCAGACCATCGCCAGGCCGATGCCGGTATTGCCGGAAGTCGGCTCGAGAATGACGGTATCCGGACCGACCTTGCCGGCGGCGATGGCCGCATCGAGCATGGATACGGCAATCCTGTCCTTGACGCTGTGGCCGGGGTTGAAGAATTCGAGCTTGGCGGCGATGGTGGCACCAGCGCCTGCGGTGACGCGGTTGAGCTTGACCAGCGGCGTGTTGCCGACCAGTTCGGTCACATTGTTGGCGATTTTCATTGGCGTACTCCGTTCGAGGAAAGCGAATTGTAGGGGTTTCTCAGTGAGCTGTGGGTAGGCCGACAATCTGCTGCCGGATTGCCGAACAAGGCACCCTGGGCAAGTTCGATGCCGTCGAGCTGAGCAGCAAGGAAATCGGCGCCATTGTCGATGCCTGTCAGTTCGACAGGCAGGCCAGCCAATCGTGCTGCCTGTTCCAGCCCGGCATGGCGGGCCGGCAGACGCAAAATGTCCGGGCGCAGGGCGAGAAGGGAATCGACAGGCGGCTGCCAGTCAGGCGGCGAACTGATCGCCAGCCGGTAGCCGCGCCGGCGGTAGCTTTCCAGCGCGTGGGCCAGATGCCCGTCCGGCGCTATGCTCCTGGCGTCGATATCGAGCACGATATCGACCGGGGCCAGCCCGCAGCGCTTCAAAATCGCTTCATAGACCAGACCATGCTGGTTCTGCACTGCCTGCAGGTGGCGCGGGTGAACTGACAATTGCAGATAGCCACCGGTACTTCTTCGCTGGGCGAGAAAGTTCAGCGCATGCAAGGTTCGGCACAAGCGGTCGAATTGCACGACGGCTTGTCCGGTGTCGCACAAGGCATAGGCGGTTTCGCTGCTGACTGCGGTGCCATCGTCCCGGCGTGCCGCCAAGCTTGCCTGATGGCCGACGACGCGCTCGCTGCGCAGATCGACGATGGGCTGGAACAGTGAAGCAAAACGCAGCCCGTCATGCCATGCCTCGACCCGCTCGCCGGCCACGTACAGCATGTTGTCGCCCGCCGTGTCGGCAGCGTTGAAATAGCGGATCAGATCTTCGACGGGCATGGCCTACTCCTGCGGCGCGTAAACGGATCGAAGCCGCGACTGGGGCACCCTGCAGGTATCCTCAATCACAACAGTTGGCCCAAATGCCAATCGGGCGGCTTCGACAATGGACTGGTGAACGCTAGAGTCTGCCGGTCACTGCGTATTCTTAAAAAGAATGATTTCTTAAATGCTTATATTGAATCGCTATCAATAGGTATCAACGAAACCGGGGTATGGCGCCGGGAAAGCCCCGACCAGCACGGCCCTTGGAGCAGGCAGAAGAAGTGGCCAAAACTGCAATCCGCCGCAGCTTCAGGCAGTCGGCGCGGGGCTGCCCAGGCAGTCGGTGATCAGATCCTGCAAATCTGGGTGTGCGGCGGTATCGGCCAGCAAATCATCGTGCAACGGACGAATCGGCTCGGTGATGGTTGCCGGCGCAGTCTCCCAGGCGGTAAGCAAGGCCCAAGGGTCTTGGGCAAGCACGACGGCGGCGAGCGTGAGCGCCAGTCGGCGTTCCGACGCTGCATGTGGTGCGGCGAGCTGGTGCCAGACGAGCCGGGCGGCTTGTGGCAGGCGAACGGGAATGCACTGGCCGCCGGCAAGCAGCGCGCCGGGTGCGGGGCCGGCGATCAGGTAGTCGTGATCGGGAATGCTGATGGCCGACCAGCCCGGCCCCGGCACGGCGCTGCCGAAGCAACTGCCGGCAACGAGAATGTCGGTCAGCATGAGGACCTGGCCGGGCAAGGTGAAGGCGGTCTGGGTGGTGGGGGCGTTGGTCGATTCGGCGGCAGTGACCAGAGGTAGCTTTGCAGCCAGCGGTTGGCTGAGGAAGCTCGGCGGCGCGACCAGTTCAAGACGTGGTGAGCTAGCTGGCTTGCCCGCCGGCAGGCGGAGGCGGGCGCCGAGTTCATTGAGCCAGGCGATGCAGCCGAGCTTGCCGGCGAGTAGCAGTCCGCCTTCAAAAGCGCCGAGCTTGTGCAGTTCGACCAGCACGCGGGCGGTGATCTTGTCAGCGACTTGAAAGCCCAGCTTGCGGAGCATGCCGACCTGCCGAGTCATCGATTCAGCGAATTCCATCTGGGCGCGCATGGCTTTTTCGGCGGCGCTATCGCTTTCGCGCCCGACCAGCGTTTCGGCCTGCTTGCCCGGCACCGGGTAATAAACCCGGTACCAGTAGGCGTAGCCGGTACCACGACGCAGTTGTAGCGTGCCAGGAGTTCCTGGCAGCAAGGCGCCGGCAGTGAGTGATTGCTCTTTGATGGCCGCGTATTGCTGGCGGAAAGCGGGCTGGTTGGGGCAAAAAAGTACCGCGGGTTTCATGACTTACCCAATAAATACGATATTCGTTGGGTAAGTGTAGTGCCTGCGCAATAATTACCCAACGAAATATTAATTTATAGGGTAATTGTTCGCGGGGAAGAGCGTTTTTCTGCGGCCAGTCTGGCGGAGCTGCTTTCTTGTCCGATCAAGTTCTTGAGGCGCTGGCCGAATACTCCGGTGGTGATCGATTAGCATAGCGCCTGTGCTGGTCTCCCCTGCCCGATTCGATGTTTGATGATTCTCCTCGTGCCGAATTTTTCGGCGGTGTTCGCGCCGAGTTGCCGCTGCTGCTCGGCGTGGTGCCGTTCGGGCTGATTTTTGGGGTCCTCGGCCTGGCCGTGGGAATGCCGGGCTGGGCGGTGGTGCTGAGCTCGTCGCTGGTGTTTGGCGGTTCGTCGCAGGTGGTGTTTGCCCAGTTGTGGGGTAGTGGAACGCCGCCTCCGGTCATGGTGACGACGGTCGGGGTGGTCAATTTGCGCCACCTGCTGTACAGCGCGGCGGTGGCTGATTATTTGCGCGCCCTGCCCTGGCGCTGGAAATTGTTGCTGGCCTATTTGCTGACCGATGAGGCTTTCGCCGCAGCAATCGGACGCTTGCGTGACGGACCGGTAGCGCCGCATCGCCACTGGTTTTTGTGCGGCACCGGCCTGACATTGTGGACTGGCTGGCAGTTGTCCACACTGACCGGGGTGCTGCTTGGGACGGCGATTCCGGCAAGCTGGTCGCTGGATTTTTCGATTGCGCTGACTTTCATCGCATTGCTGGTGCTATCGGTGCATCGTCGCAGCGATGCGTGGGCGGCGATGGTGGCCGCGGTGGTGGTGTTGCCGGCGCTGGCCTTGCCACACAAGCTCGGTCTGCTGGTGGCAGCGGGGGCGGGCATCGCTTTCGGTTTGGTCATGCGCCGTTTCGACAGGAAAAACCGATGAGCACGCCGCTTCTGCTACTGACGATGGCGGTCTGCGGACTGGTGACTTTCCTGATCCGGCTTTCGTTCATCGCTTTCGGCCATCATTTGCCGGACGACCCACGCATTGAAGCGGTGTTGCGCTACGTACCACCCGCCATCCTCGGCGCCTTGATCGCACCGGAGATTTTTACGGGAGCCAATGGCCTGTTGCTGCCGCCGGATAATCCGCGCCTCTGGGCGGCGCTGGCCGCACTGCTGGTCGCCTGGCTGACGCGCAGTGTGCTGGCAACGATTGCGGCAGGCATGGCCGCGCTGTGGGCGGTACAGGGCTGGGTGGGCTGAAATCCTGGTCGCCAGGATTTGATATTTGGCCGCATTTCTCCGGCAGGCCAAAATAGATTGGCAGATGGTTCTTTGACGCCGTCTGCCAATCCGGAACGCGGTTTTTAACCCAGGAACAGCTTGTATGCCGGGTTTTGGCTCTCGTCCCAGTGGGCGTAGCCGAGATTGGTCAGGAATTCCTTGAATTTCCCCATGTCGTCCGGCGGTACCTGCATGCCGACCAGGACGCGACCGTAGTCGGCGCCATGGTTGCGGTAGTGGAACAGGCTGATGTTCCAGCCGGCGCTCATCTGGGTCAGGAAGTTCATCAGGGCGCCCGGCTTTTCCGGGAATTCGAAGCGATAGAGCAACTCGCGCATGCCCTTTTCGCAAACCGCCGGGGCATGGCCGCCGACCATGTGACGGATATGGTTCTTGGCCATTTCGTCATCGGTCAGGTCGAGCGTCGGGTAACCGTGTTTCTGCAGGCTGTCGACCAGCTTCAGCGATTCCTTGCGGTCGGCCACCTGAACGCCGACGAAGACGTGAGCTTCGCTGGCGGTGTGGAAGCGGTAGTTGAATTCGGTCACATTGCGGTGACCGATCAGCCCAAGGAATTTCTTGTAGGCACCCGGCTTCTCGGGCAGCGTGACCGCGAAGACGGCTTCACGCTGTTCGCCGAATTCGGCCCGCTCGGCAACGAAGCGCAGGCGGTCGAAATTCATGTTGGCGCCGGAGGTGATGGCGATCAGGTTCTTGTCCTTCAGTTTGTGCTGACGGGCATATTCCTTGGCGCCGGCGACGGCCAGCGCCCCGGCCGGTTCCAGAATCGAGCGGGTATCCTCGAAAACATCCTTGATGGCGGCACAGATGGCATCGGTGTCGACCAGGATGACCTCGTCCAGGTATTCCTTGCACAGCCGGAAGGTTTCTTCGCCGACCAGCTTGACGGCGGTGCCGTCGGAGAACAACCCGACCTGATCGACGCGAACGCGCTTGCCGGCGGCCAGCGACTGCTTCATGGCGTCGGCGTCGAAGGTTTCGACACCGATCACCTTGATTTCCGGACGCAGGCGCTTGATGTAGGCGGCCACGCCAGCAGCCAGCCCGCCGCCGCCGATGGCACAGAAGACGGCGGTGATCGGGCCGTTGTGGCGCGAATGCTGGCGCAGGATTTCCATGGCGACCGTGCCCTGTCCGGCGATCACCTCCGGATCGTCGAAGGGATGAACGAAGGTCAGCTTTTCGGTTTTTTCCAGTTCGACCGCATGGGCGTATGCTTCGTCGAAGGAGTCGCCATGCAGCACCACTTCGCCGCCCCGCGATTTAACGGCGTTAATCTTGATGCCCGGCGTCGAGGTCGGCATGACGATGACCGCCCGGCAACCCAGTTTGCTGGCCGACAGGGCGACCCCTTGGGCGTGGTTGCCGGCCGAGGCACAGATGACACCGCGCTTCAGCTTTTCGGCCGACAGGCTGGCAATCTTGTTGTAGGCGCCACGCAGCTTGAAGGAAAAGACAGGCTGCATGTCTTCGCGCTTCAGGATAATCTTGTTGCCGACCCGGGCGGAAAGGTTGCTGGCCAGGTCGAGCGGCGTTTCGATCGCCACGTCGTAAACCTGTGCGTTGAGAACTTTTTCGAGATAATCCGGGTGCATTGGGCGCAACTCATTAAGGCAAAAGGGAGATTCTACGGGTGGAGTGGCTAAACGTCACGGCGGAAAGTGGGCTTTGGGGCCTGCTGGTGAGCAGTTTTCTCTCGGCTACCGTGCTGCCCGGCGGTTCGGAAGCGCTTTTGTGGGGATTTTTGCGCCTGCATCCGGCCGAATATGGCCCGGCGCTGGCTTTGGCCACGCTGGGCAACACCCTTGGCGGCATGACGTCCTGGTGGTGTGGCTATGCCCTGCCCCGCGGGCAAAGGGTTAAAAACCTGCCGCACAAGGACAAGCTGGAGCGCTGGGGTAGTCCGGCCTTGCTGCTGGCCTGGGTGCCGCTGATCGGCGACGCGCTGTGTGTTGCCGCTGGCTGGTTGCGTTTGCACTGGCTGCCTTGCTGCCTGTTCATGGCCCTCGGCAAGCTTGTCCGCTACTGGCTGGTGGCCCAAAGCGCGTTACCAAACTGAACCCGTGTTCTGCTTTGGGGTCTACCTGCCCCGCGTCTTGCGCCGCAATACGCTAAAATCACCCTTTTGACGGACCCCCGGCTGCTCCCATGACTGCCCGCCTGCGCGAAATCCCCTACAACTACACTTCGTTTTCCGATCGCGAGATCGTTATCCGCCTGCTCGGCGCCGACAATTGGGCGGTGCTCGACGAGCTGAGGGCCGAACGCGTTACCGGTCGCTCGGCACGCATGCTCTACGAGGTGCTCGGTGACATCTGGGTTGTTCAGCGCAATCCGTATCTGGAAGACGATCTGCTCGACAATCGCGACCGCCGCGATGCGTTGGTCAATGCCCTGCGTCATCGCCTGAAGGAAGTCGAAAAGCGCCGGGCCGAGAGCGAGCAGGAAGACCCGCTCCGCTCCGCCAAGGTCAAACAGCTGGTCGAGGCCGCTCAGTCTGCGGTTAACCAGTTTGCTCTGCATTTCGAAAAGACCTACGACCTGCGTCGCAAGGTGCTGAAAGTTCTCGGCAAACACACCCGCAAGGACAATATCGCCTTCGACGGATTGGCCCGTGTTTCGCACGTGACCGATGCCACCGACTGGCGTGTCGAATACCCCTTCGTCGTTCTCTATCCGGACACCGAAGAGGAAATCGGCCATCTGGTGCGCGGTTGTATCGAAGCCGGCCTGACGATCATTCCGCGTGGGGGCGGCACCGGCTATACCGGCGGCGCCGTGCCGCTGACGCCTTACTCGGCCGTGATCAATACCGAAAAGCTGATCGATATCGGCCCGGTCGAAGACTTGGTGCTGGCCGGTCATGAAACGCCGTATGCCACCATTCGTACTGGTGCCGGGGTGGTGACTGACCGCGTTTCCGAAGCCGCCTCGCTGGCCGGCCGCGTCTTTGCGGTCGATCCGACGTCCGCTTCTGCGTCCTGTATTGGCGGCAACATCGCCATGAATGCCGGCGGCAAGAAGGCCGTGCTGTGGGGCACCGCGCTGGACAACCTGGCCTGGTGGAAGATGGTCGATCCGGACGGCAACTGGCTGGAAGTCGAACGGGTCAATCACAACTACGGCAAGATCCACGAGCAGGAAAACGTCGAATTCCGTCTCAAGCGCTTCGATCCGAGCGGCAAGAAGCTGCTCGGCGAGGAAGTGCTGACCATGCCGGGTGCCGCCTGCCGCAAGGTCGGCCTCGGCAAGGACGTTACCGACAAGTTCCTCGGCGGCGTGCCGGGCGTGCAGAAGGAAGGCACTGACGGCATCATCGTGGCCGCCCGCTGGGTTCTGCACAAGATGCCGCCGGTCTCGCGGACTGTCTGTTTGGAGTTTTTCGGTCAGGTGCGCGAAGCCGTGCCGGCCATCGTCGAGATCACCGACTACTTCAAGCCGGGTGGTGCCGGTAATGCCGCCGGCGTGCTGCTGGCCGGTCTGGAGCACCTCGATGAGCGCTACGTGAAGGCCGTCGGCTACGCGACCAAGGCCAAGCGCCACGGTCGCCCGAAAATGGTGCTGATCGGCGACATCGTCGGCCATGACGAAAAGGCCGTGATGGCCGCCGCGTCTGAAGTCGTCCGTATGTGCAACCTGCGCGCCGCCGAGGGCTTCATCGCCGTCGACGCCGAAACGCGCAAGAAATTCTGGCTCGACCGTTCGCGTACCGCTGCCATCTCGCGCCATACCAACGCCTTCAAGGTCAATGAAGACGTGGTTATCCCCTTGCCGCGCATGGGCGAGTACTGTGATGGTATCGAGCGCATCAACATCGAGCTGTCCACGCAGAACAAGCTGGCCCTATGCGACGCGCTGGCCGATTTCCTGCAAGGCGAACTGCCGCTGCATGAAGGCGATTCCAACGTCGACAAGACGGTGCTGCTCGGCGACCGTCGCCAGGCCGCGCTTGACTATGTGGCATCGGTTCGCCGCCGCTGGGCCTGGCTGCTCGAAAACCTGGACATGCCGCTGGCCGAAGCCGAGGCGCTGTTTGCTGAATACGGCGTCCATGCCGGCGAGCTGACCAACAAGGCGGCCAATCCGAAGCTGTTCCACCGCCTGCAGGACTACTCCGTTCGCACGTCGTGGAAGCTGGAGTTGAAGGCGCGCTTCGACAAGATATTCGATGGCGCTGTCTATCGCCCGATCATCGAGCGTGTCGAGGTCATTCACAAGGAAGTGCTGCGCGGCCGGGTCTTCGTGGCACTGCACATGCACGCCGGTGATGGCAACGTGCACACCAACATCCCGGTTAACTCCGACAACTACGACATGCTGCAAACGGCGCACAAGGCCGTCGAACGCATCATGCACATTGCCCGGGGTCTGGATGGGGTCATTTCCGGCGAGCACGGTATCGGTATCACCAAGCTGGAATTCCTGACCGAGGAAGAACTGGGGCCCTTCCGTGCCTACAAGCAGAAGGTCGATCCGGAAGGCCGCTTCAACAAGGGCAAGCTGATGCCCGGCGGCGACATGGGCAACGCCTATACGCCGTCGTTCAGCCTGCTCGGTACCGAGTCGCTGATCATGGAACAATCCGAGATCGGCAAGATTTCCGACATGATCAAGAACTGCCTGCGCTGCGGCAAGTGCAAGCCGGTCTGCTCAACCCATGTGCCGCGCGCCAATTTGCTCTATAGCCCGCGCAACAAGATTCTCGGTACTTCGCTGCTGGTTGAGGCCTTCTTGTATGAGGAGCAGACCCGGCGCGGCATTTCGCTCAAACATTTTGACGAATTCAACGACGTGGCTGACCATTGCACGGTCTGCCACCGCTGCCTGAAGCCCTGCCCGGTTGATATCGACTTTGGCGATGTCTCGGTCGCCATGCGCAATTTCCTGCGCAAGCAGGACAAGAAGCGCTTCAGCCCAGGCACCGTCGCGGCAATGACCTACCTGAACCTGAAGGACCCGGCGACCATCAAGCTGATGCGGGGCGTCATGATGGATTTCGGTTTCAAGGCCCAGCGTCTGGCGCACAAGGTGGCCAAGGCCATCGGTCTGGTCCAGGACACCCGGGCCCACCCGCCGGCCACAGTAGGTGCCCCGACGGTCAAGGCGCAAGTCATCCACTTCTTGAATCGGCCGATGCCGGGCAATCTGCCCAAGCGGACCTCGCGCGCGCTGCTCGATATCGAGGACGACAAGGTGATCCCGGTCATCCGCAATCCGCGCAAGACGACCGAGGAATCGGATGCCGTCTTTTATTTCCCGGGCTGCGGTTCGGAACGACTGTTCTCACAGGTCGGCCTGGCCACGCAGGCGATGCTCTATGAAGTTGGTGTGACCACCGTGCTGCCGCCGGGCTATCTGTGCTGCGGTTATCCGCAGACTGCCTCCGGTGACGAGGACAAGGGCGTCAAAATCACGACCGACAACCGCGTGCTCTTCCACCGTGTCGCCAATACACTGAATTATCTCGACATCAAGACGGTGATCGTTTCCTGTGGCACGTGTATGGATCAGCTGCAGAAATACCAGTTCGAGAAGATCTTCCCGGGTTGTCGCCTGCTCGATATCCATGAGTACCTGATGGAAAAGGGAGTCAAGCTGGAGGGCGTGAATGGCACTCGCTACATGTATCACGATCCCTGCCACACGCCGATGAAGGCCTATGCCCCGCTGGCGGTGACCAAGGCGCTGATGGGCCAGGAAGTGCCGCTGACCGACCGCTGTTGCGGCGATTCCGGATCGTTTGCCTATTCCCGCCCGGACGTCGCTACCCAGGTGAAATTCCGCAAGCAGGAAGAAATCGAAAAGGGCGCCGCCAAGTTGCGGGCAGATGGCTTCAAGGGGGACGTCAAGATATTGACCTCCTGCCCGGCCTGCCTGCAGGGCCTGTCCCGCTACGATGACGATGCCGACACCAAGGCGGACTACATCGTGGTCGAACTGGCCAAACACCTGCTTGGCGACAACTGGATGGCGGATTACGTCGGCAAGGCGAACAGCGGCGGCATCGAACGCGTCCTGCTCTGACCTGTGCGGCTTTCGGCCGCCGACCGTGAAATTGTTCTTTCGTTTGCGGCGGCGGCCTATGCTATTTAAACTCCGGAGTAGTCCCTTTTAGCTCACCGGAGCCTCATAGCGTGGAAATCGGCCGTCAAACCTGCGAACTTTGCAACAATCCCGGGGGCGCCGTCCTCTGGCAATCGGCGGAATGCCGAGTCATCCGGGTTGATGACCCCTATTACCCTGGCTTCTGCCGCGTCATCTGGAACGACCACGTTCGCGAGATGACCGATCTCGACCCGGCCGCGCGGGATGCGTTGATGCGTATCGTCTACGCTGTCGAAACGGTCGTCCGTCAGTTGTTTTCTCCGGACAAGATCAATCTGGCCAGCTTTGGCAATGTCGTTCCGCACGTCCATTGGCATATCATTCCCCGTTGGGAGGATGACCGGCATTTTCCCGAGCCGGTCTGGGGGGCGGTGCACCGTGATGGGGTCGCGCCACGAGCCGTGGTGAGCAACGAAGAAATAGCCCTGGTATTGGGCCGTGTCCTGGAAAAAAACGAATAAGGCAGGATTGACCATGAACACAATCGCCACAGAAATGCCGCTGGAGATTCCAGATTTGCGAGCAGGGATGGATTATCTCTCCCAGCTGTCCCTGGCCAATCCGGTCGTTGCTGAGCGCCAGTTGATGCGTTTTCTCGATGGATTGCTCCTGGCCCCGCCTGATCCAGGCGTTTTGCTGGCCTTGCTGGAGCAGGCCCGGGCACCGATCTGCTTCGTCGAAGAGGAAATGTCTCGACGCTACCACAACAAGTCCCTGCCCCTGGCGGATGAAGAAGAGTCCTATTTCCAGCAGGTGGTTGCTGCCTGGCGCAAAATGGGCAAGGCCTATGCCTTGTGTGCCCGTCTGGAAGAGCCGGATACACAAAATGCCCAGTATGTTGCATTGGTTGCGACCATTCTTCATCGCTGCCTCTACTACACCGGCATGGTAATTCTTGAGCATTTCCGGGCGCGACGCGAACTGCCGCCGGGCATCTGGCTCGAACTGCACGGTTATTACGAGAGCGCCGAGGAGTGGGGGGTGGCTTACACGCCAGTGGAGGATGTGCTGGAGAGCAATCTGCAAGCGACCCATTGCGCCGCCGCCTATACGACGCTGATGTTGATCGACATTGCCAGCCCGTACAGCAACAGTGTCCGCAACCTGAACCTGATCCGCCGGTGGGCGGGCATGTGGGCGCCGCTCGTTTCTATCCACAAACTGGACGATGACCTTGAAGTTCCACCCTATGTCATCGAGCTGATGAAGGATTTTCCGCTCCATCCCTCCTCGGTCGCCGATGAATCCGGACCGGATACGAGGCGTCTCGATACCTCGCGGCTAGGTTTGCAGATCAATCACATGCTGAGTCAGCTACGACAGCGCATAACGCCATCCCAACTAGGGCTGGGTGAAGAAACGTCAGCCCATGTGATCGCTTTGCTGGATCACCTTTCCCGGCCCTGGACGCAGTCGGCTTCGCCGCGTCGTTTCCGGCGTTTTGCCACGGAAGGCGTGGCGCGGGTGGCCGTCGGTTTCGAGGCGATGCATTTTTGCGTGACCAGCAAGGCGTTCGAGCAACCGGATTCGGCGGCGACCTACTCGCGTGGCGAATGCGACGAGTTGTTCACTTTCGGGGAACGCGCAGAACCCGGGCAGACGCTGGCAATCAAGCCGAAAATCAGTTTTCCGGTGGATGAATGGACTGTCATCAACCACTCGGCCAATGGTTTCCGTCTGGCCAGAAGTTGTGCCGGCATGAAAATCTCGCATGGCCAGCTAATGGTGATTTGCCCGCACGATGGCGATCGTTTTCTGTTGGTCCAGGCAACCTGGCTGATGCAGGAAGATGCAGGTGGACTGATCGTCGGCGTCGCTACCCTGCCTGGTATGCCGGTCGGCATCGGCGTACGGATGGCGACTCAAACCAGCGGCAATAATGAACGTTATGTGCAGGCATTCATGCTGCCAGCGCTGCCTGCGATCAGGGAAGAGGGTTCCATTGTCTTGCCGCCTGGCATGTATCAGGCAAGTCGTATCCTTGACGTCTATTCCGAGGATGGCAAGAGCTGGCAATTGCGGATGAACCACATGCTGCAGCGTGGAACTGATTTCGACCGAATCAGCTATCAGGTACTTTGACCTATCTTGAGCCTGACACGGGATGAGTGCGCTAAACTAGCGGTCTTATCCCCCGGAGGACACCATGGCTGGTATTGACCGCGATACGCCGATACCGAGCGAGATCAAGTTGCACCAGAAATCCCGCCGTCTCGAACTGATTTACGATAGTGGCGAGGCATATTCGCTCGACTTCGAATACCTGCGCGTCTATACCCCCTCGGCCGAGGCGCGGGGGCATGGCCCGGGACAGGAAACGCTGCAGACCGGCAAGCGTAACGTCGCTATCGATCGAATCGAGCCAGTTGGTACCTACGCGCTGCGCCTGATATTTTCCGATGGCCATGACAGCGGTCTGTACTCATGGGACATGCTCTACAACCTCGGCAAGCATCACGACGAGCTGTGGCAGGAATACCTGAAGCAGATCGAAAGCCAGGGCCTGTCGCGCGATATCGATACCTCCTCACGCCCCGCCGCCAGTGGTGGCTGCGGTCATCACCACTGAAATCATGAACGACGACAAAACACATTTCGGCTACGAAACCGTTGCCGAGCAGGAAAAGGCCCGCCGGGTCGCCGACGTATTCGACTCCGTGGCGAGTCGATATGACCTGATGAACGACCTGATGTCCGGCGGCATGCACCGCTTGTGGAAGGCATTCACCATACAGCGCAGCGGAGTGCGGGAAGGCTCCCGCGTACTGGACGTCGCCGGCGGCACCGGGGATCTGTCTCTGGCCTTCTCCAAGAAGGTCGGCAAGAGCGGCCAAGTCTGGCTGACCGACATCAACAATGCCATGCTGGCCCGGGGCCGTGATCGCCTGCTCGACAAAGGCTACATGCTGCCGGTTGCTCAGTGTGACGCGGAAAAACTTCCCTTCCCCGACAATTGGTTCGATTGCGTCACCGTGGCTTTCGGCCTGCGCAACATGACCCATAAGGATGCTGCGCTGGCCGAGATGTACCGTGTGCTGCGTCCGGGTGGTCGCTTGCTGGTCCTCGAGTTCTCGCAGATCTGGAAGCCGTTGGCACCACTCTACGACTTCTACTCCTTCAAGGTAATTCCTCAAGTTGGAAAACTCGTCACCAACGACGCCGATAGCTATCGCTACTTGTCCGAATCGATCCGGGTGCATCCGGGGCAGGAAGAATTGAAATCGATGATGGAAAAAGCCGGCATGGAAAAAGTCGAGTACTTCAACCTTGCCCTCGGGGTTGTTGCCTTGCACCGCGGATTCAAGTTCTAGGCTTTCAGACATATGAATGCGCTCAACGCTTTTGCGCTTCGTAGTCTCAATCATCTGATTCAGGGCGAGGCATGGGCGCAGGAAAGGTTGCGTCAGCATGCCGGCGCGAGAATATTTATCGAAGCCGGTGCAATAACTATCTGCCTGGAGATTGATAATCAGGGTCGGTTTTTCGGCATCGACTCGGCAAGCCAGCCCGATGTCACGGTAACACTGCCCTCGGATTCGCTTGCTCGTGCCTTGTTTGAACGGGATAAATTGTTCGCCTCCGCCAAGCTCGAAGGATCGGCCGATGTGGCCGAAAGTTTTGCCTTCGTACTCCGCAATCTGCGGTGGGACGTGGAGGCAGATTTGGCAAAGGTGTTAGGCGATATACCCGCTCGCCGCCTTAATTTGCTGGGACTTTCCTTGTTCAAGGGCGTTCGGGATAGCCTTCGCAATCTCGCCGAAAACATCAAGGAATATGCAGTCGAGGATTCGGCTCTGCTCGCTCCTCCACGCGAAATTTCATCGTTTGGCGCTGAAGTAAATCGCTTGAGGGATGACATCGCTCGCCTCGAAAAACGGATCCTCAAGCTTTAGCAGTATGCCTTGCCGGACAATTGGAGCAATAAAAAAGGCAGCCTAGGCTGCCTTTTTTGTCCGGGGTACTTTTCCGGATTAGTGCGTATGTTTGCGCAAACGCTGGATTGCTTGCAACTGGGCGACAGCTTGAGCCAATTCGGCTTCGGCTGCGGCATAGTCCATTTCTGCATTCCGATTGGCCAGGGCTTCTTCGGCACGCTTCTTGGCTTCCAGTGCTTTGGCTTCGTCCAGATCGTGGGCGCGAATCGCGGTATCAGCCAACACAGTAATCATGTCGGGCTGAACCTCCAGCATGCCACCGGACACATACACCAGCTCAAACTCGCTCTGGTCGGGCACCTTCAAACGAATGGTGCCCGGCTTGATACGAGTCAGCAGCGGCGTGTGACGCGGCAGGATGCCCAGTTCCCCGGCTTCGCCGGGGAACACTGCGATTTCCACCAGGCCGGAGAAGATCGATTCTTCAGCACTGACGACATCACAATGAACAGTCATAGCCATTACTAGCTCCTTTGCAGACGCGGATGATTACAGCGTCTTGGCCTTCTCGATGACTTCCTCGATACCGCCCACCATGTAGAACGCTTGTTCCGGCAGGTGATCGTATTCGCCGGCACAAATGCCCTTGAAGCCCTTGATCGTTTCTTTCAGGGAAACGAACTTGCCCGGCGAGCCGGTGAAGACTTCAGCCACGTGGAACGGCTGCGACAGGAAGCGCTGAATCTTGCGGGCGCGGGACACGGCCAGCTTGTCTTCCGGAGACAGTTCGTCCATACCCAGAATCGCGATGATGTCACGCAGTTCCTTGTAGCGCTGCAGATTCATCTGCACGGCACGGGCAACGGAGTAATGCTCTTCACCAACGACCTGCGGGTCGAGCTGGCGGGAAGTGGAGTCAAGCGGATCGACAGCCGGGTAGATACCCAGCGAGGCGATGTCACGCGACAACACAACCGTGGAGTCCAAGTGCAGGAAGGTGGTAGCCGGGGACGGGTCGGTCAAGTCATCGGCAGGCACGTAAACGGCCTGGATGGAGGTGATCGAACCAACCTTGGTCGAGGTGATACGCTCTTGCAGACGACCCATTTCTTCAGCCAGCGTCGGCTGATAGCCCACGGCGGAAGGCATACGGCCAAGCAGTGCGGAAACTTCCGTACCAGCCAGCGTGTAGCGGTAAATGTTGTCGACGAAGAACAGAATGTCACGACCGTCGTCACGGAAACGCTCAGCCATGGTCAGGCCGGTCAGCGCGACGCGCAGACGGTTGCCCGGCGGCTCGTTCATCTGACCGAACACCATCGCGACCTTGTCGAGAACGTTGGAGTCCTTCATTTCGTGGTAGAAGTCGTTACCTTCACGGGTACGCTCGCCCACGCCAGCAAACACGGACAAGCCGGCGTGCTGCTTCGCGATGTTGTTGATCAGTTCCATCATGTTAACGGTCTTGCCGACGCCGGCGCCACCGAACAGGCCAACCTTGCCGCCCTTGGCGAACGGGCAGATCAGATCGATAACCTTGATGCCGGTTTCCAGCAGATCGACGGAAGACGACAGTTCGTCAAACTTCGGAGCCGGCTGGTGAATAACGCGCAGCTCGGTGGAATCGATCGGACCGGCTTCGTCGATCGGGCGACCCAGCACATCCATGATGCGGCCCAGGGTGCCCATACCGACAGGCACGGAAATGCCGGCGCCGGTGTTGTTCACCTTCATGCCACGACGCAGACCGTCGGACGAACCCATGGCGATGGTGCGGACGACGCCGTCACCCAGTTGTTGTTGCACTTCGAAGGTCAGGCCATCTTCTGCCATGCCGTTTGCTTCGGAAGCATCCAGCTTGAGAGCGTCGTAGACCTTCGGCATCGCGTCGCGCGGGAAGTGGATGTCCACAACGGCGCCGATGCACTGAACGATTGAACCTTGACTCATATTCAAATCCCCAAAAATAAAAATCTACGCGTCACACCGCGGCGGCGCCGCTGACGATTTCCGAGAGTTCCTTGGTAATCGCAGCCTGACGGGCCTTGTTGTAAACCAGCTTCAAGTCGCCGATAACGGTCTTGGCGTTGTCCGAAGCAGATTTCATGGCAACCATCCGAGCGGACTGCTCGGAGGCCATGTTTTCTGCGACGGCTTGATAAATCAATGCTTCGACGTAACGGATCAGCAGATCATCAATGACCGACTTGGCTTCCGGTTCGTAGACATAATCCCACTTGGTCTTGGCAGACCCGACGGCATCGCCGGACAGCGGAAGCAGCTTTTCGAACACCGGCTCCTGTTTCATCGTGTTGATGAAGCGGGTGTAGCCGATATATAGCGCGTCAATTTCGCCGTTCATGTAAGCGTCTAGCTGAACCTTGACTGCCCCGATCAGCTTTTCCAGATGGGGCGTGTCGCCCAACCCGGTTACGTGCGAGACGATCTTGGCGCCGGAGCGCTGCATGAAGCCGAAGCCCTTGTTGCCGATGCAGGTAGCCTGCAGTTTCTTGCCCTGGGACTCGAACTCCTTCATCTTGCTGACTGCAACACGAAGGAGGTTGGAGTTCAGACCGCCGCACAGTCCCTTGTCCGAGGTGACGAGAATCAGGCCGACAGCAGCCTGTTCGCGATTCACCAGGAACGGGTGACGGTACTCGGTCAGAGCATGAGACAGGTTGCCTGCAACGCGCCGGATCTTCTCGCCGTAAGGACGGGCAGCCCGCATCCGGTCCTGCGCCTTGCGCATTTTGGATGCGGCCACCATTTCCATGGCCTTGGTGATCTTGCGCGTGTTTTCGACGCTCTTGATCTTGTTGCGAATTTCCTTGCCGCTAGGCATGGCGTTCTCCTAGATCAGACCCAGCTGCTCTTGAAAGCGGCGATGCCGGCGGCAAGTTGCTTCTCGGAATCAGCGCTCAGATCAGCGGTCGACTCCATGGTCTTCATGAGGTCGGCACAGTTGGTCTTGAGATAACCGATCATGGCCTTTTCGCATTCCAGAGCACGCTTGACTTCGACATCATCGAAATAACCCTTGTCAGCTGCGTACAGCGTGACGGCCATTTCAGAGATGCTCATCGGAGAGTACTGCGGCTGCTTCATCAGCTCGGTGACCAGGCGGCCACGTTCCAGCTGCTTGCGGGTCGCTTCGTCGAGATCGGAAGCAAACTGGGCGAAAGCAGCGAGTTCGCGGTACTGGGCCAGGGCCAGACGGACACCACCACCGAGCTTCTTGATCAGCTTGGTCTGGGCGGCGCCACCGACGCGGGACACGGAGATACCGGCGTTGATCGCAGGACGGATACCGGCGTTGAACAAGTCGGTTTCCAGGAAGATCTGGCCGTCGGTAATGGAGATCACGTTGGTCGGAACGAAGGCGGAAACGTCACCAGCTTGCGTTTCGATCACCGGCAGAGCGGTCAGCGAACCGGTCTTGCCCTTGATGGCGCCATTGCTGAGCTTCTCGACCCAGGCGGCGGAAACGCGAGCCGCGCGTTCGAGCAGACGGGAGTGGAGATAGAACACGTCGCCCGGATAGGCTTCACGGCCCGGCGGACGGCGCAGCAGCAGGGAAACCTGGCGGTAGCCCCAAGCTTGCTTGGTCAAGTCATCATAAATGATCAGTGCGTCTTCGCCGGTATCGCGGAAGTATTCGCCCATCGTGCAGCCGGCGTAGGGAGCCAGGTACTGCAGCGCAGCGGATTCGGAAGCCGGGGCAGCGACGACGATGGTGTATTCCATCGCACCATGCTCTTCGAGCTTGCGCACGACGTTGGCGATGGTGGAAGCCTTCTGGCCGATAGCGACATAAACGCAGAACAGGCCCTTGCCCTTCTGGTTGATGATGGCGTCGACGGCGACGGCGGTCTTACCGGTCTGGCGGTCGCCAATGATCAGCTCGCGCTGGCCACGACCGACCGGAACCATGGAGTCCACACACTTCAGACCGGTTTGCACCGGCTGGGAAACGGACTGACGCCAAATAACGCCCGGCGCGACCTTTTCGATCTTGTCGGTCAGCTTGGCGTTGATCGGACCCTTGCCGTCGATCGGCTGGCCGAGAGAGTTAACCACGCGGCCGAGCAGTTCCGGGCCGACGGGGACTTCCAGAATGCGACCGGTCGTCTTGACGATGTCGCCTTCGGAAATGTGCTCGTATTCACCAAGAACCACGGCGCCGACGGAGTCACGCTCGAGGTTGAGCGCCATGCCGAAGGTGTTGCCGGGGAATTCCAGCATTTCGCCCTGCATAACGTCTTGCAGGCCGTGCACACGACAGATACCGTCAGTAACGGAAACTACCGTGCCCTGCGTGCGCACTTCCGATGCGCCTTGCAGGTTCTGGATCTTGCTCTTGATCAGTTCAGAAATTTCGGAAGGATTCAACTGCATGAAATTCTCCTAGTTGTTCAGCGCCGTAGCCATGGCGTCAAGCTTGCCGCGGACTGAAGCATCCAGCATCTGGTCGCCAACGATTACCTTGATACCGCCGATCAGGGTCGGATCAACCGACACTGCGGCCTCGAGCTTGGTCTTGAAGACGGCTTCGAGTTGGGGTATCAGGGCTTTCACCTGATTGTCATCGATCGGGAAAGCCGAAACGATATCGGCTTGTTTGGTGCCTTCTTCGGCGCGCTTGTAGGTTTCGTACAAGCCGGCGATTTCCGGCAACAGCCCCAGACGGTCATTGTTGGACAGCAGCTGGATGAAGTTCGACAGCTCCGCATCTACCGCCGTACCGCAGGCAGACCGGAAGAGGTCGACCAGTTGCGGGGCTGCCACGTTGGGATCACCGATGGCAGAAGAGACATCGGGATTGGCAGCCACCTGTCCAAGCAGGGAGACCTGCTCGGACCACTTGGCCAGATTGCCGCTTTCCTTGGCCGTGCGGAACAGGGCTTCGGCGTAAGGGCGGGCGATAGTGACGGATTCAGCCATTTGCTTACAGGTCCTGTTTCAGAGCGGCCAGCATGTCAGCATGCGCGGACGCATTGATTTCCTTGCGCAGGATCTTTTCGGCGCCGGCAACGGCCAGTTCAGCAACGCGCTCACGCAGTTGTTGCTTGGCACGTTCGACTTCCTGTTCGATTTCGGCTTTGGCGCCAGCGACAACCTTGTCGGCTTCGATCTTGGCGGTACCCTTGGCTTCTTCGACGATCTGCTGCGCACGCTTTTCGGCTTGTGCTACGAAGTCTGCAGATTTCTCTTTAGCTTCGCGAAGCGCATCGGCGGAACGTTTTGCGGCGAGCTCTTGCTCGTGCTTGCCACGTTCGGCCGCAGCCAGGCCTTCAGCGATCTGTGCCTGACGGTCCGCCATTGCCTTTTGCAGCGGCGGCCAGACGTACTTCATCGTGATCCAGATGAAGAGAGCAAACCAGATTGCCTGGCCAATCAGTGTAGCGTTGATGTTCACGCCAACCTCCTGGTAATTAGAGTTTCAGGCGGGGTCTATTAGTGCAGCAGGGCCAGGAACGGATTGGCGAAGAGCAGGAACAGGGCGATACCAACACCGATCATGGTCACGGCGTCGAGCAGACCGGCGACGATGAACATCTTGACTTGCAGGGTGGGGATCATTTCCGGCTGACGGGCAGCGCCTTCCAGGAAACGGCCGCCGAGAATACCGAAGCCGATAGCGGTGCCGAGAGCGCCGGCGCCGATCAGGATGGCTACAGCAATAGCGGTGTTGGAGAGAACGGTTGCGAGTTCCATGTTTACTCCTCAGTAAGGTAGGTTAATGCGGGGTTAAAAGTAAAAACTACAAGAAAACAGGTACGACTTAGTGCGATTCTGCTGCCATCGACATATACACGATGGTCAACATCATGAACACGAAGGCTTGCAGGGTGATGATCAGGATATGGAACAGTTCCCAAGGCAGGGCCAGCGGCAACTGATACAGGCCGAGCAGTGCGATCAGGATGAAGACCATTTCGCCAGCATACATGTTGCCGAAAAGACGCAGGGACAGCGAGATCGGTCGGGCGATTTCTTCAACGACACGGAACAGGAAGTTGATTGGAGCCAGTTTGATACCAAACGGGACCGCGAATACTTCGTGCATGAAGTGGCCGAAACCCTTGACCTTCAGACCCATGAACAGCGAGATCAGGAACACAGTGATCGACATGCCGAAGGTCAGGTTGGGGTCGGTGGTCGGGACAAACTTGAACGGCAGGTGGTGATTGCCGGTGGCAGCTTGCAGTGCGACCGGCAGGAAATCAACCGGGATCAAGTCCATGGCGTTCATGACGAACACCCAGACGAAAATGGTGATGGCCAGCGGGGTAACCAGGGCGCTACGGCCGTGGAAAGTGTCGCGAACCTGCTGGTCGACGAGGCCGACGACCATTTCGACGAAGTTCTGGCCGCCGGAAGGAATGCCGGCGGTTGCCTTGCTGGCAAATTTGGCCATCAGGCCGAAAACAACCAGACCAAGAATGCCGGACACCAGCAGGGTGTCAAGGTGGAATGTCCAGAAACCCGTACACACACCATCTACTTTTGCGCTGTCTGCGCAGACAGCCAGATTGGTGAGGTGGTGTTGTATGTAACCTGCGGTACCGCCTTCAGCGCTCATGATTTCTCCAGACCTAGCGTTGCTTCAAGAGTGCCATCCAGAAGATGACCAATGTTGATGCGTAACCAAGGAAGAGCGGAAAGACTGCCACTTCCTTGAACTTCAAAAACACAAGAGCGAAGCCAATGAGCGTGAGAAGAAACTTGAACCCCTCGCCCGCTGCCTGCGCCCGGTAAGCCTTTACCGGGTCAAGGCCGGCATTCATTCGCATGGCTCTCAGTACGTAGCCGATATTTGCGATGACGCCGATTGATCCCCCGATCAAGACCGAGATGGCTGCATTTACACTGAAAATCACCCAGGCCAAAATTCCCAGGACAATTGTCAATGCCGCTTGGCGACTGATAATCCAGCTTACCTGCGGATGCAAAACATACCTCGGTCAAAAACCTCGCAAGTGTAAACAACTCTTATAAATGAGTCAATTTCCGCGGCGCACAAATTAAGGGTTTTCCCTGAAAGACAAGTGGTTACGATTAGTACCATTCGTTAAACGGATAGCCGGGAAATCAGGCCGTCGAGTTGGTCGAGGCTGCCGAACTCAATGGTGACTTTGCCGGCCCCTTTCTTGTTCGTTCGAATCTGGACGTTGGCGCCGAGACCGTCTGCGAGGTTTTCCTGTAGGCGCAGCAAGTCTCGATCAATGGGAGTTTCACCGGACTTTTTCGGTGGGTTGGTGATTTGCTGAACGAGGCGTTCAGCTTCCCGGACCGATAGCCCCTTCTGCACGATGCGCTGGGCGACGGCGACTTGCTGGGCGCCGGTCAGCGGCAGCAGAGCACGAGCATGGCCCATGTCCAGTTTGCCGGTCATCAGCATTTCCTGAACCGGTGTGCTTAGTTGTAGCAGGCGTAGCAGGTTGGTGGCAGCGGGGCGTGAGCGGCCGACGGCATCGGCGGCCTGCTGGTGGGTCAGGCCGAATTCGTCGATCAGGCGTTGCAAGCCCTGAGCTTCCTCGAGCGGATTGAGGTTTTCGCGCTGGATATTCTCGATCAGCGCCATGGCCAGCGCCTGTTCGTCGGGAATGCTGCGTACCAGGACCGGAACTTCGCTCAGGCCAGCCAGTTGCGAGGCGCGCCAGCGGCGTTCGCCGGCGACGATTTCGTAGCGCTCGGCGCCCGGCGTGTGGTCGACGGCGCGGACCAGGATCGGCTGCATGACGCCCTGGGTCCTGATCGAGGCGGCCAGTTCGGCCAGCGACTCCTGGTCCATATGGGTGCGTGGCTGGTACTTGCCGGGTCTCAGGCGTTCAACGGGCAGGTTGCGTTGCTCGTCACCCTGCGGTTTGTCGCTGCCGGAAAGCAGTGCGTCGAGGCCGCGGCCGAGTCCTTTCATCTTGATCATTGGGCGACCCTTTCAAGAATTTCCTGGGCGAGTGCGGAATAGGCCTGCGCACCCTTCGAGTTTTTGTCAAAGGCGATGACCGGCTTGCCATAGGACGGCGCTTCGGCCAGGCGAACATTGCGCGGCACGATGGTCTTGTAGACCTTTTCGCCGAAGTGGCTTTCGAGTTCGCTGGAGACTTGTTGGGTCAGTGTGCTCTGGCTGTTGTACATGGTGCGCAGCAGCCCTTCGATTTCGAGTCGTGAATTGAGGTGCTGGCGCACCTTGCGCAGGGTTTCCACCAGGTCGGACAGGCCTTCCAGCGCGTAGTACTCGCACTGCATCGGAATCAGCACGGAGTCAGCGGCGACCAGGGCGTTGACGGTCAGCATGTTGAGGGCCGGTGGACAGTCGATCAGCACGAAATCATATTCGGCATGGTTTTGCGCCAGGGCTTTTTTCAGGCGGTATTCGCGCTGCTCGAGCTCGATCATTTCGACTTCGGCACCGGCCAGTTCGCGGTTGGCGGGAAGGATGTCGAAGTAGAAATCAGTCTTGATGCAGACATCGATCAGCGTTGCGGCGCCGATCAGTAGCTGATAAACCGTGGGCAGCGCTTCTTTCTTGGTGATGCCGGACCCGGTTGTCGCGTTGCCCTGTGGATCCATGTCGATCAGCAGGACGCGCTTGCCCTCGGCCGCCAAGGAGGCGGCCAGATTGACCGCCGTCGTCGTTTTGCCGACGCCGCCTTTCTGGTTGGTAATGGCGAGTACTTTCATGACCCGGCTTTCAAAATGATCAAATGTCGTTCGGCATCCAGCCCCGGCACGGTCAGCGGGATGATCGCTTCGACCGCGATATCGGCCGGCAAGGCCTTGAGCTCGTCGTCCGGCCGCACACCTTTCATGGCCAGCCAGCGGCCGTTCGGGGCCAGCAGGTGGCGGGTCAGGCTGATGAACAGGCCGATTTCGGCAAAGGCGCGTGAGCTGATCTGGGCATACTGTCCCTGCATTTCTTCAACCCGGGCGTGGTGCACCGTAACATTCCTGAGCGCCAGTTCGATGACAGCTTGCTGCAGAAAGGTGGTTTTCTTTTGCACGGTGTCGACCATGCTGACTGAAAGCTCGGGGCGGGCGATAGCCAGAGGGATGCCGGGCAGGCCGCCGCCGCTGCCGACGTCGAGCAGATTGCCGCTGCCGACATGCGGCAGGATGGCCAGCGAATCGAGCAGGTGGTGCGAAATGGCCTGGGCTGGATCACGCAGTGCGGTCAGGTTGTAGGTCTTGTTCCACTTGAGCAACAAGTCGCGGAAGGCGAGCAGTTTCTGCTGCGCCTCGTCGGGCAAGTCGATTCCGAGGTCGGCGAGGCCCGCCGCGAGTGCTTTCCGGGTCATGCGGCTTGCGACAGGTTATGGCGTTTCAGGTGAATCAGCAGCAGCGAAATCGCGGCCGGAGTGATGCCCTGAATGCGCGAGGCCTGGCCGATGGTCTGCGGCTTGTGCTGGGCCAGTTTTTGTCTGACTTCGTTGGACAGACCGGCCACCGAGCTGTAATCGAGTTCGCTTGGCAGTACGGTGTTTTCGTACGACGAAGACTTGGCGACTTCTTCCGCCTGACGATCGATGTAGCCCTGGTACTTGGCGGAAATCTCGAGTTGCTCGACGACCAGTGGATCGGTCTGGGCCTCACCGGCACCGGGCAGGGTGAGCAGCGAAGTGTAGGTCACCTCGGGCCGGCGCAGCAGTTCGAACAGGTTGTACTCGTGGTCGATGGCCTTGCCGAGGACGCGGATGCAGTCATCGGCCGGGGTGATCTTCGGATTGACCCACGTGGACTTCAGGCGTTCCTGTTCGGCGGCGATGGCGTCGCGTTTCTGGCAGAAGGCGGTCCAGCGCACATCGTCGACCAGGCCGAGTTCGCGGCCTTGTTCGGTCAGGCGCAGATCGGCGTTGTCTTCGCGCAGGCTCAGCCGATATTCGGCGCGGCTGGTGAACATCCGGTAAGGGTCGGAAACGCCGCGGGTGATCAGGTCGTCGACCAGCACGCCGAGGTAGGCCTCGTTGCGTTTCGGGCACCAGCCGGATTGGCCGCGGACGTAACGGACGGCATTGATGCCGGCGAGCAGGCCCTGAGCGGCCGCTTCTTCGTAGCCGGTGGTGCCGTTGATCTGGCCGGCGAAAAACAGGCCGTGGATGGCCTTGGTTTCCAGCGTGTCCTTGAGGCCGCGCGGATCGTAGAAGTCATATTCGATGGCGTAGCCGGGGCGCAGGATGTGGCAGTTTTCCATGCCGCGGATCGAGCGCACCAGGGCCAGCTGGATGTCGAAGGGCAGGCTGGTCGACACGCCGTTGGGGTAGATCTCGTGCGTGGTCAGGCCTTCCGGTTCGAGGAAGACGTTGTGCTGGTTCTTGTCGGCGAAGCGGTGGATCTTGTCCTCGATCGATGGGCAGTAGCGCGGGCCAACGCCTTCGATGACGCCGGTGTACATCGGCGAACGGTCGAGGCCGCTACGGATGATGTCGTGGGTGCGTTCGTTGGTTTCGGTGATCCAGCACGGCAGCTGTTTCGGGTGCTGCGCGGCGTTGCCGAGGAAGGAGAAGACCGGCAGCGGATCGTCCGAATGCTGCTCTTCCATCACCGAGAAGTCGATGGTTTTGCCGTCGAGGCGCGGCGGCGTACCGGTTTTCAGGCGACCTTGCGGTAGCTTCAGTTCCTTCAGACGGCTGGCCAGCGAGACGGACGGTGGATCGCCCATGCGGCCACCGGTGTAATTTTCCAGCCCGACGTGGATCTTGCCGTTCAGGAAGGTGCCGGCGGTGAGGACCACGGCCTCGGCCATGAAGCGGATACCGAGCTGGGTCACCGCGCCGCAGACCTTGTCGCCCTCGACGATAAGGTCGTCGCAGGCTTCGGCGAAGATGGTCAGGTTGGGCTGGTTTTCCAGGCGCGTGCGAATGGCCTGCTTGTACAGCACACGGTCGGCCTGGGCGCGGGTGGCGCGAACGGCCGGGCCTTTCGAGGCATTCAGAATGCGAAACTGGATGCCCGCTTCGTCAGTCGCGGCAGCCATGGCGCCGCCCAAGGCATCGACCTCGCGGACCAGGTGGCCCTTGCCGATGCCGCCGATCGACGGGTTGCAGCTCATCGCTCCGAGGGTGTCGAGGTTGTGCGTCAGCAGTAGCGTGTTCGCACCTGCCCGCGCTGCGGCGAGCGCGGCCTCGGTGCCGGCGTGACCGCCGCCGACGACGATGACATCGAAACGGGTGGGATAGAGCATCGGGATGGGTTTGTTGCAGCGCAGTATCGGACCGCGGATTTTACGTCAGGTCGCTGAAAATTCACAGAATTGTCGGCGTGTCAGCGGCAAGGCCAGCTAAGGCGGTTGGCTATTTTCCGGAGGCCAGAATCCAGTCGGCAATGTGTCCGACGACTTCTTTTTCCAGGCCGTTGTAGCCGTGGTAGGCGAAGGCATCGCAGGGGTCGCCGCGGTTGGCGCCGCCCTTGATGGTAAGCAGTTCATGGCGTGGCAGATGAGCTAGCTTGTCCTTGAGCGGGCCGATATCGGCGTAGAAGCAGTGCGAGCAGCCGTCCTGTTCGTGATGGACGACCAGGGTCGGGATGGCAAGCTGCTCCAGTGGCATGGCAGGCACGGGGCGTCCTTTGTCGTCCTTGAGGATGGTTGACGTCAGAACCAGTCCGTCCGGACCATCCGGCTGGCGCAACTGCGTGGCAACGAAGGCGGCGGACTGCGTTCCCCGGCTGGTACCGACCAGCCAGACGGGTATCTTGTCCTGTTCGCGGGCCCAGGCGATGACGGCCTTGAGGTCAGCCAGGTGCTCGGGCGTCTGTCGGAATCCGGCCAGGTTCTGGCGGTCCGAGGGGGCATCGACGATGACGACATTCAGGTTGCGTTCAGCAAAATACTGGCGGCTGCGAATCAGGAAGTTGCCGTCGCCCCATTTGAATGAACCATTCGGGAAGATGCCCAGCCCACCGTGACCACCGGCGAAAAGGATGACGGTGGCCGTAGGGTTGCTGGGCTTGATGACCAGCAGGCGTTGGGTGACGCCCGGGCGGGTCGGAATGTCGATGACGGATTGACTGTGGGCGAGGCCGGCAAAAGCAACACAGAACAGGAAGACAAGTGCGTGTAACAGGTCTTTCATCATCGATTTCTCCGGGAAGTGGATTGCTCAGCAGAAAGAGTCGCCCAGTATAGGCGTTGCCCTGCCCGAGACGGTTGCCCTGTCTGGCGTTCTCAAGTAACTTGATGACAATGAACGCCAGCCCAACCAGCGGGGGGAGCCCGCTGGACAACGAAGAGATGCTGCTCGTCCTGCAGCAGTCGTTGTCCAAGAAACGTGTCCTGATTGTCGACCGCCATTCGCCGGCGCGGGATTCGATGCGCCTGATGCTCGGTGCGCTGGGTGTCACGATGGTGCATGGGGCGGGCAATTCGGCGGAAGTGATCCGTCAGGTCAAGGGTAATCGTTTTGACATCATCCTGTCGGATTTTGTCCTCGACGATGGGCGGGATGGTCAACAACTCCTGGAAGAACTGCGCCACGCGCACCTGATTCCGCTGTCCACGGTCTATCTGATCATCACCAGCGAACGCAGCTACACCAATGTCGTGGCACTGGCTGAACTGGCGCCGGACGATTACCTGATCAAACCGTTTACGGCGGAACAGTTGCAGGCCAGGTTGGTCAAGGCCGTCTACAAGAAGCATGTGCTGCGCAAGATTTATGAGCAGATCGAAAACGGTGCGCTGCAGGAAGCGATTGCGGCCTGTGATCGCGTCATCCAGCAGCAACCGGTTTACATGTACGACGCACTGCGCTTCAAGGGGGAATTGCTGCACCAGCTTGGGCGAACCAGCGAAGCCGAAGAAGTGTTCAGGCGGGTGCTTGAAGGGCGAGTCGTGCCGTGGGCCAAGATGGGACTGGCGATGGCCTTGCGCGATCGTGGCGCATTGGATGAAGCCGAACAACTGGCCGAGCAGGTGACGCAGGACACGCCGGAGTACCTGTCGGCTTACGATTTTCTGGCTTCGGTGCACGAGGCCCAGGGGCGCCTGCATGAAGCCCAGAAAACGCTGCAGCGGGGCGCCGATGCTTCGCCGCACAACACGGTACGGCAACGCCTGGTCGGCGATGTCGCCGCCCGCAACAAGGACCTGCTGGCGGCTGAAAAGGCTTATGGCAAGGTGATCGAGCGCAGTCGGGGCTCCAGCCTGCGGACGGTGGACGATTTTGCCAATCTTTCACGGGTGCTGGTCGAGCGCGGTGATGTGGCAGCTTCGCGCAAGATTGCCACGGAGATGAAGCGGGAGTGGCGCGGTGACAAGCAGGCCGAGTTGGCCGCCATGGTGACTGAAAGCCTGTGTCTGCATGCCGAAGGCGCGACCGAGAAAGCCAGGAATTTGGTCGATCAGGCGCTGGCGCTGCAGAAAACCATCGTTGCCGAGGCGGTCGGGAAGGATCGCCACACCTCGCAGCGACTGGCCGTCGATCTGGCGCATGCCTGTTACGCCGCCGGGAAGGAAGACGATGCGGGCCGGATCATGCGCCAGGTGGCCGCGGAAAATCACGAAGACCCGCACCTGATCGACCATATCACCAGCGTTTTCGAGAAAACCGGCCAGCCCGATGCCGGCAAGGCACTGCTCGATCAGGTCAGCAAGCAAATCATCGATCTGAACAACAGGGGCGTCATGGCGGCGCGCAGCGGCGATCTGGAAGGCGCGGTAAAACTGCTGATTCAGGCGGCCGAGCAGGTGCCCAACCTGCAATTTCTGGTGAATGCTGCCAAGGCAATCTTTACGCTGATGGACAAGAAGGGGTGGGACAACGAACTGGCGGCCCGGGCGGTGGATTATTTGCAGCGGGCCCAGCGCAAGGATCGCAAGAGTGCCAAGGTGGCCTCGGCACGCGAGCTCTATGTTACGGTAGCCAAGAAGTACGGTATTGCGACCGACAACACCTGATTTGGTCTCCTCGGCAACATTTTGAAACCATTTGCCTCGCCTGGCGATCATCCGTTTGGCACGATCAAACGTTGATTGTCTATCGGCCCGCCAGATCGCGCAGGGCCTGCCTTTTCAACGGGAGTACCTGATGCTGCAATCACTGCATCGAATTTTTGCCGCGGCGGTCTTGATGATTGCGTTGCCTGCCTTGGCGCAGAGCGATCCGCCAGCCCGCGTCGGCCGCTTGGCCCATATCGAGAATGAGGTCTTTTTTCGGGTAGACCGTAACGATCAGGGGGGCGCGGCTACGATCAACTGGCCTATCAGCAGCGGAGCCATCCTGGAAACCGGGCGGCGTGGCCGGGCCGAGGTCTGGGTCGGATCAACAGCCTATCGGCTGGCCGATGAGAGCCAGATCGAGTTTTCGCGAGTAGACGACAGCCTGGTCGATGTTCGCCTGAACGAGGGAAGCCTGGCCGTCACGGTGCTCGATCGGGATCAGGCCGACGATGTCATGGTCGTGACGCCGGATGGCCAAGTGCGTTTCCAGACGCCGGGGCGTTACCGCATCGATGTCCTGGCCGATCACTCCGAGCTGAGCGTGCAGGCCGGCCGGGCGACCTTCGAGGATCGCCAGCGGGTAACGCCGGTGGCTGCGGGTCAGAAGGCGAGTCGCTGGCGCGACGGTCGCGAGCAACTCGATGGTGACTGGGATCAGGATGCTTTCGATCAATGGGTGGCCAACCGCGAAAATGCCACGCTGGCGGGTATGGCGCGTCGCCATGTATCGCCCCACATGACCGGCTATCAGGATCTGGATGCCTATGGCGACTGGCGGACGGCGCCCGACTACGGCACGGTCTGGTATCCACGGGCAGTGGCCGATGACTGGGCCCCCTACCGCTATGGGCGCTGGGCCTGGGTTGCGCCGTGGGGATGGACCTGGGTCGACCAGGCTCCCTGGGGCTTTGCCCCCTTCCATTACGGCCGCTGGGCGATGATTCAGGGTCGCTGGGGTTGGGTGCCGGGGCGTCTTGTGCCGCGCCCGGTCTATGCGCCGGCGCTGGTTGCCTGGATCGGTAATCCAGGCTGGAACGTCAGTTTCGGCTTTGGCGCCGCCCCGGCCGTGGGCTGGTTCCCGCTGGCGCCGCGCGAGGTCTATGTGCCGGGGCATCGTTACACTCCCCAGTATGTCCGGCAGATCAATATGGCCAATGTTCGCGATGTGAACTTGATCGATCGGGCAATGCGTCCCGGACCGCGCCAGCCGTTTGCTTATAACGGTTTGCCACGTGCGGTGACCGTGGTTCCCGCCCATCTGGTTCGTGAAGGGCGGCCGATCACGGCCCGCGAGATTACGCCGCAGCAGCGTCAGGAATTGGGTCGCGCACCGCTGGCCAGTCGCGCCCCCAGCGCCGATTGGCTGGCGCCGGCACCGGGGGCGGTACGCTCGCATGATGGCGAGCGGCGTACCCTTGAGAGTCGCCAGCCGCGTCGCGACTTCGATGCACCAAGGCCGAATGGCCCGGAACGTGGGGCGCCCCGCGGCGAGGTGATGCCACGCAATACGGATCGCCCGGCATTCCGCTCGCCGACGCCAGAGGCAATCAATGGTCGCGGGAGTGAGTCGCGCCCCGAAGTCTTGCGCCCCATGCCTGAACGTCGTCAAGAAAATGAAAACCGTGGCCGGCCAATCGAGGCAGCGCCAGCCCCGGAGTCGATGCCGCGTGGCTTGCCATCGCCGGAAAGACGCCAGGCAATGCCGGAGGCCAGTCGTGAGCCAGTACCTGAATCGCGTCGCGAAAATTTCCGGCGACCGGAAGGTGATCCGCGCGGACGTTCGCCAGAGCCCTTGCCCGTGCAGGTTCCGCAGCGTCGGGAAATGCCGTCCCCGGAAGTCCGCCAGGCGGTACCGGAAGCGCCCCGTGTGCCGGCGGCCGAACCGCGTCGCGAAATTCTGCGTCGGCCGGCCGAAACGGCACCCAGCGTCGAGCCACGGGGGCGCTCGTTTGAGGCAGCGCCGGCGCCGGTCCCCATGCGCCGCGAGATGCCGCCTCCGGAAGTGCGGAGTGAGCCGCGCCAGCCGCAAGCAACGATGCGTCCGCCGGAACAGCGCCGTGATGCCGGTGACTTCCAGCGCTTGGAACGACCGATGCAGCGGGAAAGCATGCCGCAGCCGATGCAGCGTCAGCCGGAAATGCCGCGCCCGGCACCACCTCCGGAGGTCCGGGCGCCAGCGCCGCAGCCGATGCCTCAGGCAGTGCAGCCACCGCGGGTCGAGCCACCGCGACAGCCACCGGCTCCGCCGGCGGGCGGCGGGCAGAACAACGACCCGCGTCGCCGTCATGACGACGAGCGCGGGCCGCGTTGAGTTCGCGCTAGTGTTTCTGGCCGAGGCCGAGATAGGCCTCGATCACCCGCGGGTCGGCGGCCAGTTCGGCGCTCGGCCCGGCGAGTGAAATCTCGCCGGTTTCCAGCACGTAACCGTAGTCGGATATCTGCAGCGCGGCCCGGGCATTCTGCTCAACGAGCAGGATGGCGACGCCGGTTTCCTTCAGCGCCGAGATGGTGCGGAAGATTTCCTTGATGATCAGCGGCGCCAGACCCAGGCTGGGTTCGTCGAGCATCAGCAGCTTGGGCTTGGCCATCAGGGCGCGGCCCATGGCCAGCATCTGGCGTTCGCCGCCGGACAGCGTGCCGGCCAGCTGGGCGCGCCGTTCTTCCAGACGCGGGAAGAGTTCGAAAACCTCGTCCATCGTTTCCATCTGGTCGCGATGGCCGGTGCGGTAACGGTCGAAGGCACCGAGCAACAGATTGTCCTCGACGCTCATTTCGGCGAACAGCTCGCGTTTTTCGGGGACCAGCGTCATGCCATGGCGGACCAGATGCTCGACCGAGCGCTCATGCTTTTGCGGCTGGCCCATGTAGACGATGTCGCCATCCGAGGGCAGCAAGCCCATCAGGGCCGAAAGCAAGGTGGTCTTGCCGGCGCCGTTCGGGCCAATGACAGTGACGATCTCGCCGCGGCGGATGGTCAGGCTGACCTCGTGCAGCGCCTCGACCTTGCCGTAGGCGACGCGCAGATTTTTGACGTCGAGAATGACCTCGTTGTCGTGCAGGTGGGTCATGCTCATTATTCGACCCCTCCCAGATAAGCTTCAAGTACCTTCGGATCCTGCTGGACTTGCTCCGGCAGACCTTCGGCGATCTTTTCTCCGAATTCCATGACGACGACCCGATCGGCCAGTCCCATGACGAAGTCCATGTCGTGTTCGACGAGCAGGATGCCCATGCCTTCGGCGCGCAGCTTGCGCAGCAGTTCGGCCAGCGCCTGCTTTTCCTTGTAGCGCAGACCGGCGGCCGGTTCGTCAAGGAGCAGCAGGCAGGGATCGGAAGCCAGGGCGCGGGCGATTTCGACGATGCGCTGCTGGCCAAGGGCCAGGCTGCCGGCGGCGTCGAACATGTGCTCGGCCAGGCCGACACGCTCGATCTGGCGGGCGGCTTCGGCGAGCAGACGGTTTTCTTCGGCCCGGTCGAGGCGCAGCGCGGCGGCGAGGACACCCTTGCTACCGCGCAGATGGGCGCCGATGGCGACGTTTTCCAGCACGCTCATGTTGCCGAGCAGCCGCACGTGCTGGAAAGTCCGGCTCATGCCGCGCCGGGCGATGTCACGGGCGGCCAATGCGGCCGTCGATTCGCCGAGGAAGGCGATCTTGCCCTCGGTGGCCGGATTGACTGCCGAGATGCAATTGAACATCGTGCTCTTGCCGGCGCCATTCGGGCCGATCAGCGCCATCACTTCGCCAGCCTGCACGGTCAGGCTCATGTTGTTGTTGGCGACCAGTCCGCCGAAACGCTTGGTCACCTCGCTGGCTTCCAGCAACAAGCTGCCGGCAGCGGTCGGCTGGCGCTTGGGCAGGGCCTCGGCCTGCGGCACTTCGCGGATGATGCTGCGCGAAGGCAGCAGACGCAGGATGACGGGCCACAAGCCTGCCCTCGCCTTCTGCAGGATCAACACCATGGCGATGCCGAAGACGATGACCTCGAAATTGCCGCTTTGGCCGAGCAATTGCGGCAGCAAGTCCTGCAGCCACTGCTTGAGGATGGTGATCACGCCGGCGCCGAGCACGGCGCCCCAGACGTGGCCGATGCCACCGACCACCGCCATGAACAGGTATTCGATACCCTGGTTCAGCGCGAACGGCGTCGGATTGACGAAGCGCTGCAGGTGGGCATAGAGCCAGCCGGAAATGCTGGCCAGCAGGGCGGCGATCAGGAAGATGATGATCTTCTCGCGGGCCGTATTGACGCCCATCGCCTCGGCCATCACCGTGCCGCCCTTGAGTGCCCGGATGGCCCGGCCGACGCGGGAATCGAGCAGGTTACGGATGCTGACGATGGCCAGCAGCACGACCAGCCAGATCAGGTAGAAGAATTCCCGGCCTGATTTCAGCTCCCAGCCGAACAGCGAGACGGCCGGGATGCCGGTGATGCCGGTGTGGCCGCCGAGAAATTCGACGTTGCCAAACAGGAAATACAGGCTGATGCCCCAGGCGATGGTCCCCAGCGGCAGGTAGTGGCCGCCCATGCGCAGCGTGATGAAGCCGAGCGACAGGGCGACGGCGGCCGTGATGGCCATGCCGATGAACAGGGTCAGCCACGGCGACAGGCCATAAACCGTGGTCAGCCAGGCCGTCGTGTAGGCACCGAGGCCAACGAAAGCCGCTTGCCCGAACGAAGTCAGACCGCCGACACCGGTCAGCAGGACGAGACCGACGGCGACGACGGCGTAGAGACCGATGTAGTTGAGCAGCGTGATGGTGAATTCAGGCAGTAGCAGCGGACTGATGCCGAGCACGGCAACGAAGGCCAGCATCGGCAGGTGACGGATCAGGCTGGCGCTGCGCTTGCCGGTGGTGATCTTGCCAGCCGGTGCCTCGTCGCCCTTTTCTTCCTCTTCCTCAATGTGGTGCGCGGTCAGCGAGCGCCACAACAGCACCGGGATGATCAGCGTGAAAACGATGACTTCCTTGAAGGCGCTGGCGTAGAAGGACGAATAAGATTCAAGCAGGCCGACCAGGATGGCGCCCAGTGCCGCCAGCGGATAGGAGGCCAGGCCGCCGATGATGGCGCCGACGAAACCCTTGAGGCCGATCAGGAAGCCGGAGTCGTAGTAGATGGTGGTGATCGGGGCGATCAGGATGCCGGAGAAGGCGCCGATGGCGGCGGCCAGCGTGAAGCACAGCTTGCCGGCCAGCACGGGCGGAATACCCATCAGGCGGGCGCCGGTGCGGTTCATCGCGGTGGCACGCAGCGCCTTGCCGTAGATGGTGCGTTCGAAGAAGAAATACAGCCCGATGATCAGTAGTGCCGAGGCGACGACGACCAGGACGGTTTGCCCCTGCAGCGGGGCGCCGGCCAGTTCGAAGCTGAGATCGGTAAAGGCCGGGGTGCGCCAGCCTTCGGCCCCGAAGAAGAGCAGGCCGAGGCCGATCAGCGCCAGATGGACGGCCACTGCGACGATCAGCAGCACCAGTACCGGCGCGCTGGCCAGGGGTTGGAACGCGATGCGGTAGATCATCGGGCCGAGCGGTACGACCAGCAGCATGGCGATGACCACCTGCGTCCACAGTGGCAACTGGGTTGGCGGCATGGCGAACAGCCCGGCGGCGAAGAGCAGCGGGATACCGACATTGACGATGAGCAGCGGCGGCAGCTTGGCGTAGCGGCCTTCACGCAACAGGCGGTAACCGTCGAGGATGGCGACGGTGGTACCCAGGCCGAGCAGCAACCAGACCGTGCCCGGTACCTTGCCGGCCTGCAGTGAGGCCAGCGTCAGCGCGCCAAAGGCGACGAATTCGCCCTGGGGAATGAAGATGACGCGGGTGACGGCAAAAACGAGCACCAGCGCGAGGGCGAGCAAGGCATAGATGGCACCGTTGGTGATGCCATCCTGGCCGAGAAGAAGGAGAATCTGGAGGTCCATCTGCGACCTAATAAAAAGAGAAAAAGCGCGTTATACGCGCTGGATAGCCATTCGAATTGGCAGGTGGGTCAAGCGAAGCGACCGCCTGGCGCTACCGTCGCAGGTACTGCGAGGGGTAACGCCGCGGTCGCCAGCCCGGTTATTTCAGCAGTTTCCAGGTGTTGTTTTCGATGGTCACCATGACGCGGGCGCGCTGGTCGAAACCCTGGTGGTCGTTCGGCGTCAGGTTGAAGATGCCGTGGGCGCCGGCGACGTTCTTGGTGTTCTCCAACGCGTCGCGCAGGGCACGACGGAATTCGACCGTACCCGGCTTGGCTTTCTTCAGGGCAACCGGAATGGCGCTGCCGAGCAGTACGCCGGCATCCCAGGCGTGGCCGCCGAAGGAGCTGACGCTGCCCTTGCCGTGGGCAGCTTCGTACTTGCTCACATACTCCAGTGCCGATTTCTTGACCGGGTTGTCATTCGACAGCTGCGCTGCAACGACCATCGGGCCGACCGGCAGGAAAGCGCCTTCGACATCCTTGCCGCCGACGCGCAGGAAATCATTGTTGGCCACGCCGTGCGTCTGGTAGATCAGGCCCTTGTAGCCTTTTTCCTTAAGCACCTTCTGTGGCAGGGCGGCCGGGGTACCGGCACCGCCGACCAGAACAGCATCCGGCTTGGCGGACATGATCTTGAGAATCTGGCCGGTCACCGAGGTATCGTTGCGCTGGTAACGCTCGCTGGCGACGATCTTCAGCTTGCGGACCTCGGCGATCTTGGCGAATTCCTTGTACCAGCCTTCGCCGTAGGCGTCGGCAAAGCCGATGAAGGCGACGGTCTGCACGTTCTTGTCGGTCATGTGCTGGACCAGCGCGGTGGCCATGTGGGCATCGTTCTGGGCCGTCTTGAATACCCATTTGCGCTTGTCGTCCATCGGTTCGACGACGATGGCGGAACCGGCCATGGAAATCAGCGGGGTTTCGTTCTCGACGGCGACATCCATCATGGCCAGCGAACTCGGCGTGGTCGACGAGCCGACGACGACGTCGACCTTGTTTTCGCTGATCAGCTTCTTGATGTTCTTGGTCGCCGCGGTCGGATCGGTCGCGTCATCGAGGATGATGTAATTGACCTTCTGGCCGCCGATGGTGGTCGGCAACAGGGCGAAGGTGTTCTTTTCCGGAATGCCGAGCGAGGCGGCCGGACCGGTGGCGGCGACGGAAACGCCAACATTGATGTCGGCCAGCGCCGCGGTGGAGATGGTGGCGAGTACGGCGAGGGTCAGCTTCTTGATCATGATTTCATCCCGGAAAAGGAAAGGGGGAAGTCTACCATGCAGTGCCCGGCCGCATCCGGGCCGGGCACTGCGGTTCGTTGGTCTTACTTGGCCAGCTTCCAGCCGCCGTCCTTGATATTGACCATGACACGGGCGCGCTGATCGAGGCCGAGATGGTCGTTGGCGCTCATATTGTAGACGCCGTGCGAACCGGCGACATTCCTGGTGGCTTCCAGCGCATCGCGCAAGGCAGCGCGGAATTCCTTGCTGCCCGGCTGGGCCTTCTTCAGCGCGACGGGGGCGGCGTTGGCGAGCAGGATGCCGGCATCCCAGGCATAGCCGCCGAAGGCGTTGACGCTGCCCTTGCCATGGACGGCTTCGTACTTGCCGACATAGTCCATGGCCGATTTCTTGACCGGGTTGTCAGTCGGCAGCTGTGCCGCAACGAGGACCGGGCCGGTCGGCAGCACGGTGTCCTCGCAATCCTTGCCGCAGACGCGCAGGAAGTCGTTGTTGGCGACGCCGTGCGTCTGGTAGATGATGCCCTTGTAGCCCTTCTCCTTCAGCGATTTCTGCGGCAGGGCGGCCGGCGTGCCGGCGCCGCCGATCAGTACGGCATCCGGCTTGGCGGACATCACCTTGAGCACCTGGCCGGTGACCGAGGTATCGACGCGATTGAAGCGCTCGTTGGCAACGAGCTTGATCTTGCGTACCTCGGCCAGCTTGGAAAATTCGTTCCACCAGCCTTCGCCGTAGGCATCCGAGAAGCCGATGTAGGCCACGGTCTTCACGTTGTTGTTGGTCATGTGCTCGACGATGGCGGTCGACATCTGGGCATCGTTCTGTGGCGTCTTGAACACCCATTTGCGCTTGGCGTCCATCGGTTCGACGATGCGGGCCGAGGCGGCCATGGCGATCATCGGCGTTTCCGCTTCGGCGGCGACGTCGACCATGGCCAGCGAGTTTGGGGTGGTCGTCGAGCCGATGATCAGGTCGACATTGCTCTCGCTGATCAACTTCTTGGTGTTCTTGACGGCGGTTGTGGTGTCCGAGGCATCGTCGAGCACGATGTAATTGACCTTCTGACCGGCAATGGTCTTCGGCAGCAGATCGATCGTGTTCTTTTCCGGGATGCCGAGTGAAGCGGCCGGGCCGGTGGCCGACAAGGTCACGCCGACATTGATGTCCGCCATGGCTGTCGCGGCAAGCGTTGCCAGCAGCGAGGCAAGCATGGTTTTTTTCATTTATTGTCTCCTCCAGGTAAATCGATTACGCAAAGGTGAAAACCTATGGCCAAACCTGCTTTTGCGCAAGCCGAGTGGTCAACCGGGCGTGATAAAGTCCTCTTTTATGCGTAAAACAGGGTCTGCCATGTTTTCTGGAATCATCGCGGCGGTTGGCCGCATTATTGAAATTACCCCCCGTGAAGTCGGCTGCCGCCTGCATGTCGATGCCGGCAAACTCAAGCTCGACGATGTCGCACTTGGCGATTCGATCGCCCACAACGGCGTCTGCCTGACCGTCGTGGCCCGGGAAGGCAACACCTTTGCCGTCGACGTCTCGCCGGAAACGCTGTCCTGCACCGTCGGCCTGGCCGAGCCTGGGCCGGTGAACCTGGAAAAGGCGCTGCGCCTGTCAGACGTGATCGGCGGCCACCTGGTCTCCGGCCACGTCGATGGGGTCGGCGAAGTGTTGCGCTTTGACGCGATTGGCGACAACCGCCTGCTCGAAATCCGCGCTCCGAAGGAAATCGCCAAGTACATCGCCCGCAAGGGTTCGATCGTCATCGATGGCACCAGTCTGACGACCAATGCAGTCAACGGCACCGATTTCACCATCAACCTGATCCCGCACACACTGGAAAACACCACGCTGAATCGTCTGAAGCCAGGCAGCAAGGTCAATCTGGAAGTGGATCTGATCGCCCGTTATTGCGAGCGCCTGCTGACGGCAGAACGCGAGTAAATGCTCACCATGGCAGGCCGCCTTTCAGTCTTGCTTCTGGTCGGTGGCCTGTTGAGCAGTTGTGCCAGCTACGATGGCGCCGGCCGAATCCCCGCCGATGCCGGCCTGATCGACGTGGAACGTACCATGGGCGTGCCTTCCCTGCGCTGGCGGGAGGCCGACGGGGGTGAAACCCTCGTCTATCCCTTCGGAGCGATGGGCTACCACACCTTCTTCGTGCGCGGCGATGCCAATGGCCGCTTCCTGTCCCGCGAAAATGTGCTGACCATGAAGCATTTCGCCCGCATCCAGGCTGGCATGACGCAGGAGGATGTCGTTCGCACCATCGGTCCCCCCGTTCCGGAATGGACTGTCTATTTCAAGGCCCGTGACGAGCTGGTCTGGGAGTGGCGCTATTGCGACGACTGGAACGAGCCGGCCCGTTTCGATGTGCTGTTCGACGGTACCTCAAAGCGCGTTCGGTCGACGCTCACTTCGACCGAACGCTCGCGCGATGCATTCGGCCGTGGCGACCGGCGTGGCTGGTGCGGCCACTGATATCTGCTGCCAGTGGCGAAACCGGCTCTTGAAAAACCACCCCCCCGCCCCCATAATTGAAAGCATGGTTGTAATTCCGGCAATCTGGAGGCGTTCTGGACAGGGGTTCGATTCCCCTCACCTCCACCCAAGGGCATTCCGCTGAGTGTTTTTGGATGGGGGTGTACTGGTCTCGACAGGGCGGACAAAGGTGCGCAGGCAACTCGTCAGGCGATCGACGTTAATGAAGCAAATCCATAATTGCCAATGATGAGCAATTCGCTATTGCCGCCTAAAAACGGTTAGCCGGGGCTGCTAGAGCCTTGTTACCAAAGATAGCCGGCGGGGACTTCGGTCCCCGTCGTCACGTCCACATTCCAGAATCAGCCATCCAGCCGGAAAACGATAGGCACGATGACCGATGCCTCGATTGGCTCGTCGCCACGCTTGGCCGGGATGAAACGCCAGCGGGCCACGGCCTGGCGCGCTGCTTCGTCGAGGCGGTCGTAATTGCTGCTTTTTTCCAGATCAACCGTCGCGGCGGTGCCGTCGCTGCTCACCCGGACTTTGAGCAGGACCTTGCCCTCTTCACCAAGGCGGCGCGACAGCGGCGGGTATTTGGGTTCCGGATTGTTCAGGTAGGCCGCATTGAAGCGGGCAGCTGTCACCGGAGCGGCTGAGGGCGCCGCCGGGGTGGGGTTGGCCGCGACCCGGGCGACGGGTTCGGGGGCAACCGGGGCTGGCGGGGCGACCGTTGGTGTGCTTGCCGTGACCGGTTTCTGATCCGGTGTCATGGCCAGGACCGGGCGCGGCTTGGGGGCAGCGGGGGCGACCGGTGCCGGTTGTGGTTTCGGCGTGCTGACCGGCTGCACTACCGGCGCCGGGCGCAGGGCTTCGATCAGTTTGACGGTGAGTGGGCCGGGTGGCGGGATGTCGAGCTGGCTGACGACCTTGCCCAGCGGGTAGGCGAGCACGACAGCGTGCAGGCCGATGGCGACCAGGAAAAAGCGACCGCTCCTGCGCCATTCAGGCAGTTCTGGTTCGAAATGGAGAAGTCGCTCGGCAGACATTTTTCTATTTTACGTGTTCGCTGGCCCACTGTTCGAGTTGTGCTGTCGGCAGGACCCCGGAGTGCCCTTTGCGCTGCTGCCGTCCATCGTAAAAGTAGGTGCGCGGCAATTCGCCATACCAGCGGCGGTCGATTTCATAACGCAGCCGTTCGGGCTGGGCGTCGGCGAAGACCCAGCGTGCCTGGGGGGCGACGCCGTAATCCTGGGCCAGTTGCTCGAGTTCAGGGGCTTCGGCCGGCGTATCGGTGGCGACCAGGATCAGTTCCAGTTTCGGATATTTGCGGACCAGTTCGCCGAGGGCCTTGAGCTCGGCCGGGCAATGCGTGCAGCTGGCCGACCAGAAGCCGAGGATGAAGGGTTTTCCTTTTTGTGCCCGTTCGATTTTTTGCAGGGATCCGCTGACGAAGGGGCGCATCTCGGCCTGGGCCAGACCGGCGATCAGCAGTGCGGCGATCAATATGGCGAGGCGCTTCATGGCGCAATCCGCGAGCGTTTCAAACCATCCTCCGTGGTATTCCAGACCAGCCAGGGGATACCACGGTCGGTGAGCAGCAATGGATCGTCGGCGGCACCGGCGGTGCGGGCCAGACTGGTCGGGGCCGACCAGGTCTGGCCCCGGTCGCGCGAGGTCATCAGGCGGATGTGATTGAACTTGCCGTCGAATTCCCGCCAGACGAGTACGACCTTGCGCCCGACAACCGCCACTTGCGGGTGTCCGGACTGGGCATCAAGGTTGCCGAAGTGGAACGGACGGCTCATCGTCTCGCCGTCGATGCGGCGATAGTGCAGGCCGGGCGATTTTTCGGCGCCGGTAAACCAGGCGATGTGGCGACTGCCTTCGTTGTCGATAGCCAGTGCGCCGCCATGGTGCGGACAGGCATCGATTTCCCAGCCATCTTCAGAAACGCGGCGTAGCGGTTCATCGAGGCGGGCCAGCGCGAAGTCGCGGACGTTCTTGCCGAAAATCTGGCGCCAGAAAACGACCGGGGTGCCGTCGCTGTCAGCGGCCAGGCCCAGGCGGCAGCATTCGCAGGAGTTGTCGGCCAGCTTGCGGTTGGTTAAGAAGCTGCGCCCACCATCGGTCGAGCGGGCGGTGTAGATGGCCGCACCGCGATAGTCCGAGTTGCCGGTGCCGTCCCGCTTGTCGATCCAGGCCAGCGTCACGCCGCCGGCATCGGCCAGCATGGCGTTGAAGCGATGCGTGATCGGGCGGCTGTCGTCATTGACGGTGACGGGTTCGCTAAACGTCTGGCCGCCATCTTCGGACACCGAGAAGCGGACGTGCCCGGCAAACGGTTGCGGCAACGCCTGCGTCCAGCTGAGATAAACCCGCTGCCCGGCAACAGCGATCTGCGGGCGGGCTTCGCCATCGGCCGAGATCAGCTCGGGCTGGCGGTTGACCGTCACCGCATCGCTGAAGGTCTTGCCGGCATCCCTGGAATGGCTGACGAAAATCTGTTGGCCGATCACGCGGGCCAGCCAGAGTTGGCCAGTTGCGTCGAATTGCGCGGCAATGGCAAGGCGGGGCGCCGTCTGTTGTTTTTCCAGCCAGACCTTGGCGTAGTCGGCTTTGGGCTTGGCGTCGTGGGCCGAGTGGTCGGCATGGTCATGGGCGGCCGCCGTGCCGGCGAGCAGCAGTGCGGCCAGCAAGACGCTAGCGCGTGCCGAAGTCTTTACCATTTGGCCTGGATCCCGACGGTAAAGGTGCGTGGCAGGCCAGGGGCGAAGGTCGGGTAAATCACGCCACCGGCGGTTTGTGTTCCGGTACTTTCCGCGTAACGACGGTCGGTCACGTTATGCACGTTGCCGAACAGGCTGATATCGCGGTACAGCGGATAAGCGCCGCGCAGGTTAAGCAGGTCGTGACCATCGTACTTCGTGGTGTTGGCCTGGTCGGACCACCAACTGCTGAAGTGCAGCCATTCGGCCTGGACCATGCCGGTCTTGGCATCGCCCCAGGTCAGGCGGGTATTGGCGATGGTGCGGGGGGCGAGTTCCATTTCCTTGCCAGTGTAATCGATCGTGCCAACGCGCCACTCGCCATAGGTGTGCTTGGCGTGTGAGAGGGCGGTGTCGAGTCGCCAGGCAGAAGCGATCTGGATGCCGAGGCCGATCTCGATCCCTTTGTGCAGCGTCTTGCCGGCATTGGTCGAGGTCGTGATGTTGGTGACCGGGTCGCGGTAGCTCAGGATGTCGTCGGTCTTGGTCATGTAATAGACCGAGACCTCGTAGTTTACGGAACGGTTAATGTTGCCACGCAGGCCGGTTTCGACGCTGTCGACCTTGATAGGTTTCAGGTTGCTGGCGGCGATTGCTGCGGCATTTGCTGCAGCGGCGCTGGCGGCGACGGAAGGGCGGAAGAGCTGGCCTTCGGACGGGGCGCGGAAGGCGTGGTTGTAGGCGGCGAAGGCGTTCAGAGAATCGCTGAAGGCGTAGGTGGCACCCAGCTTGGGACTGAGGTGGTTGAAGCTCAGGTCGCCATCGGCGACCTGGCCGTAATAGGCCGAACCGACGACGACCGGCGAGGTGCCGTAGCGGTTGTCGAAACGGTAGGAGACATGGTCCTGGCGCAGGCCGGCAGTGATGCGCAGCTTTTCGATCGGCGAAATCTCACCATGCACATAGGGCGAGATTCCCTGATAGGTCACGTCGTAGTCATAGACCCGGGCGCCCGTTGTGTAGCCGGTGTAGATCTTGGTGTAACCGCTGCCGGTCGAGGTCGTGTTGATGCGGTTTTCGATGCGGCTGCCCGGACTGTGGTCGAGGTCGATACCGACAATGAAACGGGTGCGCAGCGGCTCGAAGTCGTGGCGATACTTGATCTGGGCGCCGAAGGACTGGTTCTCGGTGGTGTAGATGGTCGGGTCGTAGGACAGCGACCAGTTGGCCAGCAGATCCATCGAATCGTTGCGGTAGTAGGGGGTGATGCTGAGCAGCGAGTTGCCCCACTCCTTCTCGTAGGCGGTCGACAGGCGGAAGGCGTCGACCTTGCGCAACGAGATCGGGGTGTAGTTGGCCTTCGGGTTGTTGTCGTAATCGTTCTTCGAGATGGCCGAGCTGCCGGCTGTCTGCTGGTCGATCTTGGAGAAGGTGGCGACCGTCTTCAGGGTTGCATCATCGCCGATAGCGCTGTCCCAGCGCAGGGTGCCGCTCTGCCGGTCGTACGCGGTCTTGTCGCGCCAGCCGTCGGTGTGGCTCAGGTTGAGGTCGGCCCGGAAAGCGTGGTCGCCAAAGGCGCTGCCGCCGGAAACCATGGTCCGCGCCCAGCCGTAGCTGCCGCCTTCGAGCGAGCCTTCGATTTCCGGTTTGGTCGGTGGCTTGCGGGTCAGCACATTGACCACACCGCCGATGGCATCGGAGCCGTAGAGCGCACTGCCTGGCCCCTTGTTGATCTCGATGCCGCCGGCCATCGGCAGGTTCACCTCGTACAGGGCGTTGTGGTTGAAGAAGCCAGTGGAACGGGTCGGGATGCCGTCTTCCAGATAGAGATAGACGGGGTTGGTGGTCAGCGGCTGGCGGATGGCCGTCTGATGGCCCTCGCCACCGGTGACGTTGACCCAGACGCCGGCGACCTGGCCCATGATTTCGCTCGGGTGCGTTGGCTTGACCTCGCGCAACGTTTTTTCCTTGATGACGCCGACCGTGGCCGGCGTTTCGCTGACCAGTTGCCCCTCACGCGTGGCGGTAACGGTGACTTCGGCCAGAGAGGTGTCAGCTGCGACTACTTGGGTAGAGGCAAAGGCCGAAAGGACCGCCAGCGCCAACGGCGCGAGTGCAAAACGCTTCATCATCGAATCCTAATTGATTTGTATCAAAAAATACTTATGAAACAGATGGTTAGGAGCGGATGATACGGAGCGCACCGGTGCGCGTGAATGTGGCAAATTGTCGCACCCCTGGCGCCATACCTTGGGTGGCAAGCTTTTCAGGGGATTGCTACGCCGAGCGCGAAGCTGCGGGTGGCATGGACGCCGTTGATGCGGATCGAGCGGATCATCTCGCTACGCTCCAGTTGTTTGACGATGCGCGAGATCGTTTCAAAACGCAGATCGGTAATATCGGCGATGTCCTGACGGGTGGGCAGGACGACACGGCCAGCCTGATCGGCGAGTAGCCGAATCAGGCCGAGGACGCGGTCAGTGGCCTGGCCGCCGCGCAGGGCCACCAGTTCGGCCGCGCGTTGCTGAGCCTTGGCCAACGAGGTGAGCAGCGATGTGCTGTCGGCTGCTTCGGCACCTTCCGGCCAGGGGGTCAGGCGACACTGAGTCAGTGCGGTAGCACGGAAGGTATAGCAGCCAAAGAGGAGGGTTTCGCAGCCGAGAATGTCGCCAGCGATGGCCAGGCTGGCGAACGTGGCCAGGCCATCGTTCGCCATGTTGTCCAGACGGACGACGCCTTCACGCAGGCGCCAGCCATTCCCCGGGACGCGGGCCGAGTAGATCAACGCACCCGCTGGTATATGTCCTTGGTTATTGGATGAGGTGGCAGACGTTGCTCCCATGGTTTTTCCTTGTCCAAAAATGATAAAGCCCCGACCAGGGCCGGGGCTTGCCAGGTTCAATGGCTTAAAACTTGACGTTGAGTCCAGCGTAAATCGAACGCCCCATACCGGGAACTACAATGCCCCAGGCCGGCGAATAAGTGCCAGTAGTACTCATGGTGGTGCCCTGGCCGGTGTAGGCCCCCCCGAGCGGCAAGTAGTAGAAACGGTCGAAGAGGTTCTCGACACCGAGGTCAATACGGACGTTTTTCCACGTGTAGCTGGTACGCAGATGGGTCAGACTGTAGCCAGCCGTGTGGATCTCGTTGCGGGCCGAGGAAACATCGTTCTTGCCGCTTACCCCGACCAGTTCAAGTGCGTTACTCCAGCTGCCGTATTGGTGCGTGAGTGCCAGTTTTCCGTTGAGCGGCATGATGTTGTACAGGTTACCGCCGGTGTCGCGGTTTTCACCTTTTGTGTAGTTCATCAAGCCGCGCAGGCCGAACTCACCCAAGCCGGTTTTAGCCAGCGGCATGCGGCCGGAGAGGTCGAGGCCGTAGAGGCGGGCGGACTGGTTGGCGTATTTGAGGACGACAAACTGGTTGTTCGTGTTCGCGAAAGCAGTCAGGCGTGTTGCATCGATGTAGTCATCGACATGGGTGTAGTACGGGGTTGCCTTCAGTTCCCAGCTACGGTCTGCTGCATGCCAGTCGAAGGTGAAGGAAGCGGTGTAGGCCTTTTCCGGTTTCAGATCGAGGTTGCCGACATAGCCGTTGCCATCGCCGACGAAGTTGTTCATCAATGCGGCCATGGTCGAAGTCGACCAGGTGTAGCGCTCGTACAGGTTGGGCGAACGAACCTTGCGGGCCAGTCCGAACTCTATGTCGGACATGTTGTTCGCCGTGTACCGGGCGAGGGCTGTCAGGTCGACATTGTTGTCGCTGCGGTTATGGTCGCGGTTGTTGAAGGTGTTCGCATCCGTAGCGTAACTGCTGCTATAGCCCTGAATATCACCGGCATCGGTTTCAACCCGCTCGTACCGAGCGCCGAGCAAGGTTGTCCATTGCTTGCCGATACGGCGTTCCCATTCCGCAAAAGCGCCGAGGCGATCACGCTTGCCATCCTTGATATTGTCGAAGGTATTGGGGTACATGCCGCCGCCGGAGGCCGGCCACCAGTCGTTGAGCGTGTAGTGCTGGTACAACGTACCGATGCGCAGCAGATCATTGGCGCCGAGCTCGATATCGGCTTTCAGATTGACACCTGTCGTTTTGCTGCTTGTGTACATCGGCATGCCTGCAGCACAGCCTGACATGCCGCCCGTGATTGGTGAGCAGGGGGTGCCGTTAAGAGAGTTCGACCCACCCGACATGCCGCTGTACCAATACCGCTTGTCTGCCCCGAAGTCCATGAAGTGATCCACCGTCTCATGGTAAGCGCGAGCTTCGAACGTACCCCAGTCGTACTGGCCGAGATAGCGCAGGTTGATGCGCTTCTGCTCGTTATCCAGCATGTCCATCCGCTGGTTGGGGTAGAGCTGGTAGGGAACGTCCTGATAACCGAACTTGGCTTCGACCAGGTGGTTGCCGCCACGCACGGCGAAGCCGAGGGTGTGGGTGCGGCTTTCGTAGGCCGTCGAGCCGACTTCGTCGAGGGCCAGCGTGTGGCCAATGCGGCCAGTCGTTGTCCACGTCTTGAAATTGCCGCCAGCCTTGTAGTTGTCAGCCTTGGCCAGGGCGCCGGTATAGCTGATGCTGATGTTTTCGGTTGCTAGCGTGGCAGAAAGGTTGCCGCCCTGAGCATTGTTGTTGCTGTGGAAGAAGGCGCCGATTTCACCCTTGGCCAGGAGGCCCTGGTCCGGTGTCGCGAATTGGGGAGCGGCCGACTCGGCAACGATGGCGCCGCCGATACTGTCCCCGCCAACGCTGACTGGAGAGATGCCAGCAAATACCTTGATCTTCGATACGTTGGTTGGGTCAAGGTAGGAAAGCGGTGGGTTCATGTGGTTGGGGCAGGAGGCGATGAAGTCCATGCCATCCACGGTGATGCGCAGGCGGTCGTCGGCTAGGCCATGGATGACGGGCAGGCTGGATACACCGCCGGCACCGTACAGGCTGACGCCGGGTACATCGCGCAGCAAGGCCGCTGTATCGCGGGTGATGGCATGCTGGGCGGCAATTTCCGCTGAGCCGATTTGCTGCGGCGTGGCCGCGTCACGAATCTTGCTCGCGCTAACCACTACCTCATTCAATGTTGTTTGGGCGGCTGCCTGTTGCGCTGCCAACGATGAAAAGGCGACGGCCAACGCCGCCGCCAACGGATGGATGCGATACCCCATGAAGCTCTCCCTGATTTATTGGTATTTAAGTGGGCGCTAATTGTCCGGGAGTTGCAGGGGGGCGGGAATGTGACAAATTGTCGCGCGACAATTTGTCTAATTCCAAAGAAGGAAGATCGAACCTAGGATGCCGGCATTCCTGCGTCTTTTGCTCAAGCGTCGATTGCCCGCCGATGTCTGTTTTGGGCGTCAGAGCGTTTTTTGGAGAATTGCCATGTCCGGACCAATGCTGCGGTTTTGCCTTGCCCTCTGCCTTTCCCTGTTTAACCTGAGCAGTTTCGCCGCCAGCGTGGACGAGGAGATGCGGGAGGCTGCCATGTTGCTCAAGGGCGGTGAAGCTGGGCGCGCGGTGGCGATCTGGGAAGCGCAGGCGGCCAGAGGCAATATCGATGCTGCCTACAACCTGGCGGTCATCCACCAGCATGGCGATGGCGTTCCGCTCGACTACGCGAAAGCGATGCGCTGGTACCACCAGGCTGCCGACCAAGGGGACAAGGTTTCACAATTCCAGATCGGGCTGATGTATCAGATTGGTCAAGGCGTGCCGGTCGACGAAGCCGAGGCGCACCGCTGGTTTACCATGCATCGCAAACACCATCTGCACCATGAGCATGAGCCGAAGATGGTTGCCTGGCGTCAGCAGGCGCTGGCCTTGATCGATGAGCGCGATCGCCGTGAACAAGTTGCCGCTTCGCGCGCCAGTTCGGTTCAGGTGCTGGCCGAACTCAGGCGGCGGGCCGGGATGAGTAGCGAGCGGCCGATGGAAACGGCGGCGCTGGAGCCTGCATCAAGCATCCGCTGATTTGGTGCGTTTAGCCTAGAGGTAACGCAGCAGCATGCTGATCACTTCGTCAGCCCGGAAGGGTTTCGCGATGAAGTCGTCCATGCCGGCGGTGATGCATTGTTCCCGATCTTCCTCCATGGCATTGGCGGTCATGGCGACAATTGGCTGGCGTGGCAGCTTGAGTTCTGCTTCCCGGATGCGCAGGTGCCGGGTTGCTTCGACGCCATCCATTTCGGGCATCTGCATGTCCATCAGGATCAGATCGAAGGTGTCGCGTTCGACAGCGGCCAGCGCTTCCAGACCATTGACGGCAATGGTCACGCGGCAACCATAGCGGGAAAGCAGCTTTTCGGCGATTTTCTGATTGACCGGCGTGTCTTCGACCAGCAGGATTTGCTTGTTGGTCAGTTTGCACTGCGCCGCTTCCTTGTCGAGTTCGGCGATCTTCGGGGTCGATTTTTCGGCCTGATCGAGATGGATCAGCAAATGAAAGCGGGTGCCTTCGCCCACCGCACTTTCAACGCGAATCTCGCCATGCATCAGCCGGACAAGACGCTCGACAATCGAGAGCCCGAGGCCGGTGCCGCCATACTTGCGCGTTGTCCATTCTTCGGCCTGGGCGAAGGGGTCGAAGATATTGCCCAGTTTGCTGGCCGGGATGCCGATGCCGGTATCGGCGACGGTGAAGTGGACACGCCACACCTTGCTGTTTTCGAGGGTTTTCTCGCAATGCACGCGAATGGCGACCTCGCCATGCTCGGTAAATTTGAGTGCATTGGACAGCAGATTGTTGAGCACTTGCTGGATGCGCACCGGGTCGCCCAGAAGGTGCTCGGGAAGTTCGGTGTCGGCGGCCCAGTAGAGGCGCAAGCCCTTGTTGGCAGCCACCGATGAATAGAGCGCGACCACGCTGTCCAGCAAGCTGCTCAGGTCTAGCGGTATGTGTTCGAGGTTGAGTTCACCGGCATTGATCTTCGAGAAATCGAGGATGTCGTTGAGAACACGCATCAGGTTGTCACCCGAGGATTTAACCCAGGTCAGGTATTCGCGTTGTTCCTCGGTGAGATCGGTGGCCAGCGTCAGTTCGGTCATGCCCAGGATGCCATTCATCGGCGTCCGTATTTCATGACTCATCGTGGCCAGAAAGGACGTCTTGGCGCGGGCTGCCGTCTCGGCGCTTCTGGCCAGTCGGGCCTGTTCGTCGCGTGAGGCAGTGAGTTCAAGAATGCGCTCGGCCACCGCCCGTGACATGGCGTTGAAGGCGGCGCCAAGGCGCCCTACCTCGTCGTTGCCTTCGGGCACCGGTGGCGGGGTCAGGTTGCCGGCGGCAACTGCTTCGCTGGCCTGGGTCAGGCCCGCCAGATGGCGGGTCAGGAAATAGCCGAGCAGGATCATCAGACCGGCCGAAAGCAGCATCTCGATCAGGGCGATGAAAATGCCTTGGGAGAACAACTGGTTATGGGCGGTCCGGATTTGCGAGAGATCGATGCCGATGTGCAGCGAACCCATTTTCTGGCCATAGGTAACGACGGGAACCAGCACGTCGTAGCGCGGTTTCTGCTTGTCGGCATCAAAGATATTGAGGTGCGGGTCGGCTGGCGGCAGGGCTGCGCCTTCCGGCCAGCCGCTGCTGGCCACCAGTTTTCCGTCATTGTTGGCAAGCGCCAGGTAATCGATGCCGCCAACCTTGGTGCTTTCGTCGAACACCGCCTGCACGGTGGCATAGTCGCGCTGGGCCAGTGGCGCCACGATGGCGGCGATCAGCACGGGGGCGATTTCCTCGACATGCTGCTCCGCCTGTCGGCCCATATGGGTGGTCAGCAGGCGCAGGCTGTTGGCGACCAGCAAAGTCAGCATCACCGCTTCGATGGCAATGGCGACGATCAGCAGCCGACCTCGCACCGAGCGAAGCGGCGATGTGAATTTCATTTTGAGCTCAGCGCCTGCCGCGTTTCAGCGACATACGGGTCCATCGCCTCAAGTTCGCGCGGCTTCAGGTTGCGATAGCCATCGAGCTTGTTCTGCTCGAAGTAGGCCTTGCCTTCAGGCGTGGCGGCAAATGCCCAGAGGGCCTTTTCTATACCTTTGCGCTCCTTGCTCCAGCGCTTGTTGAGCATATAGACCCGCCCGGCCATCGGTTCGCTTTCGGCCAGGATGCGCATGCGGGGGCGGATGTCCGGCGGCAGCTTCTGGTAATTGGCCAGCGACGTAAAGGCGGCGGCGGCCTCGCCGGCCAGCACTTGCCGGCTGACGCTGTCGGCGGCCGAAACGTAGCGGACGGGAACGTCGCCGAGATTCTGCTTTTTCAGCCATTGCTGGCCCCACAGGGTGACCAGCGAAGTGGGCGACAGTCCGAGGACGGATTTCCCTTTCAGGTCGGCCGCTGTGTGGATCGGCCCATTCTTGTCCACCAGGGCTACTGCCTTGAATTCGGCGACATAGGTCAGCAGCGGCAGGTAGGCGGCATCGGTCTGGTAGAGGCGGGCCTGGTGCCCGGTCGTGACGGCGATGTCGTATTCCTGATTCAGGGCGCGGCGGGCAAATTCGCTGAAATCAGGGGCAGTCTGAACTTCCACGGGTTGCTTCAGGGCTGCTTCCAGAGACTGGCGCAGCGGCTGGTACATTTCCAGAATCACCCGGGCGCTGGTGTGGGGGGCAATGCCAAGTACGAAGGGGCGGGGTTCCTCTGCCCATGCCGGGCCAAGGATGGTGGCGCAGGCCATGCCAAAGAAAAATTTCAGGAAAAAGCGGCGCAAGGTGGTGGGATTCCGGTCAGGCATTCAACTTGTCCAGTGCCTCGCGCAGCTTCATCGGTTCGTCGAGGCGCAGGATGCGGCGGACGTTGGGGGCGAGTTCATTGACTTCGGCCTTCAGCACGCGATTCTTGACCTTGAGGATTTGCGACGGGTGCATAGAGAAGATGCGCAGGCCCATGCCGAGCAGCAGGCGGGTGAGGTCCGGGTCGCCGGCCATTTCACCGCAGACAGAAACCGGAACGCCGACTTTTTCCGCCATCGACAGCGTATGGGCGATCAGCATCAGCACGGCCGGGTGCAACGGGTCGTAGAGGCCGGCCACCTGCTCGTCTGAGCGGTCGATGGCCAGCGTGTACTGGATCAGGTCATTGGTGCCGATCGACAGGAAATCGAGCCGGCGCAGGAAAAGACCGACGGCCAGTGCGGCAGCGGGGATTTCGATCATGCCGCCGACTTCGATGTTTTCGTCGAAGGTGGCTTTTTCGCCGCGCAGGCTGGATTTGGCTTGCTCCAGTGCCGCCAGCGTCTGGTCGATTTCGTGGGCATGCGCCAACATCGGGATCAACAGCTTGATCGGGCCGTGTTTCGAGGCGCGGAGGATGGCCCGTAACTGGGTCTGGAACATCCGGGGCTCGGCCAGCGACAGGCGGATGGCCCGCCGGCCGAGGGCCGGATTGGTCTTGACCCGGTCGCCGGCATTACCTTGCGGGTTCAGATCCTTGTCGGCGCCAAGGTCGAAGGTGCGGATGGTGACTGGCCGCCCGGCCATGCCCTTGACCACTTTTTTGTAGGCCTCGTACTGCTCCTGTTCGTCCGGCATGTCGCCGCGGTCAAGGAAAAGGAACTCGGTACGGAACAGGCCGATGCCCTCGGCGCCGCAATCCAGGGCTACCGGAACGTCATTTGGTAGTTCGATATTGGCGAACAAATGCACCGAAACACCATCGATCGTCTCCGATTTTGCAGTCTTCAGGCGCTTTAGTTTGGTCTTTTCGAGCTCGATCTGTTCTTTGCGCAGCTGGTACTCGTCAAGCACCCGCTGATCCGGATTGACGATGACAACGCCGCGCATGCCATCGACGATCAATTGCTCGCCATCGCGGATCAGCCCGCGCGCATTTTCCAGGCCGAGCACGGCCGGGATCGCCATGCTGCGGGCGAGGATGGACGTGTGCGACGTGGCACCGCCCACGTCGGTAATGAAGGCGGCGAAACGGTGTTCCTTGAAGGCGATGGTGTCGGCCGGCGACAGGTCGTGGGCGACGACGATCAGTGCCTCTTCCTTGGAACGTTTGGCCGTTTTCAGGGCATTTCGGCTGCGGTGGCCGAGCAGTTCCTTGACGACGCGTTCGACCACCTGCACCACGTCGAATTTGCGCTCGCGCAGGTAGGGGTCATCGAACTGCTCGAATTGCCCGACCAGATGCTCCATCTGCTGGACCAGCGCCCATTCGGCGTTGCAGCGGCGCTCGCGGATGATGTCGCGCGGCTTGACGGCCAGTTCCGGGTCCTCGAGGAACATCGTGTGAATGTCGATGAAGGCATTGAGCTCGGCCGGGGCGTGCTCGGTGTTCTCCTTCATCAGGATCAGCTCTTCTTTGACGGCATTGACTGCCATGTCGAAGCGCTCGATTTCCTTGTCGACCATGCGCGGCGCCAGGGTCAGGTGCGAGACCTCCAGCGTGGCGTGCGACATCAGCATGGCCCGCCCGATGGCGATGCCCCCGGAAACTCCCAGGCCGTGCAGTGTGAAGCTCATGGCGGCTTATTCTCCCTCGCCGAAATAGTCGGCGATCAGCGCCAGCAAGGCTTCCATCGCCTCGGCTTCGTCGGCGCCATCGGTTTCCAGCGTGACCTTCGAGCCTTTGCCGGCGGCCAGCATCATCACGCCCATGATGCTCTTGGCGTTGATGCGGCGCGTGCCCTTGCTCATCCAGACTTCGCACTTGTACTTGCCGGCGAGCTGGGTCAATTTGGCGGAAGCGCGGGCATGGAGGCCCAGCTTGTTGATGATTTCGGTTTCGGTCGTCAGCATGTTCTTAATGTTCCCGCATGTTGAAAATGCCGTCACGACCGCCATCGCGGGCTCTGACGAGCAGGGTTTCCATGCCTTTGTCGCGATAGGTCAGGGCGCGCAACAGCATTGGTAGATTGACCCCGGTCAGGCCTTCGACGCGACCGGGTTCGAGCAACTTGAGGGCAAGGTTGGCCGGCGAAGCGCCAAATATGTCGGTCAGCACCAACACGCCCTCGCCGTTATCGAGCGGTTTGAGCATCTCTCGTGCCAACGCCAGCAGATCCAGCGGGTCATCCTGAGCCGAGACGCCAAGCTGGTTCACTTGCGCCGGACGCTTGTTCAGTACATGACAGGCATTCTGGATGAGTGCCTCGCCATAACTACCGTGAGTGATAAGCAGAATTCCGATCATGCTTCAGATTCTAACCGAAGCATTTTACCTGCGGCTGACGATCAATATCCCAATAACAACAAAAGTGGCTCCGATCGTCTGTTCCGGCGAAATATGTTCGCCGAGTAGCCACCGGCCGAAGCCGATGGTCAGCATCGGGCCGACCATGCCGAACAGCGAAGCCCGCCCTGCCCCGATCCGCCGAATGGCCGCCGACTGGGCGAACACCGGCACGATGGTGGCGAAGATCGCCATCGCCAAGCCCCAGCCATAGACCGGCATGGGCTGGATGAAAGCCGAGAACGGTTGGGTCGCCATGAAGTGGAGCAGCGTGACGGCTGACGAGACCAGCATGGCCAGTGCCGAGAAGCGCATCGCGCCGAGCCGGGCGATCATCGGTGCACTGCCGGACAGGTAGAGCGCATACGAAATGCTGGAACCGAAGACCAGGGCGCCGCCGATCAGCACATTGCGCGGTTCGCCCAGCCCAAGGTCGTGGATGAAGGCGAAGCCGATGCCCGTGTAGCACAGCGCCACCGCGATGCCCTCGCGGCGGGTGAAAGGCTTGCCCTGGAACAGCACGCCGATCAGGATGGTCAGCGTCGGGTAGGTGAACAGGATCAGCCGTTCCAGCCCCGCCGAGATGTATTCCAGTCCCCAGAAATCGAGAATGCTGGCGCCGTAATAGCCCAGGCAGCCGAGCAAGACCAGCTGTCCCCAGTCGCGCCGCGACAGGCTGGCGCCCGCCTTCTGCCCGGCCAGCCCGACCCACAGGAAGACTGGCAGCGCAAAGCCCATGCGCAAGGCGAGCAAAGTGATCGCATCGACGCCATACGGATAGGCCAGCTTGACGAAGATCGCCTTCAGCGAAAAGCCGAGTGCTGCCAGCAAGGCCAAACCTGCGCCATAAGCATTCGTTTTTTCCAAAGTCGTTCCCGGGTGGTTTGTGGCAGACCGTATTAAAAGCCGCGCCAGCAGGCAGGGCAATTGGTATTATTCAAATCAAGCATTCGTTCTGGACGAAACCATGCGTTACGATCTTCCCGACCTGCGGCTGGTCGCCGCGATCGCCGATTCCGGCAGCCTGACCCGTGCCGCCGAACAGGTGCATCTCGCCCCCTCCTCGGCCAGCCACCGGCTGACGCAGCTCGAAGCCGCCCTCGGCATCCCGCTTTTTGCCCGCCATGCCCGCGGCCTGACGCCGACGCCGGCCGGCGAATCGCTGCTTCGTCATGCCCGGCAGGTCTTCGCCCAGCTCGAACAGATGCATGCCGACCTGGCCCCCTACGCCAGCGGGCTGCATAGCCAGGTCACTGTTTTCGCCAATACCAACGCCATCAACTGTTTCTTACCGGAAGACCTCGGTGATTTCCTGCGCGAACATCCGCACATCCGGGTCAGTCTCGAAGAGCAGCCCAGTCCGGCGATCATCCAGGCAGTGGCGGCCGGGCAGGTGGAAATCGGTGTGGTCGCCTCGGAGGGCGGTCTGGCCGGTGTCGAAACCCGGCCCTATCGGCAGGACAGGCTGGTGCTGATCGTTGCCCCCGGCCATGCGCTGGCCGAAAAGTGCGAACTGGCCTTCGCCGATGTGCTGGCCGAGCCTTTCGTCTGCTTGCACGCCGGCAGCGCCATTCACACCTTCATGATGAACCACGCGGCCCGGCTTGGCGGCCGGCTCGATGTGCGGATTCAGGTCCGCAGTTTCAACGCCGTTTGCCGCATGGTCGCCGCCGGGGTCGGCATCGGCATGGTGCCGCGCTCGTCGATCGGCGCTGCCGATGCCGTGAAAACCATCGAAATTACTGATTCATGGGCGCCGCGCGACCTGCAGCTCTGCATTCGCTCACGGGTTGCCCTTGCTCCGGCGGCAGCTGCCCTGTTCGACCATCTGGCCGGCAAGGGCAGTGCTGAAATTACAGCGGGCGCTTGACCGTCAAGGCGCCGCGAATCTGGCCCTTGGTATAGCCGGTGGCCTGATCATGCGGGTAGCTTTCAGCCAGCTTGGCCTTCAGGCCAGCATCGAAAGACTCGGCGGCGCCGTGGCAGTTCAGGCAGACATCACCGACTGGCAGCGCCTTCATGTAACGGAACACCTGCTTGCCGTCGATGGTGACGATCTCGCTCTTTTCCAGCGTGTCGATTTTTTCACCGTTGGTGGCACGGATATTGAAATCGGCCAACTGGCGAACTTCCCACAGATCCGGCGTACCGCGCTCGGCATTGCGGGTCTTCAAACTGACGCGGCGAATGTCCCAGCCGGTCTCCTGACGCTTTTCCTTGATCAGTGCCGGCGCCTGTTCCTTGCACACCGGAATCGCTCCCGCCACACCCTTCGCGGCGACGGCTTCCTGCATGGCATTCACTACCTTGGGAACGACAGGCAGCACGGTCTTCTTGGTGTCGGCGGTCAGCGTGCCAATATCCTGCGCCAGGGCAGGCAGAGCGGCGAAGAGCAGCGACAGGGCGAACAGGGGTTTCATGGCGATCCTAACTAAATCATAAAACGCTAATGCTACTCCGGCTCGCCCTTGCCGTCATCATGCCATTGTCAGCCAATCGCCATGGGCGGCGTCTTCGCCACGGACGCAGGCGAAATAGGCCTTCTGCAGACGCCGGGTCAGCAGCCCGGGGCGACCCGTACCGATGCGCCGGGCATCGACTTCGATCACGGGCGTGATCTCGGCCGCCGTGCCGGTCAGGAAGACCTCATCGGCGCAAACCACCTCGTCGCGGGTCAGGCGCTTGCTGCGCACCACCAGGCCGGCCTCCGCGGCCAGCGTGCAGACCGTACGACGGGTGATGCCGTCGAGCGCCGAAGCACTGTCCGGCTGCAGCAATTCACCATCGCGGACGATGAACAGGTTTTCGCTGGAGCCTTCGGAAACATAGCCATCGGTATCGAGAAGCAGCGCTTCGTCGTAACCGTCGCGGCGCGCCTCGCGCACGGCGAGGATGGAGTTCGAATAGGTCGAAATCGCCTTGGCGCGGCACATCTGCACGTTGGGATGGTGCCGGGCATAGGACGACACGCGGACGCGGATGCCCTCCTCGATCGCCTTGCCGCCGAGGTAGGCGCCCCACGGCCAGGCGGCGACCATGACGTGCGCTGCCGCACCGGCCGGATCGACGCCCAGTTTTTCAGCACCGAGAAAGACCAGCGGCCGGATGTAGGCGCTGCTGAAATTGTTGCGCGTCACCGCCTCACGGCAGGCGGCGGCCAGTGTTTCGCGGTCAAAAGGCAGGTCAATGGCCAGGATGTGAGCCGAATCCTCCAGCCGGCGCAGATGCTCGGCGAGCCGGAAGATGGCCGGCCCGCGCGGTGTTTCATAAGCACGGATGCCCTCGAAACAGCCGTAGCCGTAATGCAGGGTATGGGTCAGCACGTGCACCTTGGCATCGCGCCAGGGCAGCCACTGGCCGTCGAGCCAGATAAAGCCGTCGCGGTCTTGCATGATGGATTTCCTCAAAATGGGGTGAAACCGGCAGTGGCCGGAGGGCCGCGTGAGGGTGGCGCGGTGGGTTCCGTCGGGGCCGCTGCCGGGTGGGCGGGCTGCGAGCGGAGCTTGGGGGTGAGGCAAGGATGGGCCGGTTTTCGGCCTCGCTCAAACGATTTGAATTGTCGTTAGATGAATTCAGTTCATCTGATGGCCAACCTTGGCGTCAAGTCATCCGGCGAAAAATTTCATTTTTGGCTGGCTTTTCGGGTGGAGTGCAGCAGCCAGCGAATGAAGGCCATGATCGCCGGTTTTTCCTGCACGGCTGGCGGAGCGACGATGTAAAAGCTGCGGTCCGCGCAATCCTGCGGAAAGGGTCGAATCAGCCGGCCTTCGGTCAGATAGGGGGCGGCCAGCGTGCCGGCCATCAGGGCCACGCCGTGGCCGGCGACAGCGGCTTCAAGCATGAGCAGGGCGTCTTCGTAATTCGGGCCGGTCGACGGTTCCGGGTGCTGGATGCCCGCCGCCGCGAACCAGCGTTGCCATGACAGCAGCGGATGGCGCAGCAAGCGGACCTGATCGAGAGCCTGCGGCGTATTCAGGCTGGCCGCCAGTCCCGGACTGCACACCGGAAAAACCCGTTCCTCGAACAGTTTCCAGGCGAGCAGACCGGGCCATTCCTCCTCGCCATAACGCAGCCCGATATCGGCCTCGCCGTTGAGCAGCGGGCCGAGGCCGGTGGCGGTGCCGAGGCTGAATTCGAGGTCCGGGTGGGCCTCCTGATATTCCGCCACGCGCATGACCAGCCACTTGCTGCCGAGCGCCGGCGCTGCCGAAATGCGCAGCCGTTCGCGCTGCGGCGCGCGCAGTACGGCGCTGGCTTCGTCGAGCCGCAACAAGGCATCGCGCACCACGGCCAGATAACGCCGCCCGGCGGTGGTCAGCACCACGGCCCGATGCCGGCGCTCGAACAGCGCCTGGCCGAGATGCTCCTCCAGTTGCCGAATGCGATGGCTGATCGCCGAGGGTGTCAGGTGCAGGGCCTCGGCTGCCGCCAGAAAGCTGCCGAGCCGGGCGGCGGCTTCGAAGGCGGGCAGGGTGTGGAGCGGCGGCAGGTCGTGCATGGGGGCTGGCCGGGGGCGAGTGGTTGGGCTATGCCGAGTATTCTGCCCGAATACCGCTGGTTCGTTATTTCGGTCGTCTTGACGCAGCGCACAATATGCCTTCAAAATGAACCAATGAACTGCGAAATCTCCCTGTTTTCCCTGAAGGCCCCGTCTCGCCGCATCCTGCGTGCGTGGCGCGTTGCCATTCGTCCGGGGCCGGGGTGAAGTAGTCGATTTCTCCCAGAATTCAGCAAAGGCCGCGGATTTGAACCCCGCGGCCTTTTTGTTTGCCCCTTGTTTATCCCTGATCGAAAGGAAGTGCCATGACCCGTATTGCCCACCGAATCGCCCAATGCGCCTCGCTGGCCGAAGTGCGCCAGAACATTGACCGGCTGGATCGCGAACTGGTCACGCTGATCGCCGAGCGCGGGGCTTACGTGAAACAGGCGGCTGGTTTCAAGAAAACGGCTGCCGAAGTTCCGGCCCCGCCGCGGGTGGTGCAGGTGCTGGCCAAGGTGAACGCTCTGGCGCTGGAAGTCGGTGCCGAGCCGGCCGTGGTCGACGCCACCTGGCGCGCCATGATCGCCGCCTTCATCGACAGCGAGCGCCTTCATCAGGCCGCCTTGCATCCTCCTGCGCCACAAGCGAATTGAACCGGAGAAACCTATGTCCGTCCCCCTTGCCTATCTCGGCATCGTCCTGATCTGGTCCACCACGCCGCTCGCCATCCAGTGGAGCAGCCAAGGTGTCGGCTTTGCCCTCGCCGTGCTCGCCCGCATGGTGATTGGTGTCGTCGTCGCCGGCCTGCTGGTCGCGCTGTGGCGTATCCCCTTGCCGCTGCATGAACGGGCGCGCCGCGCCTATCTGGTCGGCGGGCTGTCCCTGTTCGGCGGCATGGCACTGACCTATTGGGGCGCCCGCTATGTGCATTCCGGGCTGATTTCGGTGATGTTCGGCCTGTCGCCGCTGGCCGCCGCCATTCTGGGCGCGATCTTTGTCGGTGAGCGCTCGCTGACCCCGGTCAAGCTGATCGGCATGTTGCTCGGTGCCGTCGGTCTGGCGACCATCTTCATCCACGGCGACACGCTGGGCCATGAACACGCGCTGGCCGGGCTGTTCGCCGTGCTCTGTGCGGTCACGGTCTACTCCGGCGGCATGGTCTGGCTCAAACAGATCGGTGACGACAGCCCACCGCTGGCCACCACCGTCGGTTCATTGACCGTGTCGCTACCGCTGTTCGGGCTGGTCTGGTGGCTCAGCGGTGCCCAGTTGCCCGCCGTCGTGCCGCCGCGCGCCGGGGCGGCGGTTGTCTATCTCGGTGTGTTCGGCTCGGTGATTGGTTTCGCGCTCTACTACTACGTGATCAAGCACCTCGAAACCTCGAAAGTCGCCCTGATCACGCTGATCACCCCGGTTATCGCCCTGCTGCTCGGCAACTGGCTCAACGGCGAAACGATCGGACTGCGCCTGTGGATCGGCACCGTGCTGATCCTGCTCGGCCTGAGCGTGCATCAATGGGAGATGCTGGCCGGCTTCCGGCGGCGCACCTGAGTTGGGTCATCGGGGCTGGTTCAGCGGCCCCGATGCTCTTCTGACGACGCCCTAGCGGGAGCGCCCGTCGATATGGGTGACCGCCAGCGACGACAGTTCTACCCCCTCAAGGCAACGCGCATTGATCGCCGCCATGCGATTCCCGGCCGGGTCGGTGCCCTCGCCAAACGGATGAATGCCGCACTTCGGGCAGAAGTGATGCTTGATCGACTGCTTGCCGAAGGTGTAGGTGGCCAGATTGCTCTCCGGCGTCAGCAGGCGCAACTTGTCGCGCGGCACGAACCAGTGCAGCGAGCCCATGCGCGAACAGATGGAGCAATTGCAATCCATGACCTTGGAGAGCTCACCCTCCACTTCGAAAGCGATTTGCCCACAGTGACAGCTGCCTTTGTAGATCATGCCGGTTCTCCTGGATTGGTGAAATTGAGTGTGGCGGGAAGCTTATTGCTGAATTTCAGGTTCAACCAGCGCCGCCAGCTGGCCCAGCGATTCCTGCCATCCGAGGTAGCACATCTCGACCGGAATCGCGTCCGGAATGCCCTCCTGGACGATATTCAGCTCGGTGCCGCATAAAACCGGCGTCAGTGAGATGGTTACCTGCAGAACACCCGGCAGATTGGGGTCGTCGAACTGGTCGGTATAGCGCAGCAGTGCGTTGGGAACGAGCTCGAGATACTCGCCGCTGAACGTATGACCTTGCTGCGTCGTGAAGTTGGTGAAAGACATCCGGAAAGTCCCGCCCACCCGCGCTTCCATGTGGTGAACCGTGCAGGTGAAACCATGCGGCGGCAGCCACTTGGCCATGGCCTCCGGCGTTGTAAAGGCGCGATAGACGCGCTCGGCCGGGGCTTTCAAGACGCGATGAAGACGAACGGTGCCTGGCATGGTGCTGTGCTCCGGTGAGGGGGTAGGCGTTCGACGCGTTTTGGGGAGGGAGGTTCGCCGTTATTCCCGCTTGATGACGTAGCGGCCGCTGACCCAGCGTTGCGCTGTCGGATGGATGCGGTACCAGCCGTTACGCACCTCGTAGATCGCCAGCAGCGCGCCATTGGCCACGGCGCCGAGTTGGGTGCCATCCACGCCAGGCTTGTCGCGGATGCGGAGTGAGGGGGTATTCACCTCGCCCTGGAACTGGGCCTGCGGCGGCGCGGGTGGATTGGTTGCCGCGCCCATCGCCGCGGCGATCAGCGGGAGAAAGCCGGCCTGGGCGGCGGCCACGCTATTGCCGCCAAAGAAGGCGGTGCCGGGGCAAGTCTTGGTGTTGCCGCTGCCGTTGGTGCGTTGTCCGGAATTCAGATCCCACCAGTGGTGATAAACCACGTGATCCGTGTCGCAGGGCAGGCCAAAACGCATCAACAGCCGCGCGTTAACGGTCACGATAGCCTTGCGCTGGGCATCGCTCATGACGTCCCCGCCCAGGTCAAAATTGCCCAGGTTCTCGATGCACAGGCCATTTTGATTAGCTCCCTTGATGCCGGCCGGAATCGTGTTGAAGCTGCGGCACAGCACAACGTCGCCATCCGGGAATACGGTCAGGTTCTGGGCGATTTCAGCAAATCCACGCTCCAGATGGGAGCGCTCCATGCTTTCACACAGGGCGATGTGGTTATTGCCCTTGAAATGGGCATAACCCGGAATATAGGTGTGGTGGTTCTGGATGACACCGATCTGCCGGTCGAACCGATTGGCGTTGAGCCAGCCGGTGAATTCGACCAGCGACATGCGGACGAACTTTCCCTTTTTTTCCATGGCGTTCCCCTATGTGTAAGAGATGCATCATTGGTGCAACAACTAGCAGTACTGGTCTGCCCAGTGTTGTTTTAAGGACTCGCGTATTCGTATTCATGACGCACAACGTGGAGTTGAGGCGCCTGCGCGGCTTTTTGCGCAGGTCGCCTCGAATGCAGGGTTAGCCATCAGTGGCTCCCCGGAAGAAGTGTTTTGACAGATTGGAATAGCTCTCTCGGAATTGGGTAGAGAGAATCCGAAGCGGAGTTGAGGTAGATGCCTCGAAACTGCGGATTAGCTTCGATGATGCTGAAGAAGACAGGGAACGTGAGTTCGGCGTGGCTAGCCCCTTTGGGAAATGCCTTCGATAACTCAGCAGCACTGGTGTATGCATAAGCCCAAACGTTCCCCTGATTATCAAGAGCCGTCCTCAGGCGCAACTTCCCAAGAGGTGCCCCCGGATCGGTAGCAACAAGCAAGGAGCAGCTAACTAGGGCGGCAGCAACCGGGCCAATTGACTTTGCGACGGGTTCCTTTCCGTGTTGGCGAATGACTTGCTCAATTGACATTTGCTCGGCTCCTGCGATGTGGCTAACGCCGACTGCTAGCAATACTAGGCAGCAAACAATGGCGGTTCGGCAATGCGTTGCTTCAAAGAACACGACAGACTCCTGATGGCTAACTGTTAAGTATGCCCCCCAAAATTGCAGGCATATTTATCAATACAAAATTTAAAAATTACGTCAAACCATATGAATGATGGAAATATATGTTTCCGAAAGTTGCTGTAAAAACCGTCATCCATCTTGCATCGAAACATGGATGCTATCTGTTCCAGGCTTCGGGTACGAGCATAGTGAACAGCTATGCCGTTGGCAATCTTGTGTGGCCTCTTGTGCGCAGTTCGGTCTGCAGAAACGAAAACGCCTCGCGCTAAGGCGAGGCGTTTTGCGTTGAGGTCCGGCAGTTATCGGAGGCTGTTTATGCCGATGGGAACGCCCTTTGCATCGACGATTTCCGAAATCACCCGGAAGGCTTTCCCCTGGATGATCGACGGCAGGCGGACGAAGTTGGCCTGTTTCGCAAGGTCGTCACCGCGCATGAATGCCTCGGTGAAGAAACGGGTGACCTGGATGGTCCGTTCCGGATTGTTGGAGACTCGGGGCATGACGATAAAAGTGCCCATCGTGATGGGCCAGCTGCTTTTCCCGGTCTGATTGGTCAGCGTCTGAGTGAAGTCGCCGGTTTGCTTCCAGACGCTCTGGGCAAGCGCTTCACGGAAGGTGTAAGGCCCGGCTTCGACGATGGCGCCGTCCGCATTCTTCATGGCTGCCCCCGTGAGCTTGTAATCCAGTACGTAGTTGTAATCCACGTAACTGATGCTCCCGGGCGTCGATTTCACTGCTTCGGCAACGCCCTTGCTGCCCTTGACCGACGTGAACGAGGCTGGCCATTTGAGGTTCGTGGCAACGCCCATCTTCTGTTTCCATGCCGGACTGACCTTGGCCAGATAATCGGCAAAGTTGTAAGTGGTGCCAGAGCCATCGCTGCGGACGACCGCGACTATCGGTTTTGCGGGAAGGCTCAGGCCGGGATTCAAGGCGCGGATCTCAGGTGCATCCCAGTGCTCAATTTCCCCCAGGAAGATTCTGGCCAGCGTGGGGCCGTCCAGAACAAGCGGTTTTTCCATCTTGGGCAGGTTGATGACGGGAACTGCGCCGGTGATGACCGTTGGAAAGAGGATAAGGTTGTCCTTGGCCAGTTGCTCACTTTTGAGTGCGACATCCGTGGCGCCGAAATCGGCCTGACGGGCGCGAGCTCTCTCGACCCCGGCCGATGAGCCGACGGGATCGTAGTTCAGCACGAAACCGCCTTCACGTTTCAGTTGATCCGCCCACAGCTTGTAGATCGGGTAGGCGGCAGACGACCCGGCACCGGTCATCGGTTCTGCGGCGATGAGGGTGCTGGCGTATAAAAACAACGCGGCGGCTAGCAGTGCTGCTCTGGACATTGGAGATTGCATTTTTTCCTGTTTTTGTAAGGGGGGCGGCAACTTGCACCGAGCTGCCGTTGCGAGGGCGCGGATTTTACAAAATTTTCACGAACTTTCCCCGGGAGCTAGGCTGCTCACCATATCGAAACAATAGGGGTCAGACCCCTATTGTTTCTAAAAAGAGTATGTGAATTTTGAAAGCTAGCGTTGCAGAGGATAGAGACGCGGACCGTCTGTAAACTCAACACCGTTGGATGTACGCCGAGTGTCAGCGTACCACTGCATATTTTCCATCTCTTCCAATCCTTGAAGTTTCCAGGCTCGACGCATATCTTTGTCTTTTGCCCAGTCAGCAAGTTTAGTCAAGTGCTTTCTGAAATCGGATTTAGTAAGTTTGCCTTCAGGAAAATATTTCTGTTTAACGATACGCTCAAACTCCAGTGTGCCGTAGGTAAGTGATATACCGGAAGAAGGTCCGAAATTAAAATCTGCCGTACATTTGTCATCGCTATAGAATTGTTTCCCTAAGCTAGTAATGGCATATGTTGTGCTGGTTTTTGTTTGACTCTTGGTAAAAAGACCCAAACGAGTTAAATGGTCCCATCTAGCTGCCCTCTCTTCCACGCCATACCCTTTTTTATCCACAACAAACTTACCAGTGGAATAATTAAATGAACTATCGAGCATCATACAAACACGTACAGTGGCCGGATATGTGCGTTCATGTTGTTTGATTGCGGACGGTATAGAGTCATCTTGTGCCAAAGGCGCTAAACCGCTGCCATTTGTTGTAGCAAGACAACCAGCCAAGCTTACTGTCACCAAAGCAGGAAATAACCAATTTGCGACTAGATTATTAATTTTATTCAAAATATGCCCCCTTGATATGATTCAGAACGCCTTAAAGATGAAAGAGATAATAGGGGGAGACCCCAGTTAATTCTGTTGTTTTTGTGGTTATAAGTAATTTGGGTCAGAACACTATTTAGCGTCGTCCGCCCAGGATTGACCCCAGCACCCCGCGCAGAATCTGCTTCCCAATCTCCCGGCCAACCGTGCCGGCAACGCCGCGAGCGGCGCTCTTGGCGGCACTTTCGAGCACGCCTTCGCGATGACCACCGCGTGGGCCGGTGGTGCCGGTCAGGATGTCGCCGAGGCCGCCGAACAGACCACCGCCCGAGCTTTCCTGCGGGGCGGGGGCGCTCTGTCGGGGTTGCGGGGCTTGTTCATAGCGCGGCTGTTGCTGGTTGGCATGGTTGCCCCAGTCGCTGTCGTTGAGGCTGCTGTTGCCGGCCGGTGGCGCCGGAATGGCGCCGGGGGCGGCTTGCGTGGCGGCGGGTTTGCCGCGCAGGATTTCGTAGGCGGATTCGCGGTCGACGGTCTGGCCGTAGGTGGCGAGCATCGGCGAGGCGTTGATCATGGCCTGGCGTTCGTCGGCGGTCAGTGGGCCGAGGCGGGAGGCGGGCGGGAAGATGGTGCTGCGCTCAACCATGGTTGGCCTGCCCTTTTCGTCGAGGAAGGAAACCAGCGCTTCGCCGACGCCGAGTTCGGTGATCACGGTGGCGGCATCGAATTTCGGGTTGGCGCGCATGGTTTGCGCTGCTGCCTGGACGGCCTTCTGGTCACGCGGCGTGAAGGCGCGCAGGGCATGCTGGACGCGGTTGCCGAGCTGGCCGAGGATCTTTTCAGGGACGTCGAGCGGGTTCTGCGTGACGAAATAGACGCCGACGCCCTTGGAGCGGATCAGACGGACCACCTGCTCGACCTTGTCGGTCAGCGCCTGCGGGGCGTCGGTGAACAGCAGATGGGCTTCGTCGAAGAAGAAGACGAGCTTGGGCTTGTCCAGATCGCCGGCTTCCGGGAGTTGTTCGAACAGTTCGGAGAGCAGCCAGAGCAGGAAGGTGGAGTAGAGCGCCGGGGCTTGGACCAGCTTTTCGGCGGCGAGGACGTTGATGACGCCGCGGCCGTTTTCGTCGACCTTCATCAGGTCGTTGATATTGAGCATCGGTTCGCCGAAGAACCGGTCGCCGCCCTGCTCTTCCAGCGTCAGCAGGCCGCGCTGGATGGCGCCGATCGAGGCGGTCGAGACATTGCCGTATTCGGTGGTGAAGTCCTTGGCGTTTTCGCCGACGTACTGGATGCAGGCGCGCAGGTCCTTCAGGTCGATCAGCAGCAGGCCCTTGTCGTCGGCGATCTTGAAGACCAGTTGCAGGACGCCGGTCTGGGTGTCGTTCAGGTTCAGCAGGCGGGCGAGGAGCAGCGGGCCCATGTCGGAGATGGTGGCGCGCACCGGCACGCCGCCCTGGCCGAAGACATCCCAGAAGGCAACCGGGTTGGCGTAGGGGGCGAAGCCTTCGAGGCCGAGGTCCTTGAGGCGGGTTTCCAGCTTCGGGGTCAGGGTGCCGGCGGCGCCCATGCCGGAGAGGTCGCCCTTCACATCGGCCATGAAGACCGGCACGCCGGCGTAGGACAGGCGTTCGGCCATCGACTGCAGGGTGACCGTCTTGCCGGTGCCGGTGGCGCCGGTGATCAGCCCGTGGCGGTTGGCCATCTGCGGCAGCAATGCGGGATAACCGTCTTCGGACTTGGCGAGGTAGAGAGGTTCGGACATGGCGGCAGGCTCCAGCTGGAAAAGTATCCCGGCATTCTAGCAACGCGGCGATACGGCTTTGTTAAATAGCGTAAGTTTGGGCGCTACTGAGGCCTGACGAGAAGCCGCCGGGCGAGTAAAATCACGCCTTCTTCGTTATTTGCATTCAGGGAAAACAGCATGGCTGGTCATTCCAAGTGGGCCAATATCCAGCACCGTAAAGGTCGCCAGGACGAGAAGCGCGGTGCCGCCTTCTCCAAGATTGCCAAGGAAATTACCGTTGCGTCCAAGATGGGCGGCGGCGACATCAACTTCAACCCGCGCCTGCGCGTCGCGGTCGACAAGGCCAAGGGCGTCAATATGCCCAAGGACAAGATCGATACCGCAATCAAGAAGGGTACCGGTGAGCTGGAAGGTGTCGAGTACATCGAGATCCGCTACGAAGGCTATGGCATCGGCGGCGCGGCGATCATGGTCGACTGCCTGACCGACAACAAGGTGCGCACGGTGGCCGAAGTTCGCCATGCCTTCTCCAAGTTTGGCGGCAACATGGGTTCCGATGGCTGCGTGGCGTTCCAGTTCAAGCACTGCGGCCAGATGATCTTCGCCCCGGGTACCGACGAAGGCGCGCTGATGGATGCGGCCATCGAAGCCGGTGCCGACGATGTGACGACCAATGACGACGGCTCGATCGAGGTTTTGACCCCGCCGAACGACTACATGGCCGTCAAGGACGCGCTGGAAGCGGCCGGTTTCAAGCCGGAGTTCGGCGAAGTGACGATGAAGCCGGAAGGCGAAAACGTTTTCGCCGGCGAGGAAGGCGTGAAGATGCAGAAGCTGCTCGACGCGCTGGAAAATCTCGACGACGTGCAGGAAATCTACACCACGGCGGTCATCGAAGACTGATGTTTCCCGCCACGGATTCCACGCCTGGGGAGTTCGTGGCTTTGCTTGCTGCAGCCTAAGGATCCACCGTGAATCTTCGTCAGCTTTCCCTTGCCTTGATCGTCGCTTCACTGAGCCTTTCAGCTGCTGCCGCCCAGCTTTCCTGCCCCGATCTGGCCAGTGCCGTTCAGGTGAACGCCTGCCCGACCGAGGAAGAGCTGCAATTCACCTACACCGGCTATTGCAGCGATAACGCCAAGGCTTACGCCAATCAGACCGATTCCTGCATCCGTTACGAGGACTATCGCCAGATGAAGAACCTGGCGCGCTGGGAATCGAAGGATGGCGAGTTTGACGCCTACGTTTCCTGCGATCTGCCCGCCAGCCAGTTCAAGGCGTTGAAAGCGACGAGCATGGCCGTGGTGCAACAGGGCAAGCTGACCAAGCTGGTGTGCGTCTATCCGAAGGGGATCAATTTCACCTATCGGACCAAGCAGACTTGCGCCGTCGACAACGAAAAGGCTTGTGCGGCCGATGCGACCAACTGCCGGGCGACTTGCAACTGAACGGTGAGCCGCCGATGAGGCGCCTTGCGCCACAATGTCTTGCCTCGATACCGGTCGGTAGCAGGGCCTTGCAGTGTGACGGGGGCGCCAGAGCATGACGCAGCCGATCGTCATCGACATCGAAGCCTCCGGATTTGGCCGGGGCAGTTATCCGATCGAAATCGGCTTCTACATGTCCGATGGCAGCGCCTACTGCGCGCTGATTCAGCCTGAGGCGGGATGGACGCACTGGGACGAATCCGCTGAGGCGGTGCATGGCATCACGCGTGAAGTCCTGCTCGCCAAGGGGCGGCCGGCAGTCGAGATTTGCCTTGAACTGAATCGGCGTTTGCGCGGGGAACGTCTGTATTGTGATGCCTGGGCCTATGACTATGTCTGGCTCAGCAAGCTCTACGATACGGTCGATCTGGTGCCGACCTTTACGCTGAGGGATATCCGCGAGCTGCTCGAGGATTGCGAAATGACCTTGTGGCACATCACCCGCGCTTCGGTTGAATTACGCCTGCAACTGCGCCGCCACCGGGCCAGTGGCGATGCCCGCGTGCTGTTCGAAACCCTGCTTGAAGCACGCAAGCGCTGTGCCCCGGATTGGACCAACTGATGCAGCGCTTCTACCCCTTTCTTTTTGTTTTTCTGTGGAGCACCGGCTTCATCGGGGCCAAGTACGGCCTGCCCTATGCCGAACCGCTCTCTTTCCTGCTTAGCCGCTATGGGGCGGTGATCACGCTGATGACGGTCATCGCGCTGGCGACCCGGGCGCCTTGGCCGGAAAAGCCGCGTGACTGGCTGCATATTGGCATATCCGGCGTGCTGGTCCATGCCGTTTATCTCGGCGGCGTCTTCGTGGCCATCAAGCATGGCCTGCCGGCCGGGGTGACGGCGCTGGTCGTCGGCATGCAACCGCTGCTGACAGCTTTGGGCGCCGGGTGGCTGCTCGGTGAAAAAGTAACCGGCCGGCAATGGGCCGGCTTGGGGCTGGGCTTTGTCGGCGTCGGCATGGTCGTTTCCGGCAAACTGGGCGAGGCCGCATTGGGGCCGATGCTGATTCCGGCGCTGGTTGCGCTGCTTGGCATTACGGCCGGTACGCTGTACCAGAAACGCTTTTGCCCGAAGTTCGACCTGCGGACCGGATCGGTGATCCAGTTTGTCCCGACAGCGATCATTACCGCCATTGCCGTGGCCGTGTTCGAGGATTACCGGATCGAATGGAACGGCCATTTCCTGTTCGCCCTGGGCTGGCTGGTGCTGGTCCTGTCGATCGGCGCGATCAGCCTGCTCAACCTGCTGATCCGCAGCGGCAGTGCGGTCAATGTGGCCAGTCTGTTCTACCTGACGCCACCGATGACGGCGCTGATCGCCTTCTTCATTTTTGGCGAAAGTTTGACCCTGACTGCGGCGCTTGGCATGGTGGTGGCCGTTAGCGGCGTTTATCTGGTGGCGAGGACGAAATGAGCATCACGACCCCCCGTATCCTTGGCATCGACCCCGGCCTGCGGGTGACCGGCTTTGGTGTCATCGAACTGCACGGCAAGCAACTGGTGTACGTCGCCAGTGGCTGCATCAAGTCGAACGACAAGGAGTCGCTGCCGGAGCGGATCAAGACCCTTTTCGCCGGCATCAGCGAAGTCATCGCGACCTATCAGCCGAATCAGGCGGCAGTGGAAAAGGTCTTCGTCAACGTCAATCCGCAATCGACCTTGTTGCTCGGTCAGGCGCGTGGCGCGGCAATCAGCGCGCTGGTTCATGCCGATTTGCCGGTCGCCGAATACACGGCGCTGCAAACCAAGCAGGCCGTGGTCGGCCATGGCAAGGCGGCCAAGGATCAGGTGCAGGCCATGGTCGTCCGGCTGTTGAACCTGCCCGGCGCGCCAACTGCCGACGCGGCCGATGCCCTCGCTTGCGCCATTGCCCATGCCCATGGCGGCCAAGGTTTGGGCGCCATGGCGACGGCCGGCTATCGCATTCGCGGCGGGCGACTGATAGGATGAGAAACTGTGTGAAAATACAGTACTTTTTCCAGAAAGAGATCGCCCCGAAATGATCGGAAGACTGACCGGTATCCTCGCCGAAAAGAATCCCCCGCAGATCGTGCTGGATGTAAATGGCGTCGGCTATGAACTCGACGTGCCGATGAGCACCTTCTACAACCTGCCGGCAGCGGGCGAGAAGACCAAGTTGCTGACGCATTTCGCGGTGCGCGAGGACGGCCACTATCTGTACGGATTCCTGACCGAGGCCGAGCGCTTTGCCTTCCGCCAGTTGTTGAAAGTCTCGGGTATCGGTGCCCGTACCGCGCTGTCGGTGCTGTCCGGTCTGTCGGTCGGTGATCTGGCGGCAGCCGTGGCGCAGCAGGAATTGGGGCGTCTGATCAAGATTCCCGGCATCGGCAAGAAAACGGCCGAGCGCCTGCTGCTTGAACTGAAGGGCAAGCTGGCCGATGCGACCGGCGTTTCGCTGCACCCGGCGGTCGACGACAGCAAGCAGGATATTTCCAACGCCCTGCTCGCCCTTGGCTACAACGAGAAAGAAGCCGCCTCGGCCATGAAGCAACTGCCGGCCGATGTCAGCACGTCCGATGGCATCCGGGCGGCACTCAAACTGCTGTCCAAGGTCTAGACATGTTCCCGGCAGGCGATCCTCGACGCTTGGCGCAGATCTCGCTGGTGGTGCTGCTGATCATCGGCTGCATCACGGTACTGCTGCCGTTCATTGGCGCCGTGTTGTTCGCCTTTGTCGTCTGGATGTGCACCTGGCGTTTTTACGCCGAAAAGCTGTTACCTCGGCTCGGCGGGCGCGACACGCTGGGCGCTTCACTGATGACGCTGGCGCTGGTCCTGGTGACCTTGTTGCCGATGATATTTTTGGCCGGTTCGCTGGCCAATGGTACCGATAACCTGATCGATTTCATCAAACCTTATGTCGAACAAGGCTTGCCGGCCAATCCGCCTGCCTGGTTGAGCGCTCTGCCTTTCTTCGGCACGGAAATCGATAGCACCTGGCACCGCCTGGCCAGCAATCGCGAGGAGCTGAATGCCACGGTCAGGCAGTTGGTTGCGCCTGCTCGCCAGTTCGTACTGGCACTTGGCGGGATTGCCGCCAATGGCTTGTTGCAGCTGGCGCTGGTGCTGTTCGTCACCTTCTTTCTGTACCGCGATGGCGCGGCAATCAGCCATGCGCTCTATGTCGGCGCCCGCAAGCTGGGCGGCGACCTCGGCGAAAATATGCTGGACAAGGCGCGTGGCACCGTGGTCGGCGTCATGCTCGGCATCGTCGGTACAGCGGCGGCGCAGGGCACGGTGGCGATGATCGGCTTCCTGATTGCCGGCGTGCCGCAGGCCATGCTGCTCGGTTTTGCTACCTTTTTCCTGTCGATGATCCCGGTTGGTCCGCCACTGATCTGGGGTGGTGCGGCGGCCTGGCTGTATAGCGATGGCCAGACCGGCTGGGCAATCTTCATGGTGATCTACGGCCTGTTCGGGATCAGCAGCATCGACAACTTCGTCAAACCCATCCTGATCGCCTATGGCGCTGGCCTGTCCATCCTGCTCATTGCCCTTGGCGTGCTGGGCGGTGTGCTGGTCTTCGGCTTCATCGGCATCTTTCTCGGGCCGGTGCTGCTGGCGCTTGGCGACATGCTGCTCCAGCGCTGGATTCGTGAGGAAACGCTCGCATGATCGAAACCGACAAACTGACTCCTGCGGTCGACCGCACGAATTTGGACAGAGTCGTGGCGCCGCAAACCAAGTCGGCCCAGGAAGAGGCGCTCGAACGCGCCCTGCGCCCCAAGCGGCTGGCCGACTACACCGGTCAGGTCAAAATCCGCGAACAGCTGGAAATCTTCATTCAGGCGGCACGGAATCGCAGTGAATCGCTCGATCACGTGCTGCTCTTCGGCCCGCCAGGCCTGGGCAAGACGACGCTGGCTCACATCGTGGCTGCTGAAATGGGTGTCAACCTGCGCCAGACTTCCGGCCCGGTGCTCGAGCGCGCTGGCGATCTCGCCGCCATTCTGACCAATCTTGAACCGCACGACGTGTTGTTCATCGACGAAATCCACCGTCTCAGCCCGGTGGTCGAGGAAATCCTCTACCCGGCACTGGAAGATTTCCAGATCGACATCATGATCGGCGAAGGTCCGGCCGCCCGTTCGGTCAAGCTGGATCTGCCACCCTTTACGCTGGTTGGTGCGACGACCCGTGCCGGCATGCTGACCAACCCGCTGCGCGACCGCTTCGGCATCGTTGCCCGTCTGGAGTTCTACACGGCGGAAGAACTGAAGAGTATCGTCAGCCGTTCGGCGTCGCTGCTCAATGCGCCAATCGACCCCGAAGGCTCCTTTGAAATCGCCAAGCGCTCACGCGGTACGCCGCGTATCGCCAATCGCCTGCTGCGCCGCGTCCGCGACTACGCCGAAGTCAAGGCGGACGGCAACATCACCCGCCAGGTGGCCGATGCCGCGCTGCACATGCTCGACGTCGATCCGGCCGGACTGGATATCATGGACCGCAAGTTACTCTCCGCCATTATCGACAAATTCGGTGGTGGCCCGGTCGGCGTCGACAACATTGCGGCGGCCATCGGCGAAGCGCGCGACACCATCGAGGATGTGCTGGAACCTTATCTGATCCAGCAGGGCTACCTGCAGCGCACCCTGCGCGGCCGCATCGCGACACCGGCCATCTATCGCCATCTCGGCCTGGCCGAACCGGCCAGCGCTGTCGTCCGCGACTTGCTCGCCGAAGAATAAAGGCTGACTCGGCGGTCCACCATCCCGGGCTATGATGCGTTAATAGAGCTTCATCCCCGGGAGGATTCCATGAAGAAATTGCTCGTTGCCAGCGCGTTAGCCGCCGTAGTTGGCTCAGCGCAGGCTTTTTGCGGCTTTTACGTCGGCAAGGCCGATGCCAATCTGTTCAACGAAGCTTCGCAGGTGATCGTCGTCCGCGATGGCGACAAGACCGTGGTCAGCATGCTCAACGATTACAAGGGCGATGCGAAGGAGTTCGCGCTGGTCGTGCCGGTGCCGACTGTGCTGCAAAAGGGCCAGATCAATGTCGGCGACAAGAAGACTTTCGATCGCCTCGATGCCTACTCGGCGCCCCGTCTGGCTGAATATTACGATCCCAATCCCTGTGATCGACGCCTGTACGAGATGCGGAGCAAGGATGCTGCCGTGGCCCCGATGGCTGCGCCGGTGGGCAGTGCCGCCGCCAAGGCCCTCGGCGTGACCATCGAAGCCAGCTACACGGTTGGTGAGTACGACATCGTGATTCTCTCGGCCACCCAGTCGGATGGCCTGGAAACCTGGCTCAAGCAGAGCGGCTACCGCATCCCGGCCAATTCGGCCAAGGCGCTGGCGCCGTACATTCGCCAGAACATGAAGTTCTTCGTGGCGAAAGTGAATCTGGCCGAGCAGGCCAAGTCCGGCTTCACGATGCTCCGCCCGCTGCAGTTCGCCTACGAATCCGAAAAGTTCATGCTGCCGATCCGTCTCGGCATGGCCAACGCCAACGGCCCGCAGGACCTGATCGCCTACATGCTGACCAAGAATGGCCGCGTCGAGACCAGCAACTACCGCACGGTCAAACTGCCGGCCAACATGGACCTGCCGGTTTTCCTGAAACAGGGCGATGAATTCCGCAATTTCTACAAGGCGATGTTCGGCGAACAGGCAAAGAAAGAAGGCTATCGTGCCGTCTTCACCGAGTATTTTTGGGATATGGGCTGGTGTGACCCGTGTGCCGCCGATCCGCTGTCACCGGAAGAGCTGCGCAAGGCTGGCGTCTTCTGGGTGGGCGCACCGAATAACGAGGTGCAGCCACTGCCGCTGCCCGGTCAGCCGCAGACGCGCATCATGCCGCCGCGGCCGTTTCCCGGAGGCGGTGCACAGCCGGTGATGCTGACCCGCCTGCACGTTCGCTACACCCCAGAAACATTTCCGGAAGACCTGATGTTCCAGGAAACCAAGGATAGACAGAACTTCCAGACCCGCTACGTCCTGCGTCACCCGGCCAAAGTCGAGCCGAACGCCTGCCCGGAAGCCAAGCCTTACCTTGAGAGCGTGATCAAACGTCAGGAAAACGAAGCACAGCAACTGGCCACGCTGACCGGCGGCGACATCAACGCCATTCGCAAGAAACTGACCCTGCCTCCGGTACCACCACAAAAGCCATGGTGGGATGGTTTGTGGGGTAACGGCGCCGCCAAATAGGCCGCCGCTGGGGCAAATTGTCATGGATGCACGCATTTTCCAGATCGGTTTTCAGGCAATCCTGCTGACAGCCGGTGTGCTGCTCCGTGACTTCAGCCTGCTGCCCTTGCAGATGGGTTTGGCGCTCGCTTCGGCGGCGGCAACACAGGCTTTCTGGCTACGTGTTTTCCGGTTGCGGGGAGTCGGCTATCTCAGTCCATTGATCACCGGATTCGGGCTGTCGTTATTGCTACGGGCCGATAGCCTGTGGCTGCATCCGCTGGTCGCCTGCCTGGCGATCAGTGGCAAATTCCTGCTCCGGGTTAACGGCAAGCATGTCTTCAACCCGGCCAATTTCGGGGTGGGTGTGGCCTTGTTGGCCTTGCCCGGGGCTTGGGTGTCGCCGGGGCAGTGGGGCAGCGACCTCGGCATCGCGGTCTGGTTGATTGGCCTTGGCGCACTGGTCGCCCAGCGGGCCTGCCGTGATGACGCCTCCTGGTTGTTCCTGGCCATTTTTCTTGGCCTGCTTGCCGCCAGGCTGTTTCAACTCGGCTACAGCTTCGAGCGGGCGTGGGAAATCTTCTGCCATCAGGCCTTGAACGGCGCCCTGCTGCTGTTCGCCTTCTTCATGATTTCCGACCCGATGACACTGCCCGATCGCCCTGTCGCACGGCGGCTTCACGTCGGCCTGGTCGCCGTTGTGGCATTTGCCTGGCAGTTCCTGTTCTACCGGCCGAATGGGGCCTTGTGGGCGCTTTTGTGTCTGGCGCCGCTGGTGCCGATATGGGATTCGATCTGGCCAGGGAAGCGTCACAATTGGCATGGAAACAGATCGTTACAAAACAATGTTGCGGCGCAAGGTAAAATCCCGGGATGAAATACGAGCCGAAGCCCAACGCCTTCTCGATCCCAGTCCGCGTTTATTACGAGGATACGGATGCCGGCGGTGTTGTTTACTACGCCAATTACCTGAAATTTTTCGAACGCTGCCGTACCGAATGGATGCGCTTTGCCGGCCATGACCAGTCAGCATTGGCTTCGGAAGCCGGCATTGGCTTCGTGGCACGCAAGGCGAGTTGCGAATATCTGAAGCCGGCGCGACTCGACGACGAGTTGATCGTCGGCCTCGAAGTCGAAAAACTGACTCGCGTCCGCGTCATCTTCCGTCAGCACGTCCGCCGCGGCGACGTCGAACTGGTCACCGGTACCGTTGAAATTGCCTGCGTCAACATGGCCACCATGACGCCGGCCGCCATCCCTGATTTCCTGCATCAAAAACTGGAAGCGCTTAAATGAACGTCACCCAGGATCTTTCCATCCTCCATCTGATTCTCCAGGCCAGTGCGGTCGTTCAGGCCGTCATGGCCCTGCTCGCCGGCGTTTCCTTCATGTCGTGGTACTACATTTTCATGAAGCTGTTTTCGGTCAAGCAGGCGAGAAGCAAGACCGAAACCTTTGAGCGCGATTTCTGGTCGGGTGGCGATCTGAACAATCTTTACAACAGCGCAGTGAATGATCGTCACCATGCCGGTTCGATGGAGCGCATCTTCGAAGCAGGCTTCCGCGAATTCACCAAGCTCAAGGGCCAGAAGAACCTCGACCCGAAGGACATCGTCGACGGTTCCCGCCGCGCCATGCGCGCCACCTACCAGCGCGAGATGGATGCCCTCGAATCGCATCTTTCTTTCCTTGCCTCGGTCGGCTCGGTCAGTCCGTACATCGGCCTGTTCGGCACCGTCTGGGGCATCATGCACGCCTTCCGCGGCCTGTCGAATGTCGGTCAGGCGACGCTGGCCTCCGTCGCCCCCGGTATTGCCGAAGCGCTGGTCGCCACCGCCATCGGCCTGTTTGCCGCCATCCCGGCCGTGCTGGCCTACAACCGCTTCTCGCATGACATCGACCGCCTGGCGACCCGCTACGAGTCGTTCATGGAAGAGTTTTCCAATATTCTCCAGCGGCAGATGCGTTAAGCCATGCGCCAGCGCCGTCTAAAAAGCGAAATCAACGTCGTGCCTTATATCGATGTCATGCTGGTGCTGCTCGTCATCTTCATGGTGGCGACGCCGATGATGACGACCGGTTCGGTCGATCTGCCGGCTTCTGGTACGGCGCCGCAGAAACCGGATAAATACATCAAGGTGCAGATCAAGGATGATGGCAGCCTGTCGCTGTTCAATATCAAGGGCGACGAGTCCAAGCTGAAGGGCATCAAGGAACTGAAGGCCGAACTCGCCACCTTGAAGGCGGCTGACGACCAGACGCCAATCCTGATCGCCGGCGCCAAGGAAACGCAGTACAAGAACGTCATCGAAGTGCTCGACGAAGCCAAGCGCGCCGGGTTCCAAAGAGTTGGCCTGGAAACCGCCAGCGCCAGCAAGTAAGTGGACATGATCCTCGACAAACCCGAAGAGCCAGGCAAGAAATACGCGCTGGCGTTCACCATTCTGGTGCACGTGGCCTTGCTTGCCTTTCTGTTCTTCGGGGTGCAGTGGAAGCGAAGTGCGCCTGAGGTGATGGAGGTCGAGCTATGGTCGCCTCGCCCAATGCCGGCACAAGTGGTTCCGCCGCCTCCACCGCCGCCGGAACCGGAAGTCAAGCCGGAGCCGAAGCCAATCCCCAAGGTCGAGCCGAAAGCTGAACCGAAACCCGAGCCGGTGCTGAAAAAGCCGGAAATCGTGGTCAAGGAAGAAAAGAAGAAGCCCGAGCCCCCCAAGCCGGAGCCCAAGAAACCGGAACCGCCGAAGCCTGAGCCGAAAAAGCCGGAACCACCGAAGGCCGAGCCGAAGAAGCCGGAACCGCCCAAGCCGGAAGTCAAAGCGCAGCCCAAGTTTGATTTCAGCAAGGAATTGTCGCGCGAAACCTCGGAATTGAAGCCGCGCCCGAATGCCCAGCAAATGGCCAATGCGGCGGCGGCGGAAGCCGAGCAACGGGCATCGTCGAACAAGCGTGGGCTGGCCGATTACGCGACCAAGATTCGCGTCAAGGTGCGTGGCAACATCATGCTGCCGCCAGCGATACAGGGTAATCCGGAAGCGGTTTTCGATGTCAGCCAGCTGCCGACCGGTGAAGTACTGGACGTCAAGCTGAAGCGCTCCAGTGGCAATTCTGCGCTGGACAGCGCGATCGAGCGTGCCATCCGGAAATCCTCGCCCTTGCCAAAACCGGACGACCCATCGCTTTTCAAGCGTGAACTGGAAATCAAATACCGGCCGTATGAAGAGTAAAATCGCGCGAAACCTTTTGAAAATGAACGCAATGTCCCGAATTTCCCGTCGTATTTTTCTTGCCCTGGCCTTGTCTTTGGCCGGTCTGGCGCAGGCTCAGCTGTCCATCGAGATTACCGGTGCCGGTGCCAATCGGATTCCGGTGACCATCGTCGACTTTCCTGGCGACCCGACGGCTGCCCGCGTGGTCACCGCGACGGTGCGCGCTGACCTGGAGCGAAGCGGCCTGTTCAAGCTGGTCGATAACGGCACCGCCGCTTTCGATGAAAACGCCCCGGTCAATCACGCCGAGTGGAAAGGCAAAGGGGCGGACGCCCTGGCCGCCGGCAGTATCGCCCGCAGCACTGATGGCCGCATGGAAGCCCGTTTCCGTCTGTACGACACGCAAAAAGGCGTATCGCTGGGCGGTGCCGCTTACGTGACCAACAATAGCCAGCTGCGCGCTGCCGGTCACCGCATTGCCGACTTCATCTACGAAAAACTGACCGGCGAGAAAGGGGTTTTCTCGACCCGTATTGCCTATGTCGTCAAGGCGCGTGGCCAGTTCCTGCTGCAGATCGCCGATTCGGACGGTCAGAATGCCGCTACCGCCCTGAGCTCGACCGAACCGATCATTTCGCCGGTCTGGTCGCCGGATGGCGGGCGTCTGGCCTACGTCTCCTTTGAAAAGAAGAAGCCGGTCATCTACGTGCATACCCTGGCTTCCGGTCAGCGTCACATCGTCGCCAATTTCAAGGGTTCCAATTCAGCGCCGGCCTGGTCGCCCGATGGCCGCAAGCTCGCCGTTGTCCTGTCCAAGGATGGCAATTCGCAGATCTACTCGGTCAATGCCGATGGCAGCGGCCTGCAGCGCATCACCCAGTCTTCCGGCATCGATACCGAGCCGCGTTACTCGGCAGACGGCGGCACCATCTACTTCACCTCCGACCGCGGCGGCAGCCCGCAGGTCTATCAGGTCGGCGCCAGCGGCGGTGACGCCAAGCGCGTCACCTTTGAAGGTAGCTACAACGTTTCGCCGCGCCCGGCGCCGGATGGCAAGAGCCTGGCCTTCATCAGCCGGCGTGAAGGTCGCTTCCAGCTCGCCGTGATGGATTTGGCCAGTCGCCAGGTGCAGGTGGTCAGCGATTCCAACAAGGACGAATCTCCAAGCTTCGCCCCCAACAGCCGCATGATCCTGATCGCCACTGAAATCGGCGGTCGCGGCGTACTATCGGCTGTGTCCAGCGATGGCAGGATCAAACAACGCCTCTCGGTCGCCGCAGGTGATGTACGCGAACCGGCCTGGGGCCCTTACTATCAATAATCCTCACCGGAGAACCTCGTGAAAAAACTGCTGATCCCCGCCCTGCTGTCGGCCCTGCTGGCTGCTTGTTCCACCACCCCGCTGCCGGAAGACGGCGGCGCCCCCGTCGAGTCGCGTAGCGGCTCCGGCTCGGGCGTTGCACCGGTGACTGCCGGTGGCCTCGATGCCAGCGGCCTGCCGCGCGAGTTGACCGATCCGAAGAGCAAGCTGTCGCAGCGCAGCATCTACTTCGATCTCGACAAGTACGAAGTCAAGGACGAATACAAGGATCTGGTTGCCGCTCACGCCAAGTACCTGGTCGCCAACAAGGGCTTCAAGGTGCTGCTCCAGGGCAACACCGACGAGCGCGGCAGCCGCGAATACAACCTGTCGCTCGGCCAGAAGCGGGCCGAAGCCGTCAAGCGTTCGCTGACCTTGCTCGGCGTCAAGGATGACCAGATCGAATCAGTCAGCCTCGGCGAAGAAAAGCCGAAGGATGCCGGTCATGACGAAGCAGCCTGGTCGCAAAACCGTCGTGCCGACATCCTCTACAAGGCTGCTGACGGCCGCGGCGAGTTCTAAGCCATGCGCCCGGTTCGAATCGCCCTTCTGATCGCCGCATTGGGTGCCGTCCAGGCCCATGCCGGTGTGTTTGACGACGACGAAGCGCGTCGCCAGGTTGCCGATCTGAAGATCAAGACCGAAGCGCGGTTCGACCAGCAGGCCAAGGCCCAGCTGGATCTGGCCGGCCAGATCCAGCGCCAGGCTGAAGAGATTTCCCGCCTGCGCGGCCAGATCGAAACGCTCAACTACGAGTTGGAGACGGCCAAGAAGCGCCAGCAGGATTTCTACCTCGACCTCGACACCCGCTTGCGCAAATTCGAGTCGCCTGCTGCTGCCGGCGATACGCCCAATGGGACTGTCGCCAAGCCGGCCGTTGATCCGGCCAAGGAAAGCCAGGATTACGAAGCGGCCCTGAATCAGTTCAAGGCTGGTAAATACAAGGAAGCTGCCGTTGGTTTCGGCGCTTTCGTACAGAAATATCCGGACAGCTCGCTGGCCCCCAATGCCCAGTACTGGCTGGGTAACGCCTGGTATGCCCAGCGTGACTGCAAGCGCGCCATCGAGGCGCAAAGTCTGGTCACCACCAAGTATGCCGAGAGCGCCAAGGCGCCGGATGCCTGGCTGGCCATTTCGACCTGCCAGCAGGAAATGGGCAACCCGACCGGGGCCAAACGTTCGCTGGAAACGGTCATTGCCAAGTACCCCTCTGCCCCTGCCGCCGACACCGCGCGCGAACGACTGAAGAAGAAGTAATTGGCACTCCGCATCACCGAAATTTTTTACTCGCTGCAGGGCGAGGCATCGCGGGTCGGGCTGCCGACGGTTTTCGTTCGTCTGACTGGCTGCCCGCTGCGTTGCAGCTGGTGCGACACGACCTACAGCTTTACCGGTGGCGAAGCAGCCACCGTTGAATCGGTGCTGGCGGAAGTGGCCAAATATCCAGCTCGCCAGGTTTGTGTCACCGGCGGTGAGCCGCTGTCGCAAAAGGATTGCCTGCCGCTACTGGCGGCCCTGTGCAATGCCGGCTACGACGTTTCGCTGGAAACTTCCGGCGCGCTCGATGTGTCTGCGGTCGATCCGCGTGTCGCCCGGATCATGGATCTCAAGGCACCGGATTCGGCCGAGTCGGCCAGGAACTTGTGGGAAAACCTGACCGTTCTGACGCCGCGTGACGAAATCAAGATCGTCATCGCTTCGCGTGGCGACTACGAATGGGCGCGCGATGTGCTGCGCCAGAAAAAACTGGATCAAATCTGTTCCGTACTTTTTTCGCCGGCACAGGGGGTGATCGAGCCGCAGTCGCTGGCGGAATGGATACTTGAAGACGGCCTGAATGTGCGCTTCCAGCTCCAGCTGCACAAGCTCCTTTGGGGTAACATGCAGGGAAAATAAGTACGGAGACAAAAGTGACAACTAATCGCCGCAAGTTTTCCCGCATTCCGTTCAAGAGCGAAGCCAGGCTTTTTCTTCCCGATGGGGAATGCTTTGTCGAGGTTCTGGATCTCTCGCTGAAAGGTGCGCTGATTCGCCTGAAGGACTCGATGTTCGTCATGGTTGGTGCCAACGGTACCCTCAAAATTCTGCTCGACAACGTTGGTACCAGCATCCGCATGGAAGTGACCGTCGTGCATCACCTCGCCAACAGCTATGGCCTCGCTTGCCGTGAAATCGATCTGGATAGCGTCACGCACTTGCGTCGCCTGGTTGAACTCAATCTTGGCGATGAAGCGATGGCCGAGCGGGAATTTGCCCTGCTGGCGAATACCTGATCGAATTCCATTCCGTGACTTTTTGCTCACGTTGCCTGTTTTAGGGCTTGCTAGCCCTTTTACCTTACGGTCATAATCCGGCAATAATTTGTCCCTCCCGGATGCCGTTCGGCCGGGAACGGTGATGAGCTTGGGAGGAGCCATGGTTGTAGCGGGGATTTTGTTTTTTGCGTCCAGTCGATTGCGCGCCTTTTCTGTTCCCCTGTTTTCTGCGCAATGAAGTCTAGCCAAGGTGCTGTGCTACCTTGTTGCCCGGACGACGCCAGGCATGGCATTGGCATTAATCCGCCGCTGCTTTGCGATCTGCAGCTTTCGATTTTTGAACACGCGGGTCGCGCGATCATTCTGACCAATCCGGACGGTCTGATTTCCTATTTCAATCGTGCAGCTCAGCAGATGCTGGGTTATACCCCGGAAGAGGTGGTCGGACGTGAGACGCCGTTGCTCTTCCATTTGGCTGATGAAATATCCGCCTGTGCCCGGCTCTATTCATGTGAACCGGATGGTACCCCGCCCGCCGGCTTTGGGGTGTTTATCTCCCGATTGAAGCTGAAAATTCGGGATGAAGCGGATTGGACCTACGTTCGCAAGGATGGCTCGCATCTTCCCGTCAGCTTGGCAGTCAGTGTGCTGCGTGATGCCAAGGGTGGCGTTCAGGGCTATCTCGGCATCGCCTCCGATATTTCGGAGCGGCGACGGATGGAGCATGATTTGCGCATTGCAGCGATTGCCTTCGAGTCCCAGGCGGCAATCATGGTGACTGATGTGAATCAGCGCATTCTGCGGGTCAATCAGGCATTTACCAAACTCACCGGCTACTCTGCCGAGGAAGCCATTGGACAGACGCCCGGCATGCTCAAGTCGGGGCGGCAGGATGCTGATTTCTATGCGGCAATGTGGTGTTCGCTGGGTCAGTGCGGGCATTGGCAGGGCGAAATCTGGAATCGCCGCAAGAACGGCGAGATATTCCCCGAGTGGCTGACGATCAGCGGCGTTCGCGATGGCCGAGGCAAGGTGACTCATTACGTCAGCACCTTTTCCGATATCAGCAACCTCAAGGTCGCCGAATCGGAAATCCACCATCTGGCGTTCTACGATCCACTGACCGCCATGCCGAATCGCCGTTTGTTGCTCAACCGGCTCGATCAGGCGTGTGTTTCCGCCAAGCGCAGCGGGCAGTTCGGCGCCTTGCTGATTATCGACATCGATCATTTCAAGACGCTCAACGATACGCTCGGACACGATGTTGGCGATCACCTGCTGGTCGAGGTCGCCAGGCGGCTTAGCGCTTGCATCCGGGAAGGCGACACAGCAGCCCGCCAGGGGGGCGACGAGTTTGTCGTGATGCTTGAGGAATTGGGCTCGGAGCAGGAGGGGGCCGCTGTTCAGGCTGAGATTGTTGCCGAGAAGATTCGTCTTGAACTCGCCCGGCCCTATCTGCTGAATGGCGATACCGAGTATTTCCGTTCGGCCAGCATCGGGATCAGTCTGTTCTTCGGCCAGGAAAAAACAATCGATATCCTGCTCAAGCAGGCCGATATCGCCTTGTACAAAGCCAAGGATGCGGGTCGCAATGCAATCCGTTTCTTTGACACCGCCATGCAGACGACGCTGGATGAACGGGCTGAGCTGGAAGCAGGGCTCCGCCGGGCGCTGGTGCGCGATGAATTCGTGCTCTATGTTCAGCCTCAGGTCGATGCCGTACGTCGCCTGATTGGCGCCGAAGCCTTGTTACGCTGGCAGCCTCCGGGGCGGGCCATGGTCGCGCCGAACGATTTCATTCCGCTGGCCGAGGAAACCGGGTTGATTGTGCCCATCGGAATCTGGGTTCTGGATCAGGCCTGTGCCGAATTGCGCCGCTGGGCCGATGATCCGCGCAGCGCCAGCCTATTCTTGTCGGTCAACGTCAGCGCTCGCCAGTTTCGGCAGGCCGATTTCGTCGCGCAGGTGGCAGATGCGTTGGCCAGGCATGGCGCCAATCCCCGTTTGCTCAAGCTCGAGCTGACGGAGAGCCTGCTGCTCGACAATGTTGAAGAGGTCATCGAGAAGATGCAGGCCTTGCGTACCATCGGCGTGCGCTTCTCGCTGGACGACTTCGGGACAGGCTATGCCTCCCTGTCTTATCTGAAGCGTTTCCCCTTCGAGCAATTGAAAGTTGATCGTTCCTTCATCCGGGACATCAACATCAATCCGGATGATGCCGCCATCGTCAGGGCCATCATCGCCATGGGCAATACGCTGCGTCTCAGCGTGGTTGCCGAAGGCGTCGAGGACGACTTGCAGCACGCTTATCTCGTCAAGCACGAGTGCAGCTTGTTTCAGGGCTACTTGTTTGGCCGACCGATGTCTTTCGATGATTTTCGGGCCTCGCTGGGGAGCGAACCGCCCCCCAGGGCTGACCCTGCCATTGAGCCAGCCGATAACTGGGTGATCTAGATTCCCAGATAACGGTGCCAGATGCCGTGATCGGCATCGAGCTCGGCCGATGAGCCACGCCAGACGACCTGCCCACGCTCGATGATGGTGTGGCGGTCGGCCAGGGCGATCAGTTTTTCGACATACTTGTCGATGACCAGCACGCTCTGTCCCTCGTTGCGCAAACGGGCCAGGCAAGCCCAGATTTCATCGCGGATCAGCGGGGCGAGGCCTTCGGTGGCTTCGTCGAGGATCAATAAACGCGGATTGGTGACCAGCGCCCGGCCGATGGCCAGCATTTGCTGTTCGCCGCCGGAAAGCTGGTTGCCGAGATTTTTTGAGCGCTCGAGCAGGTGGGGGAAAAGCTCGTAGACACGAGCCGGTGTCCATGGCTCAGCGACGCCGCGCCGGTTGGCGAAAAAGGCCACCAGATGCTCATCGACGGTCAGGTTCGGGAAGCACTGCCGCCCTTCCGGGACCAGCGCGATGCCTGCCCGGCCAATACGATCGGCCCGCCAGCCATCGATGCGCTCGCCGGCAAAGCGGATGCTGCCGGCCTTGACCGGCTCCAGCCCGCAGACGGCACGCAGTGTCGTCGTCTTGCCCATGCCGTTGCGGCCAAGCAGCGTCGCCGCCTCGCCCTCGTTCATGGCCAGATCGAGGCCGAACAGCACCTGGCTCGGGCCATAGGCGACTTCCAGACCGGCAACTTCGAGCAGGGCCGTCATCGGTGGTCTCCCAGATAGGCGCGGCGGACTTCCGGATCAGCCCGTACTTCATCCGGCGTGCCGGTACAGATCAGGCGGCCATTGACCAGTACCGAAATGCGGTCAGCTAGGCGGAAAACGGCCGCCATGTCGTGCTCGACAAGCAGGATGGTGACGTGGCGGGCGAGATGCTCGATCAGTTCGACCATCCGGGCCGATTCTTCGGGACCGGTGCCGGCCATCGGCTCGTCGAGCAGTAGCATTTGCGGCTTGGTGGCCAATGCCATGGCCAGTTCCAGTGCTCGTTGCTCGCCGTGGGCCAGATTGCCGGCGATGGTGTCGATGCGCTGCGCCAGCCCTGTCTGTTCGAGGTAGCTGCGTGCTTCGTCGAACATGGCCGTTTCGCTGCGGGCGGGTCGCCAGAAGCGGAAGCTGCTGCCGGCATCCTGTCGCCCCTGCACGGCCAGCGCCACATTGTCGAGCGCCGACTGGCCGAGGAAGACATTGGTGATCTGGTAAGAGCGCGCCATGCCGACAGCGACGCGCTGGTGCATGGATAGCCGGGTTACGTCCCGGCCAGCAAAGTGCACGCTGCCCGAGTCGGGCTGCAGGGCGCCGGAAACATGGTGAATGAAGGTCGTCTTGCCGGCACCGTTGGGGCCGATCAGCGCATGCACTTCGCCGGCTTCGACGCTGAAATACACGCCTTGAAGTGCGTCGACGGCAGCGAACCGGCGCGACAGGTTGCGGACGTCGAGCAGCGCCTCAGTCATGGCGTTTTCCAAACAGGGCAGCGACGCCTTTGGGGGCGAAAAGCACGACTCCGAGCAGGAGCAGGCCGAGAGCGATATGCCAGTGCTCGGTGACGCCGACCAGGCTTTCTTCAAGCATCAGGAGGATGACCGCCCCGACGACACCGCCATACAGGTAGCCAACCCCACCGATGATGACCATGACCAGCAGGGTGCCGGATTGCGTCCATTGCAGCAGGTTGGGGCTGGCCAGACCGGTCAGGTTGGCCAGCAGGGCCCCGGCCAGCCCGGCCAGAGCACCGCCAAGCGCGAAGCAGATCAGGCGGTAGCGGAAGACCGGATAGCCCAAGGCTTCCATGCGCGTCTCGTTCTCGCGGATAGCCTGGATGACCCGGCCGAAGCGGGCATCGGCCAGCCGTCCGAAGAAGACCATGACCAGCGCCAGGCAACCAAGGGTGGCATAGAACAGTGCGCTATCGCTGGTCAGGCTGAAGCCGCCCAGCGTCATCCGGCTGGCCAGTGGCAAGCCGTCATCGCCGCCCCAACTGCGCGCCGAAACGAACAGGTAATAGGCCATCTGGGCGAAGGCCAGCGTGATCATGATGAAATAGCCCCCCCGCGTCCGCAGGCTGATTGCGCCAACAACCAGTGCCAGCAGCCCGGCGGCGGCCATGGCCAACGGAAAGGCCAGCAGGGCATCGGCGATGCCGCTGCTCATGCAGATCGCCGCCGCATAGGCGCCGGCCCCGAAAAAGGCGGCGTGGCCGAGCGAGAACATGCCGCCGAAACCGAGCACCAGATTCAGGCTGGAGGCCGCCAGCGCGAAGATCAGCACGCGGGTGGCAAAGCCGATATAGAACTCCTGGCCGAAGGCGATCAACGCCGGCGGCAAGGCGAGCAGCACCAGCAGCAGCGCGAGGACGACCGGTTTCTGGTAAGTGGCGGGACGGTAAAAAGCCATCAAGCCCTCGCCGGGAACAGGCCTTGCGGCTTGAAGAACAGGATGCCGGCCATCAGCAGGTAGATCAGGATCGAAGCCAGTGCCGGGCCGAGCGTCGCGGCGGCGTCAGCCGGCAGCAGCGCGCGCAGCAGGGTGGGCAACAGCGCCCGGCCCAGCGTATCGACGGTGCCAACGATCAGGCTGCCGACCAGGGCGCCGCGAATTGAGCCGATACCGCCGATGATGATCACGACGAAGGCCAATATCAGCACGCTTTCGCCCATGCCAACCTGCACGGCAAGCAACGGTCCGAGCAGGCCGCCGGCCAGCGCACAGAGCGCGGCGCCGAAGACGAAAACGGCGGTGAACAGGCCTTGCACGTTGATCCCTAGGGCTTCGGTCATCTCGCGGTTCGAGGCGCCGGCGCGCACCCACATGCCGACCCGGCTTTTTGCCACGAGCAGGTAGAGCAGCCCGGCGACAGCCAAGCCGAAGGCGATGATGACCAGCCGGTAGGCCGGGTAGAAGAAGCCGCCAATCTCGACCGGGCCGGACAGGGCTTCCGGCGGGTTCAACATCAGCGCTGCTGGTCCCCAGATCCAGCGCACGGCTTCGTTGGCAATCAGGATCAGTGCAAAGGTGGCGAGCACCTGCGACAGGTGGTCGCGCTTATACAGCTGCCGGAACAATGACAGTTCCAGCAGCAGGCCGAGCACGGCCGCACCCGCCACCCCGGCACCGAGGCCGATCCAGAACGAATCGGCCGCCAGTGCTGCTGCAGCGACGAAGTAAGCGCCCACCATGTAGAGCGAACCATGGGCCAGATTGATGCAGTCCATGATGCCGAAGACGAGCGTCAGCCCGGCGGCGAGCAGGAACAGCATCAGGCCGAATTGCAGGCCGTTGAGGGCCTGCTCGAGAACCAGCTGCGTCACTTCATCTTGCAGGAAGCAACGTAGGCATCCGCATGGTTGGTGAAGATGGTGCCCATGGTCTTGTTCGTTACCCGGCCTTGGGCATCCTTACCGATGGCGCGCAGGTAGTAGTTCTGCACCGGGTAGTGGTTGGTGTTGAACTTGAAGTCGCCGCGCACGGACTTGAAGCGCTTGGCTTCCAGTGCCTTCTGCAACGCGGCCTTGTCCTCGACCTTGCCCTTCACATCACGCACGGCGGCATCCATCATCAGCGCCGCATCGTAGCCCTGCGAAGCGTAGAGCGAGGGCAGGCGGCCATATTCCTTCTGGAAGTCGGCAACGAAGCGCTTGTTCTCGGCATTGTCCATGTCGTGCGCCCAGTGCGACGAGTTGAACATGCCCATCATCGAGCTGCCGACGGCCTTGATCACGTCCTCATCGGCCGAGAAGCCGGGGGCAAACAGCTGCGTGTCGCGCGACAGGCCGGCTGAAACGAACTGTTTGACGAAGTTGATGCCCATGCCGCCCGGCAGGAAGAAGAACAGTGCATCCGGCTTGGTGGCGCGAATCTGCGCCAGTTCGGCGGCATAGTCGAGCTGGCCGAGCTTGGTGTAGATCTCGTCGGCCACCTTGCCCTTGTAGTAGCGCTTGAAACCAGACACTGCATCCTTGCCGCCCGGGTAGTTCGGGGTGACGATCACGACGTTCTTGTAGCCCTTGTCCTGCACCACCTTGCCGACGGCTTCGTGCAGGTTGTCGTTCTGCCAGGCGACGTTGAAGAAGAAGGGATTGCACTGCTCGCCGGCATACTGCGACGGGCCGGCGTTGGCCGAAATGTAGAAGGTCTTGTTCTCGAAGACGGTCGGGCCGACGGCGAGCATGATGTTGGAGAAGACAATGCCAGTCATGAAATCGACTTTGTCCTTCTTCAGGAACTTGTCGGCCGTTTGTTTGGCGATATCCGGATTCTGCTGATCGTCGGCGATCAGCACCTCGGCCGGCAGATTGCCCAGCTTGCCGTTCAGATGCTTCATGGCCAGATTGAAGCCGTCGCGAATATCGACGCCGAGGCCGGCGCCAGGGCCAGACAGTGTCGAAACCAGCCCAACCTTGATCTGGTCGGCGGCATGGGCGGAACCGGCAAGCATCAGGGCGGCTGCAAGGGCAGTCAGGCGAAGCGACATGGCAATCTCCGGAAAGGCATCAAAGTCGGAAATTGTAGCTTAGTAACAAGCAGATACGGCTCAAATCGGGGTCAATTTCGGGTATATTCGCGCCCCATGATGAAGAAAGCCGTCGTTCTCCTTTCCGGTGGACTCGATTCCGCCACATGTCTGGCCATTGCTCGCAGCCAGGGTTTTGAATCCTATTGCCTGTCCTTCAATTACGGGCAGCGCCATTGTGCCGAGCTGGTCGCGGCCGACCGTGTCGTCAAGGCGCTGGGCGCGGCCGAGCATCGCGTGCTCAATTTCGGGCTGGCCCAGTTCGGTGGCTCGGCCTTGACCGATACCAACATCGCCGTGCCGACCGAAGGCGTGCAGCCGGGTATTCCGGTCACCTACGTGCCGGCCCGCAACACCATCATGCTGTCGCTGGCCCTGGCCTGGGCGGAGGTGCTGGGCAGTCGCGACATCTTCGTCGGCGTCAATGCGGTGGATTATTCAGGCTACCCGGACTGCCGCCCCGAATACATCGCCGCTTTCGAAACCATGGCCAATCTGGCCACCAAAGCAGGGGTCGAAGGCCACAAGCTGTCCATCCACGCGCCGCTGATCGATCTCTCGAAGGCCGAGATCATCCGCACGGGCGCAGCGCTCGGCGTCGATTACAGCCTGACCGTTTCCTGCTACCAGGCCGATGAACAGGGCCGTGCCTGCGGGGTTTGTGATTCCTGCCGCCTGCGGGCCGAAGGTTTCGCCGCTGCCGGACTGGCCGATCCCACTCTTTACCGCGCCTGATCATGGAAACTGCCGTTTCGCCCAATGCTGTTCTCTGGCTGGCCTTTGCCGTTGCCTTCGTGTTTGGCGCCATTGCCCAGAAAACCCACTTCTGCACGATGGGGGCGGTGGCCGACATCGTCAACATGGATGACTGGAGCCGCATGCGGATGTGGCTGCTGGCCATCGGTGTTGCCATCCTCGGCGCCGGCGCGCTGCATGGCGCAGGCTTGATTGACCTCGGCAAGTCGATCTACCGCACGCCGAATTTCACCTGGCTGTCCTATCTGGTCGGCGGTGCCTGCTTCGGTATCGGCATGGTGCTGGCATCCGGCTGCGGCGGCAAGACACTGATCCGCATTGGCGGCGGCAATCTGAAATCGCTGGTCGTCTTCATGGTGCTCGGGCTGGTTGCCTATATGACCATGCGTGGCATCTTCGGCGTCTTCCGGGTCAATGTGCTGGAAAAGGCCGTCATGACTTTCCCCGGTGGGCAGGACATCCCGGCGCTGCTGGTCGCGCTTGGTCTGGAAGCAAAAACAGCCTTCCTGCTGGCGGTCATCGCCATTGGCGGCGGATTGACCGCATTTTCGCTGCTCAAGCGCGATTTCTGGACCTTCGACAACCTGCTCGCCGGTTTTGGCGTCGGTCTGACCGTAGTCGCCGCGTGGTATGTCAGCGGTCACCTCGGGTATATTGCCGAGCACCCGGATACGCTGGAAGAAGCCTTCATCGCCACCAACAGCGGTCGCATGGAAGCGCTGAGTTTCGTCGCACCGCAGGCCTACTCGCTGGAGTTGCTGATGCTGTGGTCCGATAGCAGCCGCACCGTCAGTTTCGGGATTGCCACGGCGCTGGGCGTGATTGCCGGCTCCTTCGTCTGGTCCATCGTGACGCGCAGCTTCCGCTGGGAGGGTTTTGCCGGTATCGAAGACACCGCCAACCACCTGCTCGGCGCGGCGCTGATGGGCTTCGGCGGGGTGGTCGCCATGGGCTGTACGGTTGGCCAGGGCATTTCCGGCTTTTCGACGCTGGCACTCGGTTCCATCGTCACCTTTCTGGCCATCGTCGGCGGTGCAGCCGCGACGCTGAAGTTCCAGTACTGGCGACTGATGCGCGAGGCCTAGGTGTCGCTCAGGCTGACTCGTTTTCCTTCAGCTTCTCGATGACCAGCGGGAAGGCACCCGAGCCGATCAGGGCGATGGCGGAAACGATGAAGGCCAGTCCGGCCATCGGGTCGTCGAGCACCGGATGCAGGCTGGCGCCGAAGCCGGCCAGACTGATGGCGCCAGGAATGGCGCAAAGCACCCCGAGAGCGGTCAGGGCAAGGAAAGAGAACGGGTAGCGGCGCATTGCGTGAGTGTAGACGAGCGCCGGATTCGGCGCGATGATAGGCACCTATTTTAACGTTTCAGGATGTGCTTATGAACCGTCGCCTTTTCCTGCGCTCCGTGGCTGCCATCTCGGCGCTGGGGGCGGCCGAGTTCGCCCCGTGGCAGGCGATGAGCGCCTTCGCCGAAGAGATCAGCGATTTCGTGCGTGGCCCGGCAATCAAGGACTATCCGCTGCGCCAGATCTCGAAGCATGTCTGGATCATCTTCACGCCCGATGCTTTCCCGACGCCGGAAAACCAGGGGATGATGAGCAACGTCACCTTCGTCAACACCAGCCAGGGTATCGTGGTCGTCGATACCGGTGCTTCGGTGCAGATCGGCGAAATGTCCATCCGGCAACTGGAGCGCTCGCTGAAAAAGCCGGTCATCGCGATCATCAACACCCATTACCACGGTGACCACTGGCTGGGAAATCATGCCTACGTCGATCGCTACGGCAACAGCCTGCCGATCTATGCCCACCCCGGCACCATTCAGGCAGTCAAGGGAATTCAGGGCAGTCTGTGGCTGACGCTGATCGAAAAGGCGACCAACCAGGCCTCGCTCGGCACCCGTATCGTGCCACCCAATACGCCGCTCGAACATGGGGCCGTGCTCAAGTTTGGCGATGTGACCCTGCGCATTCATCACTATGGCACCGTGCACACGCCCTTCGATCTGTGTGTCGAAGTGGTCCAGGACGGCGTGACGCTGGTTGGCGATATTGCGATGGACCGGCGCATTGCCAATATGGATGACGGTTCCTATCTCGGCACTTTCAAGGCCTACGACACGCTGGTCAAGAAGACGGGAACCCGGATCTGGCTGCCGGCGCACGGCGAACCGGGCGAACACGTGCTGAAATGGAACCGCGAACTGTTCGAAGGCATCTACCGCCCCTGCGAGCAGGCCGTCAAAAATGGACTACCGCTCGAAGAGGCCAAGGCGCTGGTTCTCAAGGACCCGCGCGTCGCCAGCCGGGCCCGGGAAACCAGGGGTTTCGAGGCGAATATCGGCAAGTACGTCAGCATCGCCTACCTGGAGGCCGAAGCGGCCGGCTTCTGAGCGGCGAACCATCTGCGCTTTTCGTGTTCTGAGGAAAGGGCTGGCCGGCACGCCACTTGCTGCATGCCGGAATAGCCTGATTTTCTTGCCAGAAACCCGACACGATGAACGCCCCAGAATCCCTGCCTGTTGAATTTCCCGTCTTCGACAACAGCTTCGCCGCACTGCCCGAAGCTTTCTACACCCGCCTTGAGCCGCATCCGCTGCCTGAACCTTACGTGGTCGGTGTCAGCACTGAGGTGGCTGACTTGCTCGGCCTGCCTGCCGAGTTGATGAATAGCCCCCAGTTTGCCGAGATCTTTGCTGGCAACCGCCTCCTGCCGGGCAGCGAACCCCTGGCCGCCGTTTATTCCGGCCACCAGTTTGGCGTCTGGGCCGGGCAACTTGGCGACGGACGGGCGCATCTGTTGGGTGGTCTGCGCAATGATCAGGGACACTGGGAAATCCAGCTCAAGGGGGCGGGACGAACGCCCTACTCGCGCGGTGCCGACGGCCGAGCCGTGCTGCGTTCGTCGATTCGTGAATTCCTTTGTTCGGAAGCGATGGCCGGCCTCGGCGTGCCGACGACGCGGGCCTTGTGCGTGATCGGGGCCGATCAGCCGGTACGCCGCGAGGAAATCGAAACGGCTGCCCTGGTGGCCCGCGTCGCACCGGGCTTCGTGCGTTTCGGCTCCTTCGAGCACTGGGCTTCGCGCGATCGAAGCCGCGAATTGCAGCAACTGGCTGATTACGTCATCGATACCTTCCGCCCGGCGTGCCGCGATGCAGAAAACCCCTACGATGCGCTGCTGCGTGACATTTCCCGCCGTACCGGCGAACTGATCGCCCACTGGATGGCGGTCGGCTTCATGCATGGCGTGATGAACACCGACAACATGTCCATCCTTGGCCTGACACTGGACTATGGCCCCTTCGGTTTCATGGAGGCCTTCGATGCCGGCCACATCTGCAATCACTCGGATCACCAGGGGCGCTATACCTATCGCAACCAGCCGCATGTCGCCCAATGGAACCTCTACTGCCTGGCCGATGCTTTCCTGCCGCTGTTGAAGCATCCGGATATCTCCCGGGTGGCAGTCGATGAAACCTATGGCGATGCCTTCGCCCAGACCTTCGAGCGCCTGATGTGCGCCAAGCTCGGCTTGCGTCATGCCTTGCCGGATGACGAAAATTTCATCGGTGAAACCTTCGGCTTCCTGCAGCAGCATCGGCCGGACTTCACGCTGTTTTTCCGTCGGCTGTCTCGACTGAGTGGCGGGCTGGACGGGGAAGCCATGGCCAAAGCCGATGCCCCTTTGCGCGACCTGTTTGTCGATCGAGCCGCCTGCGATGCCTGGCTGGCCAACTGGCGGGCCAGGCTGGCGCAAACGCCGTGGGACGATGGCGAGCGCCAGGCATCCATGCTCGCCGCCAATCCCAAATACGTGCTGCGCAACTGGCTGGCTGAAGCGGCAATCCGCAAGGCGAAGCTGAAGGATTATTCCGACGTGCAGCGCCTGCTCACCTGTCTGCGCCGGCCCTACGACGAGCAGCCGGAATTCGACGATCTGGCCGCCTTGCCGCCCGACTGGGCCAGCGGCCTGGAGGTCAGCTGTTCGAGCTGAGCGGCGTTTTTCGGGCTTCTTTCAGCCAGCGCAGCATGATCATGAACAGGTTGTCCGGATCGACCGGTTTGGCGATGAAATCGTTCATGCCAGCATCCATGCAACGTGCGCGGTCCTCGGCAAAGGCGTTGGCGGTCATCGCGATGATCGGCACGTCGGCATAGTCTGGAATCTCACGGATGGCCTGGGTGGCGCCGAGGCCATCCAGCTCTGGCATCTGCATGTCCATCAGGATCAGGTCGTAGCGGTGTTGCAGTGCCATTTCCAGTGCCTGGGCACCATCTGGTGCAATGTCGACGGCAAAGCCAAGCGTTTCGCGTAATAGTTCGAGCGCGACTTCCTGATTCACCCAGTCGTCTTCGGCAACCAGGATGCGGCTCTTGCCGAATTCGGTTTTCAGCCGTTTTTCAGCCTCGACGCCATCGTTGTGCGCCTCGACTGTCGGAGCGTGCAGCGGTTCGGCTCGCTGCAGACGGACCGTAAAGGTAAATTCGCTGCCGGCCCCCGGTGTGCTGACGACCTGGATTTCCCCGCCCATCAAGCGAACGAGGCGCTGGCAGATCGGCAGACCCAGTCCCGTCCCGCCATATTTTCGCGTGGTCGAACCATCAGCCTGTTCGAATGGGTTGAAAATCCGTCCGATCGCCTCCGGGGCGATGCCGATGCCGGTATCCCTGACCGACAGTTCGATGTGCACCGCTTTTTCGTCGTCCTCGACGACGCGGGCGACAATGCGGACCTCGCCGCGCTCGGTGAATTTGATCGCATTGCCGGCCAGGTTGAGCAATACCTGTTGCAGGCGAAGCGGGTCGCCAAGCAGGCGCAACCCCTTGAGCCGGGAGTCGACGTCGAGAATGAAGCGCAGGCGAGCCGATTCGGCGCGCGGTGTCAGCAGGCTGGCCACATCGGCGGCCAGTTCGGGAATTGAAAAGGCGGTCTGCTCCAGCGTCATCCGTTCTGCATCGATCTTCGACAGGTCGAGAACGTCGTTGAGCAATTGCAGCAGATGATTGGCCGCATTGTCGATCTTCCCCAGCTTGTCCACCTGGAGCGGGTCGGCGTTTTGGCGCTTGAGCATGTAGGTCATGCCGATGATGGCATTCATCGGCGTCCGCAATTCATGGCTCATGTTGGACAGGAAAGTACTCTTCGCCCGGCTGGCCGCTTCGGCTGCTTCCTTGGCCACGGACAGGGCCTGCGTCCGTTCCTGCACGGTGTCTTCGAGGTGATCGCGTTGATCGGCCAGTTGCCGGTCGCGCTCGGCGATTTCCGCGAGCATTGAATTGAAAGTATCGCCCAGGCGACCGATTTCGTCGTCCGAATAGATCTTGGCGTGGCGCGAATAATCCTTCGAATTGGCGACGTATTGCGCCGTATCGGTCAGCGAGCCGAGGGCGGCGAGGATGGCAGCCAGCATTTTGCTGGCGATGGCAAAGGCGATCACGAACGAGATGGTCAGGGCCAGCAGCGAAAGAGCCAGGTTCCAGGCGATGGCTTGCCAGACCTGATTCAGGCTGGCTGTAATCGATACGGTGCCGACCACCCCGTCTTCCGAGCGGATGGGCACGGCGACCGTGACATTTGACCAGTCGGCATAGACGGCACGTTCGCGATGCGGTCGATCGCCGAGATTGACCTGGGCGGGCAGCTGGCGATTGACGGCATCGAAGATGTAGCGAAAATCCGAGTCGAGGCCGAGCAGACGTACGGTCAGGACGTCCGGATGCTCGGCAAACGAACTCAGCAGCTGCTTGGCCCCCTTGGTGTCCTTGAATTCGATGACCGCCGAGGCATTGAAGGCGACGACATCGGCCATGGCGAACAATTCGTTCGTTTTCGCCTGGCGTCGCTGGTCAATTTCACGAACTGCAAAGGTCAGGAAGGAAAGCAGCAGACCGATCCCGAGTGACACTGCGATGGCCAGCGCAATTTTCTTGCGGATGGTCTGGCGGGTACCACTCATCAATCGCCTCCGAGGACTTGTTAGGCAAGACGCAGCATTTGCGAACCGGGGGTTAGTCCACTCCGGGACAGGGATTTGCATTGACGACGAATTGAATCCGGCCACTGCTACGGGCCTGTTCGGTCCCTACGCCAAGTCGGATGTAACTTTCCGAATCGCTGACCGTCAGTATGGGCTGGCTATCTAGCCAGCGCAATACCGCGCTGATCGGGCTTCTTCGATCTCGGGCATGAAGAGCCGTTGGCGGTGTGGCATGTCGCCCCGACTGGTTGCCCCAAGACCGCGAATGACCTCGATGCGTTCGATATCTTCAAGCGGAATCGCACCCTGTTCCCCCGTGTCTGAGAATAAAGGCTGATAGGTGCTGCGTCCGTCGCCCAGCACCTGCAACTTGTTGGTAAAGCGGCCGTTGAAACCTCGGGCCGTCATGGCGTATCGACTTTGGTCGATTTACGCCAACGGTATGCCATGGGCAGAAATGAAAAAGCCGGCAAGCGTTGATGCGCTTGCCGGCCAATTTCAGACTTCAGGTGTTACTGGACTTGCTGGATGCCTGCCAATGTCCAGCCGCGGCTGTTGTCGGTCGGCTTGGTCATGTGCCAGATTTCGTCGAACGGTGCGGCAGCCGCATCCTTCTCTTCGCGGATCAGGCCGGTGAAACGGACGCTGACGATGTAGCGGCTGGGCTCCTCGGCAACATCGATGACCTCGGCATTCAGTTGCACGACATCGGTTTCCTGCTTGGCATTGCCGCGCTCGGCCATTTCCATCTTGATTTCGGCGAACATTTCCGGCGAAGTGAATTCGCGAATGTCGTCCAGATTGCCAGCATCGTTGGAAGCCTGCAGGCGAATGAAGTTGACCTTGGCGTTGCGGACAAAGCCTTCAACGTCAAAACCGGCCGGGATGTTACCGCCCGTCGTGGCGCTGGCCAGCGGCGCAGCAGCGGAACCGCCAGCCGGGATGAAGTCCGGCTGATGCGGCGCATTGTTGCCGTAGTTGGCATTGGCTCCCGCGTACTGCATGCCGCCTTGTTGGGATGCCGCCGCCTTCTTGCGCATGAAGTAGCCGATGACACCGATCACGGCCACGGCAAGCAGTGCCATCATCATGAAGTTGGCCAGGCCTTCACCGAAACCGAAATGCGACGCCAGTGCAGCCAGGCCAAGGCCGGCAGCCAGACCTGCCAGCGGGCCCATCCAGGAACGCTTCGGTTGGGCTTGCGGGGCCGCAGCGGGTTGCTGCTGGGCGGGGGCGGCGGTGGTCGACCTGCTCGGGGCAACCGACTGGCGTTGCATGCCAGAGGAGGTGCCACCACCGAGGCGCTTGGCCTCGGCATCATTGATATGCAACGTGAAGCCGAGCACCAGTGCGGCGGCCATCATTACGAAATTCTTCATATTTGTCTCCGGGTGGAAAAGTTACAGCACGTAGTGTAGCGGTTTACTGTTGCTGAAAAATTATCTTCGCCCTGTGTGACAGTTCGAGAAAACCGAAGTTTCAGGCGCGATTGAACAGGGCGGCTGTCGCTTCTGGATTGGAGGGAAAATAGAAGTGTACGTAGGAGGCCGTCAGTCGAATTTGCCGATAGATCGCCTCACCTTCGCGGCCGTCAGCCGTCTGGGCACGAACCAGCGGGGCGAGCGTGGTTTCGCTCTTCGAGTAATGGAAGGTGTGACCGGAAAGCCGCCCCTCTGGCAACTCGGCGAACTGGGTGCCGAGTGCAGCCAGGCGTTGCTGCATGACCGAGCGGCCGGGCAGCAATCCGCCAAAGTCATGGCAGACACCGGCCTTGTCGATGACTTTCTCGAACAGGCTCATCATGCCGCCGCATTCGGCGAGCAGGGGTTTGCCGGCTGCGACATGGTTTTTCAGCGCCTGCCAAAGGCCGGTGTGGCCGCTTAGCGCATCAGCGTGCAGTTCGGGATAGCCGCCGGGCAGCCAGGCTGCATCGCATTCGGGCAACTCGTCACCAGTGACCGGTGAGAAAAAGCGCAGTTCGGCGCCAAGTGCGGTCAGCGTTTCCAGATTGGCCGGGTAGATGAAGCCGTAGGCTGCATCCCGGGCGATGGCGATGCGCAGGCCGGCAAGCAGTGGCGGGATGGCCGGCGGTGCGCAGTCTTCAAACAGTACCGGTTTGGGCAGATCAACCGTCGCGCTGGCAGCCAGGGAGTCGGCCAGATGGTCGAGGCGGGCTTCCAGATCGGTGATCTCGGCCGCCTGCAACAGGCCAAGATGACGTTCCGGCAGGCTGTTCGCCGAGCGCGGCAAGGCGCCAAACCAGCCCATGCCGGCCGGCAGGCTGTCGCGCAGCATCTCGGTATGCCGTTCGCTGCCGACCCGGTTGGCCAGCACGCCGGCAAAAGGCAGGCCGGGCCGGTAGGTGGCCAGGCCGTGGGCAACGGCGCCAAAGGTCTGGGCCATGGCGCCGGCGTCGATCAGGGCCATGACCGGAATGCCGAAGCGTTCGGCAATGTCGGCCGCTGACGGCTGGCCGTCGAACAGGCCCATCACGCCTTCAACCAGGATCAGGTCGGAATCCGCCGCCGCCCGGGCCAGACGCCAGCGGGCATCAGCCTCGCCGCACATGCCGAGGTCGAGGTTCTGGCAGGCGCGACCGCTGGCCATGGCATGAATCTGTGGGTCGAGAAAGTCAGGGCCACACTTGAAGACGGTGACGCGCCGGCCTTGCCGGGCATGTAGTCGGGCCAGTGCTGCGGTGACGGTGGTCTTGCCCTGGCCGGAGGCGGGGGCGGCGATCAGGAGTGCGGGGCAGGCTGGCATCAGAATTCGAGACCCGGCATGGCCTTGATGCCACTCTGGAAAGCGTGCTTTTCCATGCCGATGTCGCTGACCGTATCGGCCACATCGCGCAAGGCCTGCGGTGCGGCGCGGCCGGTGATGATGACGTGTTGCATCAGGGGGCGGGAGAGCAGTTTGGCGATGACGGTGTCGAGATCCAGCCAGCCATACTTGAAGGCGTAGGTCATCTCGTCGAGCACGACGAGGCCGATGGCCGGGTCGCTCAAATGGCCGCAGGCAACGTCCCAGGCGGCCTGCGCTGCATTGGCATCGCGGTCCTTGTCCTGGGTTTCCCAGGTGAAGCCCTCGCCGCCGACATGCCATTGGACGTTGGGCTGCTGGCGGAAGAAGGCTTCCTCGCCGGTGTCCGAGCGGCCTTTGACAAACTGCACGACGCCGACTTTCAGACCATGGCCGAGGGCCCGGGTGACGACACCGAAGGCTGCACTCGACTTGCCCTTGCCGTTGCCGGTGTTGATGACCAATACACCGCGTTCTTCCTGAGCCGCCTCGATCTTGCTGTCGATGACGGCCTTCTTTTTCTGCATACGTTCTTCGTGAGTGATAGTCATTGTCTATTCCGGAATGAAGCAGCGATGGCCGCGGTCTTCGATCTGCCGCAGGCCATAGCCGTAAAGGTCGGACAGCGTTTCAGCTGTCAGGATGTCGTCGACCGGCGCGATCTCGGTCCGGCCATCGCCGAAGACGAGTAGCGCCCGGTCACAGAAGCGATGGGCCAGCGCCGGGTCGTGCAGAACCATGATGACGCCGGCGCCGCAGTCGCGGGCCGTGCCGGCGAACAGTTCGAGCACGGCCATCTGGTGATTGAGGTCGAGATGCGACAGCGGTTCGTCGAGCAGATAGAGCGGTGCGGCCTGTGTCAGCAGCGTGGCGATGGCCAGCCGCTGGCGTTCGCCACCGGACAGGGTGTGAATCTGCCGGGTTTCCATGCCATCGAGCCCCACTGCTTTCAGCGCGCTACGTGCCATTTCCGCGTCGCGGGTCGATTCCCAATCCCAGCGACCAAGGTGCGGATGGCGGCCGGTCAGCGCGGTTTCCAGCACGGTCGAGCCGAAGGGATCGTTCTGGAACTGTCCGAGCCAGGCCCGCTGCAAGGCGGCCTGACGCGGCGGCATCAGCGCGGCATCTTCGCCATCCAGCAACACGGCGCCGCCTGCCGCCTTGCGCAGGCCGGCCAGCGTGGACAGCAAGGTCGATTTGCCGGCGCCGTTGCGACCTAGGATAGCGACGCGTTCACCGGTTGCCACGGCGAAATTCAACCGGTCGACCACGGTTTTGTCACCAATTTCGACGCGCAGCTGGCGGGCTTCGAGCAGGGGGCGGCTCATTTCGGCTGCCTAGACAACAGGAAAAGGAAGACCGGCACGCCGATCAGTGCCGTCAGTACGCCGACTGGCAACTGTTGCGGGGCGATCAGGGTCCGTGCCAAGGTATCGGCCAGCACCAGCAGCGAGCCGCCGGCCAGCACGGAAGCCGGTAGCAATAGCCGTTGGTCGTTACCGGTGGCCAGGCGCACCAGATGCGGGACGACCAGTCCGACGAAGCCGATTGAGCCGGCCGTGGTGACCGACGCCGCCGTGGCCAAAGAGGCGAGCAGATAAATGGCGTAGCGCAGCCGGCCGACCGCAACGCCCAGTGCCTGTGCCTGCATCATGCCGCGCGATAGCAGGTTCAGTTCGCGGGCGAAAGGCATGGCCAGGGCCAAAGCGACGACCAGTGCCAGCAAGGCCGGCCACCATTGGGTGCTCTGCCCGAGGTCGCCCATCAGCCAGAACAGCATGCCGCGCAGCTTGTGTTCTTCGGCAATGGCCAGCATCAGCGCGACCAAGGCGCCGCAGCCGGCGGCGACGATGACGCCGGTCAACAGCAGACGGGTCTGGGTCCAGCTGCCATCGCCGTGGGCCAGCCCGAAAACGATGAACATGGCGCCCAGTGCCCCGGCAAAAGCCAGCCCGTCGATACCGAGCACCGGCAGGCCGACCAGGATGGCAAACATCGCCCCTACCCCGGCCCCACCGGAAATACCCAGCACATAAGGGTCAGCCAGCGGATTGCGCAATAGCACCTGCATCAGTGCGCCGGCCAGAGCGAGCAGGCCACCGCAGGCAAAGCCGGCAATCGCTCGCGGCAGGCGCAGCTGCAGAACAACGTCGCCGGCGCCGCCTTCCTGGCCGAGTAATGCCCCCAGCACTTCGCCATAGGAAACCTTGAAGCTGCCCACCGTCAACGCCAGCCCGAAACTGGCCACGGCCAACAGGCAGAGGCTGGCGAGGATCAGGAAGGCACGTTGGCGAGTGGGCATGAGCTGAATCGTTATTGCTGACGGTTATTTGAAGTCATAGCGGGCAGTCATGACAAAACTACGCCCGTCGGCAGGATAGTAGTAGTAATCGGTCGCGTAGCCGTAAGCAGCGCTCGACTGATAAGTCGCCCAGTTGGCGTATTTCTTGTCGAAGGCATTGAGTACCTTGGCGGCAATCGTCCATTGGCTGAATTTCCAGGCGGCCATCAGGTCCGTTGTCGTATAGCCACCCACCTGCCTCCGCGTGTTGGCATAGTCGCCGCTAACGTAGCGTTCTCCGACGTAATTGACTGTCGCGCTGTACTGGCCGAATTGCTGGGCATTCCACTGTAGCGCCAGGGCGCCCTTGTTTTCGGCGACCATCGGGATCTGTTTGCCAGTGAACGAGCCGCTGCGGTAGGTCGCGTCCAGATAGGTATAGCTGCCGCGCAAGGCGAGGCTCGAGGTGGCCTGCCATTGCGCTTCCAGTTCGATGCCCCGGCGCTGGGTCGGGTCGGTGTTGATGTTGGTGTACAAATTGCTGTCGAACAGGATTTCATCCGTCAGCTTCATGTCGAAGGCCGCGGCTTTGACCGATATGTCACCCCGGCGGGCAGAGGCGCCGATTTCCTTGATGGTGCCGTGTTGGGGGCGCAGGTTGGCGGAAAACACGGAGTTTCCGGACATGATGTCGTAACCGAACAGCTCGTCGGTATTGGCGAAACGGAAGGTGGTGCCTACCTTGCCATAGACCTGCCAGTGACTGCCGGCATACGTCAGGCCGATTTCTCCGGCGTTCTTCGTGCGCTGGGTTTCGCCCTGAATCGAACTGTCGGCGGCGCTTTGCCACATGCGCTGCGAACGGGCGCCGAGCATCAGGCCCCAGTGCTCATCGAAGTGGGTCAGGTTCTGCAGGTACAGGGCCTGGCTGTCCTGCTCGGCGCGGGCGCGGGAAATGCCAAACAGTGCGCTGTTGCTGACTGAGCGCCAGTCGCCGTGGTACTGATCGAAACCGATCACGGTCTCGCTGGCGGCCAGGCTGGGCAGGCCATGCGCCCAGCGCAGGCGAGGCGTGAAGGACCAGTGCTCTTTCTCCCGCTCGTAAGTGGAGCGATAGACGCCGGAGTACGAGTCGTAGTTATCTTGGTCGAAGGAAAACTCGGCATTGAACAACAGATTCTGGGCGATTTCGGCTTCAACGCCCGGGCGAATCCGGAAGCCGTCGCGATGCTGGTGATCCTGTGGTGTTTTCGAGTAGCGCGGGCGCTGATCGTAGTCGGCTTGCGAGAGAGCACCCGGCAGCCTGGCGCTTTCATCGAAGCCGGAAAAGTCGACGAAACCCTTGGCGCTGCTGCCATCAATGCCGACTCGGCCGGCCAGCGAAGTCTGGGTGGCGGCCGAGTTCTGGCGCCAGCCATTGGTGTCGGCGAAGTGTCCAGCCAGGTTGATGTGAGCGCTTTCACCGCGAGCGGACAGTTGCGCATCGGTGGTGAGCAGCCCGTTGCTGCCGGCGCCGAGCGTAATATTCTGCTGCGAACCTGTCGCTTTCTTGGTGATGATATTGACCACCCCGCCGCTGGCGCCGTCACCGTAGAGCACGGTACCCGAGCCGCGCATGATTTCGATTCTCTCGATGTTGTTCAAGGGGATCAACGACCAGTTGACCGACTCCATAGCCGCGGGGTTGAGGCGCTGACCATCGAGCAAGATAAGTGTGTTCAACGACGCAGTGGCTGGGCCGAAGCCGCGCAGATCGACGCTGGCATCGATGCCGAAGCTGCCATAAAGTGCGCTGACACCGATACCTGCCTGGGTTTTCAGAAGGTCGGGCAAATTGCTGGCCGGGCTCTGACGAATATCCTGCGCAGAGATCACGGTGATATTGGCTGGCAGGCGGGAGTCGATTTGCTCGAAGCGGGTTGCCGAAACGACGACCGCCGGCATTTCTGCGGCGTCATGGGCGAAAACGCTCGAAATGCACAAGGGCAGGGAGAAAACGAGATATTGCGGCTTCACGGAGCTTTCCTTTCCCGGCAGACGTCCCCGCTGCCGGAATGCGTTGAGACGGAAGCGCGGGAGGCAGCTGGTCGAGAAACCGGCACCACCACCCCGTGGCACTTCCAATGGGTGTTCCAGGCCGGTATCCGGGCTCACAAGTCTTGACGTATCGCCTTCCCAGGTGGTCACCCAGTGGCCTTGTGATACGTCCGCACTTGCTTACCGTTGCGGGGGCAGCAGCGGCATGGTCTCGTTGGAGACGCACCGCTTTCCCGTTTAACTGCGCTTGGATAATCCGTACGCAGCACCTGAGACGGCCGCCATTTTACATGGCGGAATACTTTAATAACAGCGAGATAGCTGCATTGCCTAGTAGCTGTAGGCCAGCGAGGCGAACCAGGCTCGTCCGGGAGCGGCGTAATAGGAGAAATAATTCCGGTCGAACAGGTTGCTGACGGCCAACGAGGCATTGAGGCTCTTGTTGAAGCGATAGCTCAGTTTGCTGTCGACCACGAAATAAGCATCGTAGGCTTTGTAAACAGCAGCAGCGGTATCGGCATTGGTGTCGTCGGCGTACTGCTTGCTGGCGTAGCGGCCACTGGTGGACAGCAGCCAGTCGCCACGGCGGGTTTCGAAGCCGATGCTGGCCTGCTTTTCCGGCAGGCCGGTCAGGCGCTTGCCGACCGACGACGGCGACGCGCTGTTTTCCAGCATTTCGCTGTGCGTATAGGTCAGGTTGGCGAAGACCCGGTTGTCGGCATCGAAATGGTGGGTGGCGCTGAGCGTGACACCGTTCGTCCGGGCTTTGCCGGCGTTGATGCGTTTGCGAACCACGATGTTGCCCGGGCCGGTCTGCTTGGGACCAAGGTAGATCAGGTCGTCGATTTCGTTGTGGAAATAGGTGGCCCTGATTTCGCCGCCGTTCCAGGCGCGCCAGTCGCTGCCCACTTCCCAGGATTTGACGGTTTCGGGGGTTAGCGCTGGGTTGGCACTAATGAGGTAGCTGCTGAACGAACTGCGGTATAGGTCATAGACCGTTGGAGCATGGAAAGCCTTGCCGGCCGAGGTGCGCAGCGTGAAGGCATCGGTCACGCGCCACGAGGCGCCGAGCTTCGGGCTCCAGGCGGCTGCAGTTCTCTCGGCGTAGCTGTAGCTGCCCGTCGGGTCGCTGCTCTGGCCGTTGGCGTTGAGCCAGTGGTCGTAGCGCAGGCCGCCCTGCACGGTCAGGCTTGGCGCAAGCTGCCAGTTGTCCTGAAGGTAGGCGCCATGCAGGTACATCTTGCCGGAGGCAGTCGAGTACAGCGCGGTCTTGGATTCAGGATTGCCCCAGTTGCTCAGGGTGTAATCCTTGGCGTCGGCCGAGTCCTGGCGGTAGGCGTAGCCGACGGTCAGGTCATGGGCGCCGAGCGAGGCATTCCAGTAGGTGTCGAATGCTGTCGATTCCGATGGGCTGTCGCTGATCCGGCCTGGGCCGCCAAAGGCTGTGCTGCCGGTCGTTGCTATGATGTACGAATTGGTCGTCACGGCAGTATGGCTGGCCAGCACGTTCAATTGGCCGATCCCCAGCTTGGTGTCGAAGCCGGCATGGAACAGCTGGCGGGTGTAGTTGCTGTCGCCACCGGCGAAGGAAACGTTGTAGATTGGGGCGCCGGTGGCATTGCTACGCACGAAGGATTCCGGGGCGGCGTAACCATAGTGGTAGTCCTGCAGCAGCCAGCCAGCACGCCAGGAGGTGTCGGTGCTGACGCGCTGTTCCAGCTTCAGCGAGGCGCCGTGTTCCTGCCAGGTGTTGTCGCCCTTTTGGCCAAGCAAATAGGTGCCGGCGCCGAGCTCCGTGCTGGTCGGAATAGCGCCTCTGGAGCCCGTTGGTCGACTGCCAGTAACCCATTCGCTGCGATATCCGTTGGTTTGCGCCCAGTTGCCGGTGAAGCGGATCGCCAGGCCATTTTCCAGGCGGGTGCCGGCATGGAGGTAGGCTTTCTGGACATCGGCCGGTGCCTTGCCCGTCTCGAAGGCATCACCGTAGCCGACATTGAAGCCGAATTCGGTGCGGGTCGGCATGCGGGTGACGAAATTGACCACGCCGCCCATCGCATTGCCACCGTACAGCGAGGACATCGGTCCGAACAGGATTTCCGTCTGCTGGATCGATTCGGTCGGGATGCCGCCGAGCAGCACGCTGCCGGCGTAGCCATCGGTCATCGGGATGCCGTCGAGCAGGACGAGGGCACGACGGTCGCTCGGGATACCGCGCAGTGCGAAGCCCGGTGTGGTTTGCAGCGGGCCTTTGCCGGTGGATACGAAAACACCGGCGGTGTTGTTGACGATGTCGGTCAGGCGATCGGTTTGCCGCGCCTCGATTTCCTGGCGGCCGATGACGACGGTTTCTCCCGTGGCATGTTCCAGCAGCAAGGGACCGCGAGTGGCGGTGACGACGACGGGCTCCAGCGCTTGCTGGGCAAAGGCCGACAAAGGCTGGCTGAAAGCGGTGATCAGGCCCAGCGTGATGGGTCGCAGGTGGATTTTCATGGTTCTCCCCTCCGGACAGGCGTCCCCGCATGCCGGAATGCTTCGAAAAGGACGTGCGGGGGAGGGAGCGAGTCACAGGAACCGGCGCCACTACCCCGTGGCACTTCCACTTTTTGTCTCAGGCCGGTATCCGGGCTCGCAAGTTTTGACGTATCGCCTTCCCAGGTATTTCCCAGTGGCTGTGTGATACGCCCGCACTTGCTTACCGTTGCGGGGGCAGCAGCGGCATGGTCTCGTTGGAGACGCACCGCTTTCCCGTTTAACTGCGCTTGGAGAATCCGTACGCAGCACCTGACACGGCGCGCATTCTACATACATCGTTGCTGCAGTGCATCAGCAAAGTGCCGGCAAGTTGCTATAAACCACTTTGAGAATAAAGGCTTAGTCCTTGACCGGGCGGCATTTTTCCCTCTATAGTTCGCGCCATGAATGTCGAACTCGAAACACTCGAAACCAAGATCGAACAGGTCGTTGCCCTGGTTCACCAGTTGCGCGCCGAAAACGAAGTTTTGAGAAACCAGATGGTCGCGGCCGAGGCCGAGCGGCTGCATCTGCGTCAGACCATGAGCGCCGCCCGTGAGCGCCTGGTAGGTCTGATGGACAAGATCCCCGAGGATGCCTGAGATGAGTCTGGAGCCGAATTTCCTCGACGTGAAAATCATGGGTCGCGAATATCGCGTTGCCTGCGGACCGGAAGAGCGCGACGCCCTGCTCGCAGCCGTCGATCTGGTCGACGGCAAGATGCGCGACATCGCCCAGCGCACCAAGAACACCATCGCCGAACGCGTTGCCGTCATGGCTGCGCTCAACATCGCCCACGAGCACCTTTCAGGGGGTGGAGAGGGCGCGCAAAAAGAGTTTGCGGAAGCGGTTGATACTTCCGAAACGAAGCGTAGAATCGGTGACATGGGAGCGCGGCTGGATGCCGTGCTGGCGCCTCAGCAACGACTGGATCTCTGATCTGATCGGTGTGGGCGTAGCCCGCCAAGTGTTCCCTGCGGTGTTTGTTAAGGCCATATATTCCTTGAACCAATGCTAATTGGCATCGGTTGCGGACCATTGAAACCGTTGTTGTGCGCGCTCTTTATCGAGTGTGCCTGATACGGGGGGAAAGCAGCCACTCTGAACCCAGGTTCAGGATGCCGGCCTGACGGCACTCGCGGGGACCAAATCCAACGGGTGGCAGAGCAATCTGCCACCCGTTTCCATTTTTGGGTGCAAGCGATGCAATACTGGCTGATGAAGTCGGAGCCTGACGAGGTTTCGATCGATGACCTGGCGAGGAACGGGACGGTTCCGTGGTTCGGTGTCCGCAACTATCAGGCGCGCAATTTCATGCGTGATGCGATGCAGATCGGTGATTTGGCCTTCTTCTACCATTCCGGTTGCGCCGAACCGGGTGTCGCCGGTATTTGCGAGGTTTGTTCGGAGCCTTATCCGGATGCCACCCAGTTTGAGCCGGCCAGCCCCTATTTCGACCCCAAATCAACACTGGAGAATCCACGCTGGCTACTCCGCGACGTGCGCTTCGGGGAGAAAACGCGCTATGTGCCGCTGACCGAACTGCGCACCTATGCCGAACTTGCTAACATGCGCCTCCTTGCCCGCGGCAACCGGCTTTCGATCACGCCGGTCAGCGCCGAAGAATGGGCTTTCATCACTCAACAACTGATGGACCTGAAATGACTCTCTGGTGGTTGACCTACCCCCTGCTCGGCATCTTCGGCGGTTTTGTCGCCGGCCTGTTCGGCGTTGGCGGCGGCCTGACGCTGGTGCCCTTCATGTACATGCTGTTCGTGGCCCAGAGTTTTCCGCCGGAACACGTCATGCACTTGGCGCTCGGCACCTCGATGGCGACCATCGTCTTTACCTCGCTGTCCAGCATGCGGGCGCATCATGCTCATGGTGCGGTGCGTTGGGATATCGTCCGCCATCTGGCGCCAGGGCTGGTGCTCGGGACTTTTGGCGGCTCGCTGGTTGCCGGTCAGGTGCCGACCGGGCCGATGACGGCCATTTTCGTCATCATTGTCTATTACGCCTCGCTGCAAATGATGCTCGACTTCAAGCCCAAGGCGCACCGGCAGTTGCCCGGGCCGCTCGGTCTGTTTGCTGCAGGTGGCACGATCGGGATCGTTTCAAGCATGGTGGCCGCCGGTGGCGGTTTTCTTTCGATTCCGTTCATGTTGTTCTGCAATGTGGCGATTCATGCGGCGGTCGGCACCTCGTCGGCGCTCGGCTTTCCGATTGCGCTGGCAGGAGCGATTGGCTATATCGTCGCTGGTGGGAACGATGCCGGCTTGCCGGCCTATGCCCTTGGCTACATCTATCTGCCGGCTTTTGTCGGTATCGTGACGATGAGCGTGCTGGTCGCACCATTGGGCGCCAAGCTGGCGCACCGCTTGCCGGTCAAGCAATTGAAGCGGGCCTTTGGCGGCTTCCTTGCCCTGCTGGCGACCAGGATGCTGTTCAACATCCTGGGCTGAACGGCTTAGACGCCGGCGTTGAAGTCGCGCAGGGTGGCGACCAGGTCGGCGAAGCGCTCGCCCTGAACCGTGACATGAGCACGCAGCAGGGCTGCCGCCAGATCGCTATCCCCCTTGTTGATGGCTTCGACAATTGCCAGATGTTCGTTGAACGAGGTCGCCATCCGGTTGCGCACGCGCAGTTGCAGGCGGCGATAGGGGCGCAGGCGACGGTGCAGGGCGGTGGCCTGCTCGACCAGGAAGCCGTTGTGACTGGCTTCGTAGATGCGCTGATGAAACACTTCATTCAATTGATAGTAAATGTCCGGCGTGTCGGCATCGCGCGCCGCTTCACAGGCGCGGTGGGCTTCCTGTAGGGCGAGCTGCTCGCTGGCGGTAATCCGCCGGGCCGCCAGGCGGCCGCACATGGCTTCCAGTTCGGCCATCACTTCAAACATTTCACAGACCCGGTCGGCGCCGATTTCCGGCACCGTCGCGCCGCGCCGCGGGCGGATTTCGATCAGGCCGATCGATGCCAGCTGGATCAGTGCCTCGCGCACTGGGGTCCGCGAGACGCCAAAGGTGCTTGCCAACTCCTGTTCGTCGAGCCGCGTTCCCGGCGGATAAGTGCCGGTCACGATACGCTCTTCGATCAGCTCACCCAGGCGTTCGGATTGACGGGTGACGACGGGGATTTCGGCGGGGCTGTTCATGATCGGGCATCCGGCAATTGGCAACGATTGCATTATACGAAAATTGTTGACTAGTATTCAATAATTGGTATCTTGTATACACAGCGGCGATATATGAATACAAATATTTAGGCCTGCATTCCGGATGAGTCTCTGGATGAGCAGATCAGCGAGGGTCGCCGTCATTGCTATTTGATCAATCATCTGGAGGAGACATCATGAACGAAATCCGGCGCAATATCCTGAAAGGCATGGTTGCCACACCGGCTTTGGCCCTGTCGCCCAATCTGCTGTGGGCGCAAGCGGCTGGCGAGTTGAAAATTTCGCACCAGTTCCCTGGTGGCACCGCGACCGAAGGCGATTTCCGCGACCGACTCTGTCGCCGCTTCAGCGCCGAAATTACCAAGCGAACCAATGGCGCCTTGAGGGGCACGGTTTATCCCGGATCGTCGTTGATGAAGACCAACGCCCAGTTCAGTTCGGTACGCAAAGGCGCGCTCGACATGACGCTGGTGCCGCTCTCCTATGCCGGCGGCGAAGTGCCGGAAACCAACATCGGGCTGATGCCGGGCATCGTCACTTCCTACGAGCAGGCAGTGAGCTGGAAGAAAGCCGAGATCGGCAAGGCGCTGGCCAATATCCTCGCCGACAAGGGCGTGCTGGTTGTCAGCTGGATCTGGCAGGCCGGCGGCGTCGCCAGTCGGGTCAAGCCGATCATCGATCCGGAAGATGCCAAGGGCCTGAAAGTCCGCGGCGGCAGCCGCGAGATGGACATGGTGCTGAAGCAGGCCGGCGCCACGGTGCTGACCCTGCCGTCGAACGAAATCTACGCCGCGATGCAGACCGGCGCGCTGGATGCCGCGATGACCTCGTCGACCAGCCTGATTTCCTTCCGTCTCGAAGAAGTCGGCAAGGCGCTGACCACCGGCCGCGGCAAGACTTACTGGTTCATGTTCGAACCCTTGCTGATCTCCCGTGCGGTCTTCGAGAAACTGCCCAAGGCGCAGCAGGATGCGATCATGGCGGTTGGTGCCGAGATGGAGGCTTACGCGCTGGAAGGGGCCAGGGCCGATGACCAGGCCGTGGCGGCGGTTTACCAGAAAGCCGGCGGCAAGGCTTACGACCTGTCCGACGCCTCGGTCAAGAAATGGCAGGCGATTGCCCGCGATACCGCCTGGAAGGACTTCGCGGCCAAGAATGAGAGCTGCGCCCGTATCCTCAAACTGGCCGAGGCCACGCTGTGAGCCACGGCTTCGAGATCGAGGGCGCCGTCAAAGCGCCCGAAATTCCCGAAACGGGGATACTCGGTGGGATCAATCGAGTGATGACGGGCTTGCACACGGCGATCATGTTCCTGTCGTCCGGGGCCTTGCTCGGCGCTGCCCTGATCCTGTGCAGCAGCGTCTTCCTGCGCTATTTCCTGAAAATCCCGACCGACTGGCAGGACGAGATGTCGGTTTTCCTGCTCGTCGGCGCCACCTTCATGTGTGCCGGCTACGTTCAGTCGCAACGCGGCCATATCGGCATCGAGGCGCTGGGCGGGCTGTTGCCGCCCCTGGCCAACCGCCTGCGCCTGCTCTTCTGCGATCTGGTGTCCCTGCTTTTCTGCGCTTTCTTTTCCTGGAAATCGATCCTGCTCTTTCACGAAGCCTGGGTTGACGGACAAACCACCTCGTCCTCATGGGCACCGCCGCTGGCGATTCCCTATGGCTTCATGACCGCCGGCATGATCCTGCTCTCGCTGCAGATCCTGCTCCAGCTGGTCGCTGGCATCGTTCGCAAGGAGCACTAAGATGGCCGAATCAAGCATTGGCATTCTCTACGGCCTGGGCACCTTGGCCGTGATGTTCTCCGGCATTCCCATCGCCTTCGCGCTGGGCTCCATTGCCGTCCTTTTCATGCTGCTCTTCATGCCGGCAGCGGCGACCGACACCATTACCCAGAACGTCTTCGAGGAAATGGCCAACATCACGCTGCTGTCGATCCCGCTATTCATCCTGAAAGGCGCGGCCATCGGCCGATCGCGCGCCGGCGCCGACCTTTACCTGGCGATTCACGCCTGGATGCACAAGATTCCCGGTGGCCTCGGCATCGCCAACGTCTTCGCCTGTGCGCTGTTTGCGGCGATGGCCGGCTCCAGCCCGGCGACCTGTTCGGCGATTGGTGGCGCTGGCATTCCGGAAATGCGGGCGCGCGGCTATTCACCCGGGTTCGCCGCCGGCATCATCGCCGCCGGTGGCACGTTGGGGATTCTGCTGCCGCCGTCGATCACGATGATCCTGTTCGCGGTCGCCGCCGAGCAGTCGCTGGGCCGCCTCTTCCTCGCCGGCATCTTCCCCGGCCTGCTGCTGGTCTTCCTGTTCGCCGGCTATGCCGTGTTCCGCTTCAAGGTCGAATACAACTCGGCACTCGATGTCTGGCATTCCGGTGGCGCCAAGTCGGCCTACCTCGACGAAATGCGCATGACCCGGGCCGACAAGACCCGCATGCTGCCGCGCGTGATTCCCTTCGTGCTGCTGCTGATCGGCGTCATGTTGGCGCTTTATGGCGGCTACGCGACGCCGTCGGAAACCGCCGGTCTTGGCGGCATCCTGGCGCTTGCCCTGATCGCCGGCATCTACGGCGTCTGGCGTCCTTCGCAACTGAAACCGATCCTCAACAGCACGTTGAAGGAGTCGACCATGTTGATGTTCATCATCGGCATGTCGCTGCTCTACTCCTACGTGATGAGCTATCTGCACATCAGCCAGTCGGCGGCCGAGTGGATCGTGGCCATGCATCTGTCGAAATGGCTGCTGCTCGCTGCCATCCTGATTTTTGTGGTGATTCTCGGCTTCTTCCTGCCGCCGGTGTCGATCATCCTGATGACCGCGCCGATCATCCTGCCGCCGCTCAAGGCCGCTGGCTTCGACCTAATCTGGTTTGGCATCGTGATGACCGTGGTCATGGAAATGGGCCTGATTCATCCGCCAGTCGGCCTCAATATCTTCGTGATCAAGAACGTCGCGCCGGACATTCCGCTCAAGGACATCGTCTGGGGTGTCTTCCCCTTCGTCGGTCTGATGTTCCTCGCCGTGATCCTGCTTTGCATCTTCCCGGGCATTGCCACCTGGTTGCCGGATGTGGTCATGGGCGTGGCGAGCTAAGGAGCGATCGATCATGAATGCACCGCAACCCCGTCAATGGGACAGCCTGCGCCAGAACCGGGCGCGCCGCCTGGAACGGGCGGCCAGCCTCGGCCTGGCTGGCCAGAATGGCAAGGAAATTCCGGTCGATCGCATCATCGACCTGCTCGAAGCCGTCATCCAGCCGGGCGACCGTGTCTGCCTCGAGGGCAACAACCAGAAGCAGGCCGATTTCCTGTCCGAGTCGCTGGCCGATTGCGATCCGGCCCGTATCAATCACCTCAGCATGGTCCAGTCTGTCCTGGCGCTTCCGAGCCACGTGGACCTTTTCGAGCGCGGCCTGGCAACCCGCCTCGACTTTTCTTTCAGCGGCCCGCAGGGCGCCCGGCTGGCCAAGCTGGTCCAGGAACAGCGCATCGAGATCGGGGCCATCCATACCTATCTCGAACTGTTCGGGCGCTATTTCATGGATCTGACGCCGAATGTGGCGCTGATCGCGGCGCAGGCGGCCGATGCCGAGGGCAACCTCTACCTCGGGCCGAATACCGAGGACACGCCGGCCATCGTCGAGGCGACCGCGTTCAAGGGCGGCATCGTGATCGCCCAGGTCAACGAGCGCCTCGACAAGCTGCCGCGCGTCGATGTGCCGGCCGACTGGGTCGACTTCACGGTGCTGGCGCCGAAGCCCAACTACATTGAGCCACTATTCACCCGCGACCCGGCGCAGATCACCGAAGTCCAGGTGCTGATGGCGATGATGGCGATCAAGGGCATCTACGCCGAATACGGCGTTACCCGGCTCAATCACGGCATCGGCTTCGATACCGCGGCGATCGAGTTGCTGCTGCCGACCTACGCTGCCGACCTCGGCCTGAAGGGCAAGATCTGCACGCACTGGGCGCTCAATCCACATCCGACGCTGATTCCGGCCATCGAAGCCGGTTTCGTCGAGTCGGTCCATTGTTTCGGTTCCGAAGTCGGCATGGATGACTACATCTCCGCCCGTTCCGACATCTTTTTTACCGGTGCCGACGGCAGCATGCGTTCCAACCGGGCGTTTTCGCAAACGGCCGGCCTTTACGCCTGCGATATGTTCATCGGCTCGACCTTGCAGATGGACTTGGCCGGCAACAGTTCGACCGCGACGCTGGGCCGCATCACCGGCTTCGGCGGGGCGCCGAACATGGGGTCCGATCCGCACGGCCGGCGTCATGCCAGCCCGGCCTGGCTCAAGGCCGGGCGTGAGGCCTACGGGCCGCAGGCGATTCGCGGCCGCAAGCTGGTGGTGCAGATGGTCGAGACTTTCCGCGAACACATGGCGCCGGTTTTCGTCGACGATCTCGATGCCTGGAAGTTGCAGGCCAGCATGGGTTCCGACCTGCCGCCGATCATGATCTACGGCGACGACGTCAGCCATATCGTTACCGAGGAAGGCATCGCCAACCTGCTGCTCTGCCGCACACCGGCTGAGCGCGAGCAGGCGATCCGCGGTGTGGCCGGCTTCACGCCGGTCGGGATGGCGCGGGACAAGGGCACCGTCGAAAACCTGCGCGATCGCGGCATCATCCGCCGCCCGGAAGACCTCGGCATCGACCCGCGCCAGGCCAGCCGCGACCTGTTGGCCGCCCGTTCGATCAAGGATCTGGTGCGCTGCTCCGGTGGCCTGTACGCGCCGCCTTCACGTTTCCGCAACTGGTGAGCGCCATGGAAATTCTCGACTTTCGTTTCGACTCGGCACCGGCTACCCCGGCTGCCAACCCCGCGCTGTGTGGCGTCGTCGGTTCCGGTAATCTGGAAATTCTGGTCAAAACCGGCGATACGCCGACGGCCTGCATCGTCCAGATCAAGACCTCGGCGCGCGGTTTTGCCGATACCTGGCAAGCGGTGATCGGCGCTTTTGCCGCTGCCCATGCGGCTGGCGGCACCTGCATTGCGATCAACGATATGGGGGCGACGCCGGCGGTGGTCAGCCTGCGCCTGGCGCAAGCCCTGGCAGAATATCAGGGAGGTGAGTCATGAACCCCTCGCTAGCCAAGCACCAGAGCTGGTTTGAAGCGACGGCGCGCAAACGCGTGGCCGGGCTGCTCGATGCCGGCAGTTTCAATGAAATCCTGCCGCCAGCGGCCTCAATGCCCAGCCCTCATCTGGCCCAGCTCGACCTGCCCGGTGCGTTCGATGACGGCGTTGTCGTCGGCACTGGTCAACTGAGTGGAAAGCCGATTTATGTCATTGCCCAGGAAGGCCAGTTCATGGGCGGCGCCGTCGGCGAAATCCACGGCGCCAAGATTGTCGGCCTGCTACGCCGCGCGGTAGCCGAGAAGCCGGCGGCCGTGCTGTTCCTGATCGATTCCGGCGGCGTCCGTCTGCACGAGGCCAATGCCGGGCTGATCGCCATTTCCGAAATCATGCGTGCCGTGCTCGACGCCCGCGCGGCCGGCGTGCCGGTCATCGCGCTGGTCGGCGGCAGTTGCGGCGCCTTCGGCGGCATGGGCATCGTCGCCAAACTGTGTTCGGCCATCCTCATTTCCGAAGAAGGCCGCCTGGCGCTGTCCGGGCCGGAAGTCATCGAGACGGTCGCCGGCGTCGAGGAATTCGATTCGAAAGACCGGGCGCTGGTCTGGCGCGTTACCGGCGGCAAGCATCGTTACCTGATGGGTGACTGTGCCGCCTTGGTCGAGGACGACATTGCCGCTTTCCGCGCCGGTGCCAGCGAATTTGTGGCGACCTGGCAGGAACCGCTGCCGTCTGTGGCCAATCTGCGAGCGACCCAGCAGCGGCTGGAAAACCGCCTCGCTGCCTATGCAACCTGCCGCGATGGCCTGCAGGTCTGGGCGGCCCTCGGTGTGGCCCAACCGGAAGCCGTGCCGCTGCTCGACCGCGACAGCCTGGTCGCCCTCAAGGAAGGATTGCCGACATGAGCCTCAACGATATTCTCGATCGCCTGTTCCCGGCCGGCCATACGATCGCCGTAGCCAACCAGGTGATCACCGGCCAGGCGCAGACAGCGCAAGGCATGGTGGCCGTGCTCGGCACCACCGATGCGGCGGCCATCGATCATGCGATGGCGCTGGCACTGGCCGATTTTGTCCTCGACACCGTCGAGCAGCATCCCGGCCGGCCGCTGGTTTTCCTGGTCGATACCTGCGGTCAGGCCCTGTCGCGCAGTCAGGAGCTGCTCTGCCTGAACGGCTCGCTGGCCCATCTCGCCAGTTGCGTCGATCTGGCGCGCCGCCAGGGCCATCCTTCGCTCAGCCTGGTCACCGCCAACGCGGTCAGCGGCGGCTTCCTGTCCTTCGGCCTGATGGCCGACCAGGCCTACGCGTTGGCCGACGCCCAGGTCCGGGTCATGGACCTGCGGGCCATGGCGCGGGTGACCAAGATCGCCCATGAGCGCCTGGTCGAACTGGCCACCACTTCCCCGATCTTCGCGCCGGGCGCCGAGAGCTATGTCCGCATGGGCGGCATCGCGGCGATCTGGCCGGGGCCGTCGGCCGACCTGCTGGCGAGTGCGCTGGCCGATGCGGCCACGGCGTGTGCCGCGGGTGACCGGCGCCAGGCCGAGGGTCTGGCCCGCGGCGGGCGTCAACTGGCGGCCGGGATTGCTCAAACCGTCCGCAATTCGGCGCCCGGGGTCTGAGGCAATGCGTCGCCACGACCTCGTCTATCTGCAGCGCGATGCCTTGTTCTCGACCCCTTGTGCGGAAACAGGCGATCCCTACTGGCAGGCTGCAGGTGACTGGATCGCGGCCGGCCGGCCGCTGGTGGCTGCCCGCCAGCCGGTGGACTGCGAGTGCCTGCTTCTCGGTTTGAGTCTGCCGTCGGCATTGCAGCGAAAGAGGCTGTCCATCACTGTCGATCATGGCGCCGTGGCCAGGGTTTGCTCGCCACTCTCGCTCAGGCATTGCTTGCCCCTCTTGCCAGCGGCCCAGGTCGAAATTTTACGCCGGCTGGATGTCGGGGCTGCCGCCTGCTCGGTACGCCTCGGCGTTTTCGGCTCACTGGCCTGGGAGGCACTGAGCGGCGAAAGCTATCGCCATGCCGAATCCGATATCGACCTGATCTGCGATATCGCCACGCCGGAGCAATTCGATTGCATGCTGAGCTTGCTGCAACAGGCGGCCGACGCCTTGCCCTGCCGGCTCGATGGCGAAATGCGCTTTCCCGATGGCGCTGCCGTTGCCTGGCGGGAGCTTGCTGCACAACGCTGGCAGCCGGCCGCACAGGTGCTGGTCAAGGGGGAGCGTGAAGTCGGGCTGCGACCCTTGCAGCATCTGCTGGCCAGCCTGAAGGAGGAATGCTGTCATGCTTGAGCGCATCGTTCAGGTAGCCCGGCCTCAGCCGCTGGCTAGCCCGCTCGGCGAACTGCCGGCCGCCCGCATCGGCCGCTTGGCCATTCGCAGCCTGTATCGCGAAGCGGCGCTGGCGCCCAAGCCCGGCCTGGTCAGTCCGGGCAGCCACGGTAGCCATCGTGACATGGATTTCGCCACCTTCCTGCGCAGCCTGCAGTCCTTGCGCGCCTATTTTCCGTCCATCGCTGCCTGTGGCCTGCGCCGCCCTAGGTTTGCTCCGTTGCAGCAGCTCGGCATCGACGCCGAAAGCGCCATGCTGGAGGCGACCGGCGGGGTCAACACCCATCGCGGGGCAATTTTTAATCTCGGTCTGCTGTGTGCGGGAGCCGGCCGGCTGATCGCCGAAGGTGAAAGGCTGGAGGCTGCAGCGGTCTGTGCTGTCGTGAAAGATACCTGGGGGGCGGAGATTCTTGCCGGACTGTCATCGGTGCCGGATGTCGCAGCGCTCAGCCACGGCCTGTCCGTCGCCCGGCGCTATGGCAGCGGCGGCGCCCGTCAGGAAGCGGCCAGCGGGTTTCCGGCCGCGCTGGAACTCGGCCTGCCGGCCTATCGCAGCGCGCTGGCCACCACCGGCGATGGCGAACTGGCCGCTGTGCAGGCCCTGTTCGCGCTGATCGCTAAACTTGAAGATACCAACCTGCTGTGGCGTGGCGGGCGTCAAGGCCTGGCCCACGGACGTCAGGCCGCGGCTGGCTTCCTTGCTGCCGGTGGCGTGCTGGCTGGCGACTGGCGTGAGCATGCGGCGGCGATCGACCGCGATTTCGTTGCCGCGAATCTCAGCCCCGGCGGTAGCGCCGACCTGCTCGGCGTCACGCTTTTCCTGGCCGAACTGGACGATTGCTTCTGAAATGCGCCTCGCCCTCCTCTTCAGCGGTCAGGGCGGACAAACCGCGGCCCACTGGCAACAGGTGCAGGCCGGTGCTACCGGCGAGTGGCGTGAAGTACTAAGGCAAGTCTTGCCCGGTATCGCGGATCAAGACGCGATGGTCGCCCCGGGAATACTGGCCAAAAACAAAATCGCCCAACCGCTGATCTTTGCCCAGCAGATGCTGCTCTGGGGCAGCCTACAAAGTCGCCTGCCGCGGCCGATCTGCGCCGCCGGCTATTCGCTGGGAGAAATGGCCGCGTGCAGTGCGGCCAGTGCCTTTACGGCCATCGAGGGGATCGCCCTGTGTGTCGAACGGGCGGCGGCGATGGATGGTGCCGCGGCTGGCGAGCATGGCATGCTCGCCGTGCTTGGACTCGACGATGCGCTGGTCGCGACTATGGCCGCCGAGGCCGGTCTGGCCGTGGCCATCCGCAATGCGCCGCGCCATCTGGTCGTCGCCGGGCCGCTCGCCGGCATCGTTGCGGTGGCCGATAAGTTCGCAGCCGCCGGGGCGAGCCGGCTGGTCCATCTGGCGGTACAGACGCCATCGCACACGCCCTTGCTGGCCAAGGCGGCGGTCGAATTCGGGAAACGTCTGGATGGCTTGCCTGATCGCCGGCTAGCCTTTCCCGTGCTCAGTGCCATTGACGCAACGGCGGCACGAACGGCTCGCCCGGCGCTTGATGCCTTGGCCCGCCAGATCTGCACGCCGCTCGACTGGGCGGCTTGTCTGCAGGCCGTGCGCGAGATGCAGCCTGATGCGGTGCTCGAAATCGGCCCCGGCAATGCGCTGGCCAAGCTGTTCGGCGAGCTGGTTCCAACGATCCCGGTACGCGCTTGCGATGATTTTCGCAGCGTCGAGGGCATCGTTCGCTGGGTTGAGGGCTGTGCCTGATAAAATTCAGTACTTGCTAATATTGCTGCATTACCCACCATCGTGATTCCCTTCGAGGCCATTCCGGCCTATTTGCTGACCGGCGCCTGCGCTGGTTTCTTTGCCGGCCTGCTCGGGGTCGGCGGCGGTGTCGTGGTGGTGCCGGTGCTGACCATGATTTTCGCCTGGCTCGGCTTTCCCGGCCGCGAGGTCCTCCATCTGGCGCTGGGCACCTCGATTGCGACCATCCTGTTCACCTCGCTCTCCAGCCTGCGTGCCCATCATGCCCATCGAGCCGTCCTCTGGCCGGTCATGCGCGCCCTGACGCCGGGCATCCTGATCGGAACCTCGCTCGGGGCCGGGCTGGCGGTGGCCATTTCATCCCGTGCCTTGTCGATCTTCTTTGTCGGGTTCATGCTGTTCGTGGCGCTGCAGATGATTGCCAATCTGCGTCCGCAACCGAGCCGCAATCTGCCGGGGCGCGCCGGTCTCGGCCTGGCCGGTATCGTCATCGGCGCCGTGGCCAGCCTGGCGGCGATGGGCGGCGGGGCCTTGACGGTGCCCTACCTGATCCGCTGCAACGTCAATCCGCATCAGGCGATTGGCACCTCGGCCGCGGTCGGCCTGCCGATCGCCCTGGGCGGGACGCTTGGCTATATCTGGAACGGCTGGGCGCATCCCGGCCTGCCGCCTGGCAGCCTGGGCTTTGTCTATCTGCCGGCGCTCGGCATCATTCTGCTGGCCAGCGTACTGGCCGCCCCACTTGGCGCCCGCCTCGCCCACCGTCTGCCGGTCATTGTCCTCAAGCGCATCTTTGCCGGACTGCTCCTGATCCTTTCGGCAAAAATGCTGTGGAGTCTGTATGGCAGCTGAATCGCTATGCTTCAGCGCGCCTTGAAAACCGGCTTGCGCTTTTCGAGAAAGGCGGCAAGGCCTTCCTTGTAGTCCTCGGTATCGAGGAAGGCGAAGGAGGCCGCCTTTTCAGCGTCAGTGAGCGGTCGGCCGTCGAGCAAGCGGCGAATCCATTGCTTGTGCCAGCCGGCAACCAGCGGCGCGCCCGAACAGATACGGCGGGCCGTGGCATAGGCTTCGTCCGCCACCTGCTCATCGGCGACAACCCGCGTCAGCAATCCCTTTTCGTAGGCTTCCCGGGCGTGCAGGATGCGCCCCTCAAGCAGAATTTCCTTGACGACGGCTGGCCCGACCAGGCGCAGCAGGCCTTCCATTTCACCGGGGTACATCGAGAAGCCCAGGCGGTTGATCGGTGCGCCGAAGCGTGAACTTTCCCCAGCGATCCGGAAGTCGCAGACTCCGGCGATCTCCAGTCCACCGCCAATACAGGCACCGCTGATCAGCGCTAGCGTCGGATGCGGGCAGTCGGCGATGGCGTTAAGCGCCACGGCGACCTGGTCATGGTAATGCAGCGCCTGTTCGAGTGTCGTGCGGGCGGTGACGAATTCTTCCAGATCACCACCGGCGGCAAAGGCGTCATTACCAGCGCCGCGAATGACGACACAGCGAATGCTGCTATCGGCAGTGATTTTGCCCATGCGGTCAGCGAGTTGCTGCCACATGGAGAGATTGATTGCGTTGAGTTTTTCCGGGTTGTTCAGGGTCAGAGTCGCGATTTCGCCCTGAACCAGAAGGTCGACTGTCGTCATTCGATGTCCTGCCAGTACAAAGCAGGGAATTATAAGTGGGTGCCAAGCCAGCGCTTGCCATGTCTTCTATAAGATATAATACAGCCGCCGGTTTTTACGGTAATTATTAATTAGGGAGGAGCAGCCATGAGCAGCGCGATGTATGAGCGGATGCGGGCCAACCCAAAGTTCCAGGAACTCGTCGCTCGACGGGGTCGTTTTGCCTGGACGTTGGCATTCATTGTTTTGACCATGTTTTACGGCTTTGTGATGGTGGTGGCATTCAACCCCGCCTCGTTGGGGCAGCCGTTGAGTGAAGGTTCGATGCTGACGGTGGGGGTCGTCGTCGAGCTCTTTATGTTCATTTTCTTCTGGGCGCTGACAGCGGTTTACGTCCGTCGTGCCAATACGGAATTCGATTCCCTGACGCAGGAAATCGTCAAGGAAGCCTGGAAGGAGAATAAATAATGCGTCGCCTGACACAACTCATTACCGCGCTCGGCCTCGTCGCTGTTGCAGCCATGGCTTACGCCGGTGGCCCGCTCGAAGGCGTGACCGAAAAGCAGGCGACCAACTGGCACGCCATCATCATGTTCTGCATCTTCGTCACGATGACGATGGGCATTACCTATTGGGCCGCCAGCCGCACCAAATCGACGGCTGACTTCTACACGGCCGGTGGCGGTATCACCGGTTTCCAGAACGGCCTGGCGATTGCCGGCGACTACATGTCTGCCGCCACGCTGCTTGGTCTGACTGCCATGGTCTATGGCCAGGGTTATGACGGCTATATCTACATGCTGGCTTTCTTTGCCGGCTGGCCGGTCATCCTGTTCCTGATGGCAGAACGCCTGCGCAATCTGGGCAAGTTCACCTTCTCCGACATCACCGCCTACCGCCTGGATCAGGGCAAGGTGCGCACCATGGCCGCGATTTCCTCGCTGACCGTGGTCTGCTTCTACCTGATCGCCCAGATGGTTGGTGCCGGTCAGCTGATCAAGCTGCTGTTCGGTCTCGATTACAACGTCGCGATCTTCGCCGTTGGCATCTTGATGATGGTTTACGTGACCTTCGGCGGCATGGTTGCTACGACCTGGGTGCAGATCATCAAGGCCTGCATGTTGCTGGCCGGTGGCACGCTGGTCATGTTCCTGGCCTTCGGTCAGTTCGGCTTCTCGTTCCAGACCTTGGTGGAGAAGGCGACGGCAGTGCACAAGCTGGGTCCCAAGCTGATGTTCCCGGGTAGCCTGCTGGCCGATCCGGTGACCGCCATCTCGCTCGGTCTTGGCCTGATGTTCGGTACGGCCGGCCTGCCGCATATCCTGATGCGTTTCTTCACGGTGACCGATGCCAAGGAAGCGCGTAAGTCGGTGCTTTACGCTTCCGGTTTTGTCGCCTACTTCTTCAACGTCATCTTCATCATGGGCCTGTGCGGCATCCTGATCGTCGGTCAGAATCCGGAGTTCTTCGAAGGCGGCGTCGTCGGCGCCAAGATGATCGGTGGTGGCAATATGGTTGCCATGCACCTGGCCAAGGCTGTGGGCGGCAACATGCTGCTCGGCTTCCTGGCAGCGGTGGCCTTCGCTACTATCCTGGCCGTTGTGTCGGGTCTGGCGCTGGCTGGTGCTTCGGCCATTTCGCACGACATCTACGCTCGCGTCATCATGAAGGGGCAGGCTTCGGAAGCCACTGAAATCCGTGTTTCGAAGATTGCGACCATTTGTCTTGGTGCTGTTGCCATCGTGCTCGGCATCCTGTTCGAGAAGCAGAACATCGCCTTCATGGTCGGCCTGGCGTTCGGCGTGGCAGCAGCAGCCAACTTCCCGGTCCTGATCCTCTCCATGTACTGGAAGGGCTTGACCACCCGCGGCGCGCTGTTCGGCGGCTACGGCGGCCTGGTTTCCGCTGTGCTCTTCGTGGTCTTCTCCAAGTCGGTGTGGGTTGATGTGCTGCACAATGCAGCCCCGCTCTTCCCTTACACCCAACCGGCGCTGTTCGCGATGCCGATTGCCTTCCTGCTTGCCTACATTTTCTCGAAGACTGACACCAGTGTTCGCGCTGGCAAGGAAATCGAGGCGTTCGAAGATCAGTATGTCCGTGCCCAGACGGGTTACGGAGCTGAATCAGCCAGCAAGCACTGATCCCGCTTGAGCCAATCGAAACCCCGGCAGCCAAAACTGCCGGGGTTTTCTATTGGGCGAAATACTTTTCGGCTGCTTCAATGAATTACCGTTTGTAGTAAATTCGTGGAATATCTGGAGGAGCTGATGAAACGAGCGATAAAACCGACCAGCGTTGAGCGAAAAATGCGTGAAGATGACTTCATCGTTTCCAAAACCAACGCCAAAGGCATCATCACTTACGGGAATCCGATTTTTATCGAATTTTCCGGCTATACAGAAGAAGAACTGCTGGGTTCCCAGCACAACATCATTCGTCATCCGGACATGCCCAGATCGGCCTTCAAGCTGGTTTGGGACACGATCCAGTCAGGCAAGGAATTCTTTGGCTACGTAAAGAACATGTCGAAGGACGGTGGTTTTTATTGGGTCTTTACCCACATTACGCCGGATCTGGATTTGTCCGGGAATATTGTCGGTTATACCTCTGTCCGGCGTTGCCCCAGCGCGGAGGCCGTGCGCAAGATTGAGCCAGTCTATCGCGCCATGCTCGAGGCGGAACGCTCGGCCGGAGCGCGCTCGGCGATGGAAGCCGGAACCAATGTTTTGCTCGAAATCATGAATCAGTCAGGAGTGAGTTATGAAGAACTCGTCTTCTCGCTCTAAAGCGCAACTTTTCCTGGCTATCCTGCTGTTGCTGGCTTTGGGTCTGGGATTTCTTTCACCGTGGGCGTCTGCGGCTTGTTTGGCGGTAGCCTTGCTGGTTCTACTCTGGCCCAACGCCAGTTCGGTCAAGGAGCTCTCAACGCTTGATGCATTGCTGCGTCAGGTCGGCAAGGGGGAACTGGTCGCCCGCTTGCCTCATGCCATGGGTGATCCAACGCTGGAATCGATCCGGGTTAACCTCAACTCGGCGCTCGACCAGACTGAAACGGCTTTTCGCGAAATCCTGGGCGCGATGCAAGCCTCATCGACGGGCCGGACATGGCGAAGGCTCCAGCGACCGGGCCTGCATGGCACCTTCGGTACCGTCCTGGCCCAGATGCAGGTGTTGCTGGATCAGCTTGAAGAGGCTCAGGAGTCGATTGCGCGAGAGGCGCTTCTGTCACGAATTTTCCTGCGCTCCGAGCGTGGCTTGTCGATGGCCATTGAGCACGTCGACAAAGCCTTGTTCGAAGTGGGCGGCAACTCAAAACTGTCGCAGCAGTTGGCAGGTGATTTTGGCGAATCCGCCTCGGCGATGTCGAGTTCGGCGCAGCGCATGTCCGATGCACTCGGCGGGGCGCAGCAGGCAGCTGAGGCTGGCGTCAGCGCACTCGACGACCTCAATGCCAAGGCGGCAGCGATTCATCTGCTGACAGGCCAAATCGAAGGGGTGGCGAAACAGACCAATCTTCTGGCGCTCAACGCCGCCATCGAGGCGGCACGGGCCGGTGAAGCCGGGCGAGGCTTTGCAGTCGTCGCCGATGAGGTACGTAAACTGGCCGATCAGGCACAGCGTTCGGCCGAAGAAATCGCCGCAGCGATTTCGGCGATCAGCACCTCAATGCAATCGGCCACGGTCCAGATCGGTGATCTGCAACATGCAGTGTCTGGAGCGCGGCTTACCGCAGGCGAATTCAGCAGTGAGCTGGCCAATTCGGCGACCTCGGCCAATCGCGTTTACGACTTGGCAAGTACGATAGGGGAAGGCGCCCACTCCATGGAGTCTTCAATGCGTCTGGTGGCCACCGCCCAGCGGGCGCGGGCCGATGTGACGGCTATTCTCCACGGCGAGGAGGTCAATATCTCTTCGCTGAGCGAAATGGAGCAGGAAGCGGCGAATATTGCGCGTTCCCGCAAATGGATCAAGGGAAGCTCAGACCGTGAGGCCTTGGTGGCGATTTACGACAGCCTGTTCGCCAATATCGAAAGGCAGATGCACTAATCAGTGCGCTCAGGCCGCCTTGGGGGCTTTGGCATCCATCTTGGCCAGTGCTTCGCGGCCGGAAAGCAGGTGGTCATGCATCAGCTTTTCGGCACGGCTGGCATCGCTGGAAGAGAGCGCCGCCATGATCAGGCGGTGTTCATCCAGCGATTGCTGCAGGCGGCCCTCCAGCGACAGGGAATGCAGGCGCGACAGCTTCAATACTTTGCGCAAATCCTGGATCACCGAGAGCAGCCAGCGGTTGCCGGAGAGTTCCTGAATTTTCTTGTGGAATTCCTGGTTGGCCTCGAAGAAGGCATCGATGCGACCGTCGCGCGCAGCCGATTCCAGTCGCTCGTGTATTTCCTTGAGCGCGGCGATGTCGACAGGCTTGGCGTTCTTGACCGCTTCGGCGGCGCAACGTCCTTCCAGCATGGCCATCAGCGGGAAAATGTCGTCCAGATCCTGGCGGGAAATTTCAGTGACGTAGCAACCACGCCGCGGCCGAAGTTCAACCAGTCCCTCGGAGGCGAGTACCTTGAGTGCTTCACGCAAGGGTGTGCGTGAAATGCCGTACTGCTCGGCGAGTTTTTGCTCGTCGATCCAGGTGCCGGGGGTCAGTTCGTGGGCGAAGATGCGTTGGCGCAGTCGTTCTGCCACTTCCTGATAAAGCGCGGTTGGTGCGATACGGTTCATGGTTTTGGTGTGGTGTGAATGGGCAAGTCGGTGCATGGCTGACTTGCTTCCATAATTATGGATACAGTATTATGTGGGGCTTGGTATGTCAAGCTGGGCCCAAAAGCGTAGAATTTTGAATTCTGCATCATAAGCCCGAAAAAATCGAATCAGCGAGGGGTGTGTCATGTCTGAAAAGTTCTTTGATTCCAATAACCTGGATGCCTGGGAAAAGGCAGCCGCCAAGCAATCTCCCGGCGGTGACGTCAATAACCTGGTCTGGAACACACCCGAAGGTCTGGCCGTCAAAGCCTTGTACACCAAGGCCGATGTTGCAGACCTTGAGTTCGCCGACACCCTGCCCGGCTTCGCGCCCTATTTGCGCGGCCCGCAACCGACCATGTATGCAGTCAAGCCGTGGACCATCCGCCAGTACGCCGGTTTCTCCACTGCCGAGGCTTCCAATGCTTTCTACCGCAAGGCGCTGGCCGCCGGCGGTCAGGGCGTTTCGGTGGCTTTCGACCTGGCGACGCACCGTGGTTACGACTCGGACAACGCCCGCGTCACTGGTGACGTCGGCAAGGCTGGCGTGGCGATCGACTCGGTCGAGGACATGAAGATTCTCTTTGACAGCATCCCGCTCGACAAGATTTCCGTCTCGATGACCATGAACGGCGCTGTGCTGCCGATCCTCGCCGGCTACATCGTTGCTGCCGAAGAACAGGGCGTGTCGCAGGACAAGCTGTCCGGCACCATCCAGAACGACATCCTCAAAGAATTCATGGTGCGGAACACCTATATCTATCCGCCCAAGCCGTCGATGAAGATCATCGCCGACATTTTCGGCTATACCGCGCAGCACATGCCGAAGTTCAACTCGATCTCGATTTCCGGTTATCACATCCAGGAAGCCGGCGCCAACCAGGCCATCGAGCTGGCCTTCACGCTGGCCGACGGCATGGAATACGTGCGTACCGGCGTCGCTTCCGGCATGGACGTCGACACCTTCGCTGGCCGTCTGTCCTTCTTCTGGGCCGTCGGCATGAACTTCTACCTGGAAATCGCCAAGATGCGCGCCGGCCGCCTGTTGTGGGACCGCATCATGACCGGTTTCAATGCCAAGAGCCCGAAGTCCAAGATGCTGCGCACGCACAGCCAGACCTCCGGCTGGTCGCTGACCGAGCAGGACCCGTACAACAACGTCGTGCGTACCACGATCGAAGCGATGGCGGCCGTCTTCGGCGGCACCCAGTCGCTGCACACCAATGCGCTCGACGAAGCCATTGCGCTGCCAACCGAGTTCTCGTCGCGCATCGCCCGCAACACGCAGCTGATCATCCAGGAAGAAACCCACATCACCAATGTCGTCGATCCGTGGGCCGGCTCCTACATGATGGAAAAGCTGACCCAGGACATGGCTGACAAGGCCTGGGGCATCATTCAGGAAATCGAGGCGATGGGCGGCATGACCAAGGCCGTCGAGTCCGGCTGGGCCAAGATGCAGGTCGAAACCTGCGCCGCCGACAAGCAGGCGCGCATCGACTCCGGCAAGGACGTCATCGTCGGCGTCAACAAGTACAAGCTGGCCAAGGAAGACGCGATCGACATTCTCGATATCGACAACCATGCCGTGCGTGATTCGCAGGTTGCCCGCCTCAAGCAGATTCGTGCCACCCGCGACACCGCTGCGGTCAACGCAGCTCTGGAGGCCTTGACCAAGGCAGCCGAGACCGGCGAAGGCAACCTGCTCGACCTGACTGTCAAGGCCATGCGTCTGCGTGCCACGGTCGGTGAAGTATCCGATGCGCTGGAAAAAATCTTCGGTCGTTTCCGCGCCAACAACCAGACCATTTCGGGTGTTTACGGAGGTGTCGTGGAGGGTCAGGAAAGCTGGGAATCGATCAAGGCCGATATCGCCAAGTTCGCTGAAGAAGAAGGTCGTCGTCCGCGCATCATGATCGCCAAGCTCGGTCAGGACGGTCATGACCGCGGCGCCAAGGTGGTGGCCACCGCTTTCGCCGACCTCGGTTTCGACATCGACATGGGCCCGCTGTTCCAGACCCCGGAAGAGGCAGCCCGTCAGGCCGTTGAAAACGACGTCCACGCGATTGGCGTTTCGTCGCTGGCCGCTGGTCACAAGACGCTGTTGCCGGAACTGGTCAAGTCGCTCAAGGCGCAAGGTGCCGATGACATCATCGTCTTCGCCGGCGGTGTGATTCCGGCCCAGGATTACGACTACCTCTATAACGCAGGTGCCAAGGCCATCTTTGGCCCGGGCACGCGGATCGAGGATTCGGCCAAGCGCGTGATGGAAGAAATCCGTAAGGCGCGCGGCTGATTCGCGAATGAATCTGAGCGAGGTTCCGGTGTCGGCTCATTCGCTGTCGTCTGCTGACCAGACGCTCGTCGAGAGCGTGCTGGCCGGTCAGCGGCGGGCGCTCGCCAAGGCGATCACGCTGATCGAGTCTACCCGTGCCGATCACCAGCAGCGCGCCCAGCAGGTGCTGAACGCGCTGTTGCCAAAGACCGGTAACGCGGTCCGGATCGGTATTTCCGGCGTGCCGGGGGCGGGAAAGTCGACCTTCATCGAGGCGCTTGGCGTCTGGTTGATCGAGCAGGGCAAGAAACTGGCCGTGCTCGCCGTCGATCCTTCCTCGTCGGTATCCGGTGGTTCCATTCTCGGCGACAAGACGCGCATGGAGCAGCTTTGCCAGCGCGAGGAAGCATTCATTCGTCCCAGTCCGTCGGCCGGTTCGCTCGGCGGTGTTGCTGAAAAGACCCGCGAGGCCATGCTGCTTTGCGAAGCGGCCGGTTTCGACGTGATCATCATTGAAACCGTCGGCGTCGGTCAGTCGGAAACGACCGTGGCCGGCATGGTCGACATGTTCTGTCTGCTGCAATTGCCGAATGCCGGTGATGACCTGCAGGCGATCAAGAAGGGTATTGTCGAGATTGCCGACATGGTGGTCATCAACAAAGCCGATATCGATCGTCAGGCGACCGCAGTCGTTCGCGCCCAGTGGCGCAATGCGCTGCACATGTTGCGGCCGGCGTCGCCAAACTGGGCACCGCCGGTGATCGCCCTGTCGGCCTTGCATAAGGAAGGTATTGCCGAGTTCTGGGAGCAGGTCGAGAAGTACCAGGCGGCCTTGAAGCCGACCGGCGAGTTCCAGGCCAAGCGCCAGCACCAGTCCTTGAGCTGGATGTGGCAACTGATCGATTCCGGGCTGCGCCAGCATTTTCGCCAGCATCCGCGTGTGCAGGCCAATCTGCCGGCACTGACCCTATCCGTTGAACAGGGCCATACGACCCCGGCTGCCGCCGCGTATGCGCTGCTCGACTATCTGAAACACTGAGTTCAAATTACCTGATCCACTTAGGGAGTTTTTTATGCACGACATCATCCGTCAGCTGGAAAAAAAGCGCGAAATGGCCCGCCTCGGCGGTGGCCAGAAGCGTATCGACAGCCAGCACAAGAAGGGCAAACTGACCGCCCGCGAACGCCTTGAGCTGCTGCTTGACCCGGATTCCTTCGAGGAATGGGACATGTTCAAGGAGCACCGTTGCGTCGATTTCGGCATGGATCAGGCCGAAAAGACCCCCGGTGACGGCGTTGTCGTCGGCTATGGCACCATCAATGGTCGCCTGGTTTTCGTCTTCTCGCAGGACTTCACGGTGTTTGGCGGTTCGCTGTCCGAAACCCACGCCGAGAAGATCTGCAAGGTCATGGACCAGGCGATGAAGGTCGGTGCGCCGGTGATTGGCCTGAACGACTCGGGTGGCGCCCGTATCCAGGAAGGCGTTGCCTCCCTCGGTGGCTATGCCGACGTGTTCCAGCGTAACGTGATGGCCTCCGGCGTCGTGCCGCAGATCTCCATGATCATGGGCCCCTGCGCCGGTGGTGCGGTTTATTCGCCGTCGATGACCGACTTCATCTTCATGGTCAAGGATTCGTCCTACATGTTCGTGACCGGTCCGGAAGTCGTCAAGACCGTGACCCACGAAGACGTCACCGCCGAAGAACTGGGCGGTGCCGTGACCCACACGACCAAATCCGGTGTGGCTGACCTGGCCTTCGAGAACGATGTCGAAGCCCTGTCCATGCTGCGTCGTTTCATGAACTTCGTGCCTTCCAACAACAAGGAAAAGCCGCCGGTCACCCCGACCAACGATCCGGTTGATCGCATGGACTATTCGCTCGACACCCTGGTGCCGGACAACGCGAACAAGCCGTACGACATGAAGGAATTGCTGGTCAAGGTCGTTGATGACAACGATTTCTTCGAATTGCAGGCCGACTACGCCAAGAACATCATCATCGGCTTTGGCCGCGTTGATGGTCATCCGGTCGGTATCGTCGCCAACCAGCCGTTGGTGCTGGCCGGCTGTCTGGATATCAAGTCCTCGATCAAGGCCGCCCGTTTCGTCCGTTTCTGCGATGCGTTCAACATTCCGGTGGTCACCTTCGTCGATGTGCCGGGCTTCATGCCGGGTACGACGCAGGAATACGGCGGCATCATCAAGCACGGCGCCAAGCTGCTCTACGCCTACGCTGAATGTACCGTGCCGAAGGTCACTGTGATTACCCGCAAGGCTTACGGTGGTGCCTATGACGTGATGTCCTCCAAGCACCTGCGTGGTGACGTCAATCTGGCCTGGCCGTCGGCTGAAATCGCGGTCATGGGCCCGAAGGGCGCTGTGGAAATCATCTTCCGCGAAGAAAAGAGCGATCCGGCCAAGCTGGCGCAACGTGAAGCCGAGTACAAGGAAAAGTTCGCCAATCCGTTCGTGGCGGGCGCTCGTGGCTTCATCGACGATGTCATCATGCCGCACGCCACCCGCAAGCGCATCGCCCGTTCGCTGGCCATGCTGCGCGACAAGAAACTCGACAATCCGTGGCGCAAGCACGGCAACATTCCTCTGTAAGCGTCAGGGAGAAAAAGGAATATGTTCACTAAGATTCTGATCGCAAACCGCGGCGAAATTGCCTGCCGCGTCATCAAGACCGCCCGCAAGATGGGCATCAAGACGGTTGCCGTCTATTCCGAAGCCGACAAGGACGCCTTGTTCGTCGATATGGCCGATGAAGCCGTCTGTATCGGCCCGGCTGCGTCGAAAGAGTCCTATCTGGTTGCCGACAAGATCATCGCCGCCTGCAAGCAGACCGGTGCTCAGGCCGTCCATCCGGGCTACGGCTTTCTGTCGGAAAACGCAGGGTTCTCGCGTCGCCTCGAAGAAGAAGGCATCAAGTTCATCGGTCCGAAGCACTACTCCATCGCCAAGATGGGCGACAAGATCGAGTCCAAGAAGCTGGCCATCGAAGCCAAGGTCAACACCATCCCGGGCTACAACGAGGCCATCGCGGGTCCTGACGAAGCCGTCAAGATCGCTCAGGGCATCGGCTATCCGGTCATGATCAAGGCTTCCGCAGGCGGCGGCGGCAAGGGCCTGCGCGTGGCCTACAACGATGCCGAAGCGCACGAAGGTTTTTCCTCTTGCGTCAATGAAGCCCGAAATTCCTTCGGTGACGACCGCGTCTTCATCGAAAAGTACGTGCTCGAACCGCGTCACATCGAAATTCAGGTGCTCGGTGACTCGCACGGTAACTACGTGTACCTGAACGAGCGCGATTGCTCGATCCAGCGTCGTCACCAGAAGGTCATCGAAGAAGCGCCGAGCCCCTTCGTCGATCCCGAGATGCGCAAGGCGATGGGCGAACAGGCCGTAGCCCTGGCCCGTGCTGTGAATTACGAGTCGGCCGGTACGGTCGAGTTCGTGGTGTCCGGTGCGACCAAGGAGTTCTACTTCCTGGAAATGAACACCCGCCTGCAGGTGGAACACCCGGTCACCGAACTGATTACCGGTCTCGACCTCGTCGAGCAGATGATCCGTGTCGCCTACGGCGAAAAGCTGCCGCTGACCCAGGCTGAAGTGAAGATCGACGGCTGGGCGATGGAATGCCGGATCAACGCCGAAGACCCGTTCCGCGGCTTCCTGCCCTCCACCGGCCGTCTGGTCAAGTTCCTGCCCCCCAAGGAAGTGCCGGGTCACGTGCGCGTCGATACCGGCGTTTACGACGGTGGCGAGATCTCGATGTTCTACGACTCGATGATTGCCAAGCTGATCGTCCATGGTGCCACCCGCGAGCAGGCCATCGCCCGCATGCGCGATGCGCTGAACGGCTTCGTCATTCGCGGCATTTCCTCGAACATCCCGTTCCAGGCCGCGCTGATGCAGCATCCGGTTTTCCATTCCGGCATCTTCGATACCGGTTTCATCCCCAAGCACTACCCGACGGGCTTCGATGCCTCGATGGTGCCGCACGATGATCCGGCCCTGCTGGTTTCCGTTGCCGCCTACGTCTATCGTGCCTTCACCGACCGTTCTGCCTCGATCACCGGTCAGTTGCAGGGTCACGAGCGCCTGGTCAGTGACAACTGGTGTGTCGTTCGCCTGAACCCGAATGGCAACGAGAATCATATGGTTGTCGCCCGTCCGATTCCAGGTGGCTACCATGTCGAGTACAAGGGTGAGCAGTACGAAATCCTGTCCGACTGGAAGCTGGGTGAGTCGCTGTTCAACGGCACCTGCAACGGTGAGGAATTCACGCTGCAGGTCGAGCGTCACAAGACTCGCTACAGCCTGTTCCACTGGGGCACACGTGCCGATTTCATGGTGATGAGCGCCCGTGCAGCTGAACTACTGGCCTTGATGCCTGAAAAGCAGGCGCCTGACCTCACCAAGTTCCTGATCTCCCCGATGCCTGGTCTGCTCCGCGAAGTGGCGGTCAAGGTTGGTCAGGACGTCAAGGCCGGCGAAAAGTTGGCGGTCATCGAAGCCATGAAGATGGAAAACATCCTTAAGGCCGACCAGGACTGCAAGGTCAAGAAGATCTCGGCAGCGGCCGGCGAAAGCCTGACCGTGGATCAGATCATCATTGAATTCGAGTGATGGTCCGTAGCTGCTGACTTTTAGTAAAAATCAGCAGCTCTCACACGCAAGAAAGGTCCGCCAAATGGCGGGCCTTTTTTATTGCCTGTTCACCGCGTAGCGGACGAAATCGACGCCACGCTCGAGTACTTCGGTTGGCAGCAAGTGGCTGACCTTTTCTGACTCGAAAGTGATGCCGACCTTGAGGCGAAGGCCCGCTGTCGAGGGAACGATCAGCGAATAATGCGTCCCGTCGCGCAGCAGGAAGGCCGGAGTGGCCGGCGCCTGTTTGTCCTGCAAGGCAGAGCGGCCAATGCGACCAGCGACAATATCTTCTTCATACCATGTCAGATTGGCCGCCAAGGCGCCGGTGGCCAGGCTTTGCAGGCCGATCATCACGCCAAGCCGAGCGGTCCCGCCATGGGAGGAAGCGATCAGGCAGGGGGTCAGGCGGCGAGCGCCTCCCCGGTCTTGCGAACGGATCGCCTTGCCGTCGACCAGTGTCCATTGTTCGCTAGGTACGTTCAGCTTCTTGACTGAGGTCGGCATGGCCGAGACCCGATCAAAGCCGAACATGGCGACCCGCTGGTGGGCCAGGGTGGCGCTGCCGGCATCGAGCGCGCCGGCAGGGGCAAGCAATTCGCCAGTCAACACGGCATAGGCATGGGTTGCTCCGAAGGCGAGTTCGATTTCGCCGATTTCTGTCGAAGCTTGCGGATATTGTGCGTCAAGACTGGCATCAAGCTGCCTGAGCAAGCGGATGCAGGCAGGCCCAGACAGCTCCCGTCCAAGTTTGAGCGCCTCGGGGGCTTCCCCGGCCTCCAGGGCAGCGATACGCTGCTCGATCTTGCGGACCACCTTGCGAACTTCCAGCCAGCGCGGCACCCCCGCCGGCAGCGGGGCACCGAAGAGTGGCGTGAGATCGACCGAATGGGCCTTGGGATCGTCGTCTGCCATGCTCTGGAAGCCGGCCAGTTCTCGCCAGCGACTGATCGCCCGGTTGGCGACACTGAGTTGGGCAGCTGATAATCGATAGGGATCGATCAGGCGCAGCATGAAGGCCCAGGCCAGATGCCCGGCGATGTTTGCTTCGCCCAGATGGCGAAAGTCTGGATCGGGCAGCGCCTGGCGCAACAGGCCACTGCTTTCAGCCTGCGCCAGCACGGCAAAGAGTGCTCGGTCCAGGATTTCAGGCATCTCTCGGGCCGCCTGAAAGTGGCAATATTGAGCCATGCGGAAGGCGCAGGCGGCCCGGTGCAGCGGCAGACACTTGTCAGATGACCCGAAATGCGGGGCCTGGCGAAGATAGGCGATGCCGAGGCGCAGCCACAGGCGCTGGGCCGTATCGAAGCAACGCTCGTCTTCGTCTGGCATCGGCAGCGCCTTGCGAACGTAACGGGTTTCAATCGCATCCTGCGCCGGAACGGCTGCACTGCGTAGCAGGTTCAGCAATTCGACGGCTTGCGCTGGCGGCAGCGCGGAGCCTTCCAGGGCCTCGATCTGTAAACAGATGGCAGCCAGCATGTGCATCGGCTGTGCTTGCGGCTGGCTGGCCAGCCAGGCTTTGGCTGACGGCAGATCGTGAAAAGCCTGAGTGATATTCTTGCGTGGTTCAGGCAGTGTTAACCAGTGCATAGGCGCTCCTTGCGGGGTATGCTTGAGTTATGAGCGGATTTGAACATTATGATCGCGAATTGATGGATCTTGATAACGAGATTCATCGCTATGCTGCCATTTGCGGCGTCAACTTGGCGAATCGCCACGAAGTCGATGCCTGTCTGCGCAATCATCACGAGACTTGGGCGGACGACAAGGCACGCGAGTCTCTGCAGGGCTTGCTGATTTTGCGTATCAAGCTGGAGGCGGAGATGATCGAACTTGGCTTCACGCCGCCAGCGCTGATCAAGCCGCGAACCCCGGATGCGTAAACGCTAGCCAACGCCGATGGCGGTGACCGGACAAGGCGCAACGCAGGCGCCGCAGCCGGTGCACGTTTCCGCATCAATTTCCGGCAGTGGGCTACCGCCCAGGCGCGGCGGGAAACGGATGGCGCGGGTGTCGCAAAAATCGCCACAGACCCGGCATTCGACCCCTTGTCGGGGCAGGCAGTCTTCGCCGATAGTGGCTTTGTAGGCCCAGGCGACTTGTTCAGGTTCAAGGCGAACCAGGGCCTTGGGTTGGCAACGACTGACGCAATCGCCGCAGAAAGTGCATTCCCCAAGGCTGAAATCGACGGTTGGATAGCCGCCGTCCCCGATCGCGATGATCTGGGTCGGACAGGCTTTCACGCAGTCACTGCAGCGTGTGCAGTGGTCGATGAAGGCGTCTTCCTGCAGAGCCCACGGCGGACGGAGCTCTGTCCTGGGGCGAGGTCGCCCCCGGAAAAAGCTGCGCCGTGACAGGTCGACCATGATGTGCAGCCTTACTTGCCAGCTTTCATTTTGTCGATACCGCTACGCAGCATCTGATCAATTTCGGAGCCCGGTTCGACCTGGTCCAGCAGTGGTTCCCAATACGCGATGCCCTTCTTGTTGTCGCCAGCCTCCATGGCGGCAGCGCCGGCCAGGAACAGACTGTGGGCGTGCTTGGGATCGATTTTCAAGGCGCGCTCGACCAGTTGCAGGGCCTTGCCGGTGATGCCCTTGCCGTTGGCCATGGCGACAGTTTCGGCGTAAGCAGCGAGCAGGTCGGGATTGTCGTCAATGGTTTTTTCGGCCTTGGCGAAGGCTTGTACCGCTTCGTCGTAACGGCCAAGTGATTTGTAGGAGCGGGCGAGCATCAGCCAGCCTTGCATGTCGTCCGGATTGGCCTTCATTTTTGCGGCCAGGCTGGCGACCATTTCGTTGATCTTTTCCGGCGTCATCTGCTGCGGGGCAGCGGTTTGCATCGGGTCCAGCGCTTTCGGATTGCCGAGTATGCCGTAGGCCAGCAGGCCAAGGATAGGGAGCAGGAGCAGGATGATGATCGCCATCTTGCGGCTCGGGCCGTACGTGGTGGTCACGGCATCGCCGGTCGTCGGTTCGACTTCTTCAAGCAGGCGGCGTTGGAGTTCGCGTTTGGCCTGCTCGAAATCGGCGATAGCCAAGGTTCCTTCCGTATTTTCGCGTTCAAGTTCGGCCAGCTGGTCGCGGAAAATCGCAACATTGGCTTCCTTGCGGTCTGTTTGCGGTTTTGGCGTGCGCAGGCCGAGCCAGAGCGGGGGCAAAATGAAGGCGGCAACCACCACGATCAACAGGGTGGCAAAAATGGCGAACTGGGTCATTTCTGGTCGTTTTCCTTGAGCAGCGCGTCGGCGCGGCTGGCGTCGTCAGCCGACAGCGGCTGATCTTCGGCATCAATGCGGGTCGAGCGGCGGCGCAGATAGCGCTGCAGCATGAACAGGCCAAGCAACATCAAGACGATGGGGCCGCCCCAGAGCAGCAGGGTGATGCCCTTGACTGGCGGCCGGTAGAGCACGAAATCGCCATAGCGGACGACCATGAAATCGACGATTTCCTTGTCGGTCTTGCCATCCTTGATCATGGTGCGGACTTCGCGGCGCAGATCCTGCGCCAGTTCAGCATTGGAGTCGGCAATGGTCTGGTTCTGGCAGACCAGGCAGCGCAGTTCCTCGGAGAGCTTTTGCAGGCGCTTTTCGGCCACCGGGTCGGCGGCGGTGGCCGCTTCGGTGGCCGCATCGGCCAAGGCTGCGGTCGACCCAAAAAAAGAGCCAAAAATGAAAAGTGCAATCAGGAAGCGGCGCTTCATTTGTTCAACTCGGCGAGTAGCGGCATGATCTTTTGCGCCAGCACGTCCGGCGAGATCGGGCCGGTGTGCTTCATGCGGATGATGCCGGCCTTGTCGATGATGTAGGTTTCCGGCACGCCATAGACGCCGTAGTCGATACCAACGCGGCCATCGAGATCCATGACGGTCAGCGTGTAGGGATTGCCGTGTTGCGCCAGCCATTGATTGGCGCGCTGGAAAGCCAGTTTCTTCTCTTCATCGGCCGGCATCTTGCTCATGTCGAAATTGCCGTCGCCCCGGACTTCCTTGTAGTTGAGGCCGACTAGTGGTACGTCGACCTTCCTGGAGAATTCGACCAGGACCGGGTGCTCCTGGCGGCAGGACACGCACCATGAGGACCAGACGTTAAGCAGCCAGACCTTGCCCTGCATGTCCTTGGGGCCCAGTGTCTTGTCAGGCGTGGCCAGGACGTTCAGGTTGAAGGCGGGAGCGGGTTTGCCGACCAAGGGAGACGGGACATCGCGGGGGTTGAGGTTGAGCCCGACAGCGAGCAGGGCGACGAGGGCGGCGAAAGCGCCGAGGACCCAGTAATAACGATTCATGCTTGTTGTGTTCCGGCAGGGATTTTGACAGTGGCTGAGACGCGGGATTTGACGCGATAGCGGCGGTCGAGCAGAGCGAGCAGGCCGCCCAGTGCCATCAGGAAGCAGCCACCCCAGATCCAGTCAACGAAGGGCTTGTAATAGACGCGCACCGCCCACTCGGCTTCCGGCTTGTCACGGTCGATTGGCTCACCGAGCGAGACATAGACATCGCGCAGGAAACCAGCGTCGATGGCGGCTTCGGTCATCGGCATGCCGGAGGACGCGTAGTTGCGCTTTTCCGGGTTCATTTTGCGCATGAATTTGCCGTCGACCGCAAGGTCGAAATCACCCTGAGCGGCCGTGTAGTTTGGCCCCTGCACGGATTTGACGCCGTTGAAAGTGAAACTGTAGCCGGCAACCGTGGTTGTTTCACCCGGCGCCATCTTGATGTCCTTTTCGTCCTGGAAGCTATTGACCATGGTCACGCCAACCACGAAAACGGCGATGCCAAAGTGCGCCAGGCACATGCCGACGAAGCTGCGCGGCTGCTTGACGGCGGTACTCAGGAAGGACTGGCCGGCACGCGTGTGCTGGACACGCTCGACGAAGGTAATCACCGTCGTGATCGCGACCCAGGCGGCGAGCAGGATGCCCAGTGCGATCAGCGTGCTCCAGTGGCCGTAAATCAGCGGCAGGGCGATAGCGACTACCGCAGCGGCGACCATCGCCCAGCGCACGATTCGGGTGATGTCCGGAATCGACGCTTCCTTCCAGCGGGCGAAGGGAGCAATGCCCATCAGAAACAGAACCGGAGCCATGACGGGAACGAAAACCGCGTTGAAGTACGGTGGCCCGACCGAAATCTTGCCGATGCCGAGGGCGTCGATCAGCAGTGGGTAGAGCGTGCCGAGGAGCACGGTGGCGCAGGCGACGACGAGCAGTACGTTATTGGTTAGCAGCAGCGACTCGCGAGAAATCAGCCCAAAACGGCCACCCAGGCCAACCTTCGGCGCCCGCCAGGCGAACAGTGCCAGCGAGCTACCGATGACGGCGACCAGGAAAATCAGGATGAAGATACCGCGCCGTGGATCGGTGGCGAAGGCATGAACCGAGGTCAGTACGCCGGAACGGACCAGGAAGGTGCCGAGCAGCGACAGCGAGAAGGCAGAGATGGCCAGCAGAACCGTCCAGTTCTTGAAACTGCCGCGCTTTTCGGTGACCGCCAATGAGTGGATCAGCGCCGTGCCGACCAGCCAGGGCATGAACGAGGCGTTTTCAACCGGATCCCAGAACCACCAGCCGCCCCAGCCCAGTTCGTAATAGGCCCACCACGAGCCGAGGGCGATGCCCATGGTCAGGAAGCACCAGGCAGCCATGGTCCATGGCCGCGACCAGCGTGCCCAGGCGGCATCCAACTGGCCAGAAAGCAGGGCTGCAATGGCAAAGGCGAAGGCGACCGAGAAACCGACGTAACCCATGTAGAGCATGGGCGGATGGATGACGAGTCCCGGGTCCTGTAGCAGCGGGTTCAAGTCGCGCCCTTCGGCGGCGGCTGGAAGCAGGCGCTCAAATGGATTGGAGGTGATCAGGATGAAGAGCATGAAGCCGAAGGCGACCAGCCCAAGGGTTCCGAGCACGCGGGCAACCATCGTTTCCGGCAGTTGCTTGGACAGCATGGCGACGCTGAAGGCCCACCAGGTCAGGAACAGCATCCAAAGTAGCAGCGAGCCCTCATGGCCGCCCCAGACGGCGGCAACGCGGTACTGAATGGGCAGCAACGAATTGGAGTGTTGCGCGACATAAACCACGGAGAAATCGTTGGTCACGAAAGCCTGCACCAGGCAGGCAAAAGAGAAGGTGAGCAGCAGCGCCATCGCCGAAGCGGCGGGGCGGGCGATGGCAACCCAGGCCAGGCGGTTCTGGTGGGCGCCGACTAGCGGCAGGGTGCCGAGGATCAGGGCAACCAGTGCGGCAAGGATCAGGGCGAAATGGCCGAGTTCAGGAATCATGCTTAGTAGCTCGCTTTGGGTTTTTCTGCGCCGGCCGACTTGGCCTGGGCATCGCCAACGGCCTTGGCGGCTTCCGGCGGCATATAGTTTTCGTCGTGCTTGGCCAGCACCTCGCTGGCGGTGAAGGTGCCGTCAGCGGCCATCTTGCCCTGGGCGACCACGCCTTTGCCTTCCTTGAACAGGTCGGGGAGGATGCCCTTGTAATGGACGGTCATGTCCTTGGCCGTGTCGGTGACGACGAAGGCGATAGTCACCCCGTCGGCTTGCCGTTGCAGGCTGCCTTCCTTGACCAGGCCGCCGATGCGGAAGGCCTTGCCTTGCGGTGCTTTGCCTTCGGCGACGTCGGTCGGCGAAATATAGAGGGCGATGTTGCTGTTCAGGGCATTCAGGACCAGTGCAGCGATGATGCCGATGATGGCCAGTGCGCCACCGATCAGGGCGAGTTTCTTGTGACGGGATTTCATTCTGCGGTGTTCCTGTTGTCAGCGCGCGATTCAGCGCGCAATTGGCGCTTCAGGCGTGCGATGGTGGTCTTTTGATTGCGGGCAACGATAATCGGTTCAATTGCCATGATCAGTGCGGTGAGGCCGAACGAGCCCCAGACGTAAAAACCGTAGCCACCCATGGCGAGGAAGTCGGCAAAGCTGTTCCAGTAGATCACTTGCCTTCTCCTTCCAGTACGGCCTTGACCCAGTCGGTATTGCGCTCGCGTTCAAGCATGATGGTGCGCACCCGCATCAGGGCGACGGCGATGGAATACATCCAGAAACACATGGCCATCAGCAGCATGCCCCAGAGCATGGTCTGCGCCATCGACGACTTGGCCAGGTTGACGCTGGAGCCCTGGTGCAGGGTGTTCCACCATTTGACCGAGAAATAGATGATCGGCACATTGACTACGCCGACCAGCAACAACAGGCCACCGGCCTTGTCGGCGCGGCGCGCGTCGTCGATCGCGGCGGTCAAGGCCATGTAACCGATGTACAGGAAGAGCAGAATCAGCTCTGAAGTCAGGCGCGCATCCCACACCCACCACGCACCCCACATCGGCTTGCCCCACAGGGCGCCGGTCCACAGCGAGATGAAGGCCATCAGCGCACCGGTCGGCGCCAGCGCCTGGGCCATCATGCCGGAAAGCCGGGTGTTGAAGGCCAGTCCGATAGCCGCCCAGAAGGCCATGACCAGGTAGATGAACATCGACATCCAGGAAGCCGGGACGTGGATGAAGATGATCCGGTAACCCTCGCCCTGCTGAAAGTCGGTCGGGGCAACCAGCATGCCGAGGTAGAGTCCGGCCAGGCCAAAGAGCACTGAAATGGCGACAAAGAAAGGAATCAGCGCACCGGCCAGCGGGTAAAACGTGGCGGGCGATGCGAAACGATAGAGATTGAAGCGATCTTTCATTCGAGGGCGATCTTCAAGGCAGCGGCCGACGCCCATGGGGCGAAGCCGAGTGAGGCAAAGGTAAGAGCAGCAAGCAGTGACAGATGACCTTCTCCCCCGAGTCCGGACACCGTCGCATCGACTGCGCCAGCGCCGAATATTAGCACCGGGATGTAGAGCGGCAGCACCAGCAGCGACAGCAGCACGCCGCCGCCACGCAGACCGAGGGTCAGCGCGGCGCCGATGGCACCGATGCCGGACAATGCTGGTGTACCGAGCAGGATGGCACCGGTCAGCACGACCAGCGCCTCGGACGATAGGTCGAACTGGATGCCGAGGACTGGCGCGATCAGCGCCAAAGGCAGTCCGGAGACCAGCCAGTGGGCGATTACTTTGCCGGTAACGACCAAACCAAGCGGGTGTGGAGCCAGGGCTAGTTGCTCCAGGGTGCCGTCACGATGATCGTCGGCAAACAATCGGGGCAGGGACAGCATGGTGGCGAGCAGCGCCGCAACCCACAGCACGCCGGGTGCCAGCTTGCGCAACAGGTCGGGTTCCGGGCCAATGCCGAGCGGGAACAGGCTGACGACGATGACGAAGAAGAACAGCGCTGAGACGATGTCGGCCTGGCGTCGCATGGCCAGTTTGAGATCGCGACCGATGACGGCGGTGATGATTTTCAGCATTCGCGTCTCGTCCTCAACCGAGCCTCAGTTCGCGCACGGTGCCGGCCGGAATGTTGACCTGCTGGTGCGTCGTCATCACCGCCATGCCGCCGCGCTGCAGGTGGCCGGAAATGATGCCGGCCAGCCAATCGACTGCCGCCACATCGAGGGCGACAAACGGCTCGTCGAGTATCCACAGGGGACGTTTTTCCTTGACCAGACGGGCTAGCGCAACACGGCGTTTCTGGCCCTGCGACAGGTATTTGCAGGCAAGGTCTTCACGGCCGGCCAGCCCGACCTGCTCCAGCGCATCGATGGCATCGTCCTCGGATAGTTCTTCGTCGGCCAAGTGGGCGGCAGCGAGCAGGTTTTCCAGCGGCGTCAATTCTTCCTTGATGGCATTCAGGTGGCCGAGATAGCAAAGGTCGGCCCGGAAATCGTCGCCCTGCGTCTTGATCGACTTGCCTTTCCAGCGAATTTCGCCGGCTTCGGGCGGCAACAGACCGATCAGCATGCGCAGCAGGCTGGTCTTGCCGGCACCGTTCCGGCCCTGCAAATTGAGCAGTTCCCCGCCTTCCAGTTTGAAGTCGAGGCCTGCGAACAGGCGGCGCTCGCCGCGCACGCATTCCAGATTGTCAGCTTCAAGCATCAGGGGAAAAAACCGAAAGGAATCAGGCGCAAATTATGAACGCGCCAGTGTACCGGCAGATTGATGATCATCAAACAAAAACGGGCAAGAAAAACGGGGGGCTGCGGTCGGATCTGCTACTTGCCGATCTGATTTTTAAGCAGCACTTCTGCCTGTATCTGCCGGATATAGTCACTGATTTGGCTGCTTACGCTGTCGAGTTCGAGCTTCAGTGGCTCGATGGTGTCCAGCTCACCAGCCTGGATATGCTGGATGAACTGCCGTCCGATCTCGTGCAGGCGGGTGTGAACCGTCTCGAGGGTCTTGAAGGCTTCGATGCTCGCATAGCGCTGGCTCTCCGGGCTGTAATACCAACGCCCGAAACGGCATGCGTGCTCGTCCATCGCGGGTAGGCTTGCGCCGTTCCGGCTGTTATCCAGATAGCTGTAAAGCTGTTTTTTCCAGCGTTTGTGATCGACTTCGGCAATCAGCATCGGCAGATCTTCTCTTGACCATTCGAAGGCTGTGGCTAGGCTCCAGAGTTCATCGGGCTGGAAATGCCTGATCCAGTCGGGCAGCTGTTCGGGCGGCATCGGGCGGGCGATGCCAAAGCCCTGGGCCATATCGCAGCCGAGCAGTAGCAGAACCAGGCCGTGCTCGACCGTTTCGACGCCTTCGGCAATGACCTGGCGCTTGAAGGCGTGGGTCAGCCCGATGACGCCTTCGACAATGGCCAGGTCGTCCGTGTCGTCCAGCATGTTACGAATGAAGGACTGGTCGATCTTCAGCATGTCGGCGGGCAGGCGCCGGAAGTAAGTTAGCGAGGAGTATCCGGTACCGAAGTCGTCAAGCGCAAAAGTGACGCCGAGGTTTCGGCATTCGGCAAACAGTTCGGCGGTGGTCTGGATATCTTCCAGGGCTGCAGTTTCCAGGACTTCAAGTTCGATCTGGCCAGGGGTGACGTTCGGGTAGGCGGCCAATAATTCGCCGAGGCGACGGGAAAAACCCGGGTGTTGCAGATGGATGCCGGCGATATTGATGCTCACCGAGAGATCGATGCCTTGGGTCCGGTGCCAGGCGTCAATCTGTTTCAGGGCTTCCTGGATGACCCAGTCGCCAATGTCGATGGCCAGTTCGCTGCCTTCGAGCGCCGGCAGGAAACTGTCGGGGAGCAGGAGGCCACGCTCAGGGTGTTGCCAGCGGATCAGCGCTTCGGCACCGATGAAGGAACCTTCGCGCATGTTGACCTTGGGCTGGTAGTAAAGCTTGAACTCGCCGTTGGCCAGTCCTTCGCGAATTTGGCCGATTTCCTCGCGGCGGAGACGGGCGCGTCTATCATTTTCCGGATCGAACAGGTGGTAACGGTTGCGGCCCTCCTGTTTGGCCGCGTACATGGACTGGTCGGCGTGGCGCAACAGCGTGTCGGAATCCGATCCGTCATGGGGGTAGAGGGTGACGCCGATGCTGGCCGAAACGGTGACAAATTGTGCCGAGACCCGGAAGGGTTGTGAGAGCGCCGAAATGACCCGGGTCATGGCGTGGTCGCATTCGTTCAAATCATCGAGATTGGTGATGAGCAGCACGAACTCGTCGCCGCCCAGACGGGCAACGGTGTCACCAGCTCGAACGCAGGTTTTCAGGCGCTGGGCGACTTCGATCAGCAGGAAGTCACCGACTGAATGGCCGTAGCGGTCGTTGATCGGTTTGAAATTGTCCAGGTCGAGATAACAAACGGCCAGCGTCTTGCCGCTGCGCTCGGCCTGTGCCTTGGCCAGTTGCATCCGGTCACTGAGCAGCATGCGGTTCGGCAACTGGGTCAGCGCGTCGAAGTGGGCCAGATGCTCCAGACGCTGCTGGTGCTGTTTGAGCAGCGTGATGTCGGAGAAGATGGCAACAAAGTTCGACAGGGCACCATCCCGATTGCGAACGCTTGAAATGGTCAGTTGTTCGACGAAAATTTCGCCGGATTTCTTGCGGTTCCAGATTTCGCCACGCCAGTAGCCATCGTCGCGGATTTTTTGCCACATTTCCTCGTAGAAGGCCGGGTCATGATGGCCGGACTTGAGCATGTCCGGCGTGTTGCCGAGTGCTTCCGCACGGGAATAGCCGGTCAGTTCGGTGAATGTGGCATTGACCTCAAGGATATTGCCCTTGGGGTCGGTGATCATGATGCCTTCATGGGCGTTGTCGAACACGCTGGCCGCCAGTTGCTGGCGTTCTTCGGCCATCAGGCGCTCGCTGATATCCTGTGAGATGCCGATCAGCGCGGGTTGCCCATCCCAATAGCCGTTAACGACGCGCGTCTCGACCATGATTTGCTCGCCGCTGGCGCACAGGATAGGCAAGGGGCAGCTATAACGACGGCCCGAGATGATGTCGACCGTGACCTCTTCGGCTATCTGGCGCAGGTTTTCCGGGTGCACCGCAGCAATCGTTTTTCCCTTGAGCGTGTTCTGGCCATAGCCAAGGTCTTCAGCGACGGCGCGGTTGTAATGGAGGATGCGGCCTGCCTGGTCGAGAATGAAGATGAAATCGGTCAGCGTATCGAACAGGCCGCTCAGGTTCTCCTGCAGGCGCCGGGCTTCTTCCTGTGCGGCGAGACGATGCAATGCCTGACTGAATTGGCCGCTCAGTTTTTCCAGCGAGAGCAGGGTCGACGGCAAGACGCCGGAGGCTTGGCGACTGCCCAGGGTCAGGCAGGCGACCGGCTGGCTTTCCTGTTTGATGGGCAGTGCAGCCAGGCAATCCAGTCCCTCGCGTTGCATGGCCTGGTTATCGAGGATGCTTGCGTCGGCACAGTGTTTGTTGGGGGTTTCGCAGTTGCAGATGGTGCCGCCGTTCAGCGCCAGGAGGGCGAGTGGGCTGTCGGCATCGAGATGGCTGACTTTTTCGGCAAAGTCGAGCGAGACGCCTTGATGGGCGACCAGGCGATAGCTGCCGTCGGCTTGTCGCCAGTGCACGCAGCCGGCATCAAGATCAGGGAAGCGCTGGATGGCTTTGAGTAGCGCCCCTAATACTTCGTCTCGCTGCATGCCGGAGGCCAAGGCCTGAGCGAGGTCGTGCTCGACTTCAAGGCGCAGTTCGGCATTCTTGCGTTCGGAAATGTCGACGGCGGAAGCGATCAGCACCGGGCGACCGAAGTAGCTGGCGGTATGGAGGCGAACTTCGATCGGGAAAATACGCTCAGTGCTGCTTCTGGCCAGCGTTTCGAATGCCTGTGGCGTGCCGGCAAGCGCCGTTGAAATGGCCTGATCGATGGCCTCCAGATCAAGCATACCTGGCGCAATCAGGGATTCATGCGTCTGGCCGATCAAGCTGGCACGGGAGAGGCCGAACATTTGCTCGGCGCTGGTGTTAACGTCCAGAAAGCGTCGGTCTTCACCTTGAATGAACAGGGCTTCCCCGATGCTGTCGAAAATACCGCGGAAGGTGGCCAGGCTGCGTTCCAGATCCTGCGAACTGTTCTGGCGCTCGATGACCAAGGCAGTGAGCTGGGCCGCCTGCAAGAGCAGGCCCAGGTAGTCTTCATGCGGGCTGGTCGGCGATGGGTAGTAGGCAGTAAAGGTTCCAAGCAACTGGCCGTTGGTGCCGATCACAGGCTCCGACCAGCAGGCGGAAAAACAACCGTGATCGGCCAGGTCGCGATAATTCACCCAGTTCGGATGCTCGTTAATGTTGTCGACAACGACGCGCTGGCGGGTGGCGGCAGCGGCGCCGGAAGAGGCAACACCGGGGGCGATCGGCATGCCGTCGACGGCAAGGCCGTAAGCCGGGGGCAGACTGGGCGCGGCACCAAGGCGCAGTTGTCGCCCATCCTTGTCGGCCAGCAGGATCGAGCAGTGCCAGCCCGGAATTTCGGCTTCGACCGACAGGGCGATCAGTTCGAGGACTCGGGGCAGCGCTTCACCGGCAATCAGTCCGGCCAGCGCCTGGTTGCGCAATTGCATGGCTTCTTCGGCGCGCTTGCGTTCTGAAATGTCGCGGGCGAAGCCGACCGTGCCCAGCAATGTGCCATCGTCGGCGATGACCGGCGCCTTGTAGGTCTCGTGCCAGACCGTCTGGCCGTCGACGATGATCGGTTCAACGACGATCTTGTTTTGCCGGGAGGCCATGACGGCGAGGTCGTCGGCGCGATAGGCGCTGGCCAGCTCCGGTGGCCAGAGTTCGCGATCGGTTTTACCGATAACAGAGTCGCTTCCTGCGGCCTTGGCCATTGCCCGGTTGGCCGTCAGCAATCGCGATTCGGTGTCTTTCAGCCAGACCAGAAAGGGAAAGTTATCGAGCAGGGCGCGCTGATAGCGTTCGTTGCGCGCCGTTTCGTCAAGCATGGCTTCCCGGGCTCGGGCGAGCGCCTGTCGATCGATCAATGCGTCGTCGATCAGGCCCAATTTGAGCGGGCTCATCAGGGTATGCTCGGAGAGCAGGCCGGCCAGATTGCCGTCGCTATCGACGACGGTCAAATGACGAATGCCGTGGTCGAGCATCTGTTGGGCGGCATCGGCCAGCGGGCAGTCCTCCCGGACGCTGATGGTCGGGTGGGTCATCACCGAGCCCAGCGTCGGGTTGCTTTCGCTGCTCAAAAAAAGGCGGACGATGTCGTGCTCGGTGACAATTCCTTGCGGGCGCCGGCCATCGACCACGATGACGCAACTGCCGCGCACGGTTTCCATGGCAACCAGTGCCTCGTCAAGGGCCGCGCTGGCAGGCAGGCGGGGGAAAGTGCCTTCCATCAGCGTGTCAGCGGTATTCAGATGGAGGAAGAAGTCGGGGCCGAGGTGTTTGCGATAGTCCGCTTCACTGACCACGCCGAGCGGCAGGCCGGCCTCGTCGGTGACCACGATGTGGCGGATGCCGAGGCTGGCGGCCTCGCGGTAGGCGAGCCGGAAATCCGTCTTGGCCGGCACGCTGTGCACCGGACTGGTCATCGTTTCGCGGGCAGTCTGTTCGAGGGGGCGGCGCAGACGCATGGCGCGCAGCATGTCGCGTTCGGTGATGATGCCCAGAATAGCGCCCTGGTCGACCACGATCACCGAGGATGTCTTCACGTCCAGCATCCGTGATGCCACGTCGCGGAGACTGGCGGCGGGCGCAACTCGATCGCTTCGGGTTGTTATCAGCTCGACAATTTTGGGCACACCACTCCTCCTTCTTTTTATTTTAGAGCGACTTGGCGTCACGATGTTTAACTGTGATCAAGCGCGTCTGTCTTATTGGTGGAATGTTTGTTTCCATGTTGGATGCCAGCTAGCCATATTCGGTATTGGCCGGTTTTTCTGGCCGCAATTGGGCACTGCTCATAAATGCATTGATTCGTATCAATAATTTGGTCATTTTGTACGTGTGGCATACGCCTTGCGTAGTAGCCCCCACTTGGCAATAAAACCAACGGGGGACATACCAGTGACTGAGACCTTTTATGAAGTATTGCGCCGCCAGGGCATCACCCGGCGCAGTTTCCTGAAATTCTGCAGCCTGACGGCGACCTCGCTCGGGCTGGGTTCTGCCGCTGCGCCGCGCATCGCCCATGCGCTGGAAACCAAGGCCCGGACGCCGGTGATCTGGCTGCACGGCCTGGAATGTACCTGCTGCTCTGAATCCTTCATCCGCTCGGCGCATCCGCTGACCAAGGATGTCGTGCTTTCGATGCTCTCGCTCGATTACGACGACACGCTAATGGCCGCTGCCGGTCATCAGGCCGAGGCGATCATTGAAGAGGTCAAGAAGAAGTACAAAGGCAACTACATCGTCGCCGTCGAGGGCAATCCGCCCTTGAACGAAGACGGCATGTTCTGCATCCACGGCGGCCGTCCTTTCGTCGAAGTGCTGAAAGAAACCTGCGCCGATGCCAAGGCCATCATCAGTTGGGGTGCCTGCGCTTCCTACGGTTGCGTGCAGGCTGCCAAGCCGAATCCGACCCGCGCCACACCGGTACACAAGGTCATTTCCGGCAAGCCGATCATCAACGTGCCGGGCTGCCCGCCGATCGCCGAAGTCATGACCGGCGTCGTCACCTACATGCTGACCTTCGACCGCATTCCCGAACTCGACCGTCAGGGTCGCCCGAAGATGTTCTACGGCCAGCGCATCCACGACAAGTGCTATCGCCGTGGCCACTTCGATGCCGGCCAGTTCGCCGAGGCCTGGGACGATGAAGGTTCGCGCAAGGGCTACTGCCTGTACAAGATGGGCTGCAAGGGCCCGACCACCTACAACGCCTGCTCGTCGATGCGCTGGAATGGCGGCGTCAGCTGGCCGGTGCAATCCGGCCACGGCTGTATCGGCTGTTCCGAAGAGGGGTTCTGGGACAAGGGCAGCTTCTACGACCGCGTGACCGACATCAAGGCCTTCGGCGTCGAAGCCAATGCCGACACCATCGGCAAGGCCGCGGCGGGCACCGTCGGCGCCGCAATCGCCGCCCATGCCGCGGTAACCGCTTTGGCCCGTGCCCGCCAGAAGGCCGGCGAGACTGAAGAACAGAAGGGGGAAAAATAAGATGAGCGCTTACGAAACCCAAGGCTTCAAGGTTGATAACTCCGGCAAGCGCGTCGTCGTCGATCCGGTCTGCCGCATCGAGGGCCACCTGCGGGTGGAAGTGAATCTCGACGACAAGAACGTCATCCGTAATGCCGTGTCGACCGGCACCATGTGGCGCGGTCTGGAAGTGATCCTCAAGGGCCGCGATCCGCGCGACGCCTGGGCCTTTACCGAACGCATCTGCGGCGTCTGTACCGGCACCCATGCGCTGACCTCGGTGCGTGCCGTCGAGGATGCGCTGAAGATCCAGATCCCGGAGAACGCCAACACCATCCGCAACCTGATGCAGCTGAACCTTTACGTTCACGACCATCTGGTGCACTTCTATCACCTGCACGCGCTGGACTGGGTCGATGTCGTGTCGGCGTTGAAGGCTGATCCGAAGGCGACTTCCGCACTGGCCCAGAGCATTTCTTCCTGGCCGCTGTCCTCGCCGGGTTACTTCCGCGACATCCAGAATCGTCTGAAGAAATTTGTCGAATCCGGCCAGCTCGGCCCGTTCATGAACGGCTACTGGGGCAACCCGGCCTACAAGCTGCCGCCGGAAGCCAACCTGATGGCCGTGGCCCACTACCTCGAAGCCCTCGATTTCCAGAAGGAAATCGTTAAGGTGCACACCATTTTCGGCGGCAAGAATCCGCATCCGAACTGGCTGGTTGGTGGCGTGCCCTGCGCGATCAACCTCGAAGGCGTCGGTGCCGTCGGGGCGGTGAACATGGAGCGCCTGAATCTGGTCAAGAGCATCATTGACCGCTGTGCCGAGTTCGTCGAACAGGTCTACATCCCCGACCTGCTGGCCATCGGCTCCTTCTACAAGGGCTGGCTGTACGGTGGCGGTTTGTCGTCGAAGAACCTGCTGTCATACGGCGATATTCCACAGAAGGCCAACGATTACACCTCGGGCAACCTGCTGCTGCCGCGTGGTGCGATCATCAATGGCAAGCTCGATGAGATTCACCCGGTCGATCTGAAAGACCCGGAACAGGTGCAGGAATTCGTCGCCCACTCCTGGTACAAGTACCCGGACGAAACCAAGGGCCTGCACCCGTTCGATGGCGTCACCGAACCCAGTTTCGTGCTCGGCCCGAACACCAAGGGCACCAAGACCAACATCAAGGAACTCGACGAGGGCGGCAAGTATTCGTGGATCAAGGCGCCGCGCTGGCGTGGTCACGCCATGGAAGTCGGCTGCCTGCCGCGCATGGTGCTGGGCTACCTGCAACCCAAGCAGTACCCGGAAATCCACGGTCTGGTCGACGGCGCGCTGAAGAAGCTTGATGTGCCGGTTACTGCGCTGTTCTCGACGCTTGGTCGCACCGCGGCGCGTGGTCTGGAAACGGCGTACTGCGTCAAGCTGCAGCAACAGCAGTTCGACAAGCTGATGACCAACCTGAAGTCCGGTGACCTGAACACGGCTAACATCGAGAAGTGGGAACCCAGCACCTGGCCGAAGGAAGCGATGGGTGCCGGTTTTACCGAAGCCCCGCGCGGTGCGCTCGGTCACTGGATCCGCATCAAGGACACCAAGATCGACAACTACCAGTGCGTCGTGCCGACCACCTGGAACGGCGGTCCGCGTGACCACAAGGGCCAGATCGGTGCCTTCGAGGCCTCGCTGATGGATACCCCGGTGGCCAAGGCCGATGAACCGCTGGAAATCCTGCGTACGCTGCATTCCTTCGATCCCTGCCTGGCCTGCTCGACGCACGTGATGAGCCCGGACGGCCAGGAAATGACGTCGGTCAAGGTCCGCTAAGCGGTCCGGAAAGGAACAGCCATGACCCCCACGCTCACGTTGTTCGCTGCCCCCCGAGGGGGCGCCGCCTCCCTCGGGGCGGCCCGTCAGGAGGCTTAATCATGCTCTCTCAACAGGACATGCTCGAGGCCGAACGGCACGGTAAACAAGTCCGTTCGATCTACGTCTATGAAGCCCCGGTGCGCCTGTGGCACTGGGTGAATGCGCTGGCCATGGTGGTGCTGGCGGTGACCGGCTATTTCATCGGCCAGCCATTGCCGACCCAGCCGGGCGAGGCGGCGACCCATTTTCTGATGGGTTACATCCGCTTCGCCCATTTCGCTGCGGCCTACATCTTTGCCATCGGCTTGCTCGGTCGCGTGTATTGGGCTTTCGTCGGCAATCACCACGCCAAGCAGATCTTCAAGCTGCCAATCACCAATCCGCAGTGGTGGAGCGAGGTCTTCTTCGAGCTGCGCTGGTATCTGTTCCTCGAAAAGACCCCGAAGAAGTATGTCGGCCACAACCCGATGGCGCAGCTGATGATGTTCTTCTTCTTCACGGTACTGGCCGTCGGCATGTTGTTCTCCGGCTTTGCGTTGTACAGCGAAGGCGCCGGGCTGGGCCATTTGACCGACACGCTGTTCGGCTGGGTCATCCCGGCGCTGGGTGGCTCGATGCAGGTGCATAACCTGCACCGTCTGGGCATGTGGATCATGATGACTTTCGTGCTGCTGCACGTCTATGCAGCGATCCGCGAGGACATCATGAGCCGGCAGAGTCTCATCTCGACCATGATCTCCGGCTGGCGGATGTTCAAGGACTGATGGCCATGCTTGCCGGGGCCGCGTTGTCCGTGCTTGCCGTGCAATTGCACTGCCAGCTCGCGTCCGCCTCGCCCCGGCAGCGCCTGGCCATCAGTCCGGGGTAAAGGTTTACCTTGCGTTGGCCCCGGTGTGCATGGAAGTGTGCCCGGGGCGTTTTTTCAGAGGTTCCAATGAATACCAAACGCATTCTGGTCTTGGGTATCGGCAACATCCTGTGGGCCGATGAAGGCTTCGGGGTACGCTGCGTCGAAGCGCTGAACGACGGCTGGGAGTTTCCGCCGCAAGTGACACTGATGGATGGCGGCACGCAGGGCCTTTACCTGCTGCCCTACGTGCAGGAAGCCGATTGCCTGCTGGTCTTCGATGCCGTCGATTACGGCGATCCGGCCGGCAAGCTGCGCGAAGTCGTCGGCGATCAGGTACCGCGCTTCATGGGCGCCAAGAAGATGAGCCTGCACCAGACCGGCTTTCAGGAAGTGCTGATGGCGGCCGAGCTGACCAACAAATTGCCGGCCGAACTGGTGCTGATCGGTGTCCAGCCGGAAGAACTTGAAGACTACGGTGGCAGTCTGCGCGACATCGTCAAGGCGCAGATGGTGCCGTCCTTGAATCTGGCGCTCGACTGGCTGGAGCGCTGGGGCGTGGTCGGTCGTGTCCGTGAAGGCAAGGCCGAAAGCCTGACCGATGCGGCGCTGGCCATGGACGTTTACGAAGGGGAACGGCCGCCGGCCGATCAGGCTTATCGCCTGGGCGATGCCCGTTTCCTGAATATGGAAGCTGCCTGATGTGCCTGGGTATCCCCGTTCAGGTGATCGAGTGCGGCGAGCACTTTGCCCGCTGTGCCGGTCGTAACGGCGAAGTGCGGGTCGACCTCAGTCTGGTCGGCCAGCAGTTGCCGGGTACCTGGCTGCTGACTTTTCTGGAAGCGGCGCGCGAGGTCATCGATGCCGAGCGGGCCGCTGCCATCAATGCCGCCCTGAATGCGCTCGCTGCCGCCCATGCCGGTGAAACCGATTTCTCCGACTTTTTCGCCGATCTTGATCGCGAACCCCAACTCCCCGACTTTCTGAGGACACAACTATCATGAGCCTCCAACTCGTTGCCGGACCGACCTCGCTCGAAAAGCTGGAAACGGCCATTGGCCGCATGCAGCAAAAACATGGATTTTGTCGCGTTGATAACAGCAAGCCGGAATTCCCGGCCGGCCTGACCGCCCTGCTGCTGACCGAAGATCCGCAGCGCAATCTCGAAGTGCTCGATGCCTGCGTGATCCTGCCCGAAGCCCTGAAACCGGTCGCCGCGCAAATTGCCCGCTGGGTCGCCGGCCCCGATTTCGCCCCGGCCCTGATGGCGCAATACGGCGTACCACGCGCGCCAGCCGTCGTCTTCCTGCGCGATGGCCAGTTTGTCGGCATCCTGAACGGCATCCGCGACTGGGGCGAATACCAGAGCGAAGTCGCCCGTCTGCTCAACGGCCCCGTACAACCCAAGCCGATCGGCATCCCCGTTCGGGTCGAAGCCTCCCAAGGAGCCTGCGTATGAACCCGTCCACGATGCGTCCCTTTCCGATTTCCGTCGTCGCCATGGGGCCTGGTTCGCAGGGCGACGAAACGCCGGATTACCTGCCCATGCCGAAGGGCATGGAAACCTTTTCGCAACCGCGATTGCCGGATAACGTCGCGCCCGAGGTGGTCAATCGGGCGGCCAGCCTGCTCGGCACCTTTGCCGATGAGGCCGAGAGGTTCGGTTTCGAAGGGGCGGCGAGGCTCGAGCTGCTCGATCTCGACGCCACGATGCGCGACGTGATCAACCAGTCGATGGGCTTTGGCGAGGTCAGTGCCTTCACGACTGCGCCGGCTCATTGGCGCGTTCAGGAAACCGCCTTTTCCGGCCTGTGGCGTGTCCTGAAGGTGGCCGATGATGGCGCCATGATGGTGGACCACCTCGAAACCGGCAGCGTTCCGGCGGTGCTGACCGAGGCCATGGTGAGCACGAGCACGGCCGATCTGCCGCCGCCGGACTATCCGGCTGGCTGCATGAACGCCCAGGCCCTGGTCGAGGAAATCCGCATGCAGGCAGCGGCCTGGAAAGCGGGCGATTCAGCCCATGTCATCAACCTGACGCTGCTGCCGGTCAGCGATGCCGATCTCGATACGCTGTACGGCTGGCTCGGCCATCGCGAAGTCTCGATCCTGTCGCGCGGCTACGGCAATTGCCGGATCACCAGCACGCGTCTGAAAAATGTCTGGTGGGTCCAGTACTTCAACAGCATGGATACACTGATCCTGAACTCCATCGAGATTGTCGGCATGCCCGAAGTCGCGCTGGCGGCCGACGAGGATTTCAGCGATTCCGTCGAACGCCTGCGGGAATACCTCGACATGATGGTGGAGCCAGTCTAAATTCCCCAACATGCGATTCGAAGGTTCATTTCTCGGCGTCAAACCCGACGACAAGCTGGAGTGCGGCATCTGCTGGTGGGTTTATGACCCGACGCAGGGCGATGACGTGCGCGGTATTCCGCCCGGCATTGCCTTTGCCGACTTGCCGGATGACTGGTGCTGCCCGGGGTGCGATGCACCCAAACATAAGTTCATGGTGACCGATGAATGAGGGCGGGCGAATGAAAGTCTGGACGACCGATCCGTCGCCAGAACTGGTTGCTGTTTTCGATAATATCGCCCGGACACGAATGCACGATGTGCCGATCTGCAACGGGAAACTGCAGGTCGAGGCAGTCGGTTTTCAGCGGACTGCCGATGGCCACTGGGCGGGGGCGATGATCACGCCGTGGGCGCTCAACCTGCTCCGCCTTCCCGCTCAGGTCGATGGCTGGCCGGTGTTGGCGGCGTGTAGCAAGCACGACTGGCATTTCCCGTCCGGCAACTACGAATTCACAGTGGCTGAGGAGGCCAGCATCGGCAACTATCATCTCTGCTCGCTGTTCTCGCCGGCGCTGGAATTCGAGAGTCACGAGGCGGCCCGCCTGACTGCGCTGGCTGCCGTCCATGCCCTGTTTGGCGAGCCGCTGGTGGCGCCTGACGCAGCTGCCAAGCCCGCCAGTCGTCGTGCTTTTCTGGGGCTGGGTCGATGAACAGCGCTGGTCTGCTGAAGGTTCGGGCGCAGCTTAAGCATGGGCGCCTGCAGGATCTTGAGGTCATTCTGAAACGTCCCTCGGTGACGCGCCTGTTCATCGGCCAGTTGCCCGATGCCGTGGTCAAGACGGTGCCCTATTTGTTCACGCTCTGTGCCCATGCCCAGCGGGCTGCCGCTCAGGCAGCGGTGGCGGCCGCCCAGAACGAGCTGCCGAGAGCCAGCGATTCGGCGGAATTGTGGCTCGAAGTGCTGCACGAAAATCTCTGGCGCCTGCTGCTCGATTGGCCGCCTGCCCTCGGTCTGCATGCGGAAAAGGCGGCTTTCATTGCCTGGCGGAACGCGCGGCAGAGCGATGATTTTCTGGAAACAACGCAAAAACTCCTGCGTGAAACCTTGCGGCCACTGGCCGATAAATGCCTTGAAAACCTCGTTGGCCGGACGACGGAAGAAGTGGCGCCGGAGTTGGCCGGGCCCGGTCTCTCCGCAACTGCCGTGCTGGCGCCCGGACCATGGCTCGCCTATTGGCAAGGCGTCGCCTCGGAGATGCCGGGCCTTCCCCGGCCGGTCTCGATTCGCTCGGTTTTTCAGGCCCGACTGGCCGAGCTTGAGGCCGCCGCCCGGGCGCTGGCCGATCACACCCCGTTTCCGATTGCCAGCGCCGGCGGTGATGGCTGGGGCGTAGCGCAAACCTTGACGGCGCGTGGTGTGCTGACCCACGCCGTGCATGTCGTCGATGGCAAGGTGGCCAATTACCGCGTTCAGGCACCGACCGATGGGTTCTTTGCCGATGCCGGGGCGCTGTCATCGCTGCTGGAAAATTGCCGATTTGCTTCTCTGGATCAAGCAAAACAGGTGCTGAATCAGGCCATACTGGCACTTGATCCCTGCCTGCCCTATGTTGTGGAGTTGCGTGATGCATGAGATGTCGCTGGCCGAAGGTGTGCTGCAACTGGTTGAAGACACGGCCCGCCGCGAAAGCGCCAGCCGGGTGAAGCTGGTCGTGCTGGAAATCGGTCGTCTGTCGTCGGTGGAACCGGAGGCGATCAAATTCTGCTTCGAAGCGGTGACTCATGGCAGTATCGCGCAGGGCGCGGCGCTGGAGATTATTGCCGTGCCGGGCGCTGGCTGGTGCATGCAATGTGCTGAAACGGTCCCGATGACCGAGCTTTACGGGGCCTGCCCGACATGCGGCAGCCATCAGGTACAGCCGACTGGTGGCACGGAAATGCGGGTCAAGGAAATAGAGATCGAATAATCAGGAGACGGATATGTGTACGGTTTGTGGCTGTGGTGCAGGAGAAACGAAGATCGAGGGTGGGGCGCATGAGCACACCCATGTACATGAAGACGGCACGGTGCATACCCATACGCACGAGCACGGGCATGACCACGATCACGGCCACGAGGATGCCCCGCTCGGCGTGCATTCGCATACCCATCACCACAGCGACGGCAGCGAACACAGCCATGCTCACGTCCATGATGGCGAACACGCCCATCAGCACGGCGAAGAGCTCCACCACCATGAACATGGCGTCGCCGGCGATCTCGACTATGGCACCGGCCCGGCCCGCGCTCACGTGCCGGGCATGTCGCAGGCCAGGATGGTGCAGATCGAGCAGGACATCCTCTCGAAGAACAACACCTATGCCGCCGCCAACCGCGCTGCCTTCGATGATCGCGGTATCTTCGCGCTGAATCTGGTGTCCAGCCCCGGTTCCGGCAAGACCACGCTGCTGGTGAAAACCATCGAGTTGCTGAAAGACAAGGTGGCGATCAGCGTCGTCGAGGGCGACCAGCAGACCTCCAACGACGCCGAGCGTATCCGCGCTACTGGCGTGCCGGCCCTGCAGATCAACACCGGCAAGGGCTGTCATCTCGATGGCCACATGGTCGGCCATGCCATGCAGCGCCTGCAACCGGCCGACGAATCGCTGTTCCTGATCGAGAACGTCGGCAACCTCGTCTGCCCTGCCGCCTTTGATCTGGGCGAACATCACAAGGTCGCCATCCTGTCGGTCACCGAAGGCGAAGACAAGCCGCTCAAGTACCCGGACATGTTCGCGGCGGCCGACGTCATGCTACTCAACAAGTGCGACCTGCTGCCCTATCTCGAGTTCGATGCCGACCTGGCCGAAGCCAACGCCCGCCGCGTCAATCCGCACCTGACCATCTTCCGCGTCTCGGCGACCAGTGGCGACGGCCTTTCCGCCTGGCTGGACTGGATTCAATCCGGGCTGGAAGCACAGCGCGCCAAGCGCTCCGAATCCGTCGATGCGCTGAAGCGCCGGGTCGCCGAACTGGAACGCCAGTTGGCGGCCAAGTAGGCCGCCGATGACCGGCCGCCTGCTCCGTATTCGTGGTCTGGTGCAGGGGGTCGGTTTTCGTCCTTATATCTGGCGCCTGGCCAACGAACTCGGGCTGACGGGCTGGGTGCGTAACGACGGCGCCGGGGTGATTGCCGCAGTTGCCGGCGAAAAGGTCGCTGACTTCGTCACTCGCCTGCCGCAGGAAGCGCCCCGCTTGGCGCGCATTGACGCCATCGAGAGCGAGGCCGCTGTAGTAAGTGCTCAGGGTTTTGCCATCCTCGATAGCGAATCCGGCGAAGTGCAGACGGCCATCGGTCCCGATGCTGCGATCTGCCCCGAGTGCATCGCCGATATCTGCAATCCGGCCAGCCGCCGCTGGCGCTATGCCTTCACCACCTGCACCCATTGCGGTCCTCGCTACACGATCAGCCGTCGTATTCCCTATGACCGGGCGCAAACCTGCCTCGCCGCCTTTCCGCTTTGCGCGCCGTGCAATGACGAATACACAACGCCCAGCGACCGCCGCTTTCACGCTGAAACCACCTGTTGCCCGGATTGCGGCCCGCAATTGAGCCTGCTGGATGCCGGTGGTCTGCCGCTGGATGGCGATCCGATTGCCGCATGCTTGCACCTGTTGCGCGCTGGCAAAATCGTTGCGATCAAGGGCTTGGGCGGCTTCCATCTGGCCTGCGATGCGCGCAATGCCGTCGCCGTGGCCGAACTGCGTGAACGCAAGCAGCGCGAGGAAAAGCCTTTGGCGGTGATGGGGCTGAACGCCGACGCATTGGCCGACTACGCGCGAATCGGCAAGGCAGAGTTGGCCCTGCTGCAAAGCACGGCCGCTCCGATCGTACTCTGTGCCAAGGGCGCGACCGAACTTCAGGGCATCGCACCTGGCCTGGCCTGGTTCGGTGTCATGCTGCCGGCAACGCCGCTGCACCTGTTGCTTTGGCACGAAGCAGCCGGCCGGCCGAGCGGCAGCGCTTGGCTGGGCGAGCCGAATGAGTTGCTGCTGGTCATGACCAGCGCCAACCCGCACGGTGAGCCGCTGGTCATCGCCAACGACGAAGCACTGGACAGGCTGACCGGCATTGCCGATGCCTATCTGATGCACAACCGCGACATCGTCATCCGTTGCGATGATTCCGTATTACGGGTGACGCCGGGCGGTCCAGCTTTCATCCGCCGTGCCCGTGGCTACGTGCCGGTGCCCATTTCCCTGGTTGATGATGGCCCGAGCGTGCTGGCGCTGGGCGGCTACCTGAAGAACACCATTTGCGTCATGAAAGGCCGCGAAGCCTTCCTGTCGCAGCATATCGGCAGCCTGGACAACGTTGCGGCCATCGGCTTTCTCGAAGAAACGGTCGATCATCTGCTCGGCATCCTTGACGTCAAGCCCGAGCTGATCGCGCATGACCTGCACCCGGACTTTCCATCGACCCATCTTGCGCTGCAACTGGCCGAAAAATACGCTATCCCGGCGGTCGCTATCGGTCATCACCAAGCCCATCTTGCCGCGATCTGCGCCGAACATGGCGTCAACGGTCCGGTCGTCGGGCTGGCGCTGGATGGGGTCGGTCTCGGCCCGGACGGTGGTGCCTGGGGCGGCGAACTGCTGCGCCTCGACGGCGCCAACTGCGAACGCCTCGGCCACCTCCACCGACTGGCCATGCCCGGCGGCGACCGAGCGGCCAAGGAGCCGTGGCGCATGGCCGTTGCTGCGCTGCATGGGGCCGGCCTGGGCTACCGGGTCGGTGGCTGGATCAAGCAGTACTACCCGACGCGCGACCCCGGCCCGCTGCTCACCATGCTTGCCCGCCATCTGCGCTGCCCGCAGACGAGCAGCCTCGGCCGCTGGTTCGATGCCGCGGCCGGTCTGCTCGGCGTGCGCGATTTGATGCAGTACGAAGGGCAGGCCGCCATGGAACTTGAAGGCCTCGCCGCAAAACATGGAGCGGTTGAGCCGCTGCCCGGCGGCTATGCCTTGCACGAACAGGGGGCGGTGCTCGATTTCTCGCCGCTGCTGCTGGCGCTGCTGGGCTGCAAGGACAACGCAGCCTACGGGGCGGCGCTTTTTCACGCCACGGTAGCGGCTGGACTGGCCGAATGGAGCATTCTTGCCGTCGGCCGCAACACGGCTTCCAAAATTGCCGTCGCCGGCGGTTGTGCGATGAATGCCGTGTTGATGGATGCGTTACGTCAGCATCTGGACGTGGCTGGCGTTGGCTTGCTCGAAGCCCGGCAAGCGCCACCGAATGATGGCGGTCTGGCCCTGGGCCAGGCGTGGACTGCAAGGCGCCAGATTGCACTCGGTTGAACGCTGAGCCGGACAGAATCTGGGTGCTGCTTCTCCCGGTCGGGCATCGATGATGGTCCGGGCGAAGGTGCTCTGAAGCATCGGGGTGATCCCGGCTGGCGCGGGCATGCAATATTCGGACGACTTGGCGCCGATTCGGTATCATCGATCAAACCTGCTTCAGTCATCCTCCCAGCAGAGGTATCAATGCTTATTCGCTGTGTCTTGGCGTTGTGGATCGTCTTCGGCAGTCTCGGCATCGCCAGCGCGAGCGGACCGGACTGCTCGCGTCCATATACCCTCGCACTGCATGATCATGGCCTCCTGTATTCTGCCGCCACCGACACCGGTATCGACAAGGATGTGGCTGACGAATTGATTCGCCGCTCAGGATGCAAGGTGACCGTCAGCCTGATGGCCAGGGCGCGCATCTGGCAGTTGATCGAATCCGGGGCGCTCGATTTCAGCTTGTCTGGCATTAACAATGCAGAACGCGACAAGTTCGCTGCTTTTGCCTGGTATTTCAGCAATAAATACTATTTGTTGGTGCGCAAGGATTCCGGCGTGTCGAATCGGGCGGATTTCGAGCGGAACGAAAAATTGCAGCTCGGTGTTATTCGTGGCTTCCGGTACAGCGAAACGGCCAATCGTCTGGTCGATCGGCTGCAGGCGACGAACCGTCTTAGTCAGGCCGGTGGCCTGGCGCCGTTGTACCAGACGCTGATCCTGAATCACATTCAGGGGATGATCATCGAGCCTTTTGATTATCCGTCACTGGAAGAAAAGCAGATTCGCGACCTGAGCACGATCATCGAGTTCAACGACCCGGCGGTTCCGCACGGCCTGATCATGTCGAAAAAGGCGCTGCCGACCGCGGAGCAGGAAAAGTGGCGTTCGCTGGTGACTGAAATGCGTCGTGACGGCACCATGCGGCGAATTTTCGAGAAATACTTCAGGCCAGACCTGGCTGCCGCCATGGTTGATTTTTAGGTTACGCGATGGCATCCGAACGCACGCCAATCTCCGCGTCCCGCTTGCCGGTATTCCTGCCCTGGCTGATTCTGGCGGTCACGCTCGCTCTGACCTGGCTGGTCTGGGATCACGAACGCCAGCTGGCGCGCAAGGAACTGCGTACCCAATTCGATTTTGTGCTGCGCGAAACGGTCAGCCGGGTTGAGCAGCGTGTGGCCGGGTACGAACAGATGCTGCGTGGTGTTCAGGGTTTGTTTGCAACCACCGCGCTGACGAATCGCCGCGCTTTATGCGATTACGTCGAGACCTTGCAACTGGATGCCAATTTTTCGGCGATCCAGGTCATTGGCGTCATCGAGCAGGTTCCCCTGGCGAGCAAATCCGCCCATGAGGCAAGGATGCAGCAGCTCGGCTTCACGGGTTACGCGATTCATCCCGAAGGTGAGCGAGAGGTCTATGCCCCGATCATCCAGCGTGAACCTGACGCTGGAGGCAAACACTCCATCCTTGGCCTTGACCCGTGGGCAGATCCGGCGCGCCGGGTGGCCATGGAGGCGGCCCGCGATTCCGGCATGGCGGCAATCACCGGCAAGGTCAGGTTGGCGATCGATCGGCGGCAAGAGGCGCAGCCGGGCTTCATCATGTATCTGCCGATTTTTGCCCACGGCCAGCCGCGCGACAGCGTCGCCCAGCGCAGAGCCAACCTCATTGGCTGGGTTTACGCATCGTTCTACATGGATGAATTCATGGCCGGCCTTTATGGCAAACAGGCTCCGGGTATCACACTGGCTATTTACGACGAGGCCAACCCCGTTGAGGCGGCGCTCATGTATCGAACCGGTAACTCCTCTGACAAGGGTTTGCCTGCCATTGAGAGCTTGCTCAGCGCCAACGAATACATGGTGGTTGCCGGTCACACCTGGACGCTGAGCTTGAGTACGCAACGTGAATTCGAGGCCTGGTATGGCCGTGACGTGTCATCGGTCATTGCCGTTACCGGCGCCGGCCTGGGCGTTGCACTGGCGTTGCTTGCCTGGCTGATGGTGACCGGTCGTGCTCGCGCCTTGCGGATGGCTGCAGAGATGACCGAGGAACTTCGGCATATGGCACAGCACGATCCGCTGACCGGGTTGCCAAACCGGGCCCTGTTCAGTGACCGGTTGCACAAGGAACTGGCTCGCGCCAAGCGCCATGATGGACAGTTTGCGCTGGTGTTTCTCGATCTCGATCACTTCAAGCCGATCAATGATAACTACGGTCATGCCATCGGGGATCTCGTGCTCCAGCAAGTGGCGCTACGCTTGAAGGATACCGTTCGTGAGTCTGATACGGTGGGCAGAATCGGTGGCGACGAATTCGTTGTGCTGGTGCCGGAATTGGCTGAATCAGACGCTGCGCTCAGTCTGGCCGAGAAGATTCGCCAGGTCATTCGGCAGCCCTTCGCGCTTGATGGCCGTCAATTGGATATTTCGTGTAGCTTGGGGGTCGCCATCTATCCGGATGACGGCATCGATGAGATCTCGTTGACCAAGAGAGCTGACGAAGCCATGTATCGCGCCAAGGATGATGGTCGAGACAGCGTTCGGCGAGCAAGTTGAATCGCGATCCTGTGCTGACTTGATGCTTCGGCTTGGAATTTGCCCTAGATGACTAGTTCGTCAGTCTGATCAGCAGTTGATCAGTTTGGGTGGCCATGTGGAAAGTATTAATCGGCTTTCTGGTGGTTTACCTGATCCAATGTTTTTCTAAGTCTCTGGATTAAAAGAATTTTGAAATCTGGCCCATCTGTTGCTAGATTGAGTTCTATAAAATTAATTTCTAATATTTGCCGCCTCCCCAGCAGAGAGCATTTGTCGGTCATCGGTGACTGACATCGAATTAAAAAAAGGGGAGATCCATGGCCAACCAAAATTTGATTTCGCTGGAACAGGACGATCGCATCGAAGCTGCGGCTGCGCGTTTGTCGATGGACCGGCGGGAGTTCCTGCAGTTCTGTGCCGCACTGGCGACCACACTGGGCCTGCCGCAAGGCGCCGATGCCGCGGTGGCCGAGGCGGTGGCGACCAAGAAGCGGCCGAGCGTGATCTGGCTGCACTTCCAGGAATGCACCGGGTGCACCGAGTCCATCTTGCGGGCCGAGCACCCGACGCTGGAAAAACTGATCCTTGACGTCATTTCGCTCGACTATCACGAGACGCTGTTCGCAGCGGCCGGCCATCAGGTCGAAGCCGCCCGCAAGACGGCGATGGCCGAGAACAAGGGCAAGTACATCCTGGTCGTCGAGGGCGCCATTCCGACGCGCGACAACGGCATCTACTGCAAGATTGGCGGCAAGACGGCGATAGAGTTGCTCACGGAATGCGCGGCTGACGCGGCGGCAGTGATCGCCATCGGCTCTTGCGCCTCGTGGGGCGGCATGCCCTCGACCGATCCTAACCCGACCGGCGCCAAGGGCGTGGACAAGGTGCTCGGCAAGCCGGTGGTGACCATTCCCGGTTGCCCGCCCAATCCGTACAATTTCCTGTCCACGGTGGTGCATTTCCTGACCTTCGGCGCGTTGCCGGCCGTTGATCATCTGGGGCGGCCAAAATTTGCCTACTCCCGCCTGATCCACGAAAACTGCGAGCGCCGCGCCCACTTCGACGCCGGCCGCTTCGCCATGGAGTTTGGCGACGAAGGCCACCGCAAGGGTCATTGCCTGTACAAGCTGGGCTGCAAGGGGCCGGAAACCTACGCCAATTGCTCGGTGATCATGTTCGGCGATGCCGGGGCCGGCACCTGGCCGGTCGCCTGCGGCCACCCGTGCATCGGCTGTACTGAGCAAGGGGTCGGCTTCACCAAGCCGATCCATACCGTCGCCAAGCTGAAGAACATCGAACCCTCCGCCTTCCTGCCGCGCATCGTCGAGGAAAAGGGCGTTGGCGCGTCGCTCGGCTCGGCGGCCGTGCTGGCCGCCGTGGCCGGTGCCGCCGCCGGGGCTGGCGCGATGGTCGCCAAGAACCTCGGCCTGTCGCACAAGGCTGAGGAGATGGAACAGGCCAAGAAGGAAGGCAGCAAAGCCACCGAATCAACGGAGGTCTGAGATGACCACAAGACGTGATTTTTTGCGTGGTTGCCTGGCCAGCGGCGCAGCGGCGGCTTCGGCCGTTCTGCCCGAGACAGCCTGCGCCCGCGATACCCTGAAACGCCCGCCGGAAGGCCTTGGTCTGCTCTACGACGCGACCCTGTGCGTCGGCTGCCAGGCCTGCGTGGCTGCCTGCAAGCAGGTCAATGAAAACCCGGCCGAATTCACGGCCATGGACAAGTTGTGGGATACGCCGCTCGATACGACCGGCCACACCTTCAACCTGATCAAGATGTACCGCAACGGTACGATGGAAACCAAGGACAGCGAGCTGAACGGCTTCTCCTTCATGAAGACCTCGTGCATGCATTGCGCCGACCCGTCCTGCGTCTCGGCCTGCCCGGTGTCGGCGATGACCAAGAATCTTGAAACCGGCATCGTCGGCTACGACCCGGACGCCTGTATCGGCTGCCGTTACTGCGTCGCCGCCTGCCCGTTCGGTATTCCGAAATACCAGTACGACTCGCCGACCGGCAAGATCGGCAAGTGCGAGCTGTGCCGGCATCGCCACAAGGACGGCCATTACTCGGCCTGCGCCGAGGTTTGTCCGACCGGCGCGACCTTGTTTGGTCGGACCGAGGACCTGCTGGCCGAAGCCAAGCGTCGTCTGGCCCTGAAGCCGGGTGAATGGACGACGATTCCGCGCGGCCGCCTGCGCCCCGCCCAGGAGAAGGTGCTGGCTGGCGGCGAGGATGGCAAGGGCCAGAAGCATCGTCATGGCTGGCGCGACGAACCGGACCAGAGCTATCAGGCCCAAGTCGGTAACTACCTGCAGCACGTCTATGGCGAGACCGAATACGGCGGCACGCAGGTACTCAAGCTGTCGGCCGTCAATTTCCAGAAAGTCGGCCTGCCCGACCTGCCGCCGAAATCCTCGGCCGCCACCTCGGAAACCATCCAGCACACGCTGTACGGCGGACTGATCATGCCGATTGCCGTACTTGCCGGCCTGACCTGGGTTGCCAAGCGCAATGTCGTGCCGGAAGACGATGACCAGAAGGGAGGCAAGTCATGAGCGCCCATCATCCCGCCGCCCCGGTTGGCGGCAAGCTGTTCAACACCGCAACGCTGGTTTGTGGCGTGCTGATCGCGGCGATGATCGCCGTACTCTTCGTCCGCTTCATTTTCGGCCTCGGTGCAGTGACCAACCTGAACGATGGCTACCCGTGGGGCATCTGGGTCGTCTTCGACGTGATCATTGGCTCGGCCTTCGCCTGCGGCGGCTTTTCGGTCGCCATGCTGGTGTACATCTTCAACCGCGGCCATTACCACCCGCTGGTTCGCCCAGCCTTGCTGGCGAGTCTGTTCGGCTACACGCTGGCCGGCGTTGGGGTGCTGTTCGACCTCGGTCGCTGGTGGAACTTCTGGCACATTCTGTGGCCGGGTTACGCCAATCCCAATTCGGTGATGTTCGAGGTGGCCGTCTGCATCTCGGCCTACGTCATGGTGATGTGGATCGAGTTCTCGCCGGTCTTCATGGAGCAATGGGGCCTGAAGGTGCAGAAGCAGAAGCTGGAGAAGGTTCTGTTCTTCTTCATCGCACTCGGCACCCTGCTGCCGATGATGCACCAGTCCTCGCTGGGGACCATGCTGGTGGTCATGGGGCCGCAGGTCAATCCGCTGTGGCAGACCCCCATCGTGCCGCTACTTTACCTGCTGTCGGCAATCACCATTGGCTATGGCATCGTGCTGTTCGAATCCTGCGTCGCCGCTTCGGCCTACCGGCGCGAGATCGAAATGCATCTGCTGCAGCCGATGGCCAAGATCATGCTCGGTGTGCTGGCTGCCTACTTGGCCGTGCGCTTCGGCGATCTGATCGTGCGCGGCGCGCTCGGCCATGCGCTGGCGCCCAGCCTCGAGGCCTTCTTTTTCTGGCTGGAAATGGCCTGCTTCATCGCACCGTTCGCCATCGTCGGCACGCCGGCTGCCCGGCGCAATCCGGCTCGCCTGTTCGTGGCCGGGGTCTCGATCATGCTCGGCGGCATCCTGCTTCGCATCAATGGCTTCCTGATCGGCTACGACACCGGCCTGGGCGTCGATCATGGCTGGAACTATTTCCCGAGCATCGCAGAAATGCTGGTCACCATCGGCATGTTCGCGCTCGAAGTGCTCGGCTACATCATCATCACCCGCCGCTTCCCCGTGCTGCCGCACGAAGCTGCCACCCACTGAATTCAGGGATAGGAGAACAACATGAACAAACGTGTCACCATCGACCCGGTCACCCGTATTGAGGGCCACCTGCGCGTCGACGTCGAAGTGGATGGCGGCCGCGTCAAGAAGGCCTGGGCATCGGGCCAGATGTGGCGGGGCGTCGAGAACATCCTGATCGGCCGCGACCCGCGCGACGCCTGGGCGATCACCCAGCGCATCTGCGGCGTTTGCACCACCGTGCATGCCATGGCCTCGGTCCGTGCGGTCGAGAACGCGCTGCAGTTGGAAATCCCGGTCAACGCCCAGTACATCCGCAACATGATCATGCTGGCCCATGCCGTGCATGACCATATTGTCCATTTCTATCACCTCTCGGCACTCGACTGGGTCGATGTCGTCTCGGCGCTGAAGGCTGATCCGGCCAAGGCGGCCAGTCTGGCGCAGAGCCTGTCGAACTGGAGCGGCAACAGTCAGGCCGAGTTCAAGAAGGTGCAGGATCGGCTGAGCGGCTTTGTTGGCACCGGACAGCTCGGTATTTTCACCAATGGTTATTGGGGGCACCCGGCGATGAAACTGTCGCCCGAGGTCAACCTGATGGCCACGGCGCACTACCTGCAGGCCTTGGAAATCCAGCGTTACGCCAGCAAGATCGTCGCCGTACTCGGTTCAAAATCGCCGCACATCCAGAATGTCGCGGTCGGCGGCGTGGCCAATCCGCTGTCGGTCGATTCGCAATCGGTGCTGACCATCGAGCGCCTGCTGGCGATCAAGGAGTGGATGCTCAAGCTCGAAGACTTCGTCAAGAACGTCTATCTGGTCGACGTCGGCGCCATCGGCGGCTTCTATGCCGACTGGACCAAGTACGGCAAGGGCATCACCGACTACCTGTGCGTGCCGGACATCCCGCTCGATGGCAAGGGCACGACTTTCGCGCTGCCCGGCGGCTACATCGAAGGCGGCAAGCTGGAGAGCTACAAGGCGATCACCAGCTTTAACGACAAATACTTCACCGACGGTGTATCCGAGGCGATCAAGCATTCCTGGTACAACTACAGCGACGGCAACGACAAGTCGCTGCACCCGTACAAGGGTGAAACGACGCCGAACTACACCGATTTCCAGGATGATGGAAAGTACTCGTGGCTGAAGTCGCCGACCTTCTATGGCAAGCCGATGCAGGTCGGCCCACTGCCGCGCGTGCTGAACATGCTGGCCGCCGGCCACGAACCGACCAAGAAGTACGCGACCGCGGCGCTCGATCTGGTGTCTTCGGTGGCCGGCACCAAGGTCGGCGTCGAAGCGCTGCATTCGACGATCGGCCGCCATGCGGCGCGGGCTGTTGGCTGCGCTGTGCAGGTTGATGAACTGATCAACCAGTGGGATCTGCTGCTCGCCAACATGGCCAAGGGCGACCTCAAGACCTTCAATCGCCCGGTCTTCCCAAAGGGCGAACAGATGGGCGTCGGTTTCCACGAAGCGCCGCGCGGCGTGCTGTCGCACTGGGTGGTCATCGATTCCGGCAAGATCAAGAACTACCAGTGCGTCGTGCCGACCACCTGGAATGCCGCGCCGCGCAACGAGAAGGACCAGCCCGGCGCCTACGAGGCCTGCCTGATCGACAACCCGGTGGCCGATCCCGAGAAGCCGCTGGAAGTCCTGCGCACGGTGCACTCCTTCGACCCCTGCCTGGCCTGTGCCGTGCATGTGGTCGATCAGGAGAACAATCCGGTGGTCACGGTGACGGCTGTTTGATCGATCGCAAGAGAACTCTGCGTTGGGGGCGCGACAATGCTCGCGCCCCGTTTTTTTGGAATTGAGCATGCGTATCGTCGTATTGGGAATTGGCAACATTCTGCTGACCGATGAGGGGGTCGGTGTTCGCACCATCGAGGCGCTGGAGCGCGACTACGTGCTGCCGCCGGAGGTCGAGCTCATCGACGGCGGCACCTGCGGCATGGAAATGCTCGAACAACTGGAAAACCTCGACGGCCTGATCGTCGTCGACTGCGTGCGCTGCAAGCAGCCGCCAGCGACGCCGGTGCTGCTCAAGGGCGACGATGTGCCAATCTTCTTCAAGACCAAGCTGTCGCCGCATCAGGTCAGCCTGTCCGACGTACTGGCCAGTCTGGAATTTACGGACAAGGCACCGAAGTCGATTGCTATCGTCGGCATGCAGCCGGTATCGATGAGTCTGGGCATGGAACTGTCGCCAGAGGTGGCGGCGCGGGTGCCGGAATTGATCGAAATGACGCTGGCCGAATTGCGCCTGCTCGGCATCGACGCCAAGGCGCGCAGCTGATGTGCCTGTCGATTCCGAAACGCATTGTCGAATGGGAAGGCAGCGGCGAAAATGCCGGGGAATTTGCCTGGGTCGAGCGGGACGGCGAGCGCGAACGCATCAACATGATGCTGATCGGCCCGCAGCCGGTCGGTACCTGGGTATTGACCTCGCTGGGGCTGGCCCGGGAAGTGGTTGAAGACGAGCAGCGCACGCTGATCGAGGATGCGCTCTCGGCACTGGCCGCTTCGCTGGAAGGCGATTTCGATCCAGCGCTGCATTTTCAGGACTTGAACCACCCGCATGACTGAACGCATTCGTACCCCTGCCCTGGCCCCACCGCCGATTTGCCCGGCCGTGCCGCGCGACGACGACCCGACGGCCTTTCTCGAAGCACATTACCGCCACGTCTGGCAGACGCGCATGCATGACATGCCTTTCGTTAACGCGGCGCTCGGCGTTGAAGCGGTCGGCTTTGCACGCTACGAGGGGGATTGGCTGGGGGTGGTGATCACGCCGTGGTTCCTGAACCTGGTGCTGGTCTACGGTGGCGGTCAGTTGTGGGGCGACATTCCGGCCGGCGAACGGCGCTACCTGAACCTGCCCTGCGGCACCATGCAGTTCCTCGCCGACGATGATCCGGACATCGGCCCCTATCAGTATTGCCCGCTGATTGCGCCGGTAACCAATCTGGCCGACATGGCGCAGGCACGGGTGGTGGCCGCCGATGCGCTGAAGACGGTATTCGGCCTGCCTGCTGCTGAGCCAGCGCCCGATCTGCCGCCGGTGGCGGAGGGGAAGCCAGCCGTTTCCCGGCGCGGCTTTTTCCGCCGCCTGGCAGGCAAGCGCAATTGATTCCCAACGGGTAGTATCTCCCCTACAAAAAGAATGGTGAGGAGCAAATCGGATGTGTCTCGCGATCCCCGCGCAGGTCGTTGAACTGCGCCCCGACGACAACGCCCTGGTCGATCTGGCCGGCGTTAAAAAGGAAATTTCGCTGGCCCTGGTCGAGGGCGTCGCGGTGGGCGATTACGTGATCGTCCATGTCGGCTACGCGCTGAACAAGCTTGATCCGGAGGAGGCCGAGAAAACCCTGAAACTCTTTGCCGAGATCGGCCAGTTGCCGGCCGACGGCGACATCACCTTGCACTGATGAAGTACATCGACGAGTTCCGCGACGGCGACGTCGCGCAGACGCTGGCTGCCGCCATTCGCGCCGAGGCTGACCCGGCGCGCAGCTACCATTTCATGGAGTTCTGCGGCGGCCACACCCACGCCATTTCTCGTTACGGCGTGTCCGACCTGTTGCCGGCCAACGTCAAGATGATTCACGGTCCAGGCTGCCCGGTCTGCGTGCTGCCGATCGGTCGCGTCGATCAGGCGATCCGCCTGGCGCTCGAACAGGGCGTCACGCTGTGCACCTACGGCGACTGCCTGCGCGTGCCGGCCTCCGATGGTCTATCGCTGATGAAAGCCAAGGCCAAGGGCGGCGACATCCGCATGGTTTATTCGAGCGCCGATGCCGTGACCTTGGCGCAAAAGAATCCGGACAAGCAGGTCGTTTTCTTCGCCATCGGTTTCGAAACGACGACGCCGCCGACGGCGGTGGCGATCAAGCACGCTGCCGCGCTGGGCCTGAAGAATTTCTCGGTGCTCTGCTGCCATGTGCTGACGCCATCGGCCATTTCCAGCATCCTCGAATCGCCGGAGGTTCGCCAGTGGGGCACCGTGCCGCTCGACGGCTTCATTGGTCCAGCCCATGTATCGACCATCATCGGCAGTCGGCCCTACGAGTTCTTCGCCGAGGAATACCGCAAGCCGGTGGTCATTGCCGGCTTCGAACCGCTCGACGTGATGCAGGCGATCAAGATGCTGATCCGCCAGGTCAACGAAGGGCGCGCCGAGGTCGAGAACGAATTCGCCCGCGCCGTCAGCCGCGACGGCAACCTCAAGGCGCAACAACTGGTCGCCGAAGTCTTCGAGATGCGCAAGCATTTCGAATGGCGCGGCCTGAACATCCTGCCTTACTCGGCGCTGCGCATTCGCAGCCAGTTCGCCGAATTTGATGCCGAAAAGCGTTTTCCGCTCGGTTATGCATCGGTGCCCGATCACAAGGCCTGCGAATGCGGGGCCATCCTGCGCGGCGTCAAGCGGCCGCAGGACTGCAAGATTTTCGGCACCGTCTGTACGCCGGAAAACCCGGTCGGTTCCTGCATGGTCAGCTCCGAAGGCGCCTGTGCCGCTCACTACACTTATGGACGCTACAAGGATGTCTGAAGTACGCAAAGGCTACGTGCGGCCAATCGATATCAAGCACGGTCAGGTCGATATGGCGCACGGATCCGGCGGCCGGGCGATGGCTCAGCTGATTGAGGAATTGTTCGCCAAGTATCTCGGCAACGAATATCTGGCCCAGGGGGATGATGGTGCCTTGCTACCGGCGCAGGGCGAAGGGCGGCTGGTCATGGCCACCGACTCGCATGTCGTCTCGCCGCTGTTTTTCCCCGGCGGCGACATCGGCTGCCTGTCGGTACATGGCACGATCAACGATGTGGCCATGATGGGCGCCAAGCCTTTGTGGCTATCGGCCGGCTTCATCCTTGAAGAGGGGTTCAAGCTCGCCGATCTGGCGCGTATCGTGCAAAGCATGGCGGCAGCGGCGAAGGAGGCTGGCGTGCCGGTGGTGACCGGCGACACCAAGGTCGTCGAGCGTGGCAAGGGCGATGGCGTGTTCATCACGACGACCGGCGTCGGCGTCGTGGCACCGGGCCGGGAATTGTCCGGGCGCTATGCCAAACCCGGCGATGCCATTCTGGTGTCCGGTACGCTGGGCGATCACGGCATGGCGATCATGGCCGAGCGCGAGAGCCTCGGCTTCGAATCGCCGATCGTTTCCGATACGGCGGCCCTGCACGGGTTGATCGAGACGATGCGGGCCAGCGGCGCCGACATTCATGTCCTGCGCGATCCGACGCGTGGCGGTCTGGCGACGACGCTGAACGAGATCGCCAAGCAATCCGGCGTCGGCATGATGCTGCAGGAGAAGGATCTGCCGGTGACGCCGGCGGTCAATGCAGCTTGCGAATTTCTGGGATTGGACCCGCTTTATGTGGCCAATGAAGGAAAACTGGTGGCGATCTGCGCCGAACCGGATGCCAAAAAGCTATTGGCTGCGATGCAGGGCCATCCGCTGGGGGCAGCTGCGGCCATTGTTGGCCGTGTGCATGAAGATGCCCATCATTTTGTCCAGATGACCACCGGTTTCGGCGGCAAGCGCATCGTGGACTGGTTGAGCGGCGAACAATTGCCGCGGATTTGCTGAGCGATCAGTGGCGCAGCGCAATCATCACGGAGCGGACTTCGCCGACCTCGGAAATGACGAGTTCGCGGGCATCGGCCAAGTTGTCGGCGTTGCGAATGTGGAACAGATCGCGGCGACCATCCAGGTAACGGATCGCGGCGACGTATTCCGGGCGCGGAGCGCGGCTGACGGGCATGTTGCGTTGTTTGGCGGGCTTTCTTTGAGCTTGCGTTGTCATTTCCCAGTTCCTTTTTTGTTGCAGCGCATCGTAGCGATCTCGTGTTACATCAAAAATATCGCGAAGGTGATAGCGCTATGCGAAATGGGAATTTGTGCCCAGAAAAGCCTTGTCCTGCCTAAGGTCGGCATCTCGAGATGAATTGTAAAGAAGTGTAAAACATGCGAATTCTCTTCATTACGCACAGTTTCAACAGCTTGACGCAGCGCTTGTATTACGAATTGGTGGCGCGTGGTCATGAGATCAGTATCGAGTTTGATATCGCGGATTCGGTCAGCGAGGAAGCGGTCAGCCTTTTTCGGCCCGATCTGATCATCGCGCCCTTTCTCAAGCGGGCCATTCCCGAATCGATCTGGTCGCGTCACCTGTGCCTGGTGGTTCATCCCGGCATCGTTGGCGACCGTGGCCCATCGGCACTCGACTGGGCGATCCAGAATGGCGTTCAGGACTGGGGTGTCACGGTTTTGCAAGCCGAAGCGGAAATGGATGCCGGACCGGTCTGGGCCTCGGCCAGGTTTTTGATGCGTCCGGCCCGGAAAGCGTCGATCTACCGCAACGAGGTCACCGAAGCGGCGTTGCAGGCGGTGCTGGCGGCGGTCGACCGGAAAAGTGCCACCAGTTTTATGCCCGAGCGGGTGTCAGGTCAGGCCCACGCCTTGATGCGGCAGAGCGACAGGGCCATAGACTGGCAGGCTGACAGCAGTGCCGCGATCCTTGCCAAGCTGAATGCTGCCGATGGTTTTCCCGGTGTGGCCGACGAACTGTTCGGCCAGCCCTGCCATCTGTTTGATGCCTGGCCGGAAGGCCTGCTGAAGGGCGAGCCGGGCAGTCTGCTTGGTCGTCGGGAAACCGCCATTTGCCGGGCGACCGTCGATGGTGCAGTCTGGATCGGCCACATCAAGCGCCCTGGGAGCATCAAGCTGCCGGCGACGCAGGCCTTCCCCGAGGCGGCCGAATTACCGGCGCTGCCCTTGTCCGGTTACCGGAAATCGCCGATGCCGACCTGGCAGGACATCGTCTATGAAGAGGCGGCCGGTGTTGGTTTCCTGAGTTTCGAGTTCTACAACGGCGCGATGAGCACCGCCCAATGCCGGCGCCTGACCGAGGCCTTCCGCTGGGCTACGACGCAGCTGACCAAGGTGATCGTGCTGCGCGGCGGCAGCGATTTCTGGTCGAACGGCATTCACCTGAACACCATCGAGGCGGCTGAAAGTCCAGCCGATGAATCGTGGGCCAACATCAATGCCATTGATGACCTAGCCGAAGCCATTCTGCGTTGCGAAACGCAACTGACCGTGGCCGCAGTTGGCGGCAATACCGGGGCGGGCGGCTGCTTCCTCGCGCGGGCGGCCGATTTCGTCTGGGTGCGCGACGGTGCTGTTCTTAATCCGCATTACAAGAACATGGGCAACCTGTTCGGCTCGGAATTCTGGACTTATTTGCTGCCACCAAGGGTTGGCGAGGCAGGGGCCAAGGCGATCATGCGCCACCGGTTGCCGATGAGCGCGAAGGAGGCGGTTGAGTTGGCTTTCTACGATGCCTGTCTGCCGGCCCCGGGGTTCACTGTCGATGTTGCCCGGCGGGCCGCCGAGCTGGCTGCAGCGCCCGATATGGCTGAACGCCTTGCGGCCAAGCAGGCCAAACGACAGGCCGACGAAGCGATCAAGCCGCTGGCCGCCTACCGTGAAGACGAACTGAAGGAGATGCGGCGCAATTTCTATGGCTTCGATCCTTCGTACCATGTCGCGCGCTATCATTTTGTCTCCCGTTCGGCGCATTCGTGGACGCCGCGCCACCTTGCCCGTCACCGCGATCTTGACTGGAAGATTCCCGAATGAGTCACCCGGCTTCCAACCGCAGCCTGCGCAAACTACCGGCCATCCTTGTCGTCGATGACGAAGTGCGGTCGCAGGAAGCCTTGCGCCGCACGCTGGAAGAGGATTTCGATGTGCTGTGTGCGTCCAGTGCCGACGAGGGCATGGAAATCCTCGAGCGAGAGCAGGCCTCCGCCGCCATCCGCATCGTGCTTTGCGACCAGCGCATGCCGGGAACGACCGGCGTCCAGTTCCTGCGCGAAGTGCGGACCCGCTGGCCGGATATCGTACGCATCATCCTGTCCGGCTATACCGACGCCGAGGACATCATTACCGGCGTCAATGAGGCGGGTATCTGGCAATACCTGTTGAAGCCCTGGCAGCCCGAGCAACTGCTGCTGACCATGCAGCGCGCCGCCGAAGTCTGGCGTCTGCAACAGGAAAACCAGCGGCTGTCGCTTGATCTGCGCACGGCCGAGCCGGTGCTGAAAAGGCACGTCGACAGCAAGCAGGAGAAGGTCAAAAGCAGTTTCGGCCTGGCTGGCTTCATCCGGGCGCCGGGCAGCCCGATCAATGCCGTCTGCGACATGGTCGGGCGCGTTGCGCCTTTTGACCTGTCGGTGATGGTCACCGGCGAATCGGGCACCGGCAAGGAAATGATCGCCCGCGCCATCCACTACGAAAGCCGCCGGGCGAGCAAACCCTTCATCACCGAAAACTGCGGCGCCCTGCCCGATACGCTGCTTGAGTCCGAGTTGTTCGGCTACAAGCGCGGCGCCTTTACGGGCGCGGTGGAAGATCGTGTCGGCCTGTTCCAGCAGGCCGATGGCGGCACGCTGTTCCTCGACGAAATCGGCGAAACCAGCCCGGCCTTCCAGGTCAAGCTGCTGCGCGTGCTGCAGGAAGGCGAGTTTCGCCCGCTGGGCAGCAACCGCCCGGTTCATGTCGATGTCCGGGTCATTGCCGCGACCAATCGCGACCTGGAAGAAGACGTGCGCACCGGACGTTTTCGTGAGGATCTCTACTACCGGCTGGCGACCATTTCATTGCATGTGCCGCCGTTGAGAGAGCGGCCAATGGATCTGCCGCTACTGGCGCGTCGTCTGCTCGACAGCAGTTGCCAGGCGCTTGGAAAATCGGTTGAGGGCTTCACCAACGAAGCGCTTGCCTGCATTGCTGCTTACCGCTGGCCAGGCAATGTGCGCGAACTGCAAAACGAAATTCTGCGCATGGTCGCCTTGTCCACCGCGCCGCTGCTTGGTGCCGACCTGCTGTCGCCACGGGTGTTGCGCACACCGGTGGGCGAAACTCAGGAAAATGATCTGGCCTGGGCTTCCGGCTTGAGCGGTGGCCTCAAGGAGCGCATGGATCAGCTGGAAATGCACGTCCTCAAGGAGGCGATGATCCGCCACCGCTGGAACAAATCGCGGGCAGCCCGGGAGTTGGGGCTGTCGCGTGTCGGCCTGCGGGCCAAGCTGGTTCGCCACGGGCTGGAGCAGGCCGAATGAAAGTGCTTTGGCTGCAGAGCGGCGGCTGCGGCGGTTGCACGCAGTCCATGCTGTGCTCCGAGCCTCGTTCGCTGTTCGACGAACTGCGCGACGCCGGTATCGAGTTTCTCTGGCACCCGGCGCTGTCGGTCGAAAGCGGCGAGGAAGCACTAAGCATTCTCGAAGACTGTGCCGAAGGTCGCTTGGCCTTCGATGCGCTGTGTATCGAAGGTGCCATGCTGCGCGGTCCGAATGGAACCGGCAAATTTCACCTGATGGCCGGTAGCGGCCGGCCGCTGACTGAATGGGTCGAGCGTCTGGCCCGTCACGCCAAATGGGTCTTTGCGATTGGCTCGTGCACAGCCTATGGCGGCTTTTCGGCCAACACGCCGGGCAATCCGCTGGAAGCCTGTGGCCTGCAATTCGACGAACAGACGCCAGGTGGCCTGCTCGGCGCTGGCTTCCAGTCCTCCGCCGAGCTGCCGGTGATCAACATTGCCGGTTGCCCGACGCATCCCGGCTGGGTGGTCGATACGCTGGAAAAGGCTGCGCTGGAAGGTATAAGGGCCGATGACCTTGATGAATTCGGCCGGCCATTGCTTTACGCCGGTGGCCTGGTGCACCACGGTTGCGCTCGCAACGAATATTACGAATTCAAGGCCAGTGCCGAGAAGCAGTCCGATCTTGGCTGTCTGATGGAAAACCTTGGCTGCAAGGGCACCCAGGCTCACGCCGACTGCAACCTGCGGCCGTGGAACGGCAGCGGCTCCTGCCTGCGTGGCGGCTTTGCTTGCATAGCCTGCACCGAGCCGGGTTTCGAATCGCCCGGTCATGCCTTCCAGGAAACGCCCAAGCTGGCCGGCATCCCGATCGGCCTGCCGACCGACATGCCGAAAGCCTGGTTCGTCGCGCTGGCTGCGCTCTCCAAGTCGGCCACCCCCAAGCGGGTGCGCAACAACTCGGTGGCTGACCACCCGGTGGTTCTTCCGGCGATTCGCAAGAAGGGCGGCGGCAAATGACGCGCCTCATCGTCGGGCCGTTCAACCGGGTCGAAGGCGATCTCGAAATCAGCCTCGATGTGGAAAATGGACGCATCCAGTCGGCTCAGGTCAATTCGCCGCTCTTTCGCGGTTTCGAGCAGATCATGGTTGGCCGGGCCCCGCTTGATGCATTGGCCATCGTGCCGCGCATCTGTGGTATTTGCTCGGTGGCACAGTCGGCGGCAGCGGCTTCGGCGCTGGCCGATGCGATGGGTATCGCCCCGACGCCGAACGGGTTGCTCGCCCGCCATCTGATCCAGTCGACGGAAAATCTGGCCGATCACCTGACGCACTTCTACCTCTTTTTCATGCCCGACTTTGCCCGTCCGGCCTATGCCGGGCGCCACTGGCATGGCGCTGTCGCCCAGCGCTTCGCGGCCGTCAAGGGTGATGCCACTGCCGAAGTCCTGTCGGCCCGCGCCAGCTTCCTCAAGCTGATGGGTTTTCTCGCCGGTCGCTGGCCGCACACCCTGGCCATTCAGCCCGGTGGCAGCACGCGGGCGATCACTGCTGGCGAGCGTATTCGCCTGCTGGCGCTGCTCCGCGAATTCCGTAGCTTTCTCGAAAAACGCCTGTTCGGCGATTCGTTGGCCACGGTCTCCCAACTGGCCAGCAAAGATCAATTGCTCGCCTGGGCCGCCGGCCGTGCTGGTGACTTCCCGGCGTTTCTGGATGCCGCTACCGATCTTGGTCTCGACCGGATGGGAAGCGCCTACGATGCTTTCCTGTCCTATGGCGCCTACGATCTCTTTCCCGCCGGCACCTGGCAAGGCGGTCAAGCGGCTGCCTTCGATCCCGTGGCGATCGATGAAGACACGACCAGCGCCTGGCTGGCTGCCGGCCAGCCGCGCCATCCGGCGCAGGGTGAAACGGTTGTCGATGCCGGCAAGCCGGCGGCCTACACCTGGTGCAAGGCACCGCGCTACGCCAGCCAGCCCTACGAAGTCGGTGCGTTGGCCAGGCAGGTCATCGCCGGTCACCCGCTGGCGTTGGATCTGGTACAACGCGACGGCGCCAGCGTCATGGCTCGCGTCGTTGCACGCCTGCTCGAACTGGCCCTTGTCCTGCCCGCCATGGAAGGCTGGGTTCTGGCGCTACAACCCGGCGAAGCCTTCTGCGCCCACGGCGATATGCCCGATGACGCCACTGGCACCGGCCTTGTCGAAGCCGCCCGCGGCAGCCTCGGCCACTGGCTGAGCATCAAGCGTGGCCGCATCGAGCGCTACCAGATCATCGCCCCGACCACCTGGAACTTCTCGCCGCGTGATGGCAACGCCCTGCCCGGTCCGCTCGAACAGGCACTGGTCGGCCTGCCGGCCGGAGAGGGCGCCCCGCCAACCGTGCAGCACGTCGTGCGGTCGTTCGATCCTTGCATGGTCTGTACCGTGCATTAGTCCGGAAAGCCCCATTTGGCGAGCTTTTCCGGATTGTTCACCAAAAGTTCACCAAATGTTTACCAAACTCCCTCTGTTTTTCGGCAAATCATCAGATGCCGCTATCGGGCTGCGGATTCAACCGGTGGATGCAACGGTTTGGTAAAAACGTTGTGCCGGTGTTTCGTAGTTTAGTGTTTTCCGTGGGCGCTCATTCAGTTTTCGGGCAATGGCACTCAGCTTCGCTTGCGAATAGGGGGACAGGTCAATTCCCTTTGGGAAATACTGGCGCAACAGGCCATTTGTATTCTCATTCGTTCCACGTTGCCAAGGGTGATGGGGATCGCAGAAATAGACTTGAATATCCGTCGCCAGCGTGAATCGCTTATGGCCAGCCATTTCCTTGCCCCGGTCCCAGGTGAGCGATTTGTAAAGGTCTTGCGGCAACTTACGAGCGTTTTTGATCAGGGCGTTGGTGACGGTCCCGGTGTCTTTGCCGGAGAGCTTGACCAGCATCAGGTAGCGCGACTGACGTTCGACGAGCGTTGCAATCTGACTGTTCTTGCTGCCGCACAGCAGATCCCCTTCCCAGTGCCCCGGCACCGCTCGATCATCAGCCGTGGCCGGCCGTTCGCTGATTGACACAGCATCGACGATTCGGCCGTGATCGGCAGTCTTTTGTGTGTGATGGCGAGAGCGGCGCATGGCTCGCGTCCGCCGCAAATACGCCAACAACTCTTTCTTCAGAGCGCCTCGGGTTTGAATATAGAGGGTGCGATAGATTGTCTCGTGTGACACCTGATTGCTCGCATTGTCTGGGTTGGTCCGCTTGAGCCAGCCAGCAATCTGTTCTGGTGACCACAGCGACTGCAGCTTGTTCGCCACTATATGCGCCAGCCCAGGGTTCTCAGTCAGTTTGCAAGGCTTGGGGCGAAGCGCCCGAGTCCAGGTTGCCTGGTCGGCCTGAGTTGCTCGGTAGCATTCACGGCCACCATTACGTTTGACTTCACGACTGACGGTGGACGGTGCTCGTCCCAATTGCGCAGCAAGCACACGGATTGAAAGCCCCGCCACCAAGCCTCGGGAAATCTCCTCCCGTTCAGCAAGCGTGAGCGAACGTTTCGAGCGACATCGGGGTGCCGGTGGAATGCCACCTGTCTCGGCCAGGACTCCCTGAACCGATGAGTGGTTTCGATCAAATAACTGGGCGATTTTTTGAAGCGAATCGCCCTTGCGCCAGCGTTCCCACATCAGCGCCTTCTGGCTATCCGTGTAATAGATTCGGGGTCTCTGCTTCATTGGCAACACTCCTTCTGCTCACGCAGTTTCTAGTGTGTTGCATCCACCGGTTGAATCCGCAGCCATTAGCGGCCGCTCAGTGAACCAGCCCCATAGCTGACACTCGCTGTTGCCAACAGAGAGCAAAAAGTCGGCTTGATATTCCAAATGCTTCGCGGCACGATATTGGCATGAATGTTGATTCCGTCTACCTTCGTTAGCCTTTTGCTATGAACTTACGTTTTCTCCTGCTCAGTTTTGCTGCATATTGCGTTTCAGCGATTGCGGAACCCAACCCCCCTTCCGCTACGCCGAAAGATAAGGAAATAGCGTTTGCCACCATCAAAAAATGGAAGGGTTTTGAAGGCATTTGGGAGGGCGAATTGCACTATGTCGCGGCGCCCAAAAAAGAGTGGTACAAGCAAAGGCAGCCAGTACGCATAATTTTCCGACAGTCGGAAATAAAAATCCTCATCCGCTTCGAGGGGGGAGAGTGGACGGAATTTGCGCAACAGTATGGTGGCAGCAACCCCGACGAATTGACACTCATCCTCCATGCCTATGGGTCAAGTGGTGTTTGGACGGAAAATAATGTTTTCGTACTAACACGTCGCTCAGAAAATGAGGCCGAGGTATTTGTTCAGCGGGCCGTAAACAACTGGGCAGGAAAACCATTACCGGGTGAGGATCGGATATATGGCGACTCACGAGTTGGTCATGTCAAACGAAAATCGGGGGAGTAGCATCATGAACATGACTTTGTCTTCAATCGCCCTAACACGCTGGATATGCCCCATAGGATGGATACTATCGACTCTTCCCTTCGCATTGGTTGCATGCACGACCTCTTCGTCATATGACCCCTCTGCCAAGGAGTCTTTTGGTGTGATCGTTGCAAAGGACGTAGTGGGAACACATCAGCAGGCCACCGCCGATTCACCAAATCACCCGTTAGCCAAGGTTGTTCCTGTGTTTGGATTGATGGATGCGCTTCATGAAAAAAGAACTAACCTGCCTTTATATAGCTACCGCCTAAAGAAAATCTCAGGTGAGGAAATTACAGTAACGACTACATACTCGGCCGACTCTGTAGGAAGTTGTGTCCAAATATTTGAATCTACCCGCCCAGGCTATCCCCGATTTGTAGCTACAACTCAATGCGAACCCTAATGCGGGATCGTAGAGCTACCTAGTCCATGACTACTTTTAAGAATGCAACGGTGTTCTGGCTAGTGCTAATAGGATTATTTTTTTGCAAAACAGCTTTTCCGTGTGAAGCCATAGACTCATCGTTCGCGCTATCTGGTCTGGTCATATCGAGCACCGCCGACACCACTCAAGCCGTTGGCAGTGTTGCTCGACTTGAGCGGATGCTTAAAGCCGTGTACCCAACCAAAGTAAGAGGGCACAAGCTTGAATCAGCGCATTTAAGCGTTGACCGCAAAACTCAGATACTTGTGATTTCTTACGAACAAGAAAACACGAGCCAGCCCCCGTCAATTGACTATGACGTCTACTGTATTGGTGACGAATGGGGCTATTCAAGAAGCACGCAGCTTTCTACAGATGGTAGTTACAGAGAGGTTGTACAAGAGGTTCGGCTAAAGCTATTACCAAATGGAGATTTAGAAGTACGGAACGCAGATGCAATTAGCCGTGGGTTGATACTTAAAACGAAGGAATTGTTTTCGGTGAGCGCTCGTTTTTCTAAAGCAGGTGTTCGACGCGCCGACGAGTAAAACATTGCAGGCGTTTTGTATTTCATACGATTCATGGGGTGAATAATACAAGTGTGCGATTTTTTTAAAGCGCTAGCTTGGTCGGAGGTCATTTTCATCGTTACTGAATGGCCGCTTAATAAATCTGCCTAGGTCCGCAAAGGGTCGCGAGCCGACCGAAGACTTAGGCTGTTTTAACCTCAATCCACTCGGCGCCTCGGGTGTCTCGATAGATGGCCGTCATGTCGGCCGACTTATGCCCAAGTAGTGCTTGGGCGTTAAATCCCTTGCTGTTCTTGGTCACACATCTTGCACATTCGTGAAAGCGCCTCGACAGACATATCGTATCCGGGTCTGTTTCTGGCTTGCTTTATCCGCTCCCCAATACCGGTTTCCGGCGGAACATACTTTCTTCCTCCGCCTATATCGAGAACAGGGGCTGTGTAGGACGGCGGATTGGTTGTGTCAGACATCGGGAGATCTTTTCTGTGCTGCGGTTCTGCAATCCTCTGAAACCCGCGTAAAACAGCGGTTTGGCAGAAGTTTGCAATGGTTATTCCAAGCGCCGAACTATAGCCCTCCAATCCCCCGGCCGTCAAAGTGACGACCGGGCCGAAGAGTCCCTATAGAAGCTCTCCCTGAACTGGTTCTGATCCTTTGGGGGGGGATAGGTCAATTCTTCCTTCGGCAATATCGAGTAGTCGCGGGAATACATAGATTGCTGGTCGTCTGCCCGATGCTTGGCGCATCACCTTGATAATTCCATCCTCTTGCAGTTGGCGAATCAACAAGTGGGCGGTCGGCTTCGGTATTTCTGATTTTTCAATGATGTCTGAGGAGCGGAAAATTGGCTTGGCGAACAGAAGGTCAACCAGCTGGGCGGTGTGCTGAGAATGTGTGACGGCCCGAACTCGATCTTTCATCGTGTCGTACAAGGACATGATGTGCTGGACTCGGGCAGTGTTGTCCGTTGCTTGCTCGATGATAGCTCTCAGGAAAAACGCGATCCAACCGGTCCAATCCCCCTCTTTCGAGATCGCTTTAAGCCTTGCATAGTACTCATCCCGGTTGCTCTCCAGGTAAGCACTCAGGTAGAACATGGGGCTGAATAGACGCCCCTTCGCGTAAAGCAACAAGGGAATCAATAGCCGTCCGATACGTCCATTGCCATCCTTGAATGGGTGGATCAGTTCAAATTGAGCATGGGCAATGGCGGTTTGTGCTAGGACATCAAAGTCCGTGCTTGAGAGATAGGTTTCCCATGCCTGTAGGTGATCATGCAGGCGCAGCGGGCTGGGGGGAATGAAGCTGGCTTCCTCCATCGAGCAGCCCGTTCTGCCAATCCAGTTTTGCTCTTTGCGAAACTCGCCTGGCGTTTTGTTCTGCCCTCGAACGCTGTCCATCAAGATAGTGTGCAGATGCAGCAACAAACTGAGCCGAAGAGGCCTCCCCTGTAGTTGTTCCTGGGCAAGCATCAACGCCTTCCGGTAATTGAGTACTTCCCGAATATCCTGAGTCTTGTTCTCGTCGTGGGTTTGCCCAGCTTCGTGCTCCAGAACCTCTTCGAGAGTTGCCTGCGTTCCCTCAATTTTTGAGGATAGAACGGCTTCCTGGTTCGTTATTGGTGACAGAAGGACGGCTGGGTTTACCATTCCCTGAAGTAGGCCGCTATAGCGAGCCAATGCTGCATTTGCCTCGCCAACCAAAGCGATCAATGCTCGATAATCTAGATCGTCAATCGGCAGGCTTTGCGGTTCGTATGGGGCTATCGTGGTCATGCTCAGCGTTGTGAATCATCAGGTTTACACAACTTTCATTATGTATCATTAAACGAGCCTAGTGATACACAACTTGTGTATCGTCTAGATGACACAAATTCATTTGCGTATTACGAAACACCTTTTTGCATACGCAAAACTTTTGTGCTGATGCAGCCGGCTCTGTCTCTTGTTTACCAAATACGCTGCTAACCCTTTGATTCTTAGCGTGCGAAATGGTGTGTTTCAAGACTCTTTGAGAGCGCAGAAAAAGAAGCTATCCCGTTGAGCCAGCACAGGAAATTCAGCCCGTTTCGCTTGCGCATGGTCTGTACGGTGCATTAGACATGGAAGCCGCATTGGGCAGACCTTTTTGGGCTTTTTGCCCAAGTTTTCGGTTTGCCCGGGTCATGCTGAATGGCCGGGATTCCAACCGTCATGCCCGTGACGGCCAGTCTGAACCGCAGCTAATTGGCACCTTTAGAGGCTAGATATGCCCCTAGCGGCTTGTCGGCATGTTCGATGTGCCTCAGTAGCCAGTCTTTGATCATCTGGAGCGATTGCAACTCATCACCTTGCTCGAACCGGGTAATCAGATTACTGAGTTGCGCCACAAGTGCCTGGTGCTGCTGGTCATGAACGTCGGTTTCCGGATAGTGAAAATCGATCATGAACCGTAATTCGGTCGAGAAATGGTGTTCGGTGAATGCAACGAGTTCATTGAACATCAGTTTCAGTGAGGCATCTTCACATCGCGAATGAATGGCTCGATTGATCTTGTTTACCATGCGGACCAGTTCCTGATGCTGCTCGTCGATTTTTTTGACGCCAACAAGATGGCCCGACTCAAAAACAATCCAGTCCGATTGATTTTTCTTTTCTGACGCCACAACGTCGGCGAGTCGAATGATGTTGTTGCCAGACGACTTGCTGGCATACATGGCCGCGTCGGCGACAGAAATCAGGGAATCCATTTCCATGGCGTTGTCAGGATAGATGGCGATCCCTATGCTTGTGCCGACCGTGCAGCTTTGATCGTTACCAATTGCGATCGGTGCTTCCAGCGTCGCAATGAGCTTTCTCGCGATGATCTTGGTTTGCGATACATCGTTTAGATCACAAATAATCAGCGCAAATTCGTCGCCGCCTATCCTTGCCAGAAGGTCGTTGTCGCGTACACAAGCCAACCACCGTTGCGAGACGGTTTTTAGAACCGTGTCGCCTGCTTCGTGACCAAATTGGTCGTTAATTGGCTTGAATCGATTCAGGTCGGTGAACAGCAGCCCAACGCGCTTTCCGGTGCGGCGGGCGCGGGATAGTTCTTTCGAAAGCTGCTGAAAGAAGTGGTTTCTGTTGGCTAAATTGGTTAATTGATCGTGGTTGGCCTGATGGTAAATGACCTCTGCGGATTGTTTTTGTGACGTGACATCGTGATAGAGCGCTACAAACCGTTGTGGCGATCCGTCCGGGTTGCGTATGGTATTGATACTGAGCGCCTCGGCAGACAGGTTTCCGTCCTTGTGTCGATTCCACAGTTCGCCTTTCCAGTGCCCCGTCGCAATGATTTCCCGCCACATCGCCGCATAAAACTCGGGCTCTTGTTTTCCCGACTTGAATATCCGGGGAGTTTTTCCGACCAGCTCATCTTGCGTATAACCAGAGATGGCGGTGAAAGCAGGATTGACGGAGATGATTCTGCCATCGGGTTCCGTGACGAGCATGCCTTCACTGCTTGCCTGATAGACCATGGCGGCAAGCTGTACTGAGTGGTCGATTTCTCGCCGCGCCAGGAGTTCGGCATTCAATTGTTCCTGAAGGCGTTGTACGGCGAGCAACACGAATAACGCGGTCGATACCGATGCCGTGATTACCGACACCACATAGAACTGACCGACCTGCCAACGGGCGTCAAAAAGCTGGGTCAATTCGTTGATGCCGATGTAAGCGGTCTTGACGAGATTGGAGATCACCTGTGCCAGCAAGGTAATCGCCAGTATCCTGAACGTTGCGCGTTGTGCCCCTTCCTTGAAGCGCAGGCACACGAAAGCGGCATACAGGTCGAAGCCGATGACAGGCAGGCTGGCCGCGTAGGTCCTTATCGCAAAATCAGGGGATATGACGAGAAACCAGAAAGTGCAGAGGATCGCCAGGGCGATGAACGCGCCCCCCGTCCGCCATGCCGGCTTGTGCCGCGCCGCGATGGAAATCCCTCCGGTGATGCTCATCCAGCCAGTCATGATCAGGCACTGCGCGAGCAGGATTGAAACAACAGGAGATATGTGATCCCTCAGGCCGACCAACAACTCGCCGACGCTGATCAACAGCGACCCGATAGCCCAATAGCTTGCGGGCCGATAGGGACGGGTGATTTTCCAGACGTACCCTAATATGAACGTGCGACAGGTCACGACAATGGTGATGACCAGTATCAGCGTCCGAATGTCGAGCAATGAGTTCATGTCTGACATCATAACGGTACTTTAAAGGCCATCCTGAGGGCTGAGCCGAGATTCAAAATGTTTATTCAACTGCAGGCTGACTTCCCGATCGGCTCCCCCTGACCAGGAAGTGAGCATTGCCCATCCATAGTTGGTGGACGGATGATGGCTTTGGTATGCTCCGCGGCTAGTTACCACCGAATCTCACGCGATGAAGCAGACGACAAACTACTACGACTTGCTGGAAGTCTCGCAGCATGCTGATCTGATCGAGATCAGTTCGGCTTACCTGAGAATTTCACGAGAGTTGGCGGCGGGAAACAGCCCGCTGCCCGAGGCTGAAGTTGAATTCAGGCTCCAGTTGCTCAAGCAGGCTTACGATGTGCTCTCCAATCCTTCGCGCCGCTCGGATTACGATGCCGGCCTGGTCATGCGCGGTGGCGAGACGGCAGGACTGGTGCGGCCGCTGCATGTCGAGGTCGCGCTGGAGTCATCAAAGTCGAGTCCGATTCGCAGGCTGCTGACGGTGATCGCCGGCGTCATGGTGATCGGCATGGTCATGCAGATTACCGTGATGTTCATGTCCTACCAGCGGGCCAAGGCGGTCATGGGGGAGGATCCGGCATCGCCGGCGGCCGAAAAGGTCTATCTCCAGGATTTCTACCAGACCTACGGTATCCGGGCGGCGAGCCGGGCCGAAGCCGATTTGTTGCTGGCCGACATGCGTCGCAAGGAGCAGGCCGAGCGTGACGACAAGCAGAAGCAGCGGCTGCAGGAGGACGAGGAACGCAAGCAGCGCCGTTTCGAGGAAGAGTCGCGGCGCCTCGGCGAAGAGGTTTCGGCCAATCTCCGCCGTGCCGAGCAGGAAGCTGAGCGCGCCAAGGCGGAAGAGCTTCGCCGCAAGGAAGAAAAGGAGCGCGCCGAGAAAGAGGCCGAACGGGCGCGTCGGGAGCAGGAAATCAACCGCTTCCGCGGGCGCAGCTTTCAGAACGAGGAGTAATGGCGGCTAGCGTTCGCCATCTTGCCGCCATGGAATTTTTCTCCGGAAAGCGATTCAGGCTGGTCGTGCTGGCGCTGCTGGTCGGATTCGGCATTCATTTCCTGACCGGCAAGAAAGTCAGCCAGCGCGACTTTGTCGGCAAGTGGCAGTCTGACCGTGCCGTCACCCCCATCCACCTGGCCGCCAATGGCGAATGGGAGCTTCGCAAGGACGACGGCACCCTCCTGCAATACGGCGTCTGGCGTTACGAGGGCAAGCAGATCATCTGGAGCATCAAGCAGGGTGGGCGGATTATCGACGATCCGAACCCCGTCCTTTCCGTCACGCCCGCTGAGTTTCGACTCCGGGAGCGTGATGGCCAGACGACCGTGTTCAAGCGACTGGACTGAGCCGGGGCGCTATCGTTAGAAGCCGATCTTCCGGCTTCGTCCCATCCGCGCCTGTTCGAAATCCCTGCCTTCCAGCCAGTTGCGGCCTTCCAGCTTGGCGGTGCCGAACGCGGCCATCAGACGCTTGCGCATGTCACGCGGTGGCAGCGAGCCGAGGCGTTCGAGTACCGCCTCGTCGGCCTCGGGCGGGAAGCCCCAGTCGTGCTGGCTGACGATGTCGCGGTAGAGCGCGGCGGCAATGGTGATTGCGGCATCGTGGTCGGGGCGCGGCACTTCGTAGACGTTCATCCGGTTGAGGATGGGTTCCGGAATGCTGCGCTCGTCGTTGGCCGTCGTCACCCACAGGATGTGCGAGGCGTCGATGTCGATATCGATGAACTCGTCCTTGAAGGCGCGGGCAGTGTCGCGTTCAAGCAGGCCGTAGAGCGCGCCCATCGGGTCATAGCGCGAATCGCCGCCGGCCTTGTCGACTTCGTCGAGGACGACGATGGGGTTGGCGAAATCGCCATGCACCAGCGTGTGCGCCACTTTGCCCGGCTTGGCGTTGCTCCACTGCGACGAGGCGCCGGACAGCACCCAGCCGGCCGTCAGCGAACTCATCGAGATGAATTCATGGCCGGTGCCTAGGTGGCTCGCCAGTTCGCGGGCGAAATGGGTCTTGCCGATGCCCGGTTCGCCGAGCAGCAGGATGGGCGTGAAACTCATCGGTTCGTTGCCGGCGACGGAGAGCGCGACGTACTTCTTCAGATCGTCGATGACCTCGCTGAAGTTCGGGCAGCTGTCGTAGAGATCGTCGATCATGTCAGCGCCGGTTGGGCGGACCAGGAAGCGGCCGCCGCCGCGCTGCTTCATCTTGTCGTAGAGGGTGGCCAGCGCCTCGTTGCGGTTGCCGGCCGCCTCTTCCATGGCGCGCTCGATGGCGCCTACGTCGTAGATGGTGCGCTCTTCAGCGACCGAGAGTCGGATTTCACTGTGGGCCATGATGACTTCCTCCATGCGCTCTTAAACCAGATAACGGATCAAGCGTGCTACAGCTTGAGTCAAGCATATCCCGTTCCCGGTTTTTGGTGGCGAGCGTGAAAGGCGTGAAGATGGCCTGCAGCAGGGGCTCGTCGAACTTGGCGAGGGTTCGGGGTGTCGTCTCTGTTTTGCCGGTTTTGCGACGACACGCGCAGCGAGCCGACAATTTTTGCCCCTGATTGGTGCGCTCAGTGTTCGGGGTAAAGCAGCTGCTGCGCGGTTTCGAACAGTTCGCGCTCTTCGAAGCGGACATGGTCGTTCAGCAAGGTGGCAAAGCGGGCCAGGGTTTCACCGTCCGGCTCTGCCAGGCGCCGGTTGAGTTCTCGAAGTTCGGCGTGTTCGGTCAGCGTGCGCTGCGCCAGATTGCTTGCGCCAGCAGCGGCTAGTGCTGGCAGCAGGTCTTTTTCTTCCGCCTGGAAGTGTGGCTCCAGTTCGTCACGGAAACGTTCGCAGATGGCTTCGGCGGCCTGGGTTATGGCTTCTAAAACTCCGGCGTCGCAGGCGAAGCGGGCCTGGCGGGCCATTTTGAGCGCTTGGTGGTGTTCGCGCGAGAGTTGCAGCAGGGCGGCATGGCGTTTCATCGGGCACCTCGTGGGGCATTGCGGCGAACCAGCGTCGCAATCGTGACAATAAAGACAATCAGTACCAGCCCGTTCAACAAGGCGGAATGGTGACGCAGGTCGAAATTGCCGGCCAAGCTGCCAAGTACACGTAGTGCCAACGTCAGGTGGAGCAGTACGAGGGAAAGGTAGAGGGCCGGGTGGTAAGGGATTTTGATGCGGGTGACGGCAGGGAAAATGATCGGTGCATGACCGAAGACCATGGAAAAAACGAAACCAAGGCCGATGGCGTGCAGCGCGGCATCGCGCCATGGGTGGCCGGGGGTGAAGGCGCCGGCCAGACCGAGCAGGCCGGCCACGAGCAACCAGGCATAGCCGGAAAGAAGGCAGGCGGCAATGAAGCGGGTCAGGCCCTCCGTCGCGATATTGCGGCGGGCGATGTCGTAACGCAGCAGCCAGAACGCCAGGGCGAGCAAGCCGGTGGAAAAAAGCGAGTTAACTGCGGTCAGTGCGCCAATGAGCAGAACGCCAACGATGCCGATGAACAGCTTCTGGGCGACCGGCGGCGTGGGTAGAAAACGGGTCAACTCAAGGCGTTCGCCTGCAATGGTCAGGACCAGAAAGAGCAACCACCACGCCACGGCAGTGCTGACGTTGCCGCTGGCCAGCCAGACGAGGTTGCCGACCAGCCAGCAGCCGGCTGCCAGTGTCAGGACAACGGTGAAGGCGGCCACCTGGCGGCGCAGGGCGACGGCACTGGCAGCAATCAGGCCGAATGCGGCGAGGCTGCCCAGGATTTGGCCTGCCAGCAGTGGGGCGCCGGCGATCAGGACAATGCCGCTGGCCCCGGCAGCCAGCGGGGCAAGATAGGCCCAGTTCCGGCCCGCCGCGACGGCACGTTCGAGGCTGATCACCGTGCCGAAAAAGGCGGCGATCATCAGTGGGCCATGCACGCCGGCTGCCTGCATGGCAGGGGCGGGGACTTCCCAGCCGAGCCGTGCCAAGCCGGCCATCACGCCACCGAGCAGCGAGAGCATGCCGAAAAACAGCAGCGGCAACCGGCCAGCGGGTTTCAGGTCAGCCATTTAAGCGCTGTCCGCCTCGTTCCAGCCCAGGCTCAGGCGGCATTTTTCGCTCATCATCGACGGTGCCCATGGCGGTTCCCAGACAAGGCGGATTTCCGGCTGGCAGTCAGCCGGCAGCACGCGCTCGAGTTCGGCGTAGGCGTCATCGACAATCATTTCGCCCATCGGGCAGGCCGGCGAGGTCATCGTCATCTCGATCAGCAGTTTGCCAGGGGCATCGAATTCGATGCGATAGATCAGGCCGAGATCGACGATGTTGGCCCCGACCTCGGGGTCGACCACCTTGCGCAGGGCGGTGCGGATCTGTTCGGTATCGAGAGCAGCGGTCATGGGCGGGGCGAGAAGTTAGAATGCAGGAAAGGCCATCCTAGCACCGCGTTTACCGGCCGTATTTAGCAGGGAGCAAAGAACATGGAACGTTTCACCATTTCGCTGGACGAGGATTTGGCCAAACAATTCGATCAACTGATCGCCGCCCGCGGCTACAGCAACCGCTCGGAAGCCGTGCGTGACCTGATCCGCGGTGCCATCGAAAGCGACCGTCAGCGTGAAACGCCTTCCGGCCATTGCGTCGGCAACCTGTCCTACGTTTACAACCACCACGAACGCGAACTGGCCGAACGCCTGACCGGCCTGCAGCATGATCACCATGACCTGACCGTGGCCGCCATGCACAGCCATCTCGATCACGACAACTGCCTGGAGTCAGTGATCCTGAAAGGCTCGACTGCCGATGTCCGCCGATTTGCCGATGCCCTGATGGCCGAGCGAGGCGTTCGTCACGGCAAGCTGAACCTGATCGCGCTGGAAGCGGAACATCATCACGCCCATGACGAACACGGTGAAGCCCATGTCCATTACCGTCCCGCCCGCTGATCTGTCGACGGAATCGCCGCTGCCGCCGGGCGGGGAGCAGGCCTGGATCGAAGTCATCCAGAAGATGGATGAGGTCTACAACGACCTCCTCCAGTACGAAGTCGCCCTCGAAGAGAAAAACGCCGCGCTCGAGGAGTCGCATCAGTTCATCGAGAGCGTGCTTGCCTCGATGTCGGACATCCTGATCGTGTGCGACCGCAATGGTGGCATCGAGGAGGTGAATTCCTCGCTCCAGCATTTCTCCGGCAAGACGGCCGGCGAACTGGAAAAGACACCGGTTTTCGACCTGTTTGCCGACGACGTCGAGCGGGGCAAGGCGCGCGAAATCTTCTCGCGTTTCGGCCGCGAAGGCGTCCATGACTGCGAGTTTTTCCTGCGTGCCGGCGATGGTTCGACCGTGCCAGTGTCGATGAACTGCACGCCGCGTCTATCGCAGACCGGCAAGCTGATGGGCATGGTCGTCACCGGTCGGCCGGTCGGCGAACTGCGCCGTGCTTATTCCGCCCTGCGTCAGGCCCACGATGATCTGAAACGGACCCAGGGCCAATTGCTGCACGCCGAGAAAATGGTTTCGCTTGGTCGGCTGGTCGCCGGTGTGGCGCACGAGCTGAACAACCCGATCAGTTTCGTGCTGGGCAATGTGTTGTCGCTGAAGCGCTACGCCAGCCGCCTGGAAAGCTATCTCGCTGCGGTGCATGCCAGCGATGCCGCAGACGATGAGGCGCTCAAGGCCATGCGCGAGGCGTTGCGCATCGATCGTATCCTGGCCGACATGCCGCACCTGATCGACGGCATGATCGAAGGGGCGGAGCGGACCCGCGATATCGTCGATGCCCTGAAACGCTTTTCGGCGGTGGACAAGATGACGTCGGAACGGGTCAGCCTCAACGACGTGGTCGAGCGCTCGGTCCGCTGGGTGGTGCAAAGCGCCCCGGCCAAGTTTGTGGTCGATATCGATTTGCCGCCGGATCTACGCTGCTCCGGCTCCTCCGGCCAGTTGCAGCAGGTGGTGATGAATCTGGTGCAGAATGCCAGCGATGCGCTGGCCAATCGGGCCGACGCCCGACTCCAGGTCAGCGGTAGCGTCGAAAACGCCATGGCGGTATTGCGCTTTACCGACAACGGCCCGGGGATCCCCGAGGAACACCTGAGCCGCCTGTTCGAACCCTTCTTCACCACCAAGCCGGTTGGTCAGGGCACGGGGCTGGGCTTGTCGATCAGCTACGGCATCGTCGAACGGCATGGTGGCAAGCTGAGCGCCGGCAACGTGCCGGGCAACGGGGCGGAATTCATCCTTGCACTTCCGGTGGAAAGCCGCTGACCAGTTGGCCGCTTTTTCTGGTGGTACCGGAAGGCGGAAATCAATACGAACAATGACTTATTGATCTGGCACGCTCTTTGTATGAAGATGTGAAAAACCTTCATACGGTGCCCTATGGAAACCCTGCCTTCTGATTGGCTGTCGCTGCTGATCCTGACCTTTGTGCTCGGCATGAAGCACGGTTTCGATGCCGATCACCTGGCGACCATCGACGGCCTGACCCGCTTCAACGCCCGCTCCCGGCCGGGTCTGGCGCGCTACTGCGGCACCTTGTTCTCGCTTGGCCACGGTGCCGTGGTCATGGCCATCGCGCTTGGCGTCTCCGCCCTGGCCGGCCAGTGGGCGGTGCCGGCATGGTTCGGTACCCTGGGGGCGCTTATCTCAATCGGCTTTCTCGTCGCGCTGGGCAGCTTGAACCTGGCCGCCGTGTTGCGCGCCGAACCGCATGAAGTCGTCCAGCCGGTGGGCATCAAGGGGCGCCTGCTCGGCAACCTGCGCCATGTCTCGCATCCGGCACTGATCGCGCTGGTCGGTGCGCTGTTCGCCCTTTCTTTTGACACGCTGTCGCAAGCCGCCTTTTTCGCGCTGACTGCGACCCAGTTCGGCGGCTGGGAGCACGCGCTGGTCCTGGCCCTGCTGTTCATGCTTGGCATGCTGCTGACCGATGGCATTAACGGTCTGTGGATCGCCCGGCTGATTGCCCGCGCCGATCAGGTGGCCTTGATCGCTTCTCGCGTGATGGGGCTGGTCGTCTCCGGCGTCAGCCTGCTGGTCGCCGCCTTTGGTGCCGCCAAGATGCTGTCGCCGGCCGTCGATGCCTGGAGCGAGGGAAAGGAACTGGTTTTTGGCTTTACGCTGGTGGCCATCATCGCCGTCAGCTTTGTCGCCGCCGTGCGGCTGACGCGTCGGCCGGCGCTGGCCTAGCCATTCTTGGAGGAGGCCGGGCAACCGGCTTTTTTTGGCGATGAGCGTAAGAAAAAAGCTAATAAGTTCCTATTTTCTGGCGGCCGTGAGCAGCGTCGGAGCACATGAGTCGGCTGAGCTTTCTACGGTCGAAGTGCGGGCCAAGGCCGAAAATCTGGAAGGCATCGCCGCGTCCGGCAGTGAAGGTGTGGTTTCCAGCCAGCGCCTGGCGGCCGTGCCCATCCTGCGCCCCGGCGAGGCGCTGGAAATGGTGCCCGGCCTGATCGTTACCCAGCACGCCGGTGACGGCAAGGCCAACCAGTATTTTCTGCGCGGCTTCAACCTCGACCATGGTACCGATTTCGCCACTTACGTCGGTGGCGTCCCGGTCAACATGCCGACCCATGCTCATGGCCAGGGCTACACGGATCTCAATTTCCTGATTCCCGAGCTGGTCGATCGCATCAGCTTCCGCAAGGGGCCGTACTTCGCTGAGGAAGGCGATTTCTCATCGGCTGGCGCAGCGCATATCGACTATTTCCGCCAGATGGATGCGTCGCTGGCGCAAATCACGCTGGGCCAGAAGGGCTATGTGCGCAACCTGTTGGCTGGCTCGCCGGAAGTGGGCCGCGGCAATCTGCTCTATGGTCTGGAATTGTTCCATAACGACGGACCGTGGGAAGTGGCCGAGAATTACCGCAAGTTTAATGGCGTGCTGCGCTATAGCCAGGGAACACGCAACGACGGCTTTTCGCTGACCGGCATGGCCTACCGGGGCCAATGGACGTCCACCGACCAAATTGCCCAGCGCGCCATCGACCGCGGGCAGGTCGGCCGCTTTGGCACCCTCGATTCGACGACCGGTGGCGAGACCAGTCGCTACAGCCTGGCCGGTGAATGGGCCAGGCGCTGGGCCAATGCCCAGACCAAGGCCAACGTCTGGTGGCTGAAGTCCAGCCTCGATCTGTGGTCCAATTTTCAATATTGCCTGAACGATGTCGCCCACAGTGGCACCTGTGACACCGGCGACCAGTTCAAGCAGGGCGAGCGCCGTCAGTCGGGGGGCTTTGCGCTGTCGCATGCGATGTTCGATCGCTGGGGCGCTTTCGAGGTCGAGAACAGCATCGGCCTGCAGAGCCGGATCGACCGTCTTAACCCGGTTGGTCTCTACGCCACCTCGGCCCGGCAGACCGTCGGCACTGTCCGCGAAGACAAGGTGACCCAGCGCAGTCTGACGCTGTGGGGGCAAAACGAAACGCGGTGGACCGAGTGGTTCCGTTCGGTCCAGGGCTTGCGTGCCGATGCCTACGATTTCGACGTCGAATCGAGCCTGGCTGCTAATTCCGGCAAGGCCAGCGACCAGATGGTGACGCCCAAACTGGCGCTGATTTTCGGCCCGTGGCAGAAAACCGAGCTCTACCTGAATTACGGCCACGGCTTCCATTCAAACGATGCGCGCGGGACGACGATCAAGGTCGATCCAGCTGACGGCACGACGCCAGTACAGCGCGTCAAGCCGTTGGTCCGCACCAAGGGTTACGAAGTGGGTGCGCGCAGCGAACCGGTCGCCGGCTGGCAATCGACGCTTGCCTTGTGGCAACTCGATGCCGCCTCCGAACTGCTCTTTGTTGGCGATGCCGGCACCACCGAACCATCACGCCCGTCGCGCCGCTATGGCCTTGAGTGGACCAACCTCTATGTACTCTCCGATTGGCTGGCGATCGATGCCGACCTCGCCTGGTCGCATGCCCGTTTCCGCGATCAAGATCCGACGGTCGGCGACTACATTCCCGGTGCGGTGGCGACGACTGCCAATATCGGCCTGACGTTCGATCACCTCGGCCCGTGGTTCGGGGCCTTGCGCCTGCGCTATTTCGGGCCGCGTCCGCTGATCGAAGACAACTCCGTGCGCTCCGGCAGTTCGGCACTGACCAACCTGCGTACCGGCTACAAGATCGACCAGCGTACCCAGTTGACCCTCGACGTCTACAACCTGTTCGATCGCAAGGAGAACGACATCGAATACTGGTACGACTCGCAACTGCGGGGAGAGGGCACCTCGGCCAGCGATCGCCATATTCACCCTGCCGAACCGCGTAGCCTGCGCCTGACCATCTCCCATCGCTTCTAATCCCGGGAAGTTGCCAGCCGGGGTGCGTCGATGAGCGCGCCCTTTTTATGACCGGCTTCGGATTACACGTAGATATTGCTGTAATTCATAATTACGCTTCCAGCCAGTGAACCTTTGGAGTAACCTAACGGGTTTTCCCTAATACCGATTGCCAAGGAGAATCCGTGGAAAAGGATCTGCGCGAAGCCGCTCTCGAATACCATCGCTGGCCCACCCCGGGCAAGATTTCCGTCCGCCCGACCAAGGGCCTGACCAACCAGCGCGATCTGGCGCTGGCCTACTCTCCGGGTGTTGCCGCCGCCTGCGATGCGATCGTCGAAGATCCGGCCACTGCTGCCTGGTATACCTCGCGCGCCAATCTGGTGGGGGTTGTGACCAACGGTACTGCCGTGCTTGGCCTTGGCAATATCGGCCCGCTCGCTTCCAAGCCGGTCATGGAAGGCAAAGGCTGCCTGTTCAAGAAATTTGCCGGTATTGACGTGTTCGACATCGAACTGGCCGAGAACGATCCGGACAAGCTGATCGACATGATCGCCGCCCTCGAGCCGACGCTCGGCGGTATCAACCTTGAAGACATCAAGGCGCCGGAATGCTTCTACATCGAAGAGAAGCTCAAGGCGCGGATGAACATCCCGGTCTTCCATGACGACCAGCACGGCACCGCGATCATTTCCGGCGCCGCCATGCTCAACGGCCTGAAGGTCGTCGGCAAGAAGATCGACCAGGTCAAGGTCGTCGTTTCCGGTGCCGGTGCGGCCGCCATCTCCTGCGTCAACCTGTGGTGTGAGCTCGGCGTCAAGCGCGAGAACATCACCATTTGTGACTCCAAGGGCGTCATCTACGTTGGTCGCCCGGGCGGCATGGACGAGACCAAGGCCCGCTACGCCCAGAATACCGACAAGCGTACCCTTGGCGAGGCGCTGGTTGGTGCCGATATCTTCCTCGGCCTGTCCGCTGCCGGCGTCGTCAAGCAGGACATGGTCAAGGCCATGGCCGACAAGCCGATGGTCTTTGCGCTGGCCAACCCGACCCCGGAAATCATGCCGGAACTGGTCAAGGAAGTTCGCCCGGACGCCATTATCGCCACCGGCCGTTCTGACTACGTAAACCAGGTCAATAACGTTCTGTGCTTCCCGTTCATCTTCCGCGGCGCGCTCGATGTCGGCGCCACGCGTATTACCGAAGAAATGAAGATGGCTTCCGTCCGTGCCATCGCTGAACTGGCCGAAGCTGAAGTGACTGACGAAGTCGCCATGGCCTATCCGGGCGCTGATCTGTCTTTCGGCCCGGAATACCTGATCCCCAAGCCTTTCGACCCGCGTCTGATCGTCAAGATCGCGCCGGCCGTCGCTCAGGCCGCCATGGATTCCGGTGTCGCAACCCGTCCGATCACCGACTGGGCTGCCTATCGCGCCAAGTTGTCTGAATTCGTTTATCACACCGGTGTCGGCATGCGGGCCATCTTCCAGGCCGCCCGTCAGGCCAAGGGCAAGCGCATCATTTTCGCCGAAGGTGAAGATGAACGCGTCCTGCGCGCTGCCCAGGTGGTGATCGAAGAGAAGTTCGCGCGTCCGATCCTGATCGGTCGTCCGGAAGTGATCGCGCACCGCCTCGAAAAGGCCAAGCTGCGCATCCAGCCGGGTGTCGACTTCGATGTCGTCAATCCGGAGTCCGACGAGCGCTATCGCGAATGCTGGACCGCCTACCACAAGGCCATGGCGCGTCAGGGCATTACCCCGGCCATCGCCAAGGAAGCCATGCGCCGCAAGCCGACCGTGATCGGCGCCATGCTGCTCAAGCTCGGCTACGCCGACGGCATGATCTGCGGCATGACTGGACAATATAGCCACCATCTCGGCGTAATCAGCCAGATCATCGGCAAGCGCGCCGGTGTCAGCACGCTGGCAGCAATGAACTACCTGATGCTGCCGGGCCGCTCGCTGTTTATCTGCGATACGCATGTGAACGAAAATCCGAATGCCCAGGAAATTGCCGAAATGACGCTGATGGCGGCCGAACAGGTCAAGCGTTTCGGTAGCCATCCGAAGGTGGCGCTGCTGTCGCATTCCAATTTCGGTTCCGCCAATTCCGAATCGGCACGCAAGATGAGCATTGCCGCTGGTCTGGTCTCCGCCATGTCGGCCGGTGAGCTGGAAGTGGATGGCGAAATGCATGGTGACTCGGCGCTGAATGAAGATCTGCGCCGTGAAGCGAATCCGGATTCACCGCTCAAGGGTGAAGCCAATCTGCTGGTCATGCCGAACATCGATGCCGCCAATATCTCCTACAACCTGATCAAGATGACCGGTGGCGAAGGCGTGACCATCGGCCCCATCCTGCTCGGTGCGGCCCGTCCGGCGCATGTGCTGACCTCGACGGCCACCGTCCGTCGTCTGGTCAATATGACCGCTCTGGCAGTTGTGGAGTCGATGGAGCGCTAAACCAGCCGTAACAAAAAGGCGCGGGAGGGAAGCCTCACCGCGCCTTTTTTATTTTCGGTTTTTTCTGATTGTGCCTGGAAGTACGGCCTGTCGCTGTTTTACTCGGTGAGCCCGGCCAGAATCTTGCCGTGGATGCCGCCAAAGCCGCCGTTGCTCATGACCAGGATATGATCGCCCGGTTGTGCGGCAATGACGATCTGGTCAACCAGTCGGTCCAGATTTTCCTCGACGATGGCGCGTTCGCCCATCGGTGCCAGTGCTTCGCGGGCATCCCAGCCGAGGTTGCCGGCGTAGCAGAAAGCTGCATCAACTTCGCGCAGGCTATCCGGCAACTGCGACTTCATCGTGCCCAGCTTCATCGTGTTCGAGCGTGGCTCCAGCACGGCCAGAATGCGGGCATTGCCGACCTTGCGGCGCAGGCCGGCGACGGTGGTGGCGATGGCCGTTGGGTGGTGGGCGAAATCGTCATACACCGTGACGCCACGTACTTCGCCACGGACTTCCATGCGGCGTTTGACATTGACGAAGCGGGACAGTGCATCGAGGCCATGGGCCAGCGAGACGCCGACATGGCGGGCAGCGAGCAAGGCGGCACAGGCATTGGCGCGATTGTGTTCGCCGGAGAGATTCCAGCGTGTGCGGCCAATCACACCCTCCGGGCCATGTAGCACGAGTTCACCCCGCGCATCGTCGCCGGTCACGCGATAACCGGCTGGATCGTTGAAGCGCTCGACCGGTGTCCAGCAGCCACGCGCCAGCACGCGGTCGAGGCTGGCTTCGGCGGCATTGGAAACAATCAGCCCGCTTTGTGGCAAGGTGCGCACAAGGTGATGGAATTGCGTCTCGATCGCCGCCAGATCGCTGAAAATATCGGCGTGATCAAACTCAAGATTGTTCAGGACAACGGTTCGCGGATGGTAGTGAACGAATTTCGAACGCTTGTCGCAGAAGGCCGTGTCGTACTCGTCGGCTTCGATGACGAAAAATGGCGTGTCACCCAGGCGGGCAGATACCCCGAAGTTCAGCGGTACGCCGCCGATCAGGAAGCCGGGGGCCATGTTGGCATCTTCAAGTATCCAGGCCAGCATCGAGGCGGTGGTCGTCTTGCCGTGGGTGCCGGCAACGCCAAGCACCCAGCGGCCCTGCAGCACATTCTCGGCCAGCCATTGCGGGCCGGAAACATAGGGCAGACCCTTGTCGAGAATGGCTTCGAGCAGCGGGTTGCCGCGTGAAATGGCGTTGCCGATCACGAACATGTCCGGGGCGAGGGCGAGTTGGGCCGTGTCGAAGCCTTCAATCAGTTCGATGCCGGCGCCGCGTAACTGGTCACTCATCGGCGGATATACATTGGCATCGCAGCCGGTGACTTTGTGGCCGGAATCAACCGCCAGTTGCGCAACGCCACCCATGAAGGTGCCGCAGATACCGAGAATATGAATGTGCATGTCACATTGAGCCGTTAGAATGGAGGGGATTTTACCTTGATCGAGTCCCCATGACCCGTCATGAAAAGCAACGCCCGAGTACCGGTATCCGGGCCAGCATTGCCAGCGCCGCCGCTCGCCTGATGGCCGAGGATGGCATTACCGACTATCACCACGCCAAGAAGAAGGCGGCCCGCCAGTTGGGGGTCCCCGAACATTCGGCGTTTCCCGACAATGCCGAGGTCGAGGCCGAATTGCGCGCCTACCGGACCCTTTATCAGGGTGAAGACCATGTCGAGTTGATCGCTGCCTTGCGTCATACCGCGCTGGAGCTGCTCGACCTGCTGGCGGATTTTCAGCCTTACCTGACCGGTTCCGTGCTGGATGGGACGGCGGGTGAGCATTCGCATATCGATATCCTGCTTTTTGCCGATAGTGCCAAAGAGGTCGAGATCTTCCTGCTCAACCGCGGGATCGACGTTTCCCATGTCGAAGCACGCAATGAGCGGGTCGAGGCAGTGCTGCAAATGGAAACAGATACGGCCGATGCCAATCTGGTGATCTTGCCGCCGCACATGGAGCGGGTCAGCATGAAGCATCGCGATGGCCGTCCGCATGAGCGCATCCGGGCAGAAGCACTGCGTGCCCTGCTAAAGGATTAGACTGGACAAGTTGTTGCGATTTACGGCAAACTTGCAGCTATGACGAAGCGAAAAACTGCTTCCAAGTCGGTCGATAAGCCCCGCGTTCTGGTAATGCACGGGCCGAATCTGAACCTGCTTGGCACCCGTGAGCCGGAGCATTATGGCCGGGTTACCCTGTCGGATATCAACATGGCGCTGGCCCGCATGGCCGAAGGTGCCGGCGTTGAGCTGGAATCCTTCCAGAGCAATCATGAAGGTGCGCTGATCGAGCGCATCCATGCGGCTCGTGAACAGGGTGTCCGTACCATCATTATTAATCCTGCGGCTTATACGCATACCAGCGTGGCGCTGCGCGATGCTTTGGCGGCGGTAGCGATTCCGTTCGTCGAGGTACATCTTTCCAATGTGCATGCCCGGGAGCCATTCCGGCATCACTCGTATTTTTCGGACCTGGCTGTCGGCGTCATCTGCGGGCTGGGTCATGAGGGCTACCTGTTGGCCCTCGAATACATGCTTAACAAGCTTAATATTGAATAGTCCGGCTTCGGCCGGCTTCTTGCACCCAACGGGCGCAAAACAGAAGGGAGTTCCCATGGATCTGCGTAAACTCAAGAAACTCATCGACCTCGTTCAGGAATCCGGTATTTCCGAGCTGGAAGTGACCGAAGGCGAAGAAAAGGTTCGTATCGCCAAGCACTACGGTGCTGCCGTTGCCGCGCCGCAGCAATACTATGCTGCACCGCCCCCGATGGTGGCCGGTGCTCCGGCTGCTTCCACGGTTAATCTCGATGACGAAGACGAACTGCCGGAAGGCCACGTCGTCAAGTCGCCGATGGTCGGCACCTTCTACCGTTCGCCGTCGCCGGGTGCCGATGCTTTCGTGCAAGTCGGTCAGACCGTCAAGCAGGGCGAAACCCTGTGCATCATCGAAGCGATGAAATTGCTCAACGAAATCGAAGCCGATGCCTCTGGTGTGGTCAAGGCCATTCTTCTCGATAACGGCGAACCTGTCGAATTTGGCGAACCGCTGTTCGTGATCGGCTGAGTGGCCCATCATGTTTGAAAAAATCCTCATTGCCAACCGGGGCGAAATCGCGCTGCGTATCCAGCGTGCCTGCCGCGAGCTTGGCATCAAGACTGTGGTCGTGCACTCCGAGGCCGATCGTGATGCCAAGTACGTCAAACTGGCCGACGAGTCGGTCTGTATCGGCCCGGCTTCTTCTGCCCTCAGCTACCTGAACGTTCCGGCGATCATTTCGGCGGCAGAAGTCACCGATGCCCAGGCGATTCACCCGGGTTATGGCTTCCTGTCCGAGAATGCCGACTTTGCCGAGCGCGTTGAAACCTCCGGCTTCGTCTTTATCGGCCCGAAGGCCGAAACCATTCGCCTGATGGGCGACAAGGTGTCGGCCAAGGATGCGATGAAAGTGGCCGGTGTGCCCTGCGTTCCAGGTTCCGAGGGCGAGTTGCCGGATGACCCTAAGGAAATCGTCAAGATCGCCCGTGCGGTGGGTTATCCAGTGATCATCAAGGCCGCCGGTGGTGGCGGTGGTCGCGGCATGCGCGTCGTTCATACCGAGGCTGCCCTGGTCAATGCCGTGCAAATGACCAAGCAGGAAGCCGGCAGCTTTTTCGGCAACCCTGCGGTCTATATGGAAAAGTATCTGGAAAATCCGCGTCACGTGGAAATCCAGGTGCTGGCCGACCAGCATGGCAGCGCCATTTATCTGGGCGAGCGCGATTGCTCCATGCAGCGTCGTCACCAGAAGGTGATTGAAGAGGCACCGGCACCGCACATCGCGCCGCGCCTGATCAACCGTATTGGCGAGCGCTGCGCCGAAGCCTGTCGCAAGATCGGTTACCGTGGTGCAGGTACCTTCGAATTCCTTTACGAGAACAACGAGTTCTATTTCATCGAAATGAACACCCGTGTTCAGGTTGAGCATCCGGTGACCGAGATGATCACTGGCGTCGATATCGTTCAGGAACAGATTCGCGTCGCCTTTGGCGAAAAGCTGCGCTACAAGCAGAAGGACATTGTCTGCCGTGGCCATGCCATCGAGTGCCGTATTAACGCCGAAGATCCCTTCACGTTCGTGCCATCTCCCGGCAATATCACGTTTTATCACCCACCGGGTGGCCCAGGTATCCGCGTTGATTCGCACATTTATCAGGGTTACAAGGTGCCGTCGCATTACGACTCGATGGTTGCCAAGGTGATTTCCTATGGTGATACTCGCGAGCAGGCCATTCGTCGCATGCGCATCGCCTTGTCCGAGATGAGCATCCAGGGCATCAAGACCAACATCCCGTTGCACCAGGAACTGATGCAGGACGCCCGTTTTGTTGAGGGCGGCACCAGCATCCACTACCTTGAACAGAAACTCGCCGACAAGGGCGAAGTGAAGGCTTAGGCGATGGGCTGGCAAAATGTCAGTTTTCTGACCGATGTGTCCCATGCTGAGCCGATGTGCGATGCACTTCTCGAAGCGGGGGCGCTATCGGCCAGCATTGAGGATGCCGATGCCGGCACGCCGGACGAGCAGCCGCAGTTTGGCGAACCGGGTTCGGTAAATACACCGGGCTGGATGCATTCGCGCGTTGTCGTGTTGCTCGAACCGGATGCGGATATCGAGGCCCTCCTTGCTGAGGCGGGGGCTGCCATCGGCTTGTCTGAAATCCCGGCATATTCTGTCGAGAACGTCGCCGAGCAGAACTGGGTCCAGCTAACCCAGTCGCAGTTCGACCCGATCCGTGTCTCGGAGCGCCTGTGGATTGTTCCTTCCTGGCATGAAACTCCCGATCCGGCTGCGGTTAACCTGATCCTCGACCCCGGCATGGCTTTTGGAACCGGCTCGCATCCGACCACCCGGCTTTGTCTGGAATGGCTGGAGCGCAATGTCTCCGAAGCTTGCACGGTACTTGATTACGGCTGTGGCTCAGGCATTCTGGCCATTGCTGCGGCGCGCCTGGGGGCCGGCCATGTCGCAGGTGTCGATATCGATCCGCAGGCCGTTGAGGCGGCGCGCGCCAATGCCGAGCGCAATGGCGTGACAGCGTTGTTTGCTGATTCGGCGACGCCGGTCGCTGGCGAGTACGATGTGGTTGTTGCCAACATCCTGTCCAATCCCTTGCGTGTGCTCGCGCCTGCCATTTGTGCGCATGTCCGCCCGGGCGGCAAGTTGGCCTTGTCCGGTATCCTGCGCGAGCAGATCGACGAAATCATCGCCATCTACGCGCAGTGGATTCCGCTGCAAGTAGCCGATGTGCGTGAAGACTGGGTATGTCTGGCCGGGATCAAGCCCTGATGCGGACCCGCTGCCCGGATTGCGGCACGGTTTTCCGGGTCACGTCCGAGCAGTTGCGTCGCAAGGCCGGCAAGGTCCGTTGTGGACATTGCCAGTCGGTCTTCAATGCGTTTGATCAATGGCTATCTGACACCGACGAGCCGGAAGTCAATTCACCGCCTCCTGAGGAAGAAGCTTCGCTAGTCGAGCAACTGCAGACGGAGCCGGAAGCTGCTCTTGAAGAGCTAGCAGTCGAACCTGAGCCGGAGTTGGCGGAGCAGGTTGATACTCTGGTCGAAGAGCCATTTGAAGAAGTTATTGAAGTCCTGCCGCTTGAGATCATCGACAGCGAAGTGCCTGCCGAGCCCAATGCACTGACAGCGCCTGGCGAGTCCGAGCCCGAAAGCGTGCCGGGGAGTGAACTGCAAGCCCCATGCGACGACACGTTGCCGGAAGATAGCCAGGAAACCCCCGAAGAGTCGACCCAGGCGGCGCGTGACGCCGGCCTCGTTGCGGCACGGGAACTGAACGATACGACGGCCTACAATCGCTGGGCTGCCGGTACGCTGGCCAGCGATGGATTGGGTGGCTTCGCCAGTGAGTCGGCCAAGCGGGCGGTCTGGCCTTTCGTGCTGGTCTCGATTCTGTTGATCGTCGCCCTGCTTGGGCAATTGCTTTACTACTTCCGCAGTGAGATCGTTTTGCGGATGCCAAGTGCGGCGTCTCTGTATCAGCTGGTTTCGGTCGACATTCCGCTACCGCGTAATCCGGCCCTGGTTTCCATTGAAACCTCCGATCTGCAATCCGATAACGCCCGTGGCCTGTTCGTGTTGCAGGCGACCCTGAAAAACCGGGCCGATCACCCCCAGGCCTGGCCAGCGCTTGAGCTGAGCCTGACCGATACCAACGATTCCGTTGTTTCCCGACGGGTCATGTACGCTGCCGAATACTTGCCGCCCGGCACGGCTTCCGATCATTTCCCGGCCAACGGCGAAGTTGCTGTCCGACTATGGATCGAGGCCAAGGAAATCGGCGCCTCCGGCTATCGCCTTTACATCTTCTATCCCTGATTCTTTATGACGACACTGATCTGTGGTTCCCTGGCTTTCGACAACATCATGGTCTTCCCGGACCGCTTCAAGAACCACATCCTGCCTGAGCAGATCCACATCCTGAATGTGGCCTTCCTGGTTCCCGAGATGCGTCGTGAATTCGGCGGCTGTGCCGGCAACATCGCCTATAACCTGATGCTGCTTGGCGGCAATCCGACGATCATGGCCACCGTTGGCGATGATGCCGCGCCCTATCTTGATCGGCTCGACAGGCTTGGCCTGTCACGGAGCCATGTTCGCCAGATCGGCGGCAGCTTCACGGCGCAGGCTTTCATCACGACCGACCTCGACGACAACCAGATCACCGCTTTCCATCCAGGAGCGATGACGTTTTCGCATCTGAACAAGGTTGAAAGTGCCAATGCCAAGCTCGGCATTGTGGCGCCGGATGGCCGCGAAGGCATGATGCAGCACGCCCGTGACTTTGCCGATGCCAACGTGCCGTTCATTTTCGATCCGGGCCAGGGTCTGCCGATGTTCAATGGCGACGAGCTGCTCGATTTCATTCAGCTGGCCGATTACGCCTGCTTCAACGATTACGAGGCCAAGCTGCTGTGCGACCGCACCGGGCGTAGCCTCGAACAACTGGCTGGTAATTTGAAGGCCCTGATCGTGACGCGCGGTGGTGAAGGCTCGGAAATCTACACCGATGGCCAGCGTCACGATATCCCTTGCGTCACGGCCGACGAAATTCTTGATCCGACGGGCTGCGGCGATGCCTACCGTTCCGGCCTGCTCTACGGCATTGCCAATGGTTTCGACTGGCCGACAACCGGCCGCTTGGCGGCGGTGATGGGCGCGATCAAGATTGCCCACCGTGGTGGCCAGAACCACCAGCCGAGCCGCGAAGAGATTGCCGAGCGTTACCGCAAGGCTTTTGGCTCACTGCCCTGGTAAGGCGTATTTTCTGAAACATCGCTGTCATTTTCGGGCAAAGCGCTTGTAACAAGGCTCATCCAGACTTGTTCTCCACGAATACAAGGAGAACAAAGATGGAAAATATCCATAAGGCTGCGGGTCGCAGCCGTCCCGAAAAGAAGAGTCTGGCTGTTGGTTTTGCCCGCAGCCAGAGCGATATCCTCGATGCGCAACGCCTGCGCTACCGCGTGTTTGCCGGTGAAATGGGCGCCAACCTGCCCAGCCGGACGCCGGGCGTCGATCACGATATTTACGATCCGTATTGCCAGCACTTGGTCGTGCGCGATACGCAGAGTGGCGAAATCGTCGGTACCTACCGCATCCTGACACCGGAAAACGCTCGCCAGGTCGGCTACTACTCCGAAAATGAATTTGACCTGACCCGCCTTCAGCACCTGCGTTCGCGCCTCGTTGAGATCGGCCGCTCCTGCGTCCACCCGGATTACCGCACCGGGGCCACGATCACCCTGCTTTGGTCGGGTCTGGCCCAGTTCATGGTCGAGAACGGCTACGACTACCTGATGGGCTGCGCCTCGATCAGCATGGCCGATGGCGGCCATGCTGCGGCCAGCTTGTATAATCGTCTGGCTGCCGATCACCTCGGGCCGCAGGAATATCGCGTTTTCCCGCGTTGTCCGCTGCCGCTGGCTGCCCTGAAGCAGGATCGCCCGGCCGAAACCCCGCCGTTGATCAAAGGCTACCTCCGTGCGGGGGCCTGGATTTGCGGTGAGCCGGCATGGGATCCTGATTTCAACACGGCCGACCTGCCGATCCTGATGCCGATGGCCAAGGTTTCCGGTCGTTACGCCAAGCACTATCTGGGATAAGTAGTCTGAACCAAACCAACTTAGCGATTCGCGCCTTCCGGATTTTCCGCATCGCCCTGCTGGTCATCAGCGGGGCGCTCTTTTCGCTGTGTGTTTTTCCGCTCTGCAGTGACCGCCAGCGTCTGGCCCTGAAAGCCAGCTGGTCGGCCGCCTTGCTTGATGCCTTGGGCGTCGAGGTCGAGGCCGACCTGACGCATGCCGTTCCTGGTGCGCTGATCGTCGCCAACCATATCTCGTGGATCGATATCTACGTGATTAATGCAGCCCTGCCCGCTGCTTTCGTGTCGAAGGAAGAGGTACGCCACTGGCCGCTGATCGGCTGGCTGGCAGCAAAGAACGACACGGTCTTTCTGCGTCGAGGCAGCCGCGGTCACGCCAGGATCATCAACCAGCAAGTGGCTGAAATTCTGGATAAGGGCAAGCATGTGGCAGTCTTTCCCGAAGGAACGACTACCGATGGTCGGAGCCTGTTGCATTTTCACGCAGCACTGATTCAGCCGGCGCTGGCTGCCGGCCGGCCGGTGTTACCGGTGGCCATTTCCTATTGGGAGTTGGATGGCCAGCGCAGTCTGGCGCCGCGTTACGATGGCGAGATTTCCATGGGCCAGTGCACATCGGCAATTCTCGGCCGCAAACGCCTGATTGCCCGACTGGTGACCACACCGCTGCGTGGTCTGAATGGTGAGGATCGCAAACAGGTGGCGGCAGATGCGCGTGAAGCTATCGCTTTAGCGGCAGGGCTTCCGTTGGTGAGCAGTCCACTTGAAATACCTGACGGTCTTCCAGCCGAACCGCAGTCAGATGGCCGCCCCACAGGCAACCGGAGTCCAGTGCCAGCAGATTTGGCGTGACTTTCAGGCCGAGGGCCGACCAGTGGCCGGTGACCAGTACCGATTTGGCACTTTTCCGGTCAGGCAGGTCGAACCAGGGGATGTGGCCGGCGGGGGCATTCGACAGCTTGCCCTTGACCTTGAATTCCATGACCCCGTCCAGCGTACAGAAACGCATCCGGGTCATCGCGTTGACGATGACGCGCAAGCGAGCCCAGCCTGACAGGTTATCCGACCAGCCGGCCGGTTCACTGCCCCACAGGTTCAGGATGAATTCGCGGAAATCAGGCCCTTGCAACGTAATTTCGACTTCGCGGGCCAGTTCGCGGGCGCGCGAAGCTGTCCATTGCGGCAGCAGCCCGGCATGCACGAGGCAGTACTCGCCTTCGGTGTGGCAGATCGGCTGGTGACGCAGCCAATCGAGCAACTCGGCACAGTCCGGCGCGTCGAGGATTTCCTGCAGCGTGTCGTCCTTGCCGCGAAACTTGGCGCCACCCTCGGCGACCATCAGCAGGTAGAGGTCGTGATTGCCGAGAACGGTCAGCGCGGCCGGCCCCAGGGACTTGATCAGACGTAGTGTGGCCAGGGATTTCGGGCCACGATTGACCAGGTCACCGACTAGCCAGAGCCGGTCGCTGGCGGGGTCGAAGGCGCAGCGCTCGAGAAGTCGTTGCAGCGAGTCGTAGCAGCCCTGAATGTCGCCGATGGCATAAGTGGCCATTTGATTACTCGACGGTCACCGATTTCGCGAGATTGCGCGGTTTGTCCACATCGGTTCCTTTGACCAGGGCAGCGTGGTAGGAGAGCAATTGCAAGGGAATGACGTGCAGAATTGGCGACAGTTCGCCGTAGTGTTCCGGTAAACGCAGGACGTGCACGCCTTCGGATTCCTGGATTTCCGAATCGGCATCGGCAAAAACGTAGAGTTCGCCGCCGCGGGCCTGAACTTCCTTGAGATTGGACTTCAGCTTGTCGAGCAACTGATCGTTGGGCGCAACGGAAATAACCGGCATGTTGGCATCAACCAGCGCCAGCGGACCATGCTTCAGTTCGCCGGCTGGATAAGCCTCGGCGTGGATATAGGAGATTTCCTTGAGCTTTAGTGCGCCTTCCATGGCGATCGGGTAATGCCGGCCACGCCCGAGGAACAGGGCGTGATGCTTGTCGGCAAAACGCTGGGCCCAAGCCTTGATCTCGTCCTCTAGCTCAAGCACTTTGTTGACGGCCACTGGCAGGTGACGCAACTGGTCGATAAAGGCGCTTTCCTGATCCTGAGTCAGGCGGCCCTTGACCTTGGTCATGACCAGCGTCAGCAAGAAGAGGGCGGCGAGCTGGGTGGTGAAGGCCTTGGTCGAGGCGACGCCGATTTCCGGGCCGGCGCGGGTGATGAAGCGCAGCGCGCATTCGCGGACAATGGCGGATTCCGGCACGTTGCAGATGGCCAGGGTCTTGGTCTGGCCCAGCGACTTGGCGTGACGCAGGGCTGCCAGCGTGTCAGCGGTTTCACCGGACTGGGAGATGGCGACGATCAGCTGGCGCGGATTGGCGACCGAGGTGCGGTAGCGGTATTCGCTGGCGATTTCAACATTGCACGGCACGCCGGCAATGGCTTCGAGCCAGTAGCGGGCGGTGTAGCCGGAATGGCTGCTGGTGCCGCAGGCAAGAATGAGGATTGAGTCGACATCGGCGAGCATATTGCCGGCTTCTGCGCCGAAAATACCGGGCTGTATGGTCTTGCTGCCACCGACGATTTCCAGCGTGTTGGCCAGTGCTTCCGGCTGCTCGAAGATTTCCTTCTGCATGTAGTGCTGGTAGTTGCCGAGCTCGACCGCGGCGGCCGACAGCTGGGAAACATGAACCGGGCGTTCCACCGGTGTGCCATCGAGGCGGGTGATCTTGACGCTGCTTGCGGTCAACTCGGCAATGTCACCATTTTCCAGATAGACCATGTTGCGGGTGACTTGCAGCAGGGCCGAGGCATCTGAGGCCGCGTAGTTGCCGGTATCCGAGACGCCGAGCAGGAGCGGCGAGCCTTCGCGGGAAACGACCACCTTGCCGGGCTGATTGTGGTCGATGACGGCGATCGCGTAGGCACCGACCAGACGACGGCAGGCAAGTTGCACAGCCTTGAAGAGATCGGGCTCGCTCTTCAGCGTCGCCTGGATCAGGTGGGCGATGCTTTCGGTGTCGGTGTCCGAGGTGAAGACATAGCCTTGGGCGCTCAGTTCAGTGCGCAGGGACTCGTAGTTCTCGATGATGCCGTTATGGACAACGGCGATGGAGCCGGAAACGTGTGGATGGGCATTGCGCTCGCAGGGGATGCCATGCGTCGCCCAGCGGGTGTGGGCGATCCCGGTGACGGAGCTGGTGCTGGCCGAGGCGATTTCCAGCTCGGCCACCCGGCCGACCGAACGGACGCGTTCGATCGCGGTGCTGCCGATGACGGCCAGACCAGCCGAATCATAGCCGCGGTATTCGAGCTTCTTCAGCCCTTCGACGAGGACAGGGACGATATTTTTGCCGGCGGCTGCCGCGACGATGCCACACATAACGAATCCTTAAACCTTGTAGTAGTCGCGATACCACGCGATGAATTTGCTGACACCTTCCTGAACGGAGGTGCCAGGGACGAAGCCGACCCAGTCATTGAGCAGATCGGTGTTGGCGTAGGTGGCAGGGACATCGCCGTCCTGCAGCGGCAACAGGCGCTTTTCGGCCTTCTGGCCAAGGGCGGTTTCGATGGCGCCGATGAAGTCGAGCAACTGCACCGGATTGTTGTTGCCGATGTTGAACACCCGGTAGGGGGCATTGCTGGTCGCCGGATCGGCGGAGAGCGAGTCGTATTCGGCATTGGCCGCGGCATTGCGATCCATCACGCGGATGACACCTTCGACGATGTCGTCTACGTAGGTGAAGTCGCGTTTCATGTTGCCGTGGTTGAAGACATCGATCGGCCGGCCTTCGAGGATGGCCTTGGTGAACAGGAAGAGCGCCATGTCCGGACGTCCCCACGGGCCATAGACCGTGAAGAAGCGCAGGCCGGTCGTCGGCAAGCCATAGAGGTGGCTGTAGGTGTGGGCCATCAGCTCGTTGGCCTTCTTGGTTGCGGCGTAAAGGCTGACCGGGTGGTCGACGCTATCGTGCTCGGAGAAGGGCATCTTGGTGTTGCCGCCATAGACGCTGGAACTGGAGGCGTAAACCAGATGCTGAACCTTGTGGTGGCGGCAACCTTCAAGAATATTGATGAAGCCGACCAGATTGCTATCGACGTAGGCGTGCGGGTTCTGGATCGAATAGCGGACGCCGGCCTGGGCGGCGAGGTGGATGACCTTGTCGAATTTCTCGTCGGCAAACAGCTTTTCCATGCCGGCCCGGTCGCCCACATCCAGTTTGACGAAGCGGAAGCCGGGGAGGGCAGTCAGGCGCTTCAGACGGTTTTCCTTGAGCGACACTTCGTAGTAGTCGTTCATGTTGTCGAGACCGACCACCTCATCGCCGCGGGCCAGCAGGCGCAGCGAGGTAGTCATGCCGATGAATCCGGCAGCGCCGGTCACGAGAATTTTCACGGAATCACCTTGGGGAGAGAGTCATGCGATTTTACCGCAGTGCAGCATTTGATCGCTGTTTTTCAAAGAGTTTGGCATATTTCATGAAGCTGTTGAAACAGCCGATGGCGATGTGAATCAGGCCGGGCAGGCCATCACGAAAGCCCTGGCGGACCAGGTAAAACTTGATGAAGCGGATGATCGGGCTGAAGGCGAGGCGCGCGAACGAGGCGCGCTTGCCTGCCGCGGCGGCCATTTCGGCCGCTAGTGTCGTATAGCGGTTTTGCTTGCCGAGATAGATGGCGAGGGTTTCGGCTGAGTCGTGCAGCAGATCGCCTTTCAGGGTGCCGACAGCGCCGTTGGCGATTACCTTTTCATGGACGGCGTCGTCGGACCAGCCTGCCTGGCGGCGGTCGAAAAGACGCAGCGACCAGTCCGGATAGCCCTCGCCGTACTTCAGGTAGCGACCAAGGAAGCGGTTGCAGCGGGCAAATCGGAATGCTGCGCTCGGCGGCGATTGCAGGGCATTTTCGATGGCCGCCTGCAATTCCGGCGACACCCTTTCGTCGGCATCGAGGCAGAGAACCCAGTCGTGGCTGGCGGTGTCGACTGCGAATTGCTTTTGCGGCCCGAAACCCAGCCATGCCTGTTCGATGACGCGAGCGCCGTAGCGTTCAGCCAGCGCCTGTGTGCCATCCGTGCTGCCGGAATCGACGACAACAATTTCGTCGGCAAAGCCAGCACTCTTCAGGCAGTCCTCCAGCTGGGAGGCGGCGTTGAGCGTGATGATTGCAACGGAAAGCGGCTGGCGCGTGGCGGGCATTTATAATTGCGGCTTCGAAAGCCGTGATTTTATCCGCCGATGCGCATTCTGATCGTGAAAACTTCCTCGCTCGGCGACGTCATCCACAATTTGCCGGTGGTTAGCGATATCCGACGGCATTTTCCGGATGCCGAAATCGACTGGTGCGTCGAGGAGAGTTTTGCGGCTATTCCGCGTCTGCATCCCGGTGTCGGAACAATCATTCCGGTGGCCATCCGGCGCTGGCGGAAGAATCTGCTGAAGACTGATACCTGGCGGGAGATTGCCGAATTCCGGCGTCTCTTGCAGGTTCGCGCTTACGATGCCGTGATCGACACGCAAGGCCTGCTGAAAAGTGCACTGATCGCCAGCCAGGCGAATGGGCCTGTCCTGGGCTATGCGGCAGACTCGGCTCGGGAGCCGATTGCGGCGCGCTGCTATGACCGTCGCTTTCACGTTTCACGGGAACTGCACGCCGTCGCGCGCAATCGTCGTTTGGCCGCAGCGGCGCTGGGCTATGCTGCCGAGTCTGAACTCGACTACGGTATCGAAGCTGGTGCTGCAGGGTTCGACTGGTTGCCGCATCGGCCTTTTGTCGTTTTCCTGACAGCGACCAGCCGCGATGACAAGTTGTGGCCGGAAGCGAACTGGCTGAGTTTGGGGGCGCGTTTGAACTCGCTGGGTTTGAGCTCCGTGCTGCCCGGCGGCAGTGCGGTCGAACGGGAGCGAGCTGGCCGGCTGGCGGCCGGCATTCCCGGCGCGGTGGCTGCTCCGGCGATGAGCATTCCCGACCTGGCTTCGCTGCTCGCCGGAGCCCGAGCCGCCGTTGGTGTCGATACCGGTCTGACCCATTTGGCGGTGGCCTTGAAGGTGCCCACGGTGGCTCTTTATACCGCCACCGATCCTGACTTGACCGGGGTGCTCGGGGCTGGTTTTTATCGCAATCTTGGTGGTAAAAAACAGATCCCGTCGCCCGACGCCGTGCTTGGCGAATTGCAAATGGCGCTTGGCTGATGGCGCGCATCGCCTACTCGCTGCTGCTCTATCTGATTACGCCGCTGATCTGGCTGCGTTTGCTGTGGCGAGGCCGTAAGCAACCCGAGTATCTGGCAAACCTCGGCGAGCGCTACGGTTTCTATCCTCAGTCTGCGCCGGCCAAGCTGATCTGGGTGCATGCCGTGTCGGTGGGTGAAACCCGCGCTGCCCAGCCCTTGATCGAGGGGCTGCGGAGCCGCTGGCCCGAGCATCGCATCCTGCTGACCGGCATGACCCCGACCGGGCGGGCAGCGGGGCTGGAGGTCTATGGTGACAAGGTCGTTCAGGCTTACCTGCCCTATGATTATCCGGGCGCCGTGGCCCGCTTTCTGCGGCATTTCTCGCCCGCCTTTGGCGTGTTGATGGAAACTGAAATCTGGCCCAATCTGCTGGCCGGCGCCAAGCAGCAAGGTGTTCCAGTGGTGTTGGCCAATGCGCGCCTGTCGGTTCGTTCAGCCCGTGGTTATGGTCGTTTTTTGGGCTTGGTCGGTCCGGCCTTTACCTCGCTGAGCGGTGTGGCAGCACAGACTCGCGGGGATGCTGAACGCATCGTCACCCTAGGGGCGAAGACGGTCGAAGTCTGCGGCAACCTGAAATTTGATGTTACCCCGCCGGCCGACAAGATCGCGTTGGGGCAGGCATGGCGACAGGCGATCGGCCAGCGCCCTGTCTGGCTGGCGGCGAGCACGCGTGAGGGCGAGGAAATGCTGGTGCTTGAGGCGTGGCGTCGTGTCGCCATTCCGGGGGCGCTGCTGGTGCTGGTGCCGCGCCATCCGCAACGCTTTGACGAGGTGGCTGATTTGCTGAAACAGCAAGGGGGGCGCAGTTCCCGGCGGAGTACCGGCCTGCCGGCCCCTGATACGCAAATCTGGCTTGGTGACAGCATGGGCGAAATGGCCGCTTACTTCACGCTGGCCGACTTGTCCTTTATCGGCGGCAGTTTGCTGCCGCTGGGCGGGCAGAACCTGATCGAGGCGGCCGCTTGCGGATGCCCGGTGCTTGTCGGGCCGCATACCTTCAATTTCCTGCAGGCGACTGAAGATGCCATCGTTGCCGGTGCTGCGCAACGTGTTGAGAATTCGGAAATGCTTGGGGCCGCGGTCGAGCGCCTGTTAAACGGGCCGGCTGAATTGGCGGCGATGCGCGCCGCGGCCAGCGCGTTTGCCTGCGCGCATCAAGGCGCAGCAGAGCGGATACTGACGCTTATTGAGCGGTGGACGGGTCGAGCAGGGCGTTGATCTGGGCGACATCATCTTCGCCCAATGAGCCGGTTGCTGCCTTCAGACGCAGTTGCGACATCAGCGTATCCAGTGTGGCTTTGGCCAGATCGCGTCGCGTGACGTAGACCTGGTTTTCGGCGTTCAGCACGTCGATGTTGATGCGAACGCCGACTTCGTAGCCCAGCTTGTTCGATTCCAGTGCTGATTGTGATGAGATTAACGCGGCTTTCAGGGCTCTGACCTGGGCCAGCCCATTGCTTACGCCGAGATAGTATTGCTGCGCAGACAATGCGGCACCGCGGCGAGCCGTTTCGAGTGCGGATTGCGCCGCGCCACGATTGGCGGCCGCTTCACGTTGACGCGAAACGGTCAGGCCGCCCTGAAACAGCGGAATATTGACTTGAACGCCGACGTTCTTGAAATCGGTGTCATAGACGCCGAAAGTCGAGGCGTAGTTCTTTGAATAGCCCTGGTTGGCGACCAGGTCTACGGTCGGATAGTGTCCAGCCCGTTGTTTGTCGACTTCACGGGCTGCGATGTCGGCATTGGCCTGTTGCACCTGAACCGTGATGCTGTCCTTTTCGGCGGCTGCCACCCACTGTTTCATGTCGTTTGGCTGCGGCGGCGATAGCTCGGCATCCTTGCGCGTCGTCGCCAGTGGCCCCGGCTCTTTGCCGATGATGGCCTGCAAGGCGCGTTGGCGGATTTCATAATCGCTTTCGGCGGCAATTTCCTGAGCGATCGCCAGATCGTAACGGGCTTGTGCCTCGTGCGTATCGGTGATGGTCGCGGTGCCGACTTCGAAATTCTTCTTGGCTGACTCGAGTTGCTGGGCAATGGCGGCCTTGTTGGCGCCAACTGCCTTCAGGTTTTCGACGGCATAAACCACGTCGAAATAGGCTTGTGAGACACGCAGGATCAGGTCTTGTCGGGCCTGAACGAAATTGGCTTCAGCCTGGGCAACCTGCAGCTTCGATTGGTCGTAGGAAACCCAGTTTTGCCAGCGGAACAGCGGCTGGCTGAGCGTCAGTTGGTAACCGTTGGAGTTGTAGTGCGGCTTGGCGATGGTCGGTCCGTTGTGGGCCGAGAGTTCATTCTCGTTCCACACGGTGTTGCCGGACAAGGTCAGGCTGGGTAATAACCCGGCGCGTGCCTGTGGCGACTTTTCACGTCCGGCATCGAGCGTTGCCCGGGCGGTGGCAAAGGTCGGATCGTTGTCCTGCGCGTCGCGATAAACCTGCATCAGGTCGGCGGCAAAGAGTGGGGAGGCGAGCAGCGGCGAAACGATCAGCCAAGCGAGTTTTTTCATGCCTTCCTCAATAACGACGCATGGTCGGGTCGACTTCGCCAGCCCAGGCCTCGACACCGCCCATCAGGTTGTATACGGCACCAAAGCCCTTGCGCTCAAGAAACATGGCGACCTGCATGCTGCGGCCGCCGTGATGACAGATCACGACCACATCCTGCGTCGAGTCAATTTCGTCGCAGCGGGTCGGGACCAGATGCATGGGAATATGCTGCGAACCTTCCAGTTGGCAGAGTTCGAGTTCCCACGGTTCGCGCACATCCAGCAGAACGGGCTTGGGCCGGGCTTCGTCGGCCAGCCATTCTGCCAGTTGTTGAGCGCGAACCTGTTTCATCAGAAAGTGAAGCTGGCCTTGGTTTCGATACCGTCAAGGGCTGGAATGACAGTTTCGAACAGGTTGACGGTGTTATAGATGCCTTCACCCGTGCAGGTGATCAGTTGGGCTTCCATGACCGGTGCTTCGCCGACGACGACAGCCAGGCGGCCGCCGACGCGCAATTGCTTGAGCAGGCTGGCAGGCACGGTCGGCAGGGAGCCAGAGACGACGATGGCATCGTAGGGGCCGCGCTGCGACCAGCCTTCGGCACCATTGCCAACTTCGAGCGTGACATTGGCAACGCCGGCGCGTTCAAGGTTTTCCTTGGCGATAGCGGCCAGTTCAGGGCGAGATTCAACGGTGACGACGTGCTCGGCGCGGGCAGCCAGCAGGGCGGCCATATAACCGCTGCCGGTACCGATTTCGAGCACCTTGTCGGTTTTCTTGAGCACCAGTTCCTGCAGCATCTTGGCTTCGATCTTTGGTGCCAGCATGACTTGGCCACCGCCCAGCGGGATTTCCATGTCGGCAAAGGCCAGGTTGCGATAGGCCGGGGGGGTGAAGTCTTCGCGCTTGACGACGAAGAGCAGGTCGAGAACCTGCGGATCCAGAACCTCCCAGGGTCGGATCTGCTGTTCGATCATGTTGAAGCGCGCTTGCTCGATGTTCATTTGGGTCTCCGCAGGCATAATATTAGCACAAGCTAATATATAGGTTCCGACAAATCAAAATTATACCTGACTCTCTTTTTCCAGCCTGCGCAAACCTTGCCGCAGTATGTCCATATGGATCTGCAGATACTGCTGCGGATCGGTTTGGCTGCCTTGGCAGCAGTTCATTGAAAAACGCCAGATCAGCAGCATCAGGATCGGTGCAATGAGCACGTCGATCGTTGTTTCAACGTCCATCGGCCGGAATTCGCCGCTGTTCATGCCGCGGCGCAGTGTTGATCCGACCAGCGCCCGGCTGCGGTTGATGACATTTTCGTAATAGAAAGTCGCCAGCTCGGGAAAGTTCCTGGCCTCGGCCACCATCAATTTCGGAATGCCGGCAAAAGCCGTCTGGCCGATTTTCGTCCACCAGTTATCGAGCAGTTTTTCCAGCAGATCGAAGCTGCTGCTCGTGTGCTTGGCCGCGATGGCTTCATTTTCGGCGATGATCGGAATTACACCTTCCTGGATCACTGCCTTGAACAAGGCTTCCTTGTTCTCGTAATAGAGATACAGCGTACCCTTCGAAACCCCCGCCTTGGCAGCGACATCTTCCAGTCGGGTCGCGGTGAAGCCTTTTTCAACAAACAAATGGAGGGCTGCACCAAGAAGTTCCGATGGGCGGTCTTCCTTGCGACGTTTGCGGGGGGCGGGTATTGCTGACATGGGTAACTTAATGACTCGTTGGTCATTAAGTTACCACTCTGCCTCGTTTCAGGTCAACGGCCTTCCTTGATCAGGCGTCCGCCGGAGGGCTGGATCGGCCGGGCGTTGTTTTTGTACAGGCGGCTGAAAATGTTGATCTGATCCTGCGAAACTTGCACCGGTTGTTTCATGACCAGCCACAGCACCCCTTCGGAGCACGGTGGCGTGGTCAGCGAGCCCATGTAGGTGTAGTAGTTGCGGGTAGCTGGTAGCAGGGTGTTCAGATCGATGGTAGTCGTCGGAGGGGCAACGGCCATGTTCTTTTCCAGTGGCATGTTGTTCCACAGCGTCTGGATGAAGGGGTTCTCGGTACCACGTTCGAGCAGCACGGCGACAACAGCGAGTTGCCCGTCATCCGACTTGTGCACCAGATGGACGACCATGTCGAAGCGCTGGCCGTTTACCTTTTCTTCAGACGGGCGATGGAAGTGGAACTGGACCAGTTCATAGGTTTTGCCGGTCAGAGAAATCGAGCCATCGCCGACTTCAACCTGCACGGTATGGCCGTTGTCGACGATCCTGAAGGTAGAGGGCTGGTACTTGAACTTGATCGGCTCCAGGTCGACCTTGATGCCGTCCTTGATGTCGATTGGTGACTGGCGCTCGCCGATCGCGCACACCTTGTTCTTCGGGTCGAGATTGGGCCAGTTTTCCGGGGCGCCGGCACCATCGTAGGCCCAGTGAATTTGGGCGTGCTGTGCGGCAGGTTCGGAATGAGTCAATTCCAGCATATAGCCTTCAGACCTGGCTGGCTTCCTGGCTTTGGGCGCTGGGGCTGGGGTGGTGTGCACGACGACGGTCGCCGCTTTTGCCGGGGCCACTGCTTTGGCCGGCGCAGCTGCCGGCGTTGGGGCTGGTGCCGTCTCCTTGGCGCTTTCCGTTGCTGCCTTCAGGTTTGGGCGGATCGAGGGAATGGCGCCGTGTTCCGCTTCCTTGTCCGGCACATCGCTGGCCTTGATGGTTGCCGGCTTTTCGGCCTTGGCCATTTCCTTCTTGAGCAGCGCGTCGTTGGCAGCCTTCAGTTCGCCAGCTGCTTCATTGGCTTTTTTGGCCAGTTCTGCCGGGCTTTCCTTCGGCGGGCGGCAGACTTCACGCAATACCTTGTCGTCCAGCGTGCCGGTGCGTACCGGGAGGTCGGAGCCCTTGATTTCTTCCTCGCGGATGACTTCGTTTTCGTTTTTCTTGAAAATGCGTTTGATCGTGTTGGCGTTGCGCGTGTTGCAGTCGTAGCGGGTAATTGCTTCGATGACCCGGTAGCCGGCGCCTGATTTTGCGTCAGTCAGCTCTTTTTCAAGGACGATGCGCCCTTGAGCCTGCACGGTGCTCCCTTCGCGCTTCAGGCTGGTGCGGTCGATCTCGATGCGCTTGCCCGGTTCTGACGAGATGGTTTGCCAGGTTGGGGCAGCCGAAGCAGCCCAAGGCAGGGCGGCCAGCAGGCTGGCGATGATCAGGTGGCGCATCTTGGTTCCCTCATTTTTCTTTAGTATTCCGCGGCTTGTCCAAGATATTTCGGCTGATTTCTGCAAATCTTGAGCGCACTTTGTCATTCCTTGCATTTTGCCTGTATTTCCAGTAACTTGCAGCCCACTCGTTAGGGGTGCCAACCGCAAAACTTGGCTGAGAATTACCCTTCGAACCTGACCGGGTCATGCCGTCGTAGGGAAACGAACTCTGTCGTTGGAACCAGATCGCTCCTTGCCCGTCTTACCTGCTACAAAATGCATGGAGCTTCAATGAACGCCACCGAACAATTCCTCGCCGCCAACGCCCACGTCGACGAGGCTGCAGTCCAGCCGCTGCCCAATTCCCGCAAAATCTACGTTGAAGGTTCGCGCCCGGATATTCGGGTGCCGATGCGCGAAGTGTCGCAGGACGACACGCCGACCGCCTTCGGTGGAGAAAAGAACCCGCCGATCTACGTCTATGACTGCTCCGGCCCCTATTCCGACCCGGCCGCCAAGATCGACATCCGTTCCGGCCTGCCGGCGCTGCGTGCCCAGTGGATTGCCGAGCGCGGCGATGTCGAGGCGCTGGCCGATTTGAGTTCCGAGTTCGGCCGCCAGCGTGCCGCCGACCCAAAACTCGACGAACTGCGCTTCCCCGGCCTGCACCGCAAGCCGCTGCGCGCCAAGGCCGGTCAGAACGTTTCGCAGATGCACTACGCCCGCCGGGGCATCATCACGCCGGAGATGGAATACGTCGCCATCCGCGAGAACAACAACCGCCGCGCTTACATTGAAAGCCTGAAGGCCACCGGCCCGATGGGTAACCGGATGGCCGACATTCTCGGCCGCCAGCACAAGGGCCAGGATTTCGGCGCCAGCATTCCGGAAGAAATCACCCCGGAATTCGTCCGCAGCGAAATCGCCCGCGGCCGCGCCATCATCCCGAACAACATCAACCACCCGGAAAGCGAGCCGATGATCATCGGCCGCAATTTCCTGGTCAAGATCAATGCCAACATCGGCAACTCGGCGCTCGGCTCCTCGATTCAGGAAGAAGTCGAAAAGATGACCTGGTCGATCCGCTGGGGCGGCGACACGGTGATGGACCTGTCCACCGGCAAGAACATTCACGAAACGCGTGAATGGATCATCCGTAACAGCCCGGTGCCAATCGGCACGGTGCCGATCTATCAGGCGCTGGAAAAGGTTAACGGCAAGGCCGAAGACCTGACCTGGGAAATCTTCCGCGACACACTGATCGAACAGGCCGAACAGGGCGTCGACTACTTCACCATCCACGCCGGCGTCTTGCTCCGCTATGTGCCGATGACCGCCAACCGCCTGACCGGCATCGTTTCCCGCGGTGGCTCGATCATGGCCAAGTGGTGTCTGGCCCATCACAAGGAAAGCTTCCTCTACACGCATTTCGAGGAAATCTGCGAAATCATGAAGGCCTACGACGTCGCCTTCAGCCTCGGCGACGGCCTGCGTCCCGGTTCTATCTACGATGCCAACGACGAAGCGCAACTCGGCGAATTGGAGACGCTGGGCGAACTGACCAAAATTGCCTGGAAGCACGACGTTCAGGTCATCATCGAAGGCCCGGGTCATGTGCCGATGCACATGATCAAGGAAAACATGGACCTCCAGCTCAAGCATTGCGACGAAGCTCCGTTCTACACCCTCGGTCCCTTGACCACCGATATTGCACCGGGCTACGACCACATCACCAGCGGCATCGGTGCCGCGATGATCGGCTGGTACGGCACTGCCATGCTCTGTTACGTCACGCCGAAAGAGCACCTTGGCCTGCCCGACAAGGATGACGTCAAGGAAGGCATCATCACCTACAAGCTCGCCGCCCACGCCGCCGACCTCGCCAAGGGCCATCCCGGCGCGCAGATCCGCGACAACGCGCTTTCCAAGGCACGCTTCGAATTCCGCTGGGATGACCAGTTCAACCTCGGCCTCGACCCGGACAAGGCGCGCGAATTCCACGACGAAACCCTGCCCAAGGAATCAGCCAAGGTCGCTCACTTCTGCTCCATGTGCGGCCCGCACTTCTGTTCGATGAAGATCACCCAGGAAGTCCGGGAGTTCGCTGCACAGCAAGGGCTGGATGAAGCGGCTGCCCTGGAGAAGGGGATGGAAGTGAAATCGGTTGAGTTTGTGAAGGCCGGCGCTGAGGTTTATAGCAAGATCTAAATCTCGCCAAGCGGCTTGGAAAAAAGGAAAGGCGGCTGATTCAGCCGCCTTTTTCTTTTTGTCGACGATGTCTCAGGCAAACCCCCTGAAATAAATTGCAGAAACCTCATTTACGACCATTTACATCTCCCTGACATCGCTTAACCGGCCTGGGATGGAGTATTCGTCCTGTCGTCGGGCGCTGCCCGAATCCCCAAGCGAAAGGATGAGATATGGATTTGCCCAGGTTGAGTTGGAAGCGGTTTTTGCTTGCTGCAGGTGTTTCCCTGGCGGTGCCGTTGCTTGCGTTGGCGGTGAATCAACGAGCTTCGGCCTGTGGTGTCGGGCCCGGGATGGAGGGCGGGAAAATGCCGCCCTATCTGCATTCGCTGAATTTGAGCGAAGCGCAGTGTGACCAGGTGTTCGAAATCATGCACGGCCAGATGCCGGCCATGCGCGACAAGGGCAAGGCAGTGCGCAATGCGGAAGAGAATTTGCGTAAGCTGGTGTTGTCGCCGGAGTACAGCGAGCCGAAGGCGCGCGAGTTGGCCAATGATGCGGCCAAGGCGATGAGCGAGATGTCACTGGCGCGGGCCAAGGCAGAGCGCCTGGTGTACGAGGTGCTGACGCCGGAACAGCGCAAGCTGCTGGCCGATCGAAAGGCACTAGGCGAGCCGCCGATGGAAAATCGTGGCGACGGTCCTCGTGGCCGCGGCGATGAACGCCACCAGCCGCCTCCCGGGCGCTGAATCATAGCTTTTGGCCGGCGCCGCGCCGGCGTCGGCCACCCTGCCTCCCCCCTTGCCCGCCCCGGCTCAACGAGTGGTCGCGGCGGGCCTTTTTACATCGTTTAACGCCTGTGAAGATCGCAGGCTGTGAAAATATCGGGATGAGATACCTATCGTTTTCAAGGGTGCCGACGTGTTGCCTGTCGCTTGCCGTTTTAATGAGCGCAGGCCTGTTGAGTGCCTGCACCGGGCTGCCTTCGCTTGGCCCGGATTATCAGGCGCCGGCCTGGACGATGCCGAATCGCTGGCTGGCCGCAAAGCCGGCGGCTACCAATTCGGCGCTCAAACAGGGCGTTGATCTGAAAATTGATTCCGTCTGGTGGCGGCAACTGGGCGATCCGGCGCTTGATGCCTTGATCGCCGTCGCCCAGTCCGGCAGCCTCGATCTCAAGGCGGCGCAGGCTCGCTTGCGGCAGGCGCGGGCCAGTCGGGCGCAGGTGGTGAGCGGTTATTTTCCGCAAGTGTCGGCGTCGACTGGCGCCAGCCGGACGAAGAACGCCACGGCAGTCAGCACCCTGCCGACCCGCACGCTGTACGACGCCGGTTTCGACGCCAGTTGGGAGCTTGATCTTTTCGGCGGCACGCGGCGGGCGGTCGAGGCGGCGAGTGCCGATCTGGCGGCGAGCGAGGCCAGTCTGGAAAACGTGCAGGTGTCGCTGCTTGCCGAAGTGGCGCAGAACTATGTTGAGTTCCGCGCTTACCAGTCGCGGCTGGTAATTGCCCGGGCCAATCTGGCCAGCCAGACCGAAACGGCGCAGATCACTGAATGGCGTGAGCAGGCTGGGCTGGCCAGCAACGCTGATGTCGAGCAGGCGCGGACCAGCCGCGAGCAAATGCGGGCCGGCATGCCGGATCTTGAGGTCGGGCTGGCGGCGGCGGAAAACCGGCTGGCGACCTTGCTTGGCCGGCAACCTGGCGCCCTGCATGAACAGTTGTTGGCCGCGCAGTCCCGGCCGGTGGCGCCGCCGACGGTGGCGACCGGCATCCCGGCCGATGTGCTACGTCAGCGGCCCGATCTGATCGTTGCCGAGCGCACGCTGGCGGCGGAAACGGCGCGTATCGGGCAGCGACAGGCGGCGCGCTTTCCCAGCCTGTCGCTGGGTGGCTCGTTCGGCTGGCAGGCTTACAGCCTCGGCGCGCTGGGCGGCAGTGCCAGCTTGGTGCGTGCAGCGAGCGGCACGCTGGCGGCAACCTTGTTTGACGGCGGCAAGCTGCGCAGCGCAGTGGAGTTGCAGACGGCGGTGCAGGAAGCGGCGCTGGTGGCTTACGAGAGCGCCGTGTTGACTGCGCTGGAAGAGGTCGAAAACGCGCTGACCGCCCATGCGCAGGCCCGCGATCGGGTGGTCGCCCGTGAAGCGGCGGCCTTCTCGGCGCGCAACGCGGCGACGTTAAGCCGACAGATGTACGAAGCCGGCCTCGCCGACTTCCAGAAAGTGCTGGAAACCCAGCGCACCCAATTGACGGCCGAGGATTCGCTGGCCACCGCCCAGTCGGCGGTGCTGACCACGCTGATCCAGCTCTACAAGGCGCTTGGCGGCGGTTGGTCGGCCTATGAAAGTGATCGAACATGACGCAAAGTACGGATTCCCAAAGCGCGGATACCTCGTCGGCGGCGCTCGTTGCGCTGCTCAGCAAGAATGCCAACCAGGGCAGCGGCCGGCGACGGCTGTGGCTGATCGGCGGCGGCATTGCCGTCGTGGCTGTGCTGCTGGTGGTTTTGTCCGGCGGCAATGGCCAGCCTGCCGGGCAGTTTCTGACCGAGGAGGCGGTTCTCGGCAACCTGCTGGTCACCGCCTCGGCCAGCGGCACGCTGCAGCCGACCAAGTCGGTCGATGTCGGCTCCGAGCTTTCCGGTACCTTGGCCAGCGTGCTGGTGCAGGAAAACGATGTGGTCAAGAAAGGCCAGTTGCTGGCTCAGCTCGACACCGCCAAATTGAAGGACGCCGTGGCCAAGTCGCAGGCCGCCGTGGCTGCGGCGGAGGCCTCGGTGGCGCTGGCGCAGGCGACGGTGGCTGAAACGACGGCCTCGCTGAATCGCATGCGCCAGGTCGCCGAGCTTTCCGGCGGCAAGGTGCCGGCCAAGACCGAGCTGGAGACGGCCGATGCGGCGCGGCAACGGGCCATCGCCACTCTGGCCAGCGCCCGGGCCGACGTCGTGCAGGCGCGGGCGACGGCGAAAACGGATGAAACCAATCTCGGCAAGGCGACCATCCGTTCGCCGGTCGATGGCGTCGTGCTGACCCGCAAGGTGGAGCCGGGCCAGACCGTGGTGGCGGCGATGACGACGCCGGTGCTTTTCGTGCTGGCTGAGGATCTGGCCAAGATGGAACTGCAGGTCAAGGTCGATGAGGCCGATGTCGGCAATGTCAAAATCGGCCAGACGGCCAGCTTCACCGTGTCGGCCTGGCCGGGGCGCAAGTTTCCGGCGAGCATCCAGCGCGTCGGGCTGGGTTCGACGACGACCGATAACGTGGTCACCTACAAGACCATCTTGCGGGTCAATAACGACGACCTCGCGCTGCGCCCGGGCATGACGGCGACGGCCGCCATCGTCACGGCTAGCCGCGACAAGGTGCTGCTGGTGCCCAACGCGGCGCTGCGTTTTACGCCGCCGGGCGAGGGGGCGGCGACGAAAGAGCGCGGCCTGGTCGCCCGCCTGATGCCCGGCCCGCCGCCGGAGGCGCCGAAGAATCGCCCGGCTGCGGCCAAGGGCAGCGGCGACGGGCAGGTCTGGGTGCTGGTCGATGGCCAGCCGCAGGCGGTGGCGCTGAAAACCGGCGTCAGCAACGGGCGCCTTACCGAGGTGCTGGGCGGCGATTTGCCGGTGGGTGCGGCGGTTATTTCCGACTATCAGGCGGCGAAAAAGTGAGTTGTCACACCCCAAGAGTGCTGATGAGGCCCCTGCATAGCAAGACGGCCAGCACAGCTGGCGCGTCGCTGTGGATTCCTTCGGGGCGCGGTCAACCAGAAAAAACGGCCAAAATTGAAATGACGGCGAGGTTGCTGTGAGTGCGCCCTTGATTGAATTGCGCGGCATCACCAAGACCTACGGTCAGGGGCAGGCGGCGTTTCAGGCCCTGCGTGGCGTTGATCTGACCATCGAAGCCGGTGAATTCGTGGCGGTGATGGGGCCGAGCGGTTCCGGCAAATCGACGGCGATGAACCTGCTCGGCTGCCTCGATACGCCGACCTCGGGCGAATACCGTTTTCAGGGCATCAACGTCGAGCAACTCGACCGCAACCAGCGGGCCTTGCTGCGTCGGCAATGTCTTGGCTTCGTTTTTCAGGGCTTCAATTTGCTGGCGCGCACCTCAGCGCAGGAGAACGTCGAGCTGCCTCTGCTCTATCGCGGCGAACCGGCCGCAGTGCGCCACGCTGCGGCGCGGGCGGCTCTCGCCAAAGTCGGCCTCGACGGCTGGGAAACGCACACCCCGGCCGAGCTTTCCGGCGGTCAGCAGCAGCGTGTCGCGATTGCCCGGGCCATTGTCACCAACCCGCTGGTGCTGCTCGCCGACGAGCCGACCGGCAACCTCGACAGCAAGCGCAGCCACGAGATCATGGAGCTGCTCGGGCGGCTGAACAGCGAACAACGCATCACCATCATCATGGTCACCCACGAGCCGGATATGGCGCACTACGCGCGGCGCATCGTGCATTTTGTCGACGGGTTGGTGGACAGCGACAGCGCGACGGAGGCAGCATGATTTTGAACGCACTCCTGCTCGCCCTGCGCGAGATTCGCCGCAACCTGCTGCGCTCCTTCCTGACCGTGCTCGGCATCGTCATCGGCGTCGGCGCGGTGATCACCATGGTGACGCTGGGCAACGGCGCGACCAAGATGGTTTCCGATCAGATTGCCAGCCTCGGCAGCAACCTGCTGATGGTCATGCCCGGCCAGCGCCTCGGCCCGGGGCGCGACAGTGCCGGCGCGCCGAAATTCAAGATCGCCGATATCGAGGCCATCCAGCAACAGGTCAATGGCCTCAAGGCTGTGGCGCCCGTCGTCGGCAGCCCCGTAACGCTGGTCGTCGGCACGCAGAACTGGTCGTCGACGGTGAGCGGAACAACCAACGACTACTTTATCTCCGGCAACTGGAAAATCGCCGCCGGGCGGCAGTTCACCGATGACGAGGAACGCGCCGGCAAGGCCGTTTGCGTGGTCGGTAATACCGTCAAAAAGGAGCTGTTCGGCGCCGGCAATCCAGTCGGCAGCAGCATCCGCGTCAAGACCTTCGACTGCGAGGTGATCGGCCTGCTCGTCGCCAAGGGCCAGGGCGGCATGGGCCAGGACCAGGACGACACGGTGCTGATGCCGCTGCGCACCACGCAACGCCGGCTGACCGGCTCGCTCGATATCGGCAATGTCATGGTCTCGCTCAAGGACGGCACTGACGCGACCGTCGCCATCGCCCAGCTGCGCAGCCTGCTGCGCGAACGCCGCAAGCTGGCCGAGAACGCCGACGACAATTTCAACGTGATGGACACCAAGCAGATCGCCGAAACGCTCTCCGGCACCATCGGCACGATGACCGCGCTGCTCGGCGCGGTGGCCGCCGTCAGCCTGCTCGTCGGTGGCATCGGCATCATGAACATCATGCTGGTGTCGGTCACCGAACGGACGCGGGAAATCGGCATCCGGCTGGCCATCGGGGCGCTGGAAAACGAGGTGCTCTGGCAATTCCTGATCGAAGCCGTGGTGCTCTCCGCCTGCGGTGGGCTGGTCGGCGTGGGGCTGGCTTTTGTCGCCTGCCTCGGGCTGTCGTCGCTGATGCACATCCCTTTTATGTTCAACCCGGCCATCAACCTGACGGCCTTTGGCTTCTCGGCAGCGATTGGAGTGATTTTCGGCTACGTGCCGGCGCGCCGGGCGGCGCAACTTGACCCGATCGAAGCGTTGCGGCACGAGTAGTGTTTGCGAATTTTGGCCGTTTTCACTGTTCCTGCCTGAGACCTGCCATTGTTTCTATGGTTTCGGAATGCTCAGAGCACGCCGTCCTTCGTGCCAGGCGCTTGCACCATCAGGTCGGCAAACCGCCGCGCCAGGACCGTCGCTTGCAACGGCAGGACCAGCGCACTGCGCGCTTCTGCATCGGGATCAGCCAAAGGCCGATAGATCAGGCCGTCGGAAGTGATGCTGGTCATTTGCCGGGGGACCACGGCAATGCCGAAGCCAGCTGCCACCAAGTTCAGCATCGATGTCTTTCGCGAGATGACCGCTGCCAGTTTGGGCACAAAGCCTCGGCGCAAACAGAGGTCGGTGACCAGCCGGGCCAAACCGCCCCGTTCGCGGTGGACGGCAGAGACGAAAGGCTCTGTCTGAAGGTCATCCAGGACAAGGGTTTCGCGGCTTGCCAGCGGGTGATTGGCCGGTAGCGCAACCCATAAACGCTCGGCTGGCAATTCGGTGAAGGTGACGGCGGGGTCGCGCCGCAAGACCGGCAGGCGGACGATGCCGATATCGGCCTTGCCGTTGGCGACTTCGGTGACCTGGGCTTCGGACGATATTCGGTCGAGGTCAATCCGCGCTTTTGGCGACTGTTCGAGGAATCGCCGGATCGACGGCATCAGGTTGGTGGCGGGGATGGAGCTGGAGTGCAACAGGCGCAGCACGCCGGCATCGCCTCTGGCCAATTGGGCGCCTTCTTCAGCAGCGGCCGATAGCAGCTTGTCGATGCTCAGGACGCGGTCACGGTAGCCCAAGCCGGCCGGTGTCAGACGCACGCCCCGGGGCTCTCGGGCAAAGAGCGCAAACCCCAGTTCCTTCTCCAGCAGGGCAATTTGCCGGCTCAGTGCGGGCTGGGCGACGAACAGGCTGGTCGCGGCATGGGTAAAGCTGCCGAGGTCCGCGACCGTCAGGAAATAGCGAATCTGCTTCAGGCTTGCCATGCGTTTTTGGAATGTATCAAGGGTAATTTTGATATTTGTCTTATACCGGATGGGCTTTCAAAATGAAATCTTTCTGTTTTGGCGCTCATCACGATCATGAACGAATTTGTTTCCCTGCTTCCTCTTGCCCATGAGCCTGTCTTCCTTGCGCTGGCGATGGGGGCGGTTGTCGCGGCCTATGCCGTCTTCACGCTGGTCGGCTTTGGTTCTGCGCTCATGGCCAGCGCACCATTGGCACTGGTCATGCCGGTTGCCAAGGTGGTGCCGATGCTGGCGATACTGGATTTTGGCGGCTCGTCCTTGCGCGGATGGCGGGCTCGCAAGGATGTTGCCTGGAAGGAATTCCGCCAGCTTTTTCCGGGGATGCTGCTCGGGCAACTGCTTGGGGTGCTGGTTCTCTCCCGCGTACCGGCAACGATGATGGCGGTCGTGCTTGGTCTATTCGTGGTGTTTCAGGGGATTCGCGGTTTCAGCAAAAAAACTCCGGCCGCGGATGTCGGTGTTTCTCCGGCAATTGCCTATGGCGTGTTTGGCGGTGTACTGGGGGGATTGTTCGGTAGCGGCGGCTTTGTCTATGCCTCGTATCTCGAACGGCGACTGGAAAACCGCGCCGCATTCCGGGCGACACAAGCCGTTCTGATTGCCTTGTCGACTGGCTGGCGTATCGTCCTGTGCCTTTCTGTCGGCTTGCTGGATCTCAAGCTCGTGGTGGTCACGCTGATCTTTGCGCCGGCGATGGCCCTCGGCGTTTATCTCGGCCAGCGCATTGATTTGCGGATTAGCCGGGAGCAATTGTTCCTGTTCCTCAATGGCCTGCTGGTGGCGAGCGGGTTGAGCCTGATTGCCAGGTTTCTCGCTTGATGCTTCTGCCGTTCATGTTTGTCTCACCTGCACCCCATGCCTGGTTGCTGCAATTCATTTCGGCAAATTGGCTCAAATGGGCGAAAATCAAAGCTCAAATGGTCTGTGTGAGTTAGGTGATGGCAAAGTTAGCCATGGGTGGTTCGAAGTCAGCCAAGCTGAAAGGGGTTGCCAGCCGGACAAGTGCCGCACCTTTGGTTTCCGGCGTCGGACAGTTGCCGGCGGCTTATGGCGTTTCGCCGCCGTCTTGTTTGGCGGCGGGGGCCTGGGTGGCTTACCGGGATCAGTTCCTGGACAGCTCGGCACAGGCGCAGATCAGCGAGATCCGTAAGGGGGCGCCAGCCAGTAATCCGGTCGGTGTGGCGGAGGCGTTGCATCCGGGCTTTATCGAGCTTGAATTCGCCGTGGTGTGCCCATTTGTTTTTGACCAGCGGCTACAGCCGTTGGCGGCCTGAGGCTGTCGCCATGGATTGCCGTCCGCATTGCGCCGCCTGTTGTATCGCGCCTTCGATTTCGTCGCTCAACAAGCCGGCCGGCGTGCCATGCCAGCACCTTGATGCCGATTTGCGGTGCGCTATTTTCGGCCAGCCGGAACGGCCATCATGCTGTGCTGGCCTGCAACCGGCGCCGGACATGTGCGGACTATCCCGCGAGCATGCGCTCAAATGGCTGGCCGAACTCGAGGTTTTGACACATCCGGGATAGTAGAATGCGGCCTCCCCAACTTGGTTGCGCCCCATGGACCCGATTCTTCTCCTCAAAGCCCTCATCCTCGGCATCGTCGAAGGGCTGACCGAATTCCTGCCGATCTCGTCGACCGGGCATTTGATCCTTGCCGGTGATCTGCTCAATTTCAACGATGATCGCGGCAAGTTGTTCGAAATTGTCATCCAGTCGGGAGCCATTCTGGCCGTCGTCTGGGAATACCGCGAGCGCTTGCTCAAGGTGGCCCGCGGCGCCTTCAGCGAGCCGGCTGCGCAAAAATTCATTCTCAACCTGTTTGTCGCTTTCCTGCCCTTGGCCATCCTCGGGCTGGCCTTTGGTAGGGCGATCAAGGCCCACCTGTTCAATCCGGTGACTGTGGCAAGCACATTTATCCTCGGTGCTTTCGTCATTCTCTGGGCCGAAAGGCGCGAGCACAAAATCCGCATTCAGACGGTCGACGAAATGAGCATGCTTGACGCGCTCAAGCTTGGCATTGCACAGGCTTTCGCGCTGATTCCCGGCACCTCGCGTTCTGGTGCCACCATCATCGGTGGCCTGCTGTTCGGCCTTTCACGCAAGGCGGCGACCGAATTCTCCTTTTTCCTGGCGATTCCGACGCTGATCGTGGCCACTTTCTATCAGCTCTACAAGGAACGTGCCCTGCTTAATGCCGACGACCTCGCCATGTGGGCCGTTGGCTTCGTTGCTGCCTTCGTTTCGGCCTTCCTTTGTGTGCGCTGGTTGCTGCGCTACATCTCCACGCATGACTTCACCGCTTTTGCCTGGTATCGCATTGCTTTCGGCATTGTCGTGCTGGCGACTTGGCAATTTGGCTGGGTGCAATGGGCCGCGGATTAATCGTTTATCTGCACGGTTTCTGCTCCTCGCCAGCGTCGTGGAAATCACGCTTGCTGGGCGAGGAAATGGCTCGGCGCGGCATGGCGGCACAGTTTGTCTGCCCTCAGTTGTCGCCAGTGCCGGATGAGGCCGTTGCCAGTGTCAGTCGTTTGATCGAACAGGCCAGTGGGCCGGTCACCTTGATCGGCTCCTCGCTGGGCGGGCATTACGCCAACCATCTGGCCGAAAAACATGGCTTGAGCGCGGTGTTGATCAATCCGGCAGTAACCGACCGCCTCGATTTGGAAAAATTTGTTGGCACTCATGCCAATTTTCACACCGGCGAGCAATTTACCTTTACCACAGCCCACGCTGCACAGCTGAAAGCGCAGGTTTCCATCCCGAAATCTGAGCGTTACTGGTTGTTGCTTGAAGAGGGCGACGAAGTGCTGGATTACCGTCAGGCACAGGCGTTTTACGCGGGTTGCCGGCAAACGGTGCTGCCGGGTGGCGATCACAGCTTCACGAAGTTTCCCGACTTTGTGCCGCAAATCATTGAATACGCTGGGCTATAATCCGTCGATGAACGTATTGTTTGAAGAAGATGGCGGCTTTAAGGCCGGCAGCATCATGGCCGACAACGATAGCTCGTTGCAGGTCGAAATGCCCTCCGGCAAGCGCAGCAAGATCAAGGCCGCAACGGTATTGTTGCGCTTTGAAAAGCCCTCTGCGGCTGCCTTGCTCGATCAGGCTACGCCGCTGGCCGAAGAGATCGAAGCTGAATTCCTGTGGGAGTGCGCAAGCGATGGCGAATTTTCGTTTCTTGATTTTGCCCGTGATTACTACGGACACGAACCCGCGCCGATCGAAGCGACGGCGGTGCTGCTTGCCCTGCACGCCGCGCCCGTCTATTTCCACCGCAAAGGCAAGGGCCGCTTCCGCAAAGCGCCTGCCGACATTCTCGCAGCTGCTCTGGCCAGTCTTGAAAAAAAGCGTCAGCAAGCGCTCACGATGGAAGGCTGGATTGGCGAGCTGAGAGAGTTCCGCTTGCCGCCGGAAATTGGCTTGCTGACCGATGCGCTGCTCTATGCACCGGATCGCAACAAACCGGAAACCAAGGCCTTTGAAACCGCCTGCGCCGAAGCGGGCCTGACGGCGGCGCAAATGCTCTTCAAGTGCGGTGCCATCAAGTCGCCGTACTTCCTGCATTACCGTCGTTTCCTGCACGAACAATTCCCCAAGGGCACGGCTTTCCCGGCGCTTGATGCGCCAAAGCTCCCGAGCGATCTGCCGCGCGCCGACGTCCGGGCTTTCTCGATCGATGATGCCAACACCACCGAGATCGACGATGCACTATCGGTCGTCAAGCTGCCCGGCATCGGCTCGCGGATCGGCATCCACATCGCTGCACCGGGGCTGGCCATCGAGCATGGTTCGCCACTTGACGGCATCGCCCGCGCCCGGTTGTCGACGGTTTACATGCCGGGCAACAAGATCACCATGCTGCCCGATGCCGTGGTCCAGAACTACACGCTGGCCGGTGGTGTCGATTGCCCGGCCGTGTCGCTGTACCTGACGGTCAATGAATCGCTGGAAATTCTCAGCCACGAGTCGCGGCTGGAAATGGTGCATATCGCTGCCAACCTGCGCCACCATGAAATCGAACCGTGGTTCAATGCCGAAACCATAGCCGGCCCGCTGCCCGACCAGCCATTCAAGGACGAGCTGGTTCACTTGTGGCACTTTGCCAATGCCTGCGAAGGCCGGCGCGGAAAACCGTCGGCCATGCAGGGCATCAACGACTACAACTTCGAAATCGTTGGTGATCTGGCCGATCCGGATGCCTGTTCCGTCGAGATTAGCGAACGCAAGCGCGGCAGTCCGCTCGACAAGCTGGTCGCCGAGTTGATGATTGTTGCCAATTCGACCTGGGGCGGCCTGCTCGCTGAAAAGAATATTGCCTGCCTGTACCGTGCCCAGACGCAGGGCAAGGTGCGCATGACGACTTCGCCGCTGCCGCATGAAGGCCTGGGCGTGCCGCAATATGCGTGGATGACCTCGCCGCTGCGTCGTTATTGCGACATGGTCAACCAATGGCAGCTGATCGCCTGTTTGAAAGGCGAAACCCCGGCTTTTGCCCAGAAATCGGCCGAATTGTTCGGCGCCATGCGTGATTTTGAGGTCACCTACGCAGCTTATGCCGATTTTCAGCGCCAGATGGAGCGTTACTGGTGCCTGCGCTGGATTCAGCAGCGCGGCTTGACTGAAATCGATGCGACCCTGCGCCGAGAACAGAGCGTCAAGCTTGACCATTTGCCGCTGCTGCTGCGGGTGCCTTCAATTCCGTCCGACCTGTCGCCGGGGCAGCGCATTCGTCTGGCAGTCGAGAGCCTTGATTTGCTGGCACCGGAAATTACCTGCCGTTTCCTTAATCTGCTTGGCGAAAGCGACGCTGCGGAAGTCGCGGAGGAAGCCGAAGAGGGAGAGGGCGCGTGACAAAGGCGGCCAGGCTGCGCGTATTGCCGACGGTCAAGCAAAACCGTCGCTTGTGGATTGCGCTTGGCGTTTCGCTGTTTATTCATGCCGTTCTGCTCGCGCTGGAATTCAAGTTTCCAGATGCTTCCAAGGCCTTTCGCGAAAGGGCCATGGACATCATCCTGGTCAATGCGAAATCGGCGCGCAAGCCGTCCGATGCTCAGGCGTTGGCGCAAGCCAATCTTGACGGTGGCGGCAACACAGACGAAAACCGCCGCGCCAAGACGCCGCTGCCGCCAACGCATCAACAGACGGAGGGGGATGCCGTTCAGCAGATGCAGCGCCGTGTTCAGGAACTGGAGTCTGCCCAGCAGCGGCTGCTGACGCAGGCCAAGAGTCTGCGCAACGTCAGCGCTGCGAAAACGGCCAGCGAACAGCCATCACCGGTGCCCAGTGTCAGCGGTCTTGACCTGGCCGAATCGGCTCGGGCGATGGCTCGGCTGGAAGGTGAGATCAGCAAGTCGGCGGATGAGTACAGCAAGCGCCCGCGCAAGAAGTTTGTCGGTGCTCGCACAGAAGAATACGGCCTGGCAGCCTATCTCGATGGCTGGAAGCAAAAAATTGAACGTATCGGCACCTTGAATTACCCCCCCGAGGCGCGCGGCAAGCTCTACGGTGCGGTGGTGATTTTCGTAGAACTGCGCGCCGAGGACGGTAGCTTGTTCAACGCGGAGATCTCCCGCTCTTCCGGTCACAAGGTGCTCGATCAGGCAGCCTTGCGCATTCTCCGGATGTCGGCGCCGTTCGGTGCTATTCCGCAGCAGGCGCTGGGCGGCGCGACGGTACTGTCCTTTGCCCGCACCTGGTACTTCACACAGGGCGATGCTCTGAATACGGCCAGCAAATGAGCGATTTGTACTGCGTCTTCGGCAATCCGATTGCCCATTCCAAATCGCCAGCCATTCATGCTGCCTTCGCGGTCCAAACGGCGCAGGATTTGCGCTATGAAGCGCGTCTGGCTGCGCTTGATGGCTTCGGCCTGGCTATTGCCGAATTCGTTGCGGTGGGCGGCAAGGGGGCGAATGTCACCGTGCCATTCAAGGAAGAAGCCTATCGTCTGGCGACGCGCCTGTCCGACCGTGCGGCGCGCGCCGGGGCGGTCAATACGCTGGTGTTCGATGGTCCTGAAGTTTTTGGCGACAACACGGATGGTGCTGGGCTGGTTCGTGACATCACGAACAACCTCGGTTTTTCGCTGGTCGGCAAGCGCATTTTGTTGCTCGGTGCCGGTGGCGCTTCACGCGGGGTCATCGCCCCGTTGCTGGCTGAAAAGCCGGCCTCACTGATCATCGCCAACCGCAGCGCCGACAAGGCCGTTGCATTGGCACAGGCATTTGCTGATATGGCGCCGCTGGGGGGCGGAAGTTTTGCAGAAACTGCTGGTAAAAGCTTCGATCTGGTAATTAACGCTACCTCCGCCAGCCTTTCTGGTGCAAGTCTGCCCCTGCCCCCGGGGATTTTTGCACCGGGTAGCCTGGCTTACGACATGATGTATGGCAAAGGTGAAACACCATTCCTGACGCTGGCCCGACAGCAGGGGGCGGCACGTTGTGCCGACGGTCTTGGCATGCTGGTTGAACAGGCGGCGGAAGCCTTCTTCGTCTGGCGTGGCATTCGCCCGGGTACTGCGCAGGTGCTGGCTGAGCTGAGAGCCAAGCTGGTCGCATGAAAATACTCGGCCGCTGGCTGAAATTGCTGTTGCTGGGCCTGATTGGCCTCTTCCTGGTCTGGCAGTTGTGGTTGCTCGGCTGGGTCTTGCTTTGGGGTTGGGTCAATCCCGGCGAAACCCGCTTTATGGCAATCCGTCTGGCCGAGTTGCGCCAGAAAGTGCCGGAGGCCCAACTCAAGCAGCAATGGGTGCCTTACGAGCGGATTTCCATTCACCTCAAACGCGCCATCATCGCGGCCGAAGATGCCAAGTTCGTCGATCATGAAGGCTTCGACTGGGAAGGCATACAAAAAGCGATGGAAAAGAACCAGAAGAAGGGACGTTTCGTCGCCGGTGGTTCGACCATCAGCCAGCAACTGGCCAAAAACCTGTTCTTGACGCCAACCAAGTCATACTTCCGCAAGGTGGAAGAGGCCATCATCACCTTGATGCTGGAAAATCTGTGGAGCAAAAAGCGGATTTTCGAGGTTTACCTGAATGTGATCGAGTGGGGCAATGGCGTGTTTGGCGCCGAAGCGGCCGCCCGTCATTATTACAACACCAGCGCTGCTCAGTTGGGGCCGGAGCAGGCGGCCCGTCTGGCCGGCATGGTGCCGAATCCGCGTTATTACGACCGGAACCGCAGTGCGCAGGGATTAGGAAGGAAGACCGCGATTATTCTCGCCCGGATGCCGGCTGCTGACGTGCCTTGAGGGCATCCGGCTAGAACGAGTTTGCCGGGGTTTTGCGCACAAAGGTGGTGCTACAATCGCACTTTGTTTTTGCAATGCAGCATTGGTGTGCCATGCCCGACGATACCCAGACCGAAGCAGATGTCCTCAAGGAGCATCTGGCCGATGTGCAGGAACTGCTGTCCAAGCACAAGCTTGTCGAAGATATGGTTCGGCGCCAGGAAATGCCACGTCACGAGCTTGTCGAAGGCTTGGTCCACAAGCAACATACCAATGAGCTTCGCGCGCTCTTCGCGCGGTTGCCGGTTGTTTCGGTGGCACTCATTCTCAGCGCCTTGCCCGAGGACGACCGGCTGATTGCCTGGAAGGAAATTGAGGAAGGTCGTCAGGACGACATTCTCGCATTGCTTTCGGACGAAGTTCAGGAGGTGCTGGTGGGGGATGGGCACCGTCCAAGCAAGAAGGTGATGGTCAATGCCTTCGAGTTGCACGATGGTCGGCTGAGACAGATCGTCGTCGAACGTCAAACAGACTTTGCTGAAATTTCACCGATCTGGATCGATCTGGTCGCCCCGACACCCAGGGTTCGCGAATGGGTTGGGCAGCATTTCGGCCTGGATCTGCCAGACCCCAAAAATCTGACAGACCTTGAAGCCAGTGCGCGCTTCTATATCGAGGATAACGGCGAACTGCACCTGCACTCCGATTTCCTGCTCGATATGGCCAACGAGTCTCGCAACGTGGCAGTGGCTTTCATCCTCCACGACGAGATTCTCTTCTCAGTACGCTCGGAAGAGCTTCCGGTTTTCCGGCTACAGCGTCATCGGGCTCGCACCCGGCCTGGCTATGTGACCGATGCCAAGGATGTCCTGCTCGATCTGTACGCCGCCGACGCCGAATACTCTGCCGATGCCCTGGAAGATGTCTATGCCTCGTTGGAGGCCGTCGCCAAGCACGTGTTGAGCACGCACCTGACCGACGAAGTGGCCGGGGTGATCCTGGCCGATGTAGCCAAGCAGGAAGACTTGAACGGGCGTATTCGTCGCAATGTGCTGGATACTCGCCGGGCCGTTGCCTTCCTGATGCGCGGCAAGTTCCTGGCGCCGGCACAACAGGAGGATGCCCGCCAGATCCAGCGCGACATCGAGTCGCTTGATGGTCATACCTCGTTCCTGTTCGGGAAGATCAATTTCCTGATGGACGCTGTGGTCGGCTTCATCAACATCAATCAAAACCAGCGCGTTTCGAAGCTGACCAAACTTTCCATCATTTTTATGCCGATCAATATCGTGGCCGGTATCGGTGGGATGTCGGAATTTTCGATGATGACCCAAGGAATTCCCTGGCCGGTTGCCTATGGGGGATTCACGCTGGGCATGGGCGTCGTCGGTTGGCTGACTTATCTCGCCCTGCGCCAGGCCGAGCGGCGCGAAGCGCAGAGCAAGCTGGAGGAGGCGAGAGCGGTTATGATTTCCTCATCTTCGGCGAAATCGGACTGATCTGGTTTCTTGCGGTACTGCGGTGCCCGGCTAGTATTCTTGGCGCATGGCGTTTTCGGTATCGGCGTGGCGCAGGCGCAGAGCGAGGGAGCGGGCCAGTGCCTGAAGCAGGGTCAGTGCCAGTTTCTTGTGCTCCTCGGAGAGGATATTGAACTGCTCCTGGGACAGGATGAAAAACTCCGTGTCGCTGGCGGCGACCGCATCGTTGCCTCGGGGCAAGCCATCGAGAAACGCCAGGCCGCCAAAAAAGTCTCCGCGGCCAAAGGTCGCCACATGTCTGGTTCGGCCCCCGCCCAACGGGGCAAAAATCTTTACCGAGCCGTACCGGATCAGGTAAATCTCATCTCCCGCTTCGCCTTGCGAATAGACGACATCGCCGGCGGCGTAGTGGCGTTTGACCAGACATTTTTCCAGATCAGCCAAGGTTTCGTCCTTGCGGTGCTTGAATAACTCCATCTCCTGGAGCTCTAGTGGCGTTTCGGTTTCCGGGCTGGCCTGTTCTTCTCGGCTGCCGAGCAGGCGATCCTCAACCCATTCGATGGCGCTATCCAGTTCGTCGAACAGGCGGACGCTTTCCGGGATGTCGGTGACGCCGGTCTGGGCCAGAAATTCGCGCAGATTACGATTATTCGGCAGGTTTTCCCGGACGTTGGACAGGATCAGCAGGGCGTTACGTTCAGCCAGTGAATCTCGAACCTGGCTGAGCAGGTGGGCTGCCGTGACATCCACCGACTGAATGCGCTTCATGTCGAGGATCACGAAATTTCGGCTCTTTAGCTCAGGCTCCAGCTGACTATAAAGCTGCTGGGTGGTGCCAAAAAACAGGCTGCCCTGCAGTTCGAAGATCACCGCCTGGTCCCCCTTCTTTTCGAGAATACGGGTCTCGGCTTCAGGGCGATGCCAGCTCGACGACATCTGGTTGACGTAGAACTTGTGGCGGACGACGGAGCCGCCGATCTGCTCGCGCAGAAAAAGGATGATGGAGAGCGCGACGCCGGTAGCCGAAGCGGCAATCAGGCCAATGGTCAGAGCGACGACGACGACGGTGACGACAACGCCGAAATCGAAAACCGTCGCCGAAGACTGAACAAAGCGCAGCGGTCCGCGGTCGATCATCCGGATACCGACCACGATCAGAATGCCGGCCAGTGCGGCAACCGGAATCCATGCAATGAAGCTGCTCAACAATAGCGCGAAGACAAGGGCCGAGATGCCTTCGACCAGGCCCGAAGCGCGAGTCATCGCCCCGCTGGACAGATTGACCAGCGTGGCGCCCATCGTGCCGGCGCCGGGAATGCCACCGACCGACGACGAGGCGATATTGGCAATGCCCTGGGCGACCAGCTCGCGGTTCGGGTTGTGTTGCGAGCGGGTCAGTTGATCGAGGACAACGCAGGTTTTCAGGGTGTCGATCGACAGGAGCACGGCCAGGGTCAAGGCATTGCCGAGCAGCGCGGCAACCTGGCCCAGTCGCAGATCGCCGATCTCGTTCCAGCGGGCGGTGATCGACTGGATGTAGCCTTCGCCGCTGGCGCCCAAGGGGCCGATGACAAGATTGTTGGCTGCGAGTTGGAGCAGGCTCTCGTCTTGCGACGCCAGGGCGAAATAGCAGGCAATTCCGGCGGCGATGCCGAGGATGGTGGCCGGCAGGCGTCGGGTCAGACCTGGGCTGAGCCACATGACGAGCATCGTTGTCAGGCCGACGGCCAGCGCTCGCCAGTCCCATAACGATGGGGTGTAAAGCACTTCGTACCAGCGGGCGCCGGTCGGCGTGCCGAGCAGTTTGCCAATCTGGCTGCCGATGATGATCAGGCCAACACCGGTCAGGTAGCCACTGACCACCGGGTAGGGGATGTATTTGATCAGTCGGCCAATGCCGACAAAACCGAAGAGCACCTGAAACATGCCGGCGAGCACGCCGAGCATCAGCAGCAACAAGATGATGTTGCCACCCGGTATGCCCTGGGCGACGAGTTCGATGGCGAAAGCCGAAAGCAAGGCGGCGGCCGGGGCGCAGGGGGCGCTGATCAGACGGTCGGTGCCGCCAAGGGTGGAGGCGATCAGGCCGATGACCGAGGCGCCGATGATTCCAGCCAGTGCGCCAAGCGCCGCATGGCTGGGGGCGATGGCCGAGTAGATCGTGACACCGAAGGCGATGGCCGCCGGCAGGGCGACGAGCATGGCCGCCAGGCCGCCCCAGAAGTCACCGCTCTGGTAGAGCTTCTTGAAGACATCCTGCATGGCGCCACTCCCTTTGTCTTTTTATTAAGGGAATCTTACTGCGCTTTTTCAGCCGGCGAGCTTAATGGGTGTCAGGGGTGACCAGTTTGAGTCCGATGATGCCGGCGACGATCAGACCGATACAGACGAAGCGCAGCACTTCGCGCGATTCGTCGAACAGGTAAATGCCGAGAATGGCCGTGCCAACCGCACCAATGCCCGTCCACACCGCATAGGCGGTGCCCAATGGCAGGGTCTTCAGCGACCAAGCAAGCAGGATGACGCTGGCAGCCATGCCGAGCACCGTCCACACGCTCGGCCACAGCCGGCTGAAGCCCTCGGTATATTTCATGCCGACTGCCCAGCCGACCTCGCAGAGGCCGGCGATGAACAGGATGCTCCAGGCGGCGCCTGCGTTCATTTGAGGCTGGCGAAATAGGCGTCAGCTGCAGCGATCGTGCCGGCGATGTCGGCATCTGAGTGGGCGGCCGAAACAAAGCCCGCCTCGAAGGCCGATGGTGCAAAGTAATGGCCAGCGTCGAGCATGGCGTGGAAGAATCGGTTGAAGGCTTCCTTATCGCAGGCCAGTACTTCGTCGTAGGTGCCGGGGCACTGCTCGGCGAAATAGAGGCCGAACATGCCACCGATGTTCTGGGCACTGAAGGCAACACCGTGCTTTTTCGCCGCTGCGACCAATCCGTCGCACAACGCCTTGGTCTTCGCGGTCAGCGCTTCGTAGAAGCCCGGTGCTTGAATCAATTTCAGTGTTGCCAGCCCGGCCGCTGTGGCAATCGGGTTGCCGGACAGTGTGCCGGCCTGATAGACCGGGCCGAGCGGGGCGATTTTTTCCATGATCTCGCGCTTGCCGCCAAAGGCGCCAAGGGGCATGCCGCCACCAACCACCTTGCCAAAGGTGGACAGGTCAGGGGTGATGCCGAACAGGCCTTGCGCGCTCTTCAGGCCGACACGGAAGCCGGTCATCACTTCGTCAAAAATCAGCACTGAGCCGTTTTTTGTACACAGATCGCGCATGGCATTCAGGAAGGCCTGGGTCGGGGCGATCAGATTCATGTTGCCAACGACCGGCTCGACAATCACCGCGGCGATCTTGTCGCCGTGCTTGGCGAAAGCGTCGGCCAGTTCCTGCGGATCGTTGTAGGTCAGGACCATGGTTGTTTCGGCAGTGCCGGCCGGGACGCCGCTGGATGAAGGATTGCCGAAGGTGAGCAGGCCGGAGCCGGCTTTGACCAGCAATCCGTCGGAGTGGCCGTGATAGCAGCCTTCGAACTTGATCAGCACGTCGCGACCGGTATGGCCACGAGCCAGGCGGATCGCGCTCATCGTCGCTTCGGTGCCCGAGGAAACCAGACGTACCATGTCCATCGACGGCACCAGTTCGCACAGCAGGTCGGCGATGTCGACTTCCTTCTCGGTCGGCGCGCCGAAGGACAGGCCATCGACGACCGCGGCCTGGACGGCGGCGATCACGTCCGGATGGGCGTGGCCGAGGATCATCGGACCCCATGAGCCGACGTAATCGGTGTACCACTTGCCATCAGCATCCTGTACCTTGGCGCCAACACCCTTCTGGAAGAAGCAGGGTGTACCGCCGACCGAGCGGAAGGCGCGGACGGGAGAATTGACACCGCCGGGAATGTGGCGCTGGGCGCGTTCGAACAGTTGCTGGTTGCGTGAGGTCATGAGTGGGCTTCCTCGAAAAGGCGTTGGTAGGCGGCAGCGCGCGCCATGATGTCGGGCGCGCTGAACAAATCGGTAATGACGGCGAGCAGGTCGGCGCCGGCAACGATCAGCGGCGGCGCGTTGTCCAGTGTGATGCCGCCGATGGCACAGGTCGCTGCGGGCAATTCGGCTTTGGCGCGAACAAACAGTTCAGTTGTGGCGTTTGCTGCCTGTGGCTTGGTCGGTGACGGATAGACAGCACCAAAGGCCACGTAGTCAGCACCCGCCCGGCTGGCTGCCTCGGCGGCCGCAAAGTCGGCATAGCAGGAGGCGCCGAGAATCTTGTCTGGACCGAGAATGGCACGGGCGACCACTAGGTTGCCGTCATCCTTGCCAAGGTGCACGCCATCAGCCTGGACCAGTGCGGCCAGCGCCAGATCGTCGTTGATCAGCAGGGTTGCGGCAAAACGGCGGGTCAGTTCGCGCAGCGCCTGGGCGCGGGCAACCTGCTCCGGCATCGTGCTCAGCTTGTCGCGGTATTGCACGACGCGGCAGCCGCCGGCCAGCGCCGCTTCGACATCGGCGAGCAGCCGGGCGCCGTCGGCGCGGTCGGGGGTGATGGCGTAAAGGCCGCGCAACTTATTCGTGGCCATCGGCCGTCGTTTCGGGTGGGTTATCTTCGGCGGCATCATCCGTGTTGCGCGCCCAGAAGAAACGATCCGGAATGAACTGCCCCATGCCGGCGCGAAAGCCGTTTTTCAGCGCCTGCCAGGTGTAATCCTGCGCATCGCGTACGGCATCCTCGATGCTCGCTCCACCAGCAATGCAGCCGGCAATGGCCGAGGCCAGCGTGCAGCCAGAGCCGTGATAACTGCCGGGCAGGCGTTCCCACTCGTCGCGACGAACAACCCCATCGGGGCCGTATAGTGTATTGATGACCTGGGGCGTGTTTTCATGGGTCCCGGTGATCAACACATACTGGGCGCCCATCTCGATCAGGCGCTGGGCGCAGATGTCGATCGAAGGCTCGCTCTCGTCTTCGTCACTTTCTGCCAGTCGCCGGGCTTCGGGCGCATTTGGCGTGAGCAGTGTGGTCTGGGGGAGCAGCATTTCACGGATCGCGGAAATGATCTCTTCACTCGACAGGTCGTCGCCCCGCCCGGAGGCCAGCACTGGGTCAAGAATCAGCGGGATTTCCGGGTAGTCGGAAACGATCTCGGCCACGGCCAGCACATTCTCGACGCTACCCAGGACGCCAATCTTGAAGGCGACGACCGGCATGTCTTCTAGGATCGTTCTGGCTTGCTGCTCAAGCAGCTCGGCAGCCAGAGGGTGGACGCTCTGGACGCCAACGGTATCCTGAACAGTGACGGCGGTCAGGGCGGTCAGTGGATGGCAACCCAAGCTGGCCAGTGTCAGCAGGTCGGCCTGTATGCCGGCGCCGGACGAAGGGTCGCTGGCGGCAAAAACAAGAACCAGTGGCGGGCTGGGTGGGGTGGAGGGGCTGGCGGTCATTGATTTTCGCGCCCTTGGCGGTCGCGAAGGGAATTGGGTAAGATGACCTCGATTTTATCCGAATCTTGTGGCTGCCGAGGCCATCATCGGGATGCTGTGACACTGTGGCTGGTATTGATTTGTGGTGTTATTTCCGTAGTATGATGATGAGCTGATAGCGATAGCGCCTCTCCAGAGGCCGAGGGGACAGGGAAATTGACTGATTTATCCAGACTGCGTGGCGTCAGGGTTATGGTCATCGACGACAGCAACACCATACGGCGCAGCGCCGAGATCTTTCTCGTGCAGGCCGGGTGTCAGGTTGTTCTGGCCGAAGATGGTTTTGACGCACTGGCCAAGATTGCCGATCATCAACCAAGCGTGATCTTCTGCGACATCATGATGCCGCGACTTGATGGTTACCAAACCTGCTCCCTGATCAAGAAAAATCCGCGTTTCAAGGCCACCCCGGTGATCATGCTGTCTTCCAAGGATGGCTTGTTCGATAGGGCGCGGGGACGCATGGTCGGTTCCGATCAGTACCTGACCAAGCCATTTACTAAAGACAGCCTGCTGCAGACCGTTGCCGCCTTTGCATTGCCGGTTGAAACAGAATCCAATTCGTAGTCCAGGAAGAAAAAATGCCCGTCAAGAATATTCTCGTCGTTGATGATTCACCCACCGAACGGTTTTTTACGGTTGATGTGCTGACCAAGGCCGGTTATCAGGTTTCGACCGCTGAAACTGGCGAAGAGGGTATTGCCAAGGCCAAGGCCACCAAGCCGGACTTGATCCTGATGGATGTCGTGATGCCCGGACTGAATGGCTATCAGGCGACGCGTACGCTGACTCGCGATGAAGAAACCAAGGGTATCCCAATCATCGTCTGTACCTCAAAAGGGCAAGAGACCGACAAGATCTGGGGTTTGCGCCAAGGGGCCATCGATTATCTGGTCAAGCCCTTGAATCCGGAAGAGCTGTTGCAACGTATCGCCGCGCTGCCATAGCCAAATGGCCCGGAAAACCAGTCTTCGCGATTTCCAGGAGTACCTGGCATCCCGTTTGAGCCAAGCGGCGCGGGGAAAAGGTTCGGCATCCTGGCTTGGGGTGGAAGCAGGCGGTGAGGCTTGGCTGGTTGATCTTTCCGATGGCGGTGAGATCGTTCAGGCCTCCCAGATGGCGCCTGTCCCGCTGACTCGTCCATGGTTTGTCGGGATATCAAATATCCGCGGCAATCTGCATGCGGTCAGTGATTTTTCATTGTTTCGTGGTGGTCCGCCGATCGTACAGAATGCCAATGCACGCTTACTGTTGATAGGGGCGCGTTACGGTATCAATGCGGCTTTGTTGGTGTCGCGGATGCTGGGCTTGAAGAATCCCGAAGATTTCACCCCCGAGTCGGCTGATGCATCCATGCCTGCGTGGGGGATGCAGCGTTTTGCCGATACGCACGGAAAAATCTGGCACAAACTGTCGGTTCGCGAATTGCTCGCCGATCAGGATTTCATGAATATTGGGGTTTGATAGAGGGCGCTAGCCCCAACCCCTAGTGGAGGATTTCCATGGCTTTCAGCTTCAAGTTTCCGAAAATTGGCGATGCCGGGAAGGCCGTGGCTTCGCCCATGACCGTTTCAGCCGAAGGTGTCCCAACCGCCAAATTGGCATTGCCTGGTTTCCTGGCAGGGAAACCGGTTATCCAGCAGATGAAAATGCTGGGCGGAATTTTCGTTGCCCTGCTGTTGTTGATTGCCGCCCTGGTTTTTCATGACAACCGTGAATCGACACACAATACCGCCTACATTGCGGCATCCGGCGAAATGCGCATGCTCTCTCAGCGGCTGGCCAAGGCTTCGTCGCTGGCTCTCCAGGGTAACGCTGTCGCCTTCGGTCAACTGAAGGAATCTCGCGATACCTTCGCCAGGCTCCTTGAGCAACTGACCAACGGCGGTGAAATTGGCAACGTTAGCGTTCCTGCTTCACCGAGCGATGTTCGCCCTCAGTTGGACACACTCGCCCAGCGCTGGGTTTCGACCGACAAGGACTCGGAAACCGTGATTGGCCAGGAAAAGAACCTGGTTGCATTGGGTAAGAGCGTGGCACTGATCGACAACAATAATGCCACCATGCTTGAGTTGACCGAGCAGATTGCCACGTTGAAATTGCAGTCTGGTGCAGCATCGCGTGAAATTGCTGCGGCTAACCAGTTGGTCATGCTGACGCAGCGGATTGCCAAGAATGCTTCTGCGCTGCTCGTCGGTAATGAAATCAATCCTGAAGTGGCCTTTCTGCTCGGCAAGGATACCAACGCCTTCCGCGACATCCTCGGTGGCTTGACCAAGGGTGGCGCCGATGCGGACACGCGCGCCAAGCTGGACGAACTGGACGGCGCTTTCAAGGAGTATCAGGGCGCTATTGCCAGTATTCTCGGCAACATGCAGCCGCTGGTTCTCTCCAAGCAGGCCGGTTCACGCATTTTCCGCGAGAGTGAGGATCTGCTGAAGGCGACGGACGAGCTGGCACAGGGTTATCAGAGTGCATTGTCTGAGCGTGCGCTCTATATCGTCCTGCTGATTGTGCTGACACTCGTCGCAGTTGCGGTACTGGCGCTGCTGGCCAAAATCTACCTCAACGATACTGAGCGTCGTGCTGAAGCAGCTGAACAGCAGCGGCATGCGGCTGACCAGACCAATCGCGACAATCAGGACGCTATTTTGCGCCTGATGAACGAACTGGGTGACTTGGCTGACGGTGACTTGACCGTAACAGCGACCGTGAGCGAGAACATCACGGGCGCCATCGCCGACTCGATCAACTACACCATTGAAGAACTTCGTGTGCTGGTCGGCCGGATCAACGATGCGGCGAATCGCGTGACGGCTGCGACAGAAATTGCCCGCTTGAACTCGGCACAACTGCTTGACGCTGCCGAGCGGCAATCGACCGAAATTCAGGAAGCGGGTCAGTCAGCGCTGGAAATGGCGCGCTCGATGACCGAAGTGTCCGGCAGTGCAACCCAGTCTGCCCAGGTTGCCCGGCAATCGCTGACAGCAGCTGAGAAGGGTACGCAAGCCGTGCAGGATTCCATCAAGGGTATGAATGAAATTCGTAACCAGATTCAGGAAACCTCGAAGCGGATCAAGCGACTCGGTGAAAGCTCCCAGGAGATCGGTGAAATCGTGGAACTGATTTCCGATATTACCGAACAGACCAACGTTCTGGCCTTGAACGCTGCTATCCAGGCGGCCTCCGCCGGTGATGCAGGCCGCGGCTTCACGGTGGTTGCCGAGGAAGTGCAGCGACTGGCTGAACGTTCCGCCGAAGCTACCAAGCAGATTGCGGCGATTGTGAAGACCATTCAGACCGATACTCAGGATGCTGTTTCGGCTATGGAACAGTCGACCCGAGGCGTGGTTGAAGGGGCCAAACTTTCTGATGCGGCCGGTCAGGCACTGTCCGAAATCGGTCAGGTGTCGCGCGACCTTGCCGAACTGATTCAGGATATTTCGAGTTCGACGCAGAACCAGGCCGATTCGGCTACGCAGGTGGCGCGTCTGATGCAGGACATTCTTCACGTGACAGAACAAACGACGGCCGGCACGCAGCGTACTGCTGAGGCTGTTGACGAACTGACCGCACTGGCTTCCGAACTGAAGGGTTCCGTCGCTGGCTTCAAGGTGGATTGACGGACATCGATCGCGAGAGACTATGAACGCGGCAACTGAATTTGATTTGGGCCCCCTGACCTGGGTCAAGGGCGAGATTGATCTGGCGCTGGAGCGGGCGGAGGAAGCCTTTGGACTTCATGTCTCGGGTGCTGATGACACACAGCTCAAGTTTTGCCGCACCCATGTTCACCAAGTGCATGGTGCATTGGCAATTGTCGGCCTGGACGGCATAACGCAGGTCACCGAGTCGCTGGAGTCGTTGCTCTCGGCCATGGAAGAGGGGCGCCTGGCTTCTGACGATGCCGCCGTCGCGGCCGTGCATCAGGCGCTGGCCGGCATACGCCTCTATCTCGACGAACTGATGGCTGGGGAACCCAATCAGCCGCTCCGTTTGTTGCCTGTCTACCTTGCCTTGGCCAAGGTGCGTGGCTTGCCGACGGCGCGGGCTAGCGATTTGTTTTTCCCTGATCTTTCCTTGCGCCCGCCAAAGCGGGTTGCTGCCAGCAAGCGCTTGGGGCAGGAAGAGCTGCGCCAAGTATTGAAAGCAGAGCGAGGCCTATACCAAAAAGGCTTGCTCCGCTGGCTGACCAAGCCAGCCGAGGCCGAAGCCGGCCGTCAGATGATGCTGGATGCCTTGACGGGTATCGAGGCTACTCAGGAAACTCCGGCGGCCCGTTCATTCTGGTGGACCGCACAGGCTTTTATTGAGGCCTTGAAGGATCCGTCAGTCAGTGCCGATGGCTCGGTCCGTCAAGTGAGTGCCCGCATCGACCTGCAGATTCGCCGCTTGCTAGAGGGCTCGAACAGCCTGGCCGAGCGTCTGATGCGTGAAGCGCTTTATCATGTTGCCCAAGCACCAACCGGGTTGAGCAACGTTGTTTCACAGGTCCAGTCAACCTTCGGTTTGCCATCACAGCTTCCCTCTACCGCCGAGACGGCGACGCTACCGCAGGATGCCGTGCTGCGGCGTCTGCGTGAGGTGCTTGGCAGTGCTGAGGATATTTGGAACAAGGTCTGCGCATCGGGTAGCCCTGCGATGCTGCCTGCCTTCGCCGAACAGGCGCGTAGCGTTGCGGCGCTGACCGAAGAAATTGCAAATACTGACCTGAAGCGCCTCGGCCAGGGGCTGGGGGCAATTGCTAACTGGTTGACCGAAGATCCTGCTCACCACTCCGATACGGTGGCGATGGAGGTGGCAACCGCGATCCTGCTTTTGCAGAACGCCCAGGAGAGCTTCAAGCGTCTGGGAACCGATTTCGCCCAACAGGTCGATCTGATGGTTGCCCGGCTTTATGCTTGCATTGCAGGCCGACCGGCGACCGATGAAGCGCTGCCCTTGCTCGACGAAATGACCCGGCGCGCTCAGGAAAAGCTGCTGATTAGCCAGGTTGCCAGGGAAATCCAGAACAATCTGGCGCAGGTCGAGCAGTCGCTCGATGCCTTCTTCAGGGATCCCTCCGCTGAACACGATCTGGCGCCACTTGATGGTCCGCTGAAACAGATTGCCGGCGCATTGGCCATGCTCGGTCACATGGGGGCTACAGCCAGCGTCAAGGATTGCGGAGAACAAATTCACCGCTTTGCCGAGCCCGGTTCAAGCCATTCACCGGAAGATTTCGAGAAGATTGCCCAGCAGCTGTCTATTCTCGGCTTTTTTGTTGATGCGCTACCCAGTGGTGAGACTGATTTTGAGGCCTTCGTCAGCCGGATTCAGGGTACCAAGACGATTGATGAGGATGAAGAGGAGACTTCCTCGGAAGCCGAACCGGCATCGAGTGTTGAAGCTGAGCTGGCGCAACAGGCACGCGACACCCACGCCCTGGTCGCTGCGCTGAAGGAGGCGCCGGCAGATGAGCGTCTGCAGCAGGAGCTCAAGCAAAATCTTCAAGCGCTAAAACAGGATGCTGATCTCGTTGCGAATCACGAGCTGGGAGAAACTGCCAAGGCGGCACTTGAGGCTTTGAAGACTGGCGATCTGGCCGGTGAAAGCGGCGATGCCGCGCTCGCCGCCCTGATGCCACAGCAACCAGAGGTGACGGCACCGTCGGCTGAAACGCTGCAGCTTGCCGAGTCAACGCATGAAGCAATTGATGCCGAACTGCTGTCCATCTTTCTTGAGGAGGCCAACGAAGTTTTGGTCACGATGAGCGATCAGCAGGCATTGCTCGTTGCTGATCCGCACAACTTGGAAGCATTGACGACGATTCGTCGTTCCACACATACGCTCAAGGGCAGTGGACGCATGGTCGGTTTGAACGACCTGGGCGAAGCCGCGTGGGAGCTTGAGCAGACATTGAATATCTGGTTGCGCCAAGATCAGTGGGCAACGCCGGAACTGATGCAGATGATTCAGGGCGAGCACGCTTTGTTCTCCGCCTGGGTGCATTATCTTGAGTCCGGTGAGGGTGTAGCGCCCGACCCTTCTGCCCTGGTCGCGCTGGCCGGCCGCTTGCGTGGTCTGGAGCCGCCTCCCGTCGCCGTGGCGCCGCTAGAGGTTGAACCGGAGGTCGCTGAGCAAATTCAATTGCCGGAGCCGGAGCCGGAGCCGGAGGCTGAAGCTGAAGCTGAAGCCGAGATCAGCGTGTTCGAGGCGGAGCAGTTTGTTGCGCCTGAGCCGACTGTTGCCGAAGAGTTACCCGTGGTCATCGAGTTCGAAGCTGTTCCAGAAGCAGAGCACACTTCGCTGACCCCGGCGACTGAGCCGGAACCCGAAGCCGGCCTGCTCGAAGTGGAGCAGTTCGATGCTACCGAGTTGCCTGTTGTCGAGGAGTTGCCTGAGGTCATAGAACTCGTGGCGGTTCCGGAAGAGGAAGCGCTTCCGCTGCAACTCGAACCAGCGGCTGAAGTCGTGTCGCCAAGCATGCCTTCGATGGTGACGGCCTCGCCGACCTTGTACGATATTTTCCGCGATGAAGCGCGTGGTTATCTGCAGACCTTGGTCGACAGCTACGCGGTGCTCGATGCCAATCCGTCCGGGCCGACGACTTTCGAAATGACTCGTGCTGCCCATACATTGGGCGGTATTGCAGCAACTGTGGGCCTGATGCCTCTGCATCGACTGGCCCTCGCCCTTGAGCACGCCTTGTTGCGCCGGGATGGTTCAGCTCATCCGGAGAGCATCGAGGGGCTGGAAACCGTGCGGCAGAGCATCATTACCCTCGAAGGGATGTTCGATGCATTGGCCCAGCAGCGTGCTCCGGACGAACAGCAGCAACTGATTTCGGCGCTGGATGACATTTTCCACCCTGCCCCCGTTGAGGAGTCGCTGCCGCCGACAAGCGCCGAGATTATTCAACTGCCGGGTACGCAGAGTACGGTTGCCGAGATCGAGCCGGAACCTTCCGCACAGGTGCCCGTTCCGGCCTTGCCGCAACTGACTGATGAATTCGACGAACAGCTACTGCCCATCTTCCTCGAAGAGGCGGTTGATCTGACGCGTGACCTGATGGCGCAACTGCGTACCTGGCGTGGAGACCCGGCTGGTACCGCAGCGCCAAAGGCGATTGCCCGTTTGATGCATACCTTCAAAGGTAGTGCGCGGATGGCGGGGGCGATGAATCTCGGTGAAGTGACGCACATGCTCGAAGCGCGGGTCGAAGAGGCCATGCGGGCAGGGCAGGCGACACCGGCATTCATTGATGAAATTGAAACCGGATGCGATACGCTGGTGCAGGCGGTTGAACGCCTGCGTGCCGGGCCACAGGAGCCTGAGGTTACGGAAGTTCCCGCGGTTGAGGGCGAAACGGCGACGCCTGTTGTCGTACAGCCACTTCATGTCGAAGCGGAGCCAGAAACCGATGTCAGCGGGCAACGCGCCACGCTGCGTGTTCGTGCCGACCTGATTGATCGATTGGTTAATGAGGCGGGTGAGTTGTCCATTGCCCGGACCCGGATCGAAGGAGAAATGCGCAGTCTGAAAGGCTCGCTGCTCGAATTGACGGAAAACGTCATTCGTCTTCGTCGCCAGTTGCGCGACATCGAGATTCAGGCAGAGTCTCAGATTCAGGCTCGTGTGGCCAACACTCCGGAAAGTGATGCCGATTTCGATCCGCTGGAGCTTGACCGTTTCACCCGCTTCCAGGAACTGACGCGCTTCATGGCCGAGTCGGTCAATGACGTGGCGACGGTTCAGCAAAACCTCTTGAAGAATCTTGATGACGCCAACGCGGCGATTCTGGCGCAGTCACGCCTGAATCGCAGCCTGCAGCAAGAGCTGATGGGCGTGCGCATGCTGCCGTTTGCCAGCCAGACCGAGCGTCTTTATCGTATTGTCCGGCAGACCGCCAAGGAGACCGGTAAGCGAGCCAATCTCGATATCATCGGTGGCCAGGTCGATATCGACCGTTCGGTGCTCGACAAGATGCTGGCGCCGATCGAGCACATGCTGCGCAATGCCGTGACCCACGGTATCGAAAATCGCGATCAGCGCCTTGCTGCCGGCAAGCAGGAAGCGGGAGAAATCGTCGTCAAGATTGCCCAGGAAGGCAATGAAATCATTCTGTCCATGTCCGATGACGGTAAAGGGCTGGATACGACCCGTATCCGCACCCGTGCCGAGGCCATGGGGCTGCTCCAGCCAGGGCAAGATGCCGACGAAGCAACGCTGTATGACTTCATCTTCCAGCCGGGCTTTTCGACGGCGACCGAACTGACCCAGTTGGCTGGCCGCGGTGTCGGCATGGACGTTGTGAAGACGGAAGTGGCCGAACTCGGCGGGCGCATCGAAATTTTGTCGCAGCCCGGCCACGGCACGACCTTCCGTCTCTACCTGCCATTGACCCTAGCCGTGACGCAAACCTTGTTGATCCGGGCTGGCAGCCATCTCTACGCTGTGCCTTCAACGATGATCGAACAGGTCATGGAAATGAAGGAAAAGGCGCTGGCGGTTTACCGCGAGCAAGGCGAAGTAACGTGGCAAGGCAATCGTTATCCCTTCCAGTACCTGCCGCATTTGCTGGGTGATACGCAGGCGGTGCCAGAGTTGCATCGCCAATATTGGGTGCTATTGCTGCGTTCCGGTTCGCAACGGGTAGCGATTCTGGTCGATGAACTCAAGGGTAACCAGGAAGTTGTCGTCAAGAATATCGGTGTGCAGCTGGCGCGGGTCGTCGGTATTGCCGGCGCTACCGTGCTTGGCGATGGCAAGGTCGTGCTGATCCTGAATCCGGTGGCGCTGGCCAGCCGGGTCCCGGTAAGCGGTGCGCCGGCTGTCGTGGCGGCCGTACCGGCGGCACCGGAGCCGGTCGCAACGGCGGTTGAAATGCTGCCGACGGTGATGGTGGTCGACGATTCGCTGACGGTGCGCAAGATCACGAGCCGTTTGCTGATGCGCGAAGGCTATCAGGTCATCCTGGCCAAGGATGGTGTCGATGCGCTGGAGCAACTGATCGACGTGATGCCGGATGTGATCCTGTCCGACATCGAAATGCCCCGCATGGATGGTTTCGATCTGGTGCGCAATATTCGCGCCGAGGAGCGTCTGCGCTCGGTGCCGATCATCATGATCACCTCGCGGACGGCCGACAAACATCGCAACTACGCACTGGAAATCGGTGCCAACCATTACCTTGGCAAGCCGTACGACGAAGTTGAGTTGCTCAGTCTGATCGACGGTTATGCCAAGGCGAGACGGGCGCATTAGGCCTGCTTCTTGACGACTGCGTAGCGGGCCAGGGTTTCATCCCTGGCCGTTGCGTGATCGACGATCGGCGACGGGTAGTCGCGTCCGATCACCACCCCGAGTGCTTCCTGTTCGATGCGCCCCATTTTCCACGGGGCATGGATGTATTTATCGTGTACCTTGGCCAGTTCCGGCACATAACGGCGGATGAATTTGCCCTCCGCATCGAACTTTTCCGACTGCGTGACCGGGTTGAAAATCCGAAAATAGGGCTGGGCATCGCAGCCGCTCGATGAGGCCCACTGCCAGCCGCCGTTGTTGGCAGACAGATCGAAGTCGTTGAGTTGCTCGGCAAAGTATTTTTCGCCGAGCCGCCAGTCGATGCCGAGATCCTTGGTCAGGAAGGAGGCGACGACCATGCGGAGCCGATTGTGCATCCAGCCGCTGAAATTGAGTTGGCGCATGGCCGCATCGACTAGCGGGTAGCCGGTGCAACCTTCGCACCAGGCTGCAAAGGCTTCAGGACGGCTTGCCCATTGAATTGCATCGTATTCCGGCTTGAAGGCGTGTCCGGCGACGTGGGGAAAATGGTCGAGGATCATGAAATAGAAGTCGCGCCAGATCAACTCGCTGAGCCAGGTGTCAGCCTGATGTGCCAATGCCTGCCTGACCAGTTGGCGGATCGAGATGGTCCCGAAGCGTAGATGGACGGACAGGTAGGAGACGCCCTTGACGGCAGGAAAGTCGCGCAGGCTGCCATAGCGCTCGATGCGGTCCCGGGAGAAATCGTCCCACAGCCCTTTGGCGCCTGACATGCCCGGCTGGATGCCGAGTTCGGCCAAGTCGGTCGGAGTAAAGCCAATCTCTTCCAGCGTTGGAATGCCTGCCAGTTCCTGGCCGGCCAATCGCCCATCACAGGGCCAGGCAGCGTAATCAGCGGTGGTCAGGCGTTTTAGCCAGGCATTCTTGTAGGGGGTAAAAACAGAAAAGGCTTTTCCCGCCTGGGTTAATACTTCGTCGCCATCGAAAATGGCCTGATCCTTGACACCGTGAAAGGCAATGTCGTCGTTCCGAAGTTGCCGGGCAACCTGGGCATCGCGGCGTTTCGCCGAGGGTTCGTAATCCCGGTTGGTGAAGACGGCAGATACGCCAAGCCGCCTGGCGAGAGCAGGAATCTCGTCGACGGCCTGGCCGTGCCGAATGATCAGCCCGCCACCCCTGGCTCGCAAGGCGGCATCCAGTTCGACCAGCGATTCGCGGATGAAGTGCACCCGGCGATCATGGCGTGTTGGCAGCGGATCGAGAATTTCGCTATCGAAGACAAAGGCGCAATACACCTGCTGCGCCTCGGCGAGGGCCGCGCTCAGGGCGGCGTGGTCATGGTCGCGCAAGTCGCGGCGGAACCAGACCAAGGCTTTTTCTTTTTTCATGGTTGGTTTGTACCTCCCCGGCGATTAAAATTCCAGTCATGGACAACGTCAATCTGACCGACAACTTTCTCATCGCCATGCCGACGCTGGAAGATCCGTACTTTTCCAACGCGCTGGTCTATATCTGCGAACACAATGAGAACGGCGCCTTGGGGATTATCGTCAATCGCCCGATCGACATGAATCTGGCCAGTTTGCTTGAAAAAATCGACATCAAGCTGGAGGCCGAGAATCTCGCCGATATGCCCGTCTATTTTGGTGGGCCGGTTCAGCTGGATCGCGGCTTTGTGCTTCATCGTCCAATCGGCCAATGGCAGTCCACGCTGGCCATCAACAGCGATGTCGGCCTGACCAGTTCTCGTGATGTACTGAGTTCAGTCGGGAGTGCCGGCTTGCCGGCGGAAATCCTCGTTACCCTTGGCTATGCCGGCTGGGATGCCGGACAGCTGGAAGAGGAACTGGCCCAGAACTCCTGGCTGACGGTGCCAGCCAAGGCCAGCATCCTGTTCGATCTGCCACCGGAGGAGCGTCTGCCTGCCGCCATGCAGAAACTCGGTATCAGTTTTACCCAGCTTTCCGACGTGGCTGGACACGCCTGACGTGGGGACAGTGCTCGCCTTCGATTTCGGCGAAAAGCGTATCGGTGTCGCCACCGGTGAAACCATGCTCTGTTCCGCCCACCCGCTGACCACCATCCATGCTGAATCGAACGAAGACCGATTTGCCGCGATCGGCAAGCTGGTCGCCGAGTGGCAACCGGAACAACTGGTGGTCGGCCTGCCGACCCATGCCGATGGAACGCCGCATGAAATGACCCGCTTGGCGACAAAATTTGGCGAACGACTGGCCAGACGCTTCAATTTGCCGGTTTCCTTTGCCGATGAGCGTCTGACTTCGCTGGATGCCGAAGCACGCCTGCGTGAAACCGGCCGCAATAGTAAATCAGCCAAGCCGCTGCTTGATGCAGTAGCGGCTCAACTTATCCTTCAAACCTGGTTCGAAAGCCCGCACCATGTCATCCCTACCCAACCCTCTGCCTGATGCCGAGGCCCAGTGTCGCCAATTGGCTGACCTGATTCGTCCTCATTTGCACAAGAACCCCGCGCTGGTCGGAATTTTCAGCGGCGGCGCCTGGGTCGCCGAGCGACTGAAGGAACTGCTCGCGCTGTCGGAAGACATCGGGATGATCGACGTTTCGTTTTACCGCGACGACTTTGCCGAAAAGGGACTGCATCCGCAGTGCCGGCCGACGGTCATTCCCTTCGATGTCGAAGGCCGCCACATCATTCTGGTCGATGACGTGCTTTATACCGGTCGTACGACGCGTGCTGCCATCAACGAATTGTTTGATTACGGTCGCCCGGCTGCTGTTGAACTGGCCCTGCTCGCTGACCGCGGCGGGCGCGAATTGCCGATTGGCGCCACTTACTGTGTCTGGAGCGTGGATCTGAGCGATGGGCAGAATCTGGTCCTCGCCCGCAACGATGCCGGTCAACTCGCCTGGAGGCTGGAAAATGTATAACCCGCAGTTGAACAAGAACGGCGAACTTAGTCATCTGTTGTCCGTCGAGGGGCTACCCAAGGCCATCCTGAACCAGATTCTCGACACCGCTGCCTCCTTCATGGAAGTCTCGGCCCGTGAGGTCAAGAAAGTCCCCTTGCTGCGCGGCAAGAGCGTTTTTAACCTGTTCTTCGAAAACTCGACGCGGACCCGCACTACCTTCGAGATCGCCGCCAAGCGCCTGTCGGCTGACGTGATCAACCTCGATATCAACAAGTCCTCGGCCAGCAAGGGTGAGACCCTGCTCGACACCATCGACAACCTGTGCGCCATGCACGCCAATCTGTTCGTGGTGCGCCATGCCTCCAGTGGTGCGCCCTATCTGATTGCCGAGCATCTGCAGCGGGTTGGCCGGGATGACATCCACGTCGTCAATGCCGGTGACGGACGGCACGCCCATCCGACCCAAGGGCTGCTCGACATGTACACCATTCGCCACTACAAGAAGGACTTCACGCAACTGCGCGTGGCGATTGTCGGTGACATTCTGCATTCACGCGTCGCCCGCTCCGACATTCACGCCCTGACCACGCTGGGCGTGCCGGAGGTCCGCGCCATCGGCCCGGAGACGCTGCTGCCCAAGCATCTCGACAAGCTCGGTGTGCATGTCTTCCACGACATGAACGAAGGACTCAAGGATTGCGACGTGGTCATCATGCTGCGTTTGCAGAACGAGCGGATGACTGGTGCCTTGTTGCCATCAGCCGGCGAGTACTTCCGTCACTACGGTCTGACCCCGCAAAAGCTGGCGCTGGCCAAGCCGGACGCCATCGTCATGCACCCGGGGCCAATGAACCGGGGGGTCGAAATTCACTCGGCAGTGGCCGACGGCTCGCAGGCTGTGATCCTGCCCCAGGTCACCTTCGGCATCGCGGTTCGCATGGCCGTCATGAGCATCGTTGCAGGGAATTGAACATGAACATCGTTATTGAAAATGGCCGTGTCATCGATCCGAAAAACGGTGTCGACCGCAGAGCCTCGCTCTATGTCGCCGATGGTAAGGTAGCCGGCATCGGTCAGGTACCTGCCGGGTTTGTCGCCGACCGGAGCATCGATGCCGCCGGCTGTGTCGTCTGCCCCGGCTTTATCGACCTTGGCGCCCGCCTGAACTCAATCGAAGCGGAACTAGCCGCTGCAGTTGCTGGTGGTGTGACCACCGTCGTCGTGCCGCCGGATGCCGACCCCCCGCTCGACGAGCCGGAACTGGCCGATCGCCTGGTTCATCGCGGTGAGGAAATCGGCAAGGCCCGCGTCCTGCCGCTCGGTGCGCTGACCCTCGGCCTCAAGGGCGAGCGCCTGGCCGAACTGGCCGGCTTGAAGAAAGCCGGCTGCGTTGCCTTCTCGCAGGCTAACAAGACGGTGGTCGATACCGAGGCGCTGCTGCGTGCCTTGGAATACGCGGCGACCTTCGATTTCGCCGTCTGGTTGCAGCCGCAGGACTACTGGCTGTCACGCAATGGCATTGCGCACGAAGGGGAAGTGGCCAGTCGCCTCGGTCTGGCTGGTATTCCCGTCGCGGCCGAAACCATCGCCATCGGTACCATCATCCAGTTGGTGCGCGACACCGGTTGCCGCATCCATCTGACCCGCATCTCGTCCGCGGCCGGCATGGCCCTAGTGCACCGTGCCCAGCACGATGGCCTGCCAATTTCCTGCGATGTCGGCGTGCATCATTTATTGCTCACCGAGAACGACATCGGCTTCTTCAATCCGCATGCCCGTTTCTGCCCACCATTGCGGGCCCAGACCGACCGCCAGGCCCTGTCCGACGCCGTCGTTGCCGGCTGGGCGGCCATCTGTTCCGACCATACCCCGGTTGGCGCCGACGACAAGCTGCTGCCCTTCGGCGAAGCCAAGCCAGGCGCCACCGGCCTTGAAGTGCTGCTCCCGCTGACCCTGAAGTGGGCCGACGCCGCCAAGGTCGATCTGCCGACGGCTCTGGCCCGTATTACGTCTGCGCCGGCAGCAGTGCTCGGTCTGGCCAGCGGTCAACTGGCGATCGGTACAACGGCGGACATCTGTATTTTCGACCCGGAAGCGAACTGGCAGCTGACACCGGACGCCCTGAAGAGCCGCGGTAAAAATTCGCCTTGGCTGGGCTACGTGATGACAGGGAAGGTCAAGGCGACGCTGGTTGGTGGCCGCCCGGTCTATCAAGCGTGAGGCGAATTTATTTGGCATAGAAAATTCCGTTAGCATTAAAATTAAACGGCCTCACCGGGCATTCCGGTGAGGCCGTTGTCTTGTGCAGCGCGATATTTTCAATCCGAAGGAGCAACCGATGAAACGTGTACTGACCCTGATTCTTGTCCTTTTTTCCAGCATCAGCCTGGCTTTTGCGGCGGTGAATCTAAACACCGCCACGGTCGACGAGCTCGACGGTGTCAAGGGAATCGGCCCCAGCAAAGCCAAGGCCATTGTCGATTACCGGACCAAGAATGGTTCCTTCAAATCGGTGGACGACTTGAAAGGCGTCAAGGGTTTTGGCGAGAAAAGCATCGCCAAATTGCGCAGTGAGTTGACGGTGGGTGATGGTGCTGCCAAGGCTGCGGTGAAAAAATAGATTGCGGGTATGGTTGCAGGACAGGCGGCTGCGTCGGTGGCCGTTTGTCTTATCGATCAGCCAGTCCAGCGATAGTCGTGGTACTGGTGCCAAGGATTTCCAGCACCTTGCGCCGCGAGGTTTGGCCACTCTTCAGATGGACCGCCGATTTGGCTAGTCCCAGTGCGTCGGCGATGAATCTGATCAGCGCCTCGTTGGCCTTGCCATCGACGGGCGGTGCGGCGAGGCGGATTTTCAGGGCATCGCCATGCAGCCCGGCGAATTCCGATTTCTTCGCGCCGGGCTGGATGTGCAGGGTCAGTGTGATGCAGCCATTGGCTGCCTGACGGAACCAGTCACTCACAGGAACATCAACAAGGCCTGCAGGAGCAGGATGGCGACCAGCGGCGACAGATCGATGCCGGAAATGGTCGGGATGATGCGGCGGATCGGATCGAGAATTGGCCGGGTTAATTGGTAGGCCGGCGCCGCCAGTGGCGAGTAGGGGTTGATCCACGACAGCACGGCCTGCAGGATAAGCGCTCCGATCAGGATATAGACCGTCAGGCGAAGCAGCGCGCGCATGGCGAACCACTGCACCATCAGCGCGATACTGCCTGGATCGGCGTTCATTGCTGGACCGGCCAGGCCAATGAGCAGGACCGATAGCAGGAGTTGAGCGCCGAGTGCGGCAATTAGGCTGGCCCAGTCGAAACCGCCGGCCCCGGGAATGATGCGACGCAGCGGCTTGACCGCCCAGTTGGTCAGCTTGACGACGAAATCGCCAATCTGGCCGGCGAAAGAAACCCGCATCGCCTGCATCATGAAGCGCAGCAAAAACAGGGTGCAGAAGAAGCTGACGACAGCGTCGAGCAAAAAGGCGATGGCCTGCATCAGTCAGCCCCAAGGATCTTGCCGAGTTCCTGGCCACGCGCGGCGGCCGCCATGCAGCCGGCAACAATGCCTTCTTTTACGCCGCGTTCGGCCATGACGTTCAGGGCTGCAGCGGTCGTGCCTCCTTTGGAGGTCACCCGTTCACGCAGGATGGAAGCCGGCTCGGTCGATTGCGCAGCCAGCGCGGCTGCCCCCTGGACAGTTTCGATGGCCAGCTGGCGGCCCTGCTCCGGCGTGAAACCGAGATCGGCAGCAGCCTGTTGCAGCGCTTCGATGAACAGAAAAACGTAGGCCGGGCCACTGCCGGAGATGGCGGTCACACCATCAATCTTTGCTTCGTCGTCTATCCAGACGGTGGTGCCGACGGCACGCAGCACGCGGTCGGCTACAGCGCGTTGGTCAGTGCTTACTTCCGGCAGGGCGCATAGCCCGGTTATACCAGCGCCGATCAGGGCTGGCGTGTTGGGCATGCAGCGAACAATCTGGCGATGGCCGCCCAGCCAGCGTGATAGTGCCGTCATGTCGAGGCCGGCGGCGATGCTGATGATCAGCGCCTTGCCCAGCTTGCCGACGAGCGGTGCGACAGCGTCCTTCATCTGCTGCGGCTTGACCGCCAGAATAAGCACATCGGGTGAAGCTGGTGCTGCATCGGCGCTGGCGTGGCAGTTGACGCCATAAGCGCTGGCCAGTTTGGCCAGCGCCTCTGCACCCGGGTCGATCACGTGGATATCCGCTGCAGAAAAGCCTTGCTTCACCATACCGCCGATCAGCGCGTTGGCCATGTTGCCGCCGCCAAGGAAAACAATTTTCATGCGTAGTTTCTTTCACCAAAAATGGCCGTGCCGATGCGGACGATGGTCGCACCTTCGGCGATGGCTGCTTCAAGATCGTGGGACATGCCCATGGAGAGTGTGTCGAGTGGCAGGCCGGAGGCCCGGATATGTTCGTAAATTTCCCGGAGCTGGCGAAACGGTAGGCGCTGGGCGTCAAGGTCGTCCGTCGGCTCGGGAATGGCCATCAGGCCACGCAGGCGGAGGCCGGGAAGTGCAGCGATCGACTTGCACAGGGCAGGCGCCTCATCCGGGGCACAGCCGCTCTTGCTGGCCTCGCCGGAAACATTGACCTGGATGCAGACCTGCAACGGTGGCAGGTAGGCGGGGCGCTGGGCAGACAGACGTTCGGCGATTTTCAGGCGCTCGATGGAATGGACCCAGTCAAAGCGCTCGGCGACGGGGCGCGACTTGTTGCTCTGCAGCGGTCCGATAAAGTGCCACTCCAGATTGCGGCCGCTGATGGCCGCGATCTTGTCGATGCCTTCCTGCACGTAGTTCTCGCCAAAGGCGCGCTGACCGGCGTCGGCCGCATCGAGAACGCACGACAAAGGCCACGTCTTGCTGACGGCAAGCAGGCGAACGGTGTCCGGCGAACGTCCGGCCGCAGCTGCGGCAAGGGCGATACGACTGTGGACGGCTTGCAGGTTGTCGGCGATTGCGCTCATAATCCTTTTGGAATTAACCACAAACCAAGTATACACGCGCTCCGAGGACGATCCGCATGGACATCACCGAACTGTTGGCCTTCAGTGTCAAGAACAAGGCTTCAGACCTTCATTTGTCGTCCGGGTTGCCGCCCATGATTCGCGTGCACGGCGACGTCCGGCGCATCAACCTGCCAGCCATGGAGCACAAGGATGTGCACGGTATGGTGTACGACATCATGAACGATGGCCAGCGCAAGATTTATGAAGAAACGCTGGAATGTGATTTCTCTTTCGAAATTCCCAATCTGGCGCGTTTCCGGGTCAATGCCTTCAACCAGCAGCGCGGTGCGGCGGCGGTGTTCCGGACCATTCCGTCCAAGGTGCTGACCCTTGAAGAGTTGAATTGCCCGAAAATTTTCAAGGAAATTTCCGAGTATCCGCGCGGTATCGTGCTGGTCACCGGGCCGACCGGTTCCGGCAAATCGACGACACTGGCGGCGATGGTCAATCACATCAACGAAAACGAATACGGCCACATCCTGACGGTCGAGGATCCAATCGAATTCGTGCATGAATCGAAGAAGTGCCTGATCAACCAGCGCGAAGTCGGGCCGCATACCCTGTCGTTCTCCAATGCCCTGCGTTCGGCGCTGCGCGAGGATCCGGACGTCATTCTGGTCGGCGAAATGCGTGACCTGGAAACCATCCGCCTGGCCCTGACCGCAGCCGAAACCGGTCACTTGGTGTTCGGCACGCTGCATACCTCATCTGCTGCCAAGACAGTCGACCGCGTGGTTGACGTCTTCCCCGCGGCAGAAAAGGAAATGGTTCGTTCGATGCTGTCCGAATCGTTACGCGCCGTCATTTCGCAGACGCTGCTCAAGACCAAGGATGGGGGCGGCCGGGTTGCGGCGCACGAAATCATGATTGGTACGCCGGCTATCCGCAATCTGATTCGTGAGAACAAGATTGCCCAGATGTATTCAGCCATTCAGACCGGCCAGAATTTCGGCATGCAGACACTGGATCAGAATCTGATCGACATGGTTCGACGCAATGTGGTGTCGAGCAATGAGGCACGCTACAAGGCGGCCAACAAGGATGCATTCCCGGCCTGATCAGGCAGGGAATAGAACAACAGAGGGGAAAGTATGGAACGCGATCAGGCAATGAAATTCATGCACGATCTTTTGCGCCTGATGTCGCAAAAGAAAGGCTCCGACCTTTTTATCACGGCTGGGTTTCCGCCGGCCATCAAGATCGATGGCAAGATCACGCCAGTCTCGAACCAGATTCTGACGCCGCAGCACACGGCCGAACTGGCACGCTCGATCATGAACGACCGCCAGGCCTCCGAGTTCGAAGCGACCAAGGAATGCAACTTCGCCATTTCGCCGGCTGGCATTGGCCGCTTCCGGGTCAATGCATTGGTCCAGCAGGGGCGGGTTGGCGTCGTTTGTCGGACGATCAACATGAGCATCCCGACGCTCGACGAACTGCAGTTGCCGCCGGTTTTGAAGGATCTGGCGATGACCAAGCGCGGCCTGATCATCTTTGTCGGCGGCACCGGCACCGGCAAGACGACCTCACTGGCGGCGCTGGTCGATTATCGCAACGAGAATTCCTACGGTCACATCATCACGATCGAGGACCCGATCGAGTACGTCCATGACCACAAGAACTGCATCGTCACCCAGCGCGAAGTCGGGGTCGATACCGATGACTGGGGTCCGGCGCTGAAGAACACGCTGCGTCAGGCACCGGACGTCATCCTGATGGGCGAAATCCGCGACCGCAACACCATGGACTACGCCATCGCCTTCGCCGAAACCGGCCATCTGGCACTCGCTACGCTACACGCCAATAGTGCCAACCAGGCGATTGACCGCATCATCAACTTCTTCCCGGAAGAGCGACGTCAGCAACTGTTGATGGACCTCTCGCTGAACCTGCGCGCCATGGTCTCGCAGCGCCTGATCCCGAAAAAGGACGGCAAGGGCCGGATGGCGGCGATCGAAGTGCTGCTCAACTCGCCGCTGATTTCCGACCTGATCTTCAAGGGCGAGGTCCATGAGATCAAGGAGGTCATGAAGAAATCCCGCGAACTCGGCATGCAGACTTTCGACCAGGCCTTGTTCGACCTCTACGAGGCCGGCAAGATCACCTACGAAGATGCGTTGCGCAATGCCGATTCGCTCAATGATCTGCGTCTGCAAATCAAGTTGCACGGCAAGGAATCCAAGGATCGCGACCTGACGACCGGTATCGGCCATCTGGATATTGTCTGAACCCGTTTAGAAGAGCGCCATGCGTCGTTTGCTCAAACCCGTTTTTGCCCTGATCTTCTCGCTCAGCGCCGCACTGGCCCAGGCCGGGGCGCTCGACGCCATTTCTTCAGGGGATGCCAGTGCTAGCGTCAAGGAAGCGCTTGCCAAGGGGGCTGATTACGCGGTTTCTTCACTCGGCAAGAATGGCGGTTTTCTGGGCAACGACAAGGTAAAGATTCCGTTGCCTGGATATCTGCAAAAGGCCGATTCGGCCCTTCGCATGTTTGGTATGGGCAAGCAGGCCGATCAACTGGTCGAAACGATGAATCACGCTGCCGAAAATGCGGTGGCCGAGGCCAAGCCCATTCTGGTCGACTCGATCAAGAAAATGAGCGTGCAGGATGCCAAGGGTATCCTGACTGGTGGCGATGACAGCGTGACGCAGTATTTCAAGCGCACCTCCACCGATCAGCTGACGGCCAAGTTCATGCCCATCGTCAAGACGGAAACCAACAAGCTGCAGCTGGCCGAGCAATACAACAAATTTGCCGGCAAGGCGGCCAGTGCCGGACTGGTCGACAAGAAGGATGCCGACATCGACAGCTATGTGACGCAAAAGGCCATGGATGGCCTTTTCCTGATGATCGCCGAAGAGGAAAAGAAACTGCGTGCCAACCCGGTTGGGGCCGGCAGCGACCTGCTGAAAAAGGTATTCGGCGCGCTCTGACCTAAAGCTGGGCGGCTCGGATGTCGTAGACGGGTTCAGGAGCCCGTCAAATGAAACTGAACCGCCTTGCCTCGACTACGCAGCGCCCCACGCAGGACGCCATCGAGCGGGCGCGTCATCGGCCGGATGAGCAGGTTCGCCGCGTCGAGGCACTTGAAGGTGTGGAAGGCGACCGCCGGCGCAGCCTGCAGCAGGAGATTGCCGAAATCGACCCGGGGGCGATTGGCCCATTCAACGGTGGTGAGCAGGTCTTGCAGGGCGCCCGCGATGTTGCAGCGCAACTGGCGGTGCTTGGTTCGGCCGTCGATGCGCTGATCAAGCCGGTGCCCGTGGCGACAGCGATTCATATCGTTGATGACAAGGTCTGAGTTCCTTCGGCGTTCGGTCTTTCCTGGGACAAATTTCCACACCCCTGGCACTGCGGTAGAATCTCTGTCCGAATCAATGCGCCCCGCCTTGTCGGGGCGCTGCTTTTTCCCAGGTCCATGTCCGGTCTCAATCCCCAGCAACGCGAAGCGATCCACTATCTTGACGGCCCCTTGCTGGTGCTGGCGGGGGCTGGTTCGGGCAAGACACGGGTAATCACGCAGAAAATTGCCTATCTGGTCCAGGATTGCGGCTTTCAGCCACGCAACATCGCCGCCATCACTTTCACCAACAAGGCGGCCAAGGAAATGCAGGAGCGGATCGGCAAGATTCTGTCGAAGCCGCAAGCCGACGATCTGCAGATTTCAACTTTCCACTCGCTGGGCGTGCGCATCCTGCGTGAAGAAGCCAAGGCACTCGGTTACAAGCCACGTTTCTCGATCTTCGATTCAGCCGATTGTGCTGGCATCATCAGCGAAGCGGCAAAGACCGTCGACAAGGGAACGCTGCGCCACCTGCAGTCGATTATTTCTAACTGGAAGAATGGTCTGATCACGCCCGAGGCTGCTCTAAAGCTAGCCAAGGATGATCACGAGACGCTGGCCGCCCACGCCTACCTGAGCTATGAAGCCACCCTGAAGGCTTATCAGGCAGTCGATTTCGACGACCTGATCGGCTTGCCGGTCGTCCTCTTCCAGCAGCACCCGGACATTGCCGAAAAATGGCAGAACCGCCTGCGCTACCTGCTGGTCGATGAATACCAGGACACCAACGCCTGCCAGTACCAACTGCTCAAGCTGCTGACCGGCGTCCGCGCCCAGTTTACGGCGGTGGGTGACGATGATCAGGCGATCTACGGCTGGCGGGGCGCTGACATCGACAACCTGAAAAAGCTGCCGGCTGAATTCCCTGCGCTGAAAGTCATCAAGCTGGAGCAGAACTACCGTTCGACGGTGCGTATCCTGAAGGCGGCCAACAACGTTATTGCCAATAACGAAAAGCTGTTCGACAAGAAGCTGTGGTCGGATCTTGGCCACGGTGAGCAGATTGTCGTGACTGCCTGTCGCGACAACGATGCTGAAGCAGAAGGTGTGGTCATGAAGCTGCAAGCGCATCGCTTCCAGCATCGTGGCAAGTTCAAGGACTATGCGATTCTTTACCGCTCGAATCACCAGGCCCGAGGTTTCGAGGAGTATCTGCGGGATCACCGCATTCCCTACCTGCTCTCCGGTGGCAAATCGTTTTTCGACAAGCCGGAAATCAAGGACATCACCGCCTATCTACGCCTGCTGACCAACGAGGACGATGATCCGGCCTTTATTCGGGCGGCGACGACCCCCAAACGCGGTATCGGCGCGGCGACGCTGCAAGTGCTTGGCACCTATGCCGGCGAGCGCCATATTTCGCTGTTTCAGGCGGCGTTTGAAGAAGGCTTCGCGCAGCGCGTCCAGGCGCGCCAGCTGGAGCCATTGCTCGAATTCTGTAACTTCATCAACCGCCTGCAGCACCGGGCTGGAACCGAACCGGCACAGCAGGTACTGCCCGATCTGCTCAAGGCGATCGATTACGAAACCTTCCTCTACGATCACGAAGAGGAGCGGACGGCCCAGACGCGTTGGGGCAACGTCTGCGAGTTTGCCAACTGGCTGAACAAGAAGGGCGAGGAGCAAGGCAAGACGCTGATCGACCTGACCCAGAGCATCGCCCTGATCAACATGCTGGACAAGCAGAAGGACGAAGACTACGACGCAGTTCAGCTGTCGACCTTGCACGCGGCCAAGGGGCTGGAGTACAAGCACGTCTTCCTGGTCGGGATTGAAGAGGGCATCCTGCCGCATCGGGAATCCGTCGATCCGGCCAAGATCGAGGAAGAGCGCCGCCTGATGTACGTCGGCATCACTCGTGCCCAGCACACCTTGAATATTTCCTACTGCGAAAGACGCAAGCAGATGCGGGAGTTCATCCCCTGCGAACCGTCACGGTTCATCGATGAAATGGGCAAGGAGGACGTCCGCTTCTCCGGCGGCAAGGATGCCGCGCTGCCCGACAAGGAAACCGGCAACGCCCGTCTTGATGCCATGAAGGCCATGCTGGCCGGAAACAAGCGCTAACCGCTTCGTTACACCGCGTTACAGCGGGTTACTCTCCTTATGACATCCGGGCGGTCATCGCCTGCGTTATTCGGTACAAGGCAGCGCATTCATGCAACGCCGGATCAAACACCGAATTAACAACATCAGGAGATTCAAAAATGACCAAGCAACTTATCGCCATCGCCCTTGCCGCTGCTTTCGGTATCGCTCACGCCGCCGACGCCAAACCGGCTGCCGCCGAAGCCAAGGCTGCTGCTGCACCGGTTGCCGCTACCGTCAAGGCCGAAGCCCCGAAGGCCGCTGAAGCGGTCAAGGCACCGGAAGCCAAGCCGGCTGTTGCTGCGCCGGAAGTGAAGAAGGAAGAAGCCAAGCCAGCCGCCAAGCCGGTGAAGAAAGTGAAGAAGACCGCCAAGGCTGCCAAAGCGAAGGCTGCTCCGGACGCCACCAAGGCTGCCGAGCCGGCCACGAAGTAACAGATCCCTGCAGGAAGTCAGTGGCGGCCCTCCAAAAGCCGCGCTGACCAAGGCGCCCAAGAGGCGCCTTTTCTTCGTCCACGAAAAAGGGAGGCCGTAGCCTCCCTTGAATCCGGGTCGGAAGGTCTTACTTGACCTTGGTCAGGATGTAATCGACGGTTGCCTTGATTTCGGCGTCGGACAGGCTCGTGCCGCCTCGGGCTGGCATGGCGTTCTTACCATTCAATGCGCTCTTGTAAAGAGCCTCCTTGCCGGTGGCGACGCGCGGTGCCCAAGCTGCCTTATCGTCGACCTTCGGGGCGCCAGCTGCACCAGTGTTGTGGCAGGCGCCACAAACCGTATTGAAAATGGTGGCGCCATCCTTGGGGCCGCTGCTGGTGGCTGCGTCGGCTTTGGTCAGTTCGAACTTTGCGACCGGCTGGATGCGAACATCAGATTCGTCAGTGCCCTTGGCTGCATCAGCCGCCGAGTGGTAAGTTCTGTTAGTGAGTGGATAGATAATGGCGATCAGAATAGCTGCTACGCCGATCGTTTTCCACATGATGCTCTTGGAAGAGTTTTGTTCAGCCATGCCGAAGACCCCAGTGCGAAAAATAAAACAGTGATTATAACGGTCCGTCGGAACTCAGCCAAAAAAAACCCCGCCAGCGGCGGGGTGAAAAATTCTCGAAAGGGGGAATTTCGAGAGGAGGGGTTCAATGCACAGTTGCAGTTTAGGCATCCGTGACTCTCTCGTCTGTCGTCCTTTCGTAGCCTTCTGTAACAGAATGTTGCCAGTGGCTAGAGGGATTTTGTGTTGCGTCGCAACAATTCCATGTGAATTTTTCCCGGAGTGCTCCGGTTTTATTGTCGAACCTTGATGATTTTTGCCTATCGGCAAACGATCAGCTTTCGATCCGACAGATTTCAACGGCGCTGTGCGGCACCTGATAATCGGTGGCCAGCTGGCTTCGTGCCGTGTCTTCGACAGCCTCGCCTTCGCGAACGACGAAGTGGCGGGCACCGTTGTAGTCTTGCGGGATGCCGGCGCGGTCCTGGGTGATGCGATAGTGGATTTTGACGTTCATGGCTGTTCCCCTTCTATGGGTAATAGTTATATCTGCATGCCAAGTATAGTCAAGTAATGCTGCGGTGCAATATCGGTTTTCCACAGGTGCCAATTGCTACCTGATGGCTTAGCTATTTTTCAGGTCAGCCAGCGTGTTGAAATTGCTGAAGGCTTCCGGCTGGTTGGAAAAGTCGACCTCAACAGCCCCCATTTCGGCGCACCACATGGCCACCTTGCGCCCCCCGGATTGCAGGTAGTGCTCCAGTTCGTCGCGCAGCGTCGCCCGGCACAAACAGAATACCGGGTGGATGCGCCCACCGGCCGAGGCGATGGCTAGATCTGCCCCCTTGGCTTGCAGACCGGCGAGCAGGCCGTCGACCAGATCGAGCGGCAAGTACGGTGAGTCACAGGGGGCGGTCGCCACCAGCGTGGTCTCGGCCGCCGCCAGCGCGGCGTGCAGACCGGCCAGGGGGCCGGCAAATCCGCTGATCACGTCGTTTATCAGCGGGTAACCCAGCGTGGCGTACTGCTCATGGCTGCGGTTGGCATTGATCAGCAGGTGGTCGACCTGCGGGGCCAGTCTTTCGGCGACATGTCGGATCAGCGGCCGGCCGTCAAGCAACTGCAAGCCCTTGTCGACGCCACCCATACGTCGGCCCAGTCCGCCGGCAAGAATGACACCGGTAATGGATGGCTTGGGCAGACAGGAAACAGCAGGTTTGGCGAGAGGCATCCAGCGATGGGTAACGTGCTAGGATCGTGCATTATGTCGGAACTGGAAAAACTTGCCGAACAACTCGGTGCTGCGCTTCTTGAGCGCGGTGAGTGGCTTGCTGCGGCCGAGTCGTGCACTGGCGGATGGCTGGCTCAATCGGTAACGGCTATTGCCGGGAGTTCAGCTTGGTTTGATCGGGGGTTCGTGACTTATTCCAATGTAGCCAAGATGGATATGCTTGGTGTACCGGAGACGACGCTTGATCGCCATGGCGCTGTTTCGGAAGCCACGGCGAGAGCCATGGCCCAAGGGGCTCTGGTGCATAGCCGGGCGGACTGGACGGTGGCGATCACGGGCATTGCTGGGCCATCCGGAGGTTCGGTGGAAAAACCTGTTGGCACGGTCTGTTTTGCCTGGGCTGGGCGCGACGCCGGGTGTGAAGCCTGCACCTGTCATTTCGCCGGGGATCGGGCCGCTGTTCGCGAACAGTCGGTTGAATATGCGTTGACCAGCTTGCTGGCGCGTATCGGAGCTTCTCCCGTTCTGACTTGAGTTTGGCAGGTTATTGGCGGACAATCGGCGAGTAATTGGCAAAATTGCAAAAAATCCCGCCTGAACTTTGGGGGTTGTCATCGTTGCGCTACATTGAATTGACGGCGGAAGCCATCGAGCAGGCCCTGAATGATTGGGCTCCTCCGTCGAGCGGGGCTGGTGTTTTGGCCTTACTACCGGAAGCCGAAAAGGAGCAACTACCGCTGCTGCAGAGTGCCTGTAGCCGACGCGGGATCGCATTGGTCGGCGGCATTTTTCCGGCGCTGATCGAGCGGCAGGGTTTTTCCAAAAAAGGGGCCTGGTTGTTGTATTTTGACCAGATGCCGCCGCATTTTCTGTTGCCGGCGATCAATGTGGAAGGCAGGCCAGCCGTTGATCGACTGGTTTCGGCGGCGCTCAGCGGGTGGAAAAGCTATCCGGCCGATGCGCCGAAACCGACGCTTTTCATGATTTTCGACGGCATGTTGCCGAATATCGCCAGTATTCTCGATGAACTCTATCTGGAACTGTCGAATCGCGTCGAATACGCCGGTGTCAATGCCGGAAGCGAAACCTTCCAGCCCATGCCCTGCCTGTTCGATGCATCGCAGGTCGTTGGCGACGGCGTGCTTGCCCTGTTATTGCCTGGCAATATGGCGCCGGTGCTGGAGCACGGTTTTCGGCAGCCTGAACATGCGATGAGCGCAACGTCGACTGAAGGCAACCGGATTGCGACGATCGATTGGCGGCCGGCTTTCGATGTCTATCAGGAAATCATCAAGGCGCAATACGGCATAGCCCTGACGCGGGAAAACTTCTATGAGTACGCCGTGCACTTTCCGGTTGGCATCCTGCGTGCCAATGGGGCCGTGGTGGTGCGTATCCCCGTGGCGCTGGCTGACGATGGTTCCCTGTTCTGCGTCGGGGAAATTCCAGAAAACTCGATGCTGGTTCTGCTGCAGGCTCCGGAGGCCGGCGCTAATGCTTGCATAGCGCATCTGGCCGAAAATCTGCGCGGTATTCATGGTGACCTGGCAGGCGCTCAACTGCTGACCTTCTACTGTGCCGGCCGGCGCATGCACCTTGGCCAAGGGGCCGAAAAGGAATTGGCTGAATTGCACATGGCGACTGGCGTTGGCGAGATGGCAGGGGCTTTGTCGCTGGGTGAGATCGGCAGCACGGTTCGTTGGGGCTATCCGATGTTCCACAACGCCACCCTGGTCTGCTCGCCGTGGAGGCTGGCGTGAACCGCGAGCAGATTCTTAGCATTCTCTATGACCTGTCGCTGACGATTGGTGGAGAACTCGATCTCGACAGTCTGCTCAAGAAGACGCTGCAGCGACTGCTTTTCCATACCTCGTTCCCGACCGGTGTGGTTCTGGCGGCCCCACATCGTTCCGAGTTCGGCGTTATTGCGACACTGGAAAAAGCCGTTGGTGATTACATGTTGGCTGACCGTTGCGGTACCGGCATCAATCTTTCGGAAGGCGTGCTGGCCAGCGAGGTTGAGCTTCTGGCTGATCCCATAATGTTGCGCCCGTTTTCGCTGGATCAGGTTTATACGCACGCCTTGCGTCTGCCCATCGACGGTCAGCGAACTATCCTGCTGCTTGCGCCGGGCGAGCCGTCAGGCGGCCTGCCGTTGACCCAGATATTTCAGCCCGTGCTGGCCAATTTGGCCAAGGCAATTATTCTCTGTTGCAATAATGATCGTCTGACCAGGGCGCTGGCTGCAGACCGAGATGATGCGCGTGCCGAGTTGGCCGTTGCCCTGGCCCAGAGCGAACGCGAACGCGCTTTTCTGGATAGTCTCTATGACGCGATTCCCGATCTGGTCTGGGTCAAGGATATGAATGGGGCATATCTGTCCTGTAACCCGATGTTTTCACGGTTTTTTAATGCCAGCGAATACGACATTGTCGGCCGAACCGACTATGATTTTATCGACAAGGAGTTGGCCGATTTTTTCCGGGAGAAGGATCGTGCCGCGGCAGAGGCCGGCGGGCCGACGATCAACGAGGAGTGGCTGACTTTCGGTGATAGTGGTTATCGCGGTCTGTTTGAGACGATCAAAACGCCGATGCGCGATAAAGAGGGATATTTAATCGGTATCCTCGGTATCTCCCGGGAAATCACCGAGCGGCGGCGGGTCGAGGATGCCTTGCGGACCAGTGAAGCCGAGCTTGACAGGCATCGGCAGCATCTGGAAGCGCTGGTGGCGGAACGTACGCATGCCTTGGCGCAGGCCAATGTCCAACTCGAACAGACCATATTTGCCATGGACCGCGTCGGCATCGGTATTCACTGGGTGGACACCCAAGGCTACTTTATCTATGTGAATCGGGTTGCTGCCGCAATGCTCGGTTATTCCGTCGACGAAATGATGCGATTAAGCGTGCCGGATATCCATCCCGATTTCACGATTGAAGGCTTTGGCGCCGCGACGGAAAAAATCAGGCAGGCCGGCCGGGTGTCCTTGGATGCGCAACACCGGCATCGTGACGGGCATATGGTTCCAGTCAGTATCAATATTTACTATCGGCCTGAAACCGCTCAGGAGCCTGCTCGTTACATTACATTCGTCAGTGATATCAGCGAACGAAAACGGGCCGAACAGGAGCTGCGCGAGGCGAAAGAACTGGCCGAGCAGGCAACGAAGGCCAAAAGCGCCTTCCTGGCAAATATGAGCCATGAGATCAGGACGCCGATGAACGCCATTCTCGGTTCTACTTACCTGATGCGCCGTGGGCTCACGGATGCCGCGCTGAATGAACCTCTGGAGCGGATTGAAGCTTCCGGCAAGCACCTCCTGTCAATCATCGACGACATTCTGGATCTTTCCAAAATAGAGGCCGGCAAGCTGGTGCTTGAGGAAGCGCCGCTGATGCTCCCGCAGTTATTGGGAGAGGTGGCGGAAATGCTCAGGGGGCGGGCTCAGGAGAAAAATCTGGCGGTCCGCGTCGAGTCCGCGGGATGGCCGCTCAATGTGCTGGGCGATGCCACTCGCTTGCGCCAGGCGCTGATCAATTACGCCAATAATGCGATCAAGTTTACCGACCATGGGGCGATTACTTTACGCAGCAGGGTGATCGAGGAGAACGATGAAAGCATACTCGTCCGCCTCGAAGTGGAAGATACGGGCATCGGTATTTCCCCGGAAGCCTTGGGACGTTTGTTTACTCCGTTTGAACAAGCCGACTCGTCGACGACCCGGAAGTACGGAGGGACTGGCTTGGGTCTGGCCATTACCCGTCACTTGGCGATATTGATGGGGGGCGCTGCTGGCGCGGAAAGTTCGCTGGGTAAAGGCAGTCTCTTCTGGATTACGGCGCGCCTGAAGCGCCATCAAGTTCAGGCGTCCGATAAAGGGATGCTGGTCACAGGGTCCAGCCGCGATGTTGAGGCCGCGTTGCGGCAGCGTTATGCCGGCCGTCTTGTTCTTCTGGTCGAGGACGATCCGATCAATCGGGAGGTTGCCCAGATGATGGTCGAAGAGGTCGGCTTGGCTATCGATGTGGCTGAAGATGGGTGTGAAGCGCTCGATAAGGTCAGCCAAACCAATTACGCACTGGTCCTGATGGACATGCAGATGCCGCGTATGGACGGGTTGGAGGCGACGCGGCGCATCCGGCTCCTTGAAAACCGGAAGAACCTGCCCATTCTCGCCATGACGGCCAACGCCTTTGCCGAAGATCGCGAACGGTGCATGGCTGCCGGCATGAACGATTTTGTCAGCAAGCCGGTCAATCCAGATTTGTTGTACGCAGCCTTGCTACGGTGGCTGGATTTTTCTGCCGGGCTCTGACGCGAATGTTTGCAGCCTGAGTTCTTGCCGTTTCAGGCAAGGCTCATTGCCCCGCTTCGGCGCTAATTTCCCTGAGCAAGGGTTCGACCAGCTTCGCCGCTTCGCCTTTGGGTAGCCGATAGGCAACCCAAGTCGCATTTTTTTCACCGGGCAGCGTGTAGATCGAGATGGCGAAAGGGCAGAGCACGATGTTGTGCGGGTCCAGTTCCATCATCTTGCGCGACAGTTTGGCCGAGCAGAATTCGATGATTTCCGCCTTTTCAAAGACCTGCCGAGTGGCACCAATGTCAGCTCCGGTCCGGGCCAGCATATCGGCGATATGCGAGGTGTAATTGATTACCAGCCCCCGGTTTTCGATGGCCATGACCACTGCTTCCTTGGCATCGTCGAAGTTTGTCGCCAGTTTTTTCCTGACCATCCATTCCTCGGCATGGGCGGTCGCGATGAAGAGTCCAAGGCAAAGCAGAGCAACAAAGCGGTGCATGGCAAATCCTCTATTAGAAAACGCTGCTGAGCCTATTGTAGGCATTGCCGCGCCCCAGCGGTACTTACTCGGGCAAGGGTTCGAATAGTGCGGCCAGGTCGTCGGTCCCGAACTTGACGTCCACGCGGTGGTCTTCGGACAGAATCCCGGCGGCCAGTTCGGCTTTCCGCTCCTGCAGGGCAAGGATTTTTTCCTCAATGCTGCCGCTGACAATCAGCTTATAGACGAAGACCGGTTTGTCCTGACCGAGTCGGTGTGCCCGGTCGGTGGCCTGGTTTTCGACGGCCGGGTTCCACCACGGGTCGTAGTGGATCACGGTATCGGCGGCAGTCAGGTTCAGACCGACGCCACCGGCTTTCAGACTGATCAGGAAGATCGGTACTTCGCAGTCCTGGAAGCGGCGAATCGGCACTTCGCGGTCGACGGTATCGCCGGTCAGCGTGACGTAGGTGATGCCGGCCTTGTCCAGTTCATGCTCGATCAATGCCAGCATGCTGGTGAATTGCGAGAAGACGAGGACACGGCGGCCTTCGTCGACCAGTTCCGGCAGCATGGCCATCAGCAGGTCGAGCTTGGCGCGTTCCGTCACCTTGCGGGCGGAACTGGCCTTGACCAGGCGGGGGTCGCAGCAGACCTGGCGCAGCTTGAGCAGGGCATCGAGGATGACGATCTGGCTACGGGCGAAACCCTTGCTGGCGATTTCATCGCGCACCTTGGCGTCCATCGCGGCGCGCACCGTTTCGTAGAGGTCGCGCTGGGAGCCTTCGAGTTCGACGCTGCGGATGATGATGGTCTTCGGCGGCAGTTCCTGCGCCACATCTTCCTTCTTGCGGCGCAGGATGAACGGGCGAATGCGCCGGGCGAGCAGGCTGCGCCGGGCCATGTCACCCTGTTTCTCGATTGGTGCCCGCCAGTGGCGGTTGAACTGCTTGCTGGTGCCGAGGAAGCCGGGGAGCAGGAAGTCGAACTGGCTCCACAGTTCGCCGAGGTGGTTTTCGAGCGGCGTACCGGTCAGGCACAAGCGATGGCGGGCGTCGATCTTGCGCACTGCCTCGGCGCTCTGACTCTGGGCGTTCTTGACCGTCTGCGCCTCGTCGAGAATGAGCAGGTGGTAGCTGTGCTGCATCAGCTCGTCGGCATCGCGCCAGAGCAGCGGGTAGGTGGTCAGGATGACGTCGTGCTTGGTGATTTCGCCGAATTGGGTCTTGCGTTCCGGGCCGTGCAGCGACAGTACCTTGAGGTCGGGAGCGAAACGCGCCGCTTCATTCTTCCAGTTGAAGATCAGCGAAGTCGGCAGGATGATCAGCGCTGGTTTTTCCAGGCGGCCGGCTTCCTTTTCGAGCAACAGGTGGGCCAGCGTCTGGGCGGTCTTGCCGAGGCCCATGTCGTCAGCCAGGATGCCCGACAGATCGTGCTCACGCAGGAACTGCAGCCAGGCCAGGCCTTCCTTCTGGTAGGGGCGCAAATCAAGCCGGAAGCCGGCAGGGGGCGCGACGTCGCCAATGCCCTGGGCGTCGAGCAGGCGTTCGGCCATGGCCATGATGTCGCTCTGGCCGCGGAACTGCCAGCGGCTGATGTCGGACAGTTCGGCTAGGCGCGGTGCGTCGAAACGCGACAGGCGCAGCACGTTGCCACCGGAGAAACCATCGAACAGGTCGATCAGCGTGGCGGCGAGCGGTTTGATGCGACCGGCCGGCACGCGCAGGCGCTTGCCGCGGGCCGTGTAGAGGTCGATGCCTTCGGTGTCGGGAACGCGTTCGAGCTCGGTTGCTTCCAGCCAGCGCGGGTCGGTGCGGAACAGATTGGCGAGCAGCGGGGCCAGCGGCAGGCGCTCGCCTTCAACGATGATGCCCATGTCGAGGTTGAACCAGCCGTTGTCGGCTTCGAACAGTTCGGCTTCCCAGCCATCGACCTCGATGACGTGGTGACGGAAATCCTCGGGAAATTCGATCTGCCAGCCAGCTTCCTTCAGGCGCTGGGCGTCCTGCATGAAGGGCACCCACAGCGACTCTTCGGCCAGGCCATAGATGCCTTCCGGCGGGCTGCCGAAGGTATGCAGCGTGTGGCTGGGGATCTTCTGCAGGCCAAAGTCTTCCAGTGTCAGCAGCGCCTTGGCTTCCTCTTCCGGCCGACGTTTCAGGCGGATGGTCTCGCCCTCGGGCAGGGTGATGAATTCGCTTTTTTCCTCGGGCCGGACATCGGTGTCGGCATAGCGGAAAACGACCTTGGCGACATCGAACGAGTCGCCGCCGAAATTCTGCGGATAGTTGCGCCAGGCGCGATGGCCGTGGGTATGCAACGTTTCGAACTGGAGGATCGGTTGCAGCGGTGCATCAACCAAGCGCAGGCGGGCACCGGCATCGTCGCCAGGCAGCGGCAGATCGGGGGCGAGTTCGGACAAGGCCTCGGCGACCAGCGCGGCTTCCTTGGAAGATAGCGGCGGTAGCGAGAACAGGCGATTGACCACGCCGGGGTTGCCGGTCACTTCAAGTGGCCCGGTTTCGCCTTCGGCCAGGTCGACGTACCAGGGCGGATCGACGGCGATGATCATCTCGGCCGAAGGTTCCGGCTTCAGGTAAGGGCGCTGGAAGCCCATGCCATCGACCTGCCAGCCAATGCTGGCCGGGCGGGTAGCGCTGGCGTTGAGCGGCAGGCCGAGATCGTCTTCCGGATAAAGCCGGTGGCTGGCCGCCATGCGCTGCAGAATTTCGGCGCCATGTGTCGGCCCGAGGCCGAAAGCCCGCAGACCTGTCTCGTGGCCACGGTCAGCCCAGATCAGGCGGAGGATGCCGAGGTCTTCCTCGGTGACGAATTGTGGCGGCGTGACCAATGCGCGGTCGACCTTCCACCACTCCTCGGCACTTTCCGGGAATTTGCCCTTGCGGATTTCGATGCCGAACTGGCGCTTGTCGGCCGTCCATTTCAGGATGTAGAACAGCTGCTGCCGGGCACTGGCCGGGCGAGCTTTCTTCTTGGCGACGGCAATCGAGGTGCGGCGCAGGTCTTCGACCCAGGAGAGGACGCTATTGCTGACGCGTTCCTTCGGGTTGCGTTCTTCAATGGCCTTGAGCAGCATGGCCGCGACGTGCTTGCAGTGGCGGCCGACATTGCAGGTGCAGCGGCTGACCACCATCATCTCGCCGCTCTGGGCCTGGCTCAGGTAGGCCTGGACCGTATAAGGCGTCTTGGCCGAGCCGGGGACGACGGCGCTGAGCTGGCTGCCATTGATTTCAAGATCGCGGACCAGATCAACGTAAGGCTTGGCCTTGTTGATGTCGCGGGTGGCGAACCAGTCGGCGACGTGCTCAGCGGTGAAGGTTTCGAGGGTGACGACGGCCATCGGGTCAGGCGAACAGCGCGCCGACGAGCAGGGCGAGCAGCAGGGCGATAATGGCCAGCCAGCGATTCTGCTGATGCTGGGCGGCGATCAGTTGGGCGAGTTGAGGTTGCAGGTCGGCCTTGGTCGGGTTGGACAGCGCCTGATGGACGAGGCGCGGTAGTTGTGGAATGGTCCGCGCCAGATAGGGCGCTTCCTGCTTGAAGGTCTTGATCAGGCCTCGCCAGCCGATCTGCTCGCTCATCCAGCGCTCGAGGAAAGGCTTGGCGGTTTTCCACAGGTCGAGTTCAGGATCGAGCTGGCGGCCGAGGCCCTCGATGTTGAGCAGGGTCTTCTGCAGCATGACCAGTTGCGGCTGGATCTCGACGTTGAAGCGGCGCGAGGTCTGGAACAGGCGGAGCAGGATCTTGCCGAAAGAGATGTCCTTCAGCGGGCGGTCGAAAATCGGTTCGCAGACGGCGCGAATGGCCGCTTCGAACTCGTCGACGCGGGTGTCTTTCGGCGCCCAGCCGGATTCGATGTGCGCCTCGGCGACACGCTTGTAGTCGCGACGGAAGAAGGCGAGGAAGTTCTGGGCGAGGTAATTCTTGTCAGAATCGGTCAGCGTGCCGACGATGCCGAAATCGAGCGCGATGTAGCGGCCATCGGGGGCGACGAAGATGTTGCCCGGGTGCATGTCGGCGTGGAAGAAGCCGTCGCGGAAGACCTGCGTGAAGAAGATTTCGACGCCGGCCGCCGATAGTTTGGAGAGGTCGATGCCGTCGGCGCGCAGCTTGTCGATCTGCGAGATCGGCGTGCCCTTCATGCGCTCCATGACCATGACCGTCGAGGTGCAGAAATCCCAATGCACCTCGGGCACGATCAGCAACTGCGAGTCGGTAAAGTTGCGGCGCAGTTGCGAGGCGTTGGCGGCTTCGCGCATCAGATCGAGCTCATCGCGCAGATACTTGGCGAATTCAGCGACCACTTCGCGCGGCTTCAGGCGCTTGCCGTCCGACCACAGCTTTTCAAGCAGCATGGCCAGGTTGTCCATCAGCGCCAGATCGTGCTCGATGACCGACAGCATGTTGGGGCGCAGGATCTTGACGGCGACTTCATGGCCGCCATCCTCTTCGCGCAACTTGGCGAAATGGACCTGGGCGATCGAGGCGGAGGCAATTGGCGTCGCGTCGAATTCGGCAAAAACTTCGCTGGCCGGACGGCCATAGGCCTTTTCGATTTCGGCTAGGGCGAGCGCGGAGTCGAAAGGTGGAACGCGATCCTGCAAGCGGGCCAGCTCGTCGGCAATGTCGGGGGGCATCAGGTCGCGCCGGGTGGACAGCACCTGGCCGAACTTGACGAAAATCGGGCCCAGTGACTCCAGGGCAAGGCGCAGGCGGACGGCACGTGGCGTGGACAGGTCGCGCCAGAATTGCAGGGCATTGGCGATGCGCACCAAGCGGCCGCTCGGCTCGTGTTCGAGCACCATCTCGTCCAGGCCGAAACGGCTGGCGACAGAGGCGATCTTGAGCAGGCGAAGGATGCGCATTGGACGGTAAACGCCGGCCGGGCCGGGCAGCAAAGCTAAACGAGCATGTTAACACGCCAACGCGGGTTGCGGCCCGGCGATTTGGGGGTGTTGGCAATGCGCGGGCCGGTAGCCAAAGTCGAGGCTAACTATCTTGCAGGTCGGGCGCTTCAATGGGATAAACTTGCTAACCGACTGTCCCGGTGCCATGTCTCGCCACCCGAAGCCAAATATCGCGTCCATGAACGACCCAAAACAGCCCTCAGATATTGCGCGGGAAGCGCTAAAGCGCCTTGCTGTTCGTCACTTGCAGCCGACGCCTGCCAATTATCAGGCGTGCTACAACGAAATCGCCGGTATTCCGAACATCCTTCCTTTTCCCGAAGTGCCGTTGCGCCACTTGGCGACTCAATTGTCGCCGCGCAATAAGCGGCAGCAGCAATCGCTCGATTTGCTCGACTCGGCGATTGGTCGGCGTAGTTGGCAGTGCGTTACCGATGCGTTGAATACTTTTGCCCAGGCTGGCGTTGTGTCGCCACCCGCCGAACCAGCCTCCTCGTCGGTGGAGTCGTTGCCTGGCGAGTTTGCCAGCAAGCTCGCCCGTCTTGTTGAGGGCGTGTTGCCTGCGCTGGGCGACGATAATTCGCGGGTGGCCGGAATGGCCAATGAATTGCTGTTGATGCTCAAGCAGACGACGGTCGAGCTAACTTCCGTTCAGGAGCTTCTGGCCAATCTGGCTTACCAGATGTGCGCTGCTGCCGAGGAGCAGGTCGAGATCAAGGGGGCCCTGCTCAAGCTCTTGCACATGATCATCGAGAATATCGGCGAGCTGAGTGTTGATGACAGCTGGTTCAAGGGGCAGATCGATGGTCTTCTGGCGGCGGTTGCCCCGCCGTTGACGCTGCGTCATCTCGATGAGATGGAGCGCCGCTTGCGCGACGTGATGGAAAGGCAGGGGCGCGCCAAGTCGCGTTCTGTCCAGGCGCAGGCTGAAATGCGTCATATGCTGGCTGAGTTCATCGAGCGACTGGCGACCATGAACCGTTCGAGCAGCGAGTTCGAGGGGCGTATCGAGGAAAGTGCGCGCCAGATCGAGAGAGTCTCTAGCGTTGATGATTTGAGGCCCTTGCTTGATGATGTGATCAGGGCGACGCATGCGATGGCCGAAGAAACCGCGCAATCCCGCGAGCAATTGAAAACGCTGCAGGATAAGGTGTTGATTACTGAATCGGAGCTGATGCAGTTGCATCAGGAGCTGGATAACGCCAGTGCCCTGGCCCGCCACGACCCGCTGACCGATGCCTTGAACCGCAAGGGGCTGGACGAGGCTCTGGCGCGCGAGGTTTCCAGCATGCGGCGCAAGGATTTGCCCCTGTCGATCAGTTTGCTTGACGTCGATAATTTCAAGAAACTCAATGACCGGCTCGGTCACGATGCCGGCGATGGGGCCTTGATCCATCTGGCGGACGTTACGCGGAGCAACATGCGACCGAGTGATACGCTGGCCCGCTACGGTGGCGAGGAATTCGTCGTCCTGATGCCGGATACGACCCTGGAGCAGGGTATTGAGGCGATGACCCGTCTGCAGCGCGAGCTCACCAAGGCGATCTACCTTTCGGGTAATGAAAAGATACTGATCACGTTCAGTGCCGGGGTGGCTCAGCTGGCACCTGATGAAACCGGTACCGATGCCATCCGGCGAGCCGATCAGGCCATGTATCTGGCCAAGCGCTCCGGCAAGAACCGGGTCATGGGGGGCTGACTGCGCGTCATGTCACCGATGTCGCAGATTCAAGGCTTTTCACCGGTCGTCGATGCTCGCGCCAGGATCCTCATTCTCGGCAGCATGCCGGGGGAGGCTTCGTTGCGTGCCGGACAGTACTACGCCAATGAACGTAATGCTTTCTGGCGGATCATCGGAGATTTGATCGGTGCCGGGCCTTCGCTGCCTTATGCTCAGCGCCTGGAAAGCTTGCAAGCGGCCGGGATTGCCTTGTGGGATGTGATTGCCACGTGTGAGCGCTACGGTAGTCTGGATTCCGATATTGTTCGCGGCTCGGTTTGCGTCAATGACTTTCCGGCTTTTTTTGCGGCCCATCCCGGTATTGAAAGCGTGTATTTTAATGGTGCTACGGCCGAGGCCAGTTTTCGCCGCCATGTGCTCCCGGGGCTGGGCGGCAAGGAATTGCGCCTGCTCCGACTGCCATCCACCAGCCCGGCCCATGCGGCACGCAGCTACCTTGAAAAACTGGCGGCCTGGTCGGCAATTACGAAGCAGACCCCGGGCGTCGGCAGCGTATAATCGCCGTTTTGGATTTTTCTGCCGCAAATCAATGGCCCAAGACGTCAAAACCCAGCTGACCGCCCTGTTGCAACAGGCACTGGCCAGCGTTGCACCTGCTGCAACCGATACCCCCATTCACCTCGAGCGCCCGCGCGATCCGACGCATGGCGACTTCGCGACCAACTTGGCCATGCAATTGGCCAAGGCGCTGAAGAAGAACCCGCGCGAAATCGCCAATCAGCTGCTGGCTGAGTTACCTCCCTCCAGGCTGGTGACCAAGGCTGAAGTGGCCGGGGCGGGCTTCATCAATTTCACGCTTGATGCCGGCTTCAAGACCGATGTTGTCAAGGCCGTGCTGGCCGAAGGCGATAATTTTGGCCGCTCGAACCAGGGTGGCTGGCAGAAAGTGCAAGTCGAATTCGTGTCGGCCAACCCGACCGGCCCGCTGCACGTCGGACATGGTCGCGGTGCTGCTTACGGCGCTTCGCTGTCCAGTCTGCTGACTTTCGCCGGCTGGGACGTGACCCGCGAGTATTACGTCAATGATGCCGGTCGTCAGATGGACATCCTCGGTCTGTCGACCTGGTTGCGCTACCTCGAACAGCACGGCGTCGATGTGCCCTTCCTGCCCAATGCCTATCAGGGCGACTATGTACGCGACATGGCCAAGCAGATGACGGTGGCGCATGGCGACAAATTCGTTCGTCCGGCCGCCGACGTGCTGGCCGGGACGCCTGGCCTGCCTGAGGCCGAGCGTGCCGACGATGAAGCCAAGCGCCAGCGCGACCTGCATCTCGACGCCTTGATCGCCAATGCCAAGGTATTGCTTGGCCCGGACTGGACCTATGTGCATCAGCATGCCTTGTCCGAGCAATTGGCGGATGGCCGCGACGATCTGGAAGAGTTCGGTGTCCATTTCGACGTCTGGTTCTCCGAGCAGGCGCTGTTCGACACCGGCTTGGTCGCCCGTTGCGTCGACCTGCTGGAAAAGAACGGTCACCTGTATGTGCAGAACGGTGCCCGCTGGTTCAAGTCGACCACTTTCGGTGACGAGAAGGACCGCGTTGTCCAGCGCGAAAATGGCCTCTACACCTATTTCGCCTCCGATATTGCCTATCATCTGAACAAGTTCGAGCGTGGCTTCGACAAGGTCATCAATATCTGGGGTGCCGATCACCACGGCTACATCGCCCGCGTAAACGGGGCGATCACCGCGTTGGGGCTGGATGCCAGCAAGTTGCAGGTCGCACTGGTCCAGTTCGCCGTGCTCTACCGCAACGGCCAGAAGGCCTCGATGTCGACGCGCTCCGGCGAGTTTGTCACCCTGCGCGAATTGCGCGGTGAAGTTGGTAACGATGCCTGCCGCTTCTTCTATGCGCTGCGCAAGTCCGACCAGCACCTCGATTTCGACCTTGATCTGGCCAAGAGCCAGACCAACGAGAACCCGGTCTATTACATCCAGTACGCTCATGCCCGCGTCTGCTCGGTGATCAACCAGTGGGGCGGCGATCTGGCCACTTTGGCCGATGCCAATCTGGCGCTGCTCGACAACCCGCGCGAACTGGCCATTGCCAGCAAGCTGGCTGAATTCCGTGACGTCATCGATGGCGCCGCCCGCGAATTGGCGCCGCACCTGATTGCCTTCTACCTGAAGGATCTGGCTGGTGAATTCCACGGCTGGTACAACGCCGAACGCATGCTGGTCGATGATGCTGCACTGCGCGATGCTCGCGTCGCGCTGGCCGCTGCCGTGCGCCAGACGATCCGTAACGGCATGACGATCCTCGGTGTCAGCTGCCCGGATTCGATGTAAGGAAATTTGATGAGTCGCGATATGAAATCCCGCAAGAGCGCCCCGGCAAAAAAGAAATCCGGAGGCGGTACGCTGGTCGGCATGTTTATTGGCCTGGTGCTTGGTGTCGGGATTGCGGCCGGGGTGGTCTGGTATCTGAACAAGTCGCCCTTGCCCTTCGTCGAAAGAGCACAGCCGCCAGCCAAGGCCGAAGGTAGCAACGGGCAGCCGGCCCAGCCCTTGGCCTTGCCAGGCAAGCCGGGTGACGCTATCCCGGAAAAGCGCTTCCAGTTCTATGACATCCTGCCAGGCAAGGCGGATGCCGTGCCGGACAAGACCTCCAAGCCGGATGCCAAGAAGGACGAGGCAAAAAAGGACGAGGCGAAGAAGGAAGAAAAGAAAGAGGACAAGAAGGAAGAGGCCAAGGAATCGAAGACCCCGCTCTTCCTGCAGGCCGGTTCGTTCAGCACGGCGCAGGACGCTGACAACCAGAAGGCCAAGCTCGCGTTTATGGGTATTGAGGCCGTCGTCCAGCAGGTGATGATTCAGGACAAGACCTTCTACCGTGTGCGGGTCGGCCCCTACACGAAGATCGATGAATTGAACAAAGTACGTGCCGAGCTTGCCAAATCCGGCATTGAAGCTCAACTGTCCAAATAGGAGTAGCGAATGAAGGTTTCACGCCGCAGTTTCGTCAGCACCATTTTTGCATTCGGCGCCGCCCTTGCCGTGGCCATGCCTTCCTTTGCCCAGACCGTCGGCAAGGATTACACGCCGATCGTTCCGGCGCAGGCGACCGAGGATGCTGCGAAGATCGAAGTGCTCGAATTCTTCAGCTATGGTTGCCCGCACTGTGCGGATTTCAACCCGTTGCTGACGGCCTGGGTGGCCAAGCAGCAGGGTGATGTGGTCGTCAAGAAGGTGCCGATCACCTTTGGTCGCGCCGCCTGGGCGAACATTGCCAAGCTGTACTACACGCTGGAGATTACTGGCGACCTGCACCGTCTTGAAGCTGATGTCTTCAAGGCGATCCATGCTGAGCGCCAGAACCTGTTCGACGAAAAGACCGTGACTGAATGGGCACTCAAGAAAGGTGTCGATGCGAAGAAATTTGCTGAAACCTTCAATTCCTTTGGCGTCATGAGCAAGGTCAAGCGTGGCGATCAAATGGCACAGGCCTACAAGATCACCGGCGTCCCAGCACTCGCCGTCGAAGGCAAGTATCTGGTCGGTGGCAAGGATTTCAACGAAGCACTGGCGATCACCGACAGCCTGATTGCCAAGGTGCGTAGCGAGAAGTCAGGCAAAGGCGCCGGCAAGAAATAATTGACGCTCAGGGTCTTCATCACAGGCGCCTCGTCGGGTATCGGCGAGGCGCTTGCCGTTTACTATGCCGCTCAAGGTGCTCGTCTTGGCCTGGTGGCGCGACGCAACGAGTTTCTTGAGGCTTTGAATCAGCGTCTTGGCGGGCAGCATGCCTGCTATACGCTGGATGTCAGCGATGCGCCGGCGTTGCATGCGGCGGCCGCCGATTTCCTGGCTCGTTTTGGCGCGCCGGACATCATCATTGCCAATGCGGGGGTTTCGGCCGGTACGTTGACCGAATGCGAGGAGGATCTGGCGGTCTTCCGGCGCGTCATGGACACCAACGTTTTCGGCATGGCGGCGACTTTCGCGCCCTTCATTCCGGCCATGAAGGCAGCCGCTAGCGGCGGCAGGAAAACGCAGCGGCTGGTCGGTATCGCCTCGGTCGCCGGTATCCGTGGGTTGCCGGGGGCAGAGGCCTATTCGGCCTCAAAGGCAGCGGCGATCACCTATCTGGAAAGCCTGCGTCTTGAAATGCGGCCGTACGGCATCAAGGTGGTGACCATCGCGCCGGGCTACATCGAAACGCCGATGACGGCGGTCAATCCCTACCAAATGCCGTTCTTGTTGCCAGTCGACCAAGCAGCCGAGCGTTTTGCCGCCACCATCGAGCGTGGCACGAGCTATGCCGTGATCCCGTGGCAGATGGGCGTGGTGGCCAAATTGTTGCGGGTTTTGCCCAACTGGCTTTACGACCGCTTATTCACCAGCGCACCGAGAAAACCGCGCGGCTTGCTAAAATAGCCCGATGCTCGAACTTAAAATCAATGGCGAGTCCCGCCAGTTTTCCGAAGCGTTGACCGTAGCGGGGCTGATCGATCAGCTCGGGTTTACGGGCAAGCGCATCGCCGTCGAACGTAACGGCGAAATCGTCTCCAAGAGCCAGCATGCAACGACAGCGCTGGTGACGGGCGACCAACTTGAAATCGTCGTCGCCGTCGGCGGCGGCTAAGGAGCAATCTCCATGCATCAACTGACTATCGCCGGCAAGGCGTACCGCTCCCGTTTGCTGGTCGGCACCGGCAAGTACAAGGACTTCGCTGAAACACGGGCGGCCATCGATGCCTCGGGGGCGGAGATCGTCACCGTCGCCATCCGCCGTACCAATATCGGCCAGGATGCCAGTCAGCCCAATCTGCTGGACGCCATTCCACCGTCCAAGTTCACCATTTTGCCCAACACCGCCGGCTGCTATACCGCCGACGATGCGGTGCGCACGTTGCGTCTGGCGCGCGAACTGCTCGACGGTCATCCGCTGTGCAAGCTGGAAGTGCTCGGTGATCCGACCAACCTGTTCCCGAACATGCCGGAAACCCTGAAGGCCGCCGAAACGCTGGTCAAGGAAGGTTTCCAGGTCATGGTGTACTGCGCCGACGATCCCATCCAGTGCAAGATGCTCGAAGAAATCGGCTGTGTGGCGGTGATGCCGCTGGCTTCGCTGATCGGTTCCGGCATGGGTATCGTCAATCCGTGGAACCTGCGTCTGATCATCGACAACGCCAAGGTGCCGATCATCGTCGATGCCGGCGTCGGTACGGCCTCCGATGCGGCGATTGCCATGGAATTGGGTTGCGACGGTGTGCTGATGAACACGGCCATTGCTCACGCCAAAGACCCGATACTGATGGCCAGCGCCATGAAGAAGGGTGTTGAAGCAGGCCGCGAGGCTTTCCTGGCGGGCCGTATGGCCCGCAAATACTACTCGGCCGACCCTTCGTCGCCGACCTCTGGATTGATAGGCTCATGAGCGATACCCCCCTGATTCAACCGGCCAATGTCGGCGAAGGCGTTTACGAAGAAGGCCGCGAAGGCTATGGGCACATCAAGAGCTACGTGCGACGGGCAGGCCGCATGTCCTCGGCCCAGGAGAACTACTACGCCGAGATGATGCCGAAGATCGGCCTGGTCTATGCATCTCAGCCGATCGATCTGGCTGCCTTCTTTGGCCGGAACAATCCGAAAGTGCTCGAAATCGGCACGGGGATGGGCGAAACCACGGCCAAGATTGCCGATGCCAATCGCGATATCGACTACCTCGGCGTCGAAGTGCATGTGCCGGGGGTTGGGGCGCTGTGCAAGCAGATCGCCGAACGCGAGCTGACCAACCTGCGCATCTGCCAGCACGATGCGGTTGAAGTGGTCCGTGACATGCTGCCGGAAGATTCGCTCGATGGTGTCCATGTCTTCTTTCCGGATCCGTGGCACAAGGCCCGCCACAACAAGCGCCGCCTGATCCAGTCGCCGTTCGTTGCGCTGCTTGCTTCCCGCCTGAAGCCGGGTGGTTACTTCCATTGCGCCACCGACTGGGAAGAATACGCGCACCAGATGCTGGAAGTGCTCTCTGGCGAACCGACGCTGGTCAATTCATCGGAAGGCTTTGCCCCGCGCCCCGATTACCGTCCGCTGACCAAGTTCGAAAACCGAGGTTTGCGCCTCGGCCATGGCGTCTGGGACGTCATTTTCCGTAAAAAACAGCTGGCATGAAAACAAGCGCTGGGTAAAATGTGATTTGTAATTAATTATAAAAGCGGGGTTGTTATGAAATGTAGCAAAAGTATTTCCATGGGATTGCTGGCGGCATTGGCCGTACTGCCTCTCTGTATCACGCCAGCGCTGGCATCCGATCGCTCCGGCAAAGAAGTGGTTGATACCGTCTGTGCAGCGTGCCACTTGTCCGGCAAGGACGGTGCTCCAAAAATTGACGATCGTGCCGCCTGGTCCCAGCGTGCATCCAAGGGTCTGGACAAGCTGACGCAGAATGCCATTACCGGGGTTCGCAACATGCCGGCCCATGGTGGTCAGGCAGCGCTTTCCGATGTCGAGATGAGTCGTGCCGTGGGCTATATGGTGAGTGCCGGTCATTCAGCCGATACGAACAAGGTTTACAGTTCAGCGAAGTCACGGAGCGGTGATCAGGTGGTTCAGGAGCGTTGCCAGGAGTGCCACGCCACCGGGAAGAACGGCGCGCCGAAACTGGGCGATATGAATGACTGGAAGCCGCGTCTGAAAAATGGGGTTGATCCTCTGATCAAGTCAGCCATCAATGGCCATAACTCGATGCCGGCTCGCGGTGGCCTGGCCAATTTGAGCGATGCCGAAATGAAGGCCGCTGTTGAATTCATGGTCAGCAAGACTGGCGGTCACGTCGGTACCAAATAGTCTGAATCCCTGGCCCGGCAAGTGAGTCGGGTGCTGTTGAAAAAGAGCCTCTGGCAACTCACACGAAGTTGCCAGAGGTTTTTTTCTGGCAGGCTTCAGGTGCCTTGTCGCGATGCATTCCGGCAAGGCAGCCGGCCGGCTGTTAAACTCTCGCTCTTTGCTCCCGCGCCGACGATTGGTAGCGGGCTGTTTTTTGGGAAATACGCCATGTGGTTCAAGAATCTCCAGCTTTATCGCCTGCCGACGCCGTGGAACATCGACCTCGCCAAATTTGACGAACAACTCTCCCGTGGGCCGTTTGTAAAGTGCCCGAGCAACCAGCCGATGAGCCGTGGCTGGGTATCGCCGCGCCGCGATGGTGCGCTGGTTTACTCGCTTGGCCAGCAATGGATGATTGCCCTGAGTGTTGAGCAGCGCCTGCTGCCTTCTTCCGTAGTCAATGAAGAGGTCAAGGAACGGGCCGAGCTGATGGAAGCCCAGCAGGGCTATGCCCCCGGTCGCAAGCAGTTGAAGGAATTGCGCGAGCGCGTCACTGAAGAACTGATGCCCCGCGCCTTTACCCGCCGCCGCACCACTTACGTCTGGCTTGATCCGAAAAATGGCTGGTTCTGCGTCGATGCCGGCAGCCCTGCGAAGGCCGAGGAGGTCATCGAGCATCTGCGTCACTGTCTCGATGATTTCCCGCTGACCATGTTGCACACCCAGGTTTCGCCGCAAGCGGCGATGGCCGACTGGCTGGCCGGCGGCGACGCCCCGGCTGGCTTTACCATCGACCGCGACTGCGAACTGAAGGCGGCCGGCGAAGAGAAAGCGGCTGTGCGTTACGTCCGTCACCCGCTGGGCGATGAAATCAGCGGCGAGATCAAGGCCCACCTGGCCAGCGGCAAGATGCCGACCAAGCTGGCCCTGACCTGGGACGACCGCATTTCCTTCGTGCTTGGTGAAAAGATGGAAATCAAGCGCCTCGCTTTCCTTGATCTGCTCAAGGAAGAAGCCGAGAAAAGCGCCGAACACGCCGATGAGCAGTTCGATGCCGATTTCGCGCTGATGACCGGCGAACTGTCGCGCTTCCTGCCGCAACTGGTTGAAGCCCTCGGCGGCGAAGTCGTCGAAGCCAAGTGAAAACGAGTGACGCCTGTCCCTGCGGTAGCGGCAGGCGTTACGCCGATTGCTGCGGCCGACTGCACGCCGGGGCTGAAGTTGCCCTCACAGCCGAGGCGCTGATGCGCTCGCGTTACAGTGCCTATGTGCTGAGGCTGGACGATTACCTGCAGGCCAGCTGGCACCCATCGACCCGGCCGGTTAATCTTGATCTGGCCGAAGACGATGGCACCAAGTGGCTCGGGCTGGAGATCAAGCGCCACCAGCTGCAGGATGAAAATCATGCCACCGTCGAATTCGTCGCCCGCTACCGGATTGACGGACGTGGCCATCGACTGCACGAAATCAGCCGCTTTGTTCGCGAAGATGGCTGCTGGTTCTACGTCGACGGCGACATCATCGCCTGATCGGGCGTTCGCGCCCACCCTCTGAAGAAAACGAATACCCCATGATCATCCTCAAGAACGTCACTCTGCGCCGCAGCTCGAAAGTGCTGCTCGACAAGGCCTCCGTCACCATCAATCCCGGTGAAAAGGTCGGTCTGGTTGGCCGCAATGGTGCCGGCAAGTCCACGCTGTTTGCACTGCTCAACGGCACGCTGCATGAGGATGGCGGGGATTATTCGATTCCCAAGCAATGGCAGATGGGCCAGGTGGCGCAGGACATGCCGGAAACCGAGCAGTCGGCCACCGATTTCGTCATCGACGGCGACACCAAGCTGCTCGCCGCCCGCAACGAAGTGCACGACGCCGAAGCCAGCGACGACGGCATGCGCATGGCCGAGGCCTACATGGCGCTCAACGACGCTGGCGAGCACGACGCCGAAGCGCGCGCCCAGTCGCTGATCCTCGGCCTCGGTTTCAAGGTGTCCGAACTGCACAACCCGGTCAACAGCTTCTCCGGCGGCTGGCGCATGCGCCTGCAACTGGCCCGCGCCCTGATGTGCCCGTCCGATATCCTGCTGCTCGACGAACCGACCAACCACTTGGACTTGGACGCGCTGGTCTGGCTCGAAGCGTGGCTCAAGCGTTACCAGGGCACGCTGGTCATGATCAGCCACGACCGCGAATTCCTCGACGCCATCACCCAGGTCACGCTGCATATCGACAACGCCAAGCTGGTCCGTTACGGCGGCAATTACAGCAAGTTCGAAGACATGCGCGCCGAGCAGATGCTGCTCCAGCAGGCGACGATGGCGAAGCAGGCCGAGAAGATCGCACACCTGCAATCCTTCATCAACCGCTTCAAGGCCAAGGCCAGCAAGGCCAAGCAGGCCCAGAGCCGAGTCAAGGCGCTCGACCGCATGGAAAAGATCGCGCCGGTGCTGGCCGACGCCGAATTCACCTTCGAGTTCCAGGAGCCGCAGAACCTGCCCAACCCGATGCTGTCGATGATGGACGTCACCATCGGCTACCCGCCGGCGGAAGAAGCGCCGGCCGGCACGCCGCCGACCGTCATCGTCCGCGGCATCAACCGGTCGGTCATGGCCGGCCAGCGCATCGGCATCCTCGGCGCCAACGGCCAGGGCAAGTCGACGCTGGTCAAGACCATCGCCCGCGACCTCCAGGCGATCAGCGGCGATGTCACCGAGGGCAAGGGCCTGAACATCGGCTACTTCGCCCAGCAGGAGCTTGACGTGCTGCGCCCGCAGGACACGCCGCTCGAACACATGGTGCGCCTGGCCAAGGAAGCCATCGCTGCCGGCCGCAGCAACGTGCCGGGACGCGAACAGGAACTGCGAAATTTCCTCGGCACCTTCAATTTCGGCGGCGAGATGGTCAAGCAGGCGGTCGGCACCATGAGCGGCGGCGAAAAGGCGCGCCTGGTGCTGTGCATGCTGGTCTGGCAGCGCCCCAACCTGCTGCTGCTCGACGAACCGACCAACCACCTCGACCTCAACACGCGCGAAGCGCTGGCCGTCGCGCTCAACGAATTCGAAGGCACCGTCATGCTGGTCAGCCACGACCGCGCCCTGCTGCGCTCGGTCTGCGACGAGTTCTGGCTGGTTTCCAAGGGCGGTGTTGCGCCGTTCGACGGTGATCTGGAAGACTATCAGCGCTATCTGCTCGACGAAGCCAAACGGGTGCGTGAAGAGGCATCGGCTGCGCAGAAGAAGCTGGCGGCGTAGCAGGCAGCCTTTCGCAAATATTCACAATCGCCGTCATGCCGATGGATTAGGATGGCCCAATCTAATTCCTTGTGGAGAGAAAATCATGGGTCTTCTTGATTCGGTCGTTGGTGCCTTGGCGGGCGGGCAATCTGGTGGTGAAAGCCCGCTGCTGAACATCGTTATGCAGCTGATCAACAACCCGCAGACCGGTGGTCTGGGCGGGCTTGTCCAGTCCTTCCAGCAGGGCGGCCTGGGCAATATCGTCAATTCATGGGTGTCCACGGGCCAGAATCTGCCGATTTCGGCCGAACAGATTCAGGCTGTCCTTGGTGGCGGCAAGCTGCAGGAAATTGCCGCCCAGTTGGGCGTTTCAACGGAACAGGCTTCCGGTGGTCTGGCCGATCTGCTGCCACAGGTGGTCGACAAGCTGACCCCGAATGGTCAAGTCCCCGAAGGTGGTGATCTTCTGGCCCAGGGGTTGGACATGCTGAAAAAAGGCGGCCTCTTCGGCTGAGCCTGCGCTCTCGTTCTCGGCTGGGTCAGTTTGCGCTATCGCTTGGACTGACCTAGGCTGAGTACTCAATTGCTGTATTTCGAGGAGCGTCGTACATGAAAAACATCTTGGCGAAGTTGGTCGCGTTTGCCGTTTTTGGTGGCAGCCTGTCGGGCTGCGCCAACATGGACGAGTCGCAGCGGACGACAGCAACGGGCGCGGCAGTCGGCGCGGTGGCAGGTGCGCTTCTCGGAACGGTGACGGCTGGTGGTAACAAAGGCAGGAGCGCAGCGACCGGTGCAGCTGTCGGTGCTGCGCTTGGCGCCGGTGGTGGCTACCTGTGGTCGCGGCACATGCAGGAACAGAAAGCGGCAATGGAGCAGGCGACCCAGGGTACTGGTATCGGCGTCACCCAGACGGCCGACAATCAGCTCAAGCTGGATATCCCCAGCGACCTGTCCTTCGATTCCGGTCATTACGACATAAACCCCGCACTGCATGCCGTGCTTGATCGTTTTGCCTCGACGCTGATCCAGAATCCGGTGACCCATGTGCGCATCGTCGGGCATACCGACAACGTCGGAGGCGATGCGATCAACAATCCCTTGTCGGTCAACCGCGCAGCGGCGACCCGCGATTACCTGGCTTCGCGCGGGGTGGCAAGCAACCGGATCAGTATTGATGGCCGCGGTTCGCATGAGCCGATTGCCGATAATTCCACGCCGGCCGGGCGGGCCAAGAACCGGCGGGTCGAGATTTTTGTCGCCGAGGTTCCGCGCTAAAGACAGGGGGCGGTATTCGCCCCGAATGCTAGAGAAAACGTTCTAGCAACACGTTCAGAAAGCGCCGGCCCTTCGCGGTCGGCGCAATTTTTTCCGGGCCGACGATCAGCAGTCCGTCGGATTCTGCGGCTTTCATTTGCGGCAGGACGCGGTTCAGCGACTGGGCAGTGCGCGCTTCGAACAGGGACGGGTGGAAGCCGTCGGCCAGGCGCAGCGCATTCATCATGAATTCGAAGGGCAGGCTGGCCACTTCAACCTGATTGTCTTCCTGCACTGCGTGGCCGCTGCGGATATTTTCCAGGTAGGCCTTCGGGTGTTTCCAGCGCATCTGGCGCAGTACCCGGTCATGCAAGGTCAGCTTGGAGTGGGCGCCAGCGCCGATGCCAAGATAATCACCGAAATACCAGTAATTGAGGTTGTGCTTGCACTGCTTGCCGCGTTGGGCAAAGGCCGAGGTTTCGTAATTGCTGAAACCGGCAGCAGCCAGGCGAGCTTCGATGCTTTCCTGCATGTCGGCGCAGATATCACTCTCCGGCAGTTCCGGTGGGAAGGCGGCGAAGCGGGTATTCGGCTCCAGCGTCAGCTGGTAGCAGGACAGATGTGAAGGGGAAAAGCTCAGCGCGGTTTCAACATCAGAGAGCGCTTGTTCGTGCGTTTGCCCCGGCAGGCCGTACATCAGGTCGAGGTTGAACGAGTCAAAATGCTCGCCGGCCAGTTGTGCCGCGCGCTTGGCCTCTTCGGCGCCGTGGATGCGGCCGAGCGCTTGCAGGTGTTCATCGTTGAAGCTCTGAATGCCCAGAGACAGGCGATTGACGCCGGCGGAGCGGAAGCCGGCGAACTTCTCCGCCTCGACCGTTCCCGGGTTTGCTTCCAGCGTGATTTCGGCATCCGGCGCCAGCATGGCCAGCGCCCGGAAGGTGGCGATCAGTTCGTCGACCGCCGCCGGCGACAGCAGGCTGGGTGTGCCACCCCCAAAAAAGACACTGACCACCGGCCGGCCCCAGATCAGCGGCAGGGCAGATTGCAGGTCAGCGATCAGCGCATCGACATATTCACGTTCAGGGATCGTCCCGTTGGCCTCGTGCGAATTGAAGTCGCAATACGGGCACTTCTGGACGCACCACGGCACGTGCACATAAAGGGCGAGTGGCGGCGAGACGCGGAACTCCAATGATGAGGAAACGGAGGGTGTCTTGCCGGCGGCGAAGATAGGAATGGTGCGTGCCATAGAGCCTGATGAATTCGGAGGGGGGCGTCCGGAAGGGGGATCCCAAGGCTCCCGCCTGCGCGGGAGTGACAGCGTATTTCGACCTAGAGTGTCGGCAGTCGTTCGATCAGTTTTTGCATGGCCCGGCCGCGGTGCGACAGCTGGTTCTTGACCTCGCTATCGAGTTCGGCCGCAGTCTGGTTCTGGCTGGGCACGAAGAACAGCGGATCGTAACCGAAACCATCGGCGCCACGTTGTGCCTCGAGAATTTCGCCGTGCCATTCGCCTTCGGCAATGATCGGCTGCGGGTCGTTGGCCGCACGAACCAGCACCAGTACGCAGTAGAAATGTGCCTTGCGGTTGCTTTGCCCCTTCAGGTGGGCGAGCAGCTTCTCGTTGTTGCGGGCATCCGATTTCGGGTCGCCGGCATAGCGGGCGGAGAGCACGCCGGGGGCGCCGTGCAGCGCTTCGACGCAGAGACCGGAATCGTCGGCCAGCGCCGGCAGGCCGCTATGTTCGGCGGCATGGCGGGCCTTGGCCAGTGCATTCTCGACAAAGGTGCAGTGCGGCTCTTCAGCCTCGGGAATGCCGAGTTGGCCTTGCGGGATGACTTCGAAGCCGAGCGGCGCCAGAAGGGCGTTGAGCTCCTTCATTTTCTTGGCGTTGTTGGAGGCGAGGACGAGCTTTTTCATGCGGCGAGGGCGGATTGCTGGGCGGCGACAAGGTGGCGAACACCGAGTGTGGCCAGGTCGACCAGTACGCTCATCTGCTCACGGGTGAATGGCTCGCCTTCGGCGGTGCCCTGTATTTCGACAATGCCACCGGCGCCGGTCATCACGACGTTCATGTCGGTGTCGCAGTCGGAGTCCTCCGGGTAGTCGAGGTCGAGGACCGGTGCGCCTTTGTAGATGCCGACCGAAATGGCTGCGACATGGTCGCGCACCGGGTTGGCGGGCAGCTTGCCGGCCTGGACCAGCTTGTCGCAGGCTTCGTAGAGGGCAACCCAGGCGCCGGTGATCGAGGCGCAGCGGGTGCCGCCATCGGCCTGCAGGACGTCGCAGTCGAGCGTGATCTGGCGCTCACCAAGGGCTTTCAGGTCAATGACCGAGCGCAGGGCGCGGCCGATCAGGCGCTGGATTTCCTGCGTCCGGCCGGTCTGCTTGCCCTTGGCGGCTTCGCGAGAAGAGCGGGTGTGCGTGGCACGCGGCAGCATGCCGTATTCGGCCGTGACCCAGCCCTGGCCCTTGCCGCGCAGGAAGGGCGGCACATTTTCTTCGACGCTGGCCGTGCATAGCACGCGGGTATCACCCATTTCGATCAGCACCGAGCCTTCGGCGTGGCGCGTGAAATTGCGGGTGATGCGGACGGTACGAAGCTGGTCCGGCTGGCGTTGGCTGGGGCGCATTGGGTAATCCTTATTTTTTCGGGGGTGAATATTTTTCGATGGCGGAGCGGATTTCCTCGATCGCATCCTCGATTTCGTCGTCGCTCAGTTCGCTCTTGTAGGCCGGGTTGCGGCCGAATTCCTCAAGGCGGGTCGTCACTTCGTCCTGGCTCATGGTCTGGGTCGAGATGGCGCTGCTCGCCTCTTCGACGTAAGTGTCTTCCCAACGCACGGCGACGACCGACAGGTTGTCGCCATGGGCGCCGCCCTTGAGTTCCGCCTGGTTGAGCACCATCGGCACGGCTTGCAGCAGGTTGGTGCCTTTCAGGGCGACGGCCATCATGTCGCCGGACATTTCACCCCACAGGCCATCCGAGCAGAGCAGGAGGATGTCGCCGTGATCGAGCGGTGTCTTGCGTGAAAATTCGATCTCCGGCGGCGTCGGGCTGCCCAGGCAGCTGTAGATCTTGTTGCGGTCAGGGTGGAAGGCAGCCTGAGCCTCGGTGATCATGCCTTCTTCGACGAGCAGGCGAATGCGCGAATGGTCCTTGGTCTGGGCGATGACCCGGCCGTCACGCATCATGAACAGGCGGGAGTCACCGGCATGTGCCCAGTAGGCCACGTTGTCCTGAATGACGCAGGCGACACAGGTGGTGCGCGGGGTGTCTTTCAGGCGGTGGCGAGCCGTGTAATCGAGAATGGCGTGGTGCGCATTGGTCATGCCCTTCTGCAGAAAACGGAAGGGATCGTTGAGTAGCGGCCGGGCTTCACGCTGAAAGGCGTCAGCCAGCGTCTGGACGGCGATCTGAGCTGCGATTTCACCATAGTGATGGCCACCCATGCCGTCGGCAACAACCATCAGCAGGGCGTCGCGGGAGTAGCAGTAGGTCGTGCGGTCCTCGTTGTTGGAGCGGCCGCCTTGGCGACTTTCCTGATAGATGGTGAATCTCATTAAATCGGCTTCCTGAGTTTTTCGACAAAGCGGCCCAGCCAACTAGGATTGGCCTTCGGGCGTGGTGGCGTAATCGTTTCAACGAGCGCCTTCTGCAGGGCAAAGACGCTTTGCGGACGGTAAAGGTGGTTCAGGTTGAGGCACCAGTCGATGATCTCCAGCAGGCGATCGGAGTACTGGCCGTCCCAGCGCATCATGGCGGGGGGGAGGGTGTCTTTTTTCATGCGGGCATCGGCCGCTTGCGGTGCGACGCCAGCCAGGCAGGCATACATCGAGGCGCCGACGCTGTAGATGTCACTCCACGGTCCGAGGTCCTTGCGGTTGCCATAGTGTTCCGGTGAAGCGAAGCCAGGCGTGTACATCGGCTTGAGAATCGGCTGGTCGGTGACCAGGGTCTGGCGCGCGGCGCCGAAGTCGATCAGCACCGGCGTATTGTCGCCCCGCAGGTAAATGTTCGACGGTTTCAGGTCAAGATGCAGCAGCTTGTTCGAATGGACTTCGCGCAGACCGTTCAACAGGCGGGTGAAGACGCCGCGGATGAAGCGTTCGGAAATGTGCCCCTGGTGTTTCTGGATGAATTCTTGCAGCGTCCGGCCGTGTTCGTACTCCATCACCATATAGACAGTGTCGTTGGCGCGGAAAAAATTCAACACGCGGATCACGTTGGGGTGAGACAGGCGGGCCAGGGCGCGGCCTTCCTCGAAGAAGCACTTCATGCCATAGCGGAAGGCACCGAGATGTTCCGCAGTGATGACTGGCTTGATTTCACCCTTGCTGCGCAGCGCGAGGCTATTGGGCAGGTATTCCTTGATCGCGACTTGGCGGCCCTCGGGATCCGTGGCGAGATACACAATGGAAAAGCCGCCGAGCGAAAGCTGGCGGTCAATTATGTACTCTTCGAGCGGGTGGCCGTTAGGTAAGGCCTGATTGGCTTGTTGCGCCATGGATCTCGCGGTTATGATGCAATTTCAGGCATTTTCGGGCGTGTTGTCCGGCCTGTAAAGGTGGAGAACCCCTGATCATGATCTGTAGTATGACTGGTTATGCCGTTAAAACGCGCGATATTGAGCGCGGAACACTGCAACTTGAGCTTAAAAGCGTCAATTCCCGCTATCTCGATTTTCATTTCCGCGTCAGTGATGAATTGCGCTCGCTGGAAATGCCCCTGCGTGAATTGCTGGCCGCGAGATTATCACGCGGCAAAGTGGAATGCCGACTCTCTTTCAATGCCTCGGCGGCCCGTGCCGATCAGCTGCAACTCAATGGCGAACTGCTCGCGTCACTGAAGCTGCTGAGCGAGCGTGTGCGGCATGAAATGCCCGATGCCAGCCCGCTATCGGTCAACGAAACCCTGCGCTGGCCAGGCATGTTCGGCGACCAAAGCGTCGATTTCGCTGCTTTTGGACCGGTCGTCATGGCGCTGGCGCGCGAGGTGCTCGATGAATTTACCGCCAGTCGGGGGCGCGAAGGCGACAAGCTGGCGGCGATGATCGTCGAGCGCGTCAATGGCATGCGCGACATCGTGCGCCGGGTGGCACCCCGTATTCCTGAAGCCCAGGCGATATTCACCGACAAGCTGCGTCAACGTTTGACCGAAGCGCTGGGCAACGCCAGTGACGATCGCATCCTGCAGGAAGTGGCCGTTTTCGCGACCCGAATCGATGTCGCCGAAGAGCTTTCACGGCTGACTACCCACCTCGATGAAGTCGAGAGGGTGCTGAAGCAGGGGGGCGCCTGTGGCAAGCGCCTCGATTTCCTGATGCAGGAACTCAATCGTGAAGCCAATACCCTGGGCTCCAAGTCGGCAATTACCGAGGTTTCACAGGCGTCGATGGATCTCAAGCTGCTGATCGAACAGATGCGCGAACAGATCCAAAATTTGGAGTGACGTTTCAGCCTGTTGCAGAACATCGCAAGACACCCTCAGAAGCCGCTATGGTTCATTTCTTTGGTCTGAATATGGAGGCCAAATTATTGGCCGAAAAGAGGTAACCAAGTACAAGTCCATGAGTGCCGCTTATTCAGGGACAGGTATCTGCCCTGCCGTTGGATGTGGGCGACGGGTGGCGATCCTGTACGGTGGCTGCATGTTTGCCTGTCGGCGCTGTCACAAGCTGAACCACTAATGCCAGCGGGAAACAGATGATGACCGAGCCGCACGACGGGCGGACAAAATCAGGGTACGGCTTCAATGGGGCGGGGATATTGAATGGCAACGGCTGGAAGCCCAAAGGGGGGCTCTGGTGCACCTTCGAGCGACTGAGGGCAGAGCATGATGCTTTCGTCAGTGCTTCCCTGTCTGGGATGGCGAAACGCCTTGGGCTATTCGAGGGTCGGCTTGAGGCCAGGAACCGGATGGCTGACAAGTTCGACTAGTCGCAATCTGTATTCGCAATACTAGAAACGAAAAACCCGCCACGAAGGCGGGTTCAGTACTGAGTACAGCTTGCTTAGGCGGTCTTGCGACGGCGGGAGGGAACCAGACCAACGAGGCCAAGGCCAAGAAGGGCAAGGCTGGCCGGTTCAGGCACGGATTGTATTCCAACATTGTATTGAAGGTTCGCCATGCCATAATCACCTTCAGTATTGGAGTTGCATTTCGTCAGGGAGGTTCCTGAGCAGTATCCATAGCCGTTGAGGGTAACATCACCAGAGTAAGTCCAAGTGCCATTTCCCTGAATGTAAAGATCGGAACCGCTATCGGCAACTAACCTGTATTGGTGACCCGCTAGCAGGTCAATGTTGACGGACGAATAACGGTACAAACCTAGAAGAGGATCGCTGGACAGGACGTTTGTCGATACCAGCAACGCGCTAGAAATCTCGTCGAATATTCCGACTTTGATTTGTCCAGTAGTGAAGCCGTCACCCGCGAAATCGTAGGCACCTAATGATGTGACATTAAGGTTATTCGCGCCAACCGTGAATATCGTTCCGAACGACCATGCGCCATTGGTCCCGGGGGCATCCTCGGAGATGATACTTCTAAGAACGTTAGCTTGCGCTCCCAAAGACATGCAGCATGCGGCAACTACTAAAGCAAACTTACGCGTCGCAGATTTCATTATTATTCCCCTTGAAAATTTAGAATATATCGCCTACTAAGGCAAGCAATAAGCGGGCCATAAAAACGACTCAATCCCTATATAATTGATTTAATTTATTTGATAATTTACGAGTGCGGTTGCTGGGGTTGGTTCTGTAAGATTTTCCGACAGTTTTTCAGTCGTCGAAAACAGCTTGATGTGGCAAAGTGAAAAATTACCTTTGAATAAACCCTGACTGCTCTTTTGGCGGTATGTCGTCTTGTAGATCAACTGGCGGATATAATTAATTGCATCACAACGTATCAGGTAAGCCCATGAAAAGCGTGTACCCGTGCGTGTACCCCCGCCAAATATCGAATAACGAAAAATCAGTAGTTGTGGGCCTTTGTGCCTGCTACTACTGATTTAGATCCACCTCGAATAAACCGGCAGATATGCAACTAGCCAGCCGGTTTTCGTCGCTATCCGCCACGGCACTTACCCGGCGGTTTGTGATCGGCTGGTTGATTGTCGTTTTATCGGTCGTGGCGCTGGTTGCCTATTTCGTGCGCGCCAGTTTCGAGCAGCAAAAGCAACGGACGCTGCTTGAAGTCGAGAATCTATCGATGTTGCTTGAGCGCGATATCGCGGCCAATCTGGAAAAGGTTGATCTCATCCTGCGCGTCGCTATTGACGAGTATGCGGGGTTGAAAGAAAAAAAGGCGGTCGATGCGGTGACGGTGGACCGCTTCCTGGCTCGCCAGCGTGATCGGCTCAAGCCCTTGGTGGCGCTGCGGATTGCCAATGCAGCCGGGGAGGTTATCCTGGGTACCGATGGCGGAACGGGGTCGAACGCCATGATCGACGACCGCGAATATTTCAGGCAATTGCGGGACGACCCCGCGGCTGGTCTGCTGATCTCGAAGCCGATACGCGGGCGGATCAGTGGCAAATGGGCGATCATTCTGGCGCGCCGCTTGCCCGATGTTGGCGGCCATTTTTCCGGAATTGCCCTGGCCAGTGTCGGACTGGATAACTTTACCCATCAATTCACGGCGCTTCAGATGGGGCCGCGTGGATCGGTTGCCATGCGGGCCGCTGATCTTTCCTTGCTGGCCCGGGTGCCTTGGGACGAGGCGGTCGCAGAATACGGCTCGACGAAGATTTCGCAAGATTTTCAGCGTGCGCTGGCGGCTGATCCTGGGGCTGGCGTTTATTTCTCAGGGGCGACCAGTCTTGATGGCGTTCATCGTCTGCATGCCTACCGCTTCAATTCGGACTACCGGTTCTACATCAATATCGGTGTGCCGGAGGACTCCTATCTTGCCCCCTGGCATCACCAGTTGTATGGGGTCTTGGCCATGCTGGCGCTGTTTCTGGCACTCAGTGGCGGGACTGTCTACCTGCTGCACGGTTATGCCAGCAGGCTCGGTGAGCGCGAGCGAATGCTGCGGACCATTTTCGATACGTCGGATGGCGCAATTTTTCTGGTCGATCCGGCCGGAAAAATCGTGCTGGCTAATGAACGGATGGCGACAATGTGGGATGTGCCGCTGGCCGAGTTGGTCGGTAGCGAGTATGTATCGCTGATTCATCCGGCGGAGAGGGAATTCGGGCGGGAGAGAATGCTGAAGCTGATGGCCAGCGAGATTCCCTTCGTCCGTCTGGAGCGGGAATACGTCAAGCGTGACGGCACGGTTTTCTGGGGCTTCCTGTGTGGTCGGCGTCTGCTTGACGAGCAGGGGAAATTCGTCGGACTGGTTGGCCTGATCGCCGATATCGACGAGCCGAAGCGCAATGCCAGGGAACTGGAAACCTATCGTCAGCATCTGGAAGATCTTGTGCGGGAGCGCACGGCGCAACTGGAGGGGGCAAAGGATGCCGCTGAGTTGGCCAATCGTGCCAAGAGCGCTTTCCTTGCCAACATGAGCCACGAGATAAGGACGCCGATGAATGCAATTGTCGGCTTTGCCCATTTGCTTCGGCGCGATGGCGTTACGCCGAAGCAGGCGGACCGTCTCGACAAGATCATGGGCTCGGCGGAGCACCTGCTGGCGATCATCAACGATGTGCTCGATATCTCGAAAATTGAATCGGGCAAATTGGTGCTGGAGGCCAAGCCTTTCCGTGTCGTCGATGTGGTCGAGCGACTGGTCGGCTTGTGTGCAGAGCGGGCGCAGTCCAAAGGCCTGGCTTTCAGAACCATGGTTGGCGCCTTGCCGCCGGTACTGGTCGGCGATTGCACGCGACTGAGCCAGGCCTTGCTCAACTACGTCGGCAATGCGATCAAGTTTACCGAGGCCGGCACGATCACGCTCCGGGCTGAGGTGCTTGAAGAGGATGCGCATTCCCTGCTGGTCCGTTTTGAGGTTCAGGATACCGGTATCGGTATTGCCGGCGATGTATTGTCCCGGCTGTTTCGCCCCTTTGAGCAGGCCGATAATTCGACGACCCGAAAATACGGCGGCACTGGGCTTGGCCTGGCGATTACCCTGCGTCTGGCAGAGTTGATGGGAGGTCAGGCGGGCGTGGACAGTGAGGCGGGGGTCGGTAGCACCTTCTGGTTGACGGCGCGTTTTGGCAAGGCAAATTCCGCTGAGCCGGGGGGCTTGGCCGGGCAATCCGGGAGGGCGCCAGCTGCAGGTTCGACTTTGCGCAGGGCGCATATCCTGCTGGTTGAGGATGATCCGCTGAATCGCGAGGTGGCTGCCATTCTTGTTGAAGAGATGACGGGGGTGCCGGTCGATCTGGCCGATTCTGCCGAGCAGGCCATCGCCAAGGTGCAGGCGACGGCCTACGACCTGATTCTGATGGACCTGCTGATGCCCGGCATGGATGGTCTGGAGGCCACCAGGCGCATACGGGCCTTGCCGGGTTACGCGACGACACCGATCATTGCGCTGACCGCCAATGCCTTTGCCGAAGACCGGGAGCGTTGCCTGGCGGCCGGGATGAATGACCATCTGGGCAAGCCGGTCGTCCCAGAGCGCCTGCAGGCCGTACTCGAACACTGGTTGGCGCCGGGGTCGCTACAATAACGGACTTTGGCGCCAGGCGCCCCTTAGCTCAGGAACGAACGAATGGCAGGAAATCTCTTTGTCGTCGCAGCCCCGTCGGGGGCCGGCAAGACCACCTTGGTCCGCATGCTGCTGGAGCAGGAATCGAGCGTTAATCTTTCCATTTCCTACACGACGCGGCATCCGCGACCGGGCGAGCAGAACGGGCGCGAATATCACTTCGTCGAGACCCCGGAGTTTCGCGCCATGATTGCCCGCCAGGAGTTTCTTGAATGGGCAGAGGTGCATGGCAATTTCTACGGGACATCGAAGAAATGGATTGCTGACCAGCTGGCTGCCGGTCGCGATGTGTTGCTTGAAATCGACTGGCAGGGCGCCCAGCAGGTTCGCGCCTTGTTTCCGCAGGCGATCGGGGTTTTCATCCTGCCGCCCTCGATGGAGGAATTGACCCGTCGTCTGACCGGTCGCGGAACCGACAGCCCCGATGTCATAGACCGTCGCCTTGCCGCAGCGCAGGCGGAAATGCGCCATGTCGGGGAATTCGACTATGTTATTATTAACGACCAGCTAGCGCAGGCGCTGGATGATTTGCGTGCAGTTGTTCGCGCATCCGGCCTGAGCTTCGGGGCGCAACGTGCGCGTCACGCCGCCCTGTTTGAAAGAATGATCTGATTTTTGAGGTTTTACCATGGCCCGCGTTACCGTTGATGACTGCCTGAAAAGAATTCCGAACCGCTTCCAGATGACCCTGGCTGCCGCCCACCGTGCCCGCCAGCTGGCCAATGGCGCTACCCCGCTGGTCGATCCGGAAAAGCACAAGCCGACCGTCGTCGCGCTGAAGGAAATGGGCGCCGGCAAAGTGGGTCTGGAAGTACTGAACCGCGGCCAGGCCTGAAAGCAGGGGCGGTGAAGACTGATGGGCTCCGTACCGTCAACTCAGCCGCCTGCTTATGAGGAAGCCGCTTACCAGGTCTTCCTCGATAGTCTCGAATACCTATCTCCCGTTGATGTAGAGAGAATCAAGGCGGCGTATGCCTACGCCGCCCGTGCGCACGCCAGTCAGCGGCGCATGTCCGGCGAGCCCTACATCACTCACCCGCTGGCCGTGGCTGGCGCGGTCGTCGAGTGGCGGATGGATGCCGATGCGGTGGCGGCTGCGCTTCTGCACGATGTGCTGGAAGATACCGGCGCCACCAAGCACGAACTGGCCGAAAAATTCGGCAAGGAAGTGGCTGAACTCGTCGATGGCCTGTCCAAGCTCGACAAGATGGAGTTCGCTTCCTATCAGGAGGCGCAGGCCGAGAATTTCCGCAAGATGCTGATGGCCATGGCGCGCGATTTGCGCGTTGTGCTGATCAAGCTCGCAGACCGCCAGCACAATCTGGCGACAATGTCGGCCATGCGCGCCGACAAGCGTGCCCGCATTGCCCGGGAAACGCTGGAAATCTACGCGCCGATTGCACTGCGCCTGGGGCTGAACAAGCTCTACCGCGAGTTGCAGGATACGTCGTTCGAGCTGATCCACCCGCACCGTGCCGAGGTGCTGGCCAAGGCGCTCAGTGCGGCACGTGGTAACCGCCGGGAATTGCTGACCCAGATTCTCAACGGCATTCAGGACAAACTTCGCCATGCCGGCTTGAAGGCCGAGGTTTTTGGCCGCGAAAAGAGCCTGTATTCGATCTTTCGCAAGATGAAGGACAAGCATCTGTCGTTTTCGCAGGTGCTCGATATCTACGGTTTTCGGGTGGTTGTCGACAATGTGCCGACCTGCTATCTGGCACTCGGCGCCTTGCACAGCCTTTTCAAGCCGGTTCCCGGCAAGTTCAAGGACTACATTGCGATCCCCAAGGCCAATGGCTACCAGTCCTTGCACACGACCCTGATCGGTCCTTACGGTACGCCGGTCGAAGTCCAGATTCGCACCCGCGAAATGCACCATGTGGCGCAGGAAGGCGTTGCGGCGCACTGGCTGTACAAGGACATGGACGAAACTAGCGCCGATCTGCAGATCAAGACGCACAAGTGGTTGCAGTCGCTGCTCGAAATGCAGACTAGCGATTCGTCCGAGTTCTTCGAGAACGTCAAGATCGACCTCTTCCCCGATGAAGTCTATGTCTTTACGCCCAAGGGCAAGATCATGGCCATGCCGCGCGGGGCGACGGTGGTTGATTTTGCCTACGCGGTGCACACTGACGTCGGTCATCATTGCTCGGCCGTGCGGATCAATCACGAGCTGTCGCCGCTGCGGAGCGAATTGCACAACGGCGATCTGGTCGAGATCATCACCTCCGGGCAGGCCAGCCCCAATCCGGTCTGGCTGACCTACGTCAAGACCGGCCGCGCTCGCAGCAAAATTCGCCATTTCCTGCGCACCATGCAGAATGAGGAATCGGCCCGCCTCGGCGAGCGCCTGCTGCGCCAGGAGCTGTTGTCGCTCGGCGTCGTGCCGATTTCGATTCCGACCGACGCCTGGGATCAGCTGGTCAAGTCCGGTGGCCAGAAGTCGATGGAAGAGATTTACACCGAAATTGGTCTCGGCAAGCGTCTGCCTTCGGTTGTTGCCCGCCGTCTGCTGGCCCGCGAAGACATGTCGCACGATTCGCCGAGCAGCATGACGCTGGCCATCCACGGCACCGAGGGCATGGCCATCCAGTTGGCGCGTTGCTGCCAGCCGATTCCGGGCGATCCGATCATCGGTTCGATCAAGAAGGGCACTGGCCTGGTGATTCATACCCACGATTGTCCGACCATTCGCAAGTCGCGTTCGTCCGAGCCGCAGAAGTGGATCGATGTCGAATGGGAGCCCGAAGAGGGCAAGCTGTTCGATATTCGCATCACGGTCGAGGTCAAGAATGCGCGGGGCGTCTTGGCGCAAGTCGCTTCGGCGATTGCCGAAGCCGGCTCGAATATCGAGCATGTCTCGATGGATGCCGACCCGGAGCGTCTGTTCACTTCCCTCCGCTTCACCATTCAGGTTGCCCACCGCAATCACCTGGCCGCCGTGATGCGTGGCATGCGCCATATTCCGGAAGTGACCCGGATTACCCGTGAAAGGGGAGGCGAGACTTGAGAGTGCTCGTGCTGGGTGCCGGCGTTGTCGGCACAACGAGCGCGTGGTATCTCGCTCGGGCCGGGCATCAGGTCACGGTCGTCGACCGCCAGCCGGTGGCCGGCAATGAAACCAGCTTCGCCAACGGCGGCCAGATTTCGGTGTCGCATGCCGAGCCGTGGGCCAATCCACATGTCCTGCCGCGTGTGCTGAAGTGGCTCGGTCGCGAAGATGCGCCGCTGTTGTGGCGCTGGCGGGCCGATCCGGCCCAACTGGCCTGGGGGTTGCGGTTTCTCGGTGAGTGCTTCCCCGGCCGGGTCCGGCGCAATATCGCCGCCATCGTGTCCATGGCACTTTACAGCCGTGGCCGATTGCAGGCTCTGCGCGAAGAGTTGGGGCTGCAATACGATCATCTCGAACGCGGCATCCTGCACATCTACACCGACCGTGACGAATTTTCGGCAGCGCTTGATGCAGCACGCGTCATGCGCCAGTTCGGTCTGGATCGCGACACGGTCGATGTCGACAAGTGCCTGGAAATCGAACCGGCCTTGTCTGGTGCGCGCCATCTGCTGGTCGGTGGCGACTACACGCGCTCGGATGAATCCGGTGATGCCAACAAATTTACCTGTGCCCTGGCCGAACACGCCAAAGCAGCCGGCGTCGATTTTCGTTATGGTCTGACTGTCGAGCGAATCGCGACCAGCGGCAGCGAGATTGTCGGCGTGCTGGTGCAGCACAGCGAAGGTGGCCCGGAACGGCTGACGGCCGATGCTTATGTGGTCGCCCTCGGTAGCTATTCGCCCTTGTTGCTCAGGCCGATCGGTGTCGGCCTGCCGGTCTATCCGGCCAAGGGCTATTCGGCGACGCTGACGCTGGCCGAAGCCAGCCTGGCGCCGACGGTCAGCCTGACCGACGACGAGCGCAAGCTGGTCTTTTCCCGGCTCGGCAATCGACTGCGCATTGCCGGCACCGCCGAATTCAATGGCTACAACCTCGAACTCAATCCGGTGCGCTGTCAGGCGCTGATCGACCGCACGCGTCAGCTTTTTCCTCGCCTGGAAATCGTTGGCGAGCCGACCTTGTGGTGCGGCTTGCGCCCGGCCACCCCGTCGAACGTGCCTTATATCGGCCAAACCCGCTATCGCAACCTGTGGTTGAATACCGGCCACGGCACATTGGGCTGGACGATGGCCTGCGGCTCGGCCGCCTCGCTGGCCGAAATGATCAGCGGTCGCCGCCCCGAACCGGAATTTCCCTTCCTGCGATGCTGATTGATACCCATTGCCACCTTGATGCGGCCGAGTTTGATGCGGATCGTGATCGGGTGCATGCCGCGGCGCTGGCGGCGGGGGTAGCGCGTATTGTCGTGCCGGCGGTGGCGGTTGATGGTTTCGAGAAGACGAAGACGGCGGTCGAGCGTTATCCCGGTTGCGTTGCCGCTTACGGCATACACCCGATGGTCGTAATGTCGGCCCGGGAGAGCGATCTTGGCATCCTGCGCGACTGGCTGGCGCGGGAGCGGCCAGTCGCTGTGGGTGAAATCGGGCTGGACCTTTTTGTCAGCGACATCGATCCGGCGCGCCAGGAGTTTTTTTTCGTTGAGCAATTGAAACTGGCGCGCGAATTCGACCTTCCGGTGTTGCTGCATGTGCGGCGCGCCGTTGATCCCATCCTCAAGCAACTACGCCGCATCGGCGTGCGCGGAGGCATCGCCCATGCCTTCAACGGTAGCCGTCAGCAGGCCGATGAGTTGATCAAGCTTGGCTTTGCGCTGGGTTTTGGTGGAGCGATGACGTTCAGCGGTTCGACGCGGATCCGCGATCTGGCGAAAAACCTGCCGCTCGAATCCATCGTCCTTGAAACCGACGCACCGGACATTCCCCCAGCCTGGCTGAACGGTGGCCGCAATTCGCCGGCTGAATTGGCCCGTATCGCCGATGTCTTTGCCGACCTGCGTGGCATCGGTCGGGCCGAAGTGATGTTGGCCACGGCCGCCAATGCGCGACGAGTTCTGCCTGGACTTTGATTACCGTCAACATACCTGCAAGAAATTCAGGGCTATCCCTGTTGTTTTGATTTGCGCTAATGAAGCGCCGGCTTATGGGCGTAGATTGCGCAAGCTGATATCAAACTGACTGGGCGTTGTATGGACATGAAAGTCTCTGCGGGGGGCAATATCTCCAGCCTGATCCGCGGCGTATTGCCGGCGGAGGCCGAACAAGTGGCCGCGCAATGGCGGCTTCTGCCATGGGTTGAAGTTCATGCTGCCGCCGAAATACCGGATGCCGTGGTGTACATGCATCCGGACAATGCCAAGAAGCTCGGCCTGGCACGCAACGAGGTGGCCAAGGCGTAACCGAATCAACGAGGCAATCAGGGAGCGCCGGAAACGGGTGGGAAAGGGGCCCGCCCGTGACTGGCCTGACCGATCTGTGAGAGATAGATGAAAAGCGATTCCCCAAAAACGAGTGCAGCCCGCCGCCAGTTCATGTTCGATACCGCCCGCATGGCGTGCGGCGTTGGCATGCTGGGTCTTGGCCTGGGGCTTTATGCCAAGCAATCGAAGGCCTTGCCGGCCCTTGCCCTGCGGCCACCGGGTGCCCTGCCCGAGGATGGTTTCCTCGGCGCCTGCATCCGCTGCGGCCTGTGTGTCCGCGACTGCCCCTACAACACGCTGTCTCTGGCCAAACCGGAGGCTCCGGTTGCGACCGGCACGCCGTATTTCAGTGCGCGGAACATCCCGTGCGAGATGTGCGACGACATCCCCTGCATCAAGGCCTGCCCGACCAAGGCGCTGGACCATGAGCTGACCGACATCAACAAGGCCAAGATGGGCGTGGCGGTGCTGATTGACCACGAAACCTGCCTGAATTTCCTCGGCCTGCGTTGTGACGTCTGCTATCGCGTCTGCCCGGTCATCGACAAGGCGATCACGCTCGACATGCAGCCCAATACGCGGACTGGTCGCCACGCCATGTTCCTGCCCACCGTGCATTCCGAGTTTTGCACCGGTTGCGGCAAGTGCGAGAAATCGTGTGTGCTCGAAGAAGCGGCCATTCGTGTCCTGCCGCCCAAGCTGGCCAAGGGCGAACTCGGTCACCACTACCGTGTCGGCTGGGAAGAGCAGAAGAAGGCAGGCCATTCGTTGATCGATGAATCCAAGATGATCGATCTGCCGGATCGGATGCCCGAAGGTACGGTGTTGCCTGGTCACTACGATCCGGCCTCCGGTCACACCGAAACGATGCGTGGCGTGGCCGGCAGCGAGGCGGGCGTCATTCCGAGCCATCCGCCCGGGCTGGGGGGTAAGCCATGAGCCAGATGGGCAACAAGAAGCGCATTGGCGCCGAAGCCGTCGAGGAAAAGGGCTGGTTGCGCGCCCACAAGTGGCTAATCCTGCGTCGTCTGTCGCAGTTCGGTATCCTTGCCCTGTTCCTGCTCGGCCCGCTCGCCGGCATCTGGATCGTCAAGGGCAACCTCAACTACAGCTATACGCTGAATTTCTTGCCGCTGACCGATCCCTACGTTGCGCTGCAATCGCTGATGACTGGTCATGTGCCGGAAAAACAGGGCCTGATCGGCGTCGCCATTGCCTTGGTTTTCTATTTTTTGGTTGGTGGGCGGGTCTATTGCAGCTGGGTTTGCCCGGTTAACGTCGTGACCGACGCGGCGGGCTGGCTGCGTGACCGTCTGGGGATCAAGGGTGCTGGCAGCCTGTCGGCTCGCACGCGCTACTGGATACTCGGCATGACCCTGCTCGGTTCGGCGCTGACCGGTGTGGTGCTGTGGGAGCTGATCAATCCGGTCTCGATGCTGCATCGTGGGCTGATCTTCGGCCTTGGCTCGGCATGGATGATCGTCATCGCCATTTTCCTGTTCGACCTGTTCGTGATGAATCGTGCCTGGTGCGGCCGCCTTTGCCCGGTTGGTGCTTTCTACAGCCTGATTGGCCGCTGGAGCCCGTTGCGTGTCTCGGCCGCGAAGCGCACGGCATGCAACGATTGCATGGATTGTTTCGAGGTCTGCCCTGAGCCGCAGGTGATTCGTCCCGCCCTGAAGGGGGAGGATAAGGGCGTTGGCCCGGTCATTCTGGCACCGAGTTGCACCAATTGCGGTCGTTGTATCGATGTCTGCTCGAAGGAGGTCTTTTCCTTCGGGTTGCGCATCAATAACCCGACTTCGACGGCTGCCGCCATGGCTCAGCCCGAAGCCAAATGATGTTCGAATCTTGGCGTTACGGCGGTCGATCAGGCGCCGGAAGCTAAAGAATACATGGGCAGCAAACCGCAGCCAGGAAAAAGAACAGAGCGGACAGCCTGGAAAAACAAAGGGGAGCCTCGGCTCCCCTTTCTGTTGGTAACGAGTTGCTGTCAGGCCGTAGCGAGTACGCCGCGCATCTTTTGCAGCGCCTTGACCTCGATCTGGCGAATCCGCTCGGCGGAAACGTCGAATTCGTCCGCCAGATCATGCAGCGTGGCCGTTTCGCCATCGTGCAGCCAGCGTGCTTCGATGATGCGGCGGCTGCGCGGGTCGAGTGCTTCGAGCGCTTCGTGCAGGCCTTCGTCCTGCAGGCGGGCGATGGCCTTGTTTTCCAGCACGCGGGTCGGTTCGTAGCGCGAGTCGGCCAGATAGTCGATCGGGGCAAATGCTTCTTCGCCATCGTCCGGATTGCCATCCAGCGCGATGTCGCGACCGGACAAGCGGGTTTCCATCTCGACGACTTCGTCCTGCTTGACGCCCAGGCGAGCCGCAACTTCGGCCGCTTGTGTGCCGGACAGCGTATCGATGCCTTCGTAGCCGCTCTTCATGCTGCGCAGATTGAAGAACAGCTTGCGCTGGGCCTTGGTGGTCGCGACTTTGACGAGGCGCCAGTTTTTCAGGATGTACTCATGAATCTCGGCCTTGATCCAGTGCATGGCAAACGAGACCAGACGCACACCGCGCGACGGGTCGAAGCGCTTGACCGCCTTCATCAGGCCGATGTTGCCTTCCTGAATCAGATCGGCATGCGGCAGACCGTAACCCAGATAGCCACGGGCAATGGAGATGACGAGACGTAAATGGGAGAGCACAAGCTGACGCGCGGCCTCCACATCGCCATCATTGTGGAGACGCTCGGCCAGCCGGGACTCCTCGGCCTCGGTCAGCATCGGATAACGGTTCGCTGCCTGAATATAGGCATCGATATTCCCGACGGACGAGGGGATGGGAAGCGCCAAGGCGTAGGTCATAGCGTAATTTCCTCCTTCAAGGTACAACTTCATTTTAGCACTCGCTGCATAAGAGTGCTAAGGCTGAAAAAAGTTTCGCGACAAAAGTATCTTCGGTGCCAATTAAGTCTGAGACAGAACAATAAAGTCCGAGCCAGCGGCGAATAGCGTCAGTTGGCATTTCCATTCATCAGATCAGGCGGCTTTCGTTGTGAAACCTGAGTCCATCTGACGGGCGCCCTTCTCCCCTTGTCCGACAGGCTGTTCACTGGCCTGCAGGCACTAATCCTGAACGTGTGGCTAACAGACGGGCCGCTGCGGCCGATCCATGCAACTGAAACCATGCGCCTGACCTGAAATCAAATGCACAGCTATTTCTCTTGGCAAAACGGGCTCTTTCGAAAGCAGCCCTAAAGTCCATCTATGGAATAAAGCTATCGGACAAATGCAATCAATTTATTGGAGCTATTTTTCAGCCAAACCTAAACTGAGTTCATCAAGTCGCTCCAGACAGATTTCAGGCGCCAGGTAACCCGCCGGAACGTGAGAAATCCTCTGACTTTACCCATCCGGCGAAGAACGACTTCCACTCAATCGCGCTATCAAGGAATGATCATGACCACCAAGCTCGACAAGGTTCTATATACCGCCAAAACACATACCACCAGTGGCCGTGATGGCCGAGCCATATCCGATGATGGACTGGCCAACGATCAATAAAATCCAAATTGAATAACAATGCAGTGCAGTATCACCTTATTGCCCGATTAATCCTGGATTGATGGAGAAACCCATGAGCAACGAACAGAAATGCCCATTTTCTGGAACACATGGTGCCCGCACGACGGTTGGCACCCAATCCAATCGTGACTGGTGGCCTAAGGTGTTGAACCTCAACATCCTCCACCAGCACGCACCTGCCGCCAATCCGATGGATGCGGATTTCGACTATTCCGAAACCTTCAAGACGCTCGATTTCGGCGCCCTGAAGCAGGATCTCTACGCGTTGATGACCACGTCCCAGGATTGGTGGCCAGCCGACTGGGGCCACTATGGCGGACTTTTCATTCGCATGGCCTGGCATAGTGCCGGCACTTATCGCACTGGCGATGGGCGCGGTGGTGCGGGGACCGGCAACCAGCGTTTCGCCCCGATCAACAGCTGGCCGGACAATGGCAACCTGGACAAGGCGCGCCGCCTGCTCTGGCCAATCAAGCAGAAGTACGGCAACAAGATTTCCTGGGCTGACCTGATGATCCTCGCCGGCAACTGTGCGCTTGAATCGATGGGCTTCAAGACCTTCGGCTTCGGTGGTGGCCGTGTCGATATCTGGCAACCGGAAGAAGACATCTACTGGGGCGCCGAGCGGGAATGGCTGGCAACCAGCGACAAACCCAACAGTCGCTACTCTGGTGAGCGCAATCTGGACAATCCGCTGGCTGCCGTGCAGATGGGCCTCATCTACGTCAATCCGGAAGGCCCGGATGGCAATCCCGACCCGGTCGCTTCCGGGCGCGACATTCGTGAAACCTTTGCCCGCATGGCCATGAACGATGAAGAAACGGTCGCCTTGACCGCCGGTGGCCACACCTTCGGCAAGGCCCACGGCGCTGGCGACCCTGCCCTGGTCGGTCCTGAGCCGGAGGCCGCGCCAATCGAGGAACAGGGCTTGGGCTGGATCAACAAGTTCGGTTCCGGCAAGGGGATACATGCGACCACCAGCGGCATCGAAGGTGCCTGGAAGCCAAACCCGACGAAATGGGATAACGGCTACTTCGACATGTTGTTCGGTTACGAGTGGGAGCTGACCCGGAGCCCGGCTGGCGCCAAGCAGTGGGTGGCCAAGGACTGCAAGCCGGAACACCTGATTCCGGATGCTCACGACCCGAGCAAGAAACATCCGCCAATGATGACGACCGCTGACCTGGCGATGCGCTTTGACCCGATTTACGGGCCTATCTCGCGCCGCTTTCACCAGGATCCGGCTGCCTTCGCCGATGCATTCGCCCGTGCCTGGTTCAAGCTCACCCATCGTGACCTAGGACCCAAGGCACGCTACCTCGGACCGGAAGTCCCGGCCGAAGACCTGGTCTGGCAGGACCCGATCCCGGCAGTCGATCATCCGTTGATTGAGGTGACCGATGTCGCCAGCCTCAAGGCCAAGTTGCTCGCCTCCGGCCTGTCGACCGCCGAACTGGTATCGACGGCCTGGGCCTCGGCGTCGACCTTCCGCGGTTCCGACAAACGGGGTGGCGCCAATGGCGCCCGTATCCGCCTTGCGCCGCAGAAGGATTGGGCGGCCAACCAGCCAGCCCAACTGGCCAAGGTGCTGGGCGTGCTCGAAGGTATCCAGCAGGCGTTCAATAGCGCGCAAACCGGCGGCAAGAAAGTCTCGCTGGCCGACCTCATCGTGCTGGGTGGCTGTGCTGCCGTCGAGGCGGCGGCCAAGGCAGCCGGCTTTGCGGTCGCGGTGCCTTTCACTCCGGGCCGAACCGATGCATCGCAAGAACAGACCGATGCCGAGTCCATCGCAGTGCTGGAGCCGGAAGCCGACGGTTTCCGCAACTACCAGAAGAAAACCTATTCGGTATCGGCCGAGGAAATGCTGGTGGACAAGGCACAACTGCTCACCCTCAGCGCCCCGGAAATGACGGTGCTGGTCGGAGGCCTGCGCGTCCTGGGCGGCAATGTCGGCGGTTCGTCGGATGGCGTCTTCACGACAACGCCAGGCACATTGAGCAACGACTTCTTCGTCAATCTGCTCGATATGGGAACGGTCTGGAAACCGGCTGCCGAATCCGCCGGCCGCTATGAGGGACGTGACCGCCAGACGGGCGTGGCCAAATGGACTGCGAGCCGCGTCGATTTGATCTTCGGATCGAATTCCCAGCTCCGTGCCCTGGCTGAGGTCTATGCCCAGAACGATGCGCAGGAGAAATTCGTGCGGGACTTCATCGCCGCCTGGAGCAAAGTGATGGAACTGGATCGCTTCGATCTGAAGTAACGAAATCCGGGCGTTCCGGCAGCATTGCAGGCTTGGCCTGCCGGAACGCCCGGTTCCCTATCCGGCGAGCGAATTGGCAGACGAATGGCGAGCGATGAATTCGACCAGCTCGCGTGCGACGTCGTTGGGCAATTCCTCCGGCAGGAAGTGTCCGCAGGGCAAGCCCTTTCCGGAAACGTCGAGCGCCTTCTCTCGCCACAAGGCGACAACATCGTAGTTGCGACCGACAAATCCCTTGTTCCCCCAAAGAACCAATAGCGGGCAACTGATCCGTCGTTCGGCATCTTCGCCATCGTGCTGCAGGTCGATACCGGCTGCGGCGCGATAATCGTCGCAGCTACACCGAATCGCCTCCGGGTTCGAGAAACAGCGAACGTACTCGCTGACAACCGCGGGATCGAATGCCTCTTCGTTGCCCATGCTCCAGCGCGACAAGCAGCCCTTCAACCAGCTAGCCGGGTCGGCGGCAATCATGTTCTCTGGCAATGGCGCTGCCTGAATCAGGAAAAACCAGTGGAAATAACTGGTTGCCAACGCCTGATTGGTCAGCGCAAAGGTCGTTGCCGTCGGCGCAATATCCATGATGCAGGCGGTTTGAATACGCCCCGGGTGATCCAGACAAAGGCGGTGCAAAACGCGTGCCCCGCGATCATGGGCAGCAACATGGAAGCGCTGATAACCCAATGCCGTCATCAGTTCAGCCATGTCTTGCGCCATGACTCGCTTCGACTGATTGCCTGCATCCGCCTGGGAAGCTGGCATCCCCGAGTCCCCATAGCCACGCAGGTCGGGGAGGACGAGAGAAAAGCGATCCTGCAGCAAAGATGCGACTTTGTGCCACATGGCATGCGTTTCGGGATAGCCGTGGAGCAGCAACAGCGGCGGCCGACCCTCGTTTTCTCTGACCCTCACATGGATGCGAGTAGCGCCGACATCGACGTCACGAGTGACATAGCTTGAATCAAACATGATCTTCTCCTTCAGTTGCTGCTCAGGCGATGCGAAACGAAATCGAGGAAAACTCGGAGTCGCCCCAAGTGGCGCAAGTCTTTGTGATAGCCGAGATACACATCTCTCCCTGGCGCTTTCTCGCCTAAATCCAGTTTCTGGATTGTTGGAATGCGATCTCCCAGAAGGCAGGGTAATACAGCGATTCCACCGCCTGACATACATTGTGTTGCTTGAGCTTCCCTGCTGTTGCTGGCAAATCCAATGCTTGAGTTCGGCAGCAACTTACGTAACCAGCGTGCGTCTGGTATTTCAGCGTAGGCGGAATCCATGGTGATTAGCGAGCAGCCTTTGCCGTCACCGGCTTGGGGCGCCGGCAAGTATGGCGCCGCGTATAGCGCGTATTCCATATGCATCAACTTGCGCTGAATTACATCCGGTTCCTCAAAGGGTTTAATTCGGAAAGCAACGTCAGCCTCTCGGCGGGCAAGGCTATAGAGGCGACTGTCGGTGATCAGTTCGACGCTGATCCCGGAATGCTCTCGACGAAAATCCGCGATGAGTGGACTCAGCACATGGGCACCAAACCAGTCGGAGGCTGATATGCGCAGTTGCCCGTGCAAAGTTCCTGGCTGGCCAGCCAACTTTCGCTGTAATGCCAGCGCAGCTTCTTCCATATGCTCAGCGTGCGGCAACAAGGACTGTCCCTCATCGGTCAGGACAAAACCATCATTCGTTCGCTGGAAGAGGGCGCAGCCTAGCGCGGCTTCAAGGGCGCGTAGGCGTCGCCCCATCGTGGGTTGCGATTGCCCGGAAAGACGAGCGGCACCGCCGAGTGTGCCGACACGGGCAATGGCGAGAAAGACACGCAAATCACTCCATTCCATGGCCGCCTCTGTGCTTTCATTATTGAATGGCAAGCATACATTAGTGTCAATTTACATGCATTAATGAATAACAAAGAATGGCGGTGTCTTTCTTTTATTGAGGAGTTATCCAACATGAATTCAACCGTCAAAGCAGCTATTCCGACAACGATGCGGGCCTTATTTGTCGATGAAATCGACGGACCGTTCGTATTGCGTGAAATCCCAGTTCCTCCGGTCGGTGCTGGGCAGGTTCTGGTTCGAATCGCGGCCAGCGGGGTAAATCCGCTGGATACGAAAATCCGGGCAGGTAAAGGTGGCCATGCATGTCATCCGTTTCCCGCCGTCTTGGGCATGGATATGGCAGGGACCGTCGTCGGGATTGGCCAAGATGTCGCTGGGTTCAGCGTAGGCGATGACGTTTTTGGCTTTACTGGTGGCATCGCAGGAATACAGGGCTCACTCGCCGAATATGCAGCGGTAGATGCCCGACTGTTGGCGCGCAAGCCAGCCAATCTGTCCATGCGGGAGGCGGCGGCATTGCCATTGATTTTCATCACTGCCTGGGAGGGGCTGGTGGATCGTGCCGGCGTTGAGGCGGATGACTATGTGCTGGTGCACGGCGGGGTCGGTGGCGTGGGGCATGTCGCAGTCCAGATTGCGCAGTCAGTTGGCGCAAAAACATTTGCCACAGTGAGATCCGGCGATTTCGAAGCGGCCAGTGCTTTTGGTGCCATTCCTATCGACTACGCACGGGAAAGTGTTGAGCAATATGTGGCCGAGAGAACGGCCGGCGAGGGATTCGACATTGTCTTTGATACGGTCGGTGGTGACGTCCTGGATGCCTCATTTCGCGCAGCAAAAAACTATCGTGGCCATGTTGTGAGCGCCCTCGGCTGGGGGACGCATGCATTGGCCCCGCTGTCATTCCGCAGCGCAACCTATTCCGGTGTATTCACCTTGCTCCCGTTACTGACTGGAAAGGAACGGGCGCATCACGGCGACATCCTGAGACAAGCGGCACGCTTGGTTGACGCCGGAAAGCTCAGGGTTCGCATGGATGCTCATCGATTTGGCCTGGAAGATGTGGAGGCAGCACACCAGCTGGTGGCATCGGGCAAGTCGGAAGGCAAGGTGGTCATCGATGTATTTGGCGCGACCAAGTAGCGCCGTGTATTTCATTGAATCAGGAGAAGATCATGTCCCGTATTCCCGCTATTTCGCCTCAAGAATTGAACGACTCATCTCGCACATTGTTCGAGAAGATTCAGAAAACTGTTGGCAAGGTCCCGAACGCCTATGCATTGATAGGGAGCTATAGTCCGGCGTCCCTGGGCCTCCTCCTTGAAGGAGATGCACTGCTGAGCAAAGGCCAGCTTAGTCGATCCGAGATTGAGTCCGTAAGGATCGCGGTCAGCGAATTGAATGGCTGCGACTATTGCGTTGCTGCGCATGTCGCAATCGGCAAAATGGTCGGCCTGAATGAGCACGAGATTCGCGGAGTCCGAAATGGAGGGCAAACTGGAAACCTGCAGCGAGATGCCTTGATCCAGTTTTCCAGACAGGTTGCAGGAAGTCGCGGCCTTGTGGACGAATCGGTACTCAAGGCTGTACTTGAAGCAGGCTACTCTCCAAGTCAGGTTATCGAGGTTCTATTGGTGATTGCACTGATCACTTTCACCAACTTGGTTAATCGAGTGAACGATACGACGATCGACTTTCCAAAGCCCATATGACCATGTCGGTCATCCGAGTGCCAAATCAGTTAGTTTCAAGCGACTGAATCAGTAAGTTGATGGGAGCTGGACCTGTTTTCCCAGCCCCATCAATCTTCGAACAAGCATCAAGTTGATTCGGCGAAAGGCAAGACCGAACGATACCTTTGCGGTGTCAATCTGCCGCATGGCGCAAGGTGACTGCGATAAATGGCCTGCCGGCGTCCCGCTCCCTATCCGGTCTGCTCCAGAACGTTCTGGAAGGCGATCTCTTCGCGTAGCGTGTTGTAGCCAGCTTTCGGGGTGTAGCTGCACTCGCCATTGCCGTTGTCGACACCGCCCAGCAGCGGGCAGGCACCGAACAATTCGGCCACCCAGTCGACGAAAGCGCGCACCTTGGGCGATAGGTGGCGGTTCTGCATATAGGCCACTGAAATCGGCATTGGTGACGGTGCCAGTTCGGGCAGCACCTCGACCAGGGCTCCCGATTCAAGATATGGCAGCACCGAGAAGCGCGCCGGCTGAATCATGCCCATGCCTTGCAAGGCGCAGGCAATGTAGGCATCCATGTCGTTGACCGAAACGGTGCCCTGCATCTTGTAGGGCACCGATTGATCATCGACGATGAAATCCCAGTCGAAATTACGCCCGGTCCGATGCGAGAAATAGTGCACAGCGACATGCTGCTGCAGGTCGTCGATGCTACGCGGCACACCGTAACGTTCGAGGTAGTCCGGCGTCGCGCAGGTAATCAGCTTGATGGCGCCAATCCGCCGGGCAACCAGCGTCGAATCCTGCAAGTCGCCGGCCCGGATGACGCAATCGACGGCTTCGCGCACCAGGTCGACCATGCGGTCGCCCATGCCGATGACCAATTCGACCTCCGGATAGCGCGCCCGGAACTCGCACAGCCGGGGAATCAGCACCAGACGACCAATCGGCGAGGGAACATCGATGCGCAGCCGCCCCTTCGGCCCGGCCGCCACGTCGCGAAATGAAGACTCGGTTTCTTCCACTTCGCCGAGGATGCGGGCGCAATGCTCGTAGTAGGCGGCACCGTCCGGGGTCAGGCTGATCCGCCGCGTCGTGCGGTTGAGCAGGCGCACCTGCAAGAGGGCTTCGAGGTTCTGGATGATGGTCGTCACCGTTGCCCGCGGCAAGCCGAGCATGTCGGCGGCACGGGTAAAACTGTTGGCATCCACCACCCGGGTGAACACCTGCATGGCTTGAAAACGGTCCATCGCCCATCCTCCTGACGCATTGCGATTGTTTGTTGCTGCTGAATAGTATTGTCGAAATTTATGGATTTATCCAGCCACAAACAACACAGAGAATGGCTCCATCCCAATTAACAGCAGGTTCGCCTGCCCCGGATGCGATGCAAACCAGCCCTTCGACGACCCTCCAGCAGCAGGACCTGAGCATTGCCGGCCCGGCCGGCCCGCTGGCGCTGCGCCTTTACCGGCCAAGCCTGGCGCGGGTCGTGCTGCCCGTCGTCCTCTATTTCCACGGCGGCGGCTTCGTCGGCGGCAGCCTGGACGATGCCGATGCCGCGGCCGGCTTCATCGCCGAGCACACCCCGGCCCTGGTCGTCGCCGTCGATTACGCCCTGGCCCCGGCCCGTCCCTTCCCGGCCGCGCCGGAAGATGCCCATGCCGCCGCGCTGTGGACGGCCGCACACGCCGCCGAACTGGGCGGCGACCCGGCCCGTCTGGCGGTGGCCGGCGACGATGCAGGCGGCAACCTCGCCGCCGCCCTGACGCTGATCGCCCGCGACCGCAACGGCCCGGCCATCGCCGCCCAGGCGCTGGTCGGCCCGATGCTCGACCCGAGCATGACCCGGCTTGGCGACGGCGTCCGCCTCAATTCCGACCTCAGCGCCGCGACCTGCGCCAGTTGCTACAGCCAGTACCTGCCGCAGTCGCGCCAGCGCCTGCACCCCTACGCCTCGCCGCTGGCCTCGGTGCGCCAGGCCGGTCTGCCGCCGGCGCTGATCGTCACCGCCGAATGCGATGTCCTGCACAACGAGGCCGAGAAATACGCTGCCGCCCTGATCGCCGCCGGGGTGCCGACCCAGGTTGTGCGCTTCGCCGGTGTCAATCACGCCACGCTGGCCAGCCACCGGCCGGCGCTGGCCGAGATTGCCCACTTCCTGCGCCGTCGGCTGTGGGATGCCGAGGCGCCGGCGCATCCGCTCAATTTGTAGGATCAGGCAAGCATTCGCGACGAACAGGCTGCCGCCCAGGACGCCGCTCCGCCTACGCTACCCACGACAAAAACAGAACTCCATCATTCAAAACCTCCAGAGGATTTCATCATGCCAAAACGCCAAAAACGCCTCGTCCTCGCCGCCGCCCTGGCCGCCCTGTTCAGCCTCGGTGGCGGTCTCGCCCTCTATCACGGCCACGCCGGCGCCGCCCCGGCCGCTGCCGCGCCGGCCGCCGCCACGGTCGATGTCGCCGAAGTCGCCAGCCGCGCCGTGACCGAGTGGCAGCAATACTCCGGCCGCCTCGAAGCCGTCGAACGGGTCGAGATCCACCCGCAGGTGTCCGGTATTCTGACCGCCGTGCATTTCAAGGACGGCAGTCTGGTCAAGAAAGGCGAGCTGCTGTTCACCATCGACCCGCGCCCCTTCGCCGCCGAAGTTGCCCGTGCCGAAGCCCAGCTCGCCGCAATGGACGCCCGCGTCGCCTACACCGCCAGCGACCTGGCGCGCGGCGAACGGCTGCTGGCCGAAAACGCCATCGCCCGTCGCGATTTCGACGAGAAGCAGAACGCCGCCCGCGAAGCCAAAGCCAACCTGCAGGCCGCCAGGGCGGCGCTCAAGGTCGCCCAGCTCAACCTCGAATACACCCGCATCACGGCGCCGATCGCCGGCCGCGTCTCGCGCGCCGAAGTCACGGTCGGCAACCTGGTCGCTCCCGGCAACGGCCCGGCCCTGACATCGCTGGTCTCGGCCGACCGCATCTACGCCGCCTTCGATGTCGACGAGCAGAGCTATCTCAAGGTGGTCAACGGCAGCCAGGGCAAGGCCCTGCCCATCCACCTCGGGCTGGCCGACGACGAGGGTTACTCGCGGGAAGGCAAGCTGAGTTCGGTGGACAACCGCCTCGACAGCACCTCCGGCACCATCCGCCTGCGCGCCCTGGTCGACAACCCGGACGGCAAGCTGGTCCCCGGCCTCTACGCCCGCATCCGGCTCGGCGCCGCCGGCCAGCGCGACGCGCTGCTGATCGACGAGAAGGCGGTCGGCACCGACCAGGCCAAGCGCTTCGTGCTGGTGGTCGGCGAAGGCAACCAGACCGCCTATCGCGAAGTGCAGCTGGGCAGCGTGCAGGATGGTCTGCGCGTCGTCGAAAGCGGCCTCAAGGCCGGCGAACGCATCGTGGTCAACGGCCTGCAGCGTGTGCGTCCGGGCGACCAGGTCACACCCAATATCGTGCCGATGGGCGGCGTTGCGCCGGCCGCAACCAAGGGCTGAGGAGCAAGGGCCATGAACATTTCAAAATTCTTCATCGACCGGCCAATCTTCGCCGGCGTGCTGTCCATCCTGCTGCTGCTGGCCGGCGTGCTGGCGCTGTTCCAGCTGCCGATCTCGGAGTATCCGGAGGTCGTGCCGCCCTCGGTGGTGGTGCGTGCCCAGTACCCCGGCGCCAACCCCAAGGTGATCGCCGAAACGGTGGCCTCGCCACTCGAGGAGTCGATCAACGGCGTCGAGAACATGCTCTACATGCAGTCGCAGGCCAACAGCGACGGCAACCTGACGGTGACGGTCAATTTCAAGCTCGGCGTCGATCCCGACAAGGCGCAGCAACTGGTCCAGAACCGCGTCTCGCAGGCCCTGCCGCGCCTGCCCGAGGACGTCCAGCGCCTCGGCGTGACGACGATCAAGAGCTCGCCGACGCTGACCATGGTGGTGCACCTGATCTCGCCCGACGACCGCTACGACATGACCTACCTGCGCAACTACGCGGTGCTCAACGTCAAGGATCGGCTGGCCCGCATCCAGGGCGTCGGCGAAGTCGGCCTGTTCGGTTCCGGCAACTACGCCATGCGCGTCTGGCTCGACCCGCAGAAAGTGGCCCAGCGCGGCCTGACCGCCAGTGAAGTGGTGCGCGCCATCCGTGAGCAGAACGTGCAGGTCGCGGCCGGCGTCATTGGCGCCTCGCCGAGCGCCGCCGACGTGCCGCTGCAGCTCAACGTCAATGCCCAGGGCCGCCTGCAAAGCGAAGGGGAATTCGGCGAAATCGTGCTCAAGACCTCACCGGACGGTGCCGTCACGCGCCTGGCCGACGTCGCCCGCATCGAACTGGCGGCATCCGAATACGGCCTCCGTTCCCTGCTCGACAACAAGCCGGCAGTGGCCATTCCCATTTTCCAGGCGCCAGGCGCCAACGCGCTCGATGTCTCGGCCAAGGTGCGCGAAGCGATGGCCGAGCTGTCCAAGGACTTCCCGGCTTCGGTCGAGTACCGCATCGTCTATGACCCGACGCAGTTCGTGCGGGCCAGCATCAAGGCCGTCGTCCATACCCTGCTCGAAGCCATCGCCCTGGTCGTGCTGGTCGTCATCGTCTTCCTGCAGACCTGGCGCGCCTCGATCATCCCGCTGCTCGCCGTGCCGGTTTCCATCGTCGGTACCTTCTCGTTGCTGCTCGGCTTCGGCTATTCGATCAACGCCCTGTCGCTGTTCGGCATGGTGCTGGCCATCGGCATCGTGGTCGATGACGCCATCGTCGTCGTCGAAAACGTCGAGCGCAACATCGAGGCCGGGCTGACGCCGCGCGAAGCCACCTACCGGGCGATGCGCGAAGTCAGCGGGCCGATCATCGCCATCGCCCTGACGCTGGTCGCCGTCTTCGTGCCGCTCGCCTTCATGACCGGCCTGACCGGCCAGTTCTACAAGCAGTTCGCGATGACCATCGCCATCTCGACGGTGATCTCGGCCTTCAATTCGCTAACCCTGTCGCCGGCGCTGGCCGCCATGCTGCTCAAGGGCCACGGCGAAGCGCCGGACTGGCTGACCCGGCAGATGAACCGCTACTTCGGCCGTTTCTTCGCCGCCTTCAACCGCTTCTTCGGCCGCGCTTCAGAAAACTACGGCCGCGGCGTCACCGGCGTGATCGGCCGCAAGGCTTCGGCGATGGGCGTCTATGCCGTGCTGCTCGGGCTGACCGTCGGCATTTCCTACCTGGTGCCCGGCGGCTTCGTGCCGGCCCAGGACAAGCAATACCTGATCGGCTTCACGCAGCTGCCGAACGGCGCCTCGCTCGACCGCACCGAGGCGGTGATCCGCAAGATGGGCGAAATCGCCCTGGCCCAGCCCGGCGTCGAAAGCGCCGTCGCCTTCCCCGGCCTGTCGATCAACGGCTTCACCAACAGCTCGAGCGCCGGCATCGTCTTCGCGACGCTCAAGCCCTTCGACGAACGGCGCAGCCCGGAACTCTCGGCCGGCGCCATCGCCGGCGCGCTGAACCAGAAATACGCGGCCATCCAGGAAGCCTTCATCGCCGTCTTCCCGCCGCCGCCGGTGATGGGTCTGGGCACCGTGGGCGGTTTCAAGATGCAGATCGAGGATAGAGGCGCGGTCGGCTATGCCGAGCTCAACGCCGCGGCCCAGGCCTTCATGGCCGCTGCCGCCAAGACCCCGGAGCTGGGGCCGATGTTTTCCAGCTATCAGATCAATGTGCCCCAGCTCGACGTTGATCTCGACCGCGTCAAGGCTAAGCAGCAGGGGGTTTCGGTGACCGACGTCTTCGACACCATGCAGATCTACCTCGGCTCGCTCTACGTGAACGACTTCAACCGCTTCGGCCGTACCTACCAGGTCCGTGCCCAGGCCGATGCGCCGTTCCGTGCCCACCCGGAAGACATCCTGCAACTGAAGACCCGCAACAGCCAGGGCGAGATGGTGCCGCTTTCCTCGCTGGTCAAGGTGCGCTCCACCTTCGGGCCGGAAATGGTTGTCCGCTACAACGGCTACACCGCGGCCGACATCAACGGCGGTCCGGCCCCCGGCTACTCCTCGGCGCAGGCCGAGGCCGCGGCCGAACGCATCGCGGCGGAAACCCTGCCGCGCGGCGTGCGCTTCGAATGGACCGACCTGACCTACCAGAAGATTCTGGCTGGCAACGCCGGCATCTGGGTCTTCCCGATCAGCCTGCTGCTCGTCTTCCTGGTGCTGGCCGCGCAGTACGAAAGCCTGACCCTGCCGCTGGCCGTGATCATGATCGTGCCGATGAGCATCCTGGCGGCGCTGACCGGCGTCTGGCTGACCGGTGGCGACAACAACATCTTCACCCAGATCGGGCTGATGGTGCTGGTCGGGCTGGCCTGCAAGAACGCTATCCTGATCGTCGAGTTCGCCCGCGAACTGGAACTGCAGGGCGCGACGCCGCTGCAGGCCGCCATCGACGCCAGCCGGCTGCGGCTGCGCCCGATCCTGATGACCTCGATCGCCTTCATCATGGGCGTCATCCCGCTCGTCACCTCGACCGGCGCCGGTTCCGAAATGCGCCACGCCATGGGCATCGCCGTCTTCTTCGGCATGCTCGGCGTGACCACTTTCGGTCTGTTCCTGACCCCGGTTTTCTACGTGCTGCTACGGACGCTGGACAAGGGCCACAAGTTGCACACCGCCGCCCCGCACGAGGCGCCGATTGCCCCAGCCCATAGCGCGGCCTGAGCCGCAGGAGAAATGAACATGGACTACTTGCTCCCTTACTATCCCCGCGCCAACACTGCGGCCGAATCTCCCAAGCGCCCGGCCCGCCGGGCGGGCACTGCCAGATTCATCCCATTGCTGGCGGCATTGCTGACGCTGGCCGGCTGCTCGCTGGCCCCGAGCTACCAGCCACCAGTGGTCGATACCCCGGCCGCGTTCAAGGAAGCGCCGGCCAATAGCCAGTGGAAGACGGCCGAGCCGGCCGAGAACATCCCGCGCGGCGAATGGTGGAAGGCCTTCGCCGACCCGACGCTGGACGACCTCGAAGCCCGGGCGGCCGCAGCCAACCAGGACCTCAAGGCCGGCGCCGCCCGTCTGGCCCAGGCCCGGGCCCTGCAACAGAACGCCCGCTCGGCGCTCTTCCCGCAGATCGGCATCGGCGCCGGGCCGACCCGCCAGCGCCCCTCACCGGCCTCGCAAGGGCTGGCGGCCGACGCCGACACCAGCCTCTCGACCCTTTGGCGGGCGCAAGGTACGGTCGCCTACGAGGCTGACCTGTTCGGCCGGGTGAGCAGCAGCGTCGATGCGGCCAAAGCCACCACCGAGCAGCGCGAGGCCCTGTTCCACTCGCTGCAGCTGGCCATCCAGGCCGACGTCGCGCAGGCCTATTTCTCGCTGCGTGAACTCGATGCCATGTCTGCCCTTTACGCCGAGACGGTGACCCTGCGTGAGCAGAGCACCCAGCTGTTCCAGCGCCGCTTCGACGAAGGGGACATCAGCGAACTTGAGCTGGCCCGCTCCCGCACCGAACTTGCCTCGGCCCGTTCCGAGGCGCTGGGCATCGCTCGCCAGCGCGCCGTCGCCGAGCACAGCCTGGCCATCCTGCTCGGCCAGGCACCGGCTGCATTCGCGCTGCCGGCGAAGCCGCTCAACCGGGTCAGCCTGCAGGTGCCGGCCGGTCTGCCCTCGGCCCTGCTCGAACGGCGTCCCGACATTGCCGCCGCCGAACGGGCGATGGCCGCCGCCAATGCCCGCATCGGCACGGCCCGCGCCGCCTTTTTTCCGCGCCTCAGCCTGACCGGGGCGCTCGGTTACGAGTCGGCCGAACTGGGCGACCTGTTCAAGTGGAGCAGCCGCGCCTTCGTCATGGGGCCGCTGGTCGGCACACTGCTGTCGCTGCCTGTGTTCGATGGCGGTGCCCGCCAGGCCGGCGTCGACCAGGCCCATGCCGCCTACGCCGAAGAGGCCGCCAACTACCAGCAGACGGTACTCAAGGCCTTCAAGGAAGTGGAGGACAACCTGGCCCACCTGCGCCTGCTCGTCGACCAGACTCAGGCGCAGGACGAGGCGGTCAGTTCGGCCCGGCGTTCCGCCCGGCTGTCGCAGATCCAGTACCGCGAAGGCTCGGTCAGCCACCTCAACGTGATTGATGCCGACCGCAGCGTGCTGCAGCAGCAACGCGTTTCCGTGCAGCTTGAGGCCGAACAGGCGCGGGCGACGGTCAATCTGATCCGGGCAATCGGCGGGGGGTGGAGCAGTGCATCGACGAACTAAAGCAGGATTACCCTTGTCATCGTTGTCTAACGATCAGGACCGGAAGAGGGGAGCAAACCGCATTGCGTCCGGCTTCGGCCGGCCACAACAAAATGGAAGCACGTCCCCATGACCGCAGCAATGAATCGATCGACAACAAGCCACCCTGTCCTGCCGGGCCGCTTTCGCCGCGCCCTGTGGCGTGTTTTGCCGCTCATCGGCGGCCTGCACGCCTACATCGGCTGGCGCCTGCTGCCGGCCCTCGATCTCGGTGTGGCCGGCCTGGCGCTGGCGATTGGCGGGCTGGTGATATCGAGCTGCCTGGTGCCGCTCGGCCTGCTGGCGCGCTTTGTTGTCGCCCGTCAGGCGCTGGCCGACCGGCTTAGCTGGCTGGGCGGTCTGGCGATGGGGCTGTTTTCCTCGGTGCTGGTGCTGACTGTGCTGCGCGACGTTGTACGTCTGCTGGCTGATGCCCCGTCGCTGGCCGAGCCCACGGCCATTGCCGTTCTTGGCCTGGCCAGCCTGTTCACGCTGGTCGGCTACGTCAATGCGCGGCGGCTCGCTCGCGTCGTCACGGTGGGTATCCCATTGGCCAATCTGCCGAAAGAACTGGCCGGATTCACGATCGTCCAACTCAGCGACATCCATGTCGGGCCAACGATCAAGCGTGAATATGTCCAGGCCATTGTCGACCGCGTCAATCAACTCGATGCCGATCTGGTCGCGATTACCGGCGATGTGGTCGATGGCAGCGTCGAGGACTTGCGCGCCCATACCGCGCCGCTGGGCAGCCTGCGCAGCCGGCATGGCAGCTATGTGGTGACCGGCAACCACGAGTATTACTCCGGTGCGACGGCCTGGATGCGTGAATTCGAGCGGATCGGACTGCGTGGCTTGCACAACCGCCACGTCGTCATTGCCCACCGTGGTGCCTGCTTCGTCCTGGCCGGAGTGACCGACTTTTCGGCCGGCGCCTTCGATACGGGGCAGGCCAGCGATCCGAATGCTGCTCTGGCAGGCAGCCCACCCGACCTGCTGCGCATCCTTCTCGCTCACCAGCCGCGTTCAGCGACCGCTGCCGAAGCTGCCGGCTTCGACCTGCAACTTTCCGGCCACACCCACGGTGGCCAGTTCTGGCCGTGGAATTTCTTCGTGCCGTTGCAGCAGCCCTTTACCGCCGGCCTGCACCGGCTTGGTCGGCTGATGGTCTACACCAGTCGCGGTACCGGCTACTGGGGGCCGCCCAAACGCTTCGGCGCGCCCTCGGAAATCAGCGTACTACGCCTGATCGCGGCTTAATGTTCGACTCGGGGAACGGGATGCACGCGCTGTATTGAAAAGCCGCCGCTCAGGCCGACTGGCAGTCTGTTGTTGCTGGCGACAGAGCGCAGTTCGGCCAAAGCCGACGTTGGGCATCTGGCCATAATCCGGCGGCTTCGCACCAGTTACCTGCCGCTCAACCGCAGATGACAACCAATGGCTGCTTTCGTCATCGGCGAGGGGCGGCTCCGTGCCCTAAGCGGACCAAGCTCCTATTGGGCTGTATCGGTCTGAAACAGGCGATTACAAGGGCAATTTTGTTGGGCAACCTTCTCCCGATTACAGAATTGGAGACATGCACCAAGTGACGGCTGCCGCATATATGGCCCTAATCCAGACCAGCCATGACCATTACGAATCATCTCGCCACACGCCACAGGTCCCGTTTGCTTGATTGGCTCACGCAAAATGGTTTTATATATGCTTGGCGTCAGGCTGCCGTTTAGCTTCTTGATCACGCTGGCCGGAAGCAGCTTGTAATGTTCAAGGGCTTCGAATAAATCCGGGTCTTTAATATCGATGGTGACGTTCAACTCTTTGAACTCGAGCGGAAACTCCTCCAGTGGAATCCTCTGCCATTTCTTGCCATCGTGCCTGAAGAAGACATAGGGCGGATTTGGCCTGCCCCATTTATTGAACGCTAGGCACAGACTGGGTTCGGCCACGATATAAGGCGTACCATTGAGTATATGAACAGCCAGCAGGTCGAAGTTGGCGCGCCCAACGTCTTCGGTGAATTCGCTTTTCCAGATAATCGACTGATTCCCTCCCGGTACGCTGAAGGTCACGGATTGCTCCTTGATCGGCGCCCCTTGAGAAAGTTCGTGACGCCCACCGTAGCTGGAATGGCGTTCCACGAGAATCTTGCTGCCATCATGCAGCAGCACTTCTTCCTTCCAACTTGTGCCACCAAATCCAAACACCCCTGCATTTGCCGTCGCAGTTGTTAGCACTGCAATGAGAACGAGCAAAAATTTGAGGATATTCAATCGAGCGCGGGACATGAACGGAAAGTCACCTTGTTGTCAGAAATTGGCTAATCATATCGCATGCCGACTGACCGCTTCTGGCCCAGACTGTGTAAAAACGTGAACGAAAATTGGCAGTCGCGATCAATGCAATAGGCATTGACGACAAGGCGACCAAGATGAAGCGTTTTATCCAGGGCGAGAGCCGAACCCAAAGCACTTTGCTTCCCGCAGTGCTGGATGACTACATCGCGGATACCAACCCGGTTCGGGTTGTCGATGTCTTTGTTGATGAACTGTCGCTGGGAGTCTTGGGTTTTGCGAGCGTTGATCCGGCGACGACAGGGCGTCCTGCTTACCACCCGGCCGTGTTGCTGAAGCTGTATATCTACGGCTACCTCAACCGTATTCCGTCGAGTCGGCGGCTGGAGCGGGAAGCCCAGCGCAACGTCGAACTGATGTGGCTCACCGGGCGCCTGACGCCCGACCACAAGACTATCGCCAATTTCCGTAAGGACAACGGTCCAGCGATCTGCAAGGTCTGCCGGCAATTCGTGGTCATATGCCAGCAACTCAAACTATTCACGGAGGCGCTGGTCGCCATCGACGGCAGCAAATTCAAAGCCGTCAATAATCGTGACCGGAATTTCACGAGCGCCAAATTACAGCGGCGGATGGCTGACATCGAGGCGAGCATTCAGCGTTATCTAACTGACCTCGAGACTGCGGATCGGCAGGAACCGGAGATTGCCCAGGCCAAGGCGGCTCGGCTCAATGACAAGATCGCGGCCCTGAAGGCACAGATGCAGCAACTCCAAGTCATCGAAACCCGGTTGGGGCAATCACCCGACGGGCAACTCTCTTTAAGCGACCCCGATGCCCGCTCGATGAAAACTCGGGGCGCCGGGATTGTGGGCTACAACGTGCAGACCGCAGTGGAAGCCAAACACCATCTGATCGTGGCACACGAAGTCACCAATGTTGGCATTGATCGGGATCTTCTGGTCGGCATGGCGAAGCGGGCACGAGAAGCCATTGGTGGCGGTGATCTGACAGTGATTGCCGATAGAGGCTACTTTAAAGGTGAGCAGATTCTGGCCTGCGAAGAAGCGGGGATCACGGCCATCGTCCCTAAAACCAGCACCTCGGCCGCTAAGGCTGAGGGCCGCTTCGATAAAGCTGATTTCATCTATGACCCTACGGCCGATGAATACCGCTGCCCGGCCAATCAGCATCTCATCTGGCGCTTCGCCCGCGTCGAAGGCGGTCTGATGATGAACCGTTACTGGAGTTCAGCCTGTCCACAATGTGCCATCAAGGCGCAATGTACGCCGAGTGACTACCGGCGGGTCAGTCGCTGGGAACACCAGGCGGTGCTTGATGTCATGGAACGCCGGCTGGATCGCGCGCCAGACAGCATGCGCATTCGCCGACAGACGGTGGAGCATCCGTTCGGGACCCTCAAGGCATGGATGGGCGCCACCCACTTTCTGACCCGTACCCTGGAAAAGGTAAGAACGGAGATGAGTTTGCAGATACTCGCCTACAACCTGAAACGGGTGATGAATCTCTTGGGCGTGAATGAGTTGATGGCAGCATTGCAGGCGGCCTGACGGCCAGCCCGTCACCTTCAATTTCTCCCTGCCTTCCGCCTATGCCCAACGCCCACGCCAGCCACCCTTGCTACCTGGGGTTTTTACACAGTCTGGGCCGGTAGTGTGAGTTCGACGCGGAACCTTTAAGCAGTTAGTTGAGAAGCACATTTCCTGGGAACGACCGCTTTGCGGCAAGTCGCCATACTGGTGCTCCCGGCCATCGCCGGTCACTCAGAAAATCGTCGCATAGCGGACATTGATGCAGTCCGATTGAATGGCAATTGATACGGGCAAACGAACGAGATAATCTCTATGTCATTCACAATTTTGGAGACGACTCTATCGTGTCCAAATTTTGTGCAATAACCTAGGTGTGTCTGCGCCTGAATAACCGTTGAGTTTTTTATGGCAAATCGAACTGACCGACAACAAGCAATTCTTCAAGCAGCCGATGAATACCTCCTCATCATTCTCAATAAGTTGAAAAACGAGAAGGGGGTGCATGCCGATACGGCGATCGCTGCTGCAAGTCGCATGGCAGGCACATTTCTACTTCGCTCATTCAACCTCCCTATCGGGGATATAAAGCCAGGCACTGCGGTCCTCTCCGATGTCGCGAATGAGAAAGGACCATTTCTGATCTCCCTCCTCGGGAGCACTCTCAGCCAAATAGGCGTTCCAATTGACGGCAAGTCGTTAGCTGATGCACAGGATGAGAAAGGAGAGCCACCCCACCTGACCGTGAATGAAACACAGGCATTGCTGGAGGTCTCCCTAAATAATGTTAAAGACAAATTCCAACTGACCCTTGAAGAATCTGCTCACGCTGCGGCGGTAACGGCCGCCCTTCTTATCAGGCAATGCTCTGGCGTAATTGATCCAAACGTTGCGTTCAACATCGCTGCTTATGGCTTCGTTGAAGGCTCGAAGACTGCTCCAGCGACCCTTACCCAAGAGCTCGCTGTCAAGAAGCCTTGGTACAAACCATGGTGAGGTCAAATTATGCATTTCAACTGACGGTCTTCACGCTGCGTGCTCCGCCTGAGGCTGATCTCAACTGTTCTTAAGCGTCCGCTTTCCAATACTGGCAACGGCAGCAAAGGGCGTGCGCCGTGCAAAGGCGGCGCTTTTCCAGTGGGTGAAAGCCCCACCCGGCGAAATGCTCCAGCCGGAAGCAACCGGAGCAGTCATGGAGGTAACGAAATGGCTGAAGCCTTCGGATAGCGGGCCACAAATTCTGGTGGCAGCGCGAGTGTGCAGGCCGTAACGCGAGTGAACGCTGAATAAGCCTCGAAAAGGACGATGCACAGGCCGACCCAGCAGCCCTTCTGGGGAAGGCTGATACGACTGAAGGGATGAGCAAGGATGTACCGTCAGTCGCTGTGCCGGGGTATTGGCGACAGCATGTACACAAGGAAAGCGCACGCAACACGGGAAGCCCTATGGCGTGGTCAGGGATGGCCAACCGAACACCCGTGAGGGATGGTTCGGGCGTCATAGGGTGGCGGAGAGGTCCGTAGTACCGGGGAAGCCGGGTAATGCCGGTGGAGGGAAGGGGCCTTGGTTCATGACAGACGCACTACGTAGTGAGGACGTGGAGATTGGGCAACCTATCAACTCCGTTGCATGTTCAGAAACTGCAGATGGCGTTACACGCGAAAGCGAAGTCGGAATCTGGATATCGTTTCTACGCGCTGTACGACAAGATTTATCGCACGGATATTTTGGCGCATGCCTATGCCCAGTGCCGCTCCAATAAGGGCGCGCCGGGTGTGGATCGTCAGGATTTCGAGGATGTCGAGGCGTATGGTGTGCGGCGATGGCTGGAGGAACTGGCGCTTGCGCTCAAAGAGGAGAGCTACCGACCGGATCCAATTCGGAGAGTGTTTATCCCGAAAGCCAATGGCAAGTTAAGGCCTCTGGGCATTTCAACGCTGCATGATCGAGTGTGTATGACAGCAGCCATGCTGGTACTCGAACCTATCTTTGAAGCTGATCTTCCTGATGAACAGTATGCCTACCGGCCGGGCCGCAATGCCCAGCAGGCGGCAGAAGAAGTGAAGAACCGGCTCTACCTTGGACAAACGGACGTTGTCGATGCCGACCTGTCGGACTACTTCGGCAGCATTCCACATTCTGAACTGATGAAGTCGCTGGCGCGACGCATCGTGGATCGGCGTGTGCTACATCTTATCAAGATGTGGCTGGAGTGCGCGGTTGAGGAAACCGATCAGCGAGGACGGAAGAAACGGACGACCGAGGCCAAAGATCAGGGGCGAGGTATCCCGCAAGGCTCACCGATCTCGCCGCTGCTATCGAATTTGTATATGCGGCGGTTTGTGCTGGCGTGGAAGAAACTGGGGTTGGAGCGAAGCCTTGGCAGTCGCATCGTCACCTATGCCGACGACCTCGTGATCCTGTGCAAGTGTGGCAAGGCGGAAGAAGCCTTGCAATGGATGCGCACGATCATGGGGAAACTGAAGCTCACGGTGAACGAGGAAAAGACACGAATCTGTCAGGTACCGGCAGGGACGTTCGACTTTCTGGGTTACTCGTTTGGACGGCGATATGTGCCGCGCACAGGGAAGCCGCAGATCGCTCTGTGGCCGTCGAAGAAAAGCATTCGACGCATGGTGGAGAAAATCCATGACATGACTGAGCGGCAAACGGGTTGGCAAGAGACCACGGAGCTGGTGGGCAAGTTGAATCGGACGCTACGCGGCTGGGCGAACTACTTCAGTGTAGGGAACGTCAGTCGCGCCTATCGTGCGCTCGACAGTTACACGGCAACGCGGTTGCGTCGGTGGTTGCGCTACAAGTACAAGCTCAGACATTGCAAGGGCGGGAGCTATCCACTCTCGCACCTCTACGGGTACTTTGGTCTCGTACGTCTGGGCGCACGTGGGCGCAGCGAGGCGTGGGTGAAGGCGTGATGTCGTGTCCGAGAGCCGGATGCGGGAAATCTGCATGTCCGGTTCGATGAGGGGGATGTGAAAACGGGGTTACGGCAGAGTTACTTGGGCACCGCCAGACGAAAGGGGCGGACAACAGACATACCAAGCCTAATGCTACCGCGTCACATCTCTACTCTACACCGAAGGGACGGTCGCCAAACAAAGAAGCTGCCGTTCGCAGCAACTTGCCACTGACCGGCCGGTATTCAGCTCATTGCAGACCCACACGAAGCAAGATGCCACCGGCGGCTATGGCCGATATGTCGCCTGTTGCCGCTGGCATGAGACCGATGTTCGATCATTGGAGAAGAGCGCGTGAAAGCCTATGGCTTTGGGGCGTCTGCCGCGATCGTCAGCAGTTCGGCGAGATTGTGTGGAAACGTTCCGGAATTTCGGCCGCCACGGATTACCTTGTTCAGAACGAGCCCAATTAAGGCAAGCCAGGGTGAGAAGACTAGAAATTCATCGGTGATTTGCGCCATACTGGGGTTAGGTGGGGGAGCCGGATTTCGATGCAATTCAACAATAAACGGCAGATATTGGGGAAACTCATTACATGACCGCTTTTCGGCTTGGCAGCTTGAGAGTTCGACTGCTGGCGATGCTTGCAGCACCGCTAATGGTGATTTTTGCTGCCATGTTTCTGGTTACGTTGTACGAGCGCGAACGGCGTATCGAGAGTGCGCTGGAGCAGCTTCAACGAACGGCTGGTCAGCTGGTGGCAGAGCAGGCTCGGAACGTCGTGGAAATCAAAGAGCTGCTCGCGAGGCTCATGACCGTTGATGCGATTCAAGGCTATGCGACCCAGCCCGGTCATTGTTCGGAACTTCTCGCCAATGAGTTGAAGGCGCAGCGACGATTGGTGAATATCGGGGTTGTGGACTTGGATGGGCAGTTGCTTTGCAGCGCGGTATCAGGCTCGGAATCGCTCAATGTTGCTGACCGCGGATATTTCATTAATGCGCTGAAAGAGCGCGATTATGTCATTGGCGGACCACACGTTGGCAGGAGAGTGGGGCGGCCTGTTATTCCCATCGCTGTCGCGCTCCGCGATTCCTCTGGCAAGGCAATTGGCGTCATCTTTGCCTCGTTGGATGTCGGTTGGCTCAACAATGAGTTGGCCAAGATAAGCCGGCCGGAAACATCGAGGCTGGGACTAATTGACAATCAGGGCTACGTGCTGGCCCGTCATCCCGACCCGGAGGGCTGGGTCGGTCGGAGTGCTGCGGAAACTTCCTTCTTCAAGATGCTGATCCAGCACGGCGGTAGCGGACTGGCGGAAGAGGTCGGATTCGATGGCGTGCCCCGTATCTACGCGTTGGCAAGATTTACCGATACCCTGGACGGGCCGATCCATTTTTGGCTTGGCGCGGACAAGGAGAGCGTGACGGCTGCAATTGACCGGCAGTTGGTACGTACCATAGCCGTCAGTGCCGCATTGATGCTGGGCTTCCTGTGTCTGGCATGGTTCATCGCTGACCGCTGGCTTGTGAAGCCTATTCTGGCCGTCGCCACCGCTGCCAGGCGACTTCGCAGCGGCGACCTCGATGCCCGTACTGGTCTGAGGCGGAGCAACGATGAGCTAGGGGAGTTGCTGGAAGCTTTCGATCACATGGCAGAAGATTTGGCAGAAAGTGACCGAAACCTGCGTCGGCAAGCGGTCGCTCTGGAGCGGGCCAAAGGCGATGCAGAAGCTGCCAGCGCCGCCAAGAGCACCTTCCTCGCCAACATGAGCCACGAAATCCGCACGCCGCTGAACGGCATCCTCGGCATGGCGCATCTCATCCGTCGCGGCGGCCTCACGGACGAGCAGGCGAAGCGTATGGATACGCTTCAGGTATCGAGCGAACATCTGCTGAATATCATCAATACCATCCTCGAACTGTCAAAGATCGAGGCCGGCAAGTTTGTTCTGGAGGAAACGAGCGTCAGGATAGAAACCCTGATCGCCAACATCGCTTCGATACTCCAGGACCGGATACAGGCCAAACACTTGGTGCTGCGCACGGAAGTCGGCGCTCTGCCGGCCAACCTGCTGGGTGATGCCACCCGTATCCAGCAAGCGCTGCTCAATTATGCCGGTAACGCCGTCAAATTCACCGAGACCGGCAGCATCGCCCTGCGAGTACTTCCGCTCGAGGAGGATGCGGATAGCGTCCTGATCCGCTTTGAAGTTCAGGATACTGGCATCGGCATCGCCCCGGAGGTCATGCCCAAGCTCTTTACCGCCTTCGAGCAGGCGGATGCCACATCGACCCGCAAGTACGGTGGCACTGGCTTGGGGCTGGCAATCACGCAGAAGATCGCCAAACTGATGGGCGGCGATGCTGGCGTGGAAAGCACCCTCGGCGTGGGCAGCACCTTCTGGTTCTCCGTCCGACTGAAGAAGGGTAAGCAGGCTTCCGCCATGTACGGTAATCAGCCGATGGCCGAGGAAATCCTGAAGCGCGATTACCGAGGCGCACGCATCCTGCTGGCTGAAGATGAACCCATCAACCGCGAGGTCGCCCAGATCATGTTGAACGATGTGGGGATGGCGGTCGATGTCGCGGAAGATGGCATCGCTGCGCTCAGGCTGGCCGGTGAGGTCGACTACGCCCTGATCTTGATGGACATGCAGATGCCCAACATGAATGGCCTTGATGCAACCCGGCAGATTCGCCAGCTGCCCCGGCACAAGGAGACTCCGATTCTGGCGATGACCGCGAACGCCTTTGTCGAGGACAAGGAAAGGTGCTTCGAAGCCGGCATGAACGACTTTATCGCCAAGCCAGTCGAGCCCGAATCGCTCTACGACAAGCTGCTCCATTGGCTTTCACGCGGGCCGTCACACTGAACCGTTCTTGCCGAGTTGCCTCCGGATTTGACCAGGTATCCCCCTCGCCGCACAGCCAGCGGGGATTGGCCTTAGTGGCCTAGCCGCTTACCCGGCTCCCCTTCTTTGAACTAAACCAAAGTCTAATAGCCGCCTTTGGGCTTTCAGAATAACTTTGTCTCCAGGCGAATTATCGAGAAAAAACGATTATTTCGCAGATTTCGGGCGAACAAGATCGCTTTGATTCGGGAATGGCGGGCCCCCAAGTCCTGCTGTAAAGAGGAGACATAGATGGCTGTGCTTAATAGAATGGACTGGTACGACCTGGCCAGGACTACCAACTGGACGCCCAAGTACGTGACCGAAGATGAACTCTTCCCGCCACTGTTGGCAGGGGATTTCGGTCTGCCGCAAAACGCCTGGGAAAAATACGACGAGCCGTACAAGCAGACCTACCCGGAATACGTGAAGGTCCAGCGCGACAAGGATGCCGGTGCCTACTCGGTGAAAGCTGCGCTGGAGCGTAGCCGGATTTACGAAAATGCCGATCCGGGCTGGAAGTCGGTCATGAAGGCCCACTACGGCGCCATCGCCCGCGGCGAATATGCCGCGGCCAGTGCCGAGGCCCGCATGATGCGCTTCTCCAAGGCGCCGGGCATGCGCAACATGTCGACGCTGGGTTGTCTGGATGAAATCCGCCACGGCCAGATGCAGCTCTACTTCCCGCACGAGCACGTCTCCAAGGATCGTCAGATGGACTGGGCCTTCAAGGCCTACGACACCAACGAGTGGGCGATGATCGCGGCCCGTCACTTCTTCGACGACATCATGATGACCCGCGACGCGATCAGCGTCTCGATCATGTTGACCTTCAGCTTCGAAACCGGCTTCACCAACATGCAGTTCCTCGGCCTGGCGGCCGATGCCGCCGAAGCGGGCGATCACACCTTTGCCAACCTGATCTCCAGCATCCAGACCGACGAGTCGCGTCATGCCCAGATCGGCGGCCCGGCGCTGAAGGTGCTGATCGAGAACGGCCACAAGGCCGAGGCGCAGAAGCGCGTCGACATCGCCGTCTGGGGCGCCTGGAAGCTGTTCTCGGTGCTGACCGGTCCGATCATGGATTACTACACCCCGCTCGAGCACCGCAAGCAGTCGTTCAAGGAATTCATGGAGGAATGGATCGTTGCCCAGTTCGAGCGCGCCCTGACCGACATGGGCCTCGATTTGCCCTGGTACTGGGACATCTTCCTGAAGGACATCGCCCAGACCCACCACGGCATGCACCTCGGCTCCTATTTCTGGCGCCCGACCCTGTGGTGGAACCCGGCCGCCGGCGTGACGCCGGACGAGCGGGCCTGGCTGGAAGAGAAGTATCCCGGCTGGAACGATACCTGGGGTCAGTGCTGGGATGTGTTCATCGACAACGTGGTCGACGGCAACATGGCCATGACCTATCCGGAAACCCTGCCTTACGTCTGCAACATGTGTCAGCTGCCGATCCTCGGCACGCCGGGCAAGGGCTGGAACGTCAAGGACTACCCGCTCGAATACAACGGTCGCCTCTATCACTTCGGTTCCGAAGTCGACCGCTGGGTCTTCGAGCAGGAGCCGGAACGCTACGCCGGCCACCTGTCCATCGTCGACCGTTTCCTGGCCGGGATGATCCAGCCGATGGATCTGGGCGGGGCGCTGCAGTACATGAACTTGGCGCCCGGCGAGATCGGCGACGACGCCCACAACTATGCCTGGGCCGAAGTGTACCGGGCCATGCGGGCTGCCAAGAAGGCTGGCTGATCACCGTCCATGCAAGCCGGCGCCGCCAGGCGCCGGCATCAAAAAACAGAGGAGATTATTGAAATGGCGTTGTTTCCATTGACATCCAACTTCGAAGGCGACTTCGTCCTGCAACTGGTCGCCGTCGATAGCGAAAACACCATGGATGAAGTCGCTGCTGCAGCGGCACATCATTCCGTCGGCCGTCGTGTTCGTGCCCGTCCGGGTCAGATCCTGCGGGTCCGCCGCCAGGGGGGCGAGGAGTTTCTGCCGCGCACCATGCGGGTTTCCGAATCCGGCCTGAAGCCGACCGAAACCGTCGAAATCATCTGGGAGGCCCCGAAGCACTAAGTGCTGCCGGCGGCGCCACCCGAATCAGGAAATAACAGGAGGCAGGAATGGGTTTCAAAAAGGTATGCACGCGCGACGACCTCTGGGAAGGGGAAATGGAGTCGTTCGAGGTCAATGGCCAGGAGATTTTGCTGGTCTGTGCCGAAGGCGGTGACATCAAGGCTTTCCAGGGCATCTGCCCGCATCAGGACATTCCGCTGATCGATGGCACTTTCGATGGCCAGAAGATCATTTGCAAGGCGCATCTGTGGCAGTTCGACGCCTGCACCGGCAAGGGCATCAACCCTTCCGACTGCGCGCTGGCCGAGTACCCGGTCAAGCTGGATGGCGACGATGTGCTGGTCGAAACAGAGGGCATCGAGGCCCTGTTTGCCCATACCTGATTCCGGTCATTCCTCCACTTATTACAGGACGAGTCGCATGGGCATTTTGCAATGGCTGGGAGGCCTTTTCGGCGGCGGGCAAGCGCAGCCGCAACTGGCGTGCCCTTCCGGACTGGCGAGCGACATTGCTGCGCCAGACTTGAAAGAAAACGAGGAGAAGCAAATGAGCACCACGAGTTCCGCACAGGCCTATCACAACAATCTGGTCGGTCCGGTCATGCGGGCCGGTGATCTGGCCATGGCGGTCATCGAAGCAGCCAAGGTGGATAACCCGGGCAAGGAGGTCTTCGTTGACGACAAGCGGGCCTATATCCGCATTCACACCGAGCAGGAGATGGTGCTGCACCGCGAAACCATCGAGGAAGAGCTCGGCCGCCCGTTCAAGATGAACGACCTGGAAGTCGACCTGAGTTCCTTCGCCGGCCAGATCGAAAGCGGTGACAACAGCATCCGCTTCTATTTCATGAAAAAGATGTAAGCGCGGCCCGAGCGCAGCGCCGGCCAGCCAATACCCAAAATCGAGGAGACAAGAGAATGTCCGAAACCCAAGTACTGAAGCCGCTCAAGACGTGGAGCCATCTCGCCGCCCGCCGTCGCAAGCCGAGCGAATACGAGATCGTCAGCGCCAACCTGCATTACAACGACAAGCGCCCCGACTCGCCGTACGAACTCGACCCCAACATGTTCATGAACCAGTGGTACAAGAAGAACACCTTCGGTACCGCGCTCAAGCATCCCGACTGGAATGCCTTCCGCGACCCGGAAGAAGTGGTCTATCGCACCTACAACATGATGCAGGACGGTCAGGAAACCTACGTTTTCGGCCTGTTCGACCAGTTCAACCAGCGCGAGCACGACCTTGCCCTCGATCCGCGCTGGGCCGGCACGCTGGCTCGTTTCTACACGCCGTCGCGCTACCTGTTCCATACCGTGCAGATGGCTTCGGCCTATGTCGGCCAGGTCTCGCCGGCCAGCACGATCACCAACTGCAACTACTTCCAGATGGCCGACAGCTTCCGCTGGCTGAGCCACACGGCCTACCGCACCAAGGAACTGTCGCAGGTCTTCACCGACAAGGGCTTCGGCACCGACGAACGCACCTACTGGGAAAACGATCCGGTCTGGCAGGGCTTCCGCGAACTGATGGAAAAGACGCTGACCGTCTGGGATTGGGGCGAAGCGATTGTCGTCCTCAATCTGGTCGCCAAGCCAGCCATCGACGAAGCCGTCTTGCGCAGGCTGGGCGAGTCGGCCCGCCACAACGGCGACACGCTGCTCGGTCTGGTGACCGATGCGCAGCTGATCGACGCGGCCCGCCATCGCCGCTGGATTTCCGCGCTGGTCAAGATGGCGCTGGAAACCCCGGGCAACCTGGAACTGATCCAGGGATGGATCGCAAAGTGGGAACCGCTGGCCGACAAGGCCATCGAGGCCTACTGCGCCCCCTTGCCGGATGTGGCCGGTGGTGCCGAGGCAGCCAAGGCGGCAACGCGCGACTTCCGCCGTTCGCTCGGCCTGTAATCCACAGGTCGCTTGCCGCCGGAGCGGTGCCCGCGGGTGCCGCTCCGGCCTGACCTTCGACTTTGAGCTGCCATGACCGAAGCCACGATTTTCAACGAGAAAGACGGTTCGTCCTGCCTGCAGGCCGAGGGCGACACCATCCTGCGTGCCGCCTTGCGGGCGGGGCAGGGCTATTCCTACGAATGCAACTCCGGCGGCTGCGGCGGCTGCAAGTTCGAACTCGTCAGCGGCGAGATCGAGACCTTGTGGGCCGATGCGCCGGGCTTGACTGACCGTGACCGCAAGCGCGGTCGACATCTGGCCTGCCAGTGCCGGGCCTGTGGCCCGGTCACGATCAAGGCGGCCAGCGCGGCGGAATACCAGCCGAAGATTCCGCCCCGGCGCCAGCGCGCCCATTTGCTCGCGACGCGGGATATTACCCACGATATCCGCGAGTTCCGCTTCCTGGCTGAACAGGCGGCGGATTTCCTGCCCGGCCAGTTCGCCATGCTCGATCTGCCCGGCATCGAGAGCTCGCGGGCCTATTCGATGGCCAATACCGGCAACGGGCAGCGCGAATGGCACTTCCAGATTCGCCGTGTCCAGCACGGCCACGGCACCCACGTGTTGTTCGACAAACTGGCGGTGGGCGATGAAATCGGCCTCGATGGGCCGTATGGCGTGGCCTACCTGCGGCGCGCCGCGCCGCGCGATCTTGTCTGCGTGGCCGGCGGTTCCGGGCTGGCGCCGATGGTTTCGATTGCCCGCGGGGCCGTCGAGTCCGGGCTGCTGGCCGACCGCAAGCTCTACTTTTTCTACGGGGCGCGGACGCCGCGTGATGTCTGTGGCGAATCGCTACTCCGCACGCTGCCGGGCTTTGGCGACCGGATCATCTATATCCCGGTCGTTTCACTGCCCGGCGACGACGGCGAATGGTCGGGCGAAACCGGCTACGTGCACGACACCGTGGCCCGCGCGCTGCCGGATGCGCTGGCCAGCTACGAGTTCTATTTCGCCGGCCCGCCGCCGATGACCCAGGCGCTGCAGGAACTGCTGATGGTCGGCCACAAGGTGCCTTTCGAACAGATTCATTTCGACCGCTTTTTTTAATGGTTCACGGCAAAGGGCACGGGGATTCATCGTGTCCGCAATTTCAACAACAAAGGAGATGATGGGGATGACGACAAGAAAAATCATGGCCTCGGTGCTGGTTTCGGGTCTGGCCGGCTTTAGCAGCCTGGCGCAGGCGACTGATGTGTTCCGCCTGGAAGGTTACGGCGCGGTATCGCGCGGTATGGGTGGTACGGCGGTCGCCCACGATGTCGGCCCGGCCGGCATGATGACCAATCCGGCCACGCTGTCGCTGATGCAGGAGGGCGACCAGGTCATGGGCGGGCTGGATCTGGTGACGACCGACATCGAGGTCAGGAACAAGAACACCGGCGAGCGCGTTTCGTCGGGCGAACACGCCAGTAACCGGGGGCCGTATGCTGCGCCGGAGCTGGCCTATACCAAACGCTTCGGCGACTGGGCGGTGGGCGTCGGGGCTTTTGCCCAGGGCGGCCTCGGCACCGAATACGGTACCGGTAGCTTCCTGTCGAGAGCGGTCGGTGGACTCAACACCGGCCTCGATAATTCCAGCCGCCTGCTGGTCCTGAACATTCCCTTTGCCGCGAGTTTCAAAGTCAGCGAAAAACTGGCCGTCGGCGGCAGCTTCGATGCGATGTGGCAGGGCCTGAACCTGAACCTGCTGCTCGGCGCCGATCAGGTCGGCAGCCTGCTGAGCTCCGGCCGGGCGACCGGTACCCTGGTGCCGGTTCTGGGTGGCCTGCCTGATCTGCGCGGCGCTCACTTCAGCCTGACCAAGAACCAGCCGCTGGGCAGCGGCGTCGATGCCTGGGGCTACAGCGGCAAGCTGGGCATGATCTACAAGGCAACCCCGGAGACGACACTGGGCGCCTCCTATACCTTCAAGAGCCAGATGGACGACATGGAGGGTGGTGCCACCCTGACGGCGGTGGACGGCATTGCCGGCCAGATTCCGCTGAAGGGCAAGATCAAGATCCAGGATTTCCAGATGCCGGCCCATCTCGATCTCGGCTTCAACCAGCGCCTGTCGGCACAATGGACGGTCGCGGTCGATGTCTCGCAGGTCTTCTGGAAGGATGTGATGAAGGACATCAAGGTGGCCTTCGTGGCTGACCCGAGCGCGGCCGTGCCGACCGGCGGCACGCTCAATATCCTGCTGCCGCAGGACTACAAGGATCAGACCATCCTGTCCCTGGGCACGGCCTACGACCTGAGCGATCAGCTGACGCTGCGCGGCGGTCTGCGTTTCGCGACCCAGGCCTTGCGCTCCTCGACGCTGTTTGCGGTGATCCCGGCCACGCCGAGAACGCATTTGTCGGCCGGCCTGACCTATGCCCTGTCGAAGCAGAGCAAGATCGATTTCGCCTACTCCCACGCCCTCAAGGAAACGATGGATAACAGCAGCCTGCCGAACACCTCCGATCCGATTCAGGTCAAGCACGCACAGAACAACGCGACCATCAATTTCCGCTATAACTTTTGATCCGCTTTAACCCCCCCTCCTCCTTGGGTTGGGCGAGTTCGCACTCGCCCTTTTTTGCTTGCGGGACAGGGCAGGGCAGGCCTTGCAGAAGCGCTTTTTGCTCGTATAGTCGAAGGATGGTTTCCGCGAACCGGAGCCGGGTGACGTGATGCGTCCCCCGGCTCGGTTCGCCTTGGGGAACGATCATGACTTCGGAAAACGCAATGCCCAACAAGGAAATGCAAGCCTCCGTCAAAGGAGTGACACTGGTGCCTGACGATGCCACGGAGGTTCGTCGGCAGAAACTGGCGCGCATCATTCTCGATGCGATGTACCAGTTCCTCGGCCTGCTCGATGTCGACGGCACGGTGCTCGAGATCAACCGGGCCGCGCTGGAAGGGGCCGGTATCTGCCTCGATGAGGTGATCGGCAAGCCGTTCTGGGAGGCACGCTGGTGGGCCATCTCCGAAGAGGCCCGCAATCGCGTGCGGAGCATGGTCGAGCAGGCCAGGAATGGCGAATTCGTCCGTTGCGACATCGAGATTTTTGGCGATTTGCAGGGCAAGAAAAGCATCTTCGTGGACTTTTCCCTGACGCCGATCCGCGACGATGCCGGGCGGGTCGCCTTTTTGCTGCCGGAAGGGCGGAACATCACCGAAAAGATCGCCATCGAGGCCGAACTGACGCGCAAGAACGGCGAACTGCAGCTGGCACTGGAGAAGCTGCGGGAAATCGATGGCTTCAAGACCAAGTTCTTCGCCAACGTCAGCCACGAACTGCGGACGCCGCTGGCGCTGATCCTCGGGCCGGTCGATCAAATGCTGCGCGAGTCCGAGCAACTGGGGGAGCGGGAACGCTTCCGTCTGACCACGATCAAGCGCAACGCCCAATCCCTGCACCAGCAGGTGAATGACTTGCTCGATCTGGCCCGTATCGATGCCCAGCAAATGCCGCTGGCCTACGTCTGCGTCAATGTCGTCGCCCTGCTCCGGGAGGTCGCGGCCGGGTTTGCCGCTGCCGCCGAAGAGCGGGCCATTTCGCTGATTATCGAGGGGGCGGACGAGCTTCAGGCCGACGTCGACCGGGCCAAGTTCGCCCGGGTGCTGGCCAACCTGCTGTCCAATGCCTTCAAGTTCACCCCGGCCGGCGGGCGCATCTGCTGTTCGATCACCCGCGTCGCCAACGACCGCTTCCTGCTCAGCGTGCAGGACAACGGGCCCGGCGTGCCGCCGCCGATGAAGCAGCAAATCTTCGATCGCTTCGCGCAGGGGCAGGGCGGCCTCTCCGGCATCGGCAGCGGGCTTGGCCTGAATATCGTCAAGGAATTCGTCGAACTGCATTTCGGAACGGTGGTCGTTCTCGATGCACCGGGCGGCGGGGCGATCTTCCAGGTCGAGATGCCGAAGCGGGCGCCCAACGGCGTCTTCGTGCGCGAAAGCGGCGAGGGCATCGGCCTGGTCACGCCGCAGGATATCGATTTCCTCGAGCCGTCGAGCCACCCGGCCAGCGCCTACAAGTCAGGCACGCCACGCATCCTGGTCGTCGAGGACAATCCCGATCTGCGCCATTTCCTCTACGACGTGCTGATCGACGATTACAACGTGACGCTGGCCGCCAACGGCGCCCTCGCCCTGACCTCGGCACTGGAAGATCCGCCGGATCTGGTGATCACCGATTTGATGATGCCGCATTTCGATGGCGAGCAATTCGTCCGCGAACTGCGGACCAGCGGCTGCTTCCCGAATCTGCCGGTCCTCGTGCTGTCGGCCCGGGCCGACGATGCCCAGCGGGAAACGCTGCTCGAAGAGCTGGTTCAGGACTACCTGACCAAGCCGTTTTCTCCGCAGGAACTGCGGGCGCGCGTGCGCAATCTGGTCACGGTCAAACGGACCGTCGACATCCTGCAGAAGGAACTCAATACCCAGGCTTCGGACGTCGGCGAACTGACGGCCGGCCTGGTCGCCAGCCGTAAATCGCTGCAGGACAGTCTGGTCGCGCTGCAGATCTCGGAGCGGCGCTGGCAGGGGCTGTACCGGAATTCCGCGGTCGGCATTGCGCTGGCCGACCGGGAGGGACGTATCCTGAAAGCCAATCCCGCCTTGCAGCAGATGCTCGGCTACAGCGAAGCGGAGATTGTCGGCGTATCGTTCATCGACATTTCGGACGAGTCCCAGCGCGCCATGACCCTGCGCAATGTGCACGGCCTGTTCGATGGCAGCATTGACCACTACCATGTGCAGAAACGCTACGAAAGAAGGGACGGCAGCTTCCTCTGGGCCAATGTCAGCGCCTCCCTGATTCCGGCGGTCGATGTGGAAGGGCCGAGGCTGGCGGTCATCGTCGAGGATGTCAGTTCGCGCAAGGAGGCGGAGAGCGCGCTGGCCGCAACGCAGACCGAACTGGCCCGGGTGTCGCGCTTCACCGCGATGGGCGAACTGGTCGCCTCGATTGCCCACGAGGTCAACCAGCCGCTGTCGGCGATCGTCACCAACAGCCAGGCCGCCCTGCGCTGGCTGGCCCGCGAAACGCCGGATTATCAGGAAGTGGTTGCCGCCCTGAACCGGGTCAATCGCGATGCCAGTCTGGCCGGGGAGGTCATTGCCCGTATCCGCAACTTTCTCAGCATGGGCGGCATGCAGCGCGAGCGACTGGTCGTCCGCCCCATCCTCGAGAACCTGCTGCAGATGTTGCAGACCATGTTGCAGGAGGCCGACGTCGAGGTTGATCTGCGGATTGCCCCGGGCTTGCCCGATCTGCTGGCCGATCCGGTCCAGTTGCAGCAGGTGCTGCTCAATCTGGTGGTCAACGCGGTCGATGCGATGCGCGAGGAGAAGGAGCGGGCGCGCCGCTTGAGCATATCGGTCAGTGCAGACACGGCCGGCAGCGTCCTGTTTTCAGTCAGCGATACCGGTCCGGGCATCCCGCCCGACAAGGCGGCGAAGATCTTCGATGCCCTGTTCTCGACCAAGAGCCGTGGCCTGGGCATGGGCCTGGCCATCAGCCGATCCATCGTCGAAAACCACGGCGGGCGCCTGCGGCTGGTGCCTGAGGCCGCCGGTGGTGCTCATTTCGTGTTCAATATTCCGGTCCAACCATGACAAACCACACTGCGTCGCTCGTCCCCACCGTCTACGTCGTCGATGACGATGCCTCGATCCGGGAATCTCTGAGCAGCCTGATTCGCTCGGCCGGCATGGCCGTCGAAGTCTTCGCTTCCCCGCTCGAATTCCTGGCCCGGGACAAACTCAGCGATTTCGCCTGCATCGTCCTCGATGTGCGCATGCCGGAAATGGACGGGCTGGCACTGCAGGAAAGGCTGGCCGAACACGCCCGGGAAATTCCGATCATCTTCATCACCGGCCATGGCGACGTGCCGCTGGCCGTGCGGGCCATGAAAGCCGGCGCCATCGATTTCCTGAACAAGCCGTTCAACGACACTGACCTGTTGCAGGCCATCTCCGTTGCCCTGTCACGGGTCAGCGCCAGTTCGCAGGAGCGCATGGAAGTGGCCGACCTGCGCGCCCGCTTCGAAACCCTGACGCCGCGCGAGAAGCAGATCCTGTTCGCGGTGGCCCAGGGCAAGCTGAACAAATGCATCGCGCAGGATCTGGATGTGACCGAAAGCACCGTCAAGGTGCACCGGCACAACGTGATGGCCAAGATGCACATCAAGTCGGTCGCCGAATTGGCGCTGGCCATCCAGCGCCTGAAACCGCAATGAAGCTTGTCGGGCTTGCGTCAGGCCTGGACCTTGAACGAGCCGACCGATGATTTGAGCCGTTCGGCCAGTTGATCGAGCCCCCGGGCCGCATCGAGGCTGATGCCCAGGCTGGCCGATGTCGCCTCCAGGCCAGCTGCGATGTTTTCCATGTTGCGGGCGATGTTGTTGGAGGCGGACGCCTGTTCCTTGACCGACAGGCTGATCTCATCCACGCCCAGGCTGGCCGCTTCGACCCGCTCGATGGCTGTGCCCAGGGCACCCAGTGTCCTGCTCATGTTTTCCTGGCTGTGCTGCAAGGTTTCGACGCCGCGCTCGACCGATTTCGATACCGACAGGGAATTCTCGGCCAGCAGTTTGGTCAGGTTTTCGATGTCCATGCCCGAGCGGCCCGACTGTTCGGCCAGCTTGCGCACCTCGTCGGCGACCACGGCAAATCCGCGTCCCGATTCGCCGGCGCGGGCGGCTTCGATGGCCGCATTCAGGGCGAGCAGATTGGTTTGTTCCGCAATCGCCTTCACCTGCTGGGTCAGTACCGAAATCGACCCGGTATTGCGCATGAAGGCTTCGGTCGTGCTGCGTATTTCCTCGACGGCGTTCTGGATTTCCTGAATATTGGCATCGAGCTGTCCCATATTCCGCCAGCCATCCCGGCTGCTGTGCAAGCTTTCGTCAGAGAGGGCCCTGACTTCGCTCGCCCGGTCGGATACCGAGGCAATGCTGGTCGCCAGTTGTTCGATCGTGCTGGAAATGGCCGCCACATCGTCGCTCTGGTCACGCATCTTTTCGGCGCCGGTTTCCGATTGCTGGCGCACCGTGCTGGCCGTTTCGGCAATCAGATGGGCATCCCGCCGGGCATCGTTGACCAGCAGCGACAGGCTCTCGCTCATGTGGCCGAGCGCTCGCATCAGCTTGGCGGATTCATCCTGGCCGACCACGTCGGTCTGCGCCGTCAGATCGCCGGATGCTACCCGTTGCGCCGTGGTGACGGCCAGCGCGAGCGGTTTGAGCGTTCGCCGCCGCAGCGCAACGGCGGTCAGAATCAACAGCAGGGAACAGGACAGGGTGAGCAGGGAGACCGAGACCTTGATGAAGGTTGCGGCTTCCGACGTGAGCGGGGCGAATGCCCGCGAGTTCTGCATCACGGCATCCATGCCCGGGCGAAGCTTTTCCGCCAGCTCGACGGGCACCGGGCCGGATTGGACCGGCGATCCGGCAATGATGGCCAGCATGCCGTCGACGTCAACAATGTCCTTTTGCGGCAGATCGATCAGGGGACCGAAGCCCAACCAGCGCAGCAGCTGTTGCTCGATCCCGAACACTTCGTTATCGGCGCGCACCGCCAGGAGGCGGGCATCGCGAAGGCGACCGACAAGATCTTCCAGCCGGGTATCAGCGGCGTTCTTTGCCGCCTGCTCCACGTTGCCGAGTGCGGCATCGATGCGCAGCGCCAGCTCCATGTGGTTGCGTTCCAGGAAGTGGAAGGTGGCGGCTTTCCCCATTAGCCGGTTGCCGTAGGCGGTGACCAGTGCCACCGCAATGATGACGCCGATGGCCAGGGAAAATCGCTGCCGCAGCGACCAGCGTCCCTCGCTGAAAAGCCCGCCGATACCGTTCAATCTCACTGCCCCTTTTGGTGAATATCGCGCTGTTGCGCGAAAAGCAAATCGTTATTTATTACGTTGAATTTTGTGCCGTCATTTCCTGCCGACGGCACTGTGCGCGGCCATGGGCGAGTTTCACTCAGCACCCTTGGGGCCGGAAACGAGACTAAATGAAGCAGGACAAGCGGCCTATTAGACTTTGGTTTAGTTTTCCTCGTTTAGCCGCACAGGCAGGGCGGATCAGCCGTTATTCCGGCGCGCTGCGAGTTCGGCGGCGCGGCGGATGCTGGCTGGCACGCCGCCAATCCCCCAACGGTCGGGGTGGGCGTGTTCGATATGGACCCGGATGCGCTCTGCATCGACCTCCATCAGGCGGGCGGTGATGGCGGTCAGTTCGGCGATCACGCGGTGCAGTTGTTCGACCGTGCGGCCTTCCATCAGGATCATCCGGATGAAGGGCATTTCCGCCTCGTGGCGCGGGGTATGCGCGAGCACTTCGCTGGCCGGATCGCCGCAGATGCCCCACAGTTCAGGGTCGATTTCGGTGACCCAGACTTCGAGGCGATCCATCGGCGCAGCGAGGATTTCCGACAGGGCATGCGAGGTTTCGCGAATCCAGCTTTTGAGGTTTTCGCGCGGGTGGCCGGTGAGGACGTGCAGGTTGGCGACGGGCATGTTTTTCTCCGTGGTTTAGGGCAGGCCGCGGCGGCGACCGGCGTCGAGCATCAGGCTGGAACCGGTCATGGCGTCGGCTTCAGGGGCGAGCAGCAAGGTCACCGCCCAGGCGATCTGCTCCGGTGTGCTGAGAATGCCGAGCGAGGATTCGGCGCGCATTTCGTCGAGGACTTCGTCGGTGCTGCAGTTGCGCTGTTCGGCGCGGGTGGCGGCGACGCGGCGCAGGCGGTCGGTGTCGGCCGGGCCGGGGACGATGGTGTGGGCGGTGATGCCGCGCGGGCCGTAGGCCATGCTGAGCTGGCGGACGACGTTGAGGATGGCGGCGTTGGCGACGCCGGCTGCCGCCGCATAAGCCGTCGGCTCCAGGCCGTAGTGGCCGCCGATGGCGACGATACGCGAACCGGCAGAAAGACGGGCATCGGCTGCCCGGACCAGACGTAGCAGGCCGCCGACCTTGATATTGACGGCATCGACCATCGATTCGGTCGGCGCGGTCAGGATGCCGCCGGCGACGGCCACGCCGGGGCCATGCACGACCATCCGTACGGGCTTGTCGATGGCGGCGGCAATGGCCGTGATGGCTGAATCGCTGGCGATGTCGGCCACGCAGGCACGGACGCCGGGGTGTTGAGCGGTCATCGCCTGCAGGCTATCGGCCGTACGGGCCACGGCAATGACGCCGAGGCCGGCAGCAAGCAGGCGCTGGGTGATGGCAGTGCCGAAGGCGCCAGTGGCGCCAACCAGAATGGCGCACTCGTCTCGATCCGCGTAGGGCTTCATGGTGCGACTCCTGCGGTGGCATCCTTCAGCAGGCCGCGCTCCTTGGCCATGGTCATCGCGGTGTCGATGATCATGTCTTCCTGGCCGCCGATCATCTTCTTGCGGCCGAGTTCAACCAGGATGTCGCGGGCCGGAATGCCGAAGCGCTGGGAGACCCGGTTGGTGTGCAGCAGGAAGGTGGAATAGACGCCGGCAAAACCCAGGGTCAGCGACGAGCGGTCGACGCGGACGATGTGGTCCATGATCGGGAAGATGATGTCCTCAGCCATGTCCATCAGCTTGAACAAGTCGCAGCCGGTTTCGATGCCCATCCGTTCGCAGACGGCAACAAAGGCTTCGAGCGGCGTGTTGCCCGCCCCGGCGCCCAGCCCGCCGACCGAGGCATCGATGCGGCTGGCCCCGGCCTCGATGGCGGCGATGGAGTTGGCGATACCCATGCCCATGTTGTGATGGCCGTGGAAACCGATCTCGGTTTCCGGCTTCAGCACATCGCGCAGGGCGCTGACCCGTGCCTTGACGTCGCCGGGCAGCATGTAGCCGGCCGAGTCGGTGATGTACACCGTCTGCGCGCCGTAGGATTCCATCAGCTTGCCTTGCTGGGCCAAGCCTTCCGGCGTGTTGAGGTGAGCCATCATCAGGAAGCCGGTGCTATCCATGCCCAGCTTGCGGGCGAAGGCGATGTGCTGTGGCGAGGTGTCGGCCTCGGTGCAGTGGGTGGCGACATGCACGCTGCGGGCGCCGCAGTCGTAGGCCGATTGCAGCTCGCGCATGGTGCCGAGGCCGGGCAGCAGCAGCACGGAAACCTTGGTCTGCTTGACGGCACCGCACACCGCTGCCAGATAGGCTTCGTTGCTGTGCGGCGCGAAGCCGTGCTGCAGCGAATTGCCGCCGAGGCCGGCGCCGTGCGTGACCTGGATATAGGGGACACCGGCTTCGTCGAGCGCGGTGGCGATGGTGACCATCTGTTCGATCGACATCTGCTCGCGCTTGGCGTGCATGCCGTCGCGCAGGCACATGTCGTGGACGGTGACCTTGCGGCCTTTCAGATTCACTTCACTCATACTGCCATCTCCACGGGCTTGAGCTGGATGGTGCCGGCCAGGATTTCCTCGGCGAACATTTCGGCGGTGCGCGTGGCGGCCGCGGTCATGATGTCGAGGTTGCCGGCGTACTTGGGCAGGTAGTCGCCGAGGCCGGCCACTTCCATGAAAACGGTGACGCGCTTGCCGTCGAACAGCGGGCCATTGACCAGACGGTAGCCGGGCACGTACTTCTGCACTTCCTTGATCATCGCCAGTACCGATTCGATGATGCGCGGCTCGTCAGGTTCCTCGTCGGTCAGGCAGGAGATGGTGTTGCGCATCATCATCGGTGGGTCGGCCGGATTGATGATGGCCAGTGCCTTGCCCTTACGGGCGCCGCCGACGATCTCGATGGCGTTCGAGGTGGTGTAGGTGAATTCGTCGAGGTTGGCGCGGGTGCCGGGGCCGATGGACTTCGACGCCAGGCTGGCGACGATCTCGCCATACGACACCGACTGAATGCGCGAGATGGCATGGACGATGGGGATGGTTGCCTGACCGGCGCAGGAGATCATGTTGACGTTCATCTCCAGCTTCTCGGTGTGTTCCTTGAGGTTCACCGGCGGCACGCAGAGCGGGCCGATGGCCGCCGGCGTCAGGTCGATCATCATGACGCCCAGTTCGTTCAGCTTGCGCGAGTTCTCGGCGTGGACATAGGCTGAGGTGGCATCGAAGGCGATCTGAATGTTGTCTTCGAGTACGTGCGGCAGCAGGCCGTCGACGCCGGCAGCGGTGGTCTTCAGGCCCATCTCGCGGGCGCGCGCCAGGCCTTCGGATTCCGGGTCGATGCCGACCATCCACACCGGTTCAAGGACAGGGCTGCGCTGTATCTTGTAAATCAGGTCGGTGCCGATGTTGCCGGAGCCGATCAGGGCGCATCGTATTTTTTTCATGGTGGCCTCTTGGGTTTAGAGCTTGATGCAGACGTTGCGGGTTTCGGTATAGAACTCGAGCGAATGGACACCGCCTTCGCGGCCGATGCCGGACTGCTTTGAGCCGCCGAAGGGCGTGCGCAGGTCGCGCAGGAACCAGCTGTTCACCCAGGTGACGCCGACTTCGACGCGCTCGGCGACGCGATGGGCGCGCGACAGGTTCTCGGTCCAGATCGTGGTCGCCAGGCCGTAGTCGTTGGCGTTGGCGAGTTCGATCACTTCTTCTTCGCTGTCGAAGGGGCGGATGTGGCAGCACGGGCCGAAGATTTCCTCGCGCACCACGGCGGCGGTTTCCGGCAAGCCAGTCCAGATGGTCGGCTGCACCCAACTGCCACCGGCCAGCTCGGCCGGCATGTCGGGCACGCCGCCGCCGGTGACGACTGTCGCCCCTTCGTCGACTGCTTTCTTGTAATACGACAGTACCTTGTCGCGGTGTTCCTGGCTGATCAGCGGGCCGTAAGTGCTGGTGTGGTCTTCCGGGCGGCCATAGCGCACACCTTCGACCTTCGCCTTCAGCGCCTGCACGAAGTTTTCGAATATCGGCCGCTCGACATAGACGCGCTCGGTGCCCAGGCAGACCTGCCCGGTGTTGAGGAAGGCGGAGCGGAAGATGCCATCGACCGCTGCCTCGAAATTGCAGTCGGCGAAAACGATGCCGGCATTCTTGCCGCCCAGTTCGAAGGACACGTCGCGCATGCCTTCGGCGGCGGCCTTCATGATCGCCGTGCCGGTGCGAGTTTCGCCGGTGAAGGTGATGGCATCGACGCCCGGATGCTGGGTCAGGTAAGCGCCGGCCGAATCGGGGCCGAAGCCGTTGATCACGTTATAGACGCCCTTGGGAATGCCGACGCTGTTCATCACCTCGCCGAGCAGCGTGGCGGTCAGCGGGGTTTCCTCTGAAGGCTTGACCACCACGGTGTTGCCACAGGCTAGTGCCGGGCCAACCTTCCAGGTCATCAGCAGGAAGGGCGCATTCCACGGCGAGATAACGCCGATCACGCCCTTCGGATTACGGATCGCGTAGTTCAGTGCGCCCTTACCGTCTGGCGTCGCCATGCGGAAGGATTCGGCGGCAACGTTCTTGATCACGTCGGCGAACACCTTGAAGTTGGCCGCGCCGCGCGGAATGAAGACATGCGTCTGGACGTGCGAGGGCTGGCCGGTATCGGCCATTTCGGCAGCGACGAAATCATCGAAGCGGCGGGTGATTTCGTTGGCCACACCATAGAGCAGGTCGACGCGCTGGTCGGTGCTCAGCTTGCCCCATTCACCCTTCAGCGCAGCACGGGCAGCGGTGACGGCGGCATCGACATCGGCCTGGCCGGCTTCGGCGATGTGGGCGATGACGCGGCCGTCAACCGGCGAACGCTTGTCGAAATAGCGGGGATCGGGCGAAGCGGTGAATTCGCCGTTGATGAAATGGTGGATTCTTTGCGGTTGGCTCATGGCGTGTTCCGGAAAATGAAAGGCGTACAAAACCTTCGCCAGTCGATGACTGCGCGTTGCAGGGGGAATGCAGAAGGGGCGGCTGCTTGAGTCAGCCGCCCGTAACGATCAAGTCACGACGGTGAGGAAGGTTTCGTGCAGCTTGCGTTGCGGGTAGTCCAGGCCGCCGCCGGCACCCAGGCCGTCGAAAGTCCAGGTCGTCGGCTCATAATCGGGATAGGGCTGGTAGCCGCCCATGAAGGTCTCGAAGCGGTTGCCGGACGGGTCGAAGGCGTAGATGGTGCAGCCGCGGGTGATGCCGTGGCGGGTCGGGCCGATGTCGATCGGCACGTTGTTCATCGACATGATGTCGCTGGCGCGCAGCACTTCTTCCCAGGTGTCGAGCAGGAAGGACAGGTGATGCAGCTTGCCCGGCTCCGGGTGTTCGACGAAGGCGATGTCATGCACCTTGTGCGAGCAGGAGAGCCAGATCGCGGCGTTGGCTTCGTTATCCGGAGCGAGCACGCGCTCGACCAGGTAGAAACCGAGCACGTCGGTGAAAATCTTCTGCACTTCGGCGATGTTCGGGCCGTAGAGCAGGCAGTGGTCGAGGCGAACCGGCGCGATGCCGTTTTCCGATGCCTTGGTCCACGGCGCCGGGTTCTGCACCTGCAGACCGTTGCCGACGGCTTTTTTCTCGGCATAGAGTTCGATCAGGTGACCGGACGGAATTTCAAAGCGCACGCGCTCGCCGGTTTCCAGCATTTCGCCGGCCGGGATGCGCTCGGTCTTCAGGCCATAGGCGCGCAGATCGGCTTCCATCTTGTCCAGGGTTGCCTTGTCGCGCACCTTGAAACCGAAGAAATCGAGTCCGGCGCGGTCCGCCTGGCGCAGCACGACGCTGTTGTGGTCGCGCTCGTCCCAGCATTTCAGATAAACCCGCCCCTGCGCATCGCGCCCGGTTTCCACCATGCCGAGAATGTCGCGGTAGTGGTGGACTGCCTCCTCGAGATCAAGAACCCGGATCGCCCCGTGTCCGGGACGTAAAACGCCTGTCATTGCCATTGTCTACACTCCTTTGGTTATCAAATGGGCCATTCGTCGATGGCTTTGGTTTTTGAATCTGTCTGCCTAATACGAACCGGGGATGCCGGCTGGAAATGCCTCCGGCTTGTAGCTCCGGCATAGCGCCGTGGTCGCTGCGGTGAGCAGCAGCGCATCGATGCCGACCGCGACAAAGTTGGCACCGGCACCCATGTAGCGGGTGTTGAGCTCCCGGTCGCTGCACAGCACGCCGCCGGCCTTGCCGGCTGTTCGTGTGCGGTGCAGGCCATCCTCGATGGCGGCGACGATTTCCGGATGCGTCGACTGGCCGAGATAGCCGTAGGAAGCGGCGAGGTCGGCCGAGCCGAAAAACACCCCATCCACCCCGTCGACCGCCAGGATGCTGTCGAGTTGTTCGTAGCCGGCCCGCGTCTCGACCTGCACCAGCAGGCACATCTGGTCATTGGCCAGATGGGCATAGTTGTCGATGCGGCCCCAGCGCGATGCTCGGGCCAGCGCGCTGCCGACGCCGCGAATGCCGGCCGGCGGATAGCGCATGGCCTCGACCAGTCCGCGGGCCTGTTCGGCCGATTCGACCATCGGAATGAGCAGGGTCTGGACGCCGGTTTCCAGCAGTTGCTTGATCAGTACATGATCGCCCTGTGGCGGGCGGACCACCGGCTGGGTCGGGTAGGGCGCCAGCGCCTGCAATTGCGACAGGATGCTGCGCAGGTCGTTGGGGCCGTGTTCGGCGTCGATCAGCAACCAGTCAAAACCTGCCCCGGCGCAGATTTCGGCGCTGAAAGTCTCGCCCAGGCCGAGCCACAGCCCGATCTGGTCGCGGCCGGCGCGCAGAGCGCTCTTGAACTGGTTGTTGGGTATTTGCATCGCCACTCACCTGAAATTGATCGTCCCGGGAAAACGTCGGATGGCTCCCGGGGATGTTCAGATCAATTAAACGTGATGCGTGTGATACCGTCCAATACCGTTGGAATTGCTTGGTGATACGGAAAAGGTATGCCTTGGCTGGCTATTGGAGGAAGTTCGTGCCGCCGATCGCAGGGCGACGGCCTAGCCAGTCGGCTCGCCGGCTTTCGCCGTGGCCTTCTCGCGCTGCACTCTCTCCGTCGCGTCCCTGGCCATGGCGACCGAGCCGAGGACCTTGCCGAGTTCGTCGGTGACCAGCGAAAAGCTCATCTCGACGTATAGCCGGGCGCCAGATTGGTGCTTGGCCCGGGTCAGCGTCGGCCGGCCGTGCAGGCGCGTGGTGCCTCGCATGAACGCCGCTTCGAAGCCACGCCAGTGGGCGGCCCGCAGCTCCTCCGGGATAATCAAGTCGAGGCTCTGTCCGTTGGCCTCGGCGCATTGGTAGCCGAACAGGATCGTGGCTGCCTTGTTCCATCGCTCGATGACGCCCTGACGATTGGAATAAATGAGCGCGTCGGCGGTTTGTTCGAGTATCAGCTCGGCCAGCGAGGAAACTTGTCGCGAGTCTTCATTCATGATCCGCTCCATCGATTTTTGATTGCCGTGCCTGTTTTTCGCGCAGGCGCTCATTTTTCTCGGCATTCGCGAACACATATCTGCCATGCAGCACGCAGCCTTTCATTCCCGGGTCGCACGAAAGCTTGTTCACCTTCTGGCACACGCCGTTCAATTCATGCGGGCAACCCCAGGAACCGGCCATCGCTCAATCCGCCTTTTCATCGGCCGGCGAATCGTCGGCAACGATGCCCCAGTCGCCCCACTGGTACCAGTCCTCGCCGAGCATTTCGGCGGGATGCTGGGTACGGCCAGAGCCATTGCCGCATTGCAGGGAATTCACTGAGCAGTATTTATCGCAGCCCCAACAGGTTCGCTCCGGATGTTTCGGATTCAGGGGAAACTTTTTGGCCATTTCGGCTGATTTGAAAAATCCCGGCTTGCTGCTCATTTTCGCGACCTCGCCATGATTCCAGCCAGGTTTCAGCTGGATATTAGTTGACTATATTACTCAGCTTCTACGGCGCGGATTTGATCTCCATCACAAATCGGCGTCGAACCTTCGAAGCAGGTCGGCTCGGCTTGTCAGTCGTTGCCGAAGGCGTCGAAACCGAAGCGCAACAGCAGTTCCTGGCGAATATTGGCTGCGACGTGTTACAGGGCTTTCTGTTTGCTCGCCGGCTGCCAACGGCAGAGCTCGAGGCCTGGCTGATTCACCGATACGGTTCTGATCCTCCCTCTCTGTCAGGCTTTGAAAAAGTATCGACGTTAATACAATGAACAACAGCCCCTTCAAGATGCTTGCCTGATTGAGCTGTGTCACATTGCTCAGTGTCGCCCCTCGTTCTTCGCCCTGAACTCCCGTATCGTCTGCAAAAAAGCCAGCAGGATCGGGGAGGTCTCGTCGGTGCGGTAGATGCAGCTGAGATCGACGACGGCGTCCGGGGCGTTGGCCAGGCGGCGGTAGACGACGCCGGGAACGCTCAGGCTGGTGGCGGCTTCGGGAACCAGGCTGAGGCCGAAGCCGGCGGCGACCAGGGCGACGCTGGTCGGGGCATCGCCGACTTCCTGGGCGACGTTGGGTTCGAAGCCTTCGTTGGCACACAGCGACCACACCTTGTCGATGAAGCTGGGGCGCGCGCCGCTGGGGAAGAGGATCAGCGGCTGGCCGGCCAGCTCCTTGAGCAGGATGGCCGCCTTGGCCGCCAGGGGATGCTTTTCGTTGACGGCAACCACGATGCTTTCGAGCATGACCGGCTCCGACGAAATGTCGGGCAAGGGCGCCAGCATGCGGTTGAAGCCGGCCATGATGCGGTGTTGGCGCAGGGCTTCGATCTGCTCTTTCTTGCTCATCTGGTGCAGGGCGATCTGCACGTCCGGGTGGCTGGCGCGGAAGGCGTGCAGCACTTTCGGAATGACGTCGAGGATGCCCGAGCCGAAAATGCCGATGTCCATCTTGCCGCGCTTGCCCTGGCCGGCCTCGCGGACGCGCTCGAGCGCCTGCTGCATCAGGTCGCGGATGTTGCGGGCATCGCGCAGCAGCATTTCGCCGGCCTGGGTCAGTTCGACGCCGCGCGCCGTGCGCAGGAAAAGCTGGGTGCCGAATTCTTCCTCGAGCTGCTGGATTTGCCGGGTCAGCGGCGGCTGCGAAATGTGCAGGCGGGTCGCGGCGCGACCGATGTTGAGTTCCTCGGCGACGGCGATGAAGTATTTGAGTTGCCTGAATTCCATGTCTGCCGCTCCGTCAGACGCCGTCCTTCTTTTTCAGGCGATATTGCAGTTGCGGCCGGGTGATGCCTAGCGTGCGGGCCGCGCCGGCCAGGTTGCCGTCAGCGCGTTTGACGGCCTCGTTGATCAGCTGGTTTCCCAGTTCCTCGAAACCAATGCCGCTGCTGAAAATGGCTTCGATCAGGCTATCCGGGGCACCGGGTTCCTGTTTTCGCTCCAGGCTGCCGGCCTGGGTGATCTGCGCTTCGCTGAAATCGCTTTCGGCGACATTGGCGAACAGGTGTTCCTGTTCGATCCAGCCGCCGTTGGGGGCGAGGATCATGCCGCGCTCGATCATGTTTTCCAGTTCGCGCACGTTGCCCGGCCACTGATAGCGCTTGATGGCCTGCATCGCCTTGTCGCTGACGCCGAGCAGTTTCTTTTCATAGAGCGTGCTGAAGCGGGCGAGCATGGCTTCGATCAGCAGCGGGATGTCGGCGATGCGTTCGCGCAGCGGCGGGATCTGGATCGGATAGACACTCAGCCGGTAAAAGAGATCGGAGCGGAAACGCCCGGCCTTGACGGCGGCCTGCAGGTCGACGTTGGTGGCGGCGACGAGGCGGATGTTCAGTTTGCGTACCCGGTCGTCGCCCAGGCGTTCGATCTCGCCTTCCTGCAGCACGCGCAGCAGCTTGGCCTGGGCGGCGAGCGGCAGTTCGCCGATCTCGTCGAGGAACAGGGTGCCACCGTCCGCCCGCTCGAACTTGCCCATGCGCGAGGTATGGGCGCCGGTGAAAGCGCCTTTCTCGACGCCGAACAATTCGGATTCGATCAGGTCATTGGGCATGGCCGCACAATTGACCGCGACGAACGGCCCCTGCTTGCGGTTGCTCATTTGGTGAAGTGTGCGGGCGAAGCGTTCCTTGCCGACGCCGGTTTCACCAAGCAGCAGCACGGTGACCTGGGTACCCGAGGCGCGGGTGACGAGGTCGTAGGCGTGCTGGAAGCCCTTGGAATTGCCCACCAGCTGGGGCGTCTGGGTCTGCTGCGAAATGGTGGTGCGCAGGTAGTCGACCTGGTGGCGCAGTTCCAGCAGATGGTTGAGCATCGAATCGGATTCGAAATAGCTGGCGTGCTGCTCGGCGTCTTCCCATTCTTCCAGCGGTTTGCCGACGATGCGGCAGTTGTTGTGGCCGCAGGCCACGCATTCAATTTCCTTGAACAGGATGAAACGCCCCATGAAGGCCGAGGTGTAGCCCGAGGCATAGCCGATCTGCGACCAGCAGACCGGTTCATCCGACTGCCCGAGTTCGCGCAGGTGGATGTCCTGCTCCCAGGAGTTTTCCCACAGGAACTCACCGGAGAAGGTGCCCTTGTCGAAATCGAGGTTCATGTGCACCGGCGTGACGCGCACGATACCTTCGAGCATGTGCAGTTGCGGGCCGGTGAAGAAGGCGTCCTGCATCGACAGGTTGCCGCGGATGCGCTTGGCCAGTTCGGCATCGCAGACACCGGCGGCGTAGCCCATGCGGGTCAGCAGGCGGCGGGCGTGTTCCTTGCCAACCGAGCCGACCAGTTCGCGGCGCAAGGCGCCGAGTGCCGAGGTATGCATGAGGACCATGCGGTTCTCGGCCAGCCAGATCGTTCCATCCTTTTCGCAAAACTTGACCAGATTGCGCAGGTCATTCGACTCGGGGTACTGAATGGTGGTCATCTTGTCTCTCTGTCACCGCTAACCCCTTCGCTGGGGGCAATCCGGCTATTTCTGGTGTTAACGCCTGCCGGTTTACCGCGGAATGGTCTGCTCCGGTAGATGATATTTTTTCTCGAGATTATTCCACGGTTTCTCTTTTCTGTGGGTTATTGCTCGTGCGGGCAGTCCCCGCCGACGTTCACTTTTTGCAGATGCCCGGGGGGATTCACCGGCTGCCCGGACTGCACTCCGTACGTACGCAGTAGCAGCGCCCGGGAGTTGATCATTTGATTAACCAGAACGAAATCAATTCATCGGATCGTAATTCTGCACTGCAGCAAAACGAGCCTCGTATTTTTGCGATCTCAATAAAAACAGCCACTTATCAAAGTGGCACGCTCCTTGATTAAGAGAAGCCCTGTAGCGAGATGCGCTGCGCAGTTTTCAGGAGAGAAGCGATGGGGCAAGAAGAGAGGCAAGGCAGCACGTTTGATGCAGGGCGTCGTTACGTTCGCATCTGCAAGCGTCGTCCGAATGGCTTCATCGAATTCGAGTTTTCGATCGGCGATCCGGAACTGGCTGTCGAGCTGATGTTGCCGGAACCCGCTTTCCACGAGTTTTGTCTGGCCAACGAAGTCATCGTGCTCGATCCGGCAACTTCGGATCAGGGCGACTGGGTTTCCCGGTTGAACGATGCCTCGCGCCAGGGTTTTGAAGACGCAGTCTGAACACACCATCCCGCCAGCGGGAATAACGAGAGGAGACCTACATGCAGATTGATCTGCGTACCGTGGCAATCAAGCCTTTGCGCCATACCTTCGATCACCTGGTCGAGCGCTTCGGCGACAAGCCGGCCAGCCGTTATCAGGAAGGCAGCTACAACATCCAGCAGGAACACATCTTCCATTACCGGCCGAGCTGGGATGCCGACCATGTGCTGTTCGACAAGAAGCGCACCAAGATCCAGATGAAGGACTGGTATGCGCTGAAGGATCCGCGCCAGTTTTACTACGGTGCCTACACGATCGCCCGTGCCCGGCAGCAGGATGCCACCGAGTCGAGCTTCGAGATGATCGAGGACCGCGGCCTGGCCGAGCTGATCCCGGCCGACCTGAAGCAGACCGCGCTCGATGTGCTGGTGCCGATGCGCCATGTCGAGTGGGGCGGCAACATGGGTAATTCCTATATCGCGGCCTATGGCTACGGTACGGTCATCACCCAGCCCTGCCTCTATCACGCCATGGACCACCTCGGCGTCGCCCAGTACCTGACCCGCATCGGTCTTGTGCTCGACGGCCCGGACGCCCTCGATGCCGCCAAGGAAGCCTGGATGTCCGGCGCCACCTGGCAACCGATGCGCCAGCACGTCGAGAACCTGCTGGTCCTGCAGGACTGGTTTGAAATCTTCGTCGCCCAGAACCTGGTGCTCGAAGGCCTGCTCAACCCGATGCTCTACGACTACCTGGATGCCCAGTTCTCGGCCAACGGGGGTACGGCGATCTCGATGATGACGCGCTTCATGGGCGAATGGTCGGCCGAAACCGCCAAGTGGGTCGATGCCCAGATCAAGGTCGCCGCTGCCGAATCGCCCGAGAACAAGGCTCAACTGAGCGAATGGGTTCAGCAGTACCGCGGTGCCACGCTCAAGGCCCTGGCCCCGATCGCCCAGCGTGCCTTCGGCGACAAGGCCGACGATCTGATGGCCGAACTCACGTCCGAATTCAACGCCCGCTGCGCCAAGCTTGGCCTGGCTGTGTAGGAGTATCCATGTCTACCGTATTCATCGCTTTTCAAACCAACGAGGACACCCGTCCGATCGTCGAATCGATCCTCGCCGACAACCCGCATGCCGTGCTCGACGAGCAGCCGGCCATGGTCAAGATCAATGCCGAAGGCAGCCTGGTCATCAAGCGCGAATCCATTGAGGAACGCATTGGCCGCGATTTCGACCTGCAGGAGCTGCAGGTCAACCTGATCACACTCTCCGGTTATCTGGACGAGGACGACGACCAGCTGACGCTGGCCTGGAAAAACTGAGCAAGGAGACTCTCATGGACATGAAAGCCAACAAGAAAAAGCTGGGCCTGAAGGAAAAGTACGCCCACATGACACGCGGCCTGGATTGGGAAACCACCTACCAGCCGAAGGACAAGGTATTTCCGCAAGCCACCTTCGAGGGCATCAAGGTGCACGACTGGGACAAGTGGGAAGACCCCTTCCGCCTGACCATGGATGCCTACTGGAAATACCAGGCTGAAAAGGAGCGCAAGCTGTACGCCGTGCTCGACGCCTTCGCCCAGAACAACGGCCACCTCGGGATTACCGATGCGCGCTATCTGAGTGCCGTCAAACTGTTCCTGACCGGCATTTCGCCGCTGGAGTATATGGCCCACCGTGGTTTCGCTGCAGCCGGCCGTAATTTCCCCGGCGTTGGTCCCCGCGTTGCCTGCCTGATGCAGTCGATCGACGAAGTGCGTCATGCCCAGACCCAGATCCACGCCCTGTCGAACTACAACAAGTTCTACGAAGGCTTCCATGCCGGCGCAAGCCACCAGATCGAACGCCTCTGGTACCTGTCGGTGCCCAAGTCCTTCTTCGACGACGCCTTCAGTGCCGGCCCCTTCGAATGGATGATCGCCATCGGCTTCTCCTTCGAATACGTGCTGACCAACCTGTTGTTCGTGCCCTTCATGTCCGGTGCTGCCTACAACGGCGACATGGCGACCGTGACCTTCGGTTTCTCGGCGCAATCCGACGAAGCCCGCCACATGACGCTGGGCCTCGAGTGCATCAAGTTCATGCTCGAACAGGATCCGGACAACCTGCCCATCGTCCAGAAGTGGATCGACAAGTGGGCCTGGCGCGGTATCCGCGTGTTGAGCCTGGTCTCCACGATGATGGACTACATGCTGCCGAAGCGCGTGATGAGCTGGAAGGAAGCCTGGGAAATCTACTTCGAGCAGAACGGCGGCGCGCTGTTCAACGATCTGGCCAAGTACGGCATCAAGGTCCCGGACTGCATCGCCCAATGCACCGTCGACAAGGAGCATCAGTCGCACCAGCTGTGGCTGACCTTGTGCACCCACTCGCATGCGATGGGCCTGCACACCTGGCTGCCCGATGCCGACGAGATGGACTGGTTGTCGGCGAAATACCCGAACACCTTCGACAAGTACTACCGTCCGCGTTTCGACGAGCTGCGCGAACGTGCCGACAAGGGCGAGCGCTTCTTCGCCAACACGCTGCCCATGCTGTGCCAGGTCTGCCAGATTCCGATGCTCTTCACCGAGCCGGACGACCCGACCAAGATCTGCTATCGCGAGTCGGAGTTCCAGGGCGAGAAGTACCACACCTGCTCGGATGGCTGTAAGCACATCTTTGACGACGAGCCGGAGAAGTACATCCAGGCCTGGTTGCCGGTATATCAGCTTTATCAGGGCAATTGCTGGCCGGAGGGCACTGATCCGACGGCCGAAGGATTCAATCCGGTGGCCAAGTATCTCGAATGGTGCCACATCGATGCCAAGGACACCGGCGATTACGAAGGCTCCGGTGACCAGGCGAACTTTGCTGCCTGGCGTGGCGCGGCCACCCAGAACACCTGATCAATCAGTATCAACGGAGGGCAGCTTTGCCCTCCGGACAAAAATTTAGGAGACAAACATGGCTGTCACAGCCCTCTACGATTATCAATATCCTGCCGCCGATACTCAGGACAAATTTCATGGTAACCAACTGCTCTTCGTTGGTTGGGATGACCATTTTCTGTTTGTTGCGCCGCTCGCTTTTTCGGTGTCGCCGAATACCAAGTTTTCCGATCTGGTCGAGAAGAACCTGACGTTTGCTTACGGCCGTCACTCCGACTGGGCCAAGGTCGACTTCAGCAAGGCCGTTTGGCTGAAGTCCGGCCAGCCGTTCCAGCCTGATTTCAACAAGACGCTGGCCGAGCAGGGGCTCAAGCACAAGGATGCGCTGCGCTTGCAAACTCCGGGCCTGAACGGCAACGGTACCTGTTTCTGAGCCGGGGGCGTCATGGCTTACGAACTGACCATTGAACCGCTCGGCCAGACCATCGAGGTTGAGGATGGGCAGACCATTCTCGACGCTGCGCTGCGCGCTGGCATCTACCTGCCGCACGCCTGCTGTCACGGCCTGTGCGCGACCTGCAAGGTGCAGGTCACGGATGGCGAAGTCGATCAGGGCGAGGCGTCGACCTTCGCGTTGATGGATTTCGAGCGTGAGGAAGGTAAATGCCTGGCCTGCTGTGCCCGTCTCGAATCCGACGTAGTGATCGAAGCCGAGATCGAGGACGATCCCGATTCCGAAAACCTGCCGGTCAAGGATTACAGCGGCGAGGTGGTCCGTATCGAAACCCTGACGCCGACCATCAAGGGCATCTGGCTCAAGCTGGACCGGCCGATGAAGTTCCAGGCCGGCCAGTACGTCAATCTGGAAGTCGATGCCCTGGGGGGCCAGACGCGCGCCTTCTCGCTGGCCAATTCGCCGCAGACCGGCGACATTGTCGAGCTGAACGTGCGCATCGTGCCGGGCGGTCAGGTCACCACCTGGCTGCACGAGCAGTTGGCCGTCGGAGACCGGCTGAAATTCACCGGTCCCTATGGTCGTTTCTTCGTCAAGAAGTCGGCCAATGTCCCGTTGATCTTCATGGCTGGCGGTTCCGGTCTGTCCAGTCCGAAATCGATGATCGAGGACCTGCTCAGCGAAGGCTGCTCCCTGCCAATCACCCTCGTATATGGCCAGCGCAGCCGCGCCGAGCTGTATTACGACGCCGAGTTCCGGGAGCTCGCCGCGAAATACCCGAACTTCAACTACGTACCATCGCTGTCCGATGAACCGGCTGGCTCAGATTGGTCGGGCTCGCGCGGCTTTGTGCACGAGGCGGCCAAGGCGCATTTCGATAATGACTTCCGTGGCCACAAGGCTTACCTGTGCGGGCCACCAGCCATGATCGAAGCCTGCATCACGACCTTGATCCAGGGCCGGCTGTTCGAGCGGGACATCTACATGGAGAAATTCTTCTCCGCGGCCGATGCCTCGCAACAACTGAAAAGCCCGCTGTTCAAGAACATCTGACCATCGACGGAGCAGCTATGATCTATTTCAACGTGCTGATCGAGGAAACCGGCGAGACCTTTCGTTGCTCACCCAACGAATCCTTGCTGGTGGGCATGGAGCGCCTTGGCAAGAAGGGCATTCCGGTCGGTTGCCGGGGGGGCGGGTGCGGCGTGTGCAAGGTGGAAATCACCTCGGGCGACTACGTCAAACGGGTGATGAGTCGCGATTACGTCAGTGTCGAGGACGAGGCGGCAGGCCGGGTGCTGGCCTGCCGGGTGCGACCGAGCAGCGACATCACCTTGCGGGTGCTTGGCAAGATGGCCAAGAACGTTTGCCGGACGTCGGCGACACAGGCGGTGGCGGCCGCAGCGTAGCGGCCGAAACGGTCATGCCCGCAGTTTGGCGTTCAGTTGTTCAGCCGGAATGGCCTGCACCGAGCGGAAAGTCAGCAGGATGTGCTCGGACAGGATGGCTGCAGCCTTGTCCGCCTCGCGGTTGATGGCGGCGTGGAGCAAGGCCTCATGTTCGACATGAATATCGCGGGGAATCGGTTGCAGGTAGAGCGACAGGCGCCGATAGCGTTCGGCCTGGAAATAGAGGATGGACAGGAAATGTTTGAGCCAGCGGGAGGGGCAGGCCGCGATCAGAACCTCGTGAAAGATCCGGTTGCGCTCTTCCCATTCCTCGCGGGCTTCGCTGCCGATCCGCTTTTCCTCGGCCTTGGCCAGGCGGTGAAAGGCAGCAACGAGGTCGGCTTCCCAGGCATCGTCGCCCATCGCGATCGACTGGCGCAGGGCCTCGCATTCGAGCATCACGCGGGTCTGGGCGATGTCTTCGAAGTCGGCCAGCGAGACCGGGGCGACGCGGAAACCGCGCTGTCCCTGGCTGACGACCAGGGCGTCGGAGATGAGCAGGGAAAGCGCCTCGCGCAGTGTGCCGGCGCCGACCCCGTAGTTGTCCTTGAGGTGCTCGACGCGGAGCTTTTCACCGGGGGCGAGGTTGCCTTCGATGATGTCCCGGCGCAGGGCGCGATAGGCGGATTCGACCAGGGTCTTGGGTTCGGCCAGGCCTTCGGCGACGACATTGTTGTTCATGGTATTTGAATAGCTGACAGGAAACGGACAGGAAAATTTTAACCCGATAACAGCAATTGTCGGGTGTATTTAAAAATCTCGAGAAAATATATTGACATCGAGATTGGTTGTAAATATCGTTACGTTAAATCGATTGCATGGATTTTGTGCAGTTATCAAATCTAAAAAAGAGGAGCAGACAAATGGCAATGACAGGCGTACTTCGTCCCGGGCACATTCAGATGCGGGTGCTCGACATGGCAGAAAGCGTTGATTTCTATTCAAAGGTGTTGGGCCTGATCGAAACCGGTCGCGATGCCCAGGGCCGCGTTTATTTCAAGACTTGGGAAGAGCGCGATCACAACAGCGTGATCCTGCGCCAGGCCGATAGCGCCGGCATCGACTTCTTCGCCTTCAAGGTCGATAGCGATGCGACGCTGGCCAAGCTGGAAAAGGATCTGAACGCCTACGGCGTCGCCACCAAGCGCATTCCGGCCGGCGAATTGCTGGAAACCGGCGAGCGCGTGCGTTTCACGCTGCCGACCGGCCACGACATCGAGCTGTATTCGCAAAAGACCGCCATCGGCAACGACATGGGCGAACTCAATCCGGAAGCCTGGTGCGCCTCGGCCGAAAAGGGCATCGCCCCGATCCGCCTCGACCACTGCCTGCTCTACGGGCCGGATATCGAAAAGGCCCAGGCCATCTTCCAGGACGTGCTCGGCTTCTTCTTGGTCGAGCACATCGCGCTCGACGACAACCAGGATCTGGCCATCTGGCTGTCGTGCTCGACCAAGGCCCATGACATCGCCTTCGTCCGTCATCCGGAACCGGGCAAGCTGCACCACGTTTCCTTCCTGCTCGAAACCTGGGAGCAGGTACTGCGCGCCGCCGACCTGATGTCGATGAACCGCGTTTCGATCGACATCGGCCCGACGCGCCATGGCGTGACCCGCGGCACGACCATCTACGCCTTCGACCCGAACGGCAATCGCTTCGAAACCTTCTGCGGTGGCAACTATGCCTACCCGGATCAGAAACCGACGAAGTGGACGATGGATGAAGTGGGCGCCGCCGTGTTCTATCACGACCGCAAGTTGAACGATCGCTTCCTGACGGTGGTGACCTGATGCAAGTCGCCGTCAGCACGCCGGGGATCACTGCCGAGGCAGCCTCCGCAGCTTGTGCGGCGGCGGTTGCTTTCGCGGCGGCCAAGGGATGGAAGATCAACGTCGCGGTCGTCGACCGCGGCGGCAACCTGATGGCCTTCCTGCGTCAGCCGGGGGCGTTCATCCACTCGATCAATATCGCCATCGACAAGGCCTACACCTCGGCCAGCTTCGGCTTCCCGACCAAGGCCTGGATGGGGGCGATTGGCCACGACGACGGGATGAAATTCGGCTTCTCCAACCAGCCGCGCCTGATCGTTTTCGGCGGCGGCCTGCCGGTGCCCGGCGAGGGCAGCGAGTGGATCGGCGGTATCGGTGTTTCCGGCGCCTCGGAGTCCGAGGACGAAGAGTGTGCCAAGGCTGGGCTGGCGGCCATCGGGCTGGCCTGACAACAAAACCACAGAGGACAGAATGAAACAGATCCTGAATTTTATTAACGGCGAGTTCGTTGCTACAGGGAAGCAGTTCGAGAAGCGGACGCCGCTCGACAACTCGCTGATCGGCATGGTGCATGAAGCCGGCAAGGCCGAGGTTGATGCCGCGGTCAAGGCAGCGCACGATGCGCTGGAAGGGCCGTGGGGCAAGATGACCGTGGTCGAGCGCACCGATATCCTGAACAAGGTGGCCGACGAGATTACCCGTCGCTTCGACGAATTCCTCGAAGCCGAATGTGCCGATACCGGCAAGCCGAAGAGCTTGGCTTCTCATATCGACATCCCGCGCGGCGCAGCCAATTTCAAGATTTTCGCCGACGTGATCAAGAACGCGCCGACCGAGTTCTTCGAAATGGCGACACCGGATGGCAAGGGCGCGCTGAACTACGCCATCCGGCGCCCGGTGGGCGTGGTCGGTGTGGTCTGCCCGTGGAACCTGCCGCTGCTGCTGATGACCTGGAAGGTTGGTCCGGCGCTGGCCTGCGGCAACACGGTCGTCGTCAAGCCGTCGGAAGAAACCCCGTCGACGGCCACCCTGCTCGGCGAAGTGATGAATGCCTGCGGCGTGCCCAAGGGCGTCTACAACGTCGTGCATGGTTTCGGGCCGAATTCGGCCGGCGAATTCCTGACCACCAACCAGAACGTGAATGCGATCACCTTTACTGGCGAGACCCGTACCGGTGCTGCGATCATGAAGGCCGCTGCCGACGGTGCCCGCCCGGTATCGCTGGAAATGGGCGGCAAGAACCCGGCCATCGTTTTTGCCGACGCCAATCTGGATGTCGCGATCGAAGCCACGCTGCGCTCCTGCTTCTCGAACTGTGGCCAGGTCTGCCTGGGCACCGAGCGTGTCTATGTCGAGCGCCCGTTCTTCGAGACCTTCGTGGCTGCCCTGAAGGCCGGTGCCGAAAAGCTCAAGCTCGGCGTGCCGAGCGACCCGAGCGCCAACATGGGGCCACTGGTCAGCCAGGAACACCGCAACAAGGTCTTGTCGTATTACAAGAAGGCCGTCGAGGAGGGCGCCACCGTGGTTACTGGTGGTGGCATCCCCGACATGCCGGGCGAGCTGGCCAATGGCGCCTGGGTGCAGCCGACCATCTGGACCGGTCTCGACGACAACGCTGCCGTGGTTCGCGAAGAGATCTTCGGACCTTGCACGACCGTGATGCCGTTCGACAGCGAAGATGAAGTGATCAAGCGCGCCAACAACACGACCTACGGTCTGGCCGCCTCGGTCTTCACCCAGGACGTCAATCGCGCTCACCGCGTTGCTGGTCGTATCGAAGCCGGCCTGGTCTGGGTGAACAGCTGGTTCCTGCGCGACTTGCGCACGCCGTTCGGTGGCGCCAAGCAGTCCGGTATCGGCCGCGAGGGTGGTGTGCATTCACTTGAGTTCTACACCGAACTCAAGAACGTCTGCATCAAGCTGTAAGGCGATCCGAACATGTCCGCAACTTCTCCCGAAATCGGCCAGCGCATCGTCGCCGGCGGCATCGAAACCAACTATCACGATCTCGGTAGCGGGGCCCCGGTGCTGCTCATCCACGGCTCCGGCCCGGGGGTGACGGCATGGGCCAACTGGCGTCTGGTTCTGCCGGAGCTGGCCAAGACCTGCCGCGCCATCGCGCCGGACATGGTTGGCTTCGGCTATACCGAGCGGCCGGCCGGTATCGAATACGGTGTCGATGGCTGGGTCAATCAGGCTGTCGGTTTGCTTGACGCACTGGGTATCGAACAGACCGACCTGATCGGCAACTCCTTCGGTGGCGCCATTGCACTGGCGCTGGCCATCCGCCACCCGCAGCGCGTGCGTCGGCTGGTATTGATGGGCAGCGTCGGCGTGCCGTTCGAACTGACGCCGGAACTCGATGCGGCGTGGGGCTATGAGCCGTCATTGCAAGCCATGCGTGGCCTGCTCGATATCTTTGCCTACGACCGCAGTCTGGTCACCGACGAGCTGGCCGAACTGCGTTATCAGGCCAGCATCCGGCCCGGTTTTCAGGAATCGTTTTCGGCCATGTTCCCGGCCCCGCGCCAGCGCTGGGTCGATGCGATGGCCAGTGCCGAGGCCGATATCCGGGCGCTCAGGCACAAGACGCTGGTCATCCACGGTCGTGACGACCGGGTGATTCCGCTGAGCAACTCCCTGACCCTGAACCGCTGGATCGACGACTCGCAACTGCATGTTTTCGGCCGCTGCGGGCACTGGGTCCAGATCGAACACAACCGCGACTTCAACCAGCTGGTCAGCAATTTCCTGGCCGCATAACGAAAGAGCACGAGAAACCATCATGGAACAATCGCAAATCACCCAACTCGGCGACGAGCTCTACGAAGCGCTGGTTGCCGGCAAGACGGTCAGCCCGCTGACTTCGCGTGGCTTCGACATCACCATCGAGGACGCCTACCACATCCAGCAGCAGATGCTGTCGCGCCGCCTGGCCAAGGGCGAACGCGTCATCGGCAAGAAGATCGGCGTCACCAGCAAGCCGGTCATGAACCTGCTCGGCGTGCATCAGCCGGACTTCGGCTACCTGCTCGACGGCATGGTCTACAACGAAGGCGAATCCATCGAGATGAGCTCGCTGATCCAGCCGAAAGCCGAGGGCGAAATTGCCTTCCTGCTCAAGAAGGATCTGAAAGGGCCGGGCGTGACGGCGGCTGACGTACTGGCGGCGACCGAAGGCGTCATGGCCTGTTTCGAGATCGTCGATTCGCGTATTACCGACTGGAAGATCAAGATCCAGGACACCGTGGCCGACAACGCCTCCTGCGGCGTCTTCGTGCTCGGTGACCAACTGGTCGACATCAGCAACGTCGATCTTGGCCTGTGTGGCATGGTCCTCGAAAAGAACGGCGAAATCGTCGTCACCGGCGCCGGCGCCGCGACGATGGGTCACCCGGTCAATGCCATGGTCTGGCTGGCCAACACGCTGGGCAAGCTTGGCATCACCCTGAAGGCCGGCGATATCGTGCTGTCCGGTGCGATGGGCGCCATGGTTCCGGTGGTCAAGGGCGACAACCTGCGCATGACCATCGGCGGCATCGGCGGTTGTTCCGTCCGTTTTGTCTAAGCCGGCAGCCTGACATGGACTTCCAGATCAAATCGAAGACTGCGGTCGTTTCCGGATCGACCGTCGGCATCGGCTTTGCCATCGCCACCGAGCTGGCTCGCGAAGGCGCCCGGGTGGTGATCAACGGTCGCAGCCAGAAAAGTGTCGATGCGGCGCTTGGCCGCCTGCGTTCGCTGGTGGCTGGCGCCGACGTACAGGGCGTGGTGGCTGATTTGTCCACGGCGGAAGGTTGCCAGTTCCTGTTCGACGCCTGTCCGCAGGCCGACATTCTGGTCAACAACCTCGGCATCTTCGATCCGGTGCCCTTCGACGCCATCCCTGACAGCGAATGGCAGCGCTTTTTCGACGTCAACGTGATGAGCGGCGTCCGTCTGGCCCGTCATTACCTGCCGGCCATGAAGGCGGCCAACTGGGGACGTATCGTGTTCATCTCCAGCGAATCCGGCATCAACACGCCGGGCGAGATGGTCCATTACGGCATGACCAAGTCGGCCCAGCTCGCCGTGTCGCGCGGTCTGGCCCAGAGTTGCGCCGGCACCGGTGTCACGGTCAATGCCGTGCTGCCCGGCCCGACGCGCTCGGAAGGTGTTGGCGAATTCTTCGGCAAGCTGGCCGCCGAGTCCGGCATCAGCCTCGATGAAATGGAACGCCGTTTCTTCGCCGAAGGGCGCCCGACCTCAATTATCAAACGCATGATCGATCCGGCCGAAGTGGCTGCGCTGGTCGCCTACGTCTGCAGCGCGAGAGCGGCTGCGACGACCGGTGCCGCGCTGCGCGTCGAGGGCGGCATCGTTTCCACCATTTGCTGAACAACGATCAATAAGGAAAATATTGATGACCCAAAAAATCAAATGCGCCCTGATTGGACCGGGCAATATCGGCACCGACCTGCTCTACAAGCTGAAGCGCAGCCCCTTCCTTGAACCGGTCTGGATGATCGGTATCGACCCCGAATCCGAAGGCCTGAAGCGCGCTGCCGAGATGGGCCTGAAGACCTGCGCCACTGGGGTCGATGGTTTCCTGCCCCACGTCCTTGAAGACAACGTGCAGATCGCCTTCGACGCCACCTCGGCCTACGTCCATGCCGAGAACTCCCGCAAGCTGAATGCCCTCGGCGTCCTGATGATCGACCTGACCCCCGCCGCCATCGGCCCGTTCTGCGTGCCGCCGGTCAATCTGAAGGAACACGTCGGGCGTCGTGAAATGAACGTCAACATGGTCACCTGCGGTGGCCAGGCCACCATCCCGATGGTCGCTGCCGTTTCCCGCGTCCAGCCGGTCGCCTACGGCGAAATCGTCGCCACGGTGTCTTCGAAGAGCGCCGGCCCCGGCACCCGCAAGAACATCGACGAATTCACCCGCACCACCGCTGGTGCTGTCGAAAAAGTCGGCGGCGCCAAGAAGGGCAAGGCCATCATCATCATCAACCCGGCCGAACCGCCGCTCGTCATGCGCGACACCGTGCACTGCCTGACCGAAACCGCCCCGGACCAGGCCGCGATCACCGAATCGATCCACGCCATGATCAAGGAAGTCCAGAAGTACGTGCCGGGCTACCGCCTGGTCAATGGTCCGGTCTTCGATGGCAACCGCGTCTCCGTCTACATGGAAGTCACCGGTCTCGGCGACTTCCTGCCGACCTACGCCGGCAACCTCGACATCATGACCGCCGCCGGTGCGCGCACCGCCGAAATGTTCGCCGAAGAAATGATCAAGGGCACGCTCAAGCTTGAGCCGGTGCACGCCTAAGGAATAAGGAGAAAAGACAAATGACCCTCAAAGGCAAAAAAGTCACCGTCCATGACATGACCCTGCGCGATGGCATGCATCCCAAGCGTCACCTGATGACTCTCGACCAGATGACCGCCATCGCCACCGGCCTCGACGCCGCCGGCGTGCCGCTGATCGAAGTCACCCACGGCGATGGCCTGGGTGGTTCCTCGGTCAACTACGGCTTCCCGGCCCATACCGATGAAGAGTATCTCGGCGCCGTCATCCCGAAGATGAAGAACGCCAAGGTCTCCGCCCTGCTGCTGCCCGGTATCGGCACTGTCGATCACCTGAAGATGGCACGTGACCTCGGCGTGCACACTATTCGTGTCGCCACCCACTGTACGGAAGCGGATGTCTCCGAACAGCACATCACCATGGCCCGCAAGCTGGAGATGGACACCGTCGGTTTCCTGATGATGGCCCATATGAACAGTGCCGAAGGCCTGGTCAAGCAAGCCAAACTGATGGAGTCCTACGGTGCCAACTGCATCTATGTGACCGACTCGGCCGGCCACCTGCTGCCGGAAGGCGTCAAGGAAAGACTCAGTGCAGTGCGCGCCGCGCTGAAGCCGGAAACCGAACTTGGCTTCCACGGCCACCACAACCTGGCCATGGGCGTCGCCAACTCGATCGCCGCCATCGAAGTCGGGGCCAACCGGATCGACGCCGCTGCGGCTGGCCTCGGTGCCGGGGCCGGCAACACGCCGATGGAAGTGCTGATTGCCGTGTGCAGCCTGATGGGCATCGAGACCGGCGTCGATGTCGCCAAGATCACCGACGTCGCCGAAGACCTGGTCGTGCCGATGATGGACTTCCCGATCCGCATTGACCGCGATGCGCTGACCCTGGGTTATGCCGGGGTCTATGGTTCCTTCCTGCTGTTCGCCAAGCGCGCTTCGGCCAAGTACGGCGTACCGGCCCGCGACATTCTGGTCGAGCTGGGCCGGCGCGGCATGGTCGGCGGGCAGGAAGACATGATTGAAGATACCGCCATCACGATGGCACGCGAACGGGGATTGCTGAAATGAAACTGAATCAACAAACCATCGGCCAACTGGCCGAGTTGCTCGAAAACGCCGAGCTGCAAGCCCATGATGTGGTCAAGATCACCGACCCCCATCCCGAGATGGACTGGGATGATGCCTACGCCATCCAGGCCGAGATCCTGCGCCGCAAGCTGGCCCGGGGCAATCGCGTCGTTGGCCTGAAAGCCGGCCTGACTTCGCATGCCAAGATGAAGCAGATGGGCGTCGAAACGCCGTGCTTCGGCTTCCTGGTCGATTACTTCAGCGTGCCGGATGGCGGCGAGATCAAGATCAAGGAACTGATCCACCCGAAGGTCGAGCCGGAAATCGTCTTTGTGCTGAAAAAGGCGCTGAAAGGCCCGGGCTGTCATATCGGTGCCGTGCTGGCCGCGACTGATTTCATCATGCCCGGCATCGAGATCATCGACTCGCGCTACCGCGATTTCAAGTTCGACCTGAAGAGCGTCATTGCCGACAACTGCTCGTCCTCGCGCTTCGTGCTCGGTGGCCAGATGACGCCGGTGGCCGGTCTCGATCTGCGTACCCTGGGCGTGGTCATGGAAAAGAACGGCGAACCCGTTGCCATCGGCGCCGGCGCTGCCGTACTCGGCCATCCGGCGGCAGCCATCGCCATGCTGGCCAACCATCTTGGCGCCCGTGGCGAAGAGATTCCAGCCGGCACGATGATTCTTTCCGGCGGCGTCACCGAGGCAGTTGCTGTCAGTGCAGGTGATCACGTCAATCTGCGTATTCAGTCGCTGGGTAGCACCAGCGTCAAGTTCGCCTGAGAAAGCCGGAGGAAACATGCCATTCGCACAAATCTACCTGATTGAAGGTCGGACCGACGAGCAAAAGAAGCTGTTGATCGAAAAGGTCAGCGCGGCCATGTCCGAGGCGCTGGGTGCTCCGCTGGAGAACACCCGGGTCTGGATCCAGGACGTACCCAAGGCCCAGTGGGGTATCGGCGGCAAGACCGCAAAGGACTTGGGGCGCTAGTCATTCGACATGGCGGGCGGGGTGGAAGCCCCGGCCCGTCAGGCGGCGCCGGGCCGATACCCGGCAGGTATCAGAAAAACGACTAAATGGTATTGGACGGTATTGGCCGGTGTCGGCCATTATTGAATCAATAAAAAATATCGAGATTTTCTGCAATTCACGGGAAGCCAATAAATCCCGGAAGAAGCGGAAGCCGGAGCAAATCAAGGGTGTGCCGCAACAACGGTCGCCCGGTAAGGAGGAGGTTTTATGGGGCGGATATTTGCCACCCGACAATTGCCGCTGGGCGTAGCGGTGGCCGGCGCATTGCTGTCGGCCTGCACGCAAGCCCCGGACATGTCCGGTATCGCCACCGAGCGTCAGCGCTCGGTGCATCGTTACGACGTCAGCCAGGCCATTGCCAGCAATGACAAGGTGATCGTCGTCGGCACCCAGAGCGGTGTCGCGCTGGTTTCGAGCGACAAGGGCGCAAGCTGGCAGCGTCAGGCGCTCGGCCAGACTTCGCTGGTCGATATTGCCGTTTGTGCTGACAAGACCTTCGTTGCGATCGACCATTATCACAAGGTGTGGTCGGCCGATGCCGAAGGCAAGAACTGGCAATCGGCCAAGCTCGAGCAGCCGCGCACGCCGCTGGCCGTGACCTGCAGCCCGCAGGGTGGCTGGTGGGTGGCTGGCACCAATGCCGTGATCGCCGGCAGTGCCGATCAGGGCAAGACCTGGCAGGTCACCGACCTCGGCGAGGACACCCAGATCACCACCATCCAGTTCGTCAACGACAAGCAGGCGGTGGCGCTCGGCGAGTTTGGCCTGACGGTGATGTCCGAGGATGGCGGTGCCACCTGGAAGAAGGGCCCGAAGATTCCGGGTGACTTCTATCCCTACGCGGCGCTGTTCCGCGATGCCCGCGAAGGCTGGGTCAGCGGGATTGCCGGCCAGATGCTGCATACCCGCGATGGCGGCCAGACCTGGCAGAAACAGGTCAATGCCACCCAGGCTTCCCTGAACCGCCTGTTCATGCACGACGGTGGCCCGTTTGCTGTCGGCAACGGCGGTGTCATTGCCCGCCTCGAAGGCGACAGCTGGCGCAATGTGCCTTATCCGGATCCGCTGCCGATGTTCCTCGGCGGCGGGGCTTCCCTGCCAGGCCAGGCGGCGATCGTCATCGGCGGCCCCGGTGGCCTGCTGCGTGCCGTCGGCACAGCCAATAACAAATAGACCAGGGAGCGAGCAACACCATGGTGAGCCAAATCCGTCATTCCATCACCCATCGCCTGCATCAGGGCGAGGAATGGATTTTCCGTAACCCGAAGATCGTGCTGGCGCTGGTTCTGGCCGTGACGATCATGTTCGGTATCGCGCTGCCCAAGCTGCGCATCTTCACCGACTTCTCCGACCTGCTGCCGCAGAACCACGGCTACATCAAGGTCTACAACCGTCTGAAGGAGAACTTCGGCGGCGCCAACATGATCGTCATGTCGGTCGAGGTCGAGCAGGGCACCATCTTCAACGATGAAACGCTGAAGCTGATCCACGAGGCCACTCAGGGCATCGACAACCTGCCCGGCGTGAACCACAACCTGGTCAACAGCCTGACGCACCGCACGGCGCGCAAGGTCTTCCTCGATGACCAGGGCGGTTTCGCCTCCGAGTCCTATTACGATCCACTGAAGCCGACCCGCACGGTTGCCGAGCTGGAGCAGTTGAAGAAGGATGTCATCGCCAACCCGACCATCTACGGCCTGCTCGTCTCGCCGGACATGAAGGCAGCGCTGATCAAGGCGCAGCTCAACGAAGGCGACATCGATTATCCGACCACCTTCGCCGCCCTGCAGGAAGTGCGCAAGACGCTGGCCAAGCCGGGTCATCACCTCTACGTCACCGGTAATCCGGTATTGACGGGCTGGGTGTACACCTACCTGAACCAGATCGTCGAGATCATGGCCTGGACGCTGGCCCTGCTGGCGACGCTGCTCATTGTCTATTTCCGCCGCTTCTACGGCATCGCGTTGCCGCTGCTCGGCATTGCGTTGTCGTCGATCTGGGGCCTCGGCTTCATGGCGGCGATGGGCATCAACCTGGAACCGCTGTCGCTGCCGATTCCCTTCCTGATCGCGGCACGGGCGACTTCGCACGGCGTGCAGCTGGTCGTGCGCTATTACGAGGAACTGGCCATCGTCCACGACGGCAAGAAGGCAGCCCGTAATGCGCTCGACGCCTTGTTCCGCCCGGGTTCGCTGGCCATCATCGTCGATGCGGTCGGCATCGCCGTCCTCGTCCTTGGTGCTGCGCCGTTCAACCACAAGCTCGGTATGGCCGCTGGTTTTTGGGGCTTCTCGGTGATCTTCACGGTGCACTTCATGGTGCCGCTGGCCCTGACTGTCCTGCCGGCCCCGAAGAAGCACGAGAACGGCAACGAAGGCGTGCGCAACTTCCTGGCCAAGGCCATGGCGCTGACCGGTGGTACCGACGGCGGGGCGCGTTCCATCCTGATCCTGACCCTGATCGGCGCCATCGGCGGCACCTATCTGGTCGGCAAGGTGCAGCTCGGCGAATCCGAGCCGGGCTCGCCGCTGCTCCATCGCGACCACGACTACAACGTGTCGACCAAGGCGATCAACACCCGCTTCCCGGGTTCCGAGGAACTGCACGTCGTGGCCCGTACCGACGACAAGGGCGGCATCAAGCGTCCGGAAGTCATGGCCGCCATCGAACGCTTCCAGGCGCACATGCTGTCCGACCCGCAACTGGGTGGCACCAAGGCCCTGCCCGGCGTCGTCCGCGTGGTCAACAAGCTGACCCACAACGACGACCCGCGCTGGATGCAGTTGCCGGACACGGCCGACGAAATCGGCGGCCTGATGTTCGCCTACATGGCCTCCAGTCCGATCCCGGGCGCCCTGAAGGAATTCGTCACGCCGGACGAGAACGAAGCCGACATGGTGTTCTATTACAAGGACCATCAGGCCGACACGATCAACCGTATCGTCGCGCTGGCCGAGGAGGGCATCAAGCTGATCGAGAAGGACGTTCCCGGCCTGCACATCGAACTGGGCGGCGGCATCATCGGCGTCACGGCAGCCGGCAACCAGGCGCTGCATACCGACCACATGATCATCATCCCGGCGGTCATGATCCTCGCCTTCCTGATCGTCATGATCTACTACAGCTCGCTGCACGCCGGCTGGCTGATGATCCTGCCCATGCTGTTCTCGACGCTGATGACCTACGCCTACATGGGCGCCCTGAATATCGGCATCAACGTCAATACGGTGCCGGTCATTGCGGTCGGGGTCGGGGTCGGTATCGACTACGCCGTCTATTTCATGGACCGCATCCGCGAAGAGTATGCCCATCTGCGCGACATGAAAAAGGCCGCCATCACCGCCGTGGCAACCACCGGCTATGCCGTCAGCTTCACCGCGGTCACGCTGATCGCCGGCGTCGTGATGTGGATCTTCATGTCCGACCTGCGCTTCCAGTCTGACGCGGCCATCCTGCTTTCTTTCATGCTCATCGTCAACGCGATCGCCGCCGTGCTGATCGTGCCGTCATGGTGTGTCGTCTTCAAACCCAAGTTTGTGACGGCTGTTCATTACGACGAAGACGGTGTGCTGGAAAACGATTAACAACACTCCGGCTCGACCGGGGGGAACAGCAAGCACTTTTCTAACAACCATTGGGGGTTAATATCCATGGAGACAAACTTGAATACGGGAAGGCGCCTGTCGCTGCTGGCGGTGGCGCTCACCGCCTCCTTCGCAACGCAGGCGTGGGGCAACGAACTTCCTTCAATGGGCGAGGAATCCTCGCCCTGGCAGGTCGATCTGACTTACGAAAACCACACCGTCAGGCGCGAGCACACCGGTCTGGCCAAGTTCCGCAACACCATGCAGGCCGAACTCGACAAGAAGGTCGGCGATGGCTGGGGTATCCACAGCATCCTGCGCGGTAGCTGGGATGGCGTTTATCGCATGAACAGCAGCGAATACGGCAAGGATGCGGGTGGGTCGATCACGACGCAGTCGACAACGCCAGCCGGTTTGGTGACCAGCCCTTGGGGTGCTGGTCCCGTAACCCATACGCTGGTTTCAGGCTTGGGTTACCCCGGGGCTGCCGGTAACGCTTTTGTCGATTCCTATGGGGCCAATAATCCGAACAGCGGCTTGCGTGTGCTCGGTGATCGCTGGCATGCCACCGACGGTGGCGTTGGCTTCGCGGTACCGGTACGTCCCTGCGACATCGACAGCCGTGGCTGTCGCGATTTCGGCGGTTATGGAAACAAGAAGCTGTCCGAGCTCGAAATGCCGGAATTCAACAGCCGTCTCGACTTCATTCGCGAGCTGTATGCCAAGAAGACGTTCAACCTGGGTGACGGCAAGGATCTCTTCGTCAAGATCGGTAAGCAGCAGGTGGTCTGGGGCCGTACTGACCTGTTCCGCGTGCTCGATGTCATCAACCCGGTCGATTTCTCGCGCAACAATATTTACGACGAACTGTCCGATATCCGCATCCCGATGTGGATCGCCCAGGCGGAATACCGCATGGGGGCCAGCGACTGGATGCAGGATCGCAACTTCCAGATCGTCTGGAACTTCGACAAGTTCCGTCCGAACAATCTCGGTCAGTGCGGCACGCCCAACGTCATTCTCGATGCTGGCTGCTTCTTCCGTGGCATGGCCAACCTGTGGGACAACGGCGGTACGGTGGCCAACTTCGCCAACGTTGGACCGGGTACCTTGCTGGCCACCAACTTCGGTCCTGGTCAGATCGGTCTGAAGGACGTGAACCTGCCGGACTGGAGTCTCTCCAATACCCAGCTGGGTGCCAAGTATGAAGGTGTGACCATGGATGGTCTGTCCTTCTCGCTGAATGCGCTGACCTATCGTTCACAACTGCCGTCGTTGCACGGTGGGAAGCGTGCAACGAACTCGTTTACCGGCCAATACCAGAATGCCTGGCCGTATCTGATCTCGTTCGACATGGAATTCCCACGTGTCAACCTGGTTGGTGGCTCGATGGACTTCCAGATCCCGGCAGCCGGTGCGGCCGTTCGCATGGAAGCGGCCTATACGCAGGGTGAAGAGTTCTCCAACACCTCGCGTGAGCAGCTGTACTCCAAAAACGACGTTTTCCGTGCGGTCATCGGTGTCGACCGTCCGACCTTCATCCCGTTCATCAGCGAAACCTCGGCCACCCTGATCTCGGCTCAGTTGTTCTACCAGCATATCTTCAACCACGAGTGGAAGCAGGAGCAGTACGGCCCGGTCGGCATGCCGGATTGGGAAAACAACTTCATCGGCACCCTGCTGATCAAGGGCTTCCTGCGTAACGGTACGGTCAGCCCACAACTGATCCTGGCACATGACTTCCGCGCCAAAGCAACGGCGATTGCGCCGCAGGTGGAGTGGAACTACACGAACGACCTGAAGATCACCATTGGCGCCAACTACAAGCTGGCTGATGGGCGCGATCACTGGAATTTCGATGACTGCCGTGCCTGTAATCCGTTTGCGCCATTTACCGCGCCAAACGGCGATGCCAACGCGATGACGTCTTATTCGCGTGGTTTTGGTGGCATGGAACCGCTCGGTCGCTTCCGTGCCGGCCCGATTGGCGCCGCGTTCAAGGAAAACGATATTTTCCTGCGTGTGAATTACAAGTTCTGATCCAACAGAGGAGACATAAAGTATGAAAAAGCATCTGATTGCCATGCTGCCGCTGATGGCAGCCGGCGTGATGGGGGTGGCGCAGGCCGCCACCGAAGCCGATGTCGACAACTCGTTCAACCCGTACAAGGCCGGCATGCCGAGCTTTCCGGGGCTGACCGCCGGTACCGTGATCAACAAGGCCAACGCCGACCAGTTCAAGGATGTGCTGGGCGCCGGTGTGTACAAGCTGATCAAGGATGGCCTGTTTGAAATGAAGGTCGGCGCCACGACGCAGTTCGCCATCAACAAGAACTACACCGACGCGACCAAGGCCAACCTGAACAAGACCAAGCTGGGTGCCAAGCCGGGTGACATGATCACCGGCTATGTCGCCGGCCGCCCGTTCCCGGAAGAGCCGGATGCCAAGGATGCACGCGCTGGCGAGAAGCTGGCCTGGAACTACAAGTACGGTGTTAACTGGGGTGACGGCGCGGTCATTTCGCCGTTCTACTGGAAGTACCGCAACATGCAGACCGGGCAGGTGGAAAAGACCATCAAGTGGGACTTCCACTTCCTGAACTTCATGCACCGGACCAAGGATGCGCCGATTCCGGAATTCACGCCGAACCCGTCGGGCATTTTCCGCGCCATCTACACCAAGGCCCACGAGCCCAGCGACCTGAAGAACACCCAGTTGCTGATCCAGCGCTTCGAGGATGATGCCAAGCTGGACGATGCCTACCTCTACCTTGGCTTCCAGCGCCGTGTCCGCCGCCTGGCCCAGGGCCAGGTGACCGATGCCTTCCTTGGCTCCGACCTGATGATCGAAGACTTCGAGGGCTACAACGGCCGGGTGTCCGACATGAAGTGGACCTACAAGGGCACCAAGAACGTCCTGTTGCCCATGTGGAATCACGACGAGCTGAAGTTGGCGACCGACATGCCGGCAGAAGCCGATGGCTACAAGTATGTCGACATGGGCGGTCAGGGCAAGTGCTTCTCCGAAGGCACCTGGCAGCTGCGCAAGGTCTATGTGCTCGAAGCGGCGCCGGTCAATACCAACCATCCGGTCAGCAAGCGCGTCTTCTACATGGACGTCCAGTTGCAGAACCTGAACGGTGCCAACGAAATCTACGACCGCAAGGGTGAATTGTGGAAGGTCTTCATGGTCGGCAAGTCGCACCCCGATCATCACCTGCCGGTCAACAAGGGTGCCGGTATCGGTATCGATGACGCCTTCTCCATGGTCGACCTGCAGTCCAAGCACTGCACCACCGGCCAGTTCAAGGGCCAGGTCGATCCGAAGAAGAATCCGCCGGGACTCTTCCAGGTGCAGAACCTGCGCGGCGGTGACTGATCCAGATAGTCCTGCACCCCGATAACGGGTGTCTCTGCGGTTGAGAGTCGTTCTGCGTTCGACTCTCCTCCAACCTTAGGGGGGCTTCAGGCCCCCCGTTTTTTTGCGGTGAGTTGTGAAATGAAAATCTGTGTAATTCCCGGGGACGGCATCGGTGTCGAAATTTGTGCCGAGGCCGTCAGGGTGATCGACGCCCTGAAGGATATCCATGGCCTGAAAATCGAATATGAGTACGGGCTGTTGGGTGGCGCCGCCTACGATCAGACGGGGCGCCCCTTGCCGGTTGAAACCTTGAGGCTGGCTGACGAAGCCAACGCCATCCTGCTCGGTGCCGTCGGCGGCCCGAAGTGGGACAAGCTGCCGGCCGAGTCGCGCCCCGAACGCGGCTTGCTGGGGATCAGGAAATATCTCGGGCTCAATGCCAATCTGCGTCCGATCAAGGTCTATCCGGAACTGGCCAATGCCTCGACGCTGCGCCCGGAGGTGGTCAGCGGACTCGACATGATGATCGTCCGGGAACTGACGGGCGATATCTATTTTGGCCAGCCGCGCGGGATACGGACCTCCGGGTTCGAACGCGTCGGTTACAACACCATGGAGTACTCCGAATCCGAGATCGCACTGATCGCCGAAATGGCGTTCAGGATTGCCCGCCAACGGAGTGGCAAGGTGATGTCCGTCGACAAGATGAATGTGCTGGAGTGCATGCAGCTCTGGCGCGACGTGGTGACCAAGGTCGGCGAACGTTTCCCGGATGTCACGCTCGATCACATGCTGGTCGACAACGCGGCCATGCAACTGGTCAAGAACCCGAAGCAGTTTGATGTCCTGCTCACCGGCAACATGTTTGGTGACATTCTCTCGGACGAAGCCGCGATGCTGACCGGTTCGATCGGCATGCTGCCTTCGGCCTCGCTCAATGTCGAGGACAAAGGGATGTATGAGCCTTGCCATGGTTCAGCGCCGGACATTGCAGGGCAGGGCGTTGCCAATCCCTTGGGCATGATTCTGTCGGCAGCGATGATGTTCCGCTATAGCTTGGGCCGGCCGGACATGGCCGATGCGATCGAATCAGCGGTCCAGACGGTATTGACGAATGGCGCGCGGACCAGGGATATTTTCCAGGCCGGTGACCGTTTGGTTTCCACTTCCGAAATGGGTGGGCTGGTCGAGGCGGCGCTAAGGCGAATCAGCTAGGGCAACGACAGGGGATGGGCAAATCATCCTGAAAAATCCACTCAGGCATCGTTGCCTGCCGAGCGGTTTGGTCGCGCCGGTGCACTTGGGCAAAGTGTTTTCGCACCGGCAATTAAAAGGAGGCATGTTCGGCATCGATTAAAATGCGGCGCATCCCTTCGGTCATACGAGAAAGTCTGTTTCGTTTTCCGTACTCGTGCTGGCCGCTTGGGAGATGTCGACTATTTTTTGGATGCGAACAAGGCAGCAGACTTCTGTTTCGGATGCATGTTTTGATTTGGCCGAATGAAAGTATTGGGGGTGCTGATGATCAAGATGTTCCGAGTGTTTCTAATGTGTATTACCGGACTGGGCGTCTTGCAGAATGCCTATTCTGCGAATGCTTCAGTGCAGGTCATTGACGAACAGTTGGCGGATGCCGCATTAAACGACTTGGCCAGTGGCGCCGGAAAACTCGCCCAATTTCGCGGCAAGCCATTGCTGATTAATGTCTGGGCGAGCTGGTGTGGGCCTTGCCGAGAGGAAATGGGGTCGCTGGAGAGGTTGGCCAAGCGCTATGACGGAAAGCAGATCAATATCATCGGCATCTCCACCGATGATGATCGTTCGGCGGCCCTCGCCTACCTGAAGCGCGCCGGAATTACTTTTCGGAATTACATAGATCGAAATCTGGTACTGGAAAAAATTCTGCGCGCCGACCGATTGCCGTTGACCGTTTTGGTTGATGCAGATGGGCGGGTGATCAAGAGGATTTATGGCTCACGCAACTGGGATAGCCCGGAGGCAACAAATCTGATTACCCAGGCTTTCCGGTTGGGGGCGCGGTAGGCTCGTGTTTGTTAATGCAAATAAAAGACGAAAATTCCGGCCCCAAGATCTGGGCTCGCTTTTGAGAAACCGGTGACCGCGTAAGCGATTGGCACGAACCTGTTCGTGACGGGGGGGGGGCGGTGTTGCGATGGCGAGCTTCTACAGCGGTGGCGGCTTTTCCGGGCAGAACTACGGCTTGAACAATATTTTTCCCTTTGCCGAAGTGTGGCGTCTCGAAGGGAATCTGCGTTATTTTTCGTCGAAGAGCGATAACGGCAGCGGGCAGACCAATTTCTCCCCCGCCATCAAACTGGGCTACCAATGGCGTAGTACGATGTTCGTCGAGAGTGAAATCGGCTTTTCGGATCAGAAAACCACCGGGATCAATTCGGGAAGCAATAAGCGCGAATATCTCTATCTTGGCCTTCGCTGGGACTTCCGCTAAGGTCTGGTCAATTTTTTTCCGGGAAATCCCCGGGTATCGGGTAATCAAAAAATGATGTTTGCGGTTTATATCGGTGTTGCCAGTATCGCGCTGTGCCTTCTCCTGCTGTGGGGGCTGAGCAAATGGTCGTCACGTCAGGCCGGTCAGGGACCATCGGTCGATATTGGCCAGGCCTTGCGGGAACGGCTCCTTGCCAGGGCAGAAGGGCGTATTGATCAGGCTGAATTCGATCGCCAGCAGGCTGCCTTGCATGCCTCGCTGCTGAGCGCCCCGGCATCACCGCGTCCGGCGACAGGAAAACTGGTGTGGGCTATTCCTGGCGGCGTTCTGCTGCTGGGCATGGCGGTTTATTTCGGTTTTTCCGGCCCGGGAACGGTTTCTGCTCCTGATTCGATGCCGGCGACTCCCTCGCTGTCAGCCGGGGCTGGAGCGCCTCCCGCCAACACCAAAGGCGGCGATCTGGGCACGGTCGTCAAGCGCCTGGCCGACAAGATGGAAGCCGATCCGAAAAATGGTGAAGGCTGGTTGCTGCTGGCCAAGACTTATGGTGAATTGAGACGATTTGCCGAGGCCGATGCTGCCTATGAAAAAGCCGCCGCTTTGTTGCCGGCCGATGCGACCATGCTGGCTGACTGGGCGGATACCCATGTGATGGCCAAGGATCGCAAGTGGGACGCAGCCGGTCGGGATATCGTCAAACGAGCACTGGCGGTTGATCCCAAACACGTCAAATCGCTTGCCCTGGCCGGCAGCGAGGCTTTCGATCGTGCCGACTACAAGGGGGCAATCGCTATCTGGAAACGCATGAAAGCAGCGGCGCAACCTGACTCGATGGACAGCAAGTTGGCCGATGCGAATATTGCCGAAGCCGAGTCGATGCTGAGCGGCAAGAAACCCGCTACGCCCGTGCTGGCAGGCGCCTCAGGCCCGGTTGTCGCTGGCGTGGTGACTTTGTCGCCGAAATTGCGCGGCCAGGTATCGCCAAGCGACACCCTATTTGTGGCCGCCAAGGCGCCGGACGGGAAAGGACCTCCACTGGCAGTTTGGAAATATCAGGGGACTGATTTCCCCATTGAATTCCGTCTGGATGACAGCATGGCCATTATCCCGGGACGAACCTTGTCCCAGCATCCAGAAGTTATCGTGACGGTTAGACTTTCCAAGACCGGGAGCGCTGATTTAGGTAAGGGCGATATTTCCGGGGCGCCTGCAAAAACCAAGCTGGGCGATACAACAATGGTCTTGGAACTGAATTCCATCAACCAGTAGCGCAGCAAGATCAAATCTCAGCCTTGGTGCGGGCGCAAAATATCGCGTTCGCCAGAACAAAGAACTGCAGTTCAGCGTGATTGTTCCGCTGAACTGCGGGCTGATTCATCAACCCGATGATCAGACTATCAGAGGCCGGAAAGGCCTCTTGAACCCAGGTTTCCGACATTAGCGAAACGTGGAGCCAACAATAGTAGTCCACCTGGCGGCAAGGTGTCGCGAGCTGAATTTGCGACTTTAATTGCTCGGAACAAACCTGGTCTAAGGCCAATCCAATGCCAAGTCGCTCGCCAGTTATCCTGCGCGCCCGCCGATCTCGAAGAAGATCCGCGCATTGGGAAGGACGGGTTTAAATCGCCCTCAAACTATTGAGGCTTGCGGCTGATCGTCGTGGGGAAATCGGCGACTGGCCAAAGAACTCGTCGTCTTGGGTTGGCTTAATTATTTTTGTGTGAATCGATTATATAATTAATAATTTCCTGGTCGATGCGGCTAAAAGTGCGGCTTGAACTGCACAAAACTAGCCGGGCTGCCATGTTCGGGCTATCGTGAAAGAAGAAGTTCTCGTTTTTCGGCGGGAATGGCAAAGGAATGGCAATGATGTCTAGTCGAAAACCGGCTAATCAGTCTCAAGAGTTGAGTTTTGCCGTAAACCTGATGGAGCATCTGGTGGTGCCGACCTTTGTGGTGGACGCCGCTTGTCGGGTGCTGATCTGGAATCGGGCCTGCGAACGACTGACCGGCGTGATGGCCTCAGAGGTGGTGGGTACCGTCGATCACTGGCAGGCTTTCTACGACGAGCCCCGCCTGTGCCTGGCCGATGCGCTGGCCAAGGGAATGACGGCCGATCTGGACCGCCTCTATTCCTACCATACCGAACCCTCCGAGCATGGTCATGGCATGAAGGCCGAGAACTGGTGCGTGATGCCGAAGATGGGTGAGCGCCTGTATCTGGCGATCGACGCCGGACCGATCTATGCCGACGATGGCCAGCTGGTTGCCGTTGTCGAGACACTGCGCGACATGACTGATTACAAGAACGCCCAGATGGCCTTGCAGCAGCAGGCCACGATGGACGGTCTGACGGGACTGGCCAACCGCCGCAGTTTCGATGAGAAGCTGCATGTCGAATGGAGCCGGTCGCAGCGCTACGGCGAGCCGATTGCGCTGATTTTGGCTGACGTGGACTATTTCAAGCGCTACAACGACTGCTACGGCCATCAGGGTGGCGATGAATGCTTGAAGGCCGTGGCTGGTATTCTGCGGCGCGAGGTTTTTCGGCCGACCGACATGGCGGCGCGCTATGGTGGCGAGGAATTCGCGATCATTCTGCCCGGGACGGATTTGCAAGGCGCCCTGACCGTGGCCGAGCGCCTGCGTGCCGATATGGAGCGCTCAGCCTTGCCCCATGCGGCCAGCGAGGTGAGCCCGTGGGTGACCTTGAGCATCGGTGTGGCGGCTATCGTCCCCGATCGTGAGGCGTTGTCGGCGACGCTCGTTGCCAAGGCCGACAGGGCCTTGTACAAGGCCAAGGGGAGCGGCCGTAACGTGGTTCGCGCCGGTGGCGATGAACATTGAGGGGCGGCGAATCTTGAGCGACCAGCGGATGTATCGGTGCTGATCGTTCGGTGCTGAGCGGGAGGTCTCGGCGGACAAACGCCGGCCTGCCTTCGCGCTGGCCTTGGCTTCGACATAAAATCGCCTGGCCCTGGTTTTTTCCGTCGTCAATGAACTCACCTTACCGGGGGCGTTTCGCGCCCTCTCCCACTGGTCCTCTGCACTTCGGCTCGCTTGTCGCGGCGGTCGGCAGCTATCTGGATGCCCGGACGCAGGGTGGTGAGTGGCTGGTACGGATGGAGGATGTCGATACCCCGCGCAACGTCCCGGGGGCTGCCGACGACATCTTGCGTACGCTGGACGCCTTCGGTTTCGAATGGGATGGCCCTGTGTTGTATCAGAGCAAGCGCTTCGAGGCCTATGCCGAAGCGCTGGATCGGCTGAAGCAGGCCGGGCTGCTCTATGGCTGTGCCTGTTCCCGCAAGGAAATCGCCGATTCCGCCACGCACGCGGCGATCGATGGTGGATTGGCCTATCCGGGAACCTGCCGCGGCGGATTGCCGGCCGGCCGCCAGGCACGTGCCTGGCGACTACGGGTTGATGCCGGTGAGACCGCTTTCATCGATCGCTTGCAGGGACGGGTTGCTCAGCATCTCGAGCACGATGTCGGCGATTTCGTGCTGCGCCGTGCCGATGGCCTTTTCGCCTACCAGTTGGCTGTGGTGGTCGATGACGCCTGGCAGGGCATCAATGCGGTGGTACGCGGGGCCGACCTGCTGGCTTCAACGCCACGCCAGATTTGGCTGCAACGTTGCCTCGGGTATCTGGAGTTGACCTACGCTCATTTGCCAGTAGCCGCCAATCCGGCGGGTGAGAAGTTGTCAAAACAAACTCGGGCTCAGGCGTTATCCGTTGACCGGGCCGCTGCCGAATTGGTCCGCGCTTTGCGGTTTCTTGGACAAGGCGTGCCGGAAGCGCTTGCCCGGGGGGCGGCCGCCGATGTCTGGGCATGGGCGGGTGAACATTGGACATTTGACGCGGTGCCGCGCCAGTCCCTTATTCTTCTTCCGGCTTGATACCCCGGTTTTGCCAATGATGCTGGCCGTAGCCGGCGATGCCGACCATGGCGCGAACCAGGCCGTAGGCCAGCCAGCGTAACAGCCGAGAATGCCAGGGCAGGCGGGTCAGGTCTTCGTGCCGCAATTCGCGGGCGCCGTTCTCGATAGCCGCGCCCAGGCTGGCTTTCAGTTCGCCTGCGAAAGCCGCGTCACGGACGACGAGATTGGCTTCCTTGGCCAGCAGCAGGCTGAACGGGTCGATGTTGGACGAGCCGACCGTCGCCCACAAGCCGTCAATGACGGCGACCTTGGCGTGCATGAAGCTTTTTTCGTACTCGAAAATCCGGATGCCGGCCTTAAGCGCCGTGGCATAGAGGGTTTGCGTCGCATAGCGCAACAGATGGTGGTCGGTCTTGCCCTGGAGCAGGACGGTGATACGGACACCACGTCTGGCTGCGGCATACAACGCGCGACCGAAGCGGACGCCGGGCAGGAAATAGGCATTGGCAATCAGTATTTCGCTCTGCGCGTTGTCGATGGCGTCCAGGTAGGCGTTGAGGATGTCGTTGCGGTGCCGGATGTTGTCGCGGATCAGGAAAGCGGCAGTCTGCTTGCCGGCAATCTCGCTACAGGCCCGCGTCACCGGTGACAGGCGGAAGCGTCGCTTGAAGCTGGCCCAGGAGACGATTTCCCACATCCGGCGGACGGCATGATGAATCTGGTCGAGGGTCGGGCCTTCGATGCGTACGGCGTAGTCGTAGTGGGGGCGCAATTCGGGTGGCCCACTGTCGTCGCTGAGGATGTTGATGCCACCGACGAAGGCGATCCGCGCATCAATCACTGCCAGTTTGCGATGCAGCCGGCGCAGGCGGTGGCGCTTCAGATGGAAGCGGCCGATCTCGGGGCGGTAGAACAGGGCGCGGACGCCGGCCGCAGTGAGGCGGGGCAGGAAATCGGCGGCGAAATTGTGGGCGCCGTAGCCGTCCACCGTTAGATTGACCTGGACGCCACGTTCGGCCGCCAGGCACAGGGCTCCGGCGACCTCGTGACCGATTTCATCGTTGGCGAAGATGTAGCTTTCAAGGTAGATCTCGATCTGCGCTTGGCTGATCGCAGCGAGCAGGGCGGGGAAATAGTCGGCGCCCGAATTGAGCAAGGTCAGCCGGTTGCCCGGCAGAAATTCAGCGGCCATGCCTTGCGAGGTAAGCCGACAGCGCGGCGTGGTCGGAAATATTTGACCACGGCAGCCCATGATGGACTTCCGTGCGCTTCACGTCGAAGCCTCGCACATAGATGCGGTCGAGACGGAACATCGGCATGGCGGCCGGGAAGCTGCGCGCCGGGTTGCCGCTCGGGCCGCTGAATACCTCGCGCAAGCCGAGACGTCGGGCCATGTGTTCGCCCGCCCGGTTGCCCCAGTCGTTGAAGTCGCCGGCGATGATCAGCGGCGCGGTCGGGTCGGCTGTTTTATCCAGATAAGTGGCCAGGGCGTCCATCTGTTTGCGGCGCGAATAGCCGAACAGCGATAGATGCACGCAGACGCAATGTGCGGCCGGTCCCTCGGGCAGTTCGATTTGGCAATGCAGCAGGCCGCGTTTCTCGAATTGCAGATGCGTCACGTCCTGGTTGTGTGAATGCAGGATAGGCAAGCGCGAGAGGATCGCATTGCCGTGATGGCCGTGATCGTAGATCATGTTCTGGCCATAGGCGCAGGATGCCCAGACATCCTCGGCCAGGAATTCGTGTTGTGGCGAATCGGGCCAGTCGTCGTGATTCTCGGCGTGGCCGAGGTGCAAGCCCTGCACCTCCTGCAGAAAGACGATGTCCGGGTTGAGATGGCGCAGCCGCTCGCGCAGTTCGTGCACCATCATTCGCCGGTTAAATTGCGAAAAGCCCTTGTGGATGTTGAACGTCGTGATGTGCAACGTGGGCTTGTTCATGATCGGCTCAGGAAATCGCCAGCATCCGGTCGAGCGCTAGCTTGGCGGCGGCAGTTTCGTGCTCCGGCACCTTGATCTGGTTGACCACCTTGCCCTCGGCCAGGTTTTCCAACGTCCAGGCCAGGTGCTGCGGGTCGATGCGCTGCATGGTCGAGCACATGCAGACGGTGGTCGCCATGAACTGGACGATCTTGTTCTGCGGCAGCACTTCCTTCGCCAGTCGGTCGACCAGGTTCAGTTCGGTGCCGACCAGCCAGCGCGTGCCCTCCGGCGCTTCCTTGATGGTCTTGACGATGTGTTCGGTCGAGCCGACGTAATCGGAGGCGGCGCACACTTCGAAATTGCATTCCGGGTGGGCGATCACCTTGCCGTCCGGGTACTTGGCGCGGAAGGCGTCGATGTGCGACTTCTGGAACATCTGGTGCACCGAGCAGTGGCCCTTCCAGAGCAGGATGCGCGCCTTCTTGATCTGCTCCGGCGTCAGGCCGCCGAGTTCGAGATCGGGATCCCAGACGACCATCTCGTCCATCGCGAATCCCATGTTGTGGCCAGTCCACCGGCCCAGATGCTGGTCGGGGAAGAACAACACTTTCGGCCGGCGCTCGAAAGCCCATTTGGCGATGGTGCCGGCGTTCGACGATGTACAGACGATGCCGCCATGTTCGCCGCAGAAGGCTTTCAGGTCGGCTGCCGAGTTGATGTAGGTGACCGGGGTGACCTCTTCCTCGGCGTTCAGCACTTCATTCAGTTCGCGCCAGCAGCGTTCGACCTTGGCCAGATTGGCCATGTCGGCCATCGAGCAGCCGGCAGCGAGATCGGGCAGGATGGCCTTTTGGTTCGGCGCGGTCATGATGTCGGCGACCTCGGCCATGAAATGTACGCCGCAGAAAATGACGTATTCCGAATCGGTCTGCGAAGCGAGGCGGGAAAGCTTCAGCGAATCGCCGGTCAGGTCGGCGTACTGGTAAACGTCGGCCCGCTGGTAGTGGTGACACAAAATGACTGCCTTCTTGCCGAGCTTGGCACGGGCGGCGCGGATGCGCTCATGGCAGGCCTCGTCGGACAGGCTGTTGAAGGGGGCGAAGGCAAGGGTGGCTGTTTGCATGCTGTACTCTGACTTTTGGCCATTTCATTTGTGGCCGTTTTTACGTTCTACCCAGTAAATCCGGTTAGTCGCGGGATTATCCCTGAATCCAGGGCAAGCCGGCCTTACGCCAGCCGCCAATGTTGTTTCGATGGCCGTTGGCGTCCTTGTCGCCCTCGAAACCCTCAAGAATATTGTAACAAGCGTTATAGCCGGCTTCGCTGGCAGCCGTTGCCGCGCCGATCGAGCGTACACCGCTGCGGCACAGGAACATGACCAATGCTTCAGGATCAACTTGCCGTTTCAACTCGGCCATAAAGTTAGGATTGCGGACGCCGCCCGGATATTGATTCCACTCGATTTCGACCACGTCGGGAACGCGTCCAACCCAATCCAGTTCGGCGCGAGTGCGGACGTCGACGATTTTCGCGCCGGGCGCCAGTTGCAGCAACTGGAAGGCTTCCTGCGGGGTCAATTCGCCCAGATAGGGGCGACCAAGCGCTTCGCCGCGAGCGCGGGCCAGATTCAGTATCTCGGTTAACTTTCCCATAATTTCGAACTGCTAGAATCGCAAGCCAACAGTATAGGGCAGACAACATGGTGCAAGAGCAACTCCACGTGACAACATCCCCGGCCGATCGGGCGGTCGAGGCGCAAAAGGCAACGTGGGTCAGTGTTGCGGTCAATCTGGTGATGACGGTTATTCAGCTTATTGTCGGCTGGCTGGCGCATTCACAGTCATTGGTGGCGCATGGCCTGCACTCGTTTTCCGATTTGCTGTCCGATTTTCTCGTCATCTACGCCAGCCGGCAGAGTGCCCATCCCGCCGATGAGGCCCACCCTTACGGCCACGCGCGCATGGAAACTGCCGCCACGCTGGTGCTCGGAGCTTCGCTGACGCTGATCGGTGGCGGCATCCTGTGGGAGTCGGGCATGCGTCTTCAGCATATCGAGGCGTTGCCGACCGTCGAACTTTCAGCCCTCTGGGTGGCGATCGCCACGGTGGTATCCAAAGAGGCCTTGTACCGCTACCTGATCCGGGTGGCCGAGCGCTTGCGTTCTCAATTGCTGATCGCCAACGCGCTGCATACCCGTGCCGATGCGGCGTCAGCGCTGGTTGTCGTGGTCGGCATCGGCGGCGCCTTGCTCGGCTGGTCATTCCTCGATCTGCTGGCTGCGGCCCTGATGGGCTTCATGATCCTGCGCATGGGTGCCGGTCTGGCCTGGGGCGCGATCAAGGAGCTGATCGATACCGGGCTGGATGAGTCACAGGTCGAGGCTATTCGTGCGACGCTGCGCGAAACGCCCGGCGTGCGCGGCTTGCACCAGCTAAGAACCCGACGCATGGCGCATCAGGCACTGGTCGACACCCACGTTCAGGTCGATTCGCGGATCAGCGTTTCGGAAGGTCACCGCATCGCCGAGTCGGCACGGGCCCGGGTGCTGCGCGAACATCCGGAGGTGCTCGATGTGCTGGTCCATATTGATCCGGAGGATGATATGGACCCGGCGGTTTTTTCTGCCCGCCTGCCGGGCCGGGAGGCCTTGCTGGCCGAGCTCAAGCCATTGCTGGCCGGATTGCCGAAGCCGGAAAAGGTGGTTTTGCATTACTTGAACGGCCAGGTCGAACTTGAGGTCTTCCTGAACCACGTCTTTTTCGAAAACGGCGAAGCACTAAAGCGAGCCGAGGAAGCCTTGGTCGAACAGCTAAAAGCCCATGCCGCAGTGCGTTGCATCTCTTTGAATTGCCTGGTTGCACCAAAATAGTGCGCATTTATTTGGTTTTGCACGATCGTGGTGCATGTGTGGTTCGGCGAATTCTTTGCTTAAAACCGGCATCTCCTTGTGGCAAAATAGAAAGATTGCTCCAGAGTGTTTGGCATGCTTTCTGCTAACTGCTCCTGAGTTACGATTTTTTGATTGTCGCCGGATCTGCCGGCACCTTGTTTTCTTAGGAGACTGACGCTTATGGCAACCCCCCAAGACGTGATCAAGATGATCAAGGAAAACGACGCTAAATTCGTCGATTTCCGTTTCACCGATACCCGTGGCAAGGAACAGCACGTTACCGTGCCGGTTTCCGCCTTCAGCGAAGACAAGTTCGAAAACGGCCACGCTTTCGACGGTTCCTCCATTGCTGGCTGGAAGGGCATTCAAGCCTCCGACATGCAGTTGAACCCGGATCCGGCCACCGCCTACATCGATCCGTTCTTCGACGAAACCACCGTCGTCCTGACCTGCGACGTCGTTGATCCGGCCGATGGCCGTGGTTACGACCGCGACCCGCGTTCCATCGCCAAGCGCGCTGAAGCCTACCTGAAGTCCTCCGGCATTGGCGACACCGCCTACTTCGGCCCGGAACCGGAATTCTTCATTTTTGACGGCGTCGAATGGAATGTCGACATGTCCGGCTGCTCCCTGAAGATCCACTCTGCTGAAGCAGCTTGGGGTTCTGGCGAGAAGAACGACGGCAATGGCTCCACCGGCCATCGTCCGACCGTCAAGGGCGGCTACTTCCCGGTTCCCCCGGTCGATAGCCTGCACGACATCCGTTCGGCCATGGTGCTGACCCTGGAAGCCCTCGGCTGCCCGGTTGAAGTTCACCACCACGAAGTCGCCACTGCCGGTCAGTGCGAAATCGGTACCGTGTTCAACACCCTGGTCAAGCGTGCCGACCAGACCCAGATCCTGAAGTACGTGGTGCACAATGTTGCTCACCAGTACGGCAAGACCGCCACCTTCATGCCGAAGCCCATCGTTGGCGACAACGGTTCCGGCATGCACGTTCACCAGTCCATCTGGAAGGACGGCAAGAACCTGTTCGCCGGCGACGGCTATGCAGGTCTGTCCGAACTGGCCCTGTTCTACATCGGCGGCATCATCAAGCATGCCAAGGCACTGAACGCCATCACCAACCCGGGTACCAACTCCTACAAGCGTCTGGTTCCGCACTACGAAGCTCCGGTCAAGCTGGCTTACTCCGCCAAGAACCGTTCTGCTTCCATCCGCATTCCGTACGTTGCCTCCACCAAGGCTCGTCGTATCGAGACCCGTTTCCCGGATCCGATCGCCAACCCGTACCTGTGCTTCGCCGCGCTGCTGATGGCCGGCCTGGATGGTATCCAGAACAAGATTCACCCGGGCGATCCGGCTGACAAGAACCTGTACGATCTGCCGCCGGAAGAAGATGCAAAGATCCCGACCGTCTGCGCATCGCTCGAAGAAGCCTTGGCTGCCCTGGACAAGGATCGCGAGTTCCTGACCCGTGGTGGTGTCTTCTCGAACGACTGGATCGACGCTTTCATCTCCCTGAAGATGGACGAAGTGAACAAGGTTCGCATGACGACCCACCCGGTCGAATTCGATCTGTACTACAGCTGCTAATTAGCACTGTGCAAAAAAGGGCGGGTTTCCCGCCCTTTTTTTGTCCACTTTTTCGGGTCTATGCCGTTAAGTCCGGTACACTCAAACGGTTACGAGGAATGATGACGATGACACGCTGTTCGCTTGCCCTGCTTGTTGCCCTTTTGCCGCTACCGGCTTTGGCGCAGACCATCTATAAATGTATTGATGCCGGTGGCAGCACCACCTATGCCAGTGCAAGGCTCGACAAGAACTGCAAGGCAATCTCCAGTGGCCCTGAAAATGCGATTCCGGCACCCAAGGCGAAACCAGCTGGTGCCGCTGCGAATCCATCGCCCGCTGGCTTTCCGCGTGTCCAGGAAGACACTCAGAAAGCCCGTGATGGCGATCGTCGCCATATCCTGGAACAGGAACTGGCCGGTGAGCAGCGCAATCTTGAGCAGGCCAAGAAGGAGCTGGCCGAGCAGCAGGCGGCGGGGGCGAGCAGCGATCGCGCCGCTCCGTATCGCGATCGCGTCGGACAGCATGAACGCAATATCCAGGCAATTCAGAAGGAGCTGGGCAACTTGAAGTAGTTGCTGGCTATTGGCTGTTAGCAAAGTTTGGGGGCGCTGCGGCGCCCTTCGCTTTTGCTAACAGCTAGCCGCTATCGATTAGCTACTGCTTTTTACCTTGTACCATGCAGCATAAAGCGATGGCAGGAAGAGCAGGGTCAGCCCGGTGGCGACGATCAGTCCGCCCATGATGGCGACCGCCATCGGTCCGAAGAAGTCGTTTCTGGAGAGCGGGATCATCGCCAGCACCGCGGCGGCGGCAGTCAGCACGATGGGCCGGAAACGCCGGACTGTCGATTCGACGATCGCATCCCGCCGCGCCTTGCCGGCAGCCATGTCCTGTTCGATCTGATCGACCAGAATCACGGCATTGCGCATGATCATGCCGAATAGGGCAATGGTGCCGAGCAGGGCCATGAAGCCGAAGGGCTGATTGAAGACGAGCAGGAACAGGGCGATGCCGATAATGCCCAGTGGTGCGGTCAGCAGCACCATCACGACGCGCGAGATGCTTTGCAGCTGGATCATCAGGATGGTGATGACCGCCAGGATGAACAGCGGAAGACCGGCAATGACGGAACTGGAGCCCTTGGCCGATTCCTCGACCGAGCCGCCGGTGGCGATCCGGTAGCCTTCAGGCAGGCCGGCCTGGATAGCCTCTATTTCCGGCTTGATGCGGTCAACGACGGTGGCTGGCTGAATCTTGCCGTAAAGGTTGCCGCGTACCGTGATCGTCGGCAGGCGGTCGCGTCGCCAGATCAGTCCCGGTTCGAAGCCATATTTCACGTGGCCGACCTGGCTCAGCGGCACGCTCTTGCCAGCGCGGGTCGGTACGGCAAGATCGGCCAGTGCCGACAGGTGGCTGCGTTCGTCGCGGTCGCCGCGCAGGACGACGTCGATGGTCTTTTCGCCCTCGCGGAAACTGGTCACCGTATAGCCGGTCAGCGACATGTTGAGCAGGGCAGCGACATCCTGGCTGGAAACGCCGAGCAGGCGGGCCTTGTCCTGGTCGATTTCAATCTCGACGGACTTTGATAGTTCGCTCCAGTCCATATTCACGTTGGACAGTTCGGGGTTCTTGCGCATGACTTCAGCGATCTGCGCTGCGGCCTTGCGCAAGGTCATGATGTCTTCGCCGGACACCCGGTATTGCACCGGGTAGCCGACCGGTGGTCCGTTTTCGATACGGCTGATGTTGCCGCGGGCGCCGAATCCGTCATGCTCGAACAAGCTGATCAGCCGGCCGCGCAGTGCCTCGCGGGCCTCGACGCTGCGGGTTACGATGACCAGCTGGCTGATATTGCTGGCCGGCAGTTGCTGGTCCAGGCCGAGGTAATAGCGCGGCGAGCCGGAACCGACGTAGGTGATGTAGTGCTCGAACTGCCCGAATTCAGCGTTGTCCTTGTCCAGCCAGTCTTCCAGGCGCTTCGTCTCGGCGTCGATGGCGGTGATCGAGGCACCCTCGGGCAGGCGCAGTTCGACATTGAGTTCGAGGCGTGTCGAGTTCGGGAAAAACTGCTTCTGGACCTTGCCCATGCCGACGATGGACAGGGCGAACAGCGCGATGGTGATGCCGATCACCAGCCAGCGACGCTCGACACACCAGCTGACCAGTTGCCTGAAACGGAGGTAGAAGGGCGTGCCATAGACGTCGTGATCTTCGGCATGTCCCGGACCGTTCAGGCCGATCTTGTCGCCCAAACGGGCGAGGCGGGGCCAGTTCTGTTCGAAACGGCTGGCCCGGCGGGTCGCGTGTGGATCGGGCAGTAGTTTGTAGCCCAGCCAGGGAATGGCGATGACGGCGGCCAGCCAGGAGATAAGCAGGGCGACCGCATTGATCTGGAAGAAGGCAAAGGCGTATTCGCCAGTCGCCGATTTGGCCAGCGCGATGGGGATGAAGCCGGCCACCGTGACCAGCGTGCCGGACAGCATGGGGCCGGCCGTGCTGGTGTAGGCGAAAGAGGCAGCGCGGGTGCGTTCCCAGCCCTGTTCCATTTTCACCCACATCATTTCGACGGCAATGATCGCGTCATCTACCAGCAGACCGAGCGCCAGAACCAGTGCGCCGAGCGAAACCTTGTGCAGGCCGACATTGAAAAACTGCATGGCGAGGAAGGTGGCGGCCAGGACCAGTGGAATGGAGATGGCGACGACCATGCCGGTGCGTATGCCAAGGCTGATGAAAGTAACCAGCATGACGACCGCGACGGCCTCGGCCAGGGCCTGGACGAAAGCCTTGACTGAACGCTTGACCGCTTCCGGCTGGCTGGCTGACTCGCCGATCTCGACGCCGACCGGGAGGGATGCTTGCAGCGCGGCGATACGGTTCTGCAGATCCTTGCCCAACTGGATCACGTCGCCACCCTTGGTCATTGAAACGGCGATGGCCAGGGCCTGTTTGCCCCCGAAGCGAACTTGCGTCGCCGGCGGATCGATCGTGCCGCGGCGAACCGTGGCGATGTCGCCCAGCCGGAAGCTGCGATTGCCAGCGCGGATCAAGGTGTCGGCCACCGCCTGAACACTATCGAAGGCGCCACCGGGGCGGATCTGGATGCGCTCGCTCTGTGTCTCGAAGAAGCCGGCGCCGGCGACCGTGTTTTGCTGAGCGAGCGCCTGAACGATGGTCGTCTGGTCAATGCCGAGCGTCGCCAGCTTGGCGTTGGAGAGCTCGATATAGATTCTTTCGTCCTGGATGCCGAAGATTTCCACCTTGCCGACATTGGGGACGCGCAGCAGGTCGTCGCGAATACGCTCGGCGAGGTCCTTTAGTTGCGGGTAGTCGAAACCTTCAGCAGTCAGCGCATAAATATTGCCGAAAACGTCGCCAAACTCGTCGTTGAAGTACGGGCCCTGGATGCCGGCGGGCAAGGTCTGGCGGATATCGCCGATCTTCTTGCGAACCTGGTAGAAAACATCAGGCACCGTCGGCGGTGGCGTGCTGTCCTTGGCGAAGAACATGACGGTCGATTCGCCGGGGCGCGAGTAGCTGGAAACCCGATCGATATAAGGGGTTTCCTGCAGCTTTTTCTCGATCTTGTCGGTCAGTTGCTGCTCGACCTGGCGGGCCGTGGCGCCAGGCCAGAAGGTGCGGATCACCATCAGCTTGAAGGTGAAGGGCGGGTCTTCGGCCTGGCTCAGCCGGCCGTAGGCGATAACCCCCATCAGGGCGATGGCAAACAGGAAATAGCCGACCAGTGTCCGGTGGTGCAGCGTCCAGTCGGAAAGATTGAAACGGTGGCTCACGGCTTAACGCTGCCTGGCCGGCGGGGTGGATGGTTTCGGCTGGACGTCCTGGCCGTCAACCAGCTTGCCGGCGCCGCTGATGATGACCAGTTCGCCGGCCTGCAGTCCGGCAGTAATGGCGACGCCATCCTCGCGGAATTGGGCAATCTGCACCGGCCGGGTGGTGACCTTGCCGTTGCTGACGACCCGGACCAGCGGTCCCTGTCCGAGGTCGATGACCGCGCTGAGTGGTACCAGCAGGTTGCTATCGGCGTTGTTGTTCACCATGACGCGAGCGGTCATGCCGAGACGGACTTCGGGTGACGGGTTGAGTAGCCGGATGCGGGCCGCGTAGGTGCGGGTTGCCGGGTCGGCGGCCGGAGAAAGCTCGCGCAGTTCGCCGCGCAGCTTGATGTTCTGATCGGCCCACAGGGTGACCTGAAGACCTTTTGCTGCCTTGAGCTCGGCCAGCCGGTTTTCGGGAATGGCGATGGCCACTTCCTTTTCCTCGGGGCGGGCAACGCGCAGCACGGCCTGGCCAGGGCTGACGACTTGTCCGGTATCGGCCAGTACAGCGGTGACGATGGCTGGAAATTCACTGCTCAGCGTGCCGTAGGCGGCCTGGTTGCCGCTGATCTGGTTTTGGGCTCGGGCCTGTTCCAGGCGAGCCTGGGCGCTGTTGAAGGCGTTGTCCTTGGCATCGAACGCGCCCTGGCTGACGAACTTTTTGGCCAGCAGGCCGGCGTAGCGGTCACGGTCGGCGCGGGTGGTCGTCAGGTCGCTTTCGGCGGCGGCCAATTGTGCCCGGGAAGCGGCGGCAGCCAGTTGCAGGTCGTTGGGGTCGAGGCGGGCGAGGGCTTGGCCGGCCTTGATTTCGGCCCCGGCGTCGACCAGACGGGTGGCAATCTTGCCGCCGACGCGAAAAGCGAGGTCAACTTCGTGGCGGGCGCGAATCTCGCCAGTGTAGATGCCACTGCTCAACGGCGCGCTGCTGGCCTCATGCACCAATACGGTGCGTGGTGCCGGCGGCGGTGGGTCGCCGGCATGGCAGCCGGCAAGGAGCGCGCAGGCACCGAGTAGCAGGGCGAGTGAACGAGGCATGGTCTTCGGCATTGTTCCACAATCCAATGGTCAGTCTTGCATGATAATGAACCATCGGTCAGTAACGCAAGTTGTCACTTGGTAGTACGACCAAATCGCTACAATGGCAGCCATGAATATCACCCATGCTTCCTTTGCCGGCCTCGATCTGCTGGCCTCGGCGGTGCTGCTGATCGACGATGGGCAGGCCATCCGTTATATCAATGCGGCTGGCGAGAATCTGCTCGCCGTCAGCAGTCGCTCGGTCATCGGCAAGACCCTGTCGACGGTGTGCACTTGTTCCGCCACCTTACAGGCGGCCGTGGGCAACGGACTGAATAACAATTGGGGTTACACCGGCCAGAATATCGAGGTCAGACGCAGCGACGGCGAAATCCTGCATCTCAACTGCACCGTGACGCCCCTGCGGCCGGAGATCGCGGCCGGCATGCGCCTGTTGCTCGAATTGCAGCCAATCGAGCACCATCTGACGGCGACGCGGGAAGAGCGATTGATCGAGCAGCAGCAGGCCAGTCGCGAGCTGATCCGCAATCTGGCGCATGAAATCAAGAATCCCTTGGGGGGCATCCGGGGGGCTGCGCAGTTGCTGGAACATGAACTGGGCAACCCGTCGCTTAAGGAATACACGCAAGTCATCATCAAGGAAGCGGACCGCTTGCAGGATTTGATGCAGCGCCTGCTGACCCCGCATCGGGCAATGCTGCCAACGACCGTCAATATTCACGAAATCCTGGAGCGGGTACGTAGCCTGCTGACAGCCGAATTTCCTGGTTCCTTGCAGGTCCGGCGTGATTACGACACCAGCTTGCCGGAGCTGATTGGTGATCGCGAACAGTTGATTCAGGCGGTGCTGAATATCGCCCGGAATGCCGCGCAGGCGATGAACGGCGAAGGCGAGATTGTGCTCAAGACGCGTTCCTTGCGGCAGGTGACGCTGGCCAAGAAACATTATCGCCTGGCCATGGAAATCAAGGTGGTGGACAACGGCCCGGGGATTCCTGATGAAATCCGCGAACGCATGTTCTATCCGCTGGTTTCGGGGCGTGAAGGGGGGAGTGGATTGGGGTTGACCATCGCCCAGAACTTCATTCAGCACCATCACGGGACCATCGATTGCTCCAGTCGACCCGGTAACACCATTTTTACGCTGCGCTTGCCGGTCGAACAGGCCTGAGTTTTGCTTCTGTTTAGGCAATTCTAACGACATGATGAGCCTACAAAATATGAAACCGGTCTGGATCGTAGACGACGATCGCTCCATCCGCTGGGTGCTCGAGAAGACCCTGTCCCGCGAGGGCATCCCATTCAAGAGCTATGCCTCGGCCAGCGAGGCGATCTCCCAGCTCGAACAGGGCATCGAGCCACCACAGGTGCTGATGTCCGACATCCGCATGCCAGGCCAGTCCGGGCTGGAATTGCTGCAGGAGGTGAAGACCCGCTTCCCGTCGGTACCGGTCATCATCATGACGGCCTATTCCGATCTGGAAAGTGCGGTTGCTGCTTTCCAGGGTGGGGCCTTCGAATACCTGCCCAAACCATTCGATGTCGACCAGGCGGTCGAACTGATTCGGCGTGCGATTGACGAATCAATGCACCAGAGTGGTGCAATGGAGGAGGAAGGGCTGGTGCCGGAGATTCTCGGCCAGGCACCTGCCATGCAGGAAGTCTTCCGGGCCATCGGCCGACTTGCCCTCTCGCACGCCACTGTGCTGATCACCGGTGAATCCGGTTCCGGCAAGGAGTTGGTTGCCCGAGCCTTGCACCGGCACAGTCCGCGCGCCGATAAACCTTTCATCGCAATCAACACGGCTGCGATCCCGAAGGATTTATTGGAGTCCGAGCTGTTTGGTCACGAGCGTGGCGCCTTTACCGGCGCCCAGGCTCAGCGGCGCGGTCGTTTCGAACAGGCCGAGGCGGGCACCCTGTTTCTCGATGAAATCGGCGACATGCCCTCGGAGTTGCAGACCCGCCTCTTGCGGGTGCTGTCGGATGGCCATTTTTACCGGGTCGGGGGCCATTCTCCGATCAAGGCCAACGTGCGCGTCATCGCAGCGACACACCAGAACCTCGAAACCCGTGTCAAGGATGGCCTGTTCCGCGAGGATTTGTTCCATCGCCTGAACGTCATTCGCATTCGCCTGCCCGCCCTGCGTGAGCGGCACGAAGATATTCCGCTGCTGGCCCGCCATTTTCTGCAGAAAAGTGCGCGCGAATTGGGCGTGGAAACCAAGCGTTTGACCGATGCGGCATTGAAGTATCTGTCAGGCCTGGAGTTTCAGGGCAACGTGCGGCAACTGGAGAATCTCTGTCACTGGCTGACCGTGATGGCGCCAGGGCAGCAAGTGGATGTCGGCGATTTGCCGGCCGAGTTGCGCGAGGCATCTTCAACGGTGTTGGCAACCGATTGGGAAAGTGCGCTGGAAGGCGAAGTCGATCGCATGCTGGCGCGCGGCGTGCCGGATGTGCATGGCGTTCTGGCCCAGACCTTCGAACGCATCCTGATTTCCCGGGCGTTGGCCCATACCGGCGGGCGGCGGATCGAGGCAGCGCAAGCGCTGGGGATTGGTCGCAACACGATCACCCGCAAGATTGCCGAACTCGGTATCGATGGCGGCAAGGAGCACGCAGCGGAGTAAAATCCGCCGCATGCCCTTGATTGATCCCATCTTGCTCAAGGCTCGGCTGGGTGCTCTGGCCGGGCGTTTTGACGTCGACGCGCTGGACGAGTGTGACTCGACCAGTAGTGAATTGATGCGCCGTGCCGATCGCGGGGCGCCGGCCGGCACCGTGATCGTCGCCGACCGCCAGAGCGCCGGACGCGGGCGCCGTGGCCGTAGCTGGTTGTCTTCTCCGGAACGCAGTCTTACTTTTTCACTGCTTTGGCGATTTGCCGGCAATGCCTCCCGCTTGAGCGGGCTGTCGCTGGCGGTTGGCCTGGGACTGGCCAAGGCGCTGGAAAAGCTAGGGGCAGTGGGCGTTCGGCTCAAATGGCCGAATGATGTCTTGTTACAGTCGGGCAGTGACTTCGCCAAGCTGGCCGGGATCCTGATCGAACTTTCCAGTGATCGCCGGGGAACGCAGGCGATTATCGGCATTGGCCTCAATCTTGAAACACCGGACAGTGATTTGCCGCAGCCGGTGGCTGGTTTGAAGCAGTGTTGTGCCCAGGCTGATCGCCACGAGGTGCTGGCGGCGATTCTCGTCAGCCTGGTCGGTGTACTCGATATTTTCGCGGCCGAAGGATTTGTCGGGCTCAGAGATGAATGGCTGGGCTACCACGCCTGGCAGGATCAACTGGTCCAGGTGCTGGGTGATGATGCTGAGCCTTTGCCGGGGCGTTGTCTGGGCGTCGATGGCGATGGCTCGCTATTGCTCGAGACGGCGCGTGGCGTCGAGCACATTTTCTCCGGCGATGTCAGCTTGCGCCCCGTAGGAAGGGCTCAGGGGTGAGCTGCGCATGATCGTCTGCCTGGATAGCGGCAATACCCGCATCAAATGGGGAGTGCATGACGGCGTGAAATGGCTGGCCCAAGGTGCAGTTGCCCATGCCGAGGTCGGGGCGTTGTCGCGACTGGTCGCCGAATGGCCCTTGCCTGAAAAGGTGATGTTGGCCAATGTGGCCGGGGTTGAGGCGGGCAGCCGTATTCGTGAGCAGCTTGCGGCTTGGGCTCCGGTGTTTCACGAGGTGCGTCCGGAGCTTCGGCGTTGTGGCGTTACCAATCTTTACAAAAGCCCGGAGCGTCTTGGCGTCGATCGTTGGTGTGCATTGCTTGGCGCCCGGAGCCTTGTCGACTCGGCTACGGTGGTGGTGATGGCCGGTACGGCAACCACCATCGATACGCTGGATGCCGACGGTAATTTTCTCGGTGGAGTCATCATGCCGGGTATCGGCTTGATGCTGCGCTCGCTGGCTCACGGCACGGCGGCCTTGCCGTTTGCCGATGGGGAGTATGCAACCTATCCGCGCTGTACCGATGATGCAATCGTGACCGGGGTTATCGACGCGCAGGCCGGGGCGATTGAGCGCATTTTTTCCCGCTTGGATGACCCGGCTGCGAGTTGCCTGCTCTCGGGTGGGTATGCCGAACAAATAGCGGTACACCTTGTGGTTCGGCATCGTCTGGCGGACAATCTTCCGCTTGAAGGATTGAGGCATCTCGCGCTCAAATCCTGATTCAGGATTGTTGAGAGAAGATGGAGATTGTTTCGGTTGCCGATTTAAAGATCGGCATGTTCGTCGCCGAGCCGGATTGCCCATGGAGCGAATTTTCATTTGCTTTTCAGGGCTTCGTTATTACATCCCCCGAGCAGGTCGATGTTTTTCAGCAAAAGTGCCGATTTGTATCGATCGATCGGTCACGTTCCTTGAATGAACATTACGCTGCACCGAAACAGGGATGGGACCGTTCTCTGAAGGCATCGCCTTTTCAGAGTGCTGGCGCTGATGGCGATGGGAGGCTCGGAGGCGTTTCTTCGTTTATCGTGTCTGCACAGGATAAGCAGCAGGCTCGCCGCCGCCGTTTCCTCGATTTCCTGCATTCCCAAAAGGATGATGAGCAGATCCTCGCCCTGTCGCGCGAACTCTCCTATATCGAGCCGCGCTACGATGAACTTTCCGATGCCTTGGAGCAAGCGTTTGACGCTTTTGCCGAAGGTCGGGAGGTCGATATTCTGGCGGTTCGCGAAGGCTTGCGTGATATTGCCGGCAGTCTCCAACGAAACTCCGATGCGGTGATGTGGCTGCTGCGACTGAAGCAGCGTGATCAATACAGTTTCGACCATGCGATGGACGTGTCGGTCAATATGATCATGCTCGGGACGCATATTGGCTGGCGCGAACATCAATTGCTCGAACTGGGTCTGGCGGGAATGATGCAGGACGTTGGCAAGACGCAGCTGCCGGTCGCGTTGCTGACCAAAAAGACCGACCTGACGGCCGAAGAGCGGAAACTGGTGCAGTCGCATGTGGCGAGTTCTCTGGAAATTCTGTATTCGCAGGCCAATCTCCCACCGGAAGTGATCCTGACGGTGGCCAGGCACCATGAGCGTTGGGATGGCGGCGGTTATCCGCGTGGCCTGAAGTTCGAACAGATCGGCATGGCCGCAGAAATCGCCGGCATGGCCGATTCCTTTTGTGCAATGCTCAAGGACAAGCCTTACCGCAGTGCGCTGGGGCATCAGGAGGCGTTGGAGGAATTGCACAACCTGCGCGGCAAGCAATTCAATCCGGCGCTGATGGAGCAATTCGTCCAGTGCGTCGGTCTTTATCCGATTGGTACGCTGGTCGAACTGAATACCGGCGAGGTCGCGGTTGTCATTCAGCAGAACCGGGTGAAACGCTCAAAACCGAGGTTGGTCTTGATGCTGGATGCTCAAAAGGAGCGGGTCCGGACCTATCGCATCATCGACCTGCGCGATGCGGTGAATGCCAACCTGCGCATTGCCAAGGCTCTAGCCCACAACGCCTATGGCTTGGCGCCCAATGACTACTATCTCGGATAACGACGGGTTCATCGACTATGCCGCCTTCGGGGTCAGCCCGGAGGATTTGCGCTCGCTGTGCGCCTTGTCCGACGTGTGGCGTAACGCAATACGCAAGGTGGCCGGATGTTTGGGGGCGAATGCCTCACTTGATGAGTTTGTCGGGCGGACGCTCGAGTTACCGTTGATGATTGCCGATATCGCCTGGCAGCGGCAATGGATGCAGTCATGGCACAAGCTGAGTAGCCGTGGCTTTGCAATGGTCGAAATGTTCGGTTTCTTTAACCGTGCAATCGCCTGCGCCGAGACAGACCTGTTCGGTGAGATGGCGCAGGTTAGCCGGGTTCAACTGGATTTGTTCGGCATTCTCCGACGCTGTGTCGTTGCAGCGATCAGTTGCGCCATTGAGCTGGGAGAAGAGGCGCATAACTCCGAACAGGGTTTGCCCGGTGAGTTTGCCGCGATGCGCAATTTGCGCCAGATTTCGGAAAATGCTCGGGCCGCTGCCGTGCTGTCGGTTTCCATGGTCAATCGTCGGGCTTTCTCCCACCTGACGGCGAGCGAATTGCAGAGTTTGCCGGTGTTGCTGACCGATCAGTTGACCACCCTGTTGCGTCCTCAGGACAAGGCGTTCATCGGTCACGAGGGCGAATGGCTTCTGGTGTTGCCGGATGTGCATTCCGCCGCCCAGCCAGCCTTGGCCGCTGCCCAGATTCGCCGTGCCTTTGGGCATCCTTTGGTATTGCTCAGCGGTCGTGGCATCTCGCTGGATGTGGCGATTGGTGCGGCCATGTCTCCCGAGCATGGCAGCGATGCCGAAGAATTGATCCAGGCAGCCAGGCTGGCGCGAGCCAGCCTGCAATCCTCCAATGAACCCTTCGCCATGTACGATCTGCGCATGAAGGAGGATTGGCAGAGCCACCATCAACTGTCGGAGGAACTCCGGGAGGCATTGCGCAAGGACGTGCTGAGCCTTCACCTGCAGCCGCAGGTGGATGTTGAAAGCGACCGGTGTTTTGGTGCCGAGCTTCTGCTGCGCTGGCAGCGGAGCAACGGAGATTGGGTGGCGCCGTCGTTGGTCGTGGAAATGATCGAAGAATACGGGTGGCGCGCTCAATTTACCGAGTGGCTGATCCGTTCGGCCCTGCGCCTCAGCGCGGAGCTTGACGCCGCGGGCGTCGATATCCGCTTGTCGCTCAACCTGACGGCCGGCGATTTGCTCGATACCGATCTGCCTGAACTGGTGGCCCAATGTCTGGAAACCTGGCGTCTGCCTGCCGAGCGATTCACCTTTGAGTTGACCGAGTCGGTGATGATGGTCGACCGCGAGCGCGGTCTGTCGGTGATGTCCAAGTTACGTGCCATGGGGGTCAAGCTGGCTCTGGACGATTTCGGTACCGGCTATTCTTCATTGAGCTACCTGGTCACGCTGCCCTTGAACGAGATCAAGATCGACCGTTCCTTCGTGGTTGGCATGTTCTCGTCGATCGAAGATCTGCGTATTGTGCGGACGATTATCGATTTGACCCATGATCTTGGTATGGTTTCGCTGGCCGAGGGGGTCGAGGAGGCCATTCAGCGCGATCAGTTGTTGGCGCTCGGGTGCACTAAGGTTCAAGGTTATTTCTACGGGAAACCAATGCCGTTCGCTGACTTCGTTGCCTGGCATCGAGCCCGTCAGGCTTGAACAAAGCTCGGCGAGCGGTGACAATCCGCTGTCATTGTTCCATCCCCCGGGAGATTCCATGTTCGATCCGGTCATCAACAGCCTGCCTGCCTTTGCCGGGTATTTTGCGACGGCGCTTGGTTTGCTTGCTGTCTTTGTCGTGCTCTACGTCTTTGTCACGCCGTATGACGAAATGGCCCTGATTCGCGAGGGCAATACCGCAGCAGCCGTCAGCCTGGGGGGCGCCATCGTGGGTTATGCCATGCCGATTGCTGTGTCTGTCGCCGTCAGTCATAACATTGTCGCGATGATCGGTTGGGGGGTTGTCGCCTGCATCGTGCAATTGCTGGCTTACATCGTGGCGCGTCTGGCGCTGCCGCAACTCGTCCTGAACATTCCCCTGGGGAAAGTCGCCTCGGCGATTTTTCTCGCTTCGCTTTCGCTCGGCATCGGCATCCTCAACGCCGGCTGCATTGCCTGATCATTCAAGGAGAACACCATGGCCCTGATGGACTTCATCAAGAAACAGTTTATCGACGTCCTCCAATGGACCGAGGATTCCGACGGCACGCTGGCCTGGCGCTACCCGATGGCGGAAATGGAAATCCAGAACGGCGCCAGCCTGACGGTGCGCGATTCTCAGGTGGCCATGTTCGTCAACGAAGGCACGGTGGCCGATGTCCTTGCGCCGGGCATGTACAAGCTGACGACGCAGACGCTGCCGGTCCTGACCTACCTGAAGAACTGGGACAAGCTGTTTGAATCCCCGTTCAAGTCCGACGTCTACTTCTTCTCAACCCGTACCCAACTCGACCAGAAGTGGGGGACGCCGAACCCGATCACCATCCGCGACAAGGAATTCGGCATCGTCCGTCTGCGTGCCTTCGGCATCTACTCGTATCACCTGACGGATACGAAAACCTTCTACCAGAAGATCTCCGGTACGCGCGACATCTACACTCGCGAGGAGCTCGAGGGTCAGTTACGCAACACAATGGTCGCCGGGTTGACCGATCTGTTCGGCGAATCTGGCGTGGCCTTCATCGACATGGCGGCCAATCAGGATGAGTTCGGCAAGGCAATGCTGGCCAAGGCGGCGCCGATGTTTGCCGAGTACGGTCTGGCGCTCGATTCGCTGGTTGTCCAGAACGTTTCGCTGCCCGAAGAGCTGCAGAAGATTCTCGACCAGAAAATCGGTATGAACATGATTGGCGACATGCAGCGCTACACGCAGTATCAGGTCGCCAACAGCATCCCCGATGCCGCGAAAAACGAAGGTGGCATGGCGGCGATGGGCGTCGGTCTTGGTGCCGGTGTCGGTTTCGGTCAGGTCGTCGGGCAGGCGATGGGCGCGGCCCTGCAACCAGCTGCCGCGGCGCCGGCGGTCGCGGCGATTTCGGCCGATGACATTGTGGCGACGCTGGAAAAACTGCACGGGCTGGTCGAAAAAGGCATCCTGACCAAGGAAGAGTTCGAGGCCAAGAAAGCCGAGTTGCTGAAGAAACTGACCTGATCCACGGCCTATGGCCCTGAACGCCTCCTGTCCTTCCTGTGGCGCGCCGGTTGTCTTCAAATCGGCGTCGTCGGTTTTTGCTGTCTGTGAATACTGCCAGAGCACGCTGGTCCGTCACGACCAGAATCTGGAAGACATCGGCAAAATGGCGGCGCTGGTCGAGGACCGTTCGCCGCTGCAACTGGGCTCGGAGGGGAGCTACAAGGGCGTTCATTTCGCGCTGATCGGGCGCATTCAGGTCAAGTACAGCCAAGGCTATTGGAACGAGTGGCACCTGCTGTTCGACGACATGCGAACTGGCTGGCTGTCGGAGGCAGGCGGTGAGTATGTGCTTACCTTCATGCAGCAGGTCCAGGAGCCACTCCCTGCCTTTGACGGGCTGAAGATTGGCCAGCGCTTCGTACTGGCCAGCCAGACCTGGACCGTCAGCAATCTCGAAGACGCCGAGTGCGTGGCCGGTCAGGGCGAACTACCGTTCAAGGTCGGGGCAGGTTACCCGGTCTCTGCGGTTGATCTCCGGAACCAGGCCAGTTTTGCGACGCTCGATTACTCGGAAACGCCGCCCTTGCTGTTCGTTGGCGAAGCGGTCGATTTCAAAACGCTGAAGATGGCCAAGCTGCGCGACGGCATGGACGAACCGACAGCGACGGTCACGGCTCAGGTTTTCCGCTGCCCGAGTTGTGGCTCTCCGATGTCGGCCCGCTCCCGGGAAATTCTCGCGGTGGGTTGTGCGACTTGCGGTGCGGTGGTCGATACCGCCGACCAGAACTACAAAATTCTCTCCAAATCGCTGGCGGCTCGCGATGAAAAATACACGCCGCGCTTGCCGCTCGGCAGCAAGGGAACGCTCGAGGGCAAGCCGGTCGAAGTGATCGGTTTTCTGGTCAAGCAGAGCAAGGTCGACGGCATTGCCTACCACTGGAGCGAATACCTGCTGGCCGGCGAGCACGGCAGCTACCGCTGGCTGACCGAATACAACGGGCACTGGAACGTGGTCGATGTGTTGTCGAGGCCGCCGACGAGCAGCGGTGTCATCGAAGTCGACAGCATTCGCTTTGCCGGCGAGCTCTTCAAACATTTCTCGACCACACAGGTGGCTGAAGTCATCCAGGTGGCCGGGGAATTCACCTGGCGAGTCAGGCGCGGTGAAACCAATCGGGTTGTCGATTACGTCGCTCCGCCACTGATGCTGTCACGTGAATCCACCGCTAACGATCTGACCTGGTCACAGGGCGTCTATGTATCGCCCAAAACAATCGCCGAGGCCTTCAAATTGCCTGGGGATTTGCCCGAACCAATTGGGGTCTTTGCCAACCAGCCCAATGCCTGGGCGGCGGCAGACCATCGCGTCTGGAGCTTGTTCTGGAAACTCGTTCTGGTCGCCATCGTCGTCCAGTTCTTCTTTGTCTTTCTTTCCGGCGGCAAGCAATTGCTGCGACAGGATTTCACCTTTGAGCCGCGCCGCAGTGACGAGGTACAGACCCGAGAATTCGAGGTCACCGGCAAGAAGCGTAAGGTCACCGTCAAGAATTCGACATCGCTTAACAACAACTGGATCGGCCTGGAGATGATGCTGGTCAACAAGTCCACGGGTACTGCCTGGCCGGCGACCCGCGAATTGTCCTTCTACAGCGGTTACGACGGTGGCTCCTGGACAGAAGGCAGTCGGGATGACGAGGTGGTTTTTTTGAATATCCCGGCCGGTACTTATTATCTGACGCTCGATCCCGACATGGCGCCCAACAACTCGCTGGCCGTGCGCGATACCGTTGAGGTTCATACGGCCAGTGCGGGCTGGTCGAATTTCGTGATGGTGCTGATCTTCCTGCTGCTCTTCCCCATCTTCGTCAGCATGCGGCGGGCTGCTTTCGAAGGGCGGCGCTGGGCAGAAAGCGACCATGCGCCGGTGAGCAGCGACGATGTGGATGGGGGTGACGACTGATGTTCGATAAATTCAACATCGCTGCCGGTGTCTTTGCCTTGCTGCTCTTCGCTTATGCCCAGCATCAGGGATGGAACATGTTTGATAATGTGGCCAATTCCGGGCACGGCAGTTCAGGCAGCAGCCGGACTTATCACAAGTAATATAAATTACCCGGATTGGCTGATAATGACGTCCGTGCGGCTGATCCTCTCCCTATTTCTTTTGTTGTTTCTCGCTCCTGTCTTTGCGGTGGAGCGGGTCGTCCTGCAACTGAACTGGAAACATCAGTTCCAGTTTGCCGGCTACTACGCCGCCATCGACAAGGGGTATTTTCGCGATGCCGGCTTCGACGTCAGTCTGCGTGAGTTAAGCGAGGGAAGCGATCCGGTCAGTGCCGTGCTCGGCGGCGAAGCGGAGTTCGGTGTCGCCGCTTCCGAACTCGCCCTGCATCGGGCCCAGGGCAAACCGGTCGTGGCCTTGGCCGCCATCGTCCAGCGCTCGCCGCTGGTGCTATTGGTCAACCGGCGAAAGATCACCAGCATTGATGCATTGAATGGTGCTCGCATCATGTTGACGCCGCATGAAACGGAACTGTTTGCCTATCTGCGTCGCGAAGGGGTGACGCGCTATGACGCGGTGTCGCATAGTTTCGATCCCAAGGATCTGATTTCAGGCCGGGTTGATGCCCTGTCCGGCTATGTTACCGACGAACCCTACACCTTGCAGTCCGTGGGTTTCCCCTATCTGGCTTTCAGTCCGTCGGCTGTCGGCATCAATTTTTACGGCGACACCCTATTTACGACCGAAGGACGGGCCCATAGCGCCCCGGAGCGCGTCCGCGCCTTTCGCGCCGCCGCCATCCAGGGCTGGAAGTATGCGATTGAGCATCCGGAAGAAATCGCTGATCTGATCCTGAAGAAATACTCCAGGCGACATGAGCGGGCGCATCTGTTATTCGAAGCGAAGGAGTTGAAGCGCCTGATGCAGCCGGATCTGGTCGAGCTCGGCCTGCAATCAAGCAGCCGTTGGCAGCAGATTGCCCAGACCTACGCCGAGTTGGGCATGCTGCCGGAAAAGTACTCGGTTAGTGGATTGATCTTCGAAGCCGAAGAACGGAAACTGCCGGTATGGTTTGGCTACGCACTTGCCGGCATTGCGCTGCTGATCCTTGTGGTTGCCGGAGCGGCAGTCTATTTCGCTCGTCTGAACCGGCGTCTGACCCGCGAGATGATTTCGCGACGGGTGTTCGAGCGGGCGTTGAGTCATAGCGAGGAGCGCTATCGGCAACTCGCCGAGCACAGCAAGGATGTGATCTGGACCGTCGATCTCGCCACCATGCGCTTTAGCTATGTCAGTCCCTCGGTGGAAGCGGTGCGCGGGTTCACGCCTGACGAAGTGATCAACCAGACGCTGGCTGAAGCGATGACCCCGGCTTCCTATGCCGCCGTTGTGGCAACGCTTGAGGAACATCTCGCCCGATTGGCTGCCGGCGATCTGAGCGCCCAGTCGGCGATGACGGAAATCGAGCAACCGCACAAAAATGGCGGGGTCATCTCATCCGAGGTTGTCGGCAGCTTTCTGCTCGATCAACAAGGCAAGCCTTTCGCGTTGCTGGGCATTGCCCGTGATATTTCGGAGCGCCGCCGCTCCGAGGCCGAATTGCGCAGCGCCAACGACAAGCTGCGCAAGCAGTTGGAAGAAATCGAAAAGTTGCAGGTGGCGCTTCGGGAGCAGGCAATTCGCGATAGCCTGACCGGTTGCTTCAATCGGCGCTATCTCGATGAAACACTGGAGCGCGAGCTCTCCCGTTCGCGCCGTGAAGGCTACCCTCTTTCTTTGCTTATTCTCGACCTCGACCATTTCAAGCGGATCAACGACACCTATGGCCACATGGCCGGCGATCAGGCACTGATCGTTCTGGCCGAAACTCTGCGCGCTGGCATCCGGCACGAGGACGTCCTCTGCCGCTACGGCGGCGAGGAATTCGTCATCCTGATGCCGCGCATGCCCTTGGCCATTGCCGCCGAAAGGGCTGAACTCTGGCGCAGCAAAATTGCCGAAATCCGTGTCACCTTCGGCAATTTCGAGCTTTCCTTTACCGCCTCGGCCGGGGTTGCAGCCTACCCCGATCACGGCAAAATGCCAGATGAACTGACCCAGGCCGCCGATCAAGCACTCTACACTGCCAAAAACGAGGGACGTAACCGGGTCGTGGTCTATTCAGCGAACCGCGGTTGAGTCGGTTTAATCACCGCCGCCTCCACAGCCACCACCGCAGCCACTGCCACCATCCCCGTCGCTGCTGCCTGAATCGCCACTGCCTGAGTCTCCAGAGCAGCCGCTGCTGCAGCCGATATGGCTGGCGCAATAGGCGTCGCCGGTAGCGCCGTTGCGAGCCGCCATGCAATCCAGCTGATAGATGAAGCCGCCAGCAATGCCAAGGCTGGCGTCGAGCGCGAATAGTCGAGGCAGGCGCTCCGGTTTTTTCGGGTCGATCTTCTCCTGCGCACAGGCCAGTCGCCAGGCGCGCCTGATGCCATCGCTCGCCTGCGTTGGCGAACTCATCGCCTCAGCTGGCGTGTGGTGCAGGAAGCGGCCGAAGGCGTGCCGGCAGAACTTGTCGTATTGCCGGGTGAACAGAATGAATTCATGCCATGCGTCGTCGACCGCCTGCGAGGGCATGGCCACCATGCGACGCCCGGCCCTGCGGCACAGCTGGAAGTAATCGTGCAGCCCGGCAAGGACCTCAGTCCGCTGTTCCGGGCTAAGTTCAGGTCGCCGGGCTGCCAGTCGCTTGTCGAGGAAACGCTGATAGGGGTAGCGCTCGATGTAGGCCGACTGCCGTTGCCGGCCCCACCTGCGCCACAGTAGTGCGACGAGCAGGGCCAGAAGGGAGAGGACGATCAGTTTGCCCATCGGCTCAGGTATTGACGTCGAAACAGAGGTATTTGATTTCCAGATAGTCCTCGATGCCGTACTTCGAGCCTTCGCGGCCGAGGCCGGATTGCTTGATGCCGCCGAACGGCGAAACCTCGTTGGAGATCATGCCGGTATTGATGCCGACCATGCCGTATTCCAGCGCCTCGCCGACGCGCCAGCAGCGGCCGACATTGCGGGTGAAGAAGTAGGCGGCCAGGCCGAACTCGGTATCGTTGGCCATGGCGATGGCCTGTTCCTCGGTCTCGAAGCGGAACAGCGGTGCTACCGGGCCGAAGGTTTCCTCACGGGCCACCATCATCGCGGTCGTCACGTCGGCCAGCACCGTTGGCTGGAAGAAGTTACCCCCGCGTTCATGGCGGGCGCCACCGCACAGTACGCGCGCGCCCTTGCCGACTGCGTCGGCGACGTGTGCTTCGACCTTGCTCAGGCCGGCTGCGTTGATCAGCGGGCCTTGCGCGACGTCGGCTTCAATGCCGGCGCCGACTTTCAGGGCGCTCGCCTTCTCGGCAAACTTGGCGGCAAACTCATCGTAGATGCCAGCCTGGATCAGGAATCGGTTGGCGCAGACGCAGGTCTGGCCGGTGTTGCGGTATTTGGCCGCAATGGCACCGTCGACCGCAGCGTTCACATCGGCGTCATCGAACACGATGAACGGCGCATTGCCGCCCAATTCCAGCGACAGCTTCTTGATGGTCGGCGCGCATTGCGCCATCAGCAGGCGCCCAACGCCGGTCGAGCCAGTAAAGGACAGCTTGCGCACGATAGGGTTGGCGCACAGCTCGCCGCCGATCTCAGCCGGCTTGCCAGTGACGACATTGAATACGCCAGCCGGGAAACCTGCCTGTTCGGCCAGCACGGCCAGGGCCAGAGCCGTCAGCGGCGTCGCTTCGGCCGGCTTGACCACCACTGGGCAACCGGCGGCCAGTGCCGGAGCGACCTTGCGGGTGATCATGGCGAGCGGGAAATTCCAGGGCGTGATTGCCGCACAGACGCCGATCGGCTGCTTGATGACCAGCAGGCGCGTGTTCGCAGCCGGGCTCGGGATGCTCTCGCCGTAGGTGCGCTTGCCCTCTTCGGCAAACCACTCGACAAAGGAGGCGCCGTAGATCACCTCGCCCTTGGCTTCCTGCAACGGCTTGCCGCATTCGGCTGTGACCAGCTGGGCCAGGTCGTCGGCATTCTTGATGATCAGGCTGAACCAGGCTTGCAACAATTGGGAACGGCGACGTGCGGTCAGGGCACGCCAAGCCGGCCAGGCGGCATTGGCTGCGTCGATGGCGCGGCGGGTTTCGGTGGCGCCGCAGAGCGGTACATCGGCCAGCTTTTCCCCGGTCGCCGGGTTGATCACCGCCAGCTGGGCGCCGTCATCGGCCCTGGCCCATATTCCGCCAATCAGGTTGGTTGACCGTAGCAATTCAGTGTTCTGTAAATTCATGGTCTTGAAAATTCCTGTAAAAACTGTAAGTTATGTATTGATCCAAGAAAGTGCTTTAGCTAAATGCGTATTCCAGCCCTGATTCTGCTCTCCCTTTCAGCCTTGCTGCTTGCCGCTTGCGGCAGCCCAGGGCCGCGCTCTTCCGCCTCGACGGAAACTATAGCGCAAGCATCGCGTCCGGTCAGTGAGAAGGGCACCGAGGTGGTTTTCTACGCCATGGGGCTGATCGATACCGGTTACCGCTTCGGCGGCAAAAATCCGGAGGCCGGTCTCGATTGCAGCGGCATGGTCAGCTATATCTACGGGCAGGCGGCGGGGCTCAGGGTGCAGGGCAGCGCGGCAGATATCGCCCGCAACGGCAAACCGATCGATCGGGCAGAGCTGCGGCCGGGCGATCTGGTGTTCTTCAATACCCTGAATCGCTCGTTCTCGCATGTCGGCATCTACATCGGCGAGACGCGCTTCATCCATGCGCCGTCGACCAACGGCCGGGTTCGCATCGACCGGCTGAGCGACACTTACTACGCGCAGCGTTTCCAGGCCGCCCGTACCTTCTTCGACTAAAGTCGATCAGGCTGCCGCGTCTTCGATGGCCGAGGCCACACGGCCACGCAGATCATCCAGGTCATCGCCAAGCAGGTGCTAGGCCAGCTGCGTGACGGCAATCAAGGAAAGCGTGCCACCGGGCAGCGTCCGGTCCGGCAAATCGTAGGCATCCTTTTCATGCTGAAAGCGGATCGCCTGTCCGAGGATAGAGGGCAGCCCCCAGTTGCGGACCAGCAGGGAGCCAATGATCGGGTGGGTGCTGGGGAAATATTGTTCCTCAGCCTCGGTCAGCATTGAGCCTTCAAGTTTGCACTTGTCCAGAAGCGCGGCGTAATCCGGAAAACGGCGCATCATCAATGGTATCGCTACATCATGGAAGAACGCGTAGGTATAGGCCGCATCCGGCGAATGCCATACTGGTGGCGGGCAATCAGACTGGATGCCAAAGCCTGCAGCATCGTCCGTTTCAAGAATTGCTCGATCAAGGCTGCCGGCAAACCGTTGATTCTCGAACGCAAGGCGGAAGCCACCACGAAACAGACGGTATTTTTTGTGGCCAGGCGCTCTACGGCCTAGCGAATGCTGGAGACGCGGTTGCCACTGCCGCAAAGCGGTGAATTGCCCAGCTTGAATGCCGAGGCTGACATCCCCCGCATCATTGGTAATGATTTTGGCCAGCCGTTTCAGATCAGGCTCATTATTTTGGCGCCATGGACGCAAGCTCAGGCTGGGGGTAGAATGCGTCCCTCCCATGCGCCCGTAGCTCAGCTGGATAGAGTACTGCCCTCCGAAGGCAGGGGTCACTGATTCGAATTCAGTCGGGCGCACCAGAATTCCGTTGTAAATCAAGTGATTGAGCCATCCGTTTGGGTGGCTCTTTTGCGTTATATGGAGTTTGTGCAGAAGCCGGCGCAAAAAAGGTTGGGTCTTGGTAACGCTCCGATTGCCGAGTCTGACCTGGTCTAGCAAATCCAGGCCTTACGCAAAGACACTAGTACCGGCTCCCCATCTCGCCAACATTGCCTCAAGTGCCTGTTGTCTGAATCCGCCAACCTTGGCCATCTCGAGCTTCTTGGATAATTCGTTGATGGCGACCTGATTAGTGGCAGCCTCCTTTAATAGGCGAGCATTTGTAATGCGGCACGGCTATCGTTAATTCAGATGATCTCTAGTGAGGACGCCTTCGATGCAGGCCGCTCACTTCTGGGTGACATCTTTCCGGATATTGAATGAGTTGCCAGAATTCAGACCTTACGATGGTAACAACTCAAATTATCCGTAGGTCAGGGCGCTAAAAATGAAAAGACCCGCCGGAGCGGGTCTGCTGAGAAATATTTCAGGTTATTGCTTGCGGCGACGCGTTGCTCCCAAACCAGCAAGGCCAAGTCCGAGAAGGGAGAGTGCCCCAGGTTCGGGGACCTGATTGGCTAAAGTCACCGACACATTGTCAAGCGCTTGATACGCCGGATCATTTCGCCCGAGGAATTCAATTACGGTCGATGAGCTGGATGCTGTGACGAGGAAACTCTCATGAGTGAACCCCGGGCGGGTATTCGTTGTGTCGTTCAGCGTGTGGAAGACCGTGGCGCCACCGAAATTTGCGATGAATTCGTTTGGTCTTGCGCCATCACTGCCGTAATCGAACTCGAACAAATAGCTAGCACCTGCCGTCGTGGAGATGGTTTGCGTATTACCGCACAGATTACCCACGCATCCCATATACATTGCAAAGTTGCCAAACGGCGTATAGCCATCGAAGGAGCCACTTACAAAATTGTTACCTACGCCGCTTTGGCCCCATCCGGCCAAGCTTCCCGTCTCGAAGTCACCGTTCGTTACCAAATTCGCTTGTGCTCCCATGCTTGCCAGCATCAAAGCGGCAGTCCCAGCGATAAAACTACACTTTTTAATATAGTCCCCAAACATTATTTACTCCCTTTTTCGATTATTTCGTTTCACAACGTCGAGCGCAACGGCGTGATAAATATTTGCGGGGTGGATATAAGCAAATCGCATGCCTTCAAAAATTATTTATTAAAATCAGTTGGTTACGAATGCGTGCCCTATGTTTCGCGAAGTGTCTGTAAAATTTGCCGACACCATTCGTTTGTCCTCCATGCCCTCCAATTAGTCTGAGATTCAGCTCAAATAAGGGGGGCATTGATTCGATGTCAGCGTCCAAAATGCTCCCAAGCGCAAGACAAAAAACCATCAAGTAACAAGCCGCCATACACCCTTCGCGCCACCAGCTAACGGCTTAGAGTGATGCTCCTTACAGGCAATCCTGCTTCGAAAAACCATCATTGATGGCGAAGCAACTGCACCAGGACGGTTGTCTTGCTGCATGAGATCCTGATGTCACAACTTGTGTTCGATGCCCTCAGGAAATCGGAGAAGGGTTTCCGGCCTACCCTAACGCCAATCTGGGCCATGCCATTGTCACCTCCGAGGAAACCCCGCCTCAGGGCTTCACTGCTTGCCTGGCATCCATTGTTCGATCCTGATCGCTGCGGCTTTGCAGGCTGACCGAAGAGCATCTGGTCGAGCAAATTCGCATAAATATAGTCTAGTATGTAGCCGATCGGTATTACTAAAGTTAGGTATGCTATGTGCTGAATCATTGTTAGTGAGCTTTCATACGCCTTACCTATTGATAGTGTAGATTGCACTTGATGTCCTGAAGCCAATGGATAGATCGTCATCTCTTTCGTTCGTAATTAGACAAGCTTCGATCCAGTAAACGCATGCACCGTCTCCCCGAGTCTGTTCACGAAGCAATCGAAAGCGGTCGGATTCCGTCGCCGCCCGAAATCCTGTTGCGACTGATGCGAACTGTCGAAGACGAGCAGGCGACGATGGGTGACTTGGCTGGTATCGTTGAGCAAGACCCAGGGTTGGCCAGCCGCATATTGCGCGTGGCCAATTCACCTGCGCTACGCCGAGGAACAGAGCTCAAGAATCTTGAAACCTGCCTGATCGCTCTCGGTACGCGACTGGTTCGCTCACTCGCCACCTGTCTTTCCATCCAGAGACTTTTTGAACGCGACACCAAGCTGGAGGGGGCTGACGTTGCCGACTTCTGGAGCCATTCACTCCTGGTTGGCGAGCTCGGGCGAAGTATTGCTGAGCTTGCGGGCTACCCGCATCCTGATGAAGCCTATCTGTCGGGGCTGTTGCACGATATTGGTGAGCTTATTCTGCTGTCGGCCATTGGCGAACCCTATCGCCGCTTCATGGTGAATGCGGAAGGCAATGCCAGATTGCTGACTGAAGAACGGCAGCTGTTTGGCACTACGCACGCCGAGGTCGGTGGGTGGCTGATCGACCACTGGGAATTGGATTCCGTGCTGGCCGATGGTGTGTCTTTTCACCATGCATCGGGAGGGCAAATTCAGACGGCAACAGCCTTGCCGCAGATCGTCTGGATGGCTCAGGCGCTGAGTGCAAGCATGGAAGATTCGCCTGAGTTTGGTTTGGCGCTCAACGGTAGCAGCCTCAAGGTCGAGAAATCAGCCCTGATTGCTGCGCGAGAGCGCGCCATCCAGCGAACCCGGCAAATTGCAGAGGCCATCGGAATTTCCGTTCCCGAAGTATTTCCCAAGCGCCGTAGGCTGATGTCGCCCCCTGCAGTGAGTTCGCCTGCTTCGGAAAGTGCTGCAGAGGACGATCTCACCGCAATGCTCGGTGGCATGGCGTTGCTGCAACCGCTGCAACAGGACTTGTTCCAACTGGGCAGTGACACAGAAGTCTTGCTGGCCTTGCGAGAGTCCGCGCGAATTCTCTTCGAACTCTCCAAAGTGGCCATCCTGTTGGCGACTGAAAAAGGAGATGCACTGTCCGGCGAAAAGGTGGGGGCTCAACCGGAACTCTTCCGGCAGCTTGCGATCCCCCTGCTTGCATCCCGCTCCCTGGCCGCCGCGGCGGTCATCGGCCGTCAGATACGGACAACGTTTGAACAGCCTGAATCGCTCCCCTTGCTCGACTTGCAGATCACCCGGGCCTTAGCGACTGAAGGCCTGCTGTGCGTCCCTATGCTGGCACGCAACCGCGTCATTGGCGTCATGATTTGCGGCTTGTCGGCCAAACAGTATGGTCGTCTGCAGCGCCGAATACCCTGGTTGGCCAACTTTGGCAAAATTGCCGCAATCAGTCTCGATGCCCTGATGGAGGCCAAGCATCACCGGCAGCAAGTCGAGGCGGAACTGAGCCATCAATTTAACCACCATGCACGCCAGATCGTTCATGAGGCCGGTAACCCGCTCGGTATTATCAAGAGCTACCTCAAAATTCTCGAACGGAAACTTCCGGAGGATGGTGTTCGCCAGGAGCTGGTGGTGTTAACCGAGGAAATCGATCGGGTCGCCAATATCGTTGGCCACATGACCCATGCCCTCAGTGGTGCCCCGAAAACCCAGGATAGCGATCTGACCAGTCTCCTCAATGATTTCGTGCTGTTATACGCTGACTCCTTGTTTAGAGACAATGGGATACGGTTTGAGGCAACGCTCCCGCAAACGGCAATGCCGATTCAGGTCAATCGGGACAACCTGAAGCAAATTGTTCTGAACCTCTGGAAGAACGCCTCGGAAGCGCTAGTCGCCGGGAAGTGCGTCAAAATTTCTGTCAGTGACAACATCATTCATGACGGCAATGGCTATGTCCAACTGCGTGTCGACGACAATGGCCCGGGGATGTCGGAAGAGACGATTCAATCGATCTATCGCCCGAAAGCCATCTCCGAGACTGGACAGCGTGGTATCGGACTTTCTGTGGTGGGCAGACTGGCCAAACAGGAAGGGATACTTATCACCTGTCGCAGCCAGATCGGGGTCGGTACCAGCATTGCGCTGTTGATTCCAAAACTCGGCAATTCGCCTGACGCATTGATGGGGCGTGCATGAACGCGATTACTGCACTGTACGAGCTCGCGAGGATACCCTCTGTTTCAACGCAGCAGAATATCCTGGTCGTAGATGACGAACCGCGCTTTCGGAGTGCCTACACTGCGCTGCTCGACAGCGATCAGCGTTCCATCGACGAAGCCAGCACGGGACAGGAAGCCATTGCCAAGCTAAAGGCGGGGAAGACCGATCTCGTCATTTTGGACTTGCGACTTCCAGACATCTCCGGTCTGGAGATCATGGAATGGATGAGCGCGCACGGGATCGATACCGATGTGATCGTGTTCAGTGCCGACAAGTCAATCGATTCGGCGATCCATGCGCTCCGTCATCGGGTCTTCGAGTTCTTGCGCAAGGATTGCGATCCGGACGACATGATCATCGCCGTCGAGCGAGCTTTGGTTCATCGCCAGCGCAAGAAAGAGCACGCACTCATTTCGGCGCAAATGCAGCATTCTGAGCGCCTGCACCGCTTCTTGGTCGAGCAGTCGCCAGACATGATCTTTACCCTGGATCCACAGGGGCGATTCACCTTTATCAATGGTCGAGTGAACGCTTTGCTGGGCTATACCCCCGGCGAGTTAACCGGACAGCATTACTCACAGGTGGTCGATTCCCGGGACTACGAACACGTTCAATATGCCTTCATTGAAAGGCGCGTCGGCGAACGAGCCACCAGCAACCTTGAAGTGCGCTTCAGGCGCAAACCGTCCTCCCCCGCGTTACGCAACGGTGCGGTGGTGACCAGCATCCTGAGTTCGCAGGGCGTATACGAAACCCAGCAATTTGGGCAACCCAGTGCGTTCCTCGGGACATCTGGCGTGGCGCGTGACATCTCGGAACGCAAGAAGGCGGAAGAGACCATCACATTTCAGGCGTTTCATGATCTCCTGACCAAGTTGCCCAATCGAATCCTGTTCCTGGATCGGCTGGAGATGGCGATAGCCCAGGCATCACGGCGCGAAGAAAAACTGGCTGTGATGTTTCTGGATATCGATCGTTTCAAACTGGTCAACGACACCTACGGCCACCAGGTGGGGGACCAACTTCTCCGGGAGTTTGCGGCCCGTGTCCGCCGTTGTTTGCGGACAGGAGATACCCTGGCCAGACAAGGTGGCGACGAATTTACTGCTTTGCTGCCGACCCTGACGAACCGCGATGACGCGAATGTGGTTGCCGAGAAAATTCTCTCGGAAACGCGCCGGCCATTCGTCGTGGCTGAAACTCAATTTCTGGCGACGACCAGTATCGGCATAGCCATCTATCCCGATGATGGCACGAATGCTCAGGACTTGATTCGCTGTGCTGACATGGCGATGTACCAAGTCAAGGCACAGGGCAAGAATGGCTATGTGGTGTTTCAGGAACACATGCACACAGCGCATCTTGACCGTTTGTCCATCGAGAATGACCTGCGGAAAGCCCTGAAGGAAGGCAACCAGTTTGAATTGCATTTCCAGCCACAAATCGATGCGACGGTCGGGCGTGCTGTTGGGGTTGAGGCCCTGATTCGCTGGCACCATCCACGAGAGGGCTTGATCAGCCCTGAAATCTTTATTCCTATTGCCGAAGAGACGGGTCTGATCATCGCGATCAGCGACTGGGTGCTGCGCGAAGCTTGTGCGCAATTGGCGCACCTGCGAGAACAAGGCTTCGGGACGCTACGAATAGGCGTCAATCTTTCGCCCCGCGAATTTGATCGAGCCGATCTGCTGGAGCGAATCCGCATTCCTCTCGACGAATTCGGGATTTCGCCCGAGTCGCTTGAAATCGAAATTACCGAAAGCCTGCTGATGAAGGACGTAGAGAATATCGTCGCGCAGGTGAAACGCCTTCGCAGTACCGGGGTGCACGTCTCAATCGATGATTTCGGTACGCGCTATTCCTCGCTCAATTACCTTCGTCGCTTCTCGGTCAACCGGATCAAGATCGACCAGTCATTTGTCCGCGACCTGCAGACCTCCCAAGATTCATACGCCATTATCCAGGCCATGGTCGGAATCGCCCGCAACTTCAATCTCCATGTGATTGTGGAGGGGGTTGAGACCGAGCACCAAGTGGCTGTCCTGGGACAGTTGGGGTGTCACGAGATGCAGGGCTATTTCTTCAGTCGTCCGTTACCGGCTCGGCAGTTGGTAGAGTTTTTGAAGGGCTCGAATCATTAGAAACCGGGATTGGCTGGGATTCTCTCAAGCCTTTCATCAATACCAATTTCCCAAATTCTCGTTGTCGTCCAAGTGGAAAAATTGTTCACTTGAGCCCGCTAGGGCAAGCCAAGGATTCATGAAAAAGCCACCGCAAAGGTGGCTTTTTCGCTTCTCGCGCGGAGAGGTGATCAATCCTCAGTCCTGCTTGGCTTCATACGCCGATAGCGTCACCCCGGCATGAGTCAGCACATCGCGGATAGCCTTGATGTCGGTCTTGCTGCAGGTGCTGCTGTTGTGCGGATGGTGCAGGAAGGCTTCGACCTTGTTCAGGGTGATCTTGAAGCGGGCTCCATGCGAGGGTTCAACTTCGGCGCCGAGGTGGAGGAGGAGCGATTCGATTTCGCGCCAGTGGATGTTCGCCGACGGCGGATCCTGGAAGATGCTGCGCATCAGGTGGGCATGCTTATGACTCATGATGAAGCTCCAAGCGTTGGAGACGTCGTTATTCTATGCCTGTGGCGTTCGAACGTCAGGCAAAAACGATCTTGAGCAGGGCCAGTGCGAGCAAAGTGTACCCGGCCGCAACAAGATCGTCAGCCATGACGCCAAAGCCGTTCTTGACGTGCTCGTCGAAATAGCGGGCCGGTTGCGGCTTGGTAATGTCGAAGTAGCGGAACAGCGCGAAGGCAGCCAGTTGCCAGAAAAATGTCTCCGGCGTCATCAGCAGGACCAGCCAGAAGGGAACAATCTCGTCCCAGACGATGCTGCCATGGTCGGGGTCGCCAATGGCCTTGCCGGTAACGTCGATGAACCAGATACCGGCAAGGTAGGCTGCGGCCAACAGAAAGAGCAGCTGGAAATCGCCAAAGTAGCTGTGGAAAAGCGCGAAGGTAATCCATGCGAACAAGGTGCCGAAGGTGCCGGGCGCCTTGGGGGCCAGTCCGCTACCGCAGCCGAGCGCGAAGAAGTGCGCTGGGTGGGCGAGCAGGAAAGCGAAATCAGGTTTCGGCGCCAAAGTGCTCGTATCCCTTGTGATTGAACTCGACCGGCTTGCCGTCCGGGTCGAATACAGCGACTTCGCCAGCCTGGCCGGTCACCATTTCGCCAATGTTCCACAGCGGCAATTCGAGTTGGGCGGCAATTTGCGCAATGGCCAGACTTTGGCTACCGGGGGCAGTGAAGCAGAGTTCGTAATCGTCGCCACCGGCCAGCTGGCATTCGAGGGCAATGCGTCGAAGGTCGGCATCGTAGCTTTCGCCCTTGGGCAGGTGCGGTAGCTGAACGAGTTTGACGGCGGCTGCACAGGCAGAGCGTTCGGCAATGTGGCCGAGGTCGGCCAGCAGACCGTCGGAAACATCGATCGCGGCACTGGCGATGCCGGTCAGTGCGAGGCCGAGGGCAACGCGCGGGCGCGGCTTTTCGAGGGCGCCGACGCATAGCCGTGGCCACGGTTCTGGCAGCTTGACCTTGCCTTGCAGATAGGCGAGGCCGAGGGCGGCGAGGCCGGGACGGCCGGATACCCAGATCTGGTCACCGACCTTGGCGCCATCGCGGCGCAGGGCTTGGCCGGGTTCGACTTCGCCGATGGCGGTGATGCAGACGTTGAGCGGGCCCTTGGTGGTGTCGCCGCCGATGACGTCGACGCCGTATTCCTGGGCACAGTTGAAGAAGCCGCTGGCGAAGGCGGCGATCCAGGCCTCGTCAACGCTCGGCAAGGCGCCGGCCAGCGTGACCCAGCGCGGTTGGGCGCCCATCGCAGCGAGGTCGGAGAGATTGACGGCGAGGGCTTTCCAGCCGAGATTCTTCGGGTCGGTGCCGGGCAGGAAGTGTGTGCCGGCCACCAGCATGTCCGTGGTGATGGCCAGTTGCTTGCCCGGTGAGGGCTGGACCAAGGCGCAGTCGTCGCCGGGGCCGAGGATAGCCGACGGGGTCGGCCGGGCGAAGTACTTGTCGATCAGCGCGAATTCGCCGGCCATAGGCTTATTTCTTGGCTTGCTTGCGGGCCGCAACCTCGTCCGGGCGCAGGATGGCCGCGACCTTGTCGAGCACGCCATTGACGTACTTGTGGCCATCGGTGCCGCCGAAGGCTTTGGTCAGCTCGATGGCTTCATTGATGATCACGCGATAGGGCGTTTCGGCATGGTTGAGCATCTCGAAACTACCCAGCATCAGGATGCAGGCTTCGACCGGGGATAGTTCGTTGAACGGGCGGTCGATATGGGTGGAAACCTGTTCGATCAGCTTTTCTTGCTGGCTGATGACGCCGCGCAGCGTGCCGACGAAGAATTCACGGTCGGCCTTGGCGAAGCCTTCCATTTCCGGTGCGTAGGCTTCGATGGAGGCCTCGTCGGCGCCGCCGACACGCCACTGGTAGAGGCCTTGCAGCACGAATTCGCGGGCCCGGCGGCGGGCCGATTTAGGCGGTGCCTTGACGTCCTGGGGATGTTCGCTGTCGCTGAGGAAGGTGGTCATTGGAGCAGGGCTTTCTGGAGGTTGGCCATTTCGACAGCGGCCTGGGCGCAGTCGGCGCCCTTCGGTTGCATGCGGACTTCAGCCTGTTCGTCGGTATCGCAGGTCAGGATGCCATTGGCGATGGGCACGCCGGTATCGAGCTGGACTTCCATGATGGCACGGCAGGCATCGTTGGAGACCACTTCGAAGTGGTAAGTGTCGCCGCGGATCACGGCACCGAGGGCGACCAGTGCGTCGAAGCTGCCACTCTGGGCCATGCTTTGCAGGACGAGCGGTGCTTCCAGCGCACCGGGCACGGTGGCGATGGTCATGTCCGCGTCGGCGACGCCAAGGCGCTTCAGTTCGGCGATGCAGGAAGAGAGCAGGCCTTCGCAGACCGGCAGGTTGAAGCGGCACATGACGACGCCGACTTTCAGGCCGGCGCCGTTGAGGTTGCTGTCGTATTCGAAGACGTTGTCGAAGCGGGAATTCGTGGACATGGTGCTTAGAGCTCCGCAGGAGAGGTGACGAAACCGGTGACTTCAAGTTCGAAGCCGGTCATGGAAGGCATCTTGCGCGGGCTGGAGAGCAGACGCATCTTGGTCACGCCGAGGTCACGCAGAATCTGGGCGCCGATGCCGTAGCTGCGCGGGTCCCACTTGGCGGGGGCGGTCGGGGCGGTGCCGGTCAGGCGGGAAAGCAGCGCCGCGCCATCTTCCGGGCGATGCATCAGGACGATGACGCCGTGGCCGTGCTTGGCCAGCGCAGCCTGCGCCTGGTCGATCGAGAACGCCTGGCGTTTGCTGGCCGGATCAAGGAAGTCGAGGACAGATAAGGGCTCATGGACGCGAACCAGGGTTTCGCCGCCGGCCGGGAGGCTGCCTTTAACCATGGCGAGGTGCGTGGCGCCGCTGGCCCGATCGACGTAAGCGTGCAGGGTGAAATCGCCGTGGGCCGTGGAGACGGTTTTGCTGGTGACGCGCTCGACCAGGGTTTCCGAGGAGGCACGGTAATGGATCAGGTCGGCGATGGTGCCGATTTTCAGGCCATGTTCCTTGGCGAATTCGATCAGTTCCGGCAAACGGGCCATCGTGCCGTCGTCGTTCATGATCTCGCAGATAACGGAGGATGGCTCCAGGCCGGCCATGCCAGCGAGGTCGCAGCCGGCTTCGGTATGGCCGGCGCGGACCAGCACACCACCTTCGCGGGCGGTGATCGGGAAGACGTGGCCGGGCTGCACGATGTCGTCAGCCGTCGATGCCTTGTTGACGGCGACCTGGATGGTGCGCGCCCGGTCAGCGGCGGAGATGCCGGTGGTGACGCCCTCGGCAGCTTCGATGGAAACGGTGAAGGCGGTGCCGTAAACCGTACCGTTGTTGCGCGCCATCTGGGTCAGCCCCAGCTTTTTGCAGCGTGCTTCGGTCAGGGTCAGGCAGACCAGGCCACGGCCGAACTTGGCCATGAAATTGATGGCTTCAGGCGTGATGTGCTCGGCGGCCATGACGAGGTCGCCCTCGTTTTCGCGGTCTTCTTCATCGACCAGGATGACCATGCGGCCGGCCTTGAGTTCGGTGACGATTTCAGCAGTGCTGGCTATGGCGGGATGGGGGGGCATGGGGGTAATCCGGGAACAGCAAAGGGGGTGCTATTTTCGCAGAAACAGGCAATTAGCACATGACTTTAGTGAGATGGCGGCGATCCGGTGCCGCGTTGAGATCAGGGCAGGTAAGCCTCGACCTGAATGCGCAGGCGCACTTCGTCGCCGATGAAAGGTTGGCCGTTGTTCATGCCGAATTCGGAGCGGCGCAGGCTGCCCAACGCATCGGCGCCGCAGCCACGCTTGCGGTTGGCGAGATTGAGGCCGCACTTGAAGCGACTGATTTCCAGACGCATCGGACGAATCTCGCCGAGCATGGCCAGCGTGCCTTCGACCGCACTTAGCCGGTCCTCGGTGAATACCAGTTTCTGGCTGCGAAACAGGATGTCCGGGAAGGCTTGGACATTGAACCAGCTGTCGCCGCGTAGTACGTCGTCGCGCAGGTCGAACCCGGTGTCGAGCGAGGCGGCATCAATGCGGATGTCGATACGTCCTGTCCTGCCTTCAGGGTCGAATTCAACGATGCCGCTGCTGCGGTTGAACTGGCCGCGTTGCGTCGAAAAGCCGAGGTGGTCGATTTCGAAGCTGGCGTAGGTGTGCGTCGAATCAATGGTGTATTCGGCCGCCTGTGCGGCAGGGGGGCTTAGAACCAGCAGGAGGAGAGGCAGGAATGCGCTTCGCCAGTGGGGTTTCCTTTGGGGAGAAGTCGACATGAAAATGAGCCAGTTTCCGGTAGGGGGTACTGCTCTGACCGCTCCGGTGCTGCGCCGTTCCATGCTTTTCGGGTTAGCATCCTGGTGGTCTGCTACGCAATTAACTGAACATGAAAGCTTGTCTTTGCACCGCTGGCGGTGTTACTCATCCTCGCGATAGCTTCGGCTATCGCTGCCGGGGTTTGCAAATTCGGCGCCTAGCCAACGGCACAAATTCAGCGCCTTCACCCTGTTCAGCCAATTACGAAGCAGACCACTAATCCATGCGGCATGCCCTCCTTTTTTCCGTCTTTGTCATCGCCTCCTGCGGGCTGGCCTACGAGCTGATTGCCGGCGCGCTATCGTCCTACCTGCTCGGCGATTCGGTGACGCAGTTCTCGACGGTGATCGGTACCTATCTTTTCGCCATGGGGGCCGGTTCGTGGTTGTCGAAATACATTACCCGCGACTTGATCGGCCGCTTTATCCAGATCGAACTGATGGTCGGCTTGCTGGGCGGTTTCTCGGCGGTTGGACTGTTCCTGGTGTTTACCTGGCTGTCAGCCCCCTTCAAGCTGGTGCTCTATCTGGCGGTTTTCGGCGTCGGCGTTCTGGTCGGTCTGGAGATTCCGCTGGTCATGCGTATCCTGAAGCGCGAGCTGGCTTTCAAGGATCTCGTATCGCAAGTCCTCACTTTCGATTATCTCGGTGCGCTGGCAGTCTCCATTCTCTTTCCGCTGGTCCTTGCTCCACAACTGGGCATGGTCCGCACCGGGCTGCTGTTTGGTGTCCTGAACGTGGCGGTAGCGTTGTGGGCGTTGCATCTGTTTCGCGAGCAATTGCCGAGTCGCCGCTGGCTGGCGATGCAAAGCTGGGGGGTGTTCGGTCTGCTGGCGATCGGTTTTGCCGGAGCCGGGCAATTGACGACCTTTGCCGAGGCACACCTCTACGCCGATGAAATCGTCCATGCCGAAACCACGCCTTATCAGCGTATTGTCGTTACCCGTTGGCGCGACGATCTGCGGCTCTTCCTGAACAATAATCTGCAATTTTCCTCGCATGATGAGTACCGTTATCACGAGGCCTTGGTTCACCCAGGGTTGGCTAGTCTGCCGGGGGCGAAGCGGGTGCTGGTGCTGGGCGGTGGCGACGGGCTGGCCGTACGCGAAATTCTCAAGTATCCGAACGTCGAATCGGTGACGCTGGTCGATCTCGATCCGGCGATGACCGATCTATTCGCAACGGCACCGGCACTGGTTGCATTGAATCAGGGGGCGCTGAAATCGGAGCGGGTCACGGTGGTCAACGCCGATGCCCTGCAATGGCTGGAGGACAGCAAGGAGTACTTTGACTTCATCGTCATCGACTTTCCCGATCCGGCCAATTTTGCGCTCGGCAAGCTCTATACCTCGGCGTTCTACCGGCTGATCGAAAAACGGCTGTCGGCCCGTGGGCTGCTCGTCGTGCAATCGACTTCCCCCCTCTATGCCCGCCAATCGTTCTGGTGCGTGGTGGCAACGCTGGAAAGTGCGGGCTTCAAGACGGCTCCCTACCATGCGCTGGTGCCCTCTTTCGGTGAGTGGGGTTACATCATTGCCGGCCGGCAGGCGTTTTCGATGCCTGCGTTTGCTTCGGACAAAACCCGATTTTTGACCAGCGAAACCCTGGCCGGTATGTTCAACTTTCCGGCCGACATGGCACGGGTACCGGCTGAAGTTAACCAGCTGAACAATCAGGTATTGGTGCGCTACTTCGAGACTGAGTGGCGCAAGGTCATCCGCTAGTCGCGGCCTAGGGCCGAGCCGCCTGATGCGCCTTGAGGTAAGCGATGGTTTCCTCGAAGGGCATTGGCTTGCTGTACAGATAGCCTTGCAGCGTGTCGCAGCCGAGACTGGCCAGGAAGGCACGCTGCGCCTCGGTTTCGACGCCCTCGGCGACCAGTTCCAGGCCCAGGCTGTGGCCAAGCGCTATGGTTGCAGTGCAGATGGCCGCATCGTTGGCATCGATTTCGATGTCCTTGACGAAGGATCGGTCCAGCTTCAAGCGCTGGATCGGCAGATGCTTCAGATAGGCTAGCGACGAGTAGCCGGTACCGAAGTCATCAATGGCCAAGACGATGCCCATTGCGGCCAGCTGGTCGAGTATCGACAGCGTGGTTTCCGGGTTCTGCATGGCCGTGCTTTCCGTGATTTCGAGTTCGATGTCTTCGGGGCGCAGGTCGTAGCAGGACAGGGCGCCGCGGACGAGCAGGAGCAGGTTTTCGTGGCGTAGCTGCTGGGCGGAAATGTTGATCGCAATGCGGATGTCTTCTATGCCGTGCTGCTTCATCTGGCGAATCAGGCGACAGGTTTCCCAGATCACCCAATCACCAAGCGGCTGGATCAAGCCGGTTTCTTCGGCGATGGCAATGAAGCGCATCGGCGAAACCTGCCCAAAGATCGGATTGTTCCAGCGCAATAGCGCCTCAAGCCCGAACACCTGGCCGGTGGCTGTTTGCACTTGGGGCTGGAAGTGCAGGGAGAATTCGCTGTCGCCTGGCGAAATGGCCGAGATGGCCTGGCGAAGTTCGTTTTCCATGTGCAGTCGTTCGCCCGCCGCCTCGTTCATGCGGGCGGTGTAAAACTGGTGGTTGTTGCGACCGGCGTCTTTCGCGTGATACATCGCGGTATCGGCATTGCGTAGCAGGGTGTTGGCGTCGCTGCCGTCGATCGGAAACAGGCTGATGCCAATGCTCGGCGTGGCATACAGCGCGTGATCGGCAATCCTGTAGCTGTCGGCCATGTTCTGCTGCACCTTGTTGGCCACCCGGGCGGCCGTCAGGGGGGACTCGATTTCCGGCAGAACAATGACGAATTCGTCGCCACCGATGCGGGCAACGAGATCGCTGGAACGCACGCTTTCGCGCAGGCGCAAGGCGACTTTTTGCAGCAGTTCATCACCGACGTGATGGCCGAGCGTATCGTTGATGTTCTTGAAATTGTCGAGGTCAATCAGCATCAGCGCGAGCTGGCGGTTGTCGCGTTCGCAGCCACGCAGGGCTTGCGCCAGTTGCGACTCGAAAGCAAGCCGGTTGGGCAGGTTGGTCAGCGGGTCGTGGTAAGCCAGATAGGCGAGCCGGTCGGCGTATTCCTTGCTGGCTTCCATTTCTGAAAAATTGGCGACATGATTTTCAATCTGGCCCTCGGCGTCCCGCAAGACGGCAATCTTCAGCCAGCGGTTATAGCGTTCGCCATTCTTGTTTTTGTCCCAAATCTCGCCTTCCCAGAAGTCCTTTGTGGCCAGTGCGTTCCAGATGCTCGCATAATGTTCGGCTGTCGAATTATCGGAGGCAAGGACCCGGGGATCCTTGCCAAGCAATTCGTCGGAGGCATAACCACTCAGCTGGCAAAAGGCGCCATTGGCCGCGACGATCAGATTGTCGCGATCGGTGACGAGAATGGCGTCCTGACTTTGCTCGTAGGCGCGTAGTAATGCCGCTCTGGAGAGAACTTCTCCTTCAGTGGCTGGCTGCCTTGCGGTAGCGGCGACGAGATCTGTCATTCGCGCAATCTATGGAATCAATGTCCTGATTCTAAACGCATGACTTAGACGTTAAACAAGAAATTCATTACGTCGCCATCCTTGACCACATATTCCTTGCCTTCAGCGCGCATCTTGCCCGCTTCCTTGGCGCCAGCTTCGCCCTTGTAGGTAATGAAGTCTTCAAAGGCGATGGTCTGGGCGCGGATGAAGCCGCGCTCGAAGTCGGTGTGGATGACGCCGGCCGCCTGCGGGGCGGTGTCGCCCTGGTGGATGGTCCAGGCACGGACTTCCTTGACGCCTGCCGTGAAGTAGGTCTGCAGGCCGAGCAACTTGTAGCCGGCATGGATCAGGCGGTCGAGGCCCGGTTCTTCGAGGCCGAGATCGGCCAGGAACATTTCCTTTTCCTCGTCGTCGAGGTCGGCAATTTCCGATTCGATCGAGGCGCACAGGGAAACCACTTCAGCCTTCTCTGCGGCGGCATGGGCGCGCACGGCATCGAGCAGCGGATTATTCGTGAAGCCGTCTTCCGCCACGTTGGCGACATAAAGGACCGGCTTGGCCGTGATCAGGCAGAAAGGCTTCAGGCAGGCCCATTCTTCCTTGGAGAGGTCGAGGGCGCGCACGGCCTTGGCCTGGTCGAGCTGGGTAAAACACTTTTCGAGCACGGCGACCAGAATTTTGGCTTCCTTGTCGCCGGAACTGGCCGGGCGGCGGTAGCGGTTGAGCGCTTTTTCGACGGTGGCCATGTCGGCCAGGGCCAGTTCGGTATCGATGACTTCGATATCACGCAGCGGATCGACGCCGCCGGATACGTGTACCACGTTGTCGTCGGCGAAGCAGCGCACAACGTGCACCACGGCATCGGTTTCGCGAATGTTGGCCAAGAACTGGTTGCCCAGGCCTTCGCCCTTGGAGGCACCTGCCACCAGACCGGCGATATCGACGAACTCGACGATGGCGGGCTGCATCTTCTGCGGCTTGACGATCTCGGCCAGCGCCTTCATGCGCTTGTCCGGCACTTCGACGATGCCGACGTTTGGCTCGATAGTGCAGAACGGATAATTGGCCGCTTCAATGCCAGCCTTGGTCAGGGCGTTGAAGAGGGTGGATTTGCCGACGTTGGGCAGGCCGACGATGCCGCATTTCAAAGACATGGGTTTTTCCTTAGACGGCTTTGCCGTGCAACTGTTGTTGAGCGCCGGCAAAGTCTCCGGCGGCGAGTTTTGGCCAGGCCAGCAGGCAGCGGGCGAGGGCGTGTTCTATATCCGGCAGTTCTTCCTTGCGCGGCTGGTGCAGTACGAAATCAACGACCTGTTGCGACAGGTTCAGGGTGCGCGGGTGGCCGATGCCGAGGCGCAGGCGCCAGAAATCCGGTGTGCCGAGTTTGGCCTGGATGTCTTTCAATCCATTGTGGCCGCCGTTGCCGCCACCCTGCTTGAGGCGGATGCCGCCGGGCGGCAGATCGAGTTCATCATGGATGACGAGAATCTCGTCCGCCGGAATCTTGTAGAAATTGGCCAGCGCCGCGACCGCCTGGCCGGAGCGGTTCATGAACGTGGTCGGCTGCAGCAGCCAGGTTTCGCCGGTGCGCGCTGCCCGGCCAAAGAACTTGGCCTGTGGGGCGAGCGATACCTTCAGCTTGTCGGCCAACTGGTCGACAAACCAGAAACCGACGTTATGCCGGGTAGCTTCGTATTCCGGGCCGGGGTTACCGAGGCCGACGATCAGGCGGGGAGCGTTCATGGCTATAAGTGCGAAAAGGCCGCCGGCGGCATGATGCCTGCGGCGGCCATTACTGCGGGATGCCGGAAATTACTCGGCGGCAGCAGCTTCGCCTTCAGCGGCTTCTTCAGAAGCGCCGCCCTTGCCGACGATGCCGACGACGACGGAGTCATCAGCGGTGTGGTGCACGATCTTGACGCCCTTCGGCAGCTTGAGCTGGGACAGGTGAATGCTGCCACCAATCTTCAGGGACGACAGGTCGACTTCGATGAACTCGGGCAGGTCGCCAGCCAGACACTGGATGTCGACTTCGGTCATCACGTGGTTGACCAGGCCGCCGTTGAGCTTGACGCCCGGGGCAACTTCTTCGTTGACGAAATGGAGCGGCACCTTGACGTGCAATTCGTGCGTGGCATCAACGCGCTGGAAGTCGACGTGCAGGACGAGCGGCTTGTAGGCGTGAACCTGGGTGTCACGGAGCAGAACCTGTTCCTTCTTGCCGTCAATGATCAGGTTGATGATCGAAGAATGAAAGGCTTCCTTCTTCAGCTTCAGCAGCAGATCGTTATGGTCGACTTCGATCGATTGCGGGGCGGCTGCGCCACCGTAAACGATACCCGGTACTTTGGCAGCGTGACGCAGGCGGCGGCTCGCACCCGTTCCCTGCAGCGTACGCGCTTGCGCGTTAAGTTCGAATTGCATGGTGATACTCCAATGTTTTTCCCGGTCCGCGACCAGAACGGGAAGGTTTAAAAAATTTAGTCGATGAACAGCGACGAGACGGAATCGTCATTGCTGATCCGGCGAATGGTTTCGGCCATGATTTCTGCCACGGAAAGCTGGCGGATGCGCGGGGAAGCGGCAGCATCGTCACGCAGCGGAATGGTGTCGGTCACAACCAGCGCGTCGAGGTCGGAGCTATTGACGCGCTCGATGGCTGGGCCGGACAGCACCGGGTGGGTGCAGTAGGCAACGACCTTCTTGGCGCCATTGGCCTTCAGGGCGGTGGCGGCCTTGCACAGGGTGCCGGCGGTGTCGACCATGTCGTCCATGATGATGCAGGTGCGGCCATCGACTTCACCAATGATGTTCATCACTTCGGAAACGTTGGCTTTCGGGCGGCGCTTGTCGATGATCGCCAGGTCGCATTCGAGGCGCTTGGCCAGCGAACGGGCGCGAACGACACCACCGTGGTCAGGCGAAACGACCAGCGGGTTTTCGTAATTCTGCTTGCGGATGTCGTCGAGCAGGATCGGCAGGGCGTAGATGTTATCGACCGGAATGTCGAAGAAGCCCTGGATCTGTTCAGCGTGCAGGTCCATGGTCAGCACGCGGTCGACGCCAGAGGCGACGAGCATGTTGGCGACCAGCTTGGCGGCGATGGGCACGCGGGAGGAGCGCGAACGGCGGTCCTGGCGGGCGTAGCCGAAATAGGGGATGGTGGCGGTGATCCGGCCGGCCGAGGCGCGCTTCAGCGAATCGACGATGACCAGCAGTTCCATCAGGTTATCGTTGGTCGGGGCGCAGGTGGATTGCAGCACGAAGATATCTCGGCCGCGGACGTGTTCCTGCAATTCGACGCTGACTTCTCCGTCAGAGAAACGACCGACATTGGCGCGACCGAGGTCGACATTGAGCTGTTTTGCGACATCGGCGGCCAGTTTTGGGTTGGCATTGCCGGTGAAGACCATCAAGCTGTTGTAAGCCATTTCCGCGTTCCTCCGGACTTTAAGCATAGTCGCCTGTATTCGCCCGATACAATGAAAATCGGGCAGGCTTGTGACCTGCCCGAAGGAAATTTTGGCTGGGGAAGAAGGATTCGAACCTTCGAATGCCGGAATCAAAATCCGGTGCCTTGACCAACTTGGCGACTCCCCAGCGGGTTGCTCGAACGGGTTCGCGTCCGAGCGAGGCGCGAATATTACAGTAGTCGCCGGAAGAAATCCAGCTCTTTATGAAATTTTTGCGAGCGGGTGTTCGCCAAGCCCATCGGCGATCCAGGCGTTCATGTCAGCGGGGCATTGCGCCAGGATGGCTTCTGCCTCGCGACGGCTGGCGAAGCCGGCAAAGACGCAGGCGCCGGAGCCGGTCATCATCGCCTGTGGTGCATGTTGTTTCAGCCAGTTGAGGTATTCGGCGACCGCAGGAAATTTGGCGCAGGCCACAGCTTCAAGGTCATTGTGGCCTTGTCCGGGCTGCCATTCGCCGTGCCGAATGGGAGGGGTGTCGCGCTTGAGTTCAGGGGCGCCGAAAATGGCCGCGGTCGGGACGTGGATTGCGGGATGCAGGACCAGATAGCTTTGCGGTGGTAATTCGATATCGGTAAATGCTTCGCCGATACCTTCAGCAAAGGTGTTGTGGCCATGCACGAATACCGGCACATCGGCGCCGAGAGTGAGTCCGAGTTTCTCCAGTTGGGGGCGAGTCAGGCCTGTCTGCCAGAGATGGTTCAGCGCGAGCAGTACGGTGGCTGCATCGGAAGAGCCGCCGCCCAGTCCGCCACCCATCGGCAATTGTTTGTCGAGATGGATGGTGGCGCCTTGTCGGCAAGCGCTTGCCTGCTGCAACAGGCGGGCAGCACGGACGGTCAGGTCGCTGTCGGTCGGGACGCCGGGGATCGGGGTGGCAAGGACGATTTCACCATCGCTGCGCGGCTCGAAACGGAGCGTATCGGCTCGGTCGATGAAGCGGAAGACGGTTTGCAATAGGTGGTAGCCATCGGCGCGCCGGCCGATCACGTGCAGAAAAAGATTAAGTTTGGCCGGCGCAGGCCACAAGCTGTCCCAGTTCCAGTTGCTCAAGGTGTTTCTTTCCACTCTTCGATGCGCAATTTCAGTTCGATTTCGCCGTCGCGGGAAATATTCAGTCGGCTGGGCAGGGCGGCTGGCGCTTCATCATCATAGGTGTAGTCGACCTGCCAACCGTCTTCCAGCAATTTTCCAGGGCGACCAATCGGGTCGTTAAAGATTTGCGCCTTGCCTCCGGAGCGCCCAAGCAGCCAGGCCGGCATGCGAGTGACCGGCAGACGCTGGCCGGTGACTTCTTCAATCAGGGTATCGGGATCGGTCGATTCGCTTTGCTTGCCTTCGGCGGTTCGTAGTCGGGACAGTTCGGGCGTGGTTTCAATTTCAGCCAGGCCGTAGCCGAGGGGGCTGGACAGCAGGACGCGGTCGCTGCGGTTCCGGTGGGTCCAACTCAGGCGGCCGCCTGAGCTTTGCGGCGCCTGGTCGGGCATGGCCACACGCAGGGCGAATCGGCCTTCCAGAGAAAAATCGCGGATATTGTCGCGGTGCTGCAGCGTGGCGGGGGGCGCACTGGCGCAACCGGCCAGTAGGCTGACCGTGAGCAGCAGGGAAAAGCGGAGTCTCAAGGCAGTAGTTTCTTGACGGCGCCGATCAGCACTTCGTTGTCTGGATTGGCCTTGGCAGCCGCTTTGAGGAGACTGCGGGCTTCGTCCTTGCGATCCAGCGCCCACAGAACCTCGCCGAGGTGGGCGGCAATTTCCGGGTCGGCCTTGATCTTGTAGGCCTGCTCCAGTGTTTGCAGGGCTTCGGTGAGCTTGCCCTGGCGATAGAGCACCCAGCCCATGCTGTCCATGATGAAGGGATCTTCCGGTGCCAGACTGAGCGCCTTGGCAATCAGGTCATGGGCTTCCGGCAGGCGAATGTTGCGTTCGGCCCAGGAGTAGCCCAGTGCATTCAGGGCGTGGGCATGGTCGGGTTTGATGGCGAGCAGTTGTTTGAGGTGGGTTTCAAGCAGCTCCGGTTTGCCGATGCGTTCTGCCGTCAGGCCTGCTTCGTAGAGCAGCTCGGTATTGTCGGGTTGCACGGAAAGGGCACTATCGAGAACGATGTATGCGTCGTTATGGCGGCCTGCTTCGCGCAATAGCTGTGATTCAGCCAGGGTTAACTGGGTGCGTTCGGCGACCGTGCCGCCGCGCGTGTTGTGCAGGAGTTCGCGGGCCTCTTCGCTTTTGCCCTGTTGCAGCAGGATCTGGGCGGCTCGCGAGCGGGCCGCGATGTATTGCTCGCCGCCAGTGACCTGGCGGAAGTGCTCGAGTGCCATTTCCGGTTTTTTCTGTTCCTGGTCGAGTTGGCCAAGGAAGAAGTGCACGGTGTTTTTGTCCGGGAAGTCGGTGGTCAGCAAGTGTTCGAGCTGTTTACGGCCGGTGTTTGCGTCACCCTGCTGCAGGGCGAGCATGGCAACCGGGTAAATGACTTCCGGGCTGTCCGGGTTGTCCTTGATCAGGCGATCAAAATGCTGGCGCGCTTCGCTGTAGCGTTTTTCGCTGATCAGCAGACGGGCCAGGGTCAGGCGGGCATCGCGGGCGGTAGCGTTGTGGCTGACAAAGTCTGCGAGGCTGTCTATCGCCGTCTTGCCGGATTGGCGCGCTTGTAGTTGGGCGCGAGCCAGCGCGGCCATTTCCCAGTCGGGGCGGAGTTGCAAGGCCTTTTCTGTTTCGTTCAGGGCGCGCAGGTTGTCGTTGGCGTTCGATGCCGCCTGGGCCATCGCAAAATGAGCCTCGGGCAGGCTGTCGTAGGGGGTTGCAATACGATCGACCAGGGCTTGTGCGGATTTCTTGTCGCCGATGCGGGAGAGCATGCGATTCAGATGCAGCAGGTTGCTGGCCAGATTTGGCTTGTCCTGTTCAAGTAGCGCAGTCAGTTGCGGCGCCAGGTCGTCAAGGCGGTTGGCCATGACCAGCAGGGAAGATTGCGTTTGTCTGGCTTGTGCGGAATCGGGTTCGATTTCTATCCACAGTTTCGAGAGTTCGAGTGCGCGGTCATACTGGCGGGCAAACCCGGCAACTTCGGTGGCCCGGGCGATCACCTTGGGGTCGCGGGTACGTTGGGCGAGATCGGTCCAGGCATCGGAGCCGAGCCTGGCATCACCGCGCTGCAGGGCGAATTCGCCGACCAGTGCCTGGAAAACGGTGCGTGCCAGCAGATCCTCCGAGGATGCTACGCGGGCCGCCATGCGTTTGGCGATAGGCTTGGCGGGGGGCTCGTCGGCGGCCAGACCGTATCCGCCTTGGGTGAGGCCCAGGGCGAGGGAGATGGCGGCAGCGATGAACTTCGGTGACATGGAAGGCTTTCGATCAAGGTTTGCGTGAAGCAGTCTCATTGGAGCGCATAGAATCCAATAAGTTTGCGATGGTATTTGGGTTTTGTCGGGGGAACAAGTAATGCCGGAATTGCCGGAAGTGGAAGTCTGTCGCCGCGGGCTGGAGCCGGAGCTTGCTGGGCAGGTGATACAAGGAGTGGTTATTCGTGCGCCGAAGCTACGGCACGAGATCCCTCCTGCGTTGGCAACGCTGTTGCCGGGGTGCCGGGTGGTCGCTGTTCGTCGTCGCGGCAAGTATTTGCTGCTCGATTGCGAGCGGCGTGGTGTCCAGGGTACGCTGATCATTCATCTCGGCATGTCGGGCAATCTGCGCTTCGTGCCGTTCGATCTGCCGCCGGCCAAACACGACCATTTCGAGTTGGTGCTGGCCGGGCAGATTCTCCGCTTTGCCGATCCGCGTCGGTTCGGTGTCGTGCTCTGGCAACCGGGGCCGCCCGCCTCGGCTGAGTGCCATCCGTTGCTGGCGACGCAGGGTATCGAGCCCTTGTCCGAGATGTTTACGGCTGAGTGGCTGTATGAAGCGATTGCCCGGCGTAGCGGGCCGATCAAGCCGACCCTGATGGATAGCCACCTAGTGGTTGGGATCGGTAACATCTATGCCTCAGAGAGCTTGTTTCGTGCCGGCATCTCGCCGCTGCGGGCGGCCAACCGAGTCAGCCGGGCGCGCTATGAAATTCTGGTGCCGGCCATACGCGAAACCTTGTCGGATGCAATTGCGGCCGGCGGCAGCAGTATCCGCGACTATGTACACAGCGATGGCGGGGCCGGCTGTTTTCAGATTCAGGCCGGTGTCTATGATCGCGCCAACCAGCCTTGTCTGCGCTGTGGCGGGGTCGTTCGCCAGATTCGGCAGGCCGGGCGAAGTACTTACTACTGCACTGGCTGTCAGCATTAAAAGCTGCCTGCAAGCTACTGTTTTTATGCTAAATTGGAGTTTCCGATAGGATCCGGGAATACAAAATATGTCGCTTGCCAATCAATTTGCCGCCTATACCGCCTGGCGCTCCCGCCTCGCCAACTATATTGGCGAGCTGCAGGGCTGGCTGAATCAAAACGAGCTTTCCGATGCCCAGAGCGACCTGCGCCTGACGCAATTGCTTGAGCGGCTGCGCGAAGATCGTCTGAATGTTGCCTTCGTTGCCGAGTTTTCGCGCGGCAAGTCGGAGCTGATCAACGCCATCTTCTTTGCCGATTACGGTAACCGAATGCTGCCTTCGTCAGCCGGCCGGACGACGATGTGCCCGACTGAATTGATGTTCGATGGCAACAAGTTGCCCAGTATCGAGTTGTTGCCGATCCAGACGCGATCTTCGAATTCCAGCGTCAGCGAATACAAGCGTTTTCCGGATGAGTGGACCAAGGTGACGCTCGATACCGAATCGCCGGATGCCATGCAGGATGCACTTCGCCACGTCAGTGAAACGACGCGAGTCACGCCGGAAGAGGCTTCTCGTCTTGGTTTTGAGGTAGGTGAGGGGCAGATCGAACTGTACTGCGTCGGTGATGACGGCCTGGTTGAAGTGCCGCGCTGGCGCCACGCCATGATCAACTTTCCGCATCCGTTGCTCAAGCAAGGGCTGGTCATTCTCGACACCCCGGGCTTGAACGCCATCGGTGCCGAGCCGGAACTGACGCTTTCACTACTGCCGAATGCCCATGCCGTATTGTTCATCCTGGCCGCCGATACTGGTGTAACCCAGTCCGATATGGCGATCTGGCGCGAGCATATTTGTGGTGGCGGCATGGCCAAGCGCGGTCGCATGGTCGTGCTCAACAAGATCGACGGCCAGTGGGACGAGTTGAAGACGGCGGAAGAAATCGACGCCGAGATCGAGCGCCAGGTTAATACCAGTGCCGATATCCTTGAACTGCCAGCCAGCCAGGTTTTCCCGGTTTCCGCCCAGAAGGGGCTGGTCGCCAAGATCAACGGTGATAGCGCCTTGCTTGAAAAGAGCCGCTTGCCCTTGCTGGAAGCGGCCTTGTCCAAGGAGCTGATCCCGGCCAAGCGCGACATTGTTTGCGAAAGCACCGAGAGCGAGTTCGGGGATGTCAGCCGCCGTGTGCGCGGGTTGCTCGATACTCGCCTCGTCGGCTTGCGCGAGCAATTGACTGAATTGACGGAATTGCGCGGCAAGAACAAGGGCGTCGTCGAATACATGATGGGCAAGGTGCGCTCGGAGAAGGACGAATTCGAGTCCGGCTTGCAGCGCTACTATGCGGTGCGCAGTGTTTTTTCGACGCTGACCAACAAGCTGTTTGCCCACCTTGGTCTTGATGTACTCCGCCAGTTGACGCACGAAACCCGTGAGGCGATGCTCGAAGCGGCGTTTTCCAAGACCTTGTCCGATGCCATGGCGCATTTCTTCTCGCAGTCGCGTGATGCACTGGCCAAGTCGAATACCGAAATCAGCGAAATCCTGTCGATGATGGAGGCGGTTTACAAGAAATTTGCTGTCGAGCATGGCCTCAAGCTTGGCTCGCCGACGACCTTCTCACTGCTTCGCTACGAAAAGGAGCTCGATCGCCTGCAAGCTTGGTGCGACGATCACCTGAACACCATGGTCAGCCTGCTGACCCATGACAAACGGAATATCACGCAGAAGTTCTTCGAAGAAGTGGCAGTCCAGGTTCGCCGCGCCTTCGAGCACGCCAATCGTGATGCGGAAGTCTGGCTGCGCGCTGTCATGGCACCGATGGAAACGCAGGTGCGGGAGCACCAGATTCAGTTGAAACGTCGCCTGGAGAGCATCAAGCGCATTCACCAGGCAACCGACACGCTGGAGGATCGTATTACCGAACTGGACGGCGTCGAGAAAAACCTGCTACAGCAGATCGATGCGTTGGAAGAGATCATCGGTCGTGTTCAGGAAATGCTCCTGCCGCTCACCTCGCAACAGCTGGAAGCGGCCTAGCCCGCAACGGGCAATAAAAAACCCGCGAAATTCGCGGGTTTTTTATTGGTATCGCAAAAGACTCAGGCGCGCTTGTTGCCAGTGAGCTTTTCGTACTTGACCCAGAGCTGGTCTTCGCTTTCGACAACATCCGGATTCTTCGGGATGCAATCGACCGGGCAGACCTGGACGCACTGCGGTTCGTCGTAGTGGCCGACGCATTCCGTGCACTTGTTCGGGTCGATGACGTAAACCTCTTCCCCTTGGGAAATGGCCTCGTTCGGGCATTCCGGTTCGCACACATCGCAATTGATACATTCGTCGGTAATCATCAGAGCCATAGCTGTTCCTCTCTCGTTTAAGCAGTGGTTGTCGCCCGCAGGCGCTTTTCTACACAAGGTTGCACAAATTTGCTGACATCGCCACCCAGGCGCGCAATTTCACGCACCATGGTAGCGGAGATAAACATGTACTGCTCGCCCGGCGTCAGAAACACGGTTTCGACCTCGGGGTAGACGCTGCGGTTCATGCCCGCCATCTGGAATTCGTATTCAAAATCGGACACGGCGCGCAGGCCGCGGACGACGACCTTGGCGCCCTTTTCGTGGACGAAGTTCATCAGCAGTGTGTTGAAGCCGACGATTTCGACATTATTCAGGTCACCGAGAATTTCCTGGGCCATTTCGACGCGGTCGGCCAGCGGGAAGCGTGGCTTCTTCGACGGGCTTTCGGCGATGGCCAGAATCAGCTTGTCGAACAGCGTCGAAGCGCGACGGACCAGATCTTCGTGGCCCCGGGTGATCGGGTCGAAGGTGCCTGGGTAGATCGCAACGCGATGGTTGAGTTTGTTCAAGCTGATTCCCCGCCTGTTTCTCGGCGCAACAAGTGAAAGTGGACTTCCCCCGCCTTGCCATGGCGCACTGTGCGCCAATCGCCAAGCGATTTTATTTCGTATTCTGCTTCGACGTAGATTGCTGCATCTTCGTTCAATACGTCTGGAAGGAGTGGTTCCAGACGGTCAATCCAACCTTTTTTGTAGGGCGGATCGAGGAAGATCAGGTCGAATTTTGCCTTCGTCGAGGCCAAATATTGTATCGCATCCGCGCGGATGATCTCTATCGCGCTCGGTTTATGGAGCGATTCGTGGTTTTCATGCAACGCGGCGAGCACTTTCGGTGCCTGTTCGACCATGACGACACGAGCCGCGCCACGCGAGGCTGCTTCGAAGCCGAGGGCACCGCTGCCGGCGAACAGGTCGAGGCAGTGCCAGCCGTCGAGCGCCTGCCCCAGCCAGTTGAAGAGTGTCTCGCGGACGCGATCCGGGGTCGGGCGCAAGCCTTCGCTGTCCGGGAATTTGAGGACGCGCCGGCGGAACTCGCCGCCGACGATGCGAACCGAGTTCAATCTGCGGCCACCGTGACCGTGATCAGGCTTTCCGGCCGCACGCGGCGGGCAAAGGCCTGCTTGATCTCGTCGGCGGTCACGGCCTGTACCTTGGCCTGATATTGATCGAGATAATCGAGCGGCAATCCGTAGAAGCCGATCACGGCCACGTTGTCGAGGATCTTCTTGTTGCTGTCCAGGCGCAGCGGGAAGCTGCCGGTCAGGTTCGCCTTGGCGGCGGCCAGTTCGTCGTCGCTCGGGCCGTCTTTCAGGAAGCCTTCGAGCACGTCGCGCGCCACCTTGATTGCATCCCTGGCTTGCGAGCGCTTGGTCTGCAGGCCGATCTGGAAGGGGCCGGTCTGCTTGAGCGGGGCGAAGTAGCTATAGACGCTGTAGGCATAGCCGCGCTGGTCGCGGACTTCCTTCATCAGCCGGGAGACGAAGCCGCCACCGCCCAGGGTGTAGTTGCCGACAAGCAGCGGGAAGAAATCGGGATTGCCACGTTCGACGGCCGGCAGACCGATGTAGACATGGGCCTGGCTGGCTGGGTGAGCGAGCTGGGTCAGGCCTCCTTTTGGCGCTTCGGGTGGGGCTGGCAATACGGCGGCTTGACCCTTGGGTAGTCCGGACGCGATGGCTTCGGCAAGCTTTTCTGCCTCCTGGCGCGACAGATCGCCAACCAGCGTGATGCTGGCGTTGGCTGCGTTGTAGTAGCGGGCGTGGAAGGCGACAAGGTCGTCGCGGTTCAGCGTGCCGACACTTTCCGGTGTGGCCTGACGGCCGTAGGGATGGTTCGGGTACATGGCAGCCCAGAAGGCCTTGCCAGCGATGCTGTCGGGACGGGTCATCGCTTCCTTGAGGCCGGCGATGGTTCGCGCCTTCTCGCGTTCGAAGATGGCGGCATCGAACAGCGGCTTGTGCAGCACGGTCTTCAGGATGTCGAGGGCGGGTTCGCGCTTGTCCCTGGCGGACAGGGTGCGCAGCGCAACGCTGGCGCGGTCGGTGTCAGCCCCCCCGGTGAGATTGGCGCCAATGTCGGCCAGTTGTTCGGCGATGGCGGTTTCATCGAGCTTGCCGGCGCCGAGATCGAGGGCGGCACGGGTCAGGGCGGCGAGGCCTGATTTGCCGACCGGGTCGAACATCGAGCCGGCGGCAAAGTCGACCTGAACGTCGAGCATCGGCAGGACGCGGCTTTCGACGAAATAGACACGGGCCCCGGAGGGGGAAACCCAGTGTTCGATCTTGACGCCGGCGAAGACGCTTTGGGTGAGGAGCAGCGCAATGGCTGCGATCAACAGTTTTTTCATGCAAAAAACTCCGTTAAGCGGGGCTGCCAGGCCCGCATCAGGGCCAGGCTGGCAAGCAGTGCCGTGGCGGTGAGCGCCCAGGCTTGAAGGCGGGCGCGCTGGCGCTGGTTTTCGATCTGAGCGACGAGCAGGACATTCTGCTCGCTCAAGGTCTGGATGAGTTCGCTGGAAGCGAGAATTTGCGTACGCAACTTGCGGTTAGCGGCTTCCAGCAAGCTCAGGCGGGCAGAGAAATCGGCATCGGGGGCGATGCTTTCGCCGGCGGGGTCGAATTCAGCCGCCTCGGCACTCTTGCGGCCCATGCCTTTCCACATTTTTTTCGCGCTATCGGCGATTTGGGGCGCTTTGCCGAGAACGTCGCTCCACGGCACATTGGTCAGGATGGTCTTCCACGGTAAGGGCATCGATTTGCGCTCTCAGTGGCGGGTAGCGACGGCCGGACGGCGTGGTTTGCCGTCGAGCGGCTGCGGATCGAGGACGCCGATGGTCAGGGCATCGTCGTTGAAGTATTTTCTGGCTACGGCCTGAACGTCGGCAGCGGTGACTTTCTGCAGCTTGTCCAGCATGTGGTCGAGCTTCTGGTAGGGCAGGCCGACCGATTCGATCTGGCCGATTTCCATGGCCTGACCGAACATCGAATCAAGCTTGTAGACCTGACCAGCCACCAGCTGGGCCTTGGCGCGCTTGAGTTCCTGGGTGCTGACACCATCCTTCTGGACACGGACGATCTCGGCGCGCAGCGCAGCTTCCAGATCGGCGACGGTTTTGCCTTCCGACGGCGTGCCGTGCAGGTAGAGCATGCCGGGGCCGCGGGCGGTGTTGTCGTAGTCGATGCCGGCCGACAGCGCGACCTTGTCCTCGCGCACCAATTTCTTGTTGAAGCGGGCAGCATCGTGACCATCGAGGATGGAGGCGAGCATTTCCAGTGCGTAGGGGGCGCTGTCCTTGTCGATGTCGCGCAGGATCGGCGCCTTGTAGCCCATGATCAGCACCGGCAGTTCGGCCGGGCCCTTGACCGTGACGTGGCGGGGGCCTTCCTGTACGGGCTCGATTTGCTGGCGGCGGGGCGGCAGGGCGCGGCCTTCAAGCGGGCCGTAGTATTTTTCGGCCTGAGCGAAGACTTCCTTGTGATCGACGTCGCCGGTGATGATGACGTAAGCGTTGTTTGGCACGTACCAGGTGTCGTACCAGGCCTTGGCATCGGCGGCGGTCATCGTTTCCAGGTCGTTCATCCAGCCGATGATCGGCCGGCGATACGGGTGAGCCTGGAAGGCGACGGCGTTCATCTGCTCGAACAGTTTGGCTTGCGGGTTGTCATCGGTGCGCATGCGGCGCTCTTCCATGACGACCTTGATCTCCTGCTCGAATTCCTTGGCGTCGACATTCAGGTGACGCATTCGGTCGGCTTCGAGCTGCATCATGTCGGCCAGTTTTTCCTTCGGCACCTGCTGGAAGTAGGCGGTGTAATCGCGGCTGGTGAAGGCGTTGTCCTTGCCGCCGGCGGCCGCGACGCGCTTGTTGAATTCGCCGGGGCCGACACTGGGCGTGCCCTTGAACATCATGTGCTCGAGCACGTGGGCGACGCCGGAGGCGCCATCGACCTCGTCCGTGCTGCCGATGCGGTACCAGACCATCTGGACGGCAGTCGGGGCGCGGTGGTCTTCCTTGACAATCACGCGCAGGCCGTTCTTGAGCGTCGTTTCATAAGGGTTGGCAAGGGCTGCGGTCGACAGACCGGCAGCGAGCAAAAAGGGGACAAGTTGTCGCATGCGCATGGGAGAGCGGGGGCTTTCTAAGTGGTCTTTCTGCTAAAATCGGGGCCGCATTTATATCGATCCCGGCGGCATCTTAACGGCTTGCCGCTCGCCTGTCAGCTTGGCCGAAGTCCTTCTAAGACCCAATTCCTCATGTTCAGTTTCCTGAAAAAATCCGGCTCCGAGACCAAGGCCGAAGTTCCGGCTGAAAAGGCCGCTGCGCCCAGCTGGCGCGAACGCCTGTTCAAGGGACTGGCCAAGACCCGTGCCCAGTGGGGCGGCAAGCTCAAATCCATCTTCTCGCGCGGCAAGGTCGACGACGAGCTGCTCGAGGAACTGGAAACCCTGCTGCTGACCAGTGACTGCGGCATCGAGGCAACCCAGCACCTGCTCGACGAACTGAAGAAGGCAGCCAAGCGCGACAAGCTGGATACGCCGGAGGCCATCCAGAAGGCGCTGCATGATGTGTTGCTGGAAACCCTGCAACCGCTGGAGCAGCCACTCGATTTCTCCACCCACAAGCCATTCGTGATCATGATTGCCGGCGTGAACGGAGCGGGCAAGACGACCTCGATTGGCAAGCTGGCCAAGTATTTTCAGACCCAGGGCAAGAGTGTGCTGCTCGCTGCCGGCGACACCTTCCGTGCCGCCGCCCGCGAACAGCTGGAAACCTGGGGCGAGCGCAACAACGTGACGGTGATCGCCCAGGACAACGGCGATCCGGCGGCCGTGGTCTTCGATGCCATTTCGGCCGCCAAGGCGCGCGGTATCGATATCGTGCTGGCCGATACGGCCGGCCGCCTGCCGACGCAACTGCACCTGATGGAGGAAATCGCCAAGGTGCGTCGCGTGATCCAGAAAATCGAGCCGGAAGGCCCGCACGAAACCCTGCTTGTGCTTGATGCCAACATCGGCCAGAACGCGCTGCAGCAGGTCAAGGCCTTCGACAAGGCGATCAAGGTGACTGGTCTGGTCCTGACCAAGCTCGACGGCACGGCCAAGGGCGGTGTCGTGACGGCGATCGCCCGGCAGTGTCCGAAGCCGATCCGCTTCATCGGGGTGGGCGAGCAGATCGACGATCTGCGTCCCTTCTCGGCCAAAGATTTCGTCGACGCCCTGTTCGAATGATCGAGGCAAGCAATCTCACCAAGCGCTATCCGGGCGGCCTGGAGGCCGTCAAGGATGTCAGCTTCCAGATCAACGCCGGACAGATGGTGCTGATTACCGGTCATTCCGGTGCCGGCAAGACGACACTGGTCAAGCTGATCGCGACCATCGAGCGGCCGACTTCCGGTAGCCTAGTGGTCAATGGTCAGAACCTGTCGGCGCTGGGGCGCAGTGCCATGCCGCACATTCGCCGCCATTTCGGATTGGTCTTTCAGGATCAGAAGCTGCTGTTTGACCGCAACGCCCTCGATAACGTGCTTTTGCCGCTGCAGATTGCCGGCCAGCCACGGCGCGAGGCGATCCGGCGCGCCCAGGCAGCGCTCGACAAGGTTGGCCTGCTGGCTCGCGAGAAGGCCAATCCGATTGCTTTGTCCGGCGGCGAGCAACAGCGCCTGGCCATTGCCCGCGCGGTGGTCAATCGGCCAACCGTGCTATTGGCCGATGAGCCGACGGGCAATCTTGATGCAGAGTCGGGGGCGGCCATTCTGGAAATTTTTGCCGACTTCAATCGGGTCGGCGTGACCGTCGTCGTCGCGACCCATGACCAGAGCTGGATCGAGCGCTATCACCCGAACGTGCTGCGCCTTGATCACGGGAGGGTGGTCGAATGAACGCCTGGTTCTCCCATCACCGTGCCGCGCTGGCCTCGGCCTTCCGTCGCCTGTGGGCAACGCCGCTGAATACCTTGCTCTCGCTGCTGGTTATCGGCATTGCGCTGACCCTGCCGGCGTTTGGTTACGTTGCCCTCGACAACTTGCGTGATCTTGGCCGCAATGCGTCCGGTGTGCAGCAGATCAGCCTGTTCATGAGCCTCGAGGCGAGCAAGAAGGATGTCGGCGAAATCGAAAATCGCCTGCGTCAGGTCGCTTCTGGCAAATGGCGCTTCGTACCCAAGGAGGAGGCGCTGAAGCGCATGCAGGCGAGCGAAGGGATGGCTGAAATTGTCGCCAGCCTGCCGCGCAACCCGCTGCCCGATGCCTTTGTGGTCGAACCGGCCAATACCGAGCCCGAGGCGCTGGAAATCATGCGCAAGGAAATCGCCGGCTGGCCCAAGGTAGCGCACGTGCAGCTCGACTCGGCCTGGGTCAAGCGGTTCGATGCCTTCCTGCGTCTCGGCAAGCTGGCTTTGTGGATGCTGGCTGGCTTGTTCGGTGCCGGTCTGGTGGCGGTGACCTTCAACACCATTCGTTTGCAGGTCATGGCGCAGTCGGCTGAAATCGAGGTGGCGCGGATGATCGGGGCGACGGATGCCTTCATTCGCCGGCCTTTTTACTACTTCGGTGCCTTGCAGGGGGCGCTTGGTGGCCTGGCTGCTGCGGCACTGGTGCTGGGGGCCCTGCGCATGCTGGCCGGGCCGGTCGGCGAGCTGGCGGTGCTCTATGGTGGCAGCTTCAGCCTGAAGTCACCGGGGGCGCTTGAAGTGCTGGCGCTGACTGTGGTCGGTGCCTTCCTTGGCTGGCTCGGGGCGCAGCTTTCCGTCAGCCTGTCCCTGCGGAAGTTTGACTAACACCACAAAGCCAGGGGCTGGCACCAGCCGCCGGGAATTTCTTTGCGCGGTGGGGGCGGCTGCCCTCGCCGGTTGTGCCCCGGTCGGCAAAGCATTGCTGCCGCCCGGCGAACTGCTGGGCATGTCGCATATCCGTGGCCATCGCTTGCGCGACGGCGGCTTTCCCCTCCCGTCAGAAGTCCGAAAAACCGGCGTCCTGATCGTCGGCGGCGGTGTTTCCGGTCTGTCGGCGGCGTGGCAGCTGGCCAAATTGGCCGTTGATGACTTTCTTGTGCTGGAAATGGAAAGTGAAGCTGGCGGCAATTCGCGCGCTGGGCAATCACCGCTGGTGGCTTATCCCTGGGGCGCCCACTATCTGCCGCTGCCGACACGTGAAGCCATCCATGTCCGTGAACTACTGGCCGAGTTGGGCGTCCTGCAGGGGGATCCGGGCGCAGTAAAGCCGAGTTACGACGAGCGCTATCTGTGTGCCACGCCGCAGGAACGCGTTTACCGCAATGGACTCTGGGAAGAGGGGCTGCTGCCGCATCGCGGCCTCGATGCGGCCGAATTGGCGCAGCAAAAGCGCTTCCATGCCCGGATGGAGGAACTGAAACAGGCCAGAGGGCGTGACGGTCGGCGGCTGTTCGCCATTCCGATGGCCTTGTCGAGTGCCGACCCTGAATGGCGAACACTGGACCGGATCACCTTTCGGCAATGGCTGAACGACAACGGTTTTACGGCACCGACGCTGCACTGGCTGTCCAACTATGCCTGCCGCGACGATTACGGCACGGCCTACGATCAGGTATCGGCCTGGGCGGGGTTGCATTACTTTGCCTGCCGCAATGGCGAAGCGGCCAATGCGGCCGCCGATGCCGTGCTGACCGCGCCGGACGGCAATGCCTGGCTGGCACGTGGTTTGGCGCAAAAGGCCGGTGATCGCGTGATGACCGGGGCTACGGTCTGGCGTATCGAGGAAGGCAAATCGAGCGTCGCGGTTGATGTGCTGATGGGCGAAAAAACGGTCCGTTTCGAGGCTCGGCAACTGATTTGGGCGGCACCGGCTTTTGTTTTGCCGCGAGTCTGGCCGGGAATTCCAGGTGGTCTGAGGTTGGCGTGTCTGGCCGGCGATTACGCGCCCTGGCTGACGGCCAACCTGCACTTGTCGAATTTTCCCGAAGAGCGATACGGCGCGCCGGCCGCCTGGGACAATGTTTTCTTCGATAGTCCCGGTCTGGGTTATGTCACGGCCACTCATCAACTGATCCGCCGACGCTTGGGTGGCACGGTGCTGACCTACTATCGGGCGTTGCACGATGTTTCACCCGCCGAGGGACGGCGCCTGCTGCTCGAGACCTCACGCGAGGTCTGGGCTGAAGGCATCCTGGCTGAACTGGAACGGGTGCATCCGGATATCCGCAAGCTGACGACGCGCCTGGACATCTTCCGGAATGGCCACGCCATGCGCCGTCCGGTGTCGGGTAGTCTCTTTCATGCTCAGCGGGAAAAAATGGCCGATTTTCGCAGCCGGCACATCACGTTGGCCCATGCCGATTTGTCCGGATTTTCATTGTTTGAAGAGGCGCAATACCGCGGCGTGCAGGCGGGGGAACGTGCAAGACAGATGCTTAATGGACGAGGTAGCGTAGCAGCAGCATCTTGAGGTCGTCGGGTTCAACCGGCTTCGACAGGAAGTCGTTCATGCCAGCCTTGATACAGCGCTCGCGGTCTTCGGCGAACGCATTGGCGGTCATGGCGATGATCGGTACGGCGTTTTGCTCGGGCAGGGCGCGAATCCGGCGGGTAGCTTCCAGGCCATCCATTTCCGGCATCTGCATGTCCATCAGGACCAGATCGTAGTGCTGGATCTTGATCAATTCGACCGCGTGGCGCCCGTTTTCGGCGGTATCTGCGGTGATCCCGAACTCGCCGAGGAGTTCCAGCGCAATTTCGCGGTTGATCGCCTCGTCTTCAACGACCAGCAGATGCCGTCCGCGCAGGCTGTTCTGAACGCCTTTGGCGGTAAGGCCGGCAAAGGTTGAGGTCATGGCATCGACGGCGTCGTCGCCGGGTTTCAACTGCGCCGTAAACCAGAAGCGGCTGCCGGCGCCGACGCGGCTGCTGACGCCGACCTTGCCGCCCATCAGTTCGGCCAGGCGTCGGGTGATGGCCAGGCCCAGACCGGTGCCGCCGAATTTCCGGCTGGTCGAACTGTCGGCCTGCTCAAAGATGCCGAACAGGCGATCGATGGCATCATCGGAGATGCCAATGCCCGTATCTTCGACTTCGAAGCGGATCAGTACGCCGTTGCTGTCATCAGCCATGCGCCTGGCTTTGAGGGTGATGCTGCCATGCTCGGTGAACTTGACCGCGTTGCCGGCGTAATTGATCAGGCACTGGGTGATGCGCGTCGGGTCGCCGATAAAGGTATGGGGGAAATCATCCGCCAGCACACGTAATTCGAGCCCCTTTTGGCGAGCACGGTCGCCGAGCACGGATACGACACGCTTCAGGATGCTGGTGATGTCCACGGTTGTTTCGTCGAGAACCAGTTTTCCAGCCTCGATTTTCGAGATGTCCAGGATGTCGTTGATCACCGCCAGCAGATGCTGCGAGGCCGAGTCGATCTTGTCCAGGCGGTCGATCTGCTCCAGTGTTGGTGCATCACGGCGTAACAGGTGCACCATGCCGAGCACGGCGTTGAGCGGCGTGCGTATCTCGTGACTCATGTTGGCCAGGAAGGCACTCTTTGATCGATTGGCGGCTTCAGCCGCCTGGCGGGCAATTTCCAGTTGTTCGGTACGTTGCCTGACTTGCGCTTCAAGGTGGGTGTGATGTTGTTCCAGTTCCTTGGCCACGCGTCGGTTTTCGCTGATGTCGGCGAACGAGACGACGACACCGGTAATCACGCCATCGCGTAGCTTGGCCGTGATGGTCAGGCGCACCGGAAAGCATTCGCCATTTTTCCGCCAGAAGACATCCTCCAGGCGCCGGCTTTGGCCATCCCTGGCGGTCAGGATCAGTGGGCATTCGGCCAGCGGCAAGGGCGTGCCGTCGGCTCGATGGTGGTGGAAGAGGGTATGGGTGTTCTTGCCCAGTGCCTCGTCTTCCTGGAGACCAAGGTAGTCCAGCGCGGCGGGATTGATGAAGGTGCAAACCCCGTCGAGGTCGGTGCCGTAGACGCCTTCGCCCAGTGTCTGGAGAATCATCCGTTGCCGGGATTCGCTCTCGATCAGCGCCTGCTCGGTATGGACCAGTTCGGTCAGGTTGATGTCGAGGCAGAACATCATCGGCCCCTTATCGGCCGTGTCGATGACGGTATGGCTCGAATAGACCTCGACCGTGCTGCCATCCTTGCGCTGCAATTTGAGCCGGCCCGGTGGAATGCCCGTCTTGTGGGAAAACATCCATTGCACGGCGCCCCGGACGTCTTCGCGCATGGCGGGGGGGATGATCAGGTCGAGCAGGGATTTGCCGAGCGCTTCCTGCGCGGTGTAGCCATAGGTAGTTTGCGATGCATTGTTCCAGTAGGCGACGGTACCGTCAGCCAGGTAGCCCTGAATGGCCAGGGTTTCGACGTTGTCGAAAATGGCCCGGAAGCGGGCTTCGGCGGCCGAGAGTTGAGCCATCGTCGCCTTGGTTCGCGAGCGTTCGCCCTTGAGGCGGCGTATCGTACGGAACAGGGCCAGAACGATGGCTATCAGGACGCTGATGCCGAGTATGGCGATCACCGCAATGACGGCACCGAACTGCACGAAAACATCATTTATCGTGAACTTTGGCGGAGCATCAAAAGGCGACAGGCGGAGCTGGCGCATCAATTCATCAACTGGACGGTAGTCTTCAGGAATGGTGAAGCCATGAATATTCATGGCTCGCGCAGTCTCCCCGTCGGCCGGCAGGGAAAGAATGGCTGCAGCGACCTGCCGCGCCAGATTGTTTTCTGTCCAGGGCATCGCGGCAACTGGCCATTCCGGATACAGCCGGGTTGACCGGACGAGTGGAAAGTCGCCGGGAGGCTGGGGGTTGATGACCCGCAATTGCCTGGCATCCAGCTTGTTCTCCATTTGCATGGCTTCGAGGAGGCCGGTGCGAACGAAGGCTGCGTCGGCCCGTCCGGCCAGCAATTCCTGAATGGCCTTGTCCTGGGGCTGCCCGGTCTCGATGATCCGGGCGTCGTTTGGCAGGTGGATGCCTGCTTGCAACAGTTCGAAGGCCTGCATCTGATAGCCGCCAAGCGATGCCATGCTGCTGGCCGCGATACGTTTTCCCCGCAGATCGGCGAGCTGCTGGATGTCTGTCTTGTCGCTGCGGGTGACGATTACGCCGCCAAAACTGGACAGTGCTTTGCCGCCTTCTTTTTCAACCAGCGTGGCCAATGGCGAGAGCAAATGTTCCTGCTTGGCCAGCAGGATGTAATGTGCCGGTTGGGTCAGGACGAAATCGATCTGCTTGTTCCTGACGGCGGCCTCGAGCTCCGGGTAATTGAGCGCGACCAGCGTGATCGGCTGGCTCGGCTGGATGCTGTTGAGGTAGTCGATCAGCGGTTGCCAGCGTGCTTCGGTTTCCGCTTTTGGGCGGTAGGCCAGGACGGCGAATTTCGCCGGTTTTTTGGCCTCGGTCGCGGTGCCGGCGGGCTCCATGCCATGCGCGACAGATAATCCGGAGAGCAGCCAGAAGACGGCCGCAACAATGCTTAGCCAGCAATTAACCATGGTGCGTCGGCTTTGAAGCACACGAACCCCGCTCGGAATTATCGTTTAGAAGCTGACGGTCATATTAGCAACAGGTGTTATCGATAGATAGCGATTTCCATTAGGCATTTTTTCTGGGTAATCGTTCAGTACAGCAGGAAGGTTTTGCTTTCCGCTTGCCAGGCCCGTTCGTCGGCGGTTGCCAGGACATCCAGATCGTTGGCACTTGCCTGCGGATCATCCACCCATTCCCGCAATAGCGGCGAGCCGTTGATCAGGTCGATGGCCAGCCGGTCATGTTCGTATTCGTAGGCAAAGTCGCGCCACAGCGGGTAATCGGGATAAAGCCGGCGGATGGCCTTGAAGGCCAGCGCCTGGATCCGCCAGGGCAGGAAGGCCTCGTGGTCGTAATAGGGGCCTTCGCAATGGATCTGCACGCCGTGATTAAGCTTGCCGGCATGCTTGTGGAAGGTCGGTTCGAACCAGATTTCACGCAGCTTGCAGCCCCTCAGCCACTGTGGGGCAAAGGCCTGCATTTCGGCGATCACGGCGCGGGCATCGATATCCGGAGCGCCGAAGATTTCCAGCGGCCGGGTGGTGCCGCGCCCTTCGCTCAAGGTGGCCCCTTCGAGCATGACGGTACCGGCATAGGCGCGGGCCATCCACAGGTTGGGCGCGTTCGGGCTGGGGTTGATCCAGGTCCGCTCGCCCAGTGGCCAGCCGTAGCCGGGGGCGGCATCCGGTTGCCAGCCCTGCATCGTGATGACTTGATAATCGACATCGAGCTTCAGGGTGGAGATGAACCAGTGACCGAGTTCACCCATGGTCAGGCCGTGGCGCATGGGCATCGTCCCCGCGCCGACGAAGCTCTCCCAGCCGTCGCGCAGCCTCAGGCCCTCGACCGGCCGGCCGGCCGGATTGGGGCGGTCGAGTACCCAGACGGTCTTGCCTTGTTTTGCCGCCGCTTCAAGCACGTAGCGCAACGTGGTGATGAAGGTGTAGATGCGGCAGCCCAGATCCTGCAAATCGACGAGCAAAACGTCGAAAGTATCCATCATGGCATCGGTGGGCCGGCGCACGTCGCCATACAGGCTGAAGACCGGGATGCCATGTTGCGGGTCGAGGAAATCGGGTGACTCGACCATGTTGTCCTGCTTGTCGCCGCGCAGGCCGTGTTGCGGGCCGAAGGCGGTGCTCAGCTTGAGGTCGGGCAGGGCGGCCAGGGCATCGAGCGAATGGGTCAGATCGGCGGTCACCGAGGCCGGGTGGGCGAGCAGGGCGATGCGCTTGCCGGCCAACGGGCGGCGCAGGGCGGAGTCGGCGAGCAGGCGGTCGATGCCGAACAGAATGGTCTGGGTCATGGCGTGTTTCGGTTCAAAGTCAGCGTAAAACTCTGACGGAGATGGAAATCGGGTTGGGTGGCGCAGTGCGCCAATGCCCAGTAGCTTTTGCTGCCGTCGGCGGATTCGATGACTGCGCTCAGGCCGAGTTGCAGCATTTTTCCGGTGGGCAGCAGTGCCGGGCCGAGTTCGGCTGTTAGTTGAAAATCATCGGCCAGGCGCTGCATCGTGATTCGCGGGGCATTCGGCGGGGTGGTGCCGGTGTCGCGCTCCCGGCAATCCTTGAAGTCATAGACCGCCCATTGGCCCGATGGTGAGAAATTGAATTCTCGGTATTGCTTGTCATCAACCGCGGCAACGAAGGCCTCGCAGCAAGTGTGCTGCCACAGATTGTCGGCCGGACCGGACGGGAGCGCCGACGGAATCAGGAGCGCGGCCAGCCTGCTCCGCACGCAGTAACGCAAGATCAGACCACCCGCTGCGCCGGGTTCGACCGTGACTTCGATGGCATCGAGCGCGGTGCACGGTGTCGCGGGGTGGCAAAACAGATGGGCGATTTTGGGGGCGAGCAAGGTGATTCTGGGTAACGAAAAAGATGGGCAGGCAGTACTTTAACTGCTTGCCTTGCTTGTTGTTCCGGTCGATCGCAAAAAACCGCCAGAATCCACGGCCGCCCTTGGTTGGCAAAGGCTTTTGGGGTAACTTACCGGCTTTCAGCAAACGCTTTCCGGGAGAGAAAAGTGACGCCGCTGCGCATCAACCTAGAACAAGAAGATATTCCAACGCACTGGTATAACATCGTTGCCGACATGACCAACCCGCCGGCGCCGCCACTTGGGCCGGATGGCAATCCGGTGCCGCCGGAAGCAATGGGGGCGATTTTTCCGGGGCCGATCCTCGAGCAGGAAATGTCGGCCGAACGCTGGATCGCCATCCCCGAAGAGGTCCGCCAGATCTACGCCCTGTGGCGTCCAGCGCCGCTCTGCCGCGCCTTGCGCCTTGAGCAGGCATTGGGTACCCCGGCCAAGATTTTCTACAAGTACGAGGGCGTTTCGCCGGCCGGTTCGCACAAACCGAACTCTGCCGTGCCGCAGGCCTATTTCAACAAGATTGCCGGCACCAAGCGGCTGACCACCGAAACCGGCGCCGGCCAGTGGGGTTCGTCGATTGCCTTCGCTGGCCAGATGTTCGGCCTGCCGGTGCGCGTCTTCATGGTCAAGGTCAGCTACGAGCAGAAGCCTTTCCGCCGCTCGATGATGCAGACCTGGGGCGCCGAAGTCTTCGCCAGTCCGACCAATCTGACCAACGCCGGCCGCGCTGCGCTGGCCGCCGATCCCGACAATCAGGGCTCGCTCGGCCTGGCCATTTCGGAAGCTGTCGAAGAAGCGGCGGCCGACCCCGGCACCTGCTACACGCTTGGTTCCGTGCTCAACCACGTGCTGCTGCACCAGTCGGTCATCGGCCTCGAGGCCAAGAAGCAGTTCGACAAGATCGGCCTTTATCCGGATGTGATCTTCGGCCCCTGTGGCGGTGGTTCCAGCTTTGGCGGGATCGCTTTCCCCTTCCTGGCCGACAAGGCAGCCGGCGACAAGCGCGCTGCCAACCTGCGCTGTGTCGCGGTCGAGCCGACCTCCTGTCCGACCCTGACCAAGGGCCACTATGCCTACGACTACGGCGACGTTTCCGGCTATACGCCAATCATGAAAATGTACACGCTCGGCCACGACTTCATGCCGCCCGGCATCCATGCCGGTGGTCTGCGCTACCACGGCGATTCGCCGCTCGTCTCGCAACTGCTCCACGAGGGGCAGGTCGAGGCGCTGGCCGTGCCACAGGTGGCGACTTTTGAAGCCGGCGTCCAGTTTGCCCGGGCCGAAGGCATCATCCCGGCGCCGGAGTCCTGCCACGCCATCCGCGCCGCCATCGACGAGGCGCTGAAGTGCAAGGTGACGGGCGAGGCGAAGACCATCCTGTTCAGCCTGACCGGCCACGGCCATTTCGACATGGCTTCGTACGACAAGTTTTTCTCCGGGCAACTGGAAGATTACGACTACCCGGCCGAAGCGATTGCCGAGTCGTTGAAGCATTTGCCGAAAGTGGGCTGATCCGGTGAAAGTCCTTGTTTTTCTGCTGGTCCTTGTCAATCTGCTGTTCTACGCCTTTGGCGCTGGTTATTTCGGTCGCCTGGACAATCCCGATGCCGGGCGGCTTGAGCATCAGGTAAAGCCCGAACGCATGCGTATCGTTTCCCGTGGCGAAGCGCCGGCTGCTGCTCCGGCCAAGGAGGAACCGGCCAAGGAGGAGCAGCCGAATCCGGCGCCTGCAGAGCCGGCTTTGCCTGAGGTTGCCAAGGAGGAGGTCGCCAAGCCTGTCGAGCCTCCCTCGGTTTGCCTGGCGTGGGAACATCTTTCTGTCGCCGATGCTGATCGCCTGACCGGGGTGCTTGCGAACAAGTTCAAGGAATTCAAGCTTAGCCGCCGTCTTGTTGCGGCGGAGGGCAACGGTTGGTGGGTTCATATTCCGCCGCTGGCCAGCAAGGCCGAGGTCGAAAAGAAAGCCGGGGAGTTGCGTAATCTGGAGGTGACCGACTTCTTTGTGGTTCAGGAGGGCGTCAGTCGTTCAGCCATTTCACTCGGCGTTTTTTCCTCCGAGAAAGGCGCGCAGGATCGATTGGCCGAACTGAAGAGCAAGGGGGTTCGTTCAGCCCGTGTGGCACCGCGTCCGGGCAAGGACAGCACGGTGAAGCTGCAGGCAACGGGCCCGGCTACCGATAAGGGCGCCTTGATCGCCGCAGCAGGCAAAGCGCTGCCCAAGGCTGAAGCGCTGGTCTGCAAGTGAGCTGCTTTGTTGTCGGCCTGACAGGCGGGATTGGCAGTGGCAAAAGCACCGTTGCTGATTTGTTTGTCGAACAAGGGGCCGGTCTGGTCGATACCGATGCCATTGCCCACGAATTGACCGCAGCCGGCGGTGCGGCCATGCCGGCCTTGATCGCCGAGTTCGGGGCGCTTGTCGCCACGGCGGACGGCGCGATGGATCGCGCCGTCATGCGCCGACAGGTTTTTGCTGACCCTTCGGCCAGGGTCCGACTCGAGGGCATCCTGCATCCGCTGATCCGTCAGCTGTCAGCCGAACGTTGTCGGGCAGCGGCTTCACCTTATGTGATCCTGGCAGTGCCTTTGCTGGTTGAGTCCGGCACCTACCGCGAGCGTTGTGATCGCATCGTCGTGGTGGATTGCCCGGAAAGCCTGCAAATAGAGCGAGTGATGGCGCGCAACGGCATGTCGGCCGATGAGGTAAAGGCAATCATGGCGGCTCAGGCAACGCGTCAGCAACGGCTGGCAGCGGCGAACGATGTCGTTGTCAATGATGCCGATCAGGCAAAACTTTATGCCCAGGTCAGCGCCTTGCATCTTCAGTATCTGAAACTTTCGGCTGAAAAAGTTAAAGCTTCCTGTTGAGATTTGACTGCAAATGGCTCAGAATTAACAAAATTTTCCGTTCTCCAGGCCACTAGTCGCGTGATTACTTACGAATATCCGTTCAATGAGCGCATCCGCACCCTGCTGCGTCTTGAGGATTTGTTCGAAAAAACCGCGTATTTCACTCAGGAAGATGGTGCCCTCGAGCATCATGCCGCCCTCGTCTCGATGTTCGAGATCCTTGAGGTGGCTGGGCGCGCCGATCTGAAGATGGACCTGATTCAGGAACTGGAGCGTCAGCGCCAGACCCTGCTGGCCTTCCGCAATAACCCGGATATTTCCGAAGAGGCCTTGTCGGGTGCTCTTTACGAAATTGAACAGTCATCAGCCGCTTTGCTCGGCATGGCTGGCAAGATCGGCCAGTATTTGCGGGAAAACGACTGGCTGATGAGCATCAAGAGCCGTGCGGCAATTCCCGGCGGCGTCTGCGAATTTGATCTTCCTTCGTATCACTGGTGGTTGCATCGTTCTCCCGAAACCCGGCGCGATGCGCTGGAGGGGTGGCTCAAACCCATGTTGCCCTTGCGTGATGCGGCGGCCATCGTGCTGCGCCTGCTGCGCTCCAGCGGCCGGCCGAAGAACTACACGGCAACCAATGGCCAGTTCCAGCTCAACCTCGGCGGTTCTGCCGCCCAGATGGTGCGCGTCACGGTGCATGTCGACGAACAGGCAATCCCCGAAGTCAGTGCCAACAAATATTTCCTGAACATCCGCTTCACCAAGCCACCGGCTGGCGAAATCAAGGCCCGGGGCTGCGAGCGCGATGTTGCCTTCGACCTCACCTTCTGCAATCTGTAATGGCCGTACGCAAGGTTCGTTGTCCGCAATGCGGTAAAGACGCCCTGTGGGCGCCGGAGAACCCGTGGCGCCCCTTCTGTTCTGAACGCTGCAAGCAGATCGATCTCGGTTGCTGGGCCAGCGATTCCTACCGGATTCCGGTGCCGGATGACAGCAACGAGCCGGGCACCGATCCCGATCCTACCAGCCGCGCATAAGCGCCAATCCGTGGGCGCCGTGGCCTTGGGCCTCGGCCAGCATTCCCGGCTTCATGCCGCCCAGCGCAAACACCGGCAGCGTATTGCCGGCCAGTCGCCCTTCGAATTCAGTCCAGCCGAGCCCGGTTGATTCAGGATGGGTTGGCGTTGGCATTACCGGACCCAGCAGCGCGTAATCCAGACCAAGTTCGCCGGCCCGGACGATTTCCTCCGCGCTATGGCAGGAGGCGCCCACCCAGGTGAAGTCCGGGCGTTGCTGGCAAGCGGCCAAGCGTGCCGCTGACAGGTGGACACCATCGGCGCCGATGCGTCTGGCCAGTGCTTCGTCGTCGTTGATGACAACCGTGGCGCCATGGCTGCGGGCCAGTTGCAGCACGGTTTCGGCAAACCACAGGCGCTGGGCTGGCGGCAGGCTTTTGTCGCGAATCTGGATCAGGCGCAGGCCGGCATTCAGGGCTTCTTCGAGGCGCTCCAGCTGGCGCTCGGTGCCTTCGCTTTCAGCCATCGTGATGGCCATCGTTGTCGGCAACGACAGGGCTTTCAGGATCGGGTCGTTGGCCGGCAGGATGGGGGCGACGCTGGCGGCCCCTCCTGTTTTTTGCCACTCGACTGCCGAATGTTCGAGCGGTGCGGTGATGCCGATCTCGCCATCCCAGGCGGTGACTCGCCAGAAGTTCAGGCGGACGGTGGCATGCGGGTAGGTAAATTGCCGGGTCAGCCACTGCGAGCAGGCGGTGACCGTGATGCCCAGTTCCTCCTGCAGTTCGCGGATCAGTGCCTGGCGGACGGTTTCGCCGGGTTCGACCTTGCCGCCGGGGAATTCCCAGTAGCCAGCGTAAACCTTGCCTTCCGGGCGCTGGGCGAGCAGGAATTCGCGGCCATCGGCACGCAGCATGACGGCAGCGGCAACTTCGACGATCTTGGTCATTTGGCTTTCTTTTTGGCTGGTTTCTGACGGCCGGCCAGGTCCTTGGCGAATTGCCAGGCGACGCGGCCCGAGCGTGAGCCGCGGCCGAGCGACCAGTTCAGCGCCTCGCGTTCGCTGTCGGCGATGACCTTTTCCTGCACGCCGAGTTCGCACGCCCAGTGCTGGAAAACGGCGAGATAGTCTTCCTGGCTGAACGGATAGAAGGAAATCCACAGGCCGAAGCGATCGGACAGCGAGACTTTTTCTTCCGTTGTTTCGCCGGGGCGGATTTCATCATTGACGGTGTGCGTTTCGAGATTTTCCGAAAAATACTCCGGCATCAGGTGGCGGCGGTTCGACGTGGCGTAGATCAGCACGTTGTCCGGCGGCGCCGCAACCGAGCCGTCGAGCACCGATTTCAGCGCCTTGTAGGCGGTTTCTCCGGCCTCGAAGGAGAGGTCGTCGCAGAAGATGATGAACTTTTCCGGGCGGCCTTCAAGCAGGTCGATAATGTCGGCCAGGTCGACCAGATCATCCTTGTCCACCTCGATCAGGCGCAGCCCCTGAGTCGAAAACTCGTTGAGCATGGCCTTGACCAGCGAAGACTTGCCGGAGCCGCGTGAACCGGTCAGCAGCACGTTGTTGGCCGGGTTGCCGGCAACGAACTGGCGGGTGTTGGCGGTGATGCGCTCCTTCTGGTCGTCAATCGTTTCGAGATCGGACAGGCGGATCGGGTGCGGGTGACGGACCGCCTGCAACCAGCCTCGGCCGTTGGTCTTGCGCCAACGGAAGGCAACAGCGGCTTGCCAGTCGGGTTGTGGCAGCGGTGGGGGCAGGGCGGCATCAAGGCGGGCCAGGGCGGCTTCGGCCAGGGCAAGCAGGCGTTCCAGTTGGGGGGAATCAGTCATGGTGGCGGGTATACTTCGCGGCAAATCGAGAACTCTAGCGAAACCCATGCGAAAAATCCAAGTTGCTGTCTTTTTATTTGTTGGCCTGCTGGCTGCTTGTTCGACCGTGCCGCCGAGTTCCGCGCCGACGACCTGCGCGCAGTGTCAGCCGTGTCCCGCCTGTCCGGCGGTGACGCCCGCCATCACGCCAGCGCCCGCGCCCGCTTTCTCGCGCTCGCTACTGCCGGCAAGCTGGGGCGATTTGCCCGGGTGGGCTGAAGACGATGTCACAGCTGCCTGGCCGGCGTTCATGCAATCCTGTCGCGGTATTGCCAGTCGGGGCAATGCGGCTGGCTGGAGGCGCGTCTGTGAGCTGGCAAGGGCCGCCGATGGCAAGCCCGAGAACGACGTGCGGCGTTTCTTCGAGCGGCATCTGAAGCCCTATGCCATTGTCAACGGCGATGGCTTGGTGAGTGGGCTGGTGACCGGCTATTACGAACCCATGTTGCGGGGAAGTCGGACCAAGGCCAAGGGCTACGAGCAGCCGGTGCGTGGTGTTCCCGATGACCTTCTGACGATCGACCTGTCGGCGGTCTTCCCGGAGCTCAAGGACAAACGCGTGCGTGGCCGGCTGGAGGGCAACAAGGTGGTGCCCTACTGGTCGCGGGCCGAGATCGCTGCGCGCGGCGACAAGCTTCCCGGTAAGACCCTGCTCTATGTTGATGATGCCGTCGAGCTGTTCTTCCTGCAGGTGCAAGGTTCCGGGCGGGTCAAGCTGGCTGATGGCGGCATGGTTCGCCTGAATTACGCCGACCAGAACGGTTACCAGTACCAGTCCATCGGCAAGGCCTTGGTCGAGCGCGGCGAACTGAAGCTGGAAGAGGCTTCGATGCAGGGAATCCAGGCTTGGGCGCGGGCCAATCCGGCGCGTCTTGAAAGTCTGTTGAATACCAATCCGAGCTACGTCTTTTTCCGCGAAGTGGCGAACAGCGCCGACGGTCCGGTTGGCGCTCTGGGTGTGCCGCTGACGGCGGAGCGCAGTATTGCCATTGATCCGCGCTCGGTCCCGCTTGGCTCGCCGGTTTTTCTGGCAACGACACGCCCGAATTCGGCGGTGCCGTTGAATCGTCTGGTCATGGCGCAGGATACCGGGGGGGCAATCAAGGGAGGCGTCCGTGCTGACTTTTTCTGGGGTTTCGGCAAGGAAGCCGGTGATCAGGCCGGGCGGATGAAACAGAGCGGGCGGATGTGGATATTGTTGCCAACCGAGCTTGCTCCGAAATGAGGCGGCCACGCACCGCTAATGAGCGGCGCGCTTAAAATTTGCACCAAACAGGTGCTATTTGATTGATAATGCTATTTGCAATGCACTGATTTGTAACATGTTTAATGCACTGGAATGGTGCTTGCTTTCGTGTCCGGGATATTTGTCTTGGGGGTTTCATGGAAACGTATCAGTCCAGCAGTAATGTGCTCTTTGTTTTGCTCGGTGCAATCATGGTTCTGGCCATGCACGCAGGCTTCGCTTTTCTCGAAGTCGGCACCGTGCGCAAGAAAAATCAGGTCAATGCGTTGGTCAAGATCCTGAGCGATTTTGGCGTCTCTACGGTGGCTTACTTCTTTGTGGGCTACACCATCGCCTATGGCGTCAATTTTTTTAGCGGTGTCGAGACGTTGTTGCAGAAGAGCGGCTTCGAGCTGACCAAGTTCTTCTTTCTGCTGACCTTTGCGGCAGCGATTCCGGCCATTATTTCCGGCGGTATCGCCGAGCGGGCCAAGTTCCATCCGCAATTGATCGCCACCTTCCTGCTGGTAGGCTTTGTCTATCCGTTCTTCGAAGGCATCGCCTGGAATCAGGCCTTCGGCATTCAGGCCTGGCTGAAGGCGAGCTTCGGCGAGGAGTTCCACGATTTCGCCGGATCGGTCGTCGTGCATGCGATGGGTGGCTGGATCGCCTTGCCGGCCGTGCTGCTGCTCGGCGCCCGCTATGGTCGCTATAACAAGGATGGTCGTATTTCTGCCCACCCGCCTTCATCAATCCCCTTCCTTGCCCTGGGGGCATGGATTCTGATTGTTGGCTGGTTCGGCTTCAATGTGATGAGCGCCCAGACGCTGGACAAGATTTCCGGTCTGGTGGCCCTTAACTCGCTGATGGCCATGGTCGGCGGCACCCTGGTCGCGCTGGTGGCTGGCAAGAATGACCCCGGCTTCCTGCACAATGGCCCGCTGGCCGGGCTGGTCGCCGTCTGCGCGGGCTCTGACCTGATGCACCCGATTGGGGCATTGGTCGTCGGTGGTGTCGCTGGCGGGCTTTTCGTCGTCATGTTTACGCTCGTTCAGAACCGCTGGAAGATCGATGACGTGCTCGGTGTCTGGCCTCTGCATGGCATGTGTGGCGCTTGGGGTGGGATTGCCGCCGGTATCTTCGGCAGCAAGGCTTTTGGTGGCGCCGGTGGCATCGCGTTCATGCCCCAGCTGATCATGACGCTCATGGCTATTGCCGTTGCCCTAGTTGGCGGTACGCTCGTCTATGGTGCCTTGAAGGCCACGCTGGGCTTGCGTCTCGATAAGGAAGAAGAGTACGAGGGGGCCGACCTCAGTATTCACAGGATTACGGCGACGCCGGAGCGCGAGCCAAATTGGTAATTTGATCCTATGAAATAAAGTCTGTCGGATAGGTTTTGACAAGAAGCCCCGCGATGATGCGGGGCTTCTTGTTGATGGGTGTGGCAGAACGAATTTTCATTGGAAGCCGCGAACGTAAATTCTGCTGTTCGGCCAAAGTTGACCTTGGTTCTCTGGCCAAAACAAGGCTGCAATGCGCCGGGAACGCCGTTCCCCTCTTCAGTTAGTTGGAAACCTGGTGATGAACGGACATCAGCGGTTGCTCGCCACTGGTGGCACGTACTCCGGCACCTTGTTCTTCACTGGCGGTTGCGCCTTGAGATAGGCGAAGAGCGCGCGCAGATCATGCTCCGGTAATGAGCCGACCGATTGCCAAGGCATCGGCGGCATGATCGGGCGGCCGGCGCCGAGGTGCTTGCCCTTGCGCATTGCCTGAATGAAATCCCTTTCGCTCCAGGCACCGATACCGGTTTCCCGGTCCGGCGTCAGGTTGCTGGCGTAGGAAACGCCCCAGGGACCGACGAAGGCGGTCATGCTGCCGGCGCCGCCCCAATTCCAGGGGCCTTCGAGCTTGGGCGGTGCAGGCAGGACGAGTTCGGCCGGGTGGCCGGAGAGGCCCCGCTCCATCTCCTTTTCCGGGCCGTTCGGGCCAAGCTTGAACGGGGTGTGGCAATCGACGCAGCCGCCGTAAGCGGCCAGCTGGGCACCGCGCTTGACGCGGGCTGGGTCGGCTTCGCCGGCGAGGGCGGTGCTACCAACCAGGCTCAAAGAAATGATCATGGAAGTCAGTGTGGTAAGGCGCATTTTGAGTTCTCCGTTGGGGGGTGGGTTAAGGCTCGACGCGATGCGCAAAGTTGCCTTGCCGCGGCAGCAATGGCATCGGCTTGTGGCACGGTGGCCTGTTCGAGCGGGAAGCTGGATGGCACCGGGGCGTCCGGGCCGCCGAGGCGGACAACGGGCGCCTTGAGGCTGGCAAAGGCCTGTTCGGCGATTAGCGCGGCGATTTCGGCGCCGACACCGCACAGGCGGTTGGCTTCATGGACGACGACGACGCGCCCGGTCTTCCGGGCGGTGGCGAGGATGGCAGCCTCGTCGAGCGGCTTCAGGCTGCGCAGGTCGATGACTTCGGCGGCGATTCCTTCGGCCGCCAGGCTTCCTGCCGCCTGCGCGCAGTGATGCACGGTCTTGCCGTAGGAAATGAGGCTGACATCCGTGCCGGCGCGAACCGTGGTCGCCTGACCGAGCGGTATCGGCACGGCTTCGCTTGGCACTTCGCCGGGTTGATAGAGCAGGCCGATGTCAAGCAGGAAAACGACCGGGTTGTCGTCGCGGATGGCCGTCTTGAGCAGCGCGCGGGCGTCGGCCGGGTTGCTTGGCATGACGACCTTGAGGCCGGGGCTATGCACGAACCAGGCTTCGACGTTGTGGTTGTGCTGGGCGCCAACGCCCCAGCCGGCCCCCGTCATGGCCAGCGCGACCAGCGGGAAGCTGAATTGGCCGCCCGACATGTAGCGCAGTTTGCCGGCGCTGTTGACCAGCTCGTCCATGGCATAGCAGAGGAAGGGAGCGAAGAGCAGATCGGCGACCGGGCGCAGGCCTCCGGCGGCGGCACCGGCTGCCGTGCCGGCGATGATCCCCTCGGCCAGCGGCGTGTTGCGGACACGCAGGGCGCCGAATTCGGTAACGAGTTCATGGCGCTTGGTGGCAATACCTTCGCCGAAGGCAATGACCTTGTGGTCACGGCGCATTTCCTCGGCCAGGGCCAGGCCGATGGCATCGTTCAGGGTGAGTGTGGGCATGGCGATCTCAGGCGTAGACGTCGAGGGTGAGTTCCTCGATGGATGGGAAAGGGGAGGCAGCGGCAAAGGCGACTGCGGCGGCGATGCTCGCCTCGACTCGGGCCGCAAGTTCGGCGTCGGCGGCAACATCGAGATGTCCGTCGGCGATCAGACGATCTCGGCAGAGGGCAATCGGGTCGCGGGCCAGCCAGGCGGCGAGTTCCGCCTTGTCGACATAACCCTGGTCGTCCGGTTCGAAATGGCCGCGTGTGCGGTAGGTCAGCACTTCAAGCAGCACCGGTCGGCGGGTGTCGCGCACCTGGGTGGCGGCTTCGCGGGTGGCTTCGAGCACGGCGAAGACGTCGTTGCCGTCGACGGTTCGCGCCGGGATGCCGTAGCCGGCACCCCAGTCGGAGACGTGTTCGCTGCTCATCGCTTCGCGGCGATGGACGAAGGCCTGCCACTGGTTGTTCTCGCAGATGTAGAGCACCGGCAGGTTCCACAGGGCGGCCAGATTGAGCGATTCGTGGAAGCTGCCTTCGCAGGCGGCGCCGTCGCCAAAGAAGCAGGCGACGATGCCGGGCCGGCCCTGCATTGTCTGGGCGAGGGCGACGCCGGGCGCGAGCGAGAGTTCGCCGCCGACGATGGTGGTGGTCAGCACGACGCCGAGTTCCTTGGCCGAGATGTGCAGCGATCCGCTCCGGCCTTTGCAGTAGCCGTCACGACGGCCCATCACTTCGGCCAGCATTCTGCCGGGATCGGCGCCGCGCGCCAGCAGATGGCCGGCGCTGCGATGGTTGGTCAGGATCAGGTCGTCGGCCTCAAGGGCATTGATGGCGCCGACGGCGGCGGCTTCTTGGCCGACCGAGGTACAGGTGCCGGGAATGCGCCCGTCGGTGCTGCCCCGGACGATGGCGTTTTCGTAGGCGCGGATCAGCAGCAGCTGTTCATACAGCCGGAGCGGATCGACTGCGGTTGGAAATGCGTTCATGGCGACTCCTGTCTGGTGTGTTGACGGAAGTCTAGGCGGCCAAAAAAGCAGGACAAGGGGCGTGGTGCCCGCTTACGAATCTTTTAAGAAATGCTGAATGAAGATTTAAGAAAGGCGGCTGCCAGAGCCGGAAAATTAGCTCTCGACCAGCGTCAGAGGGCGCTCGACGGTGAGTGCGAAACGACCGCGTCCGGTCTTGCCGATGGCGATGCCGACATTACGCTCGGCCAGCCGCCGTTGCAGCAGCACGAGGCGAGCTTCGAGGTTGTCGCTTGCGCCCGGCAGGCGGATGCGGGAATCGACCCGCAGGCCCTTGTTGGTGAAGCCGGTGCGGCCGCGTCGGGTGAAGTCGTTGAGCAGCGCCCAGAGAATGGCGCCGGCCACGCCCTTGATCAGGTAGTCATCGTCGAGAAACACGCTGTCGTTGGCGGCAAAGTGGCGCACGGTCAGCAGCGCGCCTTGCGGTGGCGCCGGCGGGCGCTCGGTGACCGGCATGTCGTCCGATGCCTCGTCCGTCATCTGGTGATGCTGCATTGCCAGGCCGAGCTGGGCGGCGAAGACGACCAGCGCGTCTTCTTCGTCATAGCCAAAATGCAGGTCGGCCAGGCTTTCGACGTAGATGACGCCGAGCAGCCGGTCGCCGGCGACGATGGGGATCGCCATCTGGCTGGCGGCGTTGGGCAGGCCGGGGAGCGGGATGGCGGTTTCCAGGGCGTCGATCTGCCCCTCGGCGGCCAGCCCGTCGCGGACGGTGCGGCCGTAGGTGTACTCGCTGCTCATGAAACCGATGCGGATCGGCGAACGTTCGCGGGCGCAGATGCCGATCAGGCCGGAACCGACCGGAATCTCGGAGCCGATGCCGGATTGCGTGTAGCCGCGGCTGGCAAGCGTGAACAGGCAGCCGCGTGCCTCGTCGTGCATCAGTAGCGTCAGGTGGCTGAAGCCGAACTCCTTCTCCAGGCAATCCACGGCCTTTTCGAGCAGGCATTCAAGGTTGGCGCAGGCGCTCAGGTGCTCGGTGGAGTGGCGCAGGGCGTTCAGGCAGTTGACGGCCGGCGGTGGCGGGCTGATGGTGCCGCCCGGCACCGGAAGGATGTCCAGCACACGGTAGATGTCGGCACCGAGCAGGCGAAAGATGCCCGCCATTCCGCTGTGCGCGGCGATGCCGGCGAGCTTGGCCTTCATCCGCTCGAATAGCGGGCCGGCCGTTTCGGTACGCAGGTATTGCAGTGAGAGGCGGTATTGACGGGCCGTCAGATGGCTGGTCAGCAGCAGGCGGACCGGCGAGCCGGCCAGCACGTTGCGCCGGGTGGTGTTGAAGAACTGGTAGGAGAGTGCGAGGTGTTCGTTATCGATGTACTCGGCCTGCGACAGGAAGGCGACATTGGGCATTCCACCCGGATCGCAGGTAACGATGTGGCCGGGAATGATCCCCTCCAGGCATTCACGGATGGTGTCTAGGCGCGGCGTCATGGCGTGGCCGGCAAGGGGTGACCGGCCTTCGGGCCAGGCGTCTGGTCAAAACCGCTGGTCGGCGTGAATAGGACCATCACCAGATCCTCGCGCTGGTAGGAAAGAAGGGCGCGCACCATCTCTTCCGGTGTTCCCAGTGCGACGGCTTCGGGAACGAACTCTTCGATGTGCTTGCGGACGAGATGCTCGTCATCCGGGTCGAAGGCGACGATGCGGGCATCGGAGCCCTTGATCTGGGTCGTCCGGTTGGTGGTCGGCTGGCTGAACGCCACCGCGACACGCCCGGTCAGACGAATGTTGTCGAGCGCTTCGGCGGCCTGCGTTCGGGGCAGGATGATCCCGATGGTGTCGCCATCAACCGGCTTGCAGGCATAGCCGCGGCTCATGCTCGGCACCCGCCCCGGCGCGCATGCAGCCAGCGTGATGCTGACGCCGGACTGGATGAAGGCAACGATGTCGTGATCGAACATGGGCAGTTTTCCTGATCTGGCAATGATGATAGCGCAATATCTTGATGCCATTTGCGAGCATGGGAACAGTCGGGGGACTGACCGCGTCATAGGGCATTTCCGCGTTTGAGCCAGTCAGCGGTCGATGGTTCAGACACCCCATACAGGCAATTGGTTAGCGGTTTGGTCTCAGCGCTACTGAAAGGCTAATTTCTGCCATATTTTCGACAGATACCTGCTGATCCGTCACCGGCGGCTTCGGCCGAAATTCGGAGTCATGAAAGCGACCACATGCAGTACCTCGGCCGAAGCAGTTGATAGCCTCCTCAATGAAAAATAACAGGAGCTAAGTTTTGGCCGGCCATTGGCATTTTGAGACGTGGGATGACAGTTTCTAAACCTGAGTTACGTCGGCTCCGTGCCCCAAGCGGTCAATTCTTCCTGTAGCCAGTCAGAAACAGAAAGCTGCCTACAACGGCCCAAAGCACAACAAGCCCCAAGCTACCGGCTGTATTAAATATGCTACCTGTAAGCCAACTCCATCTACCCGTGGGGGCTGTCATTGTCGGATGGAACAACTCAACCAAGGCCATCGCCCAGGCTCCAATAGCAAATGCGATACAGGCCTTTTTGGCGCCTGACTTGTCTAGCATCTGGTTACTCGTTCAATTGTGGCCAAGAAATCATATTGCATACTAGCAGGCCGCGCATGGCCGGACTCTATCTTATGCCATTCAAATGCAGTTGGTTGCTGCGATTTCTTACTCTAAGCGGCAGTTAGGCAATAGTGCTAGCAGCCCCTCATTTCTTTTTTTCGCTTATATAACCACGCCATTCTTCTCGCGCTTCCTTCGTAAGGAACACATAGAAAATACAAAACATATTTTCGTTGCGCGATAGCGACTCCCATTTGAAGTTCAACGGAGCCAGCTTCGAAGTTAACTTCATGAACAAAAAGAACCACACAGCGAAAATATCGACGATATATGCGGTACTGATAAACCTAGAAATGACACCAAGCCCCTGCCTGAGGGGCAACAAAAACACACCAAGTATCGCTATCAAGACCGTTGATATAAGGAGGATGGATGTGGTTCGTTCAGTCATAAGTGCCAATTATATGGCATATTCAACAGCCGCTATTGGCCGAGAGTGTGACTTCGATGTGACACCTGTAAGCCGGCAGTCGAGAAGGAATTTTTCCAGGCTATGACTGCTTTGTGGCAAGAGGCCAGGCTAGTGCTCCCGACCACAACCGGACTCTCAGTCATTCTCAAAAGCAGATGCTCAAGGGGGCGCCATCCTGAAAGCTGCCGAAGCCACCGCGTGCTCATCCGCCATATCAAAAACTCGGATTACATTTTTTGCGTACGCGAATTTGCAGTCTTCTGGTTTAACAGGGCACCGAGATTTCGGTCGCTCTTGAGAATGTGCTCGTAAAGCCACTCATTGAGGAAGTCAATCAAGATGCCCATGGTTTGCGGCGCATCTTGACTGGATGCAGCGCGCATTCGTGACAGTTGCTCTATAAAGCCTCTGTGTTGCCTCAGATGCTCCTCGGCATGCTGTTCGCTGCGCGGCAAAGTAGCCATTAGGGATTCTTCTGTACCGAAGTGGAACTCCGCGTAGGCACCGAGCCGCTGCAAGACGCTATCCAGGACAAACTGCTCACATCCTCCCGAATAGGCAGCGTCAAGTTCGTTCAGCATGCCGATCAGCTCTTCATGTTGAAGATCGATCGCCCGGATGCCAGTCTCCAGATCGCTGCTCCAACGAATTCGCATTCCACACTCCAAAATGACCGAGATTAAATCGCAAGTCTAACCTGTCCGATAAACTGCCGCTGATATCAAAGTTGATAAATTTAACCGATTTAACAAATGCCAATTGAAAACAGTCCGCAAAGCAATGTGCCAAGAGCTCCACCAAGCTCTCTTGGGCCCATTCGACGCAATGCCACTTGGGTGCTGATCGTTTTTCTTTTGGCGCTCTCATTTTTCGCGATACATAGCTTGGTCGAGCGCTTCGACCAGTTGCGGAATGCAAGCCTTGATCGAAAATGGATGGGAGCGAATGGGGCGATTAGTCGGCTTATCCACGAACTACAACGCGAGCGGGGGTTTTCCAGCGGCTTTATCGCTTCTCGAGGTGAGCGTTTTGGCGAATCGCTAGTGACGCAGCAGATTCGGACAGATGGTTCGCTGAATGAATTGAAATCAATCATTCGCGAACATGCCATGGATCAGGCCCTCCAGCGAAGCCTCGATGCAGGATGGGGGCAGCTCCAGGAGCTTCGGCCTCGGGTAAAGAGTCTCGAGCTATCGCGTGATTACACGGTCGACCGTTATACGTGGATTATTGACACGCTGTTTGACCTGCAATTGAGCTCCTTCGGCAGCGCCATCGAGTCTTCGATCTTCCGCAAGCAAATGGCCTTTATTGCCTTTTCCCAGGCCAAAGAGATGTTGGGGCAGGAAAGAGCGTTGCTATCGGCGATCCTGTCCGATCACAACTTCAGTGCAGGCCGGATGCTGACGTTAAACAATATCCGGGCCACGGAGCAGGCTCGTCTGGCCAACTTCGTCCGCCTGGCCGATGCAGAAACGGCGGCCAGGTATCGCGAAATTCTGGCCCAGCCCGACATCAAGGACGCTGAGCGTATCCGGCAAAAGATCAAGGCCGTTGCCTTTTGGGAGGAGTCGCACGGCAGCATGTCGACCACCGAGGCTTTATCCATATCGTTACCGACACCGGAAATGTGGTTTGAAGTCTCAACCGCAAAAATCGATGCCATGAAGGCCCTTGAGGATCGGTTAAATGCCTCGCTCGGCGTCAGTGCCGAACAGGTCGAAAAACGCGCCTGGAAAGAACTCTCGATCAGCGGTTTGTTGGTACTTCTGGCTTTCATGCTGGCGGGAATTCTGATTCGCCAGATTCAACGCGGTCGTCGCGTGGCCGAACACCAACTCAATCTTGCTGAAGCCGTTTTTGCGAATAGCGTTGAATCCATTCTGGTCACCGATGCCGACCAGCGGATCGTCGAAGTCAATCCCGCCTTCCTGAGAATCTCTGGTTATAGCCGCTCGGAAATCATCGGCCAGCATCCGCGCATCCTCAAGTCCGGTCGGCACGATGCGGCTTTCTTCGCAAGGATGTGGCAAGAACTTAACGCTAATGACACCTGGGAAGGGGAGGTCTGGAATCGGCGAAAGAATGGTGAGATTTATCCGGCCTTGCTTTCGATTGCCGTGGTGAGAAGTCAGGACGGAAAGGTTGTGAACTACACGGGGATGATTTTCGACCTCAGTCAGCAAAAGACGGTCGAGGCACTACTGGATCAACTCAGAACCTTTGATGGACTGACCGCTCTTCCCAATCGGGAATCCTGGCTTTCAGCCCTTGAGCAGCAGTTGGCCAATGCGAAAAGAAACAGCAGCCGATTTTCAATACTTCAGCTCGACCTTGATCGTTTCAAGGCGATCAATGACTCAATGGGTTATTCAGTCGGCGATCAGGTGCTGATCGAGGCGGCGGAGCGGGTCAAGGTTTCCCTGCGAAAATACGACATCGTGGCCCGCCTTGGGGGCAACCGCTTCTCGATATTGCTCAACGAAATTGTTGATCCTCAGACCATCGGCGGCATTTGCGAAAAGCTGCTCACCGCTTTTGCACGCCCATTTCAAATGGGCGGCATCAACGCGCATATCAGTGCCAGTATCGGGGTCGCCATCTTTCCGAATGACGGCCTAGACAGCAAGACACTAATGATGGCGGCGGAGTCTGCCTTATATAGCGCCAAGGCCGACGGCCGCAATTTATACAAATATTACTCGCACGAAATGAACGAGATGGGCACCCATCTTTTCAAGCTCGAACGCATGTTGCGAGTGGCGCTGGATCGCAACGAGTTTTCGGTCGTCTATCAGCCACAGGTCAACGCAAAAAATGGCGAATTGGTTGGCGTCGAAGCCTTGTTGCGCTGGCATAACCCGGAATTGGGCAATGTCTCAGCTGTCCAGTTCATACCTGTCGCAGAAGAAACCGGGCTCATTGTTTCGATTGGTGAATGGGTTATGCGGGCAGCCTGTCATCAGGCGCGAACATGGCAGACCGAATTGGGGTTTGAAATTCCGGTTGCCGTTAACCTCTCGGCTCGCCAATTTCGTCGCAATGACCTCTTGGCCTCGGTACAAACGATTCTCGACGAAACTGGCTTGCCTAATCGCCTATTGGAGCTGGAAATCACTGAAGGCTCGCTGATCGTTGATCCGATTGGCGCCATCGATATCATGCGCGGCCTCAACTGCCTCGGCATCAAGACAGCGCTTGATGATTTCGGCACTGGGTATTCATCGTTAGCCTATCTCAAAGCATTTCCATTGAATCGCTTGAAAATTGACCGCGCCTTTGTCCGTGACTTGCCAGACAATGAAAGCGATTGTGCCATCTCGAATACCATCATCGCCCTGGGCCTCAACCTCAATATGGAAGTCTTGGCCGAGGGGGTCGAAACAGAAGCCCAGCGTGACTTCCTGGCCGCCGCGGGGTGCCAGGTATTCCAAGGGTATTTGTTTGGCAAGCCAATGTCCGGCGAAGACTTAACGCAACGTTTGCAATCAGGAAACCTGATCGCTCCACGATGCAGCGCAAGTTCCGGTATCAGCGATGCTTAGAAGGTGTGGCCTGGTCGTGGCACTGACACCGTAACAGCGGGCAACTCACGCCCCAGGTAGTTGATCACGTGCGCCAACGGATTCCAGTCGTGTTCGTCGCGATCAACTTTTTATCGCATCTCGCAAATGGCCCGGCACCGTCGGGCCATTTTTGTTGTGATGTGAGTTTCTTCACTGCCTCTTTTTTCGTCTGCCTTTATATTGAAACCAGTCGGGAGTGTTGGCTCCGGGGTGATTAAAGGACGAGGTGTTTGATGGTTGTGAAAAACGAAAAGCGCTCGGGTGATGATCGCCGCGACTGTGAACTCGGGCCGCCGAATGGTTGGCGCGAGCGCCGGAAGTCGGTGGAAAGGCGTGTGCCGGAAGTCACGGAGATACCGTTTTCCGAATGGCTGGCGAATTTGCCTTCACATGAATTGAGCAATCATAAGTAGTCGTCATCGGTAGTCGCCATCGCTTCGCCCAAAGAAAAAGGCCTCGCTGTTTAGCGAGGCCTTTTGCTGGCGGGTTCTTCTGTTTAGTCTTCCCGTTCGTAGATCACGTCGGCGCGACGATTCTCTGACCAGGATGCTTCGTCATGGCCGACGAGCTTCGGACGTGCTTCGCCGAGTGTCTTGATGGCGATCTGTTTTTCCGCTGCACCGTTGCTGAGCATTGCCGAGCGTACATTTTCGGCGCGCTTCAGGCCCAGGCGCCGGTTGTGCTCGGAACTGCCTCGTTCGTCGGCATTGCCTTCGACCCGAACGCGCGCATTCGGATGTTCGGCCAGATAGCGGGCATGAGCACGCAGGGCCGGGTCGTAGTCGGCCTTGATGTCTGCGCTGTTCAGGTCGAAATAGACGCTACGCTGAGTGCGTAACCCGACCGGGTCTATCTTGATCGCGGAGTCTGCCGTGCCGGTTGTTGTTGGCGAGGTGCGGGTTTCTTGTTGCAGTTCCGGCGGTACTGGCTGGCCGAGCAGGCCCGGATGCACCTTGAGCGGGCCGCTTTGCGAGATGTGCTTGCTCGGCGGGATGTCGCCTTTGGAGGCGCAGGCGGCGAGCAAGGTGGAAAGCAGGAGTGTGGCAGGCAGGGAGGCGCGCATCTTGAATATATTGGCTGCGTGGTTAATGTTGAATGATAGCCCCTGGCGTGGCTGGCGAATAGAGCCAAGGAGGTTGGCTTTCGCTTACGACGCGGGTTTGGTAGAGATGGCTATAAGTAAATTCAAAATTTGTCTTTGTGGTTATAAACGACTCAGCTAGATTCGCTCAATCGCATAGGAGGTGAAGCATGACCCAATTCCGCAAATCGATTACCGCAATTTTGTTAAGCCTGGTGGCAGGCGCTGCACTGGCTGATTCGACGTTGCTCAACGCATCCTATGATGTTGCTCGCGATGTTTATAAAGACTACAACCCGATGTTCCAGAAGTATTGGAAGGCCAAGACTGGCGAGAGCATCGAACTGAAACAATCGCACGGCGGTTCGACCAAGCAGGTGCGGGCCGTGGCCGATGGCCTGGAGGCCGATGTGGTGACCATGAATCAGGCCAACGATATTGAATTCCTGGCCGACAAAGGTCTGGTTGCCAAGGATTGGGCCAAGAAATTCCCGAACAATGCCTCGCCTTATACGTCGACGATGGTTTTCATCGTGCGCAAGGGCAACCCGAAGGTCCTCAAGGACTGGAACGACATCGCTGCTCCCGGCGTTCAGATGATCATTCCGCATCCGAAGAATACCGGCAACGGCCGCAACACCTATTTGTCGGCCTGGGCCTGGGCGTTGAAGCGGCCGGGCGGCAATGACAAGACGGCGCAGGAATTTCTCGGCAAATTGCTGAAAAATGCCCCGCTGTTCGCCGCCGGTGGCCGTGACGCGACGACGACCTTCATGCAGCGCCGGATGGGCGATGTGCTGATTACCTTCGAATCCGAAGCCGAGATGATTGCCAAGGAGTTCGGCAAGGGTGAGTTCGAAGTGGTGTACCCCAGCCTGACCATGCAGACCGAGTTCCCGGTGGCGCTGGTCGAGAAGGTGGTCGACAAAAAGGGCACCCGCAAGCAGGCTCAGGCTTATCTGGAATACCTGTGGTCAAAGGAGGGGCAGGAAAATGCCGCCCAGAACTACCTGCGGCCACGTGATGCCGAATTGCTGAAGAAGTACGCTGCCTTCTTTCCCCCGGTGAAGACCTTTACCGTCGATGAGGTGTTCGGTGGGGCCAACAAGGCCTTCGCTGCACACTTCAAGGATGGCGGATCCTTCGACCAGATCTACCAAAGCAAGTAATGGCGGCAAAAACTCACCGCGTGTTGCCCGGCTTCGGCCTGGCGCTGGGCTATACGCTGGTTTATCTCTCGATCCTGATCCTGCTGCCCTTGGGCGGCATGGTCCTGAAGGCCTCCGAGCTCGGCTTCGGGCAGATCATTGACATCGCGCTCGGCGAACGCTCGCTGGCCGCCTTCCGGGTGACCTTCGGCGCGTCATTCCTGGCGGCCACCATCAATGCCTTTTTCGGGCTGATCGTGGCCTGGATATTGGTGCGCTATCCATTTCCCGGAAAGCGTTTCGTTGATGCCCTGGTCGATCTGCCTTTCGCCTTGCCGACCGCCGTCGCCGGTATCACGCTGGCCACGCTGTACGCCGGCAATGGCTGGCTTGGACAGTATCTCGAACCGCTGGGCATCAAGGTTGCCTACACGCCACTCGGTATTGTTTTTGCACTGACTTTTATTACGCTGCCCTTCGTCGTGCGCACGCTGCAGCCCGTGATCGAGGATATCGAAACCGAGGTTGAGGAGGCGGCTGCCTCACTCGGTGCCTCGCGCTGGCAGACCTTCGTCAAGGTGATCTTTCCCGCCATTTTTCCGGCTTTGCTCACCGGCTTTGCGCTGGCCTTTGCCCGGGCAGTCGGCGAGTATGGTTCGGTGATTTTCATCGCCGGCAACCTGCCGCTGATTTCCGAAATCACGCCGCTGCTGATCATTTCCAAACTCGAACAATACGACGTGCTGGGAGCCACGGCCCTGGCCGTCGTCATGCTTGGTCTGTCCTTCATCCTGCTGCTGGCGGTTAACGTTCTGCAGTGGTGGACGGCCAACCGGCACAAGAACAACGAGCCGCTGGAAGTGGCGGCCGCCAAGGCGAGCGGAGGTGGGCAATGAAATCGACCCGCGCCACACAGGAGCCGCGCTGGGTTCGCTATTCGCTGCTCGCTATCGGCCTCGGCTTCCTGTTCTTCTTCCTCGGCCTGCCGCTGATCGCCGTGTTCGTCGAGGCGCTGGCGCAAGGCGTGCCGGTTTATCTCGAAGCGCTCAAGGAGCCGGAAACGCGCTCGGCGATCGGGCTGACCATCGGCATCGCGCTGGCCGTGTTGCCCTTCAACATCGTTTTTGGCGTCGCAGCCGCCTGGGCGATCGCCAAGTTCGATTTCAAGGGCAAAAGCCTGCTGATTACGTTGATCGATCTGCCCTTCGCCGTGTCGCCGGTGGTCGCCGGCTTGATCTTCATCCTGCTTTTCGGGGCGCAGGGAACGTTTGGGCAGTGGCTGTCCGAACATGACATCAAGATTGTGTTTGCCGTGCCTGGCATGATCCTGGCCACACTGTTCATCACCTTCCCGTTCATCGCCCGCGAGCTGATTCCGCTGATGCAGTCGCAGGGCAAGGATGAGGAAGAGGCGGCGGTCTCGCTCGGCGCTTCCGGTTTCCAGATGTTCTGGCGGGTGACGCTGCCCAACATCAAATGGGGCCTGCTCTACGGCGTGATCCTGTCGAACGCCCGGGCGATGGGCGAGTTCGGTGCGGTGTCGGTGGTTTCCGGCCACATCCGCGGCGAGACCAACACCCTGCCGTTGCATGTCGAAATTCTCTACAACGAATACAACGCCATCGGCGCCTTTGCCGCGGCTTCCATCCTCGCCCTGCTGGCGCTGGTCACGCTGGTCGCCAAGACCGTCGTCGAATGGCGCATGAAGAAGGAAACCGAAATGTTGAATACCGTGCTGGCGCCGGAGAAAACCTGATGAGTATCGAAATCCGCAACATCTCCAAGCGCTTTGGCAATTTCGTCGCGCTCGACAACATCAACCTCGATATCCCGACCGGCGAACTGGTTGCCCTGCTCGGGCCATCCGGCTGCGGCAAGACCACCCTGCTGCGCATCATCGCCGGCATGGAAACGGCCGATCAGGGCGAGATCCTGTTCTCGGGGGCAGAAGCGACGCATCTGCACGCTCGTGACCGCAACGTCGGTTTCGTTTTTCAGCATTACGCGCTGTTCCGCCACATGACGGTGTTCGAGAACGTCGCCTTCGGCTTGCGCGTCAAGCCGCGTTCTGAGCGGCCGAGCGATGCCGATATCAAGCGTCGGGTTATGGAGTTGCTCGGTCTGGTACAGCTCGATTGGCTGGCCGACCGCTATCCGTCGCAACTGTCCGGCGGTCAGCGCCAGCGGATCGCGTTGGCCCGGGCGCTGGCCGTCGAACCGAAAGTACTGCTGCTTGACGAACCGTTTGGCGCGCTCGATACCAAGGTGCGCAAGGAGCTGCGTCGCTGGCTGCGTCGCCTGCACGACGACATGCACATCTCGTCGGTTTTCGTCACGCACGACCAGGAAGAGGCGCTGGAAGTGGCCGACCGGGTCGTTGTGATGAACCACGGCAAGATTGAGCAGATCGGTTCGCCGGACGAGGTTTATTCCAGCCCGGCCTCGCCTTTTGTTTACCAGTTCCTCGGTAATGTGAACGTTTTTCACAGTCGCCAGCAGGGGGCGTATGCCGAGGTCGAGCGCGGTGACGCTGCCGAAAAGGCGACTGCCTTCGTCCGTCCGCACGATATCGACATCAGCCATCAGCCGAGCGAAGACGGCTTGCAGGCGACCGTGCAACACGTGCATCCGATTGGGCCGGTGGTCCGTATCGAACTGCTGCATGGCAGCGAAATTGTCGAAGTCGAGTTGTCGCGCGAGCGGCACGAAACCTTGCAATTGGCGGCAGGTCAGGCGGTCTGGTTCCGGCCGCGGCAGATGAAAGTCTTTGGCGCCGATGCCTTGCCACGAGCGACGCCGGAAAAGCAGGCATTTTTGTTCTGATCCGGGGCAAATAGGGCAAGCGGGGGTGGATGTTATAATCGGCCCCCGTTTCGACCGCCCACGACCAATCCGGTGATCTTTACCCTAGGTATCAACCATCACTCCGCACCGCTTGCCATTCGCGAGCGAGTGGCGTTCGGCGCCGACAAATTACCGCATGCGCTGGCCGACCTGACTCGGGAACGCCCGGTGCGCGAGGTGGCCATCCTGTCTACCTGCAACCGTACCGAGATCTACTGCTCGGCGGAATCACCGGATGTGGTGATCGACTGGCTGGCGCATTACCACCAGGTCGGACGCGAGGAAATTGCCCCGTATATCTACACCCATGACCAGCCAGAGGCGATTCGCCACGCCTTTCGCGTGGCCAGCGGCCTCGATTCGATGGTCATTGGCGAGCCGCAGATTCTTGGTCAAATGAAGGATGCCGTACGCGCCGCCGAAGAAAATGGCACGCTCGGCACGCAATTGCACAAGCTGTTCCAGCGTTCCTTCTCGGTGGCCAAGGAGGTTCGTTCGACCACGGCCATTGGCGCCAATATCGTGTCGATGGCCGCTGCCGGCGTACATCTGGCCGAGCGCATCTTCGAGTCGATTGCCGGGCAACGCATCCTGTTCATCGGTGCTGGCGAAATGATCGAACTTTGCGCCGCCCACTTCTGTGCCGGCAAGCCGAAGCAGGTCACCATCGCCAACCGGACACTGGAGCGCGGTCGGGCCCTGGCCGAGCAATACGGCGGCACGGCCATTCGTCTCGACGAACTCGGTGAACATCTGGCCCAGCACGACATCGTCGTTTCCTGTACTGCCAGCCCCTTGCCGATCATTGGTCTCGGCATGGTCGAGCGAGCGATCAAAACACGTCGCCACCGTCCGATATTCATGGTCGACCTCGCCGTGCCGCGTGACATCGAGGAGGAAGTCGGCGAGCTTGACGACGTCTTTCTCTACACGGTGGACGATCTGGCGCAGGTGGTTGAAAGCGGCCTCGAATCGCGGCAGGCAGCCGTCGTCGAGGCAGAGGACATCATTGCCAACCGGGTCAAGGACTTCCTTGGCTGGCTGGAATCACGCGATACGGTGCCGGTCATCCGTTCGCTGCGTGATTCGGCTGAACGGATGCGCCGGCACGAGATAGAGCATGCGATGAAGTTGCTGGCCAAGGGCGAAGCTCCGGAAAAGGTGCTCGAACACCTGTCGCATCGCCTGACCAACAAATTCCTGCATGCGCCGACGCAAACCCTGAACTCGGCGGAAGGCGGCGAACGGGCCGACCTGCAAGGGGCCGCGGCGCGGCTATTCCACCTGCACGCTGCGGATTAGACGCTTAATTCCTGCCTTTTGCGGCCTGCCGCAATGATCTGGTTGCGACCTTCCCGTTTTGCCTGGAGCAGTGCTTCGTCAGCCGCCTCGATCAGCGAGCCGCCGGTCAGGTAACTGGGTACCGAGGCCACGCCACAACTGAAGCTGGCGCGCACGGCACCCCGGCTATGGGCATGAGGGAGCTGCGAGAAGTCGTGGCGAATGCGGTCGAGTAGCGTGATGGCCTGGCCGAGTTCGACACCGTTCAGGGCGACAATGAATTCTTCGCCACCGTAGCGCCCGATCAGGTCGGTGTTGCGCAAACGGCCGCGCAATAGCCAGGCAAGGCTGCGGATGACCTGGTCACCGACCGGGTGGCCGTAGTTGTCGTTGATCAATTTGAAACGGTCGATGTCAATCATGGCCACCGACAGATGCCCGGCTGGCAGGGTGCGGCGCAGCATCTGCTCCAGTTGCTCCTTGGAGGCGGAATGGTTGAGTAGTCCGGTCAGGCTGTCGTGGCGCCCGGAGCGCAGCATGTCGCGATAGCGCTCGATCTTCGTCTTGACCACCGAGCCGAGGATGATCGGGTTGGCTGGCTTGGTCAGGAACTGGTCGCCGCCCAGGCGCAAGGCTTCGACCTGCTGGGCGATGTCGGTTTCGCCGGAGAGGTAGATCACCGGCAGTGAATGGTATTCGGGAATCTGGCGCAGGGCGCGGGTGACCTCGACGCCGGTGCAGAAGGGCATGTACATGTCCATCAGGATGGCGTGTGGCCGGTATTCCGAGGTGACCTGGAGCAGGGCCAGCGGTGTGTTGATGGCGCGACTATCAATGCCGTGCCTGTCCAGGGCACGCTGGATGTGGGCGACAGCGGTTTTCGAATCCTCGACGATCAACACGCGATGGGTTTCCTGCTCGCGGCTTTCGACCAGGTCGAGAATGCGGGACAGGATGTCGCTGAGCTTGAATTCGGCCGGAATGCAGACATTCGCTCCGGCTCGTTGCAGGCCGACAATGGCTTCCAGCGAGGAGGGCACCGAAAGGCAGTAGAAGTAACTGGTGACGAAAACTGCCTTGAGCCGCTGGATGGCGGCAATGGCCGGGGGCAGGTATGGGCTGTCTTCGCGGTCGGGGATAAAGACGGCCGCCAGGGGCTCTTCATCCATCTGTGGAGTGTCGTCCCAACTCGCGGTATGGGCCTTGAAGCCGTAAAACGAAAGCTGCTCGACCAGCGCCGCCGACCACGGGTGATCCGGACGGGAGATGATCAGGACATTGCGCTGGCGTACCCATTGATCGCGCTCGTCTTCCTCTGTGTCGGACTGGCGCTTGGCAATGACGGCCGGTGTTTCATGGCGTTGCAGGACGCGCAGAATCGTGTTCAGTTGCTGGCTGATGCCGTCGGCGTTCTCACTGGTGACCGGATGGGCTGCGCCGTCATTGAACTGGGCCAGCGCCCGGTTCTCCAACTCTTCGCAGGCGCGGGCCAGGCCGGGCAGGTTTTGCTGCCCGAGGCGTTCGGTCAGGCCATTCAGCGACAGGGTGAATTCGATGAAATGATCGAAGTCTCCACTTGCACGATAGCTTTGCCAGCGTAACTCCAGGGTTTCCGCTAGCGCGATGAGGGAGTGGGGGACGGTCTGCATGAGAGGCGCATCAAGAAGGTCTGGATTATCGGGCTATCACTCCTCGCTGGCAATCTCCTTCCATCGCCGACGAGTGGTGTTCTCGGGTACCATAACGCCCCCTTGACCTCTTTATTGTCCGGCCCGCCAAAATGAAATCGAGCATCCGCCAAAAACTGGAGTTGCTGGTTGATCGTCTCGATGAAATCGACCGCATGCTGTCGGCACCGAGTACGGCCAGCGACATGGATCAGTTCCGCAAGCTGTCGCGTGAGCGGGCCGAGGTTGAGCCGGTAGTCGTCCAGTTCAATGCCTTCCGCCAGGCCGAAAATGATCTGGCCGAAGCCGAGGCCATGCTGTCCGACCCGGACATGCGCGAGTTTGCCGAGGAGGAAATGGCTGCAGCCAAGGCGCGCCTGCCGGAACTCGAACTCGAGCTGCAAAAACTGTTGTTGCCGAAAGACCCCAACGACGAGCGCAGCGTGCTGCTCGAAATCCGTGCCGGCACAGGTGGCGACGAGTCGGCGCTGTTCGCTGGCAGCCTCTTCCGGATGTATTCACGCTTTGCCGAGCGCCAGCGCTGGCAGGTCGAAGTGATGTCGGCCAGTGAATCGGAACTCGGCGGCTATCGTGAAATCATCTGCCGGATTGCCGGCAACGGCGCCTATTCTCGGCTCAAGTTCGAATCGGGTGGCCATCGCGTCCAGCGCGTGCCGGAAACCGAGACGCAGGGCCGCATTCATACCTCGGCGTGTACGGTGGCTGTGATGCCGGAAGTCGACGAGGTCGAGGACGTCAATCTCAACCCGGCCGACCTGCGCATCGACACCTTCCGTGCCTCCGGTGCTGGTGGCCAGCACATCAACAAGACTGATTCGGCCGTGCGCATCACCCACCTGCCGACCGGCATCGTTGCCGAATGTCAGGATGGCCGTTCGCAGCACGCCAACAAGGCGTCGGCGCTGAAGGTGCTGGCGGCGCGGATCAAGGATGTCCAGGTGCGCGCCCAGCAGGCCCATATCTCCAGCACGCGGAAGAGCCTGATTGGTTCTGGCGACCGCTCCGAGCGCATTCGCACCTACAATTTCCCGCAAGGCCGGATCACCGACCACCGGATCAACCTGACGCTGTACAAGATCGCTGCGATCATGGATGGCGACATGGATGAACTGCTTGGCGCCCTGGCAGCCGAACACCAAGCCGATCTGCTGGCCGAACTGGCAGAGCAGAACTGATTTTCGCCTCGCTGCGTCAAGCCGGTGTTGCGGGCAGCCAGGTCGTCAGGATACGTTCCAGTTCCGCAGCGAAGATCGGCTTGCTGATGTAGTCGTTCATGCCGGCAGCCAGGCAGCGCTGCTTGTCGCCCTCCATGGCATTAGCCGTCATCGCGATAATCTTGGTGGCCGGATCGATTCTGCTGTCCTCTCCTTCACGGATGCGTCGGGTGGCTTCAAAGCCATCCATGACCGGCATCTGGCAATCCATCAGCACCAGATCGACCACCTCCGTGGCGAGCCGGGCCAGCGCCTCTTCGCCGTGCTCGGCCATCAGGACGTGGCAGCCCAGCCTTTCGAGCATGGCGCCGACAACCTTGCGATTGATCTGCCGGTCATCGACGACCAGAATGCGTCGGGCATCGAAGTGGCGCTCACCGTCGGCCTTTTGGGGTTGTTCTTCGGCGACCGATGTTTCAGGCAGATCGGCGACGATGTGAAAGCGGAAGGTGCTGCCAACGTCCGGTTCTGATTCGGCGCTGATTTCGCCGTGCATCAATTCGATCAGGCGGCGACTGATCGAGAGACCCAGTCCTGTTCCGCCAAAGCGTCGCGTGTTGCTCAAATCGGCCTGAAAGAACGGGGTGAACAGGGCGTTGACGACGCCTGGCGTCATGCCGATGCCGGTGTCACGAACCACAAAATTCAGGCGTTGTCGGCCATCATCCGTTGGCTGGTGAGCCACTTCAAGGGTGACCGAGCCTTGTTCGGTGAACTTGATGGCGTTGCCGAGCAGGTTGAGCAAGACCTGGCGCAGACGAATGGCATCGCCGACCAGTATTTCCGGCAAGTCGTCAGCGATCTGGCTGATGAGGGAAATGTTCTTGGCGTCGGCGCTTGGGGAGATCAGGGCCAGTACTTCGCCGATGACTTTGCGTGCGGAATAGTTGGCATGGGCCAGCCGCAGCTTTTCTGCTTCGATGGCAGAGAGATCGAGAATGTCGTTGATGATGATGAGCAGGGCATTGGCGCTGCGCTGAATGGTGTCGGCGAAATCGCGCTGCTGTTCGTCAAGTTCGGTGCGCATCATCAGGAAACTCATGCCGATGATGCCGGTCATCGGAGTACGCAATTCGTGGCTCATATTGGCCAGGAACTGGCTTTTTGCAGCGTTGGCGCTTTCCGCTTCCTCCTTGGCCTGGCGCAGCTTGGCCTTGCTTTCCCGCAGGCTGGAAATGCTTCCGGCAACTTTTTCGACCATGTGATTAAAGGCTTGTGCCGTTTCGGCCAGTTCGTCATTGCCGTCGATTTTCAGGGGGCGGTCGAAGCGGCCTTCGGCAATTTCCCGGCTGGCGTTGCGCAATGCGGTCAGCTGGCGGGTCAGGTAGGTGCCCAGAATCAGCGAGAAGAAGGCAACCAGTCCCATTTCGAGCGCCGAGAGCGCCATGAACCAGCGTTGCGTCCGGTTAAGCGCCAGCGTGAAAGGGGCAATGTCGATGCCAAACTGGATCTGGCCAAAGCTTTCGCCGGAAACGGTAATCGGTACTGCCCGGTCGAGTACGCCATCTTCCGTCTGTGAAACGCCGGCTGCAAATTCAGGCTGGCTCGGCAATGCTCCGCGCTCGACCATCACCCGGCCTTGCCCGTCGAGGAAGCGGACGTAGCTGATTTCGCCGGTCTCCAGTACATCGCTGGCAATGCCATCGATGGTGGCCAGGTCGTAGGCGACCATGGCATCGCGGGCGCTGGCAGCCAGCAGACGGGCCGAGACGGCAGCCCGGCGGGTGATTTGCTGTTCGTTGGCATCGCGGAAAAGACTGAGGATGCCGATACCCAGTATGGCCAGCAAGACCCCCTCGATCAGGGCGACGCCAAGGATGGTCTTGGTGCGGAATTTCACGGCAGGGGCGACTTCCCGGGTTGGCCAACCTGAAGATCAATACGCAGCTTGCGAATTTCATCCCAATCCTTGTCCGCACCACCCTCGATGCCCTTGAAACTGAGCGGTTCAAGGGCGGTGCGACCCGCTTCGTCGAGGTCCAGTGTCAGCATGGCGGCCATGACCTTGTCCAGCGTTCTGGCCGCCACGCGCGGATGGGCTGCAAAGGCATGCGGAACATAGCTTGGCGTTGTGGCAAGGATGCGCAGCTGTCTGGAAATGGCTGGCTCGATGGCCTCAAGGGTGCGCTTGATGCCTGCGCCAGCCGCGAAACTCCCTTGGGCGACGCCACGATAGACCGAGTCATGGGAATTGACGAATTGAGCCTTGATCGGGATGTTTTTCCGCGAGAATTCGGCCCGGGGAAGGATGCTGGCGGCAAAGGCCGCCGGTGCCGGGAAGGCAACGGTCTTGCCGGCCAGTTCTTCGAGGCTGCTGCTCGGGTCATCCTTGCGCACGACGATGATACCAACCAGCTTGCGATTCTTTTCCCGGGCAAAGGCCCGGTAGCCCGGCTGCTTGCTGAAAACCGTGTAGTGGTAGGGGTTCATGTAGGCGAGGTCGTATTCGCCCCGTTTCATGCGCTCTTCAAATGCTGGAATGTCAGGCGCCGTCTTGAAAGTCAGGCGAATCCCGCTACGTTGCGAAATTTCGGCCAGCAACGGAATCCATGCCTTGGCCAGCGCCGTGGCTGCCTGTTGCGGCACGATGCCGACGCTGATCTCCTGCGGCGGTGCAGCCAGGATCAAAGGCGAGCAAAGGACAAGCCAGAGACTTAGAAAATAGAAGGAAGCTTGTCGAATTGCGAAAAACATTAAATTCACCTCGTTGTCAATTTTGAATCCTGTCTGCCTCAAAGGCAAGCATTCCGACGACGGGGAGAAAAATTTGGGACAATACGCACCCGATTCGAGTCGCCTGGATAATTTCGATCATGACCCTTGGTGAGGCATTGGCCGCCGCCAGACAGCAGATAGACCGGCTGGATGCCCGTCTGCTGCTGCAATACGCCACCGGCTGCTCACATGCTGATCTGCTGGCGCGCCCGGAAATGCCGGTGATCGGGCCGGCTTATGAACAGTTTCAGGATTGGGTGGCACGGCGTGCCGCTGGTGAGCCGCTGGCTTATCTGGTCGGCGAAGCCGAGTTTCGCGGGCGGGTATTTCAGGTTTCGCCGGCCGTGCTCATTCCGCGTCCGGAAACCGAGGTACTGATCGAACTGGCGCTGGCAAAGCTGCCGGGGCTGGCGGCACCGAAGGTCGTCGATCTGGGAACCGGTTCCGGCATTGTCGCCATCTCGCTGGCGCTGGAATCTCCGGCGGCGACGGTTGTTGCGGTTGATCTGTCCGCAGAGGCAATCTCGGTCGCGCGCAACAACGCTGGCCGGCTTGGCGCCCGGATTGATTTCCGCCAAGGCGACTGGTTTTCGCCGCTGGCCGGCGAGCGCTTCGATCTTATCGTTTCCAACCCGCCCTATGTCGCCGACGGTGATCCGCATCTGGCGCTCAACGGCCTGCCCTTTGAGCCGCAGATGGCGCTGACTGATGGTGCCGACGGTTTGAGTTGCATCCGGCACATCGTGGCCGACGCGGCGGATCATCTGGCCCCCGGTGGCTGGCTGCTTTTCGAGCATGGTTACGACCAGGGTGAAGCGAGCCGGAACTTATTGACCGCGGCCGGGTTCAAAGCCGCATTCACTTTTCCCGACCTGGCCGGCATCGACCGCGTTTCAGGCGGCCATCTTTAAATCAGGAGAAATCATGTCCGACGTTCAACAACGCATCCACGCCACCGTGACCGGCAACCCGGTCGTCCTCTACATGAAGGGTGATGCCCGTTTCCCGCAGTGCGGTTTTTCGGCCACGGCCGTGCAGATCTTGAAGGTCTGCGGGGTTAATGATTTTGTCACGGTCAATGTGCTGGCCGACGAGGAAATCCGCAATGGCGTCAAGGAATACGCCAACTGGCCGACCATTCCGCAGCTTTACATCAAGGGCGAATTCGTTGGCGGCTGCGACATCATGAAGGAGATGTACCAGACCGGCGAACTGCAACAGATGCTGGAAGGTATTGCGGCCTGATCACTCAGGTTCCAGAAAAGAAAAACCGGGGCTGGTCCCCGGTTTTTTATTGCTCGTTCGTTCGGCTCAAGCTTCTGCTACCTGAAATTCAATGGATGGGCCGTTGGCGACGATATCCTTGACCGCACAATAGGCGATGCTGTCGAGGATCTTTGCTTTTTGCTCGGCCGTGAAATGCGCCGGGAAGCGTACATCGGTCTTGAATTTGGCCAGCGTCAGCGGGCCACCGGGGCCGGCAAAAGGCTTGCAGGCGATTTCGATGCCGGCGGCGGGAATGCCAAGTTCCTTGCAGGATTTCTTTGCATAGACCGCCGCACAGGCTGCAAGGGAAGCGTAAAAAGCTTCGAGCGGATTCATCAGGGAACCATTTACCGCGTAGTTCGCTTCGTGCTTGGCACTATTCACCTTGATGAGCGGTGTGTTGTCGACAACGGTTGAGTACATGCTGATCTGCCTCGGGTTTAATTATCAGTGACGTCGATAGTTAAATATCAACATTTGCTTATATGTTAAACCCCTAATTCGTTTGACGCAAAAAAAAGGCCGCCAGCGTTGGCTGGCGGCCTTTCAGGCGAATGCGGAAATCAGCTCAGGCGCTGGCGAGCGCGCGCAACAGCGGCCCTGACCTGCTCCGGCGCGGTGCCGCCAATGTGGTTGCGGGAAGCCAGCGAGCCTTCGACGGTGAGCACGGCGAATACGTCGCTCTCCACCTGTGGGCAGAAGGCCTTGAGTTCGTCCAGCGTCAGTTGCGGCAAGTCGACGCCCTTTTGCTCGGCGGCCTTGACGGCGTGGCCGACGGCTTCGTGGGCATCGCGGAAAGGCAGGCCCTTCTTGACCAGATAGTCGGCGAGGTCGGTGGCGGTGGCGAAGCCCTGGGTCAGTGCGGCCTTCATGTTGTCGGCGCGGACGGTGATGCCGCCGGCCATGTCGGCAAAGATGCGCAGCGTGTCAGTGACGGTGTCTACGGCGTCGAACAGCGGTTCCTTGTCTTCCTGATTGTCCTTGTTGTAGGCCAGCGGCTGCGACTTCATCAGGGTCAGCAGGCTCATCAGCTGGCCATAGACCCGACCGGTCTTGCCACGCGCCAGTTCCGGCACGTCCGGGTTCTTCTTCTGCGGCATGATCGACGAGCCGGTGCAGAAGCGGTCGGCGATCTGGATGAAGCCGATGCGCGGGCTCATCCACATGACCAGTTCTTCCGACAGGCGACTGATGTGCATCATCAGCAGGGCGCAGGCGGCGGTGAATTCGATGGCGAAGTCGCGATCCGACACGGCATCCAGCGAGTTTTCGCAGACGCCTTCGAAGCCGAGCTGTTCGGCAACGTAGGCGCGGTCGATCGGGTAGGTCGTGCCGGCCAGCGCGGCGGCGCCGAGCGGCAGGCGGGCGACGCGCTTGCGGCAGTCGGCGTAGCGCTCGGCGTCGCGGCCGAACATTTCGAAGTAGGCCAGCATGTGGTGGCCAAAAGTGACCGGCTGGGCGACCTGCAGGTGCGTGAAGCCGGGCATCGGCGTTGCCGCTTCCTTTTCGGCCAGATCAACCAGGGCTGAACGGAAAGCCTTGATCAGCACCAGAATGTCGTCGATCGAGTCACGCAGGTAGAGGCGAATGTCGGTGGCGACCTGATCGTTGCGCGAGCGGCCGGTGTGCAGGCGCTTGCCGGCATCGCCAACCAGCGCGGTCAGGCGCTTCTCGATATTCAGGTGCACGTCTTCGAGGTCGAGCGACCATTCGAATTTGCCCGACTCGATTTCCTCGGTGACGATAGCCATGCCGCGCTCGATGTCGGCCAGGTCGGCGGCGGCGATGATGCCTTGCTTGGCCAGCATGCGGGCGTGCGCCAGCGAGCCGCGGATGTCCTGGCGCCACATGCGCTGGTCGAAATCGACCGAGGCGGTGTAACGTTTGACGAGATCGGAAACCGGCTCCGAGAAGCGGCCGGCCCAAGTGTATTGATTGGCGTTGGAAGTCATGACTATGGTCTAGAATGGGGCAGATTGGCGACGAATTTGGAACAAATCCGCACAAAGATGACAAGTATACGGCACTTTCCCGCAACCTACCCCTTGCCCGACTGGCGCAATTTTGGGGTGATGCTGCGTTTGCTGCTCGGCGTCAATGCGCTGGCGGCATTGGCGGCACTGGTGCAAACCCCCGAGATCGACGGCTGGATGGGGCAGTACATCGGGTTGGCGGCAGTCGTCGAGCCCTTGCTTCTGCTCTGCCTCGGATTGCTGTCCTTGTCCCGCGACATCCTGTGGCGTCTGCCGCTGCGCGTCGGCCAGGCCTGCGTGCTTGCCCTTGCCGGTGCTGTTTCGGCGGTGTTTGTCCTCTATGCGCGTTCCGTCGGTCTGGTCGAGGCAGGTGGTGCGCTGCGGGCCATGTTGCTGGCGATGGCCATGGCTGCCTTGTTGCTGACTTATTTCGAACTTCGTTCGCGGGCCTTTTCGCCGGTACAGGCCGAGGCGAGGCTGGCGGCGCTCAATGCCCGCATTCGGCCGCACTTTTTGTTCAACTCGCTGAACGCGGTATTGTCCTTGATTCGGGCGCGACCAAAAGAGGCCGAAGCGGCGCTTGAGTCTTTGTCAGACCTGTTCCGGGCCGCCATGCGCGACCCTTGCGAACTGGTCAGTCTGGCCGACGAAATAGCGCTGGCTAAGCAGTATCTGGCGCTGGAAGACCTCAGGTTGGGCGAGCGCCTGGCGATCGACTGGCAAATCGGGGAGGTTTCCATGGCGCTGCCGATTCCGCCGCTGATGCTGCAGCCGCTGTTGGAAAACGCTGTTTATCATGGCATCGAGCCGTCTGCGGCGGGCGGCACTGTCCGCATCGGCATCGAACAGAAGGGCGACGAGTTGTGGATCGCCATCGCCAATCCAACCGCTGGTCAGGCCCAGCATGCCGCTGGCAACCAGATGGCGGTGGCCAATATCCGCGAACGGCTGGCCCTGTATTACGATCTTGAAGCCCGCCTGGAAATCGAGGTCGGCGACAACAGTTATGAGGTTCGTATCATCCTGCCATGCCAACGCCGCAAACTCCCGCCAACCCGCTGAAAGTTCTGATCGTCGACGATGAGCCGCTGGCGCGCGACCGCCTGCGTGCCCTGCTGTCCGATCTCTCTGCGCAATTGTCGAGCGAGGTGGTGGGCGAAGCAGCGAACGGCTTGTTGGCACTTGAGGCACTTCGCCAACAGACGGTCGATGTGGTGCTGGCCGATATCCGCATGCCGGGCATGGATGGTATCGAACTGGCGACCCATCTTGGTCGTCTTGAAAAGCCGCCGGCGGTGATTTTTACGACGGCCTACGACAATTACGCCGTCCAGGCCTTCGATCTCAATGCGGTCGATTACCTGTTGAAACCGGTCCGGGTTCAGCGTCTGCTAGCCGCCCTGCAGAAGGTGCCGGGGCCACGGCCGGATACTTCGCTGCTGGCCAACATTGGCCAGGAGGTGCGTGGTGGCGGACGAACTCACCTTTCCTGCCACGAGCGTGGCCGTCTGCTGCTGGTGCCGATCGCCGAGGTGCTCTACTTCAAGGCCGATCTCAAATATGTGACTGCCCGTACCGTCGAGCGTGAATACCTGCTTGATGAAGCGCTGACCCATCTTGAGTCTGAATTTGCCGACCGTTTCCTGCGCCTGCACCGCTCGGTTCTTGTTGCCAAGGCGGCGCTGGCCGGTTTTGAAAAAGCGGTCGTCGACGATGCAGAAGCTTACGGCTGGGCGTTGCTGCGCGGTGTCCCGGAAAAACTGCCGGTGAGTCGCCGGCAATGGGCTGCCGCCAAGGCGCTGGTTAAAAATTCCTGAAATCTTCTAGCGAGAACTTGCCTTGAGCCAAATCTGCCCCCATTGCAACTATGCCCGCCGGCCTGAAGACCAGTCCCCAGACTGGCAGTGCCCTTCATGCGAACGGGCCTATGCCAAGGCAGGCCATTCGGCGCCGCCGGCGACTCCACCGCTGTACATGACGACGGCGGAACCGGAGCGCCGCGGCGGTGCGGGCAAGTGGCTGCTGGTTCTGCTGGCCTTTGGCGCGGCATTCTGGTTTGCTCGGCCACTGCTGCAGCAACGGAGCGTCCAAGCCGAGGCGGCGGTGACGGCCAGCCAGCCGGAGGTTTTGCTCTATGCCACGGACTGGTGTGGCTATTGCAAGATGAGCCGCGAGTTCTTCGCGGCCAACGGTATTCGTTATACCGAATATGACATCGAGAAAAGCTCGTCAGCGCTAAGCGAACACAAGAAATTGGGGGGCAACGGTGTGCCCCTGATCAAGGTCGGCGACGAGGTCATCAACGGTTACAACGAAGCCGCGTTGCGTCAGCTGCTGGGGCCGTGGATCAGGGGGTGAGCCTCCCCGCCTGGTTGTGCGCCAGCCAGGATACTTAACTTGCCGCCACTCGGGCATGCTGGTCGGCCAGTGCATTGCCACGGCAGGACGAATGCCCCTTGATCCAGACGATGCGCGCATTGGCCAGTAGTACGCCAAGATCCAGTGCAGCGAAGATGCCGGTCAGTTCAGGGTCTTGAGCCAGGCCTCGCGTCTTCGCCTGATTCAGACGACTGACGGCGTCCTGATTGTCTGAAAACAGGGCGGCTGGCTCGCCGGGGAAGTGCCGGCTGGCCTGTTCCAGCGCAAAAACAGCCGCCTGCAATTCGAGTTCATTACTGCCAGTGACTGCGACGGTCCGGGTGGCGATCACTGCTTCGCTATCGGGCTGCTCGAACAGGACTGCGGCCAGGCCGCCATGGCGGAGCTGGCTGGCATCGCTGAAAATCAGCCGATGGTCGATGAAGCGCTCAGCCAGTCGCTGGGGCAATGGCCCGGCGGAGAGATGGATGACGCGTTCGATCTTCTTTTTTCTTCGCTTGGCCATGGCCGCAAGAATAATCTGAAACGCCTGCCGCAAAAAGGCGAAAGCCCCGTACAGGGGGAGGTACGGGGCTTTCTGGACGGCCTGGGGTCTTGGGGGAGGGGGAGGCCGTCAAGGCTGATGTCTGATCAGCGCATGTGTCCAAGATAAGGCCAGCCCCTCGCCATTTCAAGTAACCGTTTGCAACAATGCGTATCGCTATGTGTGTCCGGTCGCTTGGTTCAGTCAGCACTCAGCGAACGCGTCACGACTTCCAGCACGTCGCGCGACAGGTTGGCATGATCGCGGATGCTTTCCAGCGCCGCACGTGCGTGGCGCTGTCGGCCGGTGTCGAATTTCTTCCAACGGTCGAAGCAACGGGCCAGACGCGAAGCGACTTGCGGGTTACGGTCGTGCAGTTCAATCACCCGTTCGGCGATGAAGGCATAACCGCTGCCGTCCGCGGCATTGAAGCGTGCCAGATTGGCGCCAAAGGCGCGGATCAGCGAATAGACTTTGTTCGGATTACCGATGTCGAAGGCCGGGTGGGCGGTGAGCGCCCTGACCGTATCCAGCGTATCCGGGCGGCGGCTGGTTGATTGAACGGCCAGCCATTTGTCGACAACCAGCGCTTCGTGTTGCCAGCGGGCGTAGAAATCAGCCAGTGCCTTGTCGCGTTCCGGGCAGGTGTCGGTATTGACGTTGGCCAGCACCGACAGTGCGGCGAACTGGTCGGTCATGTTGTCGGCGCTAGCGAACTGCTGCAACGCCAGTTGGCGGACGGCTGGCGTATCGAGTTCGAGCAGATAGCCCAGGCAGGCATTGCGCAGGGCGCGCCGGCCGGCCTGTTCGCTGGTCGGTGCGTAGGCAGCGTTGGGGGCGAGCCCGGCGTAAAGACCGGAGAATTCACCTTCGAGTTGCTCGGCCAGATGTCGGCGCAGCGCGTTACGGGCAGCATGCAGCGCATCGGGATCAACGACGTCCAGTGCTTCGGCCAGCGTCGATTCGCCGGGCAGGGTTAGGGCTTCGGCCACGAAGGCGGCGCCACGCCGGGCTTGGGTTTGCAGCAGGCGGCGAACGGCCTCGACGAAGCTGGCGGGCCAGACCAGCTGCCGGCCGGCGGCGATGGCTGCGGTGGCCTCGAGAATCAGTGTCGAAGCCAGGCGCTGGCCAGCTTCCCAGGCGTTAAACGGGTCGCTTTCATGGGCCAGCAGCAGGGTCAGTTGCTCCGGCGTGTAGTCGAAGTTGAGGATGACCGGGGCAGAGAAATCGCGCAGCAGCGACGGAACGGGTTCGCTGCTCAGGTCGTTGAAGACGAAGGATTGGGTGGCGGCCGTCATATGCAGCAGACGTTCGCTGTTGGGCAGCAGCCTGCCGTCCTCGCCAAACAGTGCGACGCGGATCGGGATCAGGTAGGGCTGCTCGTCGCTGGCGCGTGGGTTCGACTGCGTGCAGGTCAGCGTGTAGGTCTGACTGTCTGGATCGAAGTGGCCGTCCACAGCGACATGCGGCGTGCCCGGCTGGTTGTACCAGCGCATGAATTGCGTGAAGTCGAAGCCGGAGGCAGCGCTCATCGCGGCGACGAAATCCTCGCAGGTCACTGCCTGGCCGTCATGGCGACGGAAGTATTCATCCATCCCGGCGCGGAAAGCATCGCGGCCGATCAGGGTCTGGATCATCCGGATGACTTCGGCGCCTTTTTCATAGACGGTCGAGGTGTAGAAATTGTTGATCTCAACGAAGCTGGCCGGGCGGATCGGGTGGGCCATCGGGCCAGCATCTTCCGGGAACTGGGCAGCGCGCAGGCCGCGTACTTCGCGGATACGGGCGGTCTGGCGGTTGTGCAGGTCGGCCCCGAACTCCTGGTCGCGGAAGACGGTCAGGCCTTCCTTCAGCGAGAGCTGGAACCAGTCACGGCAGGTGACGCGGTTACCGGTCCAGTTGTGGAAATATTCGTGGGCGACGACGCGGTCGATGTTCTCGAAATCGACATCGGTGGCCACATCGCTGCGAGCGAGTACATACTTCGTGTTGAAGATGTTCAGGCCCTTGTTCTCCATCGCGCCCATGTTGAAGTCGCCGACGGCGACGATCATGTAATGGTCGAGATCGCATTCGAGGCCGAAGCGTTCCTCGTCCCATTTCATGGATTTCTGCAGCGCGGCCATGGCGTGCGGGCACTGGTCGAGCTTGCCCGGCTCGACGTAGATGGCGAGCTGCACGCTGCGGCCGGAAGCGGTCCTGAAGGTGTCTTTCAGCACGTCAAGCTTGCCGGCGACGACGGCGAACAGGTAGGCCGGCTTCTTGAACGGGTCGGCCCATTTTGCCCAGTGACGGCCATTGGCTTCTTCTCCGGCATCAACCGGATTGCCGTTGGCGAGCAGGACCGGATAGGTGGCCTGGTCGGCGTGCAGCGTCACAGTGTAGGTCGACATCACGTCTGGGCGGTCGAGGAACCAGGTGATCCGGCGGAAACCCTGTGCCTCGCACTGGGTGAAGTAGCCATCGGTCGAGCGATAGAGACCGGACAGGCGGGTGTTCTTGTCCGGGTCGATGCGGACGACAGTCTGCAGCGTGAAGGTTTCCGGCAGGTCGGTGATGGTCAGGGTGCTGGCCGTGGCCGCAAAGGGCACCTGGTGGCCGTCGACCGTGACACTGAGCGTTTCCAGTTCGTCGCCGTCGAGGACCAGCGGCTGACCGGCCGCGGCCGGGTTGCGGCGCATGGCCAGCATCGAGCTCACGGTGGTGCCACCGGTTTCGATATTGAAATCGAGGTCGACGGTGTCGACCAGATAGGCGGGGACGGTGTAGTCCTTGAGATAGATGGTCTGGGGGGTATCGGTTTTCATTGGGTGGGCATCGCGTTGGGGTTAGCCCACGATGATACCGCTAACGCCGCCGCCAGACTTGCCAGCGCTCCCGTCCGGCGAAGACGGGGACGGAGTCACCGACAGGCTGGTCTTCGATCAGCTCGAAATTCGGCCGCAGCAATTCGTCGAGCTGCGCCGGCAGGATGCCGAAGGGTGGGCCTTTCGGTTGGTCGCAGAGGAAGAAGAACCCGGCCAGCCGGGCGCCGCTCGGCAGCAATTCGGCGACCTGTTTGCCCCAGTCGGCCCACAGCTTGCGCGGCAAAGCGCAGAGGAAGGCACGTTCATAGATCAGATCGAGCGGTTGCCTGGGGGCGAAAGTGAAGAAATCGGCGCAAACGAGCTTGACTGGCGAATCGCCCAGAACTTCACGGGCTTTCTCAATAGCCAGCGGTGAAAAGTCCAGTGCTGTCACTGGCCAGCCAAGCTCGGCCAGATGAGCTGCCTCCCAGGCGCTGCCGCAGCCCGGAATCAGCGAGTTGAGTGGCGTCGTCTGGGCGCCAACGAAATCGACAAAGGCCATCGGTACCTTGCCGGCATCCCAGGGTGTCACCCCTTCGCCGAAGCGCTTGCACCAGAAATCGGGATGTTCCGGGCGCTGCTCGGGCGGCTTGATCGTTTCGCTCATGGCTTTTTCAAAGCACGGCTGGATTGCTCCACCGCGTCTTCCAGATAGGTTTGGTAAAAATCGGGCAGCCGGGCGCCGACTATCGGTTCGGCCAGCTTGCGCCCGTCGGGGCCATAAAAGGCGACGACCGGCACCAGCTTGACCTTCTCGGTCTGGGCGACCTTGGCATGGGTCGAGGGCGCACCTTTGAAGTCGCTTAGCGCCTGCGCCTCGCCATCCTGATTGACTTGACGGATAAGCACGCGGTCGCGGTAGTGCGGGTTGGTGGCGAGCGGCTTCAGGTAGTCGCGCTTGACGGCTTCGCAGTATTTGCAGTCCTGGCGGCTGTAGATGACGATCAGCGGGCCGCCAAGCTTGGCCGCCCGCGCCGCTTCCGAGCGTAAATCGGCGGCGGCCGGCAGGTCCGTTGCGCCCAAGGCGGGGGCGGCCAGCCATGCTAGAATCAGCCCTCCCAAAAGCCCTGCCCATTGCCTGATCATGTCCCGTCCTTCGAAGATTGTCATTGCCTCCCGCGAATCCCGTCTGGCCATGTGGCAGGCGGTGCACGTTAGAGATCGCTTATCGAGTTTAAATCCCGGGGCGGAGGTTGTCATTCTCGGCATGACGACCAAGGGCGACCAGATCCTCGATCGCCCGCTGGCCGAGATCGGCGGCAAGGGGCTGTTCATCAAGGAACTGGAAGTCGCCATGCAGGAAGGCAAGGCCCACCTCGCCGTGCATTCGATGAAGGATGTGCCGATGGTGATGCCGGAAGGCTTCGTGCTGGCCGCCATCTCGGCCCGCGAGAATCCGCGCGATGCCTTCGTTTCAAACAAGTACAACGGGCTGGATGACCTGCCGGCCGGCGCCATCGTCGGTACCTCCAGCCTGCGCCGCGAATCCATCCTGCGTGCCAAGTATCCACAGCTGGTCATCAAGAGCCTGCGCGGCAACCTCGATACCCGTTTGAAGAAGCTCGACGCCGGCGAATACGACGCGATCATCCTGGCTGCCGCCGGCCTGATCCGCCTCGGCATGGAAAATCGCATCAAATCCGTGTTGACCGCCGAACAGTCGTTGCCGGCTCCCGGTCAGGGCGCGCTGGGCATCGAGCTGATCGACGGCGCCGCCGACATGGCCGACGTTGTCGCACCGCTCAACGACCCGGAAACGGCCCACTGCGTCAAAGCCGAACGCGCCTTCTCGCGCGCCTTGGGCGGTAGCTGCCAGGTGCCGCTCGGCGGCTACGCGATCATCGACAACGGCCAGCTCTGGCTGCGCGGTTTCGTCGCGACGGCTGACGGCCAGGAAGTGGTCAGTGCCGAATTGCGCGGCAACCCGGCCGACGACGAAGCACTCGGCCTGCAATTGGCGGCCGAACTGCGCGCCAAGGGCGCCGACGCGATCCTGGAAAAGCTCGCCCACTGCAAATGACCGCCACCGGCCCGCTCGCCGGCCGAACCATCGTTGTGACCCGGCCGCAGGCGCAGGCAGCGCCGCTGGCCGAGGCGATTGCCGCCGCCGGCGGCAAGCCGCTGGTCTTTCCGTTGCTGGAAATCTCACCAGCGACAGATCCTCAGCCACTGATCGAGGCGGTAGCGCGACTGGAAAGCTACTCGCTGGCTGTTTTCATCAGCCCGAATGCCGTTGATCACGCCTTGCCGGCGATATTGGCGCATGGCGGGTGGCCGGTCAGCCTGAAACCCGCCGCCGTTGGCCAGGGCACGGCCAGGGAGCTGGCCGCCAAAGGTGTTTTCGGCTGCGTTGTACCAAGCGAACGTTTTGATTCCGAGGCCCTGCTCGAACTTCCGGAAATGGCTGCCGAATCGGTCAATGGCAGGCGTGTCGTCATCTTCCGTGGTGATGGCGGCCGTGAGCTGCTGGCCGATACCTTGCGCGAACGCGGGGCAAGCGTCGATTGCATCACCTGCTACCGCCGCTCCGGCCCATCCGCTGGCGTGCAGCCTCTGCTGGCCGCTTGGCAATCCGGACAGCTTGACGCATTGACCGTCTCAAGCAGCGAAGGCCTGCGTTATCTGGTCGATCGGCTCGACGCCGAAGGTCGCGCCTTCCTGCAAAAAACACCGCTCTTCGTTCCCCATGCCCGAATCGCCGAAAACGCCCGGGCATTGGGTTTAAGCAACATTATCCTCACCGAAGCAGCCGACGCCGGCATCCTCGCCGGCTTAGGTGCTTATAATTGGCCGGCATGATGCCCGAAAACAATACCTCCTCCCCTACGAATATGGTCCCGGCACCGGTGCCTGTGCGCAAATCTTCCCGCCAGGGGCCGTGGCTGCTCGTGGCTGTCGCCGCGCTGGGCCTGTCCGGTTGGCAGTGGTTCGAAACCCGCCAGAAGCTGCTTGATACCCAGCAGGAAGTCAGCCGCAAGCTGGCCGAATTCGATACTGGTAACAAGGAAGAACGGGGCGCCCAGAAACAGACACGCGAACAGATCGAGGCCCTGCAGGCCAAGCTGGGTGCCGTCGAGGGGCGCTTTGCCGAATTCCAGACGCAGACCGAAGCGCTCAAGGCGCTGAATCAGGATATCGCTCGCGGCCGCGAAGAGGCGACGCTGCTTGAGGTCGAACAGGCGATCACGTTGGCGGGTCAGCAACTTCAACTGGCCGGCAATGTGCCGGTCGCCGTGCTGGCCATGCAGACTGCCGATGCTCGTCTGGCCCGCCTGGACCGGCCGCAATACCTGCCTTTGCGCAAGGCGGTGACCAAGGATCTGCAAAAACTCAACGCGCTGCCTTTTGTTGATATGCCGGGCATCAGTTTGCGCCTCGAACAGGTCATTCTGGGTGTCGACAAATTGCCGCTTGCCTCCTATGGCCGCCCGGCAGAAAAGACCGAAAGCCAGAAAGCGGTCGAGGCACAACCGTGGTGGCAACGGACGGGAGGCAACATCTGGCAGGAGCTCAAGGGACTGGTCCGTATCCAGCGCTTTGACCGTGACGACACGGCGCTACTGGCACCCGGTCAGGGTTATTTCCTGCGCGAGAATCTCAAACTGCGGCTATTGAATGCCCGTCTCGCCCTGTTTGCTCGCGATCAATGGACTTTTCGCAATGAATTGAAGGTGGGTGGCGAATGGCTTGCCCGGCATTTTGATATCAATGACAAGTCGGTTCAGGCCGCCCAGGCAACGCTGCGCCAGATGACGGCGAGCGAAATCAATGTCGAATTGCCTAACCTCAACGACACCCAGACCGCCTTGCGCGCGCTGCGTCAGACCAAGGAAAAGCGGTGAGGGGCCTGTTCTGGATTCTTGCCCTGTTCGGGCTGGCAGTTGCGGTGGCGCTCGGGGCGCGTCTGAATGATGGTTACGTGCTGCTGGTTTTTCCGCCGTGGCGCGCCGAGGTTTCGCTCAATCTGCTGATTCTCGCTCTGATTGGCCTGTTCATGGCTTTTTATGCGGTCATGCGTGTCTTTTCGGCCACTTTCGGACTGCCAAAACGGGTTCGCGAATACCGCGCCCGACAGCAACGCGACAAGGCAGGTCTGGTTTTTCAGGATGCCGTTCGCCTGTTGTTCGAGGGGCGTTTTGGTCAGGCCATGAAAAAGGCCGCGGAAGCCCATGGCGCCGGTACGGCACCAGGCTTGTCGGCGCTGATCGCTGCCCGCGCGGCCCAGCGCATGCGCGAACCGGCCAAGCAGCAATACTGGCTGGAGCATGCGAAGACCGACGATCCGCGCACTGAAGCCGCTACCCTGATGCTCGATGCCGAAATGGCCAATGAGGAACGGCGCTTTGATGCGGCGCTGGCTGCCCTGGAAAAATTGCAAGGCAAGCAGGGGCGTCATATTGCGGCACTGCGACTCGAGCTGCGAGCTCGTCAGGGGGCGGGTGACTGGGATGGTGTGATCAAGCTGGTGCGTCAATTGGCCAAACGTGATGCGCTGCCTGACGAGGTGGTCGGTGAAATCCTGACCCAGGCCCACTTGGCCAGCATCGCCAAGCGTGGCGTGGACGAGCGGCGATTGATCTCCTATTTGCGCAACTTGCCGAATGAAGAGCGCGGCCGGCGTGTCGTTTTGGCTGCCGCCCGTGCCCTGAACGCGCTTGGTGCCAACGGCGAAGCACAGAAATTGATTGAGTCTGCCCTTGATGCGGCCGGGGACGATGCCTGGCAACCCGAGCTGCTGGCGATTTACGGCCGCCTGAGCGATGGTGAGTTGACCGCCCGTATTGCCAAGGCCGAGGCCTGGCTCCGCCGGCATCCGGATGACGCCTTGCTGCTCATGGCCCTGGGCCGGATGTGCCAGCGCCAGCGCCTGTGGGGCAAAGCGCAGAGCTATCTCGAAGCCTCGCTGTCCGTTGAAGTGACGCAGGAGGCTCACCTTGAGCTGGCGCGCCTTTTCGACCAGTTGGGCAAAAGCGAAGAAGCCAACAAACACTACCGGGCCAGTGCACTGCTTGACGTGCATTAGGCCAAGATCAAAAACAATGGGGAGGGGAAATGCTGAATATCGACATGCGCAAGATTTATAACTTCTATCCTGTCGAGCCATCCCCCGACCCAGCCGCCTTGCCGACCGGCGGCGACCTCTACTACGAGTGCCTGGATTGTCTGGTGATCGTCAATTCGGTGCCGCACATCAAGGCCGCCTGCGCCTGCGGCAATCTGCAGGGCGGCGGTGGCAGGATGGGCGTAAAAAACCCGGAACGGGTCCGGGTCGTCAAAGGCAAGTTGAAGTAGCTTTCAGGCCCAGTCCTGCGGCTTGAGGAATACTTCGTACAACTCGGCCTCCGGGCTGCCGGCTTCCGGTTGCCAGTCGTAGCGCCATTTGACGATCGGGGGCAGTGACATCAGGATCGATTCGGTGCGCCCGCCGGATTGCAGGCCAAACAGCGTGCCGCGGTCCCAGACCAGATTGAATTCAACGTAACGACCTCGACGGTAAGCCTGGAAGTCGCGTTCGCGCTCGTCGTAAGGCATCTCGCGGCGCTTGGCGAGAACAGGCAGGTAGGCCTTGGTGAAGGCATTGCCGACGGCCTGGGTTAGCTCGAAACAACGCTCGAAACCGCCTTCGTTAAGGTCGTCGAAAAACACGCCGCCGACACCGCGCGGTTCGTTGCGATGTTTCAGGAAAAAGTATTCGTCGCACCAATGCTTGTATTTCGGATAGACCTCGTCGCCGAACGGTGCCAGTGCATCCTTGCAGGTCTGGTGGAAGTGCACGACATCCTCACGCTGGCCGTAGTAAGGCGTCATGTCCATGCCGCCGCCGAACCACCAGACATCTTCTTCGCCTTCCTTGCTGGCCACGAAACAGCGCACGTTCATATGTGCCGTCGGGCAGTAAGGGTTGCGCGGATGCAGCACCAGCGAAACGCCCATCGCTTCCCACGAGCGCCCGGCCAGTTGCGGGCGGACGGCGGTGGCCGACGCAGGCAACGACTTGCCGGTGACGTGCGAAAAATTGACGCCGCCGCGTTCGAAGAAATCGCCTTCCTCGATCAGTCGGGAAATGCCACCGCCGCCTTCCGGGCGAACCCAGGAGTCCGTACGGAAAGGTTGCCCGTCGAAGGCCTCCAGTTCGGCGACGATGCGGCTTTGCAGGCCGGTGAAAAAATCCTTGAGGCGGGTGGTATCCATGAAGTTTCCTGAAATGAAATCGGGCGGCTCATTGACCAGAATGAGTCGCCCGTCTGAGTTGCTTTTGCTGAAATGGTTCAGCGGCTGATTGCGCGGTGTCCAATATCCTTGCGGAACTGCATGCCGTCGAAGTGAATCTGGGTGGCGGATTCGTAGGCCAGCTTCTGAGCCAGCTTGACGTTCTCACCGAGCGCGGTGACGCAGAGCACGCGGCCACCACTGGTCACCACCGTGCTGTCGGCATTGGCGGTGCCAGCGTGGAAGACGTGGCAGTCTTCGCCGAAGCTGTTGCCGTTCGGCAGGCCGGTGATCTGGTCGCCCTTGCGCGGAGTGTCCGGGTAATTGGCGGCAGCCAGCACGACGCCGAGCGCGATGCGGCGATCCCACTCGGCTTCGACCTGATCCAGGGTGCCGTCGATGCCGTGTTCGAGCAGTTCGACGAAATCGGACTTCAGGCGCATCAGGATCGGCTGGGTTTCCGGGTCGCCCATGCGGCAGTTGAATTCCAGGGTCTTGACCGAGCCATCCTTGCCGATCATCAGGCCAGCATAAAGGAAACCGGTGAATGGGATGCCATCGGCGGCCATGCCGCGCACGGTCGGCAGGATGATTTCGCGCATCGCCTTGGCATGCACTTCCGGCGTCACGCACGGCGCTGGGGAGTAGGCACCCATGCCGCCGGTGTTCGGGCCCTGGTCGCCGTCAAAGATGCGCTTGTGGTCCTGGCTGGAGGCCAGCGCCAGCACATTCTTGCCGTCGACCATGACGATGAAGCTGGCTTCCTCGCCATCGAGGAATTCCTCGATGACAACGCGCGCACCGGCGTCGCCCAGCTTGTTGCCGGACAGCATGTCGTCGATGGCGGCGTGGGCTTCTTCAAGGCTCATCGCAACCACGACGCCCTTGCCTGCAGCCAGGCCGTCGGCCTTGATGACGATGGGCGCACCCTGCTGGTCGATGTAGGCATGCGCTTCGGCCGCATTGGTGAAAGTGCCGAAACCGGCCGTCGGAATGTTGTGGCGGGCCATGAAGCGCTTGGCGAAATCCTTGGAGGATTCAAGCTGGGCGGCTTCCTTGGTCGGGCCGAAAATCTTCAGGCCGCGGGCGCGGAAGACGTTGACCACGCCGGCGGCCAGCGGCGCTTCCGGGCCGACGACGGTCAGGTGGATCTTGTTCTGTTCAGCAAAATCAGCCAGCGCTACCGGATCGGTGATGTCGAGATTTTCCAGCTCGTGCTCGCGTGCCGTGCCGGCGTTGCCGGGGGCGACGAAAACCTTCTGCAGGCCGGGGGTCTGCGCCAGGCGCCAGGCCATGGCGTGCTCGCGGCCGCCGGAACCGATTACCAGTAGTTTCATGGCTGATCTCTTTGGGTTTGTTTTTTATTAGTGACGGAAGTGGCGGGCGCCGGTGAAGACCATGGCCAGACCATGCTCGTCGGCGGCGGCGATGACTTCCTCGTCGCGCATCGAGCCCCCCGGCTGGATGACTGCCTTGGCGCCGGCTTCGGCCAGCACGTCGACGCCGTCGCGGAACGGGAAGAAGGCATCTGAAGCGACGACCGAACCGTTCAGTTCAAGGCCGGCGTGCTGGGCCTTGATGCTGGCGATCTTGGTCGAGTCGACGCGGCTCATCTGGCCGGCGCCGACGCCGAGTGTCATGCCGTTGCCGCAGAAGACGATGGCGTTGGACTTGACGAACTTGGCGACGCGCTCGGCGAAGAGCAGGTCTTCGATCTGCTGGGCGGTCGGTTGCACTTTGGTAACGATCTTCAGGCCAGAAGCTTGTGCGGTGAAGTTGTCCGGGGTCTGGACGAGCAGGCCGCCACCGACGCGCTTGAATTCCAAGGTATTGAGCACGCGGGAAATCGGCACGACCAGAACGCGCAAGTTGGCTTTGCCGGCCAGCGCTGCTTTGGCTTCGGCAGTGAAGGCCGGGGCGATCAGCACTTCGACGAAGTGCTTGCGCTCATTCATGGCGTTGACCACGTCGATGCCGACTTCGCCGTTGAAGGCGATGATGCCGCCGAAGGCCGAAGTGGAATCAGTCTTGAAGGCCTTCTCGTAGGCGGCGAGCAGCGTGCCGTCGATGGCGACGCCGCACGGATTGGCGTGCTTGACGATGACGCAGGCCGGGGTGTCGAAGGACTTGACGCATTCCCAGGCGGCATCGGAGTCGGCGATGTTGTTGTAGGACAGTTCCTTGCCCTGCAGCTGGGTGTAGGCGGCGATGCTGCCAGCGACCGGAGTGGTGTCGCGGTAGAAGGCGGCGGACTGGTGAGAGTTTTCGCCGTAACGCAGAATTTCGGTGCGGTCGAAAGCCAGTTGCAGCTTGGCCGGGAAGATGGCCGGGACCGGCGCGGCTTCGGCCGGCTTGGCTTCGGCGCCTTCGTCGAGGCCGGTCAGCCAGTTGGCGATCATGCTGTCGTAGCGGGCAGTGTGGGTGAAGGCCTTCTTGGCCAGGCCAAACCGGGTGGACAGTTGCAGGGCGCCGCCGGTGGCCTTCATTTCGGCGAGCAGCGGGGCGTAGTCCTCCGGGTCGGTGACGATGGCCACGCCGTTGTAGTTCTTGGCTGAGGAGCGAACCATGGCCGGGCCGCCGATGTCGATGTTCTCGATGGCATCTTCCAGCGTCACACCGGCCTTGGCGATGGTGGCGGCGAACGGGTAGAGGTTCACGCAGACCAGATCGATCATCGGAATGCCATGCTGTTCGATGGTCGCCAGATGTTCCGGCAAGTCGCGACGGGCCAGGATGCCGCCATGCACCTTCGGGTGCAGGGTCTTGACGCGGCCATCAAGCATTTCCGGAAAGCCGGTGTAATCGCCGATTTCGGTGACGGCCAGGCCGGCATCACGCAGCATCTTGGCAGTGCCGCCGGTGGACAGCAGCTTCACGCCTTGGGCAGCGAGGCCCTGGGCGAATTCGAGAACACCCGTCTTGTCGGAGACGGAAATCAGCGCTTGTTTGATAGTCATGTTAGTCGTGAGCTATTGGTAATTGGTTGTTGGCGGGAGTTACTAGGGGCTGCGCCGTTAGCTAATAACTAACGACCAATGACTAGTAACTAGAGCAGCTGGTGCTCGGTGAGTTTTTTGCGCAGCGTATTACGGTTGATGCCCAGCATGTCGGCCGCCATTGTCTGGTTGCCCCCGGCCTTGGAGAGGACAACCTCCAACATCGGCTTTTCGACGCTTTTCAGCACCATGTCGTAGATGGCGCAGGGTTTCTCGCCATCCAGATCGCGGAAATATTGCTCGAGTGCCCCCAGCACGCAAGCGGAAATGTCTTGTTGGCTCATGCTGCCAACGCCTCCTCTGTGTATTTCAAATGCTGATGCTCAGCCGCCAGTCGGCTGAAGAAGTCGTTCACTGCCTGCATCTGTTGATCGATGCTGGGCAGGACGTTCATTTCCTTGCGGAAGGCCGCCGAGCCAACCAACCCCTTGGTGTACCAGGAGATGTGCTTGCGGGCGACCTTGAACCCCGTTTCCGGGCCGTAGAAAGCGTAAAGGTCTTCGAGATGCTCCAGCAGGATGCTGTGAATCTCCATGACCTCGGCCGGTGGCAGGTGCTCGCCGGTTTTTAGATAGTGTTCGATCTCGCGGAACAGCCAGGGGCGACCCTGGGCGGCGCGGCCGATCATGACGCCATCGGCGCCGGTCACGTCGAGCACGTGCTTGGCCTTTTCCGGGGTCGTGATGTCGCCGTTGGCGATGACCGGGATGCTGATCAGCGTCTTGACCATGGCGATGGTGTCGTATTCCGCCTCGCCGGTGTATTGCTGGCAGCGCGTCCGGCCGTGGATGGCGACGGCACGGATGCCCGCCGATTCGGCGATGCGCGCGATGGTCGGGGCGTTCTTGTTGGCCAGATTCCAGCCGGTACGGAATTTCAGCGTGACCGGGGTGTTCGGGATTGCAGCAACGACGGCATCGAGAATGCGTCCGACCTGCTGCTCGTCCTGCATCAGCGCCGAGCCGGCCATCACGTTGCAGACCTTCTTGGCCGGGCAACCCATGTTGATGTCGATGATCTGGGCGCCGTTGTCGACGTTGTGTTTGGCCGCCTCGGCCATCATTTTCGGATCGGCGCCGGCGATCTGCACCGAGATCGGGGCGACCTCACCTTCGTGATTGGCCCGGCGCAGCGTCTTGGCGCTGCCATAAAGCAATGAATTGGAGGTGACCATTTCGGACACGGCCAGGCCAGCCCCCATCTTCTTGCACAACTGGCGGAAAGGACGATCCGTCACGCCGGCCATGGGGGCGACGAACAGGTTGTTGCGAAGCTGGAAACCGACAAAATCCATAGGCGTAGGGGCGGCGGGCAAATCGTGGGGAGCCGCGCATTTTACCCGAGTCGGCGCCTAAAAAATAGTCAAATTGTAAAAGCGAGTGAAAGCAGAAGGGCAAAAGTCAGCTGCAGTCCGGCGGTCGCGGCGAGGATGTTATTGAAGACCGGGCCAGGGGCTTCGTGGTGGAAGCGCCGGATCAGTTTCAGGGCGAGCGGTAGCGAGAGCAGCGGTAGCGCGGCCAGCCAGCCGAGGCTGCCAAGCAGCGGCAACAGCGCGTAAGGGGCGATTATTTCCAGCGTGTAGATGTGCCGGGTGGCTGGCCGTCCCAGACGAACCGCCAGTGTGTTTTTGCCGTTTGTCGCATCGCCGTCGAGGTCGCGGTAGTTGTTGACGGTGATCACCGCTGCGGCGTGGATGCCGACCAGTGCGGCAGCGAGCAGCGCCATCGGTGTCAGGTTCAGTGTTTGCAGGTAGTAGCTGCCGCCGACGGCGACCAGACCGAAGAAAATAAAGACGAAAACTTCGCCAAGCGGCCCGTAGGCAATCGGCTTTGGCCCGCCGGTGTAGGCCCAGCCGGCGGCCAGTGAGGCGAGGCCGATGGCGACGATGGGCCAGCCGCCGTGCCAGACCAGATAAATGCCGCACAGGAAGGCCAGCGCGAAGCTCAGCCAGGCGCCGGCCTTGACCTTGCCGGCGGTTAGCCAGCCCTCGGCGGTGGCGCGCTTCGGGCCAAGGCGACCGGGGGTGTCGGTGCCGCGCAGGAAATCACCGACATCATTGAACAGGTTGGTGCCGATCTGGATGAAGGCGGCGCCAAGTGCGGCGGCAAGCAGCGGTAGCCAGAGCAGGGTGCCGCTGTCGTGCCAGGCGACAGCGGTGCCGACGAGGACCGGCGACAGCGAGACGGAGAGTGTTTTCGGGCGGCAGGCGAGGAACCAGGCGGTGCTTGTCTTCATGCGGGACTTGGCGGGTGAGCGGCCCGGCACTGTAACCGATGCCGGGGTTTCGCGCCTCTGGGCTGGATCAAGGCCAGGCCCGGGCGCCCCAGATCATGCGCTTGGCGACGAAATGGCGGGCCGCCGGGCAGAGATCGAGGGCGAGCAGGCCAAGGCCGCGGGCCAGTTTGAGTGGGGCGAAATCGTTGGAGAAGGCGCGAACGATCTGGTCGGTGAAAAAAGCGCTGCCTTGGCGGTCGAGGCGGCGGATTTTTGCGTAGTGGTCGAGGCCTTCACGGTCAATGCCGTTTTTGAGCAAAATTTCTGCCAGTTGCCAGGCATCGCGGATGCCGAGGTTGAAGCCCTGGCCGGAGACCGGGTGCAGGGTTTGCGCCGTGTTGCCGATCCACACTTCGTTGTCCTTGACCAGCGTGTCGCGCAGGCGCAAGGCGAGCGGGAAACGGCTGCGCTTGCCGGGCTTGGCGAAGCTCATGCGCTGGCCGAACTGGGTTTGCAGGGCGGCGGTAAAGGCTTCGTCGTCCATGGCCATTACGGCGTCGGCCTTGGCGGGCGGTAGCGTGAAGACGATGGAGTATTCGTCGCCGAGCGGCAACAGGGCGAGCGGGCCGTCGGGCGTGAAGCGTTCCCAGGCGCGCTTGTTGTGGCCAGGCATTGGCGTGACTTCGCAGATGACCGCATGCTGCTCGTAATTGCTGACCTTGACAGCCGGGTCGTCGCCCGGCGTGCCTTCGGCGTGTATCAGCAATCGGGTCTGGATGGTACGCAACTGGCCGGCGTGGCGTAGTGCGACGGTGACGTGTTCATCGCCGGGGACGATGTCGAGGATTTCTGCCTCCGACAGCACGGCGTCGGCGGCCAGGTTGGCGGACAGTGCGCTCGCCAGGTCGCGGTAGCGGACGACGTAGCCCAAGGCGGGGAGGTCGTAGTCGGTGCGGTCGATCAGGGTTCGGCCGAAACCATCCTTCTGCGAGATGTGGATGGTTTCGATCGGCGTCGCGTTGCGGGTCGGCCAGCTATTGATCTGTTCAAGCAACTGGCGGGCGCCATGCGACAGGGCTAGGGCGCGGGGGTCACCTTGTTGCGCCTCTTGCGGTCGACGGTCCAAAAGCAATGATTTCTGACCGCCGGCCGCGAGCGCCAGATGCAGCGTCATGCCGACCGGGCCGGCGCCGACGATCAGGATGTCGACGTGTTCAAGCCTTGCTTCAGTCATGGCGCATGACTTCCTCGATCTCGGCCACCGTTTTCGGCGCCGTGGTGAAGATGTCACAACCATTCTCCGTGACGCGCACGTCGTCCTCGATGCGGATGCCGATGCCGGCCAGTGCTGGCGGGATATCGGTGCCGGGGCGGATGTAGAGGCCGGGTTCGACGGTCAGGGTCATGCCTGGCTGCAAGGTCGTCCATGCGTCGCCGACCTTGTATTCGCCGGCGTCGTGCACATCCAGCCCGAGCCAGTGGCCGGTGCGGTGCATGTAGAAGCGCTTGTAATCACCTTTTTCGATCAGATTGTCGAGGTTGCCGGTGAGCAGCTTGAGGTCGATCAGGCCTTGAGTCAGCACGCGGACGGCGGCATCGTGGCCTTCCATGAAATGGCGACCTGGCGCGGTGGCGGCGACGGCCGCCGTCTGCGCGGCGAGGACGATTTCGTACACATCCTTCTGCGCGGGGTTGAAGCGGCCATTGACCGGGAAAGTACGGGTGATGTCGGCGGCGTAACCGTCTACTTCGCAACCAGCGTCGATCAGGACCAGGGTGTGGTCGTTGAGTACCTTGTCGTTCGACACGTAATGAAGCACGCAGGCGTTGGTGCCACCGGCAACGATGGGCGTGTAGGCATGGGCATCGGCACCGCGCTTGCGGAATTCGTAAGTCAGTTCGGCTTCCAGTTCGTACTCGGCCATGCCGGGGCGGCAGGCGCGCATGGCGCGGGCGTGGCCGGCGCTGGCAATATCGGCCGAGCGTTGCTGGATGCCGGCCTCGGCACTGTCCTTGACCAGGCGCATACCGTCGAGTTCGGCGCGCAGGTCGTGAATGGCGCGCGGCGCCCGCTTGCCGGCCCGGGTCTGGGCGCGGACTTCGTTCAGGGCCTTGGCGATCCGGGCGTCCCATTCGGCGTCGTGACCGATGGCGTGCCACAGTGTGTCGCGGTCGACCAGGAACTCGGCCAGTTTCTTGTCGAGTTGCTCGATCGGATAGGCAGCGTCGAAGCCGAAGGCGGTTTTTGCCGCTTTCGGGCCGTAGCGATAGCCGTCCCAGATTTCGCGTTCTTCATGCTTTTCGCGGCAGAAGAGGATGGATTTCGGCTTCTTGCCGCCGATTAGCACAACGACCGCTTCTGGTTCCGGGAAGCCAGTCAGATACCAGAAATAGCTGTCGAATCGGTAAAGATGATGCGCATCGCGGTTGCGAATGACTTCCGGTGCGGTGGGTACGATGGCGACGCCGTCGCCGATGGTCTTCAGCAGGCGCTTGCGGCGGGCGAGAAAGTGGGCGTGGGTCATGGGGTTCTCAGTTCGGCATCCAGTTCAGCCAGGCGTTGCGGCGTTCCTACATCGACCCAGCGGCCAGCGTAGCGTTCCCCGGTTAGTGTGCCGGCGGCGATCGCGGCGTCGAGCAGCGGGCGCAGTTTCATCACTGTGCCCGGCTGGACATCAGCGAAGAAGGTGGGCGAAAAAACACCGACGCCGGCGTAAGTGAGGGTTTGCTCGCCGCTGGCGTAGATGACGCGTTGCCCGTCCAGGCTGAAGTCGCCGCCGGCATGGTGTGCCGGGTTGGCGACCATGACCAGATGGGCTGTAGCGGATCTGAGTTCTCGGGCACGCTTGAAATCCCAGTCGCAATAGACGTCGCCATTGACCACCAGGAAAGCCTGATCGCCCAGCAAGGACAGGGCGGTGGCGATGCCGCCGGCCGTTTCCAGTGCGCCAGGCGGCTCCGGCGAATACTGGACGCGCAGACCCCATTGCGATCCATCGCCCAGCGCCGCTTCGATCTGCGTGCCGAGGTGGGCATGGTTGATGATGATGTCGCGAAATCCTGCTGCTGCCAGACGTTCCAGATGCCAGACGATCAGCGGCTTGCCGCCGGCCACCAGCAGTGGCTTGGGCGTGTGGTCGGTCAGCGGTCGCATGCGTTCGCCGCGGCCGGCGGCGAGGATCATCGCTTTCATCGGCGTTTATTTGTAGCGGTAGCCGATCTGCTCGGTGTTGCCTTCGAGGCGGTCGAGCAGGTTCTGCAGGGGTTTTAGCTGGATGTAGCGGCTGGCGGTCTTGCGGGCGTAATTGATGAAGCGCGGCAGGTCTTCGCTGTATTTTTCCTTGCCGTCGCGGTACTTCAGGCGGCAGAAGATGCCGAGCACCTTGAGATGGCGCTGCAGGCCCATCAGCTCGTATTCGCGCCAGAAGGCACCGAAGTCCTCGCGCACCGGCAGGCCGGCAGCGCGGGCCTTTTCCCAGTAGCGGACGACCCAGTCAATTTCCTGTTCTTCATCCCAGGAGATGAAGGCATCGCGGAACAGGGAAACCACGTCGTAGGTAATCGGCCCCATCACGGCGTCCTGGAAGTCGATGATGCCCGGCGTCAGACGCTCGGCGCTTTCGACCACCATCAGGTTGCGCGGCATGAAGTCGCGATGGACGAAAACCTTGGGCTGGCCGAGGGCCGAGTTGATCAGGTACTTGAAGGTGCGATCGAGCATGATCTTGTCTTCATCGGCCAGTTCGATGCCGAGGTGACGGCCGATGAACCATTCCGGGAAGAGGTCGAGTTCGCGGCGCAGCAGGGTGCCGTCATAGGGTGGCAGGACGCCGGCCGTGGTGGACAGTTGCCATTGAATCAGCGTGTCGAGTACCGGTCGGATCAGGAAGTCGGCCAGGCTGAGGTCGGCGTTGATGGCGTCGAGGTAGCCAATGCGGCCGAGGTCGGTCAGGACCAGGAAACCATTGTCGAGATCCTTGTCGAGAATGCGCGGCGCGGCGAGATCAGCCTTGGCCAACAGCCCGGCGACATGGATGAAGGGCTTGCAGTCCTCTTTTTCCGGCGGGGCGTCCATCAGGATGCGCGTCTGGCCATCCGGCCAGGTCAGGCGAAAATAGCGGCGGAAACTGGCATCGGCCGAGGCCGGGGTGATCCGGACGGATTGCTCGGGAAAGCGACTGGCAACCCAGTCGGTAACAAGTTGATCGCGCGGCGTGGCTTGCATAAGCGGGTAGGCTTCGGTTCGTTGTAAAATGGCGCGATTTTAACACTCGGGCATCGGCCGTTCCGGTCCCGGACCTTCACTGATTGCCCTGATGCCCGGTTTTTCCCGCCGCCCGCTTGCTGTTTTCGTCTGTTGTCTGTTTGCCGGAGTGCAGACCGGGCACGCGGCGGCTGATATTGAGCGGGCGATGGTCCAAGGCGAAAGCACCGCCCCTGCTGCCGAGCGTTCTGTCGCCATGCAGCTGGCAGCAGTTAGTGAATTGCCGTTGAATCTGCGAAAGGAACGCAAGTTCGATGTGCTGGGCAAGAAAAAGCAGCCAGCCGAACCAGTGGCGCCGATGCTTGCTCCAGAAAAGCCGATAGAACTGAAAAAGGATGACGCATATCCGTTGTTCATCGTGGCTGATCAGATTGAGGGGCAGGCTGACGAACTTACCGAAGCAGAAGGTGATGTCGAGCTGCGCAAGGTTGGCACGCTGATTTACGCCGATCGCCTGACTTATCGGCCGCTTGAGGATGAAGTCGAGGCAACAGGCTCAGTCCGCATGCTGCAGGATGGCGCCGAAATCAGCGGGCCACACATGCGGATGAAGTTGGCCGACCAGATCGGTTCGGCTGAGCAGGTGACCTACCATATCGTCAAGGAAGTGCCGAGCCGCTTCTATGCGCCGCAGCAGACTGTCGTCACGGTTGCAAGCAGCAACGCGACCAACTCCGGCGCGCCGATGATGCTCAATGTGTCCAATAGCTACGGCTTGCCAACACAGTTGCCCCCGCCGCGTCCCTCTGAAGCGAACGGTTACGCCGAGCGCGTCGAGTTCGAAGGCGAAAACCAGATGACACTGTTTTCGAATACCTACTCAACCTGCAAGCCGGGGCAGGCCGACTGGTACATGAAAAGTTCCGAGACGCACCTTGATTATGACCGCAGTGAAGGCACGGCCAGGAACGCGACACTGTGGTTTGGCGGTGTGCCTATCGTCTACACGCCGGTCGCCGGCTTCCCGCTGAGCACCCAGCGACGTTCAGGTATTTTGCATCCTCATTTCTCGGCATCGACTCGCAGCGGCCTGGATATTTCGGTGCCGTATTACCTGAATCTGGCACCGAACTATGATCTGACGCTGGTTCCGCGCTATATGAGCAAGCGAGGGATGCAACTTGGCGCCGATGCGCGCTATGTTGATTACTTCTACGAGGGGGAGGCGCGTTTCGAGTACCTGCCCAATGACGAAATGCTGGGGCGCAGCCGCTACGGCTACCGGTTTGAGCATCGGCATAACCTGGGGCAGGGCGTCTCCGCCGCGCTGAACTGGAATGGCGTTTCCGACGATCTCTATTGGCAGGATCTATCATCGCGCTTGCTGCAAACCTCGCAGGCGCAGTTGCCACGACAGGTGTCGCTGGGCTACTCGCCATCGCCATGGTTGCAGAGTAACTTGCAGGTCTTGCGCTATCAGACGCTGCAGATAGACCCGAACAATCCGGTGACCAGGCCCTATTTCCTTGAGCCGCAACTGAACCTGGTTGGCTACAAGCCGAATATCTGGAAGACCGATTTCAGCATGGTCGGGCAATTCTCGCGCTTCACGCATGTCGATGCCGGCAAGGTGCAGGGCGATCGAATGGTGTTCTACCCGCAGCTTTCCCTGCCCATCGTCCATCCGGCTTTCCAGATTACCCCCAAGATTGGCCTGCACATGACCAAGTACACGCTCGATCAGCAGGCTGCCGGTCTGCCGGAGAGTATCTCGCGTGTCTTGCCGACCTTTTCGCTGGATTCGACCGTAATTCTGGAGCGCGAGGGCGACTGGTTCGGCCGTGGCTATATCCAGACGCTGGAACCGCGTCTGTACTACGTCAATATTCCGTACAAGGATCAAAGCCAGATTCCCTTGTTCGACTCTGGTCTGTCCGACTTCAATTTCGCCCAGATCTTTTCCGAGAACCGCTACAGCGGCTACGACCGGATCAACGATGCCAACCAGTTGACCGCTGCGCTCACCACGCGTCTGCTCGATGGCGAGACTGGTGTTGAGCGTCTCAAGGCCATGGTTGGCCAGCGCTATTATTTCAAGCCGCAGCGCGTTGCAATTACCGGCGAAACGACCCGCCAGAACGATTTTTCGAATCTGGTCGCCGCAGTCAATGGGCTGGTGGCCCCCAAAACCTATGCCGATGTGGCTTGGGAATACAACTACCGTGAGAATATCAGCGAGCGTTTCTCGGCCGGGGTGCGTTTCCAGCCGGAACTCGGCAAGGTGATGTCGGCCAGTTATCGCTACACGCGTGACCCGCTGACCACCCTGTCGACGGTCGATCAGGTCGATATTGCCGGCCAGTGGCCGATTTCGGCAAATTGGTATGCGGTCGGCCGCTACAATTATTCTCTGCGCGACAAGCGTGTACTTGAATCGATTGCCGGCGTGGAGTACAACGCCGGTTGCTGGGCGGTCCGCCTCGTTGGCCAACATCTTGGGGCCATTTCCGGTGCGGCGAACGACACGGTGTTTTTCCAGCTTGAACTGAACGACTTCGGCAGCATCGGCTCAAATCCGATCGGCCTGCTACGACGCAGCATTCCCGGCTACGGCAAGATCAACGAATTGCCCACCAGCAGCAGCCTGCTTACCTCCCAATGAAGACCATGAACCCATATATTCGTCATCTGATTCTCCTGATTTGCTGTCTCGGTGGCATGCTGGCGCAACCGCTCTCGGCCGCCCCGCAGGACCCTGTCGAAGCTGACCGTATCGTGGCAGTGGTTGGCAGCGACGTGATCACCTATTTCGAATTGCGGACCCGTTTGACGGCGGCGCTCAAGCAGTTGCAAAAGCAGGGAACGCCATTGCCGCCGCAGGATGTCCTGGAGCGCCAGATGCTCGAGCGCCTGATCATGGAACGTGCCCAGTTGCAGTATGGGCGCGAGACCGGGATGAAGATTGACGATACCCAGCTGGACCTGGCCATCGGCCGGATCGCTGCCGGCAACAAGATGACCGTGCCGCAGTTCCGCGCCGCACTGGAAAAGGATGGCGTGCAATACGCCCAGTTCCGCGAGGAAATTCGCAATGAAATGGTGACTGTTCGGTTACGCGAACGTGAGGTGGACAGCAAGTTGGTGATCTCCGAAGGCGAAATCGACAACTACCTGGCCAATCAGACAGCCACTGGGAGCGAGGAGGAGTATCAACTGGCGCATATCCTGTTGCGCGCCCCGGAGTCGGCCACCCCCGAACAGCTGCAGAAATTGCGGCAACGTGGCGAGCAAGCCCTGAAACGGGCCCGTGCCGGTGAGAACTTCGCGCAATTGACAGCGGCTTTTTCAGATGCCCCTGATGCCTTGCAGGGCGGCGATCTTGGCTGGCGCCCGCTGGCTCGTTTGCCGGCACTCTACGCCGAAGCCGGATCGCGCCTCCAGTCGGGTGAAGTCAGCGACCTGCTGCGTTCATCGGCTGGTTTTCACATCGTCAAGCTGGTCAGCAAGCGCGGTGGCAGTGCCCCGGCTTCCGTACAGCAGACCCACGCGCGTCACATCCTGATCCGCTCCAGCGAAGTGCTCTCGGAGGCCGAGGCTACTCGCAAACTGGAAGCTGTTCGTGAGCGCATTGCCAATGGCGTTGATTTTGCCGAACAGGCGCGCCTTTACTCGCAGGATGGTTCGGCCGCCAAGGGAGGGGAATTGGGCTGGCTTAACCCCGGCGATACGGTCCCCGAATTTGAGCGGGCGATGGATGCATTGAAAATCAATGAAGTCAGCCAAGTGGTCCAGTCGCCTTTCGGCATGCACCTGATTCAGGTGCTCGAACGCCGCGAGCGCGACGTATCCGCCGAGCGTCAGCGTGCCGTGGCACGTCAGGCCTTGCGTGAGCGCAAACTGGATGAAGCCTATCAGGATTGGCTGCGCCAGTTGCGCGACCGGACTTACGTCGAAAACCGTCTCGACGAACAGTGATGCACCCGCTTATTGCCGTCACCAGCGGCGAACCGGCCGGCATCGGGCCGGAACTTTGTTTGCGGCTGGCCGACTACGACGGTGCTGCCCATCCGGTGGTTCTTGGTGATCGTTCTCTCCTCGAGGCGCGCGCGGCTCAGCTCGGGCTGAACGTGGCTTTTCGCGATTACACCGCGGGGCAAGCTCAAGCGCCAGGGAGCCTCGACGTGCTGCATATTCCTCTGGCCGTTTCATCGCAGGCTGGCCAGCTGGATGCGGCCAACGGCCTCTATGTCCTTTCCCTGCTCGACCGCGCGCTGGCCGGCTGTCAATCCGGCGAGTTCGCTGCGATGGCGACAGCGCCGGTGCACAAGGGGGTGGTCAACGAAGCCGGTGTGCATTTCACCGGTCACACCGAATACCTTGCTGAAAAAACCGACACGCCGCTGGTCGTCATGATGCTGGCCGGTGAAACTGAACGCGGGCCGCTACGCGTTGCCCTGGTGACAACGCACCTGCCATTGAAAGATGTGCCGGCAGCGATTACTGCCGAGGTGCTGGAAAAAACGCTGCGCATCCTGCATGCCGACCTGCGCGCCAAATACGGCCTTGCCCAGCCGCGTATCCTGGTTGCCGGCCTCAACCCGCACGCTGGTGAAGGCGGTTATCTCGGCATGGAAGAAATCGAAGTCATCACGCCGGTACTGCAAAAGCTGCGGGCCGAGGGCATGGTGCTGTCCGGCCCTTACCCGGCCGATACCATGTTTACGCCACCTATCCTCGCCCAGGGCGACGCGGTGCTCGCCATGTATCACGACCAGGGGCTGACCGCATTGAAGTACGCCACTTTCGGCAAAGGCATCAACGTCACGCTTGGCCTGCCCATCATTCGCACCTCGGTCGATCACGGAACCGCATTGGAATTGGCCGGTACCGGCAAGGCCGATCCGGGCAGCCTGTTCGAATCGATTGCCGAAGCGGCACGCATGGCTCAAAGGAGCATTCAATGAAAGGCCACGTCGCCCGCAAACGCTTCGGCCAGAATTTCCTGGTGGATCAAGGCATCATCGCCGCCATCATCTCGGCCGTCGATCCGAAACGTGACGAAACCGTGGTCGAAATCGGCCCTGGTCTGGGCGCCATTACCGAGCCGCTGATGGCTCGTGTCGATCACCTGCATGTCATCGAAATCGACCGCGACCTGATCGCCCGGCTGAAAAAACAGCATACGCCAGAGCGGATGACCGTTCATGAGGGCGATGCGCTGGCCTTCGATTTCGCCAGTATCGGCAAGAATTTGCGTCTTGTCGGCAACCTGCCCTACAACATCTCGACGCCCCTGCTCTTCCATCTTGCCGAGTACGTCGATGTCGTCCATGACATGCACTTCATGCTGCAGAAGGAAGTGGTCGAGCGCATGGTGGCCGAGCCGGGCAATGCTGATTTCGGTCGGATGTCGGTGATGCTGCAATACCGCTTCTATCTGGAATGGCTGATCGACGTGCCGCCGGAAAGCTTTGATCCGCCGCCCAAGGTCCAGTCGGCCGTCGTCCGCCTGATTCCGAAGCCCGTTTCCGAGTTGAATGCCAAGAGCCAGGAAAAACTGTCGCAGGTCGCGCTGACCGCTTTCTCGCAACGCCGAAAAATGCTCCGCAACACCATGAAGACCCTGCTCAGCGATGCCGCCTTCACCGAGCTCGGCATCGATCCGACCTGCCGGCCGGAAGATGTTTCGGTCGAGGATTACGTCCGCATCGCCAACTATCTGAGCTGATGCCAACCGCTCGCCGAGAATGAAAAAACCCGCCAAGGCGGGTTTTTGTTTGGGGCCTTGGCCAAATTACTTTTGCGTCGGGCAGGTCTTGATGCCGAGCAGCGTGTAGGCCGGGCACCAGCCCATCAACCCTGTTGCGAGAGGGACGATGCCGCCCGGAGATGCTGATCTGGCAAGGTTTTCCAATTTCGAGTTTTAGCGCATTTGTCTGTTTGTCCCTCCTGTGTCCCTCCGGGAGGTTTCAGTGGCTACATTTAGGCAGCGTTCAGGTGGTTGGCAGGTTCGGGTTCGGCGTCAGGGCTACCCCGATGTAGTGAAAACATTCAAGCTCCGGCAAGACGGCGAGAAATGGGCCAGAGCCATTGAACGCGAGTTGGACATGGGTTGCTATGTCCATCGCACAGAAGCGGAGCGGATGACGCTTGCAGAGCTTCTGGATCGCTACGGCAAGGAGGTTTCGCCGCAGCACAAAGGCCACCGGGAAGAGCTTTGGAAGATCGGCGTCATCCTGCGTGACCGGATCGCCAAATACAGCTTGGTTGCTTTAACGCCGATGCTGGTCGCTGATTACCGGGACCGGCGCTTGCAGGTGGTTGCAGATGCAACGGCCAGGCATGAACTGAACATCATCAGTGCCGCCTACAAGGTGGCTGCTCGTGAGTGGGGCATCCCCGTCAGCAATCCGGTCAGTCAGATCAAACGTCCTCCTGCTGGACGAGAGCGCAAGCGACGCATCAGCCAGGCGGAGATTGAGGCCATCATCCAGCACAGCAAGACCCGCGAGCTACCGGACTTCCTGTGTCTTGCAGTGACTACCGGAATGCGGCGAGGCGAGATCATTCGCCTACGTTGGCAGGACATCGATATGGGGAGGCGCCTTGCCTACCTGAGCGATACAAAGAACGGCGAGGATCGCGTCGTGCCGCTGAGTAGCGAAGCACTGGCGGTGCTGCAAGCCATGCCTCGGCGATTCGACGGGCGCTTGTTCAGTCTGGAACCGCGAGGGTTTTCCAAGGCGATGCGGAAGTCAGTGGTCAGGGCTAGGCGCGCCTATGAGGCTGAGAGTAGTCTGGCTGGTGTGCAGCCTGATCCTGAATTCCTCTGTGATCTTCGCCTCCACGATGCTCGCCACGAAGCGGTCAGTGCATTCTTCGAGCGAGGATTGGATGTGATGGAGGTGGCCTCCATCTCTGGCCACAAGACACTCAGTTGCCTGAAGCGCTACACGCACATGAGGGCGGAGAGAATCGCACGAAAGCTCGGCTAACGGAGGCCATGGAAACAGACTCTCAAATGTGATTACGCTTGTATCAATGATATATCAATAAACAAAGTTCCAAGGACCGCCAATTTTCTATATGATAAGTGCATCACGAACGGCTCCGGCGTATCTAAATTTACTTTATTACTGGGCGTTAATTTAATAAAACATGGAAAATATTCGGCCAATCGAATTACAAGAAGTTTTTGTTCTGTCTGGAATACCAACGATTACTTTTGTTCAGCCCGTAGAATATACTAGGCTCTTGGTGGCACTAAAAACAGCAGGGCGTGGGATTGTGGTTGAAGGGCCATCCGGAATCGGAAAAACGACTTCAGTTATTAATGCCATCAAAGATGCTGGATTGGCTGAAAAAGTATTGGTGTTGTCAGCAAGAAAAGCTGATGAGGTAGAGTTGATTAAGGAATTGCCAAAGCAAGTTCCATTTGGAGTCGTGGTTATTGACGATTTTCATCGGCTTGATAGAAAAGTAAAAAAACAAATTGCCGATTTAATGAAGTCCCTTGCGGACGATGGGGCTGCTCACAGTAAAATTATTATTCTTGGCATCACCAATGCCGGGCAAACTCTAATCTCCTTCGGAAAAGATCTTGCCAATAGAATCGAAGTAATTCCCTTTGAGGCAAATCCTGAGTATAAAGTTGAGGAGTTAATCAAAAAGGGGGAATTGGCGCTAAATATAAATATAAACATCGCTAGCGATATTGTAAAAGACGCCCAAGGTAGTTTCTATTTGGCTCAGATGCTGGCATACAATACATGCCTCCGGGCTGGAATACTGAAGTGGAGCGAAAGTCTAATTGAAACCCAGGAAAGTCATGAGTCTGTCAAGACGCAAGTCATGACGGCGCTATCACGAATATTTCACGATACTGCTATAAGTTTTGCTAGGGGAACAAAGTTAAGAAGAGAGGGGCGCGCCCCTTACTTGCATCTCTTATATTGGCTTAGTCAAAGTAAGACTTGGGTTATTAATGCGGAAAGAGAGGCCGACCGTCATCCAGAGCAAAGAGGAAGCGTATCTCAAGTTGTTACAAAGGGGTTTCTGGAGGAATTAATTTCGTCATCGGATGACCTTCAAAAGGTTTTGCATTTTGATAACACGAGTGGCAACTTGGCTATTCAAGATCCACAGTTTGTGTTCTACATTAGAAATCTGTCATGGCCTCAATTTGCAGACGAAGTTGGTTTTATATCTCTTGAGTTTCCTTCTCGTTATGACTTCGCCTTGTCATTTGCCGGATCGGACCGAGATATTGCAGAGGCGATATTTAATTGCCTCTCTGAAAACGAGCTTGAAGTTTTCTACGACAAGAATGAGCAACACCGCATACTTGCGCAAGATGTGGAGGAGTATTTGGCTCCAATCTACGCATCAGATGCCCAGTTCGTTGTTTGCATTCTTGGACCGGATTACCCGAAGAAAATTTGGACCAAATTTGAATCGAGCCAGTTTAAGCAAAGGTTTAAATCTGGTGATGTCATTCCTATTGTTTTGTCGAGTGCTCCTCTTGGAGTTTTTGATACTGCTACGAGTGTAGGATATTTGCCTTGGGATAGGGCTAGTGTATTTGAATATCAGCTTAAAAACGTTGTTGAAACGCTATTGAAGAAATGCGCTGAAACTCGAAGCAGCCGAAGGCACGAATTTGATGGCGACAATAATTTTCTGACTGAACAAATTGCTCTCAACCTCGTTGCCGAATAAGGCTCACCGGCAAAAAATTAACCTGCACAAGCTTTTATAGCACAAATGGTCGCGCGAGAAACCCTGTAGGAGCGCGCCAGAGCGCTCACAGATTCTCCCGCCCCCATCCTGCGTCGTATTTCCGTTCGCTCGTCCTGCGTCGTTTTTGACGGTCTGCCGAGGGTCTTTCCTTCTACCCTCGCCCGAGCCAGTCCGGCTTGGGTTCGCTCAACAAGTAGATCGCGCTCCATCTCTGCGACCGCTGCCAGCATGGACAGCAGCAGCTTGCCTGCCGGTGCCGTCAGGTCGGTGTTGCCGAGTTGCAGGACGACGACGCGGATGCCACGCTCACCTAGCTGACGAACGGTCTGCAGCACGTCGATTGCATCCCGACCAAGCCGGTCCAGCTTGGACACGACCAAGGTCTCGCCCTTGCGAATCTGACCGAGCAGCGCTTTGAACGCCGGACGCTGAGATGCGGCGACCTTGCCGCTGATGCCGTCATCGGCAAACCAGAAATCTGGTTCGATCTGGTAGCCGGCTTGCTCAAGCTCAAGCCGCTGGTTGTCTGTCGTCTGCGTCCCGGTTGATACACGTCCGTAACCGAAGGTGGCCATCATCTGCTCCTGTATGACTGTTGGAAAACGTGGCCAAGAATAGGACGCCGCCAGAAAGTCCACAAGGATAGGATTCCGACAGGGTTGGACGTAGAGACAGACCGGTGCCGGAATACGGTCGATTTCCAACAGAGCGGTGCAAACTCTCATGTCGCGCAACTAACTACAACTGACTTCCAACTTAACGTCATAAGCGCCCAAACTGACTTATATATGCCCACGCTCAGGAGCGAAGTCCTAGCCGGATCGTGAAAGCTCGAAGGTGATCCATTCTTCAATCCGGTATCTGGGACTGAAGTCTTATAGATAGCCGAGGCGTGGGCATCCCTTTCCGAGGATCCTCAACGGAGGCGGAGCCGACGTTCGGAGCCGAGCATGGCCTGACGTTAAAAGTTCGAGATTAGAGCATCCGGCGGCGCAGCCGCCGTCGCGAAGCGAATCGGAAAATTATTAACCTACCCAACTACATCACTACTGACTTACAAACTTATGCGTTCAGATTTTAAGGAAAGTGTCGCCGAAACCATTGCCGGTTCTGGATTTCGACGACTTGTGCCTACGAATCTGCATGGCAGCAAAGCAGTCGAGGGCTGACCTATACCTTACTTCCCCGTGTTTCGGTGCGCCGACGCATACGCTTCAGTTTCGCGGAGAGCGTGCTAATCGAAAGCGGTGCCTTGCCAGAAATCCAGCCATGCATCTGAGCAACCGCAAGCAGCCCCTGACCTTCCATCACCTTGTCGGCCAGCCAAAGCAATTTGAAGTCTTCAATATGGGTCTTCAGGCTCGGTTCGGAGACAAGCTGCTCGCGCAGTCTGCGGTCGATGGTGGTCTTCATGCTGTTTTCCGCATAACGCCATCTATCGGCGACCGCCTTGGTGCGCAGGCATGCCAACTGCAATTCCTCATGAGGGATCAAATTCAAGACCTTCCCGACTTTGGCTTCGTTTGTCCACGACTTCGCAGCAAGGATTGCAGCCCTATCGAAGTCCAACTCCTCATTGGCAAACAGGGGGGCGAAGGCTCGATCAGGCAGTTCATCCCGTTTGCCTCGACTGTGAAGCCAGTGCATGTCGATAACCTGCCGGTCACGCATCATCAGTGTGTCATCGGGAGTCGCCTTTTGCATTCGACGGGGCAGAGGACGCTGAGGCCGGAACTTGGGCGGCACCTCGCCACGTTCATTCATGGCGACGCTGATTGCACAGTATTTCTCTCGAATCTGGTGATACGGGGTAGTAGTGCCGATCAAAGCCTTCAACGCCTTTGTTTGATTGCTGCTGGTGAGGGGCATGAAATCGACTTGATCGAGCGCCACATCCGGGAAGCAGTAACATTCGACAAGCTCCTTGGCAGGATCGTGTTGGGGGTGGGCTACGGTCTTGTCTGCCGCCCCAACATCTTTGGCACTGCTGGCTGCTGCCTCCAAAGCCTCACGTGCTGCCTCGGCGCTACCGTCATCCTCATCAAGTCCGAGAAGCAGATCGTCAAGTTCCTTATCCAGGGCCAAGTCCTGTTCGGACACTCGGTTCAACTCCAGCTCTCGACGTTCTGCGAGAGAAAGACCGACTACGTTTTTCATCATCATGGGTGCTGCCCTCCTGTTGGTTGGTTATCTACAGGAATAGTTATAGTCAGATTTGAGTTATCTCGATGAAATCGACTATGGCAGTTTTGTTGTGGGTGGCCAAAGGATGTGGTTTGATGGCCTCTGGTGGGCAAATTCTTGTCCCTCCAGTGTCCCTTTTGATTAACAAATTGAGGGTAAAACAGACGAAAAAGGCGGCTCAGGTCACCCTGTCCGCCTTCTGCAAAAAGCTTGGAAAGCCTTGTGCTGTCTGATTACTTTTGCGTCGGGCAGGTCTTGATGCCGAGCAGCGTGTAGGCCGGGCACCAGCCCATCAACCCTGTTGCGAGAGGGACGATGCCGATGTAGCCCCAGACCGGCAGCATGCCGGCTGCGGTGGCGCCGATCAGGCCGGCGCCGGCTACGATACGAATGATTTTGTCGATACCGCCAACATTTGCAGCCATGGTGTTTTCTCCGTCAGGTTATGTGTACAGCGCCAATGTAACGGGGCATCGTGACAGCGTATGTAACCTTGGTCACACAGCCGCAAGTTTCTGCAAGCCGTCGCGATCGGTGACCGTCAGCTGTTCGCGGCCCAGCGTCACTACTCCTTGAGCGGCAAAGCCCTTGAGCAGGCGGCTGACAATTTCGCGGACGCTGCCCAGTTCGTCGGCCAGCTGTTGGTGGGTGACGTTGAGCGTTGTTTCATTGCGAGCCAGGATCAGCTTGGCAAGTCGCTGGTCGAGCCGGGCAAAGGCGACCTCCTCGACCAATTGCATCAGTTCGCCGATGCGGTCCGCAAACAGGTGAAAGACGAAATCCCGGAAAGGCGGATGCTCGACCATCAGTCGGGCGAATTCGGCGACCGGTATGGCGAGCAGCGTCAGCGGCGTTTCGGCGATGCCGCGGGCGTTGTAGTCGGTATGGCCGAGCAGGCAACTGGAGCTAATGATGCATGAACCGCCGGGGGGGACGCGATAAAGCATCAGCTCCCGCCCGCTGGCTGCCAGCTTGATGACCTTGATGCTGCCTTCGAGCAGCAGCGGAAATCCCTGACAGGGCTGGTGTTCGGCAAAAACCTGGGTGCCGGCCGGCAAATGCATGATCGCCTGTGGCTGCAGCAGGGCTGCCAGACGTTCGGCCGGCAGGCCGGCCAGCGCCGGGTAGAGCGCCGTCAGTCGTTCCGGGGTGATGGCGGTCGACATTGGAGGTTAGGAAATTTCGGCCCAGACCGGCGCGTGATCGGACGGGCGCTCCAGCTTGCGCGGGGCGCGGTCGATGCCGGCAGCGCTGCATTTTGCGGCCAGTGGTGCGGAAAGCAGTACGTGGTCGATGCGCAGGCCGAGGTTTTTCTGGAAGCCCAGCATCCGGTAATCCCACCACGAGAAGGTTTTTTCCGGTTGCTCGAATAGCCGGAAACTGTCGTTCAGGCCGAGGCCGATGAAGCGCTGGAAGGCGGCGCGCTCGGGTTCGGAACAGAGAATGTTGCCGGCCCAGGCCTTGGGGTCGTGTACGTCGCGATCATCCGGCGCGATGTTGTAGTCGCCGCACAGGGCCAGCTTCGGATATTTGCTCATTTCTTCGCCGAGCCAGACGGCCAACGCGTCGAGCCAGCGTAGCTTGTAGTCGTATTTGTCGCTGCCGACGGCCTGGCCATTCGGCATGTAGGCGCAAACGACGCGGGTGTCGCCAACCGTGCCGCTGATCAGGCGTTTCTGTTCGTCCGGGAAGTGCGGATTGCCGCAGATGACATCGTGAATCGGCTGGCGGGCGAGCAGGGCGACGCCGTTGTAGGTTTTTTGGCCGGAGAAAGCGACCTGGTAACCGGCGGCCTCGATTTCGGCGCGCGGGAAGTTATGGTCTTCAAGCTTCAACTCCTGCAGGCACAAGGCATCCGGCTGAGCTGCGGCGAGCCAGTCGAGCAGGTGCGGCAGGCGGACCTTCAGGGAATTGACGTTCCAGCTGGCGATTTTCACTTGCTGAGACCGCCGGAAGGTTTGCTGCCGTAGGCGGCCGTCTTCGGATAGCCGGCCAGGTCGAGCAGGTTGTCGTAGGCTGCTGCCTCGAAGCCGCGGAAGCGCTGATTGCCGACCTTCAGTGCGGGCACGGCGGCGTCTCCGACCAATTGCTTCAGTTCGTCGATTTCAGCTTGTGTCTGCAGCATTTTCTCGGTGAAGGGAACGCCGCGGCCATTCAGCAGATCGCGGGCCTGCTTGCAGCCATCGACGCATTCGGCTGAGGTGTACAAGGTGACCGGAAATGCTTCGGCCGCTTTTTTGGTGGCGAAGCTCTGGTTGTCACCGGCTTCCGCTTTTCCGCCATTTTTGACGACACCTTTGGTTTTGCCTGGCGGGGGCGTGTCGGAGACGACCGTGCGGCCGCCTGAGTCGAGCCAGCGGTAGGTGTCCGCTTGGGCAAAGGTGGCAGCCAGTGTCAGGCACAGCATGAGCAGGTAACGCATTATTCTCTCCCTCGTTTGAGCTGCTTAGGCCGCAATCATACCGCTATGACGGAGCAGTGCATCGACGCTCGGTTCGCGCCCACGGAAGGCCTTGAACGACTCGATGGCCGGACGCGAGCCGCCAACCGACAGGATTTCATCGAGGAAGCGCTTGCCCACCGTGGCATCGAAGGGATCGCCGGCCTCTTCGAAAGCCGCATAGGCATCGGCCGACAGCACTTCCGCCCACTTGTAGCTGAAGTAACCGGCCCCATAACCGCCGCCAAAAATGTGCGAGAAGCTGTTCGGGAAGCGATGCCATTCGGGCGGAATCAGCACGGCGACTTCCTTGCGTACGTCCTTGAGCACGTCCATCACGGTCAAGCCGGATTTCGGGTCAAGATCGGAATGGATCAGCATGTCGAACAGCGAGAACTCGATCTGGCGCACGGCCATCATGCCGCTCTGGAAATTCTTGGCGGCCAGCATCTTGTCGAACAGTTCGCGCGGCAGCGTCGCGCCGGTATCGACGTGGGCCGTCATGCCGGACACGACTTCCCATTCCCAGCAGTAGTTTTCCATGAACTGCGAGGGCAGTTCGACGGCATCCCACTCGACGCCATGAATGCCCGAAACGCCGAGCTCTTCGCCACGGGTCAGCAGGTGGTGCAGGCCGTGGCCGGTTTCGTGGAACAGGGTGGTCACTTCGTCGTGCGTGAAGGTGGCCGGTTTGCCGCCGACCGGGCGGGCGAAATTGCAGTTCAAGTAGGCAATCGGCTTCTGGATGCCGGTGACGGTGCGGCGGCGCGAGCGGGCTTCATCCATCCAGGCACCGCCACGCTTGGTTTCGCGGGCGTAGAGGTCGAGGTAGAACTGGCCGACCAGATCGCCGGTCGGCGTTTCCAGCCGGTAGAAGCGGACGTCCTCATGCCAGACCGGCGCCGTGTCCGGCTTGACCTTGACGTTGAACAGGCTCTCGATGACCTTGAACAGGCCGCCGAGCACCTTGGGCTCGGTGAAATACTGCTTCACTTCCTGCTCGGAGAAAGCGTAGCGGGCCTGCAGCAGCTTTTCGGATACATAGGCGGCATCCCACGGCTGGAAGTCGTTCAGGCCCAGTTCATCCTTGGCAAAGGCGCGCAGCTCGGCGATGTCCTTGGCGGCGAACGGCTTGGCCTTGGCTGCCAGTTCGCGTAGGAAAGCCAGCACCTGGGCCGGCGTGTCAGCCATCTTGGGGGCCAGCGACACTTCGGCGAAGTTGTTGAAGCCGAGCATCCTGGCGTCTTCCTCGCGCAGTTCAAGCATGCGCTGGATGATCGGCGTATTGTCCCATTCCGGCTTGCTGGAGCCGTCGTGGAATTCGGCGGCGCGCGTCGCGTAGGCGCGGTACATCCGGGCACGCAGCTCGCGGTTGTCGGCATACTGCATGACCGGGCCGTAGGACGGGGCCTGCAGGCTGAAACGCCAACCATCGACGCCGGCTTTTTCGGCCGCGGTCTTCGCGGCTTCCTTGACGTCGTCGGGCAGGCCAGCGAGCTGTGCTTCGTCGGTGATGACTTCGGCGAACGCGTTGGTCGCGTCGAGCAGGTTCTCGGCAAATTTGGCAGACAGCTGCGATAGCTCTTCCATGATGGCCTGGAAGCGCGGCTTCTGCTCTTCCGGTAATTCCGCACCAGAAAGGCGGAAATCACGCACCTCGTTATTGACGATCTTTTTCTGTTCGACGCTCAGCGTCGCGTATTCGGCACTTTCACGCAGGGCCTTGTACTTTTCGAACAGTTTCAGGTTCTGGCCGAGTTCGGCGTAGAAGCGCGACACCTCAGGCAGCATTTCGTTGTAGGCCTCGCGCCAGGCAGGCACGTCATTGACTGAATGCAGGTGGCCGACAATGCCCCAGGCGCGGCCGAAAGGCTCCAGCCCGTCGGAAAGCGCCCCGGCGAATTCCGGCCAGGTGGCGGGCGTGCTGTCGGCGGTCAGGCGCTCGATCAGCGCCTTGCCTTCGGCAAGCAGGGATTCGATGGCTGGTTTGACGTGTTCGGGCTGGATCAGGTCGAAGCGGGGCAGGTCGGAGAAATCGAGGAGCGGGTTGCTGGCGGTCATGGTCGTCGGGGCAATGAAAAAGGGCGGTCTGCGCCGCCCGTTTGGGAAAGGGAGAGTGTGTCTATTCTACAAGTTCGCGGTAGGCATGCCACGAAGCGTGGCCGAGAATCGGCATGATCACGACCAGACCGAAGAGCAGGGTGGCGAAACCGAGCAGAGTCAGCCCAACGAGCAGGGCCGCCCAGAGCAGCAGCGAACCGGTGTTCTGCATGAAGCTGCGCAGGCTGGTCATTATGGCCGTGGCGACATCGGCATCGCGGTCGAGCATCAGCGGGACTGACACGACGGCCAACGCATAGACGAAGAGCGCCAATCCGCTGCCGAGCAGGAACCAGGTGGCGGTGAAGGCCAGGTGCTGGCCGTCGAACAGGATTTCGTTCAGGTAGGCACTGGCTATCGGCGTCGAGTCGGCGCCGATCAGGGCAAAGGCGACGGCAGAAAAGCGCTCCCACATCAGTGTGATCAGCGCCAGGATCAGACCGAAGAGGGCCAGCGACTGGCCGTTGCGCGCGAAGCATTTGAGCGAATCGATGAACAGAATTTTCTCGCCGGCTTCTGTTCGGCGGCTCAGCTCGTAGAGCCCCGCAGCCAGCAAGGGCGCGACGAGGAAGAAGCCGGAAATGGAAACGGTCAGCAGATGCGGCGTTTCGAGCAGCGCGAGAATGATCAGATCGCCGCCCAGTGCGAACAGCAGGCCATAGGCCAGCGATGGCAAAGGATCGGCCCTGAGGTCGTGCCAGCCGGCGCGCAGCCAGAACCAAGGGCGATCGGCGGCGATGCGCCGAATGTGGGGCAAGGACATTCCTTGCGCATGGAAATCGGAAAGCGGGTTCATGGCAGCCTCCTCTGTCAGGGTAACGGAACTTTGACAGGGGGGGACGGGGCGGGGTTCAGTAGATGGCTAGGTCCGGGATCGGCCACAAGCGGCCGTTGCGCGATTTTCCCTAAAGCTGACGTCAGCCCCCCGGATAGCCTTGAATACTGTACGGAGTATTTCGTCAATTTACGGACGTGGAAGTCAGGTAATCCTTGCAAGACAAGCAAGTACAAAGACATAATTCATGTCATTGATTTCACTTCATAGATGGACCCGCTGCGTCCGTCTAACAACTAGTTAGAACGTTCCTATGGACTGGCTTACCTTCATCTCAAAGGTTGTAGAAGCGACCTCTTGGCCTCTAGTTGCATGCATCTGTTTCTTCGCGCTCAAAGATCAACTCCTTCGTCTATTTCCATTCCTTCGGCGTCTCAAGTACAAAGAGTTTGAGGCGGAGTTTGGAGAAGGTGTTCGAGAGGTAAGCGAAAAGCTTACTGCAAGCGCAACACCACCAGTTGTTTCAACGTCACCAGAGGCAACTGCGGCTTCTGGAGATACACGAGACCATTTCGTTCGATTGGCGGAAGCGGCACCCCGCGCAGCTGTTCTCGAAGCCTGGCTTCAGGTTGAACATGCCGCCCAACGCCTAATTCGTTCTTATGGTGTAGCTGAACGCAGACCACTTCGCATGGTTGGGCCAACCATCATTCGTGACTACCTAGATAAAACGAATGCAGTTACCCCAGAGCAGCGTGAGAGCTTCGACAAGCTCCGTCAGCTAAGAAACAAAGTCGTTCACTTTGCGGACGTATCTTTGCCGCTCGATGAGGTTATCGAATACATCGACCTAGCTCTTTCTCTCGCGGGACAGTTTGATGTTGCCGTCAAGTCCTAACATGGCGCTAAACCTCGCTCCCTCTGGACGTTGGATGCTATGCGATAAAGCCGCGCAGCGTCGGTTAGCTCTTTGCTAGGCCCCCGATATACAGAAGTTTTTCATCGAATCAACTTTTAGGAATAAGCATGGGACAAATAAATATCCCCTACATGTCTGCTCCGGGGGCAATTTCAAAGATTCTTGAGAAAATAAAAGAAGCCGGAACGCCTGACAATTTCAACGCCGATTTTCTGTCGACGAAGCTAGGCTTCAAGGGAGGGAACTACCGTACTTTTATATCTTGGGCAAAAAAAACTGGGCTACTAAATGGCGACGGCACCCCAACACTTCTCTACAAGTCTTTCAGAAATCCAACATCATCAAAATCCAGCCTTGCTCAGGCCATTAGAAATGGATACACCGAGTTGTATTCGCGAAACGAGTATTGTCACGAGCTTGATAGAAAAGCTTTCAAAGGCCTAGTCATGGAGGCCACAGGAGAGGCCCATGACTCGAAGGTTGTAGAAGTTATTGTTTCAACGTTTTTCAACGCAAAGGCTCTCGCTGATTTTGACTCGCGCCCGGGAGATGAGAGTCGTGTAGAGCTTAAAGTTGAAAAGCAGCTCGAGCTAGATGACGAGAAAACTCATCACAAGCGAGTACACCTCGGCCTTAATTTCACAATAAATTTGGTGCTTCCGAAAACAGACGACCCTGCTGTTTACGCAGCTATTTTTCAGTCTCTTCGAGAAAGCCTTTTGAAAGAGTGACATGGACGCAGAGAGCAAAGTAAAGCTATTTGTCCTATCCAATTCGATTGCTGAACATAGACTCGATCGCGTTGAAAGCGAACTTGGTCTCGATTTGGGACGGTACGAAAAAGCCGTCACGAAAGAGGAAGACTATTACGCCCAATTTGATGCTGCTTTCAGAAACGAGGCCAAAGTAATGGCTCGCCACTACGAAATTTTTTACTGTCTAGAAAAATCCATTCGAAGCCTTATTGTTCAGATAATGAAGGAAAGTTACTCTGATAATTGGTGGGATTTGAAGGTTAGGGAAGACATCAAGAGAAATGTAGAGGCAAACATTCGACGAGAAGCGGAATCAGGTTTCACAGAGAGGTCGGAGCTTGAGATCGATTACACAACCTTTGGTGAATTGACCTCGATTGTTCAAGACAACTGGGAAGCTTTCTCGGCGCTTTTCAAAAATCCCAAAGCATTCTCAAAAATCATGACGAGCCTCAATCAACTAAGAGGCCCCATTGCTCACTGCTGCCCGTTGGCTGAAGACGAGGTCGTAAGACTGAATCTTGCTGTCAAGGACTGGTTTAGATTGATGGCGTAGGCTTTGTTCGAATTCGCAACGGAACTTCAGGCTAGTAACTCCCTCACGTCAAAAGTTAGGTGTATTTCCACATGATCGCTGACCGAAAATACATCAATAGTTCGCTTATTCATTGGACAGGGCGCGCCAAGGATCAAGATGCCGCCTGTTCAATTTTGGAGAATATCTGTAGGGAGCAGATTCTTCGATTGACCTATTGTCCAACCTATGTACAAGGGAATTTTAGGCCTCGCGTAGCAATGGCTTGCTTCACTGATATTCCGATTGAGCATAGCCACGAGCACTGCGCTAAATTTGGGCAGTTCGGACTCGCATTCGATAAAAAGAAGATGATTGAGTACGGAGCAAATCCTGTCCTCTACACAACCGGGAGGCATCTGGATCGCGTCCGAAAACTTTCGTGTTTGTTGGAGCGCATGAAAGATTTGGAAAAAGACCGGGAATGGCGAAGCGAAGTTGAACCATACAATTTTGCAGAAGACGAGACTTTTGCGTTGCTTGAAGTCCTTGGTCTTCTCCAAGAGTATTCATACAAGAACGATGATGGAACTGACTACGTCACCTACTTGCAGCGAGAGTGGCGCCTTACATTTGAGGTATTACCATTTGCGGGTGGCACTACAGAACACACCCCGGGGAGTAGCTGCTTCTATATTAGAGATGAAACCACCTATAGCGTTTTTAAATTCGACAAGTCGGATGTTGAGTACATCATTGCCCCTGCCGCGTATAAAGACCGAGCATCTGATGCGGCGAGTATTCTTGGGTGCAACTTAAGGATCTATGAAGTAGAAGTGAATGTCTGACATCACCAAAGGCAGCGCAGCTACGCGGCGCAGCTTAATTCTGGCATTCTTGAACGTCAGTTTTTCCAAATCGGCAATTTTCGCTTAGGGCACAACCCAGCCTCTCAAAAGCTCCCATCGCTTTCATGGCTTTCCTTTTTCCGGTTCGGAAGCGCAAAAGAAAAACGCCCGCTTCATGCGGGCGTTTTTCTTGAAGTGACGGTCGCTTACAGCGTCTTGCCGGTCAGCTTTTCGTAGGCTTCGATGTACTTGGCGCTGGTGCGGGCGATGACGTCGGCCGGCAGTTTGGGGCCGGGGGCGACTTTTCCCCAGTCCAGGGTTTCGAGGTAATCGCGGACGTATTGCTTGTCGTAGGACGGCGGGTTGCTGCCTTCCTGATAATGGTCGGCTGGCCAGAAACGCGAGGAATCCGGGGTCAGGGCTTCGTCGATCAGGTGCAGGGTGCCGGCGGCATCGATGCCGAATTCGAACTTGGTGTCGGCGATGATGATGCCGCGGCCACGGGCGTAGGCGGAGGCTTCTTCGTACAGGCGGATGGCGGCGATGCGGGCTTCGTCGGCCAGTCCGGCACCGTTCTTGCCGGTGCCGGCCAGCGCTTCGGCGAGGTCGGCGGCGCAGTTGGCCTGGGCAGTGGCGAAGGAGACGTTCTCGTCATGGTCACCGACGGCGGCCTTGGTGGCCGGCGTGAAGATCGGAGAGGGCAGCTTGGCGGCCATCTTGAGGCCGGCCGGCAGCGCGATGCCGCAGATGGCACCGGTTTCCTGATAGTCCTTCCAGCCGGAACCGATCACGTAGCCACGGACGACGGCTTCGATCGGCAGCGGTTTCAGGCGCTTGACGACGACGGCACGGCCACGGACTTGCTCACGTTCGTTTTCAGCAACGACGGTTTCGGGATCGATGCCGGTCAGTTGATTCGGGACGATGTGGCCGAGTTTGTCGAACCAGAAATTGGCGACAGCCTGCAGGACTTCACCCTTGCGCGGAATCGGGTCCGGCAGGATGACGTCGAAGGCGGACAGGCGGTCGGTGGTGACGATCAGCAGCTTGTCGGCGTCGACGGCGTAGATGTCGCGGACCTTGCCCTTGTTGATCAGGGGCAGGCTGGTGATGGTGGATTCGAAAAGCGGAGCGGTCACGGTCGTGGTCCCGATAAGCAAAACGCAGATTATAAATTATTACCGGGCAATCAAATCCGTTGCCGATTTGCAAACTAGTGCTGAATGCCTTCTTCGGCAGACAGTTTCTTGCGCATGCGGCGGGTGCCCCAGGCAACCAGCCCGGCGATCACCGGAATCGATACGGCGGTGATTACGTCGGTATTGATGTGGTGAAGTTCTTTGGTGCCTTTGGCGATGTACTGGACCAGTTGCGAGCCGTAGTAGGTCAGAACGACCACCGACAGGCCTTCGACGGCTTCCTGCAGGTGTAGCTGGAGTTTGGCGCGGCGATTCATCTGGCCGAGCAGTTCCTGGTTCTGGCGTTCCAGTTCGATGTCGACGCGGGTGCGCAGCAACTGGCTGTTGCGGGCGACGCGGGCGGAGAGTTCTTCCTGTCGACGGCTGATCGCTTCGCAGGTGTTCATGGCCGGCAGTAGCCGGCGCTGCATGAATTCGAAGAAGGTAGGCAGGCCGGAGATGCGGGTTTCGCGCAGTTCCTCGATGCGCTGCATGACCAACCCGTGATAGGCCCGGGAAGCGCCGAAGCGGAAGGTGGTGCGGGCGACGGAGTGCTCGACGTCGGCGGCCAGCGCCGACAGCATGCCGAGCACTTCGCGTTCGTCGGTCGGCGACTTGGCATGGCCGATGCGGTCCATCATGTCGGCCAGCTTTTTCTCGCCGTCGTACAGCCAGCGCCCGACCTCCTTGGCGACCGGCAGGCCGAGCAGGGCCATCATCCGGTAGGTTTCGATCTCGACCAGACGCTGCACGGTACGGCCGGTCTGGCGCTGGGTCATGCCGGCGTTGAGCACCAGAAAGCGCGAGAAGCCGTTGTCGATCTTGAAATCGGTGAAGATCCAGGCGGTGTCGTCGGCCACCTTGGCGGCAACCATCGTCCGGCCGTTCGGCGTCAGGCTGGCGAGAATCGAATCCGGGCTGATTTCGTCAGTCGACCGCAGTTCGACATGGGTAGCGACGATCAGCTTGCCCGGGATGCCGGAAAACCACTCGGGATGCACGGCATCGAATGCAGTGACGTCCGGGTGCAGTTCTTCGCCGCTGGCCAGCGGGCGGAAGAAGGTGTAGCTGGAGAATTCGGTGTGCAGCTCCCAGCGCATACGGAAGGCGCCGGTATCGATCATCAGGTGCGAGTCGGAGCTTTCAATCGAATTGCAGACGTGGCCCTGGCAGAGCTTGCTCAGGTTGTCACGGGCGGCCGGTGCTTTCTCGGCGCTGTGCTTGAAGACCAGATGCGAGACGAGCATGGCGCCGACCAGCGGTACGGGCGGCCGGGCGTGGAACTCGTTGTTCAGGCGCTGGCGGAGCGGGTGCTCCTGCAGGTCGGAAAGCGCAAGGCGAGGATGCATGATCGAGGTTGAAGGCATTATTGTTGCGGTGCAACAGATTGTAGCGTAAGCAAATCAGGATGCGGTGCGTGCCGCAAGATAGCGGCCGAATTCCTGCTCCAGCCCTGGCGTCGCCTGTTCGAGCAGGAACTGGCGGAAGCGCTGGCCAGCTGGTAGCAGGCGTTTGCTGTTCATGTGCACGACGTACCAGGTGCGTTCAATCGGTGTGCCGATGACGTCGAAGACGGCCACCTCGGCGGTTTTCAGTTCAAGCGGCAGGGTGTGCAGCGAAATCAGCGCGATGCCCATGCCGGCCATGACCGCTTGCTTGATCGTTTCGTTGCTGCCCATGCTAATGGTCTTGGCCGGTGTGAACAGATGGTTCTTGAACATTTCCTCGGCCACCCGGCGCGAACCCGAGCCTTCCTCACGCAGCAGAAAGGTTTCGTGGCGCAGCTCCTGCAGGTCAAAACGGCGGGCGTCACGCAGCGGGTGGTCGGCCGGGCCGATCAGCACGTAAGGGTGGCTGGCCATCGGCTCGGCGTGAGCGTCGATCTCGACCGGGATACGGCCCATCACGGCGAGGTCGATGGCGTTGTCCTGCAGCTTTTGCAGCAGCGTTTCGCGGTTGCCGACCGAGAACTGCACTTCGATGCCGGGGTGCGCCTGCGAAAACTGGGCGAGCAGGCGGGGCATGAAATATTTGGCAGTGCTGACCAGACCGACCGAGAGCTGGCCGGCTTCGGCCCCGAGCAGGCCCTGAAGGTTGGCCTCGGCGTCCTTGATCTCGCCGAGCACGCGCAGGGCGTGGTGCATCAGCAGCTCGCCGGCATCCGTCAGCGCGACGCCACGGCCCATGCGTTCGAACAGTGGCAGGCCGACGTTGTCTTCGAGCTGTTTCAACTGCATCGAGACGGCGGGGGGCGTCAGGTGCAGTTCCTCGGCGGCGCGGGCGTAGCTCAGGTGGCGGGCAGCGACGACGAAAATCTGCAACTGGCGGAGCGTCAGGGTGCGGATGAAGTTCATGTTCAGGGCGGCTCGGGTTTTTTTGGGTGTTTGGTAAGGGGGAGTTTAATGCTGGTGATTGTTTTAGCGTTGGTTTTCGCGCTTGAGGCGCGCCTTACTTTCTTTTGCTTCGCCAAAAGAAAGTAAGCAAAGAAAAGGCGACCCAGGGTCGGTGCCGGCTGCGCCGGTTCCCTGTGCTACTCGAAACGCCGGGCGGCTGGCTAAACTCGCCTGCGGCTCAGACAACGCCAGCCGAAGTCCCCCGGCGCTTCTGCGTTGCTCGGCACCTTCCAAGGGGCCCGGTGAGGCGTCCTCGCTGAACCTGTGAATTTCATTTTTGGCCTTTTTCCCGGTTGACCGTGGAAGTCAATTTCTTGGTTGTCGCTTGGTTCCGAGACGAGTTTAGGGCCCCGTGTGAAGCGCCGAGCAACGGAGAAAACGGCGGAAAAAGGGCGAGGACTGTCTGAGGGCGAAGCCCGAGTTCCGCAGCCCCCGACGGTTTTGAGTAGCGCAGGGAAGTTGGCGCAGCCAACCGCGTAACTCGGGGTCGCCTTTTCTTTGGCTACTTTCTTTTGGCGAAGCAAAAGAAAGTATGCCCGCCCGCAAGGCGGAAAGCAGCGGTTGATAACCAGCCTCACGCCGCTGGCCGCAACTTATGCCGCCACCCCGGATACAACTGATCCGCATCCTGCGGGAACGATTCAAACGCCCGAGCGAACTCGTAGTGGTCGCGCGCCCACTCCACCGGATCGGCCCCGGCCTTCCAGCAATCGTAAGCCTGACGCAGCGAGCGCGCACCGGCGGCCGGTGAGTCAATGTGACCATACGCACCACCACCTGCCGTGTTGATCACATTGCCGTGACCGAGATTTTCGAAGAAGCCAGGCAGGCGCAGCGCGTTCATGCCGCCGGAAATGATCGGCGTCGTCGGCTTCATGCCGTACCACTCCTGGTGATAGACCGGTCCCGTGTAGCTGTCGCGCTCGATGATGTAGGCGCAGGCGCGGTCGTCCTTGTCGCCTTCCATCTTGCCGTAGCCCATGGTGCCAACGTGGATGCCGGAAGCGCCCTGCAGGCGGGACATCTTGGCCAGCACGTAGGCGGTGTAGCCGCGCTTTGATGAGGGTGAAGTGACGGCGCCGTGGCCGGCGCGGTGGTAGTGCAGGTACTGGTTAGGGTACTGCCGGCGGGCGGTAGTGATCATGCCCGGGCCGCCGACATAGCCATCAACCAGAAAGGCCAGCTTGTCGGCATCCGGGCCGAAGGCTTCGAGGGCAAAGTCGGCGCGGGCACACATTTCGAAATGGTCGTCGGCCGTGATGTTCATCGAGAACAGCTTTGCCTCGCCGGTTTCGTCCATGGCCCGCTTCATTGAATCATAGACCAGCGGAATGACCTTTTTTAGCGGCGCGAAAACCTGGTTGCCCTGCGGCTCGTCGTTCTTGATGAAATCTCCACCGAGCCAGAATTCGTAGGCGGCGCGGGCGAAGGGCTCCGGGCGCAGGCCGAGCTTGGGTTTGATGATGGTGCCGGCGATGTAGCCGCCGTCCTTGACCGGCCGGCCGAGCATGCGCCAGAGGTCGGAAATGTCCTTGCTCGGGCCGTCGAACAGCTCGATGCCACGGCGCGGCACGTAGAAATCGACCATCTTGGCATGCTCGATGTCGCCCATGCCCTGGTTGTTGCCGATGGTCAGCGTCAGGAAGGAGGCCATCATCATCCGGCCATCGGTCATGTTGCGGTCGAACAGGTCGAGCGGGTAGGCGATGCGCATGTCCTCGCTCGCCTCGTCGATGTGATAGACCAGGGCATCGACGCCCTTCGTGAATTCGTCGGTCGTACACACCTCGACATTGGTGCCGGTGGATGATTCGGCGGCGAAGTGAGCGGCGGCTTCAAGATAGCGGTGGCCGGCCTTGGGTTTCATCTTGTAGGCGCACAGGATGTGCTGGCCACCGGCGATCAGTTCGGCTTCGGTCAGGCTGAGATCGGCATAGCGGTTTGACTGGTCCATCGTCTTGTCTCCTGGGTTATTCGTCGGGGAAAAACTATGGACTGAATGCTAGGCGGGGCTATTGATAAATAATAGTCACGTGTTTTTATCTGACACTTAAGCGATGGCTGAACCAATGAGCCTTGTTTGAGCCTTTCGGTTTCTGGCAGAATTTCCCGCTATTCCCAGACCAGCCCTTGCATTCCGGGGCATGGATGATCGCTTCCAGTCGACAGCGAGGAAGCATTGTTGGCTTAGTTGACGGATAATTCGCCTTTGGCCGTAACGCGTTGTTTTTTGCGAGGGAATCACTCAGGTTTTCGCTGATCCCTGACCACAGATAAAGGCACTATGAAAGACTATTACGGGCTGCTCGGCGTCGCACCGGATGCCAGCAATGAAATCATCAAGACGGCCTACCGGAAGAAAGCGGCGCAGTTTCACCCCGACCGCAACCCGGAACCCGACGCCGCCAGCAAATTCAGGGCGGTGCAGGAAGCTTACGAAGTACTGGCCGATGTGGATCGCCGCAAGGTCTATGACGAGACCCGGCGCACCAGCCTGATCGACGACCCGCTGGTCGTGGCGCGCGAAATCTGGTCCAGCCATTTAGGAAACATGCAAAAGTGAAAAAGTCTTATTACTTTGCCGAGTTGTCAGCGTCGTACGACGCGGAAATTCAGGATCTGCTGAACGATTCGGAGGGAAAGTCTGCGCTCAAACTCCGGCTGAAGGAAAAACGCCAGGAATTGAAGTCCATCCTGCCGATGATTGAGTTCAGCCCGGAGATGGTGGTGCCGGTGTTTTACGACGGTTTTTCCTTCCCCAATCCCAAGGCCATGGCTGCCGCCGTGATGTGCGAGCCGGATGACGGCGACTTTCCGAGCTGGGATGACGTCAGCGCCGTCGTCAAGCTGGAATCCTGGGCCGCCCCTTACCTGGCCGCGGTGCTGGCCGAGGGCGCCGGCGAGGCGTTCATGGTGACTGCCGCCTGCCTGGAATTCATCCGCAAGTTCGATCACAGCGCGCCCCAGTCGGCGTCGAAGAACGACGATGACGATGACGATGACGAAGAGCGTGGTGACGAGGAAGATCGCAGCAGTCGGAACAGTGATGAAGAGGGCGACGATGAAGACCGTGATCTGGCCGAAGCCGGTGACGACTGGCTGGGCGAGCAGGGCTTCGATTCGCTGAAATCCTGATCCCCGCTGACACAGCCCGCACTATTCGATTTTTAGATAAGGCATGAAATGAAACATCCGGTCGTACTCAAGGCATCCCAACTCATTCTCGCCGGCGACGTGAAGGGCGCCGAAACGGCCCTGGCCAACATTGCCGACAGCGAAGGCGATGACGCACTGGTCGAGATCTTGAACGACGTCGCGCCGAAGGACCTGCTCGCCATCATGCGCGGCTTCGACGGATCGAAACAGACCGTGGTCAATATGCTGGTCACGCCGGAACAGTTCGCCCGGGCTGTCATTCTCGAAGTTCGCTATCGCGACCAGACCCACGCCGCCCTGCACGGCATGATGAATGCCGTGCTTTACCGCGACGAGGAAATGACCGCCGAGTACCTTGAAGCGATTGGCGAGATCGAAGGTGGCTACGAAGTGCTGGCCAATTATTTCGGCGAGCGTGATGACGAGCTGCTGGCCTTCGCCATGTCCGGCGTGTTCTCCGAGGAGTTCGACGCCGAGTATGGCCATGAATCGAAGTCGATCTCCTGGCTCAACGAAAAAATCGAAGAGATCGACGAAGCCCTGCACGAAGGCAATTCCATTACCGGCTCGCGGCCCAAGGTGCCGCGCTCGGAAATCGCCGACCACGACTGGATGGAAACCGCCTGGGTGCTGCGCTACGAACTGTCGGACATTTTCGAGCAGATCGTCATCATCCTGCGCGACCGCCTGCTGCGCCGTGTCGAAGTCCTCGAGGACGACGAAGCGGTGGCGAGCAAGCCGAAACCCGGCCCAGCTGCCGCAGCGGATGACGAGGAATCGGCGCTCTGACAATGGCCTCAGTGAACAACTCAGTCGCGGTCGTTGATGATCGCCCCTACTTCGAAAAAGCGGTGCGCTTCGGGCTGGCGCAGGGCATCCTGACGCCGGCCGACATCGCCCGGATGGAAGCCGATGGCCCGAAAGGGATCGTCCAGATTGCCGATCATTTCGGCACTGCCTATTTGCGCACCGATCTGGAAAGCGCCGTGGCGCGCATGGCCAACCTGATCAGCCTGTATCTCGAAGATTTCTCGAACGGCGATTTGCGCGCCGCAGCCATGTCACTGCGCGACAACACGCTGCTGTCCCACTCGCGGGGCGGCTCCGAGATGCTCAAGCGCCTGCACGCGATGCCCGGCGAAACCAGCCTGCATGCGCGCCGGGTGGATCCATTGGCGCAGAAGATTTTCGTCAATGAGCGCAGCTTTGCCTTCCCGCTGTCCGTGGCCAGCTACCGGGCGCAGGTTGCCCAGTGCCAGGCCAACCAGATGCGCATCGATTTTGCCCGCTGGCTGGCGCGGCAGTTGAACGCAAAGCCGGACGAATACGAAGACTACAGCGCGGAAGAGGTGATTCGCTCGGCGATGCTGCTGCTCTACGCCGGCGCCAAAACGCTGGAAATGCCGTCGAAGGGTGAGTTCATCAAGCTCGTTGAAGCGCTGCGCAAGAAAAGCTTCAAGCCCAAACCGACGACACTTGACGCCTTCCTGCGCGAGGCGCCGGAGGCATTCGAGCAGATGACCCGGCAGGCCATGCAGGAATTTATTGACACTGCGCTGCCCCGCCTGAAATCACCGGAAAAGTCAGCCGACGAAATTCTGCACGCCGAAGCGCAGGGGGCCTATTTCGTTCGGGATGCCTCGGAAGACGATGTGGTCGCCTACGACAGGCTGGTGGCCAAGGAGTGGGTGCGCATCACCAAAGGCAATGCCGACGATCCCGCCGTGCTGGCAACGATTTTTCTCAGCGTCGCCACCGGTCATCCGCCCAAGGCGGCCGCCTTGCTCAAGGAGGCCAAGAGCATCATCACCACCTTCCGCGAAAAGGGATTCGACTCAAAAGCGGTGGCCGCATTTATTGACGAGCACGCCCCCTTTGAGCAGCGCGAAGACCTCAAGCTGATGTGGTCGCAGGACTTGAGACCCGATGCAGAAGTGCATCTGGCCGATAACGACCCGCAGATGCCCGACGCCTACATGGATCGCGCCCTGAAGTACTTCAGGCAAAACTGCGTGGCCAACTGGAAGAGCAGTAGCCGCTGATCGGCCTCACTGCCGTTCCGAGTAGATCGGCAGGGTAATGCGGAAGGCGATGGCCAGCAGGCGGGCGGCAAGAACGACCGCCATGCCTGCCCACGCGGCAATGACCGGCGAAATGTCGAATCCCTGCAGGCCGATCAGTACCAGCGCTCCGGCCCAGGCCGCGGAAGCATAGAGTTCGCCGCGCACGAAAACCAGCGGCACTTCGTTGCACAGCACATCGCGCAGCACGCCGCCAACGACCCCGGTAATCACCCCAAGCAGGCTGGCAACCAGCCACGGCGCCTGCCATTCCAGCGCAATCTGCGTGCCGGAAACAGTGAATAGCGCCAGGCCGATGGCGTCGGGAATCAGGAAGCGACGTGATGGCAGGTGCAGGGCGCGCACTGCAAAGAAAATGAGCAGTGTCGTGAGCAGTGCGACCACCAGATAGGTCTGATCGCTGATCCAGAAGACTTTGCGGTCGAGCAGCACGTCGCGCACCGTGCCGCCCCCCAGTGCCGTGGCGCAGCCAACCATCACCGCGCCGATCAGGTCCATGTTCTTGCGGCCGGCGTCGAGCACGCCGGTCAGGGCGCTGACAGCGACGGCGGCGAGGCCGATCCAGTAGAGCAGGTTTTCCATGGGGAGATTGAAGGTGCCGGGAGGGGGCAGTTTAGCGGTTTGCGTTGCTTGATGCCCGCCGGGGAAGATCCTGATGTTCAACCGGGAAAAACGGCCAAAATTGAAATCCCGCCAACGCGCTCCAGTAATACCAAAAGCTGCCTATCAAATGCCATTTGCAATCTTGGCCAAACATTCATACTGTCTGGTCTGTCGCCCGAAAACTGTCGAAAATATGCCAGCAAACGCGCAAATCGATTCCTGATAAAACAACAGGGTAGGTTCTAAAAAGTGGTCTTTTCCTCATTTGTTTATAACTATCAGGTCGTATCAAAACCATGTCCTCATCCTCCATAACTGATTTGGTCACTGTTGTCGGGGCTGCGTACTTTCAACCTATTGCGGATCTGATTGAGAACCTGACCCGATGCGCTGCGCCGGATATCCACCCGTCGGGCACCAGCCACAGGGAGAATGGTTATGCCGCATCAATCTCAGTGCTTCTAGTCGCTGTCTTGGAGTCGTATACCGCGAGACTTCGATTCGTAAGGAATGCCGAATTTGAAGCGGCCGCGAATAGCACTCCAGATTTGCTCGAGAAGTACTTTCCAGACCTTCCAAACAAGAGGGAACTTGTCGAGATTTTTCTTCTTCGGAATCTCTTGCTTCACAACCACATCTGGCACCTCGATGTCTCAGACATTGAAGCTCAAGGGACTCCAGCCTTGGCTACCCCGAAGGAGCTTGGCTTTCACACAAACAAGCACTACGAGGAAGTGGTCGATGTTCCCCGTCGGAGGACCAAGTCCCTCCAACTAAACGCTAGTCCAACTTCAGTAGACCGCAGTGATGCCCAGAAGGTTTTCAGAGTTGTATGGAGCACACTTTTTTTCATGCAGACAAAGAACTTTTCTCACACGCCGCTCAGTGGTCGAACAGTGCGTTATGAAGGCAAATTCCGGCAGTTCGAGGAGCTTATCGAAGTGCTTGACTGCACCATACCCCCGGATGCGGCCTAGCTTCTCAGTCAACCGGACCTGCCCTAGGCAGGCTGGTTACCTCAAATATTCCTGAGTCCACTTTCCAAGTCTGGCGAAACCTCAGCAATAACAGGGGACAGACCATGTTTTGGTGGCTGGCAGAAAACTGCTCCCCGGCGGCTGGAGCCGGGTTTCCGGCCATGCGACTTACTTCGCGGCTGAGCCTTCGGTCTTCTCGATTTCCGTCAGCGTCAGGTAGCCGTCCTTGGTGTTGACGACCTTGTAGATGGCGTCCGGCTTGGCCTGGGCTTTTTTGAGCACGGACTGCCATTCGGCCTCGGCCGAGCGCAAGCCGTCGATCTTCTTGTGCAGCGAAGCCACACTGTCCGCCAGGTCGGTCTTGAGCTCTTCATTGAATTGCTCGACCTTTTTGGCGGTGGGGTTCATGACGATCAGCGCGGTGTTGGCCAGCGTTACCACGAGCGCGACAGCCACGAGGATCATCGTCGGTTTTTCAAATGATCGCGCCTTGACGGGCTGCTCCTGGCTGTCCTTGGATTCTTTTTCGCTCACGGTCTCGCTCCTGGGTGGCTTGTTCTATCAGTCATTACGGCCAATGGGGGGCAAACTTGAGTTTTGTGCGCCGGGGGCGGGTAGTCGGGCCAGCCAAATTCAACCGGGAAAACGGACAAATATGAACTTTATGGGGTGGCGATGGCGGAGAGATCAACCTCCAGCAGGTCCGACAGCACCTGCCATGCACCGCTGAAATCCTCGCCGGCTGTGTAGTTGTTGGGCGTAACGAGGCAGCGCATCCCGGCGGCGCGGGCGGCTTGCAGGCCGTTGGCTGAATCTTCGATGGCCAGGCAATTTTCGGCCGGCAGGGCGAGACGATCGAGCACCCAGCGGTAAATGTCGGGCGCCGGCTTCTTGTGGGGAACGATGTCGCCGGCACCGATCACTTCAAACCAGTCGGGTGACTCCGCCCCGAGTGTGGCGTTGAGCAGCGTGGTGACGTTTTCCGGAGTGGTCGTGGTGGCGATGGCGAGGCGTAGGCCGCGTTGGCGGGCTTGCTGGATCAGCGCCGCGACGCCGGGCCGGAGCGGCAGGCTGGCGGATTCGACGAGGCGCAGGTAGTGGCGTGTCTTAGCGGCGTGCAGGTCGCGGACGAGGCAGTCGAACTCGGGCCGGGCAGCAATGTCGGGGGCGCGGCGGGGGGCGTAGTGACGGATGCGCTCCTTGCCGCCGGCGATGGCGAGCAATTCGCCGTACAGCATTTCATCCCAGTACCAGTCCAGGCCGTGCTCGGCAAAGGCCGCATTGAAGGCGGGGCGATGGCCGTCGCGCTCGGTGTCGGCCAGCGTGCCGTCGACGTCGAAGATCAGGGCTTGAAGTGTGTGCATGCGACGGACGATAGCCCGGCGCCCCACCGGCGGCCAGTCAGGATTTTTGAAGCGATTGGTAAGCGCCCATTTAATAAACGATGGCTTACTCGGTTGGTAAGAAAGTCTGACTGTTACTTAATTAATAAGTCACTTATCTTGGTTGCCAATGCGGTAACACAAGAATGATTGGAGACACCATGCAATTCGGCCGTACGACCCTCTCGAAATTCGTCATCGAAAACACTCGCGCCAGCCATGGCGAACTCGGCGCCCTGCTGATCGACGTCGCCGCCGCCGTCAAGACCATCTCGGCGATGGTCGCCAAGGGGGCGCTGGCTGGCCACCATGGTGCGCTGGACAGCACCAATGTCCAGGGCGAAGTGCAGAAGAAGCTCGATGTGCTGACTAACGATGCCATCCTGCGTCACTGCGAGTGGGGCGGCCAGCTGGCCGGCATGGCTTCCGAGGAAATGGACGACCCGTACCCGATCCCTGCCGAATACCCGCGCGGCCGCTACCTGCTGGTGTTCGACCCGCTCGACGGCTCGTCGAACAGCGACGTCAATGTCTCGGTCGGCACTATTTTTTCGATATTTTCCCGCAGGGCCGCTGGCGATGCCGAGCTCGGTGATTACCTGCGGCCGGGCAGCGAACAGGTCGCCGCCGGCTACGCCATCTACGGCCCATCGACGATGATGGTGCTGACGCTGGGCAATGGCACGCACGGCTTCACGCTGGATCGCGAGAGCGGCAATTTCATCCTGACCCACGCCAATATCCGCGTGCCGGAAGACACCCGCGAATTCGCCATCAATACTTCCAACGAGCGTTTCTGGGAGCCGCCGGTGCAGCGCTACGTCAGCGAGTGCAAGGCCGGCAAATCTGGCGTCCGTGGCGAGGATTTCAATACGCGCTGGATCGCTTCGATGGTCGCCGAAGTGCACCGCATCCTGATCCGCGGCGGCATCTTCATGTACCCCAAGGACAGCAAGGACCCGAGCAAACCGGGGCGCTTGCGCCTGCTCTACGAAGCCAATCCGATGGCCATGCTGATCGAGCAGGCCGGTGGTGCCGCGAGCACTGGCCGCCAGCGCATCCTCGACGTGGTACCGGACAGCCTGCACCAGCGCGCGCCGGTCATCCTCGGCTCGAAGAACGAGGTCGAGCGGCTGGCGCGCTATCACCACGAATACGACACCGGGGCTGATCGGCCGTTTGTTTCGCCGCTGTTTTCGGAACGCTCGCTGTTCCGCGACGAGTCGCGCGCCTGAATTCAAAGCACAGGGAGAAGCACATGTCCGTCAAACACCCCATCATCGCTATCACCGGTTCGTCCGGCGCCGGCACCAGCACGGTGATGCAGAGCTTCCAGCACATCTTCCGTCGCGAGTGCCTCAAGGCGCAGATCGTCGAGGGTGACTCGTTTCATCGCTACGACCGCCTGGCCATGCGCGCCGAAATGAAGGCGCAGGAAGAGGCCGGCAATCGCAATTTCAGCCACTTCGGCCCGGAAGCCAATCTGCTTGAGGAATTGCAGGACCTGTTCATCGCCTACGGCCAGAACGGCACCGGCAAAGTCCGCAAATACCTGCACGATGCGGGCGAGGCCGAGCCTTTCGGCCAGCAACCGGGCACCTTCACGCCGTGGCAGGAAATCACCGCGACTACCGACCTGATGTTCTACGAAGGCCTGCACGGCGCCTATGCCGATGACCAGATCGACATCGCCAAACAGGTCGATCTCTGCGTCGGCGTGGTGCCGACCATCAACCTCGAATGGATCCAGAAGCTGCACCGCGACCAGAAAATGCGCGGCTATTCGCAGGAAGCGGTCACCGACACCATCCTGCGTCGGATGCCAGATTACGTCAGCCACCTTTGCCCGCAGTTCTCGCGCACCCACGTCAATTTCCAGCGCGTGCCGATCGTCGATACCTCCAATCCCTTCATCGCCCGCGACATCCCGACGGCCGACGAGAGCATGGTGGTGATCCGCTTCGCCAACCCGAAGGGCATCGATTTTCAGTACCTGATCAACATCCTGCACGGCGCGATGATGACCCGCCCGAACACGCTGGTCGTTCCCGGCGGCAAGATGGGCCTGGCCATGCAGATGATTTTCACGCCGATGGTTTTGCGCCTGATGGACCACAAGCGCCGGGCCTAGGGATTTGTCGCTCCCGCTCCGGCGGGAACCCCGAAATGCAAGGAACAGGATCCCCGTTTCCACGGGGAGGGCGAACTGCAAGCTGAATTTGGAAAAAACGGAGACAAGCATGGATCGCAACCAGACCGAAATCACCTTCCGCCGCGAACTGGCCAACGCCGTCCGCTTTCTGGCCATCGATGCCGTCAATCAGGCCAAGTCCGGACACCCTGGCGCGCCGATGGGCATGGCCGACATCGCCGAAGTGCTGTGGCGTGACCATCTCAAGCACAATCCAGCCAACCCGCAGTGGGCGGACCGCGACCGCTTCGTACTGTCGAACGGTCACGGCTCGATGCTGCTCTACGCGCTGCTTCACCTGACCGGCTACGACCTCAATATCGATGACCTCAAGAACTTCCGCCAGTTCGGCAGCCGCACCGCCGGCCATCCGGAAGTCGGCCACACGCCCGGCGTCGAGACGACCACCGGGCCGCTCGGCCAGGGCCTGACCAACGCCGTCGGCATGGCGCTGGCCGAAAAGCTGCTGGCCCAGCGCTACAACCGGCCAGGTTGCGAGATCGTCGATCACCGGACTTGGGTTTTCGTCGGTGACGGCTGTCTGATGGAAGGCATCAGCCACGAAGCCTGTTCGCTGGCCGGCGTCTGGGGCCTCGACAAGCTGACCTGCTTCTACGACGACAACGGGATTTCCATCGACGGCCACGTCAAAGGCTGGTTCCGCGACGACACCCCGGCCCGCTTCCGCGCCTACGGCTGGCATGTTGTCGGGCCGATTGACGGCCATGACTCGGTGGCGCTGTCCGCGGCCATTGCCGAAGCCAAGGCCGTCACCAGCCAACCGACCCTGATCGTCTGCCGCACGCAGATCGGTTGGGGTTCGCCGAACAAGGCCGGTTCGCACGACGTTCATGGCGCGCCGCTCGGCGCCGATGAAACGGCCGCCACCCGTGCCGCGCTTGGCTGGTTGCATCCGCCGTTTGAAGTGCCGGACAGCCTGCGCGCCGCGTGGAATGCCCAGTCTACTGGCGCCACTGCCGAAGCCTCATGGCTGGCCAGGTTCGCCGCTTACCGCACCGAGTATCCGGAACTCGCCGCCGAATTCGAACGCACGCAGGCCGGCGGTCTGCCGGAAAAATGGCCGGAAATTAAAAGCGAACTGCTGGCCACGGCCGGCCGCAAGGAAGGCGCCGTCGCCACCCGCAAGTCGTCGCAGAACTGCCTCGATTGGCTGGTCGACCGCGTGCCCGAACTACTTGGCGGCTCGGCCGACCTGACCGGCTCCAACCTGACCGCCGGCAAAGGCAGCGTGGCCCTGCATGAAGTACCCCAAGGGCACTTCCTTCGGGGCGCTGGTGAGCGGCAGGCCAACTACATTTCCTACGGCGTCCGCGAATTCGGCATGACGGCGATCATGAACGGTGTCGCCCTGCACGGCGGGTTGATTCCCTACGGCGGCACCTTCGCCGTCTTCTCCGACTACGCCCGCAACGCGATCCGGATGAGCGCCCTGATGCAGCAGCGCGTCGTCCATGTCCTGACCCACGATTCCATCGGCCTCGGCGAGGATGGCCCGACCCACCAGCCGGTCGAGCACGCCAGCAGCCTGCGCATCATTCCCGGCCTCGACCTGTGGCGCCCGTGCGACGAGCTGGAAACAGCCATCGCCTGGGGCGCCGCGCTCGAGCGCCAAAACGGACCTTCCACCCTCTTTTTGTCGCGTCAAAACCTGCCGCAATACGGCGGCGCGGCGAGCCGGGCGGAAGGTGCCAGCCGCGGCGGCTACGTGCTCTCCGAAGCCGACGGCCCGCTGCAGGCAGTGATCATCGCCACCGGCTCGGAAGTCGCCATCGCCATGCAGGCGCAGGCCATTCTGAAAACCGGCGGCGTTGCAGTGCGTGTCGTCTCGATGCCCTGCACGCGGCGCTTCGACCAGCAGCCTTCGACGTGGAAGAAGCTCGTGCTGCCGCCGGAAGTCTGCCGCGTCGCCATCGAAGCCGGCCAGACCGATTTCTGGCGAAAGTACGTTGGCCTCGACGGCGACGTGCTCGGCCTCGACGAATTCGGCGCCTCGGCCCCGGCCCCGGTGCTTTACGAACACTACGGCCTGACCGCGGACAACCTGGCGCAGACGGTGTTGCGCACCATCGTCAGTGCCGGGGGCAGTGATGGTGACTTCTGATGCCTGACCTGACGTCCGCCTAGTCCGGCCCAAACCCAATTCAAGCTGTCCCGAACGCCCGTTGCTACGGGTGTAACGGGCCGGCTCGTTCAAGAATTCTTAATCATCAGGAGACAACACCATGCCTATACGGGTGGCAATCAACGGCTTCGGCCGGATCGGGCGCATGGCCTTCCGGGCCATCGCCAAGGAGGCGGAGTTCGCCGACATCGCGGTGGTCGCCATCAACGACCTGCTCGAACCGGACTATCTCGCCTATATGCTCAAGTACGACTCGGTGCACGGCAATTTCGCCGGCGACGTTGCGGTCGACCGCAACGATCTGCTGGTCAACGGCCGCCGTATTCGCCTGAGCGCCGAGCGCCATCCCGAGCAGTTGGCTTGGGGCGAGGTCAAAGCCGATGTCGTGATCGAGGCGACCGGCCATTTTCTGACTCATGACGGCTGCCTCAAGCACGTCCATGCTGGCGCCCGCAAGGTTGTCCAGTCGGCCCCGGCCAAGGATTCGACGCCGATGTTTGTCTACGGCGTCAATCACGAGACTTACGCCGGCGAGGACATCGTTTCGGCTGCTTCGTGCACGACCAACGGCCTGGCCCCGGTGGCCAAGGTGCTGCACGACAAGTTCGGCATCAGGCGCGGCCTGATGAGCACCGTGCACGCTGCAACCGCCACACAAAAGACCGTCGACGGCCCATCCGGCAAGGACTGGCGCGGCGGGCGCGGCATCCTGGAAAACATCATCCCGTCCTCGACCGGCGCCGCCCAGGCCGTCGGCAAGGTGATCCCGGCGCTGAACAAGAAGCTGACCGGCATGGCCTTCCGCGTGCCGACTTCCGATGTCTCGGTGGTCGACCTGACCGTCGAACTGGAAAAGCCGGCCAGCTACGCGGACATCTGCGCCGCCATGAAGGCCGCCGCGGAATCCGGCCCGCTCAAGGGCGTGCTCGGCTATACCGGCGACAGCGTTGTTTCCACCGATTTCCGCGGCTGCCGTCTGCCCTCGATCTTCGACGCCGGCGCCGGCATCGCGCTCGACCCGACCTTCGTCAAGGTCGTGGCCTGGTACGACAACGAGTACGGCTATACCTGCAACCTGCTGCGCCTCGTTCGCCATATTTCGGAAGCGCCAACAAAATGATTCTGGCGTCGTTGCACCGCCTTGCCGTACCCGGTGTACTGCCTGTGGCGGCGCGCCTAGCCAGAACCGCTGCGCTTCATTTTGTTAACGCTTCCCAACAGAATTAAGGAACAACCATGGCCCTCATTTCCCTGCGCCAACTGCTCGACCACGCGGCAGAGCACAGCTACGGTCTACCCGCCTTCAACGTCAATAACATGGAGCAGATCCAGGCCATCATGCAGGCGGCCGAAGCCTGCGACAGCCCGGTCATCCTGCAGGCCTCGGCCGGCGCCCGAAAATACGCTGGCGAGCCTTTTCTGCGCAAATTGGTCGAAGCCGCCATCGAGCAATACCCGGACATCCCCGTCTGCCTGCACCAGGATCATGGCACCTCGCCGGCCGTCTGCCAGCAGTCGATGCGCAGCGGTTTTTCCAGCGTGATGATGGACGGCTCGTTGGGGCCGGATGGCAAGACGCCGGCCAACTACGCTTACAACGTCCTGGTGACGCGCAAAGTGGTCGAAATGGCCCACGCCATCGGCGTTTCGGTCGAAGGCGAACTGGGCTGCCTGGGGTCGCTGGAAACCGGTGAAGCGGGCGAGGAAGACGGCATCGGCGCTGCCGGCAAGCTCGACCGCTCACAGATGCTGACCGACCCCGATGAGGCCGCCGACTTCGTTGCCAGGACCGGCGTCGACGCGCTGGCCATCGCCATTGGCACCAGCCACGGCGCCTACAAGTTCACCCGGCCGCCGACCGGCGAGATCCTCGCTATTGACCGCATCAAGGCCATCCACGCCCGTATCCCAAATACTCATCTGGTCATGCACGGCTCGAGCAGCGTGCCGCAGGAATGGCTGGCGGTCATCCGCCAGTACGGCGGCGCGATCAAGGAAACCTACGGCGTGCCGATCGGGGAAATCGTCGAAGGCATCCGCCACGGCGTGCGCAAGGTCAATATCGATACCGATATCCGCCTCGCCATGACCGGCGCCATGCGGAAAGCCATGGCCGAAAAACCGGAAGAGTTTGATCCGCGGGCCTTTTGGAAAGCAGCCGTCGCGGCAGCGAGCGACCTCTGCCGCCAACGCTTCGAAGTCTTCGGCTCGGCCGGTCAGGCCAGCCGCATCAAGCCGATTTCACTGGAGAAAATGGCCACCACATACCGCTGACTCGAGGATTCTGAAGGCGGCATGGAAACAAAAGTTTATTGTCCTTGCCGGCTTCAGTGCGCCGATTTTCCGTACCCTGCATCTAACTTGATCTGATTTCGTCCTGCGGCTTTCGCCTGGTACATCGCGTTATCAGCACGCCGAAGAATGGCCTCGCCACTTTCGCCGCACGGTGGGAACAAGGTCATTCCCAGGCTTGCCGAGCATTGATGCTCGACAGTCTTCCCCATTTCCTCTTCTGTATCAAAGGCAAGGGAATAGGTTTTGGCCAAGTCATCACGGATGCGTTCCGCGACATGTTTGGCCTGTTTCAAAGCCTCATCTGGCGTCGGTGCCACATTGACCAGCAAGACCACGAACTCATCGCCGCCAAGGCGGGCCACAGTATCGTGATCACGCACACATCCGGCGAGGCGTCGAGCGGCTTCCTGTAGCAGCAAGTCACCTGCAATGTGACCGTACTGGTCGTTGACCGGCTTGAAATTGTCGAGGTCCAAATAGATAACCGCGCCATAGTTGCCGCTGCGCTGACTCAGTGCCAGCGCTTTCGCCAGGTGGTCAAAAAACAGGCGTCGGTTTGGCAGGTCGGTCAGCGCATCGTAATACGCCAGCTGATGAATGGTCCCTTCGTATTTCATCCGTTCTGTCAGGTCACGGACCGTGGCCAGTATGACGGCCTCACCGTCCAGATCCACGATGTTGGCACTGACTTCAACCGCCAAGGCCGGACCGTCATCCGGTCGTTGGATAAGCCAGTCAAAACGATGCTGTTTTTCCGTTTTAATGATGGCGATGTGGGTGGCGGCCAGCTCGGTGGAGGGCGTTCCGCAGGCTTGGGTTGGGGGTGAGAAATCAGCAGGGGTATGTCCAAGGCAATCCGCCTTGCTGGTCAGCCCCAGAAGCTCTATTGCCGCTTGATTGCAGTCAATGATGCCCGCCTTCTGGTCAAGCAAAAGGACCGCATCCCGGCTGCCTTCGAACAAGGTCCGGAAGCGTGTTTCAGAACTTGCGACAGCGCGTTGAGTCTCTTTGAGCTCTGTAATATCGATTGACAGTCCAATGAGACAGTCGGGGTGATCAGCCCTGCGCAACAACTGCTTGATCGACCAGAAATAGCGCAATTTCCCAGTGCTTCCGGATAAGTACTCCTCACCGGCTTGCCGCTCGCCTGTTTCAAAAACCTGATCATCGAATTCTTTGACGCGCCGAGCCTCTTCTTCCGGTAATAGCTCATCGTCGGTATGACCGACAATCTGCTCCGGACTGCGTTGAAATTGTTCCGCGACCTTTGGACTGACAAAGAGATAGCGACGGTCGTGTCCCTTGATATAGAAATGACCATCGACATTGCTGAGCAGCATATCCAGGAATTGTCGGGAGTCACTCAGCAAAGCCTCAAAGTTCTGATTGCTGGTGATGTCGATGGAAACTCCCGAAAGGCCGATAATTTTGCCTTGGGGGTTATACAGCGGTCTCTTGACCGTTAAACATGCATGTTTTTCTCCGCCCCGCCTGGAGACTCGAATTTCTTTCTGTTCAATGGTTTGACCGGTGGTCAGTACCCGGAGGTCATCCTGTTTGAGCTGAGCGGCCGTGCTTGGGGCAAATAAATCATCAAGGGAGTGCCCGACAACATCTTCCCTCGCAGCTCCGACCATTTCGCAGAAAGCTTGGTTGGCGAAGGTGTAACGGCCGCTCAAGTCTTTGGTATAGATTGAAGCCCCAAGGCTATCGATGACCGTTTGCAATAAATTCAAATCACCCTCGGACAGGCTATCTGTATGCAAAAACCCAACCGCTTGCATAACCCACTCCCGATGAGGCACTTACAGAACATATTGCGCTTTTTAGTCGCTGCTATCAAATGCAGCTAACAACCCGTGGCGGGTTGGAACTGGCTGGTCGTTGCCTGATTCCAGATGTTAAGAAAATAGCTGCATTTGGTCCGGAACGCCGTCACCGGGCAGGGTATTCCAATCCCTGAAACCCGATTATTTTCGCCACTTCACCCCAGGGGTCTGAATCACCATTAAGCGAGGGGCTGGAATAATTCGCTGTCCTTTTGGCAGATGCGGAACGACGGCCTGCATCCTGGTCGTGCAAGGCCGCTTTTTTGGCGCGTTTTTCGCGGAGTCGCTCGGCATCTTCCATGCTCAATACGGCCGGTTGGCCCGGTATTTGATCCGGCGGTACGATGCGATCTCTTGGTGGCAATTCAAACTGCTCGGCGGAGGCTCGGGGCAGGCTTTTAAACTGGTACAAATAGAAGGCTTCAACCTTTTCGCGCGCCCAATCCGTTTTTTTCAGGAATTTCACACTGGAATCAATACTCGGGTTGTTATTGAAACAATTGATATTCAGGTATGCAAATAGAATTTCAAAACCGTAGTGATCAACTATTTCAGTTAACAGCTTTTTTAAACTGACGCCGTGGAGCGGGTTATTTTTGTAATTGATATCAACGTTCATGGTGGCGCTTGAGCAAGGGGGAATTCGGCATTATACCTGTCACGCAACAGCGCTTTTGGCCTCGCACGCCTCGCCTTGCTGATCTGATTCAATGGCATTTTCCGGCGGCTCGAATTGGCCGGTGTTGTTCAGGTCGGGGGTAACTTCGACCTGGTTGCGTCCCTTGTCCTTTGCCGTATACATGGCGTTATCAGCGCGATGCAGCGTGACTTCGGGCGCCTCGTCCTTGCGGTAATGGGTGACCCCGATACTGACGGTCAGTGTGATACTGCCATGCTCATTCTTGACCGGTCTCGCGGCGACTTCGCAGCGCAGGCGCTCGGCAACTGTCGCTGCCTTGCTTATGTCCGTATCGGGCAGCAAAATCGCAAATTCCTCTCCGCCGACTCGACCGATGATGTCCCCGTTGCGTATGCAGGGCACAGCCACGGCGACAAAATGCCGCAAGGCTTCATCGCCGCTCTTGTGTCCCCAGGTGTCGTTGATCTTTTTGAAATGGTCCAGGTCAATCAACATGATCGATAACGGTGAAGCCATCCGGTCCGAATGACTAATGGACTTATCGAGCAGGGTCAGGAAGGAGCGGCGGTTGAAAACGCCGGTTAGCGGGTCCCTTTCGGCAATCGCTCTTAATTCGAGCGTCACTTGTTCATTGGCCAGCATCACGATACCAAATGCCATCAAGACAATGGCCGCGATGGATTCGACCATGACGAACTGGGAGACGGCGATTGCCTGCGCTGCATCGAACAGGCCACTTTTGCCCAAACTGAACAGCCAGGGGCGAATCAGCAGGAAGGCGCCGTGGCAGCCACAAGCCATGGCATAGAGGTAGCGGGCTGGATATTCCTGTACTTTCCCCTTGGCGACTGTTTTTGCGCAAAGCAGAAAGATCACGCCAGCCATCAGGCTCGACAGCGCGAAGCGCATACCCGGGTCGGGTTGAATCGCCGTGAAGTAGGCTGAGGCGGCGACGAGCAGAAGTGCCGCCAGGGCGGCATAGCCTGGCCAGGATTGGGGCAGTCCGACGTAGGCCCTGGTCCCTCTCAGGTTCAGGTAGGCCATCAGGAAAAGCAGGCTTTGTGCCGTGATAACCGACCAGACTTCGGGTGTGGCCGTCCGCACCAGCAGGCTGACGCAGAAAAGGGTGCCGAAAAAATAGGAGCCGGCCCATAAGCCAAATCCGGCAATCTGCCGATTGAAGCGCCAGGCAGCCATCAGCATCATGGTCATGATCCCCATCAGGATCGTGGCAAGAATGAGCAGCGTGGGGCTATGCACTAAGGAAAATTCCAAACAATGTTATCGGGCCGTGATGATGCAGCGCATGCTCGACATGACAGTTCGAGGATTGCTTCTGTTCGAGCTTGAGATGCGTTGCTGAAAATTTCGATATGAATCATCGCGATTTCTGAGCGGCCTTGCTCGTCAATATGCCGGGTAGTCTGCCACAAAGTGGCTATATCCTTGGTGATAGATGAGTGATTCGCAGGCAAGGTGCCGTGATGTTTTTGGGCTAATTTCGCTAGCGGGCGGTGTTCGTGGTTGCTGGATTTCGTCCGGATTGCCAAATAGAACAGGCGTTGGCTCAAGCTGAGATGGTAGCAAACAACGGGGCCAGCACTTGCTCGGTTCCGAGAGGCGCGATTCCTTGCTGGGCCAGCCAGACGAAGCGCCCGGCCGGTGCCTGGCTCGTCGCCGCCTGGGCGGCAGCCATTTCGGTGCGGTCGTTGACCAGCACGACGACGCACTTCAGGTCGGGGGCAGTGGACAGGGTTTCCAGTTCGTACAGGCAGCCCTTGTTGGCGGCGACGAAGTTCCGCAGGTCCATCAGCACGACATCGCTGGCCCGCAGCAGTCCGGCGAGGGCGTGTTGCCAGGTGGTGTCGTGGCAGTAACACTCATTGACCCGGTAACGGCCTTCGGCATCGGGTTGGAGTTCAAAGCTGGACAGTCGGCGGTCTACATCGCCGGCTTGGAGGATGAAACGCTCGGCCAGGCGCCCATCGAGGAAGGTGAAGATATCTTCGGCGTCGATGGTCCGGTCAACAAGATCGGTGCCGGCAATCAGCACAGTGTTGCCGGTCAGGCGCCAGCGTTCGATCACCCGGTCGAAAAGATCCTGAACATTAGCATCCTGCTGAAAGACGCGAAGGACGAGCAGGGTCGGTGGTCGCCCGGGCGGGCGTTGGCCGGTGGTGGCCTGCATGACTTTGGCGCCGAGCGGAATCCACAGTAGCGGCAGAAAATCGACCAGTGCGCCCCAGCCGAGGCTGGCGATGGCGCCGATCGCCGGGCCGGTCAGCGCGATGGCCCAGACGGCGGTGAACAGGTAGAACAGTTCGGAAATCTGTCGTCGGGCATAGGCGCCGGCCAGCCAGCGGCAGATTGCCAAAGCAGGCCACCAGGCGATCAGCCACGGGGCGAGGGCGAACAGTGCGATGCCGCCGACCGGCGGCAGCCAGCCAACCAGCCAGTAGATCAGCGGGCTGCCTTGCTCGACCAGCAGGTTGAGCAGATCGACGCCGGCTTGTGAGGCCCAGCACAGGAGGATGAACAGCGGCGCCAGCCAGGGGCCGACGGCGCGGGTGGCGCCGCCGAGGCATAGCGCGGTGACGACGATCAGCGGCAGGCCAATGTCGAATGACATCCAGAAGAAGACCTGAGCGAAGCTGATGTTTTCATTGGTTCGCCAGGTGAGCAGCGCAACGGCGGCGACGAACCAGAGCAGCAGTGTGCCGACCAGCCGCCGGCGTCGCCAGCGGTCAATGACGGCGATTACCGGGATGACCGGCCAGGCGTAGGCTGCACCCAATGTCATGACGGTTTTGAGGGTGACTGGCCCGTCGGCGATCAGTTGCGTGATGATCGTCCGGGTCAGTGCCATCAACAGGGTCAGTGCGATGAAGGCGGCGACCAGATTGCGCCGGGCGCGCCGGTTGTCGTCGAGGCTGAGCGGTATCGGTGGTGCCTGCCCGGTGCTGACGGGTATGAGCGTCGTCGATGCATCCACTTTCGCAGTCGACGGCGAATTCTGGATGATTTTCATCAGCCGCTGCATCGTCGCACGGTAGCGGCTGGCGACAATCAGGGCCCCGATGACCGACAGGAAAGTGGCAATGATCAGCAGGGTCGCAATCTTGCCGGGCAGCATGGCTAGTGGCTTCCCTGGATCGATTCAGTGTCTCGGCGCATCGCTGGTCCCGCCTAGGTCATCGCGCTCAGGCCGCTGACGTAGACCAGGCGGCCCGTTGCGGCATCACGCACATAGCTCAGGCATTGCTTGCGGTTGGCGCCGGTGCCGGGCGGTTTCAGCGAAATGTGCACCCAGCCGGAGTTGGGGCCTTTGGCCGGGTCGTAGCATTCGCAGATGATCTGGTCGAAATCGGCCAGGTGCTCACGCGCCCAGGCGGCCAGTTCCAGTGTCGCCATGCCGGCGATCTCGATGTCGCAGGCCTCGCCGCGGGCATGCTGGCTGGTGCTCAGCCAGGTGGCCGGCTTGTTCTTCAGGGAGCGTTCCAGACTCTGGCTGCGATAGACGCTGTTCGGCGAAAACGAGCCGAACTTGTCGCGGATTGCTTGCAGTACGTGGCGGGCGAGATGAATCGCGGCGCGTAGTTCGGCGTCGCTGGCAAAGCTGTTGTCGATGCCCTGGCGGGCTGCCAGATCGGAGCGGGTCAGTTCATAGACCCGGAAGTTGGGCGCGATCAGGGCGCGGGGTGAGAGGCTGCTCAGGGAAATCTGCTCAAGCGGCGTTTTGGAGAAGTCGGGCGCCACATCGCGAGCAATCGGTGCAGGTGCCGAGCGTTTGCGGCGGAAGATTCTGGGCTTCGCTTCAAGCGCAGCGGGGGCTTTTTTCGGACGCGGGCTCATGACAGGTTCTCCTGAATCTGTTCGAGGATGCGCCGGTTCGCCTTGTCATCCGGCGCCCACAGGGCGAGCAGGAAGTCGATATGCTCGGCCACCGACGACACTTCGCGCGGGCTGGCGCCGCGGGCGATGGCGTTGCGGTAGGCGTGCAGCACGGCGACGCCTGGTGCCGGCGATGCTGCCTCGCCGCGTTTTCGTGGTGGCGCCGCAGGTTGTGACAGCAGCTTGATCAGTTGCAGGTCGGCCAGGCTGGCGCTGTCCCAGAAGTTTGGATCAGCTTCGTTGCGCTGGGCCAGTTCGCGCAGCAGGCTGTCGAGTTCGCGCTGCATGGCAACCGGGTCGGCTGCCGCCGGCGATTCGCCGCGCTGGGCGGTGAGCAGGGCGCCGGCCAGCCAGTTGGTGAAGGCGTAGGCATCGTGCCGCCGTTCGTAGGCCAGCCGGTAGTGCTGGGCCATGTTGACCAGCGCTTCCATGCGGCGTGGACCTTCTTCCTCGACCAGGGCCAGTCGTTTGTAGGCACTGCCCAGCAGGTTCAGGCGTTCGACGGTGGGGGCGCGCCGGCACAGGGTGTCGAGATCGAGAATGGCCGATTCAATCAAGTCGGCCTGCTCGCCACGCAGTTTTTCGCGTGTCTTGGCGGCCTTGCGACTGGCGCTCTGCCACAGTTCGGCGGCATAGCGCACGCGGAAATTGGCGTACTGCTCCAGCGCGCGCATCGGGCAATCGCCCTGGTCGGCCGTCAGTGCCTTTTCCAGGCAGGCGATGGCTTCCGGCCAGCAGCGGGCTTCGCCCCAGGCCAGACCGAGCGCGGCCTGCACGTCGGCCCGGGCCAGCCAGCTGGCCTTCTGGTTGGCAGGAATGCGCGCCAGACGTCGTTCGATCTTGCCGCTGGCGTCGTCTGTTGCTCCGGCACGCTGGTCGGCCGCGACGTTTTCAAATTCAGCGACCAGTTCGTGGGCCGTGGCGAACGGTGTGACGATGTGCTGCGGTGCCGAACCATCGCGGTGGAAGCGGAAGTCCGGATCGCCGTAGCACTGGTAGGCACCCCAGGTATTGACGTCCGGGAAGCGTTGCCAGACGTCTTCGCGGGCGACGCGGACCGCTTCGCCGAAGGTTTCGCCGGACAGCATGCCACGGTAGAAAGTGGCGGCGAAAGCCTGCCCGGCCCGGTCATCCACTGCCCAACCGGCGGCGATCACGGCACGCACGCCCATGCGGATGAATTCTTCGCCGAGGTTGGCGGCCAGGCCAAGGCGGTCGAGATCGCGATTGCCGTCGACGCGTCCAAGGTGGCAGCAATTGACGAAGACCAGTTCCGGCACGAAACGCATTTGCGCGATGTCGCCTGGGGTCAGGAAATTGTCCGGACCGATCACCATGCCGGAGACCTTGCCGGCCGCTACCGGGAATTCATGCACGCCATGCCCAGCCAGATGCAGGATGCGCCAGCTGTTCTTGTGCAGCGACTCCATGATCGGCGTTGCCGTCTGTTCGATGCAGTCGAGTACATCGTAACCATCGGCGGTCAGTTGTTCGGCCACCTGCTGCGCCTCGTCGCGGGCGCCGGGCAGGTCGCAGAAATCGGGGCTGTTCTGCAGATCGGGGTTGCCGATGACCAGCGCCGTGTTGGCGAGGCCGTGGGCCGGCCGTTGCCGGAAATCGGCGGTGCGGAACTGGCGGACGAAGCCGGCGGCGACTGAGGGCGGACGTTCGCCGACACTCCAGCGGTTTTCGAGCAGTTCCCATGGATAGCGGGCCGACTGGCTGTCGACGATGACGACCAGGTTGCCTTGCTGTGGCGACAGTTCGCGCAGGCGCAGCGGCAACAGCATTTCGTACAGCGTCTTGGCCGCTTCGGAGTTCTGGCCGGTGTCGCGGCTGGCAATCTTGACGAAGGCATCGGCCAGGGCCAGTTGCCCGGTGGCGAGTGTTTCTTCGGCGCGGGCCCGGTCGGTCGGGAAAAGGAAGCGCAGACGGTCGTCCTGGCGGACGATTTCGAGGCGTTGGTACCACTCGTTGGGGGTATCGAAGCGCACCCGGCGACGGCCAGCCTGGGCGGTTTCAACGCAGCCGGACGGCCAGACGAACGCCGGTGCCAGCTGTTCGTTGAGCAGGATGCGACCGAGTGCCTCGGCGGCTGAAATGGCGACGTCCTCATACAGTTCGAGCAGTTCGAGACGGTCGATCAGCACGCGGCCTTCCAGCCTGTGTTCAGCCAGCGCATGGTTGGTGGCCACCGCGGCGCGCAGCATGGCTTCCAGCGAATCGCCGATCGGCAGGCCGCCGGCACCGGTTCCGACGAGCAGGCAGGTGACAGCCGCCGAGCGTGGCCGGCCTTCTTCGCCAAAGCGTGCATCGGGCCAGTAGGCGACCTTCAGTGCGAAATCGAGCAGGGCGTCGCGCACCGAGGATTCGAGCAGGCCGGGGCTGAGCCCGCCAATCTGGCCGAGACCGACGACGAGCGCGCCCATCGGCTTGGCCGTTGGCGAATCATTGAGGAAAACGGTGTGACTGCCGAGCGGCCCGGGGTAGATGCCGAGATCGAGCCGCCGGGTCAGGTGGTTGCCGAGCTGGCGGTCGAGCACCGCTTCGGCACTGATCACCGTGTCGCCCTGATAGTGGCCGACAAGCACCGGATGGCGGGCATAGGTCAGGTTGCCGTGGCGGATGCTGACCTCGATCGGTGGCAATTGCCGTTCGCCTTCGGCCAGTTCGGGCAGTTGTCCGGAGAAGCCAAGGCCGGCCATGTCGTCGGGCGACGGAATGCCATCGGCCGGTGGCGCTGGTGGCAGCACGAAGCGTTCTTCGCCGGCGGCCGCGCGGCTACGGGCCGGGGGGGCGCTGGGCAGCAGGCTGGTCTGGCCATTGACCAGAATGTCGAGATAGCCGGGGAAAGCCTTGGGCTGGGCACACAGCATGTCGTGTGCCGTGTTATCGACGTACCAGACCGGTACGCCAGGCAGGCGGCCGGAGGCCCAGGCGACCGTGCCGTCGCCCTCGCGGGTGGCGATGAATTCAAGGCGCTTGAGATCGGGGCGGAAGGGGATGTCGCCAGCACTGAGCTGATAGTCGATCACCGTGGCTGGTTGGCAGCCGGCAACATAGACCATGTGTTGCGGATCGGGTGGGGCGGCCTTGAGGAAATTCCAGGTGGTGGCCGCTTCCTGGAGGTCCGTGATTTCGGCAGTGTCCCAGCGGGCGCCGAGTTCCTTGCGTAGCGCTGTCCACCGCGACTGGTCGGCGAAATCCGGATCGTCCGGGGCGAAGGGCAGCAGTTCGAGCAGACCAGGGTAGCGGGCGACCAGACCGATGATCTGGTCTGTGCTTTGGGTGATGTCGAGCAACGACAGCTTGCCCTCGGTCGGGTTGAAACCGGTCAGCCAGCGCACCGCTTCGTAGGAGCCGAGGTTGGGTGTGCCGAGCATCAGGAAGCGGCTGCCGGGCAGGCGGATGATGCGTTTCCACAGCGCCGTGCCGGCGCCGCCGTCGGCGATCATCGATCGAACGACCAGGCCGCCCATCGAGTGGGCGACCAGGCGCAGCGGCTGGCCGGAACGTTCGGCCTGGCTGACCAGCGGTTCGAGCGTGACCGCCAGTTTCGCCGCCGCCTTGCGGACGGAGAAACGCCAGTCGTAGGGGAAGATTTCGACCTGATGACTGCGTGCCAGGAATTCGACCAGCGGGCCATAGAACTGGTCGACCAGCCCGACCGGCGTGACCTCGTCGCGGCCCATGGCGATCTTTTTCAGGCCGCCCTTGAGCAACGCCCAGTAGTTCAGCCAGACGGCGCCGTCGCCGGCCTTCAGTTCGCTGCCCATGGTGCCGGGCAGCATGACGGCAATCGGCCGTGGCTTGTTGCCGCCGCGACTGCGCGTGACCGCCGCCGCACAACGTGGGCCGAGATAGCCTTTGGGTCCAATGGGCTGGAAGCCGCCGCTGTCGCCGTCGGTGCGGGTCAGGCCGGCACGCAGCCAGCGCACGCTCTGCTCGTTGGTGAAATAGCGGAAGTGATTGACCTTGGGGCCCTGATCCTGACGGACGCGGGCTCCATTGCCGAGGCGCGGCAGGCCGCCGCTCATCGAGGCGGTATCGACCACGAGGTCGTGTTCATTCTTGTAGAACCAGTCGGTGGCGAGCACCTTCAGGGTGTTCCACAGGCCATCCCCAGCCTGGATGTCGCCGGCGATCACTGACAGGTCGGCGCTGCTGACCAGTTCCGGCGTGTTGTTGAGCAGGCGGGTCAGGGCCGAGCCGGGCATCATCGCCTCGACGCCGGGCAGGGTGCGCGGGTCGGTGCGCTCCTTGACGACGGCGAGCAGGAAGTCGAGGCCGTCGGCAAACAGACCATCGCCGGTGGCCGCGGTTGCAACGTAGTCGAGCACCGACAGCCAGCGGTCGAGACGGCCGGACGCTAGTGTGGTGCCACGGGCCGGACAGGCGACCCGGACGAAGCGGCCGACGCGCAGTTTCTTCTGGCTGAAGACATCGATCAGTTCGAGCAACAGCTGGCGATCGTTGTCGTAGGCAGCGTCACGGGCCTTCATCTCGTCATCGGACAGTGGCAGCAGGCCGAGTTGCGGTGCCAGCGTGCGGTCGGCGGCGAACAGCGTCTTGACCTGTTCGCCGCTCAAGGTGTTGGCGAGGTCCGCACAGCCGGACAGGGCCATCACTTCACCAACCAGCCCGCCACGTGAATGGCTGACCAGATGGATTTCCGCGCCTTCCGGCAGACGCTTGGCCAGGGCCAGCGCATTGTTGATCGGGCTTTCCGTCAGCGTCCGGTGTTCGAGCGAGAAGACGCGGTCGCGATAGGTCGGCAACAGCGCTTCGCGCAAGCGCGCACCTTCGGTATTGCCGGCCTCCCACAGCTTGCCGAAACTGCCCTCGCCGGACGAGGCGGTGCCGTGCAGGAAAACCAGCAGCGGACCGGAATTGGCCGGAATGTTCTCGTTGTCGGCGACCGGTTTCAGGGAAAATTCGCCAGCCAGATCGACCCGGTAGAAGCCGGGAGCGTGCTTGCCGAGCAGCTTTTCCTCGAAATGCCTGCCCAGCTTGCCGGCCGATTTTTCAGCCAGATCGACACCAAAAAAGTCGAGGACGCGGATCGCCAGCCCGCCGAGGCCGCGCTCGCTGCTCGCCGTGTGGCGCGGCGTCAGGCGGCTGAGGTCCCAGGCGTCGCTGCCATCGCGCGCCGGCGGCGTTCCGAAGTCACGCGACAGGTCATCGACCCGGCTCCACAGCACAAAGCCGTTGTCGAGTTCGACCCGGACAACGGTGTCGCCGCTGACCTCCACTTGATCCCCGCTGCCATCCCGGGCGGTTCCCGGCTGCAAACGGAACATCGGTTGCGGGCCGCCGATGGTGTGGCGAACGACGTCTTCGCGGCTGCCGCGAATCTTGTAGAGGCGCTGGGACATGCGAGTCTCCTTGTCAGGACAGTGGCGGCAGATGGCTTATTCGAAAATCTTGCCCTTGCGTGCGCCGGTGCTACCAACTAGTTGCGGCACTTGGGAATAGCTGGCCGAAGGCAGGTATTTGCCGATGGCCTTGTACCAGTCGACGTAAGTGGCACCTTCCTTCATGTTTTTCAGGGCCTTCAGCGCGTAGTAGGTGAAGGCGCCGTTGAAGCGCCCCTTGATTTTGGCGTCGTAGCTGAAATTGTTGGGGCCTTCCTTGCAGCCTGCTAGCAGCAAATCGCCGAGCTGGTTGGTCCGGGCCGCAGCCAACAGCGGCGAAGACCCGGCCGGTGCGGTCATCGTGGCGGCTGTCTTGCCTGCGCGGTTCTTGGGCAGCAGCTTTTCCGGCAGCCAGTTGCCCATCGGCATGAAGCGTGGCCGGAAATCGGCATCCTTCTCGGCCTTGGCGGCGCGGGTGACGGTACCGGAATGGCAGCTATCCGAGATCAGCACAAGGCGCACACCGCTCTTGCGGGTATTGAAAATGGCGTGGATTTCATCATCGATCAGGGCTTCGCCCTTGGTCTGCAGATCGTAGGGGCAGAGCGCCTCGTCGAGTCCGTCAGCCTCATCGCCGTCGGTGTCGGGCTGGTAGGTGCCGTGCCCGGAATAGGTGATGACCAGCGTATCGCCCTTGGCGCCCTTGCCGATCAGATCGCTCATGGCCTTGACCATGGCGGCCTTGGTCGCCTGGTCGTCAAGCAGCGTCGTTACCTTGAAACCGCGTTCAGCCAGAACGCCAGCCCAGTCGTTGGCGTCATTGACGCAACCCTGCAAATCCATGTCGGTGCCGGGGTAGTTGTTGATGCCGATGCAAAGTGCTTTTTTTGCCATGGTGAGTCTCCTTACGGTTCAGTCATTGGTGCAGTTGGATTGCCGGCAGGCTGCCGGCAATGACTCAGGAACAGAACTTCTGGTCGACCGAAGTGGTCGGCCCGCGGGCAGGAGGGGGGGTGAAGGATTTTGTCCGGCCGGCAGTCGCTATTGAGGCTTCGCGTCCCGGCGTTTGCTTGATAAATGGCGACGTGAAAAATAGGCTGCATGACTCACCTTTCAGGACATTGTGCTGCGGTTCTTGTCGTCAGGTAAACAATGTGGCGGCATGTCTTGTCGAAACGCGACCAGCGATTTGTTGGAGTGCAATTGACTATTGACTTGTCATTTCCGAATTTGGTTCAAGCGATGGTACCAATAAAACGACATTTTGTGATCTGTCGCTAAAATCAGACAACTTGCGGATAAATATACTTCATCTTATGGTTTCGCAGAGAACAAACGTTTTAATTGGTGTTGTTGAATTTGTTATTTCTTCGGGTGGCTATTTTCGATCTGCATCAGAAATTATGCATATTGAAAATATCGGTGACAAAAAATATTTCCTGTGCTTTACTGAAATTTACGTTTCTGCGACACAAATTTGAAGTTTGTTTCGACACGGTGCTGGCGTCTTGTTTCCGGCTCGCCAGCCCCCGGTTCATAGCGATGAGAGAGGCGGCATGCTGGATGTAGCGGTGTCCTTCCTGGCAGATCAATTCAATGCCTACCTGTTGCGCCGGACCGGTTCGGCCTCGTTGGGCCAGGCTGTTCCGGGCGGCATCCTAGATGACAAGGGCAATCTGGCCATTGCCAGCGGTACCGTGGCGCTGAGCCTGGTCAATATCGAGGAAGAGCGCGTCATGCGCGAGCAGGTGCCGGCCCGGATTATCAGCAATGGTCGCGAGATGGTGCTGCAGCCAGAACTGAAGCTGAACCTGACGCTGCTTTTCGCGGCCCGGATGAATGACTACCCGCTGACGCTGAAGGCCTTGTCGAACGTGCTGACCTTTTTTCAGTCGCACCCGGTGTTCAGTGCCGACGATTACCCGGCACTTGATTCCCGCATCGGCAAGATCGTCATGGAGTTGTACAGCGTGACGCCGGAAACCCTGAACCAGATCTGGGCCAGCGTCGGTGCCAAGTACCAGCCTTCGGTGCTCTACCGAGCGCGGTTGGTCACCATCCAGGATCAGGAGCCGTTCATGCCGGGCGCACCGATCACCGACATCGGGCTGGAGCTGCACGAAAAATGAGCATCCATTTCCGTACCCTTTTCGAAGTCGAAATCGAGCACGCTTACTACCGGGGACTTTGTAGCGACATCGATTTCGTGGTGCCGGGTGCGGAGCAGGCACTGGCTGCCGGCAAGCTGCTGACGCGGGTGCGGGACGGCCGTTTGCGCGTGCTGTTCGAGGCCGACGATGCCGGCAATGCCCTGCGCGACATTCATGGCGCGACCTTTCTGATCGGCCTGCGCGTGGCCAATCCCTACTTTGCTAATTTCACCGAAGCACCGGTCGCATCCGGTGGGCTGGTCCTTTACGGCAACCGGAATGCCCCGCGCAGTCTCGATCCGGCGCTGGCTGCCGGGTTCATCGCGCCGCACCAGCGGATCGCACCGGGTCAGGCCGCAAGGCCGCTGACCCTGAGCTGGCAGTACGGGGGCAGCCCACTGGTCGAACAGACGCTGGTGGCCGGTCAGGACGAGGCCACCTTTGAAACCCGCGAATGGCCGACGGGGCGATATGCCTTGCTTGAAACGGCGGGTGCCCACGCGCAGACCTCGCACTGGCTGCACTCGCCGACGCTGGCGGGAGAGCAGCTGTGGGGCGTCGTCGCGTTGACGGTGGATCGCGGTTTCTACGCCAATCCGCCGGTTTTCCGCATCGCGCTGCAGGCCCGCAGCGAGCAGCTGCAGTATTACGTCGTGGCGCGCAACTTCGGCGCCGCTGAATTCGGCCAGTTGCAACTGGCCGATGCTGGCGCAGGAGAACAGGGGCGGACCGCACTCAATTTCGACAAGATCACCAGCGATCACTTTACGGACAACGATCTGCCTGCCGCGTCCCTCGGTGATGCCGGCACCCGCATCGTGCTCTTCCAGTCGCAGCTGCCGGTCGCCCGGCGGGCTGGCGGCTATCGCAAGCTTCAACTGAGGCGCAACGCCGAAGTTCTCGTCCAGCATCTGCCCCAGGCCGGTTCCGACCGGGCGCAGGCGCGTTTCATCGTCCACCTCGCCAAACCTTAGAAGGGGGTCAGTCCATGCCAACCTACCGTACTCCGGATGTTTACATTGAGGAAATTTCGGTCTTCCCGCCCTCGGTCGCCGAGGTGGAAACCGCGATCCCGGCCTTTGTCGGCTACACCGCCAACACCACGCTGATCTCCGCCGGCGATCTGCTCAATGTGCCGCGCCGCATCAAGTCCCTGCTCGAATTCGAGGCCTATTACGGCAAGGGGCCGAGCTATACCGTGACGGCGGCCAATATCGACGAAGCCGGCAACTTCCTGACAGCCGACATCAGCAACAGCTATTTCATGTACGACAGCCTGCGGTTGTTCTACGACAACGGGGGCGGCGACTGTTACATCGTCTCGGTCGGTGCCTACAAGACCAGCGGCTCGCCAGTGCTGCGCGACGAGATCAAGGCTGGCGTGCAGGCCGTGGCCAAGGTCGATGAACCGACCATCCTGCTTTTCCCCGATGCTGCGACACTGGGTGCCGACGATCTGGCCGCCGTGCAGCAGGAAGCGTTGAAGCAATGCGGCGAGCTGAAGGACCGCATGGCGGTGCTCGATCTGCGCCAGGGCGACCCGAACGGCGCCAGCTTCCGCGACAAGATCGGCATCAACAACCTGAAATACGGTGCCGCCTACACCCCCTGGCTGAAGCTCAACTACAACAAGTCGGTTGGCTACGCGCAGGTCAAGGACAAGATTTTCAAGAACGGCATTCAGGTGCCGCTCAAGGATCTGACCACCGAACCGCAACTGCTCGCCGCCCTGACCGCGCTCGATGAACTGACCGCCGACAGCACGGCGTTGGCCGCCGCCGTCAGCGCCTATGCCGGGCCCGGTGAAACGCTGAGCAGCGCTTTCGCCAAGAAACTGGCCATCTACAAGGGCAAGGCTGCGCCGGTACCGGCCGATGCCGCACTGCTCTTCGAATACGTTTTCGGCATTGCCAAGCTGGTCGATGGCTTCGTCGATGCCTCGCCGCTGAGCAACGCCAAGTTGGTCACCGACATCAACACCATGATCGCCGGCACGCTGGCCCCCGCCTTCTCCAGCCTGATCGCGCTGGAAAAGGAAATGGCGGCCGATATCGTGACCGCCGGCGGCGCCTATACCGTCGAATGGGACCAGAACAACCCGCCGGCCACCGCCGCCTGGGGCGCCATCTTCGGGGCCAGCGCTCCGCTTGCATCGAACGGCAATACCGCCGGCGCGACAGTCAAGGACGTGATGGACAGCGCCTTGCTCGGGCTGCAAAAGGGCTTTTCTGCCGCCAGCGGCGCGATTGCCAGCATCGTTTCGGCCATCGCCAACTACCGCACTCTCAACGAGCAGACCCTGTTCGAGAACTTCCTGCCCTACCGCAATGTGATCAACGGCATCGGCTCGACGCTGACCCTGTGCCCGCCGAGCGGCGCCATCGCCGGCATCTATGCCCTGGTCGACAACCAGCGCGGTGTCTGGAAAGCACCGGCCAATGTCAGCCTGAACGGCGTCATCGCCCCGGCCAGCAGCTTCACCACCAGCGAAACCGATGCGCTGAATGTCGATGCCACCGGCGGCAAGTCGATCAACGCCATCCGCGCCTTCGTCGGCAAGGGGACGCTGGTCTGGGGTGCCCGCACGCTGGCAGGCAACGACAACGAATGGCGTTACATCTCGGTCCGTCGCTTCTTCAACATGGTCGAGGAGTCGATCAAGAAGTCGACCTACTGGGCTGTCTTCGAGCCGAACGATGCCAATACCTGGGTCAAGGTCCGCGGCATGATCGAGAACTACCTGACGCAGAAATGGCGCGAAGGCGCGCTGGCTGGCGCGGCACCGAAGGATGCCTTCTTCGTGCGCTGTGGACTGGGCGTGACGATGAGCGCCCAGGACATCCTGGAAGGGCGGATGAATGTCGAGATCGGCATGGCGGTTGTCCGGCCGGCTGAATTCATCATCCTGAAGTTCTCCCACAAGCTGCAGACCAGCTGATTCGAACCCTGACGCGAAAGGACATTCACCATGCCCGTACAAGCCCAATATCCGCTGCCGGTCTTCCACTTCCGTGTCGAGTGGGGCGGCACCCGCATCGGTTTCTCGGAAGTTTCCGGCCTGACCCAGGAAGTCCAGGCCATCGAATACCGCGACGGCAGTTTCCCGGAGTATTCGTCGATCAAGATGCCCGGCCTGCGCAAATACAGCAACATCACGCTGAAGCGCGGCGTCATCAAGTCCGACAACGACTTCTTCAAGTGGCTGTCGACAGTCACGATGAACACCGTCGAACGCCGTGACCTGACGATCAGCCTGCTCGACGAAGCGCACAACCCGGTGATGACCTGGAAAGTGAATCGCGCCTTCCCGGTCAAGGTCGAAGGGCCGCAGCTCAAGGCCGCCGGCAACGAAGTGGCGATCGAGACCATCGAACTGGCCCATGAAGGGCTGACGGTCGAGAACACCTGATCGACTGAACGCAGACCGCCATGGCCTCCTACTACCCGCCGGTCGGCTTCCACTTCTCGGTGGCCTTTGTCGGCATGTCCGATCACGCCGACACGCGCTTCACCGAGGTCGGCGGGCTGTCGGTCGAGATGGGCAGCGAGGAGGTGCCGGAGGGCGGCGAAAACCGCTTCGTGCAGAAGTACCCGACCCGGGCCAAGTACCCGGAACTGGTGCTCAAGCGCGGCCTGCTGAAAAGCTCGGCAGTCTGGAACTGGGTTCGCGACTGCATCGTCGATTACAAGATCGAGTTGCGCAACGTCGACATCATCCTGCTCAACGAGGCGCACGAGCCGTTGATGACCTGGCATGTCATCGGCGCCTGGCCGACGAAATGGGCGGTTGGTGACCTCAACGCCAGCAACAACACCTATGCCGTCGAGTCGATGCAGCTGGCCTACCAGTACTTCACGGTCGACAAGAATTAGGAGCCAGAAACGAAATGCCCATCATCGTCGATGAAGTGGTGATTTCCGTCGAAGTCGGCAACGGCGAGGCTGGCGGCAGCAATGCGGCCGGTTCGGGGGGCGGATCGGCCGAGGATAAACAGGCGCTGGTCGAGGAATGCGTCGCCCGCGTGCTGGAAATCCTGCGCGAACGCGAGGAGCCGTGAGATGAGTTTCGGCCCCGCATCAGGCATGGGCGCCGGGCAAGGCAGCGGCGGCCTCGGCCAGATCGACATTGGCGGCATGCCGAACGGGACGCTGGAAAAGCTGACCATCCTGGCGCACAGCCAGCCGGACTACAGCGACCAGGCGATCGCCCGATTTGCCGCCTACGTCAATCCGGCCGAAATCACTCAGTCCTACGAAATCGAGTACGACGCCGCGCAAGGTTCCGGGACGACCAGCAGCCGGATGGAATTCAAGAAGGTCAAGCCGGGCGACCTGACGCTGACCTTCTTCATCGACGGCACCGGTGCGAATGGCGTCAAGGCCGAGGTGCAGGCCGAGGTCGAGCAGTTCCAGAAAGTGACCGGCTACAACGGCGACATCCACCGCCCGAATTATCTGAAAGTGGTCTGGGGCACGCTGCAGGTCAAGCGCTGCGTGCTGAAGAGCGCCTCGATTGCCTACAAGCTGTTCCGCGCCGACGGCGTGCCGCTGCGCGCCGTGATCACCGCCGTCTTTACCGACAATTCCGACGATCAGACGCGGGTCGCCACCGCGCAGGATCAGTCGCCGGACCTGACGCACCGCCGCATCTTCAAGGCCGGCGACCGCCTGCCGGCACTGTGCAATGCCATCTACGGCGACCCGCGGCTTTACCTGCGCGTCGCCGAAGCCAACGGGCTCGACGATTTCCGGCATATCGAGCCGGGCACCGAGCTCTTCTTTCCGCCACTGGAGAAATAGACCGTGCCGGAAACCCGCGCCCTGCCCATCGCTGCCGAACATCGCGAATTCACCGTCAAGGCCGGTGGCCAGGCGGTGCCGCGCGAGCATCAGCTGCTCTCGGTCAGCGTCACGGTCGCGGCCAACCGCATAGCCTCGGCCCGGCTGGTCTATGTCGATGGCGCCGCGTCGACCGGGCAGTTTCCGCTCAGCGACGGTGACCTGTTCACGCCGGGGCAAAGCATCGAAATCCTGGCCGGCGCCGGGCGCGACAGCACCTCGGTGTTCATCGGCACGGTCGTTCGCCAGGGCGCCCGGGTGCGGGAAGCAGCCGCCTCGCAACTGGTCGTCGATTGCAGGCACGCGGCAATGAAACTGGCCGTCACCGAGCGGTCGACCGACCATTTCGATAAAACCGACAGCGACATCATCGAAGCCGTGCTCGGCGCGGCCGGTGTCGGCACCGATGTCGAAGCGACCACGCTGCAACACAAGCAGGTCTTGCAGTATCAGAGTACGGACTGGGATTTCATCCTTGCCCGGGCACGGGCCAACGGCCAGCTGGTCTGGTGCGAAGGCGACAAGGTAGTGCTCCGCAAACCGGCGCTGACTGGCGCCACGGTGTGCACACTGCAGTACGGCGCGACGCTGCTCGAATTCGAAGGCGAAATCGACGCCCGTCTGCAGCACGGTGAATACAAGGGCACGAGCTGGGATGCAGCGAGCCAGGAGGCCGTTGAGGTGCAGGCGGCAATGCCGTCCTTTACGCCACCCGGCAACCTGAGCAGCGACGACCTGGCCGGCGTTGCCGATCAGGCTTTCGATGTGCGCCACCCGGGGCTGCCGGAAGCCGAAACGCAGGCCTGGGTCGATGGCATCGCGCTGTATCGCCGGGTCGATCAGGTTTCCGGGCGCGGCAAGTGCGAGGGCATCGCCACGGTCAAACCCGGCGTGGTCGTCGAACTGGCCGGTCTTGGCCGGCGCTTCAACGGCAAGGTGCTGGTCACCGGCGTGCGCCATGAATTCAGTCTGGTGCAGGGCTGGAAGACTCATGTGCAGTTCGGAGGCGTCGATCTTGAGGCGCCCGGAAAGGCCAGGGCCGACGGCCTGCTGCCCGGCGTTTCGGGCCTGCAGATTGGTGTCGTCACCAGCAACGAAGACCCGGATGGCGAGCATCGGGTGCGCGTCAAACTGCCGCTCCTCGGGCTGGCCAGCGACGGTCTGTGGGCTCGGGTGGCCAGCCTCGATGCCGGCGACGACCGAGGCTTCTTCTTCCGCCCCGAAATTGGCGACGAGGTGACGGTCGGTTTTCTGGCCGACGATCCGCGCCACCCAGTCATCCTCGGCATGCTGCACAGCAGTGCCAAGCCGGCGCCGCTCGAAGGCAGCGACGACAACCACGAAAAGATGCTGAAGACCCGTTCCGGTATGACCGTGCATTTTGACGACGACAAGATCGTCATGACCTTGGCCACGCCGGCCGGGAATTCGATTGTGCTCAGCGAGGACGAAAAGTCGCTGACGCTGGCCGACCAGAACGGCAACAAGATGGTCATGGACAGCGACGGCATCCATTTCGAGAGCGCCAAGGCGGTCGAAATGAAGGCGGGCACGGAAACCAAGATGGAAGCGACGGCCAGCTTCGAAATCAAGGCTGGCAGCGAATTGAAGCTTGAGGGCAGCGCCAGCGCCGAACTCAAGGGCGGCGGCATGGCCAAGTTGTCCGGCGCCATGGTTCAGATCAACTAGGTCGGGAAAGGAACGCGCGATGCCTGCAGCAGCCCGAGTCGGCGACCTCAGCAACCACGGTGGAACGATCACCGGGCCGGGCGTGCCGACCGTGATGATCGGCGGCCAGCCGGCGGCGGTGGTTGGCGACATGCACGCCTGCGTATTGCCACCCAACAGCCATCAGCCGACGGTCAGTCCATTTCCGATGGGCAGCGCGACGGTGATGATCGGCGGCCGGCCGGCGCTACGCGTTGGTGACAGCTGCCTGTGCGGCGCCTCGGCCGCTGTCGGCAGCCCGACGGTGATGATCGGATGAGGCCCGCGATGACATCTTTAGTCGAAGGAGCAGGGGCATGAGTGATCCCAGCGACCGCTACGAATCCTTCCTCGGCACCGGCTGGAGTTTTCCGCCGCGCTTTTCGCGCAGCGGCGCGGTGATGGTTTCCAACGAGGCCGACATCCATGAAAGTCTGGTCATCCTGTTCGGCACCGTGGCTGGCGAACGTCTGTTCGAGCCCAAATACGGCCTCGACATGCGCGAAATGATGTTCGAGCCGATGAGCACGACGATGCGCACCTTGCTGCTCGACCGCGTGCGCACCGCCATCCTGATCCACGAGCCGCGCATCAAGGTGATCACGCTGAGCGTCGATAGTCCCGATCCCAATACCGGCCAGTTGAACATCCAGCTGGATTACGAAGTGCGCGCCACCAACTCGCGCTTCAACCTCGTTTTCCCGTTCTACAAAACCGACAGCAACGAGCTGCGCGCGGCGATGGTGCCGGGCGGAGGGCGCTAGGAAACCATGGCCAGCGACCGCATCCTGCAAAACGAAATTGCCCGGCTCGGGCAGAGCCAGGAAGACCGCTCGCCGGCCGCGCTCGACCCCGCTTTTGCCCCGGTCGATGGTCGCAGCCCGGCCGATCGCGTCGCCGAAGCGCGCCGGCTGGCCGCCCAGTTGCGCTATTACGGCTTCGATCCGGACAAGGCCGATGGTGACTGGCAAGGTCTTTTTCCGGCTGACGCCGAGCAGGCACTTACTCGCGACGATGGCGGCGTACCGCCGCATCTCGGCCTGTTTGGTGCCTTCCTCGATATGCTGGATCCAGCGAAAGATGCGCTGAACGACCTGACCGCCCGCCACCTTGATTTCCAGTATCGCCGGGTGCTCGGTTTCGAACCGCTGCCGGCCGAACCCGAGCATGCCCACCTGACGCTGGAACTGAAGAAAGGCACGGCGCCCTTTGCCATTACGCCGGCTCATCGTTTCACGGCCGGCAAGGGCGCCGATGGCAGCGAACGCCTCTACGCCCCGCTGCGCGAAACGCTGATCGGCCAAGGCAAGATTGCCGCGCTGCACAGCGTCTATCGCGATGCCGGCGGCGTGCGTTTCGCCCCGGTTGCCAATTCGGCCGATGGCCTCGGCACGCCGCTCGATCCGGCCAAGCCGCACTGGTCGGCTTTCGGCCACGCCGGGCTGGCCGCAGCGCCGCTCGGCTTTGCGCTGGCCTCGTCACTGCTGCGGCTGCGCGAAGGGCGGCGCGAGGTGGCGGCGACGCTCGATGTTGCCTTTGCCGACAGCGTCGGGCTGAGCGGGCAGGCCATCGCCGACTGCCTGCAGGCCTTTGTCAGTGGTGAAAAAGGCTGGCTTGGGCCGTATCCGCTGACTGGCACGCTGAGCGCCGGCCACTTGAAACTCGGTTTTACGGTGCCGGATGGCGAACCGGCCGTGGTTGATTACGACGCCGCACTGCATGGCTCGGCCTTCGCCACCGCGCTGCCGGTCGTCCAGTTGCTGCTCCGGCCCGAATCCGCCGCTGCCTACGCGGCACTGTCGCAACTGCGGCTCGACAAGGCCCGACTGAGTGTCACGGTCGACGGCATGAAAACGCTGGATCTCGAAAACGATTTCGGCAGCCTCAACCCGAAAAAGGCCTTCCAGCCCTTCGGCCCGCAGCCGGTCAAAGGTTCGCGGTTCATGGTCGGTTGCCCCGAGGCGCTGAGCAAACCGCTGACCGACCTGAAAATCCGTTTGCGCTGGCAGGGTGCGCCCGGCGACTTCGCCGGCTGGTATGCCTGCTACAAGAACGTCGCCGCCGTCAGTAACGGCATCGCAGCCCGGCTGGTTTATCAGGATGCCGGCGGCAGCGAGACCTCGCGCGAGCTGAACCTGATGAACCGTGTCGATGGCGTCAGCACGCTGAGCCCGAGTGCGCCGGCGACCGCCTTCACGCCGCTCTACGTCGGGCAGAATTTCGTCTATTCGATGCTCAGCGGCGGCAGTTTCATCAGCCGCCTGTTCGGCAAGCGCTTCATGCAGGCGCAGCCGGTCTATCAGCGGGAAAACGTGCCGCCACCGGCTGCGCGCAGCGGCTTTGTCACCGTGGCGCTGATCGAGGATTTCCTGCACGCCGACTACCGCCGCGAGACGATGGAAGAGGCGCGCAAGACTTCGCCCAAGGTGCTGAACGAACCCTATACGCCGGTGGTGCAGGAGATCACGCTGGCCTACGCCGCCCAATCGCCGGTCGCCGACCTGACACTTGACGATCAGGACGCCTTCGCCGCCTCGCTCGACCTGCAGTTCTTCCATGTCGGCGCCTTTGGCCCGCGCCGCGAACACCCCTTCCTGCGCCGCCAACTCGGCTGGGTCAGCGAAAAGAAAATCAGCCTGCTGCCGAGCTATCCCGACGAAGGCGAATTGATCGTCGGCGTCGATGGCGTCGGGGCCGGCGACAGCATTCACCTGCTGCTGCAGGTTGCCGAGGGCAGTGCCGATCCCGAGTTGCAGGCGCAGCCGGTCAAATGGTCGGTGCTCTGCGACAACCACTGGCGCCCCGCGGCGCCGGAGGAATTCGCCCTCGACACCAGCCGCGGCCTGCGCGCCAGCGGCCTCGTCGGCCTGGTGCTGTCGCGCTCGACGACGACCGACAACAGCTGGTTGCCGGCTGGTCCGGTCTGGCTCAAGGCAGCCGTGAACAAGGACAGCGCGGGGGCCTGCAAGCTGCTCGCCGTGCACGCCAACGGCGTCGAAGTGGTGCGTGACTGGTCGGCTGCTGCGACGGCGCCGGCCGTTGAAACGCTGGCCCCGGGCAGTATCGCCAAACTGCTGGCGCCGCCCGCCGCGCTCAAGCAGGTGGCCCAGCCCTACGCCAGTTTTGGCGGGCGGGCCGGCGAAAGTGCTGCCATGCTCAACCGTCGTGCGGCCGAGCGCTTGCGCCATCGCCAGCGCTGCATCACGCCCTGGGATTACGAGCGACTGCTGCTCGAAAACTTCCCCGGCGTGCATCGCGTCAAGTGCATTCCGCATGCCAGCGAAACATCGTGGATGGCGCCCGGCCACCTGTTGATCGTCGCCATTCCCGACCTGCGCAACCGCAACCTGCCCGACTTGCTGCAACCCAAGGTCGATCTCGACACCTTGACGCAAATGACCGAGTTGGCCCAGGCGCATGCCTCGCCGCAGGTCACGGTGCGCGTTCGCAACCCGGCTTACCAGGCCATCCGGCTCGATTTCAAGGTTCGCTTCCGGGCCGGCTATCCCTTCGACTACACCCGCCGGCAACTGCACGAAGCCATCGTCCAGGCGCTGTCGCCGTGGGCTTTCGCGGCCGGCCGGCAGCTCGATTTCGGCGGCCGCATCTACCGTTCGGTGTTGCTCGATTTCATCGAGGAGCTGCCTTACGTCGATTTCGTCACCGACTTCCGCTGCGGTCTGGCCGGCAGCGGCGACCTGTTGCTCAACGATGTCGCCGAGATCGTCGCCGAACGGCCCGACACCATCCTCGTTTCGGCGGCCCGGCATGTGATTGCCGAAGCCACCGACTGACGCGAGAAACGCCATGCTGCTGCAACCCAAGATCTCGCCCCTGCCCCCCGCCGATCCGGCGCTCGACCAGCGCCGGCTGGCCGGCATCGGCCTCGACAGCGTGCGCCGCCTGTCGCGCCGCCTGTGGACCGACCACAATTCGCACGACCCCGGCATCACGACGCTGGAACTGCTGGCCTACGCGCTGACCGATCTCGCTTACCGGGCCCGTTTCCCGATCGAAGACCTGCTCGCCGCGCCGGAAGATAACGCTGTCGAGATGGCCAAATTGTTCGACAGCGCCGGCAGCATCCTGCCCTGCATGCCGGTCACCGAGGCCGACTACCGCAAGCTGCTGATCGACCTGCCCGGCGTCAAGAACGCCTGGCTGCATCCGGTGCCGAAGACGCTCTACGCCGATCCGGCCGAAGGCACGCTGGCCGCCACGCCGACCGGCAGCAAGACCGAGCGCCCGATAGCAGTGCGCGGCCGCTATCGCGTGCTGCTCGACTACATGGACGACAAGGACACCGTCGAACTGCGGCAGGGCGTCGATCGGGACGTGCTGGCCACCCTGAATGCCAATCGCGGCCTGTGCACCGATTTTGTCGGCGTCGACCGGATCGCCATGCAGTACTTCAGCCTGTGCGCCGAAATCGACCTGCAGCCGGATGCCGATGCCGACCGCGTCGCGGCCGACATCGCCTTTGCCGTCGATCGCTTCCTGGCGCCGCCGGTGCTCAACTACACGCTGGACGAAATGCGCGCCCGTCGCCGGGCCGATGGCTCACTGTGGAGCATTCCGGAAATCTTCGAAGGGCCGAAGCTGGTCAATGGCTTCATCGACGACGAGGAACTCGCTGCCGCCGGTCTGCGCAGCGAAGTCCGGCTCTCAGATGTGATCAGCGTGATCATGGATATTCCGGGCGTCGTTGCCATCCGCGACATCCTGCTCAACGCGCTGGATACCGCCGGCAAGGCCATCGAGCCGACCGACAAGTGGCGCCTGCCTGTGCCGGCCGGGATGCAGCCTCGGCTTTCGGCAACGCGTGGCCGGCTGGTTTTCTACAAGAAGAACCTGCCCATTCCGCCGAATGCCGCACGGGTCTCCAGCCTGCTCGGCGATCTGCGGCTGGCCGAACGCCTCAAGCTCGAAGACGGCATGCTCGAAGACCTGCCGATTCCGCTTGGCCGCTATCGCAACCCGGAAAGCTACCGTTCCTTCCAGACGCATTTTCCGGTTACTTACGGCATCTCCGAATTCGGCCTCCCGCCCGGCGCCACGCCCCAGCGCGCGGCGCAGGCGCTGCAGTTCAAGGCCTGGCTGCTGTTCTTTGACCAGATGATGGCCAACTACCAGTCGCAACTGGCGCATGTCCGCGACCTGTTCTCGACTCGGCCCGAGCTGGCGCAGAGCTATTTCAGCCAGTTGGTCGACAGCTTCCCGAATTGGGAAAAGGTCTACGGCGCCGGATTCGATGCTGCCAAGCTGGGCGAAGTGGTCGAACCGGCCGGTAGCGGGCTGGTGCGCCGCAATCGCTTCCTTGATCACCTGCTGGCGCGTTACGCCGAGGATTTCCAGGAATACACCGCCGTGATGCAGGCGCGTTTCGGCATGGGGCCGGCCCAGGCGGCCAGCGCCAAGTGCGTTTTCCTCGACGAATATCCGCGTCTCGGCGGCCAGCGCGGGCAGGCCTACAACGCGGCGCTGAAGGGCGACGCCGACCTGTGGAACAGCGACAACGTTTCCGGCTTCGAACGCCGCATCGCCCGCCTGCTCGACATCGGCAACTGGCAGCGGCGCAACCTGTCCGAGGTGGCCTACGACACCTACGCCGAGGTCGATGCCACGCCGAACGACGAATTCCGCTTCCGCGTCCGGCATCCGGTCAGCGCCAAGATCCTGCTCTCGAGCAGCACCAACTACACGACCAAGGCCAAGGCGCGCAACGAAATGGAGCAGGCCATCGCTCGCGCCCAGCGCCCCGAGGGCTATTCACGCAAGACGACGAGCGATGGCCGGCATTACTTCAACATCGTCGATGCCGGCGGCGAAGTCATCGCCCGGCGCATCGAGTATTTCGCCAGCGCCGAGGCGATGGAACTGGCCATTGCCAGCCTGATCGCCCACCTGCGCAACTACTACAGCGGCGAGGGGATGTACGTCATCGAGCACCTGCTGCTGCTGCCGGAGCAAACCGGCGACCCGTTCATGGACATCTGCGTCGATCCCGGCTGCACCGACTGTGCCGATCTCGATCCCTACAGCGACCGCATCACCATCGTGCTGCCCGCCTTCACCGGCCGCTTCCGCGATTTCGATTTCCGCAACTTTGTCGAGGAAACCCTGCGCCAGGAAACGCCGGCCCACATCCTGCCGCGCATCTGCTGGGTGAACAGCGACGACATGGCCGAAATCGAAAAGGCCTATCGCGACTGGCTGGCCATCAGGGCCGGCACCGCCACGGCCGACCGGGCAGCCAGGATCAAGGCGCTGACCGATGCGCTGACCCGCGCCAAGAACGTTTATCCCTCCAGCGGCCTGCACCCCTGCGGCCAGATGGAGCCTCCACCTTTCGTCCTCGGTCGCACTGCATTGGGCAGTGCCGACGAGGCCCCTGTTTAGTAGTCCGGGAGCACGACCATGGCCGAACCGCTCAAGATCATCCGCCGCCTCAACGAAGTCACCACCGATTACGCCGTCTTCGAGCGCGATCAGGTGCTGACCGAGACGCAACTGAACAGCGTCGTTGAATACCTCGACGACCAGAGCCGCCTGACGCGCACGCAACTGCTCGGCATCGGCATTGTCGGTGGCCTGTGGCCATCGCTGGGCAAGGAGCAACTGGTCGTCAGCAAGGGCGTCGGTGTGACCAGCGATGGCGATCTGATCGGCCTGTCCGACGATACGGTTTTCGACCGCTGGCTGGCCTACGACGAAAGCGCCCCGGCCTACGACGCCTTCTACGACGGCGAGAAGATGCTACCGCTGATCGAACTGCTGGCTGCCGATGACAAGCGTGAGGGCAAGCCGCTGGCCGAGATCGGCGATACGCTGAAGCAGATGGTCGCCATCGCTTTCATGGAAAGCTACGAAAACGATCCCGACCTATGCACCGGCGGCGATTGCGACAACCGCGGCCGCACGGCCCGGAACACCCAGCGCCTGCTGCTGATCAATCGCGAACTGGCCGAAAAGATCCGCCTGAACGCCAGCTTCCGCACCGGCGCCGAACTGGCTCGCCAGTTGAAGCGTGTCCGCGTGACGCGTGTCGATCTCGGTACGGGTAGCGACGCCAAGGTCGATGTCACCTCGGCCGAACTGTTCGCCGCCCGTTATCGTACGGCCGCCGATAGCAGTTTCAAGGCGCTGTACGGGGCCGTAAAGCAACTGATCGACCGGGTCGGCGATGGTGCCGCCCTCGGGCTGCCCAGCCCGGTTGGCTGGACGGCTGGCCTGGACAAGCGTCTGCAGGCCTTGCCCGGCACGGTCGGTGGCATCCAGTATTTTCATGACCATGCCAAGGATCTGGTGGCGGTCTGGAACGACCTGCGCGCCGCCCTGTTCGCCGACGACGGCGTGCTTTGCCCGGCCAGCGAGGCTTTTCCCAAGCACCTGCTGCTCGGGGCGCTGGCCGATCCTTCGGTCGATCGCACCGGCTGCTACCCGGCGCCGTGGCTGGCTGGCGGCATGCTCGAGCGGCAGCGGGTGATCCTGCTCATGCGCAAGTTTGGGTTGCTGCTGGACGCCTTCGAGCTGCCCAAGGCACAGATTCCCAAGATCATCCCCAGCCGGCGCGAGAGTATCGCGCTCGACGAACGAGCCATCCCGGTCTATTACCGGGCAGATGCCACGTTACGCGAACTGTGGAACGACACCCGCCGGCAACGCGGCGAGAGCGAGGACAACACCGGCTACCACTGGACGCAGGCCACTGACCTACAGCCCATCCTGCCTGAAGCGCCGCTGGCCGAGCGCCAACTGCCCGATCCTTTCCTGAGTGATCAGGGCGGCAACGATTTTTATCGCATCGAGGGTTTCCTCGGCCTGAAGGCCGACGTGGCCGAGCGGGCCATTGAAAAGCTGATCCGCCAGCGCAACCTGCCGATTTCGGTGGTCAGTGCGCTGACGCACAATCAGCGGCAATGGATCATCCGTGGCCCGAAGTTCAAGAAGACCAGCTTGCACAGCCTGCACTACCTGCTGCGCCAGGACCTGACCAGCCACCTCAAGGACAACATCGCCTACAGCGGCCGCCTGATCGAAGATGTGAAGAAGGCGCAGACCGACTGGAGTGCCGATGAGGACCGCAAGCTCAAGGTCGGCGGTATTTTCACGCAGCACGCTGCACTGACTACCGATTACGCCAAGCCCATCGAGAACGCCAAGATCCAGCTCGAAGCGGCCGATACCGACCTGATCGGCAGCGCCACCAAGCCGGGTCCGTTGGCCACCCGCAGCTACAAGGGCTTCGTGGCGCAGGACAAGACCATCCGCGAACGACTGAGCACGGTCGTCGTCGGCGCCGCCACCGCCAAGGCCAACCTAGGCCATGTGACGCGCAACGACATCGTTTCGCCGCTCGATTCCTTTGCCGGGTCGAAGAGCCACCTTTGGGTGGATTGGCTCGGCGACATCCTGAAAAAACGCGAGGACGATCAGAAGGACCGCCTGCTGCTGACCAACATGCTGAACGAGCATCCGGGACTGGAGCATGCCGGCGGCGTCGTGCCCGGCGGCACGTTCGTGCTGGTCTACAACGACGCCGGTATCGTCATCGGTGACCTGATGCTGCCCTACTGGATCGACGACAACGACGAAAGCGATTTCGACGAGCCGCAACTGACGCTGCCCGACATCAGCCTGCGTCTGCCGAAGGATCTCATGCCGATCAAGTTCATCAAGCCGCTCGACCTGAGCTTCGACGACTTCAAGGTGACCAAGATCGCACCCGAGATCAAGATTCAGGAAAACTACAGCAAGTTCTTCCAGACCTCGCTCGGCAGCCTCGGCGAGGTGCTGAAAACCAAGGCATCATCGGTCAACGATGGCGTCAAGGCCGCGACCGGCGACAAATACATGGAACAGATGCTGGCCATCGTCAAATCGCAGCAGGAGCAGATCAAGGGCTTGCGCGAAGTGGCCGGCGACGACCGGATGACGCCGGCAACGCGCGAGAAGGCACTCGAACAGGCCAAAGCGGTCGAGGCGCAACTGGCCGTTTCGGTCGGCACGACGGTCGAATACTTTGCCGTTGCCGCACCGGAAACCGTGCGCTTCGAAGCCGACAAGGCGGCGGTTTACGAGACGGTCGGTTCGGCCATCAATATGGTCACCGACAAGGATGCCAGCGCTAGGCTGCAGACCAACCTCAAGGAAACGGCCATCGCCGCTAACAAGGTGCCGACCGGCAGCTCGGCCATGGTCGCCGAGCAGATGATGAACAAGGTCGGTATCCGCATCGGCTGAACGAGAGATCATCATGAGCGCCACGCACCGTATCCGCCGCCAGCGCTGGCAGGTTCGCACTGCCAGCGCCGCCGATGCCTTTGCCGTGCGCACGGCCCTGCGGCAGGAGAACGAAGTCAGCCTGCTGCCCGCGCTGGAAAGCGTCTTTGCCGCGCTTGATGATGGCGAGCGGGAAATCCATTTGCCGCGCCTCGAACTGGCTATCCGCATTTCATTGCCCGAGCGGCTGGCCGAAGAGTTGCCGGTCATGCTGGCCGAGGCTGCCCGTCAGGCGCTGGCCGAAGTCATCGATGTGCCGTCGCAGGAGCCGGCCGCCATGCCGCGCAGCCTGACGCCGGGCAAGCGATTGCGCCGCTATCTGGGCAGCGGCCAGGTCGACTGGTTCGATGCCGATCGTGAACAGTCCGAACTGCAGCAGCAACTGGCGGACGAAGCCCGCCAGTGGAGCGCCTCGCCGGCCGCCGCCTGGCCCTGTCTGCTGGCCGATCTGCCAGCCGGCGGACAGGCGCGCGCCGATGCCTTCTTCCGCTTCCTGCAACTGCTCGATATCGCCGACCGCCTGCGCTGGTGGGATTTTGCCGCCCGTCTGGCCGAGGCCCACGATGGCGAATCGCCGGCCCGACTGGCGCTGCTGCGTCAGATGGCGGCGACACGCCCGGCTGACCATGCACTCCGCCTGCAGGCGCTCGGCTTGCTGGCGCTGTCGGCCGACCCGGCCCGTTCTTCCCGCCATCGCAGCGAGTGTTTGCGGGTGGCGCAGGCCTGTGCCGGGCAGCTGGAAACCTTTGCTGCGGTTGACCAGAAAAACTGGCTGAAAATCGAAAGCTGGCTCGGCGGCGAGAGCGGGGCAATAACGCTTGATCTGGATAACGGCAGCGCGAAGGCAGCAATAGATGCAACGAGCCCTCCGCTACCGGAGGCAGCGGGAGTCGGGAAAGCACCGAATCTTTCGACTGATCGTGATGGTGAACCTGGCCAGGCCCTTGGGCTGCCGCTGCGCTCGGCTGGATTGATCCTGCTCCATCCGTATCTGCCAAGGTTGTTCGCGGCACTCGGCTGGGTCAGCGCCAGCCATCCGCCCGGCGAGCCCTTCCCGTGGGCCAGGTTGCCGCATGCCGCCGCCTTGCTCAACTGGCTGGCCACCGGCCGCGACGAGCCTTTCGAATTCGAACTCGGCACCGCCAAACTGTTGCTTGGCCTGCAGCCGGACGCCCCGCTGCCAGTCGCCGCCGGCCTGATCGGCGATGCCGAAAGGGAGGAAGGCGAGGCCCTGCTCGGCGCTGTCATCCTGCACTGGTCTGCCCTCGGCCAGACCACCGTCGACGGCCTGCGCGTCGCCTTCCTGCAACGCGGTGGCCTGCTTTATCCGGCGCCTGACGGCTGGCTGTTGCGGCCGCAAGGCGAAACCTTCGACCTCTTGCTCGACCGCTTGCCCTGGGGCTTGTCCATCATTCGCCTGCCCTGGATGCCTAGCTCTCTCCACACCGAATGGCTGAGCGCCTGAACGCCACCGCCCGCGATGTCGAAGCCGACCTGGCCTGGCTGGCGGCCTTGTTGCAGCATCGTCTCGATACCTACTTTGCCGAAAAGCCGGCCAGCCCGGCCTTGCCTGGCGAGCGGCCGCCGCCGAGCCTAGCCGACAGCCAGTCGCCCTATGCCGAATTCCTGCGCCGCCACGCTCTGACTGCCGACGAACGGGCGGTGCTGCTGCTCGCCCTGGCGCCATCGCTCCGACCGCAACTGCTCGACGTGCTGTGGGCGCGCAACCCGGCCAACCAGCGTGGCTACAGCGAATTCGGCGGCGTGCAGGGGGCGTCATCCGGGCATTTCATCCCGACCGGCGAGACGGCCTGTTTCCTGCTGGCTGGCGACCATCTGGCGGAACGCCTGCGCATCATTCACCTGCTCGGCCAGCACGACAGCCTGCTCGCCGGCGACGTGCTGCTGCCCTTGGTGCCGCCGCCCGGTGAGGGCTTGCTGGCCGGGCGTCTGCAACCGGCGCCGGCCTTGCTCGCCCTGTTCGGCCTCGACGCGCCGGGCAGCGAGGCTGATGCCCTGCCGGCACAAAGGGTGACGACTGGCTTGGCCTGGGCCGATTTGGTGCTGCCGCCGGCGACGCTGGCCCAGCTTGAGGAAGTGCGCGACTGGCTGGCGCACGGCGACACCCTGTTGCACACGCTGGGCATGGCAGCCCGCATGCGCCCGGGCTACACCTGTCTGTTCCATGGCCCACCGGGCACCGGCAAGACCCTGTCGGCCTGCCTGCTCGGCAAGCTGTGCGAGCGCGAGGTGCATCGTGTCGACCTGTCGATGGTCGTTTCCAAGTACATCGGCGAGACCGAAAAGAACCTCGCCCGCGTTTTCGACCTGGCCGAACAGCGCGGCTGGATCCTGTTCTTCGACGAAGCCGACGCCCTGTTCGGCCAGCGCACCCGCGTCGATAGCGCCCACGATCGCTACGCCAATCAGGAGGTCAGCTACCTGCTGCAACGCATCGAGGACTTCCCCGGCGTCGTCATCCTGTCCTCCAACCTGCGCGGCAATATCGACGATGCCTTCACCCGGCGCTTCCAGTCGGTGGTCGCCTTCCCGATGCCGGCCGTCGAGGAGCGCTACCGGCTATGGACCGAGTCGATCCCGGCCCTGCTGGAACGTGACCGGGATCTCGACTTCGTCCGGCTGGCCGAAAAGTACGAGGTTTCCGGCGGCACCATCATCAACGTCATCCGCTACGCCGCGCTGCGTTCGCTGGTCCGTGGCGACCGCCGGCTGGCGACCGACGATATCGACGACGGCCTGCGCCGCGAGTTGCTCAAGGAGGGCCGGGGCTTCTAGCCCGGACAGAACATGCGCCACCTGCCTGCCTTCGCCGCCTTGACGATGCCAAAACCCGGTCCGGGCTGAGCCGAACGCCATGGAAGCCGCCGCCCGCCTCGTCAATCGCCCGTCGCCACCGATGCCGGCGGCTGCGGTCAAGGTGGCCGAGCCAGTGGTGGCGCAGACGGCGCCGATCCGCATCCAGTGCCAGAGCCTGCGCGTTTCTACACCCGGCGATGCGGCCGAAGTCGAGGCCCGGCATGTCGCGCGCAGCATCGTCAGCATGCCGGCGACTGCGGCAGCCCGGCCGGCCAGCGTGCTCAGTCCGCCCACGCTGCATCGGGCCAATCCGGTGCGCGGGCCGGCGGTTGCCGCGCCCACCCGGCCGCAGCAAACGGCCGCCAAACCAACGTCCAGCGGTGGCGAGCCGCTGCCCGAGGCGGTGCGCCAGGACATGGAGTCGCGCTTCGGCGCCGATTTCAGCGCCGTGCGCATCCATCGCGATGCCCGCGCCGCGCAAGCCAGCACTGCCCTCAACGCGGCGGCCTTCACGGTCGGCAACCAGATCCATTTCGGGGCCGGCCAGTTCAACCCGGGCAGCGGCGAAGGCCGCGAGCTGATCGCCCACGAACTGACCCACACCATCCAGCAGGGCGCCGCACCGCAAGCCCAACGGCAGATCCAGCGCAGCCCGGCCCCGCTGGTCGTCGAGCGCAGTGCTCCAGCTGTCCAGCGCCTCGGCCTTGGCGATGCGCTCAATTACTTTGCCGAGCACGCCAATTTCATCCCCGGCTTCCGGATGTTCACGCTGGTCCTCGGTGTCAATCCGATCAACATGCGGGCCGTTGACCGCTCGCCGGGCAACCTGCTGCGCGCTGTCGTCGAGCTGATGCCGGGCGGCGCGCTGATCACCCGGGCGCTGGATGGCTACGGCATCATCGACCGCGTTGCCGGCTGGGTGCAGCAGCAGATGAGCAGCCTCGGGCTGGTCGCCAGCAGCATCCGGCAGGCGGTCGACCGCTTCCTCGACTCGCTGAGCTGGACCGACATCTTCGATCTGGGCGGCGTCTGGGAACGCGCCAAGCGCATCGTTACCGAGCCGATCGCGCGCATCACCAGCTTTGTCGGCAATCTGGTTTCCGGCATCCTCCAGTTCATCCGCGATGCCGTGCTGCGACCGCTGGCCGGGCTGGCGCAAGGGACGCGTGGCTGGGATCTGCTCTGCGCCGTACTCGGCCGAAACCCGATTACCGGCGACGCGGTGCCGCGCACGGCCGAAACGCTGATCGGCGGCTTCATGCGCCTGATTGGGCAGGAGGAAGTCTGGCGCAATCTGCAGGAAAGCCGCGCCGTGCCGCGGGCGATGGCCTGGTTCCAGGGCGCGCTGGCCGGCCTGATGGGCTTCGTCACCGCCTTGCCCGGCCTGTTCATGGACACCCTGCGCAGCCTCGGCATCAACGACCTGCTGACCCCGGTCCAGACTTTCGGGCGCATCGTCCGCGTCTTCGGCGATTTCGCCGGGCGCTTCGTCGGCTGGGCCGGTGCGCAGGTGATGAGCCTGCTCGAAATCATCTTCGACGTCGTCGCGCCGGCCGTGATGCCCTATATCCGCCGGGCCGCCGGCGCCTTCCGGACCATCGTCGCCAATCCGGTCAATTTCGTCCGCAATCTGGTCCGCGCCGCCGTTCAAGGCTTCCGCCAGTTCGCCAGCAACATCCTGACCCACCTGCGCGCAGCGCTGATCGGCTGGCTGACCGGGGCGATGGGCGGCGCCAATATCTACATTCCGCAGGCGCTGACGCTGCAGGAAATCATCAAGTTCGTGCTCAGCGTGCTCGGCCTGACCTGGCAGAACATCCGCAGCAAGCTGGTCCGCGCCGTCGGCGAAACGGCGGTCAATGCCATGGAAACCGGCTTCGACATCGTCGTCACGTTGGTTCGCGACGGGCCGGCCGCTGCTTGGGAACGCATCCGCGAAAGCCTCTCCAACCTGCGCGAAATGGTCATGGAGCAGATCATGGCCTTCGTCCAGAACAACATCGTGATGGCCGCCGTGACCCGGCTGGTCAGCATGCTCAACCCGGCCGGCGCCTTCATCCAGGCCATCATCGCCATCTACAACACGGTGATGTTCTTCGTCGAACGCCTGCGCCAGATCGCCCAGGTGGCCGCTGCCTTCATCGACTCGATTGCCGCCATCGCCGGCGGCGTCATCGCGGCTGCCGCCAACCGCGTCGAACAGACGATGGCCGGGCTGCTGACGCTGGTCATCAGCTTCCTCGCCCGACTGGTCGGCCTCGGCCGGGTCAGCGATGCGGTGACTAACATCATCAACCGCATCCGCGCCCCGATCGACCGGGCGCTCGATCGCGTGGTAGCCTGGATCGTCAGTCTCGGCCGGCGCTTTATGACCGCCGCCCGCAGCGCGGCCGGGCGCGTCGCCGAATGGTGGCGCCAGCGCAAGCCGTTCCGGACGGCCGGCGGCGAAAGCCACGAGGTCTATTTCGTCGGCGACGAGCGCAATCCGCGCCCGATGGTGGCCAGCCGAGATCCGCAGCCGGTCGAAACGCGCCTCGACCGTTTCCTGGCTGCGGCCAACGAGTCCGGCGCCCCGGCCCGCAAGCGCAACGCCATCCCGCTGATCGGCGCGACGCGAACGGCTGTGCGGGCCAACGCCGATGATCCCATCGTCGTCACCAACCTGCGTACCCTGTTCGGCATCTTCGACGATCCCTCGGCGCCGCGCGTCACCCGCTACCAGCCGCGTACCCAATCGCTGGGCGGCGATACGGTCGGCGTGGGCATGACCATCGACTGGCTCAACGACGCCTGGCGCCGAAGCCACCCCGGCAGCCCGCCTCGCTCCGGCGCGCAGAGCACGCTGATGAGCAAGCTCGAAACCGATCCCGGTGAATCCAGCCCCGACAAATACATCCGCGGACACCTGCTCAACGAACACATTGGCGGCATCGGTGACGCCACCAACCTCTTCCCGATCACCGGCAACGCCAACAGCCGCCACCTGCACTCGACCGAAAGCCGGGTCAAGCGTTGGGTCGATGTGCCCAGCAACTGGGTGTTCTACGAAGTTACGGTAGACGGCATCAGCTCGCGGCTCAATGCCAGCGACGTCACCCAGAACTACGTCAACGCCACGTTCAACTGCCGCGCCGTGCTCAAGGACGACGACGGGACAGAAAAGGAAAGCTACATGACTGCGATCAGTTCAACCTATCGCGTTCGCAACGAAGCACGCGCCTTCCAGGTGCGCTGAGCGCGTTTGGTTTTTCTTCGCGGGCTGGCATTCTTTTTTTGGCAAGTTGCCCAGTTGATTTTGGGCGGTGGGAATTGACCCAAAGCGCTTCTCGGCTATCGCTAACACTTTGCTGCAAAACGGTTATGATAAAGCAATGATTCATGCCCTTCTTCGTCGCCGGAGATAGGTACGACTTGAGGTCCAGCCAAGCGCTAACGGAATCCGTCTCATGACCCAAGATGTTGATGACAACTGGTATTGTCTGATCGAGGAACTGGATCGCGGCAACGTTATTCCCATCGTCGGCCCTGAGCTGCTTGAGGTGCCTGACGCCACGAATGGCGGCATGGCACAGCTTTACGATCTGGTCGCCCGCGAGCTGCTTGCGCGCTACCTCTCTGCCTCTGACCAGAGCTTTTCCGGGGTCTGGGGTTTGCATGGCTGCATCGCGGCCATCGTCGCCAGCGGCCAGAATCCCGACAAGGTCCGCCGCACCACGGCCAAGACACTGGATGCACTCACGGCTGATTGTCCTTTACCGCCCGCCTTGCAGGCCTTGGCGGCCATCGACGCATTTGATCTTTATGTCAGCCTGAGTTGTGACTCGCTGCTTCTCCGCTGCCTGCGCGAGCCCAATGTGGACCCGCAGGCCGAGTCGTTTGCCTTCGGTATTCGCTCCGACACCAATGGTCATCCGCTTGATATTCCGGTCAGGCCGCGCGGCAAGAAAATCTGCTACCAATTGCTTGGTTCGGCCGAGAACCTGCTTGATTTCGCCATTCACGAAGGTGACGTACTCGAATACCTGTATCGCCTTCAGTCTGAACAGACGCGCAGCATCAAAAACCTGCTTGGCCGATTGCGCAGCAGCAACCTGCTTTTCATCGGCTGCCACCTGTCAGACTGGTTCGGTCGCTCGTTATTAAGGCTGGTCAATGAAGATCCACTATTCTCGAAAGCCAAGCAGGAATTCATGACCGACTTCGAGGGGGATACCTCGTTGTCCACCTTTGTCTCCCGGTTCAGCCCGAATAGCCTGGTTTTTCCCGGGACACCAAAGGAGTTTGTCCGCGAACTGGCCGAGCGCTGGCAAAAATGGCGCTTGACCCATCCGCAGCAAGACAAGAAAGCACCGCCGATAGCCGCTGTGAAGGCTGCTGACAGCCCGCAGGTTTTCATCAGCTATGCCAGCGAGAATGCGGATGCCGCACGAGCCATCGCGGATCGACTGCTGCAGCTTGGCGCCGGCGATGTCTGGCTTGATAAGAAAAAACTGCGCGGCGGTGAGGACTGGTCGAGCAAGCTGGAGCAGGCGATCGCCAGTTGCGACTACTTCCTGCCGCTGCTTTCCAGCGAGGCCGATCAGCGCCGCGAAGGCGTTTTTTGGGATGAGTGGGGCAGCGCCCTCGAACGCGCCCGCAAAGTTGCCGATACCTTCATCCTGCCCACCCTGATTGATGCTTCGCCTGACAGCCGCAACAATTATCAGCGGATTGGCAAGCAACTCGGTACCGAGCGTTTCTGGACGCTGCAGCTGTTGAATGCGCCATCCGGAACCTTTGACGCCAAGTCGGAAAGCGACTTGGTCGATTGTTTCGCCAACTTCAGGGGGCATTGATCATGGCGCCCCCGGTCATTGACCGCAACAATCCCTGGCCTTGGCTGGACCCGTTCACCGAAAAGGCTGAAGCCTTCTTCAATGGACGGGATGACGATAGTGCTGCACTCCAGCGTTGTGTCCTGGCGGGAGTGGCGACGGTGCTCTTTGGCAAGTCCGGACTCGGCAAGACCTCACTGCTCCAGGCCGGGCTTTTCCCCCGGCTGCGCAAGTCTGGCTTGCTGCCCGTGCTGGTCCGCCTCGAACATGGTAGCGCTTCGCCAACGGCCGCAGCCCAGATTCGGACCTGCCTGCACAAGGAATGTACGGCTTACGGCCTGACGATGCCGGGCAACCCACAATTTGCGCCGCAACTGGAAAAGCCAGAAGACCGCTTGTGGCTCGACTTGCATACCAATCCGGTCGGTTTGCGCGATGCCCATGGTCAAACCTGGCAGGTGGTTTTCGTTCTCGACCAGTTTGAGGAAATATTTACCCTCGGCGGCCAGGATAGCGAGCGCCAGAGGCTTGATTTTGGCGCACTCGGTGACCTCGTCGAAAACCGCATCCCCCGCGCGCTGGAAAACGCGATCAGTGTCGATGAGGATCTCCTCGATGAATTACGTCTGGACGTTCAGCCCTACCGCGTCGTCTTCTCGCTGCGCGAGGACTATCTGCCGAACCTGGAGCGCTGGTGCGACCGGATTCCCCGCCTCGGCCCCAATCGCTACCGCTTGCTGCCCATGCAGGAAGCTCAGGCGCTTGACGCCATACGACTGACTGGCGGTGATCTGGTCTCGCCGCAAGACGCCGATCGCATCGTACGATTCGTCTCCAGCCAGCAGGAAGGCCCGGCCGTTGGCATGGCGAGCGGCGAATCGGCCGAGGTCAGTATCGAGCCGGCACTCCTCAGCCTGTTGTGTTCCGGCCTCAACCTCGAACGCCAGAAGGCAGGGGCTGCACACCTCGACGCCTCCAACCTGGAACAGAGTGGCGGTCGAATCATGGAGCGGTTTTACGATGACGCGACTCTGGATGTTGCACCGGCGGCCATCGCTTTTGTCGAAGACGAGTTGATCACTCCGGACGGTGTTCGTCTGTTCTATCCACTCAAGTCCATCCTGCAGAATCCCGGTATCACCAAGGCGGATATCGACACCCTGATCGAGCGCCGGCTGCTGCGTCGCCAGCCATTCACCGAAGGCGACCGCATCGAGCTCGTCCATGACCGCCTGGCCGCCGTCGCTCGCCAACGGCGCCGGAATCGGGAAAGCGTGGCCGCGCAGCAGCGTCGGCTGGACGAGGCGCGCCGTGAGGCGGCCGCCAAGGAAGCGAATGTTCGTGCCGATCTCGAAAGCAAGGCGCGGGAGAGCGAAACCCGCGCCCGCCTGCGCGCCGAAAAAGATGCTTCATCCCAAAGGCGCTTGCAAGGAATACTGAAGTTCGTCGTTGCCGCCCTGGTTGTCCTTCTCTGTTTGGCCGGGGCGTCCGCCTGGTTCGCCCGCGAGCAGTCGGCATTGGCACGGGCCGCTGAAGGCAAGGCCAAAAGGTCGGCGGAGGAAGCCAGTATCCGCCGCCTGGTTGCCGAAGGGCAGGCGATGACGACCGGCGCGCAGAGTGGCGGCTCCATCCTCGGCATACTGCAGTTGCTGGCGGCTCACCGCCTGTCCGATGAGGCCTATCCGCAAGCCTCACCGGGGGCTCTGGGCGCGTTGCGGGCCGAATTCATGCGCAGTGCCAGATTGCTCCACCTGAGCGAAAGTGACGAAGCCATCACCACCCTGGACTTGAGTCCGGACGGCCTGCGTATTGTCACGGGGAGCCGCAACGGTAGCCTGCAGCTATGGGAGGCCGCATCGGGAGCCCCTATCGGCAAGCCGCTGATCGGGCACTCGTCGTACGTCAACAGTGTCGCCTTCAGCCCGGACGGCAAGGCGATCGTTTCGGCCAGTCGGGACCACACCCTGCGCCTGTGGGAGGCCGGCACGGGTAATCCGCTTGGCAAGCCGCTGCAAAGTGACAGCGCGGTCTGTAGTGTCGCCTTCAGCCCCCTCGGACAGCGCATCGTCGCGGGTGGCCTGGACGGTAACTTGCGCCTGTGGGATGCCGCTACCGGGCAAATGCTGGGTGAGCCGCTCAAGGGGCATAGCCAACGGGTTTGCGCCGTCGCCTTCAGCCCGGATGGTCAGCACATTGTTTCCGGCGGAGATGACAAGACGCTGCGCTTGTGGAATGTCAGCTCCGGCCAACCTTCCGGTGAAGTGTTGAAGGGGCACACGGAAGCGGTATATAGCGTCGCCTATAGCCCGAATGGCCTGCGTATCGTTTCAGGCAGCAGCGACGCCACCCTGCGTCTATGGGATGCCAGGACAGGAAAACCTATCGGCGACCCACTCAAGCGACATCGCAAGGCCATTCTCGGGGTCGCCTTCAGCCCGGATGGGCGCTACATCGTTTCAGGGAGTGGCGACTACACGGTTCGCCTGTGGGAAACCGAAACCCAGAAGCCGGCCGGCGACAGCCTGCGTGGACATACGGATGAAATCACCGGCGTTCTCTTCAGCCGCGATGGAGAACGGGTGGTCTCGGGCAGTTACGACAAGACCCTGCGCTTGTGGACGGTTGCCGCCGATGATCCGACGAGTGTCGTACTCAACGGCTCCGACAAGGCGCTCAAGAGCGTTGCCTTCAGTCCCGATGGCACTCGGCTCGTTTGGGCGGGGGAGGACCAGGACGTCCACGTCCTGGATTTGACGACCGGAAAGACCACTGGCAAGCCATTTTCCGGACATCGGGAGGCTGTCTACAGCGTGGCGGTCAGCCCGGATAGCAAGCGCATCGCCTCGGGCAGCAGCGACATGAGTGTGCGCTTGTGGGATGCTGCCACCGGCGCGCTCCTTGTTCCCCCGCTGCAGGGACACCTTGGCACCGTCTACGGTGTGGCTTTTAGTCCAGATGGCGCGCGCCTCGTATCCGGCAGCGCGGATGGCACGCTGCGCCAATGGAATGCCGGCAGCGGCGCCCCGATCGGCAGTCCAATGAGCGGAGAGGGCGGAAGCGTCAGCAGTGTCGCTTTTAGCCGGGATGGGCGACGTATCGTTTCGGCCAGCGAGGATGGCAAGTTGCGCCTGTGGGATACGGCCACCGGGAAGCCGATTGGCAAACCGCTCGTTGGGCACCTAAAAGCGGTCAACAGCGTCGCCTTCAGTCGGGACGGGCGGCTTATCGTTTCAGCCAGCGACGATATGAGCCTGCGCCTCTGGGATGCGAACAGCGGTGCGCCGATCGGCAAGCCGCTGACCGGGCACACTCATTACGTCAACAGCGTCGCCTTCAGTCCGGATGGCCGATACGTCGTTTCGGGAAGCAAGGACCAGACATTGCGCCTGTGGGATGTCCGGACCGGCACGCCGGTCGGTGCCCCGCTGGAGGGGCACAGTGATGTCATTTTTGGTGTGACCTTCAGCCCGGATGGCCGACAGGTGGCTTCGGTCAGTGGCGATTCGAGCCTGCGTCGCTGGCCAGTACTCGAGTCATGGGCTGAACGCCTGTGCGCCAAACTCGGCCGCAACATGAGCGATAGCGAATGGCAGCGTCTGGTGTCACCGGATATCCCGTATGCCAGGCAGTGTCCCGGACTGCCCAAGCCTGGTGATTGATTTGCCGTTAACTGTCCTGTTTTTTGCGTAAGGAGCCGATATGCAGAAGGTTTTTCCTCAATTGCTGGTTTGGTCGGCGCTGCTCGTCGCCACCAGCCCCGTCGGTGCCGCTGCCGACGACTGGGTCGCTCAGATCAAGGTTACGCAGGGCGATGTCGTTATTTATCGCGATAACCGAAGCCTCCCCGGGGAACTCGGCAAGCGCCTGAAGGAAAACGATATTATCGTTACCAGCGCTGACAGCGCCGTGGGCATGACCTTCAACGATAACTCCATGCTTGCGCTGGGCGCCAACAGTGAGGTCGTTCTTCGTCGCTATTCCTACGACCCGACCACCTACATCGGTGCCTTCGATGCCGTCGTCAATCGCGGCACCGTCTCGGTGACGACCGGCAATATCGTCAGCCAGTCCGCCGAGGCCATGCATTTGACGACGCCTGATGCCGAATTGCGGCCCGGCAAGCCTGGCAGCTTTGCCATCAGCGTGGACGGGAGATAAGCATGAAACTGCTCACCTTGCTTTTCAGTACTCTGTTCCTTGCCGCTTGCGCACAAGAGCGCTACGTCTTGCTGCCCGATGCGTCCGGGCAAAGCGGCAGGCTGCTGGTTAAGCCCAGGCAATCGCCGCCGCTCACCCTTGATCAACCCAATGCCTTGTCGACCTCCGGTTTCTGGGGGATTGGCCAGCGGCGGGCAGAGGCCGACGAGGTTAAGGCCATTTGGGGCGGCTCCCTGGCGGCGACTCCCCAGCCCCCAAAGAAATTCATGCTGTATTTCCTCGAAGGGACCAGCGAGTTGACCGCGGATTCGAAAAAAGAACTGGACGGTGTTTTCGACGAAATCAAGAAACGCAAGGTGACTGATATCGTGGTCATCGGTCATACCGACACGGTCGGTTCGCAGGAGTCCAATGATCGTCTGGCCGAGGCCAGAGCCAAGGCCATGCAGGCGGAACTGGAGCACCTCGGTGTCGATGCCGGGTCGATCAAGGTCAGTGGCCGTGGCGAACGCGAGCCCCTGGTCAAAACAGCCGATGAAGTCGCCGAGCCGCTCAATCGGCGTGTCGAGATTCAGGTGCGTTGATCGGTGCGCACCTGCAGACTCACCGCCGGATAGCCTCCGGCGGTAGTGCTGCGGTCAGCCGGAAAAGCCGGCTTATTTGACGATCTGGTTCAGCTCGCCCTTGGCGTAACGTTCGGCCATCTTGTCGAGGCCGATCGCCTTGATCTTGCTGGCGTTGCCGGCGGTACCGAAGGCTTCAAAGCGGGCCAGGCAGATTTTCTTGGCAGCTTCGCGGGCCGGCTTCAGGTAGTCGCGCGGGTCGAACTTGTCCGGATGCTCGGCCAGGTAACGGCGGATGGCGCCGGTCATGGCCAGGCGGATGTCGGTATCGATATTGACCTTGCGCACGCCGTGCTTGATGCCCTTGACGATTTCCTCGACCGGCACGCCGTAGGTTTCCTTCATGTCGCCGCCGAATTCGCGGATTTCAGCCAGCAGTTCCTGCGGCACGGAAGACGAACCGTGCATGACCAGGTGGGTGTTCGGGATACGGGCGTGGATTTCGGCGATGCGGTCGATGGCGAGGATGTCGCCGGTCGGCTTCTTGGTGAACTTGTAGGCGCCGTGGCTGGTACCGATGGCGATGGCCAGCGCGTCGCAGTTGGTCTGCTTGACGAAGTCGGCGGCCTGCTCGACGTCGGTCAGCAGGTCTTCGCGGGTCATGTGGCCTTCGGCGCCGTGGCCGTCTTCCTTGTCGGCCTTCATGGTTTCCAGCGAGCCGAGCACACCCAGTTCGCCCTCGACGGACACGCCGATGGCGTGGGCGAATTCGGTCACCTTGCGGGTCACTTCAACGTTGTATTCATAACTGGCGACGCTCTTGCCGTCGGCCAGCAGCGAACCGTCCATCATCACAGACGAGAAACCGGAACGGATGGCGCCCATGCAGACGGATGGGCTCTGGCCGTGGTCCTGGTGCATGACGATGGGAATGTTGGGGTAGGCTTCGAGCGCGGCCAGGATCTGGTGGCGCAGGAAGGGCTCGCCGGCGTATTTGCGGGCGCCAGCCGAAGCTTGCATGATGACCGGGGCGTCGACCTGGGCGGCCGCTTCCATGATGGCCCAGACCTGTTCCATGTTGTTGACGTTGAAAGCGGGCAGACCGTAGCCGTTTTCGGCGGCGTGGTCGAGCAGTTGGCGCATGGATACGAGCGGCATGGTGACTCCTGTTCGTTAACGTGTTTAGCTGATTTTTATATTTTACTCGCCTAGTCGAGTTGGTGCTCGCCCACCCGGACGATCTTAAGGGTATTGGTGCCGCCGGTGGTGCCGATTGGTTCACCGATGGTCAGGGCGATCAGGTCGCCCTTTTCTACGACACCGCGATCGATCAACAGTTGCTCGGCTTCAGCCAACAGGCGGTCGCGGTCGGTGTGCTGCTGCTTCATCGGCAGCGGGCAGACGCCGCGAAAGAGCACCATGCGGCCGACCGATTCGGCATCCGGGGTCAGTGCGTAGATGGGCACGCCGGAGTTCATCCGGCTCATCCACAAGGCCGTCGAGCCGGACTGGGTCAGTGCAGCGATGGCCTTCACCTTGAGGTGATGCGCCGTCCAGATGGCGGCCATGGCGATCGACTGGTCGATGCGGGTGAAGATGCGGTCGAGGAATTCGCGGTCGAGCGTGACTTCGGCCGAGCGTTCGGCTTCAACGCAGATGCGGGCCATCGATTCGACGGTTTCGACCGGATACTTGCCGCTCGCCGTTTCGGCCGACAGCATCACGGCGTCGGTGCCGTCGAGCACGGCATTGGCGACGTCGGAGACTTCGGCGCGGGTTGGCACCGGCGAGGTAATCATCGACTCCATCATCTGGGTGGCGGTGATGGTCAGCTTGTTCCTGTCCCGCGCCATGCGGATCATCTTCTTTTGCAGCGCCGGCACCGAGGCGTCACCGACTTCGACGGCGAGGTCGCCGCGGGCGACCATGATGCCGTCGGAGGCATCGAGGATTTCAGCCAGATTGGTGATCGCTTCGACGCGCTCGATCTTGGCGATCAGCACGGCGGTGCTGCCGGCAGCGCGCAGCAACTGGCGCGCCATATACATGTCGGCGGCGCTCTTCGGGAAGGAGACAGCGACGAAATCGACGCCGATGTCGGCGGCCGTCTTGATGTCGTCCATGTCCTTGCCGGTCAGTGCCGGTGCAGTCAGGCCGCCACCCTGGCGGTTGATGCCCTTGTTGTTCGACAGGTCGCCGCCGACGATGATGCGGGTGTAAATCTCATGACCGCGAACGCCGGTCACTTCGAGTTTCAGGCGGCCGTCGTCGAGCAGCAGAATGTCGCCATTGACCACATCCTTCGGCAGATCCTTGTAATCAAGGCCGACACGCTCCTGATTGCCGAGCGGGCACTGGGCATCGAGAATGAATTTTTCACCGGGAACGAGGGTGATCTTGCCTGCCTCGAACTTGCCGACGCGAATCTTCGGACCTTGCAGGTCACCCAGGATGCCGATAGTGCGACCGTGTCTGGCTGCTGCCGCACGGATGCCCTCGGCGCGCGCCCGGTGATCGTCGGCCGTGCCGTGCGAGAAATTCATGCGCACCACATCGATGCCCGCCAGCACCATGCGGTCGAGAACTTCCGGCGTTGAAGAGGCGGGGCCCAGCGTGGCAACGATCTTGGTATGGCGCAACATGTCTTCTCTATCCCTGATTGTTATTTGGTTTTTTTGGTTGTTTTTCAAGTCGACAGTTGGACTCTCACTGTCGACCTGAATTCCCAGCTTGTTATGCGGCGCGTTCTTCGAGGATGGCGATGGCCGGCAGGGTCTTGCCTTCGAGGAACTCCAGGAAGGCGCCGCCGCCCGTCGAGATATAGCCAACATCGTCGGCGATATGGAACTTGGCGATGGCAGCCAGCGTGTCACCGCCGCCGGCAATCGAGAAAGCCTCGGAGTGGGCGATGGCGGAGGCCATCATCTTGGTGCCGCCGGCAAATTGCGGCAATTCGAAAACGCCGACCGGGCCGTTCCAGACGATGGTGCCGGCATTGGCGATGATTTCGGCAAACTTGGCGGCGGTCTTCGGACCGACGTCGAGGATGCGGTCGTTGGCGTGTACGTCATCGACCGAAATCTTGTTGGCGCGGGCCAGGGCCGAGACTTCGTCGGCGACGACGACGTCGGTTGGCAGGGGGACTTCGGCGCCGCGTTCCTTCATGATGTCCATGATGGTGTGGGCTTCCTTGACCAGATCCGGCTCGGCCAGCGAGTGGCCAATCCGCTTGCCGTCGGCAAGCAGGAAAGTGTTGGCGATGCCGCCACCGACGATCAACTGGTCGACCTTGCTGGCCAGCGACTTGAGGATGGTCAGCTTGGACGACACCTTGGAGCCGCCGACGATGGCGACCAACGGACGTTTAGGCTCATGCAGTGCCTTGGACAGCGCATCGATTTCAGCGCCCATCAGCATGCCGGCACAGGCGACCGGGGCGTACTTGGCGATGCCGTGGGTGGTGGCTTCGGCACGGTGGGCGGTACCGAAGGCGTCATTGACGTAGATGTCGCACAGCTTGGCCATCTTCTGGGCCAGTTCGTCATTGTTCTTCTTCTCGCCCTTGTTGACGCGGCAGTTTTCGAGCAGGACGACTTCGCCCGGCTTGACTTCAAAGCCGCCATCGACCCAGTCGGTGATCAGGCGGACGGAGGTATGCAGCATCTGGCCGAGACGCACGGCGACCGGCATCAGGCTGTCTTCGTGATTCAGTTCGCCTTCGGTCGGCCGGCCGAGGTGGGAGGTGACCATGACGGCGGCGCCTTTTTCCAGGCAGTACTTGATCGACGGCAGCGAGGCGCGGATGCGGGTGTCCTCGGTGATGTTGCCGGCTTCGTCCTGCGGCACATTGAGGTCGGCGCGGATGAAAACACGCTTGCCGGAAACATCGAGGTCGGTCAGCTTGATAACGTTCATGTCTATCTCCTTGGTTTTGATTAAGTGCGATTCTGTGGCTACCGCGTTGGCCAAAGCCGCGACCAATGGTCGGCGACCTCGAGCATGCGGTTGGCGAAGCCCCATTCGTTGTCGAACCAGACGAACAGGTTGACCAGGTGCGTGCCGCTGGTCCGCGTCTGGCTGCCATCGACGATGGCCGAATGCGGGTCGTGATTGAAATCGATCGAGGCGTGGGCGGCCTCGGAATAGGCGACCAGTTTCTTCAGCGGGCCATGGGCAGCGTTGGCCAGCAGGGTATTGATACTGTGCGCCGACATCGGGCGCTGGGTATTGATCGTCAGGTCGATGGCCGAGACATTGGTCGTCGGCACGCGGATCGCCTTGGCCTGGACGCGGCCGGCCAGTTGCGGCAACAGGCGTTCGACGCCACGGGCCAGGCCGGTCGATACCGGGATGATCGACTGCATGGCGGAACGGGTGCGCCGCAGGTCATCGTGATGATAGCCGTCGATCAGCGGCTGGTCGTTCATGACCGAATGCAGCGTGGTCAGCATGGCCTGTTCGATGCCGATCTCGCGATCGATCAGGTCGAGCAGCGGCACGATGGCATTGGTCGTGCAGGAGGCGGCCGAAACCAGCCGCTCCTTGCCGGTCAGCGACTGCTGGTTGATGCCGGTGACAATGGTGGCATCGACATCGTCAGCGCTGAGACCCGGGTGGGACAGCAGCAGACGCGGGCAACCAGCATCGAGAAAACGGGTCAGTTCCGGGCGCCGGCCGTAGATGCCTGAGCACTCGACGACCAGATCGATGTTGCTCCAGTCCACTTCTTCCGGGGTCCGGGCGTGACTGACGCGAATGGGCTGGTCATCAATCAGCAGTTTGTCGCCGGTGATCTCGACATTGCCGGGAAAGCGGCCGTGCGTCGAATCGAAGCGGGTCAGGTAGGCCATGCTCTCCAGGTTGGCCGGCTCATTGATGGCGACGACCTGAAGCTTATGTGCGACCGAGGACTCCAGTAGTGCACGCAGGAAACAGCGACCGATACGGCCATAACCGTTGATGGCAAGACGCAGTGGGGCAGTATTGGGCACGTTGAAGGGCAAAGCTTTCCGCTAGGGTGAAACAAAAGGGGCCTTGCGGCCCCTTTTCATACCAGGCCAATTACTTGGCGGCCATCCAGGCGCGGGCAGCGTCCAGCATGCGGCAGGAGTAACCCCACTCGTTGTCATACCAAGCCAGGACCTTGACCAGCGTGCTGCCGTCTTCACCCTGGATGACGCGCGTCTGCGTCGCATCGAAGGTGGAAGAAACGGTGGTGTGGTTGAAGTCGGACGAGACCAGCGGCTCGTTGTTGACGTCCATCACACCCTTCAGCGGGCCGTTGGCGGCAGCGGTCATCAGGGCGTTGATTTCGTCCTTGGTGGTGGCGCGGCCGGCGGTGAAGGTCAGGTCGACCAGCGAGACGTTGATGGTCGGCACGCGCAGGGCGAAACCATCGACCTTGCCGACCAGTTGCGGCAATACCAGGCCGACGGCCTTGGCAGCACCGGTCTTGGTCGGGATGATGTTGGCCGCAGCGGCACGGGCGCGGCGCAGATCCTTGTGGCGAACGTCGACGGTGACCTGGTCGTTGGTGTAGGCGTGGATGGTGGTCATCAGGCCTTGCTTGATGCCGATGCTGTCGGACAGGATCTTGGCGACCGGTGCCAGGCAGTTGGTCGTGCACGAAGCGTTGGAAACGACGGTCATGCCGGACTTCAGGATGCCTTCGTTCACGCCATAGACGATGGTGGCATCGACGTCGTCGCCGCCCGGGGCGGAGATCAGTACGCGCTTGGCGCCCTGTTCGAGCAGCGGCAGGGCCTTGGCCTTGGAGGTGTAGGCGCCGGTGCATTCGAGAACGATATCAACGCCGTGGTCGGCCCAGTTGATGTCCTTCGGGTTCTTGGTCGAGTAGAAGGCGATCTTCTTGCCGTCGATGATGATGCAGTTTTCACCTTCGGTTTCGACGCTGGTACGGAAACGGCCGTGCGTGGTGTCGTACTTCAGCAGATGAGCGTTGGTCGCCAGATCGCCGGCGGCATTGATGGCGACGACGTCGAATTCATTCTGCAGACCCTGCTCGTAAATGGCGCGCAGCGTGCAGCGACCGATACGACCGAAACCGTTGATTGCAACCTTGATAGCCATGAACTTCTCCTCTTTAGATAATCAGGACAACAGTGCCTTGGCCGTCTTGACGACGTTGGCGACGGTGAAACCGAACAGGTCGAACAGCTGGCCGGCCGGTGCGGACTCGCCGAAGCGGTCGATACCGATCACGGCGCCATGCAGGCCGACGTACTTGCGCCAGAAGTCCGGGTGAGCGGCTTCGATGGCGATGCGTTTTTTGCAGGCGCCGAGCACCGAGGCTTTGTATTCGGCGCTCTGGCGGTCGAAAACATTGGAGCAGGGCATCGAGACGACGCGGGTCTTGATCCCTTCGCCGGCCAGTGCAGCCTGGGCGTCGAGCGCCAGCTTGATTTCGGAGCCGGTGGCAATGAAGGTGATCTGCGCTTCGCCATCCGCTTCGGCCAGTACATAGCCGCCCTTGGCGATGTCGGCATCGGCCGCCTGCTGGGTGACGGTCGGCAGGTTCTGGCGCGACAGGGCGAGGATGCTCGGGCCATCCTTGCGCTCGACCGCTGCGGTCCAGGCAATGGCCGTTTCGGTCGCGTCGGCCGGGCGCCAGACGTCGAGGTTCGGGATGATGCGCATCGACGGGATATGCTCGACCGGCTGGTGCGTCGGGCCATCTTCGCCGAGACCGATGGAGTCATGGGTATAGACCATGATCTGGCGCTGCTTCATCAACGCCGCCATACGGATGGCGTTGCGGGCGTAGTCGGAGAAGACCAGGAAAGTCGCGGTGTAGGGCACCAGGCCACCATGCAGCGCGATGCCGTTGGCGATGGCGGTCATGCCGAATTCGCGCACACCGTAGTAGCAATAGTTGCCGCCCTCGGTGCGGGTGACGCCCTTGCTGCCCTTGACGAAGGTCAGGTTGGAGCCGGCCAGGTCGGCTGAGCCGCCGAAGATTTCCGGCACGGCCGGGACCAGTGCGGCAATGGCGTTCTGCGAAGCCTTTCGGGTGGCGATGTTCTCGGCCTTGTCGCGGCAGGTGGCGATGTAGGCGGCCTTGGTCGCTGCCCAGTTGGTTGGCAGTTCGTTCTTGATGACGCGGCGCTCGAATTCGGCGGCTTCGGCCGGGAAGGCGGTGCGGTAGGCAGCGAAACGGGTGCTCCAGTTTTCCTCAAAAACAGCACCGGCCGGCTTGCGATTCCAGGCGGCGTAAATGTCGGCCGGGATTTCGAAGGCCGGGTGGTTCCAGCCGATGTAAGCGCGGGCGGCAGCGATTTCGTCCTTGCCGAGCGGGGCGCCGTGGCAGTCGTGCGATCCCTGCTTGTTCGGCGAGCCGGCGCCGATGGTCGTCTTGCAGCAGATCAGGCTGGGCTTGTCGGTGACTGCCTTGGCGGCGAGCAGGGCGCGTTCTATGGCGTCGGAATCATGGCCGTCGACGTGGGCGACGACATGCCAGCCGTAGGCTTCAAAGCGCTTCGGGGTGTCGTCGGTGAACCAGCCTTCGACGTGACCGTCGATCGAGATGCCGTTATCGTCCCAGAAGGCGATCAGCTTGCCGAGGCCGAGCGTGCCGGCCAGCGAGCAGGCTTCATGCGACACGCCTTCCATCAGGCAGCCGTCGCCCAGGAAGACATAGGTGTGGTGATTGACGATTTCGTGGCCGGGTTTGTTGAACTCGGCGGCCAGCACCTTTTCAGCCAGCGCGAAGCCGACGGCGTTGGTGATGCCCTGGCCGAGCGGGCCGGTGGTCGTTTCAATGCCCGGCGTGTAGCCGTATTCCGGATGGCCCGGGGTCTTGGCGTGCAACTGGCGGAAATTCTTCAGGTCATCGATCGACAGATCGTAGCCGGTCAGGTGCAGCAGCGCGTAGAGCAGCATCGAGCCGTGGCCGTTCGACAGCACAAAGCGGTCGCGGTCGGCCCAGTGCGGGTTGGCCGGGTTGTGACGCAGGTGGCGGCGCCAGAGGACTTCGGCGATTTCAGCCATGCCCATTGGGGCGCCGGGATGCCCGGAGTTGGCCTGCTGGACTGCATCCATGGCGAGGGCGCGGATGGCGCCGGTCAGGGGAGAAAACTTGGGGAGGTTGCTGACGCTCATGATCCGGAAATCCAGCCTGCTGAAAAGACTAAATTATCCGGGAAATGCCCCTTCTTGGGTAGGGCAATATGGCAAAACGGCAGGCCAAGTTGGCCTGCCGTTCTTGTGTTTTGCCATGCTTACTGAATTTTTGGGTCGTAATTGATCATCATCAGGATGCCTTGTCCGCCGCCCCAGCTGCCGCCGGTATAGGCAACGCTGCCCTGGCCGGCATAGACCGCTTCGTAGCGATGGCTGTCGCCACCGAAATAGAAGGGAATCCAGGCCTTGGCCGTGACGTAGGCGCGAATGTTCGACGTGACACCGAGGATGCGCTCGACTTCAGATTGATGCATGCCAATCTGCAGTTTTGCCCACTTGCTGCCCGGTGGAATGGTGCCGTAAACCTCGCCGTCGAAAGTGCCATCCTTCGATTTCATCGCGCAAGGGTTGCAGGCCTTGCCGGCCGTGCCGCCGGTGACGGCCGTGGCCGCCGCTTCCGGCTTGGCAGGTTCGGATGTCTTGGCTGTGCTGGCCGATTTTGGCTTGGCCGGTTCGCAATCGGCGGGTGGTGTGTCAGTCTTTTTCGCGGTCTTGGACTTGGTGCTGGTTTTCTTCTTCGTTGTTGGTTCCGGCGGACACTCCGGCTTGGCCGGTGTGGCGGCAGGCTGGGTTGCGCTGGCGGAGGCCGGCGCCGGGGCCGCTGCCGTGTCTTCCGGCTTGGAGTCGTTGCTCTTGCAACCGGCGAGAATGGTGCCGGCCGCGAGAAGCAGTGCGAAGCTGAGTTTTTTCATCACGTTGTCCTATGACATTGTTCGATGGGTAACTGTAGCAGGTCAGGCGCTGTGATAGCCAGTGACGCGCTCAACTTCGTTTTTCGAGCCGAGGATGACCGGCACCCGCTGGTGCAACTTTTCCGGCTGGATGTCGAGGATGCGCTGGCGGCCGGTGGTTGCGGCGCCGCCAGCCTGCTCGATCAGCATGGCCATCGGGTTGGCTTCGTACATCAGGCGCAGCTTGCCGCCCTGGCCCTTGATCTTGCTGTCCATCGGGTACATGAAAATGCCGCCGCGGGTCATGATGCGATGCACGTCGGCGACCATTGAAGCGACCCAGCGCATGTTGTAATCCTTGCCGAGCGGCCCTTCCTTGCCGACCTGCATTTCCGCGACGTAGCGCTGGACCGGGGCTTCCCAGAAGCGCTGGTTGGACATGTTGATGGCGAATTCCTTGGTGTCGGCCGGAATCTGCACATTTTCCAGGGTCAGGATGAACTGGCCCTGCTCGCGGTCGAGGGTAAAGACCGCGACGCCGTCACCAACCGTCAACACCAGCAGCGTCGTCGGGCCGTAAACGGCATAGCCGGCGGCCACCTGTGCAGTGCCCGGTTGCAGGAAGGCTTGTTCCGCAGCCTCCGGGGTGCTCAGGTCGGCGCCTTCGGGGCATTTGAGCACCGAGAAAATGGTGCCGATCGAGACATTGACGTCGATGTTCGAGGAGCCGTCGAGCGGGTCGAAGGTCAGCAGGTATTCGCCCTTCGGGAAGCGGTGCGGCACCAGGTGCGGCAGGTCCATTTCCTCGGAGGCCATGGCGGCGAGGTGACCGCCCCATTCGTTGGCGTCGAGCAGGATGTCGTTGGATAGCACGTCGAGCTTCTTCTGCGCTTCGCCCTGCACGTTGTCGCTGCCGGCTTCGCCGAGCACGCCGCCCAGCCCACCTTTGCCGATGGCAATGGAAATGGCCTGGCAGGCGCGGGAAACGACTTCAATCAGCAGCTTGAGGTCGCCAGTGATGACGCCCTTGTTGCGTTGTTCTTCGGTGAGATAGCGAGCCAGCGTGCGCTGCTGTGTCATGGGGACTCCTGCATCAATGACAAAAGCAGGATTTTACTCTGCTGTGTCCCGGGCGTGCAGGAAGGCGAATGCCGCGGCGCCGGTCAGCGGCTTGCTGAACAGGAAGCCCTGGACTTCATCGCAGCCGTTGGCGCGCAGCAGTTCGTGCTGGTCTTCGGTTTCGACCCCTTCGGCAATGACGTTCAGGCCGAGGGAGTGGGCCAGTGCGATGGTGCCGAAAGCGATGGCACGGTCGTTCAGGTCATGCTCGATATCGGCGACGAAGGAACGGTCGATTTTCAGATGGTCGATCGGGAAGAGTTTCAGGTAGGCCAACGAGGAATAGCCGGTGCCGAAATCGTCGATGGCCAGTGTGACGCCCATGCGGCCCAGTCGCTCCAGAATGTGGATGGCTTCCTGCGGATTCTCCATCACCGAGCTTTCGGTAATTTCGAGTTCCAGCAGTTCGGCCGGCAAGCCGGAGGTCGTCAGGGCGTTGGCGACGGTTTCGCAAAAATCGCGGCGGCGTAGCTGGCGGGCCGAGACATTGACGGCAATCCGCAGTGGCTTCAGGCCGGCGTTGATCCAGCGGGCCATCTCGTGGCAGGCGGTGGCCAGGACCCAGTCGCCGATTTCGACGATCATGCCGGTTTCCTCGGCCACCGGAATGAAACGGGCCGGGGAAATCATGCCGTCGGTCGGGTGGTGCCAGCGGAGCAGCGCCTCGACACCGGTCGGGGTGGTGTCCTCGGCACGGAACTGGGGCTGGAAGACTAGGCTCAATTCGTTGCGGGCGATGGCATGGCGCAGCTTGCGCTCGATGTTCAGGCGCTCGGCCGCCGTGCGGTTCATGTCCGCAGCGAAGAACTGGTAGTTGTTACGGCCGGCTGCCTTGGCATGGTACATCGCGGTGTCGGCGTTCTTGAGAACGATATCGCCATCGGGACCGTCGTCCGGAAAGATGCTGATACCGATCGACGGGCTGGTGTGCAATTCGTGGCCTTCGGCTTCGATGGCCGTGGAGAGCGCCGAGATGATCTTGCCGGAGACAATGGCCGCGTCGGCCGGGGAGCTGATGCTGGGTAGGATGATGACGAACTCGTCCCCCCCCAGGCGGGCAACAAAATCAGTTTCCCGGAGCAGGTTCGACAGGCGGCAGGCGACTTCGCGCAACATCTCGTCACCGACCTGGTGCCCCAGGGTGTCGTTGATGATCTTGAAACGGTCGAGGTCAATGAACATGACCGCCACCGTCCAGCCGTGTCGGCGCGCCTCCGGCAATAGCTGGGCAAGGCGCATCAGCAGCGCGAGGCGGTTCGGCAGCCCGGTCAGCGCATCATGCTGGGCGATATGCCGCATGCGGTCTTCCGCCTGCTTGCGCTCGGTAATGTCGGCCAGAATCCAGACGTAATGGGCGGGCAGGCCGCTTTGCGGGTCGTCGACGCGGTTGATTCGTGCGCCGGCAGGGAAGTTGCTGCCGTTTTTCTGGGTGACTTCGAGTTCGCTGCTCCATGAGCCGCGCATGGAGATCTGTTCCTGGAAGTCTTTCTGCGAGATGCCTTCGTCCAGACTGATCAGGCCGAACACGGTCTGGCCGATCAGTTCAAACGGCTCATAGCCCGTCATCTCGGTCGTGGCCGGGTTGATCGACAGGATACGGTGTTGGTCGTCGGTGAAGATGATGCCGGCCGGCGTATGGCTGTAGACTTTTTGTGCCAGTTGCTCGCGTTCGGCGCTGGCGCGCCGTTCGGATATGTCGGTGTAAACAGTGACAAATCCCCCTTCGGCCAGCGGAACGCCGCGGACTTCGAGGGTCTTTCCGTTTGGTCGGGTGCGTTCAAAATAGTGATGGCTCGGGTTCTTGGCTCGCTCCATCAGGGTGGCCACGATCTTTTCCGGATCACCGGGGCCGTATTCCCCACGCATGGCGTTGAAGCGGAACAGGGTCTCCATCGAAACGCCCGGCTTCGCGAGTTCGGCCGGGACATCCAGCAGGCGCGGAAATGCGGTATTGAACAGCACGAGATTGCCAGCGCTATCAAACAGGCTGACCGCACTGGGAATGCTTTCGATCACTGTCTGCAATTGATTGTGCTGCGTCCGGAGTGCTGTTTCAGCGGCTTTTCGGTCGGTAATGTCGGTGTAGGTTGTAATGAAGCCGACCAGTTGTTGGTCAATGAATAGCGGTTCACCCTGAACCAGGTGAGTGTTTCCGTTTGGTCGAGTCCGCTCGAAGCTGTGTGCTTCAAATTTGTTGGCCAGCGCCGTGATGCGCTCGACGTGGGCCTCGGGCTCGCCCGGGCCATATTCGCCCCGTTGAGCCGGTACCCGGACCAGTTCTGAAAAGTGAACGCCTTCGTAAACGATTTCCGGCGGCAGGTTCAATACATTGATGAAACCCTGGTTCCAGACACGCAGGCGTAACTGCTCGTCAAAGACGCTGATGCCTTGCGGCATGTTCGAGACGACTGCCTGCAAATAGGCTAGCTGGCGGCCGATATCGCCAGAGGGTAGCGCGGATGCGTCTGCTGATGTCAATGGGATGGTAAATCAATCGTGCGATGTTTAATGATAGCTCAGGGAGCGCCTATCGCTTGGGTGGTTTTTTCCAGTTCTGGTGATTGTTTGTTATAAATCCCACTTTATTGAGCAGCCGATTGAGGCGGTTTGCTGGCTTGGTCCCCGCCCGCTGCGGGCAATGTCGCTCATGGCCTCAAACAGTTCCCGGCGGGCATCGGCTGGCGCGGCGGCGCGCCCGGAGGCGTCGAGCCGGCCACGGTACTGCAGTTCGAGTTGGCTGTTGTAGCCGAAGAAATCGGGCGTACAGACGGCGCCATAGGCGCGGGCTACCGACTGGGTTTCGTCGTAGAGGTAGGGAAACGGAAACGCCAGTTCCTCGGCCCAGCGTTTCATGTTTTCCGGTGCGTCATCCGGGTAGGCGGTGACGTCGTTGCTCATGATCGCGACGCAGCCGATGCCGTGGCTGGCAAGTTCCCGGCAGTCTCGGATCAGGCGGTCGATGATTGCCTTGACGTAGGGACAGTGGTTGCAGATGAACATGACCAGCAAACCCTTTGGGCCCCGGCAGTTGGCTAGCGTGTGGCGTCGGCCATCGGTACCGGGCAGGTCGAAATCGACGGCCGGTTGACCGAAATCGCACACAGGAGGGTTCAAAGCGACCATGTTTCTCCACTCCAAAAGGCATTTCGCCCATAATAGCACTGATGAATTCACCCCGTTTTTACTGCCGAGAAGCCCTTTCGCCGGGGGCGCATATTGAACTTCCCGAGCCGGTGGCTCGTCATGCGGTGCGCGTATTGCGCCTGCCACCCGGGGCGCCGATGGTGCTCTTCGACGGACGTGGCGGCGAGTATCCGGCACATATCGAACGTATCGAGCGTGATCGGGTGTTTGCAGTGCTCGGTGCCTGGTGCGAAATAGAGTGCGAATCCCGCTTGGCGATCACGCTGGTGCAGGCCTTGCAGGCTGGCGACAAGATGGATTTCACCATTCAGAAGGCCGTCGAGCTGGGCGTGCGCGACATTGTGCCGGTCGAAAGTCGGCGCAGTGTCATCCGTCTGGCCGGGGAGCGGGCCGCCAAGCGGGTGGCTCATTGGCAGGGCGTTGCCGCTTCGGCCTGCGAGCAGTGCGGGCGCAATCAGGTGCCGCTGGTGGCGCCCCTGGAAAAACTGGAACACTGGCTGGCCAGACCAAGCCATGGTGAGTTGCGCCTGATGCTGGCGCCGGACGCCGAGGATACCTTGGCCTCAATCCGGCCGGTTGGTCAGGTTCAGTTGCTGATCGGGGCCGAAGGGGGGCTCGATCCGCAGGAGGTGATGGCGGCCAGGCAGGCAGGATTTCAGGCGGTCCGCCTGGGGCCGCGTGTCTTGCGCACGGAAACGGCGGGTCTGGCAGCGCTGGCGGCGCTGCAGGCCTTATGGGGCGATTTCAGGGAGGGTTAGGCGATGTTTGAATCTGCAGAACTGGGCCACAAGGTCGACAAGGCAACCTTTAAGCGCGAAGTACCGAAACTGCGCGCCGAGTTGCTCGATGTGCAGTACGACATGCTGGAAAAGAAGGAATTTCCGGTCGTCATCCTGATCAGCGGCGTCGACGGTAGCGGCAAGGGCGAGACGATCAACCTGCTCTACTCGTGGATGGACCCGCGCCATATTTCGACGCTGGCCTTTGCGACGCCGAGCGACGAAGAGGCATCGCGACCCTACATGTGGCGCTACTGGCGCGCCTTGCCACCCAAGGGCAAGGTCGGCATTTTCGCCGGTTCCTGGTATTCGCAGCCGATCACCGATCGCATCAACGGCGACATGCGGCGTTCCGACCTTGATGAGCGTCTCGACGACATCAACCGCTTCGAGACCATGCTGGTCAACGAAGGGGCGCTGGTCCTGAAGTTCTGGTTCCACCTGTCGAAGGAGGGGCAGAAGACCCGCCTCAAGGCGCTGGAGAAAGATCCGCGCACGGCCTGGCGGGTGACCAGGGAAAGCTACGATCGCCTGAAGACCTATGGCCGCCTGCAACAGGTGGCCGGCCACGTGCTGCGCGTGACCAACACGGCGCATGCGCCGTGGATCATCGTCGAAGGCACCGACGACGAATACCGTTCGCTGACTGTCGGTCGCATCGTGCTCGACGCGATGAAACGCCGCCTGAGCCAGGAAGGCCTGCAGCGTGTGCCGGTGGCGCCGCCGATCGTTCATCCGATCGACGAGAAAAATGTGTTGAGCGAACTGGACCTGACCCAGACGCTGACCAAGAAGGATTACGAGTCACAGCTGGCCAAATATCAGGCGCGGTTGTCGGAGCTGGTGCGTGATCCGCGTTTTGTCGGCAAGCGTTCGCTGGTGCTGGTCTTCGAAGGTTCGGATGCGGCCGGCAAGGGGGGCAGCATTCGTCGGGTCGCCGCCTCGATGGACGCCCGGCAGTACCAGATCATCCCGATTGCCGCACCGACCGAAGAGGAACGGGCGCAGCCATACCTGTGGCGCTTCTGGCGGCATCTGCCGCGGACCGGCCGGGCAGCGATCTTCGACCGTTCGTGGTACGGCCGCGTGCTTGTTGAGCGGGTCGAAGGCTTCTGCGCCGAGGCTGACTGGCTGCGCGCCTATGCCGAGATCAACGATTTCGAGCACCAGTTATCCGACTCCGGCGCCATTGTCGTCAAGTTCTGGCTGCAGATCAGCGCCGATGAGCAATTGCGCCGTTTCAAGGAGCGTCAGGATACCGAGTTCAAGCGCTTCAAGATTACCGACGAAGACTGGCGCAACCGTGAAAAATGGGATGACTATGTGTCGGCGGTCTGTGACATGGTCGATCGCACCTCGACCGGTCTGGCGCCGTGGACGCTGGTTGAGGCCAACGACAAGAACTTTGCCCGGGTTAAAGTGCTGAAAACCCTGTGCGAACGGATCGAACTGGCCCTGAAAGACGAAGGAAAATACACCGAAAAATGAGCGATACCCCTTACGACGAGCATTTCGTTTCCTGGTTTCGGGCGGTGACGCCCTATATCAATGCCTTTCGCGGCAAGACCTTCGTCATCGCCTTCGGTGGCAAGGCGGTGGCCAGCGAGTTTGCCAAGACGCTGGCCTATGACGTCAACCTGCTGGTCAGCCTGGGCATCCGCCTGGTCCTGGTCCATGGTGCCCGGCCGCAGATCGAGGAAGAGCTTGCCGAGAAAAACCTCGAGTCGAAGTACCACCGCGGCTACCGGGTGACCGATGCGGCGGCGCTCGACTGCGTGCTCGATGCGGTCGGCAGCGTCTATCTCGAAATCGAGGCCATGCTGTCGCAGGGCTTGCCCAATACACCGATGGCCAACAGCCGCATTCGCGTGATCGGTGGCAACTTCATCACCGGCCAGCCGATCGGCGTGCTTGACGGTATCGACATGCATTACGCCGGCAAGGTGCGCAAGGTGGACGCCGAGGGTATCAATGCCCAGCTTGGACTCGGCAACATCGTGCTGCTCAACTGCGAAGGGCCGTCGCCGACCGGCGAGATCTTCAACCTGCAGATGGAAGAAGCGGCCGAGGCCGTGGCCGCGGCAATCAAGGCCGACAAGCTGGTCTATCTGACGGACAGCAAAGGGGTCACCGACAAGGCGGGCGAATTGCTCGACGCGATGACGGCCGATGAAGCATCACAGTTGCTGCAGGATGCCGACTGGCTGACGACCGATATCAAACGCTATCTGCCTTGTGCCGTACGGGCCAGTCGGGTCGGCGTCGGCCGGGTGCATCTGATCGGCTTCGAGCAGGATGGCGCCTTGCTGCGCGAATTGTTTACCCACGATGGCGTCGGCACGGTGGTCACGCGCGAATCGCTGGAGAATATCCGCGAAGCCAAGCCGGACGACATTGCCGCGCTGATCGCACTGATCGAACCGATGGAGCAGGAAGGCATTCTCGTCCATCGGCCGCGCGAACTGCTCGAGCGCGAAATCGACCGCTTCTCGATCATGTTGCACGACGGCATCATCGTCGGCTGCGCGGCGCTCTATCAGCATTCGGAAGAGGAAGCCGAACTGGCCTGCCTGGCGGTCAATCCCGATCATCGCGAATGGGGTTATGGCGAGCAGTTGATGAAGCGCATCGAAAAGCGGGCGCGTAAATCCGGCATCAAGCGACTGTTCGTTCTGACGACCCGCACCGAGCACTGGTTCGTCGAGCGTGGCTTCAAGCTGGGCACGGTCGATGATCTGCCGGCAGGCAAGCGCGACATGTACAACTATCAACGGCGCTCCAAGGTGCTGTTCAAGCCCTTATAATTTCGCCAAACCTATTTTCTACGGAGTTTCACATGGCACGTACCGTCAACTGCATCAAGCTCGGCCGCGAAGCCGAAGGCCTCGATTTTCCTCCCTACCCGGGCCCGCTGGGTCAGCGCATCTTTGAACACGTTTCCAAGGAAGCCTGGCAGCAGTGGATCAAGATGCAGACCATGATCATCAACGAAAACCGCCTGAACCTGGTCGATGCCAAGCACCGCAAGTACCTGGCCGAGCAGGTCGAAAAGCACTTCTTCGGCGAAGGCGCCGATCAGATTCAGGGCTACGTCCCGCCGGCCGCCTGATTTTTGCCGGATCAAGCAAAACCTCGCTGCGGCGGGGTTTTGTTTTTTCAGGGTGACTTCGGCGCTTCGATCTGGATGTATTGGCGTGACCCTCAGGCCTTTGGCCAAAGAATCATCTGGGTGCATCGGAAAAGGGCGATTTTTTTTCCGTTGGTCTCGTCCGTCACTACGGCATCCCAGACTTGCGTGTTGCGGCCCAGGTGCTGAGCTGTCGCGTGACAGGCGATACTGCCTTCCTTCACCGTTCCCAGATGGTTGCTCTTCAATTCAATGGTGGTGAACGACTGGGCGCCTTCCGGCAGATGCGCGATGGTGGCATAGCCGCAGGTCGTATCAGCCAGCGCGACGATGCTGGCAGCGTGCAGGAAATCGTTCGGGGCGAAGTGTAATTTCTTCACCGGCATCCGGCTCTTCAGGGAGCCTTCGGTCAACGCCAGCATTTCCAGTCCGAGAAATCCGGGCAGGTACTCATCGCCCATCTCGTTAAGCCGCTCGATCGAAACGTCAGCCCGTAATTTGTTCATTTGCTGCTCCTCGCTTCCGGTGGGTTCAACTCAGGCGGGTGTGGCAACTGGTGCGGCCATGGGGGCTTCGCGAATCGGCAGGTTCACCAGGGCCGCGAGGCTGGCCAGAACCATGTCGGCGTACCACATCCAGCTAAAGTCACCGAATTGGCTGATCGCGATGCCGCCCAGCCACGCACCGAGAAATCCGCCAATCTGGTGGGACAACAAGGTCAGCCCGAACAAGGTGGCCAGAAACCTTGTGCCAAACAATTTTCCGACGATGGCCGCGGTGGGTGGCACGGTCGCCAGCCAGGTAAAGCCAAGCCCGGCCGCAAACAGGTAGTAATTCCATTCCGTGCGCGGCACCAGCAAATACCAGGCGATGAGAAGTGCCCGCGAGGCGTACATGACTGCCAGTACGTATTTGCTGCGATAGCGCGCCACGCACGAGCCGGCAAACAGGCTGCCGAAGACGTTGGCCAGGCCAATAATGGCCAGGGACCAGCTGGCAACGCTCGGCGGCAATCCGCACAAATTGACTTCGCCTGGCAGGTGCGTCACCAGGAATGCGATATGAAATCCACAGGTAAAGAAGCCGGCGTGCAGTAGCCAATAGCTCGGACTCTTCAACGCAGTCCGGATGGCATCGCCAAGCCGTTGCTCGCTTTCGGCATGGTGCGGCGTCGTGGAGCCTGGGCCCGTCAGCTTGCCGATGAGCGGAAGGGTGGCCAGCGCGGCGATGGCCATCGCCCACATGGCGCCCATCCAGCCAATGGATTGAATCAGTTTCTGCAGCAGTGGAGCAAAGATGAACTGGCCGAATGAACCGCCGGCGTTGATGACCCCCGAGGCCGAACCGCGTGATTCGAAGGGCAGTCGCTGGGCAGCGGCGCCAATGAGCACGGAAAAGCTGCCGGCGCCTGAGCCGATGGAGGCCAGCACGCCGAGGGCGATGGTCAGGCCAAAGCCGCTTTGAACAAACGGCGTAATGGCGCAACCCAGGGCCAGGGTGATCAACCCGGCGACCAAAACGGCGCGCGGACCATAGCGGTCAGCGACGGCTCCGGCGATGGGCTGGATAGCTCCCCAGGTGAACTGGCCGATGGCCAGTGCCAGACTGATGGTGGCCACGCCCATCCCCGTCGTGCTGTTCAGCGGGCTGACAAAAAGCCCGAACGACTGGCGAATCCCCATCGTGACCATGAGAATGCCGGCAGCGGCCAGGGTGACGACCAGTACATCGGGACGGCGGAGGGAATGGAACATGATTCCGGTGGCCAGTGAAAGTGGTGACCAAATTGTGTCCTTCAGGCCAGGTCCCAGCAAATCATTTAATATGGACGATATTATAGAATTTCTATCTTATGAGCCGATTTCCACCACTCAGGGCGCTGGTTGTCTTTGATGCCGCGATGCGAAGCGGGAGTTTTTCTGTTGCCGCAGACGAGCTGTGCGTGACCCCCGGTGCCGTTGGTCAGCAGATCCAGAAACTTGAAGATTGGCTGGGCATCCCATTGTTTATCCGCCAGGTCCGGCAGGTGCAAGCCACCGAGGATGCCAGGGCGTACTGGCAGCGGATTCAACCGGCGCTCGCCCAGATTGCCGATGCGAGTCATAAATTCCGGGATAGTCGAAGCATGGCGGTCACGCTATCGATGCCGCCCAGCTTTGCCGCCAAGTGGTTCACGCGTCGAATGGCTCGTTTGCTGACCCAGCATCCGGAAATCGAGTTGCATTTGAATGCCACTACTGCCTTGGTCGACTTCGAGCGTGAATCCGTCGACTTGTCCATCCGTTATTTCAACGGGCAAGCCCCCAGTCTTGATGCAAGCTTGCTGTTCAAGGACGAGGCTCGCGTGTATTGCAGTCCGGAATACGCGAGAGCGCTTAATCTGGACGTTCCCGAGGATTTGGGGCACGCCACCTTGCTGCTGACCACCATCCATCCCCTTTGGCCGCAATGGTTGAGCCAGTTCAGCTTGCTTGATGAGCGCAAAATCGCAGCCATTCCCCGCATCCACTTCGATCAGTCCATGATGGCCATTGAAGCAGCCAAACTGGGGCAAGGCGTAGTCATGGCCAGCCCGCTGCTCGCCGCGGGAGAACTGGCCGATGGGACCTTGATCGAGCCTTTTGGGCATTACCTGCCACTGAGCAATGCGTATTACGTTGTTCATCACAGCAAGTTGCCGCTGCGCCCCGCGGCCATGCTGGTCAAGCAGTGGCTGATTGACGAGGCTCGTCAATAAACCAAGGTGCCAGGCATCCGCCTGGGCATGGAATCGAAATCATTTTCGGCTAAGGCCTAGTGGGGTTTTAGGCGCTGAAGCCTTGCATCTCGATGCCTTTGCTTGCGTCGCTCCTTCCATGCGGTACGCAAGCGGTCGCCCGATATTGATACTGGCGGTGGTGATCTGACGAGGGTTGGTAAAGAGGCTGAAACAATCCGGAGATAGACTGATTTTACTTTTGGTAATTTCAGTATATTTACTCATGAAAATGCTTGATTCGCTATCGATTCGTACCCGCCTTTTGCTGATGGTTGGCATCAGTACTGGTTTCGGGGTGTTGTTGTTGCTGACGGCCCTGATCTCTTTTAACGCGTTTCGTGGCGATATTCGTCAGGTCTCAACCGAAGTGGCAGAGGCTTCGCAGGCCTTGACGCTGGTGAGCGGCGTCCAGAGTTCGCTGCAGGCGCAGCAGCGGGGGCTGAACAACATGTTGCTGCGCAATTTCATGGCAGCAGAGTTTGACAAGGGGCGGGCCGAGTTTTTGGCCGGCCGGGGCGCGTTCTGGCAGCAGCTTGAAGAATTGGAGCGCATCCAGAAGACCGGCAAGCTCAACGCTGGGGAGAAAGTTGGCGAGATTCGCAAGCTGGCCAGCGAATTGAATCAGCTCTATGACCAGGTGCTGGCTGAAAACGAACCCGGCATGCCCAAATACACGCTGATGGTCGATGCCGCGATCCGCGATGCGGATACGCCGCTGGTCACCATGCTGGCTGAAACCTTCGCGGCGATCAGTCAGGCAACCACGCAGACGGTGGGCAATGCATCGGAAATCGCCGATCGTCGCTATCAGGAAAATGTCCTGCTGGTGCTGGTCGTCGGCATTGCCGGGGCCGTTGTCTCCGTGGGGCTGGCAACTTACGTGTCTCAGAACATCCTGCGCCGGCTCGGTGGTGAACTGGAACCCTTGGTCATGGCAACCGGCCGGGTTGCCGAGGGCGATTTGACACAGAGCCTGCATACCGGAAAAGCAGCGGCCAATTCGCTGCTGGTTTCCATCGAAAGAATGCAAAGCCGGCTGCGCAGGCTGATCGGAGAGGTCAAACTCGGTGCCGAACAAACGTCCGGCAATGCCCTGGCGCTCCGCCAGTCGGCGCATGAAGTCGCCAACGCGACCAGTATGCAGAGCGAGGCGGCAGCGATGATTACGGCGGCGATCGAAGAGCTGACCACGGCAATTTCAGTGATGGCCGAAAGTGCCGGCAGCGCGGCCGATGCAGCCAAAGTGACCCGCGATACCGCGAGCCAGAGCGGCAAGGTCATCCATCAGGCGATCAGTGAAATTGGGGCCATTTCCGATCAGGCCAATGCCTCTTCGAGCTTGATGCTCGATCTCAAGCAGCACACCCAGGAAATCTCCCAGTTTGCCAAGGAGATCAAGGAAATTTCCGAGCAGACCAACTTGCTCTCCCTGAATGCCGCCATTGAAGCAGCCCGGGCCGGAGAAGCCGGGCGCGGGTTTGCCGTGGTTGCCGACGAGGTGCGAAAACTGGCTAACCACACGTCGGAAACAACCCGCAAAATAGAAAGCCTGGTGACCAAGCTTGGCGATGCGGCTACTCAAACAACGCAGGCGGTTGCGGCAACCGCCGAACGGGCGCAGCGCGGAACGCGACTGGCCTCCGATACCGAGCGGGCCATCGTGCAGATCGAGCAATTCTGCGAGCGTTCGGCCGTCGCGGCCAGCGAGATTGTCGATGTCCTTGGCGAGCAGCGCATCGCCGCAGAACAGATCGCCCAGAATACCGAACGCATGGCGCAGATGATCGAACGTGGCGCCAAGGCAGCTTCCGAATCTTCCGTCTCGGCCAATGAGGTCGCGACGCTGGCCGATCGCCTCCGCGATTCCACGTTGCAGTTCAGCGTCTAGCCCAGGGGGGCGGTCATCCCTCTGTAACATCGGCCGGCTAGTGTGCCGGCCAACTGATTCGTGACGGCGGAATTAAATTGCACCTACTGATGCGCAGGGCCGGGCCGGCAATCTCTGTTGTTCTTCTCGCCCTGCAACTCGGGGCTTGTTCGCCACGCCAGATGATCGTTGGCAGCCTGGCCGACGAGTTGGCCGCCCAGGAGCAAGGCAGCGAGACGGATCTCGAATTGCTGCGTGATGCCGCACCCTTCCACCTGAAGCTTTCGGAATCGATCCTGCGTCAGGATCCGGGGCATCTGGGGCTGGCCGAGTCGGTGGCTGCCGGCTTTACGCAGTACGCCTATGCCTTCGTCGCCTTCGAGGGCGAGCAGATCGAGGCCAAGGATGCCAAGGCAGCCGAGCGCCTGCGCCAGCGTGCTGCCAAACTTTACGAACGGGCGCATCGCCACGCCATGCGCGGGTTGGAAACGGCCGCGGCGGGTTTTACCGGGGCCTTGGTCAGTACGCAGGAAAAGGACTGGCCGGCAATCCGCCCGGAACAAGTTGGCCTTGCTTACTGGGCCGCAGCATCCTGGGGCGGCTGGATTTCGCTATCGAAAGATAATCCTGATGTCGTCGCCGATCTGCCGCTCGCCGTGCGTCTGGCGCAGCGCGCCTGGGCGGTCGATCCGGACTGGGGGCAGGGCACACTGACCGGCTTGCTCGGCACTTTCGAGGCAGCACGGCCGGGCGGCAACCAGCAGCAGGCGCTGGTCTATTTTGACCGGGCCATCGAGCAGTCTGCCGGCAAGAGCGCCGGGGCGCTGCTCGCCAAGGCTGAGGGCCATGCCCAGCCAGCCGGCGACCGCGAACAGTTTGAAAGCCTGCTCAAGCAAGCGCTGGCCATCAAGGATGAAGCCGGCAGCCCGCAGGCCCTGCAAAACGAAGTGATGCGCCGGCGGGCGCGCTGGCTGCTGGAAAAAGCCGATGACCTGTTCTGAACCGCCGATCAAGGCAAGGGAGAGAATCATGAAAAGACTGGGCAAACTGGCCGCGCTGCTCCTCGGCGGGGTGCTGGCATTGAACGTACTGGCCGCCGACAAGCAACTGCGCATCGGCACGCTGGCGCCGAAAAACTCGCTCTACCATCGGCAGTTGATGGAGCTGGGCGAGGCGTGGCGCACCGCGCAGGGCGGCACTGCCAAGTACCTCGTTTATCCGGATGGCAGTCAGGGCGGGGAAACCGACATGGTGCGCCGCATGCGCATCGGCCAGCTGCAGGGTGGCTTGCTTTCGGTGGTCGGCCTGCGTGAGATCGAACCGTCGATTGCCGCGCTGCAGAACATGCCCCTGATGTTCAAGAACTGGGAAGAGGTCGATTACGTCCGCGAAAAGATGCGGCCGGGCATGGAAAAGAAGTTCCTCGACAAGGGCTTTGTCGTGCTCGCTTGGGGCGACGCCGGCTGGGTGCGTTTCTTTTCGAAGGAGCCGGCTGTTCGTCCGGACGATTTCAAGAAAATGAAGTTCTTTGCCTGGGGCAGCGAGGTCGAGCAACAGGAAATCATGAAGAGCCTCGGCTACACGCCGGTGCCGCTGGAAACCGGCGACATCCTGCCGGCGATCCAGACCGGCATGATCAATGCCGTGCCATCGACGCCGTATTTCGCGCTGGCGACGCAGATCTACACCACGGCCAGCAACATGCTCGACCTCAACTGGGCGCCGATTGTCGGTGCGCTGGTCATCACCAAGAAGGCCTGGGATGACCTGACGCCGGAAGGCCAGGTTGCCGTGCGCGAAGCTGGTGCCAAGGCTGGCGTGCAACTGCGCGCCAAGGCCCGCCAGGAAGTCGATGAAGCGGTCGAGGCCATGAAGAAGCGCGGCCTCAAGGTCAACAAGCCGAACGCCGAGCAGATGCAGGAGTGGATTACGTTGGCTGACAATCTCTATCCGCGCATCCGCGGCAAGATGGTCCAGGCCGATACCTTCGATGAGGTGGTTGGCCACCTGAAGGCCTACCGCGCCGGCAAGAAGTAAGCGATGGCTGCGCTGCGCCGGCTGGGCGCCATAATTGGTCAGTTCGATGCGCTGATCGCCGGCGGGGCGTTGGCCTTGATGCTGCTGATCCCGCTGCTCGAAATCGGGCTGCGGCCGCTGTTCGGCCGGGGCATCGAGAATGCGCCGGTACTGGTCCAGCATCTCGGGCTGGTGCTGGCCATGTTTGGCGCGCTGGTCGCCGAGCGCGGCCAGCATCTGAGTTCGCTCGGCGCCGGTTTTGCCGCCGCTGGCAATCCGCTGGTTCGCGCCGCGGCCCAGAGCTTCGCCCGGGTCAGCGCCGCCGTGCTGTGCGGCATGCTGACCCAGACCAGCTGGACCTTCGTGGCCAGCGAGATGGATATGCCACGCGACATCGCCTACGGCATCGCCGGCTGGATGGTCGAGATTGCCATGCCAATCGGCTTTGCGGTGCTTGGTTTCAAGCTCGCCGGGCGGATTACGGATAATCCAGCCGGTCGCGTTGTTCTCGGCCTGCTGCTGCCGGTGGCAGGCTTCCTGTTTGCCGGCCATTTCGATGGCAGCACGCTGCCGTTCTGGCCTTTTGCCCTTTGGCTGATCGCCGTGCTGCTTTGCGGGGCGCCGATCTTCGCCGTACTTGGCGGGCTGGCGTTGGCCTTGTTCTGGAGCGAGGGCCAGCCGCTGGCCTCGGTGCCGCTCAGCCACTACCAGATCACCGTCAATCCTTCGCTGCCGGCCTTGCCCTTATTTACGCTGGCCGGCCTGCTCTTTGCCCGGACCGGGGCGGCGGCGCGGCTAGGGGCATTGTTCACCGCCCTGTTCGGCAACGGCGTCAGCGGAACTGCCATCGCGGCGGCCGTGCTCTGTTCCTTCTTTACCGCTTTCACAGGCGGTAGTGGCGTCACCATCCTGGCACTCGGTGGTCTGTTGCTGCCGTTGCTGACCAAGGCCGGCTTTCCCGAACAGCGCGGCATCAGCCTGGTGACCAGCGCCAGTGCGCTGGGCGTTTTGCTGGCGCCGTCGGTGCCGCTGATCATGTACGCCATCATCGCCCGCGTGCCGATCAACACCATGTTTCTGGCCGGGGTGCTGCCGGCGGTGGTGATGGTTGGCTTTTTGCTGCTGCTTGGCGGCTATCTGCGCCGCGGCGCAACGGCAGCGACCGTCGCTGCCGAACCGCACAATTTCAGCGCTGTTCGCCCGGCCCTGTGGGCGGCCAAGTGGGAGCTGCTGGCACCCATGGTCGCCATCGGATCGCTGGTCAGCGGTATCGCCACGCCGACCGAAAGTGCCGCACTGACGGCCGCCTATGCCTTGCTGACCCAGGCGCTGGCCCACCGCGAACTGGACTGGTTGCACATCCGCCGAGCCCTGGCCGATTGCGCCGAAGTGATCGGCGGCATCATGGTCATCCTCGGCATGGCGCTGGGCCTGACCAACTACCTGGTCGATGCCGGCATTCCCGATGCCGCCATCGAATGGGTGCAGTCGGTGCTGCCCAACAGGTTCGCCTTCCTGATCGCCCTCAACCTCTTCCTGCTGCTGGCCGGGGCGCTGATGGAAATCTACGCTGCCATCGTCGTGCTGGTGCCTTTACTGCTGCCGGTGGCGATCAGCTATGGCATCGACCCGGTGCACTTCGGCGTGATCTTCCTGGCCAATATAGAGATGGGCTTCCTCTGCCCGCCGGCCGGGATGAACATCTATTTCGCCTCGGCGATGTTTGGCAAGTCCATTCGCTATGTAGCCGTCTCGGTGCTGCCGGCCGTGCTGGCCATGCTGCTTGGCGCTTTGACGATTTCGGCGCTGCCTTTCCTCGCCACCTGGCTGCCTGGTCTGTTCAGCTTGCTGGCGACTTAGCGAGTCTCCACCGGTGCCGCCAGCGGTGGCGGCGTGCGGGCGCCGAGGAGGCTGTTGTCGATGCGGCGCGTTTCCTCTTCCGGGATGATTTCCATTACGTTGACCACCTTGCGGACGCCGTCGGTGGTGCGGGCGATGGCGACGGCGACTTTGGCCTCGCGCTCATTGACCAGGCCCATCAGGAACAGCGTGCCGCTTTCGGTGATGGCCTTGATGTGATTGGCCGATAACTGGTTCGATTCGAGCAGTCGGGCCTTGAACTTGGATGAAACAAAGGCGTCGTTGCTGCGCGATGAAAAGGTGGCCGGCGGGGCAACGACCAGTTCGTTATGGACCAGGCGAATGCCTTCGATCTTTTCGGCCATCGCACCGATGGCTTGCCGGGCCTCATCGCTCGGCACTTCGCCGGTCAGCAGCAGGTTCCGGTTGAAAGCCGTGAAATTGACGTGGGCGTGATTTTTGTACTCGGCCGGTAGCCGGTTGCTGCCTTTCCATTCCGACGTTTCGTCGTCGGCCTGGTTGCCGGTTGAGCGGCGGTCATGGACGCTGATCATGGTGGCGGCGGTACCGGTGACGAGCAGGGCTGGTACGCAGGCATCGAGCGCGGGCAGCAGCGCCAGGATCAGCAGTGTCGCGCGAAAGGAGATGGGGGCTTGCATGGTCGACCTTTGCGGCAGGGGGTTGAACTTTCTTGCCAGGATCACCAAGGCCCCGCGTTTGCCGGAGCCGGCTGGTCATTCCTGCTCCAGATTCCGGGGGCGGGGCTGACGGGGTTCAGGCGACCCGGTTCAGCCACCATGCGATCAACATGCCGCAGGGCAGGGCGAGCATGGCGACGATGGCGCTGGTTTTCTTGATACCCCGGGCCTGTTCCTCAATGAATTGCTCCATGCCGTCGAACAGTTCCGGGAAGGTGGCGATGTCGTTGCGGTCTTGTTTTTCCATATGAAACTCCGTGGGCTGTTCCTGTGAGGCTCAGACGTCACTATCGCCAGTCATTGTTGCAGGGGCGTTAAAGTATTTCGCGTGCGCTCACCCTGTGGCGGACAGCGGAAAATGAGTGCCTGATTTTCAAAAGCGGCGCAGCAGCAGGTGTCGCCCATCGAGACTGCTGTTGCGGATTTCGACAAAGCCGAGGTCGCGAAAACGTCGCGTTTTGGCAGCCGAGACGAGAATTCGCCCGGATTTGAAGGTTTTCTCCAGCCACTCGATACGCGCCTTGATCAGCGCGCGGCCAATCCCCTTGCCGCGTCGCTCCGGGGTAACCGCCGACAGGTAGAGGATATGGGTCTTCGAGGCCCAGTCCGCTGCCTTGACCCCGCCAACGGCGAGGATTTCGCCGGCTTCCATGGCGACGAAAAATTGCCGGTAAAAGACCGGGTCGTCGCTTTGTAATTCTCTGGCGACTCGCGTCGCGCTGTATCGCTCAGGATCACCGAAGGCATTGACGATCAGGGTGACGCTCGCGTCGACCAGGGGCGCGCTGCTGGGGTCGAGCGTGTCGAAGCGGATTTTTGCCATGGCGAGTCAGGTCACCAGGGCGAGCGCCCGGCGTAGACGATCCGCACTTTCAGCCGCCCGCTGTGCTTCCTGGCGGTTGATTTCGGTTTGCTGGCGACCGAAGGAGTCGCGTTCTCGTCGGCTGCGGAATGCCGCTTCGATGCTGCGCACGCAGCGCCAGCGATAGCCTTGTCGGGTGGGGAACAGGCGCATCTGGTCCTTCTGGTGATGCACCCGGCAGCAGTAGCAGAACAGTGTTTCCGTCATCACGACCTCGCAGAAAAAATTCAGCTCTGTGGGCAGGATGCGGCTGCTTTGTTACCGCAGCGTGACTGGATGAAATCCAGGTCGTTTTGCCTGCCAAATCTTGAGGCTAAGCAGGAGCGGTGGCGTGGCTGCGCCATTGATAATTACCAAAATTGCTAACGTCAACTTTTTCGTCATCGTGCTGCAATCTTCGCCTTCTAAACTCGCCATCCCGTTCCCTGAATGTTTGCGTAATGATTTTGATGATTGACGAAGAAGTAATCGAGTTGCAACGAATTATGGCCGAGGGGCTTTTGTTCCCGGTTTTTCAGCCAATTCTCGATTTTCGCGTGCGAGCCATTCTCGGGTATGAATCACTGATGCGCGGTCCGGTTGATAGTCCTTTGCATTGGCCGGATCAGCTTTTTGGCGCGGCCGCCCGGCATGGATTGACGCTCGATCTGGAGCATGCCTGCCGGGAAGCCAGCTTGCGAGCCTTTGCGGCGCAACGGCTGGCGGGGCGGCTTTTTCTCAACGTGACACCGAGCTGTCTGCTCGATCCCCGGCTGATGAATGGCCATACCCGGGCTTTGCTCAATGAACTCGGGATTGCACCGAATCGTATTGTGATCGAATTGACTGAAAACCAGCAGATCACCGATATGCCGGGCATCCTTGAGGCCTTGCAGCATTATCGCGGGCGCGGCTTCCAGATTGCCATCGACGACCTCGGGGAGGGCTTTGCCAACCTGCGCATGTGGTCCGAATTGAGGCCGGAGTTCGTCAAGATCGACAAGCATTTCATCGGCGGGATTGCCGACGACCGGATCAAGTTCCACTTTGTGCGCGCGATGCAGGATCTGGCTGAAATCTGCAATGCCTCGCTGGTCGCCGAAGGGATCGAGCGTTCCGAGGATTTCATCTGCATTCGCGACATGGGGATTGCTTGTGGCCAGGGCTATTTCATCTCCCGACCGTCAAGCCATCCGTTACGCCACGTTGCCGGGCCGGTGATGTCCGCGCTCGATCAGCAGTCGCTTTCCCTGTCGCCGATGACTGGCGGTCCCGGCAAGTTGCCAACCGCGCGAACGCTGCTCAAGCCGATCGAGGCCGTGCCGATGAATGCCAGCAATGCCATGGTGATTGCCCGTTTCGAGGCCGATCCGGAACTCGATGTCCTGCCTGTCGTGCAGGGTACCCAACCGGTCGGGATGATCAACCGGAACAGCATGGTCGACCTCTTTGCCCGGCCTTTTCGCCGGGAGTTGTTCGGCCGCAAGAGCTGTGAGCTGTTCATGGATCAGGCGCCGCTGGTGGTCGATCAGCATGCCACCATCCAGGAGCTGGCGATGATGTTGTCAATGGCGCCAACACGTTATCTGTCCGACGGATTCATCGTCACCGGCGATGGCAAATATCTCGGCGTCGGGAGCAGTCGCGACCTGATGGCGACGATTACCGAAATGCAGCTCAGTGCGGCCCGCTATGCCAATCCGCTGACCCAGTTGCCCGGTAACGTGCCGATCAACGAACACGTCGACCGGATGCTGTCGGCCGGCAACCCGTTTGTTGCGGCCTATATCGATATTGACGACTTCAAGCCCTTCAACGATACCTTCGGCTATCGACGCGGCGACGACGTGATCCAGACTCTGGCCCGCCTGATGTGTGAAGCCGCTGACGAACGGATTGACTTCATCGGCCATATCGGGGGCGATGACTTCTTCGTGATATTCCGTAGCGTGGATTGGGAAATTCGCTGCTGGCAGATCATCAGCCGCTTTGCCGAGGCCATGGGCAGCATGCTGGGCGTTGAGGAGCGTCTGCGAGGTGGTTACATGGCGGAAAATCGACGGGGAGAACTGAGCTTTCAGCCTTTGCCGACGCTCTCGATCGGGGCGGTCCGGATTGGCCCGGGCGACTGCGAATCGCACCGCGAAGTAGCGGCGGCCGCCTCGGTCGCCAAGAAACAGGCGAAGAAAAAAGCCAAGCAGACGGCTAACGAACCCTTGGGCGGTAGTCTGTTCATCGAGCGCCGCCGCTTGGGGGCGGGCGATGCCGTATTGTCCGTGGCGCGAACTTTGAACTGACTTGGCCTGCCTGGTGCCCAGGTTTTCGGGCAGGTATGGTGGGCGCCAATCTCTACTTTTGCTTTGTGCCCAAAGCGACCGTCGCCTGCGCGGGTTGATCGCCGCAAAGTGGTCACTGGCTTCACTTTCCGAAAGCGGCCATTCCCCATAGGCAGTAGCGTGCCCAAAGCGGAAGTAGAAAATTAGAAAAGCGGTCTTTGGTCAGAGCTTTAAGGTTGATGCGCACCGTGCTCTTTCAGCAAATCTGTAATAGCAATGGAATTTCGTGCTGCGGCAAGAGCTTTATTGCCGACAATTCCCATTATATTTAAATCTGCGCCATTTGATATTAGTAGTTTTACTATATCAACATCATTTCGATTTATCGCTTCTGTTAGCGGCGTCATCCCGCTGCGAATGTTTAATGTATTAACATTTGCGCCGTTCTTTAATAAAAGCGCAACGACATCTTTTCTATTATCATTTTTTCCAAGAGTGATACCCAGATGAAGCGGCGTTGTGCCATCGCTAGTGGCAATATTTATCTCCGCCTTGTGATCTAGTAATACTTCAACAGTCTTTATTGCACCTTCGGATGTCGCCATATGAAGTGGAACTAAGCTATTGGCAATCCTGATGTTTGGGTTGGCCCCGCTTTTTAACAAAGACTCTACGACCTTCGCGTGATAATCACTTCCTGATGCCACATAAAGAGCAGTGTATTTATCCCTGTTTGTGGTTGTGGCATTCGGGTCTGCTCCGTGTGCCAGTAAATAATTAGTTACATTAATATTTCCTCTCCCCGCAGCAGAATGAAGTGGATACCAACCTCCTATTGAAGGGGTGTTTACTCCAGCGCCATGCTCTACAAGTAGTTGAGCCATCTCGACATAATCACCATTTCCCCCTGCAGAACTTAATGGTGAAGAACCGCCACCATCAACGTCTGCACCGTGAGCGATAAGGATCTTAGCAACAGGCAGATTGTTTGACTCTGCCGCATAATTGAGCGGTGTTTTATTTGACCTACCTTCACCTGTTTTTTTGTTTACGTCGGCTCCATTTGCAATTAAAACCTCAGCAAACTCAACCAAATCGACTTGTTTTCCGAATCCATTCACCCCACTTGCTGCCCAGTGCAGTGGTGTTTCTCCGTAATTGGTAGGTGTATCTACAATCGCGCGGTGCGCCAGAAGGGTTTTGGCCATGCCTTTCTTGTTTGCGTAATGAAGCGCCACCCGGTCAAATTGACCTTTTGCATTTACGTCTGCACCTTTGGAGATCAATAATTCGACTATCTCTAGATTTCCTTCTGCTACAGCATGGTGAATTATTGGGTTACCGTAAGCATTTTTTTGATTGACATTTGCACCAAAAGAAATGAGTGTTTTAGCTTTATCGACGTCATTTTTCGAAACTGCATCCCACAGGAAACTTTCAGCTTTTGCGGGCGATAACAGCGCAATGACTAGTAAAGTACTCAGGATATAGATTGAGCGATACAGTCGATTCGATGAATAACTCATGATTCCCGAAAACCATTGATTGGTTGAGCCATTTGGCATATTCATCCAAGATACACTGGTATGGTGGACGAGTAAACGAGGAACTGTTCATAATTCGTCAGTGTCTGCTATTAGCAATAATTTCGACAGGCCGCTTATGGCTCGACTTGAGCCAAAGAGGATGTCAATTTACTCGCCGAATACCGGTCATTTAATTGATTCTGAATTCGTCTTGCCTATTGAATTGGATAGCTACCCTGATCGGCGGTCCAAAAATGAATAAATTCCAAAAAGCATCGAATAAGGTGAGCAAGATCGATCCACGTGTTCCAGATAAGCCGATCTTGGGTAAGAATGCCGCGCTCCTTGAGCGCGGCATTGCTCATTTCTTCTTGGGGACCAGATCGACGACCCAAATTTCAGCCGCTTCCGAGCTGTGTGGGTTTTGGAACCAGTGCACCGTGTCTGCATTCTCATACCAGGTGTCACCGATTTCCAGCGTACGCTTGGTCTCGCCGCGGTACTCGACGACAGTGCCCTTGGTGACGCGGACGATACCTGGACGTCCTGCATGGGGGTGGTTGGGAATTGCGCCACCGGGGGCGATGCCAATGACCCGTGCGCGCAGCTCATAGTCGCCGATTGCACCGGGCAGGTTGTGCGGGGCCAAGTCCACTGAACCGACGCCCACTGCCGCACCCGTCAGGCCCGATGCTTTTTCTGGTGCTATATCGGCAGCGTTGGCTGAGATGGGCAGCAAACATGCCAAGCCTAATAAGGATGCGCAGAGTGGCGCGCAAAACTGTATGGAATTACGGATCATCAGGGAGTCTCCTTTGTTCTTGAATGAAAGCGTCTCGCAAAATTCAGGTTCACAAGCCCAAGCAGTACAGGAACAGTAAGGTAAGCCTGGAATACGTTGTAGCCATGAATTCGCCAAGCGCATTGGCAATTGCCTGCCAATTCATTGTGCATGTGGCATGGTGATTATTCAAGCGCAGTGGCTGGCGACTTGCCGACACTGCCCTTCTCAGCTAATGAGATAAGTTTCTGTCGGCTTTTTGTGTCTGGCCCGCATGTCTGCTTTGGGAAAAACCGATCAGTGACCGCTCGTGGCTGCGGTCACAGCATCCTGCTCATCGCAGAAAGAATTTACTGGCCTGCCGGTATGCCGAGGTTCTACAGGCCGGCGACGCGACTGGCCGGGAATTTTGCGGCAAAGCGGCTGCCGGTGCCCGGCGTGCTCTTGACCTCGAGTTGGGCCTGGTGGCGGTTCAGCGAGTGCTTGACGATGGCCAGACCCAGCCCGGTGCCACCCGCATCGCGAGAGCGACCCCGATCGACGCGGTAGAAGCGCTCGGTCAGGCGGGGGATGTGTTTGGGGTCGATGCCGATGCCGGTATCCTGAACCGCGAATTCGGCGCCTTGCGGCGTGGCATGCCAGCTGATCCGGATGGTGCCGCCGGCCGGCGTATAGCGCACCGCGTTGGCGACCAGGTTGCCGAAGGCGCTGATCAGTTCGGGTTCCGAGCCCCGCAGATCGCCCTGGCCATCGGTTTCGACGATGATGGTGTGACGCCCTGCCGACAGCGCTTCCGCATCCCGGCGCAGCTTGTCGAGCAGGTTGACCATATCGACCGGGTCGTTCTCCGGCGGTGGCGCTGATTCGATTGAGGAAAGCGTCAGCAGGTCCTGGACGATGGACTGCATGCGCTTTGACTGCTCGCTCATCATGTTGATGTAGCGGTTTCTTTCCTCGCGGTCGACGTCGAATTCCTCAAGTGTTTCGAGGAAGCCGGCGAGCACGGTCAGTGGCGTACGTAGTTCGTGCGATACATTGGCGACGAAATCGCGGCGCATGCGGTCGAGGCGGTCGGTCTGCGTGACATCCTTGATCTGCATGAGGCGCCGGTTGCCGGCATAGGGAATGATGTGGATCGAGAAGACTCGGTCCTCACGGCGCTCGGTACGCATGGTCAGCGGGCGGCTGAAATCACCCTCTTCAAGATAGGCGACGAATTCCGGCTGGCGGACGATGTTGGCGACGGATTGCCCGCGGTCCGTGCGAATGACCAGACCAAGCTGCGTTTCGGCGGTGGTATTGCAGAAGATAATCTGGTCGTGCAGATCGAGCAGGACGACGCCGTCGGTCAGCGCCTGGCCGGCGGCGATCAGCATCGCAATTTCGTGGTCGCGCTGGGCGATCTGTTCACGTAGATCTTTTTCGTGACGATAGAGGCGGCCAAAAATGCCATCCCAGGCGCCTTCGCCTTCCAGGCTGGCATCGACCACCGGATTGTGTGACCAGCGGTCGAGACGGGCGAAGTTGCGGAAATGGAAGACCATCTGCAGGGCCAGGCCCAGGCAGAACACCGTCCATCCCGCCCAGTGGGCCACGAAATAACCGATGGGCAGCGCAACGACGGAGGACAACAAGGCCAGCAGCAGCGCCCGGATCAGTTGCGATGACACGTCGCTCAGGCTCCCCGGAAGCGGTAGCCAGTGCCGCGCACGGTTTCGACCCGCTCGTGATTGCCTGAGTTTTCAAGGGCGGCGCGCAGGCGGCGGATGTGCACATCGACCGTGCGTTCCTCGATGAAGACATGGTCGCCCCACACTTCGTCGAGCAACTGGGCGCGGGTGTAGACGCGCTCGGCATGGGTCATGAAGAAGAAGAGCAGGCGGAACTCGGTGGGTCCCAGTTCGATCGGCTGACCACTGGCCAGCACGCGATGGGTTGCCGGGTTCAGCGCCAGGGTGCCGATCTCGACTGCTTCGCCAGCAAGGTGTGGGGCGCGGCGACGCAGCACGGCGCGGACGCGGGCAACCATTTCCTTGGGCGAGAATGGCTTGGTGATGTAGTCGTCGGCGCCGGCTTCGAGGCCCTGCACCTTGTCTTCTTCATGGACTCGGGCGGTAAGCATGATGATCGGCAATTCGCGGGTCCGCTCGTCGGCGCGGATTTTCTTGGCCAATGCCACGCCGGACTGGCCGGGCAGCATCCAGTCGAGGATCACCAGGTCAGGCAGGGCGGCGCGGATGGCCGATTCGGCCTCCTCGGCGCTGCCGGCGCGAACGACCAGAAAGCCGGCGTGCTTGAGGTTGATCGTGACGAGTTCCTGAATGGCCGGTTCGTCTTCAACGACCAGGATCGTCGGAGTCACTGGACCTTCTCCTTGGTATGACGTATGTCGCGGCCTTCAACGACATAGACCACCTGCTCGGAAATGTTCTTGGCGTGGTCGCCGATACGCTCGATGGCGCGGGCGATCCAGATGATGTCGATGGACGTGGTGATGGTGCGCGGATCTTCCATCATGTGCGTGATCAGCTGGCGGATGATCGACTTGAATTCAGCATCGACATCGGTATCGGCACGAATGACATCGGCCGCTTGCGGCGTATCGAGGCGGGCAAAGGCGTCCAGTGCCCGGCGCACCATGGCCAGCGCAGCTTCGGCCAGGTGGCGGATGCCGACACCGTATTGGCCGGGCAGATGGCCATTTTCATAGATGCGGCGAACGCCCTTGGCGATTTTCTTGGCTTCGTCGCCAGCCCGCTCCAGATCGGTGACGATCTTGCTGATGCCGAGGATCAGGCGCAGGTCGGAGGCCGTCGGCTGGCGCTTGGCAATGATGTGGGCGCAGTCGTCGTCGATCGCTTTTTCGAGTTCATTGACCTTGCGGTCGGTCTCGACAATGCTCTTGACGCTGGCGATTTCGCCGGTGGAATAGGCTTCGATGGCTGCGGAAACCTGGGTTTCGACCAGGCCGCCCATTTGCAGCACGTGGGTGCGCAAACGGTTGAGTTCTTCGTCAAACTGGCTGGAAAGGTGTTGGCTCTCGTTCATGTCTATCCCCTTTTTAGCCCATGCGGCCGGTAATGTAGTCTTCGGTACGCTTGTCCTGCGGCTTGATGAAGATTTCGTCGGTTTTGCCGAACTCGATCAGTTCGCCCAGGTACATGTAAGCAGTGTAGTCGGAGACCCGCGCTGCCTGCTGCATGTTGTGGGTGACGATCAGGATGGTGACGCGCTTCTTCAGTTCATGCACCAGTTCCTCGATGGCACCGGTGGCGATCGGGTCGAGTGCGGAAGTCGGCTCGTCGAACAGCAGCAGTTCGGGGTCGGTGGCCAGGGCGCGGGCAATGCACAGACGCTGTTGCTGGCCGCCGGAAAGATTCGGGGCCATATCCTGCAGGCGGTCCTTCACTTCGTCCCAGATTGCGGCGCCGCGCAGGGCGTGTTCGACCTTGTCGTCGAGCGCCCGCTTGTTGTTCTCGCCACGGACCCGCAGGCCGTAGGCGACGTTTTCGTAGATGGTCTTGGGGAACGGGTTCGGCTTCTGGAACACCATGCCGACGCGCATGCGCACTTCGATCGGATCGACTTCCGGCGACAGCAGGTTGGTGTTGTCCGGGAAGAAGCGGATCTCGCCTTCGTAGCGGTTGCCCGGGTAAAGGTCGTGCATGCGGTTGAAGCTGCGCAGGTAGGTCGATTTGCCACAGCCGGAAGGGCCGATCAGGGCGGTGACCTTCTTGTCGTAGATGGGCATGTTGATGCCCTTCAGTGCCTTGGCTTCACCGTAGTAAAAGTTCAGGTTGCGGGCTTCGGCCTTGAGGGTCGGTTTGTCGTGAATCTGCATTTGCGACTCCATTTCGATATTCGGTATTGGTAATTTGTTCGCGTTGAACGCGGGGATTACCACTTGATGTTCTTGCGCATTTTGTAGCGCAGCCAGATGGCGATGCCGTTCATGCTCAGCACCATGACCATCAGCACGAAGCCGGCGGCGGCGGCGTTGACTTCGAAGGCCGGATCGGGACGCGAGGTCCAGTTGAAGATCTGGATCGGCATCACGGTGAAGGGCGACATCACCCAGTCGAACAGGCCGGCGGTGACACCGTCAGCGCCGGTGGTGTAAGGCACCGGCGGCAGGAAGGCGATGAAGGTCAGGGCGCCGATGGTGATGATCGGTGCCGTTTCGCCGATGGCGCGGGCCAGGCCGATGATCACACCGGTCAGGATGCCGGGCATGGCATACGGAATGATGTGGTAGCGGCAGGTCTGCCAGCGCGTCGCACCGACCGCCATCGAGCCTTCGCGGATCATCGCCGGAATGGCGCGGATCGCTTCGCGGGTGGAGACGATGACGATAGGCAGGATCAGCAGGGCCAGCGTCAGGCCGGCCGACAGGATGCTCTGGCCGAAGCCGAACTGATAGACGAAGATGCCAAGCGCCAGCAGGCCGTAGACGATCGACGGGACAGCAGCCAGGTTGGTGATGTTGATCTCGATGATCTCGGTGATCCAGTTACGCTTGGCGTATTCCTCAAGATAGACACCGGCAGCGACGCCAATCGGCACGGCGGCCAGCGCGGTGACCAGCATGACCAGCAGCGAGCCGACCCAGGCCGACAGGATGCCGGCCTGACCGGCATGCCGCGAGGCAAAGTTGGTGAAGAAATCAAGCGTCAGCCGTTCCGAGCCCTTGGCGATCATGTCGGAGACCAGCATCACGATGACGAGTAGGGCCAGAGCCAGGCAGGCGATGCCCATGGCCTTGAAGATGCTGTCCTTGAGCTTGCCCTTGGCGATCAGGGCACGGATTTGTTCGGTGGTCAGTGAATTGGCTTGCATTAGTAGTTCTCCCGGAATTTGCGGCGCAGCCACTGGCCGAGAATGTTGAAGCAGAGGGTGATCAGGATCAGCGTCAGGCCGGCCGCGAAGATGGTCTGGTAACCAATCGAGCCGTGCGGCAGGTCGCCGAGCGCGACCTGAACGATGTAGGAAGTGATCGTGGCAGCCGGTTCGGCCGGATTCCAGGTCAGGTTCGGCTGCATGCCGGCGGCGACGGCGAGAATCATCGTTTCGCCAACCGCGCGCGAAATGGCCAGGATGTAGGAGGCGGCAAGACCGGAGAAGGCGGCCGGCACGACGACATGGAGCGCCGTGTAGAGACGGGTGCCGCCCATGGCGTAGGAGCCTTCGCGCAGGCTCATCGGCACGGCACGCATGGCATCTTCGGACAGTGAGGCGATGTAGGGCACGATCATGATGCCCATGACCAGGCCGGCGGAAAGCAGCGAGAAGCCCGGCAGTTCCGGGAAAAACTTTTGCAGCAGTGGGGTGACCATCAGCAGCGCAAAGTAGCCGAAAACGATGGTCGGGATGCCGCCGAGCAGTTCGAGAATTGGCTTGGCCACTTCACGCACCTTGCCGTTGGCGAATTCGGACAGGTAGATGGCAATGATCGTCCCCATCGGAATGGCCACAGCCAGTGCGACAAGAGAGGAAACGACGGTGCCGGACACCAGCACCATGATGCCGAAGTGGGCATCATCGAACAGCGGCGTCCATTGGGTGTCGGTCAGGAAGTCGACGATGCTGACATTCTGGAAAAAATGGATGGACTCGGAAACGAGTACATAGACGATGCCGATGGTGGTCAGCACCGAAACAGCAGCAGCCGCGAAGAGCAGCGACTCGATCAGCCGTTCGCTGACGTGGCGCATGGCGTTCTTCGAGAGGCGATCGCTGACCACGGGCAGGTCGGAAGCGTTATTTGCAGTCATGGTTTGCGAATTCACTTTTGGAATTCCCTATGATAAAAGCCCGACCCGCGAGGGATCGGGCTTTTTTTACGACAGGTGTGAAAATCAGTTCTTGGCTTCGCGCTTCATCAGATCTTCGATGGTGATACCGATTTCGTTGTGGCCACCGAACACCGTGCCCAGCTTCTTCTTGTTCATGTGCTCGATGTTGCCGGTGTAGGCCGAGGCTGGCAGCGGCACGTACTTCACTTCCTTGGTCAGCTTGGCGCCGTTCTTCATGTAGAACTCGACAAATTCCTTGATTTCCGGCTTCTCCAGCGATTTGGCCTTGACGTAGATGAAGATCGGGCGCGACAGCGGCTGGTAGGTTGCCTTGATCACGGACTCTTCAGACGGCTCGACGGCGACGTTGGTCTTCGGATTGACGATCGGCAGCGCCTTCAGGCGGGCCTTGTTCTCGGCGTAGTAAGCGTAGCCGAAGTAGCCGATGGCATTGACATCACGCGACACGCCCTGGACCAGCACATTGTCGTCTTCGGAGGCGGTGTAGTCGCCGCGCGAGGACTTGGCTTTGCCGACCGTCGCTTCGGTGAAGTATTCGAAGGTGCCGGAGTCAGCGCCAGCGCCGAACAGCTTGATCGGGGCGTCAGGCCAGGCCGGGTTGATCTGGTTCCACTTGGTGATCTTGCCCTGGGCAGCCGGTTCCCACATGGTCTTCAATTCGGCCACGGTGGCCTGCTTGAGGAAGGTGTTCTTCGGGTTGACGACGACAGTCAGCGCGTCGAAGGCGACTGGCATTTCAATGTACTCAACACCAGCGGCTTTACAGATATCCATTTCGCTCTTGGTGATCGGGCGCGATGCGTCGGAAATGTCGGTCTCGTCGCGGCAGAACTTCTTGAAGCCGCCGCCCGTGCCGGAGATGCCGACCGTAACCTTGACGACATTCTTCTTGGCTTTCTGGAATTCTTCGGCCACGGCTTCGGTGATCGGGTAAACGGTGGAAGAGCCGTCGATCTTGATGACCTGGGCCTGGGCGGCCTGGGCGCCAAACAGGGCGACACCGGCAACGGCCAGAGCGGAAACGAGCTTGGAATGCTTGAACATTAGGTAACTCCTGCACAGGGTTGGGGATTAACGCTGTGCAGGTTACTGGCCGTTTGTTACAGCCAGATGACAGGCTGTAACAAACGGGAGAAACACTTACTTTTTGCCTACTTGGCAGGCCGTCCGGTCTTGATGCGTTCGATGCGAGCCATCACGGCTTTCAGCTCGGCATCGTTGAGCGCGGCCAGTACGGCGATGCCGCCGCGCAGCAATTCGCTTTTCTTGGCTTCGCTGCCAAGGGCGCTCATTCGCTTCTTCAGTTCGGCGATTTTTGCGTATTCCGCTTCCGGCATCGCGTAGCTGTCACGGACCAGCTTGATCTTCTTCGTCTTGGCTGGCTTGTCTGATTTTTTGGCCGGCGCCGCGTCCTGCTTCATCACCGTTGGCTGGTCATACTTGATGGCCTGCGCCTTGACCAGCGCATCGGCTAAAACCTTCTGGTGCTTGGCAACAGTGACCTCGACCTGGGTCGGTTTGCGCGCCGGCTTGGCCTTGACGGGGGCCGGCGTTGGCGCCGCTGCCGCTGCGCCAGGCGTGGCAGCAGGTGAGTCAGTGCTTGCTGCGATCGCTTCTGGCTTGATCTCGACCTTCGGCGCGGTGCGCGGCACCAGTTTTTTCGGCGGCTTCGGTGTGGCAGCCGGCTTGGCTGCAAGGTCTTTCTTGTTTTGTACGCTCATCTTGTTCTCCCTGAAAAAACAGCATGATGAGTTTAGCGAGTTATGCACAGTGCAAAGTTAAACTTTTATGAACATTTGGGCAAAGACGCCACGGGTTTAAAATGCGCAGCAAACCATTCAGGAGCATCACCATGACCCAGGACGAACTCAAGCAGGCCGTTGCCCAGGCCGCCGCCGATTACGTGGCGCAGACCGCCCCGGCCGGCAGCATTATCGGCGTTGGCACCGGCTCGACGGCCAATTTCTTCATCGATGCGCTGGCGCCGCTCAAGGACAAGTACAAGGGCGCCGTCGCCAGTTCGGAAGCGACCCGCAAGCGCCTCGAAGGCCATGGCATCGCAGTCTACGACCTCAATGATGTTGAAGATATTCCCGTCTATGTTGATGGCGCTGACGAAATCGACGCCGGCCTGAACATGATCAAGGGTGGTGGCGGTGCGCTGACTCGCGAAAAGATCGTCGCGGCCGTGGCTCGTGAGTTCGTCTGCATCTGTGACGGCTCCAAGCTGGTCGACACCATGGGCAAGTTTCCACTGCCGGTTGAGGTCATCCCGATGGCCCGCGCCCATGTTGCCCGCGAACTGGCCAAGCTGGGTGGTACGCCGGTGCTGCGCGAGGGTTTTGTGACCGATAACGGCAATATCATTCTCGACGTCAAAGGCCTGTCGATTACCGACCCGAAGGGGCTGGAAGCGCAAATCAACCAGATCACCGGCGTCGTCACCAATGGGCTGTTTGCCGTTCGCCCGGCCAACCTGTTGCTGCTCGGCACGGCTGACGGCGTCAGGACCATTCGCTGATTCATCTTTCTGTCATCCCGGGGCGCTAAACTGCCTCTGAAAAATTTGCCCGGAGACCCTCATGTTTCTCTCTGCCCACGAAATCGCCCGGAGCCGCGAGCACGCCCTGAGCAACTTCATCGGCTTGTCGGCGGCCTGTATCGAAGCGACTCGGCGCTTCTCCGAGTTGTTTTCGTCTTCCAGTCGCGAAGCGATTCAGCATGGTAGCAAGCATTTCGCCCTGTTCGGCCACGGCCAGCTTGAATCGATCACCCAGTTTCCGGCGTCGGCCTGGCTGGAGCACAGCGCCCGAGCCAGTCGTTTGCTCGACAGTTCGCTGGAAATTCTCGGCGAAACGCAAAAGGCAATGATCCGTAGCGCCGAAGCGCAGGTCCAGGTATTTGACGAAATGGTTTTCGCGGTGATCAACCGTACTTCGAGAACCAGTCCATGGGAGGCTGCAATCGCCCTGAGCGCAATGAAAACCACGCTCCAGGGGGCCGAACAGACATTGCACAGCATGAGCGAGGCCGCCATCGAAACCGTCGAACTGGCCGAGCACGAAGCGCATCAGGTGGTCGAAACCCTGGCGGAAAGCAAGCCGGCCCCCCGCAAGCGCGCTGTCGTTCGCAGCGCCAGCAAATGATTTTTACAGACGAATAAATAGAAACTCCGCTCTTCATTGAAGCCCGGCTCTGTGCCGGGCTTTTTTTCGCCTGTCGGGAATGCTTGAGCGGCAAATTCAGACTTGGAGCTGGCACTCAGGAATGCCACCCCGTCGCAGGGGATCGAGTTTGGGCTCCTGTCTTCACTGTGCGGCAGACTGAATCTTTACGACATTTTTATGTGTCGCCAGCCAGAATGGTCAGCGTTTTTACACGGGCCAGCCTAATCTTTAGCTATCCCGTCATCGGTAGAGCGACATGGAAAACAATGCCTCATTGCTGGACGAAAGTCCGGAAAGAATCACCCCGAAACAGGGCTGGGTTCTCACCATTCTGGCCTGTGTCGGCACGACGATCATCGCCACGCCGCTGCTGGGTTATCTCGACTTGGCCAATATCGTCATGCTCTTCCTGCTGACCGTTCTGCTGGTCGCGGTGAAGCTGGGCCGCAATGCGGCCATCCTGGCCTCCATTCTGAGCGTTCTTCTGTTCGATATTTTCTTTGTCCCACCGCGCTTTTCACTGGCGGTCAGCAATATCCAGTATCTGGTCACCTTCGCCGTGATGCTGGTCACTGCGCTGATTACGGCCCACCTTGCGGCGGGATTGAGGCAGCGGGCACGGGAATCTCAGTCGCGCGAAAAACGAACCCAGGCCCTGTACCAATTTGCGCGTGAACTGGCCGGTACCCTGACGACCGAGCAAGTCGTGGAAATTTCCCGCTCGTTCATCAAGACGCAACTGAATGCCCAGTCCGCCGTCCTGATGCCGCATCCGGAAAATGAACGTCTGATGGTTGTTTCATCATCGGAATCCCCGCTTCTTGAGATGCATCTTGCCCAAGTCGCCTTGAAAAGCGGCCAACTGGTGCGTAGCGACGAAGTGGGTGGCATGGGGTATGCGCCGCTTTATCTGCCGCTGCGCGCCTCGATGCGGATTCGCGGCGTGCTCGCCATCCGGTTCGCCGACGATGTGGCTGAGCCTTCCTCCGAAACCACCTCGCTACTGGAAACCCTGGCCTCCCTGATCGCGGTGGCCGTGGAGCGACTCCACTACGTTGATGTGGCGCAGGCCTCTGAAGTCAAAATGCTGACCGAGCGCTTGCGTAGCTCCATCCTGTCGGCGCTTTCGCACGACCTGCGCACACCACTGACTGCCATGGTCGGCTTGGCTGACTCCCTGTTCCTGATCAAGCCGGCATTACCTGCCACGGCACTTGAAACGGCACAGGCATTGCATGAGCAGGCCGACCGGCTGGCCGGTCTGGTGGGCAATCTTCTCGACATGGCCCGCCTGAATGCCGGCGAAGTGACGTTGCGCCGTGAGTGGCAACCGCTCGAAGAAGTTGTCGGGGCAGGCATCAAGTTATTGGGCAGTGCCTTGGCCTCGCACCCGGTCAAAGTCGAACTCCCCAGGGATTTGCCTCTCCTCGAGTTTGACGCCGTCCTGATCGAACGTGTGTTGTGCAATCTCCTTGAGAATGCCGCCAAATATTCCCCCGATGGCACCCCCCTTCTGCTGGCAGCCGAACAGGAGATGGATGTGGTTCGGGTGAGTATCAGCGACCATGGCCCGGGGTTTCCGGCAAAACGGCGTGACGACCTGTTCAAGATGTTTGTCCGGGGCGAAAGTGAATCCGGCAAGCCGGGAACCGGGCTCGGCCTCGCCATCTGCAAAGCCATCGTCGAAGCGCATGGCGGAACAATCACTGCCGATAACCGGCCCGACGGCGGGGCCTGTGTCAGCTTTACTTTGCCGAAGGGTGTGCCGCCGGTAGTCGAGGAGGAGTTGGCATGAATACGACACCCGCCAAAGTTCTGATCATCGAGGACGAGAAGCAGATTCGCCGGTTCGTGCGGGTCGCAGTCGAAGAAGAGGGCTGCCTGGTCAGCGAGGCCGAAACGATGAGCCAGGGTCTGCTGGAAGCCGGGTCCCGGAAGCCAGACCTGTTGATTCTCGACCTCGGTCTGCCTGACGGGAATGGCATCGACCTGATCCGCGATTTACGCAGCTGGTCGGATGTGCCGGTGCTTATTCTGTCCGCCCGTTCGCAAGAGAACGACAAGATCGATGCACTGGATGCCGGGGCTGACGATTACCTGACCAAGCCCTTCAGTGTCGGCGAACTGCGGGCAAGGGTTCGGGCCTTGCTGCGTCGACGCAGTCGGAGTGGCGAGGCAGCATCCCCCGTCATTGAGTTCGGGAATGTCTTGGTGGATATGTCGCGTCGCCTGGTAACGCGTGACGGCGAGCCAGTACATCTGACGCCCATTGAATACCGCTTGCTCTCAGCCCTGTTGGCACACCCCGGCAAGGTGCTGACCCAGCGCAATCTGCTGCGGGAAATCTGGGGACCATCCTTCATCGAGAGCAGCCACTACCTGCGTGTCTATGTCGGGCACTTGCGGCAAAAACTCGAAGACGACCCGACCCAGCCGACACACCTTTTGACCGAAACCGGCGTCGGTTACCGCTTCCAGCCTTAACGGGGATTTCATGCACAAAGAACAAGACAAGAAGCGTCTGGCGACGCTCACACTGGCTGCCTTGGGGGTCGTTTATGGCGACATTGGCACCAGCCCCCTGTACTCCATCAAGGAGGTGTTCGGCGGCGCCCACCATCCGGTACCCATTACCCCGGATAACGTTCTGGGCATTCTGTCGCTTTTCTTCTGGTCGCTCATCATCGTGGTGACGCTGAAGTACGTCTCCTTCATCATGCGGGCCAATAACCGCGGTGAGGGCGGCATCATCGCACTGATGACGCTGGCGATGCACAAGGGGGTTGCCGGTTCCTGGCAGCAAAAGATGCTGGTGTTGCTTGGCCTGTTTGGTGCCGCCCTGTTCTATGGAGACGGTATCATTACGCCCGCCATTTCCGTTCTTTCAGCCGTCGAGGGCCTGGAAATCCTGACTCCGGCCTTCAAGCCCTACATTCTGCCTATCACGCTGATCACCCTGATCGGACTGTTCATTTTTCAGCGCCGCGGGACAGCCAGTGTTGGTGCGTTGTTCGGGCCGGTCATGGTCATCTGGTTTGCAGTCATAGCGGTCCTCGGGGCGGCTGCCATTGTCGAGAACCCGGCGGTGCTTGCCGCAGTCAATCCTGTCCATGCTTTCCATTTTCTGACTGGCAATTCGCTGCTCGGCTTCTTTGCGCTGGGGGCGGTTGTGCTGTGCATCACCGGTGGCGAAGCCCTGTATGCCGACATGGGCCACTTCGGCGCCAAACCGATTCAGTACGCCTGGCTGGGTTATGTCCTGCCGGCCCTGCTCCTCAATTATTTCGGTCAGGGCGCGCTGCTGCTGGCCGACCCGAGCAGCGTCGAGAATCCCTTTTACCTGCTTGCCCCGGAGTGGGGCAGGTATCCCCTGGTTGCCCTGGCGACAGTGGCGACGGTGATTGCATCGCAAGCAGTGATCTCCGGTGCGTTCTCAATCACGCAGCAGGCCATTCAACTCGGCTACACGCCACGGCTTGAAATCCAGCACACTTCCGACGAGGAAATCGGTCAGATTTATCTGCCGGCGATCAACTGGATGATGCTCATTGCGATCATTGCGCTGGTCATCGAATTTGGTTCATCTTCCAATCTGGCGGCTGCCTACGGGATTGCGGTCACCGGCACGATGCTGATTACCAATATCCTGGCCATTGCCGTTGCTGTTCGCCTCTGGAACTGGAGTCCGGCCAGGGCGATGCTGGGGGCCTTGCCTTTCATCTGCATTGACCTGGGGTTCTTTCTGGCCAATTCCGTCAAGATCGCCGACGGTGGATGGTTTCCGCTCGCCTTTGGTCTGGCCGTCTTTATTTTGCTGACCACCTGGAAACGGGGGCGTGAGTTGCTTGGGCTGCGCCTGGCGGCCGACGCCATGCAACTGAAATCGTTTGTGGTCGATATCGCGGGCAGCGGGATTGGGCGAGTTCCCGGGACGGCCATCTTCATGACCCCCGACCCGGAACTGGTTCCCCACGCCATGCTGCACAGCCTGAAACATTACAAGGCCTTGCACGAGCAGGTTGTCGTGATGAGCGTGAAGGTCTTCGATGTGCCCTATGTGCCGGATGTCGACCGCGTCGAGGTGCATCGCCTGAGCAACAATTTCAGCCAGGTTGTCGTCCAGTATGGTTTCAAGGACGATCCGGATATTCCCGCTGCGCTGGCGCTGTGCGGGGAGGCCGGGCTGGCAATCGAACCAATGGATACCTCCTTCTTCCTTGGTCGAGAAACCTTGATTCCGAAACTGGGTTCCGAGATGGCTTACTGGCGGGAGCTGTTATTCGTGGCGATGTTCCGTAACGCCGGCAGCGCGACGGCGTTCTTCAAGATTCCATCGAATCGTGTGGTCGAGCTTGGCTCCCAAGTGGTGCTTTAACGGCAGAAAGTCTCGGTTGAGAAAGTGCGAGGTTTCAAAGCAGCGTCTTGATCAGAAGGCCGGCTATCGCGCAGGCAGCAATGACATGGATGACGTTCTGTTTGAAGCGGAAAAGTGCGATGGCAGCCGCCAGGGCAATAAACGCTGAAATCCAGTCGAAGCTGCCGGCGAATCCCTTCGCCCACAGGACGTGGTAGCCGAAGAACATCGCCAGGTTCAGGATGACGCCGACCACGGCCGCGGTAATTGCCGTCAGTGGCGCGGTGAATTTCAGGTCGTTGTGCGTGGTTTCAATCAGCGGGCCGCCGGTCAGGATGAAGATGAATGACGGCAGGAAGGTGAACCAGGTGACCAGGCTGGCCGCCACGGCGCCGGCCAGGAACAGGCTTTCCGGGCCGAACACGGCTTTGGCGTAGGCGCCGACAAAACCGACAAAGGCGACGACCATGATCAGCGGCCCCGGCGTGGTTTCGCCCAGGGCCAAGCCATCAATCATCTGCAGCGGGGTCAGCCAGTGGTAGTTGTCGACCGCGCCCTGATAGACATAGGGCAGCACGGCATAGGCGCCACCAAAGGTCAGCAATGCCGCCTTGGTGAAGAACCAGCCCATCTGTGTCAGCGTGTAATCCCATCCGTGGCTCGCGGTGAGCAGTACCATCGGGATGAGCCAGAGCAGGCTGCCAATGACGGCTATCTTCAGCAGGTGACGCCACTTGAAGAGGGCGTGTTCCGGTGTCGGCGTGTCGTCGTCAATCAAGGCCGGGCCAAATGACTTGTCGGCCTTGCCGTGGCCGCCGCCGGCCTTGAAATATTCCGGCGCAAGGCGGCCGCCGAGATAACCGATCAGCGCGGCGACCCCGACGATGGCCGGGAAGGGGGCGTTCAGCGCGAAGATGGCGACGAAGGATGCGGCGGCAATCGCCCACAGCACGTTGTTCTTCAGTGCACGGGAACCGATGCGGTGGGCTGCCTGAACCACGATGGCCGTCACGGCCGGCTTGATGCCGTAGAACAAGCCGGCGACCAGCGGCATTTCGCCAAACGCGATATAGATCCAGGACAGGCCAATCAGGATCGCCAGCGAAGGTAGAACGAACAAGGCGCCGGCAACGATGCCGCCCCAGCTGCGGTGCATCAGCCAGCCAATGTAGGTGGCCAGTTGCTGCGCTTCCGGCCCGGGCAGGACCATGCAGTAGTTCAGCGCATGCAGGAAACGCCGCTCTGAAATCCAGCGCCGGTTTTCGACCAGTTCCTGGTGCATGATGGAAATCTGCCCGGCCGGTCCGCCAAAGCTGATGAAGCCCAGCTTGAGCCAAAAGACGAAGGCTTCCCAGAAGCTCACCTGAGCCGGCGGAGTATCGGGGTTTTCTGCGCTGGCAGATGCGGGCTTTTTGGTCATTTCCGGACTCTACATAGGCCCGGAATAAATCACAAACAAGGCTTCGGGCCAGGCAACAGGCCTTTGCGGGCGAGGTGGTTTCGGCTGCAGCCTCCGGAGCCATTCTGGCCGGGCTTCTGCATAAGGATTGACGCCGTGCCGCACCATCGCCCAGACTCATCAAGTTGAATCAATCTGCGGACTTTCGAACATGCCCACCAGCAACTGGCATATCTACGATCACTACGGCTACGCCTTCCTCGCCGTGGCCGGTACTTTTGCCGCCGTCGCTGCGGTTCAGTGGGCGCTGCGCCGCCCACGCTGGGCGGGCTGGATCGCTTCGCTGCAAGGCGTGGCACCGCCTTTCATCAATATTATCGGGGTGCTGTTCGGTCTGACCCTGGCCTTCCTGGCCAATGACACCTGGAGTGCCCATGACCGGGCGATGAATGCCGTGTTCAAGGAGGCCGATTCGCTGCGCAGCATTCGTGTGCTGTCGGAACAGCTGGCCGAGCCGCTGCGGGGTGAAGTGCGCCTGGCGCTTTCCCGCTACGGTCAGGCCAGCGCCGGTGAATGGCCGATGCTGGCGGCCCGCCAGTCGAGTACCGAAGTGACTTCGCTGGCCGATGCGCTGCTGACCCTGCTTGCCAGCCAAAAGGTTGCTGCCGGTGCCGGCGAGAACGTGCAGGCGCTGATGCTGCGCAAGGCGGTCGAAATTCGTGACGAGCGTGACTTGCGCATCGGCCTCAGCCAGACCCACGTCAATCCGCTCAAGTGGCTAGGCATGGCTTTCCTTGGCTTCCTGACCCTGCTGTCGGTCTCGGTCGTTCATGTCGACAAGCCGCGGGCAGCGATGGTTGCGGTGATCCTGTTCGCCTTGGCGGCGGCGCCGACGGCTGCGATTGTGCTGATCCAGGGCAATCCCTTCCAGCAGCCTACTTCGGTCAATCCGGCGCCGATTATCGAGGCAGTTAGCGGTCAGCATTAAAGCGTAAGTTACTCCCACACTTTCGGTGTCGGAGAGCGTGGCAAAATCAATATCCGAAGGCAGGGCCGTGGGTTTTAAATATTGACAAAAATATAGTATTTGCTATATTTTGCAGCCTTGGGCGGATAATACTTGGCAGGGATTCGCAATGCAGAACCTGATCAATCAGCAGCATGAAATGACCATTCTGGTCGTTGATGACACGCCGTTCAATTTGACGTTGATGTCAGCCGTTCTCAAGAAGCATTACAACGTCAAGGAGGCGTCTTCTGGGATTGATGCGCTGACGATGATTCGCTCGGGGCCGCTGCCTGATCTCATCCTGCTCGACATCATGATGCCCAAAATGGATGGCTACGAGGTCTGTCGCCAGATCAAGGCCGATCCGGCCACGGCCAATGTGCCGGTGATTTTCCTGACCGCGAACGTGTCCAGCGACGATGAAGAAAAGGGCTTTGCACTGGGGGCGGTTGACTACATCACCAAGCCGATCAGGCAGCGCGTGGTGCTTGCCCGGATCAAGACCCATCTTCAACTCAAGGCTTCGGCGGATTTCCTCGAGGACAAGGCGGCTTTCCTCGAAAACGAGGTGGCCCGGCGTTCCCGGGAGATCGAGGCGATCCAGGATGTGACCATCCTCGCCATGGCTTCGATGGCCGAAACGCGGGATAACGAAACCGGCAATCACATTCGACGTACCCAGTTCTACGTGCGCGCCCTGGCCGACAAGTTGAAAAAGCATCCGCGGTTTTCGTCCTTCCTGACCGAACGGTGCATCAACATGCTGTTCAAGTCGGCTCCCTTGCACGATATCGGCAAGGTGGGCATCCCCGATCACATCCTGCTCAAGCCCGGTCGCTTCACGCCGGAAGAGTTCGAGCTCATGAAGGCGCATACCACCCTGGGACGCGATGCGATTATCAATGCCGAGCGGAGACTCGGAATCAGCGTCGATTTCTTGAACCACGCCAAGGAGATCGCCTACAGCCACCAGGAAAAATGGGACGGCAGCGGCTATCCGGAGGGCTTGGCCGGTGATGCGATCCCGATATCGGCGCGCATCATGGCCGTGGCCGATGTCTATGACGCACTGATCAGCCGCCGCCCGTATAAGAATCCTTTTCCGCACGACAAGGCGGTACAGATGATCATCGACGGGCGAGGCAGCCACTTCGACCCCGATATGGTTGATGCCTTTGTCGAATTGCAGGATGAATTCCTCGCCATCAGCCAGCGTTATGCCGACAGCGAGGAAGAAATCGAGGAAAAAACCCGCCAGATCGAGCGGATGCGCGGCGCCTGAAACGGGAACGAGGACGCGTAGTCAGCGGCGCTGTCCAGCCGCCGACAGCATGTTCCGAATTTCAGGTTCTGGTCGGACGAACCTTGCTCGCCGCCAGCTTGGCCCGTTCGCGGGCCTGGTCGGTGCTCTCGCCATTGGCGACGGCCACGCCCATGCGGCGTTTCTTGAAGGACTCCGGCTTGCCGAACAGGCGCAGGTCGCTGCGCGGTACGGCCAGGGCCTCTTCCAGCCCCGCGAAGGCAATGCCTTTTTCTTCCATGCCGCCGTAAATGACGGCCGAAGCACCCGCTTCGCGCAGCGCGGTATCGACCGGCAAACCGAGGATGGCGCGGGCGTGCAGTTCGAATTCCGAGAAGCGCTGCGAGCACAGCGTGACCAGCCCGGTGTCGTGCGGCCGGGGGCTGACTTCGGAGAACCAGACCATGTCGCCCTTGACGAACAGTTCGACGCCGAACAGGCCACGACCGCCGAGGTTGCCGGTCACGGCGGCGGCAATTTCCTGCGCCCGTTGCAGCGCAGCCGGGCTCATCGCCTGCGGCTGCCAAGATTCGACATAGTCGCCGCCGACCTGCACGTGGCCGATCGGCTCGCAGAAGTGAGTCACCACTTCGCCGGCTGTATCGCGGGCGCGGACGGTGAGCAGGGTGATTTCATAATCGAAGTCGATGAAGCCTTCGACGATGACCCGGCCCTGATTGACGCGGCCACCGCTGGCCGCGTAATCCCAGGCCTTCTGGACATCGTCCGGGCCGCGCAGCAGCGACTGACCTTTGCCGGACGACGACATGGTCGGCTTGACGATGCAGGGATAGCCAATGCCGCCATCGATGGCAGCCTGCAATTCAGCCAGGGAATCCGCAAATTTGTAGGGCGAGGTCGGCAGGCCAAGTTCCTCGGCGGCCAGCCGGCGGATGCCTTCGCGGTTCATGGTCAGCTTGGCGGCGCGGGCGGTCGGGATTACTTCGGCCAAGCCGGCCGCTTCGATCTCGACCAGCATGTCGGTGGCGATGGCTTCGATTTCCGGCACGATCAGGTGCGGCTTTTCCTGTTCGACCAACTGGCGCAGCGCGGCACCATCGGTCATCGAGATGACGTGGGCGCGGTGAGCCACCTGATGGCCAGGGGCGTTCTCGTAGCGGTCGACAGCGATCACTTCGACGCCCAGGCGTTGCAAGGCAATGATCACTTCCTTGCCGAGTTCGCCGGCACCGAGCAGCATGACGCGCAGGGCAGAGGGGGAAAGCGGGGTGCCGATTTTCATGGGGTTGCCTCGAAGGTCGATGGAGAAAGTCGGGCGAATTTAGGCGTCGTCCGCAGCAACGTCAAGTCGCCATCATGCCGGCGGTCGGGGAAGCTGGCTGCCCTGCCTTATAATGCCGCGATGCAAGCCAGACCAATCCTTCGTTCCATCGAGCGCTTCCTGCTGTCGCCGTTCAGCCTGGTGCTGGCGATCGTCATCGCTTTCGTGCTCAATGCCTACAGCCTGCCGCTGACCGATGTCGACGAAGGGGCGTTTTCCGAAGCGACGCGCGAAATGATGGCGCGTGGCAACCTGATCTCGCCGACCCTGAACGATGCGCCGCGCCACGACAAGCCGATCCTGATCTACTGGGCGCAGGCTGTTTCAGTCAGTGTGCTCGGGGTCAGTGAAATCGGCTTCAGGTTGCCGTCGATCATCGCCAGCATCCTTTGGTTGCTCTTCCTCTACCGCTTCTGTCTGCACCATGCCGACCGGCGGACGGCGCAGGTCGCTGCGCTGGTCATGGCCTTGTCGCTGGCCGTTGGCTTCATCGCCAAGGCCGCGATTTCGGATGCGCTGCTCAACCTGTTCATCGCCCTGTCGATGTTCGGCATCTACGACTTCTTTTGCTCCAGCCGGGATGGCAAGAGCCCGCAACAAATCCGCCGGCTCCTGTTCTTCGTCTATGCCATGCTCGGCCTCGGCTTCCTGACCAAGGGGCCGGTCGCGGTGATGTTCCCGCTGTTGATCAGCGGTATTTTCTTCGTCTCGGCCGGCGCCTGGCGTGACTGGCTGAAAGCGGCCTTTTTCTGGCCGGGCTGGCTGCTTTTCCTGGCCATCGTCGTGCCCTGGCATGTGCTGGTTTATCTGGATCAGGGCGACGCCTTCTTCCGCGGTTTCTACCTGAAGCACAACCTGAATCGCTACTCCAATACCTTCGAGGGGCATGGCGGCAAGTGGTACTACTACCTCGTCGTCCTGCCCTTCGTGCTGATGCCGTTCACCGGCTGGCTGCTCGCCATCGTCGGCCAGCTGCTCAGGAAGCTGTGCTCGGTGCCGCTCGGCCTGGCTTACGGCGAGGGACTGTTCGAACGCTACCTGATCCTGTGGTTCGTCGTCGTCTTCGGCTTCTTCTCCTTCTCCGGGACGCAGTTGCCGCACTACCTGCTCTACGGCTGCACGCCGCTCTTCATCCTGCTCGCCCGCTATCGTCCGGAGTTCGAGCGGCGCTGGCTGGCCTATCTGCCGCTGATCGCCTTTACCCTGTTGCTGGCTGCCTTGCCGGAAATTCTGGTCTTTGCTGCCGCCAAGGCGGGCAAACCTTTTGAGAAGACGCTGCTCGACGGCCTGGTTGCGGCCTTCTCCGACGAAGCGCGCTGGTTGCTCCCCTTGCTCGCCGTTGCCGTCATTGCATTGACCTTGTGGCGCAACTTGCCGGTCTGGCAAGGGCTGATCATTGCCGGGCTACTGCAGGCACTGGTCGTTGGCGCGGTCATCGCGCCGCGAGTGATCGGTGTCACCCAGGGGCCGATCCGCGAGGCGGCCATGGTCGCCAAACAAAGTGGCGGCACGGTGGTGGCCTGGCGCATCATCATGCCCAGCTTCAGCGTCTATCGGCAGTCGGCGACGCCAACCAGGGTGCCCGTTGAGGGAGAGCTGGTGATCACCCGTACCGACCGCCGGCATGAGGTGCAGGCGCTGCTGGCTTCCGGTCTGACGATGCGCGATATCTACGTGAAGAGTTTCGTGACCCTGGCTCGCGTCGAACGCGAGGCGGCGCGGTGATGGATTGCGGGCTGTACGCCCGGCATCGCTGGTTCGACAGGATGGTATGGGTGTCCTGCCTGTTGCTGGCAATGGCGCTGTTCGGCATTTGGTTCACTGGCAAGTGGCAGGCTGGTTTCATCCCGGCGCAGGCGGCCAGCGCCGTGCTTCCTCCGGTGCTCTGGGAGTCACTGACGACTTTGGGCGACGCCCGCGTGCAGTTGGCGCTGATGTTGCCTTTCTGTCTGCGTTATCCCCGGGTGTTCTGGGCGCTCTTTCTCGGTGCCCTGCTTGCCGGGGCAATCAGCCGTGGCTTCAAGACGGCCGTGCCTTTGCCTCGCCCCGCAGCGGTGCTCGATGCTGCGCAGATCAATGTCATTGGTGCCAAGCTGACGGCGCACAGCTTTCCGTCCGGACATACCGTCTCTGCCTTCTCCTTTGTCGTCCCCTGGCTGGCCTTGCTCGGCTGGCGGGCGGCCCCGATTGTGCTGATCGCTGCCTTGGCCGGTTTCTCGCGGATTGCCGTTGGCGCCCACTGGCCGGTCGATGTGCTGGCCGGTGCCATGATCGGCCTCGCCGGCAGTTGGCTAGGCTTGCGTTTGAGCCGCCGCTTCCCCTGGGGGCTGGGGGTGCGCGCTCACTGGTTCCTGGTGGCGATTTCGCTGGTGGCCGTCGCCACCTTGCCTTTCGATGGTCAGGGCTACCCCGGTTCTTTGCCCTGGCGCGTCGCCGCTTGCTTGTGGGGGCTTGGCGGTTTCGTGCTGGTCTATCTGCTGCCCTTGTTCCGCCTGGGGTGGCAGGGGGTGAATCGTGAACTGGCCAGTGTCGCCGTGCCGGGCGGCGAAATCTCCCGCTGACCTGGGCGCCGGTGCTTTTGGGGGCCGGCCTACTGCTGCCGGGCTGAGTCGCCCCGGGGCTACCGATGATCGCAACGATGATCGGCATCGCCACGGCCAACCGCGAACGACTCGTCGCCACGTGCCTGAAGTTCCGTAAAGATTAAAAATACACAATTCACTAAATGCTGTGTCTCGTTGTTGTGTTTGCTATATCCTTGGCATGCCGCTTAAATAATTTGCTGGGTTCGCGTTCCATGACAGCTGCGAGAATTCGTGTGAATGCCCGTTTCAGGTGCCCTGTTCCGACGCTAGGGAATTAATTCTGGCTGGCAGCTAAACCAAGCGTGATTTTTCGAGTCCTAGAGCCAAAGGAGAGGATCGAGAAGATGGGCGTCGTATTCAATACCCTGTCGGTTGCCGAAGCCTTGGTATTCCGTCGAACGCTGCTGGCAATCGTCGTGGCGATCAATTGCCTGGCGATTTGCGTCGGCGCCTACACCTTGTACGACAGTCGGCAGCTCTACGATCGCCAAGCCGAAGCGGAAAGCCGGAATCTGGCGCGTGCCCTCGATGAAAACCTTGCCGTCAGCCTGGGGCGTGTCGAGGTGACACTGGGTAGCGTGGTCGATCGTCTCGAAGAAGAGTTGAACCGACATGCCACGCTCCAGGAGGTGTCTCTGGCGTCGTTCATCAAACGTGCGGAGAGCCATCTTGGCGCCCACGTCAGGGTTCGGGTGTCGGATGAGAGCGGCATGGTGATTCTGGGCGGGGATGTGGTGCCGGGAACCACCACATGGGGAGGGCGGAGTTTTTTCAGGCAACTCAAGGAGCATCCGGAAACCGGTACCCTGATCAACGACCCGGTGCTCGGCTACGTCACCAAGGTCCACCTGGTTCCGGTCGCGGCACGCTATCGCTATCCGGATGGCCGATTTGCCGGCATCGTCTCGGTCGCGGTTCCCGTTTCCTACTTGTCCGATCAGCTGGCCAAGCTCGACTATGGCCCCCATGGCCTGGCTGTCCTGCGCGATGCCAAACTCAACCTGATCACCCGCTATCCTGCATTGAACAAGCCGGAAGGTGAGTTGGGGGCGCCAATTTACAACAAGACCCTGATTGCCGGAATTGAGGACGGCAAGCGCAGTTTCTTCTATCACACCCAGACGACACCGGATGGCGTTTCGCGGCTGATTACCTATCAACGGCTGTCGTCGATGCCATTCCACCTGATCGTCGGCCTGGCGCATGACGACTATCTGCTGCCCTGGTATGAGCGATTGCAGCAAACCGTCATCGCCCTTGTCATTTTTGCGTTCGCCACCTTTGCCCTGAGCTTGTTGCTCCTGGGCATGCTGTCCAGCTTGCGGCGGCAAGGCGAGCATGCCGTTGCGCTACTCAAGAATGCGAGTGACGGTGTCCATATTCTCGACCGGCATGGCGTCATCGTCGAAGCCAACGACGCTTTCTGCGCCCTGCTGGGTTATTCCCGGCAGGAGGTCATCGGCATGGCCATCGGGCAATGGGATTCGTCAGTCAAGGATGTGGATGTCGAGGCGATGCTGGCCCAGCGCTTTCAGTCGCCCGTGCCCGATCAGTTTGAAACACGCCACCGCCGGAAGGACGGCAGCGAGTTTCCGGCAGAGGTCAGTTTCCAGCCGATGGTCATCGAGGGCGTCGAGTTGCTCTACGCCTCATCGCGGGATATCAGTGACCGGAAGCGCGCAGAATTGGTGCTGGCCCGTGAACGTTCGATGTACCGGACCTTGATCGACACGCTTCCCGACCTGATCTGGCTGAAGGATGCCGATGGTGTCTATCTCAGCTGCAACCGCCGCTTCGAGCAGTTCTTCGGGACCAGCGAACAGGAAATTGTCGGCAAGACGGACTATGATTTCGTCAGCAAGGAATTGGCTGATTTCTTCCGGGAACATGATCGCAAGGCCATGGAAAAGGATGGACCATCAATTAACGAGGAGGAGGTGCCCTTCGCCTCGGATGGTCACCGGGAGCTGCTCGAAACGACGAAGATGTCGATGCGCGATGCCAGCGGGAAGCTGATCGGTGTGCTGGGGATCGGGCATGACATCACGGCCAAGCGACGTTCGGAGCTGGAACTGGATGGACACCGCCAGCACCTGCAGGAACTGGTCGACTCGCAGACCGCCGATCTGATGGTGGCCAAGGAGGTCGCCGAAACAGCCAGTGTGGCCAAGAGCGCCTTCCTGGCCAACATGAGCCACGAAATTCGCACGCCGATGAATGCCATCACCGGCATGGTGCATATCCTGCGCAACATGGGGGTGACCCCTCCGCAGTCTGAAAAGCTCGATATCATCGAAAACGCCAGCAAGCACCTGCTGGGAATCATCAACGATGTGCTCGACCTGTCGAAGATCGAGGCCGGAAAATTTACGCTGGAGGATGTGCCGCTCAGTATCCGCGCCCTGTTCGGCAATGTAGCCTCGATGCTCGGCCCGAAAGTGCGGGAAAAGGGGCTGGTTTTGAACATCGAAGCCGATGATGTGCCACGCAACTTGCGCGGTGATCCGACGCGACTCCAACAGGCGCTGCTCAATTTCGCCGGCAACGCGCTGAAATTCACCGAGCGGGGGCATATCACCCTGCGCGCCCGGATTCTGGAGGAGACAGAGCTATCAGCCAACTTGTGTATCGAGGTCGAAGATACGGGAGTTGGCATTGCGCCGGAAGCCTTGCCCAAACTGTTCGGTGCGTTCGAGCAGGCCGATAATTCGATGACCCGCAAATACGGCGGGACGGGGCTGGGCCTGGCCATTACCAAAAAGATAGCGGAAGTGATGGGCGGCACGGCCGGCGTTAACAGCACGCCGGGGGGAGGAAGTACCTTCTGGTTCACCGTGATCCTCGGTAAATCAGATGAAATCGCCGAGGTGCCCAGCCGTACCGCCATGACGGAGGCCGATGCGATGCTGAGGCGCGATTGCGCCCACCGGCGGATTCTCTTGGCCGAAGACGAGCCGATCAATCGGGAAATTGCCCAAATGCTGCTCGAAGCGGTCGATCTGGACGTCGAAATGGCCGAGAACGGGGAGATTGCGGTGCGCATGGCCCTGGCCAACTGCTATGACCTGATCCTGATGGATATGCAGATGCCGGTGCTCGATGGTTTGGCGGCCACGCGGCGCATCCGTGAACTGCCGGCCTGCGCAGCGGTGCCGATTCTTGCGATGACAGCCAATGCCTTTGCCGAGGACAAGGCTCAATGCCTGGCGGCGGGGATGAACGATTTCATCGCCAAGCCGGTCGTTCCGGAGGTTCTTTACGATACCTTGCTGAAGTGGCTGCGTCGTCTGTAAGGCCGATTGCGAGGCGAATACATGGTGACGTGCGAAATAAAACCGTAACGCAGCAGTAACCAGCGGGTCACGGGTGGGTCGTATCGTGGGGTCATGCCCAAGGTCAGATCCGTTTTTCTCTCTGATATCCACCTTGGCACGCGGGCGTGCCAGGCGGACAGACTCCTCGATTTCCTGCGCGAACATCCCGCCGAACAGACTTATCTGATCGGCGATATTGTCGATTTCTGGGCGATGAGCCGGAGCATCAACTGGTCGCAGGCCCAGAATACCGTCGTCCAGAAACTGCTGCGCCGGGCGCGGCATGGCGACAGGGTGGTGTTCATTCCCGGCAACCACGACGAGGTGCTGCGCGAATATTGCGGCATCGTCTTCGGCGATGTCGAAGTCGTCGATGAACTGGTCCACGAAACTGCCGATGGCCGGCGCTTTCTGCTCATCCACGGCGACCAGTTCGACCAGGTGACGCGCCATCATCGCTGGGTTGCCGTGCTCGGTGACCATGCCTACGAACTGTTGGTGCGCATCAACACCTTGTTGTCATGGGGGCGGCGCAAGCTGGGCATCGCCGGCTACTGGTCGCTGGCCGGCTACGCCAAACGCAAGGTCAAGACGGCACTCACTTTCATTTTCGATTTCGAAGAATCCGCCATTCACCACGCCAGGGAGCGCGGGCTGGATGGCGTGATCTGCGGACACATCCATTGGGCGACGATCCGCGAGCTCGATGGCCTGACTTACGTGAATTGCGGCGACTGGGTCGATTCCTGCACGGCCATTGTCGAGCACTTTGACGGCCGGCTGGAACTGGTCACCTGGGGCGAGCCCAAACCGGTCCGCCTGCTGGCCGCACCGGCGCCGGTAGCCGAGCCTGTTGCAGAAACAGTGGAGGCGTGAAATGCGCGTACTGATGGTTTCCGATGTCTATTTTCCGCGCGTCAATGGCGTTTCGACCTCGATCGAAACATTTCGTCGTACGCTGGTGGCGCAAGGGGTTGAGGTCAGGCTGGTCGTGCCGCGCTATGGCGACGAACCCGACGAAGAGGGCGTTATTCGTGTCGCCGGCCGCCCGGTGCTGGGTGACCCGGAGGATCGCCTGGTTGGCTGGCGAGCCATGCACCGGGCGGTGCTGGACGCAGCCCGGGATTGCGATCTGGTCCACATCCAGACCCCGTTCATCGCTCACTATGCAGGCCTGAAGGCGGCTCGCCAGCTCGGCCTGCCGGTGGTGGCGACCTACCACACGCTGTTCGAGGAATACCTGCAGCACTACGCCCGGTTCATTCCTGCCGGCTGGCTGCGCGGCCAGGCTCGTGCCTTTTCCCGTCGCCAATGCAATCAGCTTGATGCGGTGATCGTGCCATCGACGGCGATGCGCCAGCGACTGGATGCTTACGGCGTGACGTCGCCGATGCATGTGCTGCCGACCGGTATCCCGCTGGCGCAGTTCGCGGCAGGCGACGGCATGGTCTTCCGTCTGCGTCATGGCATTGCCGAGGACAGGCCGGTGGCGCTGTTTGTCGGCCGGGTGGCGCATGAGAAAAATATCGGTTTCCTGCTTGAAGCGCTGGCTCACGCCCGGCAGACGCGACCCGATACGCTGCTGGTCATCGCAGGCGAGGGGCCGGCGATGAGCGACCTGAAGGCGCAAACGGCTGCGCTCGGCTTGCAGGATTCGGTCATCTTCATCGGCTATCTCGACCGCAAGCAGGCTTTGCCGGATTGTTATGCGGCGGCCGATGTCTTTGTTTTTGCCTCGCGGACAGAAACGCAGGGCTTGGTCCTGATCGAGGCGCTGGCTGCCGGCGTGCCGGTGATCGCGCTGTCGGAAATGGGGACGACAGACATTCTGGCGCCCGGCCGCGGCACGTTTTCGCCGCCGGCCGATCCCAAAGCCTTCGGTGAAACACTCGGTCATTTCCTCAATCATCCGGCCGCCTGGCGCCACCTTTACGACGAGGCGCCGCGCTATGCTCAGGAATGGACGGATGTGGCAATGGCCGAGCGGCTGGCGACGCTTTACCACCAACTGGCCGGTGTGCAGTGCTCGCCGGAAATGCCATTGACGGCCGCCGCATGATTTAATGGGCGATGGCTGAACAAATTGAACTGGTTTGTGGCGGGTGCCACTATTTCCGAGCTGCGGATGCCTTGACGGGCGCTTGCCATCGTTTTCCGCCCAGCTATGTGGGCGAAAATCCAATGAAGGAATCGCATCACTGGCGTTTTCCTATCGTCAGCGTGCATGCCTGGTGCGGCGAATTCCTGTCGAAGTCAGGTGCCTAAATATCTTCGATCGGCGTGACCAGCTGATTCAGGTTGCGCAGTCGTTCAGCCATCACCCGCATGACCTGGGTGGCGAAGAACGGGGTCTGCTGGACCAGGAACTGGAAACGCTTTTCATCGACGGCGACGAATTCGCAATCCGTCGTCGCGATCACGCTGGCCGAACGTGGCCCGGGCAGGACGATGCCGACTTCGCCGACGATGCTGCCGTGCTGCAAGGTTTCAACGACCCGCTCATGGACGACGACGTCGGCCGAGCCGGTGGCCAGCACGAACATCATGTGTCCTTCTTCGCCTTCACGGAACAGGGCCTGGCCGGCCGGGACGCGAATCATGGTTGGATTGTGGGCGAAGAGTTCGATGGAAATCATGGGCAGCGCTTGTTCGATCAATAAAGCCCGTTTCTACCATGGGCAGCCCATCGGCGTCTTGTTCGAAATGTTACAAATGAAGCCGCGTGCTGCGGCTGGTTCAGAATTCGGCGTGGGCGCGCAGCGAGAGGATGTTGGCCGGGCCGCGATCCGCGTTGTAAGCCGGGTTTGAAATGCGCTGGTAATCGGCCGTCAGCCACAGTCCGGGCAGGGCTTTCAGGCTGTAGTAGGTTTCGAGAATGTTTTCCGGACGGTAGTTCAGGGCGCCATCGCCGATGAAGAAGGAAATGCCACCCTTGGCCAGGTAGTCGCGCCGCTCGTGGGAAAGGGCGTTGCGCATCCAGGCAACGCCGACCGTGTCGTCACTGCGGCCCCAGAGGCTGCCCTTGAGTGAGAGGCCGGTGGCGAACGAGGCGTCCGCTTCGGTGAAGGCATAGGTTTCGGTGCGGCCATCGGCGCGCATGGCGCGCAGGAAAGCGCCGATGTTTTCGGTGATCGCCTGCTCGATATTGAGGCCGAATCCGTACTTGATCTTTTCGCCGTTGCGTACGTTCTGGATGGCGATCTGATCGGGGCCGGGATTGTTGTCCAGCCAGGTGCTGCCATCGCGATAAGCGGCCAGGTTGGCGCGATTACGGAAGGCGAGCAGGCGGATCTTGCCAGGCTGGTCGGCGATTTCGTGGGCATGTTCGAGTTCGATCTGGTCGCCGTAATGGCGCTTGATCTGATAGTCGATCGGCAGGGCGTTGGGCTCGCGCGGGCCGGTCATCCGGCCAAAGCGAAATACCCAGTCGCCCTGATACCACTCGCCGGCGAAGCCCCAGCCAAAGCCGCGGGCATCGGCAGCATAGTCGAACGCGGCATGCGCCATGTTGCTCCAGTTCATGAACTGGGTGCGCGGGTCCTTGGCGTAGGCGTTGCCGTCGAAGATATCCAGTGTCGAGAAATTGCCCATGGTCAGCACGAAGCGATCTTTGGCGACATGGCCTGCCATCTGGTTGAAGGCGGATTCGACGAACTCGGTATCGTCACCCAGCGCCCAGGTCTGGCGGAGAAAAAGGCGCTGGCGATAGGCCTTGATCGAGGTGCCGGAAACACGGGTTGCCTCGCCGTTGGTGAAGCCGCCCAGGCCGGTCAGCCGGGACAGCGGGTCACCCTGGCCTGCCTCGACGTTCAGGTAAAGCTCACTGCCCTGCCACAGTCGGGCACCGAGATAAGCTGTCGAGGTGAAGGTATAGCTGCTCTCTCCGTCCGTGCTCAAGCTGTTGGGGCCGGAGTAGGCGGCGCTGAAGGATTTTGACTTCTGCGAGACATAGGTGGCCTGCCCCTTGGCCTGCCAGTTCTCGACGGTTTCGTCTGCGAGACAGGGCGTGGCGATGGCGATGCCGAGGAGGAAGAGGGGCAGGTGGCGCATGAGGAACAGGGGGGATTTTGACGACGAAGGTGCGCATTATAGGTTGCCAGGATGACCGGGAGGTTACGGGAAGGCCTTGCGTGACATTTTCGTGACGACGGCTGTCATCAAAGCTTAGCCAAGCGTGACTAAGGTGGGTGCTTTCACGGAGATGTCATGCAGGAACCCTCTTCGCACGATCTGGGCCTTGATCCGGCCAACGAATCACCGTTCAAGGGCAAGACCGGCCTGCGCCGGGTCTGGAATGCCTTCAGCTACTCGATGGCCGGCCTGAAGGCGGCCTATCTGTGCGAAGACGCCTTTCGCCAGGAGGTGTGGCTCGCTGTCTTGCTGATCCCCACGGCCTTCCTGCTGCCAGTACCTTGGCTGGCCCGCGGCCTGATGGTCGCCAGCGTGCTGCTCGTGCTGGTCGTTGAACTGCTCAATTCGGCCATCGAGGCGGTGGTTGATCGTGTCAGCCTGGAAAATCATCGGCTGGCCAAGCGGGCCAAGGATATCGGTAGTGCTGCCGTGCTCATTTCGCTGCTGCTGGTGGTCGTTGTCTGGGTTTGTGTTTTGCTGGAGAGCGTCTGATGTCGATCGCCATTGCCTTTGTCACTGAAACCTTCCCGCCTGAAGTTAACGGCGTGGCAATGACCGTCGGTCGGCTGGTTGGCGGCTTGCGTGAACGCGGCCATCGGGTCAGCGTCATCCGCCCGAGTCAGAGCAAGGCCGACGCGAGTAGCGAGCATGAACTGACACTGCCGGGTTTTCCGCTGCCCGGCTATCCCGGTCTGCGCTTTGGCTGGCCGGCCAGCCGCCGACTCGCCCGGCAATGGCGACAGAACCGGCCTGATCTGGTGCACGTGGTGACCGAAGGGCCGCTTGGCTGGTCGGCGGTCAACGTCGCCCGGCGCCTGGGCATTCCGGTGACCTCCGGCTTTCATACCAATTTCGACCGTTACAGCGTGCATTACGGGCTGGGCTGGATGCGCCCGGCGGTCGCCGCCTACCTGCGTACCCTGCATCGGCGGACGCTGGCGACGATGGTGCCGACTGCTGCGCTGGCCGCCGATCTGGCCGGCGAAGGCTTGCGCGGCGTTCGGGTGGTCGGGCGTGGCGTCGATGCGGCGCTGTTCGATCCCGCCCGGCGCAGCCCGGAACTGCGCGCCCGTTGGGGCGTTGAAGCGGATGGGCCGGTTTGCCTCTATGTGGGCCGAATGGCCGCCGAGAAAAATCTGGCCCTGGTCGAGAAAAGCTTTGCCGCGATCCAGGTCTGGCATCCCAAGGCAAAAATGATCTGGGTCGGCGACGGTCCATCCGCCAAGCAATTGGCGGCTGATCACCCGGATCAACATTTCGCCGGCATGCGGACCGGCGAGGATCTGGCTGCTCACTATGCCAGCGCCGACCTCTTCCTGTTTCCCAGCCTGACCGAAACCTACGGCAACGTGGTCGCCGAGGCGATGGCCAGCGGCTTGCCGGTGCTGGCCTACCGCAGTGCGGCGGCGGCCGAGTTGATTGTCGATGGCGAGAATGGCCGCCTGGTGGCGCCGGGTGATGAAGATGGCTACAAGCGTGCGGCGCTCGATCTGGTATCGAATCTGGAAAACTTGCCGGTGCTTGGGCGGGCTGCCCGGGGTTCCATGCTGAATCACCATTGGGCGATGGTTGTTGAGCGCTTCGAGACCGTCATGCGGGAAGCGATGGCCTGAAGGCCGGCTACGGGAACATCTGCTCCAATCGTTCCTGCAGTGCGGTCGGGGTGAAGGGCTTGACGATGTAGCCAGCTGCGCCGCTCTGCATGGCATCCAGCACGTTGTCGCGCTGACCTTCGGCGGTAATCATCAGTACCGGAATGTGGGCCAGGTTAGGGTTGGCCTTGATCGCCTTGAGCAGCGCCAGGCCATCCATTTCCGGCATGTACCAGTCTGAAACGACGAGACCGATTTTCTTGTGCTCTTGCAGGCGGGCCAGTGCGGATTGGCCATTGGCAGCCTGATAAATGTCGGTGAAACCGGTGCGCTTGAGCACTTCAACGATAACGCTGCGCATCGAGGCGAAATCATCGACAACCAGGGCGGTGGGTTTTGTCATAGTTGGCAGGCGCTTGGGGAACTCAGTGTTTCATCTCGCCTGAAACCCTGTCAAGGTGCGCTAATGGGGAATGCGCTTAATTTCGACGACGGCAGGATCGTCGCCGTGATCGATCAGCAGGCGTTTGACGCGATCCTGCCAGAGCTTTCCGAAGAGCCCGGTTTCGGCGGCGTTGGCCGCGCCGCTGACGATTCCTGGTAATAATTTGCCGAGCATGGGGTCGGCGGGCACCAGATGAGGCCGAAAAACGCAGTCGACCGCAGCGCCGGTATCGAGGCGCCGAAAGCGCATGCCCATGACCTCGGCAACGCCAAACTTTAGCAAGCCCCGCCGGGCATGTTGCCCGCCGAGCCCCTTGAAGCCCCCATCGCCGGCGGCACCGGTCAGCAAGGTAGCAATGCTGGCGATAACCCCGGCCACGCCACTGTCGAGATCGTCTTGCAAGGCGACGGCGATATTGCCGCGTACCGGCGTTTCGCTGCCGTATAGCTCGCCTAGCGCCCGGACGCTCATCAGCCATGCCCCGGCCACGGTGGGGCAGGAATGCCCGGCCAGTTTGACGGCATCGGCAAAGGTGTACTCGATCAGTCCACCATCGGCCGCACCAAGCAGTTCAGCCAGCGGGTCGCGCAGGGTGATCGCAGGAATCTGGGCAAAAAAATCGGGTAGCGGCATGAGTTTTATCTCCTTTGTCGGCCATTGTCTTGGGATCGTTGCCGGAGGGCCTTGATGTTCATCATTAGCAAATGAGGTTTCGACCAAGATGTGGGCTAGTCCGGCCAATGCTTCCGAGATGAGCTTGGTCGCGTCGTTTCGGGTTGAAGACGGAGGGCATTTTGGATATGAAACTGGCGTATAAAAAGATTTACCAATATGTCATTTGTTGAGAAATGGGCAATTCTTGACAAAAAATTCGTCTGGAATAACCTCTGCCCGTTGTCATAAACAGAAGATCTCAATTATATGAACTGGAAGCTGGTGGTCAGGGGGGTAGTCGGGGTGCTGGGCGTTGTTTCCTCAAGTTTCGTCATGGCTGAGACAGGCGTAAGCGATAGCACGATTTTGGTCGGCCAGTCTGTTCCGCTCAGCGGCCCGTCGCAGGAACTGGGCAGCGAGATGAAACTGGGGGTCCAGCTTTATTTTGACCAGGTGAATAGCCAGGGGGGCATCAACGGTCGAAAGCTGGAACTGAAGGTATTGGATGATGGCTATGAGCCGGAACGCACCGCCGCCAATACGCGTCAGCTGATCGGAAAAGAGGGCGTATTTTCCTTGCTTGGTTTTGTCGGAACACCGACCAGTGTCGCAGCACTGCAGGTTTCGAATCCAGCCAAAGTGCCTTTTGTTGGTGCTTTCACCGGCGCTGATGCCTTGCGCGTACCGTTCAATCGGTACGTATTCAATATCCGGGCAAGCTACGCCGAGGAGTGCGAGCGGATTGTCGAGCAGTTCACTTCGCTGAACGTCAAGCGCATTGCCGTGTTTTTCCAGAACGATGGCTTCGGCAAGGCTGTTCTGAGTGGCGTCGAGCGAGCGATGGAAAAGCGAGGCTTGCAGGTAATCAATAGCACCGCTATCGAACGGAATTCGCTGAACGTTGCTCCCGCGGCAAAAGCGATTGCCGCAGTTCGCCCGGACATGGTGATCATGGCTGTCCCCTACAAGCCCAGCGCAGCCTTTATCAACGCGATTCGCGGCGAAGGCGCCGCACCGCAGTTCTATACGGTTTCGTTTGTCGGGCCGCAAGCCCTGGCCAAGGAACTTGGGCCCAATGGCGCGGGGGTGGGCATTTCCCAAGTGATGCCTTTCCCTTGGTCGATCAACGCGCCGATTGTTCGTGAGTATCAGAAGTTGCTGCAGGGCAAGGCTGAACCCTCATACGTCAGCCTGGAAGGCTTCATCGCGGCGAAAGTTTTTGTCGAAGGGGTGAAACGCGCCGGCAAGGATCTGACCCGTGAAAAGCTCATCGGTGCCATGGAAGGGATGCACAGCTACGATACCGGTGGTTATGCCGTCAGCTTTGGTCCAAACGATCATAACGGCTCGAAATTCGTCGAACTGACGGTTCTGCGCCGTGATGGGAAAATCATGCGCTGAACGGCGTTCGGCTAGCGGCGGCTGGGCATTGTCGCCGCAAGAACAGCAGAAGGGGCCGTCCTGGGATGGCCTCTTCTTTTATGGGAACGGGTCTGTCCGTTGTTAGCCTTGGTCTAGCCGCGCTGGATCAATTCGATCTTGTAGCCGTCCGGGTCTTCAACAAAGGCGATGATCGTGCTGCCATGCTTCATCGGTCCCGCCTCGCGGACTACCTTGCCGCCGAGGGCCTTGATCTCGGCGCAGGCGCCTGCCGCATCCGGCACGGCTAGCGCGACGTGGCCATAGCCATTGCCGAGTTCGTAAGACGGCGTGTCCCAGTTGTGGGTCAGTTCGAGCACGGCTTCCTTGTCCTCGGGGCCGTAGCCGACGAAGGCCAGCGTGAAGCGGCCGTCCGGATAGTCCTGGCGGCGAAGCAGCTGCATGCCGAGAATTTCGGTGTAGAAGGCAATCGATTTGTCGAGATCGCCGACGCGGATCATGGTGTGCAGAATGCGCATGCTGTTTCCTTTAGAGGTGCGGGATTTGCCGGGCCAACTGACGCAGTTCAAGGCGTCGGGTTTTCCAGTCCGGGTAGAGTTGTTCCACCACAGACCAGAAGCGCGGGCTGTGGTTCATTTCCTTGAGGTGCGCCAATTCATGGCAAACGACGTAATCGACCACCGGCAGCGGCATGAAAACGAGCCGCCAGTTCAGCGCGATGTCGCCTCGGTGATTGCAGCTGCCCCAGCGGGTTCGGGCAGAGGAAAGCCGCAAGGGTGGCGTCGCGACACCGAGCCGGGGGGCGTGGATTTGCAGGCGCTCGGCAAAGACAGCACGCGCTTTCTCGCGCAGCGCCTTTTCAAGCAAGCCGTTGATGGCACCGGTACTGACCGGGTGAAGGTAGAGGGTGCCGGGGCCGAATTGCCAGCGGGAACGCCCGACAGTCGTCAGGGCAATGGTCAGCGGCTCGCCTAGTATGGAAATGATCGTGCCGTCGGTGATTTCCTGTTTGCCGGGAACCGGGCGGTCGCGCCAGGCGGCCAGCTTGTCGAGCACCCAGTCGCCGTGCTGATGAATCAGTTTTTCAATATCGCCGATCCGGGCCCGGGTCGGCGCACCGACCCGCAGGCCGCGATGGTCGATGGTCAAGCCTATCGTGCGCCGCTGGCTGCGCCGCAGTTGGTAGGAAACGTCCGCACCGGCAATGGCGATGCGGTGGCTTGTTTCAGGTGGCGTTGTGCTGGGCATCCGAGTAACGGTGCGGCGAGATGCGGTGCATTTCGTCTTCGATCCAGGCTTCGGCCTTCTGGTTGACCTCGGCTTCGGTCATGCCGGTGGCGTCGAAGGCCGGGCCAATGCTGACGGTGACGGTGCCCGGCGTTTTCAGGAAAGCCTGGCGCGGCCACAGTTCGCCTGCATTGTGGGCAATCGGCACGACCTTGCAGCCAACCCGGGTGGCGAGATAGGCGCCGCCTGGCTTGTAGCGTTTCTTGTGGCCCGGTGCGACGCGCGTGCCTTCCGGGAAGAGAATGACGTAGAAACCCTGCTGCAGGCGCTCGCGACCCTGGATAACGACCTGATCGAGTGCCTCCTTGCCGGCGGCACGGTCGATGGAAATCATCTTCATCGCAGCCAGGCCCCAGCCGACCAGCGGCACCTTGAGCAATTCCTTCTTGAGTACGAAAACGCAGTAAGCGCCATTCGGTACATAGTCCTGCAAGGTCATGGTTTCCCAGGCCGACTGGTGCTTGGCGAGAATGACGCAGGGTTCCTGCGGCATGTTTTCCAGGCCGATGACCTTGGGGCGGATGCCCAGGATGTTCTCGACGCCGAACTGGATGCCAAGGCGCCACAGCTTGCCGAAACGGTAGCCCCACAGGCCGCGCAGGGCCAGTGCGGCGATGACGACGAGCGGCGCAGTCAGGATCGACCAGACCAAGGCGTAGGCCATGAAGACCGTGGAGCGCAGGGTTTTCATGGCGTGGTTTCCTGGAGGATGGAGTCGACAGCGGCCGAAAGGTCCTTGAATTCCAGCGTACCTTCGGGCAGGTTACCCTCGGTCTTGGTTTTCTCGCCCTTGCCGGTCAGCACCAGCATGGGCAGGCAACCGGCAGCGGCGCAGGCCTGCAGGTCGCGCAGTGAATCACCAATGGCCGGCACGCCCTTCAGGTCGACATTCAGCGTTTCCGAAATGCGCTTGAACATGCCAGGTTTCGGCTTGCGACAATCGCACTTCGAATCGGCCGCGTGCGGGCAGTAGAAAATCGCATCAATCCGACCGCCCAGGGCCACGACAGCCTTGTGCATCTTGGTGTGGATCTGGTTCAGGGTTTCCATGTCGAACAAGCCGCGCCCGACACCCGACTGGTTGGTCGCGACGACCACCTTGTAGCCGCTCTGGCTGAGGCGGGCGATCGCTTCCAGGCTGCCGGGAATCGGCTTCCACTCGGCCGGGTTCTTGATGAACTGGGCCGAGTCGAAGTTGATGACGCCGTCGCGGTCGAGGATGACGAGTTTGGTGGGCATGGCGGTCTTCCTGCGTTTAGGCGGACAGCTTGGAGATGTCGGCGACCTGGTTCATCGCCGCATGCAGCTTGGCGAGCAGGCCGAGACGGTTGGCGCGCAGGGCCGGGTCTTCGGCATTGACCATCACGTCATCGAAGAAGGCATCGACCGGCGCCCGCAACGCGGCCAGGGCCTGCAGCGATTCGCTGTAGTCACCGGTGACAAAGGCAGCGTCGGCCTGCGGCACGACTTCGACCAGGGCGTCGTGCAGTGCGATCTCGGCAGCTTCCTTGAGCAGCGCATTGTCAACCACGGCCTCGACCGCGTTTTCGACCTTCTTCAGGATGTTGCCGACCCGCTTGTTGGCTGCGGCCAAGGCGGCGGATTCCGGCAGACCCGAGAAGGCGCGCACGGCAGCCAGTCGCTTCGGGATGTCGCCCAGGCGTTGCGGCCGCTGCGAAACGACGGCATCAACTTCCTGCGCCGTATAACCCTGCTCGCGCAGGCTGCCGGCCAGGCGGTCGTAGATGAAGTCGGCCAGGGGCGCTTCGGCCGCCTTGAAGCCATCGACTGAGGCGAACGGCGCGGCGGCGGTTTGCAGCAGATGGTCGAGCGGCAGGGCCAGATTGTTTTCCGCCAGCATGCGGATGACGCCGAGCGCATGGCGGCGCAGCGCAAACGGGTCGCGGTCGCCGGTCGGAATCTGGCCGATACCGAACATGCCGACCAGCGTCTCCAGCTTGTCGGCCAGGGCGACGACGGTGCCGACGATGCCGCGCGGCAGGGTGTCGCCGGCAAAGCGCGGCTTGTAGTGGTCTTCGACCGCATCGGCGATCTCGGCAGCGAGGCCGTCATGCAGCGCGTAGTAGCGGCCCATGGTGCCCTGAAGTTCCGGGAATTCGCCAACCATGTCGGTCAGCAGGTCGGCCTTGGCCAGCACGGCTGCCTGCTCGGCGTGCAGCGCCAGCGCTTCGCCACCCAAGGATTCGCCGATGGCGCGGGCGATGGCGGCAACGCGTTGCATGCGCTCGCCCTGGGTGCCCAGCTTGTTGTGATAGACGACCTTGGACAGGCCGATGACGCGGGACTCCAGCGACTTCTTGCGGTCCTGGTCGAAGAAGAACTTTGCGTCGGCCAGACGCGGGCGCACGACACGCTCATTGCCGCCGATTACGGCCGAGGCATCTTCCGGGCTGATATTGCTGACGACGAGGAACTTGTTGGTCAGCTTGCCGGTGGCATCAAGCAGCGGGAAGTACTTCTGGTTCGCCTTCATGGTCAGGATCAGGCATTCCTGCGGCACGGCGAGGAACTCCTGTTCGAACTGGCCGATCAACACGTTCGGGCGCTCGACCAGCGCGGTCACTTCGTCGAGCAGCGCCTCGTCGTCGATCGGCCGAAGCGCAGCGCCTGTGGCTTGGCCGGCCTTGGCGGCTGCGCCTTCAAGCTGGCGAGCGATTTCGGCCCGGCGCTCGGCAAACGAGGCGATCACGGCGCCGTCGGTGGCCAGCTTGCTGGCGTATTCGTCGGCGTTGGCAAAAACGACTGGATCGACGGTGGCTTCAAAGCGGTGGCCGTGCGTTTCGCGACCGGCATTCAGGCCGAGTACGGCGACCGGCACGACATCTCCGCCGTGCAAGGCGACCAGGCCATGGGCCGGACGGACGAAATTGACGCTGCTCCAACCGTCCTGCAACTGGTAGGTCATGACCTTGGGGATCGGCAGTGCGGCCAGTGCGGCCTCGATGGCCTTCTGCAGGCCTTCGGCCAGCGTGGCGCCCTTGGCCAGACTGTCGAAGAACAGCACGTCAGCTTTGCCGTCATTTTCGCGGCGCAGGCTGGCGACTACGGAAGCGGCGGCGTCCGCATCTATTCCCAATCCGGCCAGCTTCTTGAGCAGGGCCGGCGTGGCGTTGCCGGCCGCATCCAGGCCGACCGCAACCGGCATCAGCTTCTGGGCAACCGGCTTGTCGGCGGCGACTGCTGCAACATCGGTGACGTGGGCAGCCAGGCGACGCGGCGAGGCGTAAGCGGTGATGCTTGCTGTCGCCGGCGCCAGGCCGGCATTTTTCAGGGAATTCGCCAGTGCGGCAGAGAAGGCTTCACCAAGCTTCTTCAGGGCCTTGGGCGGCAGTTCCTCGACGAACAGTTCAACGAGCAGATTCTTGGACGACATATCAGGCAGCTTTCTTTTCAATCTGGGCGAGGACTTCGGCCGCCCATTCCTTGGGCGCCATCGGGAAGCCGAGGCGGGCGCGGCTGTCGAGATAGGCTTGGGCCACGGCGCGGGCGAGATTGCGGATGCGGCCGATGTAGGCAGCGCGTTCGGTGACCGAAATGGCGCCACGGGCGTCGAGCAGGTTGAAGGTGTGCGCGGCTTTCAGCACTTGCTCGTAGGCCGGCAAAGCCAGCTGGGCGCCCATCAGGTGTTGCGCCTGCTTTTCGTGGGCACCGAAGGCGGTGAACAGGAAGTCGGCGTCGGAGTGCTCGAAGTTGTAGGTCGATTGCTCGACTTCGTTCTGGTGATAGACGTCGCCGTAGGTCAAGCCTTCGGTCCAGGTCAGGTCGAAAACGTTCTCGACGCCCTGCAGGTACATGGCCAGCCGCTCGAGGCCGTAGGTGATTTCGCCGGTGATCGGCTTGCAGTCGATGCCGCCGACCTGCTGGAAGTAGGTGAACTGTGTCACTTCCATGCCGTTCATCCAGACTTCCCAGCCGAGGCCCCAGGCGCCGAGCGTCGGGTTTTCCCAGTCGTCCTCGACGAAACGGACATCGTTCTTCTTCAAGTCGAAGCCGAGCGCTTCGAGCGAGCCGAGGTAGAGCTCGAGAATGTTGTCCGGTGCCGGCTTGAGCACCACCTGGAACTGGTAGTAGTGCTGCATGCGGTTCGGATTCTCGCCGTAGCGGCCGTCCTTCGGGCGGCGCGATGGCTGCACGTAGGCGGCTTTCCATGGCTCGGGGCCGATGGCGCGCAGGAAGGTGGCGGTGTGGCTGGTGCCAGCACCCACTTCCATGTCGTAGGGCTGAAGCAGGGCGCAGCCCTTATCGCTCCAGTACTGTTGCAAACGCAGGATGATTTCCTGGAAGGTCGGTTTCTTGCTGGTCGTCATCGGACGCACTCGGTGTAAGCGGAAACCCGTGATTTTACTAGCTTTTGCCATGATTCGGCAGAGCCCCGCCAGCTTGGGTTTTGGCGCTGCCTGGCTGCGGAATTTTGTGGGGTGTGCTGATGTCTATGGGTTGTCAAGTGTTGTTGCTGCGCAACACTATTGCCTTCGGATTGGCGGCTTTGTTTTGACTTAATTCAATATAATCAATAAACTGGATTTTATGTTGCGGTGCAACATCGGATTTCCCGGCCCAAACCGGCCTTTCTTGGGAATTCGGGCGACAAGATAGTCACTGCCCGACCGATGTCGTATCCCCCTGTAACCGTTCGCTGTCGGAGTCGTTTTCCGCAGTGGCAACAGTGAAGGAGGTCACATGATCGCTTCGACCGTTCTCCCGTCTGCTTTGCAGCGCATCTCTACCGTAGCTCTCGATTTTTTCCAGAAGTTCCTGATGATCGCGGGCCTTGTTTTCATCGTTGGCTTGATTGGCGTACAAACCGGCCGTCTCGACCTGGTCGGGAATCTCAAGTCGCTTCTGCCCAGTGCCGAAGCATCCGTGGCCGAAGAGGCCACTGCCGAAGAGCTTGAACCGGAACCTGCCTCGCTCAATGCTCGTATGCGGGGGGCCATGAACTATGTCTCCCACCGTTATCGCGTTTCCGATGAGGCCTTGAGACCGATTTTTGCCACAGCCCAGGCGGTCGGTCGCGAATTGCATCTCGACCCCTTGCTGATCATCGCAGTGATCGGCGTCGAGTCTGGATTCAATCCGTTTTCGCAAAGTGTCGTTGGTGCGCAGGGACTGATGCAGGTCGTGCCACGCTTCCATCACGACAAATTGCCAGAGGATGCTGACTCCTTCCTTGATCCAGTCACCAACGTCCTGGTCGGTGCTCGCGTCCTGAAGGAATCGATCAGCCGCAACGGTGGTCTGGAAGATGGCCTGCAGCAATTCGGCGGGGCTGCCAATGACGCCAATCGTCGCTACGCGACCAAGGTGCTGGCTGAAAAGCAACGTCTGGAGCAGGCGGTACAGCGTCTTCGCGCCGCCTGATCGTTACGGTCGCTGTCGGGTTGCCAGTGCTGCCGGGGAACAATCGGCAGCGCGCGCGGTCCGAAAGTTATCGTATTGATTCAGGGAATTCCGTGTCGCAATCCGCTCATTCTTTCGCCACATTGGCCGGTGGCTGCTTCTGGTGCCTGGAGGCAGCCTTCGAGCAGCTTGACGGTGTCGTTGCCGTGCTACCTGGCTACATGGGCGGTCACGACCCTCGGCCGACATATGAGGCCGTCTGTCGTGGTGACAGTGGTCATGCCGAAGTCGTGCAGATCGAATTCGATCCGGCAATCATTGACTTCGAAACGCTGCTGACCGCCTTTTTCACCATCCATGACCCGACGACGCTGAACCGCCAGGGACATGATGTGGGCACGCAGTACCGCTCGGCCATCTATTTTCACGATGCTGGCCAGCAGTCTGCGGCCGAGGCGATGATCGCCCGCCTCAATGCTGAAGGTGTCTGGGCTTCACCTATCGTGACCGAAGTCTCCCCGGCGAGCGCTTTTTTCGTTGCTGAGGATTATCACCACCAGTATTTTCGGCGGAATCCCTACCAGGGCTACTGCATGGCAGTGGTTGCGCCCAAGGCCATGAAGCTGCGCCAAGTTTTCGCTGAGCGGATCAAGGCGGGTTAGTACCGATTTCCCCTTGGTGGCACCAAGTTGCAGCCAAGGCTCAATATTTTCTTTTCAGAGCCAGCAATAGCATTGCCACGATCATGGCAAGTGCGACCCAGTCCCCAAAGCGCCCGTAGGGAGTCATTCCTGTGTAAGCGCGTACTTCGCCGTGCAGGACACCGGTTTCGAAGGCTGGCAGCGCAGCGCTAACCTGGCCATGGGCGTCAACGATGGCGGTCATGCCGGTGTTGGTGGCGCGCAGCATCGGACGACCCGTTTCCAGCGCGCGCATCTGGGCGATCTGCAGATGTTGCGGCTGGGCCAATGAGTGGCCGAACCAGGCGGTGTTCGACAGGTTGGCGAGGATGCCCGCTGCGGGCAGGGCGCGGATGATCTCGTTGCCGAAGACGTCTTCGTAGCAGATATTGATTGCCACTTTCTGGCCGGCTACGGCGAGTGGCGCCTGCTTTTCCGGGCCGCGCGTGAAGGATGAGGCCGGAATGTTGGCGTAGGCCATGAACCACGCAAAGCCGGGCGGGATAAATTCGCCATAGGGCACCAGATGACTCTTGCTATAGACCTGCAGCGGCGAGGCGCCGAGGCTGACTGCGCTGTTGTAGTAGGCGTTGCCATCGCCGGTCAGCGTGCCGAAAATCAGGTCGCCGCCCTGGCGTTGGGCCAGTGCCTTTAGGTCGTCGAGATAGTCGCCTGGCAACTGGTCGATGAAGACCGGCATCGCGGTTTCCGGCAGCAGCGTCAGTTGGGCCGGGTTGGCTTGGATCAGTTCGCGATAGAGGTTTAGCGTCCGGATGAAGGCTTCCGGGCGGAATTTCATTTCCTGCGGGATATTGCCCTGAATCAGTGCGACGCGAACCGGTTCGCCGACGGGGTCGGTCCAGGCAATCTGACGCAAACCGAAACCGAGTAGGGCAAGCGCGGCAAGACAAGGCAGGCCAAGGCGCCAGCGGACGAGCAGGGCGCCGGATAGCGCCACGATCAGCGACAGGCCGTGCACGCCGAGCAGTGGGGCGAAGCCGGCCAGCGGACTGGGCGGCGCCTGCGAATAGCCGACGGTCAGCCATGGGAAGCCAGTAAAAATCCAGCCTTTGACCCAGTCCAGCCCGGCAATCAGTGCCGCGAACAGCAATGCCTGCTGCCAGAGGCGGCCCGGCTGCCAGCGCTTGAATACCCAGCCGGCGATCATCGGGAACAACGCCATCACTGTGCAGAACAGGAAGGCCGCCGGGCCGGCCAGCCACCACGGCATGCCGCCGAAGATGGAAAGGCTGACGTAAACCCACGACACGCCGCACAGGAAGAAGCCGAGACCGAAGCTCAGCCCGGTCAGCAGGCCCTGGCGTGGTGATTCGGCGCGCTGCAACAGGGCGAACAAGGCGCCCCAGATGGCGGGTGCCAGCCAGAACAGGCCGAACGGCGCAAAGCAGAGGACGCCCGCCGCACCGATCAGGGCGGCAAGGCCAAAGCGGTGCAGCGGCCGCTCAGGCAGGCGTATCTTCAGCACCGGTCTGCGGTTTGGGTGGGTCGATGAGCAGGGTGTAGAGACGGCGGCTATCGGCGCGCAGCACCTGGAAGCGCAGGCCGCCAATGTCGACAACCTCGTTGCGCTTGGGCATGCGGCCAAGATGGCGCAGGATCAGGCCGCCGACCGTGTCGAATTCTTCGTCGGAGAATTTGGTCGAAAAGGCGGCGTTGAAGTCCTCTATCTCGGTGCGCGCCTTGACGCGGTAGCGGCCGGAGGCGTCGAGACGAATGTTGTCGTGGGCTTCGTCGAAGTCGTATTCGTCCTCGATGTCGCCGACGATCTGTTCCAGTACGTCCTCGATGGTCACCAGGCCGGCGACGCCGCCGTATTCATTGACGACGATGGCCATGTGGTTGCGCGAGACGCGGAATTCACGGAGCAGCACGTTCAGGCGCTTGGATTCCGGAATGAATACGGCCGGACGGAGCCAGTCGCGCAAGCTGAAGTCTTCTTCGGTGTGAATGCGCAGCAAATCTTTGGCGAGCAGGACGCCGAGCACATTGTCGCGGTCGCCATCGACGACCGGAAAGCGCGAGTGGGCGGCTTCGATGACAATCGGGACAATTTCGTCCATCGGATTGTCGACGTCGATGACGTCCATCTGAGCTCGCGGGATCATCACGTCGGTGACGCGGGTTTCGGAGGCCTGCAGGGCACCTTCGATGATGGTCAGCGCATCGGCGTCCATCAGATTGCGCTCGTAGGCGCTGTGCAGAATCTGAACCAGCTGCTCGCGATCTTCAGGTTCGCGCAGCAGCAGGGAGGTCAGACGTTCGATAAAACCGGGTTTACTGTCACTATCCATAATGTTTAAACCGCATACGGGTCTGGATAACCCATTGCAGCGAGAATCTCCCTTTCTTCGTCTTCCATCGCCTGGGCATCATCGTCATTGTCATGATCCCAGCCCTGCAAATGCAGCATACCATGCACCGTCAGGTGCGCGTAATGAGCCTCCAGCGGCTTGTTCTGCTCGGCCGCTTCCTTGCTCACGACGCTCGGGCAGACGACCAGATCGCCCATCACCACCGGTTCGGTATCGTAGGGAAAGGACAGCACGTTGGTTGCGTAATCCTTGCCCCGGTATTCCTTATTCAGCGACTGGCCTTCGTCGGCGTCGACCAGGCGGATGGTGACTTCGCCGCCGCCAACCAGCGCGGCACGTGCCCAGCGCACGAAATCTGCCCGCAAGGGTAGCCCTTCCCGGTTACAGGCGTATTGCACCGAAAGATTAAGTCGGTTGCTGGGTGCGTTTTTCATAGGCGTCGACGATGCGGGCGACCAGCGGGTGGCGCACCACATCTTCCTTCTTGAAGTGGGTAAAGGCCAGGCCGCGTACGTTGTCGAGCACGGAGATGGCTTCGTTCAGGCCGCTCTTGTGGCCCTTGGGCAGGTCGATCTGGGTGATGTCGCCGGTGACTACCGCCTTGGCGCCAATGCCGATGCGGGTCAGGAACATCTTCATCTGCTCCGGCGTCGTGTTCTGCGCCTCGTCGAGAATGATAAAGGCATGGTTCAGCGTGCGGCCGCGCATGAAAGCAAGCGGGGCGATCTCGATGGCGCGCTTTTCGTAGAGCTTGGCGACGCGGTCGGCACCCATCAGGTCGTACAGCGCATCGTAGAGCGGGCGCAGGTAGGGGTCGATTTTCTGGGTCAGGTCGCCGGGCAGAAAGCCGAGGCGCTCGCCGGCTTCGACGGCCGGCCGGGTCAGGATGATGCGCTCGACCAGATCGCGTTCGAAGGCGTCGACGGCGGACGCGACAGCCAAGTAAGTCTTGCCAGTGCCGGCCGGGCCGATGCCGAAAGTGATGTCGTGTTCCTGGATCGCCTTCAGGTAAGCCACCTGGCGCGGCGTGCGGCCATGCAACTGGGTGTTGCGGGTGATCAGTTGCGGACCATCCACCGGACCCTCGCTGCGTTGCGACACGCGGCGAACCGGCGCGTTGGTCAGTTCGATCAGACCAAGCTGTATTTCATCCACTGATAGCGGGGCGCGTGACATGGCGTAGAAGTGCCGGATGGCATCGGCAGTCAGTCGGGCTTTTTCGCCCAGGATCGAGAACCGTTCGTTGCGGCGACGAATCACCACGTCAAAACCGGTTTCGATCTGCCGGATGTTTTCGTCCAGCGGGCCGCATAGATTGGCCAGTTGGGCGTTGTCGACTGGCGACAGCGCCAGCTCGACCGGTTTCTGCTTCGGCGCCGGCTTGGTGGCAGCACCTGTTTTCATGCCATTAGTCTTCTCGGATGACAATTTCGCCCCTCAGCGTGTGCGACAGCGACGACGTGATGCGAACATCGACGAAGGTGTTGATCAGGCGCGGGTTGCCGGAAAAGTTGACGATGCGGTTGTTGTCGGTCCGGCCGGCCAGTTCATGCACGTCCTTCTTCGAGGTGCCCTCGACCAGAACACGCTGGATGCTGCCAACCATGGTCTGGCTGATCGCCTGTGCCTGTTCGTCGATGCGCTTTTGCAGACGCAGCAGGCGGGCTGACTTCACGTCGGCCGGGGTCGAATCGTCCAGCTCCAGCGCCGGGGTGCCGGGGCGCGGGCTGTAGATGAAGGAGAACGAACTGTCGAAACCGACATCGTCGATCAGCTTCATCGTCTTCTCGAAATCCTCGTCAGTTTCGCCGGGGAAGCCGACGATGAAGTCCGACGACAGGGAAATATCCGGTCGTGCCGCCCGCAGTTTGCGGATGATCGACTTGTACTCCAGCGTCGTGTAGCCGCGCTTCATCGCTGCCAGCACACGGTCGGAACCTGCCTGAACCGGCAGGTGCAGGTGCGAAACCAGTTTCGGGACCTTGACGTAGGTGTCGAACAGACTCTGCGTCATCTCGCGGGGGTGCGAGGTCGTGTAGCGGATGCGCTCGATGCCCGGCACTTCGGCGATGTATTCGATCAGCAGGGCGAGGTCTGCCTTTTCCTCTGTGCCTTCCATGTCGCCGCGATAGGCATTGACGTTCTGGCCGAGCAGCGTCACTTCGCCGACGCCATGGGCCGCCAGATCGGCGACTTCGGTCAGTACATCGTTGAACGGCCGCGAAACCTCGCCACCGCGGGTGTAAGGCACGATGCAGAAGGTGCAGAATTTGGAGCAACCTTCCATGATCGAGACAAAAGCCGAAGCGCCCTTGATTTCAGACGGCGGCATCGCGTCGAACTTCTCGATTTCCGGGAAGGAAACGTCGACGGCCGCCTTGCCCTTGGCCTTGCGTTCGGCAATCAGTTGCGGCAAACGGTGCAGCGTCTGCGGTCCGAAGACCACATCGACATACGGTGCCCGAGCGATGATCGCATCGCCTTCCTGGCTGGCGACGCAACCACCGACGCCGATCACCAGGTTCGGATTCAGTTTTTTCAGGTGGCGGACACGGCCGAGGTCATGGAAAACCTTTTCCTGCGCCTTTTCGCGCACCGAGCAGGTATTGAACAGGATGATGTCGGCTTCTTCGGGGTTGTCGGTCTTGATGACGCCTTCGGAAGCATTGAGTACGTCGGCCATCTTGTCCGAATCGTACTCATTCATCTGGCACCCAAAAGTGCGGATGAACAGTTTTTTTGGCATGAAATTACTTTAAAAATCAGTGGGTGCCGCTTCGGCAAGCAGGCGGCAGAAAAGTTGCGCATTATAACGCGGTTGACCGTCTGGTCGCCCGCAATCTATAATCCGCGCCCTCTAAGCGTGGTGATGTAGCTCAGACGGTTAGAGCGATGGATTCATAACCCATAGGTCGGCAGTTCGATTCTGCCCATCACCACCACGTAATACCGTAAGGCCCTGATTTGCAAGATTACCCCTTGTGACTCAGGGCCTTATACTTTCCAACTCCCATACAGACTCCAATACAAGACGTATGAAGTTGGATAAAAACGTGCCTAAGCCGTACCCTGATCCTGACAGCGGAATCTACTACACGAACTTCCGCATTCCTGCCGATCTCGTCCCCCATTACAACAAAACGCACATTCAAAAGACTTTGCGTACAAGGGACAAGAAAAAGGCCAAAGACCTAAACGACGAGCGCTGGTTTCTTCTCCTTCGCGAGTTCGACCGAATCCGACGTGAGCGCACCCTCGGCGTTTCGATGACTGAAGAGTTCATCCCCCACCTCTTAGACGAGTGGCTGCATTTCAGCCTTAGAGAAGATGAAGAGTTGCGTCTTCGCTGTTCATCAGCGAGAACCAACGAAAACAGTGAGCATGTCTATTACGGCATGGTCGACGAGTTGCGAGAGGGGGCGCGTACCGGCAAACATCCTGACTTTTTGCTGCGTGATGCTGCGTGGTTCTTCAAACAGAAGGGTATCGAGTACGACAGTCGCAGCATTGCCTTCGCCAAGTTCATCGAGGAGCTTTCCCCAAGGTATGCACGTTACCTCAACACTCTGGCTTCCAGAGATCAGGGCGAACGTGAGCCAACCCCTCCGCCCCCACAGCAATCGTTAATCCCGCTGTCGCAAGTCACCAAGGAGTTCCTTGGCAGTCGCTCAAAGGGCAAGGCTACGGCGCTGAAGAAAGACTCCGCTTGCGTGGACAAGCTATTGGAGATAGTTGGAGACAAGCCCATCACTGCACTCAAGCAGCAGGATATTCGCGACTTCTTCGATGTGGTTCAGCGTCTTCCTTCGCAGCGTGGCGGCCCCAAGAAACCGAAAGCGGTGACGTTGAGGGCATGGGCTGGCGATGAAGTGACGATGTCGCCGGAGACGTTCAAGAACAACTACGTTGCTCCGATTCGGCATCTTCTCAAGTGGGCGAAGAGTATGTACCACGATCAAGGGTTTCCGGTTGGCCTAACCGTCGACGCCATCACCTATCAAGGTACGCGAGTGAAAGGCGAGGACAAGCAACGTGCTTTCAAACAGCCTGAGCTTGAGCGCCTGTTTCTTGGCGAGGAAATGCAAGCGATTGCCAGCGATCCGGAAAAGGCCGGTCGTTACTGGCTGCCAATGCTTGGCCTATACACCGGCGCCCGTATCAACGAAGTTTGTCGGATCAATCCTGAGGTCGATTGGATCGAGCAAGAAGGGATTCAGTGCCTAAGTATTACGACAGAGACAGAACCTGGCGAAGACATCACCAAGAGCATCAAAACAGGTACTCCGCGCATTGTCCCGATCCATCCTAAACTCATTGAGCTAGGTTTTCTCGCGTACCTTGAGAGGGTTAAAGCTAGCGGTACAGGCCGACTGTTTCCAGAGTTTAAGCCGAAGGGTGGCAAGGCCGGAGAACGAGCGCGAGAGTGGTTCTCGTCGTTTGTTGCCGATACAGGGTTACGGGACGACACCCCGTTCGCGAAAATCACAGGCTTCCACGCATTTCGTCACACGCTGATTACCTACGCGGCGAATCACGAAGATGCGTCTATGGAATCCGCAATCGACCAGATCACGGGACACGTAGGGCAAGGCTCTGCGGTGAAGCGTGGGTACATTTCCAGTCGCGCGATCAAACGTGCGTACGAGACTGTTTGCAAGGTGGATTTTGGCCTTACATTCTGGATGACCAAGGTTTGGCAAGGGGAAAGCAGATGACGACAGAAGTAGCTTGCCAACACTTTGAGGTTGGTTTTGAATGCCGAGTTACTCAGAAAATGGCAGAAAAAAATACGATGAAATCCACCAAGGCAAAACCACGCGCGATTGATCTTTACTCAGGGATCGGCGGGTGGTCACTCGGCCTTGAAATGGCGGGCATTGAGGTCGTTGCGTCCTATGAATGGTGGGACAAGGCCAATCGAACCAATCACAAAAATAATCAACATCTCGCTACTGAGATCGATATCCGACAGTTGCGACTCGAAGATTTGCCCAAGAACATCGATATTGTGGTTGGAAGCCCTCCTTGCACACAGTTTTCCTTCGCAAATCGTGGAGGTAGTGGCGATATTGAGGATGGTCTGAAAGATATAGCCAAGTTTTTGGCGGTGGTCGATTACGTCCGCCCCAAGCATTGGGCAATGGAAAACGTCCCTCGTGTTGCGAGCATCATCGAGAAGGAAATGCAGATTGGCGGTCGTCTAGCCCATTTTTCCCACCTGAAGCCAGTAATCAAGATTGTTGATACTTGCGAGTGGGGAGTGCCACAGCGTCGTCAGCGCTGCATCGTTGGCAACTTCGATTTCGGCCTACTCCAGTCGTACAAAGAGCATACAAAGCCGCGAACACTTGGTGACGTTGTTTCCGTACTCTCTCAAGCAACCATAACCGATCCGATTTACGGTATCGAAGTGGCTAGAGAAGAGCTTACCGATCACGTGATTGAGGAGTTCCTCTCAGCAGAAGAGGAGCGGATGAATCGGGAAATGAAGACCTACCACCCGGTTTATAACAACATGGCCTTCCCCGATCCCCTAAACCGAACCGCAAGGACGATTACGGCGACCTGTACGCGGGTATCCAGAGAGAGCGTTGTGATTGCAGCGCCTGAACAGAAGGGACGCTTCAGGCGTTTGACCGTGCGTGAGCGAGGGTGTCTTCAGGGATTCCCTATTACTTACCAGTTTTTTGGTGATAGCTATGCTCAAAAACTGAAGATGATTGGAAATGCAGTTCCTCCGCTCTTTACGTTTTACGTTGCACAAGCGATGTTGGGGATTTCGCCAGAGACTCTCATTCAACCCAATGAGGGTATCGGTCGGTTTGTTGGGACAGAGGAGCGCCCCAAAGTAACTCGCCCTGATACTGCCGGTGACTCCTACTCTTCCACCAGACGGTTCAGAGCAGCACTTCCTCATCTAAGGTTCAAGAGTGGGGTGCGTTTTGAGCTGGCAAACTCGTTTGTCGGTAGCGTACCTGAATGGAGGGTCAAGTTCTTCTTCGGTAATTCGAAGAACATTACAGAACTCCCTCTTTCAGATGGCCTTCTGAAGAAGTTGAAAGCGTCCAAAGAGGTTGAGGGTGTCTTGCCTCAAGTTATGACATCAATCGCCCACGTAGATCAGGTGATTTCTTCAACTGATGCCCAGACCCTTCAACGTGTCTGGACTCATACGCTAGAGCATCGCTTCCATCCGTACGATGTTGTTGATGTTCTGGGTCAGGCAACAGAGGAAACGATCACTCTCCTTTGCAAGCACAACCGGGGGTCTGAAGGCGTAATCGCGAAAATCCTCGAAGATATGGGTTACCCACAAGGTTCCGACAAGGTACTCAAATACTCGGATGCGGTACTTGCAGGGTTGCTGGTTGGAGCGTTTGCAAATCTGCGTTTCTGCGACCCCTCGTTCTCAAACTCTAAGGGCTAAAAGACCTGTCCAGACATTGCCACTCTCTTTTATAGTCTACGATTTAGGAGAGTGGCATACATGAAGATCAAGACCCATAGTTATCGGTTTGCTGAGGAGATTGTTCAGCATCCAAAGCATCAGGCAGCCTGGAATGAGATTCAGGCGATTCTCAGTGGTGCGCCACTTTTCGTATATCCGAACAAATCATCGAGCAATGACAAACTGGATGTCGTTCAACAGGTTATGAACACCTACTTTGATCGGGTAATGGCAATCGATCACGGTTGGGAATATCACCCCTTAGCCACAAGCATCGAAAACTCTGGGTTAGCCGCAGATTTCAAAAAAACGTTCGGCGATATTGTTGTTCAGGCGGAAGTTCAGTTCGGCAATATGTCGCGTTGGTATAGCGATGTATTCAAGTTTCAAACGGCTTACTCGCAATCGTTGATCAATATTGGCCTTAGTGTTGTGCCAATGAACTCTCTTGCAAAGCGTATCGACTCCAATATCGTGAACTTCGAGCGTACAGAGCGTGAACTGCCCTCCGCGAAGCTGTCAATTACGCTTCCAATATTGCTGATTGGCCTTGAGCCGGATGTCGATACGAATATCGTTGATATTTCCCAATGCAAGTTTGGTGGGATCAAAAACATTACAGGCAGAGGGAAAAATGCCAACAAGTGGCGCATCGTGAACGGATATCTGAACGGTACGCCAATGGGTGATATTGGCCCAGACAGTCCGACAGGCCCAATGCTTGATGATGCGGACGAGGAATAACCTTGGCAAGAGCGATTTGAAAATCTCGGAAAAATGTGAAGCGGCAAGTTGATCTGACCTGAACTCGAACTTCCCCCCCGTACCTCCTTGTCGCCTTAACTGCTGTCACCCTTCTCTCGTTTCGTGCTTGTTGTTGCTAATTCACGTTTGCAACTGCCCCCTTCGGATGAGTGAAGGGTGTGATGAATGGGATTCGCCGCCCCCTTTTCTAGCGACCGTTTGTACTGTCCACTCAGGGTGTAGCCTGACGCCACACTTGAACCTGACAGAATATGTGTCCAATCGAAGTTGTTTGAAAATCAACTTGACACTATCGATGCAGCTTCTTAGACTCTGTCCTGACACATCAATTAACAGGAGAGCATCATGTCAGGTCAAAACGTCGGCTACGTCAGAGTCAGCACCATCGTCCAGAACACGGCACGTCAGCTTGAAGGTGTGGCGCTGGATGAAGTCTTCGAGGACAAGGCCAGTGGCAAGGACACATCCCGCCCCCAACTTGAGGCTTGCCTGAAGCATCTCCGCAAGGGAGACACCCTGCACATCCATAGCCTTGATCGGCTAGGGCGCAACCTGGACGACCTCCGCAAGATCATCAAGGAACTGACGGGGCGTGGTGTCGTTGTGAAGTCGCACAAGGAAAACCTGACCTTCACCGGCGATGACTCGCCTATGGCTAACCTGCTGTTGTCCATGCTGGGGGCGGTTGCCGAGTTCGAGCGTTCGCTGATCCTTGAGCGGCAGCGTGAAGGCATCGCCATTGCCAAGGCCGCAGGTGCCTACAAGGGTGGCAAGAAGAAGATGAACGAGGAGCAAGCGCAGGAGTTACGTCGGAGAGCCGCAGCCGGTGAAAAGAAAGCAGCCCTTGCGCGTGAGTTCGGTATCAGCCGCGAAACGCTCTACTCCTACCTCGGCCAGTAAATCTTGCACACCTTCGACAACAGCCAAGGGGGACGACATGGAAATCTTCATCGGTATCGGCGTGGTAGTCGTGGTCTTGATCCAGCTAGTCGGGGTTTTCGACTTCGCAGGACTCTTCGAGAGAAAGCGACGCGATAACAACTCCTGAAACGCACACAGTGGACGCTGGGGCGATTTTCTCTGCTCCTCGTTGACTGCCCTGGCCAGAATACGCTGTCGTCCACCAAAGAGCGATTGCACGGCCTCTGCGATTAACCCACCCCATAGGACAAGAGCCAAAAGACACAGCCGCTAGCTAGGTGGCGATTCTGTGGCTTCTGCGATTTCTTGCACACCATAGTAATGGCGCCCCCGCTATTCCCTTGTAACCCAACAGGCCATCTCCGGTACTCCGCAGGTGGCTTTTTTCATTTGTAGAAGGAAATCAGATGCAGAATCAAAAATGCGTGTTTCGGAACTTCGATTTGCCGGTAGCAAGGTTCGACCACCTCAAGCAGTTCCAACGTCAGTACGAGCAACAGCACCAAACCAAGCTGACCAATAACCAAGCACTGGCAATCATCCTTTCCCAGCACAAGGCACAGAACGAGGTGGCAGCATGACCGCGCCCCGCAAGAAATCCGACCGCCTGTCGTGGTTCAAGATGGATGCTGGGGCATTCCTTGCTGACACTACCGGCCTACCCGCCGCTCATGTCGGGATATACGCCCGGCTGCTCAACTTGTACTGGGCGCTCGGCGGAATGCTCCCAGATAGCCCCGCCATCCTGAAGCGCAAGATCAACGTCAGCACCTCGGAGGAGGAGCAAATCCTTGAGAAGGTTCTTGAGGAGTTCTTCCCCGAAAGCCGTAACGAATGGCTCGACAACCAGCTTGAGGAGGTCGATGCAAAGAGCCGAGCACAATCGGAAAAGGCCAAAGGACGCTGGGCACCTAAACAGCAGAAAGGTACTGTGGCGACCCCATCTCTCAGCAGCGATCCCGATTCGGCAGATTTCTGATACGCCGTAACTTGCCGGTGCAGTACCGATGTATGCCGATGCAGTGCTGTGGCAGTGCAGGTGTTATGCGATAGAGAAATAGACAACCAGAAAGAAATAGAGACAGATTCTGGGCGACCTCAATCTGGTTCCTGATGGTGGTTGTAAACCTTCAGCACACCTGGCTATCGCTTCCATCAACCGGCAATCTCACTTTGTTGAAGTACCAAAGTTACCTGCGGTGAAACGGAAGTGAAGCATCAACTGTGATGTCTTCCCTGCCACGCAGGATGGTGTCTTCCATCGCTACGCGATTCGATAGCGACCACCTCCGCAGTACCCAATCGGCCATCTCCGGCCAATCATCAATCCACATCAGCCCGTTTCGTTGAATCCGTGTGTTGCCACGTCAGTTCCCAAGGTTTGGGGTGCTGATGGCTGACGCGGAGGAGACTTCACGCGGGTTCAACCAAATGGAACCAAACCACATGGCCACTCAAGTATTCGCATTTCCATCCATTCGAGGAAGCTCCGCCGTCAACCTCGCTGTCCGCACAGTCGCGAAGGACGGCAGCACTTGGTTTGTCGCCAAGGATATTGCCGATATTCTCGGCTATCGAGACGCTGCCAACATGGCACGAAATCTTGATGACGACGAAAAGGATACTCACAATCTGAGTACCCTTGGTGGCGAACAAGAGGCATTGATCATCAGTGAGTCGGGGCTGTTCGCCGCCATCCTCAGGAGTCGCCGGAAAGAGGCGAAGGATTTCAGGAAGTGGGTCACATCCGTTGTTCTCCCCTCGATTCGCCAGCATGGCGGCTACGCCAAAGGCCAAGAAGATTTGCCGGAGGCACTTGTCATCAACCTGCACCGAAAAATCCGCGAGAACGCCATGCCAGCCCTTCGCTACTACGACAAACTAACTGAGCATGACCACTGGAAGTCGAAAGCACGATCTCAAGCCAGCAGCGACTGGGCAACCCAGGAAGCTGCCTTGAAGTTTGACCTCCCGCTTTCACTGATGGCTGGACTTGTTGATCAGGGGGTGAATGCCTTGCTTTCCACGTAGAAACAGCGTTTTTCGATAGCCCACACCTATAACCTTTTTGAGGCTGGTGTGGGTTTTTGACATATCTGTCTGTTTTCGGTTAGTCCAGAATGTGTATTTTCCTCATGTCATAATGCGATTTTGACTTCAAAGCAGATCGTAAAAAATGATGCAAAAAATAGTAGGTCGTTCTTGGCTGGGGCTGTTATTTGTCGCTGTTTTGTTGGGTGGTTGCGCTCATTCCATTAACGTCTCGCCCTCAATGTCCAATGTGGCAGCTAAGACAGCTCAAACGACACCACAAAAAATAGGCGTTAGTGTCGGGTACTACATTTCTCAGAAAAATCGCCAGTTGGAGGTCACTACTCCGGGTGGCGGGGGCGATAACGTCCGGTATTACCCATACGAAGCACTAGAGATTGGTTATCGCGATGTCCTGACGGGTTTGTATCGCAATGCAGCCATCTCGAACTCAGATACTCCAAACCCGAATGATCGTTTTGATTACGTGATCGAACCAACTGTTGTGACTAACTCAGGAAGCACCGGCTTCTTCACTTGGCCTCCGACAAACTTCTCTGTTGATATCACTAACACCATTCGTGATGCTTCCGGCCGCGTTGTAGCATCTCCAAGGGTGGTTGGCGTCGGCACAGCGGAAACAGGAGAGCGGTTGAGAGATCACGGTTTTGCGGGGCGTAGAGCAATGGAGGATGCACTCGTAAAAACACATGCAGCACTACAACAAGTGGCGCTTGAGCAAGGTGGGGCAAAACGCGAAGTACCGAGCGTTGCTCTTGGAGAGAGCAAACCCAAGGAACAGTTCGTTGCTCAACCCAAGGTGAACGATGTCGAAGAACGCTTGCGCCGTTTGAAGGACTTGAAAGACAAGGGGCTAATAACCAACAAGGATTATGAGACTCAGAAGAAGTCGATTCTTGATTCGCTCTAGCATCTCTTGCGCTTTGACTTTCACACAAGCTACACTACACGCAGGTGCCAGATGGTGTGTAAGTTATTGATTTTTTGATGGTGGTTTTGGCAAGTTCATTTTCTGCCCATCACCACCAGTAACACTCAAAGCCCGCTGATTCGTCAGCGGGCTTTGTCGTTTACGTTCTTCGATCAGATGGAGATGCCAGCGTTCAACTGCTTCTGCCGCGTTTCGAATTCCTTGCGCAGTTCGCGGCGTAGTTGGGCGGCCTGGTAGCGGCGGATTTCGTCCGGGGTCTTGGGGGCAAGCGGCGGGACCGGCGTGGTTTGGCCGTTGTCATCGACCGCGACCATCGTGAAGAAGCAGCTATTGGCATGGCGGACGACCTGGTCGCGGATGCTTTCGGTCAGGACTTTGACGCCGATTTCCATCGAGGTGTTGCCGGTGTAATTCACCGAGGCGAGGAAGGTAACCAGTTCGCCAACGTGGATGGGTTGGCGGAACATGACCTGGTCGACCGACAGGGTGACGACGTATTGGCTGGCGTAGCGGCTGGCGCAGGCGTAGGCGACTTGGTCGAGCAACTTGAGGATGGTGCCGCCGTGAACATTGCCGGAGAAATTGGCCATGTCTGGTGTCATCAACACGGTCATGGCGAGTTGGTGTTTGGGTAAATCCATTTTGTGCTTCCCGAAAGAAAAACGGCCAGGGACGGTAAGCCGTCGCTGGCCGTAGTTTAAGGCAAGGGCAGATCAGGCCGGGGCCGAGCTGCGGATCAGGTGGTCGAAGGCGCTGAGCGAGGCGGTGGCGCCGGCGCCCATGGCAATGATGATCTGCTTGTACGGCACCGTGGTGCAGTCGCCGGCGGCGAAGACGCCCGGGGCGCTGGTTTGGCCTTTTGCATCAATGATGATTTCGCCAAACTTGCTCAGGTCCAACGATCCCTTCAACCAGTCGGTGTTTGGCAACAGGCCAATCTGCACGAAGATGCCTTCGAGTTCGACGTGCTTTTCCTCGCCGGTGATGCGGTCCTTGTAGGTAATGCCGTTGACCTTCTGGTCGTCACCGGTGACTTCGGTGGTTTGCGCTGACTTGATCACTGTGACGTTGGGCAGGCTATTGAGCTTGCTCTGTAACACAGCATCGGCTCGCAGGGTATCGGCGAATTCGAGCAGCGTGACGTGGGCGACGATGCCAGCCAGGTCGATGGCTGCCTCAACGCCGGAGTTGCCGCCGCCAATGACTGCCACGCGCTTGCCCTTGAACAGCGGGCCGTCACAGTGCGGGCAGAAACAGACCCCCTTGGCCTTGTATTGGTTCTCGCCCGGCACGTTCATTTCACGCCAGCGCGCGCCTGTGGAAAGAATCACCGTCTTGGCCTGCAGCTTGGCGCCGTTTTCAAGTTCGAGCCCCACCAGTCCGCCATTTTCGCTGGCCGGAGTCAGCTTGTTGGCGCGTTGCAGGTTCATCACATCGACCGCGTATTCCTTGACGTGCTGCTCCAGCGAGGCGACCAGTTTCGGGCCTTCGGTGTAAGGCACCGAGATGAAGTTCTCGATGCCCAGTGTGTCCATCACCTGGCCGCCGAAACGCTCGGCGACGATGCCGGTACGGATGCCCTTGCGAGCGGCATAGATGGCTGCTGCCGCGCCCGCCGGGCCACCACCAACGACGAGCACGTCGAAGGTTTCTTTTTTGCCAAGTTCTTCGGCGGCACGGGCTGTAGCGCCGGTATCGACCTTGGCGAGAATTTCCTCGATCAGCATGCGGCCGGCACCGAATTCGGCGTCGTTCAGGTAGGTGGTCGGCACGGCCATGATCTGGCGGGCGTTGACCTCATCCTGAAACATCGCGCCATCGATCATCGTGCTGGTCACGTTGGGGTTGAGCACGGCCATCAGGTTCAGGGCTTGCACGACATCCGGACAGTTATGGCAGGACAGCGAGATGTAGGTCTCGAACTTGAAGCTGCCGGGCAGCGCATTGATCTGGTCGATGACTGATTGCTCAACCTTGGGCGGGTGGCCGCCGGTTTGCAGCAGGGCGAGCACCAGCGAGGTGAATTCGTGGCCCATCGGCAGGCCGGCGAAGTGGATGCGCGGCGTTTCGCCGGGCAGCGCGACCGCGAAGGACGGAATGCGCGTGGCGCCACCGTTTTCACGCAGGGTGACCTTGTCCGAGCATTCGAGGATGTCGTTGAGCAGGGCGCGCATTTCCTGGCCCTTGGCGCTGTCATCCAGCGTGCCAACCAGTTCGATGGGGCGTTGCAGGCGTTCGAGATAGGCCTTCAGTTGGCCTTTGATGGCGGTGTCGAGCATGGCGTCTCTCCCTATGGGTATTTTTGAATTTCAGTGAAAAGCGGCGGTTGTCCGCCGCTTTTCACTGAAATCCCGCCGCCGAGGCGGCGGGAAGTCTTCTCTGTTGCGGTTAGCGTGTGTTTTTAGATCTTGCCGACCAGGTCCAGCGACGGAGCCAGGGTCTTTTCGCCTTCCTTCCACTTGGCCGGGCAGACTTCGTTCGGGTGGCTGGCTGTGTATTGAGCGGCCTTCAGCTTGCGCAGGGTTTCGGAAACGTCGCGGGCGATTTCGTTGGAGTGAACTTCAACGGTCTTGATCACGCCGTCCGGGTTGATCACGAAGGTGCCGCGCAGGGCCAGGCCTTCTTCGTCGATATGCACATCGAAGGCGCGGGTCATCTGGTGAGTCGGGTCGCCGATCAGCGGGAACTGGGCCTTGCCGACGGCCGGGGAGGTTTCGTGCCAGACCTTGTGCGAGAAGTGGGTGTCGGTGGTGACGATGTAAACCTCGGCGCCGGCCTTCTGGAATTCGCCGTAGTTGTTGGCGGCATCTTCGATTTCAGTCGGGCAGTTGAACGTGAAGGCGGCCGGCATGAAAATCATGACGGACCACTTGCCCTTGAGGCTGGCTTCGGTGACTTCGATGAACTTGCCGTTGTGGAAAGCCTGAACCTTGAACGGTTGAACCTGAGTGTTGATAAGCGACATTGTTTTCTCCTGTGCGGGTTGGGTGTTGAACACGAATTGAATAGTAGGCAATGAAAGATCATTGATCCAATTGATTGCTTCAATGTCGGCGATAGTTAGCGGAAATGTCTGGAGGCTTAGATTTATCAGGAATGCTAGTTAAAAAGTACTAAACAACATGTGGCGTTGGTACTAGATTGAATTGTCCGGGGGGATTGAGTTGATTCAAATCAATTGAATAACCCTACTGATCGGTGAGATTACTGCCCGTGGCGGCATTGGGCTGCTAAAGCTTGAGGAGATGGGCCGGATGAACATATCCAGTGCCATTATGTACATTGCGCCAGAGCGCCTCGAAGAGGCATGTGTGGCGTTGCTCCAGATGCCGGGAGTGGAAATTCACGCCCGGAGCCCTGAGGGGAAAGTCGTCGTTACTCTGGAGGATGACGATACAAATTCGGCTGCTGATAAGTACGTAGCCTTGCATGGTGTTGCCGGCGTCGCATCGGTGGCCATGGTCTATCAATACAGCGACGACGAATCAAAAGATACCGAGGAGGTAGAGGCGTGAAGCTCAATCGACGCGATTTCATCAAAGCCAACGCAGCAGCGGCGGCGATTTCTGCGGCAGGTTTGTCCGTGCCGGGTGCAGCCGTGGCCCAGGGCAAGGACGAGATTCGCTGGGACAAGGCAGCCTGCCGCTTTTGCGGCACCGGTTGCGGTGTTCTGGTTGGCACCCAGGACGGGCGCGTCGTCGCCACCCAGGGTGACCCTGACGCCCCGGTCAATCGTGGCCTGAACTGCATCAAGGGCTACTTCCTGTCCAAGATCATGTACGGTGCCGACCGCCTGAAGACGCCGATGTTGCGCATGAAGGACGGCAAGTACGACAAGAACGGCGAATTTACGCCGATTTCCTGGACCAAGGCTTTCGACATCATGGAAGAAAAGGCCAAGGCCACCATGAAGGCCAAGGGGCCGAATGGTCTGGCCATGTTCGGTTCTGGCCAATGGACCATCTGGGAAGGCTATGCTGCTTCCAAGCTGATGAAGGCCGGCTTCCGGACCAACAACCTCGATCCCAACGCACGCCACTGCATGGCCTCGGCCGTTGCCGGCTTCATGCGCACTTTCGGTATCGATGAGCCGATGGGCTGCTACGACGACATCGAGCATGCCGATGCCTTCGTGCTGTGGGGCTCGAACATGGCCGAAATGCACCCGATCCTGTGGACCCGCATTACCGACCGCAAGCTGTCGAACAAGGGGGTCAAGGTCGCTGTGCTGTCGACTTTCGAGCACCGCTCCTACGAGCTGGCCGACATCCCGATGATCTTCACGCCGCAGACCGATTTGGCGATCCTCAATTACATCGCCAACTACATCATCCAGAACGGCAAGGTGAATCAGGCGTTTGTCGACAAGAACGTCAATTTCAAGAAAAGCGCTACCGACATCGGTTACGGCCTGCGTCCGACCCATGCGCTGGAAAAGAATGCAACGAGCAATGGTTATCCGGATGCGGACGGCAAGCCGAAGGGTGATACCGGCAAGTCCGACCCGATCACCTTCGACGAATTCAAGAAGTTCGTTTCCGAGTACACCGTCGAGAAGGTTTCCAAGCTGTCCGGTGTGGCCGAGAAAGATCTCAAGGCGCTGGCCGAGTTGTATGCCGACCCCAAGGTCAAGGTCATCTCCTTCTGGACCATGGGTTTCAACCAGCATACCCGTGGCACCTGGGCGAACAATCTCTGCTACAACATCCACCTGCTGACCGGCAAGATTTCCGAGCCGGGCAACAGTCCGTTCTCGCTGACCGGCCAGCCCTCCGCTTGCGGCACGGCACGCGAAGTCGGTACTTTCTCGCATCGCCTGCCGGCCGACATGGTCGTCACCAATCCGGAACACCGCAAGCATACGGAAGAGCTGTGGGGCCTGCCGGAAGGCACGATTCCCGACAAGGTCGGCTACCACGCCGTGGCCATGGCCCGGGCGCTGAAGGACGGCAAGGTCAATTTCTACTGGCAGCAGTGCAACAACAACATGCAGGCCGGCCCGAACATCAATGAAGAGCTCTATCCGGGCTGGCGCAAGCCGGAGAACTTCATTGTCGTGTCCGATCCGTACCCGACGGTCTCGGCGATGGCCGCCGACCTTATCCTGCCGACCGCCATGTGGGTCGAAAAGGAAGGTGCTTACGGCAATGCCGAGCGGCGTACCCAGTTCTGGCGTCAGCAAGTCAAGGCGCCAGGTGAGGCTCGCTCCGATCTGTGGCAGCTGATGGAATTCTCCAAGCGCTTCAAGGTCGAGGAAGTCTGGCCGGCCGAACTGGTCGCCAAGGCGCCGAAGCTCAAGGGCAAGACCTTGTTCGATGTGCTCTACGCCAACGGCGTGGTGAACAAGTACAAGCTGAATGAAACGGCTGCCGGCTTCGATAACGACGACTCCAAGCTGATCGGTTTTTATATTCAGAAGGGGCTGTTCGAGGAGTACGCCTCGTTTGGTCGCGGCCATGGTCACGATCTGGCACCGTTCGACTCCTATCACCAGGCTCGCGGCCTGCGCTGGCCGGTGGTTGGCGGCAAGGAAACGCTGTGGCGCTTCCGTGAAGGTTATGACCCGTACGTCAAGAAGGGCGAGGGCGTGAAGTTCTACGGCCACAAGGATGGCAAGGCAGTGATCTTTGCGCTGCCCTATCAGCCGCCCGCCGAGTCGCCGGACAAGGAATTCGACATGTGGTTGTCTACTGGTCGCGTCCTTGAGCATTGGCATACCGGTACGATGACCCGTCGTGTGCCGGAGCTCTATAAGGCCTTCCCGGATGCCGTTGTCTTCATGCACCCGGATGACGCCAAGGCGCGTGGTTTGCAGCGCGGCATGGAGGTCAAGGTGGCGTCGCGGCGCGGTGAAATCCAGTTGCGTGTTGAGACGCGTGGCCGTAACAAGCCACCGCGCGGCCTAGTTTTCATCCCCTTCTTTGACGCTGGCCGTCTGGTCAATAAATTGACGCTGGATGCGACTTGCCCGATTTCCAAGGAAACGGACTACAAGAAGTGTGCCGTCAAGGTGACCAAGGTCTGACGCGGTTGACAACAAAAATGAGCGAAAAAACGGCCGGTGGCACAACCCCGGCCGTCCATCGGAGGTAATAAAATGAGATTGATCACTGCACTGGCCTTGGCTGCAGGCATGCTCCTGGGAGGAGTTGGCGGCGTTGGCGCGCAGGAACTGGTGAATGAAATCGGTCACGTGTCGATCGAGGGGAACTCGAAGGTCGACATGTTCCGCCCAGAGAAAGACAAGGAAAGTATTCCGCGTAACTTCCAGAAACAGCCGCCGCTGATCCCGCACAGCATCAAGGGGTACAACATTACGCAGAACTTTAACAAGTGCATGGACTGCCACTCGAAAGAGCGTGCCGAGGAAACCGGGGCAACCAAGGTTGCCAAGTCGCACTATCTCGACCGGGAAGACAAGAAGCTGACCAATATTTCTCCCCGTCGCTACTTCTGCATGCAGTGCCACGTACCGCAGTTCGACGCCAAGCCTCTGGTCGAAAATACCTATAAGCCAGCAGCCAAGAGGGGGGAATGATGAGTCTCGAAAAATATATGCCCGCTTGGGTCAAGCGGATCGGCTTGGTCACTGTGCTGTTGATTTTCGTCGCAGGTATTGTTTTCTGGGGCGGTTTCAACTGGGCGCTGGAGGCAACCAACAAGGAAGCTTTCTGTATTTCCTGTCACGAGATGGAAGAGAACGTTTTCAAGGAATACCAGAACACCATCCACTATACGAATCGGACCGGGGTGCGTGCCACTTGTCCGGATTGTCACGTGCCCAAGGAGTGGGGGCCGAAGATGATTCGCAAGATGCAGGCCTCCAACGAAGTGCTGCACAAGATTCTGGGCAGCGTCGATACGCCGGAGAAGTTCAACAAGAAGCGTCACGAACTGGCGCAGCACGAATGGGATCGCATGAAGGCCAGCGATTCACGTGAATGCCGCAACTGCCATCGTTTCGACTTCATGGACTACACCGAGCAGGGTAATCGTGCTGCGCGTATGCACCCGAAGGCGTTCGACGAAGGCAAAACCTGTATCGACTGCCACAAGGGTATTGCTCACCAGTTGCCGGCGATTGACCAGCATATTGGCAAGCAAAATGACGGTGCGGTCGCGATCTCCCACGGCGAAAAACCGGCTGAGCCGGCCAAGGAAGAAGGCAAGCCAGAGAGCAAGTAAGCACCTTTCTGGTGGCCTTGAAACAGACCCGGCTCCGTGCCGGGTTTGTTTTGTCAGTACAGATTGTTGTTGCTGGCGTATGAATAATACAAATATTCACCTAGTTGCCCGTAAATAGGCCCTTTGGGGGCAACACTTATTCAAAAAGGTATGCTACTTTTACAGTGCTGCCGTTCCGACGGCCAGTTTTCTTAAACATTGATAGGTAACAGGAGGCACTTAGATGAATAAATCCGAGCTGGTCGAAGTTGCTGCAAAAGAAGCTGGTATCACCAAGGCTGCTGCTGACAAGGCGTTGTCTGCCATCATCGGCGCTGTGGTTGCAACCGTCACCAAAGGGGAGTCAGTTACTCTCGTTGGTTTCGGGACATTCAAGTCCGCAAAGCGCGCAGCGCGCACCGGCAAGAATCCGAAGACTGGCGCTACGCTGAAGATTCCTGCTACCACGGTGCCGAAATTTACCGCAGGCACGGCTTTCAAGGCTTCGGTTGCAGCCAAGAAAAGCCCTGCAAAGAAGAAATAATCCGGTGTTAATGAATGCGGAGTTCGTTTTTGACGGACTCCGTTTTTTCGGTTTCCAATGAACGATACCAATCCAGAAAATCCTCCAGAAAACCCGCCTGCCGTAGCAGTAGCTCCGCAGGTTGATACCCGTCGCCGTTTGCGCGAGCTCCTGTCTGTTCCGGAGCGCGATCGCACGGATGAGCAGTGGGACGAAATCATTGAACTGGAAATCCAGTTGGCGCCAGGTAACCGCATATCCGGCAATGAGTCGCTTGGTGGCGGCAATCAGGGGCGTCACAATCCCTCTCAGCATGGCAAGTCCGGTGGTGGTAATGCCGGTGGTGCGGCTGGGGCGCAACAGAAGAAGCATCGGCCACGTACGAACAATAATCGTCGTCCACGCCAAAATAAGCCGCAGTCTGGTGGCGGTGGCGGCAATCCTGCTGCTTGAGCGCTTGTTTCATTTCCTTGAAGCGGCATAATTGCCGGCATGCAGCAGTTTGATCTGATTATTGTTGGTGGCGGCCTGGCTGGAGCCAGTTTGGCTTTGGCTCTGCGCGACAGCCGGTTGCGCATCGCCTTGGTTGAAAGCCAGCCACCGCGCCGGCCAGAAGGTTGGGATGCGCGTATTTATGCCATTAGCCCAGCCAACGTAGCATTCCTTGAATCAATCGGTGCTTGGCGGCACTTGGATGCCACGCGTATTGCACCAATTCGGGCCATGCAGATTTGTGGCGATGGCGGAGGACGGCTTGAGTTCTCGGCTTTTGAAACCGGCGTTTCCGAGTTGGGGTGTATCCTTGAGTCGGCCTTGATGGCCTGTGAATTCTGGGAAAGTGCCAAGCGCCAAGGAAATCTCACCCTGTTTTGTCCTGCGCGACCGGATCAGCTTGAGTTTAGGCATGATGCGGCCGTTTTGCGGCTGAGCGACGGTACGGTTCTGTCTTCTCGTTTGCTGGTCGGAGCGGATGGTCGGGATTCCTGGGTGCGTGTAGCAGCCGGTCTTTCGGCGGTGAATACGCCGTACGATGAAAAAGGCGTGGTGGCTAACTTTGCTACCGAGAAGTCGCATCGCAATACTGCTTTTCAATGGTTTCGCGATGATGGTGTGCTGGCCTATTTACCATTGCCGGGAAACCATATTTCCATGGTGTGGTCCACGTCAGATGTGCACGCTGACGAGCTTTGTTTGCTATCTCCCGAGTTGCTTTGTGAGCGGGTCAGTGAGGCTGGCGAGCGCATTCTGGGGAAGCTGGAGGTGCTGACTCAACCGGCCGCCTTTTCGTTGCGGTTGATGCGTGTGCCGCAGACAGTTGCCCCACGTCTGGCCTTGGTTGGGGATGCGGCGCATGGTATTCATCCCTTGTCCGGGCATGGCATCAATCTTGGTTTTCAGGACGCTCGGGAACTTGCTTCTCTGCTGGCTAAAACGCAACCGTGGGAAGATATCGGGCAGGAGCGCTTGCTGCAGCGATATCAGCGCGCTCGTCGTGAGGAGACTGTGCTTATGCAGACGACTACCGATGGCTTGCGGCGCTTGTTCAAGGGAACTCAGCCTGGGCTGAGTCCTTTGCGCAATTTTGGTCTTAATGTGACGAATGGCCTGCCTTTCGTTAAAAATGCCTTGGTGCGTTATGCGCTTGGCGCCCTCTAGGAGAATTTAATGTTGAAGAAGTTGTTGCCCTTGCTGTTGGCCGTTGCTTTCGGGGCGCAAGCCATGGCCGACGAAGCTGATATCAAGAAAGCGATGGAGTCCAAACTGGGCACCAAGGTGGAGAGTGTCACCAAGTCTGGTTATCTCGGCCTTTATGAAGTTTTTGCTGATGGCAATATCGTCTACACGGATGAGAAGGGAACGGCAATCCTTGTCGGTCCGCTGATCGATGGCAAGACGATGAAAAACGTGACTGAAGAGCGCATGAAGAAGCTGACTGCGATCAAGTTCGGCGAATTGCCTCTTGAGCGCGCCATCAAGCAGGTGCGGGGTGATGGCAAGCGGGTAATGGCAACCTTCGAGGATCCTAATTGCGGCTATTGCAAGCGGTTGGCCAAGGAGTTGCAGAAGCTCGATAACGTCACGATCTACACCTTCTTGCTGCCGATTCTTTCTGAGGATTCGGTGCGTAAGTCCCGGCAGATCTGGTGTTCGCCTGATCGCGCCAAGACATGGAACGACTGGATGATCGACGGCAAGGCGCCGGCCGGTCGCGAGGATTGCGATACTTCCGCATTGTCCAAGAATCAGGAATTCGGGCGAAAACTGAATATTACCGGTACGCCAACCATGTTCTTCGGCGATGGTGAGCGCGTGCCCGGTGCCATGCCGCTGGCGCGTATTGAGCAGAAGCTTGGTCAGGTCAGATAAAGCCGGCGGGCTCGGGCGTTATTTGACCGAGCCGCTTGTCGCTTGCCGCGTCGGAGCTTCCGGCGTGTGATTGCCTGATGGTCGCACAATCCTCCTGCGCTCGCTTTGCTCGGACTTTCAGGTCCGTCAGGATGCGACTGCTACTGTTTTTTGCATTGACCTGGCTCGGTGTCGCCTCGTTGCTGGTTTTTTTGCTATACGAGGGGCGCCACGAGGCTGAACGAAAGGCCGAGTCGGATGCTCTGGGGGCCTCCGCCCTCCTGGTGGGGCGTCTGGAGGTAATAATACGGCGGATTCAGGGCGATCTGGAACATCTCGCTGCTTCCTTGCCTCACGATGCCCTGAAACCGGGTGCGGGTGCTCGTTTTCGCCAGGGTATTGTCAGTGAGCTTGCCTATTACTCTGGACGCTTTCCGGAGATTCTCGGCTATCGAGTTATCGATGCGTCAGGTAATTTGCTCTATGCGCAGGATGCCTCACTGTCGCCTGTAAGCTTGAGTGACCGTAGCTACTTCAAGGTCTTTGCCGAGAGCTCGGACAGGTCGCTTTTCTTCTCGGAGGTGCAGGTCGATCCTCTATCCGGGCGCTCTTCGCTAATGTTGGCATTGCCCATACGCGACGATGCCGGAGGCTTGCTCGGTGTGGTGGCGGCTCCGCTGGATATTGGGAATCTGTCACAAATGCTGGAGACGCTCGATATCGGTCAAAATGGCGCTGTCGCAGTGCGTCGAATCGATACCGGGGGGCTGGTTCTGCGTCGGCCGTTTGTGCCCGAATTGCTCAATCAGCCGGCGCTGAACAATCCGCTGCAAATGAGACTGGCGGCAGGGGAGCGCTTCGGGGTTAACCGGCTTCGCTTGGCAATCGATGGCGTCGAGCGTATTTATGGATTTAGGCGTGTCGGCGACTACCCGCTGTACGTGACCACCGGCTTGGCGACTGCGGATTTCCTGGCTGGCTGGCATCAGACCTTTGCCATGGCTGGGGTGGCGGCGTTACTTCTTTTCCTGTCGTTATCGTTGCTGCTGATCCGCCTTCTGCGTGCCGAGCGAGAGGCGGAGTTGACCGCTAGCCGATTGATGGAAAGCGAGGCGCGCTACCGCATGCTGGCCGAGAACAGCCATGACGTTATCTGGACGCTCGATATTCCCAGTCGAACTTATACCTACGTCAGTCCCGCCATTAAGGAAATGTCCGGTTATTTGCCAGAAGAAACCGTCGGGCAGCCGCTGGATGTGCGGCTGACTCCGGACTCTGCGGCTCGCGCGGCACGCGATATTGATCAGCGGCTACGGCGGATCGCGGCGGGTGACAAGGCGGCCAGCGTCGTCGTCAGTGAACTGGAACAGGTGCGTAAGGACGGTGAGGTCATTACAACGGAAGTGGTTTCCAGTTACCTGCTGGATGCGGATGGTGTGGCGCAAACGATTCTTGGCATTACGCGCAATGTCAGCGAGCGCAAGGCTGTAGAAAGTGCCTTGCGGGAAACCAACCGTCAGTTGCATGCGCGTATTGAAGAAATTGGGCGCTTGCAGGTGGCGCTGCAGGAGTTGGCGGTGCGCGACAGCCTGACTGGCTTGTACAACCGGCGCTATCTCGACGAAACCCTGGAGCGAGAAGTTTCCCGGGCTCGTCGTGAAGGCATTCCACTCTCTTTGGTGATGTTGGATATCGACCATTTCAAGCAGGTAAACGATACCTACGGACACCAGGTCGGCGATGAAGTGTTGCGTATCCTTGCCTCGACCCTGTCGGCCGACATTCGGGCTGAGGACGTCGCTTGCCGCTACGGTGGTGAGGAGTTCCTGATCTTGCTGCCCAATATGCCGCTTGAAACAACGATGCTGCGTGCCCAAGGGTGGCGGAGTGCCGTCGAGGCGCTATCGGTAAAGCATGGCAATTTCCAGATTACCTTCACAATATCGCTGGGGGTTGCTGCTTATCCAGAGCATGGCAAAACCCCGGACGACCTGACGCGTTGCGCCGATCAGGCGCTCTACCGGGCCAAGAACGAAGGTCGCAACCAGGTATCCGTCTTTTTCGACTGATCTGGCAGTGACTGGCTTGGGGCTGGATTCGGGAAGCCCCCCTCGTTTCATTCCACTTTTTACCACGTCGGCATGATCGGCCGAGGTGCGTTTTTGGCTTAAGCCAACTCCTTATAAGTCACTTTAAGTCTCTATTTCCTTGTATTGATTTTTAAGGGAAATTTGACTCGAAATTCGTCGAGAAAAGTCTTCGTAAGTCCTTGTTGCATAAGAAAAAAACCGTAAATCCACTATTGACTGTGCGGGGATGTTCCTCTAAAGTGGGTAAACGTGTTGAAAAGTGGGTAAACGGGGAGCGAGGCGAGGGATGTTTGAAGGCGCAGCAGCACTGAATCTGGATGCGAAGGGACGGCTTGCCATACCGGCAAGGCACCGTGACGCCCTGCTCGCCGCCAGTGAAGGTTCGCTGGTCCTGACTGCGCATCCGCATCGCTGTCTGCTGCTTTACCCGTCGCCGGCCTGGCAGCCGATTCGCGACCAGATCCTCAAGGCATCCAGCCTTGATCCACGGGCGGCTTCGATCAAGCGCGTGCTGGTTGGTAATGCCCGCACCGAGGAACCTGATTCTGCTGGCCGCATCCTGATCGCTCCTGAATTGCGCGAGTACGCCAAGTTTGAAAAAACCGTCTACCTGGTCGGCATGGGAACGCACTTCGAAATCTGGAGCGAGGCGGGCTGGAAGCAGCAGAATGACCTGGCAGCGGAGGCGCTGTCCGGCGATCTTCCGCCGGGCTTTGGAGACCTTGTCCTGTGACCCGCAGTACCGCCCATGTGACGGTGCTGCTCGAAGAGGCGGTGGGTGCCCTGGCGATCAAAGCCGACGGTGTCTACGTTGACGCTACCTTCGGGCGCGGTGGTCACAGCCGCCGGATTCTTTCCGAGCTAAATCAGAACGGCCGCCTGGTGGCGGTTGACCGTGACCCGCAAGCCATTGCGGCGGGTGCGGAAATTGATGATTCCCGTTTTTTGCTGGTGCATCGCGCTTTCGGTGAGCTTGCCGAGGCAGCCGATGAGGCTGGGATTCGCGATGTAGATGGCGTTTTGTTTGATGTGGGGGTGTCGTCGCCGCAAATCGACGACGGGGAGCGCGGCTTCAGTTTTCGCTACGACGCGCCGCTCGACATGCGTATGGATACGACGCAGGGCGAGACGGCGGCCGAGTGGCTGGCGCGGGCCGAGATAAGAGACATAACGGAGGTTATTAGAAACTATGGCGAAGAACGGTTTGCTTTCCAGATTGCAAAGAAGGTTGTGGCTGCTCGGCTCGAACAACCAATTGTCACAACAGGTCAGTTCGCGGCCCTTGTACGCGAGACCGTGCGCACCCGTGAGCCAGGGCAGGACCCGGCGACGCGCAGCTTTCAAGCTCTACGGATTCATATCAATCAAGAGCTCCGCCAGCTGGAGGTAGCCCTGCCGCAGGCGCTTGAGCTGCTCAAGCCGGGTGGCCGACTGGTAGTGATTTCCTTCCATTCGCTGGAAGACCGCATCGTCAAGAACTTCATGCGCGACCAGTCGATCGCCGACGCGATGCCCAAGAGTCTGCCCTTGCGGGCCGACCAATTGCCCAAGCCCAAGCTGCGTCTGGTTGGCAGGCCAATCAAGCCTTCCGCTGCCGAAATTGATGCCAATCCTCGGGCGCGCAGTGCTGTCATGCGCATTGCCGAGAAGCTGTAAATGCTCCGATTCAACATGATCCTTCTTTTGGCCGTTGTTGTTTGTGCGTTGGGTGTGGTGACCTCCCAGCACCGCGCGCGCAAGCTTTTCCAGGCTCTGGAGGCGGAGCAGGAGCGGGTGCGCCAGCTGGATGTGGAGTACGGCCAGTTGCAGCTCGAAATGTCGACTTGGGCAACCCATCCCCGGATCGAGAAGATTGCCCGTGATCGTCTGCACATGGTGACGCCGGATGCGGTGGGTCGGGTGATCCAGGCTCAGGCACCGGCCAAGAAAGGGGCTCGCTGATGGTCGTTCGGCGCCGTCCGCAGCGTGGTCATCGCTTTACTGAAAGTCCGGTGTTGCAGCTGGCACTCCAGGGCTGGCGCTCGCGCACGGTGGGCTTGCTGCTGATGGCGGCGTTCCTGACGCTGGTCGCGCGCGGCTTTTACCTGCAAGTGATCCATAACGATTTTCTCCAAGAAAAGGGCGATTCCCGCTACCGCCGGGATATCGAGATTTCTGCCTCGCGCGGCAAGATCGTCGACCGCAACGGCGACATGCTGGCGGTGTCGACGCCGATGAAGTCGATCTGGGCCATTCCGGGCGATGCGCGGACGATGAATGTCTCGCAGAAGCGTCAGTTGGCCGAAATGCTCGACATGAATGTGCGTGAGCTCGATGGCAAGCTCGCCTCTGACAAGACGTTTACGTATGTGAAGCGTCAGGTTTCACCGGAAACGGCCGACCGTATTGCCGCCATCAAATTTCCGGGGGTTCACCAGGAAAAGGAATATCGCCGCTTCTATCCGACCGGTGACATGACCGCCCACATCGTCGGTTTTACCGGTGTTGACGACAAAGGCCTGGAGGGGGTCGAACTGGCTTTCCAGAACAGCCTGTTCGGGCACCCGGGGAGCCGGACGGTGATTCGTGATCGCCGCGGCAGCATTGTCGAGGATGTTGGCGCGACCAAGCCGCCGCAGGATGGCAAGGACGTCCGTCTGGCGCTCGATTCCAAAATTCAATATCTGGCCTACAGCCAGCTGAAAAACGCAGTTGAGACCAATAATGCAAAGGCCGGCGGCGCCATCGTGATCGACGCGAGAACCGGCGAGGTGCTGGCGCTGGCCAATTGGCCGACCTATAACCCGAACAACCGCGAGCGCCTTTCCGGGGCGCAATTGCGGAACCGTGCCATCACCGACACCTTCGAACCGGGATCGGTGATGAAGCCGTTTACGGCAGCGCTGGCACTGGAAAAAGGCAAGGTACGTTTCGACACCGTAATCAACACCGCCCCGGGTCGGTTGACCATTGGTTCTGCAACAATTTCCGATGCTCACCCGCACGGTGCGCTGAGCGTGGCCGAAATCATCCAGAAGTCTTCCAACGTCGGTACCGCCAAGATCGCGCTCGGTTTTTCGCCCCAGGAAATGTGGGAGCTGTTCGACAGCCTGGGCTTTGGTCAGGCGCCCAATCTGGGTTTTCCGGGGGAGGTCAATGGCCGCCTGCGGCCGTGGAAGAACTGGCGCCCGATCGAGCAGGCGACGATGTCCTACGGCCACGGCATTTCCGTCAGCCTGATCCAGTTGGCTCGCGCCTACACCGTGTTCGCCCGTGATGGCGAACTGATGCCGCTGTCGCTGACCAAAATTGATGATGCGCCGCCCCATGGTGCCCGCATTTTCTCGCCGCAGACCATGCGTGAGTTGCGCGTCATGCTTGAAATGGCCGTGCAACCTGAAGGGACCGCGCCCAAAGCTCGGGTTCCCGGGTATCGCGTCGGCGGCAAGACAGGCACGGCCTACAAGGTCGAAGGCGGCGTCTATGCCCGCAAGTACGTGGCTTCCTTCGTCGGCATTGCACCGATCGGCGAACCGCGCCTGGTCGTTGCCGTGATGATCGACGAGCCGTCCGGCGGTGCTCACTACGGTGGCGATGTGGCTGGTCCGGCTTTTTCGCAGATTGCAGGCGGCGCCTTGCGTACGCTGGGTGTGCCGCCGGATGCACCGATTCAGGTGGCCGAAGCGGCTTCCGGAAAGGGCAAGCTGTGACCACACCGCGCGAACTCCTTGATCAACTCGCGGCAATGGGCATCCAGCCAAGCGGTGTTGCCGATGATAGCCGCCAGGTGCAGCCGGGCGATCTCTTCCTGGCTTACCCCGGCGATATGGCCGATGGGCGCCGCTATATCGGCGATGCACTGGCGCGCGGCGCGGTCGCGGTGCTGTGGCAACCGAGCGCCGATTTCTCCTGGGATTCGACATTGGCCACGGCCAATCTGCCGGTTGCCGCCTTGCGCCCGCTGGCCGGCCCGTTGGCCCATGCCGTCTATGGCCACCCGAGCGAAGGCCTGTCGCTGATTGCCATTACCGGCACCAACGGCAAGACGACGATCAGCCAGTGCATTGCCCAGGCCTACCCGAAGCCCTGCGCGATCATCGGCACGCTGGGGGCTGGCTTCCCGGACTCCTTGATCGAAACCGGCTTCACGACGCCGGAAGCGACGACCCTGATGCGTTATCTGGCTGACTTCCGCGCCCGGAATGCCGCTGCCTGCGCTTTGGAGGCCAGTTCAATCGGTATCGAAGAGGGGCGGATGAACGGGGCGCGCGTCGATGTCGCCATCTTCACCAATTTCACCCGCGATCATCTCGATTATCACGGCACGATGGAAGCCTACGCCGAGGCGAAGGAAAAACTGTTTCACTGGCCTCGATTGCGTACGGCCATCATCAACCTGGACGATGAATTCGGCCTGAATCTGATGCGCGAAACGACCGCCATGCGGGTTCTCGGGTACGCCATTGGCGAAGCTCGGCGCGATTTCCCGGCGCTGGTGCGCGCCGAAAACCTGGTCGATACGCCCTTCGGGCAGCGCTTTAACTTGGTCTTGCCGAATGGTCGGGTCGCCGTCGATACAACGCTGGTTGGGCGCTACAACATTTCCAACTTGCTGGCCGTGGCTGCGGTGCTGCACGATGCCGGCCTCGCGGCTGCCGACGTGGCGATTCGCTTGTCGGAACTGACGCCACCGCCGGGGCGCATGGAACGGCTGGGGGGCAATGGCGAGCCGTTGGTCGTCGTCGACTATGCTCATACGCCCGATGCCTTGGAAAATGCCCTGACCGCGCTGCGTGATGTAGCGACAACGCGAGCCGGTCGTCTATCGGTGGTTTTTGGCTGCGGCGGTGATCGCGACAAGGGCAAGCGTCCGCAGATGGGGGCGCTTGCCGAGCGCCTGGCTGATCGCGTGCTGGTGACCAACGACAACCCGCGCAGCGAAGCGCCGCACGTCATTATCAATGAAATTACCAGTGGCATGACGCGGGCCGAAGTGGAGGCCGATCGGGCAACTGCCATTCGCCGCGCCGTGCTCGAAGCCGGTGATCAGGATGTGATCCTGCTGGCCGGCAAGGGGCATGAACCTTATCAGGATATGGGCAGCGTTCGGCTGCCATTCTCCGATGTCGAACAGGCCGGAGCGGCGCTGGCCCTGCGGCGCAGCAAACAGGAGGAGGCAGCATGAACTGGTTGCTCTCGCAAGTAGCCCAGGCAGTGCAGGGGCGCCTGATTGGTGCCGACGTGTCGATTGACGGCGTATCGACCGATACGCGGGCGATTACCGAAGGTCAATTGTTCATCGCGCTGGCCGGTGAGAATTTCGACGCCCACGACTTTTTGGCTCCGGCCATTGCCGCTGGTGCAACGGCGTTGATGGTGGCTGATGAAAGCAAGGTGCCGACCGGGGTTCCCGCCGTCGTCGTTGACGACACGCGGCTGGCCTTGGGGCGTTTGGCCGCCGCCTGGCGCGCGAAATTCAATCTGCCGGTGATCGCCGTGACAGGGTCGAATGGCAAGACGACGACCAAGGAAATGGTGGCCGCTATTCTGAAGGCCGCCTTCGGTGCTGCGGTGCTGTCAACCCGGGGTAATCTGAACAATGACATCGGTCTGCCGCTGACCTTGCTCGGCCTGCGCGCCTCGCACCGCGCCGCGGTGATCGAGATGGGCATGAATCACCCCGGTGAGATCGGCTATCTGGCGCCGATCGGGGCTCCGACCGTGGCCCTGATCACCAATGCCCAGCGGGCGCACCTCGAAGGCATGGGCGATCTGGACGAAGTCGCCCGCGAGAAGGGTTCCATCTTCCTCGGTCTGCCGGCGAATGGCGTGGCGGTGATCAATGCCGACGATGCCTATGCCGGACTGTGGCGTGGCATGGCCGGCGGCCGTCCGGTACGGACTTTTGGTATCGATAATGCGGCAGACGTCAGCGCCAAGGTTCGTCAGCACGGCCTTGAGATCGGCCTCGAGCTATCAGCGCCGGAAGGTGACGCCGCGCTGATCCTGTCGATTCCGGGGCGTCATAACGCCCGCAATGCCGTGGCAGCTGCCGCTGCGTGTCTCGCCGCCGGTATTCCGATGGTTGCCGTGATCGCCGGCCTGGAAGCCTTCTCGGGGGTCAAAGGGCGCTTGCAGCGCCGTACCGGCAAGCAGGGCGCCGAGATCCTCGATGACACCTACAACGCCAATCCTGATTCGGTTCGGGCTGGTATCGATGTGCTGGCCGCGACCATCGGCCGCAAACTGCTCGTCCTCGGCGACATGGGGGAAATCGGCGAAGCCAGCGGCCAGTATCACGACGAAATCGGCGGCTACGCCAAGAGCCAGGGCATCGACCGCCTGTTCGCGCTGGGCGAGGCAGCGCAGCAGGCTGTGCGTAACTTCGGCGAAGGGGCCAAGCATTACTGCAACGTCGACAAGCTGATTGCTGCTGTCGACAAGGAATTGGGCCCGGAAACCACCGTGTTGGTGAAGGGCTCGCGCTTCATGAAAATGGAACGGGTGGCCGATGCTCTGGCAGCACCCGTCGCTCCCGAGGAGAAACACTGATGCTGCTGGCTCTTGCCCAATGGCTCGCCCAGGACGTTCGCTTTTTCAACGTCTTCAACTACATCACGCTGCGTGCCGTACTCGCTGCGATGACCGCGCTGTTGCTGTCGCTGGCTGCCGGGCCGGCCGTCATCCGCTGGCTGGCGGCCAAGAAAATCGGCCAGGCGGTGCGCAATGATGGCCCGCAAACCCATTTGGTCAAGTCCGGAACCCCGACCATGGGGGGCGTCCTGATCCTGATCGCCATCGGCATCACGACCCTGCTGTGGGGGGATCTGACCAACAAGTATGTGTGGACCGTGCTGGTCGTTACGCTCGGCTACGGCATCGTCGGCTGGTACGACGACTGGAAGAAGGTCGTCTATCGCGATCCGAACGGGCTGGCCAGCCGCTGGAAATTCTTCTGGCAGTCGGTGCTCGGTATCGGCGCCGCGCTGTTCATCGCCTTCTCGGCCAAGAGTCCGGCGCAGACCGAGTTGATCATCCCCTTCTTCAAGACGATGGCCTATCCGCTGGGCGTCATCGGCTTCATCACGCTGACCTATTTCGTCATCGTCGGCACCAGCAACGCGGTGAACCTGACCGACGGTCTGGATGGTCTGGCCATCATGCCGACGGTGATGATTGCCGCCGCCTTCGCGCTGATCGCCTATGTGACCGGCCACGCGGTCTACGCCAAGTACCTGTTGATCCCCTACGTTCCGGGCGCCGGCGAACTGTGCATTTTCCTTGGCGCCATCGCCGGGGCGGGGCTCGGCTTCCTGTGGTTCAACGCCTATCCGGCTGAAGTGTTCATGGGTGACGTCGGCGCGCTCGCCTTGGGCGCGGCGCTCGGCACTGTTGCCGTGATTGTTCGTCAGGAAATCGTGCTGCTGATCATGGGCGGCGTCTTCGTGATCGAAACCCTGTCGGTGATGCTGCAGGTCGGCTACTTCAAATACACCAAGCGGAAGTACGGCGAGGGCCGGCGCATCCTGCGCATGGCGCCGCTGCACCATCACTTCGAACAAACCGGCTGGAAGGAGACGCAGGTCGTCGTCCGTTTCTGGATCATCACCATCATGCTCGTGCTGATCGGGCTCTCTACCTTGAAGCTGCGCTAAATGGAACTCAAGGGCAAACGCGTTCTGGTCGTCGGACTCGGTGAGTCCGGACTGGCGATGGCCAAGTGGCTGCATCGCCAGGGCGCGCTCGTCCGCGTTGCCGACTCGCGCGACAACCCGCCGAATATTGACGCGCTGCAGCGCGTCGCACCAGGGGCTGAACTGGTGGCCGGTGCCTTTGCCGAGGCCACTTTCGCCGGTGCCGATTTCGTCGCGCTGTCGCCGGGCGTGCCCAAGGCGACGCCAGAGATTGCCGCGCTTGAGATACCGTTGATTTCCGAAATCGAACTGTTCGCTGACGGCGTGCGCGAACAGGTGCCGAATTCACAAATCATCGCCATCACCGGCAGCAACGGCAAGACCACGACCACGGCGCTGACCGCCCATCTGCTCAACGGTGCTGGCGTACCGGCTATCGCCTGCGGCAACATTTCTCCGTCGGCGCTTGATGCGCTGATGGACGCCCAGGATGCCGGCGCTTTGCCGCAAGTCTGGGTTGTCGAACTGTCCAGCTTCCAGCTCGAAACGACGCATCACCTGAATGCCGCTGCCGCGACTGTCCTCAACGTCTCGGAAGATCATCTCGACCGCTACGAGGGCAGCCTGGCCAACTACGCCGCCGCCAAGTCACGAGTTTTTCAGGGCAAGGGCGTGATGGTACTGAACCGTGATGACGACTGGTCGATGGCCAATGGCCGTTGCGGCCGCAAGATGGTGACTTTTGGCCTGAATGCCGCACCGCGTGGTGTCGATTACGGCTACGCCGATGGCGCTATCTGGCGCGGCAAGGACAAGCTGGTCGCGATCGATGCCCTGAAGCTGTCCGGTTTGCACAATGCCGCCAATGCCATGGCCGCACTGGCGCTGTGTGAGGCCATCGGCGTCGATCCGCTCCGCCTGATTGAGCCACTGAAGGGCTTCTCCGGCCTGCCGCACCGGGTCGAAACTGTCGCTGAAATCGGCGGCGTGCTCTACGTTGATGACTCCAAGGGTACCAATGTCGGCGCCACCCTGGCGGCCATCGAAGGCATGGGCCGCAAAGTTGCGATCGTCCTCGGCGGCGACGGCAAGGGGCAGGATTTCTCGCCGCTCAAGCCAGCGCTGGAAAAGCACGGTCGTGCTGTGGCGCTGATCGGCCGTGATGCTGCCGCCATCGGCATGGCGCTCGAAGGCAGCGGCGTGCCAACCCGGATTCTGGGCGATATGGAAGCTGCCGTGCTCTGGCTGGCGGCGCAAGCCCAAGCTGGCGACTGCGTGCTGCTCTCGCCGGCCTGCGCCAGTCTCGACATGTACCGCAACTACGCGCATCGCGCCCAGGCCTTCATCGACGCGGTGGAGGGGCTGAAATCATGATGATCGGCGCCCTCGACGCCCCGCGCCGCCAAGTGGCCGAGATCGACTACGCGCTGCTGTGGAGCGTGCTGATCCTGCTGTTTGCCGGCATGGTGTTCGTCTATTCAGCCTCGATTGCCATTGCCGAGGGCGGGCGGGCCACCGGCCATCAACCGGCCTACTTTTTGATTCGCCAGGGCGTCTTCTTGTGTATCGGCCTGGTCGCCGCTGCCGTGGCCTTCCAGGTGCCGCTGTCGCTGTGGCAGAAATACTCGCCCTACCTGTTCATGATCGGCGTCGCGCTGCTCGCCATCGTGCTGATTCCAGGTCTTGGTCGTGACGTCAATGGCGCCCGCCGCTGGCTGCCGCTCGGCTTTGCCAATCTGCAGCCGTCCGAGCTGATGAAGATGTTCGCCGTGCTCTATGCCGCCGATTACACGGTGCGCAAGATCAACGTCATGCACGACTTGAAGCAGGCTTTCCTGCCGATGTTCGGCGCCATGGCCATCGTCGGTATGTTGCTGCTGAAAGAGCCGGACTTCGGCGCCTTCGTCGTGATCATCTCGATCGCCATGGGCATTCTCTTCCTCGGCGGCCTCAAGGCCCGGCTGTTCGCCATGCTGATCGTCGGCCTGTTGATTGCCTTCACGGTGATGATCATCGTCTCCCCCTACCGGCGTGACCGGGTGTTCGGTTTCATGGACCCATGGGCCGATGCGTTCGGCCGAGGCTACCAGTTGTCGCATTCGCTGATCGCCTTCGGCCGGGGTGAATTGTTCGGTGTGGGTCTCGGTGCCAGCGTCGAAAAACTGTTTTACCTGCCGGAAGCGCATACCGACTTCCTGCTTGCCGTCATTGCCGAGGAACTGGGTTTCTTCGGCGTCGTCGCGGTGATCGCCCTGTTTGCGCTGGTCGTCCAGCGCGCCTTCGCTATCGGCCGCCAATGCGTGCAGCTCGACCGCCTCTATCCGGCACTGGTCGCCATGGGCATGGGGATCTGGTTCGGCGTTCAGTCCTTCATCAACATGGGCGTCAACATGGGCCTGCTGCCGACCAAGGGACTGACCCTGCCGCTGATGAGCTTCGGCGGCTCGGGCATCCTGGCCAACTGTGTGGCGCTGGCGATTCTGCTGCGGGTCGACTGGGAGAATCGTCAATTGATGCGGGGTGGCAAGCTATGAGCAAAACCATTCTGGTCATGGCGGGCGGTACTGGTGGCCACATCTTTCCGGCCCTGGCGGTTGCCCATAAATTGCGCGATGCCGGCTGGCGTGTCGTCTGGCTGGGCAATCCGGAAGGCATGGAAGCCAGGCTGGTGCCGCAGCACGGTTTTGAAATGGTGTGGATCAAGTTCAGTGCCCTGCGCGGTAAAGGCATTCTGCGCAAGCTGCTGCTGCCGGTCAATCTGCTGCGTGGCTTCTGGCAAGGGCTGAAGGCCATCCGCCAGGTCAAGCCGAACGTCGTGCTTGGCATGGGCGGCTACATCACCTTCCCGGGGGGCATGATGGCCGCTCTGACTGGCGTGCCGCTGGTGCTGCACGAACAGAACTCGGTGGCCGGGCTGGCCAATCGCGTGCTGGCCAGTGTGGCTGACCGCATCGTGACCGGCTTCCCGGACGTGATCAAGAACGGCACCTGGGTTGGCAATCCGGTGCGTCCAGAGATCGCAGCGATTGCTGCGCCCGCCGAGCGTTTTGCCGAGCGGACCGGCGCCTTGCGCCTGCTGGTCATTGGCGGCAGCCTCGGTGCTCAGGTACTGAACGAAATGGTGCCGCAGGCAATGGCGCTGCTCGGCGAAAGCGATCAACCGCAAATTGTCCATCAGGCAGGCGAAAAGCATATCGAAGCCCTGAAGGCCAACTACGCTGCCGTCGGTGTCCAGGCGCACTGTGTTTCGTTCGTCGAAGACATGGCTGGCGCCTACGAGTGGGCCGATCTGGTCATCTGCCGCGCTGGTGCGCTAACGATTGCCGAGTTGGCGGCGGCCGGCGTGGCCAGCATCCTGGTCCCCTTCCCGCATGCCGTTGATGACCACCAAACCGGCAACGCCAAATTCCTGGTTCACGCTGGCGGCGCTTTCCTGCTGCCGCAGACCGAGCTGACGCCGGATGCCATTGCCTTGATCCGCAATTACTCCCGTAGCCAGCTGCTGGAAATGGCCGAAAAGGCCCGTAGCTTGGCGAAACCCGATGCCACCGAAGCTGTGGCCCAAATTTGTTCGGAAATTGCTAAATGAAACACAAGGTCAAACACATCCACTTCGTCGGCGTCGGCGGCTCGGGCATGAGCGGCATTGCCGAAGTGTTGGCTCACCTCGACTTCACGGTCACCGGTTCCGATCTGGCGGCCAGCGCGACGACCCGCCGACTCGAAGGCGAGGGCGTCAAGGTGACGGTTGGCCATGCCGCTGAAAACATTGCCGGCGCGGATGCCGTGGTGATCTCGACCGCGGTCAAGGCTGACAATCCGGAAGTGATTGCTGCCCGCGAACGCAAGATTCCGGTTGTGCCGCGCGCCCAGATGCTGGCTGAGCTGATGCGCCTGAAGAGCGGCATCGCCATTGCCGGCACCCACGGCAAGACGACGACGACCAGCCTGGTGACCAGCATCCTGGCCGAAGGCGGCATTGATCCGACTTTCGTGATCGGCGGTCGCCTGAATGCAGCCGGCGCCAACGCCCGTCTTGGCAGCGGTGATTTCCTGGTGGCCGAGGCCGACGAGTCCGATGCCTCCTTCCTGTTCCTGTCGCCAGTCATTTCGGTGGTTACCAATATCGACGCCGACCACATGGAAACCTACGGCCACGATTTCGAGCGTCTGAAATCCGCCTTCGTCGATTTCCTGAACCGTCTGCCGTTCTACGGTGTGGCCGTGGTTTGTGGCGACGACGCCAATATCCGCGACATCCTGCCGCGTGTGCCGAAGCAGATCATCACCTACGGCCTGTCGAATGAATGTAATTTCCACGCCGAGAATATCGTCGCCGACAACGGTCAAATGCGTTTCGACTGCGTGCGCGTCAATGGTACGACCTCGCGGCTGTCGATCACGCTGAACACGCCGGGCATGCACAATGTCCTCAACGCCCTGGCCGCCATCGCCGTGGCCACCGAAGTGCAGGTCTCTGATGCCGCCATCGTCAAGGCGCTGGCCGAATTCAAGGGCGTCGGCCGCCGCTTCCAGCGCTACGGCGAAGTGGCGCTGCCGGCTGGTGGTTCTTTCACACTGGTCGATGACTACGGCCATCACCCGGTTGAAATGGCTGCGACGCTGGCCGCCGCCCGTGGCGCCTTCCCCGGCCGCCGCCTGGTGCTGGCTTTCCAGCCGCACCGTTACACGCGGACCCGCGACTGCTTTGAAGACTTCGTCAAGGTGCTGAGCACCGTCGATGCGCTCTGCCTGGCCGAGATCTACGCTGCCGGCGAGGCGCCGATTGTTGCTGCCGACGGCCGTTCGCTGGCCCGTGCGCTGCGGGTGAGTGGCAAGGTTGAGCCCGTGTTTGTTGAGGATATCGCGGCCATGCCGCAGACGATTATGGATGTCGCCCGCGATGGCGATGTGGTGTTGTGCATGGGCGCCGGTTCGATCGGTGCAGTGCCGGGCAAGGTAGCGGAGTTCAAATGAGCAGTTTCGGAAAAGTTGCAGTCCTCTTTGGCGGAACATCCGCCGAGCGCGAGGTCTCCCTGAACAGCGGTTCGCGCGTGTTGGCCGCATTGCAAGGGCAGGGCATCGACGCCCACGCCTTCGATCCGGCCGAGCAGCCGCTTGATGCGCTGAAGGGCTACGACCGCGCCTTCATCGCACTGCATGGTCGCCACGGCGAAGATGGCACCATCCAGGGCGCGCTGGAAGTCATGCACATTCCCTACACCGGCTCTGGCGTGCTCGCCTCGGCGCTGGCCATGGACAAGTTCCGCACCAAGCTGATGTGGCGGGCGGCCGGTCTGGCCATTCCCGAATATGCCCTGCTGACGGCCGATTCCGACTTTGCCGACATTGAGGAAGAACTCGGTCTGCCTCTGTTCGTCAAGCCGGCCCGCGAAGGCTCGTCGATCGGCGTGACCAAGGTCAAGGAGCGCGGCGCCCTGAAGGCCGCCTACGAAGAAGCTGCCCGGCACGATCCGCTGGTCATCGCCGAAAAGGGCGTCATGGGTGGCGAATACACGGTCGGCATCATTGGCGACGAAGCCATGCCGATCATCAAGATCGAGCCGGCCACCGAGTGGTACGACTACGAAGCCAAGTACAACCGCGACGATACGCGTTACCTGTGTCCGTGCGGCCTGCCGGAAGCCAAGGAAATGGAAATCCGCAAAGGCGCACTGGAAGCCTTCCGCATTCTGGGCGGCCGTGGCTGGGGCCGGGTCGATTTCCTGATGGACGAGGACGGCAAGTATTACTTCCTGGAAGTGAACACCGCGCCGGGCATGACCGACCATTCGCTGGTGCCGATGGCGGCGCGGGTGAACGGCATGGACTACCCGACGCTGGTTCGTCGCGTCCTCGAACTGGCTGCCAACGACTGAGGCAATGAATGTGGAACAAACCGCACCTGCTCAACGCGCTTGCCGACCTGCTGATGCTGGTCGCATCGGCGGCGTTGCTGGCCGCCGCGGCGGTCTGGCTGGTGCGCGTGCCTTCGTTGCCGGTGCGCCATGTGGTTTTTGCCGAGGCCTTGCCGCACACCAAGCGCGGCGAGGTGGAGCAGGTGCTGCCGGCCGCGCTGAAGGGGAATTTCTTCAGTCTCAATCTGGAAGCGGTACGCGGGGCACTGGAGAAACTGCCCTGGGTGCGCAAGGTGGAAGTGCGGCGTCAGTGGCCGGATCGTCTGGAAATCAGCGTCGAGGAACACAAGCCGGTGGCGCGTTGGGGCGACGGGCGGGGCGAGCTGGTCAACAGCTACGGCGAGGTCTTCGCCGCCATGTTGCCGGCCGAGGATGGCCCCGATTTACCGTTGCTGTTCGGGCCGCAGGGCACCGCACAGGAGGTGCTCAAGCATTACGGCGAGTTTACTGGTTCGTTTCAGGCGGTCGGCGAGAAGCCGGTGCAGGTGACCCTGTCGCCGCGGCTGGCCTGGCAGCTGAAATTGCAGAACGGCATGCTGCTGGATATCGGTCGCGAACAGCCGAAATCACCGGTCGGCGTGCGTCTGCAGCGCTTTATAGAGATTTATCCGGAAACGGTCGCCAAACGGGCGGTACGGCCGGCAGTGGTGGATTTGCGGTATCCGAATGGTTTCGCCATGCGAGTCGCAGGCGAGGGGAAGGGAAAGTAAGCATATGAGCAGGGACAACAAGGATCTGGTCGTCGGTCTGGACATCGGGACGTCGAAGATCGTCGCACTGGTCGCCGAGATCAACAACGAGGGCAACCTCAACGTGATCGGCATGGGGTCGCAGGATTCGCGCGGTCTGAAGAAGGGCGTCGTGGTCAATATCGAAGACACCGTGCACACCATCAGCCGGGTCATTCAGGAAGTCGAGCTGATGGCCGACTGCAAGGTCAGCAACGTCTATACCGGGATCGCCGGCAGCCACATCAAGAGCTTCAACTCGAACGGCATGGTGGCGATCAAGGACAAGGAAGTGACGCCGAGCGACGTCGAGCGCGTGATCGAAACGGCTCGTGCCATGCCGATTCCGGCTGATCAGGAAATCCTGCACATCCTGACCCAGGAGTTCGTCATCGATGGCCAGGATGGCATCCGCGAGCCAATCGGCATGAGCGGCATGCGTCTTGAGGTGAAGACGCACATCGTGACCGGCGCCGTCTCTGCAGCGCAGAATATCGTCAAATGCGTCCGCCGCTGTGGTCTGGAAGTAAATGATCTGGTCCTGCAGCCGCTGGCCTCCAGCTATGCCGTCCTTTCCGAGGACGAAAAGGATCTTGGCGTCTGCCTGATTGATATCGGCGGCGGGACGACCGACATCGCCGTGTGGACGCAGGGTGCCATCCGCCACACCTCGGTGATCCCCATCGCTGGCGATCAGATCACCAACGACATCGCGATGGCGCTGCGGACGCCGACTCGCGAGGCCGAGGACATCAAGTGCAAGTACGGCTGCGCCCTGTCGCAACTGGCCGATGCTGCCGAAAACATGGAAGTCGCTGGCGTGGATGATCGTCCTAGCCGCAAGCTGAGCCGCCGTGCGCTGGCCGATGTCATTCAGCCGCGTGTCGAGGAGCTCTACGAACTGATCCAGAACGAATTGCGCCGTGCCGGCTTCGAGGAAGTACTGTCCTCCGGCATCGTGCTGACCGGCGGCGCCAGCGTCATGCCGGGCATGGTCGAGCTGGGCGAGGAAATCTTCCATATGCCGGTTCGCCTCGGCAACCCGAAATACACCGGCAGTCTGGCCGACGTCGTGCAAAGCCCGCGCTTCTCGACGTCTTTCGGCCTGCTGCTCGAAGCCCAGGCTCAGCGCAAGCGCGGCCAGAAGATCCAGGAGAAGCAGGGTTTCAAGGACGTCTTCGACGGCATGAAGTCCTGGTTTGCCAAGAATTTTTGATTTGTCATTGAACAGTTTTTTCAGAGGAGGTAGTCATGTTTGAGATCATCGAGAAAGACGAAGAATCCGGTACGATCATCAAGGTTTTCGGGGTCGGTGGCGCCGGTGGCAATGCCATCGAGCACATGATTCGCGAAGGCGTTAGCGGCGTTGAGTTCATCGCCGCCAATACCGATGCTCAGGCCCTCGGCCGTAATGCTGCAGCGAGCAAGCTGTCGCTCGGCAAGACCGGCCTCGGCGCAGGCGCCAAGCCGGAAGCCGGCCAGGCCGCGGCTGATGCGCACCGTGACGAAATCCGTGCGACGCTGGAAGGCGCCCACATGGCTTTCATCACCGCCGGCATGGGCGGTGGTACGGGAACCGGTGCTGCCCCGGTGGTGGCCGAAATTGCCCGTGAAATGGGCATTCTGACCGTTGGTGTGGTCACCAAGCCGTTCAGTTTTGAAGGCGGAAAGCGGATGAAGTCGGCTGAAGCCGGTATCGCCGAATTCGCCAAGCATGTCGATTCGCTGATCGTTATCCTCAATGACAAGCTGATGGAAGTCATGGGTGACGACGCCGATGTCGACGATTGTTTCAAGGCAGCTGACGACGTGCTGAAGAATGCCGTCGGCGGTATTGCCGAAATCATTACCTACCCTGGCCTGGTCAACGTCGACTTCGAAGACGTCCGCACGGTCATGGGTGAAATGGGCCGCGCCATGATGGGCTCGGCTGCTGCGGCCGGTGTCGATCGCGCGCGCATCGCCGCCGAGCAGGCCGTTGCCTCGCCGCTGCTCGAAGGCATCAACCTGTCCGGTGCCAAGGGCGTGCTGGTCAATATCACCGCCGCCAAGGGCAACCTGAAGATGAAGGAAGTCAACGAAGTGATGAACACCGTCAAGGCGTTCGCCGCCGAAGACGCACACATCATCTTCGGTGCCGTGTACGACGAACTGATGGGCGATGCCCTGCGCGTGACCGTCGTCGCCACTGGCCTTGGTCAGGCAGCGGCCGCTGTACGCAGCAAGCCGGAAGTGTTTACCCAGCCGGTGCTGGTCCAGGCCCAGGCGACCGGTACGCACGATGCCGTGGCCTTCGGTTCGGCTCCGGATTATTCGCATCTGGATGTGCCGGCTGTGCTGCGTGGTCGCGGTCAGCGTGGTGGCAGCAATGTCACCGTCGAAGCCCTGGCCAACAGCGGCGTCGATCGTTACGACATTCCGGCTTTCCTGCGCAAGCAAGCGGATTGATGTAACAAAAGCTCCATCTCTGAAAAAGGGTGGTGACGGGTTGTGTTACAATCCGTCACCTTCCCCAATCATTCAGATACTTAGCATGCTCAAGCAACGCACGTTGAAGACCGTCATCCGCGCCTCGGGCGTTGGGCTGCATGGCGGCGTCAAGGTCAATATGACCCTGCGCCCGGCTGCCCCGGATACCGGCATCGTCTTCCGTCGCGTCGATCTGCCCGAGCCGGTGGATATTCCCGCCAAGGCCTTCATGGTCGGCGATACGCGCATGTGCTCCTGTCTCGAAAAGGACGGGGTGAAGGTTGGTACCATCGAACACCTGATGTCGGCCCTCGCCGGTCTTGGCATCGACAATGTCTGGGTCGATCTGGATGCGCCCGAAGTGCCCATCCTCGACGGTTCGGCTGCGCCGTTCGTCTTCCTGATCCAGTCCGCTGGCATCGAGGAGCAGAACGCCGCCAAGAAATTCATTCGCGTCACCAAAACCATCGAAGTCAGGGATGGTGACAAGTGGGCGCGCTTCGAGCCCTACGACGGTTATCGTCTGGCTTTCTCCATCGTCTTCAATCATCCGGCCATCGACAAGTCAGCCCAAAAGGCTGAAATCGACTTCGCCGAGCAGTCCTACGTCCGTGAAGTGGCCCGTGCCCGCACCTTCGGCTTCATGCAGGAAGTCGAATACCTGCGTGAAAACGGCCTTGCCCTCGGTGGCGGTCTGGAAAACGCCATCGTGCTCGACGAGTTCCGTGTCCTCAACCAGGATGGCCTGCGTTATGGCGACGAATTCGTCAAACACAAGATTCTCGATGCGATCGGTGACCTCTATCTGCTTGGCCATCCGCTACTGGCCGCCTATTCGTCACACAAGGGTGGTCACGCGCTGAACAACCAGTTGGCCCGTGCCCTGCTCGAACAGCAGTCATCGTGGGAAATCGCCACCTTCGAGCAGGCGGAGCACGCGCCGAGCGGCGTGACTCGCTGGCTCGCCCAAGCGGCAGCCTGATACTCCATGTGGTTGCTGCGTCTGCTGGCAGCAATTCTTGTCGTGGCGATCGGCGTTGGTTTAGTGGTCTATGCGCTGAGCGGCAACCGCTATTATCTGGCGCTGAGCTGGCGCCTGTTCAAGGTCGGAATCGTCTTTGCCCTGCTTGTTTTTGCGCTGATGTTTGTCGAGCGCCTGGCGATCATTCCGCTCTAGCTGCGCGCTTCAGAAGCGTATCCAGAGCGTCCCGGAGCGGGCCTTTGGGCAGCTTGTCCACGGTCGATTGAAGCGCCCCGCAAGCCTTGTCAGAGATCGGTTTCTGAGTTGAACTCGTTGAATGGTAAGGAATTTGACGGGGTTGAACTTTTACCTCGATGCCGATACACTCCGCTCCTCCCTTAGATAACTCGTCGCTCAATCGCTGACTCATCTGGCGAATCTTGGCGGCGACCGCGCCGTTATCGGCGTGGATAATGATTCTCCCCGACTTGTAATTGGCAACGTGCGCCGCGTGGCGCAGTCCCGCAGGGGCAACCGCTTCGAAGCGACGTGTGAGCTTGAGGAGCAGACGTGCGTGGGCCATGACCCGGCCAGCGGCGGCGTCTTTGTCGAGGTAGTGCTCAGGCCCGTTGTACATAGGAGGTGTTTCGTGCAGATTATTCTGGTTTCGCGTCACCTGAAGGCAGCGCGGACAATCACCATTATGCCTCGGCATGTGGTTATTTCGCTGTTTGTCTTCTTGGCGCTGGTATTTTCGACCTCGGCGCTCTTTTCCTGGTTGTCGGTCCACTTGCGCTTGCCGCTGGTGGAAGATTTGTTGCTGTCATTGCAGTTGCAGGAGAGCAAGAAAACCAAGGATTACCTCGACAATAATTTGCAACTGATGGCGACGCGCCTCGGCGAATTGCAAGGCCGGGTGCTGCAACTGGATGCCTTGGGAGACCGGATATCCGGTCTGGCAGGCGTCAAGCGCGAATCTGCTCCGCAAGGTGCAAAGCCCGGGCAGGGCGGGCCGTACCTGCCGGCGCCGATGTCCCCCCGTGAATTACAGGCTGAAATCGACCGTTTGGCCGGAGATGTCGAGTGGCATAGCGGCGATCTGGCTTATCTGGAGTTCAAATTGCTTGAAAAGCGGGTCAAGGATCGTTTATTGCCGACCATTTTGCCGGTCAAGGATGCTGCCCTCGGGTCGGTCTTCGGTTACCGGACCGATCCAATTGCCGGCCTGCGCGCCATGCATGAGGGGCTCGATTTCTCTGCTGAAATCGGTACGCCGGTGGTTGTTGCCGCAGATGGCGTCGTCCTGTCAGCCACTTATCATCCTGAATACGGCAATTTGATCGACGTTGATCATGGCGACGGCCTTACCTCGCGCTATGCTCACTTGTCTCGTGTCGATGTCAAGGCTGGCGCCTTGGTCAAGCGCGGTGAGCGAATCGGCGCTGTCGGCACTACCGGGCGTTCGACCGGGGCGCACCTGCATTTTGAAGTCCGTATGCTGGGCGTTGCGCAGAATCCGGCGCATTTCCTCAAGCAGGGTGACGAATTTGCTCAGGTCAAGCGTCGCTAGCGCGATAACCGATGCCTTGATTTAGGTCGTCATCATCAAAGGGCGGGGCGTGCTAGAATCCGCGCTTTGCCGCCACCCGCGGAACCATACTGCATCGCGATGATATCCGGCCTACTCAAAAAGATTTTCGGCAGCCGCAATGACCGGCTGATCAAGCAATACTCCCAGAACGTCAAGCGTATCAACGCGCTGGAACCTGCCATGCAGGCCCTGAGCGATGAACAGTTGCGGGCCAAGACAGACGAGTTCCGCCAGCGTCACGCCAACGGTGAGTCGCTGGACGATCTGTTGCCGGAGGCTTTCGCGGTGGTTCGCGAAGCCGGTCAGCGGGCGCTCGGCATGCGCCACTTCGACGTCCAGATGATTGGCGGCATGGTGCTGCATGACGGCAAGATTGCCGAAATGCGGACCGGCGAGGGCAAGACGCTGGTCGGCACCTTGCCGGCCTACCTCAATGCCATTTCCGGCAAGGGCGTTCATGTCATCACGGTCAACGACTATCTGGCGACCCGCGACTCGGACTGGATGGGGCGTCTGCACCGCTTCCTCGGCCTGACCGTCGGCGTGAACCTGTCGCAGATGGACCACGAGGCCAAGCAGGCGGCCTACGCGGCTGACATCACCTACGGTACCAACAACGAATTCGGCTTCGACTACTTGCGCGACAATATGGTCTATACGGCCGGTGAGCGCGTCCAGCGTAGCCTGAATTTCGCCATCGTCGACGAAGTGGACTCGATCCTGATCGACGAGGCGCGCACCCCGCTGATTATTTCCGGCCAGGCCGAAGATCACACCGATCTCTACCTGCGGATGAAGGACGTCGTGCCCAATCTGACGCGGGCGATGGAAGAGAAAGACGAAGGCGACTACTGGGTCGACGAGAAGGGCCATCAGGTCCATCTCTCCGAAACTGGCTACGAGCACGCCGAGCAACTGCTGGCCGAGTATGGCCTGCTCAAGGAAGGCACCAGCCTTTACGACGCCGCCAACATCACGCTGATGCACCACCTGAATGCCGCCCTGCGCGGCATGACGCTGTTCCACAAGGATCAGCATTACGTCGTGCAGAACGGTGAAGTCGTCATCGTCGACGAATTCACCGGTCGTCTGATGGCCGGTCGTCGCTGGTCCGACGGCCTGCATCAGGCGGTCGAAGCCAAGGAAGGCGTGCAGATTCAGGCCGAGAACCAGACGCTGGCCTCGATCACTTTCCAGAACTACTTCCGGATGTACAACAAGCTGGCCGGCATGACCGGCACGGCCGACACTGAAGCCTACGAATTCCACCAGATCTACGGTCTGGAAACGGTCGTCATCCCGACCCATCGGCCGATGGTTCGCAAGGACATGAACGATCTGGTCTACAAGACGGCCGACGAGAAGCACGCGGCGATCATTGCCGACATCAAGGATTGCGCCAAACGCGGCCAGCCGGTGCTGGTTGGCACGACCTCGATCGAAGCTTCGGAGTTGCTTTCCGGCTTGCTCGACAAGGAAAGCCTGCCGCATCAGGTATTGAATGCCAAGCAGCATGCCCGTGAAGCAGAAATCGTCGTCCAGGCCGGTCGGCCGGGGATGGTGACCATCGCCACCAACATGGCCGGTCGCGGTACCGACATCGTGCTCGGCGGCAACATCGAAAAACAACTGGCTGCCATTCGCGATGACGAGTCGCTGCCGGTGGAGGAACGCGAGCAGAAGGCTGCGGCGATGAAGGCCGAGTGGCAGGAAGTGCACAATGCCGTGCTGGCTTCCGGCGGCCTGCACATCATCGGTTCCGAGCGTCACGAATCGCGCCGTATCGACAACCAGTTGCGTGGTCGCGCCGGTCGTCAGGGCGATGCCGGTTCCTCGCGTTTCTACCTGTCGCTCGATGATCCCTTGTTGCGCATCTTCGCCGGCGAACGTCTGCGCGCCATCATGGACAAGCTGAAAATGCCGGAAGGCGAAGCGATCGAGCATCCGCTCGTCACCCGCTCGCTGGAGTCGGCACAGCGCAAGGTCGAAGCCCGCAATTTCGATATCCGCAAGCAGCTGCTTGAATACGACGACGTCTCCAACGACCAGCGCAAGGTGATCTACCAGCAGCGTAACGAACTGCTGGAAACGGATGATATTTCCGAGACCATCACTGCCATGCGCCAGAGCGTCATCGCCGAAACCTTCCGCACTTACGTGCCGGCAGAGTCGGTCGAGGAGCAATGGGACATGGAAGGGCTAGAGCGCGCCCTGGCATCCGACCTGCAGATCATTGCACCGGTCGCCCAGTGGTTCAAGGATGAGCCGACCCTGTCTGACGAGGAAATCCTCGAGCGCATCACCAAGAATGCGGACGAAGCCTATCAGGCCAAGATCGATCTGGTTGGTGACGGTACCTTCCACCAGTTCGAGCGCAATGTGATGCTGCAAAGCCTCGATTCGCACTGGCGTGAGCATCTGGCGGCGCTGGATCACCTGCGTCAGGGTATCCACCTGCGTGGTTATGCCCAGAAAAATCCGAAGCAGGAATACAAGCGCGAAGCTTTCGAACTGTTCGAAGGCTTGCTGGATCTGGTTCGCCGCGAAGTGACCCGCGTCGTATTCACCGTGCAGATTCGTACGCCGGAAGATGTCGAGGAAACTGCACCGCACGCCGAAGTGCAGAACGTCCAGTATCAGCACGCCGGTTACGATGAGGCGCTGGGTGAGGGCGAAGGCGCCGAGGCTGCTGGCCAGCAGCCGGCGGATGCCGGGCCGAAGATCGGACGCAACGATCCCTGCCCTTGCGGATCGGGCAAAAAATACAAACACTGCCACGGAAAACTTTCCTGATTTTCGCTGATTTCCCCCAAGGCACCCGCGAGGTGCCTTGATGCTTTTGGAGCCAAGAGAATGCCTGTCAATTACGCTACCCCCGCTGCTGACCAACTGTTTCCGGTGGCGGGCGTCCGCCTCGGTGTTGCCGAAGCCGAAATTCGCAAAAAGAACCGCCGCGATCTGACTCTGGTGGCGCTCGACGCCGGTTGCACGGTGGCCGGCGTGTTTACCCAGAACCGTTTCTGCGCTGCACCGGTGCAGCTCTGTCGCAACCATCTGGCCGGCGGCCATGAAATCCGCGCACTGGTCATCAATACCGGCATCGCCAATGCCGGCACCGGCGAACCAGGCCGCCAGACGGCGCAGGCGAGTTGCGACGCGGTGGCTGAACTGCTGGGCATCAAGGCGGAGCAGGTGCTGCCGTTCTCTACGGGCGTCATTCTTGAACCCTTGCCGGTCGAGCGCCTGAAAGCCGGTCTGCCGGCTGCCAAAGCCGACCTCAAGGCGGATAACTGGCACGCCGCCGCCCATGCCATCATGACCACTGATACTGTCGCCAAGGCGGCTTCGCGTGTGGTCACGGTCAACGGCAAAAAAATCAGCATTTCCGGGGTGTCCAAAGGCGCTGGCATGATCAAGCCGAACATGGCGACCATGCTCGGTTTCCTGGCCACCGATGCCAGCATTGCCCAGGGCATGCTCGACAAGCTGGTCAAGGAAGCGGCCGATGCCTCGTTCAACTGCATCACCGTCGATGGTGACACCTCGACCAACGACTCCTTCGTAATGATTGCCAGCGGCCAGTCGGGCGCCAGCTTTGCCACGGAAACCGATGCCGGCTGGGCCGAGGTCAAGGCTGCGATCATCGCTGTCTCGGTCGAACTGGCCCAGGCCATCGTTCGTGATGGCGAAGGTGCGACCAAGTTCATCACCGTTGCCGTCGAAGGCGGCAAGGACAGCGAAGAGTGCCGCAAGGTTGGTTACGCCATCGGCCATTCTCCGCTGGTCAAGACGGCCTTCTTCGCCTCCGACCCCAACCTCGGCCGTATCCTGGCCGCCGTCGGCTATGCCGGTATCAACGACCTCGATGTCGATGGCGTCAGGGTTTGGCTCGATGAGGTGCTGGTCGCCGAAAAGGGCGGTCGTGCGGCCGCCTACAAGGAAGAGGACGGCGCCCGCGTGATGGCGCAGGCTGAAATCACTGTGCGCGTCGATCTCGGGCGCGGTGCGGCCAAAGCCAGCGTTTATACCTGCGATTTTTCCTACGACTACGTGAAGATCAACGCCGACTATCGTTCCTGATGGATATTCGCCGCGACCCGGCCAGAAATACACTGGCCATCCTCTGCATCCTCGGGCTGATCGGCCTGTCGGTCTGGGTGTTGCTGCCTTTTCTGGCGGCGACGGTGTGGGCGGTGATGATAGTCGTGGCGACCTGGCCTTTGTTCAAGTCGCTGGAGTCGCGTCTGGGTAATCGACGGGCGCCGGCGGTGGTGCTGATGTCGGTGGCCATGCTCCTGTTGCTGGTGCTGCCGCTTTGGCTGGCGGTCGATACCATCATTGAGCATTCCGGGCAGCTGGCCGCCGCCGGCAAATCGATGGCGGCCAACGGTCTGCCGCCACCACCCGCCTGGGTCAAAACGCTGCCGCTGGTCGGTGACCGCGTGGCAAGCGCTTGGGCGCAACTGGATGCGGCCGGAACGAGCGGTATTGTTACGAAAGTGACGCCTTACGCCGCCGATACGGGTAAGTGGGTGCTCGCTCAGGCCGGTAGTGTTGGTGGCATGCTGATCCAGTTCCTGCTGGTCGTGACCATTGCGGCCATCCTCTATTCCGGTGGCGAAACAGGGGCGCGCACGGCCCGTCGTTTCGGCCGTCGTCTGGCCGGCGACCGGGGCGAAAACTCGATCATTCTGGCCGGGCAGGCGATTCGTGGCGTGGCGCTGGGGGTTGGGGTGACCGCCATCGTCCAGACCGTGCTTGGCGGCGTCGGGCTGGCTGTGGCTGGCGTGCCGTTCGCCTCATTGCTATCGGCCGTCATGCTGATGCTGTGCATCGCCCAGATTGGCCCGATGCTGGTGCTGCTGCCGGCAGTGGGTTGGATGTACTGGATGGGGGATAGTGGCTGGGCGACCTTACTGCTGGTCTGGAGCCTGATCGTCGGCAGCCTCGATAACTTCCTGCGGCCGATGCTGATCAAGCGTGGTGCCGACTTGCCGCTGCTGCTGATTTTTGCCGGGGTGATCGGCGGTATGCTGAGCTTTGGCCTGATCGGCATCTTCGTCGGCCCGGTCGTGCTGGCCGTCACCTATACGCTGACCCTGGCCTGGATCGAGGATGCGCTGGGCAAGGACGAGCCTGAATCTATCCCCGAACTGCTGCCGTCAGAGCTTCCTGAGCCGGATCATCCGGAACCATCCGCCGGCTAGGGCTGGCTGGTCGTGCTCCAACGCCAAGCTCGGGGCTTCGGCGAGCAAATCCTCAAACACCACATCGAGCCGGGTCGCGATCCTGCGCACCAGCGGATTGGCCATTCGTCGCAGCAGGGCGGGCTGACCACGACGCAGGAATTTGTCGAAAACCAGCACTTGACCGCCAGGCTTGAGCACGCGGGCGATTTCGGCAAAACAGTGGGCGGGTTCCGGCACAACGGCAAGAATGAGATGCAGCACGGCGCTGTCGAATGAGGCGTCGGCCAAAGGCAGGCGCTGGGCGTCGCCCTGAACCGGGGCGAATTCGACCTCGCCAACCCGTGGCAAGGCGCGGCGCAACATGGCCTGGTTCAGGTCGAGGCCGACGTAATGGTGCTGCGGAGGCAGGTGCGGCAGGTCCAGTCCGGTGCCGACGCCGGCCAGCAGCACGCATCCTGGTTTTTTCGGCAGGGCCGCCAGGCTGCGCTGGCGCGCGGCCCGTGTCGCCCGTTCGATCGCTGCGTCGTAAAATGGGGCGATCAGCGTGTAGCTGTGCTTCAGGCTCAAAGTGGCCTCAATGCAGGGCGCGCGGACTGGCCAGAACAAACTCCGGGATTTCGGCTTCGAAGTGGGTGCCGTCCTCGGCCACCATCTGGTAAGTCCCTTTCATGGTGCCGATTGCGGTCGTCAGCGAGGAGCCACTGGTGTACTGAAAACTTTCGCCGGGCTGGAGCAGCGGCTGCTTGCCGACGACGCCAAGGCCGCGCACTTCCTGTACCTCGTTGTTGCCATCGGTGATGATCCAGTGCCGGGAAACCAGTTGGGCCGGTACTTCGCCGATATTCTTGATGGTGATGGTGTAGGCAAAGATGTAGCGGTCGTTTTCCGGGTCGGATTGCTCCGGAATGAACTGCGGCATGGGTTGCACTTCGATTCGGTACTTGTTGGTGTCGGACATGGGATAATTTCGTCTGTTATTGTTCAGGGAAGCATCATGTCAGCCAAAGATTACGTTATCGCACCGAGCATTCTTTCAGCCAATTTCGCCAAGCTGGGCGAAGAAGTGGCCAACGTCATCGCCTCGGGGGCTGACTGGATTCACTTTGACGTGATGGATAACCATTATGTTCCCAACCTGACCATCGGGCCGCTGGTTTGCGAGGCAATCCGCCCGTGCACCACGGCGCCGATCGACGTGCACCTGATGGTCAAGCCGGTCGATCGCATCATCCCCGATTTTGCCAAAGCCGGGGCGAATATCATCACTTTTCACCCGGAAGCTTCCGAACACGTTGACCGTAGCCTGTCGCTGATCCGCGATGCCGGTTGCAAAGGCGGCTTGGTCTTCAACCCGGCGACCCCGCTTGATTACATGGATTACGTCCTCGACAAGATCGACGTCATCCTGTTGATGAGCGTCAACCCCGGCTTCGGCGGCCAGAAATTCATTCCGGGCACGCTGGCCAAGGCGAAACAGGCCCGGGCCAAGCTCGATGCTTACGAGCGCGAAACCGGCCGCCGTATCCGTCTGGAAATTGATGGCGGCGTGAACACGGCCAACATTGCCGAAATCGCCCGTGCAGGCGTTGATGCCTTCGTCGCCGGTTCGGCTGTCTACGGCGCCGGCAAGGACAGCGATCCGCATCGTTACGATTCGATCATTGGCGCCCTGCGCAGCGAACTGGCCAAAGTCTGATGCACTTCGAATCCGTCACCTTCGATCTCGACGGTACGCTGCTCGATACCATTGCCGATCTGGCCGAGGCCTGTCGCCTGATGCTCGATGAAATCGGCGCCCCGCCTCGCACGCCGGCGGAAGTACACAGCTTTGTCGGCAAGGGCATGGCGGTGCTGGTTGAGCGTTGTTTGACGCACGAGCATCCGCCGAGTGCCGAACAGTTGCACTTCGCCATTGAATCCTTCAAGCGGCACTATGCGGTGGTCAACGGGAAATATACCCAGATTTATCCGGGCGTGATCGAAGGCCTGCAAGCCTGGAAAGCCAGCGGCCTCAAAATGGGGGTTGTCACCAACAAACCGGGCATGTTCACCGAAGCCTTGCTTGATCGCATGGGCATGACCGATTACTTTGACGTGATCGTTTCCGGTGATACGACACCGAACAAGAAGCCGCACCCGGAGCCCATCCTGCACGCTTGCCGCCTGTTCAATGTGCGGCCGGATCGAAACCTGCACATCGGCGATTCCGAAAACGACATTCACGCCGCCCGCGCTGCCGGTTCGCCTACCTTCTGCGTGCCCTATGGCTACAACGAAGGCAAGCCGGTGGACAGTGCCGATTGCGATGCGCTAGTATCAGACCTGCTTGCTGGCTATCAGCAGGCGCTCATTTTCAAAGACCTCATACACAAATGACGACTCAGCGACTCTGGAACGAATGGCAAGGTTGGCGCCCCTGGCGTCCATAACCCTTTTCGCTTTTGCGCCCAAGCGGCGCGCCCAGAACGCTACATCATTGTCATTTTCGAGGCTTCCCCATGACTGAAACCGAATTCAATTCGCTTGCCGCGCAAGGCTACAACCGTATTCCCGTCACGCTGGAAACGTTTGCCGATCTCGACACGCCGCTCTCCATCTACCTGAAGCTGGCCAATGCGCCCTACACCTACTTGCTCGAATCGGTGCAGGGCGGTGAGCGCTTCGGTCGCTACTCGATCATCGGTCTGGCTGCCCAGACGCGTATCGTCGTCAATGGCCACCAGGTGCTGGTGCTGACCGGCAACCGTATCGCCGAGCGTGAAAACGACACCAACCCGCTGGAATTCATCGGCAAGTTCATGCAGCGCTTCCGGGCGCCGCCGGCGAACGGCCTGCCACGCTTCTGCGGCGGCCTGGTCGGTTGCTTCGGCTACGACACCGTGCGTTACGTCGAAACCCGCCTGACCCGCACCAACAAGCCGGACGAAATCGGCACGCCGGACATCGGCCTATTGCTTTCCGAAGAAATCGCTGTCGTCGACAACCTGTCCGGCAAGCTGACGCTGATCGTCTATGCCGAGCCCGGCTTCCCCGGTGCCTATCAGAAGGCCCGCGCCCGTCTCAAGGAATTGCTGCAGAAACTGCGCACGCCGGTCTCCCTGCCCAGCGAGCAGCCGGTCCATTCGGAAGCGGCCGTTTCCGTCTTTGGCGAAGCGGCCTTCAAGCAGGCTGTGCTCAAGGCCAAGGCCTACATCACCGAAGGTGACATCATGCAGGTCGTGCTGTCGCAGCGCATGACCAAGCCCTTCCTGGCGAGCCCTCTGGCGCTCTATCGCACCCTGCGCAGCCTGAATCCGTCGCCCTACATGTTCTACTTCGACTTCGAGGATTTCCACGTGGTCGGCGCCTCGCCGGAGATTCTGGTTCGCCTCGAAGGCGAGCGCGTCACGGTTCGGCCGATTGCCGGCACCCGCAAGCGCGGTGCTTCGCCGGAAGAGGATGCAGCTCTGGCCGTCGAACTGCTGGCCGATGAAAAAGAACGGGCCGAACATACCCAGTTGCTCGACCTCGGCCGCAACGACTGCGGGCGTGTCGCGCGTGTCGGTTCGGTCAAGCTGACCGAAAACATGATCGTCGAGCGTTATTCGCACGTGATGCATATCGTTTCCAATGTCGAGGGCAAGCTGCAGCCGGGTCTGGATGCACTTGACGTGCTGCGCGCCACCTTCCCGGCCGGCACCGTCTCCGGTGCGCCCAAGGTGCGGGCGATGGAAATCATCGACGAACTGGAACCGGTCAAGCGTGGCATCTACGCCGGTTCGGTCGGCTATCTCGGTTTCAACGGCGACATGGATGTGGCCATTGCCATCCGCACGGCTGTGCTCAAGGACAAGAAGCTCTATGTGCAGGCCGGTGCCGGGATCGTCGCCGATTCCGATCCGAATTCGGAATGGACCGAAACCCTGAACAAGGCGCGTGCCGTGCTGCGTGCGGCCGAACTGGCCGAGCAGGGTCTGGATACAAGGATCGACTGATTGCATCGCGTCGCACAAACAAAAAAGCCGCTCGAAATGAGCGGCTTTTTTGTTTGGCTGAGGCTAGATTAGTTCGGCTTGTGCCAGGCTTCGTCAGCCGCTAGCGGTGTGGCTATTCGGGCGGAATAGGAGCGGACAGTGCCCGACTCGAAATAGATGCGGGCCAGCAGTTCGGATAGGACACCGGTCGTAATGAAGTGAATGCCGGCAATCAGCGTGCCGATGCCGACGATCAGCAGCGGACGGCCGCCGATGTTCTCACCGAGGCCGAACTTGACCCAGGCCAGCCAGGTCATGATCAGGCCGGACAGCGCGGTGAGTCCAAGGCCGATACCGCCGAAGAAGTGGCCGGGACGGGCGCGGAAGCGCATGAAGAAATAGACGGCAATCAGATCGAGAATGACGCGGAAGGTGCGCGAAATGCCGTACTTCGAAACACCGGCCGTCCGGGCATGGTGCGTCGTCGGTTCCTGGGCGATGCGGCGCGGTGTCGTCACCGTGGCCAGCCAGGCCGGAATGAAGCGGTGCATTTCGCCATAGAGACGCACGCTCTTGATCACGCTGCCACGGAAAGCCTTCAGGCTGCAGCCGTAGTCGCGCAGATGCACGCCAGTCATCCGGGCAATCAGGCGGTTGGCGATTTTCGACGGGATCTTGCGCAGGAACAGGCCGTCCTGGCGGTTCTGGCGCCAGCCGGCGACCAGATCGAGGTCTTCGTTGAGCAGCCGGGCGACCATGCGCGGAATGTCGATCGGATCATTCTGCAAATCGCCGTCCATGGTCACGATGACATCGCCGCGGGCGGCATCGATACCCGCCTGCATGGCCGCGGTTTGCTTGAAGTTGCGGGTCAGCTCGACGACGCGAACATGGGCGCCATATTCGCGGGAACATTGCATGGCGCGGTCGACCGTCGCATCGCTGCTGCCATCATCGACCAGCACCAGTTCCCACGGATGTTCGTAGCCCACCAGTGCTTCATGCACACGCTTGACCAGCGGCGCGATGTTGTCTTCCTCGTTGTAGAACGGAACGACGATGGAAAGGCTGTGCGGGGGAATCGAGATGGCGGCGGTCATGAGTCAATCCGGCGGGAAAGCTGGCATTTTAATCGAGAAGGAGGCCAAAGGCCGAACTTGGCTCCTTGCTTCCGTGGTGCGTGCCCGCTCAGTGGCCTGCCCATTGGGCGCCGGGGTTCCTTGTTGGAAGCGGAAGCCATGCGCCCAGCGGAGGGAAGCGTCGCCAGGATCGAATCGCTTCGCGATGCCACGAGAGCTGCAAAAAAGCCCATTCGGTCAGGCATAGGCAAAAGTAGGTGGCGAACCAGCCGAACAGGCAATCGGACAGGAAGTGCCCACCCGTCGACATGCGCACCAGCCCCATCAAGGCGGCTGCCGCAATGCTGCCGAGCAGCCAGCGACGGCGAATGGACGCGCTGCTCAGCCACCCGAACGCCATGACAAAGGCCGTTGTGGCGACGTGTCCGCTGACGAATGAGCAATTGCGCTCGCACTGATTGCTCGGGGTGAAGGCCGGCGTGAAGAGCATGCCTCCGCCGAAAGCCTCGATTTGCGCCGGGCGGGCGCGTCCGACGTGGTTTTTCAGGCCGGCATCGACGACCAGAACGGGGCCAATCAATGCGGCTGCCAGCAGGAAGCCAAAAAAGAAACGCCGCGATTTCAACATCGGGTGCCGGTAGATGAAGCTGCCCAGCCAGCACAGCAGCAAGCCGACAATCAGTGCTCGCCCCAGGTTGGGGAGTCCGTGGTACGGGATGCTGATCAATGGGCTGTTCGGAGTCAGCAGCCACTGCCAGTTGTTCTGTTGGAATAGGCGGGAGACCCATAGATCCGTTTCCGGAAAGGCAACGAACAGCACGGCCAATGCGCTGGCGATGATCACCGCCAGTCGGAATTCAATATCCCTGGAATTCATGGAGTAAATAAACCTCGATATGGCGTGAATTGATTGTGTCGAGTGGCGCTGCCAGCGAGGCCAGCTTTTCGACGTGCGTGAACCTTTCGGTGAATTCCTGGTCTGGTGCAGCCTCGGTCAGCAACAGCGCATCGCCGCCACGGTGAGCGTCGAGCTTCATCGTCAATTTGAAGTGGTCGCTGGCCACGCCTTCCGGGTTCCAGCTGGCAATGCGCGGCTGCTGGCCATGCAGTTCGTAAGCCATGTGCGCGAGCAGCGTGCGGTTGTTCGCGATCAGCACGGCATTGGGGTGGGTCTGTACGAGGGGGCGAAGCTGCTGTCCGAGCTCATCCCAGCCAGTTGCACGAATAAACGGGTTCAGTTTCGCCTGGCTGCTTACATTGGCGGCTGCCAGCAGGCCGGGGGCGTGGTAGATCACGCCGATGAGGGCGAAGTTGGTGGCGACCCCGGTCAATAGCCATTTGTGCTGGTCGCGCTGGCGTAACCAGGCGACCAGCAGGATGGCCATCGGCCCGAATGCGGGTGCCGCCCAGTTGGCGTTGGCGCTGCCTTGAAGCGCCTGCACCGAGACGACGGCCCACAGCGGCAGCGAGAACCAGAGCAGCAGGCGGGCTGGTGTGTCGCGCCAGGTCTCGCGAAAACGGAACAGGATCAGTGCGACGACACTGCCGAGTAGCGGTCCGAAGCTGATCCATTGGGCCGCCCAGAACTCCGCCAGCGATTTCAAGCCACCGCCGTTGTGGCGATTCAGCGTGATATCGGCGGTATGGCGAAGTGTTGGGAAATCGTTGGCAAGGTTCCAGAGCAGGTTGGGCGCAAGCAATGCCAGGCTCAGTCCGGCAGCCGCCCAGGGCTTGGCGCTGGTCAGGAAAGTGCGGTGAAAGCAGAGCAGGTGCAGGAAGAGCGCAGCGATGAATACTGCCATCGTGTATTTCGACAGCAATCCCAATCCGCAGGCCGCGCCAAGCATCAGCCAATCCATCCAGCGTCCATGTTCAATGGCGCGCAGATAAAACCACAGGCCGAGCAGCCAGAGTAACGTCAATGGCGCATCAGTCGAAGCGAACAGGCCAAGCCAGGAATAGATGGGCAGCGTGAGTGCGGCGATGGCAGCCCAGAAAGCAGTCGAGGCGTCGTAGAGGTGCTGGGCGATCAGCCAACAGATCAGCGCACTCAACGGATAGCACAGCATGGTCAGCGCCTTGACGCCGAGCGGGCCATCGCCAAACAGTGCCGTCGACAGATGAATCAGGGCGGCGATGCCCGGTGGCTTGGAAAAATAGCCCCACGCCAGATGTTGCGACCAGAACCAGTATTGCGCTTCGTCCACATACAAGGTCGCGTTCGATAACGAAAAGGCAATCGCCCGCCAGGCAAGGACGGCGATGAACAGGGCCAGCAGCGTGCCGATCTGGCCTGGTGGCCTGGTTGGTAAGCTCATGCCCATTTTTTTAGGAGCGAGCAAAGTGCTGGTGGCTGGGGGGCATGAAGTCTCGAACATCTGAGCTTTCGGCGAAATAACCGAAACTCTGAATGCCAAGTGTTTCGCTGCCTTTAAGGTAAAATTTCAGACCTGCAAATCACGCCATCAAGGAATCGCCAGCATGCTGCTGATGATCGATAACTACGACAGCTTTACCTATAACCTCGTCCAGTACTTCGGTGAGCTGGGGCAGGACGTCAAGGTCTTTCGCAACGACGCAATCTCGCTGTCCGAGATCGCGCAGATGAAACCCGACTATCTGGTCATTTCCCCCGGCCCTTGTGCGCCGGCCCAGGCCGGTGTTTCGCTGGCAGCGATCAAGGAGTTCGCCGGCAAGATCCCGCTACTCGGCGTCTGTCTGGGCCACCAGTCGATCGGCGAAGCCTTTGGCGGCAAGATCGTGCACGCCAAGCAGTTGATGCATGGCAAGGTATCGCCGGTTCATCACAAGGATATCGGCGTCTTCAGGGGTTTGCCCAACCCGCTGACCTGCACCCGCTACCACTCGCTGGCCATCGAACGCGCCACGTTGCCAGATTGCCTCGAAATCACCGCCTGGACCGACGATGGCGAAATTATGGGCGTCCGCCACAAGACGCTGGCTGTCGAAGGCGTGCAATTTCATCCGGAATCGATCCTGACCGAGTGCGGTCACGATCTGTTGAAGAACTTCCTCGAGGAACACAAGCAATGACCCCGCAAGCCGCACTGCAGCGTGTCATCGAACACCGCGAAATCTTCCATGACGAAATGGTCTCCCTGATGCGCCAGATCATGAGCGGCGAAGTCACGCCGGTCATGATCGCTGCCATCATCACCGGGCTGCGCGTCAAGAAGGAAACCATTGGCGAAATCGCTGCTGCCGCAAGCGTCATGCGCGAACTGGCGACGCCGGTCAAGGTGCCTTACGACAGGCATTTCGTCGACATCGTCGGTACCGGTGGTGATGCGGCGCACACCTTCAATATCTCCTCGACTGCAGCCTTCGTCGTCGCTGCCGCCGGTGGCAAGGTCGCCAAGCACGGAGGGCGCAGCGTGTCCTCCAGTTCCGGTGCAGCCGACGTGCTGGAGGCGCTGGGCGCCAATATCATGCTGTCACCCGAGCAGGTTGCCGCCTGTATCGATGAAACCGGCTTCGGCTTCATGTTCGCCCCGAATCACCACACCGCCATGAAGCACGTCGCCCCGGTGCGCCGCGAGATGGGGGTGCGCACCATCTTCAATATCCTTGGTCCGCTAACCAATCCGGCCGGCGCGCCGAATACGCTGATGGGCGTGTTCCATCCCGATCTCGTCGGCATCCTGGTGCGCGTCATGCAACGCCTCGGTGCCGAGCGCGTGCTGGTGGTGCACGGCAAGGATTGTCTGGACGAAATCTCCCTCGGCGCCGCCACGATGGTCGGCGAATTGAATAACGGTGAAATCCGCGAATATGAGATTCACCCTGAAGACTACGGTTTGCAGATGCAGTCGTTGCGCAATCTGCGCGTCGGTAGTGCCGCAGAGTCCCGGGAAATGCTGCTCGGCGTGCTCGGCAACCAGCCAGGCCCGGCACGCGAAATCGTCTGTCTCAACGCCGGTGCCGCGCTCTATGTCGCCAATGTGGCCGACAGCATTGGTGACGGCATTGTCAGGGCCCGTGAGGCCATTGCCAGCGGCGCGGCGCGGGCCAAGCTTGATCAATTCATCAATGCCACGAAGAAATTCGCATGAGCGACATCCTCAACAAGATCATCGCCACCAAGCGCGAAGAAGTTGCTGCGGCAAGGCTCGCCAAACCCTTGGCTATCGTTGAGGCCGAAGCGATAGCCCAGCCAGCGCCCAGGGATTTTGTCGGCGCCATTCGCAACAAGATCGCCAATGATCGGCCGGCCGTGATTGCTGAAATCAAGAAAGCCAGCCCATCGAAGGGCATCATCCGCCCCGATTTTCAGCCCGCGGATATCGCCCGCAGCTACGAGCAGCATGGTGCGGCCTGTCTGTCGGTGCTGACGGATCGCCAGTATTTCCAGGGTTGCCCTGAATATCTCCAGTCTGCCCGTGCCGCCTGTGCGCTGCCGGTGCTGCGCAAGGACTTCATGGTTGATGCCTATCAGGTGGCCGAAGCGCGAGCCATGGGGGCTGACGCCATCCTGTTGATCGCTGCGGCACTGACGCTGGAAGAAATGCAGGCCCTTGAAACACAGGCCAGCGCTTACGGCATGGCCGTGCTGGTCGAAGTGCACAACGGCGAAGAGCTCGATGCCGCCTTGCAACTCAAAACTCCGCTGCTCGGCATCAACAACCGTAACCTGCGCACCTTTGCCGTGACGCTTGAAACAACGCTCGGTTTGCTGTCCAGGATTCCGGCTGGCCGCATCGTGGTCACTGAAAGCGGCATCCTGAAGCCGGAAGAAGTCGCCCTGATGCGCACCAACAAGGTCAATGCCTTCCTGGTCGGCGAAGCCTTCATGCGCGTGCCCGAGCCAGGTGCCGAGTTGGCCCGATTGTTCGCCTGATGGCTGTTGCGCCGAAACAACAAAACGTCAAAGAAGCGTCGCAACAACGCAAACACAGGTTGCTAGGGCGTTTTGCTCTTTGCGACAATCGATGCAACTTCTCGATCCGAGAGGTAAAGCTTAGTCCGGCTTCACCGCTAGATTAAAAACTAACCACTAAGGAGATTTTTCAGATGCAAAAGAAGATTATCGCTTTGGCCATCGCTGGTCTGGCTTCTACCGCTGCTTTCGCTCAATCCAACGTCACCATCTACGGTGTTGCTGATGCCACCTTCGACAGCGTCAAGGCTACCAAGGGCTCTTCCGCCTCTGAGCAAGCTGCTTTCGTTACTCGTCAGCGCGTTACTGCCAACTCTTCCTACATCGGCTTCAAGGGTGTTGAAGATCTGGGCAACGGCCTGAAGGCTGTCTTCCAGTTCGAAAATGGTATTAACAACGACAACAGCAGCGCTGGTTCTTGGAACAACCGTGACTCCTACGTTGGTCTGTCTGGTGGTTTCGGTACCGTTGTTGCTGGTAACCTGACTGGCCCGACCCGTGCAGTTGGCGCCAAGTACGACGTCAATCAAGGTGCAACCGGTATCGGCGCTAACGCCGCTCTGCTCGGCAAGCTGGGTACCATCGCAGGTGATTCCGGCGCTTCCGCATTCGATCAGCGTATCTCCAACGCTGTTGCCTACGTCTCCCCGACCGTTGCTGGTTTCACGGGCGTGATCGGTTACTCCACCGGTCTGTCCAGCGCCGCTATCGCTGGTACTGCCGCTGCCGTGATTGGTACGAACCGCGAAGCTACCGGTGCAGGTGATGTTCAGTTCAACACCGCTCGCACTCTGGGTCTCGGCTACGCAAATGGCCCGATCTCGGTTGATTACGCCTACACCCGTGTTGGTCTGAAGGATGCTCAAAATGACCTCCAAGACCATCGTCTGGGCTTCCTGTTTAGCCAAGGTTGGGGTTCTGTCGGTCTGCTGGCCGAGCGTACCTCCCTCCAGGCTACCACTGGCAACCTGACCCAGAACGTGTTCTATGTTCCGGTTAAGGTTAATGTTGGCAAGGGCCGTGTCATTGGTCAATTTGGCCACGCTGGTAACGTGAAGAACACTGTTGCTTCCGAAGGTGCTAACCACTACGTTCTGGGTTACGAGCACGATCTGTCCAAGCGTACCACCCTGAAGTTGGTCTATTCCCAGATCAACAACAAGGAAGGTTCGAACTACGACTACCTGTATGGCGCTGGCAATGCTAACAGCACGGCTACCAACACCTCTGGTGTTGCTAACGATGCAAACGTCAAGGGTATTTCCCTGGGCCTGCGTCACGCTTTCTAATCTGGCTTAGCTAGATTTAGAAAAAGAAACGGGAGCTTCGGCTCCCGTTTTTCTTTGGTGCTCTTGCGATCCGCAAGCGCCAACAAAAAAGCCTCGGGGTTGCCGAGGCTTTTTTGTTGGTTTGACTTGAAGCTCAGGAGAGGATCAGGTTGTCCCGGTGGATGATTTCCGGTTCGTCCACGTAGCCCAGTGTATTCTCGATTTCCTGGGTGGTCTTGCGGGCGATCAGCCGGGCTTCGCCGCTGCCGTAGTTGCTCAGGCCGCGGGCGATTTCTCGGCCGTCGGGGCTGATGCAGGCAACGGCAGCGCCGCGTTCGAATTCTCCCTCGGCGGCGATAACGCCGATCGGGAGCAGGCTCTTGCCGGCATGTAGCGCATTCACGGCGCCGGCATCGAGGATCAGGCGGCCAGCCAGTTGCAGGTGGTCAGCAAGCCATTGCTTGCGGGCAGCCAGCGGTTGGGTTTGCGAGACGAGTAGGGTGCCGACCGGTTCGCCATTGGCCAGGCGGATGATCGGGTCGGTTTCGCGGCCGCTGGCGATGGCGGTATGGGCGCCGCTGCGTGCGGCGCGTTTGGCGGCAATGACCTTGGTGATCATGCCGCCAGTGCCGATGCGGGTGCCGGCGCCGCCGGCCATGCCTTCCAGTGTTTCGTCGCCGGCCGTGGCTTCGTTGATCAGTGTGGCGCTCGGGTCCTTGCGCGGATCGGCCGTGTACAGACCTTGCTGGTCGGTCAGGATGATCAGCGCATCGGCTTCGATCAGATTGGCGACCAGTGCGCCGAGGGTGTCGTTGTCGCCGAACTTGATCTCGTCGGTGACGACGGTGTCGTTCTCGTTGATGATGGGGACGACGCCGAGTTCGAGCAGGGTATTTAGGGTCGAGCGGGCGTTCAGGTAGCGCTTGCGATCGGCAAGGTCGTCGTGGGTCAGCAGGATCTGGGCGGTATGCAGGCCGTGCTTGGCGAAGGCGCCTTCATAGACCTGGACGAGGCCCATCTGGCCAACGGCAGCGGCCGCCTGGAGTTCGTGCACGCTCTTCGGTCGTTTGGCCCAGCCCAGGCGCTGCATGCCGCAGGCGATGGCGCCGGAGGAGACGAGTACGACTTCCTTGTCTTGCTGGCGCAGGACGGCGATCTGTCGCGCCCAGTCGTTGATGGCTGAGAGGTCAAGGCCGGTGCCGTTGTTGGTGACGAGCGCCGAGCCGACTTTGACGACCAGGCGCTTGGCGTTGGCGAGGCGGGTGGGATTCATGGTTATTCGGTGTCGCGGATGATTTCGTCGCTGTCTTCGTCGTTGTCGTCCAGGTCGCCGATTTCGGGGCGGGCCATCTGTTCGAGCGCTTCGCTGATCGCATATATCAGCGGCTTGGTGCCCTCGCCGTTGATGGCGGCAATCGGAAAGACCGGGCCGTCGTATTTGGTGGCCTTCTTGTAGGCCTTGATGAAATTCTTGACCGCCGCTTCGCGGTCCTCCTCCGGGATCAGGTCAAGTTTGTTGAGGACCAGCCAGCGAGGCTTGTTGGCCAGATCCGGGTCGTGCTTGATCAATTCGCCGACAATGGCCTTGGCGTCGCGCACCGGGTCGGAATCCGGGTCAATGGGGGCAATATCGACGAGGTGCAAAAGAATGCGTGTCCGCTGCAGGTGCTTGAGGAAGCGAATGCCGAGGCCGGCGCCATCGGCGGCACCTTCGATCAGGCCAGGGACGTCGGCCATGACGAAGCTCTTTTCGTCATCAACACGGACGACGCCCAGATTCGGGTGCAGGGTGGTGAAGGGGTAGTCGGCAACTTTGGGGCGAGCCGAAGAAATGGCGCGGATCAACGTGCTCTTGCCGGCATTGGGCAGGCCGAGTAGGCCGACGTCGGCCAGTACGCGCAGTTCGAGGCGCAGTTCGAGCTCCTCGCCTTGTTCGCCGTTGGTTTTCTGGCGCGGTGCGCGGTTCGTCGAGGATTTGAAGTGGATGTTGCCGAGGCCACCCTTGCCGCCTTTGGCGATCATGACTTTCTGGTCATGTTCGGACAGGTCGGCGATGATTTCTTCGGTATTCAGGTTGTAGATGACCGTACCGACCGGCATGCGCAGGATGATGTCGTCGCCGCCGGCGCCATACTGATCGGCGCCACCACCATTTTCGCCGCGCTTTCCGATGAATTTCCGGGTGTAGCGATAGTCGACCAGCGTGTTGATGTTGCGATCGGCCACGGCGTAGATGCTGCCGCCACGGCCGCCATCGCCGCCGTTCGGGCCGCCCATGGGAATATATTTTTCGCGGCGGAAAGTTGCGGCGCCATTGCCGCCGTCACCAGCCTTTATATAAATCTTGGCTTCATCGATGAACTTCATTTTTTCCGCCTCTATATCCTGGGATACCGCCGCCAGAAATCTGGCGGCATAAACTAAAAAGCCCCATCCAGCGGACGGGGCTTTTGCTTCCGCTTGGCCGAATTATTCGGCAGCCGGAACGATGGTCACCACGCGGCGCTTTTTCAAGCCCTTGATGGAGAACTGGATAACGCCGTCCTTCAGTGCGAACAGGGTGTGATCCTTGCCGCAGCCGACGTTGTCGCCCGGGTGGAACTCGGTGCCGCGCTGGCGAACGATGATGTTGCCAGCCAGGACGAATTGACCGCCGTAGCGCTTGACGCCCAGTCGTTGGGCTTGTGAGTCGCGGCCGTTACGTGAACTACCGCCTGCTTTCTTGTGTGCCATTTGTTAGCTCCTTGTCTGAACTTAGGCAGCGATCGTGTCGATGCGCAGTTCGGTGTAGTTCTGACGATGGCCCTGACGCTTCTGGTAATGCTTACGACGACGCATCTTGAAGATCTTGACCTTGTCGTGACGGCCGTGGGAAACCACGGTGCACTTGACGGTGGCGCCAGCAAGGAAGGGGGCGCCGATCTTTACCGACTCGCCTTCGCCTACCATGAGGATCTGGTCAAGGGTAACTTCTGCGCCAACGTCTGCCGGTATCTGTTCTACTTTAAGTTTTTGACCAGCGGAAACGCGATACTGCTTGCCGCCGGTTTTTATGACCGCATACATGAGTTGGACTCCAAAACAATACAAAAAGGTGCTACAAAGAACCGCGCATTATACGCAAAAGTTTCGCTAAGTCAAAGCCTTGTCTACGGGATGTGTTAAACTGCCCGCCTTTGAAAAAGGAGTTCTCCATGGCTGAAATCACGACTGCCTCCGGGCTGGTTTATGAAGATACCGTCGTCGGCGAAGGCGCCGAGGCCAAGGCGGGCAATTTTGTGACGGTCCATTACACCGGATGGCTGACCAACGGCAGCAAGTTTGATTCGAGCAAGGATCGTAACGATCCGTTCGAATTCCCGCTCGGCCAGCGCCATGTGATCGCCGGTTGGGATGAGGGCGTTCAGGGCATGAAGGTCGGTGGCACGCGTAAGCTGACCATCCCGGCCCAGCTGGGTTACGGTGCACGGGGTGCTGGTGGTGTCATTCCGCCGAACGCGACGCTGGTTTTCGAGGTTGATCTGCTTGGCGTGCAATGAGCGATAACGCCGGTCAAGACGATCCCTGGGCCAAATGGCGCAAGCCGGAAGTCCCCGCTGCGGTCGAGGCTGAAACCAAGCCGAAAGCCAAACCGGTTGAAGCGGTAGAGGCTGCGGCGCCGAGCGAGGCTGCAGTCAAGCCGGAAGGAACCCTGGGGGTACGGAAGTCGGCGACGGTAGCCGAGCGTCCGGGTCACCGCAAGCCGATCCGGGGTGGTGCCGTGCCGAAGCGGACGACCATGGCGGACAAGGTGGCGATCGCCGAGCGCTTGGCAGACAAGCCGGCGCGATCGGCGACTGCCAAGACGCGCGCTGATGCGCCACGTGAAAATCCGTGGAAGAAGGCCGCGCCTGTACCTCCGTCACGAACCCCCGCGGTGGCCGCGAAGCCGCCTGGGCCAAGCCCGGAAGGCGTCCGGCTTTCCAAGGTGATGTCCGAGCGCGGCATGTGTTCGCGCCGCGAGGCCGATCTGTGGATTGAGCGTGGCTGGGTGTTTGTCAATGGCGAGCAGGTCAGCGAGCTGGGTTCGCGGATCGACCCATCGGTATCCGAGATCACCGTTTCGCAGGAAGCCAAGAAGGATCAGGCCAAGGCGGTCACCATTCTGCTGCACAAGCCGGTCGGTTATGTGTCCGGACAGCCCGAGCCGGGTTGTATTCCGGCGGTGACCTTGATTACGGCGGAAACGCAGGTCGAGCAATCGGGTGGTCCGGAATTCAAGCCGTGGATGTTGCGTGGTCTGGCGCCGGCCGGTCGCTTGGACATCGATTCGACCGGCTTGCTGGTGTTGACCAGCGATGGTCGTGTCGCCAAGCGCCTGATTGGCGAGGATAGCGAGGCAGAGAAGGAATATCTGGTTCGTGTTTCCGGCGAAATGATCAAGGGTGGTCTGGACTTGCTGCGCCATGGTTTGGAACTTGATGGCAAGCCGTTGAAGCCGGCTTGGGTCAAGCAGTTGAACGAAGACCAGTTGCACATCATCCTGAAGGAAGGCAAGAAGCGCCAGATTCGCCGCATGTGCGAACTGGTTGGTTTGCAAGTGATCGGCCTGAAGCGGGTGCGCATCGGGCGGATCAGGCTGGGCGATTTGCCGATGGGGCAATGGCGCTTCCTGCGGGCTGACGAGGCGTTCTGATTCCGGCTTGTTTTTAGGATTCCCCTGGAAAGCAAAACGCCGGCATTCTTGCCGGCGTTTTTATTTGCAGCAACTCGAACTCAGGCGGTGCCGCCGACCGCCTTGGCACGAACCGGCGGCATCATGACGCATTCGCCTTCGATGACGGTCTTGCCGGCAACCGTACACACGGTGTCGAGCGTGACGCGGTTCTTTTCGACGTTGACTTCCTTGACGGTGACAGTGGCACGTACGGTATCACCCGGGCGAACCGGGGCCTTGAACTTCAGGGTCTGGGAAAGATAGATGGTACCGGCACCGGGCAGGTGGTTGGCCAGCACGGCGGAGATGAAACCGGCCGACAGCATGCCGTGGGCGATGCGGCCACCGAACATGGTGGTCTTGGCGTATTCCTCGTCGAGGTGAGCCGGATTGACGTCGGTGGAAATGCCGGCAAACAGGATGATGTCGGTTTCGGTGACAGTCTTGGCGATGCTGGCAGACATGCCGGGTTGGAGTTGGTCGATGTGATACGCCATGGCTGGACTCCTTGCGTGGTTTATTGAAATTGGAATGCGAACTCTAGCATACGTTAGCGTATGGTTGTGACAGGGGTCTTACTCGGTGCGCAAGGCCTCGACGGGATTGAGACGGGCAGCGTTGCGGGCGGGTAGCACGCCAGCGGCGAGGCCGATGGTGATGGCGATGCCTTCGGCGAGCAGGACGAAGCTGAGCGGGGTGTGGACCGGCAGCGCGGGGAGCGCAAAATGGATGAGCTGGGCCAGGCCGAAACCAAGCGCCAGACCAAAAATGCCACCAAGCGCCGACAGGGCGACGGCTTCCCCAAGGAAAAGGGCGAGGATGGTGCGTCGGGGGGCACCGAGGGCGACCAGCAGGCCGATTTCACCGGTGCGCTCGGTCACGGCGATGGTCATGATGGTGACGATGCCGACGCCGCCGACCAGTAGCGAAATACCGCCGAGCGCGCCGACGGCCATGGTCAGCACGTTGAGGATATTGGACAGGGTTTTCAGCATCTCTTCCTGCGTGACGATGGTGAAATCCTCGCGGTTGTGGCGGTCGATCAGGTGAGTCTTGACGCGGTTGGCGACGATGGCGGAGGGAATGCCCTCTTCGGCGGCAATGTTGATTTCATCGACTCCTTCGCGGTTGAACAACTCCTGGGCGCGGGCGGTGGGCACGAAAGCGGTGTCGTCGAGGTCAATGCCGAGGAACTGGCCTTTGGGGGCCAGTACGCCAATGACCCGGAAGTGCAGACCGCTGATGCGCAGGCGCTGGCCAAGCGGATTTTCGCTGCCGAACAATTCATTCTTTAGTTTGGAACCGAGGACGACGAAGGGACGGGCGCTGCCTTCATCGTCAGCGGGCAAAAACTGGCCGCTCTGCACTGTCGACCGGAAAATCAGGGGGAGTTTTGAATTGACGCCGTAGATCAGTGTGCGCCGTGTCCGGCCATTGCCTTCAACTTCGGCATTGCCGCGGACATTGGGCGTGACGGCAACGACATGGGGCAGGCGTTCGATCGATTTGGCGTCGTCCAGTGACAGCGGGCGGGCACTCGACGGCAGGCCGGAGGGGGAGCCGCCAGTCTTGGTCTTGCCCGGAGCGACGGTAATGACATTGGTCCCGAACTGGGTGAATTCGCCGAGCACGAAGCGGTGAATGCCTTCGCCGATCGAGGTGAGCAGGATCACCGCCGCAATGCCGACGGCAATGCCGAGCAGGGTAAGGAAGCTGCGCAGGCGCTGGGCGGTAATGGCGCGCAGGGCAAGCTGGAAGGCATCGGACCAGAGCATTGAGTTGTGATGTCGAGGAAAGTAGCTGGCGGGGTTGGTGTCTGTTACGTGAGACCGCGATTGAGATTCCTGGAATTGTTGAGCAATGATATATGCGGAACCTTGCATCTGAGCGAACCAATCAAGTCGATGGTGATCTAATCAACGAGTCGGTTTTTCGGTTGAAGAGGGGGATTGCTCGTGCGCCTGCCGTTTGTTGTTGCCTCCATTGCGTTGGGCATGATGGTCTCCTTGGCGGCCCGTGCTGACACCTCGCCCGCAACAAATGGAAAGCGACGGGCCGGGGTCACGATTCAGGTCGATAACCAGGGGTGGGGAGCTGTCGATACCCGTCAGGTCGAGGTGGTTCTCCATTCTGTCGCGAATCTATTGCTGGACGACCAGCCCGACAGGCTTATCAAGGTCAGGGTCAGTCATACCGAGGCCAATCCCGTGGCGCTCTATGAGCGCGGTCCGGACGGGGAGTATCTGATCAGGTTGCATGCCGACCGGACGCGCTGGCACCTCTATGTCTACGAATTCGCGCATGAGTTCTGCCATATTCTCTCCAACTACGACCGGGCGGGCGGAGAGATTTCCCGGCAGAACCAGTGGTTCGAAGAAACAATTTGCGAGACCGCTTCTCTCTACGCCCTCGGCAGTCTTGCTACCGAATGGTCGCTAGCCCCTCCTGAACCCAGTCTGGCCAGTCATGCCGACGATTTGCGGCGTTTCTTCCGTTTTCTGATCACAGAACGCCATCGCAAGTTGCCGGAGGATACCGAGTTGCGGGAATGGCTGAGGGAACATCAGGCGCAATTGTCAGCCGACCCCTATCGGCGGGATCAGAACGACCTGGTGGCCAAGACGGTGCTCCCCTTGTTCTTTGCCGATCCGCGGGGCTGGGAGGCCATCAACTACCTGAATCTTCATCCGGATGATCCCTCGGCCAGCTTGGATGAGTTCATGCGCCACTGGCATGCCAATGCACCGGAACGAGACCGCCCTTTTGTCGCCAAGCTCTCGGCGCTGCTGCTAAATGCCGATGTTATATCCGCCGCGCCGACCAAGATGGCTTCAGCACCATAACGGGCCGGACAAAATATTCAGAATTTATATGCAACCCTTGGCGCGCCTCCGAGGTCTACCTCATGCCCCAGCAATATGGGCATTCCCCAAGGAGATGATCATGAAAGAAACTACCATTTCTGCTCTTGGTCGCGGCATCGCTCTTACCGCGTTTGCAACTATCGGTATGGTTAGTATGGCCCACGCCGATTGGGCGAATCCTTATGGTGAAACAGGCATTTCCGGAAGCGGCTATTTTTCGAATTTTGGCGCTGGACAAGGTGCCACTATCGACGATAGTCAATACGACAAAATCAATCTCGGCTCGCTGAGTGCATCTCTGATGGCACCTAAGCGCGGTGCCCAAGGCCCGATGCGCGATGACGATGCGAAAAAACTGGAAATGCAAACTCGCGATATCGAAGCCCGTCTCGGCCCTGTCGGTGGACGTAACACGCCGTAGCTTGCTGATAGTCGTTCAAGCAATACCGTAGTACGTAGTACGTAGTACGCAGGCCGCCGGAAAAGGCGGCCTTTCGCATCTGGGCGCTCGTCAGCGCTTCATCAGGGCTTGCACCGGGTCGAGTTGGGCGGCACGACGGGCCGGCATGACGCCAAAGAGCAGGCCGGTGGCGAGCGCCGTGCTCAGGCCGGCGATGACGGCCCAGTCCGGCGGATAGGCCGGAAAGACCGGGAAAAACTGGCGCAGCGCGAAGGCGCCGAGCTGGCCGAGCAGGTAGCCGACAAGCGCGCCGACGGCGGAAAGCATCGCCGCTTCGGCCAGAAAGGCGAAACGGATGGTCCTGGCAGTAGCGCCAAGCGCCTTGAGCAGGCCGATTTCACCGGTGCGCTGAGTGACGGCGACGAGCATGACGTTCATGACCAGAATGCCGGCCACGGCCAGGCTGATTGCGGCGATGCCGGCAACACCGAGGGTCAGCGCACCGAGCAGCTTGTCGAAGGTGGCGAGCACGGCATCCTGCGTGATGACGGTGACGTCCTCCTCGCCGCGGTGGCGCTGCTTGAGCAGTTCCAGCACCTGTTCTTTGGTTGCCGGGATGGCGTCGCGGGTATTGGCCTCGATCATGATGCGGAACAGGGTGTTGCTGTTGAACATCGACTGGGCCAGCGACACGGGGACGATGACCAGTTCATCGGTATTCATGCCCAGCCCCTGGCCGGTCGATTTGAGCACGCCGATGATACGCAGGCGGCGGTCACCCAGGCGGATCAGCTGGCCGAGGGCTGCTTCGCTGGCGAATAGTTCGTCGCGAATCTTGGCGCCGATGATGGCGACCGATGAGCCTCGATTCCAGTCCTCTTCCGGCAGTGCCTTGCCTTGTGCCAGTTCAAAATTGCGGATGGGGATGAATTCGGCTGTTGAGCCGGCGACCATGACTTCGCGCAGCTTGCCGCCGTAGTTGATTTCCGATGTGCCGACGGCGAGCGGCGCGACTCGGCGGGCGCCGGGCAGGCGCTTCAGGCTTGCTGCATCGTCGACCGTCAGATCGCGCGGCGTCGAGGTTATGGCATTGGCTGGATTGAAACCACCGGTGCCGGAACGGCCGGGAAGGACGATGACCAGATTGGTGCCGAGCGATGAAAACTGGCCAACGACGTAGCGCCGCGCACCATCGCCCAGCGCGGTCAGGATGACGACCGCGGCAACCCCGATCGACATGGCGAGGATCGACAGCGTTGTGCGCATCGGATAACCGGTCGCGGCATCGCGGGCAAAGCGGAGGGTGTCAGCGAGGCGCATGTTCGGACCTGGCCGTTATTCCTTCTGTCAGGGGAAGGGCTGTGCCGTGGGCTGACGTGGTCACGTTGTCGTCCGCGAATCGCTTTTCAGCTGACCGTCTTCCATGACCAGTTGTCGTCGGGCACGGGCACCCATACTCTGGTCGTGGGTGACGACGATCAGGGTGACACCCCGGGCATTCAGCGCTTCGAGCAGGTTGATGACTTCTTCACCGGTGTGGCGGTCAAGGTTGCCGGTCGGTTCGTCGGCCAGGATCAGGGCCGGTTGCATGATCGTGGCGCGGGCAATGGCGACGCGCTGGCGCTGGCCGCCGGAGAGCTGATCCGGTTTGTGGTCGGCGCGGTTTTCCAGGCCGAAGTCCTTGAGCGCCTGACTGACGCGCTTGTTGCGCTCGGCGGAGGGAATGCCGGCCAGCGTCATCGGCAAGGCGATATTTTCGGCGGCACTCAGGCGCGGTACGAGGTGAAAGCTCTGGAAGACGAAACCGATGCGCGTGCTGCGCACGGTGGCTTGTTCTTCGGGCGACAGTGTCGTGACGTCGCGACCTTCCAGCTTGTAGGTGCCGGCGTTGGGCCGGTCGAGCAGGCCGAGCAGGTTGAGCAAGGTCGATTTGCCGGAGCCGGAAGGGCCCATCACGGCGACGTATTCACCGGCCGCCATCTGCAGATTCAGCCCGGCCAACGCATGGACCGTGGTGTCACCGAGCAGAAAGCTGCGTTCGATGCCGGAGAGTTCGATCAGCGCCATGCGCCTATTTCACCTTGGCTTGGGTTTTCTCGTCTGGCGTCACTACGGCACCGGCTTTGACCCCTTCCTTGTCGAGCGAGGTGACAATGCGCTCGCCGGCCTTCAGGCCGTCAAGTACCTCGGTGTGTTCCCAGTTAGCGAGGCCGGCCTTGATCTGGCGTTCTTCCAGCTTGCCGCTATCGGCATTGAAGAGCAGCACTTTGCCGCCCTCCTGGATTGCCGAAGAGGGAATGCGCAGCGCCTTGTCGTGGCCGGCGAGGATGATCTCGACGTCGGCGCTATAACCCACCAACAATTTTCCGGCATCGTCCGGTCGATCGAAATCCACCTCGATATCGACGGTGCGCGCCTGTTTTTCAACGGCAGAAACGTAGGGGGCGACACGTCGGACCTTGCCGGGGATGATTTTTCCGGGCATGGCATCGAGCGTGATGCGGACCGGTTGGCCACTCTGGATTTTCGGGGCGTCGACCTCGTCCATCGGTGCCTTGACGTAGAGGCAGGAGTCGTCAATCAAATCGATGGCGGGCGGGGTCGGTACGCCAGGGGGCGAGGGGGTGGAATATTCGCCGAGCTCGCCGACGATCTTGGCGACCGTGCCGTCGAACGGGGCGAAGAGCGCAACGCGACCCTGCTCGACACGGGTTGCCTTGAGCTTGGCTTCGGCCTGGGCAATGTCGGCCTTGGCGGTGTTGCAGGAAGCGCGACGTACCTCGGCATCGGTTCGGGCGGATTCTTCACGACTGGGCGAGACAAAGCCTCTGGCGCGCAGTTCGGATTGGCGGACCGCTTCCTTTTCGGCGTTGAGCGCAGCAATGCAGGCTTCCTCGGCGCGCTTGGCGCTCAGCGTGATCTGGGCCTGGGCCAGTGCCGTGTTGGCTTGCTGGTCATCGTTCCACAACTTGAGCAGCAACTGGCCCTTTTTGACCCTGTCGCCTTCCTTGATGCCGAGATATTCGATGCGACCGCCGATGATCGTCGACAGCTTGGTACGTTGGCAGGCTTCGACCGTGCCGGCCCGGGTGTTGGCCAGCGTCGCCTCGACCTTGCCTTCGGCGACTTCCTTGAGGACGACAGGGATCGGCTTCGGGCGGCTGAACCAGAACAGGCCAAGGCCGAGAACGGCGATGACGGCAACCAGGATGACAGTGCGACGCATGCAGATTCCTAGCGAAAACCGGGCAACCAGCCCGATTGCTCGTGGCCCCAGACCGGTTCGAGTGTACCTTGATAAAGGGCTTCGATGACCGGTGGTTCTTCCCAGGGTTCGTTCATGAAGGTCAGGCCGATTTCCTCGACCGTGCGGCCGGACCAGTAGTGTTCGGCCACTTCGTCCAGGGCTGCCAGGGACAGGCTGTGCGGCAGGCGCAGATAATCAAGCCAGCTGGCATCGTGGAAGGAGCAGAGGTAGGCGCCCTTGGTCTTTGAACAGCTCAGGTTCTTGCCAAAGACGCGTTGCGGGTGCTTGGTGCGAAAGGTCATCGCATCGGTCCGCGTGGCGAATTGCAGCAGCGCGTGCAGGCGGCTCGGGAAGTGGTTGTAGCGGCGCTGCCGAAAGTATTCCAGATGGTACTCGGCAAAATAATTCTGGACCGACAGCAACTGGTCGCCGGGGGTTGGCGCACCGCCTTCGGGCGCCGCCAGCGTGGCGCCGAACGGACTGCCTTTCAGAATGTCCCAGCCCGGCAGCTCGGCACCTGGCTCAAGCCAGCAGAAGAGCTCCAGCGTTGCGGTGTCCTTGATCAGATTGTCCATGGACCTAAGGGTGGGAGTGAATGTCGCTATTGTGACCGATTGGGCGAGTTCGGCCAATCGGCGCTTGGCGAACGGTACGCGACATGACGCAAAAATATTCAAACTCGAATATGATTGAATTTACATAATTTTCCAGACAGGAGATGCGCGCTGGGGGCTTTGCCGAGTCTTGGTCGTGAGTGGCAAGATGGCTTGGCAGAAACCCTTTGCGTGGTGGCGGAATGAACCTGCGGAAGGTCTTTCTCAGCGTTCTGCTGGCCTTGGCCGGGTGGCTGGTCTTGATCGGCGGCGTGACCGTGGGCGCCTTGTCGGCGTACAACGAGGCCTATAACGCGGCCAGGCATCGCCAGGAATCCTTGGTCCTGATGAACGGGATACGCCAGGAGGTTGACCTGTTGAGCCGCCTGGTCAGTTCTTATGTCACTACCGCCAATCCGCGTTTTCTGATTTATTACTACGATATTCTGGCTATTCGCGAAGGTAGCAAGGCGTCGCCCGATGCTGGCTCGGCGACCTATTGGGAACAGGTTATCAGCGGCCTTCGGACGTACGCTCCGTCGCCGCCCGGACCAGGGGTTGCGCTGATCGAGCGAACCAGCCGCCTGGGATTCGATGCCGAGGAGCAGACCCTTCTCCGCCGGGTGTTCCTGATTACCGAACAGATGAAGGAGGTTGAGCAGATCGCCTTTGCAGCGACACAGGGTTTGTACGACCCGGTTAAGCGCGAAGTCGTTTCCGAGGCCGAGCCGCAACGCGAGTTCGCCAATAATTTGCTGCACGAGGGGCACTACCTGAAGCTACGGGCCGAACTGGCGATGTCGGTCGAAGACTTGGCTAAACAGGTCGACCTGCGGACGATAAGGGATCTGGTTCAGGCCGGGGAGATGCTGCGGGGCTGGATTATTGCCGCACTGCTCTTGCTTGTCGGTGCTGGCGCCGTGCTGGTGATCAGTTACAACTACCTGAAGAAACACTTGCTCGCTCCGCTGACTGTCTTGCATCAGACCGCCATTGCGTTGTCCAAGAAGGCCTTTAACCAGCGAGTCGGCGATCTGCAGGGGGTGGAAGAGGTGCGGGCACTGGCCGCGACGATTGACAGCATGGCGGCGGCCATCGAGGCTGATCTTGAGCAGCGTGAGCTGGTTCAGCGCGCATTGCGGCAGGCCAGAGCCAGGGCCGAGGTGGCGGCTGAAGCAAAGTCGATATTCCTGGCCAACATGAGTCATGAGATCAGGACGCCGATGAATGCGATTCTCGGGATGGCCTATCTGGCCTTGAAGTCGAAACTGCCACCGCGGCAGCATGATTACGTCTCCAAAATTCATTCTGCCGCCCGTTCGTTGCTGGGCATCCTGAACGATATCCTTGATTTTTCGAAGATCGAGGCCGGCAAGGTGGCGCTCGAAGCGGTGCTCTTCGATATCGAGACGGTGCTCCAGAACGCCCTGTTCATGGTGCAGCAGAAGGTCGAAGGGAAGCAGATCGAGTTGATCCTGGACTTCAAACCTTCGCGCTCCATGCGTTTTCTGCTGGGGGATCCCTTGCGCCTGGGGCAGGTGCTGATCAACTTGCTGAGCAATGCGGTCAAGTTTACCGAGCGAGGGCATGTCCGGCTGGTGGTCAGCGAGGCGGCTTGTGACGGGGCGACGTCTACGATTTCCTTTCGGGTCGAGGATACCGGAATCGGCATGAGTCCTGAGCAGGTTGGGCGCCTCTTTCAGGAGTTCTCCCAGGCCGATGGATCGACCACCAGAAAATATGGCGGAACCGGATTGGGTCTGGCCATCTCGAAGCGCCTGGTTGCTGCCATGAGCGGGGAAATCGGCGTCGAGAGCACCTTGGGTAAAGGCAGCGTCTTCCATTTCAGCATCCAGTTGCCTTTTGCTTCCGAGGAAGCTGCTGAGGAATCTGCTCCGGAGGTGTTGGCTTGTCAGCGGGCGCTTGTCGTCGATGATTATCCGGAAGCACGGGACAGTATGGTCGCCATGTTGCGGTCGATGGGGTGCCAGGAGGTCGATCAGGCGGCTGATGGCGCGGGGGCCATTGCCCGACTGGCGACGGCGACAGCGAAGGGGGAGGACTACGACCTGCTTCTGCTCGACTGGCTGATGCCTGACATGAGTGGCGGAGAGGTCATCGAGGCGCTGCAGGCCAAAGGTCTCGCCTTGCCGGCGAGAACGATTGTGGTTTCGGCCGCTGATTCCGCAGTCCTGCGCCAGGAGGCAGTGCACCCTGGTGTCTCCGAAGTGATCCAGAAGCCACTGTTGCCAAGTGTGCTGCGCCGAATCTGTGCGGCCGAGCTGGCGGAGTCCGGGGGGGGCTTTTCCGAACACGGGGGAGAGAGTTCGGGAAGCCTGCAGGGATTGTCGGTATTGCTCGTTGAGGACAATGAGGTTAACCAGCAGGTCGCCGGCGAAATTCTCAGAAGTTGGGGGGCGCGCGTGGATGTTGCGGCCAATGGTCAGATTGCCCTCGATTTGCTGTATTCACATGCTGCAGACTACTACGCGGCAGTGCTGATGGATCTGGAAATGCCGGTGATGGATGGCCGGGAGGCAACGCGTCGTCTGCGTGATGACGAGCGGTTTCATGACTTGCCGGTGATCGTGATGACGGCGCATGTGGCCGGGCATGGCATGCGTGATCGTCTGGTGCCCGGGGTCAGTGGCTATATTGCCAAACCGTTCGAGCCTGAAGAGCTGCAGGCAATTCTGATGCCCTACTGGCATGGCCTTCAGTCGGCTGATCTGGCCTCTGTCGCCGCGCCAGAGGCCGATGTGGATGAAGGGTTTGTCTTGGCCCTGGAATCGCTGTTCGAGATCGACTCGGTCGTGCTGCTTCGTCGCTTTGCTGGGCGGTTGCCATTTCTTGCCAGGGCCCTCGGTCGTTTTGTCGAAGATTGCCGGAATTGGTCGGGGCGGCTGAATGAGATGTTGGCCAGGGGCGAACTTGAGTCGGCCCAGCGGCAAGTGCATACCCTTAAGGGGTTATCCGGAACGTTCGCGATGGCTCGCTTGCAGTCGGCTTTGATCGAACTCGAGCTCGCCATGAAGGCCGGTGGGGCAGAGTTTTCCGGTGAAATCGCTGAAGTCGATACCCAGTTGCAAGCACTGCTCACCAGTCTTAAGCGTTTGCCGGGATGTTGTTCCGAGCCGGTCGCCATTTCGTCGTTGGGGGCGCTTGATGCTGAACTGACGAAGTTGTGTGAGCAGTTGCGTCAGGGCGATGGTGAGGCGGAGGAGGTTTGGCGTCAGATAAAGGAAAGCATGGCCACGATTTATCCGGCGCGACAGATCGCGGCGATTGATCATGCGATCAGTCAATGGAATTTTGATGAGGCACTCAGCCTTATCGATCAAGTCAGCAAGGGTGGAGGAGGTCAATCGTGAGTGAAGCAGAGCGCGAAAAACGGGCAAACATTCTGGTAATCGATGACACTCCGGGCAACCTTAGCCTCTTGAACCAGCTCCTGCGTACGCATTATCGCGTCAAGCTTGCCAACAGTGGCGTCAAAGGCCTGGAGCTGGCGTTTGGCGCGCCGCCGGATTTGATCCTGCTTGACATCATGATGCCGGAAATGGACGGCTACGAGGTATTCCGGCGTTTGAAGGCCGAACGGGTGACGCGCGATGTCCCGGTCATTTTTTTGACGGCCAAGGCGGGGGCCGAGGATGAGGAGCATGGACTGGCCTTGGGGGCGGTCGACTTTATTCACAAGCCGATTGCGCCGTCTGTTGTTCTGGCGCGGGTGCGCACCCACCTGCAGATCCGGAATTGGCAAACCTTCCTCGAGGACAAGAGTGCATGGCTGCAGGGTGAGGTGGAGCGACGGGTCAACGAGGTATTGCGCCTTCAGGAGGCATCGATCCGGGTCATGGTTTCCCTGGCCGAATTTCGCGATGAGTGCACCGGTAACCATATTCGTCGGACTCAGGATTACGTCCGCTTGCTGGCCGAATATATCAGCCGCCAGGAGCGTGATCGCGAGCGCCTGGGGGCCGAGCAGATTGACCAGATTGCCAAGGCCGCGCCTTTGCACGACATCGGCAAAATTGCGATTCCCGATCACATTCTGCTCAAGCCGGGCAAGCATACCCCGGAAGAATTCGAGATCATGAAGACGCACAGTATCAAGGGGGAGGGGATGCTGCTGCGCACCCGGGTAGAACTTGGTGATGATAATGTCATGCTTCATTTTGCCGGGCAGATCGCCCGCAGTCACCATGAGCGTTGGGATGGCACGGGGTATCCCGATGGTCTTGCCGGCGAGTCGATCCCGCTGGCGGCCAGGCTGATGGCAGTTGCCGATGTCTATGATGCCTTACGTTCGCGGCGACCTTACAAAAAAGCGTTCAGCCACGAAGAAGCGGTTGATATCCTGCGAGAAGGGCGCGGCAAGCATTTCGATCCGCTACTGATTGATGCTTTTCTCGCTCAGGAAGGTATTTTCTCCGAAATTGCCATTAAACTTGCCGATGAATAACCTTGTCATGTCCTGATTGGGCGCCGCCAATATGCAAAAAAGACTGTTGAATACTGCGCTACTCACCTTACTGGCGGCAATGGCCATGCCGGCGCAGGCGGTCGACCTGACGTGGTCCGGCTTCGGTACATTCGGCTATGCCCGTTCTGATCAATCCTTCAATTACCAACGCTTCATCGACAATGGCGGCACCGTCAAGCGCGATACCGTCGTCGGCGCCCAAGTCGATGCGCGGTTTTCGCAAGAGTGGAGCGCGACCGTTCAGGCCAAGGCGGCGCCGTCGGATCATTCAGATTCCCAATGGCAGGCTTCCGTGGCTTGGGCCTTCCTGTCCTGGCGACCGAACGATGACTGGTTGATCCGCGCTGGCAAGATCCGCCTGCCATTGATGCTCAATACGGAAAACAGCGATGTTGGGGCGACCTATGACATGGCGCGTCTGCCGCTCGAGGTCTATTCGATTGCGCCGACCACTGATGTTGTTGGCGTCAGCATCAGCAAGACATGGCTGGGCGACTCCTTCGACTTGGTCGCCGAGGCCTATACCGGCGAGACAAGCACGTATTGGCGATATTACGGGCGTGACCGGACGATAGATAATGCCAACTCGCCGGGGAGCTGGTTTTTGCCGATCGACATGAAAAGCAGCGGTCTGGTGCTGACGGCGCGTAGCCTCGAAAACACTTTCCGCGTGGGCTATCACGAGGGGGAGGCTTCGCGGCCGGGAGAGAAGACAGGGGCCGGATTTGAATATCTCAATCCGCCAGGTCTGTACAGACTTCTCCCGGGTGGTGTCGATAAGCTCCGCGTTCCTATCATCACGCTTGGGGCTAGCGTGATGTTGCCGGCTGATTTTCGTCTGACCAGTGAATATGCCAAGGCCAAGATCGAAAGTGCCAGTCGTGGCCTGAGCCGTTGGGGGGCTTATGTCGCGCTGATGAAACGTATGGGGGCTTGGACCCCCTATGTTTACTACGCGAAAACGAAGTCGACCGATGGTGCGCTGGGTCTTTATCAACAGATCAACGCCAATGCTGGCGCCGTTCCCGCACCGCTGCGCAGCAGCCAAACACTGATGGCCGATCTGACGTCACCCTACGACCAGTCGACAGTGGCGCTAGGAACATCGTTCTGGGTGACGTCGAAAAGTGTGATCAAGGCGGAGCTATCCCAAGTCAGGACCGGGATTGCTTCCAGTTTCGTTGATGCACCTGCTGGCAGCGATAGCGGCAATCGGCACATCAATATCTTCTCACTCTCTTACAGTTTCAGCTTCTGAGAGACGCAGCGATGAAACCTTGGCTCCCTCTTCTCCTGTTGTTGCTGCTCGGGCAGGCGGGAGCAGCGGGGGATGATGTTGTCGTCATCGGAAATTCGGGGTTGCCAAAGACCGATAAGATTACGCTGCAGCGCCTATACACCGGACGAATCGTATCCATCGGCCAGCAGACGGTCATGCCGGTGAACCTGCCGGCAGGTTCACCCGTGCGCGACGATTTTCTGCAAATGGTCATGGACCAGAACGAGGAACAATACACCGGTTACTGGCTGGTTCGTCGCTATGTTGGCAAGGGCTCGCCACCGAAGGAGCTCGGTAGCATTGACGAGGTTGTGAAGCACGTGATTGCGACCCCAGGGGCTGTCGGCTACGTTCCTGTGTCAAAGGTACCGCCCGGTACCAACGTGATCTATAGGCGCTAGCCGGGAACAAAAGCCGCTGGCTTTTTTGTCTGGGAGTGGTAAGCTGAAAGCGTGTCAGGTTTGCAGCAAGCCTGATTCGAAGTGGCGGTACTCGCTGCGCTGCAGGAGACTTTATGGCAGTTGTCACAGGAAGCATTCTTGAGATTACCGTGTAGTACTCCGTAACGGCGAATAGCCGAATGCCTTGACCGAGTGTCAGGGTTGCAGTAACCGAAGCCCATGCCTGAAACGCATGGGCTTCACGTTTTTTGGGAATTGAATATGCTGATTCAACGTCACGGGACGACCCGTCGTTACTCCAATAGTGTTGCCCATAACGGTACGGTCTATCTAGTTGAAGTGCCATCCAATCTCGATGGCGACGTCACGGCTCAGACCGAAAACCTGCTGACCAGCGTCGACTGCCTGTTGGCTCAGGCTGGCAGCGACCGGACCAGGCTCCTGATGGTGACCATCTATCTCGCCGATATGGCTGATTACGATGCAATGAATATGGTCTGGGATGCCTGGGTTCCGGAAGGGCATGCACCGACGCGGGCTTGCTTGCAGGCCAGATTGGCCAATCCAGGCTATCGGATCGAAATGGTTTTGACCGCCGCAGTCAATCAGGCCTGAATCTCGGCGCTGCAGTCACAGCCCTTGCCGGCCGAAATCCAGCGGGCGAAGAGGCGACTGGCTAGTGCCGTGCTTTTCGGCGGCAGCCAGGTCAGGTAACGCCCGGGATGGACGTGCAGGCCGCACAGATAGCGCTCCTGGGCGGCGGACCATTCCAGTGCCGGGCATGGCCCTTTGATTTGCAGAAAGCGGAGCCGGGCAGCCGGGCAGGTTTCCAGCGTGCAGCAGACCCCGCAGCCGTTACAGGGCAGGCCCTCCGCTGGCTTGCTTGGCGCTGCATGGTGCAGATGGATGATCTGCCCGGACATATTATGGTTTGCTGAGGAAAAGCTCCGGATCGACCGGGGTATTGTTGAGCGTTACGGCCCAGTGCAGATGCGGGCCGGTGGCTCGTCCGGTCGAGCCGACGGCGCCGAGCGCTTCCCCTTTTTTGACCGTCTGTCCGGCGCGAACGTCGACCCGCGATAGGTGCATGTAAGCGGTAATCAGGCCCTGGCCATGGTCAATGAAGACGGTGTTGCCGTTGAAGAAATAATCGCCGGTATTTGCGATGATCCCATCGGCCGGTGCCTTGACTGGTGTGCCCGTGCCAACGGCAACATCAAGTCCTGCGTGCGGGTTGCGCGGCTGGCCGTTGAAGATTCGGCGCAGGCCGAAACGTGAAGACAGCGGCCCGCTGGCTGGCAGGGTGAAATCGGTGGCCGGTGCGGAATTGGCAAAATGTTTCTTGATCGCCTCGGTGATCTTTTGTTCGCGCTCAATGCGGGCGAGGTCTTCGGCGTTCGGTTCGACCTTGCGTTTGTCCTTGATGGTCAGGCGCTGTTCGGGGTAATTCTTGATCTGCACGGCGACCTGCCTGGTCGTTGTCGCTGCCCCACTTGAAATCCTGATTTCCAGATCGCCGGGCAGGGTGTCGAGCGGAATGCCGAGCAGGGCGAACCAGCGGCCATTGTCGCGAACGACCGCGATGGGCTGTTCTCCCCAGCGGGCGGTCGGCGTTGTCTGGCTGGCCGGGCCGAGGTCGATGACGGCAACGCCGCCGGGGACCGCCGAGTTTTTCGGCAAGGCGATGGCCATGGTGGCGTGGCTGATGAGCAAGGCCAGGGCGAAGTGAGATAGTTTCATGTGTTTGTGTGGCTGGCCCACCACAAGCGCAGGCGGAGGCCGATTTCACTGGTGTAGCCGACCGAAACCGCGCGGATGTTGCCGGCCGGGTCGAGGATGAAGAAGGCGGGAACGACACGCGACCCGTACTGTAGAAATACCTGCGCCTCGGGGTCGGCCAGCGTTGGCCAGACATATTCCCTTTGCTGCATGGTTTCGGCGACCCTGTTGGCTGGCCCGGACTGCATCGCGACGGAGATGACCGGCCAGTCTTCGCTGATATTGCTAACGGTGCCGGCCGTTGTCCTGCAAATGCCGCACCATTCCGCCCAGAAATAGATCAACCCAGCCTTGTCCGGATGTTGTTGGCGCCATGCGGTCAGGTCGAAGGGCTGGCCATCGATCAGTGTTCCTGAAAAATTCGGGGCGGGTCCGCGTGGTGCATTGCGTGTCTGCCAGGCCTGAAAGGCTGCGAACAGAATGACGAATATCAGCACCTCGAGCGCCCAACGCCGCCAGCGAGGCACTTTCTTGCTTGGGGTTGGAGATTCAGTCAAGCGGTCGCTGGCTTAGAGGCGCTCGGCCTTGAAAGTGTTGCACTGATTCATGTCGCCGCTTTCGAAGCCGCGCTTGAACCAGCGGACGCGCTGTTCGGAACTGCCGTGCGTGAAGCTTTCGGGAACGATGCGACCCTGGGCCTGCTGCTGAAGACGGTCGTCACCGATGGCCGTCGCAGCCGTCAGTGCGGCCTCGAGGTCGCCCGGTTCGAGGACGTGCTTCATGGTGTCGGTGCGCTTGCCCCAGACGCCAGCCAGACAGTCAGCCTGCAGTTCCATGCGCACGGACAAGGCATTGCCTTCGACCTTGCCGGCGCGCTGCCTGGCTTGATGAACCTTGTCGGCAATGCCGAGCAGGTTTTGCACGTGGTGGCCGACTTCGTGGGCCACCACATAGGCCTGGGCAAACTCGCCGGGTGCCTTGAAGCGGTCTTTCAGCTCACGGTAGAAGGCGAGGTCGATGTAAACCTTGTGGTCGCCCGGGCAGTAGAACGGACCCATCGCGGTCTGGCCCGTGCCGCAGGCGGTCGGCGTAGCACCTGTGAAGAGCACCAGTTTCGGTACTTCATACTGGCGGCCATTCTGGCGAAAAGTGTCGGTCCACACGTCTTCGGTCGAGGCGAGAACCTTGGAGACGAAGCGCGCCGTGTCATCGTTGGCCGGCGGCTTATGGGCGGCGGGAGCCTCCTGGCGGCCGAGTGGGGTTTGCTCGACGATGCCGAGCAGGGTCATCGGGTTGATGCCGGTGAAGTAGCTGATGACCAGCGCCAGCACGATGCCGCCAATGCCGACGCCGCCGCGGCCGATGCCTCCACCGCCGCCATCCCTGCGGTCTTCGATGTTGTCGCTTTCGCGTTGGTCGTCGAGGCGCATGGTGTTGTCCTTAGCGATAGAGATTGATGGCGTCGCGGGTTTCGAGGGCTACCTGGCGGGCGGCTGCGGCGAAGCGCTCATCCTTGCCGGCGTAGAGAATGGCACGGGATGAATTGATCATCAAGCCGGTGCCATTGGCGGTGCGGCCGGCCCGGACGGTGGCTTCGATGTCGCCGCCCTGGGCGCCGATGCCGGGGACGAGCAACGGCACGTCGCCGACTATTTCGCGAACGCGGGCGATTTCGGCCGGGAAGGTGGCGCCAACGACCAGGCTGATCTGGCCGGAGCTATTCCATTCGCCGGAAGCGAGGCGGGCAACACGTTCATAAAGCTTCTCGCCACCGACATCGAGAAATTGGAGGTCGGAGCCGCCAGGATTGGAGGTGCGGCAGAGCAGGATGACGCCCTTGTCCGGGTAGGCGAGGTAGGGATCGACCGAATCGCGGCCCATGTAGGGATTGACCGTGACCGCATCGGCCTTGAAGCGTTCGAAGGCTTCGACGGCGTATTGCTCGGCCGTCGAGCCGATGTCGCCGCGCTTGGCATCGAGAATGACCGGGATGCCCGGATGCTTTTCGTGGATGTGGGCGATCAGTGCTTCGAGCTGGTCTTCGGCGCGGCGGGCGGCGAAGTAGGCGATCTGCGGCTTGAACGAGCAGACAAGGTCGGCCGTGGCGTCAACAATGGCGGCGCAGAACTCGAAAATTTTGTCATCGCGCCCCTTCAGGTGGGCGGGAAACTTGGCGGGGTCTGGGTCGAGCCCGACGCAGAGCAGGGAATTGTTCTTCTGCCAGGCGGCATTCAGTTGGTCGATGAAGGTCATCTGGAATCCTTGGGTAGATAGCGGGAGAACTTGGCCGGCAGCAGGCAGTTCTGCAGGCTGCGCTGGGTGAAGATGAAGCGGCCGTCGCAGATGAAGCCGAGTTGTTGCCAGTCGACTTCGTTGTTCAGCATCATCGTGCATTCGATCAGGTCGCGCCGGGAGATTTTCCGGTTCTTCGGAAACAGCGCGAGGATCGAGCCATCGAAGGCGTTGCAGTCATGCAGGAAGAACGGTGCCGGTTTGCGTGTCCGGCCATTGACGTAGATGCGCGGGTGTTCATTGATCGGGAAGGCCCGGCCCCATTGCCACCAGTTGCTCTCGTCGAACTTGCGGACGCGCCGGGCGAGCAATTCGGGTTTGTGCTTGTCCAGGTGGGGATGCTTGATGCCATAGAGCATGCGCCGCGTTTCGCCGGTGTCCACCGTTTTCGAATAGACGAATTCCATGTTGCCCTTGGGGTGCGCAAAGAGTTTGTCCGCCCCGGAAACGGCACCGACCTTCACGTCGAATACATCGGCAAAATGCACGCTGTAGTCATCGCGCAGGAACATCAGCTGGCCGTCGACTTCGGTGAAGGTGCGACCATCTTCCATGCGGCGGTCCATTCTTCCCTTTTCAAAACGGAAGATGGCGCAGTTCGGTGTGTGGTCGCCAAAGACGCGCACGTCGCCGGTTTCGTAGAAATGCGTGATGCTGCCTTGCTCGTACAACCAGGCATTCAGCTTCTTGGCCGCGGTCAGCTTGATGAACTCGCGAGGCACGATGAAGACCAGTTCGCCGCCTGGCTTCAGGTGACGGATGCACTTCTCGATGAAGAACAGGAAGAGGTTGCTGCGGCCGTCGAAGAGTTCCGAATTCAGCTGTTTTCTTGTGCCAGCGGCAACATCCTGCAGGCGTACGTAAGGTGGATTGCCGACGATGGTGTCGAACTGCTCGCTCAACGGATAATCAAAAAAGTCGCGAACCTGCGACCCTTCCGGAGCGACCCGCTGGTCAATTTCAATGCCGACGCAATCGGCCCCGCGCTGGCGCAGCGTGCTGAAGAAGGCGCCGTCGCCAGCCGATGGCTCCAGTGAGCGACCTTTGTTCCTGCACAGGTCGAGCATGAAGGCCACCACATTGGGGGGCGTAAAGACCTGTCCGAGTTGGGCGACGTTGCGATTCATGCTCAATCTGCGCCGCTGTCTTGGTCGAGCCTCGAAGGCTGGGCGCCATCCGTCTTCGGCTGTTGCGCCCGTTCTTTCTTTTCCCAATAGCGGGTGTTTTTGCTCTCGTCGGCAAAGCGGAAGCGGCCATAGAGCTCACAGCCCTTCATGCCTGGATCGCATGGCAGGTTGTTGATCTTGGTGCAGTGATCATTGACCTCGTGCGGGCAGCCCCATCCGCCAGCCATGTCGCTTAGCTCGCCTTGCCCCACGAATCCTTCAAGGTGACGGCCCGATTGAAGACCGGGGCGCCAGGCTTGGAGTCAACGCGGTCGGCCACAAAGTAGCCGTGTCGTTCGAACTGGAAGCGCTCTTCCGGCTTGGCATCGCGCAGACAGGGTTCGAGCTGGGCGGTGATGGTCTTGGCGGAATCCGTATTCATGTCGTCGAGGAAATCGCGCTCCAGATCGGGCGCATCGCCTTCGCGCCGGGCGCCGGGGGCGGGCACCTTGAACAGGCGCTCGTAGAGGCGAATTTCGGCTTGATAGGATTGGGCGGCAGAGACCCAGTGCAGATTGCCCTTAACCTTGACGCTGTCGGCGCCTGGCGTGCCGGATTTGGTTTCCGGCAGGTAGTTGCAATGGACGGCGATGACCTTACCGTTTTCATCCTTGTCGCAGCCGGTGCACTCGACCACGTAGCCGTAACGGAGGCGCGCCATGTTGCCGGGGAACAGGCGGCGGAAGCCCTTGCTCGGCACTTCCATGAAGTCTTCACCTTCGATCCACAACTCACGGCTGAACGGGATGCTGCGCTGGCCAAGTTCGGGGTGCAGCGGGTGATTCGGCGCGAAGCACTCTTCGACCTGGCCATCCGGGTAATTGTCGATGATCAGCTTGACTGGATCGAGTACCGCGATACGGCGTAGATCGGACTCGTTCATCACTTCGCGCATGGCGTCTTCGAACAGCACGTAGTCGATCAGCGAGTCGTTCTTGGAAACGCCGATGCGGTCGGCAAACAGGCGGAAGCCTTCGGCCGAATAGCCGCGACGACGGGCGCCGACCAGCGTCGGCATACGCGGGTCGTCCCAGCCGGTAACGTGTTTTTCCTCAACCAGCTGAATGAGTTTCCGCTTGGAGAGCACGACGTAGGTCAGGTTGAGGCGCGAGAACTCGATCTGCTGCGGCAGCGGGCGCTGCAACAGGCCGGCTTCAGCCAGGCGCTCGAGCAGCCAGTCGTAGAACGGGCGCTGGTCTTCGAATTCCAGCGTGCAGATCGAATGGGTGATGTTCTCCAGCGCATCCTCGATCGGATGGGCGAAGGTGTACATCGGATAGACGCAGTACTTGTCGCCAGTGTTGTGGTGCGTGGCGTGGCGGATGCGGTAGATGGCCGGGTCGCGCAGGTTGATGTTCGGCGCAGCCATGTCGATCCTGGCGCGCAGGATATGGGCGCCATCAGCAAATTCGCCGGCCTGCATGCGCTTGAACAGATCCATGTTCTCGGCGACGGAACGGTCGCGGAAAGGCGAATTCTTGCCGGGCTGGGTCAGCGTGCCGCGGTTGGCGCGCATTTCTTCGGCGTTCTGGCTATCGACATAGGCGTGGCCGGCGGCGATCAGCGCCTCGGCGCATTGCAACATCCAGTCGAAGTAATTCGAGGCGTAGTAAAGGTTGGCTTCGCCGTCTTTTTCCCACGAACAGCCGAGCCATTTGACCGCATCGACGATCGAGTCGACGTACTCCTGATCTTCCTTCTCGGGGTTGGTGTCGTCAAAGCGCAGGTGGCAGCGGCCGCCGTATTGCTCGGCAAGGCCGAAATTGAGCAGAATGGACTTGGCGTGGCCGAAATGCAGGTAGCCGTTCGGCTCGGGCGGGAAGCGGGTACGCAGTTTGGCCGGATCGAGGGGGGCGGCAGCGTGGTCGGCCGCCGTACCCGGATGGCCGGCCCAGTGGCGCTGGGCGTGCTTGCCGGCGGCGAGGTCGGCTTCGACGATGTTCTTGATGAAATTGGCGGCGGGGGCCGGGGTGTTGGCGGGCTGGTTGGGGCTGCTCACGTTGAAACCTCGTTGATTAAGCGCGCTATTTTAACCGCCAGCGACAGCCAAGGCAGTAGAATTCACCCATGTCTGCCCTGCACCAACTTTCTGCGCTCAATTTTCTCGTTATTGGCCTCGGGGCCGCCTTTGGCGCCTGGACCCGCTGGTTGCTCGGTCTGAGCTTGAATCCACTGTTCGTCGCGCTGCCACTCGGGACGCTGGCCGCCAATGTGATCGGTGGTTATCTGGTCGGCGTGGCGGTTGGTATCTTCCATATCAACACGCATTTTTCGCTGGCCTGGAAGCTATTTGCGATCACCGGATTTCTGGGCGGATTGACGACCTTTTCCACCTTTTCGGCGGAAGTGGTCGAGCGTCTGCTGGCTGGCCAGCCAGCCTGGGCCATCGGCCTGGCGTCGGTGCATCTGGCCGGCTCCCTGACCGCGACTTATCTCGGTTTGCTGACCGTCGGTGCAACGCGCATCTGGGCCTGATTCAGGATGCTTCAGCTGGGCCGCAGTAAAGTTTTCATATCTGAAAAATTGTTAGGTTTTTAAGTCATGGCAATGGCGATGGATATTCTGGAGGACAAGCTGTCGCCATCGACCGTCGGCGAGACTGCCAACGATGTGCTGCGGCAGCAGGCCGTCATGCTCTACCGCAGCTTCCGGTCGGCGGCGTTCGGGACTGTCCTGGCCTCGACTTTCCTTGTCTTCGTGCTCTGGCCTCATTTCAGTCATGCCACCCTGTTGGCCTGGCTGATCGGCATGCAGGCGATTGTTGCCGGACGGGCCATCCAGGCGCACCGACTGAAGGGGTTTCTGGCATCGGCGCCCGGTCGGGAGCGTCTGCATGCCTGGATTCGGCATTTTTCCTATGGTTTGTTGCTGGCGGGCCTGCATTGGGGGGGAACCGCCTTCCTGTTCATGTCGCCCGAGAATGTCAGCGCGGCAATGTTCCTGCTTCTTGTCCTGACCGGTGTGGCGGCAAGCGCCAGCATCCTGCACACTTCGCTGCCGGCAACGGCCGTTCCGTTCATCGCGCTGGTCCTGATTCCTGTTGCCGTGCGCATGTATGCCTTCGAAAATGTCGGCAGTTACGCCAGTGTGGCGGTACTGGGCTTTCTGCTGTTGCTATGGGCGGCGGCTCGGCGTGGTCATCGCATGCTCTGGAACAGCATCGCCGTTGGCCTGGATAACGAACGCCTGCAGCATGCCATCATGGCCGACAAATTGGCGGCGGAGGGGGCGCTCCGTGCGGCGGCGCAGGAGTATCAGGAGGTCTTTGCCCACATCACCGATGGCCTGATCCTGATTGATGTTCGTGACGATGCCAGCTTCCGGGTTGCCGGTGCGAATGCGGCGATGGCGCAGATCGTCGGCGTTCCTGTCGAGAGCGCCATCGGGAAAACGTTTGGCGAACTGGTTGAGCCGGAACTCGCGAGCCAGGCCGAGGCTAATTACCGGCGCTGCGTCGACTTGGGCGACCCCATTCATTATGAATCCGAGTTCCGCCGCAGCGGCGTCGTTCGCCATTTCGACTCCATGCTGGTGCCGATGAGCGATGGTGCCGGCCGGGTTTTTCGGGTGATCGGCATCCATCGCGACATCACCGAACGCAAGCAGCTTGAGGTCGCATTGGCGGCGAGGGAACGTGAATTCCGCACGCTGGTGGAAAATTCCCCCGAGGTGATCATTCGCTACGATCGCGATCTGCGGCGGGTTTTCAGCAATCCGGCATTCGATCAACTGCTCGGAGTTTTGCCGGGTGAAACGCGAGGCAAAGAGGTGTCCTGTTGCTGGGCGCCACGCAACATCAGTGTCGATGAGTTCGAGGCGATCCTGCAGCGGGTGTTTGCTAGCTGTCGCCCGGAGGAGTGCCTTCTCGAGTTCAGGGACGAGCGCGGCAGCCTGGTCTGCCTGAACTATCGGCTGGTTCCGGAGTTCGGCCTGGATGGCCAGGTTGAGAGCGTCCTCGGATTCGGGCACAACGTCAGCGCGCTCAAGCGCCAGGAGGCGTTGGGGCGGGCCAAGGTCCATATCCTCGAACGTCTCGGGCAGGGGGCGGAATTGTCGGAGGTGCTTGAGTTGGTGACGGCGCTTCTGGAGCAGGAAAGTCCTGGCTACCTGTGCAGCATCATGCTGCTCGACGAGGCCGGTGAACGCTTGCACATTGCCGCTGCGGCGAGCTTGCCGGAAAAATACTGCCGGGCGATCGAGGGGGTCAGGATCGGCGACGGTATAGGTTCCTGTGGTACCGCCGCCTGGTCGGGCAAGGAGGTGTTTGTCGAGAACATCGCCACGCACCCCTATTGGGCGTCATATCGTGACTTGCCCCTGAAGTGCGGGCTACGGGCCTGCTGGTCCTTTCCGATTGCCGATTCTGGCGGCAAAGTGCTGGGGGTTTTCGGCATCTATCGGCGCGAGCCGGGCCTGCCTAGTGAGGCCGAGCTGGAGTCGATCCGGCAGGCGCACCACCTCGCCATGGTCGCCATCGAGCGCAATCGCATCGAGGCAAAGTTGAAATACCAGGCCAGCTTCGATGCGCTGACCGGACTGCCCAACCGCAGCCTGTTCTATATCCGCTTGCGTGACGAAATGCTCAGGGCTGCCCGAACGGGGCATGGCGGTGCTCTGCTTTTCATCGATCTGGATCGCTTCAAGGAGGTTAACGATTCGCTCGGACACGAGTCTGGCGACAGTCTTCTGGTCGAAGCGGCGGAAAGAATCCGCGCCCAGGTGCGAGCTTCCGATTTGGTGGCTCGCCTGGGGGGCGACGAATTTGTCGTGGTTTTGCCTGACGTCCGTGCCCCCGAGCATCTTGGCCTTCTGGCCCAGGCGATTGTTGATGCGCTGGTCGTCCCCTTCGTGCTGGATGGTCATCAGGCCTACGTTTCAGCCAGCGTTGGGATCGCCTGCTATCCGCAGGATGCTGAAGATGCCGATATCCTGCTCAGCTGTGCCGATAAGGCCATGTATGTGGCCAAGGAGCTGGGACGTAACGGTTTCTGCTTCTTCACCGAATCGATGCAGACATCCGCCGACTATCGCTTGAAGCTCTCCCACGATTTACGCAGTGCGCTGGCGGACGGGCAATTGTTACTCCACTATCAGCCGATCGTCGAAGTCGAAAGTGGCCGGGTCGTCAAGGCCGAGGCGCTGCTGCGCTGGCGTCATCCGCAGCGTGGCATGGTGCCGCCGGACCAGTTCATCCACCTGGCCGAGGAAACCGGCCTGATTCATGCCATCGGTGATTGGGTGTTCCAGCAGGCTGCACTGACCGCGCGCGACTGGGCGGCCCGGATGCCGGCCGGGGCGGCCGACTGCCAGATCAGCGTCAACATGTCGCCACGCCAGTTCGTCAAGGATGGCAGCGAGGCAGGATGGCTGGACTATCTGAAATCGATCGGGCTTGATCCTCGTTACATCGGGCTGGAGATCACCGAGGGCTTGCTGCTCGATGAGCGATTGCATGTCGCCGAACGCCTTGCCGCCTTCCGCGCCAGCGGCATCCAGATTTCCCTGGATGATTTCGGGACAGGGTATTCCGCCATGGCTTACCTGAAGAAGTATCCGATCGATTACCTGAAGATAGACCGCACGTTTGTCCGTGACCTAGTTTCAGATTCCGGTGATCGGGCCATCGCCCAGGCGATGATTTTCATGGCCAGCCAATTGGGCCTGAAGACCGTGGCCGAAGGGGTGGAAACGGCCGAACAACGCGATCTGCTGCAGTCATTCGGCTGCGACCTGATTCAGGGCTACTACTATGCTCGTCCGTTGCCACGCGACGAATTCATGGCCTATCTGGAACAGGCCAATGTCCTGAGCCTTCCGGTGGCTTAGCGCAGCACTCCCGGGCCCTCGGGTAGCTCGCCCACTTCAGGCGTTGAGCAAGGCCTGGCTGGCTATTCGAGAAGAATCAACTTCAGGCAATGCTCGCCATCAGCGTTCGGCAAATGCTGGCGACAGCCGCCCGAGGAAGGTGTCGACGGCCGCGGTGTAAACCGGGTCGGCACCAAGTTGCGCATTGATCTCGCCATGCGTCTTGTCCACTGGCAGGACCTCGGCATGGCTGCCGAGCCCGACCGCCTTGCCGGCGAAGGCCCGGGCTTGCGGGCAAGCATTTTCGCGACGGGTAGAGCAGACGGCGAGAATCGGCGCCGTCGCCTGCCGCAACTGGTGAAAGGGCGAGGCCGCCGCCCACTCTGCCGGGTCGCTGCCGAAGGCGCGGTCGTAAAGCCCGAAGTGGCGGGCATTCATGATCGCCGGGACATCCAGTGCCCCGCTGTCGAGCAGCACGAAGCCCCGGGGGGCCTGCGCCCCAACCTCCGCCAGCAGCTCAGGCCGGGCGGCGAGCAAGGCGATCAGGTGGGCGCCGGCTGAATGGCCCATCAGCACGATATTGTTGTGGTCGACGCCCATTCTGGCCGAATTTTTCTCGACATAGGCCAGCGCCTGGGCCACATCCCGCGCCTGCTCCTGTGGTGCTGCCTTGGGCTGCATGCGGTAGTTGATGCTCATGAAGGCAATGCCACGCGGTAGCCAGTGTTCCACCTTGTTATCGACGACCCGGCTCATCTCCTTGTCACCGCGAGTCCAGCCGCCGCCATGCACCATCAGGATCAACGGCGCAGCCTGCTTTCCTGGCGGGGCATGGAGGTCAAAACGCTGTTCGGGCTCAGGTCCGTAGGACGCATCGACCAAGGAAGGCGCGGCGTTGGCGAAGGTGGTGAAGGCCGCGAGCAGCAGGGGTGTGATCAGGCGCATGGTGGATTCTCCGCGTGAGGGCTCAGGCGGCACTGAACGCCGTCCGCAGGGCATGGCCACCGGCAGGCGTCAGCAACCACCCGAGTGCCCCGCAATTGAGCAGGACGGTGGTCCAGAAGATCATCAGGAACGAGTCCTTGGCTGTTTTGTGGCGCAGGCGATTTTGCGCCAATAGCGCTCCCGGCCAGCCGCCAACTAATGCCAGCAGGTGCAGCGTTCTTTCCTGCGTGCGCCAATTTCCGTTCCGGGCAGCGGACTTGTCCAACAGGTAGGCAATGAAGGTGCTGATACTGATGCCTGTGTAGAAGGCGAAGAGCAGCGGATGCATCTTGCCGGTGAGGGTTGAGGCGCCTAAAAAGGCGAAAAACAACCCGACCAGCGCCAGTGGCCAACGGCTTGGCCCTCGATCGGCAACGACACGCTTGCGTCCGGTGCCGCGCACGAATTCGACCGACTCCGCCCGCCAGCGTCCACGCTTGTCCTGTTGCAGTTCGTAGGTGACGATCTCTTCGCCCACCGGTCGCGGCTGGCGCCGGGTAAAGGCCTTGATGTGCAGGAAAACCGGATTGCCACCACCATTGGGGGTGATGAAACCGTAGCCTTGGTCATCCTTCCAGCTGGTGATTCTTCCCTGAAGTCGCATGCCTGTTTGTGCTCAATAAAACCCGGTGGCATTTTCCACGATTCAGACCACGTAGAACAGGATGGCGATGAAATGCATCAGGCTGCCGGCAATCACGAACAGGTGCCAGATGCCGTGCCAGTGCCGGAAACGTTCGTCAAAGGCGAAAAAGATGATGCCCACGGTGTAGAAAACACCCCCCGCCGCCAGCCACAAAAAACCGGCCAGGCCGAGGCTGGCCAGCAGGGGTTCGATCGCCACCAGCACGATCCAGCCCATCACCGCATAGATCACCAGCGACAGGATGCGAGCCTCCGAGCGCGGCTTGATTTCCTGCAACATGCCGATCGCCGCTAGCGCCCAGACGATGCCGAACAGCCACCAGCCCCACGCGCCGCGCAGGCTGATCAGGCAGAATGGCGTGTAGCTGCCGGCAATCAGCAGGTAGATCGACAGATGATCCAGCTTGCGCAAGACCCGTTTCACCCGCCCGCGCACGCTGTGATAGATCGTCGAGATGCTGTACAGCATGACCAGCGTCACGCCATAAACAGCCACGCTGACTGTTTTCAGTACATCGCCGCCGGCCGCTGCAACGACGATCAGCCAGATCGCCCCGGTCAAGGCCAGCATGGCGCCGCACAGGTGGGTCCAGGCGTTGAAGCGTTCTCCAGGGTACATAATCGGTTTCCTGCCTTGGGGCCATCTGCAGCCCGGTCATAAATGTAATTCAGGCCAGCATCAACTATTGGCTAGCGCCGGAGTCAGCAGTGTTTCAAGCTGCTGGTCATATTCGATGAAGTGGGCGAGCAAGGTTTTCTGGACACGGTCGACGCCCTCAATGGCATGGATGCCATCGCCGTCTTTGGAGAACACGACCCGAATCTCCTTCAGTTGTTGTGCGATTTCCATGTGCGCTTTGTTGTGGGCCATGCGATGTGCCGATGGCACGATTCCTTCCATGAACATCGATTCGATCAGGTTGTGTTTTAGCGTCGCTTCGACAAAGGCTCGAATCAGTTGTTCAACATTGCTATGACAAACTGACTGCTGGCTCGAGTGGCAGCCGGTGCAAACGTCGATCTTGTCGCGCTGGTCGCAAAGAGACTGAATTCGCTCAATCAACTGCAACATGTGCTCATGATCTCGCCTTATTTTATCGACGGCCTCTTTCCCAATCGGTGCCATGTCTTGATCTCCTTCAGAGAAATCACGCGGTGTTATGGTGAAGCCTGGGGTTACCCCCGGTAAAAAGCGCTGAAAATAGGCGAGCGCGTTCAGATTGAACGCCGGGCTATTGGCTTAGGTCGTCGCGTTTCAAAACAGTTCAGACCAAGCGATAGCGTGGCAGGCTGCAACGAAGCTGAAACATCCGCGTAAGAGAATTATCCCATCGTTGTCACAACTTCATTTTGGAGATTCTCATGCGTACCTTCCTCGCCACTTCCGCCATTGCTCTTGGCCTGACTGCCTGTGCCAGCCAAACGCCTGCGCCCGCCCAGCCGGTGGCCGCAGCGGCACCTGCTGCCGCTGCGCCGAAAGCTCCCCAGTGTTGGAATGGCGATGCCGGCGCCTTCATGGATGTCGGTGTGGTCGCCAAGATTTCCGGCGTCGAAGTCGTCTGCGAAAAGACCAGTGACGGCAAGAATGCCCAGTGGATGGGCAAGAAGCACTAAAACAGGCCTTGCCCAAACTCAACGCCGCCTCATCCGGGCGGCGTTTTTGTTTCACCAGGGATAAGGCTCGGTGTCATCGCGCTGCCCTAGGTGCCGAGATGCTTGGAAAGAAATGCTGAAGAGGTCGGGCAAATGCTGGAGAACTGGGTGGTTGTCTGAATGGCGGGAGGTGCGCTGCCACGGGAGGTTGCCGAGTAGCCAAGGCCAATAAAGAACCGATCAGCGGTGGTGGTCAGAAGATACAAGGTCGTCACGCCACGGGCCGCTGAAAATGATTCCGCGAATGAAACCAGTTCGCGGGCAAAACCGCGATTACGGCAGCCGGAACGAACCGCGAGGGAGCGTAGCAAGCCAACTGGCGGATAAAGCTCAAGCCCGACGACTGCTGCCAAGGCACCGCCTTCGCGGATGCCGAAGAACTGAAGCGGTTCCGGGGCTGAGAGATCAGAAACAGGCAAGGCGCATTCAGCCAGCAGCGCTGAGACTTCTTCGATGGAGGAAATCGGTTCGATGGTCATGTTGTGCAGGCCAAGGTTTGACAAGAGGTGAGCAAAATAAAGTCCGGCCCTTCGCAAAATCGGCGCCGAAATGCGCCGGGTGACCGGATGCGTGAGGCGTTTTAATTTGGGCGCGGTGAGGGCTGAAGCAGGCTGGCCCGATTGCCCTCGGTGTCCATGAAGGCCACATACGTTCCGACGCCCGGTATTTCCATGGGCTCACCAAGCACCTGGCCGCCCGCCTGCTGCAATTTTTCAATGGATGCGCCGATATCTTCCACGGCAATGACCACGGACGGGTACTGTGCCGGCCAATCGGCTTTCCTGGGGAAAAAGCCGCCATTGATTGCACCGGCCACTTTGGGGCGACCATCCTCCGTCTCTGTCGTGGTCGCCAGCACGTACTGGCCCATGTCATCGCCAAGTGCCTGGGTCTGCCAACCGAACGCCTCTTCGTAGAACGCAGACATTCGCGTCCGATCGTCATAGGGCATCTCGAAATGTACAACTGGGTTCATGATGGCCTCCGATAGGCTTGAAGGTGAAAGCGTCGATAAGTGCGATGTTTGTTTAGTCTGCAACTGAGGCACCTGAGAAGCTTGCCTCGAACGTTTCAAGCCGTGGCTTGAAACGCCTGATGGAATTGAACGGAGCCATGAGCGGAAGCCGTGCCAAGGAGCAGACAGAGGAAAAACTCTGGAGGAACCCCCTCAAGCACGAGTGCAGGATTGTTCGCAAATCCGAAACGGACGTAGAACGCCGGGTCGCCAACGAGCACGCACCCCGCAGCTCCGATCTTGCGCAGTTCGACAATTCCTCTCTCCATAAGTGCCCGGCCGATACCACGGCGCTGCAGTTCCGGTTCGACCGAAATCGGGCCCAGCCCATACCAGCCGGCACTACCGTCGCTGATGGTGACAGGAGACAGCGCAATATGCCCGACGATGCGGCCGGCCTCCTCGGCCACGAGAGAGACAGAAAGCGCATCGTCTGCACGCAGCGCACGGATGATGAACTGCTCGGTTTGATGGCTGTAAGGGTGGGAGAGAAAAGCGCGCCGAGTGACTTGCTCAATGGCGGCTTCGTCTGAAGGTTTTTCGGGGCGGATGGTTGTGGTCATGTTCAATTGGATGAAGGGCTGCTAGCGTGGAGTTGAGGGACCTCGCGCGGCATTTCGCGCGAGGTCCCTCCCCAACGAAAGATTAGGTTTCAGTGCGGTTGATGGCACGCTCGATTCTCCTGTCCGGTACCAGCCAGATAAGCGCAACCGCAACATAGATAGCTTGCGCTACCCAATGCGCCCAAAACGCAACAACCATCGCCAAGATGTACAAAAAGGGTGAGGCCTTGCCCTTCCAGTCGGTGCCGATGGCTTGCTTGAGCAGCGAACTCGGGCCGTCGGTCGCGATGACACTCTGCTGGAGCATGTAGTACGAAATTGCAGCCATGAGCAGCACGAACCCGTAGACCGCCGACGGCAACGCCTCGAAATGGTTCTCGCCCATCCAACCGGTAGCGAACGGAAACAGTGACAACCAGAACAGCAAGATTAGGTTGGCCCAAAGCACCCGCCCTGAGACGTGCTTCGCTGCATGGAGCATGTGGTGGTGGTTGTTCCAGTAAATGCCGACGTAAATGAAGCTTAGAACGTAAGAGAGAAAGCTTGGAAGCAAGGGCTTAAGTGCCTCAAGATCCGCGCCATGAGGAACCTTCAGTTCCAACACCATGATAGTGATGATAATGGCCAGAACGCCATCGCTAAATGCTTCAAGCCGACCTTTGCCCATCGCAGCCTTTCTGAAAACGTTTTAGGTAAGGGGCTGCGCTTTAGCGCAGTCCCAGCCCGAAGGGCGAACTTGACCATAGTGTTAGGCAACATGCTCATGGCTTGCCTTGGTCTTGAATGCATTAATTGCCTCCCGATACACGGTGGCAAGGTCTCCAACGACTTGCTCATACGAGCTACCTGCCCCGGAGCGGCCATCTGCACATGAAGCGTTACCTTGAGCCTCTCGAACTTGAAATATAAAGCTCTCTGCCTCAGGAGGAATTGGGACCAGCCAACTTTCGATACGAGACAAAGCGGCTCGTGCTGACTCCGAAATCACCGACAAAAGTTCGCTCGTACTAACGGTTGGTCCAGATAAATATTGTTCGAGATGCGCGATCAATTTTGGCTGGCCATTGCTTGCGTAACTCAGGCGAATTTTCTTTTCAATGGCATCAAAGATGTACAGCACGAAGCCCGCGTACATCTTAGGTCCCTCAACCCCAAGATATATCCATGTCTCCCCTAGGTCATGCTGAGCGCCCTTGTCATCAACAAAGGGTTGGATAACAGAGTAACGACATCCGGGAATCAGAACCCGTTTACCCAAAGTAAGAGTCTCAGCGAACTGCGCGTCCATTAGCTTTGCATAACGAATGAAAGGGACTTCCCCGTCCCGAACTAGCGGCGGAAGCCGCAGGCAGCGTGAGCTGCCATGATTGAGTTTCCACACTGAATCATTTGCTCGAAAGGGGAAGTCCATGAATATTGTCACTGTAGGCATCGATCTCGCCAAGAATGTATTCGCTTTGCATGGTGTTGACCAGTATGGCAAAGCCATTTTTATCAAGCCAAAAGTAGCGCGCGGCCAATTGCTGGAAATGGTCGCCCAGCTACCGCCCTGCCTGATCGGCATGGAAGCCTGCTCCGGTGCTCACCATTGGGCGAGAGAGTTCAGCCGCGTCGGCCACACCGTGAAGTTGATGGCACCCAAGTTTGTGGTGCCGTACCGGATGAGCGGCAAGCGCGGCAAGAACGACGCCGCCGATGCCGCGGCCATCTGCGAGGCCGTCACGCGGCCGAACATGCGTTTCGTCCCGGTCAAGGATGTCGATCAGCAGGCCATCCTCTGCCTGCACCGCACCCGGCAAGGTTTTGTTGAAGAACGCACCGCGCTCTACAACCGCTTGCGCGGCCTGATCAGCGAGTTCGGCATTGTGCTGCCACAGAAAGTCGAACGCCTGCGCCGGGAAATCGGTGCCCACCTCGAAGCACTGCCCGGCTGGGCCAACCGCTGTGTCGGTGATCTGCTGGCTCACGCCGACCGACTGAATGAACACATCGACGAGTACGACAAAGCCATCGCCCTGGCCGCCAAACAAGACCAGCGGAGCCGGCAGCTCATGCAACTTCCTGGCATCGGCCCGACCACCGCCAGCGCCCTGGTTGCCAGCCTGGGCGGCGGCCACGACTTCAAGAATGGTCGGCAGCTTGCCGCCTGGGTCGGGCTCGTTCCCGGCCAATACAGCAGTGGCGGCAAAGCCCGGCTGGGCAGGATCACCAAGGCCGGCGACGCCTACCTGCGCAGTCTGCTCGTCATGGGCGGCCGATCTGTTCTCGCCGGACTCGGTGACAAGCAAGACCGCTTCAGTCGTTGGGCCAGAAATCTAGTCGAGCGACGCGGGTACTGGAAAGCGGCGGTTGCCATCGCCGCCAAGAACTTGCGACTCGCCTGGGCGGTCATGCACTACGGAGAGGAATTTCGGCGTATCGAAGATCTCGCCTGAAAAGCAAAAAGCGTTTGCAAGGAAAAACCTGAAAGGAATCACCGGCCGTTCGCTGGCGGCCCAAGACCAGCGAAGCACTGCCAGCGTTGATGTGAAGCGGGTTGGACCCGCGCGGGGAGCGCCTGATTAACTCAAGGGGAGGCAAGCGACTCCCGGCTAACGATTGAGGCCCCCGCGCGCGTCTTTCATCAGGGTCCGGGCAAAAGCCCAAGATGACCGGTTGTAGTACCGCAGTCCTTCACCTTCTCGCACCGACACGACAGGGTTCGATCAACAGTCAGAAAACAGGATCAGGAATGAAACGATAAAACTTCAGAACGCTTGCAAAGAATGGGGAAGCCCTTGTAGTAGAGCTAACCGGCGCTGCGCGGCCTTATCGCGCAGCGTCCAGCGACCGAAGGGAGCGAGGTTGAGCGCCGGGTTATGCATTAAGGCCCGCAACGATCTTGGTTGAACTCCGCTTTTATGTATTTATATGTGCCGCTGGCATACAGATAAGGGTGGTCATTGTCTCTGCAATTGGCGGAATGTGTAATTCTTGCGCCAGAGTTGGTGAATAGCATCTTTAGCTTGCAGCCAGGGCTTGAATAAGTGATGCGTTTCGCATTTAGTTTTGACTGAAACCAAAGCCCATCGATGCGGGCATTCATGCATTCTTTAGAGGGACAGTAAGCTGTAGCAATCACCACATTAAGATAATTGTTTGGCAGTTGCGTAATACAGATGCGATTTGCTGCACCGCCAAAGTCAGGCTTGGCTTCAAAATACCCAACAAAATGAGGCTCAGCCAATACGGCGGATGAGTGCAATACAAAAATGAGAATAGCGAAAAAGTGTTTATGCATAACGTGCTAGCTCAGCCGACGGCAGACAGCGCAGCTGGCTGACGGTCGGCTGGAGCGGAATGTTATGCGGCATATAGCACCTTCAATTTCAAAATAATTTCGTCGTACTTGGCCGTAACAAGTCCGATGGATGGGTGGTAGCGGAAGCCAGAATGGTCGTCGCTTGCAGCACAAAGGGCGCGCTTCGCATGAGTGCTAGCGATTTCAGTCTCGCCTGAATCAGCTTTGATCAGTGCATTCGCGGCATGCCAACGGAAATGTTCAACAGGAAACACCAGGCGGGACTCATGGAGAGCGAGCAATTCCTTTGCTCGATTGTAGTACCCCCGAAGACCACAACTAGCCACAAGGAACGGAAGATCGAGATATGCCTGGGTCCGCAGATTTGGAAACACAGATTCTCTAGCTAGAGCTGCTTCATATGCAGCAATCGCATCCTCAACACGGCCAAGAACCAAGAGCGCCGTGGCTCGATCAACGTAAGCCTGCGCATGATCAAAATCGTCGTGTAGCGCGAAGTAACGATCAAGTAGCTTGAGGGCGACTTCTGGATGCGAACGCGCTAGTGCATTTCCTTGGATGCGGAGGTATTGCTCCTTCCTCCGGGCGCGACGGAGTTTCTCGTCGAAGGCTCGTTCGGTAGCCTCATCCCACGTTGTATTGCGAAACCAATCAGCGCTCATTGTTTACCGCATAACGTAGAGCTAACCGGCGCTGCGCGGTTTTATCGCGCAGCGTCCAGCGACCGAAGGGAGCGAGGTTGAGCGCCATGTTAGGGCGATTTTTCAAGGAGCACCTTGTAGTAGTCAACGACATTGTTTTCTGCGCCTTGCATGATGCGATTTAGTGCTCGCCCCCATGGCCAGAAGTTGCTCCCAGACTTGGTTTTTAGCCCAGGAAACTTTTGACCGTTGAGATTTACTATGCCCCATTCAGCACCGTGATTGCGGCGACAAACTTCGCCGATGTAGCTGCCGAAGCCTTTTGCAAATGACATTACTTGTTCCTCGGTTGGCTTCGGCGTTGTGCTTGCGTACGAAGAGTGCATAAGCGCCAACGCCTTTTCTACATTCGAAATACTTGTGTCTGTCCAATCAAGGGTGATACCAAACTGTTTCTTCGAATACTCGACTGCATCGAGTGCATAAGCCTCAGCGACCTTTTGGACGTTTGGATCAGGAACAAAGGATTGAGTCGTTTTGCCATTCGCCAAGGCAGAACCTCCGATAAGGGAAAAAACCAGAGCGAGCGATGAGAGTAGATACCGCATGCGTTAAGACCTAACGTAGAAGTAACCGGCCTGCGCGGCTTTTCGCGCAGGTCCGGTTGACTGCCGGGTTAGCGATTATTTCCACCATTTCTTAACGTAAAAAGGTTTAACGGCTTTCTTGATTTCCACTGCGGTTCCATTTTCGTCGCTGGCCATGATGTCAATGTACTCGCCTTCTCCGAGATAGCCCTTGGTAGCAATTGCCAAATCTTTGGATATTCCGCTAATAGCAGTCTTGTCTTTGGTGACCACCTCCAGAACAAGTGCAAGATGTGGTTTCTCACCATCTCGAACGTAAACAACTTGGCCAAGGTATGCTGCCTTAACCTCACGGTTTCTCGAGGACAGGTTTTTCTTAAGCGATTCAACTAGGCCGGCAGGAATCTTCGCTGGAGCCCCGATTAATACCTGAGTTCCAGCTGGAACACGCTCTTCCTTGGCTTGACCTAGATTTTGCTTTAGCCATCTGATCTCATCGGGGACAAAAGTCTTTACGTGTTCCGTTCCGACATTGAGGGCCCAGTGAAACTCGGGGGACATCATTTCAACAATTGCGTGGCCGGGAATTGCTGCAAAACCAACCTCTCTTTTCGCCCACGAGAGCAAACGCTCTTCTGAGTCAAAAAGCATTATGTATTTAGTGCCTTCAGATTCAACGATGATTGGAGAAATGGTGTCTTGTTCTCCGGCACGCTTTGTTTTCTCCTGAAGCGGAGCATTTGCTGTTGCGATAAAGATCGTCGCATTTAGGAAGGCGTTGTAAAAAACGGCCTCCTGTTTAGTTTGCATTGCTGTTACATATGCCTGATCCAGAGGGCTCATTTGTCTCTTGCTTTCTTGAGCGTAAGTGGCGAAGGAAAAAACCAGAATTGAGGCGGCGAAGTAAAAGCGCATATCGCTAACGTGGAAGCTCAGCCGACGGCAAAAAGCGCAGCTTTTTGACGGTCGGCTGGAGCGGATTGTTGGGCGGCGTTGGACTCAGTATTTGCATGGAGTGAAGGAACGGTACTCGGCTGGTGAAATGGAAACCCACTCTATTTGGCTCTTTTCTGGTGACTGAGTGGGTGCAAGTTTGGTTTGAACGTTGTAGAAGCCTGGTTTAGCTTCGATTTCGGCCGACTTGTAGCCCTGCGCAGTGACCGCGAAAGTAAAGGGTAAGGCATCAGCAACGTGCATGTTGAAGCAACCTTTCGAGTCTGTTGTGCTGGTCGTTCCATAAAGCGAGACGTTAGCGTTGGCCACAGGTAGGCCATCTGAATTCAAGACAGCACCGACAAGCGAGGTTGCGGGATGGCAAGGAACAAATGCGCAGCAGCCCGTTAGAGCGATGCACATGGCCGTCGGAAAGAAAAGTGCAAAGAGTGACCGCATTTTCTATGACGCCCAACGTTTTAGGTAAGGGGCGCTGCGCGGAGCTTTATCGCGCAGCGTCCAGCGACCGGAGGGAGCGGCCTTGACCGGAATGTTAGAACTCACGACGCTTGATCTCTAGAGGCGAGTTTGTGCCTTTGTCGATGGCACTGAGCGAAATTTGCCCATTTTCTACAGAGAGCGTGACTGCGACTTGAGGAATTCCGCGCGGTGCGGGAGGAATGCCGACAACTGCTACGGCGACCACTTTGTTTGCTTTTTTCGTTACCTCGGCGATGCCACGAAATATGAACAGTTTGATTTCTGTTTGCCTATCGTCAGCGGTAGAAAACACCTGAGTAGTGAAACAAGGTGTTTGACACCCTGTTTTGAGGAGAGGCGTGAATACCCCACCAAGCGTTTCAATGCCGATATTTTCAACGAGTGTGCCTCTCACAGAAACTGCGTGAGTAGGCTTCTCTAGAACGACAGGCTCTGCGGAAGCCATCCCACTGGCAAGAGCGAGGCATAAGCAGATTGATCGGAGCGCGGGATTTATCATGAGTTCTAACGTTCAGTAGACACCTTTGCAGGTGTCTACTTCCTGCATGGGGGGTGCATAAATATGTTTTGTGCGTGGTAACATCATGATTCTATTGGCTTGAATTTTTATGTTATGTCTGACATTGAATCTTCTGCACCGCAGTCGCCAAAATTGCTTGATCAGGTGCGTGACAAGTTGCGTCTCAAGCATTACAGCATTCGGACAGAAACACAATATGTCCAGTGGATACGCCGGTTTATCCTTTTTCATGACAAGCGCCATCCCCGTGAGATGGGGGCTGGGGAGGTCGAGGCGTTTTTGACGCATCTTGCGGTCGAGGGGCGGGTGGCCGCTTCGACGCAGAACCAGGCGCTTTCGGCGCTGCTATTCCTGTATCGCGACGTATTGGGGATTCAGTTGCCGTGGCTGGACCAGGTGGTGCGTGCCAAGCAGCCGCAGCGGCTCCCGGTGGTGTTGACGCGGCAGGAGATCGCGGCCTTGCTGGATCGCATGAGCGGCCTGCATGGGTTGATGGCGCGGCTGCTATATGGCACGGGAATGCGCTTGATGGAGTGCGTTCGCCTGCGCGTCAAGGATGTTGATTTCGAGCGGGCCGAAATTGTGGTGCGGGATGGCAAGGGGGCGAAGGACAGGGTGACGATGTTGCCGCGCACGCTGATCGAGCCTTTGCAGGATCATTTGCGCTGGCGACGAACCTGTTATGAAGATGATCTTGCCAGGGGCAAGGCGTCGGTTTACCTGCCGAATGCGCTGGATCGAAAATATCCGAATGCTGAAACGGATTGGGCGTGGCAGTATATTTTTCCTGCGGCGGGGTATTCCATCGATCCGCGCAGCGGCGTTGAGCGCCGTCATCACCTTGATGAAAAGGCCTTGCAGCGGGCAGTCAAAAAGGCACTTCAGGCGAGCGGCATCGCCAAGCTGGCGACGCCGCATACCTTCCGCCATTCGTTTGCCACCCATCTGCTGCAATCCGGCTACGATATCCGCACGGTGCAGGAGTTGCTGGGCCACGCCGATGTGACGACCACCATGATTTATACGCATGTCTTGAACAAGGGCGGGCGCGGCGTTGTTTCGCCGTTGGACGTTTGAAAAGAAACTTATGAAAAAACAGGACGCCGGACAAGGGCGCGAAACTCCCACGGCCATCGGCTTGACCAGCGACGCGCGTCGCCTGAGCAGCCTGAGGGCCGAATTACGCCGCTCGAGCGGTGAAAAACAGCAAAAACTGCAGGCCGATCTGGCGGCATTGATCGAGCGTTCGCGCGCGGCGGTGCAGGAACGGCGCGCCAAGTTGCCGAAGCCGGAATTCCAGACCGACCTGCCGGTCAATGAACGTCGGGCCGACATTGCCGAGCTGATCGCCAACAATCAGGTGGTCATCGTTTGCGGTGAAACCGGCTCGGGCAAGACGACGCAGTTGCCGAAGATTTGTCTCGATCTTGGCATCGGGGCGCGCGGCCTGATCGGTCATACCCAGCCACGACGGCTGGCGGCCCGTTCGGTGGCGACCCGGCTGGCGCAGGAGTTAAAGACGCAGGTTGGCGCCGGCGTCGGCGTCAAGATCCGCTTCCACGACAAATCGACATCTGAGAGCTGGGTCAAGCTGATGACCGACGGCATCCTGCTCGCCGAATCGCAGTCCGATCCGTACCTGAACGCCTACGAGGCGATCATCATCGACGAGGCGCACGAGCGCAGCCTGAACATCGATTTCCTGCTCGGCTACCTGAAGCAGTTGCTGCCCAAGCGTCCGGACCTGAAGCTGATCATTACCTCGGCGACCATCGATGCCGAGCGTTTCTCGCAGCATTTCAGCGCCCATGGCAAGTCGGCACCGGTGATCGAAGTATCGGGCCGGCTCTTCCCGGTCGAAGTGCGCTATCGGCCGGTCGTCGATATCGACAAGAAGGATGACGAACGCGACCTGTACGACGCCATTGTCGATGCGGCCGATGAGCTTTCCCGGCTGGGCAGTGGCGATATCCTGGTCTTCCTGCCCGGCGAGCGGGAAATTCGCGAGGCGGCCGAAGCCTTGCGCAAGCACGCGCTGGCCCGGCCGGGCCTGTCGAGTGCCCATGCGCCGGAAATCCTGCCGCTGTTCTCGCGCCTTTCGGCCGGCGATCAGGACCGCATCTTCAAGCCTTCGGGCGGCCAGCGGCGCATCGTGCTGGCCACCAACGTGGCCGAAACCTCGCTGACTGTACCGGGCATCCGCTACGTGATCGACACCGGCCTGGCGCGGGTCAAACGGTACTCCTACCGCAACAAGGTCGAGCAGTTGCAGGTCGAGCCGATCTCACAGGCCGCGGCGCGGCAGCGGGCCGGTCGTTGCGGCCGGGTGGCGGCGGGTGTTTGCGTGCGCCTCTACGACGAGGCTGACTTCAATGCCCGGGCGCCGTTCACTGATCCGGAAATCCTGCGTTCCTCGCTGGCTGGCGTGATCCTGCGCATGAAATCGCTGAAGCTGACTGATGTCGAGAGCTTCCCGTTCATCGAACCGCCGCCGGCCAAGGCGATCAGCGACGGCTACGCACTGCTCCAGGAACTCGGCGGCTTGGACGACGACAATCGTCTGACCAAAGTTGGCGACGCGCTGGCCAAGCTGCCGCTCGACCCGCGCATCGGCCGCATGCTGGTCGCGGCGCGCGACCTCGGCTGCCTGAAGGAAGTCCTGATCATTGCCGCCGGCCTGTCCACGCAGGACCCGCGCGAACGGCCGCAGGAGCGCCAGCAGGCCGCCGACGAGAAGCACAAGCAGTTTGCCGATGAGAAATCGGAATTCCTCAGCTGGGTGAAGCTGTGGGGCTGGTTCCAGAATGTCGTCGAGCACAAGAAATCGAACAAGCAGCTGATCGACAATTGCCACGCTCATTTCCTGTCCTACCTGCGTCTGCGCGAATGGCGCGAGGTCCATGGGCAACTGCATGCGATGGTCACCGAACTGGGCTGGAAGGAAAACGATCTGCCCGGTACCTTTGATGCCATCCATCAGGCGCTGCTGACCGGCCTGCTCGGCAACATCGGCTGCAAGTCGGATGAATCCGGCTACTACCTCGGGGCGCGCGGCATCCGTTACTTGATCCACCCCTCGTCGCCGCTGCAGAAGAAGGCCGGCAAGTGGATCATGGCGGCCGAGATCACCGAAACAACACGCTTGTTCGGCCGCTGCGTGGCCCGTATCGAAGCGGACTGGATCGAGAAAGTGGGCGCTCACCTTATCAAGCGCCAATACTTTGATCCGCACTGGGAAAAGAAGTCGATGCAGGTCGCCGGCTGGGAGCGGACGACGCTTTACGGCATCGTGATCAACCCCAAGCGGCGCATCCATTACGGCCCGCTGGCCCCGGCCGAAGCGCGCGAGATTTTCATCCGCCAGGGGCTGGTCGGCGAGGAAATCGACGAGTCCTTCGCCAAGTGCTGGCCTTTTTTCCAGCACAACCAGAAGCAGATTCGCGACATCGAGAAGATCGAGCACAAGCAGCGTCGGCAGGACGTGCTGGTCGACGACGAACTGATCTTCGGCTTCTACGACCACCTCATTCCCGAAGGCATCCACAACGGCGCCACCTTTGACCACTGGCGCAAGACGGCCGAGCAGGAAAACCCGAAGCTGCTGTTCCTGTCGAAAGACGACCTGATGCGCCACTCGGCGGCAGGCGTCACCACCGAAGCCTTCCCGCATCACATCAAGGTGGGCGGCGTCGAGTACGGGCTGACCTACCATTTCGAGCCAGGTTCGCCGCGCGATGGCGTGACGCTGACCCTGCCGCTGGCGCAGCTGAACCAGATTCCGGTGCTACGCATGGAATGGCTGGTGCCGGGGCTGCTGAAGGAAAAGCTGGTGCAGCTGATCAAGACGCTGCCGCAGAAGATCCGCGCCAAGCTGGTGCCGGTGCCGGAGTTCGTCGAGGAATTCATCGCGGCCACCGCCGGCAACGACAAGAAGATGAACCAGGGGCTGATCCCGCCGTTGATCGACTACATCCTCGAAGCGCGCGGCCTGAATGCCCGCGGCTGGGCGGTGACGCCGGATGCTTTCCGGCCCGATGCCCTGCCGCCGCACTTCTCGATGAACTACAAGCTGATCGACGAACACGGCCGACAGCTCGACATGAACCGCAGCCTGCTGGCTTTGCGTGGCGAGTGGGGCAAGGAGGCCAAGGAAGAGTTCGCCGATTTGCACGAAACGCCGTCCGAATACACCCAACTGACCGACTGGACCTTCGGCGAACTGCCCGAATTGATGGAGGTTCCGGTCGGCAAGCAGACGGTGATTGGCTATCCGGCGCTCTCCGACGAGGGCGAAACGGTTAGCCTGAAGGTGTTCGATTCGGCCGAAGAGGCTGCCGAGACGCATCGCAAGGGGCTGGCCCGCCTGTTCATGCTGCAGTTCAAGGAGCAGGTGAGGTACTTCGACAAGAACGTGCCTGGCCTGACCCAGATGGGCATGCAGTACATGCCGCTGGGCAGCACCGACGAACTGAAGCGCCAACTGGTCGACCTGAGTTTCGAACGCGCCTGCCTGACCGAGCCGCTGCCGACCACGCCGGAGGCGTTCAAGGCACGCTGCGCTGAAGCCAAGGCGCGGCTGGGATTGATCATGCAGGAGGTTTGCCGCATGGTTGGTACCGTGCTGACTGAATGGCAGGCGGTGACCAAGAAGCTGCCGGCTTTCAAGGCCCACGCCGCGGCGGTGGCCGACATCGAGGCGCAACTGAAGCGCCTGCTCGGCAAGAACTTCGTCGTCGATACGCCGTTCGAACGTCTGCAACATTACCCGCGTTACATGAAGGCGATCGTGGTCCGCCTCGACAAGCTGAAGGCCAACCCGGCCCGCGACGCCCAACTGATGGCCGAGTACGGGCCGCTGTGGAGCAACTACGAGCGCCGTGCCATCCAGCTGGCCAAGCTGGGTACGCTCGACCCGCAGGTCGAGCAGTTCCGCTGGCTGCTGGAGGAACTTCGTGTCGGCTTGTATGCGCAGGAACTGCGCACGCCAGTGCCGGTCTCCACCAAGCGGCTACAGAAACAATGGGAAGGGATCAAGAATGGGTGAAGTCATGCTGGCGCTGGCGAGAACCTTCGCCAACCTGAAAAGCGGCAAGGTCTGGCTCTATGTGCTGACCCCGGCCCTGTTCTCACTATTGCTCTCGATCGGCTTGGCGGTCTGGGCGTTGGGCTGGGTGGTCCAGCAGATGATGGCCTATCCGCCGATGACGCTGCTGGTTGGCTGGGGGCTGGTCTGGCTGGCGCATATCCTGGCCTACCTCGGCGGCTGGATGGCGATCTTTGCCATTGCCTACCTGACGGCCTCGCTGCTGGCGGCCATCGTGATCCTGCCGTTGATGCTCAAGCACCTGTCGGACACCGAATACCACGATGTAGCGCCGATGGGGCGGGACAGCTTTGTCGCCGCAGCGATGAACAGCGTGGTCGCCTCGGTGATCTTCGTGATCGGCTGGCTGGTAACGATCCCGTTGTGGTTGATCCCCGGCTTCTCGCTGCTCATTCCGTTGTTGCTGATGGGCTGGCTGAACCGGCGCACCTTCGCCTACGACGCGTTGTCGATGCACGCCACTGCCGGGGAGTGGCAGGAAATCCGGACGCGGCAGAAAGCGCCGCTGTTCATGCTCGGCCTGACCATGGCGCTGTTGGCCCACGTGCCGGTCATCGGCCTGCTGGTGCCAGCCCTGGCCGCGCTATCATTCGTTCATTACGGATTGGAAGCCCTGCGCCGCTCGCGCGGTGGCGCGGTCGTGACCATTGAAGGAGAGCGTGTATGAGCCGTACCTTTGGCGCCATCATCATCGGCGACGAGATTTTGTCGGGCAAGCGACAGGACAAGCATTTCGCCAAGATTGCCGAACTGCTGGGGCAGCGCGGCCTGCGTTTGAGTTGGGTCGAATATCTCGGTGATGACCGTGAGCGTCTGGCTGCCACCTTCAAACGCACGATGGCAGCCGGCGATGTGGTGTTTTCCTGTGGCGGCATCGGCAACACGCCGGATGATCATACGAGGCAGGCGGTGGCAGCAGCGCTCGGTGTCGATCTCGAACTGCACTCTGAGGGCTTCGAGGAACTGAAGGTTCGCTTCGCCGGTGAAGAAATCACCGACAAGCGCAAGCTGCTGGTCACCTTCCCGGCCGGCGTACAGATCATCCCGAATCCGTTCAACCGCATTCCCGGCTTCATGGCCAACGAGCACTACTTCGTGCCCGGCTTCCCGCAGATGGCCCACCCGATGATCGAGTGGGCGCTCGATACCTTCTACCGGGATCAGTTCAAGGCGGTCGATGGCATGGTCGAAAAAGCCTTCCTGCTGACCGGCCCAACGGCCTACGAAAGTGCATTGCTCGACCTGATGGAGCGCATCGTCGCAGATTACCCAAGCCTGCGCCTGTTTTCGCTGCCCTCCTTGGTTGGCAAGGAGCGCAAGCATCTGGAGCTCGGTGTCGAAGGCTCGCCGGAACTGGTCGACAAGGCGATGGAGGAAATTCGCAGCGAGGTGGAGAGGCGGGGCATCCATTGGGCCTGGCGCCCGTGATGCAGCCGCACTAATCGGAGTTGCAGGCGTAAAAAAACCGCGATTTTGTCGCGGTTTTTTCTGGGCCGATAGCCAGCCGAAAGACGAGGCGCCGGTATTACTTGGCGGTGCTCTTCTTGGCAGCAGCGGCGGTTGCGCTGGTCTTGGCTGGTGCCTTGGTAGCGGCAGCCTTGGTGCCAGTCGCCTTGGTGGCGGTCTGGATATTGGCTTCAGCGATCTCGGACAACTGGCGGGTCACCGAGTTGAGGCTTTCAAACGCTTGGGAAGAAGCGTTGATCACGGAATTCATGGCTGCGGCGAAAACGTCGCCGCCGATCGGGGCGGAGGCGCTGGCTTTCTGCACGGCGCTGGCTGCATTCTTGGTCAGGTTGCCGTATTGGGCTTCGATGACGGAGGTCAATTCCTTCTGCACATCGGTCGTCAGTTCGTAGACGTTACGCGAGTACTCGACCAGCTTTTCCAGGTTCGGCTGAGCCAGCTCGGCGTTGAGCTTGGCAACGGCAGCAGCATCCTTGGCGCCCAGCAGTTGCTGGGAGTTGGCGACGGAATTGTTGAAGAATTCGCGCGATGCAGCGACATTCAGTGCGGTCAGGCGCTCGACGCCGTTGAAGGCGGTGCGCAGCAGGGCCAGCATGACTTCAGCGTTGGCTTTTTGGGCTGCGGCGAGTTGTTCGATATTCGGGTTGCTCATCTTTTTCTCCTCGAGATTGGTGGGGACGGCGGATGAAACAATACCCCCGCCGAGGCGGGGGTATGGGGTATGGCTAATTACTTGCGCTTGGAAGCGGCGGTAGAAGCGCTGACAGCCTTGACGGTGGCGTTGGTGGCAGCAGCAACATTGGCTTCGGTGATTTCAGCAACTTGCTTGGCAGCCTTGTTCAGGTTGTCGAAAGCGGAGTTGGCAGCAGCGATGGCGCTCTTGACGGCAGCAACGGCAACGTCAGAACCAGCCGGGGCAGACTTGGCAGCCTTGTCCAGCAGATCAGCAACTTGCTTCTGGAAGCCGCCGAATTGGGCTTCGATGCTCTTGGACAGCTCTTCCTGAGCCTGTGCAGAGATTTCGTAGACGCTACGGGAGTAGGCAACAGCCTTCTCGACATTCGGCTGGGCCAGGGAAGCCTGGATGGAGATGGCTTCTTGAACGTCCTTGGCGCCGAGCAGGGCCTTGGTGCCGGAGACGGAGTCTTCCAGAACGGAACGGGCGGTGTTCAGGTTCAGGGCAGCGATGCGCTCGGCGGAAGCCAGGGCAGCGTTGGCAACGGACAGCAGGGAATCAACGGTTGCCTTGTTGGCAGAGGCGAATTGTTCCGGGGTGGTGAAGTTGAAAGCCATGGGATATCTCCTGAATGAATTTGTGACGAACTGGGGAAAAAACCGTTGCAGCGCGCTTTCATCAAGCAATGTTGCACCGCACCATGACCTTTATTATAGGGATGATTGTCATGTTGTCAACAATATTTTTGTGCAGTGCACAAAAAATAATTAAGCCATGAAAATCATGTGCTTGTCAGGTGCTGCGGCGCCTGATTTGCTGCGGTTTTGCAGCAGTTGGCGAGGCAAGACGCACTACTGCGGTGCGGCTTGCAAGTCCAGTCCGCCAGAGCCCTTGAGCTCCAGGCGTTCACCGCGGGCAGCCGGCCGTTGTGCCTCGCCATCCTTATTCTTCGGCTGGATCACGGCGCGAACCCGCGGCGCCGGGCCTTTCGGGTCACGGGTCTCGCCGGCGGTGACCAGGTACTTTTCGCTAACGGCGTCGTACCAGATGTAGTCGCCCCTGACCAGGTCTTCGCCGCTCTTGACCCAGGCGCGATGGAAGAGCTCGGCGATTTCGCTGTTGGTGTTGTACTCGATGCGCTCAGCTTCGCCTTCGACGTACTCCTCCTTGCCCTCCCGCTTCTGGCGGAAATAGGCGAGCCCATTCTTGCCGTTGAAGGCGGTCCCTTTCTGGAATCCGTACTGGTCTTCCGTGATGACCACCCGGTCGGCCTTCAGAATCATCGTTCCCTTGGTGATCACGACATCGCCTTCGAGAATCTGAATTTTCTTGGCGTCATCGATCGAAACACGGCTGGCTTCCAGCAACATCGGCTTGTCGCGGTCGGCCTTTTCGGCGTGGGCGGGCAGCGTGGCGAACAGGCAGAGGGTGAGCGTGGCAAGGCGAATGATCATGGCGTGGCTCTGGGTCGGATATATTGGCCTTTGACCTGCGATTGCAGAACGAAGGTGGAGTTGTTGTTGTCAATATGGGCGCCGACGCCGGTCATCCAGGACTGGCCCTGGGTGATCTCGACCGGGCTGTTGGTAAAGGCAAATCCGGCATCGGGCTGGGCGGTGAGGTCGGGCATGCGTGCCACCAGTTCAAGGCGATCCGCAGCACCAGCCCGGGTAACGCTGACATTTTCCCAGATATAGACGGTTTCGCCCTTTGAGGTGACCTTGGCGTAGTTACCCTTGACGGTAATCGAGGGGGCGTCGGGGCGGTAGCTGATCAGTATCGGCGACTTGAGTTCCGAGGAGTCGTCATCCGGGAAATGTTCGAGATAAGGGGCCGTCAGGCGATATCTGACCTCTCCGGTTGCATCGAAACGACGAACGGTGAAGTTCTCGGCAATGGCATCGGGGTCGTGGCGGAACTTGCCGTCATGTTTTTCGTTGCCGGAGTCGATCGTACTCTGCAGCCAAAAGGTCAGTCCTGCCAGCAGGGCCAGCATGATGATCGGAAAGAGTTGGCTGGGCCAGTGCTTCATTGTGGGTCGAGGTAGGGTGCGAAAGCAGCATCGAGCTTGCCCTGGGCGGCAAGGATGAATTCGACCGCTTCGCGCACGGCGCCATGGCCGCCGGCCGCCTCGGTGACGGCGTGGGCGCGTTCCTTGACGATAGCCCGGGCATTGGCCGGGGCGATGGCCAGGCCGCATTGCGCCATGGCCTTCAGGTCGATCAGGTCGTCGCCCATGAAGGCCAGTTCCGACCAGTTCAGCCCCAGTTGCTCGAGCAGCTTGCCTGCGACGGAGCGCTTGTCGCCCACACCATGGAAGACGTGCTCGATACCGAGGTCTTTGGCCCGGCAATTAACGACATTGGAGTTGCGCCCGGTGATGATCGCCACTTCGATGCCGGCCCGCTTCATCAGCACGATGCCGAGGCCATCCTGAACGTTGAAGGTTTTGAACTCGTGGCCGTCGTCGGAATAGTGCAGTCCGCCGTCGGTCATCACGCCGTCGATGTCGAAGGCGACCAGCTTGATGCGGGCGGCGCGGGCTTTGGTGTCCATCAGATAACCTTGGCAGTGAAGAGATCGTGCATGTTCAGCGCACCGATCAGGTGATTTTCAGCATCGACGACGAGCAGGGCGTTGATGCGCAGGCGCTCCATCATTTCGACGGCTTCGACGGCCAGGCGGTCGGGGCCGATGGTGCGCGGCGCGGCGTGCATGACCGAGGCAATGTCGCCCTGTTGCAGGTCGATGCGTTTTTCGAAAGCGCGACGCAGGTCACCGTCGGTAAAGATGCCGAGGACGATATTGGCCGGATCGGTGATTGCGACGAGCCCGAGGCCGCCACGCGACATGGCGATGATCGCGTCGGTGATGGGGGTGGCCGGAGTGACGGCGGGAACCTTGTCGTCGGCGCGCATGACATCGCGAACATGGGTCAGCAGGCGGCGGCCGAGCGAGCCGCCGGGGTGCGAACGGGCGAAATCTTCCGGCCCGAAGCCACGGGCATCGAGCAGGGCGACAGCCAGGGCATCACCCAGGGCGAGTGCCGCCGTGGTGCTGGCCGTGGGGGCCAGATTGTGCGGGCAGGCTTCCTGTTCGACGCCGGCGTCGAGATGAATGTCGGCTTCACGAGCCAGCGTTGAGGTCGGAACGCCGGTCATTGAGATGATCTTGGCGCCCTGGCGCTTCAGTGCGGGCAGGATGCTGAGCAGTTCGCCGGATTCGCCGGAGTTCGACAGGGCAAGCAGCACGTCATCGCGAGTGATCATGCCGAGATCGCCATGGCTGGCTTCGGCCGGATGGACGAAGTAGGCCGGGGTGCCGGTGCTGGCCATGGTCGCGGCGATCTTGCGGGCAATATGGCCGGACTTGCCCATGCCGCTGACGATCAGACGCCCGTGGCTGTTGAGTATCAGCTCGACGGCCTTGGCGAAATCGCCGTTGATTCGGCCCTGCAGGGCCTCTACGGCGGCAGCCTCGATGCTCAGGGTCTGGCGACCCAGTTCCAGAGCGCGTTCCGGCGAAAAGCGATGGGGTTTAGGGCTTGGGTTCATGGGCTGGCTGCGGTTATGATGTTCCAAGTATACCTGAATCGCGAAAACGGCCCTTGAGCGCACTTTCCCTCGTCCTTCTGCTGCTTGGCGCCTCGGTCCTGGCCGTGGTCATCTGCCGGCGCATCAACCTGCCGCCGGTGCTCGGTTACCTGTTCGTTGGCAGCGTCATCGGGCCACATGCGCTGAACCTGATGCACGACATGCACCAGGCCGAATATCTGGCCGAATTCGGCGTCGTTTTCCTGATGTTCTCGATTGGCCTCGAGTTCTCGCTGCCCAAGCTGTATGCGATGAAGCGCATCGTGTTCGGGCTTGGCCTGCTGCAGGTGGTTCTCAGTATGGCGCTGGTTGCCGGCCTAGTCATGCTGTTCGGGGTTAGTTGGCAACTGGGTATCGCGCTGGGCGGGGTGTTTGCCATGTCGTCGACGGCGGTGCTGACCAAGTTGCTGGCCGAGCGCATGCAGCTCGATTCGCCGCATGGTCGGGAAATCATGGGCGTGCTGCTGTTCCAGGATCTGGCCGTTGTGCCTTTGCTGGTGATCATTCCCTCGCTGACCGAACCGCCGGAAAAACTGGCCATGCTGCTCGGTGTGGCCTTGATCAAGGCGATTGTCGTGCTGGCGGTGATTCTCGTCTTTGGCCAGCGCCTGATGCGCAAGTGGTTCCATTTTGTCGCCCGCGCCAAGTCATCCGAAGTGTTCGTGCTCAATGTGCTGCTGATTACCCTCAGCCTCGCCACCATCACCGAACTGGCCGGGCTTTCCTTGGCGCTGGGCGCTTTCGTGGCCGGCATGCTGATCTCGGAAACCGAATACAAGTTTCAGGTGGAAGAAGACATCAAGCCCTTCCGCGATGTGCTGATGGGGCTGTTCTTCGTCACTATTGGCGTCAAGCTGGACCTGCATATCCTGCTCGGGTTGTGGTGGCAGGTGTTGCTGGCCTTGGTTGCGCTGCTGGTGATCAAGTCGCTGGTTGTCGGCGTGCTGTCGTGGCGGCTGGGCGCTTCGCCAGGAAACGCCATCCGTTCGGCCTTGTGGTTGTGCGCCGGTGGCGAATTCGGCTTTGTGCTGCTCGGCGAAATTTTGCATCTGCCCCGGGAAATCCAGCAGATCGCGTTGACTGTGCTGGTCTTGTCGATGCTGATTGCGCCTTTCATCGTTCAGTACAGCGAACGGGTCGTCATGCGTTTCGTGGCCAGCGAATGGTTGATGCGTTCGATGCAATTGACCAAGATCGCAGCCCAGTCAATGGGCTCGGAAAAGCATGCCATTCTTTGCGGTTTCGGGCGAAATGGCCAGTATCTCGCCCGTTTTCTGGCGCAGGAAGATATTAATTACGTGGCTCTCGACCAGGACCCGGATCGCGTTCGGGAGGCCGCTGCCGGTGGTGAAAATGTGGTTTACGGTGATGCCGGACGGAAAGAGGCGTTGATGGCCGCCGGGCTGATGCGGGCCAGCGTCGTTATTGTGACTGTCAGCGATACGCCCCTGTCTGAAAAGATCTTGCATCATGTTCAGGAGTTGCGTCCCGATGTGCCGGTGATCGTGCGTACTGCCGATGAACGCGATATGGAGCGCCTGACCCGGGCCGGAGCGGCCGAAGTCGTGCCGGAGGCGCTGGAGGCCAGCCTGATGCTGGCTTCCCACGCATTGGTACTGGTCGGTATCCCGATTAACCGGGTGCTCAAGCGCGTTCGCCAGACTCGCTCAAAACGTTACAGCCTGTTGCGCGGCTACTATCGAGGCATGTCGGACCGCGATCATGATGAAGAAGACGAGTATCAGCCTCGTCTCCACTCCGTGCTGCTCGTTTCCGGTTCGGCCGCAATTGGACGGACGCTGGATGCGCTGAATCTGGACGCACTGGGTTGCGAGGTCAGTGCCATTCGCCGGCGCGGCATCCGGGCGTTGGAGCCGGCTCCGGAAACCCGGCTGGAGGAAGGCGATGTCGTGGTCTTGCTCGGCCTTCCCGAAGTGGTCATGGCGGCCGAGGAAAGGCTGCTGCAGAATTGAAAAAGCCCGCCGAAGCGGGCTTTTTCAATGGTCATTTTGCCATCAGAATGTCATGCAAACGGTGTAGCCGGTAGTATCGAAATCAGCGGTCGTTGACGCGATGGCAGCTGCCGGAGCAGCAACTGTCCCACCGGTCACCAAGGCGCGCACGCGAAGCGACCCGGTCGTTGTGTTGTTGTCGTCTATGGTGGCATCAAGCTGACGCGCAAATTTTCCCAGAATGCCGCTGGAGCAAAAAACGTAGGTTCCCGTCATGCCGATAATCGGGATTTGCGAGGTGATCGCCCCGGTCAGGCCAATACGCCCGCCTTCAACATTGATCGGGTAGTACTCGGCCTGGGTCATGTCGGTCGGTCCGGCCAGAAAATTGGTCAGTCGAACGGCTCGCCAGTATTTGGCGGATTCGTCGGTAGCTGTTTGGGAATTCCATTCACCGTCGATACGGCCGTTTCCGTTTCCAGCATCCGATGGGAGGCCTCCGGGAAGATTGGTCTCGGCGCGAAGATCATCTCCCGGCACAGCACGGAAGCGATCCTGATAACCATAGATGGCCAGCGGTGCGTTCTTGAAATCATTCGCCAGATTCTTCACCTTCGCGCTGTTGATCAGCTCCTGCCCCTTCAAAACGCCACCCAGCAACAGGCCAATGATGACCAGAACGATGGCGATTTCGACCAGGGTGAAGCCTTTTTGTGTGTTTTTCATGGCATGCTCCGTTAAATGTTTCTGGGTGGCTATTCGCAAGTTCCGTGCCTATGACTTTTGGCGAGGATTTGGCAATTGTGGTAGCGGAGTAATCAACTTCTGTCGAAAAATGAACAGGGTGTCTGAAAGATGAACGCCGGGGCTTCCGGAAAATTGACAGTTCGCCTGGCCAATTGGCCGCATCTGCTACTGGCCGCCCATTTGTCGATGTTGCACGCCCTGGCTTTTGGCGGCTGGCAGATACCTGCGGTCAAATTGCTGTGGCTGGTGGCTTTGGGACTTTTCCTGATCTGGCAGCCGTTTGTTGCAGGAGAACGGCGGATCAGCCTGCGCCAGAGCATCATGCTGCTCGGGGCCGTGCTTGTCTCAACCCTGTTGCTGGGGCCTTGGCTATTGCTGATCTGGTGCGGCGCGCTGGCCGCCTCGATTGGCGGGCGGGGACTTGGTGCCGAGAACCAGCGCGAGCGGGTCGGTTATCTGCTGGCCTTCGGGTATTTGATCGGGCTGACGGTGCTGGGGGTGGTCCCGGAGCTCTCGCCGGCCGTCCTGATTGATCCTGACTTGCGCGGCTGGGTGGCTCGCCTGATGCCGGTGGCCTTGCCGCTACTGCTGCTGTTTCCGGCGCATGCTCCACAGCGCCGGTCCGGCGAGGCCTTCGATCTCTTTTACGGGATGCTGGTCTTTCTGGTGCTGGCGGTTTTCGTGCTGGGCGCGTTGGCTTACATGCTGATTGCTGGCAGCGGCTATATCGAATCACTGTTCAAAACATCCATGGCTGTCGCCGGCGCCTTGCTGCTGGTTGCCTGGGCATGGAATCCGCGAGGCGGTTTTTCCGGGGTCGGGTCGGCAATTTCGCGTTATCTGCTGTCGCTGGGCATGCCTCTGGAGCAATGGCTGGTGCAGCTTTCCGAAGAAAGCGAGAGGCACTCCGATCCGGCGCGTTTCCTCGGGGCCGTCATGTCCCGCCTGGGGGCAATGCCGTGGGTACTCGGAGCCTCCTGGGCGGCGGGTGAGATTGAGGGGCAGATGGGCGAGCAGGCGACGGATCGTCATACCTGCCAGGTCAATGATGTTGCCTTGTCGCTGCACTTTCGCCATGCGCCTTCGCCAGCCATGCGCTGGCATGTCGAGTGGCTGTTGCGCCTGGTGATCGAGTTTTATCTGGTCAAGCGGCAGAGTGAGCAGTTGCAACGCCTGGGTTATGTCCAGGCAATTCACGAAACCGGGGCGCGCGTTACCCACGACGTAAAGAATCTGCTGCAGTCCTTGCAGGCCCTTTGTTATGCGGCGACCCAACCGGGGGATCCGGCCGAAGTGGCGGGTTTGCTTGGCCGACAGTTGCCGCAAATTGCCGATCGCCTGAAGGCAACGCTCGACAAATTGCAGTCGCCACAGATGGAAACTGTCGGGAATGTGGCGGCTGATATCTGGTGGGGCAGACTGAAGGATCGCTATGCCCACGCGCCGGTCGATTGGCGCGACAGTGGTGGGGCTGACCGCAGGGTACCGCTCGGGTTGTTCGACAGCGTGGCGGAGAATTTGCTGCAGAACGCCATGGCCAAGCGCCAGCGCGAGCCTGGATTGCACATTGGCGTGGCTTTTATCGACGGTAGTTTGACCGTCAGTGATGATGGCACCGCCATTGAGCCGCTGAGAGCCAAGATCTTGCTCAATGAGCCGGTCAATTCCGAGGATGGACTCGGCATAGGGCTCTATCACGCCGCCCGTCAGGCTGAGGCAATGGGGTATCGCTTGTCTTTGACGGAAAACAGGCCGGGGCGAGTGGCGTTTACGCTGTCACCAGGCTCGTAGTCGATTTGCCATCCTGCAGGCCGATCAGGCGATAGACCACGGTGTTGCCTTTGCCCTTCAGATGCAGGGTTTGGGGTTCATCGAAGGCAAAGTGCCCGGCCAGGCGATGATAGGTGGTTGCGTCAAGCTGGATCATTCCCGGTGTGCCTTCGCTGGTGATCCGGCTGGCCAGATTGACGGTATCGCCCCAGAGGTCATAAATGAATTTCTTTTTACCGACGACGCCGGCAACGACTGGGCCGGTGCCAATGCCTATGCGCACGTCAAGGTGCATGTCGTTGACCGTGAAGTCGCGATGCAGCAGGTCGCGCATGGCGATGGCCAGTTCGGCGATGGATTGCGTGTAATTGTTCAGTTCATTATTCAGACCGCCAGCCACCATGTAGGCATCGCCGATGGTCTTGATTTTCTCCATGCCATATTGCTCGGCCAGTTCGTCGAAAGACGAAAATATCCGGTTGAGCATGGCAAAGACCTGCTGCGGTGTCATGCCCTCGGCAATTCGGGTGAAATTGACGATGTCGACAAACATCACCGTGACGTCTGCGAAACCGTCGGCAATGGCCTGGCTGTCATGCTTCAGTCGTTCGGCGATGGGGCCGGGCAGGATGTTGAGCAACAGGCGTTCTGAGCGCTCTTGTTCATCCTGTAGCAGGCGATGGGTTTCCTCAAGGCTGGCCTGTGTCTTCGCCTTTTCCTGCACGGCATAACGCAGTAGCAGGTAAACGATGCTGGAAATGGCGGCGAAATTCAGCGCGAAGAAAAAGACGCTGGTTCTGGTCGAAATCTGAGGGGCATTGCTGGCCAGGCTATCGGCCAGGACATAGTCGAAAAACCCGGAGAGTGCGGTCAGGAAAATGTAGGCGAAGAACCAGGCCAGCGACTCCCTGACGCCGAAGAAGAGCACCGCGCCAATTGGTGCGAGCAAGCCCCACAGGCTGGTGCCGCTGGCTGTGATGAAGTTGCCGATACTCCACTGCACGGCAAAGGGGGCGAAAAGGAACAAGGCCAGTTGCGTGTAGCGGAACAGGTCGAAATTGCCGCTACGGGTGTAATAAAGCAGATTGCCGACCAGCAGCAGTTGGAAAACAAACGGTGCATTGGCAGAAAACTGTGGCCCCATCTGGCCGTACAGGAAAAGCCAGAGCATGGAACCGAGACAGACAAGACCCGTGGCGAAAACCAGTAAGGATTTTTTCAGCCGAGTTTCGGCATCGTCATTCGGCTTGATGCCGGCGGTACGGAGGGACTCGAGAAAGGGCTGCTGGCTCACGATGGGACTGGGACTAGCTCATAACGAATGCATAGCCCAGTTTGGCAGTCGGGGGGGCGCAGGTCAATACGCCAGCATTGCCCTACGGCAGCCGGCCAGCGGCGATCAGGCGGTTATACAGGATGTTTGGCGAAAGCCAGATGACGAGATCGTCGAATTCGTTGGCACCGGCACTCGTTGGCGTGTGGGAGACGAAGAGTCGGTCGGTATCGCCATTGGCCTGCTCGTCTGCGCTAACCGGGGCGGCGGCACCATTTTTGCCGCGGGAATAGATGACGGCGACGGCATTGTTCGCCAATTCGCTACCGGCTGCACAGGAAGCGCTGGCGCCACTCCCGGTCATCCCGAGCGCACTGCTGCAGATTCGCAGGTCTGCAGCAAGCGCAGTTCCCGCGTTCCAGGCAGCCTTGATCTGGTTGGCGGTCGATACCTGTGATGAAACGGCTTTGGTGATGGCGTAGCGTACCGGGTTACCCCATCCATCGACGGCGTAGCCGGCTTCGTTGCTTGGGCTAAGCCCCAAGGTCACCGCAGGGAGAAAACCATCCCAATTATCGTTACAGTTCCCTCCGCCAAGGGGGGACTCGACCCCCGTTGCTCCGCCAATGGCTGGACAGGGAAGCCGCCCGTTAGCCGCCACATAGCCGAGCAAGGCATCGCGTGCATCGTTCAGGCGACGCTGGGTTTCCGAGGCTGCAATGGTGTCCATTTGTGCGCTCACCGCCATCATCAGCCCCCCCGAGAGCAGGGCTACGATGATCAGAACGATAGCCAGTTCGATAAGAGTAAAGCCGCGGTTGTGTCTGGTCAGGGACATGCGGTTGCCGTGCAAGGTGTCACATTCATGGTTTTTGTTCCAAGACTTAATCGTGACGATGTGGGGGAGAGATTGGTATAGCTTACGTTGGCAAACCAGAGATTTGGGTTGGTGGCAGGAGCAAGCCATCCCAAGGTTTGCGCATCGAACAAAAGACTACTCAAGCTTGTTCCGGTCGGGGGGAAGCTTCCGTTGTCATTGTAGTATCGCCTTAGTCCGTTTTGCAGACCGAACGCCCCGCGGATTTCAGCAAGAACCCGGAAGGTCATGGCCTGGAATATTTCCTGGGAAGTGATCGAAATGACCTGGTCGTTGAACGTGGTGTTTGGGCCTGTGCTGGTGAACGCAGTGCCACTGGCATTGTCCATATCCAGATAATTGACGCGTGAAGGCGGAGATCCTGCGCTGGGGATGGTTCGATTTTGCCCGACGAGCGGTGCGCCTGGTGCGATGATGATGGCCGCGGCGCTGTTGGTGATTCCGTCGAGTTGCAATTGTCCTGTACTGACGCCGACGCTACCGAGGGGCGGCGTTCCGCGAAAACCAGGCGAGAGGGCGTACCACAGAATTTCGCCCGAGGCATCGACCGGGCTGTCTAAGCCAAGCGTCCGCCAAGGAATTCGGCCAATCTGGAGTGTCGCATTGGAGCAGGAGATCAGCGCGCTCCCTTCGTTCGCGCCCCCTATCGCCGTAGTGTCTTCGGGGCAAGGTAGTCTTCCTGGAGTGGTGCGGTGGGTAACCGACCAGGCGATTATCGCCTCCTTGGCTTGGCGTAGAGCGACCTGGGTTTTTGCATCCTGATTCAATCGCTGCTTAGGGGCGTTGGTGGCCGACAGTAGCAGGGTGGCTCCGACCCCCAGAATCAGAAACAGGAATAACAGCAGCGCAATTCCCGATTGAGAACGCAGGGCGCTTGCCATACCTATTGCGCTCGACGAGGTGGCTTAACGATGATTTTGCCGCTGCCCAGCACGCTCTGATGCTCGCCGCTGCCCGGGAGGTAGGTATCGCCGACCGGGATGCGGGGGGCTGGGGCCGTGTTGTCCCAGTTTGCTGTGCCATTGATCCAGCGGGTGCGGCGGCCGTTGCTGCTGCGAACTTCCCCGTTGATGGTCAGGCTGGCATCACTATCTCCAGTGTCCTGAAGAAAACTGGGGTTGCGTTGGCGCTGGATGTCGAGTTTGGCGCGTTGTTGTGGGTCGAGGAACAGCCGGCCGAGCGGGGGCGTATCGGCCTGGCCGGGGAGCATGGTGAGGAAGAGTAGCAGGGCAAAGGCTTGGCGCAGCACGGTCAGTTCTTTCCGGAAGGCAGGCGAACTGTCAGCCATTGCATTTCACATTCGGCGCCAAGCAGGGCCATGGGGCCTCTCCCATCTCCTTGTTCGGGCACCGGTGAGAGTTTGCAGGAGCGGACGATGACGAGGGATTTTGCGCTTTTTTCGATGCGGCTCAGGCTGTTCAGCAGGTCTTCTTCATGCAGCAGACGAAACTGGATCTTCAGGGGGCTGCTGTACCACCCGTCATTGCCGTCAAGAGCGGTTCGGGCGCCAAATTCGTATTTCATGCCGGGAACGCGCAAATCGCGCTGGGTATCGCGCAATATTTCCATCCAGTCCAGCCGCTTTTCTTCGCCAGCGATACCTGAATTCTGCAGGCGCTGCAGAATCTGCGTGCGTTCCTTGATATCCGTTTCTTCAGTGCGGACCTGGCGCAGGCGTTGTTCGATCTGGTTTTTTGCGGCTGCTGCAGTATTCCTCTCTCTTTCGGCCTTGTGGACATCCTGCAGGGCTGCATTGCTGAGCAGGAAGGCAATGATGAGAAGTACGAGCATGGCAGCCAAAGGCAATCCGAGTTTTCGGAAATCATTGCGGGTCCAGATCATGGGGCATGGCTCCGGATGATTTCGACGGCAAACTGGCGTGGCTTGGCCTCTTCGTCGACGCCGTCGCCGCCCCTAAGCGAGGTACCGGATTCAATGTCAAAGGGCCGTTGCAGGATATCGACCGTCACGCCCGGCTCGCGGCGCAAGGCTTCTACAAACTGGTTGAAGATGGCTAGCGTTTGTCGGGTAGTGGCTCGCTCCAGTCGGATTGAGCCGCGTACCGTGGTGATTTCGCGCTTGTCGGTCTGTTTGCTTGCGTTCGGGGGGCTGGAAATGCCGTTTTTCCAGTCAATTTCCTCAAGGACGATGCTCGGCATTTGATCAAGCACCCGACTGACCATGCCATAGGCTGGGCCGGGCTGGCGTTGCTGATTGACCAGTTCGGCGTAGCGGCTGGTCAATTGGCGAAGGGTGTCATTGTCGATGCCCAGTTTCGGAAAGGTGGCCGATATGTCCTGGTAGCGGTGGTTAAGGTCCGCTTCAGTGGCGGCCAGCATGCTCACTTCCTCACGTAGCTCGTGGGCGTCGTAGGTTTGCTTGGCGGAAAAAAGCACGCTGCCCAGCAAGGCCACCAGGCCGGCGGCGACCAGGCCGTGACGGATCTGCGATAAGCGGTAATGATGGCGATGTACTTCGCCGGCAAATTGCTGTCGGGGTGGTGCGCTGGCCAGCAATTGCAGGAACAGCAGGTCGCTGCGATTGTCGCCTGGCAGGGTATGCAGCTTCAGTTTGGCGGCCGCGAGGTGGCTGTCGATAATGGTAAAGCTGAGCTGGCCCCGGTCGGGGCAGGCTTTTTCGATGGCCGGAATGCTCATCGGATGGGCGACGATAAGGACCGGCAAGTTTTCGTCGCGCCCGATCAGGCGCTGGCCGATCAGGTATTGGTGCAACTTGCCGGCTTCGGCGGAAAAGGCGCTGGCGATGCCGGCGATACTGCTGTCGGAGAGTGGCGCCATGCGTGAAAAGTGGGCATGGCCATCGACCAGATAGCTTTCGCGGATCGAGTGATCCTGGACGGTCAGCAGCAGACTGCGTGTGCCGCCAAAACCGAGTTTTTTGACAAGAAGGCCGCCGAGTTGGGCTACCGTGTAGATGCCGGCCAGCGGCGCTTCGGCGCTGCTGATACGTTGTAGCCAGGGCTCGAAATGGGCAGGGTTGGTTAGCGCGGAGAGCAGCAGTTTTTCATTCTTGCGCTGAGTCTTTTCGTAGCCGAGTGAAATGGCCGTGGCGAGTGCGGTGCCGAGAAAGTGCTGGCCAATCTTGCGGGTGATCAGGGTTTGCCGATCCTGGCCACGCAGAAAAGGAATGGTCTCGTGGATGTGGCCTTCTTCGGCGACGTTGGCGAGCAGCGAAAAATGGCTGCTGCGATGCTCGGCCAGGTATTGGGCAAATTCCCGCAGTCCATCGTCGTTGTTCTCGAAGACGCCCTCGGGCAGCAACTCGCCCCGCTGGCAGGCGAAGGCCTGCAGGCGATGGGTGTTGAGGTAGAGAAGGCGGCGGCTGATCACGTTTTGATCTTGCTGATGACGTCGTAGATGGGTCCGATGACCGACAGCATGATCCAGCCGAGCAGGGCGCCCATGAACAGGGTCAGCATCGGCTCGATCAGGGCTTGTGCCTTGCCGACCGATTCTCTGACGTCGCGGTTGTAGAAATAGCTGACGTTGAGCAGTGCCTTGTCGAGACCGCCGGTACTTTCACCGATACGCAGCATGCGGACGACAAGCGGTGGGAACAGCCCGACATCGCGGAAGGCACCGGCCACATTCTGGCCTTCGCGGATCGACTGTTCGACCCGCTCCAGCGCCCGGCGAACGACACGGTTGCCGACGACGTTCTGAGTCGAGCGGATCGATTCGAGCACAGGAATTCCGGAGGCGTAGAGCATGGCGAATGTACTGGAAAAACGGGCCAGAATAATTTTCTTCAGGATCGGACCGACCACTGGCAGGCGCAGCTTGATGCCGTCGAGACGCAGGCGGGCCAGCGGATTGCCGCGCAGGATCAGCTGGCCGGCGATGACGGCGATAATGGGTAGCAGCAGGAAAACGTACCAGTAGTCGACCAGCAGGTCGGAAATGAAGAACAGCAGTTTGGTGTGCGGCGGCAGGACGTGGCCCATGTTCTTCACGAACAGCTTGAGCTGCGGGACCATGTAGATCATCAGGAAGAAGGTGGCTGACAGCACGATGGTGGCCACGAAGGCCGGGTACATCAGCAGTTTCTTGGTCTGCGAGGCCAGTTCGTCTTCCCACTTCAGCGATTCGGTCAGGGAAGCCAGTACGTCAGGCAGTTGCCCGCTCGATTCGCCGGCCCGGATCAGGTTGCCGAAAACCTGGCTGAAGATGTCCGGGTGTTCAGCTATCGCCTGCGACAGTGTTTGCCCACCCTCGATACTTTCGATCAGCCCGGCCATCACCTCGCGAAATCGCGGGTGTTCGATCGAGTCGCGCAGGTCGGTCAGCCCTTCGAGGATCGGGACGCCCGCCCGGGTCAACTGTTCGAGATGGAAACAGAAATTGATCAGTTCCGGACGCGGCACGCTCCGGGTGCCGAAAAGGGCGCGGTGCTGGATCGGGTTGCCGGTGACCAGATCGAGACTCATGCGCTTGAGGCGCATTTCGAGGTCGACCAGATTGATCGCGTCGAGTCGCCCGTAAGTCATTCGCCCTTCCACGCTGACTGCCTTGTAGTCGAAAAGCATGCTTACATCCGGTCGGTTAGGTCGACGACACGGGCGAGTTCTTCGAGCGAGGTCGTGCCGTTGAGCACCCGCCGCATGCCATCGTCGGCCAGCGTGGTGAAACCCTGGAGCAGGGCGCGGCTACGGATTTCATGGGTGGTGGCGCGACGGGCAATCAGATCGTCAATGCCGGCGTCGATGCGCAACAGTTCCATGATCGCCAGACGGCCACGATAGCCCTGGAAATCGCACAGTTCGCAGCCGGTCGGCCGGAATAGCACGGGACGCGTTCCTTCTCCCTGTGGTCCGAGCAGGCGGATTTCGTGCGGTTCGGCGTGGTAGGGCGACTTGCAGTGCTCGCACAGGCGGCGGATCAGGCGTTGGGCCACGATGCCGATGATGTTGCCGGCCATGATGTCGGGCAGTACGCCAATGTCGAGCAGGCGCGGCACGGCGCCGATGGCCGAGTTGGTGTGCAGGGTCGTGTACACCTGATGGCCTGTCATCGCGGCGCGGAAAGCCATTTCTGCCGTTTCAGAATCGCGTACTTCACCGACCAGAATGACGTCCGGATCCTGTCGCATCATCGAGCGGATGCCGTTGGCAAAATCGAGCTTGGCAGTTTCGGAGACCGAGGTCTGGCGCACCATCGCCATCGGATACTCGACCGGGTCTTCGAGGGTCATGATGTGAATGCCCTCGGCGTTGATGTGGTTCAGCACCGAGTAAAGCGTCGTCGTCTTGCCGCTGCCGGTCGGGCCGGTGACGAGGATGATGCCTTCGGGCCGGGAAATCATCAGCTTCAACTGGTGCAGATGCTCCTCGGCCAAGCCGAGTCCCTCCAGTGGCACGATGCCCTTCTGGCGGTCGAGAATGCGCAGCACGATGTTCTCGCCGTGGATGGTCGGCTGGCTGGCGACGCGAAAATCAATCGGGCGCCCGGAAACCGTCAGGCTGATCCGGCCATCCTGCGGGGCGCGCATTTCGGCAATGTTCATGCCGGACAGCACCTTGATGCGGACCGTCATCGCCGGCCAATAGGACTTATGCAGGGCGCGGATCTGGCGCAGCATGCCGTCGATGCGGTAACGGATGCGCAGGAAGTTGGCTTCCGGCTCGAAGTGGATGTCCGAAGCCTCGCGTTTGACGGCATCGGTCAGGATCGAATCGATCAGGCGGACGACTGGCTGGCTGTATTCATTGTCGGTGGCTGAAAGACTGTGCCAGTCGATCTCGCCAGTTTCGATCTCGTGCAGGATGCCGTCGATCGACAATTCGTGACCGTAATACTGGTCGATGGCGTGGTCGATTTCCGATTCACCGGCGAGCAGCGTCTCGATTTCGGTGCCTTCCTCCAGTTGGGAGCGCACGCGGTCCAGGCCGACGATGTCGTTGATATCCGAGATGGCCAGCGCCAGTCGGCGGTTGGTCCGGTCGTAATCCAGCGGCAGAAGGTGGTGACGCTTGGCCAAGTCGCGCGGCACCAGTTTCAGCGCCTGCGGGTCGATCACGGCGTGCGACAGGTCAATGCTCTGCTTGCCGAGATTTTCCGACAGCGCCTGCCGCAAGGTGGCTTCAGTCACAAAACCCAGCGAAACCAGCAATTTGCCGATTGGCTGGTTTTGCTTCATCTGCTCCAGCAGCGCGATGCGCAGTTGATCTTCCGACAGGATACCTTCGGAGATCAGGATCTGGCCGAGGGGGCGGCGCTGGAGGGCGGTAGTGCTCATGGCTGTATCAGCGTTGAGGCTCGACTTGCAACTCGCCGAGACGCTTCTCGACCTTGTTGCGATCGAATGCAGCCGGGCGCTTGGTCGAGGCTTCGAGGGCCAGCCGGTAATGCTGGGCGGCAAGTCGGTTCTGCCGCAGGTGATCGAGGCTGACCGCCAGATTGAACAGGTAATCCGGATTGTCGCCATCGGCTGCGACGGCATTGAAATAGACCTGCTGCGCCTCCGGCCAGCGGTTCTGGCGGCTGTAAAGATTACCCAGTGCGAAATTCAGCGGAGCTGAGTCAGGCTGCGAGGAAAGCAGGGTTTTCAGGCGGCTTTCAGTGGTTTGCGGGTCGGCCTCAGCGGACGGCCCGTTCAAAGCGGCAGCCTGGGCGGCGGGGTCGCTTGGGTTGGCGACAAGAGCCCGCTGCCGGAAATTTTCTGCATCAGCCAGTCGGCCCTGGCGATGGGCGATGGCGGCCAAGGCAAGCAGGGCATCGGTATTGTTCGGATCGCGCTGTAGTGCTTGCTCGAAATCACGTCGCGCCAGTTCAGTCTCGCCGCGCTGGAGGCTGCCGTGGCCGCGCGCGAGATTGGCGTCGGGTTCTGGACGCGTTCGGATCAGGCGGATTGGCGTCCCGCTTGATGGTTCGTCATAGGCTGCCGGCATTCGGCTGGGGGGCGGGGCAGTACGGGGAGCGAAGAGCGGTGTTTCGGCAGATTGGGCAGCACGGCCTATGGCTGCTTGCTCAGAAGGGGGTAGCAGGGTGTTTGGCGCGGCAGATGGCGCCAGCGTTGGGGCAGAGTTCCCGGGTTGCGATGGGAGCGTGCGTGTGCTGCTTGCCAAAGAGCCGTGGCTCATGGTGTTTAGCTGGTACCAGACGTAGCCGCCAATGATGACCGCCGCCAGCCCCAGGGTGCCAAGCGCCAGCCAGAGTGGTAGGCGGGATTTTGGTTCGGGCGCCTGCTTGGCTGCGAAGGCGTTGCGTACGGCTTCCCGATCGCGCACTTCCGTTGCGGCAGCAGGCGCAGCTGCCTTGGCTTGAGCGGTAGATGGGCGTGCGGCGGAAAGTGGCGTGCTCGCCAGATCGGCATCTACCGCATCCAGATAGTTGGCCAGGTCAGGGAGCGGGCTGGAAGTGGCATTCGCCGGGTCTCTGGCAATGGGTTCCAGGCTGAGGCTGTCGACAGCTTCAGTCGGCGGGTTCCCGAACTGAGCCCGGGCCGCTTCCTGTTTGGTCGTTTCTGCCCGTTTCAGGGCATCCATCAACAGGCTCATGCTTGGCTCTCAGCGGCTCGGGATGATGTTGAACGGCTGGGCTTCACTGGGCTGGGCGAAGAAGCTGTCATTTGGCAGGAAACCGCGCATATTGGCGTAGTCGCCTTCCAGGCTGGCATCCTTGATCACCACGGGGCGCAGGAAAATGACCAATTCGGTTTTTTGGGCAGCGTTGTTGCGGTTGTTGACCAGTTCGCCGGCGATCGGGATTTGGCCGAGTAGCGGTACGCGCTGTGTCTGGTAGTCGATCTTGTCTTCCATCAGGCCACCCAAAATGGCGATATTGCCGCTGGCTACCCGCATGATTGATTCGATTTCGCGGGTCCGGATGACCGGGACAAGATTGCTGATGCTGTTTTTCTTAAGGTCCGGGTTGGGGTCCTGAACTTCACGAGCCACGCTGGTGATCGTTGGGCGTACGTTCAGGGTAACGGCATCTCCATCACTGATCTGCGGTGTAACGCTGACCACGAGTCCAACCGATACCGATTGCGGCGTTGTGGTGTAGGCCGTTGTCGTTCCTACGTTGGCCGTGGTGGTTGTATCGGCCTTAACGCTGAAGTAGACATAGTTTTCGACCACCTTCAACAAGGCTGTCTGGTTGTTCATTACCGAAAGCCTTGGGCTGGAGAGCACTTTTGTGGTGCCAAACGTATCGAGCATCGTTACCAGAGCATTGGGATCGCCGCCTTTGGTGTAGGTGAGATTGGTGGCGTTCTTGGTCAGAGCATCTCCGATAAAAGAGAAAGTGCCTCCCCTGGCCAGTTGTGTCCAGTTGATGCCTTGTTGGTATCCGTCTTTCAGGGTGACTTCAACGATAGTCGCCTCGATCAATACCTGGCGACGGGCTGAATTGCCCACGCGGTCGAGAAATTCCTGTATCCGTTCATGCTGTTTCTGGGTGGCACGCACTGTGATGACGCCGCTTTCGGCGTTCATGATGACCGAGGCGGCTTCCCGAAAAGTGCTGTGGCGCACGAGCGTCGTGCCGGCTGCCTGGCTGGCTGAACTGGGTGCCGGATTTGCTTGCAGTGCATTGGCGATGGATTGGGCGGCACGTCGGCCGGTTTGCGGTAGGGCGGCAGCGCCAGTCGCCGTCTGCTCGTTGTTTTGTTCGTAGGTCGTTTCGCTTGAGCCCTCTGGCAAGACCTTGTCCGTTTCGCGCAGGATGTCCTTGACGTTTTTCTCGAGGGATTCCCAGAACTGGTTCTTCGAGGAGTTTTCGATGCGCGTATTCGAGATGTTTCCGCCGCTGGCGCCGCTTGTCGGCACAGCGCTTCCGCCGCTAGGTACGCCCGTGGCGATCTGTGTGTTGGCAGACACGGTGCCCGTGACGTTACGCGCCATATTCACGTAATCGACCTTGTAGTGCTTCAGGAAGGGCGAGTCCGGCATGACGGCGAGGTTCGGCCCATCCAGTTCAAAGCGCATGTCGACCTGCTTGGATATGCGGGTCAGCAATTGTGGCAGGGTCTGGTCGATGGCGTTCAGGGTGACGTTGCCAGTAATGCCGGGATGGATGTCGACATTGACCTTGGCGTCGCGGGCCAGCGCGAACAGCAGGTCGCGGACCGGGACGTTGTTGACCACCACGCTATAGGTTTCGGCCTTGCGGGTCGCTTTGGGTTTGGGCAGTGACAGGGTCTGCTGCACCGGCGCCGGAATGCTGCCGCTGGCAACGGGGGCGGTGCTTTCTGTATTCAGGTGCCCTTTCAGTGGTTCGCGAGGCGTGGGGGCCGCACAGGCGGCCAATAAAAGGGAGGCGAACGTTGCGCTGATAAAACCGATTTTCATCGGGTTATGCCTTGTCTGAGCAGAGTGGTCACGTGTTGATTGGTTTTCACTATGATGCTAGCACGTTAATTGACAGGGCTGCATGCTTTGCCTATGGCGGGCTGGGTTAGCGCAACTTGCTGACTTGTCTGGGGAAAGGCTGAACTGCCTTGATCGATTCCGGCAGGGTTTGCATGGCCAAAATTGCTTCTTCCCGGCTCTCGAAATCGCCAAAGATGATGCCTACCCTGTCGCGACCGGAGAGGCTGGAACGATAGGCGCGAATGTGTGCGGGTTCGAGCACGTTGATTGCCCGGGCAAGAAAACCCTCGACTTCGCCCGTGTGGCTGGCATCGGTCGCCAGTAGCTGGATGAAATAGTGGTTGCGCGGGGCGTCCTTGATCCACTCTTCGTATTGGGCGAAGTGCTGGCGGGTCAGGGCGCCGAAGCGGATCTTGTCTGGTGTTGCGGTTAGGTCCTGTGCTTCACCGCGGGGCTGTATCGCTTGCAGGCGTTTTCCGCTCTGTGGTGCTTGTGGCTTTGGCGGGGCCGATGGTGCGCTCTCGTTGTCGCCTGCCGGCACTGAGTGGGGAGAGCCCACGCCAATGGTCATGGCGATGAGCAGGGCGCCAATGCCGGCGCCGGCGATTCCCCAGAGCAGCGGCTTGGGGTTGAAGGGTGCTTTCGGTTGCAATGGCGAAAAACGGGCATCCTGTTCAGCGATCCGGATTTCAGTGCTGTCTACTTTGTGGCTGCCGCTGGAGTAGGCAGCGAGTAGCGCCTTGTCGGCGAGGATGTTGATGCGCCGGGAAAGCCCCTCTGAAATCCGGGCAATCATCTGGATGGCTTCGCCCGAGAACGGGGTGGGGCCATGGTAGCCGGCTGCACGCAGGCGAAATTCAATGTAGGCGGCAACGTCGTCCTGCTTGAGGGGCGTCAGGTTGAAGTGCTGGGTGATCCGCTCGCGCAGCTGGCGCATGTCGGTGGCGGCCAGGCGTTCATCGAGTTCCGGCTGGGCGAACAGGGCAATTTGCAGCAGTTTGGTGGCCTTCGACTCGAGGTTCGACAGAAGTCGGATTTCCTCCAGTGATTCGGCAGGCATGGCATGCGCTTCGTCGATCAGCAGCACCACGCGCTTGCCTTCGGCGTAGCGCTCGATCAGTGCATCCTGCAGGGCGCGGGTCAGTGAATGCGTTGCCTTGCCATCGGTCGGTATGCCCAGTTCATCGGCGATGGCGCCAAGGATTTCCTGTCGGGAGAGCGAAGGGTTTGCCAGGTAGAGGGTTTCGACGTTCTTCGGCAGGCGTTCAAGCAGCATCCGGCAGAGCATGGTCTTGCCGCTGCCGACTTCTCCGGTCACCTTGACGATGCCTTCGTCCTGGGTGATGGCATAGATCAGGGCGTCGAGCGTTGGCCCGCGGTTGGCGCCGGTGAAGAAGAAGTCGGTGTGGGGCGTGATGCGGAAGGGGGGCTCACGCAGCCCGAAGTGTTCAAGATAAAGGCTCATCGACGGTTCCAGCCTTCCATGCGGTTATAGAGTGTGGTGCGGTTGATGCCGAGGCGACGGGCGGCTTCGCTCATGTTGCCGCCGCTGAGTTCGATGGCGGCCTCAATGTAGCCGCGCTGCCAAAGCTCCAGCGTGGCGTCGAGATTGAGGCGGGATGATTTCTCAAGGTGTTGGCGGGCCGCTTGCTTGACGTCGGCCAGATCGTTGGCGACCAGTCCGGCGACAGCCGGCTGTTCCGGACTGTCGAGATGATCGAATTCAGCCCGAAGTTGCTCGGAGCTGACGGTCTGGCCAGCGTAACGGGCGGTGAGGCGGATGATGATATTGCGCAGTTCACGCACGTTGCCTGGAAAACCATAATCAAGCCAAAGCGATTGGGCGGCTGGCGCGAGCAGGAAGGGCTCGCTGTGTGCTCCGGCGGCGCAGGTTTTCCTGAAGTGTTCGAGCAGGAGCAGGCGGTCAAGGCCGGTTTCTCGTACCGGGGGAACGGATAATGTGAAGACGGACAGGCGGTGGAAAAGATCGGCCCGGAAGCGCCCCGCCCGCATTTCCTGGCGCAGATCGCGATTGGTTGCGGCAATGATGCGAGCGGTGGATGTCCGTGTCTGTGTCTCGCCAACACGCTGATACTCGCCGTTTTCCAGGACGCGTAACAGTTTGGGCTGCAGATCCAGCGGCAGTTCGCCGATTTCGTCTAGGAACAGCGTGCCGCTGTCGGCGTCTTCGAAATAGCCGGCTTTGGCCGAAGTGGCTCCGGTGAAGGCGCCCTTGGCGTAGCCGAACAGTGTGGGCTCGAGGAGCGTGGGCGAAATGGCCGCGCAATTCAGGGCCAGGAATGGTTTATCCCGCCGTTCGGTCAGGCGGTGCAGGTAATGGCTGGCGACGATATCCTTGCCGCTGCCTGATTCGCCTTCAATCAATACCGGGTAGGCGAGATTGGCATATTGCCCAACTTGCAGGCGCAGTCGCTGCATGGGCAGGCTTTCACCAATCAGTCCCGATGCCTGCGTTGCCTGCGCTTGGTTGCCAAAACGCAAGGTCTGGCGAAACAGCTCGGCCAGACGGCCTGGGTCGCAGGGTTTAGCCACGAACTCCACGGCGCCTAGCGTTCTGGCGTGACGGGCGTTGTCTTCATCGCTCTGGCCGGAGAGAACGATGATTTTCATGTCCGGCGACAGGGCCAGCAGGTCTCCGATCAGGGCAAAGCCTTCGTCGGGGCGGTGGGGCAAGGGTGGAAGGCCAAGGTCTACCAGAGCGAGTCGGGGCGGATGACGAAGTTGTCGCAGCAGGGCCAAAGCGTGTGCCCGGGAGTGACTGGTGAGAACGTCATATTCCTGAGCGAACGCAAAATTGAGCGATTCGCTGATTAGTGAATCGTCATCAACAATCAGCAGGAGCGGCTTGGCAGCGGGCAATGGCGCAACAGTCAGTGTGAAATATTTACGATTATAGCCTTGTCGTTTCCCGGCGACGCTTGGCATTTCTGTTAAAATCGCCAGTCTTTTTCGAGGAACGTATTTTGTCGGACGACATCCTGGTCGATATCGAGAACCTCCACTTCAATTATGACGGCAGGCCTGTGCTGCAAGGAATCAACATGAAGATTCCGCGTGGCAAGGTGGTGGCTATCATGGGTGGTTCCGGTTGCGGCAAAACCACACTGTTGCGTTGCATCGGCGGCCAGTTGCGGCCGACCGGCGGTCGGGTTCGGCTGGAAAAACACCAGGTGTGCGAGATGAGCGAGGCTGAGTTGTATCGCCTGCGGCGCCGAATGGGGATGCTTTTTCAGTTCGGCGCCTTGTTTACCGACATGACCGTTTTCGACAATGTCGCTTTTCCGATGCATGAGCACACGGATATGTCGGAAGAAATGATCCGCGATCTGGTGCTGATGAAGCTCGAGGCGGTTGGGCTGCGTGGTGCGCATAAGTTAATGCCGGGTGAATTGTCTGGCGGGATGGCGCGACGGGTTGCCCTGGCGCGTGCGCTGGCGCTTGATCCGATGTTGGTCATGTACGACGAGCCGTTTACCGGTCTTGATCCGATTGCACTCGGCGTGATTGGCCAGTTGATTCGCAAATTGAACGATGCGCTGGGCGCAACGTCCATCATGGTGACCCACGATATTCACGAGTCCTTGTTGATCGTCGATTACATCTATTTCCTGAACGGCGGCCAGGTCGTCGCCGAAGGAACGCCGGACGAGATTCGTGCTTCGAAGGATCCGTTCGTGCACCAATTCGTTTATGCCGAGCCAGATGGCCCGGTGCATTTTGATTATCCCGCCCCGTCAGTACGCGACGAGTTCCTGAGCGGGGTCGGGCATGCTTGACCCGATTTCCCTGGTTCGGAGATTGGGCCATGAAACGGTCGAGCGCATCTGGCGGCTTGGCTTCGCTGCGCGCTTCTTCTGGGCCGTGCTCATGCATTCCGGCTCCTCGTTCCGCCGCTTGCCGCTGACCTTGCGTGAAATCTATTTCAGCGGCGTGCTGTCGCTGTTGATCATCATGGTTTCCGGCCTGTTCGTCGGCCTGGTGCTTGGTCTTCAGGGCTATGAAATTCTGCAGCGTTTTGGTTCAACCGAAGCGCTGGGGACGCTGGTCGCCCTGTCGCTGACCCGCGAACTGGGGCCGGTTCTGGCCGCAATCTTTTTCGCCTCACGGGCTGGGTCGTCGGTGACCGCTGAAATCGGTTTGATGAAGGCGACCGAGCAACTCAAGGCCATGGATATGATGGCGGTCAACCCGATCGCCCGTGTCGTGGCGCCGCGTTTCTGGGGTGGCGTCATTTCGATGCCGTTGCTGGCTGCAATTTTTTCCGCCATGGGAGTGCTTGGCGGATGGCTGATCGGTGTCGTGTTCATCGGTGTCGATGACGGTGCTTATTGGTCGCAGATGCAGGCAAGCGTCGATTTTCGCTACGACATCTGGAATGGTGTCGTCAAAAGTTTCGTCTTTGGTATTGCGGTTTCGCTGATCGCCGTTTTTGAAGGCTACGATTCGGTGCCGACGGCCGAGGGTGTCTCGCGCGCCATCACGCGAACCGTGGTGACTTCGGTGCTGACCGTGCTGGCGCTGGATTTTGTCTTAACCTCGTTCATGTTCCGGGGAGCTTAATGAACCGTACCGTACTCGACCTGTGGGTCGGATTTTTCGTGGCACTTGGCCTTGCTGCCTTGCTTTTTTTGTCGCTCAAAGTTGGCAACCTGTCGTCGTCTCACTTGTCTGAGACCTACGAGCTGCAAGCCAAGTTTGATAACATCGGTGGTCTGAAGGTGCGTGGCCCGGTCAAGAGTGCAGGTGTCGTGGTCGGGCGGATCATTGATATCCGATTTGATGCGGCGACCTATGAGGCAGTGGTCAGCATGACCATTGATGGGCGTTACCACTTTCCGAAGGATACGTTCGCGTCGATTAATACGGCCGGTCTGCTCGGCGAGCAGTATGTCGGACTGGATGCTGGTGGCGACGAAAAGATGTTGCAGGCGGGTGAGACGATAGCCAAGACCCAATCGGCAATCGTGCTTGAGAAATTGATCAGTCAGTTTTTATTCAGCAAGGCAGCGGACGGACAGGACAAGAAATGACGAAAAGTCTCGGCTTATCTGGAATGCGCGGTGGACGGCGGTGGGCCCTGGGGGGGCTCATTGCACTCGCTTGCGTCGGCAATCTATCGGCCGAAGAAAATCCGAACGACCCTTATGAAGGTTTCAATCGTTCGATGTTCGCCGTACACGAGGCGATCGATAAATATGCAGCCAAGCCGGTTGCCCAAGCGTATGACAATACCGTGCCGTTGCCGGTCAAAGCCAGTGTCGGCAACTTCTTCAGCAATGTCGGCGACCTGTGGATTGGTGCCAACAGTGCTTTGCAGGGAAAGTTCGCTGATGCCGGCGCGGATATTGGCCGTTTGTTGATCAATTCGACGGTCGGGATTTTCGGGCTTTTCGATGTGGCCAGCGAACTTGGCCTGGAAAAACACGAAGAGGATTTTGGCCAAACCCTGGCTGTCTGGGGGGTGGGTAGCGGTGGTTATCTGTTCTGGCCGGTAATCGGGCCGCGCAATGTGCGCGATACGGCTGGGTTTGGTGTTGATTCCTACATCGATCCGGTCTGGCGCATCCATGCGGTCCCGGTACGCAATAGCATGGTCGCCCTGCGCTTTGTCGACATCAGAGCCAGTCTGTTGCCGGCTGATAAGGTGGTTGAGGAAGCGGCGCTCGATAAATATGCGTACATTCGTGACGCCTATTTGCAGCGTCGTCGTAACCAGATTTTCGATGGCCGCCCGCCGCGGCTGGATGATTGATTTCTTAAGTAACAGATGATGAAAAAGCTATTTGCCCTGTTGTTTGCCGGTTTCGTGTCGAGCGCTGTGTTTGCCCAGGAGGCACCGGATGTCATGGTGCAGCGTGTGACCGAAGAAGTTCTGGAGATTATTCGCAAGGATAAGGACATCCAGAACGGTGATACGCATAAGGTCATTGAATTGGTCGACAAGAAAGTGTTGCCCAATTTCAACTTCACGCACATGACCGCGCTGGCGCTTGGCAAGGAGTGGCGCAAGGCTACTCCGCAGCAGCAGCAGCAATTGACGGCTGAGTTCAAGACCCTGCTGGTCCGCACCTATTCCAATGCGCTGACTGGCTACAAGAACCAGAAGGTGGTGTACAAGCCGACCAAGATGGCGCCGACTGATACCGATGTGCTGGTCCGGACCGAAGTGCACCAGCCGGGCAACAAGCCTGTACAGCTTGATTACAGTCTGGAAAAGCTGGACGCTAATTGGAAAGTTTACGATGTCGTGGTGGCCGGGATCAGTCTGGTCACCAACTATCGCGACCAATTTGGCCAGGAAGTGCGTAACGGCGGTATCGATGGCCTGATCGCCTCAATCGCCGCCAAGAACAAGTCCCTGGAAACCTCCCCCAAGAAATGATTGAACGCGAAGCCGGGCGTCTGTTGGTCAAGGCGCCATTAATTATGGCCAATGCACGCGGTCTGCTTGAAGCAGGCCGTTCTGCTTTGCTGGCCGGTGAGCAGGTCTTCGATTTTTCCGAAGTGACCGAGGCTGATTCGTCGGCCATCGCCGTCATGCTTGGTTGGCTACGCGTAGCCAGCCTGACGCAGTCGACTGTCAAGTTTGCCCATATTCCGACCGGCGTTCGTGCGCTGGCTGAGCTGTACGGCGTTACCGAACTGTTGCCCCTCGCCTAAGGGGGCATTCCATGATTCCTGCTGTTTCCATCGTCGACGTCGTCAAGCATTTCGGTTCACTACAAGCACTGGCCGGGGTGTCGCTTGATATCGAACAAGGTGAGTTTTTCGGATTGCTTGGCCAGAACGGTGCCGGCAAGACAACGCTGATTTCCTCGCTGGCCGGTTTGGTGCGACCCGATTCCGGAACGCTGAAAGTGCTTGGTCATGACGTGATCAAGGATTTTCGCGAGGCGCGCCGTTTGCTGGGCGTGGTGCCCCAGGAACTGGTTTTCGATCCGTTTTTCAATGTCCGCGAAACCCTGCGCATTCAGTCCGGCTATTTCGGTATCCGCAATAACGACGACTGGATTGATGAGATTCTTGCGAACCTTGACCTGACCAGCAAGGCGAACGTCAACATGCGCCGCCTTTCGGGTGGTATGAAACGGCGGGTGCTGGTTGCCCAGGCGCTGGTGCACAAGCCTCCAGTTATCGTCCTCGACGAGCCGACCGCCGGCGTCGACGTCGAGTTGCGGCAAGGCTTGTGGCAGTTTATTCGTCGCCTGAACGGCGAAGGACACACGATCATCCTGACCACCCATTATCTGGAAGAGGCGGAAGCTCTGTGCAACCGCATCGCGCTGATGAAGCAGGGCAAGATCGTCGCGCTGGACACGACGGCCAACCTGATGGCGGCTCATCCGGGTGGAACACTAGAGGATGTCTTTGTTCGGGCGATGAACCAATGATCGGCTTCCTGACGCTTTTCGAGAAGGAATTCCTGCGTTTCTGGAAGGTCAGCTTCCAGACCGTCGCGGCACCGGTGCTGACGGCCTTGCTCTATCTGCTGATTTTCGGTCATGTGCTCGACGAGCATGTTCTGGTCCATGGCGTGCGCTACACCAGCTTCCTGATACCCGGTCTGGTCATGATGCAGGTGCTGCAGAATGCTTTTGCCAATTCGTCATCGAGCCTGATTCAGGCCAAGATCACCGGTTCGATTGTCTTCGTGCTGCTGCCGCCGATTCCCTATAGCGCTTTCTTCGCCGCCTATGTGCTGGCAGCCATGGTCCGTGGTTTGCTGGTCGGCGTCGGCGTGTTGGTGGCAACCGTCTGGTTCGCCGAGTTGAGGGTGGTGGCGCCCCTGTGGATTCTGGTCTTTTCTGTCTTGGGCGGTGCGCTGTTCGGGGCGCTCGGCATGATCGCCGGTATCTGGTCCGAAAAGTTCGATCAGCTGGCCGCCTTCCAGAATTTTCTGATCATGCCGCTGACCATGTTGTCCGGTGTTTTCTATTCGATTTACACCTTGCCTGCATTCTGGCAGCGCGTGTCGCATTACAATCCCGTCTTTTACATGATCGATGGCTTCCGTTATGGCTTTTTTGGTGTCTCCGATGTGGCGCCTGAAATCAGTCTGGCGGTGGTCGTTACCTGCTTCGCCGCCGTGTCCGTAGTGACTTTGAACCTGCTGAAGCGGGGCTGGAAGCTGAGAGGCTGAACATGATGCATCCCGACCATATCAAGGAACTTATCCTTGCCGGCATGGCCTGTGACCTGCTTGAACTTGATGGCGATGGCCAGCATTTTCAGGCCTTGGTGGTAAGTAAGGAATTTATCGGGAAGAGTCGCGTGCAGCGTCAGCAGCGCGTGTATCAGACCCTGAAGGAAAAACTGGATACCGGGGAATTGCACGCCCTTTCCTTCAAAACCCTGACCCCGGAAGAATGGAGCGCACAGCGTGGATAAGTTGTTGATTGAAGGGGGCAAGGTCCTCTCGGGTGAAGTGGCCATGTCTGGCGCCAAGAACGCTGCGCTGCCGATTCTCTGTGCTTCGTTGCTGACCTCGGATCCGGTGCATTTCACCAATGTGCCGCACCTGAACGATATCTCGACCATGCTCCGCCTGCTCGGTGATATGGGCGTCGGTGTGACGATGGATGGCATCGACGGCATCGTACTCAACGGTGGCGGGCTGAATAATCCGGTTGCCTCGTACGAAATGGTCAAGACCATGCGCGCTTCCATTCTCGTGCTTGGTCCGCTGGTCGCTCGCTGTGGCGAGGCTCGTGTCTCGCTGCCCGGCGGTTGCGCCATTGGCGCCCGCCCGGTTGATCAGCACATCAAGGGCCTGCAGGCGATGGGCGCCGAGGTCAAGGTCGAGCAGGGCTACGTGCATGCCAAGGCAACCCGTTTGAAGGGCGCACGCATCTGTACCGACATGGTCACCGTGACCGGCACCGAGAACCTGATGATGGCTGCCTGTCTGGCCGAAGGTGAAACCGTCATTGAAAACGCCGCCCGCGAGCCGGAAGTGGTCGATCTGGCCAACTGTCTGGTCTCCATGGGCGCCCGTATTTCCGGCGCCGGTACCGACGTTATCCGTATCCAGGGCGTCGACAAGCTGCATGGTGCGACGCACGCCATCATGCCGGATCGCATCGAGACCGGTACCTATCTGTGTGCTGCCGCAGCAACCGGTGGCGATATCCGCTTGCTGAAGACTTCGGCGGCCTACCTTGATACCGTCGTGGATAAACTGATGGATGCCGGTTGCGAAATCACCGTCGAACGCGATGCGATTCGCCTTGTCGCTCCCAAACGCCTGAAGGCGGTCAGCCTGCGCACGGCACCGTATCCGGCCTTTCCGACCGACATGCAGGCCCAGTTCATGGCCATCAACTGCATTGCCGACGGTGTGGCAACGATTCGCGAAACCATCTTCGAGAACCGTTTCATGCACGTCAATGAGTTGATGCGTTTAGGCGCCAATATTCAGATCGAAGGCAATAACGCCATTGTGCGTGGTGTCGATAGGCTTGAAGGTGCTACCGTGATGGCCACCGATCTGCGTGCATCCGCCTCCTTGGTCATTGCCGGTCTGGTCGCCCAGGGCGAAACCGTGATCGACCGTATTTACCATCTGGATCGCGGTTACGAACGAATTGAGGAAAAACTGGCCAAGTTGGGTGCGGCGGTCAGGCGAGTGCACTGACCCTGTTGCGCCAGGGGAAATTTGTCTCTTTTCGGTCGTTGGCTGCAGAAAAGTGAAAAAAATGCTTGGCGTATTTGAAATGCTGCCCCATACTCCGAGATTCGGGATTTCCAGGCAGTGTTTTGTTCCTGCGCCGTACCACGGTTTGTCAGCTCCTCGGTCTTGGTTCTCGTATTTTTGTGGCGCAAGCCCGTTTATTTTTAAGGATGCTTTCAAATGGCAAATGGTACCGTTAAGTGGTTCAATGACTCCAAGGGTTTTGGTTTTATCTCCCCGTCCGAAGGTGGTGAAGACCTCTTCGCTCACTTCTCCGCAATTCAAGGCAACGGTTTCAAGACCCTGGCCGAGAACCAGAAGGTGACCTTCGACGTCGTGAATGGCCCGAAGGGCAAGCAGGCTGCTAACATCCGCCCGGCTGAATAAGTCGCGGATACGCCTGTATCGAAAAGCCCGGCTAGCCGGGCTTTTTTGCGTTTACGCCCGCTATTTCGGCGGTTGCGCCGGCCGGGGGCTACGCCCATAATCTTCGCTTTGCCCGACAAGACCAAGGAGAGAACAATGCTGCGCAGAACCTTCATCGCCGCCGCTGTGGCTACCACCCTGTTGAGTGCCAGCGCAGTTCAGGCGCAGACTTATCGAGCTGAATATCGTCTGTCGACGACGCTCGGTACGGCATTTCCCTGGGGGCAGGCCGGTGAGCGCTGGATTGAACTGGTCAAGGAAAAAACGCAAGGCCGCATCGTCATCAAGCTCTACTCGGGCAACTCGCTGGTCGGTGGTGACCAGACGCGCGAATTCACGGCGATTCGCCAGGGCGTGATCGACATGTCCATCGGTTCGACCATCAACTGGTCGCCGCAGGTCAAAGAACTGAACCTGTTTTCGCTGCCCTTCCTGATGCCGGATTACAAGGCGATTGATGCTTTGACCCAAGGCGAGGTCGGCAAGGATTTGTTTGCTGTCCTGGAGAAGCGCGAAGTCGTGCCGCTGGCCTGGGGTGAGAACGGCTTCCGCGAAATGTCCAACTCCAAGCGGCCGATCGCATCGCCGGCTGACATGAAGGGTATGAAGTTCCGTGTCGTCGGCTCCCCTCTCTACAACGAAACCTTCTCGGCACTTGGTGCGAACCCGACCCAGATGAGCTGGGCGGATGCCCAGCCGGCGCTGGCTTCCGGCGCTGTCGATGGCCAGGAAAATCCGCTGTCCGTGTTCGTGGCTGCCAAGCTGCCGACGGTTGGCCAGAAATACCTGACCTTGTGGCATTACGTGGCAGACCCGCTGATCTTCGTCGTCAACAAGCAGGTCTGGGCCAGCTGGACACTCGCCGATCGCGAGGCGGTGAAGCAGGCGGCATTGCAGGCAGGGCGTGAAAACATTGAAAAGGCGCGCAAGGGTATTGCCGGCAATGACAACACCGTCCTCAAGCAGATCGAAGCGGCCGGCGTAACTGTGACCAATCCGACTGCCGAGCAGCGTAACGCCTTCGTTCAGGCTACGCGCCCGGTTTACGACAAGTGGTCGAAGACCATTGGCGCAGATCTGGTCAAGAAGGCCGAAACCGCCATCGCCAAGCGCTGAACAGCTGATGTCCGATAACAATAATGCCGCCGCTTCAGGCGGCAAGCTGACGCTCGCCACGGTCGAACGTGTTCTGATGGCCGCGTCAATGGGGCTTCTGTGCCTGCTGACCATGGCCAACGTGCTGGTACGCTACTTCACCGATATTTCCTTTGCGTTCACCGAGGAGATTTCAGTAGCCTTGCTGGTGGTGATGACACTGATTGGCGCTTCGCATGCCTTTGCTACCAATCATCACATTGCGATTACATTTTTTGTCGATCGCTGGCCAAAGTTGCTGGGCGTTGCTCGCCGGTTTGCTGCGCTCTGCTCGTTGGTGATGTTTGGCTTGCTGGCCTGGTATGGCGTTTCGATGGCTTGGGATGACTACAATTTCGAGGTCACGTCGCCATCGCTGGGCGTGCCGCAGTGGTGGTACACCGTCTGGTTGCCAGTGCTTTCCATCGTGATTGTCATGCGCTTGCTGGCGCTGCTTTGGCGAGGGGCGAAGTGATGGATTGGCTGCTCTTCGGGATTTTTATTGCGCTGATGCTCTCCGGCGTGCCGCTTGCGGTTGCCATGGGGCTGGCTGGCATTGCGGTGGTTGCGGTCGCCGATCTTGGCATGATGTCCTTGCCGACCAACGTTTATACCGGTATTGCCAAATATCCGTTGATGGCGATTCCGGTTTTCGTGATCGCTGGTCTGATCTTCGAAAAGGCCGGTGTTGCTGCCACCATCGTGCGTTTTGCCTCGGCGCTGGTCGGGCAGCGGCGTGGCAGCTTGGCCATAGTCGCTATTCTGGTGGCGATGATCCTGGGCGGGATTTCCGGTTCCGGGCCAGCCGACTCGGCGGCCGTTGGTGCCGTGATGTTGCCGTCGATGCTGAAGGCTGGTTATCCGCGCTCTTTCACGGCTGGTGTCATTGCAGCAGCCGGTTCGACCGATATCCTGATTCCGCCGTCCATAGCCTTCGTGATCTACAGCCTGCTGGTGCCACAGGCATCCGTGCCGGCGCTGTTCGCGGCCGGCATGATTCCCGGTATTTTGTCAGGATTGACCTTGATTCTGGTTGCCTGGTGGCTGTCGGTAAAAAACAATTTCGAAGCCGAGCCGGCCGAGCCACGGCCGCCATTCTGGCAAAGCCTGAAGGCAGCTGGCTGGGGATTGCTAGCGCCGGTCATCATCCTGGGCGGCATGCGCAGCGGCTTCTTCACGCCGACTGAAGCTGCTGTGGTGGCGGTGTTCTATGGCCTGATTGTCGGCATGGTGATCTACCGGACGCTGACCTGGAAGGATGTGTACATCGTGCTGGTCGAGTCGGCCGAGATTTCCTCGGTGATCCTGACCGTCGTGGCGCTGGCCAGCGTTTTTGCTTGGGGCAGCAATACGCTTGGTACCCTCGATCACCTCGCTGCGGCCTTGCTCGGCACTGGTCTCTCGGAAATTCCGATGCTGCTCAGCATCCAGCTCTTGCTGCTGATCGCTGGCATGTTCCTCGATGCCATATCGATCTACTTCATTTTCCTGCCGCTACTGGTGCCGATTGCCATGCATTTCAACTGGGATCTGGTCTGGTTCGGCGTGATCATCACGATGAATATGGCGCTTGGCCAGTTCCATCCGCCGCTCGGCGTCAATCTGATGGTGACTTGCCGCATGGCCGGGGTCTCGATGGAATCGACCGTGCCCTGGGTATTGTGGATGGTGGCGGCGATGGCGGGGACGATGTTCCTGGTGACATTTGTGCCGGAATTGGCGCTTTGGTTGCCGCGTCACCTCGGGTATCTGTAAGGGGGTCTGCTAAAATGGCGCTTTCGCCTTTTTAGCAAGCCTGCCCGTGACGACCATCACCATCGCCCTCTCCAAGGGCCGCATTTTTGACGAAACCCTGCCGCTGCTGGCCGCGGCGGGTATCGTTCCCAAGGAAAACCCGGAAACCTCGCGCAAGTTGATCATCGAGACCAACCAGCCGAATGTGCGGGTTGTCATTGTTCGCGCCACCGATGTGCCGACCTATGTCCAGTATGGTGCTGCCGACCTCGGTGTGGCCGGCAAGGACGTGCTGATCGAGCATGGCGGCGAAGGCCTCTACGCGCCGCTCGACCTGAATATTGCCAAGTGCCGGATGATGGTCGCTGTGCCGGAGGGCTTCGATTACGAAAATGCCGTGCGCCAGGGCAATCGCCTCAAGGTCGCCAGCAAGTACACCAAGACGGCGCGGGAACATTTCGCTTCCAAGGGGGTTCATATCGATCTGATCAAGCTGTACGGTTCGATGGAACTGGCACCGCTGGCCGGCCTGGCCGATGCGATTGTCGACCTGGTGTCCACCGGCGGTACGCTGAAGGCCAACAAGCTGGTCGCCGTCGAGGACATCATGGGGATTTCCTCGCGGTTGGTGGTCAATCAGGCCTCGCTCAAGGTCAAGCGCGAAACCCTGCAACCGATTATTGACGCCTTCGCACAGGCAGTGGAGAAGTAAATGGTCGCCATTAAACGTCTTGCGACGGTCGACGCCGATTTCAAGGCGCAAATGGATGCGCTGCTCGCTTTCGAGGCAGCGCAGGATGAAGGCATCGAACGCACCGTCATCGGCATTTTGGCCGATGTGAAGGCGCGCGGTGATGCCGCAGTAGTCGAATACAGCAACAAGTTCGACCGTCTGACTGCCAGTAGCATGGCCGACCTCGAGTTGTCGAAGGCCGAAATGCAGAAGGCACTCGACGGCTTGCCCGCTGATCAGCGTCAGGCGCTGGAGGCGGCCGCTCACCGCGTTCGCGTTTATCACGAAAAGCAGCGGATGGAAGGCTGGTCCTATACTGAAGCCGACGGCACCATGCTCGGTCAGATGATCACTCCGCTCGACCGCGTCGGCCTCTATGTGCCGGGCGGCAAGGCGGCTTACCCTTCTTCCGTGCTGATGAATGCGATTCCGGCCAAGGTGGCAGGCGTCAAGGAACTGATCATGGTTGTCCCGACGCCGGGTGGTGAGCACAACCAGTTGGTGCTGGCGGCTGCTTGTCTGGCCGGCGTCGACCGTGTTTTCACCATCGGTGGGGCGCAGGCCGTTGGCGCGCTGGCCTACGGCACCGAGGCTGTGCCGCAGGTCGACAAGATTGTTGGTCCTGGCAATGCGTATGTGGCCTGTGCCAAGCGTCGGGTGTTTGGTATCGTCGGCATCGATATGATTGCCGGTCCGTCGGAGATTCTGGTTGTGGCTGATGGCAGTAGCGATCCTGACTGGGTGGCGATGGACCTCTTCTCGCAGGCCGAGCATGATGAACTGGCGCAATCGATCCTGATCTGCACTGATGCCGCCTATATCGACCGCGTGCAGGCCAGCATTGAAAAACTGCTGCCGACCATGCCGCGTCGCGAAGTGATCGAAACCTCGCTGACCAACCGCGGGGCGCTGATCCTCGTGCGTGATCTCGAAGAAGCCTGCGCCATTGCCAACCGCGTGGCACCGGAACACCTCGAGCTGTCGCTGGCCGATCCAGATCCCTGGGTTGCCAAAATTCACCACGCCGGTGCCATCTTCATCGGTCACTACACCTCCGAGTCGCTTGGCGACTACTGTGCCGGCCCGAACCACGTACTCCCGACGTCCGGCAGTGCGCGCTTCTCGTCTCCGCTGGGTGTCTATGACTTCCAGAAGCGAACCAGTCTGATCAAGGTGTCCAAGGCTGGTGCGCAGACCTTGGGCAAGATCGCCTCGACGCTGGCCCATGGCGAAGGACTGCCGGCGCACGCCAAGTCGGCAGAGTTCCGGCTCGAAAATTGAGCGAAGTTTCTCCCCCAAGGGGACTTCCTTCGGGGCGCGGATGAACGTGGAAACTCCCGAATCCCGAAATCGCCCGGACCTCCGGGCGCTTTTTTGGGGCTTCTCATCGGTCGGACTTTCCGGCTTCGGTGGCGTCCTTCCCTTCGCTCGGCGCATGCTGGTCGAAGAGCGCTGGTGGATGACGGCTGAGGAGTTCAATGCCCAACTCGGCCTTTGTCAGTTCCTGCCTGGGCCAAATGTCATCAATCTGGCCGTCGTCGTCGGCAAGCGCTACTGTGGCTTGCCGGGCGCCATCGTTGCGCCGGTCGGCCTGCTCGCCGGGCCGTTTGTTATTGTGCTTTTGTTGGCCTTGCTCTACGACCGCTATGGCAGTTTGCAGCAGGTCCAGTCCATGCTGCGGGGCATTGCCGCCGTTGGCTGTGGTCTGCTCTTCGGCATGGCTTGGCGCATGGGCGCGGCGATCAAGGACAAATCCGTGTTCCTGCCGTTTACGGTGTTAACGGTGCTCGCTATCGCAGGTCTCCGCTGGCCGATGCCCATCGTCATGGTCGGCGGGCTGCTGCTTTCTGGTGGCATGGCTTACTGGAAGCTGGGCCGTAAATGATCGTCGTTGAGCTCTTCCTTGAATTCGGCCTGCTCTCTTTCGTCGCGTTTGGCGGCGCAACGGCACTGTTGCCCGAAATGCATCGTGTCGTCGTCGAAAATCATCATTGGCTGGACGATACGACTTTCACGCACCTGTACGCGATTGCTCAGGCTGCACCCGGCCCAAACGTGCTGGTCGTCACGCTGATTGGCTGGGAGATTGGCGGCCTTCTTGGCGCCTTCGCCAGCACGCTGGCCATGTGTTTGCCAATGAGCGTACTGATTTATCTGTTGATCGATCGCTGGGAAAGCTTTTCCGGCAAGCGCTGGCAAAAGGCGGTCAGCATTGGCGTGGCCCCGCTCGCTGTAGGGCTGATTTTTTCTGGTGCCACTCTCATCGCACAAGCCGCTGCCTTTGGGTGGGCTGCCTGGCTGTTGGTCGCGGTCACCTTGGTCGCCAATTTGCGGACGAAACTGCATCCGCTGTGGTTTATCGGGGTAGGCGCGGCGCTTGGCTTGCTCGGAGTGATCTGATTTCCATTTTTTTCGTGCGTTGCCCGTAGCGATGCCGTTGGACACTCTGGTAGAGTTTCGCTCCAGTTGCTCACTCGGCGATAGTCGTCGGGCCTTTTCTTGGTACGGAAATCATGCAATCAAAAACCTTCAATCTCGACGAATTGACTCTGGAAGACATCGAGCCAAAACAGTCCGCGGAAAACAACAGTGGAAATGTCGGTCGCCAATGCCTGAAGTGTAGCCATGTTCGCCTTGCATCAGAGGGGGCGACCCCCAGCTATGAATGCCCCAAGTGCGGCGCAATTTACGATAAGGTTGAGCAGTTGCTTTCAGCGAGTGCGCGGTTGGCGCGCTAGGCCTTCCGTCCTTCAGGGGGAGGGCTGGCGGATCTGGGCAGCGAAATCCGGTTTTTTTGCCTGCTAGATATCGTTGTAGGGGTTTTTAAGTCCGCTGATGACTTCCTGGAAAACGGTACGAATCTGGTTTTCCTCGCATTCCATTAACAGCGCATCCTCGAAGGCGTCTTGCGCCATCTGGCGGAGTTCTTCGAGGTTTTCGCGCAACACCTTGATTTTCTCAGTGCAGGCGACAATGCTGCCGTCCGGGCGTTTCCAGATGGTTTGCATGGTGGTTCAGCCGGTGATCTGGCGCAGGGCGTCAGTCAGCGCCTTGCATTCGCCGTCGGTACCGACGGTAATGCGCAGGAACTGGTCGATGCGTGGCAGTTTGAAGTGGCGCACGATGATGTTGCGCTCGCGTAGCGCCTTGGCCAGCTCAGCTGCGTCGCGTTGGGGGTGACGGGTGAAGATGAAGTTGGCGGTGGAGGGCAGGACTTCGAAGCCGAGTTCAGTGAGTTCAGCGGTCAGCGTGTTGCGGGTGGCCATCACCGCATGACAGCATTGCGCAAAATAAGCCTCATCTTCCATCGCTGCGACGGCAGCGACGATGGCCAGACGATCCAGTGGGTAGGAGTTGAAGCTGTTCTTGACGCGTTCCAGTGCTTCGATCAGTGCGGCATGGCCGACGGCGAAGCCGACGCGCATGCCGGCCAGCGAGCGTGACTTTGACAGGGTGTGGACGACCAGCAAGTTATCGTAGCGGTCGACCAGTGAAATAGCCGTTTCGCCACCGAAATCGACATAGGCTTCATCGACGACGACGACGGAGTCCGGATTGGCCTTGAGCATCTGCTCAATGGCATCGAGCGGCAGCAGACGGCCGGTCGGTGCATTCGGGTTGGGGAAGATGATGCCGCCATTCGGACGGTCACAGTAGTCAGCCGGGTTGATCGAGAAATCATCAGCCAGCGGCAGCGTCTGATATTCGACGCCGTACAACCCGCAATAGACCGGGTAGAAGCTGTAGGTGATATCGGGGAAGATAATGGGCTGGTCGTGCTTGAGCAGCGCCATGAAGATATGGGCCAGCACTTCGTCCGAGCCGTTGCCGACGAAGACCTGTTGCGCCGAAACGGTGTGCCTCCTGGCTACCGCGGCCTTGAGCAAGTCGGCATTCGGGTCGGGGTAGAGACGCAGGCGCGCCGCATCGTCACCAAGTTCTGCCTGAATCGCCGCCACCACCCTGGGTGAGGGCGGGAACGGGTTCTCGTTGGTGTTGAGCTTGATCAGGTTGGCGATCTTGGGCTGCTCGCCCGGTACGTAGGGGGTGAGGTCACGGACGACCTGGCTCCAGAAGCGACTCATGGGTTTTCACGAAAGGCGTAAAAGTAGGCTGAAATGGTATCATGGCCCTCCGTTAAAAGCCTTTTGCAGCCTTAAACCATGCGGCAAGCCGAAATCACACGCAACACGCTGGAGACGCAGATCACTGTGCGCCTCAATCTCGATGGCACCGGCCAAGGCAAATATGCCACCGGCGTGCCCTTTCTCGACCACATGCTCGACCAGATCGCCCGACATGGCCTGATCGATCTCGACATTGAGGCCAAGGGCGACTTGCACATCGATGCGCACCACACTGTCGAAGATATCGGCATCACCTTCGGCCAGGCGCTGGCCAAGGCCTGGGGCGACAAGAAAGGGCTGACCCGCTACGGCCATAGCTATGTTCCGCTCGACGAAGCCCTGTCACGCGTGGTGATCGACCTTTCCGGTCGCCCGGGGCTGGAATTGCATGTCGAATTCACGCGTGCCGTGATCGGGACTTTTGATGTTGATCTGGTCGGCGAATTCTTCCACGGCCTGGTTAATCACGCCGGGATGACGCTGCACATCGACAATCTGCGCGGCAAGAATGCTCACCATCAGGCCGAGACCATCTTCAAAGCCTTTGGCCGTGCCTTGCGCATGGCAGTGACGCCCGATCCGCGCATGGCCGGCACCATGCCGTCGACGAAGGGTTCGCTGTGACGCTGGCTGGCCAAACCATTGCCGTCATCGACTATGGCATGGGCAATCTGCGCTCTGTCTCGAAGGCCCTCGAGCACGTGGCTGGCGGCAAGCAAGTTATTGTCACCGCCGATCCCGCTGTCGTCGCCGCCGCGGAACGTGTTGTTTTTCCCGGTCAGGGCGCGATGCCGGACTGCATGCGCGAGCTGGATGCGCGTGGCTTGCGCACCGCCGTGCTGGCTGCGGCCAAGGACAAGCCTTTCCTCGGTATCTGCGTCGGCGAGCAAATGCTGTTCGAGCATAGCGACGAAGGCAATGTGCCGGCACTCGGTGTCTTCGCCGGCAACGTCAAGCGCTTCCCCGATGAGAAAATGCACCTGCCCACAGGCGAGCGCTTGAAGGTGCCGCACATGGGCTGGAACGAGGTGCGCCAGAAACCACATGCGCTGTGGAGTGGCATCGCGGACGGCTCGCGCTTCTATTTCGTGCACAGCTATTTTGTCGAGCCGGCCGATCTGGCGCTGGTGACGGGCATTTGCGAATATGGCGTGCCCTTTACCTGTGCAGTGGGGCGGGATAATATCTTCGCGGTTCAATTCCATCCTGAGAAAAGCGCTCGCGACGGTTTGCAACTTCTGAAAAACTTCGTTGAGTGGCAACCCTGATTCGCTTCTGTCGAATTTAATCTCCTAGACTCCCATGCTGATTATTCCTGCGATTGATCTGAAGGACGGCCAATGCGTCCGTCTGAAGCAGGGCCTGATGGAACAGGCCACTGTTTTTTCCGATAGCCCGGCCGAACAGGCTCGCCACTGGCTGAACCAGGGGGCGCGTCGTCTGCATCTGGTCGACTTGAATGGCGCTTTTGCCGGCAAGCCGAAGAACGCTGCGGCGATCAAGGCTATCCTGGCTGAAGTCGGTGGCGAAATTCCTGTCCAGCTCGGCGGTGGCATCCGCGATCTTGACACCATCGAGGCCTGTATTGACGGAGGCTTGTCCTACGTCATCATCGGTACTGCTGCGGTCAAGAACCCCGGCTTCCTGCATGACGCCTGCGTCGCCTTCCCCGGTCACATCATCGTTGGCCTCGATGCAAAAGATGGCAAGGTGGCGACTGATGGCTGGTCCAAACTGACCGGTCATGATGTCGTCGATCTGGCGAAAAAATATGAGGACTACGGCGTCGAGTCGATCATCTACACCGACATCGGCCGTGACGGCATGCTCTCGGGTCTGAATATCGAGGCTACCGTACGTCTGGCCCAGGCGCTGACCATTCCGGTGATTGCATCCGGTGGCCTGACCGGCTTTGACGACATCCGGGCGCTGTGCGCGGTTGAAGGCGAGGGCATCGTTGGCACCATTGCCGGCCGTGCGGTTTACGATGGCTCGCTCGACTTCAAGGCCGCGCAAGACATGGCCGACGAGTTGGGCGCCTGATGCTCGCCAAGCGCATCATCCCCTGCCTTGATGTCACGGCTGGCCGAGTCGTCAAGGGCACCAATTTTGTGGGCTTGCGTGACGCCGGCGATCCAATCGAAATCGCCCGCCGCTACAATGAGCAGGGCGCCGATGAGGTAACTTTTCTCGACATCACCGCCTCCAGCGACCAGCGCGACATCATCCTGCACATCATCGAGGCCTGCGCCGAGCAGGTCTTCATTCCGCTGACGGTTGGCGGTGGCGTACGCAAGGTGGAAGATGTCCGTCGCCTGCTCAACGCCGGTGCCGACAAGGTGTCGATGAACACCGCCGCGGTCCAGAATCCGGATCTCATTTTCGATGCTTCCAGCAAGGTTGGTTCGCAGTGCATCGTCGTCGCCATTGATGCCAAGCAGGTTGCGCCCGGCCAATGGCACGTCTTTACGCACGGTGGCCGCAACGATACCGGCATGGATGCCATCGAGTGGGCAAAGAAGATTGATGCGCTGGGCGCCGGAGAAATCCTGCTGACCAGCATGGACCGTGACGGCACCAAGAACGGTTTCGATCTGGCGCTGACTCGTGCCGTGTCCGACGCCGTCAAAATTCCGGTCATCGCCTCAGGGGGCGTCGGCAATCTGCAGCATCTGGCCGATGGCGTCACCGAAGGTCGTGCCGATGCGGTGCTGGCGGCCTCCATCTTCCATTTTGGCGAATATACTGTCCGTCAGGCCAAGGAATACATGGCCTCGCGCGGCATCGAAGTTCGGCTCTAAATTTCTATGGCCGATCTCGACAATTCCCAGGACTGGCTGGAAGCGTTGAAATGGGACGCCGACGGCATGATTCCGGCGATTGCCCAGGATGAAAACGGTCGCGTCGTGATGTTCGCCTATATGAACCGCGACTCGCTTCAGGAAACGGTTCTCTGCGGCAACGCGGTATACTGGTCGCGTTCGAGAAAGCGACTTTGGCGCAAAGGTGAAGAGTCCGGTCACTTCCAGAAAGTGAATTCGATTCGTACCGATTGCGACGGCGACGTCTTGTTGCTGAGCATTGAACAAGTGGGCGGGATTGCCTGTCATACTGGCCGCGAAAGCTGTTTTTTCAATGAATTGAACGGGGATCGCTGGATTCCCGCTGATCCGGTTCTGAAAGACCCGAAGGAAATCTACAAATGAGCACCCATGACATCCTGCACCGTCTCTCCGAGACTTTGGCTTCCCGTCGCCATGCCGACCCGGAAAAGTCGTACACCGCCAAGCTGTTTTCCGAGGGGCCGGATTCAATCCTGAAGAAGATTGGTGAGGAATGTGCCGAACTGATCATGGCGGCCAAGGATGGCAAGCGTCTGAACATCGTCTGGGAATCAACTGACGTGATCTATCACGTGCTGGTCCTGCTCGCCTTCTACGGCTTGAGCATCGAGGACGTTTCCCAGGAAATGCGCCGTCGGGAGGGAATCTCCGGCATTGACGAAAAGGCATCACGAGGTACGAAGTGAGCGATTGCATCTTTTGCAAGATCGTCGAGGGCAAAATCCCGGCCGGCAAGGTCTATGAGGACGAGGATATCCTTGCCTTCAACGACATCAATCCGGCGCGCCCGGTGCATGTGCTGGTGATTCCCAAAAAGCACATCACTTCGCTGGCGACGGTGGTGGCGGCAGATACGCCGGTGCTTGGCAAGATCCTCGCCAAAGCGAACGAAATTGCGGTGGCTCAAGGAAGTCCGGATGGTTTCCGGGTGATCATCAATACAGGACGTGTGGGGCAGCAAGAGGTGCCGCACCTGCACGCGCATATCGTGGGCGGTCCGGAACCGGTCGGCCCCATGCTCAAACGCATTTAGGAGATAAATCATGGGCAGTTTTTCCATTTGGCACTGGCTGATCGTTCTGGTCATCGTCATGCTCATTTTCGGCACCAAGAAGCTGCGTAATGTCGGCCAGGATCTCGGCGGTGCGGTCAAGGGCTTCAAGGACGGCATGAAGGAAGCCAATGCCGACAAGCCGGCCGAGGAGGCTCAGCCGACCCAGCAGGTTGGCGGCCATACCATCGACGTCGAAGTTAAGGAAAAGACCAAGTCTTAAGTTCGGATGCGGGGCTTTCCCCCTTCCTGAGCAGGCTTTTAAACCATGTTCGATATCGGCTTTTCTGAATTGATGGTGATCGGCGTTGTTGCGCTGATCGTTATCGGCCCCGAGCGGCTGCCCAAGGTGGCGCGCACGCTCGGGCATTTGCTCGGCCGCGCCCAGCGTTATGTCAGCGATGTGAAGTCCGACATCAACCGCGAAATGCAGCTCGATGAACTCAAGAAGCTGCAGACGCAGGTGACCGATTCGGCGCGTGCCATGGAAGAATCGGTGCGCAAGGAATACGATTCGGCGCGCGGTGCCATCGAGGCACCGGCCAAAGAGGCCGTGGCCGAACTCAATGAAACCGCGAAGCTGGCTGAAGGCTTGCCGACCATCGACACCAACAGCAAGCCCCAGGCATGAGCGAAGCACCCGAAGACTCGTTTATCTCGCATCTGGTTGAACTGCGCGACCGCCTGTTGCGCAGCCTGATCGCCATTGCAGTCGTTCTTGGTATTCTGTGTATTTACCCAGGGCCGGGCGAAATCTACGACATCCTTGCCGCACCGTTAACCAAGGCCTTGCCGGAAGGCACCAAGATGGTCGCCATCGGCGTCATCACGCCGTTCATGGTGCCGCTAAAGGTGACGGCGATGGTCGCTTTCATAATGGCGCTGCCGTTCATTCTTTACCAGGCCTGGGCCTTCATCGCTCCGGGTCTCTATGCTCACGAAAAGCGCCTGGGCATTCCGCTGATCATTTCGAGCACGCTGTTGTTTGTGGCCGGTATGTCATTCTGCTACTTCTTCGTCTTCGGACAGGTATTCAGCTTCATTAACAGCTTTGCCCCGAAGAGCATTACGCCTGCACCAGATATCGAGGCCTACCTGTCCTTCGTGATGACCATGTTCCTGGCCTTCGGTATTGCCTTTGAGGTGCCAGTTGCCTTGGTTGTGCTGGTCAAGCTGGGTGTGGTTTCGGTCGAGAAATTGAAGGAGTGGCGCTCCTACTTTATCGTCGGTGCCTTTATCGTTGCTGCCGTGGTGACGCCACCGGATGTCGTTTCGCAACTTGCACTGGCCATCCCGATGTGCCTGCTTTACGAACTGGGAATCCTCGCCGCACGCTTTGTGTCGGCACCTCGACCGGTCGAGGCTCCGGCAGAGGTGACTCCGGAAAAGTCAGCCGAAATGGATAGCGAGATGGCCAAGGCTGAAGAGGACTTCCGCAAGCTGTCTGAGCACTGACCAGCGAATCAGGCCGGTTTTTTGACCGGCCCTGGACGCGTCGGCAAGGTCTTGACCGGCGCGCCTTCCTCGAACCACCACAGCGTTCCCGGCGGCATGTCGGTCCAGGCTTCGTTGTCAGTCAAGGGAAACGTGGCAATGACGGCGACGCGATCGTTTGGTGAGGTGACATCGCTGAAATCGACGGTCACGTCCTGATCCTTCAGATGGGCCTGGGCGAACGGTGCCTGGCGGACGATGTGGCTGAGTTTGGTCGAGGCGTGCGCGAACAGGCAGTCGCCGTTCGAGAGCAGGAAATTGAACTCGCCGTGCCGGGAAATTTCCAGCGTCAGGGCATGAATGGCGTCGAACAAGGCGCTGCTTTCCGGCACGCTGCTGCCAAAGCGGCGGCGCAATTCCTGCAGTAGCCAGCAGAAGGCCCGCTCGCTGTCGGTCAGGCCGACGGGAACGAAGCTGCCATCCAGTTCCGGCGTGAAGTCGAACAGGTTGCCGTTATGGGCAAAAATCCAGTATCGCCCCCACAGCTCACGCATGAAGGGGTGGGTATTTTCCAGGCCGACTGAGCCTTGCGTCGCCTTGCGGATATGGGCGATGACATTCTTCGAGCGGATCGGGTATTGGCGGACCAGTTCGGCGACCGGTGAGGTGCTCGAGGGCTGCGGGTCGAGGAAAAGGCGGGTGCCCTTGCCTTCGAAGAACGCGATGCCCCAGCCATCGGAATGCACGTCAGTCGCACCACCCCGCGCCTGAAACCCGCTGAAGGAAAAGCAGATATCCGTCGGGACATTGCAGTTCATGCCCAGCAGTTGGCACATCGCTTACTCCTGTTCGGCCCGCATGGCCGGACGCTTGCCGATCCTGACCTGAACCTCGACGATGTTCTTGCCGCGACGCAGGCGGAAAGCGGAGCGTTCCTCCGGAGTCAGTGCGGCAATCAGGTCGAGCATGACTTGCGGATCCTGGACAGGCTTGCCATCGACCGAGAGCAGCACATCGCCGGGGCGGATGCCGGCTGTGTCGGCCGGGCTGCTGCGCACCACACCCGCAATCAGGGCGCCTTCGTTGTCCGGCAGGCCAAAGGATTCGGCCAGTTCCTGCGTGATTTCCTGGGCCTCGACGCCGATCCAGCCACGGGTCACGGTGCCGGTGCGGATGATCTGCTCCATGATGCTGCGGGCACTGGACACCGGGATGGCGAAGCCGATGCCGAGCGAGCCCCCGGTGCGCGAGTAGATGGCCGAGTTGATGCCGACCAGGTTGCCGTGAATGTCGACCAGCGCGCCACCGGAGTTGCCGGGGTTGATCGCGGCGTCGGTCTGGATGAAGTTCTCGAAGGTGTTGATGCCGAGGTGCGAGCGACCGAGGGCGGAGACGATGCCCATGGTGACTGTCTGGCCGACACCGAACGGGTTGCCGATGGCGAGCACGACATCGCCGACGCGCAGGTTGTCCATCTGGCCGAAGGTGATCGCCGGCAGCTTGTCGGCCTTTATTTGCAGGATGGCGAGATCGGATTCCGGGTCGCTCCCGACGATTTTCGCCTTGTAGGTCTTGGTGTCGTTGAGCGAGACCTGGATGTCGTCGGCGCCTTCGATGACGTGGTAGTTGGTCAGGATGTAGCCGTTGGGGCTGACGATGACGCCGGAACCGAGGCCGGAGTTACGCTGCGGTTGGCCTTCCGGGCGGTCGCCAAAGAAATGGCGGAAGATCGGGTCATCGAACAGCGGGTGGCGCTGCTGCTTGATTTCCTGTGTCGTGTAGATGTGTACTACCGAGGGCAAGGCGGCGCGTGCCGCATCGCGATAGGAGCCCGGTGTGCTCTTGATCTCGTCGCCGGTGGTCGGCGCTTCCTGGAGTGCAACGACACCCTGTCGTTGCGGCAGCCATTCCGGTTTCAGCGTGGAGACGACGAACAGAATGGCGAGCGCAACGGTGACCGTTTGTGCAAAAATCTGCCACAACCTCTGCATGGATATTGTCTCGAATGAAGCTTGAAGAATTGGTGGACTATCTGGATGGGCTGTTGGTGCCCGGAAAGTTCCGGGATTATTGCCCAAACGGCCTGCAAGTGGAAGGATGTAGCGAGATCACCCGGGTCGTGGCCGGCGTCACAGCCAGTCAGGCTTTGCTGGATGCGGCGATCGAGCGGCATGCCGATGCCATTCTGGTGCACCATGGTTATTTCTGGAAAGGCGAGGATGGCCGGGTCACCGGTATCCGGCGCCAGCGGCTGGCCAGTCTGCTGGCCAACGACATCAACCTGCTGGCTTATCACCTGCCGCTGGATGCGCACCCGGAACTGGGTAACAACGCCCGATTGGCGCGCCTTTTGGGCTTTTTGCCCGAGGGGCGTTTCGGCGAACAGGATATTGCCTGGCTGGGGGCGCTCGCCGAGCCTTGCGATTTGCCTTCATTGGTGAGCAGGGTTGCCGGTGTGCTCGGTCGCCAGCCGCTGGTGGTCGGTGGTGGTGATCGACTTATCCGTCGCATCGGCTGGTGTTCGGGCGGGGCGCAGGGTTATTTCGAGCAGGCGATCGCGCTCGGTGTCGATGCCTACTTGTCTGGCGAAATTTCAGAGCAGACAGTGCATCTGGCCCGGGAGAGCAAGGTTGCCTATCTGGCAGCCGGCCATCACGCGACCGAGCGCTATGGGGTGCAAGCGCTAGCCGAGCATCTGTCCCAACAGTTCGGGATTGCTTGCGAGTTCGTTGATCTCGACAATCCTGTTTGACGCAATTTAGCCGCAGCGTTTGAGACCGTAGGCCTCCACCAGAATACGCATGAGCAAGGCGATTTCCTCTACGACTTCCAAAGGGAAGCCATTGCGCTGACCCATTCGGGTGTCGTGGACGAGACTGAATAAATAATCGACGCTGTCTTGGGTGCCCCAGAGTTGGGATGCCTTTTGAATGACGTGCGGGAAGTCTTCCAGTGTTTTCAGTCCGGAGATGGGCGTCGTCGAGTCATTCCAGGCTGGGATCTCGGTATTGAAGTGGCGGCGCATCTTTTCCGCCAGTGCGTCAAACTCCTGGCGCATGCCGCCTCGGCGGTAGAGGTCGAGCAACATGCTCCATGGCTCAATACTCCTGGGTAGCGTCTCGTCAATGTGAGCAGCCAGTGTGTCGGCTGCGCCACGCAGGCGCCCAAAGGAGAGCATGATTTCCGCCAGTTCCAGCAGCGAGTGATCGTCTTCCACCTGCATTTCGTCCGGGTTGGGGGCACTGGCTGAGACTGGGCTTTCTTCAGGCGATGGCGGCAGGGATGGCTTGATGACTTGCGGGCTTGAGTCAGATGTTTCGCTTTCTGTGATGTCGAATACGTCCGTCGTTTCTTGTGTGGCCGGGCGCGCTGCGTCGCGATGCTGGGCGAAGAGCAGTGGCGCTTCTTCCTCTCCAGGATAACGATGGCGACGTCCCAGGTATTGGGCAAGACCGACTGAAATGGCCGCGCCGAGGGCTGCACTCAACAGCAATTCAAGCCAGTTGGCTTTCGCTGGGGCGTTGGCAGGCAGCGCGGGGGCACTGGTCGCCGCTACAGCAGCCTGGGGCGCCTGCGCCCGCTGCAATTTGCCTTGTGCTTCAATGGCCTTGGTCGCCAAGTCCAGGGCTTGATCCATTTTTTCCACTTCCTGCGTCAGCAAATGCAGGGTGGTTTCCAGCTTGAGAAGGCGCTGTTCGGTCTCGGCCAATGACAGGAGCGCAGAATTTCCTTTTTCGCGCGGCTTGGTCTCCTCTGGCGCAGCGCCCACGAGCAGTTGGTCCATGCCTTTCGTTGGCGGGGTGTTTGGCCTGGGCTTGCTGCGTGGTACAACTGGCTTTGGTGACGTTTCCTCAAAGCTTGTCGCTTGCGTCGATGCACGAGAGGGGCTTTCTCTTTTCTCGGCGCCGACCTGCTTGCTTGCCGGAATGCGAACAATGGAGCCCTCTCTGAGTACGGTGTCTGGGGCGAGGTCCGGATTGGCTCGTTTTAAGGCGGCAATCAGGCGCTGACGTTCGGAAAGAGTGGCTGGCGCCTGGGCGTCGGCAATGTCCTCGAGCGTGTCGCCCTCGCGGGCATGCCATTCCGCAAATTTCGGCTGTTTACCTCTTGGCGCGGCAATGGCGCCTGAAGACGCAGGGATTTCTGCCTGCGCAAATGGTGCTTCCGGCATCAGCACGTAGTCGCGCACAATGTCGTAACCGCAGCCCGCTTGCAGGGAGATCGCGAAAATGGGTTCGCTGACCGGTCGGGTGCCCAGAATGTGCAGGACATAATTCTGGCCGCGGCGGATCAATCTTGTCTTGGCTGCAGTGATCACCGGCAAGTCGGAGCCACGGATCGATGCCAGGGAAAAGCAGGCCGTTATGGGTTGTTCTTCTGCGGTCGCCAGAATCGGCACTTCAGCCAGGAGCGCTTCGCCGATACGTGACTGAAGCGTGATTTCCCCGAATCCGATGGCGTTTCCGACGCCTGGAGCAAGTGCGGCGGTCAGTGCGACAATGCTCGTCAGTTTGCTTCTCATGTTGTTTCTCGCTGTATATTTTGTTTTTCCCATTTTTTCAAAATCTAACACTTGGGCGGCGAGTTTGGGGTGAAATATTGCACACTTTCGCTCAGCCCGATTTTTACGAAAGCCTTGAGATGGACTTCGTTTTTGCTCCCCACGCAGTTCCTGTGCTGCCGGTACTCGGTACCGAGCAGCGTTTTCCAGTACGCCGGGTTTTTTGCGTCGGCCGTAACTATGCCGATCATGCTCGCGAAATGGGTGCGGTCGATCAGGCCGAAGGCCGTGAGCCGCCATTTTTCTTCACCAAGCCGGCCGATGCGGTGGTTGGCGGGACAGGAGAGCTGAGCGTCAAGTATCCGCCGCAGACCAGCAACCTGCACCATGAGGTGGAAATGGTCGTGGCGCTGGGGGCGGGGGGGGAGAATGTTGCGGTCGATGCGGCAAAGGGCCTGATCTTCGGTTACGCCGTCGGCCTTGACTTGACGCGACGCGACATGCAGGCCAACGCCAAGAGCAAGAGCCATCCGTGGGACATGAGCAAGGGCTTCGACCAGTCAGCCGTCGCTGGTGTGATCACCCCGGTGGCGCTCAGCGGTTATCCCGAAGTGGGCCGTATCTGGCTGAAAGTGAATGGTCAGATGCGCCAGGAAGGCGACTTGTCAGCCATGATGTGGACGGTGGCGGACATCATTGCCAATCTGTCGACGCTGGTCCGGCTGGAAGCGGGTGATCTGATCTACACCGGTACCCCGGCCGGGGTCGGGCCGCTTGTTCGGGGCGATGTGCTGGAAGCGGGTGTCGAAGGCTTGTGTCCGCTACAAGCGCAGATTCGTTAGTGGCAAACCGCGCCGCTCCGTTGCCGTTTCTGGCAAGGAGCGGGGCTTCAGGGGGCGTCGGAATTCTTCGCTTGATACAGGGGAGGGAGGGGGCGGATGTCCCTGCCTCCTTGAGCAACCACTTATTGACTGGTTTTTTGCAGCCCAGTTGCTCTTCTGCGACGAGTTAGCAGCCCGCAGAGACCTAGGCTACCTAGAATCAGAAGGTCGGTTCCGGGCTCGGGAATGGTGGTGGCCTGGATGACGTATCCGAACGAACCGTATGCCGGGGAGTAGTCCGTAACGGGTGGGGGCATGCTTGGGCTCGCAAACAGTGGGGAGATAATCGGGAGTTGCCAGCTATCACCTCCGGCAAGCTCGATTCCCGAGCCGTTCAACGAACCAGAATCCACCCGTACCATGCCCAAGTTGCCACCGCTACATGACCAATTGTTGCCGAGGGGAATGTCGAAAAAGTCCTGGTAGCATGCGACGCTCGACATGTAGAGCTCCCCATTATTGGACAACGAAAGCTGTAAGGGGAGACCAAATCCAGCATAACTTGGTGCGTCGGTCGATAAGTTGAAATTGCTGAGCTGGAGGCGGCGAATCGCCGGGTTGTAAGGCGAATAAATGATCTCAGCCTCGAAACTGCCCGATAAAGCGTATCGCACCGGTTGCCAGTTCAACTGCCAATAGTTGGTGGGGGGAATGGCTGGCTCTCCAGGGAGGCTTGCGTAATACTCCGAGTAAGCGAATGTCCATACCGGAGCCAGGCTGCTGACATAACTGCTTGCCGGGTTAATCGTGTAGGTCATCGCCGATTGAGCTGGGAGCGCTGCGTAGAGCAGGCAACAGGCCAGTATTTTTTTGATCATGAGTTTTCCCGAAGTCGTGTTCCGGTCGGCTTTGGCAGCAAGCTACTTGCTGGTGGGCCATATCTTAGGAGGCGCCACGATGAGGTTGCGCAAGGGGCAAGTTTTTTGCAGAGGATTTAGCGCACCTAGCGTATTGCTGGGTGCGCTAAATTATCCATAGCAATCTTAATGCCAAATAAATAATCCCAAGCGAATCATTCGTTTGGGATTTTATTTTCTGCCGGCTGTAAATTTTTCCGACAGCAATTTCTCCGGCAGAGGCGCTTTTCGGCAGTATCGGGTGGGCGTTCTGTTGCGTTACTTCGGACGCTTGTCGATCACCCGCTTGGCCTTGCCGACCGAGCGTTCGATGCCACCGACTTCAACAATGTCGATCTTGGCGGAGACGCCGATGTAGGACTTGATGTGGTGCTGCAGGTCGTGTGCCACAAATTCCTTCTCGGCAGCGCTGGCGAATTCGAACTCTGCCTTGATTTCGACATTGACCTTCATCGAGTCGAGGTGGCCGTCGCGGCTGACTTCGATCAGGTAATGCGGCGACAGCTTCGGCTGCTTGAGGATCAGTTCCTCGATCTGCGACGGGAAGACATTAACGCCGCGGATGATCAGCATATCGTCGGAACGGCCGGTGATTCGGTCGATACGGCGCATGGAGCGGGAGGTTGGCGGCAGCAGGCGGGTCAGGTCGCGGGTGCGGTAGCGGATGATCGGCATCGCTTCCTTGGTCAGCGAGGTGAAGACCAGTTCCCCCTTGCTGCCTTCGGGGAGCACTTCACCGGTGATCGGGTCGATGATTTCCGGATAGAAGTGGTCTTCCCAGATCACCGGGCCGTCCTTGCTCTCGGCACATTCGTTGGCGACGCCCGGGCCCATGACTTCCGACAGGCCGTAGATGTCGATGGCGTCGATACCGAAGACGTTCTCGATCTCGAGGCGCATGGCGTGCGTCCAGGGTTCGGCACCGTGGATGCCGATGCGCAGATCGGTGCTGCGCGGGTCGATGCCCTGCCGGCGGAACTCGTCGGCAATGTTCAGCATGTACGAGGGCGTGACCATGATGATGTTCGGCTTGAAGTCGCAGATCAGCTGGACCTGCTTTTCCGTCTGCCCGCCGGACATCGGGATTACCGTGCAACCCAGTTTTTCGGCGCCGTAGTGGGCGCCCAAACCACCGGTGAACAGACCGTAGCCGTAGGCGACATGGACGATGTCGCCGGGGCGGCCGCTGGAGGCGTAGATCGAGCGGGCGATCAGGTTAGCCCAGGTGTCGATGTCCTTCTGCGTGTAGCCGACGACGGTCGGCTTGCCGGTCGTGCCGCTCGAGGCGTGGACGCGGACCACTTTTTCGCGGGGCACGGCGAACATGTTGTAGGGGTAGTTGTCGCGCAGATCCTGCTTGGTGGTGAACGGGAATTTGGCCAGATCGGCCAGCGACTTGAAGTCATCCGGATGCACGCCGGCGGCGTCGAATGACGCTTTGTAGTGCGGCACATTCTGGTAAACGTGGTTCAGCGTCCACTTCAATCGTTCGGTCTGCAGAGCGACGATTTCGTCGCGGCTGGCATTTTCTATGGCGTGTAGGCCTAGTCTCATTATTCACTCCCTCCTGAACCGTCAATTTTCATATTGTGGAAAAGCGAGGCGCTTGAGCCAGATCAACTCTGTTGGTATTTCCCGGCTAACTGTCTATGCCTATCGACTGTACAGGGCTAAATCAAAGCACCTTGGAATGGGGCCATGCGACAATCTCGCCCCATGTTCGCAACAGCCGTCCGTGGCCTGATCGCCCACGCTTTTCCCATTCTGATTGCCCAGCTGTCCTCCATCGGCATGATGGTGGTCGATACCGCCGTGCTCGGTCATGTCAGCTCGCTCGATCTTGCAGCCGTGGCGATCGGCGGCGGCATTCATGTCTCGGTGGTCTTTGCGCTGGTCGGCATCCTGCAGGCCGTGGCGCCCGTTGTGGCGCATTTGCATGGAGCGAAACGCGACGACGAGGTGGCGGGCATCTTGCAGCAGGGGTTCTGGCTGGCCCTGCTGCTGTCGGTGCCAGGCATTCTTTTCCTGACCCATCCCGGCGTGGCGCTCGGCATGGCCGACATGGACGCGGCGGTCGAGGCCAAGGTGCGGCAATACCTCGGTCTGCTTGCCTGGAGCCTGCCAGCATCGCTGTGCTACCGGACGTTTTGGGCATTCTGCAATGCGCTGGGCAAGCCGCGGGTGCTGATGGGTATCGGCTTTTTCAGCTTGTGTCTGCATGCCGTGCTGGCCTGGGGGCTGGCCTTGCAGGGCTGGCTCGGCGAACCCCTCGGCGTGGTCGGTTGTGCCCTGTCAAACGTACTGATCGGCTGGCTGGCCTGTCTGAGCGGCGGCGCCTACCTGGCTTTCGGGCCGTTGGGGAAGCGTTACCAGCCGTTTGCCGACTGGCAGTCGCCGCGCTGGCCGATCTGGCGGGAATTGCTGCGCATCGGTGTGCCGATGGGCTTGTCCAATCTGGTTGAAATTACTTCTTTCACCCTGATCGCGCTGTTCGTCGCCTCGCTCGGCGCGCCGGTGGTGGCCGGGCATCGCATCGTGGCCAATATTTCGGCGCTGATCTACATGCTGCCGTTGTCGCTGGCTATTGCAACGATGGCGGCGCTCGGTCAGGCGGTCGGGGCACGTGACCCGCTGCGGGCCAGGGCGACCATTCGCGCAGGGCTGGTCCTTGCCGCCTGTTCGTCCTCGATGCTTGGACTCTTGCTCTGGCTGGGGGCGCAGCCGTTGATCAATGCCTATACCGATGATCCGGCTGTTCGCTCCGTGGCGCTTGGCTTGGTGGCGTATATCGCCATTTATCAGTTTTTCGATGCATTGCAGACGATTGCCGGCCACTGCTTGCGCGCTTATCGGGTGACTTTCTTTCCGATGCTGGTCCAGACTTTCTGCTTCTGGGGTATCGGCTTGCTTGGCGGTGCCTGGCTTTGCTACCGCTGGCAACCGCCGCTCGGCGTGGCTGGCTTCTGGCTGGCTTCGGTGATCAGTCTGGTTTTCGCAGCCGTCATGTTGCTGCCGCTGTTGGGCAAGGCCATTCAAGCGGCGGAATCGACTCCATAATTATGAATTTTGGCCTGCCGAAGTTTTTTCGGTCTGTGGTAACATTTTGGGCTGAACACGCTATAACCGGGTGGGGTCGGGGGATCGTTCGGCTACTGCTCATTGCTCGCAACTCAACTAAACGCAAGGAAAGCGCATGAAAATTCACGAATATCAGGGCAAACAAATCCTGAAGAAATTCGGCGTTACGGTTCCGCGCGGGATTCACTGCACGACCGTCGAAGACGCAGTCAAGGCAGCCGAAACCCTGGGCGGCAAGGTCTGGGTCGTCAAAGCCCAGATTCACGCTGGTGGCCGTGGCAAGGGTGGTGGCGTCAAGGTTGCAACCTCGCTCGAAAAAGTTCGCGAGTACGCCGGCCAGATTCTCGGCATGCAGCTGGTCACGCACCAGACCGGTCCGGAAGGCCAGAAGGTCCGTCACCTGCTGATCGAAGAAGGCGCTGACATCAAGCACGAGTACTACGTTGCTGCGCTGACCGACCGCGCCACCCAGTCCGTCGCCATCATGGCGTCGTACGAAGGCGGCATGGACATCGAGGAAGTTGCCCACAAGACCCCGGAAAAGATCGTCAAGGTCTTCGTCAATCCGCTGGTTGGTCTGACCGACGAGCAGGCCCTGACCCTGGCCAAGGGCATGGGCATGAACGAAGCTTCGATTCCGCAGTGTATCGAGACGCTGAAGAGCCTGTACACCTGCTACATGGAAACGGATGCTTCGCTGGCCGAAATCAATCCGCTGATCCACGAAGGCGACGGCACCGTCAAGGCACTCGACGCCAAGTTCAACTTCGACTCCAACGCGCTGTATCGTCAGCCGGAAATCGTCGCCATGCGCGACCTGGACGAAGAAGATCCGGACGAAGTCGAAGCTTCCCAGTTCGATCTGGCCTACATCTCCCTCGACGGCAACATCGGTTGCCTGGTGAATGGTGCCGGTCTGGCCATGGCGACCATGGACACCATTAAGCTGTTCGGCGCCGAGCCGGCCAACTTCCTGGACGTCGGCGGCGGTGCCACGACCGAGAAGGTCACTGAAGCCTTCAAGATCATGCTCAAGAACCCGAAGGTCAAGGGCATCCTGGTCAACATCTTCGGCGGCATCATGAAGTGCGACACCATTGCCGAAGGCGTTGTTGCTGCAGCCAAGCTGACCCACCTCAGCGTGCCGCTCGTCGTGCGCATGAAGGGTACCAATGAAGATTTGGGCAAGAAGATCCTGAAGGATTCCGGTCTGCCGATCATTTCTGCCGATTCCATGGCCGAAGCCGCCACCAAGATCGTTGCTGCGGTCAAGTAAGGAGCTATTGAATGTCCATTTTCATCAATAAAAACACCCGCATCATCACCCAGGGCATCACCGGCAAGACCGGTCAGTTCCATACGGAAAAGTGCCAGGAATACGCAAACGGCAAGGAATGCTTTGTCGCCGGCGTGAACCCGAAGAAGGCCGGCGAGTCCATCTTCAATATTCCTATCTACGCCTCCGTCAAGGAAGCCGCTGCTGAAACCGGTGCGACCGTTTCCGTCATCTACGTGCCGCCCCCGGGTGCTGCCGCCGCGATCTGGGAAGCCGTTGAAGCCGACCTCGATATGGCCATCTGTATCACCGAAGGCATTCCTGTTCGCGACATGCTCATGCTGCGCAACAAGATGAAGGAAAAGGAAGCCAAGGGCGGCAAGAAGACCCTGCTGCTCGGCCCGAACTGCCCCGGCCTGATCACCCCGGATGAAGTGAAGATCGGCATCATGCCGGGTCACATCCACCGCAAGGGTCGCATCGGCGTGGTTTCCCGCTCCGGCACCCTGACCTACGAAGCCGTTGGCCAGCTGACCGAAATCGGTCTCGGCCAGTCGTCTGCCGTTGGTATCGGTGGTGACCCAATCAACGGTCTGAAGCACATCGACGTCATGAAGGCTTTCAACGACGATCCGGATACCGACGCTGTGATCATGATCGGCGAAATTGGTGGTCCTGACGAAGCCGAAGCCGCCATGTGGTGCAAGGAAAACATGAAGAAGCCGATCGTTGGCTTCATCGCCGGCGTTACCGCACCGGCCGGCAAGCGCATGGGTCACGCTGGTGCGTTGATCTCTGGCGGCGCCGACACCGCTGATGCCAAGCTGGAAATCATGGAAGCCTGTGGCTTCACCGTGACGCGTAACCCGTCCGAAATGGCCAAGCTGCTCAAGGCCTTGCTGTAAAATTCGAGCCTAGCTCAACCAAAAAGGCGGGCCGCGTGTCCGCCTTTTTTTCGCCTTGGTTTTTATGGAAATTGACTTTACCTCATCCCTGTTCTGGATCGCCGTCGGGCAGATTGTCCTGATCGATATTGTTCTTTCCGGGGATAACGCTGTCGTCATCGCTCTGGCTTGCCGCAATCTTTCGCCTGAACAGCGCAGGACGGGCATTTTCTGGGGGGTGGCCGGGGCGGTTTGCCTGCGCGTCGTGCTGACGGTGTTTGCTGCGCTGGTCATGAATTTGCCCTGGCTAAAACTCGTCGGCGGCTTGTTGCTGCTCTGGATTGCTGTCAAGTTGATGTTGCCGGAAGAGGACGACGGTCATGGCATCGAACCGTCTAGCCACCTTTGGGGGGCGGTCAAGACCATTGTCGTGGCCGATTTCGTGATGAGCCTGGATAACGTCATCGGGGTGGCCGGGGCAGCTCATGGCAGCCTGGTGCTGTTGCTGTTCGGACTGGCCGTCAGTATTCCGCTGATCGTCTGGTCCAGCCAGTTGATCCTGCACTGGATGGAACGCTTTCCGGTCATCGTCCTGATGGGGGCCGGCTTGCTCGGCTACGTGGCGGGCCAGATGATTTTCAGCGATCCCGGTGTTCTCGGCCTGTTGCCGCCGATGCCGGCATGGTCAGCGACGCTGGCCGGTTCGGTTGGCGCGCTGCTGGTGGTCGTGGTCGGACGCTGGCTTGAACAGCGAATCCTGGCTCGGCAGGATGTCACCATCGTTTAGGAGGCGAGAATCATGGCCTTGTTTCTTTCAGAAAATGACGTCAAGCAGGTCTTGACAGTGGAAATGGCGCTTGAGGGCGTCGAGTCGGCCCATCGCGATTTGGCCTTGGGGCAGGCGCTGGATACGCCGCGGGCCCGGACCCGTCTGCCGCAGACCGCTCTGCATCTCCTGCAGGGTGGGCTACCGGCCCAAGGCGTTCTCGGCTACAAGGCCTATACCAGCAATCGTTCCGGCAACCGTTTTCTGGTTCATCTCTTCGATGCCGCGAGCGGCCAGCTCAATGCCATTATCGAGGCAGACTATCTAGGCATGATCCGGACCGGCGCGGCCAGCGGCGTCGCGGCCAAATGGCTGGCGAAGCCTGACGCGAAGATCGCCGGCGTGTTCGGTGCTGGCTGGCAGGCTGAAGGCCATGTCCGGGCGATCTGTGCCGCGTTGCCGCTGGAGTGCGTCAAGGTTTTCAGTCGCAAGACCGAGCGCTTGCAGGCTTTTTGCGAGCGGCTCACCACGATCGCCGGGGTGGCGGTTATCCCGGCGGAGAGTGCCGAGGCAACGGTGCGTGGCAGTGACCTGATCGGAACGGTGACGACTGCGGCACAGCCCGTGTTCGATGCGGCCTGGCTGGAGCCCGGCATGCACATCAATGCGGCGGGTTCCAATGCGTTGGTTCGTCAGGAGTTGTCGGAGGCCTCTGTCAGGCGCTGTGATCTGATCGCCGTTGACTCGGTCCCGACGGCGCTGGCTGAGGCGGGGGATTTGTTGCCGCTGCTGGAAAAGGGGCGTCTGCATTCCCGCCAGTTGCTTGAGTTGGGCGAGGTCATTATTGGCCGTCATGCCGGGCGCGTGTCCAGCGAGCAAATCACGCTTTTTGAATCCCAGGGAATGGCCATTCAGGACATTGCGGTCGCTTTGCGGGTGCTGGCAGCGGCGGAGGAGAGAGGGCTCGGTAGCGAGCTGCCGATTTAGCGGGGTTTGACCGGATATTAACTCCGGGTAAGAATGTCAGGATTCGGTGCCTCCGGTTCGTGCCGGGAAGAGCGCTTCAGGGAAATGAGAATGACCAGGTTGTTGATACAAATGGCATGCGTATGTTTCGGGCGAACTCGGGCTTCTGCACCTGCGTGTGCCGCGGGCCATGTTTGCCGGTTGGCGTGTGCGCGGGAATTGCCTCAATGATGCTGCGTGACGCCTTGGAAATGGTGGTGCGTACCGATCCGGGCTTGATTCGTTCCCATAATGAAGATGCGGTTTTTGCCGAGGCCGGTCTAGGCATCGCCATTCTGGCCGACGGCATGGGGGGCTATAACGCCGGTGAGGTGGCGAGTGGCATGGCGATAACCCGCCTGGCTGAAGACCTGAACCGTGTCATCAGCTCGTGTGTCACGCAAGAAGGAAGCGGGAGCTGCGATCCGTCAGTCATCGAGCGACATATCGTCAACGAGGTCGGCGCTGCAAATTTTGCCATTTTCCATGCCTCGCAGAGCTGTTCGCAATATGCCGGGATGGGGACGACGCTGGTCCTGGCCTGGTTTTACGATAACCGGATGAGCGTGGCCCACGTCGGTGATTCTCGCTTGTATCGTCTGCGCGGCCAGGTGTTCGAACTGTTGACGCGTGATCATTCGCTGCGGCAAGAGCAGGTTGACAACGGCATGATCAGCCCCGAAGAGGCTAGATATGCTGAAAACAGGAATTTGGTCACCCGGGCTTTGGGGGTTGATCCTTCGGTAGATGTTGAGGTCCATGATTTTGACGTGCAGCCAGGGGATATCGTCCTGCTCTGTTCGGATGGCCTGAATGACATGCTCGAAGATGAAGATATTGCCTTGACGCTATCTGCTCTTGGGGGGAATCTGCCTTTGGCTGCCGATCATCTGATTCAGTTGGCCAATGACCATGGCGGACGGGATAATGTTTCAGTGATATTGGTCAAGGTGCTTGGCGACTATTCGGCGCCCAAGGGTTGGTGGCAACGGCTGTTTGGTTGTTTGAAGTGAGATGAGGTAAGGAATATGGCTAAATTGATCCTCTCGATGGATGGGCTGGTGCTCAAGGAAATACCGCTCAACAAGGAGCGCCTGAGTATCGGTCGCAAACCTCATAACGACATCCAGATCGACAACCTTGCCATTTCCGGCGAGCATGCCGTGGTTGTGACCATCCTGGCCGATTCCTTTCTTGAGGATATGAACAGCACCAATGGCACGCTGGTCAATGGTCAACCGATCAAGAAACACTTCCTGCGCAACAACGACGTCATCGAGCTCGGCAAGTACAAGTTGAAATACATGGCCGATCTGCAGGCGGGCGCAGCCGCCAGCGAATTCGAAAAAAATGTCGCGACACGCTCCGGGCAAATCAAGATGCCTTCCGAATTGCAGTTGGAGCCTACCGATACCCTGGTGCGCTCCAGCGTCGGCCTGGCTTCTCAGCCCAAGCCGCCGGTTCCGAACCTGGCGGCCGCGATTCAGCTTCTGAACGGACCCAACGCCGGCAAGGAACTCGATCTGACGAAGACATTGACCACTTTGGGTAAGCCCGGTTTTCAGGTCGCCGTTATCGCCAAACGGCCGCATGGTTATTTCATCACCCATGTTGAAGGGAGTCAGTTCCCGGTCGTCAATGGGAAGGCGCTTGATGCACAGGCCTATCCGCTGGGTGACCATGATGTGATCGAGATCGCCGGCATCAAGATGGAATTTTTCCACAAGGCTTAAGCGGCGAAAAGGCTACTTCCTACCGGGAACGCTATCCCGGGAAGTGTGATTTTTCTCACGAACCGGGCCGAGCCGCGGATATACAATCCGGATAACTTCGGGTGGCTGTTTTCATCGTGAAAATGGCTGTTCATTCGCACTCTGACGTAGTGATGACCGTGAGGGGCGCATCATTTTCCAGACCGGACAGGCATGAAGCTACGTGTACTCGGTTGCAGCGGCGGCATTGGCGGCAGGCACCAGCGAACCACTTCGTTTCTGGTCGATCACGATATCCTGATCGATGCCGGTACCGGGGTGGGCGAATTGTCGATAGCCGAAATGGCGGCCATCGACCACGTCTTCCTGACCCACGCCCATCTCGACCATATCGTTTCGCTGCCGTTGATGATCGACTCCGTTGGCGATCGTCGACGCAAACCGTTGATGGTCTATGGCACTCAGGCGGTGCTCGATACGCTTCGGCAACACATTTTCAACTGGTCCATCTGGCCGGATTTTTCGGTCCTGCCCCGTGCCGATCAGCCGTTCATGCGCTACCAGACCATTGAAACGGGTGCCACTGTCACCCTTGGCGATCGTGGCATCAGCGCACTGCCGGTCGATCATACCGTGCCCGCAGTCGGTTACTGCCTCGATTCGGGGGCCGCGAGCCTGGTCTTTTCCGGCGATACCGGACCCTGCGATGCCTTCTGGCAGGGGCTCAATCGTCTCGATAATCTGCGTCATCTGATCATCGAGTGCGCCTTCTCCAATCAAGAGCAGGGCCTGGCGGAAGCCTCCAAGCATTATTGTCCGACCCTGCTGGCTGCGGAACTCCGAAAACTGGAGCGCAGTTGCGAAATCCACATCACCCATCTTAAGCCGGGGCAGATCGAGACAACCATGGCGGAAATCGGAAGCTGCCTGGGGGATTTTGACCTGAGCATGTTGCAGAATGATCAGGTTTTTGAGTTCTGACATGTGGCCAAAAGACATCGGCATCGCTTGCTAAATCCCTCCATGGAAACCCTGGACGATCTTTTTCGTCGCCTCGATCAGCTCAATGAGATCGGTACTTCGCTCTCCGACGAGCGCGATCTCAACTTGCTGCTTGAGCGAATAGTTCTCGCAGCCAAGCAGATTACCCGGGCCGATGGCGGGACGCTCTATCTGGTTTCCGAAGACCGGCACTACCTGCATTTCGAAATCGTCCGGACCGATTCGCTGAAGATCGCCTTCGGTGGCTCAAGCGAACAGGCGATACCGGGCAAATTCCCCGATCTGCCGCTCCATCGACCTGATGGCTCACCGAATGACTGCATGGTGGCTGCCTACGCGGCCATCACCGGGAAAACCGTCAATATTGCCGATGCCTACACCGCCGACGGCTTCGACTTTTCCGGGACGCGCGCCTTCGATCTGCACACCGGCTATCGATCGCAGTCCTTTCTGACTGTGCCGATGAAAAATCACGAGGGCGAAGTGATCGGGGTACTGCAACTGATCAATGCCATCGATGCTTCCACCGGCAAGGTGCGCGAATTTTCACCGGGGGACCAGCGGCTGGCCGAGTCACTCGCCTCGCAGGCGGCGGTGGCGCTGAGCAACCGCCAGCTGGTGCAGCAATTTGAAGCACTGTTCGAGTCCTTCATCCAGCTGATCAACACGGCCATCGACGAAAAATCGCCCTATACCGGCGGTCACTGTCAGCGGGTGCCGGAACTGACCATGATGCTGGCTGAAGCGGCCGACGCCAGCCGCGAAGGGCCGCTCGCCGACTTCCGGCTGACCGACAAGGACCGCTACGAACTGCGCATCGCCGCGCTGCTGCACGATTGCGGCAAGGTGACGACGCCGGTGCATGTCGTCGATAAGGCGACCAAGCTGCAAACCCTCTACGACCGCATTCATTTGATCGACACCCGCTTTGAAGTCGTCCGCCGCGATGCCGAGGTGCGCAAGTGGCAAGCCATCGCGGCAGGTGCCGATTCGGCTGCGGCGGAAACTGCCTATGCCGCGGCCTGCCAGCACATCGATCTTGATCGCGCCTTTTTGCGTCAGGCCAACATCGGCTGCGAAAAAATGTTGGATGCAGACATCGCGCGCGTCCGCCAGATTGCCGGGCGCTACTGTTGGCGAAATGCCGCTGGCGAAGTAGCGCCTTTCCTCAGTGAGGATGAACTCGAAAACCTGACCATCCGTTCCGGCACGCTGAACCGTGCCGAGCGTGAGATCATCAATCACCATATCGTCACCACCATCCGCATGCTCGAACAGTTGCCGTGGCCAAAGCATCTGAAGAACGTGCCGGAATACGCCGGCGGTCACCACGAGCGCATGGATGGCAAGGGCTACCCGAAAGGCCTGAAGCGCGAAGAGATGAGCTGGCAGGCCCGGATGATGGGCATCGCCGATATCTTCGAGGCACTGACCGCCAAGGATAGGCCGTACAAGGACGGCATGACGCTATCCCAGGCGCTGGCCATCCTCGAAAATTTCAGCCGGAATGGCCATATCGACCCTGATCTGCATGAGGTTTTCGTCAAGGGCGAGGTTTTCCGCCGCTATGCCAAGGCATTCCTGAAACCGCAGCAGGTGGATTGCTGATTTTTCGTCTGGCTCGACGTTGGTGATGATGAATTTGCCATATTTTCAGCCGGAGAGTGATATGTCTGACGCATTACGTCAAGTCAGGGTGCCGTAAATTGTCATTTCGCCGGGGCGGTTTGGCGACTATATTTATTTACATTGGCCGACAAAATAGGCCAAGCCCATGAATGACAAGGGGTTTGCGCGATTGTTGCTGATTTTGATGGCGAGTTCAAAAAAGCTGGCACGGAAACTGTTATAGGTAACTCAGCAGTTTTCCCCGTCTTTATCCAAAAGGAGATTCAAATGTCGAACATGCAAAAGGGTTTTACCCTGATTGAACTGATGATCGTCGTCGCGATTATCGGTATTCTGGCGGCTGTCGCATTGCCGGCCTATCAGGATTACACAATCAAATCCAATGCGACCGCCGGATTGGCGGAAATTGCTGCCGCAAAAACCGGATTCCAGGATGCTGTTCTTAACGGAAGAACACCCTCGTTAACCGCAACTGACGTTGGTTTTATCGGAATTACCTCTGCAGGTCCAACCTTCTGCACCCCGACGGTTACCGGCACTACTATTGTATGTACCGGCAAGGCTGGACATGCAACTGAGTGGAATGGGAAGACAATTACACTCACCTTCGACCCGGCTACGGGTGGCTGGGCATGCACAACCACTCTCACTACAAAGTACAATCCCAAGAATTGTACCTAATAGGGGTCAAACCCCTATTAAAAGAAGCCGGGGCAGAAGCCCCGGTTTTTTTGTTCTTGTCTGAAATGCTTGTATTGCCAGACCCGACAGGAAAGTCCTCAAGATTCGCTGAGCAGATCGTTGGTGGCGAATTCGAATCTTTGGCCTGCTAGATCGATCAAGATCGCTTCGGTCAGTATTTCAAGGCGTCCGTTGCGCCAGCCAAGTCTGCAGCACTTCCGGCAATTCGCTGACCAGCAGTTCATGTCGCCCAGCAATCCAGCCGTGGACTGGTCCGGCTGGGTGTCCGGCCAGGGCTTCAGCGATCAGGGTTTCGGCGGTGACGTGATCATTGATCAAACCCAGCTCATCCTGCAGTTGCGCCAGGGCGGCCAGATAGGGTTTCAGGTGCTTGGGCGGCAGTATCGGGGTAAAAAATTCCAGCGTGTAGCGCAGCTTCTTGAAGGCGATGCGCATTTTGTGGCGCTCGGCGGGGCTGAGTTCGGCGTGACGGTTGGCCAGCTTTCGCGCTTTTTTGGCATGACGGGCGATCTGCTGCTTGGTGAAGTCCTTGAGCGGCATGGCCAGCGTGTCGCTGAGTGTATAAACGGCAGCGGTGAATTCGAGCAGCAGGCGCGGGTATTCGCTGACGGCGAGCAGACCGATGACTGACTTTCGGGCACTGTTGGCGCGCCGTTGGGCGGCTTTGCGCAGGCGTTTGATGTCCTTGTTGTCGGGGAAGGCGGCAGCAATGGGCGGTAGCGTTTCTTCGAGGAAGACATCCCAGTTGCGCGTGTCACCCAGCGCGCCGGCCAGGGTTTGCCAGGTTTGACCGTAGGCGGCAACGAATTCCGAGGGGAGCACCGGGGCGAACAGTTTGATCGCGGAACGCAGGCGACGCAGGGCAACGCGGGCCTGGTGGATGAATTCGGCGTCGCCACCGGTGAGCAGGCCTTTTTCGTTACGCTGGAAATGCTCCAGGCAGCCCAGTGCGATGCTGCGGAAGGCTTCGACCGGTGTCTGTTCTTCGTTGATCGGTGTCAGCCGGGCCTTGAAGGGGCGGAGCGGTTCGTTGAGGAAGAGACTGTAACCACGCTCGGCCTTGCTGGCGATGGCCGGGTGGAGGTCGAGGTTTTCCTGCAGTTCGCGGGTCAGGCCGAAGATGTCGTCAACCGTGCCGGAGAGCAGTTCCAGTTCGATTTCGCAGATTGGTGTTGATTGGCCCTTGCTTTCAACATTGCCGCGATCAAGGGCCAATTCGATCTGTGAGTCACCAAATGGCACATGCCAGATCTGGCGGTGGAAATCGGTGGTGAAGATGGCCTCGAACTGCTCGCTGCGCTGTTCGAGAAATTCCCGGAAGTCAGGGGCATCGACGTGGCTGAAATCGAAGACCCCCGGCGTGGCCGGGGTTTCCCATTCGCTGCGCATGGCCAGGCCGCCGCTGGCCGGTTCGGCCGATTTCACCGTGCATAGCCACTGCCAGCCCTTCTTGCGGAAGCGGACGGCAATGCGCCGGGCGTGCAGCTCGAGCGCCGGGGTGTCGTAGTAGGTGTTGAGCAGATGCAGGCGCTGTGAAGGAATACCTTCGAGCAGCGGGTGGCTGGCCAGCTTGCGGGCGGCTTTCGGGCTGAGTTGCAGCTTCAGTTCGATTTCAGTGCTCATGTTGATCAGTTCCTTGGTACAGCCGGGCCAGTGGCACCGTCAAAGCCCAATTCAGGCAGGATGGCTAGTTCTTCAGCGGTCTGGACGCTTTCGGCTATGACGGTCAGGCCGATATTGTGCGCGATGCTGCACAGGCCCTTGAGGAAGGCTTGGTTGCCAGGCTGGCTGTCGATGGCGCGGATGAAGCTGCCGTCGACCTTCAGGTAGTCGAGGCCAATGCGGTGCAGGCGGCCGATTTCGCTGAACTGGCGGCCGAAGTGCTCGATGCCGAGGCGACAGCCGAGCGGCCGCAGGGCGTCGCAGAAGGCGTGGAATTCCTCGAAGTGCTGGAAGGCGCCGATTTCCGAGACTTCCATCCACAGGCGCGGTGCCAGGTCGCGGCGGGCGGCGATCTGGGCGTAGAGGCGGGCGCGGAACGAGGCGTCGAGGATCGATTCGCCGGACAGGTTGACCGCGACGGCGGGAAGGCCGGCCGCAATGCGGTCCAGCGCGAGACGAACAACGGTCAGGTCGAGCTCAGTGGTCATCGACAGGCGCGAGGCCATCGGCATGAAGGCGCCGGCGGCCAGCCATTCGCCGTCTTCAGTGGCCTGCAGGCGGAGTGGGCATTCGAGATGAAGCAACTGGCCGCCGCTGCCGGCGACCGGGAACTCGATCAGACGCAGGCGCTGGGTTTCGATGGCGCCATCAAGCAGTTTCTTCCAGTCGGCATTCGAGGTGGCCTGTTGTTCGGAATTGCTTTCGGCGCGGCACCAGGCGAGTCCGCTCTGCGTCTCGGCCGAGGCCAGCGCGGCATCGATGCGGGAGAGCAGGCTGCCGACAGTCTGGCCGTGCAGGTAGGCGCCGCTGGCCACGTAGCCGATGCGCTCCCCCTCGATCAGGCCGGCGGCGGCGAGGTCGCTCAGGGTGTGCAGCAGCTTTTCGGCCTGCAGAGCCGGGTCCCGGACGCCGGGCAGCAATAGCGCAAAGTCGGCGCCATTCAGACGAGCGGCGGCGGCGTTGGGTTTGTCGGCGGCCAGTGCGTTGAGCGTGGCACCAATCCGGCGTAGCACTTCGTCGGCCGTTTCGCGGCCGGCCCGGCGGTTGATGCCGGTCAGGTCGCCCAGGCGCAGCATGAGCAGGGTGCCGGAAGCGCTGGCGTCGTCGTCGCTGAGCGCGGCGGCCAGCTCATTCATGAAAAAGTCACGGTTGGCCAGGCCGGTCAGGCTGTCCAGCGTCGCTTCGCGGCGCACCTGTTCCAGGCGGGCGGCTTCCTCGGCAAACATGGCCTTCAGGCGGTCGACCATGGCATTCATCGCGCTGGCTAGGCTCTTCAGTTCCGGTGTTTTGGGTTCCGGGATGCTGATGAAACGGCGTTCGCTGATCGCTTGGGCCTGACCGACCACGGCATCGAGCGGGCGGCGGATACGGCGCAGGACCTGCATGCCAAGCAGGCCCATGATGCCGCCGCCAACGGCAAACCAACCGAGCAGCTTGAGCGCGCCATCCCATAGTTCCTTGTAGGCGAACTGGCTGTGGCTGACCAGTTCGATGGTGCCGAACTGGTTCCAGCCGGCGTTGACCTGAGCGTGGCCGGGTTGCGAGGCGATCGGGAAAATGCGTACAAACCACGCCGGGACATTGCCGGCATCGGGGGGGCTGGTTTTTTCGATCATCGTCTCGCTGTTCGGGTCGATCAGGCGGACGGCAGCGTACTGGCCGCTGTCGAAGACGGCCGCAACCTGGAGTTCGACCGTGACCGGATCCTTGTCCAGTTGTGACATCGATAGCGCCAGCGAGGCGGCGTTGTCGTTGTTCTTGATGGCCAGTTGCTGTTCGAGATAGTGGCGAGCCGTCAGCATGCTGGCCACGAAGCTGCCGGCGAAGGCGATCAGGGTGCTCACGATCACGGCGAGCCAGAGTTGTCGGAATAAGGACATGTCGATTACCTCACTGGAAGCCTTCGGCGCGCGCCCGGGCCTGCAGATCCTGCCAGCGGGAGAGATTGCTCTGGCTGGACTGATTGCCGGTGCCCTGCCAAAGGCCTGCACTGTTGAAACTGAAAATCGGGGAAAGATCGCTGCGCCGCGAAGCAGGCAGGATCTGGGGGTTCAGGTTGTCGAGGACCAGCGGGTCGGCATTCGGTGTCGCGTAGTAGGCGAGCACCATGTGGGCGACCAGGAAGGTGCCGGCGGGTCCGGTCTGCCTGGCCTTGACATAGACCAGACGGAGTTTGTTGATCGGGATGCCGAGTTCGATCAGCGAGTAGTACTTGGCAATCGAGAAGTCTTCGCAGTCGCCGCGCCCCTGGCCAATGATTTCGCTGGGCGTCGCCCAGTAGTCGTTCTGGCCCCAGACCGACATGTCGTCGTCGAAGGTGATGCGCCGATTGAAGAAATCGTTGATTCGCCTCAGCTTGTCGCTCTCTTGGGTGTTGCGCCCTTCGACCAGCGTGCGTTGCCAGTCGCGCAGCAAGGGCAGCTGCCCGGCGCCAAAACGGCTGCTGACCAGCTGTTGCAGATGCTCGAAATCCCAGCCCAGCGCCAGCGGCAGGCCGTTCAGGCACAGCGCGACTAGCGTGGCCGCAATGGTCAGCAGGCGAAGCGGGGAGGCTCGGTTACTCAAGTCGTTGAATGATCGGTGAAAAGGGTCGGAGAACGACAGCGGGAAGGCGAGACTCCGCGATTATCCACCATCAAAATGAAAATACATCGCTCCTCGGCCGGGGATTCGCGATTTCTCTGCCATTGCCGGCGACACAGCCGACGCGGACGAAAAAAAGCCATGCTCGCAAGCATGGCTCAGACACAAAATTCAGCCCTGATTAGTTCGTCGCTTCGACTTGGGCGATAAAGACATAACCTTGTGAACGCAGCGTCTTGATGAAAGCGCTGCCATCGGCCTGCTTGCCGAGAATCCGCCTGATCTGGCTGACGTGGACGTCGATGATCCGGTCGTAGGGAACGTATTCGCGTTTCAGCATGCGTGACAGGTATTCGCGGGAAAGCGGCTCGAACGGCTGCTCAAGAAAAGCGACAAGTAGCGCATAGCCGGACACCCCGAGCGGCGTTGGCGCATTGCCGGCCCGGGATAGTTCGCGGGAGGCGGTATCCAGCGTCCATTCGCCGAAATGCAGGCGGCGCATTTCGTGGCGGGGAGGGCTGGTGCGCTGGCAACGGCGGAGCAGGCCACGGGTGCGGGCAAGCAGTTCCCGCATGTTGCAGGGCTTGGGCAGGAAGTCGTCGGCGCCGATCTCGATGCCGATGATGCGCTCGATCTCGTCGGAGCGGGTCGAGTGGATCAGGACAGGGATTTCGGAGGTTTGTCGCAGCTGGCGCAGCAGCTCCAGCCCGTCGACATCCGGCAGGCTGAGGTCAAGGATGATGACATCCGGTTTCTCGTCGAGCTGCCGCCACATGGCTGCTCCGTTTTCGGCGTAGATGCTGTCGATCCCGGCGGTGGCCAGTGTCGTGCTCAATACGTGGCGGGTGCCCGGGTCATCTTCAACAATCAGTGCAGTCTGGCGCATGCTATTTTCATTTCTTTTGCGCAATAAAGAAGTGATTGTAATCCAATGTAATTGAAAGGAAATGTTTTACGATTCTTTAACAATGAGGCAGCTTATCGGCGCAAAATTAGCTTCTTGATGATCGTTTTGTATTTTCAAACCAATGTCGGTTCCTCACTCCCTGGATGGCTTTGACGTGATGGGTGCGGTCGAGCGTATGCTCGGCCAGCCTTTGTTATGGTGGCAGGCCGTCGGTTTGTTCGTTGAGCATTATGCCGATTGGGAGCAGTCGTGGCGGGGCACGATAGGCGACGATGCGGAGGAGCGGAAGCGGGTGCATGCCATTCGCAGCGCGGCAGCCAATGTCGGGGCGGGACGCCTGGCGGAGACGGCCGGTGCGCTGGAGGACTTGCTGCTGGGGCGCCTCGCTGGCGGCCAATCGGTGGTTCCGGAAGACTTGCGACAAAGACTCGGCAATGATTTCCGCGAGTCGTGGCAGGCGGCCGCCACTGCCTGGAAGGAGAATCGTCTGGGGCCGGGAGGCTCGGCGTGAGTTTGCCGCTGTCGACGAGCCCGCTGCCGTCCCGACTGGCGCGCATCAATTTTTATGTGCTGGCTTCAGCTATCGTCTTTGCCACCGTCTTCATTGTCTTTACCTTCGTCTGGATGACGATGCAGGCGCATGTCGAGGCGGGTTACCGGCACCTTGATCAGCTCAGGGACAAGGCGCAGCCTGTGTTGATGATCAATGACCGGGCGGCGGCGGAGAGCAAGTTTGCTGCCTTGAAGGGCATGCCTTATCTGCATTCGGTCGCGGTATTCCGCGAGGATCTTTCGCTGCTCGTCGCCTTTGATCGCAATGGGGCCGAGGTGGCTGCGCCGGCCCCGCTGTCCGGGCCGGTTGCCGGACACGCGTATTCCTGGCGGCGTATTGATTTTCTGGCGCCAGCCCAGGTGGCCGGGCAGCCCGCCGGCTGGCTGCGTCTGAGCACAGACTTGGGCGGGGCCTATCAGCATCTGCTTGGCTATCTCGGTCTGATTCTGGTCGAAATGGCCGCTGCGCTGGCCATTGCCCTGCATTTACAGTCCCGGCAGGTGGGGCGACTGATCGAGCCGCTGCAGGACTTGACCCGGCACATGGCCGATGTTTCGGTCGGGCGGCTTGATATCCGTGCTGCCGACAGTCGGGTCACCGAAATCGATCAGCTGGTGACCGGATTCAACCAGATGGTCGAGCAAATCCGCGAGCGCGATCACTGGTTGTCGACGCACCTGGGCAATCTGGAGCAGATCGTCGAGCAGCGGACGCGCGAACTGCGCCTCGCCAAGGAGGCGGCGGAGGCAGGCAGCCAGGCCAAGAGCGAGTTTCTGGCGACGATGAGCCATGAAATCCGGACACCGATGAACGGGGTGCTTGGCATGACGGAGTTGTTGCTGGGTACCGAACTGGAGCCGACGCAACGCCAGTTCGTCGAAGCGGTCGAGCGTTCCGGCAAGCACTTGCTTCACATTATCAACGACATTCTCGATTTCTCGAAAATCGAAGCCGGCAAGCTGGAACTCGATGTGGTCGATTTCGACCTGCGCAACCTGCTTGAAGAGTCGTTGGAGCTATTCTCGCAACCGGCGCGGCGCAAGGGGCTGGAACTGGTGGCGGACTTGCCACCGGATGAAAAGCTGATCGTGCGTGGCGACCCGTTGCGCTTGCGCCAGATCGTGACCAATCTCCTGGGCAATGCGGTCAAATTCACCGAGACCGGGGAAATTCTGCTGCGGCTGCTTGTTGTCGAGCCGCGTGACAATGGCCTGAAGCTGGCCCTGGTCGTCAGCGATACGGGGATAGGCATCCCGCTGGATGCCCAGGAAAAGATTTTTGAGCATTTTCTGCAGGCCGATGGTTCGACGACCCGGAAATATGGTGGAACGGGCCTCGGGCTGGCCATTTGCCGGCATCTGGTCGATATGATGGGGGGGCGGATTCACGTTGAGAGTACGCCTGGAAAAGGGGCTGCTTTTACCGTCGAGCTAGACCTGCCGCTCGGCAAATTGCCGGTGGCGTCGCCGGAAAAGCAGGCCCTGCCTGCAACCGGGGCGCGTGTGCTGGTGGTCGATGACAGCTCGACCCAACGCGAGGTGTTGCTTGCCCTGCTGCGTGGCCGGGGATTCATCGCCGAAGGTGCGGCCTCAAGCCTGGCCGGGCTCTCCGTGCTCAAGGCCGCGGTTGAAGAGGGAGAGCCATACGCCTTGCTGCTGATCGATACGCAGATGCCGGATCTGCCTGGCTGCGATGTGGTGCGCGCCTTGCGCGCCGACCAGAATCTGGCGCCGACGCGGGTGATCATCATTTCGGCGCAGGTGGACGCATTGAGCAAGGCGGAAAGGGCGAGTCTGCAGATTGCCGCCTGCCTGCCCAAGCCCGTCCGTCAGGCCGAGTTGCTGCGGGCCATCGAAACGACCCTGCAACGGCGCTCCGTGAGCGACACAGCGGTGATCGATAGCCCAGCCAGGAAATTGCGCGGCCGTGTTCTGGTTGCCGAAGACAATGAAAGTAATCTCGTCGTGGCGCGCGCCCAGCTCGAGCGCATGGGACTGGAGGTCATCGCTGCCAGCGATGGCCAGCAGGCGCTGGATATTCTGGCCGAAGAAACGGTTGATCTGGTCCTGATGGATTGCCAGATGCCCGTGCTCGACGGTTTTGCAGCGACCATGGCGCTACGCGAGCGGGAGGCCGTGTCCGGCCGGCATCTGCCGGTCATCGCGCTGACCGCCAATGCGATGAAGGGTGACCGCGAGCGTTGCAAGGACGCCGGAATGGACGAGTATCTGGCCAAGCCCTACAGCGGCGAGGAGTTGCTGACGCTGCTGGCCCGCTGGCTGCCGGCTGAACGGCGCAAGTCCGCTGTCCCAACGCCTGCCGTCGCCAACGCCCAGCCGGTGGCGAGCGCGAGCTTGCCGGAGCCCGTCACACCGCTGGAACAGACGGCTTTTGACAAGATTCGCGCCCTGTCGCCCGAGGGGGGCGATGCTTTGGTGCGCCAGGTGGTCGTCGCCTATCTGAAAGCCGCCGAGCGGGAATGGGGGCGTTTTGATCAGGGCCTGGCCGATGGCGATGCGGCGTTGATGGCGGGCGCTGTCCATGCACTCAAGTCGAGCAGTTTCAATGTCGGTGCCGCTGTCTTTGCCGAGCGCTGCCGGGAGGTCGAGCAACTGGCCCGGGAGGTCCGGATGCGCGAATTGCTGGCCCGGGTTGATGGCTTGCGCAGCGAATGGCGGCGGGTCGATGCGGCGCTCAAGGCCGTATTGGTGGAGCTGGCGGCATGAGCCAGGGGGCATGGCGGGTTCTGGTCGCCGATGACGACCCGACGGTTGCCCTGTTGTCGCAGGCAGCCCTGGCTGGTGGCGATTTCGTGCCGACCATCGTGGACAATGGCCGCGATGCACTGGCCGAATTCCGACGGCAGCCATTTGACATCGTGTTGCTCGATGTCGAGATGCCGGGACTGGATGGTTTCGAGGTCGGTGCCGCGATCCGGGCCAGTCATGGTGCCGGCTTTCCTGTGGTGCTGGTCACGGGACGCAGCGATCCGGCTTTTATCGCCCAGGCGCAGGCACTTTCGGCCGACTACATTGCCAAGCCGGTCAACTGGCCGTCGCTGGCCGGTCTGTTGCGAACCATGCTCGGCCCCTCACCCCCCTAAGGCCCGTTGCCCGGCTTTTTCCTTGTTGCCCCGGCTGGTGATGGTTGTGGCAGAATCGGATGAAATGGCCTGGGGGCCACGTACCGACGGTACGCATAAGGGGGAGACATGGGACATCGGAAATTTTCCTGGGTATTTTTTGGCGCCCTGATTTTGGCTATTCTCGGGACGTCGACTGTGGCGTTGGCGCAGGAGGCGCGGCAGCTGGTCAAGGGGCAGACGTTGTACCTGCCGATCTATTCCCACATGCTGTACGGCAATCTGGGCAAGAGCGGCAAGGCCTCGTATGTGCTGCTCTCGGCGCTGGTCAGCATTCGCAATACCGATAGCAAGCGGCCACTGCGGGTTTTGACCGCCAAATATTTCGATACGCATGGCAAGCTGCTTGGTGAGCGGGTGCCGGCGCCGGTGATCGTGCCGCCACTGGGAACGCTGGAGTTGTTCGTTGAACTAAACGATGCATCCGGCGGTTCGGGGGCCAATTTCATCATCAAGTGGGAAGCTGAACAGCCGATCAATCCGCCGCTGGTCGAGTCGCTGCACGCCAACATGGATGGCGGCAAGGCGGTGATCTTCATGACGCAATCGGTGCCGCTGGCGGAATGAGCGGCGATTCCGGCGTTTCCCCGATCAGGGCCCTGCAGACCGGCTACATTCTCCGGCTGCTCTATGTCGCAGTCGGCATGCTGATTGCCGTACATGTGTTTGGCACGGTCGGTTACATGGTGCTGACCGAGGGCAAATATTCGTGGTTTGACGCGTTCTACATGACCTTCATCACCGTCGCCACCATCGGCTTCGGTGAAATCATCGACATGTCGAGCAACCAGCCGGCCCGGATTCTGACCGTGGTCATCGGCATTCTTGGCGCCGGCAATCTGTCGCTGCTGTTTTCGGTCGTGACCGTGGCGCTGCTCGAGACCGACCTCAATGGAACCCTGCGGAGAAAACGCATGGAAAAAGCTATCAAGAAACTCAAAGGTCATTACATCCTCTGTGGCTACGGCCGTGTCGGACGCAACATCGCGCACGAACTGGAGGCGACCAATCGGCATTTCGTCGGGATCGACGAGGATATGCAGCGCCTGGAGGATTACAAGGACAGAAACCCGGGCTTTCTTTACCTGCATGGCGATGCCAGCGACGACGATATTCTGTTGGCCGCCGATCTCGAGGATGCCAAGGGCCTGTTCGCGGTGACCGGCGACGATTCGCGCAACCTGATGATCGTCATCACGGCCAAGCAGTTGAAGCCCGATTTGCGTGTGGTGGCGCGCTGCACGGAGCAGCGCAATATCGAGAAAATGCGCAAGGCGGGGGCGGATGCCATCGTTTCGCCGGACTTTACCGGCGGCATGCGCATCGCCTCGGCGATGATCCGCCCGCACGTGGTTTCCTTCCTCGACGAAATGTTGAAGTCGGAAAAAAATCTGCGGGTCGAGGAGGTACCGGTGCCGGCCGGATTCATTCCCAAGCCGCTGGGCACGTTGAAGCTGCGCAGTGCCAATTACGTTTTCCTTGCCGTGCGCGAGCGCAATGGCAGCTGGCAGTTCAATCCGGACAAGGACTTCCTGCTCAAACCGGGCTACATGCTGATTGCCATGGCCAGCCCCGTCGGGCGGACGGAAATCGAAACGCTGCTGATCGATATGGCGGCCTGATTGGCCGAGACTTTTTTGACCTCAATGTTTTGGAGAAAAACAATGCGAATGATGATTTTGGCGATCGGGGCGTCATTGCTTGCCGCCGGTACCGCCCAGGCTTCGCCGGAACTGGCCAAGGCCAAGAACTGCATGACCTGCCACGCCATCGACAAGAAAATTGTCGGTCCGGCCTACAAGGACATTGCGAGCAAGCGTGCCGCCGAGAAGGGGGCCGAGGCAACCTTGGTGGGAAAGATCAAAAATGGCAGCAAGGATGAGTGGGGCATGGTGCCGATGCCACCCAACAATGTGACCGACGCCGAAGCGGCAACGCTGGCCAAGTGGGTGCTTTCCCAGAAGTGACGCAATAAGCAGATTCACCGGGCGCCGATCAGAGCGCCCAAACCAGTAAAGGCGAGCCATTGAAATCACTGACCCGAGAACAGATGCGCCGCCGCTGGCTGGCCCTTGGCATCGTGGCGCTGGCCTATATCCTGTCCTTCTTCCAGCGTTTCGCTCCGGCCGGGATCGCCCAGGATCTGGCGGCCTCTTTCGAGACGTCGGCGGCTTCGCTCGGCATCCTGGCTGCGACCTATTTTTACGTTTATACGCTGATGCAGGTGCCGACCGGCATTCTCGTCGATACGCTCGGGCCGCGGCGTATCCTGGCTCTTGGCGGATTGATCGGCGGTGCCGGCAGCTTCCTTTTTGGATTCGCGCCAAGCCTTGAGCTGGCTCTGGTTGGTCGCACACTGATCGGGTTTGGTGTGTCGGTCACCTTCATCGCCATGCTCAAGCTGGTTGCCGTGTGGTTCGAGGAAAACCGCTTTGCCACCATGGTCGGTATCTGCATGCTGATCGGCAATCTTGGTTCGGTGCTGGCCGGTGCGCCCCTCTCGGCGCTGGCCCAGGCGACCGGCTGGCGTGGCGTGTTCATCGGCGTCGGCTTTGCTTCGCTGGTTTTGGGCGCCTTGTGCTGGCTGATCGTCCGCGATACGCCGGAATCCGGGGTGGCCGTCCCCAAGCCACACTTCGACCGGACGGCGGTGTTGTCCAACCTGTGGGCCGTGGTCAAAAACAGGGATACCTGGCCGGCGGTGGCGGTCAATACCGGCATGTCCGGCGCCTTTTTTACCTTCGCCGGCTTGTGGGCGATGCCTTATTTGATGCAAGTGCATGGCCTGGCGCGTGCCGTCGCGGCGACACACCTGTCCCTGTGGTTTGGCGGCTTTGCCATTGGTTGCCTGTTCATCGGCGGTTTGTCCGACCGTCTGGGCCGGCGCAAACCGGTGCTGATCGTCGCATCGCACCTTTATGGCGCAATCTGGCTGATCTGGCTGTCCTGCACGACGATGCCGCTGGCGTTGTCGTATGCACTTTTTGCCCTGATGGGGCTGACGACGGCGGGATTCAGTCTGACCTGGGCCTGTTCCAAGGAAGTGAATCCGCCCATGCTGTCCGGCATGTCGACCAGCGTCGCCAACATGGGGGGCTTCCTGGCCGGTGCGCTGCTGCAACCGCTGGTTGGCTGGATCATGGATCTCGGCTGGAAGGGTGAGATGGTCAGTGGCGCCCGTGTTTACGATGTCGAAATCTGGCGCCATGGCGTCCTGGTGCTCACCGTCTGCGCCATTCTGGGCGCTGCATCCTGCTGGTGGATCAGGGAAACGCGCTGCCGGAATATCTGGCAGGCTGGGTAAGCCAGGAAAGTCTAATTAAATCAAGGAGTGACCTTGGAATGGCTTGTGAAACCCATCTAAATTAGAGTATGCTTATATTTATGAGCGCAAACATTCTTCGTCCTTTGGTTTTTGGCCTTCTTTTGGTATCGACTGCGGTATTTTCCGTCGAGCCGTTGCCGGTCGTTGCCGTCCAGCGGCATGCGGTCGATCTGACTTTTCCTGCCGAATCGCTGGTTGAAGCTGTCCAGCAGGCGACGGTTGGCGCCCAGTTGGCGGGCCGGGTGCTGGAAGTGAAGGCCGATGCCGGGCAGTCCGTGAAGAAGGGCGATGTGCTGATGCGTATCGATGCCCGCGAAGCGGCTGAGGCAGCGCGGGCGGCTGAGGCGCAGTACGCCAATGCCAAAGTCAGTTACGAACGGACGAAAAGCTTGGTGGCGCAGAAATTCATGAGCGGTGCCGCGCTCGACAAGGCCAAGGCCGATTTTGATGCAGCCGCCGCCAATCGCTCGGCGGCCGGGGCCAGTCAGAGTCATGCAACCATCGTTGCGCCGATCACCGGCATTGTCGCCCGTCGCCATGCCGAACTGGGTGATATGGCCATGCCCGGTGTGCCTTTGTTCACCATTTATCAGCCGGGAAGCCTGCGGGTTACGGCCAGTATTCCGCAGCATCGCCTGAAGGAGATGCGCTCCGTGAAAACGGCGCGGGTCGAATTTCCGGAGCTGGGCAAATGGGTCGACTCAAATAGCGTTCAGTTGCTGCCGACCGCCGATGCTTCGACCCATGTTTCGCAGGTGCGCGTCAGCTTGCCGGATGTGGCGGATGCGATGCCTGGCATGTTCGCCCGCGTTCATTTCGTGACCGGTCAGGCGGAAAAACTGACGGTGCCGGCTGTCGCCGTGCTCCGCCGTGGCGAAGTAGCGGCGGTCTATGTGCAAACCCCCGACAACCGTCTGAGCCTGCGCCAGCTGCGTCTGGGCGATACCGTCGGGCAGGGCGAGATCGAGGTGCTGGCCGGCCTGGCCAGTGGCGACAAGGTGGTCACCGATCCGGTCAAGGCCGCCATCCAGCTCAAGTCAGGTCAGTAGGCGATGAGCCACGATAACGGTCGCCTCGGTATTTCCGGGCGCATTGCCGCCGCCTTCCAGTCTTCGCGGATGACGCCCTTGCTGGCGTTGGTCGCCTTCCTGATGGGGTTGTTTGCAACGCTGGTCACGCCGCGCGAAGAAGAGCCACAGATCGATGTGACCATGGCCGACGTGCTGGTCGCCTTTCCCGGTGCTTCGGCCAAGGATGTCGAGAACCTGGTCGCACGGCCGGGCGAGCAGGTGCTGTCGCGCCTGCATGGCGTTGAACATGTCTATTCGATGTCGCGTCCCGGCATGGCGGTGATTACCGTGCAGTTCGAGGTTGGCGTCAAATACAACGACGCCGTCCTGCGTCTTTACGATACGGTGCATTCGAATCGTGACTGGCTGGCGCCCAATCTCGGCGTGCAGGAGCCGGTGGTCAAGCCGCGTGGCATCGACGACGTGCCTATCGTCTCGTTGACTTTCTGGACGCCGGACCCGGCCCGTTCTGCCTTCGACCTGCAGCAGGTGGCGCGCGCGGTCGAAATCGAACTGAAGCGCATCAAGGGGACGCGCGATGTGTCCACCCTTGGTGGTCCCGATCACGCCATCCGCATCCTGATGGATGCCGAGCGGATGAACGCTTTTGGCGTCACGCCGCAGGATATTGCCGGCGCCCTGAAGGTTTCGAATGCCTTGCAGTCCTCCGGCAGCCTGACTACGGGCAATCGTGAGGTGCTGGTGCAGACCGGGACTTATCTCGAATCGGCCGCCGATGTGAAACGTCTGGTCGTCGCCGTCCGCGAGCGCAAACCGATCTACATGAGCGATGTGGCGATGGTTGAGGACGGTCCCGACCAGCCGAAGCGCTATGCCTGGTTTGGCAACAAGTCTGGCGAATTTCCGGCGGTGACCATCCAGCTGTCCAAGCAGCCGGGTGTCAACGCCGCCGATGTGGCGAGTGGCGCCATTGCACGCATCGAGGCGTTGAAGAACACGGTTATTCCGGAGGGGGTCGAAGTGACCGTCACCCGCAACTACGGAGAAACGGCGACTGAAAAGGCGCAAAAGCTGATCGGAAAGCTGATCTTCGCCACCGCTTTCGTCGTGGCGCTGGTCTTCTTCGCGCTTGGCCGTCGTGAGGCGGTGATCGTCGGCGTGGCCGTGACGCTGACCCTGGCGGCGACGCTGTTTGCTTCCTGGGCCTGGGGCTTCACGTTGAATCGCGTTTCGCTGTTCGCACTGATTTTCTCGATCGGCATCCTGGTTGATGACGCCATTGTCGTGGTCGAGAACATCCATCGCTGGCAGGGGCTGCATCCCGAGAAAAGTCTGCTCGAAATCATTCCGGGCGCGGTCGACGAAGTGGGCGGACCGACTATTCTGGCGACGCTGACCGTGATCGCGGCGCTGCTGCCGATGGCTTTCGTTTCAGGCCTGATGGGGCCGTACATGAGCCCGATTCCGATCAACTCGTCGATGGGCATGGCCATTTCGCTGGCCGTGGCCTTTATCGTGACGCCGTGGCTGGCCGCCAGGCTGATGAAGTCACACGGCAATGCGCATGGCCAGCCGAAGCCGTCGAAGCTTGATGCCAAACTTGACAGCACTTTCCGCAAGCTGCTGACCCCCTTCCTCGATCCGCTGACCGGTGGCGCCGCCCGTGTCAAACTGGCCATTGTCGTCGTGCTGCTGATCCTCGGTTCGGTCTCGCTGGCTTACTTCCAGCTCGTCGTGCTGAAGATGCTGCCCTTCGACAACAAGAGCGAATTCCAGATTGTGGTCGACATGCCGGTCGGTACGCCGCTGGAAGAAACGGCGCGGGTGCTGCATGAGATTGGCGCCGAACTGGCCAGTGTGCCGGATGTCATCAATTACCAGGCCTATGCCGGGACGGCCAGCCCGATCAATTTCAATGGCCTGGTCCGCCAGTACTACCTGCGGGCGGTGCCGGAAAAGGGGGATCTTCAGGTCAATCTGGCCGACAAGCATCATCGTTCGCGGCAGAGCCACGAAATCGCCGTTTCGGTGCGCGAGCGCATCGAGGCCATTGGCAAGCGCAATGGTGGCGTCGCCAAGATCGTCGAGGTGCCGCCAGGGCCGCCGGTGATGTCGCCCATCGTTGCCGAGGTCTATGGGCCGGATTACGCCGGTCAGATGGCGGTTGGCAAGCAGGTGCGCGCCGCCTTTGAAAAGACGGCAGATGTTGTTGCGGTGGACGACTATATCGAGGCCGATTCCCGCAAGTTCGTATTGCATGTCATGCAGAGCAAGGCGGCGCAGATGGGCGTGGCGCAGAGCGACATCGTCGAGGTGGTTGGCATGGGGCTGGCCGGGCAGGACGTGACGCCAGCGCGCAATACCGAATCGAAGTTCGAGATTCCGGTGCGGGTGACGCTGCCGGCCGAAAAACAATCCACGCTTGATGCCTTGCTCAAGCTGCGTGTCCGTTCGCGTGACGGCCAGCTGGTGCCGGTTTCCGAGCTGGTCGAAGTGCGTGACGTGGCCCGCGAGAAGGCGATCTATCACAAGGATCTGCTACCGGTCGTTTATGTGGTCGGCGACATGGGCGGCAAGCTGGATTCGCCGCTCTATGGCATGTTCGACATCCGCTCCAAAATCAACGGTATGGCGCTCAAGGAAGGCGGCGCGCTGGGCGAATGGTTCATTCGCCAGCCAGGCGATCCCTACGCCGGCTACAGTGTGAAATGGGATGGCGAATGGCAGGTCACCTACGAAACCTTCCGCGACATGGGCATTGCCTACGCGGTCGGCCTGGTCCTGATCTATCTGCTCGTGGTCGCTCACTTTGGCAGCTACCTCGTGCCGCTGATCATCATGGCGCCGATTCCGCTGACCATCATCGGCGTCATGCCCGGTCACGCCTTGTTCGGCTCGCAATTCACCGCCACTTCGATGATCGGCATGATCGCCCTGGCCGGCATCATCGTCCGCAATTCGATCCTGCTCGTTGACTTCATCAAGCAGCAGGTGGCGGCTGGCATCAACTTCCACGATGCGGTGATCCAGTCGGCGGCCGTCCGCGCCAAGCCTATCGCGCTGACGGCGCTGGCCGCCATGCTTGGCGCCCTGTTCATTCTCGATGACCCGATCTTCAACGGACTGGCGTTGAGCATGATCTTCGGCATTCTCGTCTCCACCCTGCTGACGCTGGTGGTGATCCCGGTTCTTTATTACTCGGCTTTTCGCAAGGAGCATCAACAATGACCATCGAACGCATCATCCGCATCATGGCCGGCGCTTTCATCCTTTTGTCGCTCGCCCTGGGGGTCGAAGGTAGTCCGATCTTTGTCTCGAAGTGGTTCCTCGTCTTCACCGCTTTCGTCGGCTTCAATCTGCTACAGAGCGGCTTCACCGGGTTCTGCCCACCGGAAAAACTGCTGGCCAAAATGGGCGTCAAGCGCAGCAACGGCGGTTCCTGTTGCGGCTAAGTGGCACTTGAAAAATGGCTTTAAGATCAAAGATTAGCAAGTTATTGTAAGTGCTTGTTGTGTATGCGAAATGCCTTTTTTGATGGCGCCCGGTAAATTTCGCTGAAACATTGTTTTCTCTCGGCTACACTCCGCACAACGTGTGTATCCGGAAAGTAATATTTTGACGCAAAGTCCGGCCGTAGCCGGCCGAAAGTTCGTGTTGTTCGCCATGGGGGCGGTTGTCCTGGTCTGGTGCCTGATTGGCCTCGATCTGTGGATTGCCAGTCGCCATGCTGCGGCGAAGATTTCGTTTCTGCCAGGCGAGACTACGCCCTCCGAGTTGCCGACGTGGAAGCTTTTTTTGCTGGTCCTGAGCGTGCTTCTCACCGCGCTGGTCGTCCAGGCTTACCGTCAACTGCTCGCAACAAAACGCCAGGTGGAAGCCGGGCTGGCCCTGCAACGGCTGATCGTCGACCACGCGTCTGAAGCCATGATGCTCACCGACAGCGCCCAACGCATTCTCTCGGTGAATTCGGCCTTTGAGCAGATTACCGGCTACGCCGGCAAGGATGTTTTTGGCAAGACGCCAACCATGCTCAGTGCGGGGCATCAGGGTCTGGCCTCTCACCGGAATGTCTGGGATTTTGTGGCCGAGAACGGTTCCTGGGAAGGTGAAATCTGGGATCGCCGGAAGGATGGCACGATCTATCCGAAGCAGATGCGCATCACGGCCATCTGCGAGGATGGTGTGCAGCTCTCGCATTTCGTCGCCGTCTTTTCCGATATCAGCGAAAGTCGGGCGCAGGCGGAGCGCCTGGAGTATCTGGCTCGTCATGATCCGCTGACCAATCTGCCGAATCGGCTGGCGCTCGATGCGCATCTCGATACCCTGCTGGAGGGGGCGACCCCGGGGATCAACCGCCTGGCGCTGTTGATCATCGATCTGGATAATTTCAAGACGATCAACGACTCGCTTGGCCATCATGCCGGTGACCGACTACTGAGTGAGTTGGCTCGCCGGCTGGGGGCGCAGATGGACCTGACGAAGCGCCTTTTTCGCCTGGGTGGGGACGAGTTTGTCGTCGTTGTCGATCAACTGATCAATGAAGAGGCGGTGATCGAACTGGTCCAGCAGCTGGCCGGGGGCATCGGTGACCCGTGCAACATCGATGGACATGTATTGCACTGCACATCATCGATTGGCATCAGCCTGTATCCGGAAGATGGCCGGGATGCCCAGGCGCTGATCCGGAATGCCGATACGGCCATGTACTACGCCAAGGCCAATGGTCGTAACAACCACAAGTTCTTCACCGAGCCGATGAATGCCGCGGCCAATAAACGCCTGCATCTCGAAAGCGAACTGTGGTGCGCGCTGGCCGAAAACCAACTGGTGCTGTATTACCAGCCGCAAATCGATCTGCTCAGCGGCAAGGTTGTCGGTGTTGAAGCCCTGGTTCGCTGGCGACACCCGTTGCGCGGACTGATTCCGCCGGCCGAATTTATCCCGGTGGCCGAAGAATGTGGTCTGATCCTGCCGCTCGGTCACTGGGTCTTGCTGACGGCCTGCCGGCAGGCCAGGGAATGGCTTGATGCCGGTATCGACATGGGGGAAATGGCCGTCAATATTTCGGCCCATCAGTTCCGGCAGCCCGAATTTATCTCGTCGGTCCAGGCCATTCTGGCTGAAACGGGCCTGCCCACCGGGCGCCTGGAATTGGAAATCACCGAAAGCACGATCATGCACGAGGTCGATGCGGCGATCCAGACGCTGGCCCAACTTCGGGCCATGGGTATCAAGCTGGCCATCGACGATTTTGGCACCGGCTATTCGTCCTTGGCCTACCTGCGCCGTTTCCCGCTTGATCGCCTGAAAATTGATCGCTCATTCCTGGCCGATGTCGAAACCGATCCGGATGCTGCCTCGCTGGTCACTTCGATCGTGCTGCTTGGCCGCTCGCTGGGCTTGCAACTGGTGGCCGAGGGGGTTGAAAACTTCGCCCAGGCCGAATTCCTCCGTACCCTGGAGTGCGAACGGGTGCAGGGCTTCCATTTCTATCAGCCGGTTTGTGCGGAAGAGGTCGTTGGCGTCGGCCGTTTTCTGGAAAATACTGCCCTGCAGACCTGATCTGTCTTGACCCCGGGGCGCGGGAGCCTAAAATTCCAGCCTTCTCGACACGGAGTTCAGCATGAAAATCGGATTCATCGGTTTAGGCATCATGGGGCGCCCGATGGCGCTCAACCTGATCAAGGGTGGACATCAGGTGACGGTCTGGGCGCGCCGCGCCGAATCCATGCAACCCCTGCTCGACGCTGGTGCCAAGGGGGCGGCCAGCCCAGCTGAAGCTGCCCGTGGCAATGAGTTGGTGATTTCCATGGTGGCCGACGCGCCGGATGTGGCCGAAGTCATGCGTGGTGTGGCCAGCGCCGGTGAATCCGGTCTGGTGGCGGTCGACATGAGCACCATTGCCCCGGCTGCAGCGCGCAGGATTGGTGAGGACCTGGCCGCGGCCGGCATCGATTTTATCGATGCACCGGTTTCCGGCGGCGAAGTTGGCGCGATTGCCGGCTCCTTGTCGATCATGGCCGGTGGTTCCGATGCTGCTTTTGCCAAGGCGAAACCGGCTTTTGAATGCATGGGCAAGAACATCGTGCATGTCGGTGCCAGTGGCGCCGGGCAGGTCGCCAAGGCCGCCAACCAGATTGTGACCGGCATGGGCGTGCTGGCTGTCGCCGAGGCTTTCGCTTTTGCTGCCAAGAATGGGGTCGATAGCGCCAAGGTGCGCGAGGCTCTGCTCGGCGGTTTCGCCTATTCAAAAATTCTCGAAAACCATGGTCAGCGCATGCTCGACCGTAATTTCAAGCCGGGCTTCAAGAGCTGGATGCATGAGAAGGATCTGAATATCGTCATGCAGACGGCGCACGAACTGGGTCTTTGCCTGCCGGGTTCGGCAGCCACGGCGCAGATGTTCAATGCCATGGTCGGTTCCGGGCTGGGCGAGGAAGATTCCATCGCCGTGCTGAAATTGCTGGAAAGGCTGTCGGGGCAGTAATCCTTGAAACCTCAGTTGACCGCTTATCCATTTCTGACCTGCAGCTTGAACACTACTGTCTGTGCCTTCGAGGCGATTCAATCGTGGTGTCACAGCGCTACGCGGCTGCCGGCACGTCTGGTCGGGCGCCCGACTTTGTCGCTCCTCCTTGCAGGCATGAGCCAGCAGCGTCGTCGCTTCGCGCCGGCCATCCCATCCAGACGCACCGTCAGCTGCGTCCAGCTAAGGTTTCAAGGATCATGAAGGTTGGATTTATCGGCCTGGGCGTCATGGGGCGTCCAATGGCCCTGCATTTGCAACGAGCCGGCCACGAGCTGGCCGTCTGGGCCAGGCGGCCGGAAAGTATTGGCGATCTGCCGGCACGGGTCTGCGCCACGCCGGCCGAACTTGGGCGCTGCTGCGAGGTGGTGTTTACGGTGATTACCTCCAGTGCCGACGTTGAGGCGGTGGCACTCGGCAGGGAGGGGCTGTGCGAAGGCATGGTGGCCGGTTCGGTGCTGGTCGACTGTTCGACGATCGCCCCGAAGTCGGCGCGGTATGTCGGGGCACGCCTGGCCGAAAAAGGCATCCATATGCTTGATGCGCCGGTATCCGGCGGCGCGCAGGGGGCCATCGATGCGACACTGGCGATCATGGCCGGCGGCGAGGCCGAGGTGCTGGAACGCGTTCGGCCGCTGCTCAATTGCCTGGGCAAGCGTATAGTTCACGTCGGCCCGAACGGGGCTGGGCAGGTGGCCAAGGCCTGCAATCAGATGATCATGGTCGCCGCCATCGAAGCTGCGGCCGAGGCAATGCGCTTGGCAACGGCTTCCGGTGTCGATTGCGCCAAGGTCCGGCAGGCGCTGGCCGGCGGTTCTGCGGCGTCACGGGTTCTGGATGTGATGGGGGAGCGCATGGTGCGGCGTGATTTTTCGGCCGGCATCGAGGCGCGCCTGCATCACAAGGATTTTGGTCTGGTGCTCGAAGCGGCCAGGCAGAGCGGTGTTCCCGTCCCGCTCGCCGCCGTCGTTGATCAACAATTGAATGCGCTGATGGCGCAGGGCTGGGGGCGTGACGATACGTCCTCGCTGTTACGCGTGTTGGAAAAGTTATGACCCAGATTGCCCAGTTGTCCGAAGCCGAAATCGAAGCGCGTTTCCGTGTCATGGGAACAAAACCGGTGGCTTTCCTGATCGCCGGATTTGCCAAGGAGCGTGAGCCGTTTTCGGTGCACTTCGGGGCCGGGGGGGAGATGTTCCTGACCACCCCGCTCGCAGTGGAGCCGGAGAAGGGGCTGCTGATTTTCGATTGCAGTGGCAGCGTCGAGTCCAACCAGCGCTTTTTGCGGAGCGACCGTAATATCTTCATCGGCCGGCCGGGAGGAGTGCACGTTCAGTTTACTACTGGTGCTGCCCGTGAAGTGGCCCATGAAGGCGGCAAGGCGTTTGCCGTTGCCTTGCCGCAGTACATCGTGCGCCTGCAGCGTCGGGAATATTTTCGCGTCGAAACCCCGCGGGTCAATCCGCTGGAGTTTTTCGGCCGCTTGGCGGACGGTAGCCTGCTCAAACTGCCGGTCCATGACATTTCGATTTCAGGTCTCGGGGTCGATGCGGCCGTGCTGCCTGAGGGGGTGATGCCCGGCGTGGTGCTCCCCAACTGCCATTTTTCCCTGCCCGGTGACGGCAAGGATATGTTTTTCAGTGCGACGATCCGTAATACGCTGGAACTTGAACGCCGCAGCGGTGCCCGTCACTGGCGTATCGGCATGCAGTTCAATGATTTGTCGAGTGGCGACGAAACGCGTATCCAGCGCTACATCGCCCGGATCGAGCGCGAGCGGCACGAACTGTCTTAGTGCTTTGCTAGCGGAGTGCTAGCAAAGGTCGCAGCGGTGGATTTCGACCGTGGCATGCACGATTTCCTCATGCACGCCCAGGGCGCTGCGAACTTGCAACGGTGTCAGGGCCTGATCGTGGGTCAGGAGGCTCAGTGCGCAGGCGTAGGCGCCGTTGCCGACGCGCCAGACGTGCAGGTCAGTCAGTTGCGTGCTGCCGGCTAGCGGTAGTTGTTCGATGACCTCGCGGATTTCGGCGACCACCGGATGGTCCATCTCGCGGTCGAGCAGCACGCGGCCGCTTTGTAAAATCAGGTTTTTCGCCCAGAGCGCAACCAGCACGGCGCCGACCAGTCCGATCGCCGGGTCGAGCCAGGCCCAGCCGTAGAACCAGCCGCCGGCCAGCGCGGCAATCGCCAGCACTGAGGTCAGCGCATCGGTGATGACGTGGATATACGCGGCTTTCAGGTTCAGGTCGTGGTGATGATGGTGGGCATGGCCATCGTCGTGGTGGTGATGGCCGTGATCTCCAGCCTGGCCGAGGATCAGCGCACAAACCAGATTGACCGCCAGGCCAAAGATGGCAACGCCCATCGCTTCCGGGTAGTGGATTGTTTGCGGCTGCCACAGGCGCTCCAGCGAACCGAAGACCATCGCACCAGCCACGCCGAGCAGGAAGATGGCGCTGGTATAGCTGGCCAGTACTTCGATCTTCCAGGTGCCGAAGGCGAAACTGGGGTCGCTGGCGTACTTGCGCGCCGCGCCATAAGCGAAGGCCGAGAGGCCAATGGCCAGCGCGTGCGAGCTCATGTGCCAGCCGTCGGCCAGCACGGCCATCGAGTTGAACCACCAGCCGGCGATGATTTCGACCAGCATGGTGGCGATGGTGATCCACATGACTGCCCGCGTGCCGCGTTCGGCCGCCGCATTGCCGGTGCCGTACTGGTGTTGGTGGGCCCAGCGCGAAACGTCGTGTTGTGGCTGCTTCATTGCTGACCGTAGCCCTTGAACTTGTCGAGCACCTCGGTCATTTCATCGGCCGACAGCAAGACCGGGCTGCCGAGCTGACTGGCGCGCCAGTATTGCTCGCACAGCTCTTCCAGTTCGATGGCCAGGGCCAGTGCTTCGGCGAGGTCGCGGCCGGCGACCAGCATCCCGTGGTTGGCCAGCAGGCAGCCCTTGCGCTCGGCCATGGCGGCCATGGCGGCGGCGGATAACGATTCCGAGCCAAAAACGGCGTAGCGGGCGCAGCGGATGCTGTCGCCGCCGAAGCGGGCGATCATGTAATGGAAGGAGGGGATGCCCAGGCGCAGGCAGGCCAGGCTGACGGCGAAGGGCGAATGGGCGTGCAGCACGGCACCGACTTCCGGCCGGCTGGCGTAGAGGTCGCGGTGGAAGCGCCATTCGGATGAGGGCTTGCGACTGCCGACGTACGATCCGTCGAGCCCCATCAGCGGGATATCGTCGTCGCGCAAGGCCTCGTAGGCCATGCCGGTCGGCGTGATGTAGAAACACTCACCACTGCGCACGCTGACGTTGCCAGCGGTGCCGCGGTTGAGGCCGGCCGGCTGCATGGCGCGGGCGGTGCTGATCAGTTGAGCGCGCAGGTCAGCCACGTGCTTCCTCCGGATAGAGCGCCAGCAGGCCGTCACGGCTGGCCGGGCAGACACCGCGTTCGGTGATGATGGCCTTGACCAGCCAGTTCGGCGTCACGTCGAAGGCCGGATTGGCCACATCTTCACCGGCCGGCAACTGGCGCAGGGCGGATGGTACGCCGCGGCTGTCGAGGCCGTGCACCAGTCGGAATTCGTCGCCGTCGCGCTCCTCGATCGGGATGCTGGCGCCTTCGGGGCAGGCGAAATCAAGGGTCGAGCGCGGTGCCGCGACGTAGAAGGGAATGCCGTTGTCAGCGCAGGCCAGGGCCTTCAGGTAGGTGCCGACCTTGTTGGCGACGTCGCCATTGGCCGCAATGCGGTCTGCGCCGACGATCACCGCATCGACCTTGCCGTTGCGCATCAGCAGGCCAGCCGCGTTGTCGGCGATCAGCGTGTGCGGCACGCCGTGCTGCTCCAGTTCCCAGGCGGTGAGCAGGCCCTGGTTGCGCGGGCGGGTTTCCGAGACCCAGACATGTACCGGCACCCCGGCATCGTGGGCGGCATAGACCGGCGACAGCGCGGTGCCCCAGTCGACGGTGGCCAGCCAGCCGGCATTGCAGTGGGTCATGATGTTCAGGGTCTGGCCGTCAGCGACGATCAGGTCATTCCACAGTTTCAGGCCGTGCTGGCCGATGGCGGCGTTTTGCGCCACGTCTTCCTCGGCAATGGCGGCCGCCTCGGCCCAGGCAGCATCGCAGCGTGCCTCCGGGGCCAGGGGGCGCAGGATGTTTTCCATGCGGGCCAGCGCCCAGTGCAGATTGACGGCCGTCGGCCGTGTCGCGCCGAGCAAGGCGACCGCTTCGGCCAGTCTTCGGTCGGATGCCTCGAAATCAAGCGCAATGGCCAGGCCGTAAGCCGCAGTCGCGCCAATAAGCGGTGCGCCGCGCACTTGCATGGCGCGGATGGCGTGGGCTGCCTCCTCCAGCGTGGCGACGCGGACCCAGTGCAGTGCATGCGGCAGCCGGGTTTGGTCGATGATGTCGATGGCGCGCCGGTCGGGATGGGCGCGCAGGGTGCGGGTGGGGATGCCGTCGATGTTCATGGTCCGCATTGTGGCATAGTGCCTTCTTCCAAAACACCCGCTCGCACCATGGATACACCGATCCGCATCGACTCCCGCTTCCCGAACATGGGAACAACCATCTTTACCGTGATGAGCCGCCTCGCCGCCGAATGCGGCGCGGTGAATCTGTCGCAGGGCTTTCCGGATTTTCAGGCCGAGCCGGCGCTGTTCGACGCGATGCACCGCCACATGCTGGCCGGGCGCAACCAGTATGCGCCAATGGCCGGTTTGCCGGAATTGCGCCAGGCCATCGCGGACAAGGTGGCGGCGCTGTACGGCACCCGATTCGATGTCGAATCGGAAGTGACCGTTACGGCCGGGGCAACGCAGGCCATCTTCACCGCCATTGCTGCTTTCGTCAGGCCTGGCGACGAGGTGCTTGTTTTTGAGCCGGTTTACGACTCGTATGTGCCAGCGATCGAAACGGTCGGCGGCACGGCGGTCTACGCCCAGCTCAAGTTCCCCGATTACACCCCGGACTGGGCGCAGGTGGCCGGGTTGATCTCGCCGAAGACGCGGATGATCATCGTCAATTCGCCGCACAACCCGACCGGCAGCCTGCTGACCGCGGCCGATCTCGACAAGCTGGCCGAACTGGTCCGTGGCACCGACATCGTGATCCTTTCTGATGAGGTCTACGAACATATCCTGTTCGATGGCGAGCAACATGCGAGCCTGTGTGGCCATCCGGAGCTGGCGGTGCGCACGATCGTCGTATCCAGCTTCGGCAAAACCTACCACATCACCGGTTGGAAGATTGGTTACGTGGTCGGGCCGGCAGCGTTGATGGCCGAGTTCCGCAAGGTGCACCAGTTCAACGTCTTTACCGTGCACGCCCCGTCGCAACTGGCGATCGCCGAATACATGCAGGATGCTTCGCGCCATCTCGGACTGGCAGCCTTCTATCAGGAAAAACGTGATTTCTTCCGGCAACTGATGGCGGCGACACCTTTCGAGTTGCTGCCTTGTCGCGGCACTTATTTCCAGCTGGCACGCTATGACCGGATTTCCGATTTGCCCGACCGTGCCTTCGCCGAATGGATGGCGCGCGAGGTGGGGGTGGCGGTGATTCCGGTGTCCGTTTTCAATGCCGATGGCCGCGATGACAAGGTGGTCCGCTTCTGCTTTGCCAAGCGCGAGGAAACCCTGCGGGCCGCTGCCGAGCGGCTTTGTAAAGCACTGTAACGAAACCTGAAAATATGAAAAGCGCTTGACCTTGTTCCTTGCCGAAGAGAATAATCAAAACGTCTAAAATTCAATATCAACGGAGAGGTCAGTATGGGAATGATTCAGGAATTCAAGGAATTTGCCGTCAAGGGCAATGCAATGGATTTGGCCGTTGGTGTGATCATCGGCGGCGCTTTCGGCAAAATTGTCGACTCCATCGTCGGTGATCTGATCATGCCACTGGTCAGCCGTGTCGTCGGCAAGTTGGACTTTTCCAACCTGTTCTTCGTGCTCGGTGATAATCCGAACAATCTGACGGCGCTGGCCGACCTGAAAAAAGCGGGGATTGCCGTATTCGCCTACGGTTCCTTCCTGACCATTCTGGTTAATTTCATTATCCTGGCCTTCATCATCTTCATGATGGTCAAGCAGATGAACCGCATGCGCAAGGAAGAGCCGGCTGCTCCGGCCGAAGCCCCGGCCACGCCGGAAGACGTGCTGCTGCTGCGCGAGATTCGCGATTCGCTGAAAAAATAATCTCGTTTTCGAGACAGAAAAGCCGCCCAAGGCGGCTTTTTTTGCGCCTGCCCAGGCGTCGGAGGGGCAAAAGTTCTTAACAGAAGCAGGCGGCGATATATCCGCATCGGCTACTGGCGCGTTAAGCTGAACAGTGCATTCAATAACCAAGGCTCAAGCCATGAAGAAAAAACTATTTATCGCGGCGTTGGCCGCTGCGAGCACGGTTCTCGCCGGCTGCATCGTCGCGCCGGGGCCGGTCTATCGCGAACCACCGCCGCCGCGCGTCGAGCATCCGGGTTATGCACCAGTGGCTGGCTATATCTGGATCGGCGGCTACTGGAACTGGACCGGCCACCGTCACGAATGGGTGCCTGGCTACTGGGACGCACCGCGCCCCGGTTATCGCTGGCAGCCCCCGCGCTGGGAGCGCGACGGCAATTCTTGGCGGCAATACGAAGGGCGCTGGGAGCATGACAGCGGAGCGCGCAGCATGCCTCCGCCGGCGCCACGTAATGAGCGATACGAGGCGCCTCGGTACGAGCAGGCGCCGCAATATCGTCAGGAGCGCGGCTATCAGGCACCGCCGCAGCAAGCGCCGGCCCCGCGCCGAGAGATGGATAACCGCCAGCCGCCAGCCCAGGACATGGACCGGCGGGGACCGCCTGAAATGCGAACTGCACCCGAGCAGCGCGGGCCAGGTGCCCAGCGCGATGATCGTGGTCGCGACGATCAGCGTGACGAGCGTCGTTCAAGGCGCCGGGATGACGACGACCGCCGCTGAGCGAGCCCTAGCGGGTGCTGAAAACGCTCTCCCAGAGCGTTTCGACAGCCGCAATGTGCGGTTCCACCGCTTCGCGCGGCACCAGGGCCTTGGGGTTGGCTGACAGGCGTCTGGCGTGTTGCAGGCGCCGGTATTCGCGATAGGCGTTGCCGGCGGCTTCTGCTTGTAGCGGATCGATCAGACCCAGTTCGCCGGCCATGCGCAGCAGGGCGATGTTGCCGAGATTGCCGGTCAGGCTGGCGTGCTGGTGGGCATAGCCAAGGATCAGATACTGGACGATGAACTCGACATCGACGATCCCGCCGATGTCGTGCTTGAGCCCGAATTCGGTTTCGCTCTTCGAGGCATGCGCGTCGAGCATCTTGCGGCGCATGGCGACGACCTCTTCCTTCAGTTTGGCGAGGTCGCGCGGCTGGCGCAGGATTTCGCAGCGGATTTCCTCGAAACGCTGGCCGACCGCCGGGTCGCCGGCGCAGAAGCGGGCGCGGGTCAGGGCCTGGTGCTCCCAGACCCAGGCGTTGTTCAGCTCGTAGTCGCGGAAAGCGTCCACCGAGACAGCGAGCAGGCCGGAGTCGCCGTTCGGGCGCAGTCGAAGGTCAGTCTCGAACAGGATGCCGGCCGAGGTCTGGCTCGATAGCCAGGAATTCAGGCGTTGGCCGAGGCGGGTGTAGTTTTCCGGGGCATCCTGATCGTCGTCTTCATAGAGATAGACGAGGTCTAAGTCAGAGGCGTAGCCCAGCTCCTTGCCACCCATCTTGCCGTAGCCGATGATCGCAAACTTCGGCGTTTCGCAATGCCGTTTCTTGATCGTTTTCCAGCACAGCGGCAGGGTTTCCTGGACGATGGTATCGGCCAGTTCGGTCAGATGGTCGGACAGGTGCTCGATGGTCTGCAGGCCGGCCAGATCCTGGGCCAGCAGCCGGAAAACCTGGCCGTGGTGCACTTCGCGCAGGATGTCCATTTCGCGTTCGGTATCGCCGGCATGCTGGGCCAGGTTGGCACGCAGATTTTCACGGAAGCCAGTCCAGTCGGTGGCGATTTCGTAGAGGCGCGGGTCGAGCAGTTCGTCGAGGAGCAGCGGGTGGCGGTTCAGGTATTCGGCCGCCCAGTTGGAAGCGCAGATCATGTCGGCGACGCGCCGCAACGCCATCGGGTACTGCTGTAACAGGGCCAGATACGAGCCGCGGCGGGCAATCGCTTCGAGGAAGGTGATGCCGCGGGCCAATGTCGTGTCGGGTGCGCCGGTGGCGCCAGCGGCTTCGATCAGGCGTGGACCGACCGCGTCGAGGCGGGAGCGGTTGGTGGCCGGCAGCTGCTGGTAGCGGCTGGAGGCACGCAGTTCGGCCAGGCGGGTGATGGCCTCGCGCGGGTGCCGAAAGCCAAGGTTGCCGAAGGCTTCGATGGCGGTTTCTTCGTCCATCTGCCCCTGCCACAGGCCGATTAGCGGATGTTCGCCGGCCTCGGGATCGGAGAAGACGGCTTCGAAGTGGCGGCTGACCTTGTTGCGATGGTCGTCGAGTACCGCGAGCATCGAGGCCCAGTCCGGGAAGTCCATGCTGCGGGCGATCTTGGCCTTTTCGCTGTCTTCGAGTGGCAGCATGTGCGTCTGCTTGTCTTCGACATACTGCAGTCGGTGTTCAAGGCGGCGCAGGAAGACGTAGGCTTCACGCAACTCCTGCTCGGTCTCGGCCGGGATCAGCTTGCGGTCGACCAGCAGCGCCAGCACCGACAGCGTCGGCCGGATCTGCAGCGCCATGTCGCGGCCACCGCGAATCAGCTGGAAAACCTGGGCCATGAATTCAATTTCGCGAATGCCGCCCGGGCCGAGCTTGACGTGGTCGGCCATGTCCTTGCGTGCCACTTCGCGGCGGATTTGCGCGTGCAGGTCGCGCATGGCGTTGATGGCGCCGAAGTCGAGATACTTGCGGAAAACGAAGGGCCGGCCAATTTTCTGCATCGCCGTCACCCACTCGGGTTGTAGATTGGCGCCGGCATTCATGGTCCGCCCCTTGATCCAGGCGTAGCGCTCCCATTCTCGGCCCTGGGTGATGAAGTAGTTCTCCAGTGCATCGAGCGAGCAGACCAGCGGGCCGGAATCGCCGTTCGGTCGCAGGCGCATGTCGACGCGGAAGACCTGGCCATCCGCGGTCAGGTCGCCAAGGGCGCCGATGATGCGTTTGCCGAGGCGGGTGAAGAAGTCGAAATTCTCGATGCTCTTCGGGCCAGCCGTATCGCCGTCTTCCGGGTAGATGAAGATGTAATCGACGTCGGATGAGACATTCAGCTCACGTCCGCCGAGTTTGCCCATGCCGATGATCAGCAGGCGCTGCGGGCGGCCCTGCTTGTCGAGCGGCTCGCCATAGGTGGCGACCAGCTGGCGGTGGTAGTAGTCGAGCGCGAAATTGGTCGTCACGTCGGCGAGCAGGGTCATGCTCTCGACAATCTCGGCCAGCGGCGCCAGCCCGCCCAGGTCGCGCAGGATAAGATGGGCCATGGCGCGATGGCGCAGGCGGCGCAGCACGGAACGGACAGCATCGTCGTCGGCAAATTCCCGCTGCAGCGGCGCCAGCAGGAGTTCCTCGGACAGTGGCTGCTGCCAGGTGGCGGCCAGCTCCGGGATCAGGTCCGGGCGGGAATTAAGCAGATTGGCCAGATAGCGGCTGTGGTCGACAGCGGCTTTCCAGCGGGGATCGAGGGTGGTGTCCATGATGGTCGGTCGGCGGTTTAGCCGAAAAGGATAGAATGTTGGTTTTCGCTATCTCCTGATTGTAGTGACCTATTACCTTCCATGGCAAAGCGGCTTGACGCGTGAGTGAACCGCGGCGCCAAAATTCCAGCGTAATTTCGCCGGACGTTCGCATCGGGTTGTATCACCGCCTGCATTGGCTGTGGCCTATTCTGGCCAAGCCGGCGGTCGGTCGCGGCTTGCGCATCCTGGGCTGGAGTGTTTTGGCTGCCTGGCTGGTCTTTGCCGTTTTGGTGCTGGCCTTGCGTTATACCGTGCTGCCGAAAATTGCCGACTACCGGGTGCAGATCGAGCAGGCGGCGTCACGGGCGGTCGGGCAGCCGGTCACGATCGGTCGGATCGAGGCACACTGGCAGGGGCTGAATCCGGATTTGGTGCTCGACGACGTTGTGCTCGCCGATCGTCAGGGGGTACCGGCCTTTTCGCTGGCGCGGGTGGAAGGGGTGCTGTCCTGGCAGACGCTGTGGCGCCTGCGACCGACCCTGGCCTTGCTGGCCTTCGACGGCCCGGTGCTGCATGTGCGCCGGGAAACCAACGGCAAGCTGACCGTCGCCGGTATGGATACCGAGGGCGAGAGCGACCCGGCCTTTGCCGAATGGGTGCTGGAACAAAAGCGCATCCGCATCCGCGATGCCACCATTGTCTGGGATGACCGGTTGCGCAAGGCGCCGCCGCTGGTGCTGGAAGATTTGCAGTTTGCCCTCGATAACAGCGGTCGCCGTCATCGCTTCGGGCTATCGGCGGCGCCGCCGGATGCGCTGGCGGCACGCATCGATATTCGCGGCGAGGTCAAGGGCGATCTTGGTGAAGCGCTGGACAATTTGTCGGGCAAGGTCTTTGTCGAACTCGATTACGCCGATCTGGCCGGTTGGCAACCGTGGGTCGATTACCCGGTACATCTGCCGCAGGGCAGAGGTGCCTTGCGCATCTGGGGCGATATTGCCGACGGCGCCGGCAAGCTGACCGCCGATGTGGCGCTGGAGGAGTTGCGTATCAGCCTCGGTCGCAAGCTGCCGGAACTCGATCTGGCCAGCATGCGCGGCCGCCTTGAGGGTCGCTACAAGGCGGATGAATGGGCGCTGGCTGGCCACAAGGTCGAGTTGCTGACGCAGGATGGCATCCGTATTGCACCAACCGATTTCAAGGTTGAATGGCGACAGGACCCGAAGAGTGCGGCGATCAGCGGCAACGCCAGTGCCAGTTTCCTCGATTTGTCGGTGCTGGGGCATCTCGCCTCTTACATGCCGCTGGATGCCCAGAGCCGGGACCTGCTGACCCGCCATCGTCCGCAGGGTCACATCACTGAACTGAAGGCAAGCTGGGCGCTGGATGGCGAGACCCTCAAACGCTACAGCCTGAAGACGAGTTTCCGCGATTTGGGCATCGAGGCGGATCGCTATTTTCCCGGGGCTTCGGGGCTGTCCGGCAATATCGATCTGACCGAAAAAGGTGGTGAGTTGACGCTGAATTCCGGCGCCTCCGGCTTGTCGCTGCCTGCCATTTTCCCCGAGCCGGATATTGCGCTGGATGCCCTGAAAGCCCGGGCCAGCTGGAAAAATTCGGCCGAGGCTGTCGCTATCAAGCTGGAAAAACTGGAATTTGCCGGTCCCGATGCGGCTGGTTCGGCCCTTGGGACTTATCGCTACACCGGCGAAGGGCCCGGCGAAATCGACCTGACGGCCAGTGTCGACCGTGCCGACGGCCGTGCCGTCTGGCGCTACATGCCGCATGTGGTCAATGCCGAGGCGCGGAACTGGCTCAAGCGCGGCATTGTTGCCGGGCATGGCTACGATGGCCGGTTGGTGCTCAAGGGCAATCTCAAGGATTTTCCGTTCCGTGACGGCAAGGGCGGCAAGTTCATCGTCACCGCCAAGGCCACCGAGGCCAAGATCGACTACGCGGCGGGCTGGCCGACCATCGAACATATCGATGCCGACATGAGTTTCGGTACTGGCATGAAAATCGTCGCCAGCAAGGGGCGTATCCTCGGCGCCGGACTATCGGGGGTGACGGTGGATATTCCCGATTTCGAATCGCAGGAGGAAATGCTGCTCGTGCGTGGCCTCGCTCAGGGGCCAACCACGGAATTCTTCCGCTTCATGGAACAGAGCCCGGTCTCCGACAAGATCGATCACTTCACCGATGGCATGAAGGCGGTGGGCAATGGCAGCCTGAGCCTCGAACTCGACATCCCGCTGCGCCATGCGCTCGATACCAAGATGCGCGGTGACTATCGTTTTCAGAACAACCAGTTGCAGCCCCTGGCCGGTCTGCCGCCGCTGACCCAGGTCAATGGTCGACTGCTGCTGACCGAGAGTTCGGTGGTCGCCCAGGACATCAGCGGCCGGGTATTCGGCGGACCGCTCAAGGTTCTGGTCAGAAGCGCCGGTGACAAAGTCGGCGTGGTGGCTAGCGGCACGGCGAATATCGGCGAGGTGAGCAAGCACTTCGGCTGGCCGCTGATCAACCATTTGACGGGCAGCGCTGGCTGGAAGGCCGACATCAACATTCGCCGCCGCAATGCCGAGGTCGTGGTCGAGTCGGATCTGCTGGGCGTCAGCTCGCCGCTGCCCGAACCGCTGAACAAGAACGCGACAACGCCGCTGGCCTTGCGTATCGAGCGGTCCACGCCCGATGCCCAGCGCGAGCAATACCGGATTACGCTCGGCAAGATCGGCCAGGGGGTGATCGTGCGCCGGCTGGATAACTGGGAGCGTGGTGTTTTCGCCGTCGGCGACGCCGAGCCGCGTCTGCCCGACAAGGGGCTGGCTGTTCGCGTCGCGGTGCCGCGGATCGATGCCGATGCCTGGAAAAATTTCTTGCCCGATAACGGAAACGGGGCGGCAACGGATGGCAGTGGCCTGGCCTTGAATGTCGTAACGCTGAGAACGCCGCAACTGCGTCTGTTCGAGCGTGACTACAACCAGGTCGATGTCAGCCTGCGACCACGCGATGGTGGCTGGCAGATCGGTCTCAACACCCGCGAGGCGATTGGCGATGTCTTCTGGAAAAGCGCTGGCGAAGGCTGGGTCGAAGGCAACTTCAAGCGACTGGTGGTGCGGCCGGCTACCGAAATCGGCGAAGGCAGCACGACCTTGATCAACTCGCTGCCCGGGATGAGTCTGGTCGTTGAGGATTTTTACATCGGCGACAAGGCGCTCGGCAAACTGGATTTGAAAGCGCGTAACGACAAGGGGGCGTGGCACCTCGATACCCTGAACTTGCAGAATCCGGATGGCGCCCTGAAGGGCAAGGGCGTCTGGATCAATAACGGGCGACATCAGACCCGGCTGGAATTCGATCTGGCGGCCAAGGACATCGGCAAATTGCTGGACCGGCTGGGCTACGCCGATACGGTGCGTCGGGGCAGCGCCAAGCTAACTGGCGACCTGCAATGGGGCGGCCCGCTGACCGGCATCCATTACCCCTCGCTGACCGGGCAGATGACGGTCGAGGCCGAGAAGGGGCAGTTCAATAAACTGGAACCGGGTGTCGGCAAGCTGCTTGGCCTGATTTCGCTGCAATCCTTGCCCCGTCGCCTGACGCTCGATTTTCGCGACATTTTCAGCGATGGCCTGGCATTTGACAGCATCGATGCCAAGCTGGCCATTCGGAAAGGCGTCATGCGGACCACCGAGCCGCTACGGATCAGCGGTCCGGCCGCCCAGGTCGAGATGCAGGGCGAAACCGATCTGAAGAATGAGACGCAGGATCTGCAAGTCGTCGTCCGGCCTGAGCTGGGCGGGCTGGCGGCCGTCGGTACGGCGGCGTTGATCAACCCGGTGGTCGGGGCGGCGGCGCTGGTTGCCAACACCGTGCTGCAAAAGCCGCTCAACCGCCTGTTCAGCTATCGTTATCATGTCACCGGTACCTGGGCCGATCCGAAGATCGACAAGGCCGGCGAGTCCCCGCCGGGACTTAAACCGAAGCCCGAAGAAGAGAGTAAACCTGTGGAAAGCAAACCAGCCATGGAAAGCAAACCTTGATCAAGCAGAATTGCCGCATCGCCGCCTTGCAGATGGTTTCCGGGCCGCGTGTCGCCGAGAACCTGGTCACCGCCGGGCGACTGGTCGACCAAGCCGTCGAGCAGGGCGCCCAACTCGTGGTGCTGCCCGAGTATTTTCCGATCATCGGGGCGGCCGATGCCGACCGGGTGCGGGCGCGTGAGGAATTCGGGGATGGCCCGGTTCAGGAATGGCTGGCCGAGACGGCACGGCGCTACCAGTTGTGGCTATTTGCCGGTTCGATTCCTTTGGCCGCCAGCACTCCCGACAAGATGCGCAATTCCAGCCTGGTCTTCAACCCGGCTGGCGAGTGCGTACGACGCTACGACAAGATTCACCTGTTCGGTTTCAAGAAGGGCGATGAGTCCTACGATGAGGCCAGCTTCATCGAGCCGGGTGATCAACCCGTCGCGGTGGATACGCCCTATGGTCGCATCGCCCTGTCGATCTGCTACGACCTGCGCTTCCCGGAGTTATACCGGGCTTTGGCCCCGGTCGACCTGATCCTGGTGCCGGCCGCCTTCACCGAAACGACCGGTCGGGCGCACTGGGAAATCCTGCTGCGCGCCCGGGCCATCGAGAACCAATGTTATCTTCTCGCTGTCGGACAAGGCGGCCGCCATGAAAACGACCGGATGACGCACGGCAACAGCATGATCATCGACCCCTGGGGTGAAATCCTCGACCGCAAGCTGAAGGGGCCGGGCGTGGTCATCGCCGACCTCGATCACCAACGTATCGCCGAAATTCGCGAGAGCCTGCCGGCGCTCGCACATCGCAAACTTTAAGGAAGTATCCATGATGCAAAACAGCGCGCTGGCGCAAGCCGAATCCCTGCTGCTGGCCCCCTTCTCTCTGACCGAAGGCGACCTGACGCGGACCTTTGGCCAGATCCTGACGCATCAGGTCGATTACGCCGACCTCTACTTCCAGTATTCCCGTTCAGAGGCCTGGAGTCTCGACGAAGGCATCGTCAAGTCGGGCAGCTTCAATATCGACCAGGGCGTTGGCGTTCGCGCCCTGTCCGGCGAAAAAACGGCCTTTGCCTACTCCGATGACATCAGCGCCATGGCGCTGGGCGATGCCGCCAAGGCCGTGCGGGCGATTGCCGCGGCCGGCCAGAGCGGCATTCTGCCGGCACTCTCAGCCACGACGGCGGCCCGCTCGCTGTATGTGCCGCACGATCCGATCGCTTCCCTGCCGGCGGATGCCAAGGTCAAACTGCTCGAACGTCTTGAAGGTTTTGCCCGCTCGCTCGATCCACGGGTGATGCAGGTCATGGCTTCGCTAGCCGGGGAGTATGAGGTGATCCTCGTCGCCGGTTCCGATGGCCGTCTGGCCGCCGATATTCGTCCGCTGGTCCGCTGTTCCATTTCGGTGATCGTCGAGGAAAACGGCAAGCGTGAACAAGGTTCGGCCGGCGGTGGTGGCCGTTTCGACTTTGGCTATTTCGACGACGAGATCCTGCAGCGCTACGCCAAGGAAGCGGTGCATCAGGCGATCATCAATCTGCACGCCGACCCGGCCCCGGCCGGCCAGATGACGGTGGTGCTCGGTTCCGGCTGGCCCGGCATCCTGCTCCATGAAGCGGTTGGCCACGGCCTGGAGGGCGATTTCAACCGCAAGGGCAGTTCGGCCTTTAGCGGCCGTCTCGGCCAGCGCGTCGCCGCCAAGGGCGTTACCGTGATCGACGACGGCACCATTGCCGATCGTCGTGGCTCGCTCAACATCGACGATGAAGGCAACACCACCCAACGTACCGTGCTGATCGAAGACGGCATCCTCAAGGGCTACATGCAGGACAGCCTGAATGCCCGGCTGATGGGTGTTTCGCCAACCGGCAACGGGCGTCGCGAATCTTTTGCCCATCTGCCGCTGCCGCGCATGACCAACACCATGATGCTGGCCGGCGAGCACGATCCGGCTGAAATCATCAAGTCGGTCAAGAAGGGTATCTACGCGGCCAATTTCGGCGGCGGCCAGGTTGATATTACCAGCGGCAAGTTCGTTTTCTCGATGAGCGAGGCCTACCTGATCGAGGATGGCCAGGTGACCCGCCCGATCAAGGGAGCGACGCTGATTGGCAATGGTCCGGATGCGCTGACCCGCGTCTCGATGATCGGTAACGACCTCAAGCTCGACCCCGGTGTCGGCACTTGCGGCAAGGATGGCCAGAGCGTGCCGGTCGGTGTCGGGCAGCCGACTTTGCGGATTGATGGACTCACCGTCGGAGGCACGGCATAATCCCTACACATTGTGGTGGGATTGTATGATGCGTTCATTTCTTTTGCTGGCCGGTTTGTTTGTGTCGACAACGGTTTTCTCTCAGCCGACCGCGCCGGAGCGGCTGAAAACGGTACAGGCCGACCCGGCAGCCTTGAAGGCTGCCGTCGAAGCCGGCAAGAAAGCCACCTTCTTTTGCGCCAACTGCCATGGCGAAGACGGGGTCAGCAAAACCCCCGAAGTGCCGAATCTGGCTGGTCAAAATCCGGCCTATCTGCTTGAGCAGATTCGCAAGTTTGGCAGCGGTGAGCGCAAGGATCAGTTCATGCAAGGGCTGATCAAGGTCCTCAAGGACGAGGAGCGCGTCCAGGTTGCGCTGTATTACGCCAGTGTCACGGTGCCTCCATCGGCGGCGGATAGCGCCAAGGTGCCTCACGGCAAGGAGCTTTTCACCAAGCTGTGCGTTCGCTGTCATGGCGAGCAGGCGCGTGGGAATGAACTCTTCCCCCGCCTGGCTGGGCAGAAACTACCTTATCTGCAGACCACAATCGCCCGTTATCGTGACGGTACGGGAATTCGCAACAACCAGTTGATGTCTATCGCAACATCGACCTTGAAAAACGAAGATATCGCGGCCGTTGCCAATTACCTGACGCAGTTGCCTTGATCGGCAATTTTACAGTCGTGGCACATTGTTGATTTTCATCATGGTTTAGCCAGCCTCGGGGTTGCTATTGTCTTATTCCAAAGACAATTCATGCCGGAGGCCCCTTGAAGATCATTTTCAGTTTGATGTTTGCTGCCGTTCTCGGCATGGCGGGCGGCGAGGCGCTGGCCCAGATCGGCGATAGCAATTCAGCCATCAACAAGGCGGGCTCCCTGCGCTTTCAGGCGCACCGGATGGCCCGTCTCTACCTCCAGACTGGCATGGGCATCGAAACCGATCGCTCCAGGCGCCAGCTGGAGAGTGTTTCCGGCCTTTACGATCGCCGTCTGATCGAGTTGAAAAACTATGCGCCGACCCCGGAAATCAAGGAGACCTACGTTTCCCTGGAGAAGGCGTGGATTGGCTACAAGGATTTGCTATTCGGCAGCAAGGTGTCGCCGGAGAACGCCCGAAAAATTGTCGAGGTCAGCGATCAGCTCGTCGCCATCGCCAATAAGGCGACCGGGCAACTGACGAGCTACGCCGGTAGTGCCCAGGGCGGGCTGGTGAACGTGTCCGGCCGTCAGCGCATGCTGTCCCAACGCATGAGCAAGTATTTCCTGGCCGTGGCGTGGGGCGTGGCACCGGCCAACGCACAGGGCGAGATCAACAAAGACAAGGCCGAGTTTGTCCAGAAGCTGGATGAACTGGCGGCGGCACCAGTCAATACGCAAGCGATCAAGGATGAGCTGGGACTGGCACGCCAGCAATGGGCTTTCTTCGAGAATGCCCTGGCCGGGCGCGAGGTCGACAAGAAGAGCAGTCAGATCAACGTGGCGACGACCAGCGAGCGAATCCTTGAGGTGATGGACGGCGTCGTCGGCATGTACGAGAAGCTGGCAAAGTAGGGGGCGGGCCGCCTGCCTGGCAAGACAGTCAGAATAAATCGAGCTGACCGTTCCGCTCTATCCTGGCGCCTCGGATGAATTGCGAGGTGTCGAGGGCAGGTGGGGACTCGCTCAGTCCGAGGCGTCGGCAAGCCAGTTCGAAACGCTGGCGGATCAGTTTGGCGAAGTGACCGAGGCCGGTCATCCGGCTGCCGAAATTCGGGTCATTGGCCCGCTGTCCGCGCAGATCGTAAAGCACCGACATGACCCGCGCCGCCTTCTGGGGGGCGTGCCATTCCAGCCATTCCCGGAATAGTCCGGCCACCTCGTGGGGCAGGCGGAGCAGCGTGTAGCTGGCATGGCTGGCGCCATGTTCGCGGGCGGCGCCCAGCAATTTTTCCAGTTCGTGATCGTTGATGCCGGGGATCAGCGGGGCAATGAATGCCGAAACCGGTATGCCGGCAGCGCTCAGTTTTGCCATCGCTTCAAGCCGGGCGTGCGGGGCACTGGCTCGTGGTTCGAGTTGGCGCGCCAGCGGTCCGTTCGTAGTGGTCAGCGAAATGGCGATATGGGCCAGATTTTGCTGCGCCAGTTCAGTCCACAGGTCGAGGTCGCGAATGATCAGCGAGGACTTGGTCACCACGCTGACCGGGTGCCGCGTTTCGAGTAGTACTTCCAGCACGGCGCGAGTCAGGCCCTCCTGGCGCTCGAAAGGCTGGTAGGCATCGGTTGCCGTACCGAGGGCGATGGTCGAACATACGTAGCCGGGCTTGGCCAGTGCTTCACGCAGCAGGCGGGGGGCATCCGGCTTGGCGAAAATTTGCGTTTCGAAATCCAGCCCCGGCGACAGGCCCAGATAGGCATGGGTCGGTCGGGCATAGCAGTAGATGCAGCCGTGCTCGCACCCCCGGTAGGGATTCAGCGATTGGTCGAAACCGAGATCGGGTGAGTCATTTCGGCTGATGATGCTTTTCGCACGGTCGACCAGCAGGCGGGTTTGCGGCAAGGCGGGTTCAGATGCTTCCCAGCCGTCGGCCATGTTTTGCCGGGTGTCGGTGCTGAAGCGGTGGTCGACATTACTTACCGCGCCGCGCCCCTTAATCGGCGTGGCCGGAATTTCCGCAGAAGGGGAGAGGTCGAAATCTTCCATGCTCATCCGGTAGAATGCCGGGTTTCCAGCAATATTTGAATGGGGCAGGCCATGATGCCGCAAAGTAAACCGAATACCGACGACCTTCGCATCAAGGAAATCAAGGAGCTGGTGCCGCCAGCCCACGTTTTCCGCGAGTATCCGGTGTCCACTCGGGCGGCGCAAACGACCTATGTCGCCCGCCAGGCAATTCACCGCGTGCTGCATGGCGCCGACGACCGCCTGCTGGTCGTCATCGGCCCCTGCTCGATCCATGACTACGAACTGGCCATGGATTACGCCAAGAAACTGGCCAAGGAAGCCGAGAAATACGCCGAGGACCTGATCGTCGTCATGCGCGTCTATTTTGAAAAGCCGCGGACCACAGTTGGCTGGAAAGGCCTGATCAACGATCCGCGCATGGACAACACCTTCCGCATCAACGAAGGCCTGCGTCTGGCCCGCCGCATCCTGCTTGAGGTCAATGAGCTGGACCTGCCTTGCGCCACCGAGTTCCTCGACACCATCACGCCGCAATACACCGCCGACCTGATCGCCTGGGGCGCCATCGGTGCGCGCACCACCGAGTCGCAGGTGCACCGCGAGCTGGCTTCCGGCCTTTCCTGCCCGGTCGGTTTCAAGAACGGCACCGACGGCAACATGCGCATTGCCGTGGATGCGATCCGCTCGGCCAACTCGCCACACCATTTCCTGTCGGTGACCAAGTCCGGCCACACCGCCATCGTGTCGACGATGGGCAACGAGGACTGCCACGTCATCCTGCGCGGCGGCAAGGAACCGAACTACGACGCGGCCAGCGTCGATGCCGCATGCACCGAAATCGCTAAATCCGGCCTCGCCGCCCGGCTGATGGTCGATTTCTCGCACGGCAACAGCCGCAAGCAATACAAGCTGCAAATGGAAGTCTGCGACAGCGTGGCCGAGCAGATCGCCGGTGGCGAAGACCGCATTGTTGGCGTCATGGTCGAATCGCACCTCGTCGAAGGCCGCCAGGACATCTCGCCGGACAAGCCGCTGACCTACGGCCAGAGCGTGACTGATGCCTGTATCAACTGGGATGACAGCCTGAAAGTGCTCGAGAAACTGGCAGCTGCCGTCAGGGCAAGACGAGTCGCCGAAGCGTCAGAGTAAGCGGCGAGCGTTCGCAAAAGCGCAAAAGGCCCGACCGGTTCGCCGGTCGGGCCTTTTGCTTTTTCAGGAAAGAAAATCCCGGTCATTTCTCCTGCCCGTTGGGGCGGTGTTGGATTGCCCGCTTTGTCGCAGCTTGATTGTTATCAAGACCAAAATCGTCCGGGGGGCGCCTGAATTGGTGCTTCCTGATCCCTTTGATTTTGGTCAAAGAAGCAAAGCTCAGGCTTGCGAGAGTGCCGGTCCTTATTCAAATTTTGAGAGGGTCAAGGGAGTCATGATTTCAAGAAAATTCAAACGTAGCGGCCTTGCGGCATTGCCGCTCCTGGCGATGCTGGTCCAGTTCGCCTTTGCCGGGACGCCGTCCGAACACGGCGATGGCGCGATGCGCGACTACCAGGCGGCTGGCGGTTCGCCGCTGGCTGACGTGAAGATGCACCAGGATATCAACCCGCTGGCGCCCAAGATGTCGGAAACCGAGTTCGACAAGGCCAAGCGTATCTTCTTCGAACGCTGTGCCGGCTGTCACGGCGTGCTGCGCAAGGGGGCGACCGGCAAGCCGCTGACTCCCGACATCACCCTGGGAAAGGGGCTGGAATACCTGAAGGTCTTTATCAAGTACGGTTCGGCCGGCGGCATGCCGAACTGGGGCACCTCCGGCATCCTGACCGACGATGAAGTCGACCTGATGGCCCGCTATATCCAGCAGACGCCACCGGCCCCGCCAGAATTCGGCCTGAAGGATATGGAAGCCTCGTGGAAGGTCATCGTCCCGGTCGATCAGCGGCCAAAGCGGAAAATGAACAACATCAACCTGGAGAACATGTTCTCGGTCACCCTGCGCGATGCCGGCGAAATCGCGCTGATCGACGGTGACAGCAAGAAGATCATCAGTATCCTGAACACCGGCTATGCCGTTCATATCTCGCGTATGTCGGCTTCCGGTCGCTACATGTTCGTGATCGGCCGCGATGCCAAGATCAACCTGATCGACCTGTGGATGGAAAAGCCGGATACCGTGGCTGAAATCAAGGTCGGCATGGAAGCACGCTCGGTTGAAAGCTCCAAGGCCAAGGGCTTTGAAGACAAGTATGCGATTGCCGGTACCTACTGGCCGCCGCAGTTCGTGATCATGGATGGCGACACGCTCAAGCCGCGCAAGATCGTTGCCACCCGCGGCATGACCGTCGGCACGCAGGACTACCATCCCGAGCCGCGTGTCGCTGCCATTGTTTCCTCGCACTTCAATCCGGAATTCTTCGTTAACGTGAAGGAAACCGGCATGGTCTATTCGGTCGACTACCGCGACCTGAACAACCTGAAGATCAAGATGATCGAAGCCGCTCCCTTCCTGCATGATGGTGGTTTCGAGTCCACGCATCGCTACTTCATGGATGCTGCCAACGCCTCCAACAAGATCGCGGTCATCGATACCAAGGAAGGCAAGCTGGAGAAACTGGTTCCGGTCGGCAAGACGCCGCACCCGGGCCGTGGCGCCAACTTCATCGATCCCAAGTTCGGGCCGGTATGGGCAACGGGCCACCTCGGCGACGAGAGCATCACGCTGATCGGCACCGATCCGAAAAAGCATCCGGACAATGCCTGGAAGGTTGTCCGCACGCTGAAGGGGCTGGGCGGTGGTTCGTTGTTCCTGAAAACGCATCCGAAGTCGAAGAACCTGTGGGTCGATACCACGCTCAATCCGGAAGCCGGTATCAGCCAGTCAGTGGCCGTTTGGGATATCAACAACCTGGAAAAGGGTAGTGAGTTGATCCCGATCGGCGAATGGTCGGGCATCAAGGATGGTCCGAAGCGCGTTGTCCAGCCGGAGTACAACAAGGCCGGTGACGAAGTCTGGTTCTCCGTCTGGAACGGCAAGGATCAGGAATCTGCCATCGTGGTGGTCGATGACAAAACGCGCAAGCTGAAGGCCGTCATCCGTGATCCGAAGCTGGTCACGCCAACCGGCAAGTTCAACGTTTTCAATACGCAGCACGACGTCTACTAAGACTAAAGAGGGGGCATGACTCCTCCAAGAGAGGAGTTATGTCCCCTTGCCTTTTTGCTTAGTATGTTGCCAGGAAAAAACCGTCAGGAAGCACACACCAATTGAACGTTCGCTTTAACGATCCGCGTCGAGCCCAGCGCGAACTGCTCTCCGGAAGCCAGTTCTTCGCTGGCCTGTCGCCTGCCTTGCTCGACGAACTGATCGCCGCGAGCCGCCTGGTCGAACTTTCCGCCAACCAGGCGCTTTATGAAGCCGGTGAACCGATCCGTGAGGCGCATTTGCTGTTCCATGGTAGTGTCAAGCGCAGTGCGACCATTCCCGGGGGCGCGATCAAGGTCATTGAACTCGTGCAGAGCGAGCAACTGCTCAGTCTGGGCGAAATATTCGGCGCTACTCACTATGCCTCCACCTGTTGCGGCATCACGCAGGCCTTGCTGGTGGCAATCGATATCCGCAAGTTGCGTGAGGCCACCCAAAATTATCCTGACTTGAGCTGCCGGATCATTACGGCTCTGGCCCGTCGGCAATTCGCGACCGAATTCGATGTGACCAGTCACCATTACGGCCTGACCGGTGCCCAGCGCTTGCTTGACTATCTGCTCGAAACGGCTGGCGAACGAGCTGGTCTGGCCGGCGAGACGACCGTCGTTCTCAAGGCCAGCAAAAAAGTGATCGCGGCGCGCATCGGCATGACGCCGGAGTCCTTGTCCCGCAACCTGCGCGAACTGAGCGACAACGGCGTTATCGTCGTCGATGGCCGCAAAGTCCATATTCAGAATGCCGCCCTGCTCGATACGGTCAGCGGCGACACCAAACAGCGGCTCAATTTCGGCCGAAAGCGTAAAGGCAATGCACTGACTGCCGAGCCGCCGCTGTCGGTTGGCACCCTGGTCAACATGTGTGGCCGTCTGCGCGTGCTTTCGCAGCGCATGGCCATTGCATGGGGCATGATGGTTTCCGCTATTGCGCCCCATAAGGCGCTGATCAAACTCCGGCAGCTGGACAAGGAATTCGAGCGCAACCTGGCCCGTCTCGACAAACTCGAACTGGCCCCGGATCTCACCGAGAAACTGGCCCTGGTCAAGCTATTTTGGCCGCGCTACCAGCAACTGATGGACAGTGAAGAGATCTCCGCCCAGCGGGTTGAAGAGGTCTTCGAACTGAGCGAGGAACTGCTCGAGGCGACCGATGCGCTGACCGGCAGTGCTGCCGGTCTGGGTGGGCTGCCCGAAGCGCACTACGTCAATATGGCCGGCCGCAATCGCATGCTGTCACAGCGTATCGGCAAGTTCTTCCTGTTTCGCGAGTGGGCCAGTCTGGACCCAAGAATTGCTGCGCTGATACCGCCTTCCTGCCTGGAATTCGAAAGTAATCTACAAGCCCTGGGAAAAACCGGAAATACGCCGCCTGAAGTGGCTGCCCAGCTTCGGGTGGTGGCCAGCCAATGGCAAAAGTTCATCCGCTCCTTGTGCCCGGACCTCAGCCATGCTGCCAGGACCCAACATGCCCGCCTGGTCATGGCTGAAGGCGAGCGCTTGCTGCGCAGCGTCGACACCACCGTCAAGTTATTTGAACGCCTGACCAAGTAGGCGATTGAGCGGGGCGGTAGGGTGTCTGGTCTTGATGCTGATCAATTCGGCGAATTGCGCGGAGCCCCATCCGGCCGTGCCTTTGCCGGCTTTTGATTCCCATCAAAGCGCCGATTTTTCCAGCCGCGACATTACGCCCTCGCATTATTTCAACCAGGGGTTTATCCAAATGAAAGCTGTTCATATTGCAATGATGTTTGCCGTTGGTCTTGGCGTCTCCGGCCAGGTTTTTGCCGACGAGGCACTGGCCAAGGCCAAGAACTGCATGTCCTGCCATGCCGTCGACAAGAAATTGGTCGGCCCGGCCTACAAGGATGTTGCCGCCAAGTACAAGGGTGATGCCGGTGCAGTCGACAAACTGGCAGCCAAGGTCAAGGCCGGTGGCAAGGGCGTCTGGGGTGAAATCCCGATGCCGCCGAACAATGTGACCCCTGACGAAGCGAAGAAGCTGGTTACCTGGGTGCTTTCCCAGAAATAACAAGCGCCAGTCGTCCATGCATTGACCGGCGCTTAGCCGGTCTTTTTTTGCCCGGGAGGTGCTGCTTACTTCGTCATCACCCCCTGGGCACTAGCGCTAACACGCAGAGAGCTGCCTTAATCGGCGAATTTCGGTAGGCGGCGTTGTTGTTGGGCGGTGATCGATTCGTTCAGGTCGGCGGAAAGCAGCATCGCCGCATTCCAGGTGGCGACGTAGTTCAGGCCATCGCTGACCGAATGCTCACGGCTGTAGTTCATCACTTCCTTGAGGCCGCGCGTGGCGAGCGGGGATTTGGCAGCGATGCCCAGCGCCAGTTGGCGGACTTCTGCCGACAATGTGGCCGGGGTGGAGAAAGTCCGGTTCACCAGCCCCAGCTTTTCAGCTTCGGCTGCATCGACGTTGCGGCCGGTGTAGGCCAGTTCGCGGGCCATGCCGTCGCCGATCAGGCGAGGCAGGCGTTGCAGAGTGCCGACATCGGCGACCATGCCGAGGTCGATTTCCTTGATCGAGAAAATGGCATCTGCTGCGGCGTAACGCATGTCGCAGCAGGTGACCAGATCGAGCGCACCGCCGACGCAGGCGCCCTGGATGGCGGCGAGCACTGGCTTGCGACAGCGCTCGATGCTGCTCAGGCAGTCCTGCAGGTCGAGGATCAGGCGGCGCAAGGCTTCGCGACTGCGGGCGCCGTCCGGGTTGGCGATCTGTTGCTGAACACCGGCCAGCATGGCGAGGTCGATGCCGGCGCAGAAGTTCTTGCCGGCCCCGGACAGGATCGCGACGCGGGCTTGCGGCGTGCTATCGACCCAGTCGAAGGCCTGGCGGATTTCCTGCCACATCGCCGCATTCATTGCATTCGATTTGTCCGGGCGGTCGAGGCAGACCTCGGCGATGTGCTCGCTGAGGGTGATGGTGAGGGTGCTGAATCCGGGCGTTTGCATCGGCTTGTCTCCTGATGGTTTATGGATTTTTGGCCGATGTTACGCGAATTATTTGGCGCCGAGGCGCCAGGGGGGCTGGTCAGGCCATGCCAGCCAGGGCTGCTGCGAGGTCGGCGTTGTCGTCCTTGGCCTCGACCTTGCCGTGCTGGCTCTCGATTTCGACGACGTAGCCAAACTCGCGCAGCGTTTCGGCCCAGTATTCCGCCTCTTTGCGCGTAGGGTGCCAGGGCCCGTGTTCGATGATTGGACGCTCGGTGCCGTTGCGATAGGTGGTCTTGACGCGGAACACGGTTTAACTGGGCTCTAGTGGGCTACCGGGCTTGACCGGATCGCCGAAAGTATCAGGCAGCGTTCTTGCCTTTCTGCCACAGCACGTCGCCACGTCCGCCGGCCCGGTTCAGGGCACGGCCGAGGATGAAGAGCAGGTCGGACAGTCGGTTGATGAAACGACGGGCGGCATCGGACAGCGGTTCGGTGCCATGCAGGCGAACCATGGAGCGTTCGGTGCGCCGGCAAATGGTGCGGCAGACATGGGCGATGGCCGCCGGGCGGGTACCGCCGGGCAGGATGAATTCCTTGAGCATCGGCAGGTCGCGGTTGAACTCTTCGGCCAGTTCTTCGAGACGGGCGACTTGTGCATCCTTCATGATGGCCATGCCGGGCAGGCAGAGTTCGCCACCCAGATCGAACAGGTCATGCTGGATGTCGAGCAGTGCGGCACGAACGGGGGACGGGATGTCCTCGCAGAGCAGCAGGCCGATGTTCGAATTGAGTTCGTCGACTTCACCGATCGAATCGATGCGCAGGCTGTCCTTGGTCGTCCGGCTGCCATCACCGAGACCGGTGGTGCCGGCATCGCCGGTGCGGGTGACGATCTTCGAGAGCCGGTTGCCCTTGCGCTCGGTATCGGTGTTGTTCTGGATTTCGCTCACAGTGTTTCTCCTTCAATGGGCCAGATTATACTGACAGCCCCGTGCAACAGACTGTCATTCCCATGCCAAAGTTCGCCGCCAATCTCAGTTTTCTGTTCACCGACCTGCCCTTCCATGATCGTTTTCAGCGGGCAGCCGCCACCGGGTTTCAAGGCGTCGAATATCTCTTTCCCTACGATTGGCCCGCGCACGAGGTGGCCGACTGGCTGAAGGCGGCGGACGTCGAGCAGGTATTGTTCAATTTGCCGCCCGGTGACTGGGCGGCCGGCGAGCGCGGCCTGGCCTGTCTGCCGCACCGCCAGGGGGAGTTCGCGGAAGGGGTCGAGCTGGCGTTGAATTACGCCATACTGCTCGACTGCGAGCGCGTGCATTGCATGGCAGGGTTAAGGCCGGGCGGGATTTCGGAGGCGGAACTGGCAGCGACCTATATCGCCAACCTGCAATTTGCTGCCGACCGATTTGCCACTGTCGGGGCGACGGTGATGATCGAGCCGATCAACAGTCGCATCGACATGCCGGGCTATTGGCTGGACGACGTCAACAAGGCCCTGCGCCTGATCGAATCCATCGGCCGCAGCAATGTGAAACTGCAGCTCGACCTTTACCACGCCCAGATCATTCAGGGCGACCTGGCACGGACGATTGAAGAAAACATCGAGCACATCGGCCATGTCCAGATTGCTGATAATCCCGGTCGCCATGAGCCGGGCACCGGCGAGATCAATTATCCCTTCCTGTTCAACTTGCTCGACCGGCTAGGTTACGCCGGCTGGGTGGGCTGCGAATACAAGCCGCTGACGACGACCGAGGCCGGTCTTGGCTGGTTGCCCAAATGAGCGCGCGTCAGGTTTTGCGCAGCTTGTTCGATGCGGCCATTGCGGCAGCTGATCCCGCGCTGTGCGTGCCGCCAGATGATGGCGGCCGACACTGATGGCATCGACGGCAGCGAAGACAATGCCGGCGCTTTCGTCGGTCCGGAGTCGCTGGCCCGGGCACGTGCTGCTGGCCTGGATCCGCGCGCCCATCTGGCGACCAACGACGCCTGGGGATTTTTCGCCGGCCTTGGCGATCTGCTGGTCACCGGGCCAACGCGCACCAACGTCAACGACTTTCGCGCCATCCTCGTAGAATGACCGTCATGACACCTGCCGAGCCCAGCTTCCAGACCGACCGTGCCGTCCTTGCCCGGCGCCTGCAATTGATTTTGCCGGCCCATTGCCTGCTGACCGAGGAAGAAGACCTGCGCCCCTACGAGTGCGACGGCCTGACGGCTTATCGCGAATTGCCAATGGCCGTCTGCCTGCCGGAAACTGAAGGCCAGGTCATTGACGTGCTGCGCAATTGCCACCAACTCGGCGTGCCGGTGGTGGCGCGGGGGGCGGGTACAGGACTTTCCGGCGGGGCGATGCCGCATGCCCAGGGCGTGGTCTTGTCGCTGGCCCGTTTCAACAAGATTCTGCGTGTCGACCGCGAGGCACGGCTGGCTGTCGTGCAACCCGGCGTCAGAAATCTCGCGGTGTCCGAGGCGGCAGCCCCGTTCGGTCTCTATTACGCGCCGGACCCGTCCTCGCAAATCGCCTGCACGCTGGGCGGCAACGTGGCCGAAAACTCGGGCGGCGTGCATTGCCTGAAATACGGCCTGACGGTGCATAACGTGCTGCGCATCCGCGTCGTCAGCATCGAAGGCGAGGTGTTCGAGATTGGCTCGGAAGCACCGGATGCGCCCGGCTACGACCTGCTGGCCCTGCTGATCGGCTCTGAAGGCATGCTCGGCGTGGTCACCGAAGTCACCGTCAAGCTGGTGCCCAAGCCGGAACTGGCGCAGGTGGTGATGGCTTCGTTCAACGATGTCGCCAAAGCCGGCGATGCGGTAGCGGCGATTATCGCCGCCGGCATCATTCCGGCCGGGCTGGAGATGATGGACAAGCCGGCGACGGCGGCCGTCGAGCCCTTCGTCAAGGCGGGCTACGACCTGAAGGCCGAGGCCATCCTGCTGTGCGAAGCGGACGGTACGCCGGAAGAGGTGGCCGAGGAAATTGCGCGCGTGACCGAGGTGCTGAACGCAGCCGGGGCCAGCGATATCCGCGTCTCGCAATCCGAAGCCGAGCGCCTGCGCTTCTGGGCCGGGCGCAAGGCGGCCTTCCCGGCGGTCGGCCGCATCACGCCGGATTACTACTGCATGGACGGCACCATCCCGCGCAAACGGCTGGCAGAAATGCTGTCGGCCATCACCGTGATGGAAAAGAAATACGGCTTGCGCTGCGCCAATGTCTTCCACGCTGGCGACGGCAACCTGCACCCGCTGATCATGTACGACGCCTCACAACCCGGCAACTGGGAACGCGCCGAAGCTTTCGGGGCCGAGATTCTCGAGTTGTCAGTCGCGCTGGGCGGCTCGATTACCGGGGAGCACGGCGTCGGCATCGAAAAGATCAACCAGATGTGCTCGCAGTACGCGCCGCCGGAACTGGCAGCCTTTCATCGCATCAAGGCGGCCTTCGACGAAACCGGGCTGCTCAATCCCGGCAAGGCCGTGCCCAGCCTGCATCGTTGCGCCGAATATGGTCGCATGCACGTGCATCATGGTGACGTGAAATTCCCTGAACTGGAGCGTTTTTGATGCAGCTCGACGATATTGTTTCAGCCGTCCGCTCGGCTCGGGAAAGCCACACCCCGCTGCGCATCCGCGGTGCTGGCAGCAAGGATTTCTATGGCGGCCTGCTGGCCGGCGAGGTGCTCGATGTCGCCGCCCATCGCGGCATTGTTGCCTACGAACCGACCGAACTTTATCTGACCGCCCGCTGCGGTACGCCGCTGGCCGAGATCGAGGCGGCGCTGGCCGAAAAGGGGCAGATGCTGGCTTTCGAGCCGCCGCACTTTTCGGGGGCGACGGTCGGTGGTTGCGTTGCCGCGGGTCTGTCCGGCCCGCGCCGGCAGCAAGCGGGGGCAGTGCGCGATTTCGTGCTCGGCGTGAAGCTGGTCGATGGCAGCGGGCAGGTGTTGAATTTCGGCGGCCAGGTCATGAAAAACGTCGCCGGTTACGACGTTTCCCGGCTGATTGCCGGCAGCCTCGGCACGCTGGGCGTGATCGCCGAAGTGACGCTGAAAGTGTTGCCCAGGCCGGTGGCCGAGCAGACGCTGATTTTCGCAATGGATTCGGGCGAGGCGCTACAGAAACTCAACCAGTGGGGTGGTCAGCCGCTGCCGGTTTCGGCGTCTTTCTGGCATGAGGGGCGCTTGTGGCTGCGTCTTTCCGGGGCAAGGGCTGCAGTCGAGACTGCCAGCCGCAAGCTGGGCGGTACGCCGGCGGTTAACCCCGATCAACACTGGATTTCAATTCGCGAACAAACGCATCCCGCTTTCTCTGGTGAAATCCTGTGGCGCCTGGCCGTGCCTTCGACTGCGCCATGCCCGGGGCTGGATGGCCTGCGGGCCATCGAGTGGGGCGGTGCGTTGCGCTGGTACGCGGGGGAACAGGCGGCGGTGCGCGGTGCTGCGTCCCGTCTGGGCGGTCATGCCGTGCTCTATCGGGCACCGGAGTCCTTGCGTTGTCTGGAGGGGGCATTCGCTCCCTTGTCGCCGGCCTTGCTGGCTCTGCACCGGCGCCTGAAAAAAGCCTTTGATCCCCGGGGTATCCTCAATTCCGGTCGTTTGTATGCGGAGTTTTAGGGGGATGCGCTGATGGATACCAAAATTACTGATGAACTGCGTGCCACCCATGCCGGCCAGGTTGCCGAGGAAATCCTGCGCAAGTGCGTGCACTGCGGTTTTTGCACGGCAACCTGCCCGACTTACCAGCTATTGGGCGACGAACTGGATGGCCCGCGCGGCCGCATCTATCTGATCAAGCAGGTGCTCGAGGGCAAGGCCGTCACCGAGAAGACGCGCACCCATCTCGACCGCTGCCTGACCTGCCGTTCCTGCGAAACGACTTGCCCGTCGGGGGTCAAATACAGTCATCTGCTCGATGTCGGGCGCGCGGTCGTCGAGGAAAAACTGCCGCGCCGACTCAGCGATCGATTGACCCGGGCCTTGCTCAAGACGGTGCTGCCCAACCCGGCGCTGTTTGCGCCAGCGGTTGCTGCAGGTCGGCTGTTGAAACCCTTGTTGCCCTCGTCGCTGGCTGACAAGCTGCCGCCGACCCAGCCTGACGGCCGACCGTGGCCAAAGCCGGCGGGGCATTCCCGCCGCATGCTGTCGCTGGCAGGATGCGTTCAGCCCTCGCTGGCGCCGAATATCAATGCGGCGACTGCGCGTGTGCTGGACCGGCTGGGTATCGAATTGTTCGAGGAGGCCAAGGCAGCTTGCTGTGGTGCCGTGCGTTTTCACCTGAACGATCAGACCGCCGGCAAGAATGACATGCGCCGCAATATCGACGCCTGGTGGCCGCATGTTGAAGCGGGTGTCGAAGCGATTATCGTCACAGCCTCCGGCTGTGGCGTGCAGGTCCGGGATTACGGCCACATCCTGGCTGATGATGTGGCCTATGCCGGAAAAGCGGCAAGGATCAGCGCCTTGTGCCGCGATCCGTCGGAGATCCTGGCCGCCGAAATGGCCGGCCTGTCGTCCTTGTTGTCCGCCCGGGCGCAGCAGCGCGGCAAGCTGGCCTTCCATTCGCCCTGTACCCTGCAGCACGGGTTGAAGCTGCGGGGAGCGATCGAACAGGTATTATCGAAGGCTGGCTATGAGCTGACGCCGGTGGCCGATAGCCACTTGTGCTGCGGCTCGGCCGGTACGTATTCCGTGCTGCAGCCCGAGTTGGCCGGCCGCTTGCGGGAAAACAAGCAGGCCGCCCTGAATGCGGGTGGCCCGGCACTGGTGGTGACGGCCAACATTGGCTGCCTGACCCATTTGCAGGCCGGTAATACTTTGCCGGTTCGGCACTGGATAGAATTGATTGACGAGGTTATCGAATGAGTAGCGCAGGGTCGTCCGTTTTTGAAATAACGCAGTCGCTGGGAGAGGTCGATGCTGCCCGGATCAAGCGCCTGCTTGAAGGGGGGGTGAAGATTCCCCCCCAGCCACGCGTGCTGGAAGAATTGCGCAAACACATGCAGCGCAGCGAAATGGATGTTCGCCTGCTGGCCAAGGTCATCAACCAGGATCCGGGACTGACCGCCATGCTATTCAAGGTGGTTGGTAATTCGGCCTACCGACAGCACCAGCCCTTCGCTTCTGTTGAGGAGATCCTGCACGCCGTCGGCGTGCGCCAGACCTTCAACTTGGTGCAGGCCATCGCCCTTTCAGGCGCAGGAGAGATCAAGAAGAACCGCCTCATTTACGAGGCTTTCTGGGCGCGTTCGCATGCTATCGGGCAGTTCGCCATGCTGATTGCCGATGAGCGCATCGCGGTTTGCAACGTCTTTCCGGATCAGGCCTATCTGGCCGGCATCTTTCACGATTGTGGCGTGCCGCTGCTGATGCAGCGTTTTTCGACCTATTGCGCCGAGATGCGCCTGGGAACGCCCGGTTGCTGGACCGACCTGGCCGAGGAAGACAGAAAATTCAATGCCGACCATTGTGTGGTCGGCTATCTGGTGGCCCGTCACTGGCATCTGCCGGAATTTCTTTGCGATGCCATTCGCTATCACCATGCCATTGGCGAGCTGGGCTTGCATGAGTCGCGCAGCATGGTGGCCATTCTTCAGCTGGCGGTCGATATCTATTACCGTGACCAGCGTATTCCGAACCCGGAATGGGATCGGATCAAGAGCGAAGTATTGCCTGAACTCGGTCTTAATGAAGAGGCGCTTCCCGAGTTCGTGGATGTGATTCTGGAACGCTTCCAGGACAGCATCGAGGCCTGAATGAAGATTGCCAATGCCGGTTACGACACAGTGTTAAGCGGAAATCATGGCTTCCGTGATAATCTTTCCGGCCACAAGGAGGGGTGATGGCGATAGCAGTAGATGCCTGTGCGGCGCAGCACCAGGGAGACCGCAAGGAACAGCAGGACCGCGTTGCAATATTGCCGCATGCCCGAGCCAGAGGGGTGGCGCTGGCGGTGGTCGCCGACGGCATGGGCGGGCACACCGGTGGTGCCTTGGCGGCAGAACAAGTGGTGCACACGGCAAAAACCAATCTTGATCAGTTTTCAGCGGCCGATGAGACTTCGCAGAAAATGCTTGAAAACAGCATGCGCGAGGCTCACACCATGATCAAGGCTTCGCGCTTCATGAACGAAATGGATCCGCATAGTACGGCGGTGATGCTGTTGCTGCAGCCAGGGCGGGTGACCTGGGGATATTGTGGCGATAGCCGCCTTTACCATTTTCGCGGCAAGAAACTTGTTGGCCGGACAGTTGATCACTCCTATGTCGAGCATCTGGTGGCGACCGGGAAAATCACCCCGGAGCAAGCACTGACTCACCCCAACCGCAACGTGCTGCTCGCCTCTTTGGGCGGGGCGGATGACCCGAAAATTACGCTGGACGAGGTGACTGAGCTAAGCCCCGGTGATGCTTTCGTGCTTTGTTCAGATGGTCTGTGGGCCTACTTCGATGATGAAGAGCTGGGGGCGCTGGTTGCCGACAACTCGGCTCGTCAGGCGTGTGAGATTCTGATCGACAAGGCGCGTCAACGCGCCAAGGGGTCCGGTGACAACCTGTCGTTGGCGATCATCAAGCTGAACGAGGCCGTGCCGAAAAAACCGACGCCGCCGGCCGGATTTGTGCCGCGCTTGCCGACCTGACCGTTATTTCCGGTCAAAATAATGGCGCCAATCAGGCGCCATTTTTATTGGGTGAATGAAGAGACCGGGTTACTTGCGCCCAAGCCCGCCAAGCAGCGCGGCAACGACCCGCTTCGGCTTGTGCGGATCGACCTTCGAGGGGGCTTGCGGTGAGTCAGGCACTTCACCGCGTGGCGAGTTGTCTTCGTAGGGCTTGCTGAAGTCGAAACCATCGGCGGCAATCATCGGATTACGGCGCGGCGGGCGGCGGTCACGATCACCCCGATCCGGCCGTTCGGAGCGCTCGGAGCGTTCCGGACGTTCTGGGCGGTGGGCAACGGGGGCCTTTGCCGGCGGTGCCGCCGAACGCTTGCGCTTGTTGCCCGGAGGGTATTCGTATTCCGGCTCCGGTTCGAAACCGGCAACTTCAACCTGTTCGATCGGGCGCTTGATCAGTTTTTCAATATCGACCAGGTAGCAGACCTCGTGCGCGCTGACCAGCGAAATGGCATTGCCCTTCTTGCCGGCGCGGCCAGTGCGGCCGATGCGGTGCACGTAGTCTTCCGGGGTGTGCGGCAGTTCGTAATTGATGACGTAGGGCAGGTCGTCAACGTCCAGGCCACGGGCCGCGACATCGGTGGCGATCAGGGCATCGGTTTCGCCGCCCTTGAAGGCTTCGAGCGCCTTGATGCGTTCAAGCTGGCTCTTGTCACCGTGGATGGCATCGGCCTTGATGCCGGCGCGTTGCAGTTCGCGGGTCAGGCGCGAGCAGCCCTGCTTGGTGCGACAGAAGACGATGCACTGGCGGATTTCGCCAGACTTCAGCAGCTTGGTCAGCAGGCCGCGCTTGCCGTATTCGGAGACCGGATGGACGCGGTGGGTGATGGTGTCGGAGACCTGATTGCGCCGAGCGACCTCGATCAGGATCGGCGACTTCAGCATGGTGTCGGCCAGCTTCTTGATTTCTTCCGAGAAGGTGGCAGAGAACAGCAGGCTCTGGCGCTGGGCCGGCAGCATGTTGAGGATGCGCGTGACGTCCGGGACGAAGCCCATGTCGAGCATGCGGTCGGCTTCGTCGAGGACCAGGGCCTGAACGGAATTGAAGCTGACGCTCTTGTTTTCGACGTGATCAAGCAGGCGGCCGGGGGTGGCGACGAGAATTTCGACGCCCTTTTTCAGTTCGGCGATCTGTGGCCGGATATCGACGCCGCCATAGGCGCACATCGCACGGATCGGCGTGTGCTTGCTGTAGGTCTTGACCGACTCGAAGACCTGCATGGCCAGTTCGCGGGTCGGCGCCAGGATCAGGGCTCGCACTGGATGCTTGGCCGGCGACGGGCTGCTGCTGGCAAAGGGCAGGATGCGCTGCAGGATGGGCAACGTGAAGGCCGCTGTCTTGCCGGTGCCGGTCTGGGCGCCGCCCATGATGTCCTTGCCGGAAATGACGAGGGGGATGGCCTGGGCCTGAATCGGCGTCGGCTTCGTATAGCCCTCGTCGAGCACGGCGCGCAGGAGTTCAGGCGCCAGGCCGAGGTCGGCAAAGGTGATTTCAGGCACTGCGTCGGCAGCGATGATGATGGCGTTCTCGCCAGCTAAGGTATTGATTTCAGACATGGGGCAGGATTATACGCCTACCGGGAGCCGATCACCCGGATATGTCCGGCCGCCTCCACGTTGCTAGTCCGGATTACGTTGCCCTGCCTGCTTGAGAGGTGAATTGCTGCTTACAGGCTTCCGGTAAGGGTTTCAAGCGCCTGGATGCTGATTGGTTTGACCAGAATGTCGTCGAAGCCGGCGGCAAGGAGTCGTTCCCTGTCTTCCTGGAAGGCGTGGGCTGTGTAGGCGATGATTTTCAGGGCACTGCCGGATGGGGTTGCCCGCAATCTGGCACAGGTCTCTTCGCCGGATAGTCCAGGCATGCTGATGTCGAGCAGTACGAGCCGGAAGGGCTTTTGGGTGGCCAGGTCGAGCGCCATACTGCCATTCACGGCATCCGATACGATCCAGCCCAGTCGCTTGAGCAATGCAGAGGCGAGCAGACGATTGGTCGGGTGGTCGTCAACGATCAGGGCATGCCGTTGTTCAGTCATCCGTGGTGTCCTGGGGCAGATAAACGGTGAAGGTCGAACCGACGCCAACTGCCGATTCAAGCGTCACGCGCCCGCCCATGTGCTCAGCCAACTGCCTGACCAGCGACAAACCCAAGCCGGTGCCACCATGTTCGCGAGTCAGGAAGCTTTCGAGCTGCTTGAATTTTTCGAAGACCATATCGAGGCTTTCGGGCGGAATGCCGGCGCCAGTATCGCTAACCGCAAAGGCAATTTCCTGGCCGGCCGGTCTGACCGTTAGTGAAATCTTGCCCTGCTCGGTAAATTTGACAGCGTTGCTCAGCAAGTTGTTCAGTATCTGGCGCAGACGAAGGGGGTCGGTGACCAGTTGTTCAGGCAGGCCTTCTGCCACGTTCAGATCAAAACCCAGGCCCTTGGCTGTGGCTGTGACCTGGTGTCCCGCCACGCACTCTGAAACAAGGCCGGCCAGCGGCGTCGGAACCCGCTTGAAAAGCATTTCACCTGCTTCGATTTTGGCCAGATCGAGGATCTCGTTGACCAGGTTGAGCAGGTGTTCGCCACTTTGCTGAATCACCGTGGCGTATTCCTGATGGGAAGGATTGTCGAGTTCGTATTTCAACAGCTCGGCAAAACCGAGAATACCGTTAAGCGGCGTGCGCAATTCGTGAGACATGGTGGCCAGAAAGGCCGATTTCTGCCGACTGGCCTCTTCGGCTTTTTCCCGGGCATCGTCCAGCCGCTTGAAGGAATCCTGAACCGAGTCGGCCATCCGGTTGAACGAGGCGGCGAGTTCGCCCATCTCATCCGAAGAGCGGGCGTCCAGCCGACGTTTGAGGTCGCCTTCCTGGAAGGCGTGGATGCCGGAAATCATGCCGGTTATCCGCCGGGTCAGCAGGCCGGCCATCCACACGGCGATGGCGATCACGAGGCCGATCATCAGCAGCGTGGAGGTCCACAGGCCGATTGCCGTCGAGGTCAGACTCTGCGCAACTTGTTCCAGCAATTCACGGCGCCGAGTCTTGAAGTCGGTATCCTTTTTCTCGAGCAGCGTATTGATTTGAGCGGCGGTGTCGGTGGCTGCCTTGTGGAACTCGTCGACATTGGCACCGATGGTGACGAAACCGAAACCCTGTGGAGTGTTGCCATATTGCCCGGTGTAATAGGGGATTGCCGCGGCGGTAGTCAGTTTCCAGAGGCCGGAGAAAAAAATCACGAAGGAACCGGAACCACCGTGTTCGGTCACGGCATTCCAGCCGTCGCACTGTGGCGAAAAATTCAGGTAACGGCAGTCGAGGCCGACCGTGCCGGCTTTGACCAGGGCCTTGGCAGGTTTACGTTTCAGGTTCTGGTCGCGGAAAGGTGGAATGCCGGCCAGGAATTCATCGGATGGCTTGCCGCTGGCCTGCCACTCGGCATAAAGATCCTCGTCCATCCAAGGGGTGGCGGGGCGCCCGGTCAGGGGGTCGTAGCCGACGATCATGTAGTCACGGGGGTGTGAAATCGAGCGGCTCTTGTAATCCCAGATGAAGGCGTAATTGCCCTTGATGGCATCGGCGATCGGCGTGTAACGATCTTCGGTGGGCATCAGGCGGTCGGAGAACTCGCGGATGTGATCGTGATCCAGGGCCAGCGTGATATAACCGACGGTCTGGCCACCCTTGGTCACCGGCATCGCCCAGCGGACGATGCCGCGGAAGCGTTTGCCCACGGGGTTTTCGGTGCCGGCATAGGCCGATTCTTCCGGCTTGAAGGGCTTGCCGGCCTTTTCGAGCGCGGCGGGCAGATAGGGGCCGATGGCCTGTGTTGGTACATAGGCCCCGATGACATCGGAGACATAAATCTGACCAGGCTTCAGCTTTTTCAGGTCGGCAAAGTAGCTTTCAGCCTTGCTGAAGGTATTGCCCCGATCGCCGATGTTTCTCAGACCTTTCTCGGTCAGTGTCCCGCTGGTGACCTTGATCTTTTCGTTGCCGTCGAGATCAACGTAGGTCATTTCGACGAACAGCGGCCGTTGTTCGGCCTCGCCGAAATACTCTGGCGGTCGGGCGTGGAAGTCCTTGGCGTTGTCCGGCAAGACCGGGCGGGTCACCTTGGCTTCGCGGACTACGGGCTTCTCCGGAACCCAGGATTTGCCGTCTTCGGCCAGCTTCCAGGGACCGTGCTGATAGATCAGGCGACGCCGTTCGTTGAGGAAGCGGCGGAAAGCTGCTTCCGATGGTTCCAGATCGGCAGCCTGCCGGATGTCGTTGTCGCGGTCATAGAGAAAGCTGGCGATTTCCTTGGCCGTGTCAGTGGTCAAGGCCTCGATGGCCTCGCGGGAGCGCAGGTCGAGGGCGCGGATAGAATCGTCGGTGACCGTCTTGCCGATCGACTTGGTGGTGGTCAGCATGGCGTCAGCCATGCCGCCAGCCTTGACCGAAACCTCTTCTCCGAGCTGGCTGATGGCGTACCAGGCAAACCAGGCAAGCAATACCAGCGGGACCACCTTGATCAGGACGAAAATGGCAATCAGCTTGCCGCGTATTCCGCTGAGAAAGGCTGGTGGTTTCATTTGTCTCCTTGCCTGTTCCGCCTAGTCCGCCTGTCCGGTGAACTCAGTGTTTCTCAGGTTTCTTTTCGGTATCAGCCTTGGCTTCGGTCTCGCTAGCAGCTTGTTGGGCAGCCTTTTTCTTCTTGCTGCCCGGGGCTTCCGGGGGGGGCAATTGCGGAACGATGGTTTCCAGCTTGTTTTCCCGCATGTACTCGTCCATTTCACGCCATCCGGCATAAATGCCTGCCTTGGGTAGCCAGCCATAGATCGAATAGCAATCCTCGATGGCGCGGCCGGATTGCCGGCAGGCGCTGCCGACTGCCTTGGCTTCCGGTTCCATGCGGGCTTCCTTCTTGGCCGGGTCTTCCAGTCCGAGCTTCTGGCCGACCTGGTCGCAAGCGGTCAGGCCAAGGGCGAAAAGAATGAGAAAGATGGGCTTGTTCATGTCTGGATTTTCGCATATTTGGAAGAAATGTGGCGCGCCCTTCCGATTGGGCGGCAGTTATAATTTGCGCTTTCGAGATTTCTGGAGCACCCATGTCGCATCGTCTTCGTCCTGCTTTCGTCATCATCACGCTGGCTCTGGCCTGTTCTTCTGCCCTGGCCGCCAAGCCTGCCAAGTCGGCAAAGCCTGCTGCAAAGCCGGTTCACGCTCCGGCGCCTGCTGCCGACTTCGAGTTGGCCCATAATCTTGGCCCGGACGGTGAAGAGCAACTGCAGGCAGTGGTTGATCGTTTCAACAAGGAAAACGGTGGCAACCTGAAATTGGCACGCCTGGAAAAGGGTGAAAAGCCGGCCGGGCTCAACCTGATCCGTCGCTATGACATGAGCGACGTACTGGTTCAACCAAAGGCCTTCGTGCCGCTGTACGAGATGATGACCAAGGCAGGGCAACCGCTTCAGGTTGGCGAGTTGTCGGCGGATCTGAAGTCAGGTGCGGTCGATGCCAAGGGACGCCTGGTCGCTTTGCCGCTGATCTATTCGACGCCGGTTCTGTTCTACAACAAGAATGCTTTCCGCAAGGCGAAGCTGGATCCCGAGCAGCCGCCGAAGACCTGGTTTGAAATGCAGGGCGTACTCGACAAGCTGCAGGACGCTGGTTACACCTGTCCTTACACATCGTCGTGGCCAGTCTGGGTGCACATTGATAACGTCAGTGCCGTGTCTGGTGTGCCGGCAGTCAGCGACAAGGGCACGCTGAGCTTCAACGGCCTGCCGCAGGTCAAGCACGTGGCGATGATGGCGACCTGGACCAAGGCCAATTACTTCAAGCTGTTCGGTCGTCGCAACGAAGCCAGCACCAAGTTCCATGACGGCGAATGCGCAATGATCACGACCGATTCGCGCGAACATATTGATTTCCGTGATGCCAAGGGCGTCGAACTAGGCGTTGCCCCGCTGCCCTATCACGATGATGTTTACGGCGGCCGCCAGAATTCGCTGGCCGATGGGGCGTCGCTGTGGGTTGGTGCGGGCAAGTCGCCTGCGGAGTACAAGCAGGCAGCAAAATTCGTCTCCTTCCTGCTTTCGCCGGAAATGCAGATCGAGATGGTGCGCGTCTATGGCGGGCTGCCGCTGACCGCAGCCGCCCGTGCCGCAGCCCGCAGCAAGCTGCTGCAGGATGGAGACAAGACGCTGGAAGTTGCTTATGCCTCGATGAAAGGCAAGGGGGCTTCGCATGTTCCCCATGTGTCCGATGCCGACCCGGTGCGCATCCTGACCAATGAGGAACTGGAGGCCGTGTGGTCCGACAAGAAGCCCGCCAAGGCTGCACTGGATACGGCGGTTTCCCGCGGTAACGCCATCATGGCAGCCAAGCCGGCCCTGAAGAAGGCGCAGCCCTTCTAAATGAAGCATCCGCTGCCGCGCTGGTTTGCCCATCGCGGTGGCGGCTCGCTGGCACCGGAGAATACGCTGGCCGGTATCCGGCTGGCGGCGCGCTTGGGGTACAAGGCCGTCGAATTTGACGTGATGCTTTCCGGGGACGGTACGCCTGTACTGATTCACGATGAAACGCTGGAGCGGACGACCAACGGCAGCGGGCGGGTTTGCGAGGCCACTGATTCACAGTTGTTTCGGCTTGATGCCGGTAACGGCGAGCCCATTCCCCGGTTTTCCGAAGCGGTGGCGCTGTGTCGGGAATATGGCCTGCTGGCCAATGTCGAGATCAAGCCGGCAACCGGCTTTGAGCGCCAGACGGCGGAGACGGTTGCGCTCATGACAAAGCAACTCTGGCAGGGCGCTGCAATTCAACCGCTGATTTCCTCGTTTTCACTGGAAGCCATCGAGGTGGCACGTGATCTGGCACCGAATATCCCCCGTGGCTTGTTGTTCGAGTCGGTGCCGGATGACTGGTTGCAGGCGATGTCTCGCTGGCAGGCGCTGACGCTGCATTGTTCAGCCAGCCATGTCAGTGACCAGGTGCTGGCCGAAGCGTGCGAGTGTGGTGTGCCGGTGCTTTGTTACACGGTCAACCAGACGGAGCAGGCAAAAGCGCTTTTCGAGCGTGGGGTTAGTGCTGTATTCACTGACCGTCTTGATTTGTTTTCATCAGAAACAAGTGCTTACAAAGGCTTGCAATTAGGCGGCTGATTTTTAACGCCGTTTAACCTCTAATGTCGCTCAGGGAGTTCGCCCTATCTCTGAGGAGGAAATCATGAAGACTATCAAAGCACTTGCCGCTATCGCCATCGTTCTGCCGACCCTGGCTTTTGCCCAGGCCAACACGCCGGGGATCGACCAGCGCCAGGTCAATCAGGAGCGTCGTATCGATCAGGGTATTGCCTCCGGCAGCCTGACCCAGCGTGAAGCCAACCGCCTCGAACGCGGTCAGCAGCATGTCGACAATATGGAGAATCGCGCCAAGTCCGATGGTGTGGTGACCCGTCAGGAGCGGGCCCGGTTGAATCGGGCCCAAAACGTCCAGAGTGACCGTATCTATGCGCAAAAGCATGATCGTCAGCACGATTACAACCACAATGGTCGCGTTGATCGCCCGCTTCGTCGCTAAGCACAGATTGCGTTCCATCCGAAACCCGCCATCGAGCGGGTTTTTTCTTTTTCGGCAGGGCGTTACCTCGCTTTTGACGGCATGAGCCTGCACTGAAGGACGACACTTTCATTTAAAATCGACGGTTTCGAATTCCAACGCCGAAAAGGCCGCCAGCTTATGAAAAGCTCCGAAATCCGCCAGCAGTTCCTCGACTTCTTCGCCTCCAAGGGCCACCAGATCGTTTCTTCCAGTTCGCTGGTGCCGCATGAAGACCCGACCCTGTTGTTCACCAACGCCGGGATGAACCAGTTCAAGGACGTTTTCCTCGGTTTTGACAAGCGCCCCTACAGCCGTGCCACGACCTCGCAGAAATGCGTCCGCGCCGGCGGCAAGCACAACGACCTCGAAAACGTCGGCTACACCGCCCGTCACCACACCTTCTTCGAGATGCTCGGCAATTTCAGTTTCGGCGACTACTTCAAGCGCGATGCCATCAAGTACGCCTGGGAGCTGCTGACCGAGGTCTACAAGCTGCCCAAGGACAAGCTGACCGTCACGGTTTACGCCGAGGATGACGAAGCCTACGACATCTGGACCAAGGAAATCGGCGTGCCGGTCGAGCGCGTCATCCGCATTGGTGACAACAAGGGCGCCCGCTACGCTTCCGACAATTTCTGGATGATGGGCGACACCGGTCCCTGCGGCCCGTGCACGGAAATCTTCTACGACCACGGCGAAAAGTACTGGGGTGGCCCTCCGGGATCGCCGGAAGAAGACGGTGACCGTTTCATCGAAATCTGGAACAACGTTTTCATGCAATTCAACCGCGACGAAGCCGGGGTCATGCATCCGCTGCCCAAGCCGTCCGTCGACACCGGCATGGGCCTGGAGCGTGTTTCCGCCGTGCTGCAGGGCGTGCATGCCAACTACGAGATCGATCTGTTCCAGGCGCTGCTCAAGGCTGCTGCACGCGAAACCAGCGATGCCGATCTCGACAGCCCGTCGCTGAAAGTGCTGGCCGACCATATTCGCGCCTGCTCCTTCCTGCTTGCCGATGGCGTCATTCCGGGCAACGAAGGCCGCGGCTACGTGCTGCGCCGCATCATCCGCCGTGCCATCCGCCACGGCTACAAGCTCGGCGCCCGCGCTGCCTTCTTCCACAAGATGGTGCCCGACCTCGTTGCCGAAATGGGCATGGCCTATCCGGAACTGGGCCAGAATCAGGCCAAGATTGTCGCTACATTGAAGCAGGAAGAAGACCGCTTCTTCGAAACCATCGAGCACGGCATGGCCATCCTCGAAGGCGAACTGAAGTCGCTGGGCGAAGGTGGGGTTTTCAACGGCGATACTGCGTTCAAGCTGCACGATACTTACGGCTTCCCGCTCGACCTGACGCAGGACATCTGCCGCGAACACAAGATCACTGTCGATGCCGCCGCCTTCGATGCGGCGATGGCTCGCCAGAAGGAGCAGGCGCGCGCCGCCGGCAAGTTCAAGATGGCGACCAACCTCGAATACGACGGTCCGGCCACGACCTTTCACGGTTACGCCGCGCTGGAATACAAGGCCAACGTGCTCGCCCTGTACAAGGACGGTATTGCAGTCAATCAGCTCAACGAAGGCGAAATGGGTGTCGTCGTCCTTGACGACACGCCGTTCTACGCCGAATCCGGCGGCCAGGTGGGCGACTGCGGCGCCCTGCAGTCGGTGCATGGCATCTTCGCCGTCGAAGATACGCAGAAGATTCAGGCCACCGTCTTCGGCCACCATGGCGTGGTCAAGACCGGCACTATCACGGTTGGCAACGGCGTTGCCGCCAAGGTCGATGTGCAAGCCCGTCAGCGCATCATGCGCAACCACTCGGCGACCCACCTGCTGCACAAGGCGCTGCGCGAAGTGCTCGGCGACCACGTCCAGCAAAAGGGCTCGCAAGTCGATCCGGACAAGACCCGCTTCGACTTCGTTCATAACCAGCCGATGACCGACGAGGAAATCCGCCGCGTCGAGAACATCGTCAATGCCGAAATTCTCGCCAACGTGGCGACCGAAACCCGCGTCCTGCCCATCGCCGAAGCCCAGAAGCTCGGCGCCATGATGCTCTTCGGTGAAAAGTATGGTGACGACGTGCGCGTCCTCGACATCGGTTCCTCGCGCGAACTGTGCGGCGGAACCCATGTTTCGCGCACCGGCGACATCGGCCTGTTCAGCATTACGGCCGAGGGCGGTGTGGCAGCGGGTGTGCGCCGTGTCGAGGCGGTGACTGGCGACAATGCGCTGGCTTATATGCAGGACATGGAAAGCGCGCTTGGCGGTGTCGCCGGCACGCTCAAGGTGCTGCCCAAGGACGTCCATGGCCGCGTGCTGGCCGTGCTCGATCAGGTCAAGAAACTGGAACGCGAACTGGCGGCCCTCAAGGGCAAGCTGGCCTCGGCGCAAGGTGACGACATGCTGTCGAACGCCGTCGACATCAAGGGCGCCAAGGTGCTGGCAGCGACGTTGGAAGGGGCTGACGTCAATGCGCTGCGTGAAACCATGGACAAGCTGAAGGACAAGTTGAAGTCGGCGGCCATCGTGCTCGCCTCTGTCGCAGACGGCAAGGTGACGCTGATTGCTGGCGTGACGGCTGACCTGACCGGCAAGGTCAAGGCCGGCGAACTGGTCAATCTGGTCGCCCAGCAGATCGGCGGCAAGGGCGGCGGTCGTCCGGACATGGCGCAGGCTGGCGGTACGCAGCCGGAAAATCTGCCGGCTGCGCTGGCTTCCGTAGCAGGCTGGGTCGAAGGCAAACTGTGAAAGCTGTCCTCGCACTGATGCTGGTTCTGGCGGCGGGGCAGTGCCTCGCCACTGAACTGGATCGTAGCCCGCTTGATGCGCTGATCACGGATGGCCAGAAGGTCCGGCTCTTCCCGAACGGGCGCTGGGAATTCGTCGATGCGGCGAAGGCAGCCCAGGCGCAGAAGGTCGCCGCCGAGTATCCGGAAAACAAGACCCGCCCAGTCGACGCACAGGGTGGTGTGTTCGGCGTCGGGCGGACCATCATGCCCGGCGACAAGGATTACAACCGGGGTTCGCTCAATCCCAAGCTGCGCTGAGCAGAGCCGGTCGCTTACTCGACGCGCCGCGTCGGGGTGCCGGCCGGCTCGTCAGCCATGCGCACTGCTTCACCTTCGATGATCGTCGCACCCTGCTGTTGAGGCGAGGGCTGGTAAGCCGGGCCATTCGTCGGCTTACCAGTAGCGTCCTGCTGCTGGGCAGACCACTGGCGCTTGATTTCCTGGCGCAATTGGCGAGTACGCCACCACAACCAGCCGCCCAGCGCCAGTCCGACGACCGCGACGACGGCCAGGGCGACCAGCGAAAACATGAAGGCCAGGACCAGGAAAACCGCACTCAGCACGAAGGCGATCAGCTTGGCGAGCGGGCCTTGCGGTGGACGTCCCAGTGCGTTTGGTCCGAATTGTTGATATTGCCGTTCGTTGCCCATGCGTCGTTTCGCGGTAAGTAATGGAACGATTATAGGCGGGCCAAGCTGGCGGCTTGTGGTCCCGCTGTAGCGGTTTTGTAACGCTTATTGCTCGGGTTTTTCCTGGCCGATTTCGTTGGCCCATTGCAGAGCCTGGGTTTGCGCGCGGTTGATGGCTTTCGGGCCAAGACCCGGCAGCTCTGTCAGCGCGGTGGCGAGTTCGGCCAGGTTGCCGTTTTCGCTGCTCTCGGCGATGCGGAGCAGGGCGCCCAAGGGGCCGCTGCCCGCGCACAGCGCGTCGCGAACATCGGTCGCCAGGCCGAGCGGGGCGACGATATCGGCAATCGGCTGTCCGACCAGAACGGGCATCAGCGACATGATGCCCACCATGAAGGCCCGGTCGGCCAGCGCGTTATCGCCCGGGCTCAACTCGCCGGCCAGCAATTCCATCAGGCGACCACGGGTGGCAGCCATCTGCAGCAGCGGATTTTCGGTTGGACTCTGGCCGCCGGAGGCGAAGACCAGCAGTTGCAGCCAGCGCTGCAGTTGGCGCCGACCGAGTACGGTGATGGCGTGCCCCAGCGAAGTAATGCGTTCGGTGCCCCCGGCGCCGACCGAGTTGGTCATGCGCAGCAGATTGACGGTCAGCCCCGGTTCCGGCTTCAGCGCGGCTTCCAGTTCGCTGGTGTCGGCGTCACCGAGCAGCAGACCCATCAGTTTCATTAACGACAGCTGCGAGTGATCCAGTTTCTTGCCGGCGATGATGGTCGGCTTGGCGAAGTAATAGCCCTGGAACAAGGTGAAGCCCAGCTTCAGGCATTGCTCCATTTGCTCGCGGGAGTCGACTTTTTCGGCCAGCAGCTGCTTGCCCATCGGCTTCAGCTTCATGACCAGTTGCATCAGCTGGACGCGGGAAAGCGGCTGGATGTCGACCTTGACGATTTCGACCAGGGCCAGCAATTCGGCGAACTGTGGTTCCAGCTGGATGACGTCGTCGAGGGCCAGCGTGAAGCCGGCGGCTTTCAGGGCCTTGCAGCGTTCGATAACGGCATCGCTCGGTGGCACGGTTTCCAGAATTTCCAGCACCACAGCGTGGCGCGGCAGTAACTCGAGCATATCGCTGAACAGGAACTGCTCATCGACGTTGATGAAGCCGCGATGCTGGCCGAGGGCCGCCTCGATGCCAAGTTCAGTGAACGCATTGGCAATGACGGTAGCCGTTGCCTGAACGCCATCGGTGACCTCGGCAAAGTTGCGACTGCCATTGCGGAACAGCAGTTCGTATGCGTGCAGCCGCTGTTCTCGGTCCAGAATGGCCTGTCTTCCGAGAAAAAGCTGGTCGGCGGCGGCTTCGTTCACGACAACTCCTTAGAAGGGTAACTGGATGCCTGGCCAGATGGCGTTGAGCGACTGACGGAAAGCGCGCTGGATGCGTTCCAGGGCGGCAGCGTTGTCGGCTTCGAAACGCAGCACGACGACTGGCGTGGTGTTCGACGGGCGGGCTAGCCCGAAGCCGTCAGAATATTCCACCCGCACACCGTCAATCGTGATGATTTCCTCGGCGCCGTCAAACTTGCCCTCGGTTTTCAGCTTGTCGATCAGCGCGAAGGGTTCGCCTTCGGCCATCTTGATGTTCAGTTCCGGGGTTGACGGGGCATTGGGCAGATTTTTCAGGATCGGGTTGGCATCGGCCGCCCGGCTCAGGATTTCCAGCAGGCGGGCACCGGTGTACAGGCCGTCATCGAAGCCGTACCAACGTTCCTTGAAGAAGGTGTGACCGGACATTTCGCCAGCCAGCGGGGCGCCGGTTTCCTTCAACTTGGCCTTGACCAGTGCGTGGCCGGTGTTCCACATCAGCGGCACGCCGCCATGTTGTTTGATCCACGGTGCCAGTAGGCGAGTACATTTGACGTCGTAGATGATCTGGCCGCCCGGTACACGGGACAGCACGTCGGCCGCGAAGAGCATCAGCTGGCGGTCCGGGAAGATGATCTCGCCATCCTTGGTGACGACGCCCAGTCGATCGCCGTCGCCGTCGAAGGCGATGCCGATCTCGGCATCGGTTTCCTTGAGTGCCTTGATCACATCGGCCAGGTTTTCCGGCTTCGACGGATCAGGATGGTGATTCGGGAAATTGCCGTCTACTTCACAGAACAGCGGGACGATTTCGCAGCCGAGGCGCTTGAACAGTTCCGGGGCGATCACGCCGGCCACACCGTTGCCGCAATCCATGACGATCTTCATCGGGCGGGCCAGCTTGACGTCGCCGACGATTCTTTCAACATAGGCCGGCAGCACGTTGGCGCTACGACGTTCGCCCTTGCCGTGCTTCAGATTGCCGGTTTCGGCACGTTTTTTCAGGTCCTGTATCGCATCGAGGGCCAGTGTGGTGCCGCCGATCACCATTTTCAGGCCGTTGTAGTCCGGCGGATTATGGCTGCCGGTGACCGAAACGCAGGAGTTGCAGCCAAGTTCGTAGGCGGCGAAGTAGGTGACCGGGGTTGGTACGCAGCCCACGTCGATGGCGTCAACGCCGGCGGCGCATATTCCCTCCATCAGCGCACAGGCCAGTTCGGGGCCGGACAGGCGGCCATCACGACCGACGGCGATCGCCTTCTGGCCCTGCTCGGCAGCCAGAGAGCCGAGTGCATGACCAATCTGGCGGACGACATCGGCGGTCAGGGTCTTGTTGACGATGCCACGAATGTCGTAGGCCTTGAATATCTCAGCGGGGAGTTGGCGCATGGTGTTTGGCTAAGTTGTTTCGCAAGTGAAGAAGTGTAAGAGTCTTTGCGGAAGCCAGTCCAGGTTTCCCGGGAAACTGCCGCTGACGAAGCCGACGTGGCCGCCGGTGGCCGGCTGTTCCAGTCTGACGCACGCGCTGACATCGGCGGGCGTGGGCAAGTGGCTGGCTGGCAGGAATGGATCATTTTTCGGGTTCACCACCAACGCCGGTACCGCGATGGATTTCAACCAGGGTTTGGCCGAAGCGCGCTGCCAATAATCATCGGCGCCAGCAAAGCCATGGATCGGGGCGGTTACCGCATCATCGAACTGATAAAGATTGCCCGCCTTTTGCATCAGCGCGGCATCGAAGAGGCCAGGAAACAGCCGGAGACGGGCCGCTGAGCGTTCTTTCAGCGTATTCAGGAAATGCTGCGTATAGATGCGATTGAAGCCGCGAGCCAGATGGTGGCCGCAGGCGGTGAGGTCGAGCGGCGGGCAAAAGGCGGCGACGCCGGTGACCAGTTCGGTGGCTGACGTACCGCGTTCCCCGGCCCATTTGAGCAAGGCATTGCCGCCCAGTGAAACCCCTGCGGCGTGCAGGCGGCGCTCGTAGTTACCCGTACGCAGGCGGCGCAGGATCCAGTCGATTTCCTCGGAATCGCCCGAATGGTACGCGCGGGGACGGCGGTTCAGTTCGCCCGAGCAGCCGCGGAAGTGGGGCAGTGCCAGGCGCCAGCCGGCTTGCATGCAGGCGTGGACGGTTGAAATGGCGTAATGGCTGCGGGCACTGCCTTCCAGTCCGTGGAAAAGGACCAGCAGCGGCGCATCGGCCGGGCCGTCAAGGTGGTCGACGTCGATGAAATCGCCATCCGGTGTGTCCCAGCGCTCGCGGCGCAGCTCGATTGGCTTTGGCTTGATTAACAGCGGCCAGAGGGTTTGTGCCTGGCCGCCGGGCAGCCAGCTCGGCGCTTTGTAGGGGCTCAATGCAAGGTGTGCGGCACGGCTTCGGCCATTGCCTGATGACTGTCATCCGCCGCGGAGGCATGCCGGCTGACCATTCGCCAGCCATGGGCGCCGCGCACATAAACGTGGGTAACATGCAGCGGGCCGTGCGGGCTGGGGTCGTCCCCGACAAACAGGGTTTCCGTCAGGTGGTGGATGGCCATCACCGTTCCCTGCCAATGGGTGACGAGTTCGGGTTGAACATGGATTTTTGCGTTGGCAAAGATACTGCGCCAGCTTTCCCGGATCGGAGCCTCGCCAAGCAGGCGGACGCCGGTTGGGTGAACGCAGACGGTTTCTTCGTCCTCGGCCCAGACCAGCATCAGCAGGTCGGCATCACCACGGGCGATGGCTTCGTAGAAAGCGTGCTCGACGTCGTCGGGCGAGGCGAAATTGGCTGGCTTGCTCATCGCGAGATCCATTTCTGGCAGGCGGCGAAAACCTGTTCGGGGGACAGTTTGTTCAGGCAGTCGAGATGGCCGAGCGGACATTCACGCTTGAAGCAGGGGCTGCAGTCGAGTTGCAGGCTGAGGATGTCGGCCTTGTCGGAGAGCGGCGGCGTGAAACCCGGTGACGACGAACCATACAGCGCGACGATCGGCCGGTCGAGCGCGGCGGCAACGTGCATCAGGCCGGAGTCGTTGCAGACGACCAGTTCGGCCATGGCCTGCAGGTCGATGGCCTGGGTTAGCGAAGTGGCGCCGCACAGGTTGCGGCAGAGGCCTGGGGCAAGCAGTGAGATTTCTTCGGCGACGGCGCGGTCTTTCGGCGAACCGAAAAGCCAGATGGAGTGGCCGGTTTCAGCCAGTTGCCTGGCCAGTGCAGCAAAATGGGCTGCTGGCCAGCGCTTGGCCGGGCCGTATTCGGCGCCGGGACAGAAGGCGACGATGCGGGCCGGGCGCTCCAGACCTAGTTCAACCAGCGTTTTTGCCTGATCGGCTGCGCTCGAGCGAATTCTGGGGTGGGCGATCGGCTTGGGTAGCGGCGCGCCCGGTCGTTCGGCCAGCTGGGTAAAGCGCTCAAGCATCAGCGGCAGCGCCTGCTTGTCGAGCGTGTGGCGAACGTTGATCAGGCCAAAGCGGGATTCGCCAGTGAACCCGATGCGTTGTGGAATGCCGGCCATCCACGGCACGAGTGCCGATTTTAGCGAATTGGGCAGGACGTAAACGGTATCGTAATGGCGGGCGGCAAGGTCGCGGGCCAGTCGCCAGCGGGCCTTCAGCGATAGCTGGCCGTGGCCGAACGGGCTGTCGACGACATCGCGGATTTCATCCATTCGCTGCAGGGCAGGGGCTACCCAGCGTGGCGCCAGGGCGTCGAGCTGCAAGCCGGGATGATTGGCGTGCAAGCGCGCGAACAGCGGTTGCGCCATGATCGTGTCGCCAATCCAGGAGGGGGCGACGATGAGGGCCTTGTTCATGCAAAAGTGGCGGGCTTGCGACCCGCCACCCGGTGATTAGTGATGACCTTTGGGCGCTTCGCCCTTGAAGACATACTTGGTGGAGCAGTACGGGCAGGTTACTTCACCGGTCTTCAGCACGTCGAGGAAAACGCGCGGATGCTGGCTCCACAGCGCAACATTTGGTGTCGGGCAGTGCAGCGGCAGGTCGTGGGCGGTGATTTCAACAGCTTTGTTGTCGGACATCGTTATCTCCCTGATTAGACGGTGGCCAGCCAGTCGGCGTGCGCAGCGGAGCGGCCATAGACCACGTCGAAATACTTTTCCTGCAGCGCCTTGGTGATCGGGCCGCGATGGCCGACACCGATCTGGCGGTTGTCGAGTTCGCGGATCGGCGTCACTTCGGCGGCGGTGCCGGTGAAGAAGGCTTCGTCAGCGCAATAGACTTCGTCGCGCGTGATGCGCTTTTCGATGACCTCGACGCCCATTTCGCTGGCCAGCTGGATCACCGTGGCGCGCGTGATGCCTTCGAGGCAGGCGGTCAGGTCCGGCGTGTACAGCTTGCCGTTCTTGACGATGAAGATGTTTTCACCGGCGCCTTCGCAGACATAGCCTTCCGGATCAAGGAGCAGGGCTTCGTCGTAGCCGTCACCTGTCGCCTCGTTGTTGGCGAGGATGGAATTCATGTAGTTGCCAGAGGCCTTGGCACGCACCATGGTGATGTTCACATGGTGGCGGGTGTAGGACGACGTCTTGATACGGATGCCGCGCTCCATGCCCTCTTCGCCGAGGTAGGCGCCCCACGGCCAGGCAGCGATGATGACGTGCACCTTGGCGCCCTTGGGCGAAACGCCCATCTTTTCCGAGCCGTAGAAGGCGAGCGGACGCAGGTAGCCGGATTCGAGATTGTTGGCGCGGATCACTTCCTTCTGCGCTTCGTTGAGCTCTTCCGCCGAGAAGGGCATTTGCATCTGGAAGATATGGGCCGAACGGAACAGGCGCTCGGTGTGCTCCTTGAGGCGGAAAATCGCCGTGCCGCGTTCGGTCTTGTAAGCACGGACACCCTCGAAGACACCCATGCCGTAGTGCAGGGAGTGCGTGAGGACGTGGGTGGTGGCTTCGCGCCAGGGCACCAGTTTGCCGTCTTGCCAAATAAAGCCGTCGCGATCCGACATGGACATGTTCGATTCTCCGTGTTGCGCCTGTAAAAGCCCATAATTCTAGCCGAAATCAGCAGGTAAAATAACGCTTTTGCCGTTTGAGCATGAGCATGATCTGGAAACCGCATGTCACCGTTGCCGCTGTCGTTCAGCGCGATGGAAAATTCCTGCTGGTCGAGGAAGAAACCGAGGCCGGGCTGGCTTTCAATCAGCCGGCTGGCCACCTTGAAGAGGGGGAGTCGCTGCTCGATGCCGTGGTGCGCGAGGCGCTCGAGGAAACGGCCTATCACTTCAAGCCGACTTATCTGATCGGGGTCTATAACTGGACGCATCCGACCAAGGAGGATACGACCTACCTGCGCTTCGCCTTTGGTGGTGAATTGCGGGGGTACGAGGCCGGGCGACCGCTCGATGACGGCGTCGTGGCGGCCCGCTGGCTGACGCTGGACGAGGTCAAGGCCACCCAGGCCCGCCATCGCAGCCCGCTGATCTTGCGTTGTATCGAAGACCAGATCGCCGGCAAACGTTGCCCGCTCGATTTGCTGGTTCATTACGGCTGATGCGCCACTGGTGGGCCGCGCTGCTGCTTGCATTGGCCGGTTTCGCCGTGGCCGATGAAAGCGTGCGCATCTGCCATGGCTATGGTTGCCTGGTGCAGACGCGGATTCGTTATACCGAAGGCCAGCTTGGCCAGATTCGCCGTATGCTGTTTTCCGCGGTCGACGCGGCTTCGGAGCGGAATGTTCTTGCCGGGGTCATCGGCCGTTTGTACGGCTGGGCTGGCGAGCAGTCGGATATTCATAATGATCGCGGCGGCAACTACGCGGATGACAATGTGTCGGGCAAAATGGATTGCATCGATCACTCGACGTCGACCACGCGTTTGCTGCGCCTGCTGACGGCACGTGGCTATCTGCGCTGGCATCGCGTGCTGGAGCCGGAGGCCAGAAATTTTGCCGGGTTGATTCCGGTGCACTGGTCGGCGGTGATCGAGGAAAAAAGCGATGGTGAGCCGGCGCTCTTCGTCGTCGATAGCTGGTTCGTCGATAATGGACAACCAGCGGTGATTTTGCCGCTGGCTGAATGGAAGAAAGGGGCTGGGCCCGATGTCTAAGAAAACCGTGGTCGTTGGCTTGTCCGGCGGCGTTGATTCGTCGGTTGCGGCGCTGTTGCTGAAGCAGCAGGGCTGGAACGTGATCGGCCTGTTCATGAAGAACTGGGAAGACGATGACACCGAAGAGTACTGCTCGTCGCGCCAGGATCTGATCGACGTGATGAGTGTGGCCGACAAGATCGGCATCGACGTCGAGGTAGTCAATTTCGCCGCCGAGTATCGCGAGCGGGTTTTTGCCGAATTCCTCAGCGAATACCAGGCGGGACGGACGCCGAATCCGGACATCCTGTGCAATTCGGAAATCAAGTTCAAGGCGTTTCTTGATCATGCCATGCAGCTGGGGGCCGAGAAAATCGCCACCGGCCACTACGCCGGCGTCCGCGAATTCGATGGAAAATTCCAGTTGCTGAAGGCCGAAGATGGAACCAAGGACCAGAGCTATTTCCTCTATCGCCTGAATCAGGCGCAGTTGTCGAAGACGCTGTTCCCGCTGGCCGATATTTATAAACGCGACGTGCGCAAGATCGCCGAGGCGGAAGGCCTGCATGTTGCGGCCAAGAAAGATTCGACCGGTATCTGCTTCATCGGTGAGCGGCCGTTCAAGGATTTTCTGTCGCGCTACCTGCCGCCCAAGAAAGGCGAAATCCGTCGTCTGGATGACGGCAAGGTGATGGGCGAACACGATGGCCTGATGTTTCACACGATGGGTCAGCGCAAGGGGCTGCACATCGGTGGCATCAAGGAAAAGGGGCATCCGGGTGGCGGCGATCACGACGCCTGGTTCGTGGCCGGCAAGGATATGGAAAAGAACGTGCTCTATGTCGTTCAGGGTCACGATCACCCAGCCTTGTTGAAGGGCGATCTGGTTGCCGAGCAACTGAGCTGGGTCTCAGGCAATGAACCGCATACACACTGGGTCTATACCGCCAAGCCGCGTTACCGGACCTCGGATCAGCCGTGCGAAGTCGAACGCGTCGATGCCGAAAGCTGCGAAATCCGCTTTGCCGAGCCGCAGTGGGCGCTGACGCCGGGGCAGTCGGTCGTGCTGTATGAAAGCCGGGTCTGTCTCGGCGGCGGCGTTATTCGCTGAGCCACTCAGTCTTCGCTGGCACGACTCGCCGATTTTTCGATGATGGCACCAAAGGCATGGACCAGATCAGGGTCGTGCTTGGTGCCTGATTCGCTGATCAGAATGTCCATCACCGCCTGATGGTCGCGGGCATTTTGGTAGGGACGCCGGGCGATCATTGCATCGTAGCTGTCGACTACCGAGATAATCCGGGCATCCAGGGGTATCTGGCTTCCCGTCAAGCCATCCGGATAGCCTGAGCCATCGAAGTGCTCATGGTGGTGGCGCACCGTGCGGGCGATGCGGCTGGCCCGCCCGCCGTTGATGGCGAGAACGATCTGCTCGCCGATCAGCACGTGCTGCTTCATGCATTCCCATTCGTGCGCCTCGAAGGGCTCCGGTTTGCGCAGCACAATGTCGGGAATGCCAATCTTGCCGAGGTCATGGAAGCGCGCGCCAAGGGAAAGCCTTTCCAATTCCTCGCTGTTCAGGCCGATGTGCTGGCCGAGTTCAGCCGAGAGGTTGACGACGCGATCGCAATGGATGCGGGTGTAGTGGTCTCGCGCGCCGAGCGCCACCGTCAGTGCGTGAGCGATCGTGTCGATCGGTGTGGCGTCGTCGGCCGGGATGATCATGCCGGATATCCTCTTGATTGGATGGGATTAAGAGGAAGACCGCCCAAGTTGGCTTAGGTTCATTTCGGTGAAATGAAGAGGGCGCCAGTGGCGCCCTCTGATTGCCTGAAACCCGGTTTAGTCGTGCGGAATTGTTTCTGCAAAGGCCGGACGCTGCATCAGCTTGTCGTACAGCTTGGCCAGATTCGGGTGAGCCGCATGCCATTCGATGTCCGGGAAGCGGAAGGACAGGTAGCCAAGGGCGGTGCCGACAGCGAGGTCGGCCATGGAAATATGGGTACCCATGCAGAAGGTCTTTTCCGCCAGTTCCTTTGACATGAATTCGAGGCTGCGAGTCACCTTGTCGCGTTGGCGCTCGATCCAGCTGGCGCTCTGCTCCTTCGCCGGGCGCTTGCCTTCAAGAAGGGCGGCGACGGCGGCATCGCATAGACCATCGGCCAGTGCTTCCCAGCGCTTGACCTCGATCCGCTCACGATTCGGTGCCGGGAACAGCTTGTTGTTCGGCGTGACATTGTCGATGTACTCGACAATGACGCGGGAGTCGAAGAGCGGGGTGTCGTCATCCAGTACCAGGACGGGAATCTTGCCCAGCGGGTTGATGTCCGGCACCGAGCTGTCGGCCAGCCACGGGGAGTCGATGACGAATTCGTAATCAATTTTCTTTTCGGCCAGCACGATACGCACTTTGCGTGTGTAGGGGCTGGTATGGGAGCCGATAAGCTTCATCGCGAGCGCTCTGATTTGGGGAGTTCGATTATAGCGTATGGGCAGCGCTTCGTCGGACGGGTAAAATCACCGGCTTACCGAAAAGGATGATCTTATGACCTTCAATCCCTTGACTGCCCTTTCCCCGCTCGACGGCCGCTATGCCGGCAAGGTTGACGCCCTGCGCGAGCATTTTTCCGAATTTGGCCTGATCCGCGCCCGCCTGAAAGTGGAGATCGAATGGCTGAAGGCTTTGTCCGCCGAGTCGCATTTCGCCGAGATCGCTGCCTTCTCGCCCGCTACCGTGGCCGAACTCGATGCGCTGGTCGCCAACTTTGGCCCGACCGAGGCTGCCGAGGTGAAGGCCATCGAAGCGACGACCAACCACGACGTCAAGGCACTCGAGTACTGGATCAAGGACAAGACCAAGAGCAATGTCGAGGTCGTCAAGGTCAGTGAATTCATCCACTTCGCCTGCACCTCCGAGGACATCAACAATCTGTCGCACGCCTTGATGTGCCAGGGCGCCCGCGAGCAGGCCATGCTGCCGATGCTCGACAAGGTTATCGCCAAGCTGACCGAAATGGCGCATGCGCATGCCGAAGTGCCAATGATGAGCCGCACCCACGGCCAGCCGGCGACGCCGTCGACGATGGGCAAGGAAATGGCCAACACGGCTTACCGCCTGCAACGCGCCCGTGCCCGCATCGCCGCGGTCGAACTGCTCGGCAAGATCAACGGTGCGGTCGGCAACTACAATGCCCACCTCGCCGCCTATCCCGGCTACGACTGGGAAGGCTTCGCCAAGCGCTTCGTCGAATCGCTCGGCCTGACCTTCAATCCCTACACCATCCAGATCGAGCCGCACGATGCGCTGGCCGAGCTGTTCGACGCTTTCGCCCGTGCCAACAGCATCCTGGTCGACCTCGACCGTGACGTCTGGGGCTACATCTCCCTTGGTTTCTTCAAGCAGAAGGTCAAGGCTGGGGAAATCGGTTCCTCGACCATGCCGCACAAGGTCAATCCGATCGACTTCGAAAACTCCGAAGGCAATCTCGGCCTGGCCAACGCCATGCTCAAGCATCTGGCCGAAAAACTGCCGATTTCCCGTTGGCAGCGTGATCTGACTGACTCCACCGTGCTTCGTAACATGGGCGTCGGTCTTGGTTATGCGCTGCTTGGCTACGACTCGCTGTTGAAGGGGCTGGGCAAGCTGGAAATCAATGCCGACACGATGAAGGCCGATCTTGATGCCAACTGGGAACTGCTGGCCGAGCCGATCCAGACCGTGATGCGCCGCTACGCCGTGCCAAACGCCTACGAAAAGCTGAAGGAACTGACCCGTGGCACCCGCGTTTCCCGCGAAGGCATGCAGGCTTTTGTCTCGACGCTGGACATTCCGGAAGCTGCCAAGGCCGAACTGCTCAAGCTGACGCCGTGGGATTACACCGGCAAGGCGGCCGAACTGGCCAAGCGGATCTAATCTATGAAATGCAGCAAGTGCGGCCAGGAAGTGCCGGCGGACGCGATCTACTGTCCGCATTGCACCGGTGATCGCAAGACCACGGATCAGGAAGTGATCCGTGGCGCTATCCGGGGAGGGTCGATTGGCCTTTTCCTCGGTTTGCTGCCCATGCTCTGGCTGCTCTATCACTTTGGCGCCGTACGCGGCATCAAGGGGATTGCCTTCGCGGTGCCGATTGCTACCTTTACCACCGGGCTGATCATCGGACTGGTCAAAGCCAAACGGGAATGGAAATAAATGTCTTTTGCTGAAAACTTGAAGAAACTGCCGGGCATCTCGCATCTGGCTGCCATCAATCTGCTCGATACCGAGGGCAACGTCGTTGCCGCCATCGAGAACAAGGCCGGTAGTCAAGGCTCACTGGCGGTCTACAACCATCTGGCACAGACCTACGGCTCGATCAACGTCGAAGCCGCCAAGAAGGGCCTGGAGATCTTTGCCGAGCATACCGAGGATGAACGGGCCAATCCGGGCAAGCATCCGAATATCGCCCGCTTGCTGGCCATCGAGTCAGGTTCGCCGGCGCTGCGCGTCAAACATCTGTTCGCGGTCTGAGCGACTCCACCACCACGACGAGTGTTTGAGGCTGCTTACAGCAGCTTGCACAGCATTTCCTGGATTTTTTGCCGGAACACCTCCTGAATGGACAGGAAATGCTCGATCAGCTGCGGGTCGAATTGAGTGCCGGAGGCGTCGTTGATGATCTGGAGCGCCTCGTCCGGCGAGAAGGCTTTTTTGTACGGGCGCTCGGAAGTCAGTGCGTCGTAGACGTCGATAATCGCCGTGATCCGCCCTTCAATGGGAATATCCTCGCCTTTCAAGCCCTCTGGATAGCCGTTGCCGTCCCAGCGTTCGTGGTGGGTTAGCGCGATGGTTCGCGCCATGCTGGTGACGTCGGCGTCGTAATCACCAAGGATGTCCACACCGTAACGGCAGTGTGTCTTGATGATCTCAAACTCCTCGGGTGTCAGTTTGCCGGGCTTTAGCAGCACCCGGTCAGGGACGCCGATCTTGCCGATATCGTGCATCATCGAGGCATAGCGGATCAGTTCGACATCGCGGCGGGGCAGGCCGACAGCCTGGGCCAGCAGGTAGCAACCGATCGATACACGCAGGATATGGGAACCGGTATCGTTGTCGCGGAACTCCCCGGCCCGGGCCAGGCAGCGCACCAGTTCGAGCTGCGTTTCGACGAGCTGGCCGGTGCGCAGGGTCACCATCTCTTCCAGTCGTTCTGCTTCGTTTTCCCGGTCCTGATAGAGGAAGCGGGCTTCCAGCGCGTTGTGAATCCGGTGAAGCACCTCTTCGTTGTCGAAGGGTTTGACCAGATAGTCGCGAGCCCCGCGGGAAAGCGCGGCAAGGCGCGTTTCTCGCTCGGTCTGGGCGGTCAGTACGATGATCTGCAGGCCTTCCTGGCGAATGGCATCCTGCAGCAAGGTCAGCACGGCGAGGCCGTCGAGGATGGGCATCCTCATGTCGAGCAGGATCAGATCGACTGGCTCGCGGTCGATGTTTTCCAGTACCAGAGTCGGATCAGTGATGCCTTCGACGTGTCGGTAGCCGGCCTCGGCCAGGAAAACTTCAAGCAGCCGGACATTGCTTGGCTGGTCGTCGACGACCAGTATCCGGGCGTTATGGAAGCGTTCGCCCGGGAGCCGGGAAGGCAGAGGGGGGATCATCGTACGATCTCTCTTAGTAAGCGGGCCATTTCTCGGCTCTTGATCGGTTTGAGTTGCCAGTATGGCACTGAATCAATTTGTTTCATGGCCTCGGTGGGGGCGATGCTCAGGGCGATCAGCGGTGGCCAGCCGTCTTTCGGTGGCACGGCAGCGAGCCATGCAGGCAGCCTGGTTTCATCGATGATGATTGCCCGACAGGGCGACTCGTCGAGAATGCTCTGAACGGCGGCCGCATCGTCTGATTCGATCAGCCGAACCTCGCGGAGTGTGCTGGCAACCAGACGCAGCAACTGGGCATCCTCGGCGCTAAGTCCGAACGCCAGCAGACAGGGGGCCGCTGGCGCGGCCAATTCCGGCTGTCGCGTCAGGAATTGGGCTGGTGGTGCTGTCTGGCTTTCGTCGGCAGGGGCAAGACCTTGCTGGCCAGCCGGTACCAGCTCGACCCGGAAGGTCGTGCCGATATTCACGGTGCTCTCGAAGCAGATGCTACCGCCCATCAGCTCGACCAGTCGGCGCGTGATGGCGAGCCCGATGCCTGTGCCTTCACTGTTTTCCAGGCCGAGGCGGTCGAAGGGCTGAAAGACTCGCTGGGCAAGCTCGGGAGGAATTCCCTGGCCGGTGTCGCTGATGTCCAGCCGGATGCCGCTCGGTGTTGCGCCGATGTTGACCTGGACTTCTCCGCCATGGCGGTTGTACTTGATCGCGTTGGAGAGCAGGTTGAGGAGGACTTGCTTCAGGCGCTTGCGGTCAGCAGCAACGGTGGCACTTTCGCTGCCGCTGATCTTCAGGGTGATTTCGCGGTTGCTTGCGAGCGGCTTGATCAGGGCGAGACATTCGTGCAGTACGGATGGGAGGTCAATATCTTCAATCTCGACCTTGAGTTTGCCGGACTCGATCGCTGAGAGGTCGAGAATTTCGTTGATCAGTCCGAGCAAGTGCTGGCCACCGTGCAGGATGTGGTGGACGTATTCCTGCTGCGCATCATTCAGCGGGCTGGCCGCATCTTTCTCCAGCACCCGGGCGAAGCCAAGAATGGCATTGAGCGGGGTGCGCAGTTCATGGCTCATCCGGGCCAGAAATTCGGATTTTGCCTGGCTGCCCTGGTCGGCTGCAATCAGCGCCCGTTTGAGGTTGCTGACATCGGACCAGATGACGACAGTGCCACCCTCGCGCGTATGGCGTTCGGTAATTCGCAGCCAGCTGCCGTTAGCCAGCGGAATTTCACTTGAACCGGCTGCCTGGCGGTGCATCTCCATTCTCGTTGCCAGCCAGTCGTTTCCGCCATCCGTGGTTTGCGGATAAAGTCCTTGCACAGCGATGTCGTGGATAAATTCGCTGAAACTCATGCCAATGCGAATGGTGCTGCTTTCTGGTGAAAAAAGTTCGGCGAAACGCAGGTTGTGGAGAATTAATCTGTCCTCGCCGTCGAATAGCGCGAAAGCGTCGTCCATGGCCTCAATTGCATCCACCAGGCGTTGCTGGAAGCGCTGCAGCTTGATTTCGGCTGCATGGCGGTCGGCAATGTCGCGGAAGGAAATGATGGTCCCTTCGCCGTCGGGCCGCGCTGCCACCGAGTATTCAACCGGAAAGGTGATCGGCTCGGCAGCGTTTGGCTGGGGAATGCCATGGTTGAACCAGCCGTCTGACACCCGTGTAGGGCCTGCACTGGCCAACATTCGGCAAATCGGGCAGCCGGTGCTGCTGGTGATGATTTCCGGATGGTGGTGGCGGCCGACCAGGCTGCTGGCATCGCGCCCCAGCATGGTTGCCGCTGCCCGATTGGCAAAACGGATGTATCCATTGCGGTCGATACCGAACATGCCTTCGTCCGTGGTTTCCAGGATCAGGCGGTTTTCCTCGATGGCATGACGTAGCGCCGTTTCGGATTTTTCCTGCTCTTCGAGGGCGTGCCTGACCTGACGGATCAGCGGGCGCAGGATGCCGAGCCCGGAAAAGGCCAGCAGGCAGAGCGCCGCGACCAGCGCGCAGGCTTGCAGAAAGCGCAGTGCATCGGTCCGCTGTTCGCTTTGCGCCTGATAGAGGCCGACCAGTCGATCCAGATCCGGCAGGACTTGCAAGCTCAAGGCAACCAGTTCTTCTGCAAGCGGACGATATTCCGGCGAGTCGTAGGGAGTGGTGGCCAGTTTCTGACCCAGACTCAGAAAATGCTGCATTTCCGCAATGACCGCGGCGGGGGTCAAAGGGTTGTCTATCTCTTCGTCTTCGGGGTTGTGAAAGCCGTGCCCGCGGGCATCCCTGAGCAACATGTCGTGGATTTGTGCCATGTCATTGATGGCATCGGCTAATTGTTGTGTTTCCTGTGGGGCATTCCGGTGCAGCAATTGGCTGGCGAGCAGACCAATATGCTGGGAAAGCATGCGTCGTCGCCCAGCCAGGTTGATTTCGGCCGCGCCGGCACGGTCGCTGGCGGTCTGACTCTCGAAGATCGCATAGGCGGCAATGGCGACCAGGGCGAGCAGGGTGAATATCCAGAATGAGCGCCGACCCAGTTGATCGACAATCGACTGACTGTACCCTTGCCGATCCTCTTCCCGATATTCGTACATCGTGCACGCTCTTGGTAGATTTGGTGTTGGGACGGCAGAATATTGTTCTTTTTCCTTGTTCTCTTTGATCTTTCCTGAATTTATTGATTCTGATCGATCCGTTTTTAAATGGGGGCGTCAGCGCTTGCAGGGCTGCACTACAGAAAGCCCCTTGTTGAAATAAGTGCCTGGCATTGATTCAAGGCTATGATTGTTGCGACAATTCTGCTTCAATCGCTTCCGCAAACTGGCCATGCCAAGTTTTGACAACAACGGAGAATCAACATGAAATTCAAGCTGTTACCAATGCTGCTCGCCGTGACTCTGGCGGGTACTGCTTTCGCCCAGGTCAAGCCCGAGGATGCCATCAAGTTTCGCCAGTCCGGCTACGGTTTCATGGCCTGGAACATGCAGCGCATCAAGATGAATGTCGAAGGTGGCAACTACAACAAGGACGAGGTGATCAAGGCAGCCAACGCCATTCAGGCCATTGCCAATTCTGGTATGGGCGCCCTGTATCTGCCTGGTACCGACAAGGGCAAGGGCTGGGAAGAAACCCGCGCCAAGGCCAATGTCTGGACCGACAAGGAAAAGCTGGGCAAGGTCGCGATGGCTTTCAACAAGGAAGCCAACGAAATGGCCAAGGTGGCGGCGACCGGCGATGCGGGTGCGGTCGAGGAGCAACTCGGCAAGCTGGGCGGCACCTGCAAGGGCTGCCACGACGATTTCAAGGCCAAGCGCTAATCAGCCATGCCGCACGTCAGCAGGCACCTGAGGGTGCCTGTTTTTTTAACGATAAAAAGACATGAATATGAACAGCAAACGTTTTCGCTTGTGGGATTTGCCAACGCGACTCTTCCACTGGTTGCTCGTCCTCTGCGTTGGTGCCGCCGTACTCAGCGGCCAGTTGGGCGGCAAACTGATCGTCTGGCACGGCAGGATCGGCCTCGTTATCGTTGGCTTGGTGGTTTTCCGGCTGGTCTGGGGGCTGCTCGGTTCAACCTATTCTCGCTTTGCCAATTTTCTGCCAACGCCAGCCACCATCAAGGCCTATCTGCGCGGTGAATGGCAGGGAGAGGGGCACAATCCGCTGGGCGCCCTGTCGGTCTTTGGCTTGCTCGCATTACTGGCCGCGCAAGTGGCGACCGGTTTGTTCAGTAATGACGACATCGCCTTCCATGGCCCCTTGGCTACGTTGGTTGGCAATGACCTGAGCAATCGCCTGACGGGCATCCACCATCTGGTTTCCGATTTGCTGATCGGCTTTGTGGTGCTGCATCTGGGGGCGATCATCTTCTATGGTCACGTCAAGAAACAGAAACTGCTCAAGCCGATGATTACCGGTTGGGGCGAGGGCGAAGGGCCATCGGCCACCGGCGGCGGCTGGGTCGCTTTTGTCGTCGCCCTGGTGGTGGCGCTGGCTGCTGTTTATGGTGCCAGTGGCGGCTGGTTGCCCGAGCCGCCTCCGCTGCCACCAGCAGCCGAGACGCCGAACTGGTAAAGAAAAAGCCGCCAATTTGGCGGCTTTTTTCATGGGGCAGTTTTGATTCTCAGACGACGGCGCCGTCTTCGTTAGCACCCTCGACGACCTTCTTCACCTTGATGAACTGCTCACGGGAAACACCCAGCCACATGACCAGCGGGCTGGCGACCAGCACCGAGGAGTAAATGCCGAAGCAGATGCCGATGGTCAGCGCCATGGCGAAGTAGTGCAGGGTCTCGCCGCCGAAGATCAGCATCGACAGCACCATCAGCTGGGTACAGCCGTGGGTGATGATGGTCCGGCTGATCGTGCTGGTGATGGCATGGTCGAGTACTTCCGGGGTGCTCAGTCCGCGCACCTTCTTGAAGGTTTCACGGACCCGGTCGAACACGACGACCGATTCATTGACCGAGTAGCCCAGTACGGCGAGCACGGCGGCCAGTACCGACAGCGAGAATTCCCACTGGAAGAAGGCGAAGAAGCCAAGGATGATCACCACGTCGTGCAGGTTGGCGATGATGGCCGAGACCGAGAAGCGCCATTCGAAGCGGAAGGCCAGGTAGATCACGATACCAATGACGACCAGCAGTAGAGCCATGGCACCGTTTTCAGCCAGTTCCTTGCCGACCTGCGGACCGACGAACTCGACGCGGCGCAACTGCGAGCCCGGCGCTTCGGCTTCGAGCGCCTTCATGACCGACTCACCGATCTGGTTGGTGTTCTGCTCGCTCTTCAGCGGCAGACGGATCATGACATCCTGAGATGAACCGAAGTTCTGCACGGAAAAGTCGCTGAAGCCCGACTTGCCAAGGGCGCCACGGATCTTTTCGAGATCTGCTGCCTGCTCGTAGTGGGTTTCGATCAGCGTGCCGCCGGTGAATTCGACGGACAGGTGCAGGCCCTTGGTAAAGAGAAAAACCACGGCCAGAATGAAGGTGAGCAGCGAAATGACATTGAACTTCAGCGCATGGCGCATGAAGGGAATGTCTTTGTGGATGCGGAAAAATTCCATGTTCGTTTTTCCTTATTTCTGGCCGGCGGCCGTCGTGGCGCCCGGTTTCCAGAGCTGGCCGATAGCGACCTTGGTCAGTTTCTTCTGGCGACCGTAGATCAGGTTGACCAGGCCGCGCGAGACGACGACGGACGAGAAGATCGAGGTCAGGATGCCCAGGCAATGCACCACGGCAAAGCCGCGAACCGGGCCGGAACCAAAGATCAACAGGGCGAGGCCGGCGATCAGCGTGGTGATGTTGGAGTCGAGAATGGTCCCGAAAGCACGTTCGTAACCTTCCGAGATGGCGGCCTGCGGTGGCATGCCGGCCCGGAGCTCTTCGCGCACCCGTTCGTTGATCAGCACGTTGGCGTCGATGGCCATGCCGAGGGTTAGCGCGATAGCCGCGATGCCGGGCAGGGTCAGCGTCGCCTGCAGCAGCGACAGGATGGCGACCAGGAACAGCAGGTTGGAAGCCAGCGCCAGCACCGAAACGACACCGAACATCTGGTAGTAGATGATCATGAACACGGCGATCGCGGCAAAGCCCCACATCGTCGAATGGAAGCCCTTCTGGATGTTTTCGGCACCCAGGGATGGGCCGATGGTGCGTTCCTCGATGATCTCCATCGGGGCGGCCAGCGAGCCGGCACGCAACAGCAGGGCGGTATCGTTGGCTTCCGTGGTGGTCATGCGGCCGGAAATCTGCACGCGGCCGCCACCGATTTCGGTACGGATGACCGGCGCGGTCACTACTTCGCCCTTGCCCTTTTCGATGAGCAGGATGGCCATGCGCTTGCCGACGTTTTCGCGGGTGATGTCCTTGAAAATGCGGGCGCCGGCGGCGTCGAGCGTCAGGTGGACCGCAGCCTCCTGGGTCTGGTTGTCGAAGCCGGGTTGGGCATCGGTCAGGCGGTCGCCGGTCAGCACCACCTGCTTCTTGACCAGCAGCGGCTGGCCGCCGCGCTCGTTGTAGACCTCGGTACCGAACGGCGGATTGCCGGCCAGCGCGGCGTCGAGCGCGCCTGTCGAGTCGTCGACCATGCGGATTTCCAGGGTCGCGGTACGACCCAGAATGTCCTTGGCCTTGGCCGTGTCCTGCACGCCAGGCAACTGGACGACGATGCGGTCGGCGCCTTGTTGCTGGATCACCGGTTCGGCGACGCCGAGTTCGTTGATCCGGTTGTGCAGCGTGGTGATGTTCTGCTTCAGCGCAAATTCGCCGATCTTCTGCTGGGCTTGCGGCTTCAGCGTGGCGATCAGGCGCGGCTCGGCGGCATCGCCAGCATCGGTCAGCAGCAGGTCGGGCTGGCTGTCGGAAATGGCGATGCGGGCCTTGTTTTGCGTTTCGGCATCGCGGAACTTGATGATGATGCGCTCGCCTTCGCGGTTTACGCCGCCGTGGCGCAGATTCTTGTCGCGCATCACGGTGCGCAGGTCGGCCGAGGTCGAATCGAGGCGCTTGGTCAACGCCCCCTTCATGTCTACCTGCAGCAGGAAGTGCACACCGCCGCGCAGGTCGAGGCCGAGGTACATCGGCAGCGCGTGCAGCGAGGTCAGCCATTGCGGCGAGGCGGCCAGCAGGTTAAGGGCAACGACGTACTGCGGATCGGCTGCGTCCGGGTTGAAGGCCTTTTCCAGTGCATCCTTGGCCTTCAGCTGGGTGTCGGTATCCTTGAAACGGGTCTTGACGCCGTTGAAGTCGAGCTGGATGCCATCGTGCGTGATGCCGGCGGCCTTCAGGGAATCTTCGACACGGGCCTTGGCCTTTTCATCGACCTTGATCGTGGCCTTGGCGCTGGAAACCTGCACGGCCGGTGATTCGCCGAAGAAATTGGGCAGGGTGTAGACGAAGCCCATGACCAGCGCGATAGCGATGGTGATGTACTTCCAGAGAGGGTAGCGATTCATAGTGGCTTTAAAGCGAAAAAGGCGGCTTGGGGCCGCCTTTTGGGGTGATTACAGCGACTTCAGCGTGCCCTTCGGCAGAACCAGGCCGATCGAAGGTTTTTGCACGACGACTTCGGTGCCTTCGGCGATTTCGACGGTCACATAGTTTTCGCCGACCTTGACGATCTTGCCGACGATACCGCCCTGGGTGACGACTTCATCGCCCTTGGCCAGTGCACCGAGCAGGGCCTTGTGTTCCTTGGCCTTTTTCATTTGCGGGCGGATCATCAGAAACCACAGCACGACGAACATCAGGATCATCGGCAGCAGACCCATCAGGCCGCCAGTCGGGTCAGAGGAAGCTGCCGCCGTTTGGGCGTGGGCGAGACTAATCATTGTTAAAACTCCGGATTGCTTGAAAACGAAACGAAGGATTCTATCACTGGCCCGAGGAACGGTCGCGGGCAAAGCCGGCAGCCCATTCGGTGAAGTGTTCCACCTCAATGGCCGTGCGCATTTCGGCCATGATGGTCTGATAGAAATGCAGGTTGTGGATGGTGTTCAGCATGCCGCCGAGAATTTCGCCGTTGCGGAACAGGTGATGCAGGTAGGCACGGGTGAAATTGGTGCAGGTATAGCAGGAGCAGGACGAATCGAGCGGGCCGGTGTCCAACTTGTAGCGTGCATTCTTGATCTTGACGTCGCCGAAACGGGTGAACAGGTGGCCGTTGCGGGCGTTGCGCGTCGGCATCACGCAATCGAACATGTCGATGCCGGCGCTGACCGAATAGACCAGATCTTCCGGTGTGCCGACGCCCATCAGGTAGCGTGGCTTGTGCGTCGGTAGTTGTGGCGCGGTATGGGCGAGGATGCGCGCCATGTCTTCCTTCGGTTCGCCGACCGACAGGCCGCCGATGGCCATGCCATCGAAGCCGATGTCGCACAGACCGGCCACCGATTCATCGCGCAGGTCTTCGTGCATGCCGCCTTGGACGATGCCGAACAGCGCGTTGCTGTTTTCCAGCTTGTTATGCTCATCACGACTACGTTGGGCCCAGCGCATGCTCATTCGCATCGACTTGGCCGCCTCTTCATGCGTCGCCGGGTAGGGCGTGCATTCGTCGAAGATCATCACGATGTCGGAATTCAGCACCTTCTGGATCTGCATCGAGATTTCCGGCGTCAGGAAGAGCTTGGCGCCATCGTGCGGCGACGAGAACTTGACCCCTTCCTCGGTGATCTTGCGCATGGCGCCGAGCGAGAAGACCTGGAAGCCGCCGGAATCGGTCAGGATCGGCTTCTGCCAGTTCATGAAGTCGTGCAGGCCTTTGTGGGCGGCGATGACCTCCAGTCCCGGCCGCAGCCAGAGATGGAAAGTGTTGCCGAGACAAATCTGGGCGCCGATGTCGTTCAGCGACTGTGGCGTCATTGCCTTGACCGTGCCGTAGGTGCCGACCGGCATGAAGACGGGCGTCTGGATGACCCCGTGGGCCAGTGTCAGGGTCCCGCGGCGGGCGACACCATCGGTTTTCAGGAGATCAAATTGCATCGGAGGGTTGTCCTGTTCGTTCCAGAAGCATGGCGTCGCCATAGCTGAAAAAGCGGTAGCGCTCGGCGACGGCGTGGGCGTAGGCGGCTCGGATGTGGTCGTAGCCGGCAAAGGCAGACACCAGCATGAGCAGGGTCGACTTCGGCAGGTGAAAATTGGTGATCAGCCGGTCGACGACCTGGAAGCGATAGCCGGGGGTGATGAAAATACTGGTTTCGGCGCCGCCGACCTGTACTGTGCCATCCTCATTGCCGGCCGATTCCAGGGCGCGCAGGCTGGTCGTGCCGACGGCAATGACCTGGCCGCCGGCGGCGCGGGTGGTGGTGATCGCATCGGCGGTCGCTGGCGGAATCTCGAAGCGTTCACTGTGCATCCGGTGGTCGGCGATTTTTTCGACACGCATCGGACGGTAGGTGCCGGCACCAACATGCAGGGTCAGGAAGGCGGTATTGATGCCTTGTGCCTGCAGCGTAGCCAGCATGTCTTCGTCGAAATGCAGTCCGGCCGTTGGCGCAGCCACAGCGCCCGGTTCGCGGGCATAGACCGTCTGGTAGCGTGTTTCATCGGTACCTTCGGCCGGGTGCTCGATGTAGGGCGGCAGCGGCAGCTTGCCGTAACGCTCCGACAGTTCCCAGAAATCGCCAGGCTCAGCCAGTTCCAGCGCAAAAAAATCTCCGTCGGCGCCGGCCCGGCCAGTCATTTTGACCGTGAAGGCATCGGCCAGCCGCATCGTGCTACCCGCTTTCGGCGCCTTGCTGGCGCGCACCTGGCAGATTGCATGCGTCGCATCGACAATGCGTTCGAGCATGATTTCGACTTGGCCGCCGGTATCCTTCTGGCCAAAGAAGCGCGCCTTGATCACCCGGGTATCGTTGAAGACCAGCAGGTCGCCGGCTTTCAGCAGCGTTGGCAAGTCAGCAAATCGGCGGTCAACAAGTTGCTCGCCGCAGACGTGCAGCAGGCGGCTCCCACGCCGTTCGGCGGCTGGGTGTTGGGCAATGAGTTCGGGGGGGAGGGGGAAGTCGAAGTCGTCGACGGTCAACGACATGGGCAGGAATCCGCATGTGATAAACAAAAACGGCCTTCCGTCAGGAAAGCCGATTTGTCGTTACTGGTGCCCCGGGCCAGACTCGAACTGGCACACCTTTCGGCGGCGGATTTTGAATCCGCTGCGTCTACCGATTCCGCCACCGGGGCGAGTGGAGGCCGGATTATCCATGAATCACTTCTTTGATTCAAGGGCTTCGCTACAGGGAAATGCTTTTGCCAGTGCGCCAGCTACCAGTGTTGCGGTGCTCATGGTCGTGTTGGGCGGCACTCGCTCGACGTGGATAACCACGGCGCGGACCAGTCGCATTGATAGATCCGGGTCGTTCGGCAGGCAGAAGGCGTTCAGTTTGACGCCGATTTTTTCAGCCAGATAGTCGCTGATGGCATAGCTGTCAGCGAAGCCGGCGACGTAGGCGATGCAACGGGCGCTGCGGATCGAGTGATAAGGATCGCTGCTCTTTTGCTTGGCATACATTTCCTCTGCTGCCTGGCAGTCACCGCGCAACTCGTCGGGCGAGTAGGCATAGGCTTGGCCAGCGAAGAGGGCGGCGATTAACCAGAGGTATTTCATTGTTTTTCGAACCAGTTGAGTTTTTCGTGCAGCCCGACCACGCTGCCGACGACGATCAGCGCCGGTGGCTTGATGCCGGATTCGGCAATGCGATGGGGCAGGGTGCCGAGTGTGGCGAGCAGGGTTCGCTGGTCGGATTGCGTGCCATTGCGGATGACAGCGGCGGGCGTCATTGAAGGCAGGCCATGATTGATCATCTGTCGGCAGATTTCCTCGGCGGCACCGATGCCCATGTAGAAGACGACGGTATGGCAGGGGCGCGCCAAAGCGGTCCAATCGAGATTGACGGTGCCGTCCTTCAAATGCCCGGTAACGAAAGTAACCGACTGGGCGTGATCGCGATGGGTCAGCGGGAAGCCTGCGTAGGCAGCGCAACCAGCGGCCGCCGTGACGCCTGGAACCACCTCGAACGGAACGCCGGAGGCGACCAGGGTTTCGAGTTCTTCGCCGCCGCGTCCGAAAATGAACGGGTCGCCACCCTTCAGTCGAACCACCGACAAGCCTTCGTTGGCGAGGTCGACGAGTAGTTGGTTGATGGAGTCCTGCGGCATCGTGTGCTTGGAGGATTCCTTGCCGGCATAGACCAGGCGGGCATCGGCCCGGGCCATATCCATGATGCCATTGCCGACCAGGTGGTCATACACAATGGCGTCGGCCATTGAAATCAGTCGCGCTGCCTTGATGGTCAGAAGTTCCGGATCGCCCGGACCGGCGCCGACCAGCCAGACCTTGCCGCCCTGCAGTTGTTTTGTAGTGTTCATGCGTTATCTCAGCCGTTTGGCGGCCATCCTAATGCTGGAACAGGCGCCTGCCAATAGCGGGGGTTAAATCAATTCAGATGGCTAGTTAAAAAGTATTAATTAGATAGTTATATGTGACTATATTTGCTTGAATGTAAAGGATTTCTTATGGTTAAAAGCTTGATGAGCATCAAGGATGCGATTTGGCTGGAGGTTCAACCTAGCGAGCATCGCGTTACGGGGATCGAGGCGCGAACCGATTCGTTCTAGGAGAGGAAAGATGAAGAAAAACGTAGTGGGGATGCTTGCACTTAGCGCCATGGCTTTTGCCATGGGTTCTGCCTTCGCTCAGGAAACTGCCAAGGCGGCTCCGGAAATGACGGCTGCCGAAAAAGAACAGGCCAAGAAGATTTATTTTGAACGTTGTGCTGGTTGTCACGGTGTGCTGCGCAAGGGCGCTACCGGCAAGAACCTTGAGCCGCACTGGACGAAGAAGGACAAGGACGGCAACGTTACCGAAGGCGGTACGCTGAAGCTTGGGCAGCAGCGTCTGGAAAAAATTATCGGTTACGGTACCGATGGCGGCATGGTCAACTTCGACGACATCCTGACCAAGGAAGAGCTGACCCTGATGGCCAAGTACATCCAGAACACGCCGGATGTGCCACCCGAGTACAGCTTCAAGGATACGATGGATTCCTGGAAGGTCATGGTGCCGGTCGACAAGCGCCCGACCAAGCAGATGAACAAGTACAACCTGAAGAACATGTTCTCCGTCACCCTGCGTGACACTGGCGAAGTGGCGCTGATCGATGGCGATACCAAGGAAATCCGCAGCATCGTCAAGACTGGTTATGCCGTTCATATCTCCCGTCTTTCTGCTTCCGGTCGTTACGTTTATGTGATCGGTCGCGATGGTCGCTTGTCGTTGATCGACCTGTGGATGGAACAGCCGGCGGTTGTGGCAGAAGTCAAGATCGGTTTCGATGCCCGCTCGGTCGATACTTCCAAGTTCAAGGGCTTTGAAGACAAGTACGCCGTGGCTGGTTCCTACTGGCCGCCCCAGTACGTGATCATGGATGGCGATACGCTGAAGCCGCGCAAGGTCGTTTCCACCCGTGGCATGACCGTTGATGGCGAATACCATCCGGAACCGCGCGTGGCTTCCATCGTCGCGTCCTTCACCAAGCCGGAATGGGTTATCAACATCAAGGAAACCGGCCAGATCCTGTTGGTCGATTACTCTGATATCGAAAATCTGAAGACGACGACCATCGGTTCCGCCAAGTTCCTGCATGACGGTGGCTGGGATGCTTCCAAGCGCTACTTCCTGGTGGCTGCCAATGCGTCCAACAAGATCGCGGCGGTTGACACCAAGACCGGCAAACTGGCCGCTCTGGTCGATGTCGCCAAGATCCCGCACCCGGGTCGTGGCGCCAACTTCACCCATCCGAAATTTGGTCCGGTATGGACCACCGGTCACCTCGGTGCCGATGTCCTGACCCTGATCAGCACACCTTCGGATAAGAAGTCGGATGCCAAGTTCAAGGAATACAACTGGAAGGTTGTTCAGGAAGTGAAGCACGTTCCGGGCAATTTGTTCGTCAAGACCCATCCGAAGTCCAAGCACCTGTGGGCTGACTCTCCGCAGAATCCGGAAAAGGAACTGGCTGAATCCGTTGCCATCTGGGATGTGGCTGACCTGTCGAAGCCGGTCAAGGTTATCAACGTGGCCAAGGATTCCGGCCTGCCGGTGACCAAGGCGACTCGCCGTGCCGTTCATCCGGAATACAGCGCTGATGGCAAGGAAGTCTGGATCTCCCTGTGGGGCGGCAAGACCGACCAGTCAGCCATCGTGGTTTATGACGATGCGACGCTGACCCTGAAGAAGGTGATCACCGATCCGAAGATGATCACCCCGACCGGCAAGTTCAACGTCTTCAACACCCAGCACGACATCTATTGATCGACTGTTGATTGTTTGATTTGACTTAAAGCTACGGGGGCGCAAGCCCCCGTAGCATATGAAACAGCAATAATCAGCGCAGGCGTTGTCGGCTGCGTAATGAGCAAATTATTTTGGCGGAGATAAGCACGATGCAAAAGAATCTCGTTTCCCTGGCCGTTTTTGGCGCTTTCATGGCGCTCGGTTCGCAAGCTGCGATGGCTGCACCGGACTGGAACAAGGCAGCCAAGAGCACGATCCACGTTTTCCATCCGGGTGCAGCGCCGATCGAGTGGCTGCAAGGCAAGGGCGAACATAGCGGCGCCAGCGGCCTGAAAAAGGGTGAAGCCTGTGCCGGTTGCCACGTTGAAGATGGCAAGCTGAGCCTTGATCTGAAGCGCCTGGCCAGCAAGGAAATGGAGCCGAAAGGCGCGCCGAAGACGATGACCTACCCGGTGACCGTGCAGGCAGCCTATGATGCGACCAACCTCTACGTCCGCCTGACGTTCAAGGCGCCGGGCGGTGGTTTCGACCATTCCGACAAGGACAATGAGCTGAAGGCCAGCGTCATGTTCCCGAGCGACAAGGTGCCGCTGGCTGATCAGGCCGGTTGTTGGGCTGCTTGTCACAAGGATGCGCGGACGATGCCGGGCGCTGCTGACACCAAGACCAAGTATGTTTCCGCTGGTTCGATGGACCTGATGCAGTGGAAGAGCAGTGGCGGTGGCAAGGCGGTTGACGGTACCGTCAGCGACAAGCGCAACATGGAAAACGGCAAGGCCGGCGTTGCCGCCGAGGCCACCAAGGCTGGCGATACCTACACCGTGACCTTTACCCGCAAGCTGGCTGGTGGCGTCAATCTGGCGCCGGGCAAGGCTGTTCCGTTCGGCATCGCCATTCACGCCGACAATGCCGGCGGCCGTTTCCATCATGTCTCCTTTGGCCACACGCTGGGCCTGGGCGCTGATGGCGACGTGAAGGCTGCCAAGCAGTAAAACCGCATGCCATCCGGAATCTTGTTGTACCCCGGATGGATGTCTCTGAAAAGAGCGCCGCTGCTGCTGGCGCTCTTTTCCATTTCTGCCTTGGCTCAGAATGTTGCTGAGATAAGTATCGAAGGTTATCAATTCGCGCCGCCAGAAGTGAGTATCAAGGTGGGCGATAGTGTCCGCTGGACCAATCACGAAAAACGGACCAGCCATTCGGTTGTTTTTCCGTCAGAGGGCGGCTTGGAGTCCGAGCGGATGTTCCCTGATGAAAGCTGGCAACGTCGCTTCGAGAAGCCCGGACGCTACGAGTATCATTGCGGGCCGCATCCGGAAATGAAAGGTGCCGTCGTTGTCGGTGAGTAAATCGTTTTTCATCCTTTTTCTGGTGTCCTCCGCGAGCCTGGTGGGTGCGGAGTCGGCCTTTGCCAGCGAGCCGGATTACGCCCGCCAGAAGGAACTGGTCCATCTCGTTCGCCAGGATTGCGGCTCCTGCCATGGCATGACGCTGAAAGGTGGGCTCGGTCCGGCGCTGTTGCCGGAGACCTTGCGCGACAAGCCGGCCGAAGGACTGGCGGCGACCATCTACTACGGTCGTCCGGGTACGCCGATGCCGCCGTGGAAACAGTTCATGTCCGAAGCCGAAGCGGCATGGATAGTCGATAAACTGATGACTGAATTCCCTCAATGAGAACACCATGCGCCTGCTGCTGAGTCTTGCCTTCGCCCTCCTGCTCAACGCCTGCGCCGGCCCGCAACTGCGCGGCACGGGCGATCTCGGCCTGATCATCGAACGGGCCAGCGGCCACGTCACGTTGGTCAATACCACGTCGCGCCAGCCCTACGCCCGGATCGGCGGCCTTGGCGACCTCTCGCATGCCTCTGCCGTCTATTCTCGCGATGGCCGCTATGCCTTCATCTTCGGCCGCGACGGTGGGCTGACCAAGATCGATCTGCTCGAAGCGAAGATGGTCAAGCGCATCATCCAGTCCGGCAACGCCATCGGCGGCTCGATCTCGCAGGATGGCCGCATTGTCGTTGCCCAGAATTACACGCCGGGTGGCATCAAGGCCTTCGATGCCGAAACGCTCGAACTGCTGTCCGAGGTGCCAGCTGAGTTTGCCCCGGGCCAGTTCTCCAAGGTGGTCGGTTTGGCCGATACGGCTGGTAACAAGTTTGCCTATGCCTTGTTCGAAGGCGGCGAAATCTGGGTCAGCGATTTCAGCAATCCGAAACAACCGACAACGCAGCGTTTCACGGCCGGCACTCAACCTTACGATGGACTGGTGACGCCGGATGGCCGCCACTACATGGCCGGTCTGTTCGGCGAAGACGGCATTGCGTTGCTCGACCTCTGGCAGACGGAAAAGGGCAGCCGCAAGATTCTCGAAAACTACGGCCGCGGCCAGGAAAAACTGCCGGTCTTCAAGATGCCGCACCTGCGCGGCTGGTCGGTGGCTCAGGGCAAGGCTTACCTGCCGGCGATCGGTCGGCATGAAGTGCTGGTCGTCGATGTCGCGACCTGGAAGGAGGTCGGCCGCATTCCGGTACGTGGTCAGCCAGTCTTCGTCATGGCGCGGCCGGATGGTCGCCAGATCTGGGTCAACTTCGCCTTCCCGGATAACGGCAAGGTCGATGTGATCGACACCCTGGCCGGCAAGGTCGTGCACGCTTTCGAGCCGGGCAAGGGCATCCTGCACATGGAGTTCGCGCCGCGCGGCGAAAATGTCTGGCTGTCGGCGCGCGACGATAACAAGGTGCTCATCTACAATACCGAAACCTTTGCCAAGCTGGGTGAAATCCCGGCAGAAAGCCCGTCTGGCATCTTCTTCACCTCTCGCGCTGTGCGTATTGGCTTCTGATGGACGACGCGCTCGACTTCCAGTTGCTCAACGACTTCCAGCGTGATTTTCCGCTGGTATCCGCCCCGTTTGCCGAGCTGGCCTCGCGCCTGGGGGTCGGCGAGAAGGTTATTCTCGGCCGCCTCGAAAACCTGAGGCGCGAAGGCAAGATTTCCCGGGTTGGCGCCGTCTTTGCGCCCAAGCGTATCGGTGCCTCGACGCTGGCGGCGATGGCCGTGCCACCGGAGAAGCTCGAAGCGGTCGCGGCGGCAGTCAATCGCTTTCCCGAGGTTAATCACAACTACGAGCGCGAGCATCGCTACAACCTCTGGTTCGTCGTTACTGCGGCCAGTGAAGGGCGTCTGCAGGCCAGCCTCGGCGCCATCGAACTGGCTGCCGGCTACCCGCTGCTGGCCTTGCCTTTGCTGGAAGAGTTTCACATTGATCTCGGCTTTTGCCTGAACGGCGGCAAGCAGAAATCGGTGGCCACTGCCCTGCCGGTGAAGCCCGTTGCGCTGATGGATGAAGCTGAGCGTCGCCTGGTTTCCGTGTTGCAGGAAGGGTTGCCCCTGTTCATTCGGCCCTTTGCACTGATTGCCGAGCGCATCGGCGCCTCGGAACCGGAAGTCATCGGCCGCATTCGGCGCTGGCTGGAGGAGGGGGCGATCAAACGTTTCGGCGTGGTCGTCCGCCATCACGAACTTGGCTTCCGCGCCAACGCCATGCTGGTTCATGACATCCCGGATGATCAGGTCAGCGCCATTGGCCGTGCGCTGGCCGAAGAACCGGGGGTGACGCTGTGCTACCGTCGGCCGCGTCGCTTGCCTGACTGGCCGTACAACCTGTTCTGCATGATCCATGGTCGTGAACGCGGCGAGGTCGAAGCCACCATTGCCGAGCTCCGCCAACGCCATGGGCTTGAGGCCTGTGCCCACGAAGTCCTGTTCTCTCTGACGCGCTTCAAGCAGAACGGTGCCCGCTATGCCTGAACTCTCCGATCTCGACCGGAAAATCCTCGCCCAATTGCAGGGCGACTTCCCGATCTGCGAACGTCCCTATGCCGAAGCGGCGGCACAACTCGGCATCGAGGAAGCCGAATTGCTGGCGCGCCTGCAAGCTTTGCTGGCCGACAAGGTGCTGACGCGTTTCGGGCCGATGTTCCAGATCGAGGAAATGGGTGGTGCTTTCGTGCTGGCCGCGCTGGCTGCACCGGAGGCGCGCTACGACGAGGTGACGGCGCTGGTCAATGCATTGCCCGAGGTTGCCCACAATTACCGCCGCGAGCATGAACTGAATATGTGGTTCGTGCTGGCCACCGAGACGAAGGAAGGTATTGCCGAGGCGATCGCCCGCATCGAGCGCGACACCGGCTTGCCGGTCTATGCCTTTCCCAAGGAACGCGAGTTCTTTGTCGAAATGAAGCTGGAGGCAAGGCGGTGATTGACGACATCGACCGTGCCCTGATCGTTGCGACGCAGGGCGGTCTGCCCCTTGTCTCGCGCCCCTATCACGCAATTGCCGAACAATTGGGCTTGAGTCCCGAAGAGGTCATGCAGCGCCTGCGGGCCATGCTGGCCTCGGGCATCATTCGTCGCATCGGTGCCGTGCCCAACCACTACGCCATTGGCTGGACAGCTAACGGCATGACGGTATGGGATGTTGCCGACGATCAGGTGGACGAACTGGGCGCCCGCATCGGCGCCCTGGATTTTGTCACCCACTGCTATCGCCGTCCGCGCGCCCTGCCAGCCTGGCCCTATAACCTGTTTGCCATGGTGCATGGTGCCTCACGCCAGGAGTGCTCGGCCAAGGCGGCTGAAATACACAGCCTGCTGGGCGATGCCTGTCGGACGAACGATATTCTCTACTCGACCCGAATCCTGAAAAAATCGGGTTTGCGCATCAGTCGCTGACGGAACGTTTCTGGCATATCTTTCCGGGGTCGGCAGAGGGAGAATGGGCCAGCTGCTTGATACGCGTCTGTCTCATCATGGGCGGCTATCCAGAAATGCCATCGGCGGCTCGCTTTCCTCATCAAGGATTCGCCAGGCATACATCAGGCTGGACTCGTTGAATTCCTGCCCGCTTTCCATGTCTCGCCACCAGACCTGGGAGCGAGCGTCCGCCCCGAGGTATCGCCAGCGACGAATCTCCCCGCTGCACAATTCGATGCGAAATATGGCTTGTGATCTCATTGCAGGCACAGCGAGCGCTTCCTTTCAGTTGGGCAGATCCCTTGCTTTACCAATAATTCTCGCAGGCAAAGTGGCCGGGGGCGCGCCCAAGGTCGGGGCGAAAGCCGCGTGCGGTCAGTACCTGGCGCACGTCGTCAAGCATTTGGGGGTTGCCACAGATCAGCATGCGAGCTCGCTCGGCATCGATGGGCAGGCCGATGCTTTTCTCCAGTTCTCCGTCGTGCAACAGGTCGGTCAGTCGACGATTCAGCATGCCGGGAACAGCTTCCCGCGTGACAATCGGGGCAAAGCGCAACTTGTGGCCATGCTCGGCGAAAGGCTCCTCCTGTGCGATGGAAGCAATCTCGTTTCGATAGGCGAGTTCGGAAATGTGGCGAACGCTATAGGCGAGCAGCAGATTGTCGTACTGTGCCCAGACCTCAGGGTCGCGCAGGATGGACAGGAATGGCGCAATTCCGGTGCCGGTGGCCAGCATCCAGAGATCCTGCCCGCCGACAAAGCGGCTTGTTGTCAGGTAACCGTAGGGCTGTTTTTCCACATAAAGGGTATCCCCGACCGAGGCTAGTGCCAGTTTTGTACTGAAGGCGCCATTGGGCACGATGATCGAGAAGAACTCCAGATGCTCATCGTAATTGGCCGAAACCATCGAGTAAGGGCGCCAGATCGTGCCGCCGCTGTCACTGGCGATGCCAATCCGCGCGAATTGGCCGGGCTGGAAGCGGAATGACACGTTGCGTGTCGTGCGCACGGAGATCAGCTTGTCGGTCCATCGCCGGATGTCGAGAATGCGCTCGGCAGTTGCTTTGTCGGTGGGCGCCGGAAGCGGGCCTCGGCGGAATGTTGAGGCGGGGGTCAGCATGGATGCGCTTTCAACTGTAGTCGTTACCGAACACCGTGTGACGTAGCGGCAATTTCTAGTCGCCCTATAGCGGGTGTTCCTATATAGGGTAGTCAGGCAATCCGCTAGCGAAGTTCCCAGCTGTACGATGTAATTCTGGGAAGGCCACCGGAACTATTCCAAATTCATGCTGGCTGGCCAAAAAAAGCCCGGCGTTGGCCGGGCTTTTGTCTTGCTTGGTGGGCCGCTTGCTTTAGCCGGCTGCTATCCGCTTTTCAATGTGCGCCAGAGCTTCTTCGACCTGATCGATCAGGATCAGGCAGAGGTCACCGGGTTGCAGGCGGTTCAGCGCAGTATCGATGGCCACGAATTCGCCGGTGATGGCGTCGATCTGCTTGGTGCGGCTGGCGTTGGCCAGGCCGTCACGCAACAGGCCGATCACTTCGCCATCGGCCCGGCCGCGCTGGCAGGCATCCTGATAAAGGATCACATCGTCGAAGGCTTCGCCGAGAATTTCGGTTTGCTGACGGATGTCTTCGTCACGACGGTCACCGGCGCCGCTGATGACGACTGAACGACGGACGGCCGGCATGTTTTCGACCGCCTTGACCAGCGCCTGGATGGCGTCCGGGTTATGGCCGTAGTCGGCAATCAGCGTTGCCCCCTTGAAATCGAACACGTTGAAACGGCCCGGCGCGGTCGTTGCATCGCTGACGAAATTAGCCAGCGCACGCTCGATGACCGGCCAGTCATAACCCAGGGCCCAGCCGGTGGCTGCCGCTGCCATGGCGTTCTCGACCTGGAAGCCGATGCTGCCGTTGCGGGTCAGCGGCACGTTGGCCAGTGGTACGCGGTGCTTCTTGCGGCCACCTTCGCCAAAAATGATCGCATCGCGTTCAACGTAGACGACCCGCTTGCCCTGCGCGCGGTGCGTGGCCAGAACGTGATGATTACGGTCGCGGGCGAAGAAGATGACATCACCCGGACAGTGGATGGCCATCGAGGCGACGATTGGGTCGGTTGCATTGAGCACTGCAGTGCCGTGCGGCGAAACATTCTCGACGATGACGCGCTTGACGACGGCCAGTTCATCGACCGTGGTGACGTAATTGAGGCCGAGGTGGTCACCGAGGCCGATGTTGGTGACGACGGCGACATCGCACAGGTCGAAGCCGAGACCTTCGCGCAGCACACCGCCGCGGGCTGTTTCGAAAACTGCGGCATCGACGTCCGGGTGCATCAGGACGTTGCGGGCGCTACGCGGGCCGGAGCAATCGCCGGTATCGATACGCTTGCCTTCGATGTAGATGCCATCGGTGCTGGTCATGCCGACGCGCAGGCCGTTCGATTCGAAAATGCGGCCGATCAGGCGGCTGGTCGTCGTCTTGCCGTTGGTGCCGGCGATGGCAACGACCGGAATGCGTGCATTGTCGCCATCCGGGAACATCATGCCGACGATGGCTTCGCCGACCGGGCGGCCCTTGCCGAAGGACGGGTCGAGGTGCATGCGCAGGCCGGGGGCGGCGTTGCATTCGACGATGCCGCCGCCTTGCTCCTCGAGCGGTTTGTGCATGGTGTCGCAGACGACGTCGATGCCGCAGATGTCCAAGCCAACCGTTTGTGCGGCAGCAACGGCAGCGGCGGCCAGTTCCGGATGGACGTCATCGGTGACGTCGGTGGCCGTACCGCCGGTGGACAGATTGGCATTGTTGCGCAGCACGACACGAACGCCGCGACCGGGTACGGAGTCAGCGCTGTAACCCTGCTCTTCGAGGCGGGCGAGGGCGATCTCGTCGAAACGGATCTTGGTCAGCGAGGTGGCGTGGCCGTCCGAGCGACGCGGGTCGCTATTGACGATATTGACCAGTTCGCGGACCGTGTGCGTGCCGTCACCAATGACCAGCGGCGGATCACGGCGGGCGGCGGCGATCAGCTTGTCGCCGATGACCAGCAGGCGCCAGTCGTGGCCGGAGAGGAATTTCTCGACCATGATGTCGTCGCGGTATTCGATGGCGACGCGGTAGGCACGACGGACTTGTTCCTCGGTGGTCAGATTGACCGAAATGCCCTTGCCCTGATTGCCGTCCTGCGGCTTGACGACGACCGGCAGACCGACTTCCTGGGCAGCGACCCAGGCGTCGTCCTCATCTTCGACCGGGCGGCCGTAAGGCACGGCAACGCCGGAGGCGTGCAGCAGCTTCTTGGTCAGTTCCTTGTCCTGGGCGATGGCTTCGCCGATGGCACTGGTGAAGCTGGTTTCGGCGGCCTGGATGCGCTTCTGCTTGCTGCCCCAGCCGAACTGGACCAGGCTGCCCTGGGTCAGGCGGCGGATAGGGATACCACGGGCAATGGCCGCAGAGACGATGGCGCCGGTTGAGGGACCAAGGCGGATGTCTTCGTCGAGGTCGCGTATTTCCTTGAGCACGCCATCGAGATCGAACGGGGTGTCGTCGAGGGCGGCCTGGCAAAGCTGCTCGGCGCGCTCGAAGGCCAGGAGGCCAACGTCTTCTTCGGAATACTCAACAACCACCTGATAGACGCCGGCATCGACCGTCTGGGTCGTCCGGCTGAAGGTGACCGGGCAGCCGGACTGGGCCTGCAGGCCGAGGGCACAGAATTCCAGGGCGTGAGCCATGGAAACGGTGTCAAGGTGATCCGACGGAATCAGGTCGCCGAGTTCCGGGAAGCGCTCGCGCAGGCGGGCTTCGAAGCCGGGCAGATCGGCAATGGCTAGTTCGGCACCTTCGCAGGTGACGATGGCCTGAATCGCGGTGTGGCGGCTCCACAGGTTGGGGCCGCGCAAGGCACGAATGCGGGAAACGTCCATGACGCTAAATCCTTGTTATTTCCGGGTGATCGCCGGCTTCTTGGCGGGTTGCGACTTGCGGGCGCTCTGCGGGAGCAGGGCTGCCGGGTCGGCGATTTCTAGGCTGAAAGTCTTGATACCGACGGTCAGCACTTCCTGGCTGAGGCCCATGGCCCAGCCTGCGGCAATGGCAGCCAGTACGTTGGCGATACTGGTCGGTTGCTTGGCCTTGCCGATATACGGTGCATCAACCAAGCGGCAAAGGCGGGTTTCATCGGCGCCGGAGCGCAGCACGATGCGGTTGTCGATCACCGTGACGCCGCGCTTGCCGGCCGCCAGATGGGCGACCAGCGTCGGATTGGCCGGGTCGCAGGCAAAGAAGATCACTTCGCCATCGCACAGTTCGGCGAAATCCGCGACCAGTTCGTCCTCGGCGTTGAGCACGGCATGGCCGTTCGGTAGCACGACATCGACCTGCGTCCGGTAGATCGAACGTGGCGTCGTATAGTACTCGCCGCCGGTCGGCTGGACATCCCAGCGCGACAGGTCTTCGACTTCAGACGAGATGTTGGTGACGATGCCAACCGAGCAGCGGTCGTAGGGCAGGCCTTCGCCGAGAATGACGTCGGGGCCGTTCTCGATCACGGCCGCTTGCGCGGCGCGATTGAGCAGCAGGCGACGTCCGCCTTCCCAGTTGGCGGCGCTGGTTTTCTGAACCTGGCGACGGGCCAGGAACATGCCGTCCGTGCAGGCCAGTCCGCCATGTTGGCCGGAAAGATAGATCAGGTGAGCAACCAGTTTGGCCACGGTGTTGCGGCCATGGGTGCCGGTGACGCCGACCAGCGGAATACGGCCACTTTCGTCGGCCGCAAACAGGTTATCGACGATGGCCTGGCCAACCGGACGCGGCTTGCCGATGCCTGGCTTGATATGCATCAGCAGGCTGGGGCCAGCGTTGACTTCAACAATGGCACCGCCTTGTTCGGCCAGCGGCTTCGAGATGTCCTTGCAGACCAGGTCGATGCCGGCGATGTCGAGGCCGACGACACGGGCGGCCAGCGAGGCAACAGCCGCAGTATCGGGATGGACTTCGTCGGTGCAGTCGAAAGCGTGGTTGGCGTTGCGCTGGATCAGTACTTCGCGGCCCTTGGCCGGCACGCTGTCAGCTTCCAGCTTCTGGCGTTCGAGTTCCATGCGGGCTGCCGTGTCGATCTTGATGATCGACAACGGGTGGAGTTCGGTGGTGCCACGGCGCGGGTCGGTATTGACCTGGCTGGCGATCAGTTCGAGCACGGTCGACTTACCGTCGCCAGTCACCGTGATCAGGTCGCTACGGTTGGCCGCGACCAGCTTGCCGCCGACGATCAGCAGGCGGTGTTCGATGCCCTGGATCGAGCGCTCGACGAGCACACCGGAGCCTTCCTCGGTCGCGATGGCATAGGCCTTGGCGACCTCTTCCTTGGTCGTCAGATCGATGAAAACACCACGGCCGTGGTTGCCGTCGGTGGGTTTGACGACGACTGGTACGCCGATGTCCTCGGCTGCTTCCCAGGCGTCGTCGGCGCTATCGACTTCACGACCTTCCGGCACCGGCACGCCGACCGAGGAGATCAATTCCTTGGTCAGGTCCTTGTCGCGGGAAATGGTTTCGGCGATGGCGCTGGTCTGGTCGGTTTCGGCCGTCCAGATGCGGCGCATCGCGGCACCGTAGCCGAGCTGGACCAGGTTGCCGTCGTCGAGCAGACGAATATGCGGGATGCCACGTTTTTCGCCGGCTTGCACGATGGCGGCGGTCGACGGGCCGAGGTACTTGCGGTCTACCCGGCGACGCAGCGGCTTGATCGCTTCTTCAAGGTCGAAGGGTTCGTTCTTGATCGCAGCCAGCAGCAGTTCGCGCCCGGTTTCGAGCGCCAGACGGGTACATTCTTCGTGGAAATTACTGACGACTAGTTTGTACACACCGCGGGTAGTGGTCTCGCGGGTGCGGCCGAAGCCGTCCGGCAGTCCGGCCAGCGTCATCAGTTCAAGGACGACGTGTTCGAGGATGTGACCGGCCCAGGTTCCTTCCTTCAGGCGCTGCAGGAAGCCGCCGCGTATGTCGTAGTTGCAGCGATGCTCAATCAGCCCGGGGAGCCAGGTAGACAGGCGTTCGTAAAGGCCGGGAATCTTGTCAGAAGGGAAGTCTTCAAGTTCGCCGATGTCGATCCAGGTTTCGATCGAAGGCGGGTAGGTCCAGATGCTCGGGCCGCGAAGCGAAATCGTGTCCCGGAAAATAATGTCCTTGTTCTTCATGCTCTTGGCTATGGCTCCAGTGGCCGGCAGTGATGAATGTCTTGTTTCAGCATTATTAACGCTTTCGCGTCGTTTGCGGCTGACCGCTGTGCAAAATTGTCACACTTCTGCACAGGCGGTTACACAACGAATTACAGGAAACGATCGAGCAGCTTGCGGCTGTTGCGATCAAGCAGGCTCAGGTCGCGGACCAGAAACTGGATACCGTTGGCGTCAGCGATCAGCAGACGCGTCTGGCTCAGGCGACGGATGTCTTCCTCGCCCTTGAGGATCAGTTCGGCCTTGCCGCGATTGGTGATGAGTTGCCAGGTGCTTGGGCAGGCGAAACTGGAGACTGCCTCAATGCGCTCGATTTCCGGCACAAACTCACGGCTGGCCAGGTCGGCCTCGATCAATTGGGCTATGGCCGGCGGCAGGTCGGCGAGATTCTCGATCCAGGCGACTTCATGGCCTTCGTAATTGACCAGCGACAAGCCTTCGTCGGGGGCGGCAATGGGAAAAGCGCGCACCGGGGTGACGCCTTCATGAAGGTTGCCGTTTTGGTCGGTCAAAACGAGTCGGCCGTAGCTGTCACGTTGCAGTTGGAAATTGGGGTTCGACATGGCTTATTCCGCGTGAGTCTTGGGCAGGCTGGTCGTACGCGGCAACATCGGTTCGGTGTCGACGTTGCGGGCCTGGGCCATATAGAGCTTGAAGTAATGGCCTTCCTTGGCCATCAGTTCGTCGTGGTTGCCCACCTCGACAATCTTGCCGCGATCCATGACGACCAGCCGGTCGGCCTTGCGCAGCGTGCTCAGACGGTGGGCAATGGCAATGGTGGTGCGGCCCTTGACCAGATTGTCGAGTGCCTTCTGAATTTCCTTCTCGGTCTCGGTGTCGACCGCCGAAGTGGCCTCGTCGAGAATCAGGATACGTGGGTCAATCAGTAGGGCGCGGGCAATCGAGATGCGCTGACGCTCGCCGCCGGACAGGCCCTGGCCTCGCTCGCCAACCAGCGAGTCATAGCCATGCTGCAGGCGCAGGATGAACTCGTGGGCGTGGGCGGCGCGGGCGGCGGCAATGATTTCCTGGCGCGTCGCGTTCGGCTTGCCGTAGGCAATGTTGTCGGCAATCGTGCCGAAGAACAGGAAGGGCTCCTGCAAGACGAGGCCGATGTGACTGCGGAATTCGGCGACCGGTACCGAGCGAACATCGACGCCGTCGATCAGTACCTGGCCTTCGGAAACGTCATAGAAGCGACAGATCAGATTGACCAGCGTCGATTTTCCGGAGCCGCTATGGCCAACCAGGCCGATCATTTCGCCGGGCTGGATGATCAGGTCGACGTCGCGCGTGACGGCACGGGTGCCATAGCGGAAGCCAGCCTTCTTCAGTTCGATCTGGCCGGTGACACCGGTCAGGTGAACCGGGCTGGTCGGTTCAGGAACGCTGGAGACATGGTCGAGAATGTCGAAAATGCGCTTGGTGCTGGAGGCCGCACGCTGGGTGGCCGAAACGATGCGGCTCATCGAGTCGAGACGGGTGTAGAAGCGGCCGATGTAGGCGAGGAAGGCAGTCAGCACGCCGACTGAACTGTTACCTTTGGAAATCTGCCAAATGCCAAAGACCCAGACGACCAGCAGGCCGACTTCGGTGAGCAGAGTGACGGTCGGCGTGAACAAGGACCAGGTCTTGTTCAGCTTGTCGTTCATCTGCAGGTTGTGTTCGTTGGCGGCGCGGAAACGTTCGCTTTCGCGCTTTTCCTGGGCAAAGGCCTTGACGACGCGAATGCCGGGAATGGTGTCGGCCAGCACGTTGGTCACTTCAGCCCAGACGCGGTCGATCTTCTCGAAGCCGGTACGCAGTTTTTCACGGACGAAGTGAATCATCCAGCCGATGATCGGCAGCGGCAGCAAGGTGACCAGGGCCAACCAGGGGTTGATGCTGAACAGGATGACGGCGGTCATCGTGATCATCAGCACGTCGGTGGCGAAATTGAGCAGGTCGAGCGATAGGAAGATGTTGATGCGGTCGGTTTCGTTGCCGATCCGCGCCATCAGGTCGCCGGTGCGCTTGCCGCCGAAATACTCCAGGGAGAGTCCCATCAGGTGTTCATAGGTGGTGGTGCGCAGGTCGCGGCCCATCCGTTCGGAAACCAGCGACAGGATGTAGGTGCGAATCCAGCCGAGCACCCAGGCCAGCATGGCGGCGCCGAACAGACCACCGAGATACATCGAGACCAGTGGCCAGTCGATCGGCTTGCCGTTCTGGAACGGGATCAGCACGTTGTCCATCAGCGGCATGGTCAGGTAGGGCGGGACCAGTTGGGCCGCGGTCGAGGCCAGCGTCAGCAGGAAGCCGGTGAGCAGTTGCCAGCGATAGGGGCGGGCGAAGCGCCAGAGGCGGAAAAGTGTCCAGGTGGACGGGGCGACGGTGGCTTCACGGTTGCAGATCGGGCACTCATCTTCACCCGGCGGCAACGGTGCCTTGCATTTTGGGCAGCAGTCTTCGGTGGTCCGCTGCACAGGTTGGCCGGACACGATGCTGTCGCGGTTCAGGTCAAATTCGCTGATGACGCGCAAGGCAGCCAGGTTCTTGGCCAGCGTGTAACGCCAGGTGGCCAGTTGGCCCTGTTCGTCGATCAGTTCGAGAGCGCCGACCCCGGCATGGTCGTGATGGTTCAGCGTCAGGCCGCCACGCAGTGGCCATTCCTGCCAGTCAGTCTCGCCCGCCGGCAGGGCAAGCAGGCGGCGATTGGTCACCAGGACCAGGCCGCTGGAAAATTTCAGGCGATTATCGAGGTCGATTTCCAGCCATGCCTGCGTTGTTTCGCCGGAGGTCAGCCTGGGCTCGATTGCGGCAGTCCAATGGCCGGGGAGCGCCAGCTCGGTGCTGGCTGAATTCAGTGGTTTCGCGCTCATCGTGGGAGTATACCGCAAGGGCGACGCCACGTACCTAGCCGCCCAATCTGGCCGTGATTGACGCAAGTCAAGGCATCGCGCGGCGTGCTGCCATTGAATGTCGCAGGACCCAACGTCAGGAAAATTATGTTTCGCATTTCACAATACATGCAGGAAATCGCCGAGCCAACGCCGCTTGGGCCAAAACGCAACCCGCCCGGTCCGGTGGTGATCTGGAACCTGATCCGGCGCTGCAATCTGACCTGCAAGCATTGCTATTCGATTTCCGCCGATACGAATTTCCCTGGCGAGTTGAGCACCGAGCAGGTTTTCACGGTGATGGATGACCTCAAGGGCTTCAAGGTGCCGGTGCTGATCCTCTCCGGCGGTGAGCCGCTGCTGCGACCAGATATCTACGACATCGCCAAGCGTGCCAAGGCCAAGGGGTTTTACGTTGGCCTGTCGTCAAACGGCACGCTGATTGACGAAAGCAACATCGGCAAGATCGCCGAGTGCGATTTCAACTACGTCGGCGTTTCGCTGGATGGCATTCGCGAAACGCACGACAAGTTCCGGCGTATGGATGGCGCTTTCGAGGCCTCGCTGAAAGGCATCCGCCTGTGTCGTGATCTGGGGCTGAAAATAGGCGTCCGCTTCACGATGACCCAGGACAACGCCCACGATCTGTCCGGTCTGCTCAAGCTGGTCGAGGACGAAGGCATCGACCGCTTCTATTTCTCACACCTCAATTACGCCGGGCGCGGCAACAAGAACCGCAAGGACGACGCCCAGCACAAGCTGACCCGCTGGGCGATGGACCTGTTGTTCGATACCTGCTGGGGTTACAACCAGCGCGGGTTGAACAAGGAATTCACGACCGGTAACAACGATGCCGACGGTGTCTATTTCCTGCACTGGGTGCGCCGGCGTTTCCCGGACAAGGCGGCGCATGTCGAAGCCAAACTGCGCCAGTGGGGCGGCAACTCGTCGGGCGTCAATGTCGCCAACATCGACAACCTCGGTAATGTGCATCCGGACACCATGTGGTGGCACCACAATCTGGGCAACGTCAAGGATCGGCCATTTTCGGAGATCTGGCCGGATACCTCGGATGAACTGATGGCCGGGTTGAAGCAGCACCCGCGGGCCGTCAAGGGGCGCTGTGGTACCTGTGCCTACCTGCAAATTTGCAACGGTAATACCCGCGTTCGTGCCCAGCAAATGACTGGCGATGCCTGGGCGGAAGATCCCGGTTGCTACCTTTCCGACGACGAGATTGCAGCATGAATTTACGCAGCATCGGGAAAATCCTGATCCCGGCCGGCTTTGCCGCCTATTTCCTGTTCGGTATGGCGCAACTGGCCGAAGCTGCCGATGTTGTCGCCAATTTCAAGCAGCATTGCGCCGCCTGCCATGGGGTAGATCGATTGGGTGGCATCGGCCCGGCGCTGTTGCCGGATAACCTGGCCCGGCTGCGCAAGCCGGAGGCCGAGAAGGTCATCCGCGAAGGCAGGCCTGCCACGCAGATGCTTGGTTTTGGCCAGCAACTGAATAACGAGGAAATTAAGGCGCTGGTTGAGTACGCCTACACGCCGATTACGCCGATGCCGGTTTGGGGCGAGAAGGAAATCAAAGCTTCGCGCATCGTCAATTTCGCCCCGGGCAGCCTGCCGGACAAACCGCAGTTCAAGGCCGACCCGTTGAACCTGTTCGTCGTTGTGGAATCGGGCGATCACCACGTGTCCATTCTCGATGGCGACAAGTTGGAGCCGATCTACCGTTTCCAGTCGCGCTTCGCCTTGCATGGCGGGCCGAAATTCACGCCGGATGGGCGCTACGTCTTCTTCGCCTCGCGCGATGGCTGGATCACCAAGTTCGATATGTGGAATTTGAAAGTGGTGGCCGAAGTCCGCGCCGGTATCAATACACGCAATGCGGCGGTTTCCGGTGATGGCAAGTGGGTGGCGGTGGCCAATTACCTGCCGCACAGCCTGGTCATTCTTGATGCCGAATTGAATATGGCCAAAATCCTGCCGGTGGCTGACAAGGACGGCAAGGTGAGCTCGCGCGTTTCGGCCGTCTACGATGCCTCGCCGCGTCAGAGCTTCGTCGCTGCGCTGAAGGACGTCAAGGAGGTCTGGGAGATCTCGTATAACCCGAAGGCGGATGCGATCCCGGCCGGCATGATCCACGACTACAAGTACCAGGAGGGCGCTTTTATTCCCGGCTTCCTCAACCCGCAGCGCACGCAGCTCGACGACTACCTCGACGATTTCTTCTTCACTCAGGGCTACGACGAACTGATGGGCGCTTCACGCAACGATTCGAAGAGTGTTGTCAGCGGCCAGGTGGTTAACCTCGATGCCCGCAAGAAAATTGCCGACCTCCAGCTACCCGGCATGCCGCACCTCGGTTCCGGCATCAGCTGGCAGTGGCAGGGCAAGACTGTCATGGCGACGCCCAATCTGAACGAAGGCCTGATCAGCATCATCGACATGAAAACCTGGCAGACGATCAAGCAGATCAAGACGCGCGGCCCAGGTTTCTTCATGCGCAGTCACGAAAACAGCCGCTATGCGTGGACCGATTCGATGATGAGCAAGGAGTTCAAGGACACCATGCAGATCATCGACAAGGAAAAGCTTGAAATCGTCGCCGAACTGAAGCCGGAACCGGGCAAGACTTTTGCCCACGTCGAATTTACTCGTGACGGCAAATACGTGCTGGCCAGCCTGTGGGAGATGGATGGTGCGCTGATCATCTACGACGCCGAGACGCTCAAGGAAGTGAAGCGCCTGCCGATGAAGAAGCCGGTCGGCAAATACAACGTGTGGAACAAGATCACCAAGTCGGAAGGGACTAGCCACTGACGAAACGCGTCAGCATTTCGATGCTGACGGGTATTCCGGAGAGATGGTGGTGGGCGGGGGCGGCAGTCTGCAGACCGTGGTCGCGGGTTATCCCTAGCTACCGTGACTTTTCACAAGCGCTATCCTTCGGTTCATGGCAAATCAATATATTCCATCGTGACCATTGAGCTGATGAGCACCATTGCTGCGTTGATCGTGGTACTCATTCTTTGGATTGCCCTGCGCAGCCACAAGCCACCTGGCGAGTAATTCGGGCAGGCATCAATTCGTCTTCGCTTCGATCGGGTAGTGTTGGCCATTGAAGCAGCGAAGCCGGGGCAAGGCGAGATTATGGCCAGTCCACATCGAGGGTAACGTCAGCGCTGCCGGAAGCATGCGTTGATTCGGCTCAGCCGTCAGAGGAGGGGCTGATCTTTTCTGCGGCCTTGTGCATGGCGTGATGAGTGGCTTCTGCTCCGCGCCGAATGCCTCGACCTGCCGCTGACAGGCCGACTTCAATGCCGTGCCCTGTCGCTTCTGCGCCGCGCTTGATCCCGTGACCGGCGGCTTCGGCACCACGTTTAATCCCGTGAATGGTGGCTTGGGTTCCCCGCTCGACAGCCGATTTTGTCTTGTCAATTACTCCGTCTTCTGCCTGTGCGGCGCCAAGCAGGCAGAGATTGAGAACAAGGATAATCACTGAACGTTTCATGGCTAATCTCCTTCCATTGATATCCATTAGATACCAGCAAAGGCGCAGTGGTTCTGTAGCAACGAGTAACTAAACGGCTCAGAACACGTGGCCCAAAGCCATTATCCTGGTGCTGAGCCAGGTACCGAGATCAGCAATCTCTTCGCTGCAGACCGAGTGAGGCATGTCGTAGGTCCGCCATTCGGGGCTCAATCCACACCGATGCAGGATTTCGATGGCTTGCTGGCCGAGTCCGATCGAAACGACATCATCGCTGGTTCCGTGCGCCACAAACAAAGGTATTTGTTGATTGGACCCGGATAGGTTTTCAGTGATTAGTCTGGCTTCGGGAATATAGGTGGACAGCGCGATGACGCCAGCTAACGGTTCCGGGTGTGTCAGCGCACTGAGGTAGGCTACCGCACCGCCTTGCGAGAAGCCCGCCAGGAATATCCGATGGCTTGGAATCCCCCGTTCCTGCTCGCGCTCAATCAGTCGTCGAACGATTTCCCTCGACTCCAGAAGGCCCGCCTCATCAATCTTTCGGCTATTCGGCTCCAGCGAAATGATGTCGTACCAGGCTCGCATGACATATCCGCCATTGCAGGTGACCGGGCGATAAGGCGCATTGGGAAAAATGAACCGGACCGCGGGTGAGTCGGCAAGGCCAAGCTCAGGAACCATCGCTTCAAAGTCACTCCCGTCCGCGCCAAGGCCGTGCAGCCAGATCACTGCGACAGAGGGATTCACTGCGCTCTCGACTTCGACAAGAGTAATTTCTGGCATGTGGATGTGATGTAACGAATGGATAGAAGGTGGTGGTGGGCAAATTAGCGGAATGTCCGGGTGTCAATCGACATGTTCGGTCGCTAAAAAGCAAGAAGCCCAAGCGTTTCAAGCGTGGGCTTCGTAAATCCAGAGCCGTGGCACTCATGACCGCGGCGCACGGCTATGAGCCGTTTGGGTGCTACTCAGTCATCACTAGATACTGCGGTGGACTATCAACCATAGAACCTCCAGTCATCCAACAAAACTGCCATTCAGGACCAACTTGCAACTTGCCTGAACTCAATTCCAGATTACTCTTTTGCATCGGAAAGTCCACTTTATTTCCGGGCAATTCGCACAATTTTTATCACTGTGCTGTGAGGGAGGCAGTGGTGTTTCACCGGCGAATCGACTGGCCGAATTGCTGCCTATTTGTCGAAGCGCGGTACAGGCATCGTTCTCAACTGGCGCCTGACTTCCTGCATCCAACTGGAAAATCAGCCAGAATCGAGGCCCGATCGGTTTCTATCGTTTTCATCATGTCTTCCGAACAAGCTTTCCAATTATTGATGTCGGCCACCCGACAACTAATTCTTGTCATCGCTGAAGATTGGGCGAGTAGTGGCGGGTGGTTGCGGCGTTTTGTCCGTGTTGGAGCCGACGAGGCATGGCAACCGCTTGGGTCTGCGGTGCCGGTGAGTCTGGGACGCTCCGGGCTGGCTTGGGGGCGGGGGCTGCATCCGGAAAGCGGCGGAACGGTGCCGGGGAAGCAGGAAGGGGATGGCCGGGCGCCAGCCGGGGTTTTCGCGATTACTGCGCTGTTCGGTGAGGCCGCGCCGGATAGTGCTCTGGGTCGTGCCGCCCGGTTGCCTTACCTGCAGGCCTCTATCAATCTCAAGGCCATCGATGACCCGGCGTCGCGCCATTACAACCGGATCGTCGATCAGTCATCCATTACCCAGCCCGATTGGGCTTCGTGCGAGGAAATGCTACGTAGTGACCAGCGTTATGCGATCGGGGCTGTCGTCGCCCACAACGCCGAGCCGCCGTTGCCGGGTGCCGGGTCGTGCATTTTTCTGCATGTTTGGGCAAGTGCGGGTGTGCCGACGGCCGGTTGCACGGCGATGTCGCTGGCCAATATGAGCGAGCTTGCCGGCTGGCTGGATGGCGCGGCGGCGCCGGCGCTGGTGCAGTTGCCGCGGGGCGAATATGAGGAATTGCGCGAGGCTTGGGGATTGCCGGACTTTTTGGTTTAAGGCGTAACAGCGGGTTGCCACGACCCGGTTCCGGATAGGCCTCTGATACGCCGGCCGACCGAGGGGGCGATTCTATGGACTGGCCGGCATCGCGCATTGCGGCCGTCTAGCGGTGACAGCCGACAGCCGGCCGGCTAGACTGCCTGTCTTTCAATCTCTTCCCTTCCTGCCTGTGCTCAATCGAATCTGGGTCGCCTTCATCCTCGTCGGCTTTGTCGCGGCGGTGGCGCAGTTGCTGCAAGGTGATCTCGACATCTTCACGCGGGTGTTGACCGGATTATTCGATACGGCCAGGACGGGTTTCGATATTTCGCTCGGCCTGGTCGGCGTGATGAGCCTCTGGCTCGGGGTGATGAAGATCGGCGAGCGGGGCGGGCTGATCCAGTTGTTCGGGCGCCTGGTGGGGCCGTTCTTCCGCCGCATCTTTCCTGATATTCCGACCGGTCATCCGGCTGGCGGCAGCATCGTGATGAATTTCAGCGCCAACATTCTCGGCCTCGACAATGCGGCGACGCCGCTCGGCCTGAAGGCGATGCGCGAACTGCAGGAGATCAACCCGCAGCCCGACACGGCCAGCAACCCGATGATCATGTTCCTGGTGCTCAACACGGCCGGCATCACGCTGATCCCGACGTCGGTGATCGCCATTCGGCAGAGCATTGCGCTCAAGCAGGGGCTGGTCGGCTTCAACGCGGCCGATATCTTTCTGCCGACGCTGCTCGGCACCTTCGTCTCGTTCTGCGCCGGGCTGGTAGCCGTTGCCATCTGGCAGCGTATCAACCTGTTCTGCAAGCCGGTGCTCGCCTTTTTTGCCGGATTCGCCGCGTTGATGGGTGGCCTGTACTGGTGGCTGGGCGGCATGCCGGCAGAGCAGATGGCGCAGATGATCGGGCTGCTCGGCAGCGGCATCATCGTCGCTATCATCGCGCTCTTCGTTGCCGTCGCCGCCTGGCGTGGCATCGACGTCTACGAGAGCTTCATCGAGGGGGCCAAGGAAGGCTTCGGCGTTGCCGTGCAGATCATTCCCTACCTGATTGCCATGCTGGTCGCCATCTCGGTCTTTCGGACGACCGGCGGCATGGACTACCTGATCGGCACCATCCGCGGAGCCGTGCTGGCGCTCGGGCTGAACGACGATTTCGTTCCGGCACTGCCGGTCGGCCTGATGAAGACGCTGAGCGGAAGCGGGGCGCGCGGCCTGATGGTTGATGTGATGACGACCTACGGTGTCGATTCCTTTCAGGGCAAGCTGGCGGCGATCATCCAGGGCTCGACGGAAACGACGTTTTACGTGCTGGCTGTCTATTTTGGCAGTGTCAATATCACCAAGACCCGCTACGCCCTGGCCTGCGGCCTGATCGCCGATGCCGTCGGGCTGGTTGGCGCCATCCTGATCGGTTACGCCTTCTTCCATTGATCAAAGAGCTTAACGGCGTTGCGATTTTTCGCTAGAATCTCGCCCCTTCATCGACGTACTAAGCACGCAAGTATCTCCGGATGCCGCAGCCTTGGTGGTGAAATTGGTAGACACGCTATCTTGAGGGGGTAGTGGCGCAAGCTGTGCGAGTTCGAGTCTCGCCCAAGCACCAAATGCTTTACGTCGAAGTCCAGAGAACCCGCCTGAGTGCGGGTTTTTTGTTGTCTATATCCTGTCGCTTCAGGAGGCGCTATCTAGTTTGTAAGCGGCGCTGCAGTTGCTATGCTGAATTCAGCGGCAGCAAAAAAAGGGGGGCAGAATGAAGCGATGCGCGGTTTTGTTGGCGGTGCTTGTGCTGTCGGCTTGCGCTGTCGTCCCAACGGTTCCTCCTCCTGTTAATGCGCAAAGTTCCGCCTTGGGAATGTACGTTGAGGTTGCTGTTTCCGGTTTGGCGACTTATCGGGCGGATACCGTCTATTTCGTAAAGCGCTGTCCGAGCGAAGCGTTGTGTGAGGAGCGCTTGATCACTTCCAATTTTGCGAAGGATGGGCGGATTTATTTGTTGAATGCGGAGCCTGGGGAGTACCAGGCGGTGGCGGCTGCTTTCGAGAGCGGGATGTTCGGGGATAGCAGTATTTACTTTGCGTATTTCCCGGCTTCTTTGGTCAAGGTTTCGGCTACCGCTATCAAGGCTGGGGGATTTGCCTATGCCGGGCGCTACAGGTTGGCGACATCGTATGGGCTGTGTGCAGACAACGCGGAGCCAGGGCAGTTGAAATACGCTCAGATGATCGCGCCGGATTCCCCGAAGTGTGGTTTTTGGCGACCGTTGGTGCATAAGCTGAGTTCCGGCGACTTCATGTTCATTGCTGGCAAGGCTTATCCGGTTGGGCAGCAGACTTACCACTATCGCGGTACGGGCTACGAAATGATGCCGGAGTCGAACGATGCCGAGGCCTTCTTTGATCAGGCGCGGGGTGATCTTTCCGGGGCGGGCTGGGTGATTGCCAAATAGCGGCGAGGGCCAGGCAAGAGGAAGCGGAAGGCGGGTTTTCTGTCTTGTGCGGGTTGCGCCCAGCGAAGCAAGCGCAGGTGCTAGGGGCAGGCGCCAAAATCGGCGAAAATTGGGTTCTCGCTTAGCCTAAGAAATTTTTCGTTCGTGTCCTCTCTTGTTTTTTTCAACAAGCCTTACGGTGTTCTCAGCCAGTTTACGCCGGAGGGCAAGTGGCGGGCGCTGAACGAGTTCATCACGGTCAAGGATGTTTACGTGGCCGGCCGGCTTGATGCCGACAGCGAAGGCCTGCTGATTCTGACTGATGACGGCAAGTTGCAGGCGAAGATTGCCGACCCCAGGCACAAGCTGGAAAAGACCTACTGGGCGCAGGTTGAGGGTGTACCGGATGAGGCGGCCCTGGACAGGCTGCGTGCCGGCATCGAGCTGTCCGATTTCACCGCCAAGCCTGCCAAGGTGCGGCTAATTGATGAACCGGCCGGCTTGTGGCAGCGTGATCCGCCGATCCGCTTCCGTGCGGCAATTCCGACTTCGTGGCTGGAAATCCGTATCAGCGAAGGCAAGAACCGCCAGGTGCGGCGGATGACGGCGGCCATCGGTTATCCTACGCTACGTTTGATACGGGCGGCCATCGGGGCGGCGACGCTGGATGGTCTGGCGTTGGGGCAATGGCGAAAAATCGATGGCAGTTACCAGGATTTGCAAGGAAGATTCAATGAATAAGACACTCGTTGGCGCGTTGATCGGCTTGGCCATCAGCGCTGCTGTCTGGGCGCAGAATGCCATGCCGACCATGGAGTTGACGGCCGGCTTTTATCGCATTGAGGCCGAAGTGGCCGCCACCGATCCGAATCGTCAGCTTGGCCTGATGAACCGCAAGGCGATGCCGACCCAGCACGGCATGCTCTTCGTCTTCACGCAGAACAACACGCATTGCATGTGGATGCGCAACACGCTGTTGCCGCTGTCGGTGGCCTTCATGGATGAGGAAGGCAAGATCATCAATATCGAAGACATGCAGCCGCAGACCGAAGACAACCACTGCGCCCGCCGGCCGGCCCGCTTTGCGCTCGAAATGAATCTCGGCTGGTTTGCCCAGCGCGGCATCAAGCCGGGCATGAAGCTGAACGGTATTGAAAAGGCGCCGCGGCCGCAGTAATGAAACGCAGCAAATGGCGGACTCGCTTCGCCGGCGCTTATTGCGACCCCATTCTCCGCTCCTGGCTGACTGAGCCGGATTCACTGACGGCTCGTTGTCAGCGGGCGAGTTCGGCTTTTCGCGTGCGCCTGTTGCGCTACGGCAAGGGTCAGGCACTGGCCGATGAAGCGGTTGAGGGCAAGGCCGGCCGGCATTCGGCCTGGGTGCGCGAGGTGGTGCTCGAATGCGATGGCGTGCCGGTGATCTTTGCTCACACGACTTTGTCGACGGCCCGGAGAGGCCGGATGACCCGCTGGATGGCCGGTCTGGGCAGTCGTTCGCTGGGTTCCCTGCTTTTTGCCTATCCAGGGTTCAAGCGAGGGGGTATCGAGTTTCTCCGGCTTGATCGGTGTCACCCGCTGTATCGGCGTGCCGCGGCCTTGGGGGCAGGGCGCAAGTCCCTGTGGGCGCGCCGCTCACTGCACCGGCTCGGCGGGCAGCAGGTGCTGGTGACGGAAGTCTTTCTGCCGGCCATCACGCTGCTGAAGTGAGCCGCTAGGTATTGGGCTTCGCTCGCTGGCGAGTGTCGGAGCCGAGCCTGTCTCTGGTTGTCTTTCGGTGATCTGATGCGCCTTGTTGCTCGCAAAATCGCGAGCTCGCCTGGGGTCAGGCGTCTGATTTTTTCAGCAAGAGATTTTTGATGAAATCCCGCCGCTGCTGGCGCTGGGATTCGGTGCCCTGGCCGCGCATCAGCGATTCGCTGATCATGTAGCTGTAGAGCAGGAAGGCGCGCATGCCGGCTTCCTGGAAACTGAAGCCGAGAGCGACAAAACACTGTGAGACGTAGGACAGCCGCTTGGCGTCAACTTCGTCTACGACCTGTCGGGCCATGTCGTCACGGCGTGCCCAGGCGCGAATGGCCAGTTCGATCGAGGCGGAATTGACGGCTGCCTGGCCCCGGAAAGGCAGGGCGGCGAGCTCGCTGATCAATGCTTCCGGGTCGGCGCCGCTGCGTTCAAAACGGCTGATGATCTGCTCGGTCGCCGCATCCCGCCAGGACTTGAGCAGTTGGCGGAGCAGGTCATCGCGATCCTGAAAGTGCCAGTAAAAACTTCCCCGTGTCACCTTCATTCCCTTGGCCAGTACATCGACGCGCACGGCATCGATGCTTTTGTCGACCAGCACTTCGGTTGCAGCCTTGATCCAGTCGGCGGGGGTCAGCTGGATCTTGCTGCCGTGATGGCTGGCGGGGGCGGCTGGGGGGATGGATTCGGTTTCGGACATTGGATGGGGCCTGGAGAGGTCGAATTATATCAGCCGCGATCTGTGCGGTACTCCTGGTCGCGGTCTGTTTCGGGGTGGTTTTTGTTCGCGATCAAACAATACAGTACTGTATGTTGTTACGTAATACGGTATAGGTGTTGATATGGTGAATTTATTTCTCATTTCATAATACAATGAAAAATAACGAAAATATGCAATATCAGGCGTTTTAAAGTGTTGATCTATATCAAGGGTTGTTGCTTTGATTTGTAATTTATGTACCATACACATACACACGTGTATTGACCAAGGAATAAAAAATGGAAAAGCACCCCGGCATCGGCAAGACCCTTTTGGCAGCAGATCATCAAACGAATTACCTGGAGCAGGGCGAGGGCAAGCCGCTGTTCCTGTTGCATGGTTCCGGCCCTGGCGTTTCGGCCTGGACCAACTGGAGCAAGGTCATGCTCGACCTGGCGCAAAACTTTCGCGTCATCGCACCGGATATCGCCGGCTTCGGTTTTACCGAGTTCAAGTCCGACAACAAGTACGACATCAAACTGTGGGTTCGCCACCTGACCGGCATCATGGATGCGCTGGGTATCGACAAGGCGTCCTTCGTTGGTAACTCCTTCGGCGGTGCGCTATCGATCGGCCTCGCCCTGTTTGCGCCGCAGCGTGTCGACAAGCTGGTACTGCTTGGCACGCCGGCCGGTGAGTTCGTGCAGACCCCCGGCCTGCGTTCGGCCTGGGAATATGAGCCGTCGATGGAAAACATGGAGCGGACGATGCGCCTGTTCCCGTTCAACCAGGCCATCATCACCGAAGAAATGATCCGCACCCGCTACGAGGCCAGCGCCCGTCCCGGGGCTCAGGATGCCTTGCGCCGGCTGTTGCCTAGGCCGAATGCTGAAGGCCCGACTATGGTCAAGGGCTTCCCGGAGGCTTCGGTCGCCAAGATCGAAGCGCCGACGCTGGTCCTGCATGGCCGCGAAGATGCAGTCGTGCCGCCGCAGTGCGGCTTCCTGCTGGCCAATGCCATTCCCAAAGCCGAGTTGCATCTGTTCGGACAGTGCGGGCATTGGGTTCAGACCGAGCATCGTGAGCGCTTCCTGCAACTGGTGCGCGATTTCTGCGCCTGATCCGGAGAAGACGATGAGTCGCAATGTGCTGGAAAAGCTGATGCACCAGTTGTGCGTCGATCGCAGCGTCAAGCAGCGTTTCAAGGAAGACCTCGAAGGCCTGCTGTCGCGTTATGTGCTGACCGAGGAAGAGAAGGCCATGGTGCGCAACTTCGATGTGGCCGGGATGCAGAAGCATGGGGTCAACGCCATGTTGACCTTGGGTTTCTGGTCGGAAAACGCAGCCAATCGCCACCCCGCCGCCTACATGAAGGCGCTGCGTGGCAGCCAGTCCGGCGGTGAGATTTTCTCCGCAGCGCTGAAGCAAAACTAAGTCAATCAGGAGTTTCTCGTGGGAAAAATTGTAGGCGGCTTTTTGGTGCCGCATGACCCGGTCATGTTCGTGATTCCTGATGCGCCGGCGCCCGATGTGGCAAAGCGCATGTGGAGCGCGTTCGAAACCTGTGCCGAACGCCTGGCTGCGTTGAATGCAACCAGCGTCGTAATCATCGGGGCCGACCACTATTTCAATTTTGGCACCGGCTGCCTGCCGCAGTACCTGATCGGCACCGGTGACGTCGATGGTCCGCTCGATGTCCTGCCCGGCCTGAAGCGCCAGGTCATTCCGGCCAGCGAAAAACTGGCGAGTTTCATTGCCGAGCATGGTCACGACAACGGTTTCGACTGGGCGGTAGCACGTGCCTTCACGGTCGATCATGCCGTGGCCATTCCGGATCGCCTGATTGTCGATCCGGTACGCGCCAAGGGGCAGGCTATCGGCACCATTCCAGTCTATATCGCGGCCGGCGTCGATCCGTTCATCAAGATGAAGCGGGCCATCGAACTCGGTGGCGCCATCAAGGCGGCTGTCGAGGCCATGCCCGATGACGAGCGCGTGGTCGTGATCGGCAGCGGCGGCATCAGCCACTGGGTGGGTACGCCCGAGATGGGCAAGGTCAACGAGGCTTTCGACCACGAAATCATGGGCTATGCCTGTGCCGGTGATCTGGCAGCCATGCAGGCATTGAGCGACGACTACATCCTCGAAAACGGTGGCAACGGTGGCATGGAAATCCGCCAGTGGGCCGTGGCGATGGGCGCGATGCCCGGCGCCAAGGGCGAAATCATCGACTACGCCCCGGTCAGGGAATGGGTGACCGGTCTGGGCTTCGTCCAATTGTTTGCTTGAGGTAGCACCATGTCCGAACCCGTATTCGTGATGAAAAAGAATGAACTTGAGGCCGGCAAGGTCCGCAAGTTCGATCTCTGCGGCAACGCGATTGCCGTCTACAACCTGAACGGTACGTTCTACGCCACTCAGGACAACTGTACGCATGCAACCGCCTCGCTGTCGGAAGGAGACATTGTCGACGACGAGTGCATTGCCTGCCCGGTCCACGACGGCACCTTTCACATTCCCACGGGGCAGCCGATGAGCTTCCCGTGCGAACACGCCATCCGGACCTACAAGGTGATCGACCAGGGCGATGCCGTCATGGTCGATTTCGATCAGGAAGCCGACGAAGCGGCTGACGCTATTTAATCAGGGAGACAAAAAACAATGTGTACTGCCAATGACGGAAGTCCGGTGCGCCTGAAACGGCGGCCAATTGCCGAATCGGTCGCCAATCTCGACCGCTTGATGGATCTCGACAAGGGCCGCATGTCACGCGACCTGTTCTGGGATCGCGACATCTACGAACAGGAACTGGAGCGGATCTTCGCCCGCTGCTGGCTGTTCGTGGGGCACGAGTCGCAGATTCCCAAGGCCGGTGACTACGTGTCGACCTACATGGGTGAGGACAACGTCCTGATCGTTCGCCAGAAGGATGGCAGCATCAAGGGCTTCCTCAATACCTGCCCGCACCGCGGCAACAAGGTCTGCTTCGCCGATCTCGGCAACGCCCGCCAGTTCGTGTGCAATTACCACGGCTGGGCCTTCGGTATCGACGGCGGACTGAAGGGCATGCATGCGTCCGAGGCCTACGAGGAAACCGGGATGGACAAGGCCGAGCATGGCCTGCACCCGGTGGCCCATATCGACAGCTATCGCGGCCTAATCTTCGCGACGCTCGACCCGCAGGCGCCAACGCTGGCAGAGTACCTCGGCGACATGCGTCATTACCTCGACGCCATCTTCGACATGGACGAGGGCGGTACCGAGTTTGTGGGCGGCTGCGTCAAGTCGGTGATCCAGTGCAACTGGAAATATGCCTCCGAGAACTTCGTCGGCGACATCCTGCACGCCGGCTGGACCCACGACTCGGGAGCCAAGGCGATGGTCGGTGGTTCGGTGGCCGAAGTTCACAAATTCCCGGATCAGTCCTACCAGGTCAATTTCAACGGCCACGGCTGGGAGTTCAACCAGGACATCGTTGGCAACTGCGCGACGCTGGGCGAAAAGGACCTGCTCAAGTACCTGTACGTGCTGCAGCCCAAGGTGGCCGAGCGCCACGATGACTTCCGCTCGCGGATGATCGGCGCCATTTCGTCCTGCACCTTGTTCCCGAACACCTCCTTCCTGCCCGGGCAGAACACCTTCCGTACCTGGCATCCGCGCGGCCCGGGCCAGATCGAGCTGCACACCTGGACCTTCGTCAACAAGAACGCCCCGCAGGACATCAAGGACAAGTGGCGCAAGGGCACGATGATGACCTTCAGCCCGTCCGGCGTGTTCGAAATGGACGACGGCGAAAACTGGGAATACTCAACGCGTTCCAATGCCGGCTACGTGACCCGCCAGCAGGATCTTTACCTTGGTCTGGGCCAGAACAGCAAGCTCGACACCGATCTGCCGGGCAACGTCTATCGCGGCCAGATCAATGAAGCCAACCAGCGCGCCTTCTACCAGCGCTGGCTCGACCTGATGAAGTCGGAAAGCTGGAAGAGCGTCCCGCAACGCGACATCCCGAAAATGAAGGAGGCCGTATGAGCGCCAAACAACAACTGAAGGAAGTGCCGGTCGACCGCGACACCCTGCACAAGGTTGAACAGTTCCTCTATCGCGAAGCCCGCCTGCTCGACAACGAGCGCTGGGACGACTGGCTGGCGCTGATGGCCGAAGACATCCACTACTGGATGCCGACCATGGAAAACCGCCGCCGGGCCGACAAGAACGGCGCCTATGCCGTCGATCGCGGCGCGCTGTACAACGACAACCTGCTCGACCTGACCCGCCGCATTACCCGCTTCAAGCAGCCGACGGCCTGGGCCGAGGATCCGGCGACCCGCCACGCCCATGTCGTTTCCGGCATCGAGGTTTATCAGGGCGACAAGGCCGACGAGTTCGTCGTTCATAGCAGCTTCGTGAACTACCGCAGCCGGGTCGAGAAAGACAACGACCTGCTGGTCGGTCGGCGCGAGGATGTGCTGCGGGCCGACGGTGACAGCTTCAGGCTGGCTCGGCGCAAGATCATCATCACCCAGTCGGTGCTGATGGCCAAGAACCTCAACACTTTCCTCTGAGAACGACATGGGCTGGCTCGATGGCTACGTGGCGCTGGTGACAGGCGGTGGTTCCGGAATCGGACGCGCCGTGGTCAAAAGATATCTTCAGGAAGGCTGCACCGGGGTCGGTGTGATGGCGCGTAGCCAGAAGCAGGCCGACAGCCTGGTTGCCGAGTTCGGCGACCGGGTTGTCGTCAGCCTGGGCGACGTGCGTTCCGGGGCGGATAACCGGGCCGCGGTGGACACCACCGTCGGGCGCTTCGGCAAGCTCGATACGCTGGTCGGCAACGCCGGGGTCTGGGACTTTTTCACCCGGCTCGAAAAGATGAGCCTGGAAGATATCGACCGCAGCTTCGACGAAATCTTCGGGGTCAATGTGAAGGGCTATGTGCTGGCTGCCCGCGCTGCTGCCGAGGCGCTGCGGGCCAGCCGGGGCAGCATGATCTTCACGCTGTCCAACTCGGCCTACTACGCCGGGGGCGGCGGGCCGCTCTATGTGGCTTCCAAGCACGCTGGGCTTGGCCTGATCAAGCAACTGGCCTACGAGTTCGCGCCGGATGTCCGCGTCAACGGCGTGGCACCGGGCGGGACGGTGACGCCGTTGCGCGGGCCGGAAAGTCTTGGCAAGGGCGAGCGCCGACTGTCGGAAATTCCGAATTTCCAGGAAAGCGTCGCCAGCGTCATGCCGCTGAAGATGATAGCCCAGCCGGAAGACCATGCCGGTCATTACGTGCTGCTGGCCTCGAAAGAGAACAGTCGGGCGACAACGGCGGCGGTGATCCAGAGCGATGGTGGGTGGGAGATAAGGCCGATGAGATGAGTCGCTGATAACAACCAATAACTAAAACGAACAACTAAAAATTCCCAACGGAGGAAACATGAAGGCCAAGCGTCACCTGACTGCGCCGCAGCAGGACTTTCTCGACATCATCGCCCACGGCACGCTGCCGCTGATGGCGGCGCCGATGTTTCTGGTCTCCGGGCCGGAACTGGTCATCGCCTGCGCCGAGGCCGGCATCATCGGTTCCTATCCGGCCGCCAATGCCCGCAATGTCGACATCCTGCGCGGCTGGATGAGTCAGACCCGCGAGGCGATTCAGGCCAAAAAGCCGGGGGCGCCGTGGTCGCTTAACATGATCGTGCACAGCAGCTACGACCGCTTCGAGGCCGAACTGGCGCTGGTCGCCGAGTTCCAGCCGAAAATCGTGTCGACCGCGCTGGGCAGCCCGAAGCGTGTGCTCGAGACAGTGCATGGCTACGGTGGCATCGTGATGGCCGATGTGATCAATCCGACGCTGGCCAGAAAGGCTGCTGATGCTGGAGCCGATGTGCTGGTTCTGGTCACCAATGGAGCGGGCGGGCATACCGGCAGCTATCACCCCTTTGCGCTGATCGCCGAAGTGCGCAAGTTCTGGTCCGGCCCGCTCGGGCTGGCCGGGGCCATCACCAGCGGCACTGACATTCGTGCTGCCCAGTTGCTGGGCGCCGACTTCGTGCTGGCCGGCACCCGCTTCATTGCGACCACCGAAAGCCTGGCCGAAGCCGATTACCGCGAGTTGGTGGTTAGCAGCGGCATCGAAGATCTGGTAGCGACCAAGGCAGTTTCCGGCGTGCTCGCCAACTGGCTGAAGCCGACGCTGGAAAAGGCGGGCATTACCGCCGATCAGCTGCGCGAGGAGAAGAAGATCGATTTCTCCGGCGACATCGTCGCTGCGCCCAAGGCCTGGAAGACCGTCTGGTCTGCCGGTCATGGCGTTGGCGGCATCGAACGCGTTGCCGGAACGGGCGAGGTTGTCGAGCAGTTGTATCGGGAGTACGCCGATTGCCTGAACGACGAAGTCGCCGAGGTCGAACGCCTTCACCGGCGCTATCCGCTCCGCTGAACCCAACCCCAACAGAGACAACCGATGAATAACGAAAACATCCAACAAGCCGCCGCCGCACTGCGTCAGGCGCGCGCCAGCCGGGCCGCCATTCCGCGCATCTCGGAAACCTTCGGCATCGAAGGCGCCGCTGCGGCTTACGCCGTTTCCCGTTGCAATACTGAACTCGATCTGGCCGCCGGCCGCCGCGTTTCCGGCAAGAAGATCGGCCTGACCTCGCAGGCCGTGCAGCAGCAACTGGGCGTCGATCAGCCGGATTACGGCGTGCTGTTCGCCGACATGGAATTCCTGTCGGGCAGCGAAGTGCCGGCCAGCCGCCTGATCCAGCCGAAAGCCGAAGGCGAGATCGCCTTCGTTGTCGGGCGCGACCTGAATGACGAAAACCTGAGCTGGGGCCGCTTCCTGCATGGTCTCGAATACGCCCTGCCGGCCATCGAGATCGTCGATAGCGCGATTCAGGACTGGAAACTGACGCTGGTCGATACCGTCGCCGACAACGCCTCCTGCGGCCTCTACGTTCTGGGCCTGGAGCCGAAAGCCATCGGCAACGTCGATTTCTCGCTGGCCGGCATGGATTTTCGCAAGAACGGCCAGACCGTTTCGGTTGGCAGCGGCGTTGCCTGCCTCGGAAATCCGCTGCTTGCCGCCTACTGGCTGGCCCGGAACATGTTGCAGCTCGGTGACCCGCTGAAGGCCGGTGACGTGATCCTCTCCGGTGCGCTGGGGCCGATGTTCCCCTTCGTTGCCGGTGACTACCTGCACCTGTCGATTGCCGGTCTCGGCACCGTCGATTGTCGTACCGCCTGATTTTTGTAGCACCTGCCGTTCCTGATTTACACCCAACAACACCTATATCGGAGATAACTCAACATGAAACGTCGCCAGCTTCTCTCTGTTCTGTCTGCCGCCTGCCTGCTTGCCTTCAGCGGCATCAACCATGCCCAGGCGCAAACCGTCACCATTGGCGTCAGCGTCAGCTCGACCGGCCCGGCCGCTTCGCTCGGCATCGCCCAGAAGAACACCATCGAACTGCTGCCGAAGACGCTGGGCGGCATGCCGGTGAACTACGTCGTGCTCGACGACGCCTCCGATCCGACATCGGCCGGCAAGAATGCCCGTCGCTTTGCCGATGCCGATCACGTTGATGCCATCATCGGTTCAACCACCGTGCCGACCTCGCTGGCCGTGGCCGAAGTGGCCGGCGAAGCGAAGATTCCGCAAATCGCCCTGGCCCCGTTCCCGCCCAAGCAGATCCAGTGGGTCTTCCCGCTGCCGCACGGGGTTGGCGTGATGTCCGCCGCACTGTTCGAGGAAATGAAGAAGCGTGACACCAAGACCATCGCCTTCATCGGCTTTTCCGACGCCTACGGCGAAGCCTGGCTGAAGGATGTCGAAAAGCGCGCCGAAGCCAACGGCATCAAGCTGGTCGCCGTCGAGCGCTATGCCCGCACCGACCAGTCGGTCACGGCCCAGGCCCTGAAGCTGGTTGGCCAGAAGCCGGACGCCATCTTTATCGCGGCTTCCGGAACCCCGGCCGCGCTGCCGATGCGTGCTTTGCGCGAACGTGGCTTCAAGGGCCAGTTCTATCAGACCCACGGCGCCGCCAATAACGACTTCCTGCGCGTCGCCGGTAATTCCGACGAAGGCGTGATCCTGCCGACCGGGCTGGTGCTGGTGGCCGAGCAACTGCCGGACAGCAATCCGAGCAAGAAGGTAGCACTCACTTACCTGAAGGCTTATGAAGGCAAGCACGGTGCCGGTTCGCGCAACCCGTTCGGCGCCTATGCCCATGATGCCTACCTGCTGCTCGACAAGGCCGTGGCCGCCGTCGGCAAGAAGGCCGTACCTGGTACGCCGGAATTCCGCGCCGCCTTGCGCGATGCGCTGGAAAAGACCAACAATGTGCCTTTGACGCACGGTAGCGACACCATGTCGGCGACGGATCACTCGGGTTTGGGCGAAGGGGCGCGGGTATTGATCACGATCGAGAAAGACAGCTGGAAGCTGTTGAAGTAAGCGGAGACCAGCATGAGCTTTTTTGACAATCCGGGCATGCTGGCACCCCCACGGGTGACCCGCATCGATCTTTCCAAGGGCGGGTTCATCCTCGCCTGTTCCGAGCCGCTGGGCGAGGTCACGCGCTGTATCGGCGACTGGCTGGAGCTTTGGGCTGAACGCACGCCGAACCAGCTGTATCTGGCCGAGCGCGGTGCCGATGGCGAATGGGTCAAGCTGACCTATGCCGAAGTTCGCGACAAGGTCGGTCGTCTGGCCCAGGGGCTGCTCAACCTGGGACTGGGGCCGACCGCCCCGGTGGTCTGCCTGTCGGACAACAGCCTGGATCAGGCGCTGCTGATGCTGGCCACGCTGCATATCGGCCGGCCGTTTGCCACGGTCTCCAGCGCCTATTCCCGTCTGGCCAAGGATTTCACGAAGGTGTCGACGATCCTGAGCGAGCTGGCGCCCGGCGCGGTCTATGCCGGCGACGGTGCGGTCTATGCCTCGGCGATCCGCGCCAGTGCCGTCAAATGCCCGGTGCTGCTGAGCAACAACGCCTATCAGATCGAAGGCAGCATCACGCTGGCCGAACTGCTGCGCACCCGGGAAACGCCGGCCGTGATGGAAGCTTTCGCCAAGATCACGCCGGAGACGCACGCGAAGTATCTGCTCACTTCCGGCTCAACCGGCCGGCCGAAGATCGCCATCAATACGCACCGCATGCTGTGCGCCAACCAGAAGCAGGTGCAGCAGTGCTGGCCCTTCCTGCACAACCTGCGGCCGGTGATCGTCGATTGGCTGCCGTGGAGCCATACCTTCGGCGCCAACTTCACCTTCAACATGGTGCTGGCCAACGGCGGCAGTTTCTACATCGACGAAGGCCGCCCGGTACCCGGCTTGATGGAAAAGTCGGTGCGCAATCTGCGTGAAGTGCAGCCCAACCTGTACTTCAACGTACCCAAGGGCTTCGACGCCCTGATCGCCTTCCTGGAGCAGGATGAATCCTTCGCTCGCGACTTCTTCGGTCGTCTGCGCGCCGTGTTCTACGCGGCCGCCGCCCTGCCGCAAACGACCTGGGATCGCCTCGAACGCTCGGCCAAGAAGGTGATGGGCGAGGATGTCTGGTTTACCTCGGCCTGGGGGGCAACCGAATCGGCGCCGGCGCTGACCAACGTGCACTGGCGTCTCGACGGGCCGGGTTGCATTGGCCTGCCGATGGCCGGCACGTCGATCAAATTCCTGCCCAACGGCGACAAGCTGGAAATGCGCGTCAAGGGGCCGCAGGTCTTCCAGGGCTACCTGAACAACCCGGAAAAGACGGCCGAAGTGTTCGACGAGGACGGCTACTACAAGATTGGTGACGCCGGTGCCCTGATCGATCCTGATCGTCCGGAAAAGGGCATCGCCTTCAATGGCCGGGTGGCCGAGGATTTCAAGCTGACTACCGGGACCTGGGTCTCTGTCGGTACGCTGCGCGTCAAGGCGGTCACCGCGCTGGCGCCGTATGCGCAGGACGTGGTCGTTACCGGCCATGACCGTGATGAAGTCGGCCTGCTGGTCTTCCCAAGTCCCGGGGCCAAGGACGTGCCGGTCGAACAGTTGCATGCCCATATCCGCGAAGGGCTGAAAAAGCTGCGCACGGATGGGGGCGGTGGTGCTTCGCAAAGCCCGACCCGAGCCATGCTGCTCGACGATTCGCCCAATCTCGATGCCGGTGAAATCACCGACAAGGGCTACATCAACCAGCGTGCCGTGCTGGCCCGACGGGCGGCCGACGTGCTGATGCTGCACACCTCGCCCAAGCTCGACCGCGTCGTTTTCCTCAAATAACTAGACAGGCAGTGAAGCCTCTGGCCGATGGCGGCCGGGGCTCGCTCATCCTGAAATTCCCCACGGAGTCATTGATGAACAAGAAATTGAAGGTGGCGATCATCGGTCCGGGCAATATCGGCACCGACCTGATGATCAAGATCATGCGCCACGGCGAGCACCTCGAAATGGGCGCCATGGTCGGTATCGACCCGCAATCCGATGGTCTGGCCCGGGCCCAGCGCATGGGCGTGGCGACGACGCATGAAGGCGTCGAGGGGCTGACCCGTCTGCCGGTCTTTGCCGACATCGACATCGTTTTCGATGCGACCAGTGCCGGTGCGCATGTCCGCAACGATGCCTTCCTGCGCTCGCTGAAACCGAATATCCGCATGGTCGACCTGACGCCGGCGGCGATCGGCCCCTACTGCATTCCGGTGGTCAATGGCGCCGCCCACGACGAAGCATTGAACGTGAACATGGTCACCTGCGGCGGTCAGGCGACCATCCCGATGGTGGCGGCGGTCAGTCGTGTCGCCAAGGTGCATTACGGCGAAATCATCGCCTCGATCTCCAGCAAGTCGGCAGGCCCCGGCACTCGGGCCAATATCGACGAATTCACCGAAACCACCTCGAAGGCCATCGAGGCGGTCGGCGGCGCGGCCAAGGGCAAGGCGATCATCATCCTGAACCCGGCCGAACCGCCGCTGATCATGCGCGACACGGTGTATTGCCTGTCCGAGCTGGTCGATGAAGACGAGATCGCCGCTTCCGTCGCCCAGATGGCGGCCGACGTGCAGAAGTACGTGCCGGGCTATCGCCTGAAGCAGAAGGTGCAGTTCGACATCATTCCGGCTTCGCGCCCGATCAACATTCCGGGCGTTGGCCAACGCATGAGCGGCCTAAAGACCTCGGTCTTCCTCGAAGTCGAAGGCGCCGCCCACTACCTGCCGGCCTACGCCGGCAACCTCGACATCATGACCTCGGCCGCCAAGACCACGGCCGAGCGCATGGCCGCCCGCATCCTGTCTGCTGCCTGAGGAGAATGACGATGAACCCGAACAAGAAAATCTACATCTCCGACGTCACGCTGCGCGACGGCTCGCACGCCATTCGCCATCAGTACAGCGTCGAAAACGCCGTGCAGATCGCCCGTGCGCTCGACAAGGCCAAGGTCGACTCGATCGAGGTCGCCCACGGCGACGGCCTGCAGGGCTCCAGCTTTAATTACGGCTTTGGTGCCCACACCGATCTGGAGTGGATCGAGGCGGTGGCCGACACGGTCAAGCACGCCAAGGTCGCCACCCTGCTGCTGCCCGGCATCGGTACCGTGCATGACCTGAAGGCGGCCTACAGTGCCGGCGCCCGCATCGTCCGCGTCGCCACGCACTGCACCGAGGCCGACGTTTCCCGCCAGCACATCGAAGTCGCCCGCAATCTCGGCATGGAAGCCGTCGGCTTCCTGATGATGAGCCACATGACGACGCCGCAGGCACTGGCCGAGCAGGCCAAATTGATGGAAAGCTACGGCGCGACCTGCTGCTACGTGGTCGATTCCGGCGGCGCGCTGTCGATGAACGATGTGCGCGACCGTTTCCGCGCCTTCAAGGAAGTACTGAAGCCGGAAACCGAAACCGGCATCCACGCCCACCACAACCTCAGCCTCGGCGTTGCCAACAGCATCGTCGCGGTCGAGGAGGGCTGCGATCGCGTCGACGCCAGTCTGTCCGGCATGGGCGCCGGGGCCGGCAATGCGCCGCTCGAGGTGTTCATCGCCGCGGCCGACCGCATGGGCTGGAACCATGGTTGCAACCTCTACACCCTAATGGATGCCGCCGACGATATCGTCCGCCCATTGCAGGATCGCCCGGTCCGTGTCGACCGCGAAACCCTGGCCCTCGGCTACGCCGGCGTCTATTCCAGCTTCCTGCGCCACTCCGAAGTCGCCGCCAAAAAATACGGCCTGAAGGCGGTTGATATCCTGGTCGAGCTGGGCCGTCGCCGCATGGTCGGCGGCCAGGAGGACATGATCGTCGACGTCGCACTCGATCTGCTCAAGGGCCACGAGCATGACGCCGAGCACGCCATTCCGACCATGAGCGAAGCAGGCTGACCATCATGTCCGATAAATTCACCATCCAGCTGGCGCCCAATGGCGGCAGCTTCGAGTGCGGGCCGGAGCAGAGCATCCTCGATGCGGCGATGGCGGCCGGCTACTGGCTGCCACATAGCTGCCGAGCCGGTAGCTGCAATTCCTGTCATCTGCCACTCAAGGAAGGCAGCGTTCGCCATGCCGCACCACCGTCGGACGGCATACCCGTCGCTGAGGGCGAGTGCCGGACCTGTCTGGGGTATGCCCTGTGCAACCTGACGCTGGAGGCGCCGAGCGTGCCGAAGGAAGCCGGTCAGCGCATCGTCACCACCGGTGCCAAGGTCGTCGAGGTCGAACGGCCATCGCACGACGTGGCCGTGATCAAGCTGCAGGTGCCGGCGCAATCCGGCTTCGCCTTCCAGGCCGGGCAGTACGCCAGCGTGTTGATGAAGGACGGGGCGAAGCGCAGTTACAGCATGGCCAATGCGCCGAACGAGGACGGTGTGGTCGAGTGGCACGTCCGCCGCATGGAGGGCGGTCGTTTCTCGACCCACGCCTACGACAAGCTGAAGGCCGGCGGCATGCTGCGGATCGAGGGGCCGTTCGGCACCTTCCTGCTGCAGCCGGGCGATGCGCCGGTGGTGCTGCTCGCTTCGGGCACCGGTTACGCGCCGATCGCCTCGTTGCTCAAGACGCACGGCCCCGAACTGGCGCGCCGCAAGGCGGTGCTCTATTGGGGCGGCCGGACCTGGGCCGATCTCTACGCAGTCGACAGCATCGAAAGCTGGGAAGCCGAGTACCCGGGCATCCGCCTCGTTCCGGTGTTGTCGGAGGCCGGGCCGGAATGGGCCGGGCGCACCGGCTTTGTCCATGCGGCCGTGCTGTCCGACTTGCCGGATCTGTCCGGTCACGAGGTGTATGCCTGCGGCAATCCGCTGATGATCGATGCCGCCCGCGCCAGCTTCACGGCCGAGGCCGGCTTGCCGCCCGAGCGCTTCTTCGCCGATGCCTTCGTGGTCAATCACTGAATCCGGGTAGGGGGAAACAAACATGGATTTCGGTATCTTTGCCGTCCTGGCTCAGGATGGCGTGACCAACGGCGCGGTTTATGCGCTATTGGCCATGGCGCTGGTGCTGGTCTTTTCGGTGACCCGCATCATCTTTCTGCCGCAAGGCGAATTCATCGGTTTTGGCGCCTTGACGCTGGCCGCCCTGCAAGGGGGCCAGTTTCCGAAACTGATCTGGCTGCTGATCGGCATTGGCATCCTGACTTTTCTGGTCGAGCTCGGCTCGGCGCTGCGGCAAGTCCGCTACAAGCCGTTGCCGAAGCGCCACCTGATGTGGAGCGGCGTCGAGAACCTGTTCTACCCGCTGTTCGTCTGGGCGCTGGCTCATCTCTTCAACTGGCAGGGCATGCCGATGGTGGTCCAGGTCCTGTTCACGCTGGGGGTGACCGTGCCGCTCGGCATCATGATCTATCGCATTGCCTTCCAGCCGATGGCCGAGGCTTCGGTGCTGGTGCTGCTAATCGTCTCGGTCGGCGTGCATTTCGCGATGCTTGGCATGGGCCTGTTCATCTTCGGGCCGGAAGGTTCAACCACGCTGCCGTTCACCGACTGGAGCACCGAGCTCGGCGCCATGCTGGTTTCCGGCCAGAGCGTCGTGGTTATGGCGGTTTCCGCCAGCCTGATCGGTGGCCTCTACCTGTTCTTTGACCGTACCCTTTACGGCAAGGCCCTGCGGGCCACGGCGGTCAATCGCAAGGGGGCGCAACTGGTCGGCATCGGCACTACACAGGCCGGGCGCATGGCCTTCGGCCTAGCCGCTGCACTGGGCACGCTGGCCGGCACGCTGATCGCCCCGCTCAATACGGTCGGTTACGACACCGGCTTTGTCGTTGCGCTGAAGGGCTTTGTCGCCGCCATCGTCGGCGGTCTGGCCAGCTATCCGCTGGCGGCGGCCGGGGCGATCCTGGTCGGCCTGCTCGAAAGCTATTCCTCGTTCTGGGCCAGTGCCTACAAGGAAGTCATCGTGTTCACGCTGATCATTCCGGTGCTCGCCTGGCGCTCGCTGACTTCCGGTCATGGAGATGAAGAATGAAGATGTCCACCAAAAAACTTCAGTGGCTGATGTTCGGCTGGTTCTTCCTGTTCCCCTTCCTGCCGGTGCCGGGTTACTGGATCACCATCGGCAACTACATCGGCCTCTATTCCATCGTCGCGCTCGGTCTGGTGCTGCTGACCGGTATCGGCGGCCTGACCTCCTTCGGGCAGGCGGCTTTTGTCGGCCTTGGCGCCTACACCACGGCCTACCTGAGTACGACGCTCGGTTGGTCGCCATGGATCGGCCTCGGGGCCGGACTGGTCGTCTCCGGGCTGGCCGCCGGCTTGATCGGCAGCATCACCGTGCGCCTGTCCGGTCACTTCCTGCCGCTGGCGACCATCGCCTGGGGGCTGTCGCTGTACTACCTGTTCGGTACGCTGGAATTTCTCGGCAAGTACGATGGCCTGTCCGGCATCCCGCCGCTCAGCCTGTTCGGCCTCGACCTGTCGTCGCCCCGGGTCATGTACGGGATGATCTGGTTCTGTCTCGGTGGCTGCCTGTGGCTGGTACTCAACCTGCTCAACTCCCGGCCGGGCCGGGCCATCCGGGCTCTGGCCAAGGGCAAGACCATGCCCGAGGCGATGGGCATCAACACCGCCCAGTACAAGATTCTGATCTTCGTGCTGGCAGCCTTGATGGCGAGCCTTTCCGGCTGGCTGTACGCCCATCTGCAACGTTCGGTCAGCGCGACGCCCTTCGGTCTGAACATGGGTATCGAATACCTGTTCATGGCAGTGGTCGGTGGCGTTGGTCACGTCTGGGGCGCCATCCTCGGCGCCGTGGTGATGACCGGCCTGAAGAGCCAGTTGCAGGACTGGTTGCCGTTGCTGCTCGGGAGTAATGGCAATTTCGAGATCGTCGTCTTCGGCGTGATGATCGTGCTGCTGCTGTTGTGGTCGCGCGATGGTCTGTGGCCGTGGGTGGCTGCGGTGTGGGCGAAGTTTCATCCGCCCGAGCCGGAGGTCGTCGCACCGGCCATTGCACCGGATGGTTATGGCGACATGAAGCGTCGTTCCAAGCCCGAGCCTGGGGCGCTGATCCTCGAAGTGAATGAGGCGCGCAAGCAGTTCGGCGGCCTGGTCGCCGTCAAGGACATGACCTTCGAGATCAAGGCGGGCGAAGTGGTCGGTCTGATTGGTCCGAACGGCGCTGGCAAGTCGACGATGTTCAATCTGGTGACCGGCGTGCTGCCGGCCAGCAGCGGCGAGATCCGCTTCGGCGGCGAGCGCATCGACCAGCTCGATTCCCGTCGCATCGTGCAGATGGGGATCGGCCGCAGCTTCCAGCATGTGCATCTGATCCCGCATCTGTCAGTGCTGGAAAACGTTGCCATGGGCGCCCATCTGCGTGGCAAGAGCAGCCCATTGAGTGCGGCGTTGCGCACGGATCGTCATGAAGAGGCGCAGCTGCTTTTCCTGGCGGCCGAGCAGATCCGCCGCGTTGGCCTAGGCGACTACATGCATACGCCGGCCGGTAGCCTGGCTCTCGGCCAGCAGCGGATTCTCGAAATCGCCCGTGCCTTGTGCACGGACCCGACCCTGCTGCTGCTCGATGAACCGGCGGCCGGCCTGCGCTTGAAGGAAAAGGAAGCACTGGCGGCATTGATCAAGCAATTGAAGGGCGAAGGCATGTCGGTGTTGCTGGTCGAGCACGACATGGATTTCGTGATGGGCCTGACCGACCGTCTGGTCGTCATGGAATTCGGTAGCAAGATCGCCGAAGGTCTGCCGGTCGAAATTCAGAATAACGAAGCCGTCTTGGCGGCTTACCTCGGAGGCATCGAATGAGCACCGACAATGCAAAACCGGTCCTCGAGACTCGCAACCTGTGTGTGCGCTACGGCAAGGTCGAGGCCCTGCGGGCTGCCTCGATCAGCCTGCGGGCCGGCGAGATCGTTACCGTCATCGGCCCGAATGGCGCCGGCAAGTCATCGCTGCTCAACGCCATCATGGGTGCCTTGCCCAGCGAGGGGCAGGCGGGAGGCGAGGTGCTCTACCAGGGGCACGACGTGTCGCATCACGCCATCGAACTGCGTCTCGGCAAGGGACTGGCACTGGTGCCGGAAAAGCGTGAATTGTTCACCAGCATGACCGTCGAAGATAACCTGGTGCTCGGCGCCTATCGCCGGCGCAAGGATGGCTGGTCCTACCGCGATGGACTGGAGGGCATCTACAGCGTTTTTCCCCGGCTCAAGGAGCGCCGCAAGCAGCTGGCTGGCACGATGTCCGGTGGCGAGCGGCAGATGGTGGCGATTGGCCGGGCGCTGATGAGCGATCCCAAGGTGCTGATGCTCGACGAGCCGTCGCTCGGCCTGGCGCCGCGCGTCATGGCCGAGGTCTTCCACGTCATTTCGCATCTGCGTGAAACCGGGGTTGCCACGCTGCTGATCGAGCAGAACTCGCGGGCAGCCTTGCAGGTCTCCGATTACGGCTATGTGCTGGAAGTCGGCGACATCACGCTGGAAGGCAAGGCCAAGGATTTGGCGCAGAATCCGAAAGTGATCGAAGCCTACCTTGGAGCCAAGCATTGACCATGAGCAAACTGCGCCCGGAATTCACCGTCGACCGTCTCAATCGCGATGCCGAGAATTGCCTGCCCGGACACCTCGGCGTCGAATTCCTGACGCTGGAGCAGGGCAGGGCGAGCGGCCGGATGGCCATTCGCCCCGAACACCTGGCGCCGAATGGCCGCCTGCACGCGGCAAGCATCATCGCTCTGGCCGATACGATGACGGGCCACGCGACGATGTCGCACTTGCCGGAAGGGGCAAAATCTTTTGCCACCATCGAATTGAAGAGCAATCACCTGGGCACGCTGACCGAAGGGGCCATTGCCTGCGTCGCCAGCGCCCAGCACCTCGGGCGGACAACGCAGGTCTGGGATGCGGTGGTCACCGATGAAGCGACCGGCAAGCAACTGGTGCTCTATCGCTGCACCCAGATGATTCTGTAAAACGAAATAAAAGGACATCCAATGACGATCTGGCACAAGCCGTTTTCCCTCGAAGAAGTCAATCAGCGTGGCCAGGGCTGCGCCAATGGTCACCTCGGTATCGAACTGATCGAAATCGGTGACGACTACCTGCGTGGCCGCATGCCGGTCGACGAGCGTACCCGTCAGCCGGCCGGCGCATTGCACGGCGGCATCTCGGTGGCGTTTGCCGAAACGCTGGCCTCATGGTCGGCGGCGCATGTCGTCGATCGGGAAAAGCACCACTGCGTCGGGCAGGAAATCAACGCCAACCATGTCCGGGCCGTCACTGAAGGCTGGGTCTATGGCGAGGCGCGGCCGTTGCACCTCGGGCGCACGACCCAGGTCTGGGACGTGCGCATTAGCAATGAAGAGGGCAAGCTGGTCTGCGTGTCGCGGGTGACGATTGCGGTACTGAATACGCCGAGCCGCTACCATTGAGCGTTCGGCAGGATTACTCTGTGGGACTTTTCGGCCATCGTTGATGGCCGTTTTTTTGAAACAGGTGGAGCAATGGAACAGCAGATCGGCACTGAGGGCCGGATGATCGAATTCAAGCGTCCCGATGGCTCGGCTTGCCAGGGGTATTACGCCGAGGCCGGGCAGGATAGGCCGGGCATCGTGGTCATCCAGGAATGGTGGGGGCTGAACCCGCAAATTCGCAGCGTGGCCGACCGTCTTGCCGCCGTCGGCTTCAATGCGCTGGCGCCCGATCTTTACCATGGCCGGGTGGCGCAGGATGTGGATGAGGCCAGCCACATGATGAACGGACTGGATTTTCCTGGCGCCACTTTTCAGGATATCCGCGGTGCCGTGGGGCATCTGCTGGCAAGCGGCAAGGGTAAGGTGGCCGTCATGGGCTTCTGCATGGGCGGCGCGCTGACCGTGGCCAGCGCCGTGCATTTGCCCGAGGTGGCTGCGGCGGTCTGCTATTACGGCATACCGCCCAGGGATTTCGCCGACCCGGCCGCGATCCGGATTCCCTTCCTCGGCCATTTCGCCACCCGCGACACCTGGTGTACGCCTGATGTCGTGGCCCAACTCGAAAGCGCCATGCTGGCAGCCGGACAGAAGCCGGTGCTCTATCGCTACGAGGCCGAGCATGCCTTCTTCAACAAGCTGCGGCCGACGGTCTATGATCCACAGGCGGCCGAGTTGTCGTGGGAGCGTACGCTCACTTTCCTGAACCAGCACCTGTAAAACTGACATGTCGCCAACTAGCACCACCGAACATATCGATATCCGTGGCCTGCGTTATCACGTCCGCCACTGGGGAGCGGTTGATGCGCCGAAGATCTTCCTGCTGCACGGCTGGATGGATTCGTCGGCCACCTTCCAGTTTGTGGTCGATGCCTTCGAGAAGTCCTGGCATGTTATTGCGCCGGACTGGCGCGGCTACGGCGATAGTGAATGGCTGGGGCGGCCCTACTGGTTTCCCGATTATTACGCCGATCTCGAAGCGCTGCTCCAGCATTACTCGCCGGATGAGCCGGCGCAACTGGTCGGGCACAGCATGGGGGCGAATATTGCCGCGACCTTTGCGGCCTTGCGCCCGCATCGGGTGGCGCGGCTGGCCATGCTGGACTTTCTCGGTCTGAAGCCGGAGCCGAGCATCGATGCGCCGACCCAGATCGGCAAGTGGCTGGACGAGATTGCCGACCAACCCCGCCTGCGGGTCTATCCGGACCATGCCGCACTGGCCCGCCGCCTGCGCTTCGCCAATCCGCGCCTGACGGCCGAGCGGGCTGAATTTCTCTCCCGTGCGGTCAGTCGGACAACCGCCGACGGCTCGGTCGAAATGGCCTGCGACCCCTGGCACAAGGTGGCCTCGCCGGCGCTGTACCGGGTCGAGGATGCGATGGCAGCCTGGCGAAAGATTACCTGCCCGGTGCTGATGCTGATCGCCGACAAGGGCTTTGTCCGCATGCGCTTTGGCCGGGATACACCTGAATTCCAGCAGCGGATCGAATCTTTCGCTGATGTTCAGGCGAAGGACATTCCCGAGGCGGGGCATAACCTGCAACACGATCAGCCTGAACTGGTTGCGGCCGAACTCGAGGGATTCCTTCAGCGGTAGATTTTGCAGGCAATAACCGAGCCGAACTGCGATTGGAGAGGTGAGACAGAATGGGCGCTCTGAACATGCCTGCCCCATGAAGAGATGCTGGTGCCCGGCCGCGTACGCGAACTGGATAGGCCGCTGATTCGGGTGTTTTTGGTTTTGATGCCGGCGTAATGTCCATGCAATGATGAGGAAATATTCCTTGGCTACGATGGGCGGCGCCTTGCATCGCTGGAAATAAAAACAATCGCTGGCGATTGCGGCATTCAAGCGCCCTTAGTTATCCGGCTTCATGCCCATCCCAATCAGGAGTCTCGTTCATGCACAAGTTCGTTCGCACTGCCACCGCCGTGGCTGTTGCTTTCGCAGTTTCCGCCGGTGCCACCCCGGTATTTTCTGCTGCTCCCGTCGTTCAGGGTCCGGAATCCGTTCAGGACTGGTACAAGCAGGGCCAGAATTTCATTCGCCACAGCGAAAGAATGGTCGATAACCGTCATCACGCCAAGAATGTGATTCTCTTCGTTGGCGATGGCATGGGTATTTCGACGATTACCGCTGCCCGCATCCTGGAAGGCCAGCTCCATGGCAAGCCGGGCGAAGAAAACCGCCTGTCCTTCGAACATTTCCCGAACGTCGGTCTTTCCAAGACCTACTCCTGGGATCAGCAGACCCCGGATTCGGCGCCGACGATGACCGCCATGGTCACCGGCTACAAGGCCCGTGAAGGCATGCTGTCAGTCGACCATCTGACCTCCCGTGGCGAATGCGATGCCGCCGTGATCGCCAAGCACGCGCTGCCGACCATCCTCGAGCAGGCTGCCGCTGCCGGCAAGTCGACCGGTGTCGTGTCGACCGCCCGCCTGACCCACGCCACCCCGGCTGCAACCTACTCGCATACCTCGGTGCGCGACTGGGAATCCGATTCGGACATGAATTCCTTCTTCGCTGCCAATGTGGCGACCTGCAAGGCCAAGGGCGTGACGCTGGTCAAGGATATCGCACGCCAACTGATCGAAGTGTCGCCGGCCGTCAGGGCCAGCCTGAAGGTGGCGATGGGCGGTGGCCGCAGCTACTTCCTGCCGAAGACCTTGACCGACCAGGAATACGCCAAGAGTGGCAAGCGCAGCGACGGTCGTGATCTGACCGCCGAATGGGTCAGCACCCGCGGCGCCAAGGCCCAGTACGTCTGGAACAAGGCTGGTTTCGAAGCAATCGATCCGGCCAAGACCGAATACCTGCTCGGCCTGTTCGAAAACTCGCACATGCAGTACGAAGCTGATCGCGCCACCGACAAGGCTGGCGAGCCGTCGCTGACCGAGATGACTGAAAAGTCCATCAAGATGCTCGACAAGAACAAGCGCGGCTACTTCCTGCACGTTGAAGGCGGTCGTGTTGACCACGCTCACCACGCCGGCAATGCCCAGCGTGCGCTGCTCGATGCCATCGAACTGGCCAAGGCGGTCAAGAAGGCCTACGAAATGACCGATCCGCGCGAAACGCTGATCATCGTGACGGCCGACCACAGCCACACCTTCACCATCGCCGGTTACCCGCACCGCGGCAACAACATCCTCGGCTTGTCTGCCGCCGTGCCGGCCAATGACGGCGATCCGGTCAGCAACGACAAGGCCAGCGATGGCCTGCCCTACACCACGCTGGGTTACCAGAATGGTCCGGGTGCTGTTGGCGGTTCGTCGGCTGCCGTCAGCCGCAGTACCGATCTGACCAGTGTCGATACCACCGCGCTGAACTTCCTGCAGCAGGCTTTGGTGCCGTTGGGTTCGGAAACCCATGCCGGTGAAGATGTCGCCATCTACGCGACGGGTCCGAAGTCCTCTCTGGTTCATGGCAGCATGGAACAGAACTGGATCTACCACGTCATGAAGGAAGCCTTCGGCTTCTGATCCCGGTTCGGGCGGCGGCCGAGCCGTCGCCTGTTTCCGGAATTAGTGCTTAAACAAGGGCGCCTCATGCAGGCGCTCTACGCATTTGAAGAGGAACGTAGCGGTGAACGCGAAAATATCGACGATTTTTGTTTCCGTAGTGCTGGGTTTTTTGGGTAATGCACTGGCTCACGAAGGGCATCATGAGCATTCAGCCGAGGTGGCCAAGCCGGTCATGGCCATTGAGAACACCACGCCAATGTCGCTGGCCGCACGCTATGACCTGAAAAGCGGCAAGGTGAACAGCGACTGGTACCTGTGGCGCAGCGCCAACCGTGTCGAGATCGCCGATCTGACAACCGGCCAGAACAACATCTGGGAACGCAGCGGTCAGCACGACTACAGCTATCAGCGCGTGTTCAACAAGGATCAGCGCGTCATCGAATATTCGGTCGGCGAAATCCGCACCCGCCATGCCGAGCCGGACTGGAGCAAGCTGGTTTCCGTGGTTTCGCCGCAGCTTTTGAAGTCGCTGCAACGCGGCGAAAGCAGGATCGATTTCGATCAGACGGTGGTGCACTACACCGGCGTGGTGAACGGTCAGCAAGTTGATCTGTGGTGGCTGGAACAAGCACAACTGCCGGCAAAACTGTCGATTTCCGGTCAGCAGTCGCTGGAAATGATCCTCAGGGAAATCCACGCCCAGGCGCCTGCAGCCTGGCCGCAAGCGACTGACGAGAAACTGGCAGCGTACGGCCGGATCGATGCGTCCGATTTCGGTGACATGGAGAACGATCCCTTCGTGGCCCGTGTCTTGCGCCAGGATGGCCACGAGCATTCGCACTAGCGCCACGTGATCGGCGAACCCGGCACCAGCCCGGGTTCGCGCCACTGCGTTCAGGCAGCGCTGATAGGCAGTGTCTGTTGTCGCTTGAGTGGCAGATAGACAAAGACCACTTTGCCGCCATCGATGGCTTCGACGGCATATCGGCCATCGATCTGATCGCCAACCTTGATCGTCAGGTTACGCCCCTGGTGGTCGATAAAGACCAATATCTGGCCATCTTCGACCAGTTGCCCGAGGTAGCGGAAGGGCAGCGGCGGTGCCACCGGCTCGGGCGGCGGAGGCGGTGGCGGCGCGATATACCAGCTCTTGCTGCGGAAGGGATCGATGGTCTCGGCTGATTGTTCGGTGCTCCCTGTATCGGCCACCTGCGCCGCTTCTGGATCTGGTTGCTGTTGGGCCAGGGAAACGGTGTCCGCCATGGACTCAATGTTGGCGGGCATCCTGCGCCTGCTTGGCCGTTCAGTCGGTTCGGAAGCGACTGGATCGTCGTCGACAAAAACGGCGGCCGCTACCGTGCCGAGCAACAGGGCGCCAAGAATCAGCCAGCGCTGGCGTGGTCCGGGCTTTTTCATCGGGCCCCCTGGTGACGGAAGAAGATGACCAGGCGCAGTTGCGCATCGATGGTGCTGGCCCCGATGTTTTCCCGGCGCAGCGTGACGTCCTCGATGGCCAGCGCCGGGAACTCGCTGCGGATGGTCGTCAGGTAAGCGCGCAGGTCGCGGTAGCTGCCCTGCACCGGCAGGTTCAGCACATAGCGGTCGAACAGCTTGTCCTTGCCGGCCAGTAGCCGATATTCGCCGGCCGATAGTTGCAGGCCTTTTTGATCGGCCAGTTCAAGCAGGCGACCGAGTTCGGCATGCAGGCGCGCCTCGTCCGGAAAGCGCTCGAGCAGGCTGAGCCGCGCCTGTTCCGGCGTGGCTTGGGCGAGTTGGCGATCGATCCGGGCGCGGCGGCTGGCACGTTCGGTCTGCTGCAGTTGTTGTTCGCCGGCCTCGATCAGGGTTTCGCGGCTGGGCAGGAGAATCAAGTGCAGGCCGGCGGCAATCAGCACCAGCAGGCCACCGGCCAGCGGCAGCCACTGCGGATAGGCCACGGCGAAACGGCCACGGGCGAGCCAGGTGTTCATGGCGAGCTGGTCCATGTCGCGGCGATTTCGAAGCTGACCGGGCGTTGCGGGTCATCGGTCTTGATCTTGTGGGAGAGGAGACTGACCTGCGACAAGGGCGGCTGGCGCAAGGCGTCGACAAAGCCGAGCGCTGCCTGCAGGTGGCGGGCCTCGCCGGAAATCTGCACCGATCTGGCGGCGGCATTCGGCGTGATGGCGAGCAGGCTGACCTCTTCCGGCGTCGCCCGCTCGATCTGCCGGTACAAGCCTTCCCAGTCGAGGCCGATCGCCGCAACTGCCTGTTGCAGCGCCTTGCCTTGTTCGGCCGGCAGGGCGGCGTCACGCTGCGCCGCCTCGCGACTGGCCATCGTCAGCCGGTCGGCCCGTCGCTTGGCCAGTTCCTGACGCGCTTGCAGGTCGGCCAGTTGCGCATTCTGCTGGCTGGCCTCCAGCCAGGCGTCGGCGCAGAGTACGGCCCCGACCAGTACCAGCATCAATGGCAACAGGCCGGGGCGACGGGGCTGGAAATCGAGGCCGAGATCACGCATGGGCACCGCCTTCGAGCAGCGACATCTGCTGTTCGATCTCCCAGTCGCCGAGCGTCTTCGGCCAGTCGCCGCGACTGAAGATGCGCACTTTTTTGTGGTCGACTGCCGCATGCTCGGCGGCCAGCAGCCCGAGCAACTCGTTGCCCAGTTGCTCTGGCTCAGTGTGCATCCGATGGTTGCGCAGCAGCGTGATGTTGCCGTTGCGCAGGCCGAGCAGCGTCAGCCAGTCATCGTCCGGGAAGGCGACGTAGCCATCGTTCAGCGAGTGGCGGCAAGTCGCCAGATCGCTGGTCAGGCGCGGTTGAAGGCTGTCGAGGCGCAGGCGCCGGGTTTTGGCTGTCTGGCGCAGTTCCGTCAGCAGACTGGCGGGAATGCCTGCCGCAAGGCCATTCAGGCCGAAAGCAGGGTTATCCAGGGCAATCTCCAGGCGTTCGGCCTGGTCGCCCAGGCTGTTGCGCAGCAGAGCCTTGGCCATGCCGAGTCGTGCCTTGTCGCCGAGTACGCTGTCACTCCATGGCAGCAAGGCGAAGCGGACGAACTGGTTGGCGATGATGATCCGCAAGCGGCCAAAGGGGCTTGCCTTTGTGGTGAGCAGGGCGCCGGCGGCCGTCAGCGCTGGTTGCCAGTCGGCTTCGTCGGGCTGGGCGGGCGGCACTTCGGCCGTCAAGCGCTGGGCCGGGCCGCGCCATGGCTGGCGTTCGAGCACGACTTGCCGGGGATGGACGAGCAGGGTGTGCCGGTCAAGCCACGAAAGTGACACGGTTGGCCTCCTCCAGACTGGTGATGCCGACCTTGACCAGATCGAGCGCCGATTCGCGCAGCGAGCGCGTGCCGCCGCGCCGGGCGGCGTCCTTCAGTTGGCGGATCGGGGCGCGGGCCAGGATCAGTTCGCGAAGTTCATCGTCGAGGGCCAGCAGTTCGGCAATCGCCCGCCGGCCGCGATAGCCGGTGCCGCGACAGCTGCCGCAACCGACGGCCTGGCGGAACTGCCAGTCGGCGGCCGCCAGCGGGTCGATCTCGGCATTGGCCAGCGCTTCGGGCATCGGCGTCGTCGGGCTGGCGCAGGCCGGGCACAGCGTGCGGATCAGGCGCTGGGCAACGACGCCATTCAGCGCCGAAACGAGGTTGTAGGGATCGACTTCCATGTGCAGGAAGCGGCCGATTACGTCGAAGACGTTGTTGGCATGCACCGTGGTGAACACGAGGTGGCCGGTCAGCGCCGCCTGCACCGCAATCTGCGCGGTTTCCGAATCGCGGATTTCGCCGACCATGATCTTGTCCGGGTCGTGGCGCAGGATGGAGCGCAGGCCGCGGGCGAAACTCAGCCCCTTCTTTTCATTGACCGGAATCTGCAGCACGCCGGACAACTGGTATTCGACCGGGTCCTCGATGGTGACGATCTTGTCCTCGCCGCGATTGATTTCCGATAGCGCCGCATAGAGCGTCGTCGTCTTGCCGCTGCCGGTCGGGCCGGTGACCAGCAGCATGCCGTAGGGTTCGGCCGACAGGCGGCGGATACGGTACATGGTGTCGGCATCGAAGCCCATCACGTCGAGGCGCAGGCCGTCGAGATGGTCACTCAGGGCCTGCTTGTCGAGGACGCGCAGCACGGCATCCTCGCCCCAGATGCTGGGCATGATCGAGACCCGGATGTCGATTTCTCGGCCCTGCCAGTTGACCTTGAAGCGGCCGTCCTGCGGCACCCGGCGCTCGGCAATGTCGAGTTCGGACAGCACCTTTATGCGCGAGATCATCTGTTCGGCCGTGTCGCTGCCGTCGATGGCGCCGGCAAAATTGAGCACGCCGTCGATCCGGTACTTGATCGCCAGCCCGCGGTTGTTGGCTTCGATGTGGATGTCGCTGGCGCCGGCTTTCAGGCCGTCATGCAGGGTCGAGCGGACCAGCCGCACGATGTTGCTGCCTTCTTCCGAAATGCCCTGCAGCGACAGGTCTTCAGCGTTTTCGCCCGTGCTGACCTGAGATTTGTCGCCATTGAAGTCGCCATCCAGCGCCCGGACGCGAGACTCTTCGCGAGCCAGATAGGCGGCGATCACCGAAGCCGGCGCCAGGCGCCAGTCGATGCGCCGGCTCAGTGGCAGCAGGCCCTCCAGCCAGTCGCGCAGGCCGGCATCAAGCGGATTGGGGGCGACGACCAGACAGGCGGCTGCGGTGTCGATGACCAGCACCTGGCGCCGGAGGTATTCAGCGAAGGAGGCCAGCGACAGGGCCAGGGCGTGTTCCGGCAACTCGCTGAGGCGGATGCTCGTCAGGCCGAATGCGGCAGCGGTGATGTCGGCGGCCTTCTGTTCGTCGATGCCGTGCGCCGACTGCAAACCGATGATGGCGGCCGACATGCCGCTGAGCCGCGTTAGCTGACGTGCCGCATCCAGCAGGGTGTCGTGTTCAAGCAGGCCGGGATCGACAAGTGTGTTCATGTTCAGTCTCTACTGGAAATTGCCGGCCAATTCGAATATCGGCATGTACAGAAGAAGGACGATGCCGCCAATCACGCCGCCAATAACGGTCATCAGCAGCGGCTCGAAGAGGCGGCTGAAGGTATCGACCAGACGGTTGATTTCCTCGTCGTAGAAGCTGGCCACCGACTCCAGCATGTGGCCGAGCTGGCCGCTTTTCTCGCCAACAGCGATCATGCGCCGGGCGATCGGTGTACTCAGGCCGCCGTGCAGGGCGGCATCGGAGAAGGCCTGCCCGTGCTCGATATCGCTGATCGCCCGCTGCAGGCCCTCGCGCAAGGCAACCGGCAGGATGTCGGCAACCATGAGCAGCGTGCTGCGCAGCGGAATGCCGGCGCGCAGCAGCATGCCGACCGTGCGGTAGAAACGGGCAAGATAGACGATGCGCAGGCGTTCGCCAATCGCCGGCAGGCGCCAGAGCAACCTGGCCAGCATGGCGCGGACGGGGGGCAGCGAGAGCAGGGCAGCGATACCGACAGCACCGAGCAGGCTGCCAATGGCCAGGCCCGCCGCATGCTGGTTGACGAAATCGCCCCAGATGAACAGCAGCGAGGAAAGGCCTTCCGGCTGCCGGCCGCTGTCGGCAAAGACCAGCGCAAAGCGCGGCACGACGAAGCCAAGCAGGAAGAAGGTGACGAGCAGGCCGACCGCAAGCAGCAGGAGCGGATAGATGGCGGCGCTGACCAGCTTTTTCTTCAGTTCGCGCAGCTTTTCGTCGAAAGTCAGGTAGCGGCGCAGGGATTCCGGCATGTCGCCGGTCCGTTCGCTGGCCTTGACCGTGGCGACATAAAGTTCCGGGAAAACCTCCGGGAAGCGCTGCAGCGCGGTCGACAGCGATTGGCCCTGGCGCAACGCGGTGAGCAGGCCGTTCAGGACTTCGCTCGAGCCTGAGCCCTGATCCTGCTCGGCCAGTGTTTCCAGCCCCTCGACGACATTGAGGCCGGCTTCGAGCAGCGACAGCAACTGGCGGGTAAACAGGGGGAGCTGGAACTTGCCGCTGCGACTCTTGCCACGTTTTTGCCCGACCGGATCGGCCGAGACGATGACGGCGCCAAGCAGTGAGGTCGCCTGCGGCAGGTCGCTCGCGCTATCGGCGGCGACGCGCAGGCGCGATACGCCTTGTCCGGGAAACACCGCGACGACGTCGAATTCCATTGGGCGGACGCTCACCAGTTGCCGATGTCGGCGGCTTCGCCCTCACCGCCGGGCTTGCCATCCTTGCCCAGCGAAAAGAGATCGAATTCGCCGTGTTCACCGGGCTGGACGTACTGGTAGGGTTGGCCCCACGGATCGGCCGGTACTTCCTTGCGCAGGTAAGGGCCCTGCCAGCGGTTCTCGGAAGGCGGCCGCTTCATCAGCGCGGCCAGGCCGTTTTCGCTGGTCGGATAGCGGCCGACATCAAGGCGATATTGATCCAGCGCCTTTTCCAGCGCGTCGATCTGGGCACGCGCCGCCTTGACCTCGGATTTGCCGATCTGGGCGAAGTATTTGGGTCCGACATAACCGGCCAGCAGGCCGATGATGACCATGACGACGAGCAGTTCGAGCAGCGTGAAACCGCGCTGGAGCGACAGGACGAGCGAACGGGGAAGAAGCGCCACGGTATGCAGACGATGAATGACAGGACCGCTGATCATATGGCTGCTGCATTACATAAAAATGACATTGGCAGCGTCAAACCGCTGTAACAGAGCGGTCTTATTCTTGCTTGCATCATGCCTTTGACCATCCGCTCCGCCTTCCTCGTGCTGTTCTGCGCCGTGAGCTTGCCGGTGGCCGCGTCGGCGAGCGGCGCAATTTACGGGTTTGTCGACGAAGATGGCGTCGAGCGTTTCAGCAATGTGCCCGACGACCGGCGCTACAAGCTGGTGCTGACCGACCGGCTGGCCCCGGCCACGGCCGCCTTGCAGGTGCCGCGTGGTGTCTTCGCCCTGCCTTACGAGCAGCGCCCTTTCCATGGCGCGATTCACGAGGCCAGCCGCAGTACCGGCGTCGACGCGGCCTTGCTGCATGCCGTCATCTCGGTCGAGTCGGGCTACCGGGAGCACGCCGTTTCAGCCAGGGGGGCGAGCGGACTGATGCAGCTGATGCCGGCCACGGCCCGCCGCTATGGCCTGGTCAATCGGCAGGACCCGGCCGAGAACATCCGCGCCGGCGCCCGTTACCTGCGCGACCTGCTGGCCCTGTTCGACAACGACATCGAACTGGCGCTGGCCGCCTACAATGCCGGCGAGAATGCGGTGCTGCGCTTTGGCCGGCGCATCCCGCCCTACGGGGAAACCAAACGCTACGTCCCGCTCGTCATGGCCCACTACCAGCGAATCAGCGCGACTCCCCGGCGTCGTGAATATTGATCCGGCGTCGACTCGGCGTGTTGCCTGAATGGATGAATTGCCAGTCGGCATAACGGACAGCATTCTCGAATTCAGCTTGCTCGGGCGGGAAACCGGCCACCTTGATTGGCGGTGCAGAGGATGGGCTGGCGACACCGACGATCCGGCCCTGGCGGCGAATCAGCTGCCACTGGCCGTCGAGGCTCATCGGTTCCGGATAGAGGCGGCGCAAATGGCGGACCGGCATCGGGAAGCGCGGATCCTGCAGCAGATCAGCCAGTTTGACCGGGTATTGCGGGTCACCCGGCGAGTTGTCGACATAGCTGGCGATGGCCTGGCGATATTCCTCACCGGCGAACAGCAGTTCCTTTTCCTTCTCGCGCCGGGTTTCCATTTGCCACAGCGCCCCGGTGCCGGCCAGTGCAATGCCGCTGATGGCGATGGTGAACAGCACGGCCAGGAAGGTGATGCCCTTCTGGTGTTTGCCCGAGATGCCCGGCTGGCCGCCACGTATCGCTACCATGTCCGATAGTCGCTGCCATCCCGCCCCTGGCCTTCGGCCCCGCTCTGCACGTCCCAGACCTTGCGCTGCCCCGGCTCCTCGGGCGGCGGCACGATGATCCAGCTTTCGGTGCTCTCGGTAATCGGGTCGGGCGGCACCTTGCGCAGATAGTGCCGGCTGACCAGATCGTCCAGGCTCTCCGGATAGTGCCCGAGGTCGGCCCGGTATTTGTCAATGGCGTCGCGCATCACGGCCAGCGATTCGCGCAGGGTGGCTTCGCGGGCCCGGTCGAGGTGCTGGAAGTAGCGCGGCACGGCAATGGTCAGCAGGGTGGCGATCACGGCCATGACGACCAGCAGTTCGATCAATGTGAAACCGCAGCGCCGTTTGATCATGGCTACCACTCGCGGTACGGAATGCCGTTGCTGCCGCGCTCGTCGGAGAGCGAATAGACATCGAAGACATCGATGCCTTCCTGCGGCAGGTCGGGCGGACTGGCGTAGCTGCGCTTGCCCCAGGTCTGCGCGGCGTTCAGGTCGCGATCCCGGCTGAACGGGTCGCGCGGCAGACGGCGTAGCAGGTAAATTTTCCCCTTGGCCGGATCCTGGCGGTTCTCGACGCCCATGAATAATTCTTCCAGCCGGGCCGGATAGCCGCTCTCATCGGCCTTCTTGGCGATTTTTCCGTCATCCACCGCCTGCCGGTAGGCGTCGATCGCGCTGCGAATCTCGCGCAGCGCGGCGCGCAGTTCGGACTCCTTTTGTCGCCGCACTGTCGTTTCCAGCAAGGGCGAGGCAGCCAGCGCCAGAATGCTGACGATGGCGACCGTGACGACCAGCTCGATCAGCGTGAAGCCGCGTTGTGACCGAGCGCTCATCGTTCCGGCTTCGGTGCTTCGGTTGTCGCCGGCTTGGCCTGTCCGACCGGCGGGTCATCGGCCTCGGGCGGGGCATCGTCTTCGGAGGTGGCGTTGTCTCGGGCTGCATTGTCCCGGGTGGTCGCCATCGGCATGCCGCCACCATTGCTGCGCGAACTCATCGATAGCGCGCGGCCGCCCTGCGTCCGGACGCCCATCGGTGCTGCGCCGACAGCGTTTTCCGTGCCGGAGGAAATCACCGGCTGGACGTATTCCGGGCGGTGGATGTTGCGCACGATACGCGGTGTGATCAGCAGGATGATCTCGGTCTTGGTCGAGGTGTCCTTGTGGCTGCCAAAAGCGCGGCCGACAACGGGTATTTCGCCCAGTCCGGGGATGTGGCTGGTCGTCTTGCGTTCCTCGTCGCTGATCAGGCCGGCGAGCACCTGTGTTTCGCCATCCTTCAGGCGCAGCGTGGTGCTGGCACTGCGGGTGCCGATCTGGTAGGCGAGGGAATTGGAGGGGCCGGTGATTTCCTTGACGATGCTGCTCACTTCCAGTCCGACCTTGATCGATACCTCGTCATCGAGCGTGACATTGGGTTCGACGTCGAGCTTGAGACCGACATCAAGATAATTGACCGAGGCCGAAACGCCGACATTGGCCGTGGCGGTGGTGGTGAACACCGGCAGCTTGTCGCCGATATGCACCTTGGCCTTTTCCCGGTTCTTGACCCGGATGCGCGGGTTGGCCAGCACGTTGGTGTCGGCGTTCTGCCCCTTGAGGTTCAGGGTCAGGCCCGGGTTGGCGACAAAGCTGGTCAGCCCGCCCCGGTTGCGCAGGTTGATGTAGCCGTTGGCCAGCGTGCCACCGGGCGTGACCGTCGTGGTGTAGCCGGCCGCCGTCGCCGTCGTCGTGCTCAAAGTGTCCTGCAACAGGCCATAGCCGACCGAATCCGGCCAATCGACGCCAAACTGGTTGAGCCGGCTGCGCGTCACTTCCAGCACCTCGACTTCCAGCATCACCTCGGGTTCGGCCAGGTCAAGCGAGTCGATCAGGCGTTCAACCAGGCGCATGGCGTCCGGCGTGTCCTTGACGATCAGCAGGTTGAGCTTTTCGTCGGCAAAGACATCCTTGCTCTTGGCCACCGTCTTGACCAGATTCTGGGCCTGCTTGACGTCGGTATTGGCCAGGTAGAAATTGCGGACCACCAGTTCCTGATACTCCTTGGACTTGGCCGGTGTGTTTGGATAAATCAGGAAACTGTTGTCGTTGAGCTGGCGCTTATCCAGCTGGTTGGTCGTCAGGATCAGGCGCAGGATGTCTTCGAGCGGGCTGTTGCGGACAAATAGCGTGACCTTGATGTCGCCTTTGATGTCCTTGTCGAATACGAAATTGAGACCAGAGGCGCGCGACAGGACTTCAAATACCGATTTCAGGCTGGCGTCGCGGAACTCCAGTGTCACCGGTTTGGCCAGCGCTGCCCGGCTCTCGGGCGTCGATCGGCCATTGTTTTCGCTGTCGCGCTGGCGGTCGATCTCGGTCTGCAGGCGACGGGCCTCGGCATTGAGTGGGTCATGCCCCCGAACGGTCCGCACCAGGCGCTCGGCCCCCAGCGGATCGTTCTTGCCCAGCATCTGGCCGGCCTGCGCCAGCAGCGAAGCATTCCGGCGATCCTGGCCGATCTGTTCCAGGCCCTGCATGGCGCGCGTGTTCCGGTTGTCCAGCGCCAGCGCCCGGCGGTAGGCCAGCTCGGCGGCATCCCACTGGCCGGCTGTCCGCTGCCGGTCGGCTTCGCGCAGATGGCCGTCGAGGGCTTCCCCCTTGTTGCGGATCAGGGCAGCCTTGATCTCCGTATCGCGCGGTTTTTCCTGGGCGGCCTTTTCCAGCGAGGCGACCCCTTCATCCCGACGTCCGTCAGCGATCGCGGCCATGCCATCGCGGAAGGATTTGCTGCTGCAGCCGCCGATTGCCGCGGCCATCATCAAGATGGAAAGGGGTTTGCCTATTTGTCGAATCATTCCGGATCGCCTGAGAGACGCGAAAACAAAATCTCTCGATGCTAAGCACCCGGTATTACAGATTCATGAATTTTGGGGACGGACAGGCAATCCAGCCAACGGCACAGGTGCTGGCCGCCCGGATTGCGCTGCGTTTAGCTGGGCAATGCGGTGACGCGCGTGGCCAGTACTTCGTCGACCCGGTTCTTTTCCATGTCCATGATCTCGAAGTGCCAGTCACCCCAGTCGAAAGCTTCCGTCTTTTTCGGAATCCGGCCGAGATGAACGATCACGAAGCCGCCGACTGTATGGAAGTTGCCCAGATCCTCCTCGGGCAATTCCTTGATGCCGAGCAGCTCCTTCATCTCGTCGATGGCCAGCAGCCCGTCGAGCAGCCAGCTGCCGTCGCCACGCTGGATGGCCAGCGGCGACTCGACCGCACCCGACAGCACATCGCCGACCACGGTGCCCATCAGGTCGGAAAGCGTGACCAGCCCTTCGGTCGCCCCGAATTCGTTGGCGACCAGTGCCGTTTGCGTCTGGTTGGCCTTGAAGAATTCGAGCAGACCGATCAGCGATAGCGTGCCCGGCACGTAGTGCGGCGGATTAGGCGACAGCTTGCCGAAATCCAGGTCCTTGCCGTTAAGCAGGACCTGCAGCAGCTCGCGACTTTCGACAAACCCCAGGGCATTGGCGATCCCGCCCTTGCACACCAGAAAACGGGAAACTGCCCGTTCCTGCAAGGTCTTCAGGTTCTCTTCGCGGCTGATGCTGAGGTCCAGGCAGGCGATGGCGGCCGCCGGTGTCATGATCCCGGCGACCCGCCGGTTGTCGAGTCGAAAGACGTTGCCCAGGATTTCGCTCTCCGTCTGGTCGAGGTTTCCGTCCTTGCGGCCAGCTTCGATCAGGAAGCGGATTTCATCGGCGGCCGTCGCCTCGGCCGAGCCCTTGCTCGGAAAGAGGGCCAGTATCCAGTCCGCCGTCCGCGAGACGACCAGCACCAAGGGGTGGGCCAGCCGGAGTAGCACGGAGATCAGCCCGGCCAGCGCTTCGGCCAGCGCTTCCGGATGGGACAGCGCGAGACGCTTCGGGATGACCTCGCCGAAAACAATCGAGAAGAAGGTGATGACGGTGACGACGATGCCCAGCGCGATGCCGTAGGCCGGCCCGTCGGCCAGGGGAAGCAGGCCGGAAAGCCACGCCTGCAGGCGCGGCACCCATAGCGCTTCGCCATAAACCCCGGACAGCATGGCCAACGCAGTGATGCCCAACTGGGTCGTGGCCAGCAGGCGGCTGGCGTGCTGGCGAAACCCCAGCACCGCAGATGCCGCCGCCGAACCCTGCTCGGCCCGCATGGCGAGATGGGAGATGCGGCTTGCCCCGACGGCCATCTCGGCCATGGCCAGAACGCCACAGCCCAAGATCAGCGCCACCAGAATCCAGATTTCCATGTCCACTCCTTTTGCCCCGACCGGGCCGGGCAATACCCGTCAAATCAATGCTGGCACAAGCGGGCGGTTTTGGGGGGTGAAATTGCAGCGATCGGCGTGCCGGATGCCAAGCTGGTGACAAGTCTGTGAGGCCTTCCCATCCCCCGCTACTCGGCCATGCCTCGACCCCTAACTGGATGATGCCGCCACCTTGGCCCGTGCCGTGTGTAGTTTTTGGTAGCTATCGATCAGGCGCTGGTGCCTGGCTAGCCCTTCCAGTTTCAGGCTCGTTGGCGTCAGGCCGTAGAAGCGCACGCTGCCGTCCACTGAGCCGAGCACCGCATCCATCCGCGGGTGGCCGAACATGCGGCGGAAGTTGGCCTCGTAATCTTCCAGTTCCAGTTCGTCGTCGAGCAGCACTTCCAGCACCACGTTGAGCGCCTGGTAGAACAGGCCGCGCTCGACGGTGTTTTCGTTGTACTGCAGGTAGGCCTCGACCTGTTCCTTGGCGGCCTCAAAATCCTGCAGGGCGAGGTTGATCAGCAGCTTCAACTCGAGGATCGTCAGCTGACCCCAGTCCGTATTCTCGTCAAACTCGACACCGATCAAGGTGATGATGTCGGTGTAATCATCCAGCTCACTGTCTTCTAGGCGTTCCAGCAATGCTTCGAGGGCCGCATCATCGAGACGGTGCAGGTTCAGGATATCGGCGCGGAAGGCCAGCGCCTTGTTGGTGTTATCCCAGATCAAATCCTCGATTGGGTAGATTTCCGAATAACCCGGCACCAGGATGCGACAGGCGGTGGCGCCAAGCTGGTCATAGACCGCCATGTACACTTCCTTGCCCATGTCTTCGAGAATGCCGAACAGGGCGGCGGCTTCCTCGGCATTGGATTCTTCACCGTGGCCGGAGAAATCCCATTCGACAAAATCGTAATCGGCTTTGGCGCTGAAAAAGCGCCACGACACCACGCCACTGGAGTCGATGAAGTGTTCGACAAAGTTGTTCGGCTCGGTGACGGCATTGCTTTCAAAGGTCGGCCGGGGCAAGTCGTTCAGGCCTTCGAAGCTGCGTCCCTGCAGCAACTCGGTCAGGCTGCGTTCGAGCGCGACTTCCAGGCTCGGGTGCGCGCCGAAGGAGGCGAAGACGCCGCCGGTGCGCGGGTTCATCAGGGTGACGCACATCACCGGGAATTCGCCGCCCAGCGACGCATCCTTGACCAGCACCGGGAAGCCCTGGTTTTCCAGCTCGGCAATGCCGGCCAGGATGCCGGGGTATTTCGCCAGTACGTCGGACGGCACATCCGGCAGCGCGATTTCGCCTTCGAGGATTTCCCGCTTGACGGCGCGCTCGAAAATTTCCGACAGGCACTGCACCTGCGCCTCGGCCAGCGTGTTGCCGGCGCTCATGCCGTTGCTGAGGAACAGATTGTCGATCAGGTTGGTCGGGAAATACACCGTCTCGCCGTCCGACTGCCGCACGTAAGGCAGCGCACAGATGCCGCGTTCGGTATTGCCGGAATTGGTGTCATAGAGATGCGAGCCGCGCAACTCGCTGTCCGGGTTATAGATTTCCAGGCAGTAGTCGTCGAGCAGGCCCTTCGGTAGCGCGTCCTTCTTGCCCGGCTTGAACCAGCGTTCGTGCGGGTAATGCACGAAGGGCGCGTTGCCAATGTCTTCGCCCCAAAACTGGTCGTTGTAGAAATGGTTGCAATTCATCCGCTCGATGAATTCGCCCAAGGCCGAGGCCAGCGCGCTTTCCTTGGTCGCGCCCTTGCCATTGGTGAAGCACATCGGCGAATGCGCATCGCGGATATGTAGCGACCACACATTGGGCACCAGATTGCGCCACGACGCGATTTCGATCTTCATGCCGAGGCCGGCCAAAATGCCGGACATGTTGGCGATGGTTTGTTCCAGCGGCAGGTCCTTGCCGGCGATATAGGTGCTGGCTTCCGAATCCGGATTCAGCGTCAGCAAGGCCTGCGCATCGGCATCGAGATTCTCGACCTCCTCGATCACGAACTCCGGACCGGTTTGCACCACCTTTTTCACGGTACAGCGGTCGATGGAGCGCAGAATGCCCTGCCGGTCCTTGGCGGAAATATCTGCCGGCAACTCGACCTGGATCTTGAAAATCTGCTGGTAGCGGTTTTCGGGATCGACGATATTGTTCTGCGACAGGCGGATATGCTCGGTCGGAATGTTGCGCGTGTCGCAGTACAACTTCACGAAGTAAGCCGCACACAAGGCCGACGAAGCCAGAAAGTAATCGAACGGCCCCGGCGCCGAGCCATCGCCCTTGTAGCGGATGGGCTGGTCGGCGATGACCGTGAAGTCATCGAACTTGGCCTCAAGACGCAGCTTGTCGAGAAAATTGACCTTGATTTCCATGCGGGAATTCCAAAAATAGCGTTCAAAACGGATTGGCCACCATTATCCGGTTTTCCCGGGTGTAAAACCGTGTTTCTCGGCAGTTCGAGGGTACGGCGGATGGTGACGCTTGGCGGACTGTGTCTTTCACCCGGAGATATTGATGCGTACGCGCCACCCCTGATTGACAGGCAGTCATCGCTGTCAGGATAATCAAAACATCTGCAGGAGAGAGAGTCGTGGATTTACACACTCCGCCGAAGGCGCAAACTCCCATAATCGCTCAGGCATACCGAACTGCAGAAATGATTCGCCGGCTGGAGAGAAGTTGAGAGCGTCTTGGCGCTCGGCAACTCACCGAAGGGGCAGGCTCTTGTTGAGCCGAAACTCTCAGGTAAAAGGACAGGGGGAGAGGCGTCACGGAAGCACTCAATTCGAGTCTTCCGATTTTTGACGGAGTCTCTCCTGATGTTCGATAGTCTCGCCCACGTTTTTCAGCCTCTCGCTATCAAGCAATTCAACTTGTTACTGGTCATTTATCTGGTTGCCATCACCGCCGAAGCGATGTCCGGTGCCCTGGCAGCAGGACGTCGCAACATGGATTTCTTCGGGGTGGCCGTGATCGCCTTTGTCACCGCTCTGGGAGGCGGAACCATCAGGGATGTCGTTCTTGGCAATTACCCGATTGGTTGGACGCAGCATCCCGAATACGTGTATCTGGTGACCCTGGCTGGTTTGGCCACGACCTTGCTTGCCAAGTTCATGCACCACCTGAAAAACGTCTTTCTGATGCTGGATGCACTCGGGTTGGTCGCCTTCTCGCTGATTGGTTGCAATGTGGCCCTGCAACTTGAATACCCGACGGTAGTAGTCATCATGGCCGGCATGCTGACGGGGATATGCGGAGGCGTTTTGCGCGATGTGCTGTGCAACCAGGTGCCCGTCGTATTTTGCCGGGAGCTTTATGCCAGCGTGTCACTCTTTGTTTGCGCCCTATTTCTCGCGTTGAGGTCGCTGGACTTGGATGCCAACCTCAATACGATGATGTGCTTCATTCTCGGCTTCGGATTTCGCATGCTGGCGCTACGTTTGAGCTGGAAGCTTCCGACCTTCTCCTATCAGCAGCGATGGGATTAGTGCTGAGCGCGCTATTTTTAATCACTCGACGGCTACTCATGTTTACCAGCAGCCATTTTTGATTGCGGGACCTGACAGTCCGCAATGATCGATTGATTGTCCGTCCGGATGAATCTGCGTCCATGAAAAAGGGAGCTGCTAGCTCCCTTTTTGTCCTGAAATAACAGCAGCAGGAATCAGGCGAAGTTGGCTTCGACGAAGGACCAGTTGACCAGCGAGGCCAGGAAGGTTTCGACAAACTTCGGACGCATGTTGCGGTAGTCGATGTAGTAGGCGTGTTCCCAGACGTCGACGCAGAGCAGGGCCTTGTCGCCGGTGGTCAGCGGGGTGCCGGCGGCGCCCATGTTGACGATGTCGAGGGAGCCGTCGGCCTTCTTGACCAGCCAGGTCCAGCCGGAACCGAAGTTGCCGACCGCAGAGGTCTGGAAGGCAGTCTTGAAGGCATCCAGCGAGCCCCACTTGGCATTGATGGCAGCAGCCAGCGTGCCAGCCGGAGCGCCGCCGCCGTTCGGCTTCATGCAGTTCCAGAAGAAGCTGTGGTTCCAGACCTGGGCTGCGTTGTTATAAACGCCACCAGCCGGTGCCTTCTTGACGATGGCTTCGAGGTCGAGGTTTTCGTACTCGGTACCCTTGATCAGGTTGTTCAGGTTGGTGACATAAGCCTGATGGTGCTTGCTGTAGTGGTAATCGAAGGTCTCGGCCGACATGTGCGGGGCGAGGGCATCCTTGGCGTACGGCAGCTGGGGCAGTTGATGTTCCATGTATATTCTCCGTTGTATTTAAGGGGTGAAACGAAAATTCTAGTCAGCTTCGGGCATCGCCACAACCTGATTGACGGTCGCGGTCGCCGTGCCTTGAGCAAAGCTGAGTTTGAGGGCGTCGCCGGGCGTTAGTGCTGAGGCATTGCGGATGGCTCGGCCATCAGGGCCAATCGCCAGCGCATAACCCCGGGTCAGTACCGCATGCGGATCCAGTTGCTTGAGACTGCTGGACAGCGAATTAAGTTTCCCGGAATGTTGAGAAAGTGCCCATTGGGTCTGTTTGCCCAGTCGATGGCGCAAGTGTTCCAATGTTCTGGCCAGCAACTCAGGGCGCGGCCGTGCCGTCGCCTGGCGCTGGCCGAGGGTGGTCAGCTGCAGACGGGCGTGATCCATCTGGCGGAGCAGGGCGCGTTGCAGGCGCTGGCTGAGCGCCTCGTTTTCCTGCTGGCGCAGGCGAATCCGTTCAGCCGGGTGAACCAGCCGGCTACCCAGCCAGTCAATACGCTGTTGCTGATCGGCCAGCCCACGCTCCACCCGTCGCTGGAGTTGGCCTTCAAGTTGGCTGAGGCGGGTGAGCAGGCTATCGCGGTCGGGACTGACCAGCTCGGCGGCAGCCGTTGGTGTCGGGGCGCGCAAATCGGCAGCGAAATCAGCAATCGTAAAGTCGGTTTCGTGACCAACGCCGGCAATCACTGGAATGGCTGAAGCGCGAATGGCGCGGGCAACACACTCTTCGTTGAAAGCCCACAGATCTTCGATGCTGCCGCCGCCACGGCACAGGATGATCGTATCGCAGTCGCTGGCACTGGCCTGGCCGAGGGCTTCGGCTATTTTTTGACTGGCGCCTTCGCCCTGGACGAGGCTGGGGAAGATGGTGATCCGCAGGTGGGGCGCCCGTCGATGCAGGGTGGTCAATACATCGCGCAACGCGGCGGCCTGCAGGCTGCTGACAATCGCAATGTGCCGGGGAAACGGGGCAATCGGGCGTTTGCTTTCGGGGGCGAACAGGCCCTCTGCTTCGAGCTGTGCCTTCAGGCGCAGGAAGCGCTCGAAAAGATCGCCCTGGCCGGCCCGGCGGACGGCTTCGATGTTGAGCTGGAATTCGCCGCGCGGTTCGTAAAAAGAAACCAGCGCCCGTGCTTCAATCTTCTGGCCATTTTCCAGGCGCCAGCCCAGCAACTGGGCTCTACTCCGCCATATCACGCAGCGGACTTGGGCGCTGCTGTCCTTCAGCGAAAAATAGACGTGTCCGGACGAGGCATAGGTCAGGTTGGAAATCTCGCCACCGACCCAGGTCAGTGGAAAAGCCGATTCCAGACAGTCCCTTACCAGGCGGTTGAGACTGGCGACGCTGAGGACTGTGTTACTGACAGGTGAGGTGGGCGCTGGCATGGTCGGATTGTAACCTGCAGCCGAAAAGATATGTCCCTTGTTGACAGGGTGAAATTTTCTTAAGTATATGATTTTAAAAGGCGCAAACTAAGTGCCTTGTATTTTGGCAGAGCAGGAAAAGTCCTTTGAGGGGTAGGGTTTAGCATCGTTAATGACAACTGATTCACAGACTTATCCACAGCTTTTGGGGATAAGCCGCGGCAAGGGCGCTATTTCGTCGCTTGCTCTGTGGCGGAGGGCAGGGCAAAATTGCGGGCTAAATTTCCACCAAGGAATCTGACAAGTGATTGAAATCGTAAAGGCGGCCGGTTGGCCCATCTGGCCCTTGTTACTGGCTTCGATTATTTCCGTGGCGCTGATTATTGAGCGCGTGGTTGCCTTGCGCCGCTCCAAAGTGGTGCCGCACGGTCTGCTGCAGCGTGCGGTTGGCGAGTTCAAGCGTGGCGCCAATAACGACAAGCTACTGGAAGAGCTCGAAGGCCACTCACCGCTCGGTCGTGTCCTTTCTGCCGGTTTGCGCAACGTCAATTCGACCCGCGAGATCATGAAGGAGTCGATCGAGGAAGCCGGTTCCGCAGTTTCCCATGAGCTGAATCGTTATCTGACGACACTCGGTACCATCGCCTCGATCAGCCCGCTGATGGGTCTGTTCGGCACCGTGGTCGGGATGATCGAGATTTTCGGTTCGCAGTCGCCGAGCGGCGCTAACCCGATGCAACTGGCCCACGGTATTTCCGTTGCGCTGTACAACACCGGCTTCGGTCTGGTCATCGCCATTCCCAGCCTGATTGCCTGGCGGCATTTCCGGGCGCTGGCCGACGGCTTTGTGGTCGAGATGGAGCAGCAAGCCGTTCGCCTCGTCGAGTACATGCACGGCGACCGGAAGTAAGTCATGAATTTTCAGCGCGGCCGTAGCCGGGAAGAGCCGGAAATCAACCTGATCCCGATGATCGACGTGTTACTGGTCATCATCATCTTCCTGATGCTGACCACCACTTACGCCAAGTTCTCCGGGCTGGAAATCAACCTGCCGACGGCCGATGCCAGCAAGCAGGCCGAGCAGCCGAACGAGGTCGATGTCGCCGTGACCGCCAGTGGTCAGGTCCTGGTCAATAAATCGCCTTTGGCCACCACCGACGTCAAGAGCATCGCTGATGGCTTGCGCCGGGCTGCCGGTAGCCGTGAGGATCCGCTGATCGTCATCAATGCCGACGCCAAGGCCACGCATCAAAGCGTGGTCGACGTGATGCAGGCGGCGCAGACGGCCGGTTATCCACATATTTCCTTCGCCACCCAGAATCGCTGATGCTGGCGCGCTGGCTACAGCGACAGTGGTTCGATCAACGCCGGCGTCAGCCGGCGTTGTGGCTTTTGCTGCCGCTTGCCTGGCTGTATGCCGGCTTGAGTGCGCTCAATCGCCTGTTGGCCAAACCCAAACACTTGCCGGTGCCGGTCATCGTGGTGGGCAACATCATCGTCGGTGGGGCGGGCAAGACACCGCTGACCCTGTGGCTGGCTCGTCAGTTGCGCGATCGTGGCTGGCGACCGGGCATTGTCAGCCGTGGCTATGGCCGTTCCGGGGATGAGGTCAGGACGGTTTCCGCACAATCGCGACCGGAGGAAGTTGGCGACGAGCCCTTGTTGCTCGCCCGGCGCAGCGGGGTTCCCGTCTGGGTTGGACGCCATCGGGCAGTTGCCGGCGAGGCCTTGCTGGCTGCCCACCCGGAAGTGAATGTCTTGCTCTGCGACGACGGTTTGCAGCATTACGCCCTGGCGCGGGACGTCGAACTTGTCGTCTTTGATGTCCGTGGTGCCGGCAATGGCTGGCGGCTGCCGGTCGGGCCATTGCGTGAGCCGGTGTCGCGGCTGGCGAGCGCCGATGCAGTCATTTGCAACGGCCAGCCGGAAACCCTCCTGCCGACTGCGACGCCGAGCTTTGAGATGAGTCTCAAGCCCGGCTTGTTCTATCGCGTCGATGTTGCTGGCCAGTCAGCTTCTGCCGAGAGTCTGCGTGACCGGGGGCGGCTTTATGCGCTGGCCGGTATTGGCAATCCGGAGCGCTTCTTCCGGACGCTGGAATCCTTGGGGTTGTCGTGCGAAACCCGTCCGTTTCCGGATCATCATCGCTATGTTGCGGCCGATCTGGCATTTGCCAAAGACGGCATCCTGCTGATGACCGAGAAGGATGCAGTAAAATGTGCAGGAATGACGGCGGGTGAAACCTGGGTTTTGCCTGTCCAGGCCGAGCTTTCGCCGGCCCTGATTGATTTAATCGTGGAGAAACTTCGTGGACGCCAGGTTGCTTGATATTCTCGTCTGCCCGATTTGCAAGGGCAATCTCGAACACCGCAAGGCTGAGAAGGAGCTGGTCTGCAAGCCTTGCAAGCTGGCTTTCCCGATCCGTGACGATATTCCCATCATGCTCGAGGATGAAGCGCGCCAGCTGACGGCGGACGGGCAGTAATGTCCGGTCTGGCTTTCAAGGTCGTCATTCCGGCGCGTTACGCATCGACCCGTTTGCCGGCCAAGCCGTTGCTCGATCTCGGCGGTAAGCCGATGGTTGTCCGGGTGGCTGAGCGGGCGCGACTGTCGGGGGCGGACGAAATCTGGGTGGCGACTGATCACCTGGAGGTTCGTGCCGCAGCAGAAGCGCACGAAGTTGCCGCCCTGATGACGCGCAGCGACCACGCCACGGGGACCGACCGTCTGGCTGAAGTGGTCGAGCAGCGTGGCTGGGCCGGTGACACCATCATCGTCAATGTGCAGGGCGACGAGCCGCTGATCGAGCCGGAAGTGATCATCCAGACGGCGCGCCAGCTGGCGGCCAGCGGTGCCGATATCGCGACGGTGGCCCACCCGATTACCGATGCGGCGGATTTTTTCAATCCGAACGTCGTCAAGGTGGTTTGCCGGGCGGATGGCGATGCGGCCTACTTTTCCCGGGCGCCGATTCCCTATGCCCGCGATCATTTTGCCAAAGAGGACGGCGGCGAAACCCTGCCGGCCAACTTCCCGGCTTATCGCCACGTTGGCTTGTATGCCTATCGGGCCAGTTTTTTGAAGGCCTATGCCGGATTGATGCCGGCACCCACCGAGCATTTTGAGTCGCTGGAACAACTGCGTGCGTTGTGGCATGGCTACCGGATCAGCGTGACGCTGATCGACGCTGCCCCGGCGCCCGGCGTCGATACGCCCGAAGACGCAGAGCGGATGCGCAAACTGTTTGACCGTGCCAATAATTGCGAGTAATTTTCCGCTTCTAGAGAGCGGCCAGCATTGAAGCCGATAACAAGAATTTCTTAGACAAAACCGAGGGACTTTTCATGAAATTGATTCTGTTGGGCGCACCTGGCGCCGGCAAGGGAACGCAAGCCACTTTCATTTCCAAGCAGTTTGGCATTCCGCAGATTTCCACCGGCGACATGTTGCGTGCCCAGGTCAAGGCTGGCACCGCGCTGGGTCTCGAAGCCAAGAAGCACATGGATGCAGGCGGCCTGGTGCCGGATGCCGTGATCATCGGTATGGTCAAGGATCGCCTGACCCAGGACGATTGCAAGAACGGTTACCTGTTCGACGGCTTCCCGCGCACCATTCCCCAGGCTCAGGCGATGAAGGATGCTGGTGTGCCGATCGAGTTCGTCCTCGAAATCGACGTGCCGGACAGCGACATCGTCGAGCGCATGGCTGGTCGCCGTGCCCACCTGGCTTCGGGGCGCACCTATCACGTCAAGTTCAACCCGCCGAAGGTTGAAGGCATCGACGACGTGACCGGCGAACCGCTCGTGCAACGTGACGACGATAAGGAAGAAACCGTCAAAAAACGTCTGGAAATCTACCATTCGCAAACCAAGCCGCTGGTCGATTTCTACGGCAAGTGGGCGGCCGAAGGCGATGCCAAGGCCCCCAAGGTGCGCAAGGTGGCCGGCGTCGGTAGCGTCGACAACATCACCAAGAGCGTTTTTGAAGCGCTGAAATAAGGAGCTAAAGATGGCGGCGAAAAATGCCTTCTACGCGCAGTCGGGGGGCGTAACCGCCGTCATCAACGCCACGGCGTGCGGCCTGATCCAGGAAGCACGCCGGCATCCCGAGAAAATCGGGAAAGTCTACGCCGGGCGCGATGGCATCATCGGGGCGCTGACGGAAGACCTGATTGATACCAGCCTCGAATCCGACGAGGACATCGCCCGCCTGCGGCACACGCCGGGCGGCGCATTCGGATCCTGTCGATACAAGCTGAAAAGCCTGGAGCAGCATCGGGCGCAATACGAACGCCTGATCGAGGTCTTCAAGGCGCATGACATCGGCTATTTCTTCTACAACGGCGGCAACGACTCCATGGATACCGCCTGGAAGGTGTCGCAGATCGCCGAGAAAATGGGTTACCCGGTCGTCTGCGTCGGCGTACCGAAAACGGTCGATAACGACCTGCCGCATACCGACTGTTGCCCCGGCTTCGGTTCGGTCGCCAAGTACGTGGCGACTTCGATTCGCGAGGCCGGCTACGATGTGGCCTCGATGGCACGAACCTCGACCAAGATTTTTGTCCTGGAAGTCATGGGCCGCCATGCCGGCTGGATCACTGCCGCTTGCGGCCTGGCGTCCGAAAATGCCGGCGAACCGCCGCATATCCTGCTCTTCCCGGAGGTGCCGTTCGATCCGGAGCGTTTCCTGGTTCGCGTCGATGAGTGCGTCAAGCAATACGGTTACTGCACCGTTGCGGTTTCGGAAGGCTTGTCCGATGCGGCCGGCAATCTGATCGCCGAGTCCGGGACCAAGGATGCTTTCGGGCACTCGCAACTGGGTGGCGTCGGCCAGATGGTGGCCCAATTGATCAAGGACAAACTGGGTTACAAGTATCACTGGGCGCTGGCCGATTACCTGCAGCGCTCGGCCCGTCATCTGGCCTCGAAAACCGATCTGGATCAGGCGCATGCCCTGGGTGTTGCCGCCGTTGATCTGGCCTTGCAGGGCAAGAATGCGGTGATGGCAACGATCGAGCGTCTGGCCGATGCGCCGTATCGCTGGCAAATCGGCGATGCGCCGCTGGCCGAGATCGCCAACGTCGAGCGCAAGATGCCGCCCGAGTTCATCTCGCCGGATGGCTTCCATATCACCGATGCGTGTCGGACCTACCTGCAGCCATTGATTGATGGCGAGGAGCCGCCGCCGTATCGCAACGGTCTGCCGGATTACATCCGCTTGAAGAATATTTCCGTCGCCAAAAAGCTGGAGATTTTCACCATTTGATTTCGTTGTTAACCAAGGAGGGGGAGTAATGAGTACAGCGTTGTTGCTGGCGCTTGGTTGCGCCGTGTTGGCAGTCCTGTATGGCTGGATTTCCAGTCGTCAGATCCTCGCGTTGCCCGCTGGCAACGAGCGTATGCAGGAGATCGCCAAAGCCATCCAGCAGGGGGCGGAAGCGTATCTCAGCCGCCAGTACAAGACCATCGCGATGGTCGGCGTCATTCTCTTCCTGGTGATCGGGCTCATTCCCAAGCTCGGTTGGCTGACGGCTTTCGGCTTCCTGATTGGTGCCGTGCTGTCCGGCGCGGCAGGCTTCATCGGCATGAATGTCTCCGTGCGCGCCAATGTCCGGACGGCTGAAGCTGCCCGCAGTGGCATCGCTGCGGCGCTGGATGTGGCTTTCAAGGGGGGCGCCATTACCGGTATGCTGGTGGTTGGCCTTGGCCTGCTCGGCGTGGCCGGCTACTTTGCTTTCCTGAAGTCGACCGCTGCGCCGGGGGCTGACCTGCACCACATCATCGAGCCGCTGGTTGGTCTGGCCTTTGGTTCCTCGCTGATCTCCATTTTTGCCCGACTCGGTGGCGGTATCTTCACCAAGGGCGCCGACGTCGGTGCCGACCTGGTCGGTAAGGTCGAAGCCGGCATTCCTGAGGACGACCCGCGCAATCCGGCCGTTATCGCCGATAACGTCGGCGACAACGTCGGTGACTGCGCCGGTATGGCGGCCGACCTGTTCGAAACCTATGCAGTGACCGTGGTTGCCACGATGGTGCTGGCCGCGCTGACCATCAAGTCTGTCCCTGGTCTGGGTGAAAACCTGGTGCTCTATCCGCTGGCCTTGGGCGGCGTCTCAATCATCGCTTCCATCGTCGGCTGCTATTTCGTCAAGGCGACCGAAGGCGGCAAGATCATGGCGGCCCTCTATCGCGGCTTGATTGTTGCCGGGGTGCTGGCGCTGGCAGCCTATTACCCGATTACCTCATGGTTGATCGGGGCTGGTGCCACGCTGCCCGATGGCACTACGATCAATACCATGACGATGTTCGGCTGCTCGGTCGTCGGTCTGGTGCTGACCGCTGCGTTGGTCTGGATTACCGAGTACTACACCGGCACCGACTACGCACCTGTGAAGCATGTGGCTTCGTCCTGCCAGACTGGTCACGCGACCAACATCATCGCCGGTATCGGCGTCTCGATGAAGGCTTGTGCCTGGCCGGTACTCTCTGTCTGCGCCGCAATCTATGCGGCCTTCGCGATGGGTGGTCTGTTCGGTATCGCCATTGCCGCAACGTCCATGCTGTCGATGGCGGGTATCGTCGTGGCGCTTGATGCCTACGGTCCGATCACCGACAACGCCGGTGGTATCGCCGAAATGGCCGAATTGCCGAAGGAAGTGCGCAACGTGACCGATCCGCTCGATGCAGTTGGCAACACGACCAAGGCCGTGACCAAGGGCTATGCCATCGGTTCCGCCGGTCTGGCTGCGCTGGTGCTGTTCGCCGATTACACGCACGGTCTGGAGGCTGCATCCGGCAAGGTCTTCACCTTCGATCTGTCGAACCATCTGGTGATCATCGGCCTCTTCATTGGTGGCCTGATTCCTTACCTGTTCGGTGCGATGGCGATGGAGGCAGTGGGTCGTTCGGCCAGCGCCGTGGTCATGGAAGTGCGCCGCCAGTTCAAGGAAATCCCCGGCATCATGGAAGGGACGGCCAAGCCGGACTATTCCCGTGCCGTCGATATGCTGACCGTTGCGGCCATCAAGGAAATGATGATTCCGTCCATCCTGCCGGTGGCCGTGCCGATCGTTGTTGGTCTCGTGCTTGGACCTCAGGCGCTGGGTGGTCTGCTGGTTGGTACTATCGTCACCGGTTTGTTCGTCGCCATTTCGATGACCACCGGCGGTGGTGCGTGGGATAACGCCAAGAAGTACATCGAGGACGGTCATTTTGGTGGCAAGGGATCGGAAGCCCACAAGGCAGCCGTGACCGGGGATACCGTCGGCGATCCGTATAAGGATACGGCTGGTCCGGCCGTTAATCCGCTGATCAAGATCATCAATCTGGTGGCCCTGCTGATCGTTCCGCTGATCGCTTGATCGGCCGGGCGCTTTCCTGAAAAAGGCGGTCTCGGCCGCCTTTTTACATTTCTTTGAACTGCAATTATCAAGCCAAGCTAGAATCGCCAAAAATCAGGGAGTGGCATGAGCGAAGTTTCGAGTGGGTCTGTGGGCGTCGGTGTCTCCGGGGTGCGGGAAGATATCCTGCATCATGACCCTCTGTTGGATTGCCTGGTCGAACTGACGCGCATTCACGGGCGGCCGAGTACCCGGGCGGCGCTGATTTCGGGATTGCCCCTGGAGAAAGGCGTCTTGTCGCCTTCTCTCTTTGCGCGTTCGGCCAGTCGTGCCGGGCTTTCGGCAAAGGTTGTCCGGCGCTCGCTGGATCGTATTGATGACGCGCTTCTGCCGGCGGTTTTGCTGCTGAAAAACGAGGAGGCCTGCGTTCTTCTCGGGTGGGATGCTTCCGGGCAGATGGCCCGCTTGCTGTTTCCCGAGACGGGCCAAGGGACGGTCCTGTTGTCGCGAGAGATGTTGGCCGACCGCTATCTGGGCATCGCCATATTTGCCCGGCCGCATTTCAGATTTGACAGTCGTACGCCTCAGGTCGGCGACGTCAAACTTCGTCACTGGTTCTGGGGTGCGCTGGCCGATCAGTGGCCAGTCTATCGTGATGTTCTCGGCGCAGCCATGCTGATCAATCTGGTGGCCCTGGCCATGCCGCTCTTCACGATGAATGTGTATGACCGGGTGGTTCCCAATCGGGCATTTGAAACGCTCTGGGTGCTGTCGCTCGGAATCATGCTGGTCATCGGGATCGATATGGTCCTGCGCTCCTTGCGCGGCTATTTCATCGACCTGGCCAGCGCACGGATCGATATGCAGCTTTCCGCCAAGATCATGGAGCGCGTGCTTGGTGTCCGGATGGAGGCCAGGCCGGCTGCCGTCGGTGCCTTTTCATCCAATTTGCGTTCTTTCGAGTCGGTACGGGATTTCATTACCTCGGCTTCGGTTACCGCCTTCATCGATCTGCCTTTCGCCTTGTTGTTCGTGCTGGTGATTGCGATCATTGCTTGGCAGTTGATCATTCCCGTATTGCTGGCCATCGTGTTCGTGGTTATCTACGCCTACGTGCTGCAGCACAAGATGCATGCCTTGTCGGAGACGACTTACCGGGCGTCCGCCCAGCGGAACGCCACGCTGATCGAAAGTCTGACGGCGCTGGAAACGATCAAGACCCAAGGCGCCGAAGGTGTGATGCAGGCGAAGTGGGAAAAGACGGTGGCCTTCGTGGCCAGGGTCAATAACCAGATGCGTTTCCTTTCGGCGGCCGCCACCAATGGCGCCATGGAGATTCAACAAATTGTTAACGTCGTTGTCGTCATTGCCGGCGTCTATCTGATTGGTGATGGCAAGCTGAGCATGGGCGGCCTGATTGCCTGCACGATGCTCACTTCGCGGGCCGTGGCGCCACTGGGGCAGATGGTTGGCTTGCTGATGCAGTATCACAATGCCAAAGTGGCGCTGACCTCGCTTGAGCAGATCATGAAAAACCCGGTCGAAAGGCCGGCCGACGCCAACTTTGTTCATCGCCCGGAGCTGAAGGGGGAAATCGAGTTTCGCGATGTCGAGTTCAGCTATCCTAATTCCCAGATTGCCGCGTTGCGAGGCCTCAGTTGCCGGATCAACGCCGGCGACAAGGTGGTCGTCATCGGTCGTGTCGGGTCTGGCAAGACGACCTTGCAGAAGCTGCTGCTGGGCTTGTATCAGCCGACCGCTGGGGCGGTCAGTATCGATGGCGTCGACCTTCGCCAACTGGACCCGGCTGACCTGCGGCGCAACATCGGCTACGTTGCCCAGGATTTGACGTTGTTCTATGGCACCTTGCGCGAAAACATTGCCATCGGGGCGCCCTATGCCGACGACGCCGCCATCGTGGCCGCTGCCGAGGCCGGTGGCTTGACCGAATTCGTCAATCGTCATCCGGATGGTTTCGACATGATGATCGGCGAGCGGGGCGACTCGCTTTCCGGTGGTCAGCGGCAGGGTGTGGCGATTGCCCGGGCTTTCCTGATGGACCCGCCGATTTTGCTGCTCGACGAGCCGACCAGCGCGATGGATTTCTCCTCAGAGCAGCAGTTCAAGGAGCGACTCCGGCTGATGGCGGCTCACAAGACCGTCGTGATCGTTACCCATCGCAACAGCCTGCTCGATCTGGCGACGCGTGTGATGGTCGTTGATGATGGCCGCATCGTTGCCGATGGTCCGCGTGATCAGGTCATTCAGGCGCTGCAGAGTGGTCGTGTCGGGAGAGCATCATGAGTCGCCTTAAAACAGCGCTTCATGCCACCCATGCCTGGTTGGAAAGTGTGGCCCTGCGCGCGGCGCCGCATGTCGAAAAGGTTCTCGGGAGATTGCCGAACCGGGAAGAGGTCGAAGTGGTTGATTTCGCGACGGATGCCGATCTGGCGATGCTGCGTCAGGAGCCGTTGCGCGCACGCGTCCTTTTGCGCTCGATCAGCGTCGTATTCATCATGTTTGTGCTTTGGGCCGCCATTGCCCAGCTCGACGAGGTGACCCGGGGTGAAGGCCGGGTGATTCCGTCGCGCCAGATCCAGATTCTTCAGAGCATCGACGGCGGGCTGGTTTCAGAAATTCTGGTCAAGGAAGGCGAGGTCGTTCAGCCCAACCAGTTGCTGATCAAGATCGATGAAACGCGTTTCGTCTCCTCGGTGAAGGAAAATCAGGCTCAGTATCTGGGTTTGGTTGCCAAAGCGGCTCGCCTGCGGGCGATTTCTGAAGGCAAGCCGTTTGTGCCGCCGCCGGAAGTGCTCAAGGCTGATCCTTCGATCGTCCAGCAGGAACGTCAGTTTTACGAGGCGAGAAACGACGAGCTGAATGCCACGGTGTCCATAGCCCGCCAGCAACTCGCCCAGCGCCAGCAGGAACTCAACGAAGCCCAGGCCAAGAGATCGCAGGCTTCACAAGGCTATGACCTGACCTCCAGGGAACTGGCGGTGACCAAGCCCTTGATCAACTCCGGAGCCGTCTCCGAGGTCGAGTTGCTGCGTCTTGAGCGCGACGTTTCGCGCTACCGCGGTGAGCGTGACATGGCCTCGGCCCAGATTTCCAGGGTTCAGGCCTCGATTCATGAAGCCCAGCGCAAGATCGAGGAGGTCGAGCTGACCTTCCGCAACGATGCCAGCAAGGAACTTTCCGAAACAATGGCCAAGCTGAACAGCCTGGCAGAAGGCAGCGTCGCGCTGTCAGATCGGGTCAAGCAGTCGTCGATTCGTTCGCCGGTCAAGGGCACGGTCAAGCGCCTGCTGGTCAATACCGTCGGTGGCGTCGTTCAGCCGGGCAAGGACATGATCGAAATCGTTCCATTGGAAGACACGCTATTGCTGGAAGCCAGGGTGTTGCCGCGCGATATCGCCTTCCTGCGGCCCGGGCAGCCGGCCATGGTCAAGTTCACAGCCTACGATTTCTCCATTTATGGCGGGCTGGATGGAACGCTCGAACACATCGGCGCCGACAGCGTCATTGACGAAAAGGGCAATGCCTTCTATACCGTGCGGGTTCGGACCAACAAACCCGGTTTTGGCAATGCCAACCTGCCGATTATTCCTGGCATGGTGGCAGAGGTCGATATTCTGACGGGCAAGAAGAGTGTCCTGGCCTATCTGATCAAGCCAGTCCTCAGGGCCAAGAGCGTGGCTTTGACGGAACGCTGATGAATCATTACTTTGTTGATCGCGAAGCGGTGCCTTTGCCGAGCTGGCTGGCCGCTTTTCCTCAAGCCCGGACAATGCGCCGGGAAGACGTTTTTGGCTTTCCTGCTGGTGAGTCCGCAATTCTTTGGTATCGATGCCGGTCCAGTGAATCTGTGGCGTCGGTATTGCGCTTTCCTTGTCTTGAAACCGGGCAGCGTGTGGTTCTGTTGGCCGATGAACCCGACGAGTCGGTCGTTGAGGAGGCCTTGGCCCTGGGGGCGTCGGGCTGCTGCAATACCAATGCAGCGCCCGAAGTTCTGCGTCAGGTTGCGCTGGTTGTCGAGAACGGGGGCTTGTGGGTTGGCCAGTCCTTGTTGCTGCGTTTGGTCGGTGGGGCATCGCGGGCTCTGGCGACGAAATCCGAAAGGCCGCCGCGGGTGGACTGGGCGATGCTGCTCTCCGAGCGGGAGGTCCAGGTAGCGCGACTGGTTGCCGGTGGCGCCAGCAACCGCGAGGTTGCCGAGCAGCTTTCGATTACCGAGCGGACGGTCAAGGCCCATATGTCGGCCATCTTCGAGAAGCTCGGTCTGCGTGATCGGTTGCAACTCTCACTACATATCAATGGCGTGAATTTTTAACTCGCCAGCGTGGGTTTATTCACGCTTTTTTACAACAACTGTACTTTGGTTCAATAGCTTGCCGGTATTGATACATTTACACTTTTAGCATTGCTAATAGTGTCTGGAGTATCACCATGGCTCAAGCCCAAGTCGTCGCTAAAATTTCCGAACTGTCTGGCCAGGCGTTTGCGCGAGATAGTGCAGGAAACACGCGCCGTCTCAAGCTTGGCGACGTGATTCGCGAAGGCGAGAGCGTGGTGGCAGCTGATGGTGCCAAGGTCGTGCTGGTCTTGGCTGATGGCCGCGAGATGACCGTCCGTCCGGGCGAAACGGCCAGGATTGATGCTGAAGTAGCGGCAGCGGTCATGCCGGATGCCTCCGACAGTGCAGTCGTCAATGATCAAAACAGCTTTCAGAAAATCGCCAAGGCCCTGCAGTCGGGTAGCGATCTCGATGCCCTGCTCGAAGAAGATGCGCCGGCAGCGGGCTTGGCCGGCCAAGGCGGCAACGAAGGGCATACCTTTGTCGAACTCCTGCGTATTGTTGAAACAGTCGATCCGTTGGCGTATCAGTTTGGTACCAATCGTGGCAGTCCGACTGAGACCATCGAAGGTGCGCCAGTCACGGTGACCGTCGCTAGCGAGCCGGAGCAGGTGCTCTTTGCTCGCGATGATGCGAATGCGGTGAGCGAGCGCGTCGATAGCACCGCTGCCAGCACCATCAGTGGGAATGTCGTGGCTGCGGGTGCTGCAAGCGATGTTGCTGATTCTGGTTTGCCTGGTGCCGTGCTTACGGTGACCCAGATAGCTTTTGGTACAACGGTCGCAGCTCCGGGGACGGTGATTGCCCTGGCGCACGGTACGCTCACCATTGCTGCCGACGGCAGCTATACATACACCGTCAATAACGCTGATCCAGTCGTCAATGCCCTTAATGTCGGCAATCAACTGACTGAGCTGGTGACCTACACAATTACCGATGGCCAGGGGCATACCGCCCAGGCGACGCTGACGCTGACCATCAATGGTGTGAACGACAGCCCGACCGCTACTGTTGGCGCGGCGATAGCCTCTGCGGAAGATACTTCGATCGTTGTTCCGCTTTCCGGAACCGATCCAGATAGCCCGATCGCATTCGTGACGGTTACTACCTTGCCGACGGACGGTTCCCTGCTTAAGGCTGACGGTACGCCAGTCGTTGCCGGTGAGCAAATCGCCGTCGATCCCGCTACGCATCAGGCGCTACTGACTTTTGTGCCCAATGCGAATTTCAATGGAATGGTTTCCTTCCAGTTCACGGTGACCGACACCGGTGGCCTGAGTTCGGCGCCGGCAACCCAGCAAATCACCATCAACCCGATCAACGATGCCCCGATTGCTGTCGTTGCCCCGGTCTCGGGTGACGAAGACAGCACGATTGCGGTCCCGCTGAGCGGGACCGATGTCGATGGCAGCATTCAGTACGTCACCGTCACGGCCTTGCCGCCGGCGGCCCAAGGCATCCTGACCCTGGCCGACGGCACTACCGCCGTCGTTGCCGGCGACCACCTGAGCCCGGCCCAAGCCGCCGGCCTGCTCTTCAAGCCGGTCGCTGACTACAACGGCACGGTCGACATTGCCTTCACCGTCACCGACAACGCCAACGCCACCTCGGTCCCGGCCACCCAGCAAATCACGATCAATCCGGTCGCCGACATTGCGAACAACACCGTCAGCACCGACGAAGACACCGCGATCACCGTCAATGTGCTGGGCAACGACACCTTCGAAGGCAGCCCGAACGTCACCGGCGTTGGCCCGGCGGCCCACGGCAGCGTCGTGATCAATCCCGACAACACCGTCACCTACACCCCGTCGGCCAACTACAACGGCAGCGACAGCTTCACCTACACCGTCACCAGCCCGACCGGCATCACCGAAACGGCGACGGTCAATGTCACCATCAACCCGATCAACGATGCCCCGATTGCTGTCGTTGCCCCGGTCTCGGGTGACGAAGACAGCACGATTGCGGTCCCGCTGAGCGGGACCGATGTCGATGGCAGCCTCCAGTACGTCACCGTGACGGCCTTGCCGCCGGCGGCGCAAGGCATCCTGACCCTGGCCGACGGCACCACCCCGGTCGTTGCCGGCGACCACCTGAGCCCGGCCCAAGCCGCCGGCCTGCTCTTCAAGCCGGTCGCTGACTACAACGGCACGGTCGACATTGCCTTCACCGTCACCGACAACGCCAACGCCACCTCGGTCCCGGCCACCCAGCAAATCACGATCAATCCGGTCGCCGACATTGCGAACAACACCGTCAGCACCGACGAAGACACCGCGATCACCGTCAATGTGCTGGGCAACGACACCTTCGAAGGCAGCCCGAACGTCACCGGCGTTGGCCCGGCGGCCCACGGCAGCGTCGTGATCAATCCCGACAACACCGTCACCTACACCCCGTCGGCCAACTACAACGGCAGCGACAGCTTCACCTACACCGTCACCAGCCCGACCGGCATCACCGAAACGGCGACGGTCAATGTCACCATCAACCCGATCAACGATGCCCCGATTGCTGTCGTTGCCCCGGTCTCGGGTGACGAAGACAGCACGATTGCGGTCCCGCTGAGCGGGACCGATGTCGATGGCAGCCTCCAGTACGTCACCGTGACGGCCTTGCCGCCGGCGGCGCAAGGCATCCTGACCCTGGCCGACGGCACCACCCCGGTCGTTGCCGGCGACCACCTGAGCCCGGCCCAAGCCGCCGGCCTGCTCTTCAAGCCGGTCGCTGACTACAACGGCACGGTCGACATTGCCTTCACCGTCACCGACAACGCCAACGCCACCTCGGTCCCGGCCACCCAGCAAATCACGATCAATCCGGTCGCCGACATTGCGAACAACACCGTCAGCACCGACGAAGACACCGCGATCACCGTCAATGTGCTGGGCAACGACACCTTCGAAGGCAGCCCGAACGTCACCGGCGTTGGCCCGGCGGCCCACGGCAGCGTCGTGATCAATCCCGACAACACCGTCACCTACACCCCGTCGGCCAACTACAACGGCAGCGACAGCTTCACCTACACCGTCACCAGCCCGACCGGCATCACCGAAACGGCGACGGTCAATGTCACCATCAACCCGGTCAACCATATCCCGGTAATTGCTGGCAACAGCACCGGCACGGCGGTTGAAGCCGGCGGCGTGGCCAACGCCCTCGTTGGCAGCCCGAACGCCTCGGGCACGCTGACCATCACCGACGCGGACCAGAACCAATCCAGCTTCCAGACCCCGGCCAGCCTGTCGGGCACCTACGGCAACTTCAGCTTCGACGCCGCCACCGGCGCCTGGACCTACGCTTTGGACAACGCCAAGGCGGCGACCCAAGGGCTGACCGCCGGTCAAGTCGTGCACGACACCCTGACCGTGACCAGCCTGGACGGCACGGCCAGCCGAGCCCTCGACATCACCATCACCGGCGCCAATGACAACGCCGCGATCACCGGCACGGCGACCGGCAACCTGACCGAAGACACCAACGTCACGGCCGGCAACCTGACCGCCAGCGGCACGCTGACGGTGGCCGACGTCGACAGCGGCGAAGCCGTGTTCCAGACCCCGGCCAGCCTGGCCGGCACCTACGGCACCTTCACCTTCAATCCGACGACCGGTGCCTGGACCTACGCCGCCAACAACAGCCAGGCCGCGATCCAGTCGCTCGGTGCCGGGGATAGCCTGACCGACAGCCTGACCGTGGTCAGCCAGGACGGCACGGCCAGCCAGGCCATCACGGTGACCATCCACGGCACCAACGACGTACCGACCATCGGCAGCGGTGCCGGCAACAGCACCGGCACGGCGGTTGAAGCCGGCGGCGTGGCCAACGCCCTCGTTGGCAGCCCGAACGCCTCGGGCACGCTGACCATCACCGACGCGGACCAGAACCAATCCAGCTTCCAGACCCCGGCCAGCCTGTCGGGCACCTACGGCAACTTCAGCTTCGACGCCGCCACCGGCGCCTGGACCTACGCTTTGGACAACGCCAAGGCGGCGACCCAAGGGCTGACCGCCGGTCAAGTCGTGCACGACACCCTGACCGTGACCAGCCTGGACGGCACGGCCAGCCGAGCCCTCGACATCACCATCACCGGCGCCAATGACAACGCCGCGATCACCGGCACGGCGACCGGCAACCTGACCGAAGACACCAACGTCACGGCCGGCAACCTGACCGCCAGCGGCACGCTGACGGTGGCCGACGTCGACAGCGGCGAAGCCGTGTTCCAGACCCCGGCCAGCCTGGCCGGCACCTACGGCACCTTCACCTTCGACCCGACGACCGGTGCCTGGACCTACGCCGCCAACAACAGCCAGGCCGCGATCCAGTCGCTCGGTGCCGGGGATAGCCTGACCGACAGCCTGACCGTGGTCAGCCAGGACGGCACGGCCAGCCAGGCCATCACGGTGACCATCCACGGCACCAACGACGTACCGACCATCGGCAGCGGTGCCGGCAACAGCACCGGCACGGCGGTTGAAGCCGGCGGCGTGGCCAACGCCCTCGTTGGCAGCCCGAACGCCTCGGGCACGCTGAGCATCACCGACGCGGACCAGAACCAATCCAGCTTCCAGACCCCGGCCAGCCTGTCGGGCACCTACGGCAACTTCAGCTTCGACGCCGCCACCGGCGCCTGGACCTACGCTTTGGACAACGCCAAGGCGGCGACCCAAGGGCTGACCGCCGGTCAAGTCGTGCACGACACCCTGACCGTGACCAGCCTGGACGGCACGGCCAGCCGAGCCCTCGACATCACCATCACCGGCGCCAATGACAACGCCGCGATCACCGGCACGGCGACCGGCAACCTGACCGAAGACACCAACGTCACGGCCGGCAACCTGACCGCCAGCGGCACGCTGACGGTGGCCGACGTCGACAGCGGCGAAGCCGTGTTCCAGACCCCGGCCAGCCTGGCCGGCACCTACGGCACCTTCACCTTCAATCCGACGACCGGTGCCTGGACCTACGCCGCCAACAACAGCCAGGCCGCGATCCAGTCGCTCGGTGCCGGGGATAGCCTGACCGACAGCCTGACCGTGGTCAGCCAGGACGGCACGGCCAGCCAGGCCATCACGGTGACCATCCACGGCACCAACGACGTACCGACCATCGGCAGCGGTGCCGGCAACAGCACCGGCACGGCGGTTGAAGCCGGCGGCGTGGCCAACGCCCTCGTTGGCAGCCCGAACGCCTCGGGCACGCTGAGCATCACCGACGCGGACCAGAACCAATCCAGCTTCCAGACCCCGGCCAGCCTGTCGGGCACCTACGGCAACTTCAGCTTCGACGCCGCCACCGGCGCCTGGACCTACGCTTTGGACAACGCCAAGGCGGCGACCCAAGGGCTGACCGCCGGTCAAGTCGTGCACGACACCCTGACCGTGACCAGCCTGGACGGCACGGCCAGCCGAGCCCTCGACATCACCATCACCGGCGCCAATGACAACGCCGCGATCACCGGCACGGCGACCGGCAACCTGACCGAAGACACCAACGTCACGGCCGGCAACCTGACCGCCAGCGGCACGCTGACGGTGGCCGACGTCGACAGCGGCGAAGCCGTGTTCCAGACCCCGGCCAGCCTGGCCGGCACCTACGGCACCTTCACCTTCAATCCGACGACCGGTGCCTGGACCTACGCCGCCAACAACAGCCAGGCCGCGATCCAGTCGCTCGGTGCCGGGGATAGCCTGACCGACAGCCTGACCGTGGTCAGCCAGGACGGCACGGCCAGCCAGGCCATCACGGTGACCATCCACGGCACCAACGACGTACCGACCATCGGCAGCGGTGCCGGCAACAGCACCGGCACGGCGGTTGAAGCCGGCGGCGTGGCCAACGCCCTCGTTGGCAGCCCGAACGCCTCGGGCACGCTGAGCATCACCGACGCGGACCAGAACCAATCCAGCTTCCAGACCCCGGCCAGCCTGTCGGGCACCTACGGCAACTTCAGCTTCGACGCCGCCACCGGCGCCTGGACCTACGCTTTGGACAACGCCAAGGCGGCGACCCAAGGGCTGACCGCCGGTCAAGTCGTGCACGACACCCTGACCGTGACCAGCCTGGACGGCACGGCCAGCCGAGCCCTCGACATCACCATCACCGGCGCCAATGACAACGCCGCGATCACCGGCACGGCGACCGGCAACCTGACCGAAGACACCAACGTCACGGCCGGCAACCTGACCGCCAGCGGCACGCTGACGGTGGCCGACGTCGACAGCGGCGAAGCCGTGTTCCAGACCCCGGCCAGCCTGGCCGGCACCTACGGCACCTTCACCTTCAATCCGACGACCGGTGCCTGGACCTACGCCGCCAACAACAGCCAGGCCGCGATCCAGTCGCTCGGTGCCGGGCAGAGCCTGACCGACAGCCTGACCGTGGTCAGCCAGGACGGCACGGCCAGCCAGGCCATCACGGTGACCATCCACGGCACCAACGACGTACCGACCATCGGCAGCGGTGCCGGCAACAGCACCGGCACGGCGGTTGAAGCCGGCGGCGTGGCCAACGCCCTCGTTGGCAGCCCGAACGCCTCGGGCACGCTGAGCATCACCGACGCGGACCAGAACCAATCCAGCTTCCAGACCCCGGCCAGCCTGTCGGGCACCTACGGCAACTTCAGCTTCGACGCCGCCACCGGCGCCTGGACCTACGCTTTGGACAACGCCAAGGCGGCGACCCAAGGGCTGACCGCCGGTCAAGTCGTGCACGACACCCTGACCGTGACCAGCCTGGACGGCACGGCCAGCCGAGCCCTCGACATCACCATCACCGGCGCCAATGACAACGCCGCGATCACCGGCACGGCGACCGGCAACCTGACCGAAGACACCAACGTCACGGCCGGCAACCTGACCGCCAGCGGCACGCTGACGGTGGCCGACGTCGACAGCGGCGAAGCCGTGTTCCAGACCCCGGCCAGCCTGGCCGGCACCTACGGCACCTTCACCTTCGACCCGACGACCGGTGCCTGGACCTACGCCGCCAACAACAGCCAGGCCGCGATCCAGTCGCTCGGTGCCGGGGATAGCCTGACCGACAGCCTGACCGTGGTCAGCCAGGACGGCACGGCCAGCCAGGCCATCACGGTGACCATCCACGGCACCAACGACGTACCGACCATCGGCAGCGGTGCCGGCAACAGCACCGGCACGGCGGTTGAAGCCGGCGGCGTGGCCAACGCCCTCGTTGGCAGCCCGAACGCCTCGGGCACGCTGAGCATCACCGACGCGGACCAGAACCAATCCAGCTTCCAGACCCCGGCCAGCCTGTCGGGCACCTACGGCAACTTCAGCTTCGACGCCGCCACCGGCGCCTGGACCTACGCTTTGGACAACGCCAAGGCGGCGACCCAAGGGCTGACCGCCGGTCAAGTCGTGCACGACACCCTGACCGTGACCAGCCTGGACGGCACGGCCAGCCGAGCCCTCGACATCACCATCACCGGCGCCAATGACAACGCCGCGATCACCGGCACGGCGACCGGCAACCTGACCGAAGACACCAACGTCACGGCCGGCAACCTGACCGCCAGCGGCACGCTGACGGTGGCCGACGTCGACAGCGGCGAAGCCGTGTTCCAGACCCCGGCCAGCCTGGCCGGCACCTACGGCACCTTCACCTTCAATCCGACGACCGGTGCCTGGACCTACGCCGCCAACAACAGCCAGGCCGCGATCCAGTCGCTCGGTGCCGGGGATAGCCTGACCGACAGCCTGACCGTGGTCAGCCAGGACGGCACGGCCAGCCAGGCCATCACGGTGACCATCCACGGCACCAACGACGTACCGACCATCGGCAGCGGTGCCGGCAACAGCACCGGCACGGCGGTTGAAGCCGGCGGCGTGGCCAACGCCCTCGTTGGCAGCCCGAACGCCTCGGGCACGCTGACCATCACCGACGCGGACCAGAACCAATCCAGCTTCCAGACCCCGGCCAGCCTGTCGGGCACCTACGGCAACTTCAGCTTCGACGCCGCCACCGGCGCCTGGACCTACGCTTTGGACAACGCCAAGGCGGCGACCCAAGGGCTGACCGCCGGTCAAGTCGTGCACGACACCCTGACCGTGACCAGCCTGGACGGCACGGCCAGCCGAGCCCTCGACATCACCATCACCGGCGCCAATGACAACGCCGCGATCACCGGCACGGCGACCGGCAACCTGACCGAAGACACCAACGTCACGGCCGGCAACCTGACCGCCAGCGGCACGCTGACGGTGGCCGACGTCGACAGCGGCGAAGCCGTGTTCCAGACCCCGGCCAGCCTGGCCGGCACCTACGGCACCTTCACCTTCAATCCGACGACCGGTGCCTGGACCTACGCCGCCAACAACAGCCAGGCCGCGATCCAGTCGCTCGGTGCCGGGGATAGCCTGACCGACAGCCTGACCGTGGTCAGCCAGGACGGCACGGCCAGCCAGGCCATCACGGTGACCATCCACGGCACCAACGACGTACCGACCATCGGCAGCGGTGCCGGCAACAGCACCGGCACGGCGGTTGAAGCCGGCGGCGTGGCCAACGCCCTCGTTGGCAGCCCGAACGCCTCGGGCACGCTGAGCATCACCGACGCGGACCAGAACCAATCCAGCTTCCAGACCCCGGCCAGCCTGTCGGGCACCTACGGCAACTTCAGCTTCGACGCCGCCACCGGCGCCTGGACCTACGCTTTGGACAACGCCAAGGCGGCGACCCAAGGGCTGACCGCCGGTCAAGTCGTGCACGACACCCTGACCGTGACCAGCCTGGACGGCACGGCCAGCCGAGCCCTCGACATCACCATCACCGGCGCCAATGACAACGCCGCGATCACCGGCACGGCGACCGGCAACCTGACCGAAGACACCAACGTCACGGCCGGCAACCTGACCGCCAGCGGCACGCTGACGGTGGCCGACGTCGACAGCGGCGAAGCCGTGTTCCAGACCCCGGCCAGCCTGGCCGGCACCTACGGCACCTTCACCTTCGACCCGACGACCGGTGCCTGGACCTACGCCGCCAACAACAGCCAGGCCGCGATCCAGTCGCTCGGTGCCGGGCAGAGCCTGACCGACAGCCTGACCGTGGTCAGCCAGGACGGCACGGCCAGCCAGGCCATCACGGTGACCATCCACGGCACCAACGACGTACCGACCATCGGCAGCGGTGCCGGCAACAGCACCGGCACGGCGGTTGAAGCCGGCGGCGTGGCCAACGCCCTCGTTGGCAGCCCGAACGCCTCGGGCACGCTGAGCATCACCGACGCGGACCAGAACCAATCCAGCTTCCAGACCCCGGCCAGCCTGTCGGGCACCTACGGCAACTTCAGCTTCGACGCCGCCACCGGCGCCTGGACCTACGCTTTGGACAACGCCAAGGCGGCGACCCAAGGGCTGACCGCCGGTCAAGTCGTGCACGACACCCTGACCGTGACCAGCCTGGACGGCACGGCCAGCCGAGCCCTCGACATCACCATCACCGGCGCCAATGACAACGCCGCGATCACCGGCACGGCGACCGGCAACCTGACCGAAGACACCAACGTCACGGCCGGCAACCTGACCGCCAGCGGCACGCTGACGGTGGCCGACGTCGACAGCGGCGAAGCCGTGTTCCAGACCCCGGCCAGCCTGGCCGGCACCTACGGCACCTTCACCTTCAATCCGACGACCGGTGCCTGGACCTACGCCGCCAACAACAGCCAGGCCGCGATCCAGTCGCTCGGTGCCGGGGATAGCCTGACCGACAGCCTGACCGTGGTCAGCCAGGACGGCACGGCCAGCCAGGCCATCACGGTGACCATCCACGGCACCAACGACGTACCGACCATCGGCAGCGGTGCCGGCAACAGCACCGGCACGGCGGTTGAAGCCGGCGGCGTGGCCAACGCCCTCGTTGGCAGCCCGAACGCCTCGGGCACGCTGAGCATCACCGACGCGGACCAGAACCAATCCAGCTTCCAGACCCCGGCCAGCCTGTCGGGCACCTACGGCAACTTCAGCTTCGACGCCGCCACCGGCGCCTGGACCTACGCTTTGGACAACGCCAAGGCGGCGACCCAAGGGCTGACCGCCGGTCAAGTCGTGCACGACACCCTGACCGTGACCAGCCTGGACGGCACGGCCAGCCGAGCCCTCGACATCACCATCACCGGCGCCAATGACAACGCCGCGATCACCGGCACGGCGACCGGCAACCTGACCGAAGACACCAACGTCACGGCCGGCAACCTGACCGCCAGCGGCACGCTGACGGTGGCCGACGTCGACAGCGGCGAAGCCGTGTTCCAGACCCCGGCCAGCCTGGCCGGCACCTACGGCACCTTCACCTTCAATCCGACGACCGGTGCCTGGACCTACGCCGCCAACAACAGCCAGGCCGCGATCCAGTCGCTCGGTGCCGGGCAGAGCCTGACCGACAGCCTGACCGTGGTCAGCCAGGACGGCACGGCCAGCCAGGCCATCACGGTGACCATCCACGGCACCAACGACGTACCGGTTGCCAATAATGCCAGCGCGACGGGGAATGAAGACACGCTGATTCCGATTACCCTGACGGGAACTGATATCGATGGAACGGTAGCCAGTTTCACGCTTTCCTCCCTGCCGGCTAATGGCCGCCTGTATCTGGATGCAGCCATGACGCAACTGGCTCCAACGGGAACGGCGCTTACGGCAAGCGGCAATGCGCTGACCTTGTACTTCAAGCCGAATGCCGACTGGAACAGCCATATCGTCAATACCACGGCCAGTTTGCCGACATTCAACTACACGGCGACCGACAACTCCGGTGGTGTGTCCAATGTGGCCACCGCAACGATTGACGTGCTGGCCGTCAATGATGGTGCCCCGGTTGCGGTGAATGATTCGTTCAATGCCTTGCTGGGTACTCCGATCATCATCAGCAAGGCTGCGTTGCTCGGCAATGACACGTTGCCTGACCACGCCACGATTGTGTCCGTTGGCTCTCCTTCCAGCGGGGCGCTGGTTGATAACGGTGACGGAACCTATACCTATACGCCGAGCGCGACCGGGACGGCAAGTTTTACCTATTTGTTGCGGGATGATGACTCCCAAACCAGTACCGGTACGGTCTCAATCAATACCTACAACAGCCGGGATGACCTGGCCACAGTTAATGAGTCGGCGTTGGCAACTGGTTCAGGTGGTGGCTCGACGGTAGCGACCGGTAACCTGATGACCAACGACGTGACCAATACCAGCATTACCAGCGTAACGTTCAATGGTGTGACCTACACGGCTTCCGGGGGAGTAATTACCGTTCCGGATACTGCTGCCGGGGCGCATGGCACCTTGGTGGTCACGGCTGCAACGGGAGCCTATACCTACACCCTGACCCATGCCGCCACCAATGGTGCCGCGAATTCGGCGACCGACACGTCGCTGGTCGATAGCTACAGCTATGCCGGCAATAGCGTCTCGGCCAACCTGAAGGTGACGATCGTCGATGACAAGCCGGTGGTGGTCAATCAGGTGGTGGAAGTACCGCAGAGCGTCCTGCCGAAATACACGATTGCCGTGGTGCTGGATATTTCCGGCAGTATGGCTGCAGCTGTCTCGGCCGATGGTCTGACAACGCGTCTGGACATGGCCAAGGCTGCCTTGGCCTCTCTGATCAGCGAGTACTACACCCAAGCCTCCGATGTCGTCGTCAAGTTCATCGATTTCAGTAGCGGTGCCACCCTGATTGGCTCTTATACGACGGAAGGGACTGCAATCTCCGCGCTGACTTCACCGACGATCGTGGCCGGGGGAGCTACCAACTATCAGGCGGCGCTCGATCTGGTCCGTAGCGCCAGTGGCCTCGGGACGACAGCGGATGCGTCGCGTCAGAACATCGTCTACTTCCTGTCGGATGGCGTGCCGACCACAGGGACGACGGCGACCGGCCTGAGCAATTTCCAGACTTACCTCGCGGCGAATCCGTCGGTCCAGTCCTATGCGGTGGGGATCGGGACCGGCATCGTTGATTTCACCAGCCTGAATGCCATTCACAATGTTGATGCGCTGGGCGATGGCGTCAAGGATCCGGCCATTGTTGTTCCGGATCTCAGCCAGCTTTCCAGCACGCTGTTGTCGACCGTGCCGAACGCCTTTGGCGGCAATATCATGGCCTCGGCCAACATGCGGGGTCTCGTGTTTGGTGCGGATGGCGGCTATATCAGTTCGATCAGTCTGATGCTGGATAGTGACGGAAATGGTACGGCCGACCAGAAGGTGACCTTCACCTACAATCACCTGACCGACACGATTACCCAGAATAGTACGTTCCTGACCGGCTTCCCGCTTTCCGGCCACCTGTTGTCGCTGAGCAGTACTTCCGGGTTCATCTACGGTGATTTGCGTTTCGACTTCTCCACCGGTGATTACAAGTACTATACCAAGGGGCTGGCTACGCTGGGAACGCAATTCGACATCGGCTTTACCGCCAGCGACAACGATCAGGATGTGGCCTCTGCGGTGCAGACAATCTCCATCATCGATGGCAAGCCGATTGCCCGTAACGACACTGATACACTCTTTGCCAAGGATACTTTCCTCGAAGGCAATGTCGTCACCGGACTCGGAACGGATGGCGGCGTTGGCGCAGCGCAGATCACCTCCTTCACGACGCAAGGGGGAGGGGTGGATACGATCGTCGATAACGCCAAGGTAACGGCGGTCGATTTCGATGGCTTACACATTGTGCTCGGTACCTGGGCCGGCGGCGTTTATACCGCAGCCAACAGCAGCGGCAGTGGTACTGGCTACTCCTATAACGTCGTCAATGGCACATTGACCTGGACGGCGACCAGTGGTGGACAGAAACTGGTCTTCGACGACAGTGGTTATTACAAATACACGCCACCGACGGCGGATATTCCGACCAATGTTCTGGGTGCGCCGGTCACGGTCAACATGACCAGTGCTGCAAATGTGACGACCGGCGGCCTGACCGTGACGGCCGAAAACTGGACAAGCACCACGGTTTCCCTGACCAGTGCAGCTAATGCGGCAACTGGTAACCATCTGACGGTTTCCGGTCTGACGGCAAGCGGGCTGGTCGCCGGTGCTCCGGTTTACAACGCCACTAACGGTGTCGGCGTTAACACTGGCGGCGAAACGGCGGCCAATCAGGCCAGCATCAATGGCAAAGAGACCTTGATTCTCGATTTCTCTGCGGCGACGCATCCGAACGGCGTTTCGAATATCAGCCTGACGATTGCCGGAGCCAGCAGCCTGGCAAATACTGCAGGTGGTACGCCATCGCTGACCTACACGCTGTACGATGCCAGCGGCAACCTTTTGGGCAGCCTGACCAGTGGTCTGGAAAATACGGTGACGATGTTGCCCTATTCCGGTGTGGCTTCGATTCATGTCACCGGTAGCGCTACGGCAACGGCCATGGTGCACGATGTCAGCTTCTACGATACGCCCTCCGCCTCGACCGTCACCTATAACGCCAATGGCGTTAATGTCACTGGCGGAACCTCGACTAATACCTACCTGGATCACCTGGAGGCGCTCACCATCAGCTTCAACCATGCGACCTATGCCAACGGTGTTCAGGATGTCAGCATCAACGTCAACGCTGGCCGGAGCAACCTCGCCAGCTCGGGTAGTGATTCGTATGCCTTGACCTATACGGTTTATGGCATTGATGGTCACCTGCTGGGGCAGTTCAGCAGCGTTACCGAAGGCACCGTCAATCTCAATACCGATAACGGTAACGGCGGCGTGCTGGCGACCGCGAGAACCTTCAGCAACATTGGCTCGGTGGTCGTGACGGCCAGTGATTCCTTTGCTGGCATTACCATTGCCGATATCACCGGGGTTACCTTCACGCCGGACCTGCTCAACAGTTCGGCTACTGCCGTTGCCCCGGAACATGTGACCTACACCCTGACCGACAGCAACGGTGACCAATCCAGCGCTGGCCTGACGCTCAACGTGATGGCCAACACCATCGTCGGCACGTCGGGTGACGACGGCAGTCTGGTCGGTACATCTGCCAACGACTATATGGATGGCTTGGCCGGCAACGATACCCTGAGCGGCGGCGCCGGGCATGACATCCTGCAGGGCGGCTTGGGCAACGACATCCTGAGCGGTGATAGCGGTGATGACGTGCTGGATGGCGGTGACGGCAGCGACACCTTGTCTGGCGGCACTGGTAACGACTACCTCAAGGGGAGTGCCGGCAATGACACCCTGGATGGTGGTGACGGCAACGACGTCTTGGTGGGCGGGGCTGGCAACGATATGTTGACCGGTGGCCTCGGGGCCGACACCTTCCGCTGGGAGCTGGGCGATGCCGGTGCGAAGGGTAATCCGGCAGTGGATACGGTGATGGATTTCGACATTGCTACAAATTCCAGCCTGATGACCCCGACGGCCGACATGCTCGACCTGAGAGATTTGCTGATCGGCGAAAACCACAGCACCGGCATCACCGGGAACCTGACCAATTTCCTGCATTTTGAATTGTCAGGTGGCGATACCAAGGTTCACGTCAGCACGACGGGTGCTTTTGCTGCCGGCTTCCAGAACTCGCTTGACGACCAAGTGATCGTCATGAAGGGGGTTGATCTGGTGACTGCGTTTAACGGCAACGATCAACAGATCATTCTGGATCTGCTGTCCAAGAACAAGCTGAATGTCGATTGATCGGTCAGTGTCATGAAAAAAGGGGGCCTTGGCCCCCTTTTTTATTTCCGCAAATTTGGCTGATTTTTACTCAGCCCTCGTGTTTTCTCAACTTGGCTGCACTGGGAATATGGATCTTTCGCCCTTCGACCACGATCAGGCCGAGTTCGGTCAATTCATGCAAAATGCGTGAAAAATGCTCCTGGGTCAGATTCAGACGGGAGGCGATGATGCCCTTGTTGGTCGGCAGGGTCACGGCAACATTGGTGCCATCCTGATCAGCTTCGGGTAATTCGCGCAGCAGGTAGCCGATGATGCGCTGCTTACCGGAATGCAGCGAATAGGATTCGACATCATTCATCAGTTGGTGCAGGCGCATGGCCATGCCGGCCAGCATCTTGCGGCAGAGATTGTGGTCGCGCTGCAGTTCCTCGAAAACGGCAGCCTTGGAGATGTGCAACAGCAGCGAGTCGCTGAGCGCCTGGGCGAAGACGATGTAGGGCTTTTCCATGAACATCACGGCTTCGCCAAAGCTTTGTCCCTGGCTGACGATCTCGACCACTTTCTCGCTGCCCTGTGAGGAAGTGAAGGCCAGCTTCATCTGCCCGTAAACCAGCAAATGAAATCCGTTGCATGGGTCGCCCTTGTGAAAAAGGATTTCCCCCTTGGCCGCGTGCATTTCGCGTGTTCCTCGGGCGATGCGGGAAATCTCTTCCGGGGCCAGTCCGTTGAACAACGGAATGTGGGTCAGTAGTGCTTCTACGTTAACTGGAGTGTTGCCGTGCATATTCGTTGAGGCCTAAGCGAGGACGGCCGATGTTGGCACTCGGATAGTTCCGATGCAATACGACTTTATGACTACTTACTGTCGAGTCAGCTGTACGTAAAGGAGGGGCAGGCGCCGCGGTAACTCCTCCGGTTTGCGGATTACGCAGAAACCGGCCGGACCAAAAAGATAGGGCAGGTAGGCTCCGGCTTCGTGGTCAATCGTGACGCAAAATGGCGTCAGGCCGAGCCGGCGGGCTTCGTGCACGGCCATTCGGGTATCCTCGATGCCATAGCGGGAATCGTATTGATCGAGATCGTTCGGCTTGCCGTCGGTGATGATCAGCAGCAGTTTGTGCCCGGCCGCCTGTTCGGCCAGAATTTTGGCCGATTGGCGGATGGCCGCGCCCATACGTGTGTAGTAACCGGGCTTGATGGCCAGGATGCGGCCACGAGCGGCAGCGTCGTAGCGCCCGGAAAAATCCTTGAGCAGGTGAAAGCGGATGTTCTGGCGGCGCAGCGACGAAAAGCCGTAGATGCCGAAGCGGTCGCCGGTGGCGGTCAGTGCCTCCGAGAAGAGCAGCAGCGAATCGCGAATGACGTCGATGATGCGGTGCGAATCGGAAATCGGGGCATCGGTGGACATCGACAGATCGGCCAGCAGCAGGCAGGCCAGATCGCGCTCGCAGCGTGCCTGGGCAAGATAGCCGCCAGTTTCCGGCGTGTGGCCCGAAGCCCGGTCGGCATGATTGCGGACGCAGGAATCGACATCGAGTTCAGGGCCATCGGGTTGCGCCTTCAGCCAGCGGCGCTGTGGCGCCAGGGCAGCGAACTGGCCGCGCAATTTCTTGGCCGTGGCGGCCAGTTCGGGCGGCAGGGCAGCGGGCTCGGCATCGCTGGCAACCATTGGCTGGAGCAGGCAATGCCGCTCTTGCATCAACTCCTTGCGGTAATCCCATTCCGGTAGCGCAATGCCGGGGCCGATTGGTGTGTCGTCTTCAGCGGCGGAGGGCAGGTCAAGATCGAACTTGACCCGCGATTTCGCCGTCTGGCCGTCCCGGGTCAGCGACAGCTGATTCAGATCATTTGCGGCATCGCGGGCGTTCGGATCTTCGTCTTCGTCAAAAGCCCGATTGACCCGTACATACTCGGCCCAGGTCGGCAGGCTTTCAGCGCGGAACATGGCCAGCATCGGGTTCTTGTTGTCCGGGGTCTCGACCTGCTCGGCTTTGTGCGCTTCCTTGGTCGTTGCGCTGTTGCCGGTGCCTTCCGGCGCCAGCTCCTCGTCAGGGTCGGCAACGCGCTTCGCTGTGGCGACTTCGGTGACAATCAGCCAGAGCAGGACCGGTTGCGGCGGACGCGATTTTTTCGAATTCAGTGGTGGCAGGCCATCGACCGATCCCGGCTGGCGCATCGCTTGGCGAAGCGCTTCTTCCTGTGCCGCCTCATCCGGGAGCAACTGTGAGGCGGGAATGCGGCCGCTGATGTGAGCTTCGACCAGCCGTTCGTAGCGCGGGCGCAGCCCCGGGTAGCGTTCCAGCGCCGCCAGGCTGGCTCGCTGGTTGCGGATGAACCAGGCTTGCTCAGGCGCTACGTCGCTGGCCGCCAGCGCCGCCAGCCACAGATAGAGGTCGCGGTTCAGGCTTTTTTCGGGGAAAGCGGCGATTTCCGGTGGCAGGCGTAGTGTTTCGTCATCGCGTCGGGCCTGAGCCACTTTTTCGTTGCTACCGGCAAGCCGCTGCAGCCAGCTGCGCCGGGCGCCATGCTGTTCGGCCGTGGCTGACGCCACTTTCAGGCCAGGATCGCCGCCAAAGGCACGGAACAGGATGCCTGCCGTCTTCTCGATCTCGGCCAGTTTGACCACGGCTTCAGGGTAGTGGCCACCGGAGGTCTTGGTGACCCAGTTGTGCCAGAGTTTGCCGACGTATTCTTCCATGGTTAGCGGTCTGCTTTGTAATGGATGGAACTGAATGAAAGCGCGGGATTTGCGCTGTTGGCTAGGCGCGAACCGGAGCGATAGCCAGCGCTACCGCGAGGATGAGCAACGACGCCAGCGGCGTAAAGACAAGCTTTCATGTTTCAATCATTGCGAAGCAGATCGCTCAATTTTCCCACCGGCGTCTTCGTCGGTATTTGATAAGGCTGAAAAACCAGCCTCGTTGCGTTTGGCCGCATCGTTGCTGACCCAGCGCAATAATTGACCATTCGGGTTGTCGCGGTTGACCGTTGCGCAGGCTGAGATGCACTGGCCGCACTGAGTGCAGGCGAACATCCAGCGTTTGACGTTGCGCGGCTTCAGGCGCATCGGGCAGACGGCGTCGCAGGCGCTGCCGGCCGGCGAGGCGAATTCGTTACCGCTGTCGCGCAGGGCTTGTCGGGCGAGAACGGTGTGGCCCGCGCTGCCGGCGCCTTGCTGGCAACTGGCGCAGTCGGTCAGGCGTTTGCGGTCGAAGCCGACGACCATTGCCTTCTTGTTCATGATCCAGGCGAAGCTCTGGAAGATGCCGATGGCGCAGCCGTAGCGGCAGAACAGGTGACGGGCGAAGAGAAATTCGAGACCGAGTACCGTGGTGGCTGCCGTCAGGAAAATCACTTCCTTGGGATAGAGCGTGAAGGTGAGCAGCCCGTGGTAAACCTGAAATGGCGGCATCAGGTAGGTCAGGCCGACCACCGCCCAGGCGAAAGCGAAGCCGATGGCGGCGGGGACGACGAGCAGCCAGTAACGCTTGTCGCGCTTGGCTGGCGTGCCATCCGGTTCCCACGGTGGCGTTTGCTTCTTGTCCCAGACCGAATGCTTGCCGTTGGCGATCAGCATCAGGCGGTTGATCGTTTCAACCACGGAGAAATGCGGGCACAGCCAGCCGCAATAGAGGCGGCCCCATTTCCAGGCAACGCCGATGATCAGCGTCCCTGCACCGAGTACCGGCAAGAACAGGTAAAGAATGATGTTGGCCGCAGCATTGCTGGGGTCGCCGGTGCCGGCAATCAGTTCATCAATGCCGAGATGCCACGGGTAGGTCAGGAAGTAGGCATGCTTCTCGGTCAGATCGTAGCGGAAGAGGTCGAAGAGCGGGGTGACGGTGAACAGCGTGAAAAAGCCCATCTGCGCCAGCAGGCGGTAACGCTGCAAAGCTGGCTTTTTCATGCTTTTTTGTCATCGATCGCTGGGCCGATCAGCGGGAAGCGCCAGGTTTGCCCGTTCATCGCCTTGATCAGCGCGTACATGCCGAAGAGCACCAGCGTCGAGTGAATGCAGGTGAAGTACAAAATGAGTATCACCCAGGTCCATTCCCAGGCGAGGCCGCCAAGGGCGAGGATGAGACTGGATAGCGTGACTATCAGCAGGCCGCCGACCAGGCTGACGAAGGTGGTTTGCTTCAGGTGCTGGCGGGCCAGCGGCGGGGCGCTGTCCTTGTGTTTCAGCCACAGGCCGAGCAGCAGCACGAAGGCGATGCCCGGCAGGACCAGTAGGTTGATCAGGTACAGTGCTTCGGCGAGGACGGCCAGATTCTGGCCGGCCTTTTCTTCCTCAAAGCCGAAATCATCGTCCGAATGTGGCATTGACAATTTCCATCAGCGCCTCGACGGTTTCCTCGTCGTCAGTCAGGCTTTCGACCAGCGCAGCGCGACAGGCGGCCGATACATCGAAGCCGGACTTGATCAGCGTCGCGGCATAGACCAGCAGGCGGGTACTGGCGACTTCTTCGAGATCGCGATCCTTGAGGGCACGGAAGGCCTTGCCGATGCCGACCAGACGCTTGGCGAGATCGACATCGCAGCCGGTTTCGCCGAGCAGGATGGAAATTTCGCGTTCGGCGCCGGGGAAGTCGAAGCGCATCGAGACGAAACGTTGGCGGGTGGAGGGTTTCAGGCCTTTGAGCAGGTTCTGGTAGCCGGGGTTGTAGGAAACAACCAGCATGAAGTTGTCCGGCGCCTGCAGCATTTCGCCAGTACGGTCGATGGGCAGGATGCGGCGGTCGTCAGCCAGCGGGTGCAGGACGACGGTGGTGTCCTTGCGCGCTTCAACGACTTCATCGAGGTAGCAGATGCCGCCTTCGCGCACGGCGCGGGTCAGCGGACCATCGCTCCAGTAAGTACCCTTGTCGGAAATCAGATGGCGCCCGACGAGATCGGCCGCAGTCAGGTCGTCATGGCAGGCCACGGTATACAGCGGAAGTTTCAGGCGAGCTGCCATGTGCGACACGAAGCGAGTCTTGCCGCAACCGGTCGGCCCCTTGATCAGCAGCGGCAGGCGCTGCTGGTAGGCGTGTTCGAACAGGGCAATTTCGTTGCCGGACGCTTCGTAGAAGGGCAGATCGGTCATTTAAGAGAAATCCAGTAAGCAAGCAGAATCAGGCTGGAAACGAGTATAAGCCAGCCTTCGAGCAGGATACGCCAGAGTCTTGGCGCTTCACGCAGTTCCATGAAGTCGAGAATGACCAGGCGGCCCTTGACGAAGGCGATGGCCAGCATGGCCACGATGGCCGATGTGCCTGCCGCCCCGACTTCACCGAGATACCAGGTGATCGTGGTGGCGACGACAAGGACAATCCAGGCGCGATGGGCGGAGTTTTTCAGGGGGTTCATCAGCGCATCACATAAACGAGGGGGAAAAGCACGATCCACAGCAGATCGACCATGTGCCAGTAGGCGGCGCCACTTTCCAGTCCGTGTGCGTTGTGGCTCCCGTAAGCCCCGTTTCGTGACTGGAGCCAAAGCACGGTCAGGATGACCATACCGAGAATGACGTGCATGAAATGGAAGAAGGTCAGCGAGATGTAGAACATGTAGAACGTGTTGGTCGACATCGAAATGCCGGCGCCAAACTTGGCCGAGTATTCGATGACCTTGACGACCAGAAAGCCACCGCCGCAGAGCCAGCCGAGCAGGATATTCCGCGAAATGGCCGGGCGGTTGTCGTGATGAGCGGCCTGGACGGCGAGCACGACGAACCATGAGCCGGTGATCAGCAGAAATGTATTCAAGGCGCCGAGGTTGCGGTCCAGCGTCTGCTGGTAGAGATTGAACATCTCGACGTTCTTGGCCCGGGCGAACGCGTAGGTGGCGAAGAAAACCGCAAACACCAGCATTTCGGCCAGGATGAAGAACCAGATGGCAAGGTCGCCGGGTAGGCGGCGGCTTGTCACTGCTTCCGTGGGTTGTGTACTCGGAGAATTCATCATGGTCGTCATCGTATCGGTCGCCTGGATGGCAAACCTTGATTTGACCCAAATAAAAAAGGCGCGGTCCGAAGAACCGCGCCTTGAGTGCTACTTGGAGGAATCAAGCTTTAGGCAGCTTCTTTCTCGCTACCACCAACGAAGAAGCTGGTGATGTAGACAATGAGGCCGATCAGGAAGACCACGCCAGCCCATTCACGCATCCAGTAGAACAGCGCGATCTTTTCCTGCGCCACCATGAACGGCAGCGGAGCATCGGAAACGCGTTGCAGCCAGACTTGCAGGATACCTGCGGCGGTCAGGAACAGCGTGATGAACACGATAGCGACGGTCATCAACCAGAACGACCACATTTCCAGCACTTGCGACTTGTTGCTGTTGGCAGCACGGCCGCGCAGGATGGGCATGGCGTAGGAGATCATCATCAGGTTAACCATGGCGTAGGCGCCATAGAAAGCCATGTGACCGTGCGCCGCGGTGATCTGCGTACCGTGGGTGTAGTAATTGACCGGAGCCAGGGTGTGCAGGAAGCCCCACACGCCAGCGCCCAGGAAAGCCATCACACCGGTACCGAGCGCCCACAGCACAGCAGCCTTGTTCGGATGCTCGCGACGACGACGGTTCACCATGTTGAAGGCAAACACGGTCATGCCAAAGAACGGAATCGGTTCCAGAGCGGAGAAGATGGAACCCCACCACTGCCAGTATTCCGGCGTACCGATCCAGAAGTAGTGGTGACCCGTACCGATGATGCCCGAGATCAGCGTCAGGGTGACGATGACGTACAGCCACTTTTCGATCACTTCACGGTCAACACCGGTCGTCTTGATCAGCACGAAAGCCAAGAAGGAGCCGAGGATCAGTTCCCATACGCCTTCCACCCAGAGGTGCACCGTCCACCACCAGAAGAACTTGTCGAGAACGACGTTCGTCGGGTTGTAGAAAGAGAACAGGAAGAAGACAGCGAGGCCCCACAAACCGAGCAGCAGAACGATCGAGATCGCCGTCTTCTTGCCCTTCAGCACCGTCATGGTGATGTTGAACAGGAAAACCAGCGCAACGACCACGATACCAAGCTTGGTTGGCAGCGGCTGTTCGAGGAACTCGCGGCCCATGGTTTCGAGGATGTTGTTACCGGTCAGCTCGGCCAGCGTGGCGTAAGGAACGGCCAGATAGCCAACGATGGTCAACGCACCAGCGACCAGGAAGATCCAGAACATGAGCAGCGCCAGTTTCGGGCTGAACAGCTCGGTTTCTGCTTCTTCCGGGATCATGTAGTACGCGCCGCCCATGAAGCCAAAGAGCAGCCACACGATCAGCAGGTTGGTGTGGACCATGCGGGCCACGTTGAACGGAATGGCGGGGAAAAGGAAGTCGCCGAGCACATACTGCAGGCCAAGAATCAGGCCGAACAGAATCTGACCGACAAACAGACCGATTGCCGCGATGAAGTAGGGTTTTGCAACCGCTTGGGATTTGAATTGCATTATCAGTTCTCCTCTCGATCAGCCCTGGCTGTTAGGCGGCCAGTTGTTGGTGTTGATCGAATTGACGTGCTTCAGGAAGGCCACGATGGCGTTCAGTTGCTCGTCGGTGAAGTTGAACTGCGGCATGCTGCGGCGACCCGGGATACCCTCTTTCGGGCGAGCCTGGATGAATGCCTTGGTGCCTTCTTCGCCGTAACGGACAATGACATTGCCCAGTTCCGGTGCGAAGTAAGCGCCTTCACCCAACAGGGTGTGGCAACCGATGCAATCGTTGGTTTCCCAGAGCTTCTTGCCTTCGGCGATCTGCGGCGTGATGTTGGCCCGCATGTCGCGTTTAGGTAGTTGCGAATGGGTGTCGAATGACAGCGCAAGGAACAACAGGAAGAAGAAGACCGTCCCCCCGTAAAATATGTTCCGCGCCATCGATTTGGTGAAAGCGCCACTCATTGTTTTTCCCCCTTTCGGAAATTGTTTGGCCGGCCGATGGTATTTGCAGGGTCGAGGTCAGGGCTTTGATGTTCGCTAAAAAAGCGGAAATACATGAGCGGTCAAGGCGATGCGTCGGCGGTATACTCCAGCCTCCTGACATTGAAAGAATTTCATGGCCGCAGCCAACGACAACGCCAGCATGGCGCTCTTTTGCGACTTCGAGAATATCGCTCTCGGCGTGCGCGATGCCCAGTATGAAAAATTCGATATTCGTCCGGTGCTTGAGCGTCTGCTCGCCAAGGGCAGCATCGTCGTCAAGAAGGCGTATTGCGACTGGGATCGCTACAAGGCTTTCAAGGCGGCCATGCACGAAGCCAATTTCGAGCTGATCGAAATTCCGCATGTCCGCCAGTCCGGCAAGAACTCAGCCGACATCCGCATGGTCGTCGATGCGCTCGACCTCTGCTACACCAAAGCCCATGTCGATACCTTCGTGATCATTTCCGGCGACTCCGATTTTTCCCCGCTGGTCTCCAAGCTGCGTGAAAACGCCAAGCGAGTGATCGGCGTTGGCGTCAAGCAAAGCTGCTCCGACTTGCTGGTGACCAATTGCGACGAATTCATCTATTACGATGATCTGGTTCGCGATCGCGAGGCCGGGCGCGGGCCACAACAACGCCGCGAGCGGGAAAAGCGTTCGCCGGAAGAAGAGGCCAAGCGCCGCGACAAGCAGGAAGAGCGCAAGAGCAAGGCAATCGATATCGTTTCCGCTACCTTTGTCGACCTGATGGCCGACCGGGGCGAAAGCGAGCGCATCTGGGCTTCGGTGCTCAAGGAGGTCGTCAAGCGGCGTAATCCGGGCTTCAATGAGAGCTATTACGGCTTCCGGACCTTTGGTAACCTGCTGGAAGAGGCGGCTGGTCGTGGCCTTATTGGCTTTGGCCGCGATGACAAGGGAGCTTTCGTTTTCCGTGCCCCGCCGAAATCCACGGCGACTCAAGAGGCCGAGATTGTCGGCCAGGCACTCGTCGTCAATGCAGCGGCGGTAGAAGTCACTGCCGAAGTCGAAAGCAAACCGGAAGCGCCGATGCTTGAGCCGGAATCGAGCGCCAATCCACGGCGACGTGGTGGGCGCCGTAGCCGTAACGGGCGTGATAAGGAGCGCTCACCGTCTGTCGAGGCGTTTGTCGATTCAACTCCCCCGGTCGAAATTGCGCCTGTTGTGGAGGCTCCTGTAGTGCTTGAGCCGGCGGCTCCTGCCGACACCAAGCCTCGTCGCGGTGCCCGTCGTCCACGTAATACCGAGGCGCTTGCGCCTGCCTCGGCTGATGTCGAGGCCTCTTTGCCAGAAGTTCCTGTCGTCGAGTCGAAGCCGGCCAAGCCCAAACGGCCGGCGCGGCCGCGCAAACCGAAGGTCGTGGAGCCTTCGGACGCTTGATCAAACGGAAAGGGGCAGCCAAGGCTGCCCTTTTTTATCGGACTGGTGCGATCAGATGACGTTGAGCAGCTTGCCGCGTAGCGATTCGGCCTCGCGCTTGCCATCGCGTGACATCACGATGGCGTGATACCAGTCGTCGTAGAGCACCCGCAGGTCACTGTGCCCGGCGGCATTTTCCAGGCGATCGAGCAGCGAACTGGTGCCAAGCGAACCGACAAAGGCGTTCAACGTGTTGATCATGAAATTGCGCGCCTGCTGCAGGCGAACCGGGTCCAGCGTGCTCGGCAGCTCGCTGAAAGCGGTTATCGAGGGCAGCGTCGTCGGCGTGGCGGCTCCGGGAGGAATGCCCGCGATGTCATGGAACTCGATATAGCCTTCTTCTTCGAGCATCCCCAGGGTGTGCTGTAGATCATCGGCCGGCAGCATGCTGCGCAGTTCCTCGACCGATCGTTTGCCGTCAACGAAGATGAGTAGTCGTCGCACGCGTGGCGACAGCCCTCCGGACTTCGTGGCGATTTCGTCATGCCCCTTCGGGGTCTTTGCGAAAACAACGCCCATTGTTTGTCTCCAACTTGGTGTGTGAAATTTCGTAATGGATTGTACTAAAAAGAAAAACCCGCCAAAAGGCGGGTTTCTCATGAATGTGAATTAGTTCTCGGTCAGGCAGCGGCTTGTACTGGAATCTTGTGGCCGCGACGGACGATGCGATTTTGCGTATCGACATAGATCAGATCCGGCTCATGTTTGGCCAGTTCCACCTCGTTATAGACGGCGAAGGTGGCGATGATCAGGATATCGCCCGGGGCGGCACGACGGGCCGCCGAGCCATTGACGGAAATGACACCCGAGCCACGTTCGGCGCGGATGGCGTAGGTCGTGAAACGCTCGCCGTTATTTACGTTCCAGATGTCGATCTGTTCGTATTCCTTGATGTTTGCCGCTTCGAGCAGGTCTTCATCAATGGCGCAGGAACCCTCGTAGTGCAGGTCGGCATGGGTCGCCGTAACACGGTGCAACTTGGATTTCAGCATTGTTCTCTGCATGGTTTCACTCATCCAGATAGTTAGGGGAAGCGCATTGTAGCGACAATAGTCCCTCTGTCAACGGGCGTAATTATGGATATTTCAGCCGCGTCAAATCTCGATGTTGTCGATCAGGCGCGTGCTTCCCAGGCGGCTGGCGGCAAGCGCCACCAGTGGGGCGTTTACGCCTTTCGGCATAGACAGGTCGGACTGTTGTCGCACCGCAACATAATCGTTTTTCCAACCAGCGGCAGTCAGCGCCGCGATGGCTTCATTTTCCAGTTTGACGGTATCGGTTTCGCCGGCGCGGATGGCGGCGCGGATTTCGTTGAGCAGTCGATACAGGCGCGGTGCCTCGGTGCGCTCGGCTGCGCTCAGGTAGCCGTTGCGTGACGAGAGGGCCAGGCCATCTTCCGCGCGCACGGTTTCGCCGCCGATGATATCGATGGGCAGCGCGAGCTGGCGGGTCATGTTGCGAATGACCATCAACTGCTGGTAATCCTTCTTGCCGAACATGGCGGCCTGCGGCTGGACGCAGTTGAATAGCTTGAGGACCACGGTGGCGACACCACGGAAATGGCCGGGGCGGAATTCGCCATCCAGGATGTTCTGAATGGCCGGTGGTTCGACGGTGTATTCCTGCGGTTCCGGGTAGAGATCGGCTTCGGTCGGCGCGAACAGGACATCGACGCCGGCGGCAGCGAGTTTGTCGCAGTCAGCCTGGAAGGTGCGCGGATATTTGTCGAAATCCTCGTTCGGACCGAATTGCAGTCGGTTGACGAAGATTGACGCGACGACGGTGTCGCCGTGGGCACGGGCCTGTGTCATCAGGCTGATGTGACCGGCGTGCAGGTTGCCCATGGTCGGTACAAAAACGACGCGGCCACGGTTCTTCAGCGCCGAGCGCAAGTCGGCGATGCTGGAATGGATTTGCATGGTTTTAAGCGGAATAGGTGTGTTCGGGGCCAGGGTAGCTGCCGTCCTTGACGGCGGCGATGGCGCGGCAGGCGGCGTCGTGAATGCTGCTGGCGCCTTCCATGAAATTCTTGACGAACTTGGCTTTCTTGCCGGGCGGGATATCAAAGGCATCGTGCAACACCATGACCTGGCCGGAGCAATCCTTGCCGGCGCCGATACCGATGGTGATGACGCCGGTCATCGCCGTGACTTCGGCTGCCAACGTGGCCGGAATGGCCTCGAGCAGCAGCATGGTGGCACCGGCCGCCTTGAGCGCCATGGCATCGTCCTTCAGGCGCTGCGCCGCAGCTTCGCCCTTGCCTTGCACCTTGTAGCCGCCCAGCACATGCACGGATTGTGGTGTCAGGCCGATATGGCCGCAGACCGGAATGCCGCGGCTGACCATGAAACGTACGGTCGGTGCCATGTCGGCACCGCCTTCAAGCTTGACCATCTGGGCGCCGGCGGCCATCAGTGTCGCGGCGTTACGGAAGGCCTGTTCCGGCGATTCCTGATAACTGCCGAAAGGCATGTCGGCAACAATGAAGGCGCGGTCGCAGCCGCGTTTGACGGCGGCGGTGTGATAGGCGATGTCGGCGACGGTGACCGGCAGCGTGGTGTCGTGGCCCTGGATGACGTTACCCAGCGAATCGCCGATCAGGATCGAATCGACCCCGGCGCCGTCGAGCAGACGGGCAAAGCTGGCGTCATAGCAGGTGAACTGGGCGATTTTCTCACCAGCTTGGTAGAGCTTGGCGAGATCGGCCTGGGTCAGGCGGCGGGTTGCGACTTGAGCAGACATTTATGTCCTGAAAACGAAATAGACGGCGCCTAGGATACACAGAGCAGCCCACAAGTAGTCAAGCTTCAGTGGCTGGTCCATGTAGAAAACGACGAAAGGCACGAAGACGGCCAGCGTGATCACTTCCTGCAGGATCTTGAGCTGGCCGAGGTTGAGCTCGGTGTTGCCGATGCGGTTGGCCGGTACCTGCAGCAGGTATTCGAACAGCGCAATGCCCCAGGAAATCAGTGCGGCGATCCACCATGGCTTGTCGTTGAGGTGCTTGAGGTGTGAATACCAGGCGAAAGTCATGAAGACATTCGACAGGGCCAGCAGCGTCACCGTCTGCCAGAGCACGGGGATGTGCAGGCCGAAAATGCTCACAACTTGACGATACCCTGATTGGCGACGGCCGGCAGCCAGGCGGAAATGCTGCCGCGTCCGGGAATGACCAGACCAGGGGCGATTTCAGCCAGCGGATAGAGGACGAAGGCGCGCAGGTGGAGGCGCGGATGCGGTAAGGTCAGACGTGGCAGGTCGATGCACTGGTCGTTGTAGAGCAGGATGTCGAGATCCAGCGTACGCGGGCCGTTGCGTTCGGCCCGGACGCGGCCGAAACGCTGCTCGATGTCGAGCAGGGCGTCGAGCAGGGCTTCCGGGGCCAAGCTGGTTTCCAGTTGGGCGACGGCATTGACGAATTCCGGTTGCTCGGTGATCCCGACCGGTGCGGTACGGTACAGCGAAGAGCTATGAACAACACGGCTTTCCGGCAGGTTGGCCAGCGCCCCGAAGGCAGCGCGCACGGTGGCCGCCGGATCGCCGAGGTTGGCCCCCAGCGCAATGTAGGCAGTGTTCATTCTGCGGTGCTGTCGGTGCCGCCAGAGGCAGCCGGCTTTTTCTTGCGGCGCCGGCGTTTTTTGTCGCCACCTTGGTCGGGGACTAGCATGGCTGCGCGTTCATCGCCTTCGACACTCTGGAAGCGGGTCCACCAGTCGGCCAGTTCCATGTCGATTTCGCCAGCCTGGGCACGCAGCACCAGGAAGTCGTAACCGGCGCGGAAGCGCGGTTGTTCGAGCAGGGCATAGGGGCGCTTGCCGGCACGGGCTTCGAAGCGCGGCTGCAGGGCCCAGATGTCCTTGATGTCGCCGGCGATGCGGCGGGTGATGGCGAGTTTTTCGCCCTGCACGTCGAGGACGGTATCCATCGCTGTGTAGAGCGCCGGAATTTTCGGCTCGCCCTTGGCTTTCAGCTTTTCCCAGTGGGCCAGCACTTCGTGCCAGAGCAGGGTAGCGAACAGGAAGCCGGGCGAAGTGCCCTTGTTGCGGCGGACCCGCTCGTCGGTATTGGCCAGCGACAGCATGACGAATTTTTCGCCCATCGGCTGTTCGAGGATGACGTCGAGCAGCGGCAGCAGGCCGTGGTGCAGGCCTTCGTCACGCAACTGGGTGATGCATTTGACCGAGTGGCCCGAAGTCAGCAACTTGAGCATTTCGTCGAACAGGCGGGCGGCCGGGACGTTTTCCAGCAGGTCGGCCATTTCGCGGATCGGCTTCTTGGCTTCCGGGTCGATCATCAGGCCGAGCTTGGCAGCGAGGCGAACGGCGCGCAGCATGCGGACCGGGTCTTCGCGATAGCGGGCACGCGGCTCGCCAATCATGCGCAGGGTTTTCTGCTTGAGATCGCCGACACCGTGGTGATAGTCGATCACCGCCTCGGTAGCCGGGTCGTAATACAGCGCATTGGCCGTGAAGTCGCGGCGGGCGGCGTCGTCGGCATGGCTGCCGAAGACGTTGTCGTGCAGCACGCGGCCGTGTTCGTCGGTCTTGGTCTTTTCGTCCAGCATGCCGCGGAAGGTAGTTACTTCCAAGGTTTCCGAACCCATCATGACATGGACGATCTGGAAGCGGCGGCCGATGATGCGCGAGCGGCGGAAGGCGCGGCGGACTTCTTCCGGCGTGGCATCGGTGGCAATGTCGAAATCCTTCGGCTCGGCGCCGATCAGCAGGTCGCGCACGGCACCGCCGACGACGTAGGCCTTGAAACCATGGCCCTGCAGGGTTTCGCAGACCCGGCGGCTGCCGCTGCTGATGCGGTCGCGGGTGATGCCGTGGCTGGAGACGGGAATGACGGCCGGCTCATGGCGGCTGGCCTTGGGTTTCTTGCCGCTGAAAACGCGGGAGATAAGTTTGCGAATCACTTGTACCGATCGAAAAGCGTTTGGGGCGCTGCGGAAAAAGCGAAATTCTACCGCAATGTAATGATTTTCCAGCCCATTTCACTGGCATGGGCGCGCAGCTTGTCATCCGGATCCACCACCACCGGTGTCTTCACCTTCTGCATCAGCGGCAGGTCGTTGTGCGAATCGCTGTAGAAGAAGCTGTTGTCGAAGCTGCCCCACCACAGGCCAAGCGATTCCAGCCAGCTATCGACACGGGTGATCTTGCCGGCCTGGAAGGACGGCGTGCCGCGCGGGCCGCCGGAGAAGGCGCCTTGTTCGGTATCGACCGCAGGCACCGTGCCGATCAGGTGCGGAATGCCGAATTCGCGGGCAATCGGGCCGGTGACGAAGCTGTTGGTGGCGGTGACGATGGCGCACAGGTCACCCGCCGCCAGGTGTTGTGCGACAAGTGCTTTGGCCTGCGCGGTCATGATCGGCCGGATGTGGCGATCCATGTATTCGCGATGCCAGGCGTCGAGTTCGGCGCGGGGGTGGCGGGTTAGCGGTGCCAGCTGGAAGATCAGGAATTCGTAAATATCGAGTGTGCCGGCTTTGTATTGCTCGTAGAACTGGATGTTCTTGGCTTCCTGCAGTTCGCGATCGACGACGCCCTTGCTGATCAGGAATTGTGCCCACTCGAAATCCGAGTCGCCGGCGAGGAGGGTGTTGTCGAGATCGAAGAGGGCGAGATTCATGATGAAGCTTCCATGTTGAGCAGCTCGCGCAGCAGTGGCAGGGTCACCGGGCGCTTTTGTTCGAGGGTGTATTCGTCGAGGGCGACGATGATGGTCGATAGCGTGCGCATGTCGCGCGGGGCGTGGCGCATCAGGTAATCGATCAGTTCCGGTGTCAGCTTCAGGGCGCGTTCTTTCGCCTGGGCGCCCAGCGCGGCGGCTTTTTCGGCATCGGACAGCGGTTGCAGCCGGCAGATCAGGCCAGACCCCAAGCGGGTGCGCAAGTCTTCGCGCAATGCCAGGTGGGCCGGCGGCTGGTCAGCGGCGGTCAAGAGCATGCCAGAGGCCATCTTGAGGCGGTTGAAATGGTTGAACAGTGCGATCTGGCCGGTTTCGTCCAGCGCTTCGACGTGGTCGACGGCCAGTTGCTCGGCCGCTGGGGCCGTCTTCAGTGCCGGGTCGAGCGCTGCGTCGACATAGGTAAAGCCGCTCGCCTGCAGCAAGTGCGAGCGTCCCGATCCAGCTTCGCCCCACAGGCAGAACGAGGTGTCGGTGCGCGTGCCGGCCAGCCATTCGGTCAGTAGGGCGAGCGTTTCCGCGTTGCCCCCGGCGACGAAGTTATCCAGCGTGGGCGGGCTTTCGGGCAGCAAGTCGAGAATTAGCTGGCGCATCGGGAGATCGGAATGAAACAGGGGCCGCGATTTTAACATTTGTCCTGAATTCGGCCCGGGTTTCAGCCATCGGGATGAAGTCGGCGCGGCGCTGCTCGCTTTGCTGCAACCGGGAAAGGGGGATTTTGCCCCGCTCCAGAGCCTCACCGGCGACGCGGCCAACGCCCAGATCGTAGACCGCGCCCATGGTGAGGTCGTCGGTAATCAGTACCCTGTCGTAGTTCCACTTGGCACGCAAAAGGCCGTCGAGTGCGAGGCGGTGCGCTGTGGATCGATGGGGGTCAGCGTGACATGGCGGCGCAGCAACAGAGGAAAGAGCAAGGGAAGCTGGTGCGGCAAAAGGCCGGCGGCCCTGCCGGCCGGCCTGATGCTCAGAGACAGTTTCATGGCTCGCTGGCTTCGCTGTCTGGGTTGAGCTGGGCGCCGAGGCGATACCAGTTAAGGCGGCGGGTGGCGAGCATGGTGGTGCCGAGGGCAAGGAAGAGCAGCACGCTGCCCATCAGCAAGGCGTTGTCCTCGGACAGCAGCACGCCGTAGAGCACGCCGTAAAGGCCGGTCAGTCCCGCGCCGAAGGCCAGGCCTTGCCGCATGCCGCCAAGCGCGCCGGCCAGATAGGTGGCGATCAGTCCGATACAGGCGACGGCCGACAAGCCATAAGCGGCATAGAAGGGCAGGTGCTCGGAGAAGGCGATCAGCAACAGGAAGAAGATGGCCAGCGCCAGACCGACCAACAGATATTGCATGGGGTGGATCGGCGAGCGGCGCAGGATTTCGGTCAGGAAGAAACCGGCAAAGGTCAGCACGATGAACAGCACGCCGTATTTGACGGCCCGCTCGGATTGCAGATAGACATTGACCGGATCGACGAAATCGATGCTCAGCACTTCGCCGCGCGCCGGATTCAGCGTTGCCTCGAAATTACGCGCCAGATGCGAGATTTCCCAGCGGGCGCCAAAGCCATCCTTGGTCACCGTGCGGCTGTTGGGCAGGAAGCGGCCGCCGAAATTGGGGTGTGGCCAGGCCGATTTCAGCTCGATTTCATTCGATTCGCCAGTCGGGGCGATGGCCAGTCGGGCGGTGCCGGTCAGCTGCAGCGGAAAGCTGAAGTCGAAACGGCTTTCGCGCTGGAGGTCGAGTCGGCCAAGATCGATACTCAGTCGGCGGATGGCCAATTCCTGATCGCCCTTGCCCTTGCTGCCCGGCGAGGCAAAACGATGCGCCTTGCCGTTGATCACCACCTCGGGGTCGTTATTGACGCCGCGCGGATCGGCAATGCCAAGCACCAGCCGGGCGTTCGCTTCCAGAATGCGCCCGCCGCTGGCTGCCTCGCTCAGGGGTTTGACGACGAAATGGCCGCTGGTAGCGAGACCGAGGCGGAAAAGCCGGGCTTGGTAAATGCCCCGGTTGCGCGTCTCGACCACCGTTTCGCCAGCCATGACCAGTTTTTCCGGCGGCAGCATCAGGGTCCGCTCGACCACCTGCTGCCGGGTTTTCCCTGCCTGTCCGGCCTCGCCCTCGGGAATCAGCACCTCGACCTGTTCGCGATAACGTAGCTCGATCACCGGGCCGACCAGCGTCTGTTCGCCGGCCGCGCTGTTGGCAATGCTGGCTTGCACCTCGTTCTGGCGCTGGCTGCGGTCGCGAATCTGGCCCTCGATCAGGACCAGCGGTACCAGCAGCAACAGCGACATGAAGCAGATCGCGGCAATCTTGAAGAGCAGTTTCTTGTCCATTTGTGGCTCCCTTGTTTGAAAGTGAGCCCAGTGTCGGCGCGCTGCGTGAATGCCTGTCGAAGTGACGGTGAAGCGATGTGAAGCGGGGGTGAAGTAGGGTCGGGGCCGGCATCCGTCGGCCAAACCGGCGAATTCGGCGCGAATCGCGCTACCATCGGGAGCGACACCTTGGTCTGCTGGGCGCTGGCTGCGGTGTCACGCAGCACATCGCCTTCCCTATTTTGTCCGGCCGTCAGGTCGTTGAATCAATGAACATTATCCCTTTCCTGGCCCTGGCCTGCCCTCTGGACGGCGCTCCCTTATCCCGTAACGGCGCGGCATGGTGCTGTGCTGCCGGCCACAGTTTCGACATTGCCAGCCAGGGCTATACCCATCTGCTGCCGGTGCAGAAAAAGCGCTCGCATGATCCGGGCGACAGCAAGGAGATGGTGGCGGCCCGCCGGCGTTTTCTCAATGCCGGTTACTACCAGCCGATTGCCGCAGCAGTCAGCCGGGCCGTGCTGGCCGATTTGCCGCCCGATGCAATGCTCACGTGTCTTGATGCCGGCAGCGGCGAGGGCTACTACCTGCGTCAGCTGGCCGCAGCGACTGGCGACGGGCAAACACTGGCTGTACTCGGGCTGGATATCTCGAAGTGGGCTGTCCTTTCCGCAGCGAAACAGGACAAGCGGCCGAACTGGGTGGTCGGCAGCAATGCCAATCTACCCGTGCTGTCGGGGACGCTGGACCGGGTACTGTGCATGTTCGGCTTCCCGGTCTATGCCGAATTTGCCCGGGTGCTCAAACCGGGCGGCCTGTTGCTGCAAGTCGATGCCGGGCCGGATCATCTGCGGGAACTGCGCGAAATCATCTACCCGAGCCTGAAGCCTGAGCGGGTCGGCGAGGTTCAGGTGCCGGCCGGCTTCACTCGCCAGCCGGGCGAAAGCGTCCGTTTTTCCGTGGATGTCTCCGGGGCGGAACAGATCGCCGATTTGCTGGCGATGACTCCGCATCTCTTCCGGGCCAGTGCCGAGGGCAAGGCCCGGGCGGCCGCGCTGACCTCGCTGTCGCTGACCGTCGATGTCCGTCTGACTCATTTTCGGCGGGATGCGACCGGCTGATCAGTTCGGCAGGCGAATCCGCGCTAACCCGCCGCCTTCCGGGTGATTCTCGAAGCTCGCCTCGCCGCCGTGCAGGCGGGCCACTTCGCGGACCAGCGCCAGCCCGAGACCGGTACTTTTGCGGCCAGTCGCCGGGCAAGGCAGGGAGTAGAAGCGGTCGAAGATCTGCGGCAGGGCAAAGTCCGGGGCGCCGGCACCGTGGTCGCGGATGCTGATTTCGGCCTGTTCGTCGGTGGTCTGCAGGCTGATTTCGATGCGGCTGCCTTCCGGGGCGAACTCAATGGCGTTGTCGAGCAGGTTGAGGACGGCCTGTTGTAGCAGGAAGGCGTCGCCGCGGACATTGGTGGCGGCGTCGGCATCCAACCGGCAATCGAGGTGGCGGGCATCGAGTTGCTGGCGGCGCAGGGTGATGCAGGTCTTGAGCAGCGTTTCCAGGTCAAGCTCGGTAATGCCTTCCGGCGACTGCAGTTGCTCGACACGGGCCAGCATCAGCATGCGGTCGATGATCGCCTGCAGCCGGCGGGCCTGTTCGCTGATGCTGTCGGCGAAGCGACGGCGGTCATCGGCGGGCGGGTCGCCTTCGAGGATTTCGGCGGCGCCGATCACCGCGGTGAGCGGGCTTTTCATTTCGTGCGCCAGGTTCTGCACGTATTTTTCGACGTATTGCTTGCCTTCGAGGCGTTCGCGCATCTGGGCCAGGGCGCGGGCCAGCTCGGAAAACTGGTGGCCGCCGCCGGTCGGCGGTTCGACCTTGCGGCCCTCGGCCACATCGCGGGCATAGGCGCGCAGACGGTTGATCGACCAGGTCAGCCAGCCGGAGAAAAAGAGGCCGATGGCGGCCGTGGCGGCGAGCAGCAGCAGGCCGGATTGCTTGACGCGCTCGGCGGCCCGGTTAACGTAAGGGGCGACCGAGGACATTGGCTTGGCCAGCGACAGAACGCCGATCAGCTCGCCCTGCCAGAAGATGGGCGCGGCGACGTGCATGACCGACGAGGTCGGGTCGTAAGGGTCTTCACGGGTCTGGCGAGCGCCGTATTCGCCGCGCAGGACGCGGGCGATGTCGCGCCAGTGCGAAAAATCCTCGCCAAGCGCCGCCTGTTTGGAGTCGTAGAGGACGATGCCGTGGGCATCGGTAACGTAGATGCGGAAATCGATGCTTTCCTTGTGCACACCGGCAATGTCGGCTTGCGGGCTGCGCCGGATGGCGGCCCGCACTGCATCGGCGAAGGGCCCCTGGCCGATGCGCCCGGCCGAGAGTTCCAGCGCGGCCATTTCGGCCAGGACGTGGGCAGTGTCGACCAGCGTTTCTTCGGTAGCCTGGCGGATGCCGGGTTCGGTTTCGCGGGTGAAGGTGTTGAGGACAAACCAGGCGGCCAGGCCGACGACCAGGAAATAGCCGAAAAAGAGGCGGACGGAAATATTCACGGCAGGATTACCCGGCGATGCTGTAGCCGAGGCCGCGATGGGTGACGATGACATCCTCGTCGGGTCGCAGTCCGCGCAGTTTGCCGCGCAGCGTCTTGATATGCGTGTCGACCGTGCGTTCCAGGCTTTCGCCGCCGTCCTGCCAGACGCTTTCCATGATCTGGGTGCGGCTCAGGATGCGGCCGGGGCGTTCGAGCAGCAGCGCCAGCAACAGGTATTCGTAGCGTGTCAGGTTGAGCCAGTGGCCGTGGTAGGCAATTCGCAGGCCGTCGCGATCAACGGCGAAGCGGCTTGGCGTGGGCGGCGGCGCTGCGGCGAGGCGCGGTTCGGGATTGAGCCGGCGCAGGATGGCCCGGATGCGCGAAACCACTTCACGCGGGCTGAACGGCTTGGCGACGTAGTCATCACCGCCGAGTTCAAGGCCGACAATACGATCCACTTCGTCGGAACGGGCGGTCAGGAACAGCACCGGCACATCGGAGTACCGGCGCAGGGCGCGGCAGACATCAAAACCGCTCATGTCGGGCAGGCCGACGTCGAGTACGACCAGGTCGTGGCCGCCGGCCGCGAGCAGCGTCAGCGCCTGGGCGCCGAGGGTGCAGCTTTCGGTGGTGAACCCGTCGCTGCGCAGCGCATAGGCCAGCGTTTCGGAGATGGCGGGCTCGTCATCGACGATGAGGATTTTCATGGGCGTGATGATAATTCATCCCGTTGCCATGGCGGAGGCCGGATCTCTCTTGCTGGCGATCAGGTCAAGGGCACACGGACGCCTCTCCCCGCACGCAATAAAAACCCCTGGTCTGCATCCGCAGCCAGGGGTTTTTCTTTTCTGCCCACAGTGAGGCGGCGAGTGCTTACTGCCAGCTGATCAGGCCGTAGTTCTTCTTGCCGCGCCGCAGGATGGTGAAACGGCCGTAGAGCAGTTCATCGCCACCAATGGCATGGTCCAGCGCCTCCGCTTTGTTGCCATTGATGGCGACGCTGCCGCTCTGGATGAAAGTGCGGGCTTCCGATTTCGACTTGGCCAGACCGCTTGCAACAAGGGCGTCGATCAGACCGGTGTTGGATTTTTCCAGCTGCACGCCGGGCATGCCGTCCTGGGCCAGTTGTTCGAGGTCGTTTTCGGTCAGGTCGGCGAGCTGGCCGCTGAACAGGCATTCTGTGATGCGGCGGGCGGCCATCAGCGCGACTTCGCCGTGCACCAGGCGAGTGGCTTCCTCGGCCAGGATGCGCTGGGCTTCCGGCTTGGTGCCGCTGGCCTTGTCGGCCGCTTCGATCTCGGCGATGCGGGCGACCGGCAGGAAGGTGAAGAAGTTCATGAACTTGTAGACGTCGGCGTCGCTGGTGTTCAGCCAGAACTGGTAGAAGGCGTACGGCGAGGTCTTTTTCGGGTCGAGCCAGATGGCGCCGGATTCGGTCTTGCCGAACTTGGTGCCGTCGGCCTTGGTGATCAGCGGCAGGGTCAGGCCGAAGACATGTTTCTGATGCAGTCGGCGCGTCAGGTCGGTGCCGGCGACGATGTTGCCCCACTGGTCGGAGCCGCCGATCTGCAGCACGCAGCCGTAGCGCTTGTTGAGTTCGGCGAAGTCGTAGCCCTGGAGCAGGCTGTACGAGAACTCGGTGTAGGAAATGCCCTGGTCTTCGCGGGTCAGGCGCTGCTGCACGGATTCCTTCTTGATCATGGCGTTGACCGAGAAATGCTTGCCGATGTCGCGCATGAATTCGAGGCAGTTCATGCCGCCGAACCAGTCGTAGTTGTTGGCCATGATGGCGGCGTTGGCGCCGTCGAACTTGAGGAAGGGCTCGACCTGGCCCCGAATCTTGCCAACCCAGCTGGCGATCACATCCGGCGTGTTGAGCTTGCGCTCGGTGGCCTTGAAACTCGGGTCGCCGATCATGCCGGTGGCGCCGCCAACCAGCGCGATGGGCTTGTGGCCGGCTTCCTGGAAGCGCTTGAGGATGAGCACCGGCACCAGATGGCCGAGGTGCAGGCTGTCCGCCGTCGGGTCGAAGCCGCAATAGAGCGTTACCGATTCCTCAGTCAGCAGTTTGTCGAGCGCCGCAGCGTCGGTGATCTGGGCGATCAGGCCGCGATCGTGCAGATCCTGGATGAGGGGGGACTGATACATTGCGTTTTCTCCACGGAACAGCGCCGCCGGCGCCGGAAATTCGAACCGGCGATTTTAGCAGAGCGGCCGGCGGTCTTTTCGGGCGTGGCACGCGATTTGAACTTTGGCCGATTTTTTCGGTTGAGCGTGGCGACGCGTTTTTTCGCCAAATCGCCGGAATGACGGGGTTGGCCGGGCGGTTAGGGGAGCTTGGCGGTTTCGGGTAAAATCACCTTTTTTTCCAGCAGCATTTGCTGCCCCTTGGCGCCAAATTGACCATGACCCAGAACACTTCCCTCTCCTACCGTGATGCCGGCGTCGATATCGATGCGGGCGATGCCCTTGTCGAACGTATCAAGCCTTTGGCCAAGAAGACCCTGCGCGAAGGCGTGCTCGGCGGCATCGGCGGCTTCGGCGCGCTGTTCGAAGTGCCGAAGCGCTACAAGGAGCCGGTGCTGGTCTCCGGTACCGATGGTGTCGGCACCAAGCTGCGCCTGGCTTTCGACCTGAACCGCCACGATACCGTTGGCCAGGATCTGGTCGCCATGAGCGTCAATGACATTCTGGTGCTCGGCGCCGAGTCGCTGTTCTTCCTCGATTACTTTGCCTGCGGCAAGCTGGATGTCGATACCGCGGCAGCAGTCGTCGGCGGCATCGCCAAGGGTTGCGAACTGGCCGGCTGCGCGCTGATCGGTGGCGAAACCGCCGAAATGCCGGGCATGTACCCGGCTGGTGAATACGATCTGGCCGGCTTTGCGGTCGGTGTCGTTGAAAAATCCAAGGCCATCGACGGCAAGGCCTCGATTACCCCGGGCGATGTCGTGCTCGGTCTGGCTTCCTCTGGCGCCCACTCGAACGGTTACTCGCTGGTCCGCAAGATCATCGAGCGTTCCAAGCCGGACATGAATGCCAAGTTCGACGGTGAGCGCACGCTGGCCGACGTCGTCATGGCGCCGACCCGCATCTACGTCAAGCAGGTGCTGGCGACGATGCAGAAGGTCACGATCAAGGGCATGGCCCACATTACCGGTGGCGGCCTGCTTGAAAACGTGCCGCGCGTGTTGCCGGAAAACACCGTGGCCGAGCTGGAAAAGGCTGCCTGGCCGCGTCCGAAGCTGTTCGACTGGATGCAGGCCGAAGGCAATGTCGCCGAAAACGAAATGCATCGCGTCTTCAACTGCGGTATCGGTCTGGTCATCGTGGTTGCTGCGGCCGATGCCGATGCCGCCATGGCCGAACTGAAGGCGCAGGGCGAAGCGGTTTATCGCATTGGCAAGATCCGGGCGCGTTCGGGTGACGAAGCGCAGACCCTGGTGGTCTAAATGGCAGCGGCAGGTCGCGGCAATTGCCTGCGGCCTGTTGTTGCTGAATGCCGTGTCGCCGGCCTGGGCGGCGGGCAAGAAGAAATCGGCCAAGCCGGCCATCGCCAGGCATGCGAAGAAGGCGGCCCACCGCGTGGTGCGCCCGGCCTCACCGGCATCGGAGTTTGGGCCGGCTGATCTGATCGGTGACGATTCGCCCAGCCTGCATGGGTTGGCCAGCTTCTACGGCAGGGGCTTTCAGGGGCGGAAGACATCGACCGGCGAACGTTTTGACATCAATCAGTTCACCGCCGCCAGCAATCATTTTCCGCTCGGTACCATGCTTGCCGTTCGGCGCGTCGATAATGATCGCTGCGCCATCGTCAAGGTTAATGACCGGATGCACGCCAAGCATCGAAAACGCGTGATCGACGTTTCCCGTAGTGTGGCGGAGTATCTCGAGATGATTCACGCCGGTGTGGTGTTTGTGCGGATCGCCCCAGTGAAAAAGGGTGAGCGGGGTGAGCGGGGTGAGGGGGCGGGGGCTTGTCGCGCCGCTTTTGAACCGGAACTGCCCTGTACCACCTGTACCCAGCCGGCAAAGTTGCCGGAATTCCTGCCCGGAAGCGACGGCTAGGATTTTTCGCTTGAGGCCCCTTGCGTCGTGCCGCGCAGGTGTACGCGGGGCGGTCTGTTGAGGAAAAGCCAGGTGCCTGCGATCTAATTGCTTGCTGTCGTTCACCAAAAACTTCAGAATGAAAAAAACAGAATCAGAGGGTCATGGGCATGGATAGCTTGCGTGTTTTTGTCGTCGATGATGACCCGGTCATCCTTGAGATTCTGAACGGGACCTTGGACGGCGTTTGCCAGCTTGAAACCTTCTCCTCTGCCGAGTCCTGCCTGAGCCGCCTGGCAGCGTTGAAGCCGGATTTGTTCCTGCTGGACGTCTCGATGCCGGTCATGGATGGCTACGAATTGTGTCGTCGCCTGAAGGACGACTGGGAGACGCAGGATATTCCGGTCCTTTTCGTCTCTTCACACGACGATAGTGATACCCGCCTGCTTTGCTACGAAGCAGGGGGCGATGACTTTATCCAGAAACCCTTCGAGCATGCCGAACTGCTCTGCAAACTTGAAGTTGCCGCGCGTATCCTGGTCGACAAGAAGGCGTTGCGCGAGCAGGCCGGCTATGCCCAGCGTACGGCCATGGCGGCCATGGTCAGCATGGGGGAACTGGGCGTTGTCCTGCAATTCCTGAGCAAGTCTTTCGCCTGCACGAATGTCGATGAACTGGCCTCGGCGGTGATTGAGGCCATGCAGCAGTACGATCTGCAGGCGGCCGTCCAGATGCGGCTCGGTGATGACGCTTTTTCGTTGAGTCATAACGGGCGAAATGTGCCGCTCGAAGTTTCGGTGCTTAATCACGTCCGTGAAAGCGGGCGGATTTTTCAATTCAAATCCCGCTGCGTGTTCAACTACGGTCGGGTGACCCTGATGGTCAACAACATGCCGCTCGAAGACCCCGATCGTTGTGGGCGGATTCGGGACAATGGCGCATTGCTGGCCGAAGGGGCCGATGCCCGGCTGCGGGCCATCGAAGCCGAATTGCTGGCCAGCCAGCGGCGGGCCGGCATCGAAGCCGCCTTGCCGCGTCTCTATTCAACGCTGGATGATGTGCAGGCTAATTACCGGCGCAATTGTTTCGAGTTGACGCAGGTGATGGTCGATTTCCAGGAATCCCTGACCAAGGCGTTCATTCACCTTGGCCTGATGGAAAGTCAGGAAGAGGAACTGAGCAACATGGCCAACGAATTCATGATGCGCATGGTGGGTACTCAGGATGCTTCACTGGAGATCGTCCACCGGCTTGAATCGCTGGCCAACGACCTGAAAACACACCTCAAGAGCTGAGAAAAGCCTCGGTGCGTGCGGCAATCCGCTCGACCAGCGCCGGATCGAGGCAGTCGTAATTTTCGGCCGCGAAAGAATTGGTCAGCCAGGTGATCTGCCGCTTGGCCAGTTGGCGCGTTGCGAATACACCGCGATCACGCCACTCCCGTTTCGGAATCAAGCCTTCCTGCATCTCCCAGGTCTGCCGGTAGCCGACGCAGCGCATTGAGGGCAGGTTGAGATTCAGCTCGTATTTCTGGCGCAACTGCCGCACTTCCTCATCCAGGCCGGCCAGCAGCATTTCGTCGAAGCGGCGGGCAATGCGTTGATGCAGCACGGCACGGTCGGAAGGCAGCAGACCGATCTGCAGGAGATCGTAGGGCGGCTTCTGTTTTTCGCTTTCGGCCAGCAGTTCCGACATCGGGCGTCCAGTTAGCCGACAGATTTCCAGAGCGCGCTGCAGGCGCTGGCTGTCGGTCGGATGCAGGCGGGCTGCAGTCGCCGGATCGACAAGCGCCAGCTTGGCATGCATGGCCGGCCAGCCCTCGGCGGCAGCTTCGGCATCGATTTCGGCCCGCAGTTCGGCATCGGCCTGCGGCAAATCGGCCAGCCCGTGCAGCAGGGCGCGGTAATACATCATCGTGCCGCCAACCAGTACCGGCACCTTGCCGGCTGCCGTGATCTCGGCCATGGCCGTCAATGCATCAGCGCGGAAGCGGGCCGCCGAATAGCTTTCCTCGGGCGTGATCAGGTCGATCAGGCGATGCGGATAACGGTCCAGCGTGGCGCGGTCCGGCTTGGCGGTACCGACGTCCATGTCGATGAATACCTGCGCTGAATCGACGCTGATCAGCTCGACCGGGAAACGGTCGGCCAGTGCCATGGCCACCGCCGTCTTGCCCGAAGCAGTCGGGCCCATGATCAGGATGGCGGGAGGCAGGCGGGGCGGATTCATGGCGGCGAATGCTATCACGCGCCCCGCCCGTCGTGGCTCACAGCGAAATCAGCAGGTCGCTCTGTGACTCTTCCAGCACGTGGCGTGCCACGCTGCCGAGCAGAAGGTCTTCGGCCAGGCTTTCGCCGTGCTTGCCGATGACGATCAGGTCGCAATCGAATTCCTGCTCGTATTGCAGGATGCTTTGCGACGGGTCGCCTTGCCGAACTTCCAGGCGGATGCCGGATACGCCGGGGGCGGCGCGTGCCTGCAGGGCGGCCAGCGACCGCCTTGCTTCGACCATCGCCGCGGCCTGGTAACGGGCGATGATGTCGTCGTCGATGCCGGCGTATCTGAGCTTGCCTTCGAAGGGCAGGGCGGCGACGTGGAGCAGGATGATTTCGGCACGGGGCGCGATGGCCTGGGCCAGGGCCAGGGCGCGGCGCGAAGAGGGCGAGAAATCGACCGGTACGAGCAGGGTTTTATAGGCCTCGTGGGCGGCCTGCTTGACGACCAGCATGGGCAGCGTGCTGCGGGTGAGTAGGCGCTCGGCCGTCGAGCCGAGGAGCAGATGGCGCATGAAACTGCTGCCATGCGAGCCAAAGACCAGCAACTCGGCCGCCAGACTGCCTGCGTGCCGGGTGATTTCATCGAGCAGCGAGCCGCACACTACCTGGCCGTTGGCTGTAATGCCGTGGTGCGAATGGAGCAGGGCCACCAGTTGCTGCAATTCGTCGCGGCTGGCGTCGAGCAGGCGTTGTTCGATTTCCGGCGGCAGGTCGCCGATCAGCTGGCGCAGTTTCACCATTGGCGCCAGGGTCACGACGTGGATCAGGTCGAGCTGGGCCCCGGTGCTGTGGGCCACCAGCGCCGCTCTTTCAGCGGCATGACGCGCCGGGGCCGAGAAATCGGTGGCGGCAAGCAGGTGATTCAACGAGGCCATGTTCGTTCTCCTCTCGATCGGTGTCACTCAGTGGCAGGGGGAGGCGCAAAGCGCTGCAGGATACGCCGGCTCATCCCGACGGCGAGTTCTTCATCGCCAAAGAAGACGGCGCCGATGCCATCCTTGCGCAGCAGTTCGGAGTCATCGTCACTGTGGGTGCGCAGAACGATTTCGACCGCAGGGTTCAGGGTGCGGGCGCAATCGGCCATCTGGCGGATATTGATCGCATCCGGCGCCGCGATGACCAGCATCGCGGCGTGGGCGATGTGCGCCTGGATAAGAACGGCCGGCTCGGCAGCATTGCCCGAGACTGCCGCGATCCCCTGCCGGCGCAGGTCTTCGACCTGCTCACGGTTCTGTTCGACAACGACATAAGGAATGCCCTGTGCCTTCATGCTGCTGGCGATGCGTTGCCCGACCCGGCCATAGCCGACCAGCACGACCTGGCCTTCCAGATATTTGCGATCGGTGCTGAGCGGCAATTGCGAATATGGCTCGTCGCGGTCTTCAAGGTGCCGGGCCTGTTCGGAGTGGCGCAGCGTCCAGCGGCGCAGTGGCTCGACGGCGGCGAAGACCAGGGGGTTGAGGGCGATGGAAATCAGCGCACCGGCCAGTACCAGACTCATTCCCTCTGTCGAAAACAGGCCGAGCGACTGGCCAAGACCGGCCAGGATGAACGAAAACTCGCCGATCTGAGCCAGGCTGGCGGCCACCGTCAGTGCCGTATTCAGCGGGTAACGCAGGGCTAGTACCAGGGCCAGTGCGGCCAGCGATTTGCCGATGACAATGATGGCCACGACGGCGACCACCTGCCAGGGCTGTTCGACCAGGATGGCCGGATCGAAGAGCATGCCGACGGCCACAAAAAAGAGCACCGAGAAGGCGTCGCGCAAGGGCAGCGATTCCTCGGCGGCGCGGTGGCTGAACTCCGAGTTCCGCATCACGGTGCCGGCAAAGAAAGCGCCAAGCGCGAAGGAAACGCTGAACAGTTGCGCCGCGCCGTAGGCAATGCTGATCGCTGCAGTGATCACGGCCAGCGTGAACAGCTCGCGCGAGCCGGTGCGCGCCACCTGCCAGAGCAGCCAGGGCAGGGCGCGGCGGCCGCCAATCAGCATCAGGGCAATGAAGGCGGCCACTTCGAGCAAGGTCTTGCCGATGGCCTGCCAGAGCGGGTCACTGCCTTCCGCCGCAGCACTGCCGCCAAGCACCCCGGCGAGCGGTGGGAGCAGCACCAGAATCAGCACGGTGGCGAGATCCTCGACGACCAGCCAGCCGACGGCAATGCGGCCGTTCATCGTGGTCAGCAGGCCACGCGCTTCGAGTGCCTTGAGCAGGACCACGGTGCTGGCACAGGACAGCGACAGGCCGAAGATCAGCGACGGCCCGATAGCCCATTCCCACCAATGGCCAATGGCCATGCCGAGCAGGGTGGCCAGGCTCATCTGGACGATGGCGCCGGGCAGGGCGATGCGCTTGACGGAGAGCAGGTCGTCAATCGAGAAATGCAGGCCGACACCGAACATCAGCAACATGACGCCGATTTCGGAAAGCTGTGAAGCCGTGCTCAGGTCGGCGACAAAGCCCGGGGTGGCCGGGCCGATCAGGATGCCGGCAACAAGATAGCCGACCAGGGCGGGGGTTTTCAGGCGCTCGGCGACGAAGCCGAGGATCAGGGCAAAGCCGAAAGCGGCCGCGATGGTGGTGATCAGGGAAATATCGTGGGGCATTCAGTGCTCTGGGGATTATTGAATATCAAGGTTTGGCCGACTTGGAGTCCGCTTTGGCGGGAATAGTGCCGGTGCCTGGCAAAAAAAGAATATGAATCAGTTTGCCTGCTCCTGCGTTGTAGCGCTTGGCCAGCGTGCTTTCCAGATGAGCAACGGCAACCTGGTATTCGCCAAGCTGCTTTTCCCGCGCCCCGCTTCCCACCCGGCTCAACGGCCGCCACAGGGGTTCCGGGATGCCGGCCAGCGTGGCGTGCTTGCCGATCAGTTCGGTCGCCGGGATTGGGGTCAGATCCCCTGATGGCGTCAGCGCAGCCGCTTCGATGCCAACGTGAGCGGCCAACAGGAATAAATGGCGCAGCCGCAGAGAGCTGACCTTCTCGACGCGACCGGCAAGGCCGGCCGGGTCTTCTTCGATGCGCTGGGTCAGTTGGCTGAAATCGGCCGCCGTTCGCACCGGCAGGCGGGCCGCCGGGGCAACGCCGAGTTGTTCGGCCAGTTCGTTCAGGCGCTGGATGTGTGCGGAGACCGGGCGCGACAGTTGCTGCATGTCTGCCTCGGTCTGTTGTCCGTAGCCGCCCAGCCACTGGCTCAGGTAGCCGTATTCGTAACCCAATTGAAAAACGCGTAGGGGAACTTGTGGATTGAGGCTTGCCTCACGATGACGGGATTGTTCGGCCACTGTCGCAGCCTCGGCTGCGTAGGTTTCGGCGGGATCATTGAGTGTCCAGCCGATGTGGGCCAACTGGGCCGCACCCCACATCCAGACCGCCTGAATGCCGAGGTAGAGCAGGGTTATGGCCACCGTCGCCAGCAGGAATCGGCGTCGTTCGCGCCAGCGGGCCTGGCTGTTCGGGGCACTGATGTTCGGGCTGTTCAAAATCGGTCCCTGAGCATGATTTGGAGTAGGCTAGCATCATTCCGGTATGTCAGGAGCAAGCGATGAATGGCGGCGAGTTGAGTCTCCACTTCACGAACAGCGTGCTGGTCACTGTCGTTGTCGCCCTGTTTGTGCTCTGGCGTTACCGGCAGGCCATTCTCGGCGGCATGATGCAGGGGGACGACCTGGCGCTGCCGGTGCCGGTGCCGGCCGTAACTCTACACACGCCGAATGGGGGTGTGGCCGGCGATCCTGCGGCCTACGAACGATCAATACGCTGGCGGATTTCGGCGGCCTGGCTGCTGACGACGGCCATTTGCGGCCTGCCGATGGCAATCGCCTATCAGTGGGCGGGAAATTTCGGCTTTTCGCCGGCCTATTCGCTGGGGCTGACGCTTTGTTACATGATTGCCGCCCTCCCAATGATTGCCGTATCGCTGGCTTTGCCGCCACTGCGCATCGTTGGTGGCTTTATCGTCATGATGCTTGGGTTTGCGGTGACCTTCCTGATCGCGGGCATGGTGCAGCGGGCAATCATCGGGCGACCCTTCAGCTGGCAGATCTTCGGCATGCTGCCGCTGTTCTTCGAAATCGCCAGGAACCAGCTGTGGATGGCTGGCCTGTTCTGGCTGTTTTCGTGGCCGGTCCGCCTGCGCGGCGTCGTGCCGATCACCTTTGCCGCCTTGCTGGTCTTCGGCTTGGCGCCCTTGGCCGGGTCGCGCCTGACCGCGGCTCTCGCGGCGACCGATTTCGGGACGCCCTGGGTCATGACGCTGGGGCTGGATGGCGTATTCATGCTCATCGCCCTACCGGCTGGCTGGCTGGCCTGGTTGCGTTTGCGCCGACTGGCTGGCGACTATGAAGCCAAGCGTTTTTCCGATGCGCAACTGCTGGCCAGAACCTGGTGGCTGATGTTGGTGGTGACCATCGGCTTCGACATCTTCATCGCCAGAGAGCATCGGCTTTTGGCGCTACTGGTGGTGCTTGGCGAGATCGCGATCTTCGGGCCGGTCAATCATTGGGTCATGCAATGGCTCGGCGTGGTCCGCCTGGCAGTAAGCCGGCCTGCACCGACGCTATTGTTGCTCCGGATTTTTGGCTACACGGTACGTACCGAGCGACTGTTCGATCGGGTGGCGGCCCGTTGGCGGCTGATTGGCCCGGTCACGATGATCGCCGCGCCCGATGTGACCGCCCGGACCATCGATGCCGGCGATTACCTGCGTTGGCTGATCGGGCGGGTGGATGAACTCTTTGTCACCTCGCGCGACAGTCTCGATGCGCGGCTGGCCAGCCTCGATCTGCGCCCCGATCCGGATGGACGTTTTCGCATCAATGAGTTCTGCTGTCGGGATTCGAGCTGGCAGGCGACGGTGGTCGAGTTGATGTGTCGCGCCGACGTGGTGATCATGGATGTGCGTGGCATCACCGCAGCCCGGCGCGGCTGCGAGTTCGAATTGCAACAGTTGGCGCAGCGATTGCCGCCGCAGCGGCTGGTGTTGGTGGTCGATGTTCAGACCGATAAGTCGATCCTTCGGGCTGCTTTGGGCCCAGCCTTGAGCGAGGTGCGTATGGTCGAGGTGCGTCGTGGCTGGCAGGCAGACCGGGCGTTTAATGCCTTGCTTGAGGCGGTATCCGCCTGATCAGCAACCCCGGCCTGGACCTGACCGACTGAAGCCAAACCCGCCTTCCCCGGCCCGTGGTGGCAGGATGCAGATGCGCATGGTCAGTCCGCGCGCGGCCTTGTTGATGTCCTCCGGGAATGGCGAGAACGGGATCGAGCGTTCGACCACCGATTTGACGAAGGCGATTTCCTCGGCCTGATCGCCTTCGTTGACCACCTTGAAAAACTTCATCGTCCCGTCCGGATTGAGTTTGAACTCCACTGCGGCGGCGCGTATTCCCTTGTTCCGCGGATCGTTTTTGACGAAAGCGGCGCTCCGGTTCAGGCGCTTGACCAAACCGTCGACATACATTTCCAGGCTGAATGGATCGGGCGGGGCTGCATTGGGCCGAAGTTCGAGGCTGGCACCGTCGGCGGCTTCCTGGCGGGCTTGCTCTCTGGCCTGATCCCGGGCCATCGCCAGCGAGCGTTGGGCCAGCGTCGGTTTGGGGGCGGCCTTGGCCTGAGTGTCCAGTTCGTCGAGAAAGCGGTTCATGTCCGCCTTTTCGGCGGCGGACCATTTCGGGGTAGCCGCTACCGTTGTTTTTCCCGGTTTGTTGGTGGTCAGTATCCTGGCTCGCTCGGGTTTTGTTTTGGCCGCTTTGGCCGAACTGGCCGGTGCGCTCACGGCCTCGGGCGCAGCGGTTTTGGCCAGGCGGGCCTCCAGTCGAGGCGGGCTTGCCGTGCCGCTCGGATCATGCCGGGGGATCATCAGGACCAGGGCATGAATCAGGAGCGATACGGCGAAGGCAAAAACTTGTGCGCGCCGGGTGGCAGGAAGGGATTGCAGAAACATCGGCGGCATTCTAGATGGCAAAGCTGACGAATGTCTGTCCTGATGTGTTCTTTGCTACGGCTGTGCTGACTTATTTACCGCGTTCAGGCGGCTAGTCGGGGCGCGTTTGTCTGGCGACAATACGCTGCATCTGGCGCCGATGTGCCATGGTATGCATGGCGGCCAGCGCGTGCCAGCCGCGCAGATCGAGCTGGCCAAACCAGGGATGGGCGTGGCGCAGGGTGGTGCGCAAGCCACCCAGTCCGTCGATCAACCGGGCATAGTCATCGACCGCAGCTCGCAGCAAGGCGTGCTGTTCAAACCCGGCGCTTGGCACCGGCTTGACCTCGGCGATCCGCAGTTCTCGCCCAAAGGACGTGTCGTCCGATAGCGCTTCAGCCAGCTCCCGTATGCCGGTATCCACGATGACCAGATGCTGCAGCACCATGTTGGCCGACCAGCAACGGCTGCTGTCTTCCAGCCCGGTTACGCGCGGCAGCAATACCGGCTGACTGGCCAGCAATTCGGGCAGGCTGGCCGCCAGCGCAAGGGTGGCTTCGGTTTCCCGGCGTAGCCAGCGGGTCAGGGTATCTTTGCTCAAGAAAATGCTCAACGCCTTGAGCAGCGCGCTGGAAAACCAGCGTTCCAGCGTTGGTAGGCCGGCACCGGGAGGGGCAAGGTTAGTGGGTTTGGTCATGCTGAGTATTGACTGAGTCCCAGCAAATTAGGCTAGAAGCGCTCAAACCAAGGCTCGTCGAAACTTCGGAGGACATGAATTACTGCCCGCGTAGGAAAAGCTTGTCGAGCTGATCCATCGTCAGTTCCGTCCATGTCGGCCGACCGTGGTTGCATTGGCCGGCGCGTTCGGTTTCTTCCATCTGGCGGAGCAGGGCGTTCATTTCCGGCACGGTCAGCTGGCGGCGGGCGCGGACGGCGCCGTGGCAGGCCATGGTGGCCAGCAGTTCGTTGCGGCGGGCGGTGGCGAGCTGGGTGATGCCGTGTTCGCGCAGTTCGGCAATCAGGGATTTGGCCAGTGCAGCGGGGTCGCCGGACTGGAGCAGGGCGGGAACGGCGCGGACGCCCAATTGGTTGGGGCCGAGCGGAGTAATCTGGAAACCGAGGTCGGCCAGCGCGTCGGCGTGTTCTTCGACGGCGGCGATGTCGAGCGGGTCGGCCGAGAAAACGGCCGGGATCAGCAGCGCCTGGGTGGCGATCTGGCGGTTGTCGAAGGCAGTCTTCAGTTTTTCGTAGAGGATGCGCTCGTGCGCGGCATGCATGTCGATCAGGATCAGGCCGCGGGCATTCTGGGCGAGGATGTAGATGCCATGCAGCTGGGCAAGCGCATAGCCGAGCGGCGGGCCATCGCTGCCGGTGCTTTCAATGGGCTGGAATTGCGGGGCGACTTCACTGCGCGGGGCCGGTGACTGGCCGATGTCCTGCGCGGCACGGGCGAAGGCGAGATAGGCGGCAGCGGCCGGTTCGGCGACGCCGAGGCTGCCTTGATGGCGCAGCGGCGGGGCGTATTCGACATTTGGCCGATTTTCCGGGCTTAGTGCAGGCGCTTGGTATTCGCTGCTTGGCGTAGCGCGCTCGATCAGTGCGGGAGCAGCTTCTGCCTGCACCGGCGCGGCCAGCGTGCGCTGGATGGCGTGGAAGACGAACTGGTGCATGGCACGCGAATCGCGGAAGCGGACTTCGGTCTTGGCCGGGTGCACATTGACGTCGACCAGTGCCGGGTCGATATTGACGAACAGGCAGACGGCCGGCTGGCGGCTTCCATGCAGTACATCGCGATAGGCTTCACGCAGGGCGTGGCTGATGATCTTGTCACGGACGAAACGGCCATTGACGAAGACATACTGGCCGTCCTTGGCATCGGTAGCACGGGTCGGGTCGATGGCGAAGCCGCCAATCGACAGCGCGCCGGTACCGGCATCGACGGCGCGGGCTGCGCCGAGGAATTCGTCGCCGAGGATGTCGGCGATGCGCCGGGGGGCATCGGCCGGGGCGAGCTGGAACAGGTTGCGGCCGTTGTGGGTCAGACTGATCGCGACATCCGGGCGGGTCAGCGCCAGGCGCTTGACGGCGTCGGCGCAGTGGGCGAACTCGGTACTTTCCGATTTTAAAAACTTGCGGCGGGCCGGGGTGTTGAAATAGAGGTCGCGCATTTCGACGACGGTTCCGGCCATCAGGGCGGCCGGTTCCGGTTCGGCACCAGGTTCGCCGCGCAGTTTCCAGGCATGCGCCGCACCGCGTTCGCGGCTGGTGATGCTGAGGCGGGCGACGGAAGCGACCGAAGCCAGTGCCTCTCCGCGAAAACCGAGGGTGCCGACGCGCTCAAGATCGTCGAGGCTGGAAATCTTCGAGGTGGCATGGCGGGTCAGGGCCAGCGCCAGTTCATCCCTGGCAATGCCGCAACCGTCGTCGGTGATGCGGATCAACTTGACGCCGCCTTCCTCCAGATGGACCTGGATGGCCTTGCTGCCTGCATCGAGGCTGTTTTCGAGCAGTTCCTTGAGGACGGAGGCGGGTCTTTCGACCACTTCGCCAGCGGCAATCTGGCTGATCAGCAGGTCGGGGAGGCGGGCAATGGTCGGCATCGGCGCATTATAATGCGGCCACATTCAAAGCCCGGCGTCACACATGGAACTCCTGCCTCAATTCTTCGATATCGTTCTGCACCTCGACAAGCATCTGGCCATTCTGGTGCAGCAGCATGGGCTGTGGATCTACGGCATCCTGTTCTTTATTGTTTTTGCAGAAACCGGTTTTGTCGTGACGCCCTTCCTGCCTGGCGATTCGCTGCTCTTCGTGGCTGGCGCGCTGGCTGCCATCGGCGAGGGCGGCATGGATATCTTCACGCTGATCGGCGTACTGACGGCGGCGGCAGCGATTGGTAACACGGTCAATTACCAGATCGGCCGCTTCCTCGGGCCGAAGGTCTTTCACTGGGAAAACTCGCGTTTCTTCAACCGCGATGCGCTGGTCAAGACACACGCTTTCTACGAGAAACATGGCGGCAAGACGCTGGTCATCTCGCGCTTTCTACCGCTGTTCCGCACCTTCGCCCCCTTCGTGGCCGGCATCGGTTCGATGAGCTATACCCGCTTTACGCTGTTCAACCTGATCGGCGCGCTGGGTTGGGTCGTTTCGCTGTGCCTGGCCGGCTACTGGCTGGGCAACATGCCATGGGTGAAAGCCAATCTGTCGTTGATCATCGTCGGCATCATCGTGTCTTCATTGATTCCCATCGGCTGGGGTTACCTGAAGAGCAAGGAAGCCTGATGCGCTGGCTGGCCATCTTTTTCGCAGCCGTGGCGATGATGGCCTGCTCGACCAAACTGGGCAAGGACGGTCGGATCGAGTCCACGGTCGACGTCAAATATCTGGTCAAATCCGAAGTGGATCGCATCGCCGATACCAATCGGGGCGAGGTGGTGAATGGACTGCTGCTGATCGCCGACAAGCTCTACAAGCGCAATCCCAAGGAATGGAAAAAGAGCGGCGCAGCCAGCCGCGAGGCGGCGGTCGAACGCCTGCGTCAGCGCCAGTTCCGTAGCTGGCCGGAGTTCAACGGTCAGCGCGAGGGCGCGGTGGCCTCGCTGGCCTTCACCGAGGCTTATGCCGGTGACCGTGTCATGGCACTGGTTTTCGGGCTGCTGACCATGGTTGATGCGGCTTTCGAGCACAAGGAAGAGTTCTATATCCTCGACAGCCTGAACGAAATGAAGCTCTATAACAGCGCCCGCAACATGGATGTCGCGGTCTGGAAGCTCGGCCATGACCGTAACGCGGCGGGCGAACTGTTCCTGCTTTCCAACGAGCTGGACCCGGCCAACCGCAATCTGTCGTTCGAGCGCGAATTCGGCCGCGTCATGGGCTTGCTCGATTTCATGGCCCAGATCGTGGCCGACCGCAATGGGCGCGGTCTTTCCCGGCTGACCCATGCGGTGGTCAGCACTATTTTCTTACCGGTGAGTTTTTTGAAATGAAGAATATCGTCATCCTGATTTCCGGTCGTGGCAGCAACCTGGAGGCGCTGATTGCCGCCCGGGAGGCTGGAAGTCTGCCCGTCAACATCGCCGCCGTGATCAGCAACCGGCCTGAGGCCATGGGGCTGGAGACGGCAGCCAAAGCCGGGATTACCACCCACTTCATCAACCATAAGGCCTTCGCCGGGCGCGAGGCTTTTGATGCTGCGCTGGCCGAATGTATCGACACCTTCGCGCCCGATCTTGTGGTGCTGGCCGGCTTCATGCGCATCCTCAGTGATGGCTTCGTGCGCCACTACGAGGGGCGGTTGATGAACATCCACCCGTCGCTGCTGCCGTCCTTCCCCGGCCTGCACACGCATCAGCGGGCGCTGGAAGAAGGCGTGCGCATCCACGGCTGCACGGTCCATTTTGTGACGCCGACGCTGGATCACGGTCCGGTGATCATCCAGGCGGCCGTACCGGTACTCGACAACGACAGCGAAGAAAGCCTGTCGGCCCGTGTGTTGCGCCAGGAGCACCTGGTTTATCCGCAGGCGGTGCGCTGGTTTGCCGAGGACAAGTTGACGCTGGAAAACGGCCGTGTCCGGCTGGCGGCGGAACTGGCCGACCATGCGGTTTTGATCTCGCCCGAGATCCGCTAAGACGTCATGCCCCTGGCGTTCGTTCTCGCGCTGGCTGCTTCGCTGGGTATTCATGCCGCCGCGCTGTTCGGGACGGATATTGAACTGTTTGGTGGGGCAAGCGACGAGCCGGTTGTGCTGCGCGCCGAGTTGCAGCCGCCACCGGCAGTCGCTCCCAAGCCAGCGGCCGAGAGCAAACCGGTGGTCAAGCCTGTGGCAAAACATCGTCCAAAACCGGCCAGGCCCGGGCCGCTGACCAGCAGCAAGGACGTGGCCGATACGCCGGTAGCGCCGGCCACTGAAACGCTTCCCGAAACCGCGCCGGAAACGCCAGAGACGACTGCCGTGCCCGTCCCGGAGCCGGTCAAGCCGCTGCTGCCGGCCAAGGGCACCATCCGCTTCATGATCACCATGGGCGCGCAGGGCTTCCAGATTGGTCGAGCCGAGCACACCTGGGAGTTCACCGAAGACGGTCACTACCACCTGAGCGGCATGACTGAAACCAGCGGCTTGGTCGCCCTGTTCAAGTCGGTGCGCTTCGAGAACGAAAGTCGCGGCAAGCTGGTGGCCGGCGGCTTGCAACCCGAACAATATCTGACGCGCAAGAACGGCAAGGATGCCAACGAAAATGCCGATTTTGACTGGCCCAACGCCGCCGTTCGCCTCTCCCGTGACGGCAACGTGCGCCCATTGGCACCCGGCGCTCAGGACATCCTGTCGCTGAACTACCATCTGGCTTACATCAAGCAGCCGGAAGCCGGGGCCACCCTCGGCGTCGTGACCGGCAAGAAATATGACCGCTACGCCCTCGATTCGCTGGGCGAAGAGGAAATCGACACGCCGGCCGGCCATTTCCGCACGCTGCACCTGCGCGCCATGACCGATACCGTCACTGAAATCTGGATTGCACTCGATCGGCACCGCCTGCCGGTTAAAATCCGCTTTACCGACAAGAAGGGCGACATTTACGAACAAGTCGCCACCGAGATAGGAACACCATGAAAGCCCGTTTCACACCCGCCCTGTTTGCCCATGCCGAAGCTGTCCTCGGCCAGTTGCTGCGTTTCGATCATCCGGCCGATGCCGTGGTTTCACGCTATTTCCGCGATCATCGCGAACTTGGCCATGCCGACCGCGCCTTCGTCGCTGAAACGGTCTTCGCTGTGCTGCGCCGGGGGCGGAGCCTGGAAGCGCGCTGTGGTGGCCAGATGTCCGACCGTCACCGCCTGCTGGCGGCGCTGGCCGTGGCGCGTGGCTGGAGCCAGCGCGAACTGGCACCGGTCCTCAAGGCAAGCGAAGAGGAATGGTTGTCCGGGGTCAAGGCGGTGCGCGAAGAAGACTTGCCGCCAGCCGTTCGCTGTGATCTGCCGGACTGGCTCTACCAGCGCCTCGAAGCCCAGTTTGGTGCTGAAGAAACGCTGCTCCTGTCGAAAGCGCTGAATCAGCCGGCCCCGCTCGATCTGCGCGTCAATACGCTGAAAATGAACCGTGAGGTGCTGCTGGAAAAACTGGCAGCCGACGGTATTGCCGCTGAAGCCGCCCCCTTGTCGCCGATGGCCGTCCGCCTGCGCGACAAGCCGGCCCTGGCCAAGACCGCATTATTCCTCGAAGGCGCTTATGAAGTGCAGGACGAAGGCAGCCAGTTGCTCGGCTACCTGATGGAGCCCAAGCGCGGTGAAATGGTGGTCGATTTCTGCGCCGGTGCCGGCGGCAAGACGCTGCTGCTCGGCGCCTTGATGCGCAATACCGGGCGCCTCTACGCCTTTGATGTTTCTGACAAGCGCCTCGCCAACCTGAAGCCCCGACTGGCCCGTTCCGGCCTGTCCAACGTCCATCCGGCCCGCATCGAACACGAGCGCGACACCAAGATCAAGCGCCTGGCCGGCAAGGCTGACCGGGTGCTGGTCGATGCGCCGTGTTCCGGTCTCGGCACGCTGCGCCGCAATCCCGACCTGAAATGGCGGCAGAGCGAAACTTCGGTCGCCGAACTGACGGTCAAACAAGCCTCGATTCTCGAAGCGGCAGCCAAGCTGGTTCGCCCCGGCGGCCGTCTGGTCTATGCCACCTGCAGCCTGCTGAGTGCGGAAAACGACGAAATCATCGCCGCTTTCCTGGAAAAGCATCCCGATTTCACGCTGACTCCGGCTTCGGCCGTGCTCGCCAAGCAGGACATCGCCTACGAGGGTGACGTGCTGCGTTTGCTGCCGCATAAACACAATACCGACGGTTTCTTCGCGGCCATTCTGGATAAAAAGGCATGAGTGAAAAGAGTCCGGCCCTGCGCCTGATCAACGATCTGCTGGCAGATTTCCGCGACCCGGAATTCATCTGGCAGGTGGTCGCACTGGTTGCGTGTCTAGGCTTGGCTTTTCTGGTGGCGCGCTGGTGGCAGGGGCGCCATGCCGAAGGCGCCGGCCGTTTCTCCGACGCCGGTTCCCGACTGGCGTTTCCGATAAGCGGCATGGTGCTGGCCGGCCTGACCATCGCCACGCTGGGTACGCTGATTCACGTCAATCTGCTCAAACTGGCCATGCCGCTGCTCGGTTCGATGGCCTTGGTGCGCGGTGTCATTTTCGTGCTACGGCAGGCCTTTCCCCGGGCGACCTGGCTGACGGCGTGGGAGCGCATCATCGCCGCCACGGTCTGGGTCTGGCTGGCGCTGTACATCACCGATCTGGCGCCGTATGTCATTGATGCCATGGAAGGGGTGGAATTTCATGTCGGCAAGCAGCACGTCGATTTGTGGACCATCCTGCGGGCCGTGGCGACCATCTTCCTGACCGTGGTTTTCGCCCTGTGGATTGCTGGCGTGATCGAGGCGAAGCTGATGCGCCTGCATACGCTCGATGCCAATCTGCGCATCGTCGGTGTTCGGGTCGCCAAGGCTGGCCTGACGGTCATTGCCATCCTGACCAGTCTGGCCCTGGTCGGCATCGACATGACGGCGCTCTCGGTGTTCACCGGTGCCCTTGGTGTAGGACTCGGCCTGGGCTTGCAGAAGATCGCCAGCAATTACGTCTCCGGCTTCATCATCCTGCTTGATCGTTCCATCCGTATCGGCAATATCGTGCAGGTTGGCAGCGACAGCGGCGAAGTCACGCAAATCACCACACGCTACACTGTGCTCAAGCATTCGGGCGGCACCGAATTCATTGTGCCGAACGAAACGCTGATCGGCACCACGGTACAGAACCAGACCTACTCCAATACGCAAATCCGCCTGGCGACGACGCTTGGCGTCGCCTACGACAGTGATCTGGATCTTGCCTGCCGCCTGATGACTGACGCCGCCGCCGCCCATTCCCGCGTGCTGGTTGAGCCGGCACCCAAGGCCTTCCTGACCCAGTTCGCCGATAGCAGCATTAACCTCGAACTTGGCTTCTGGATTGGCGACCCGGAAGAGGGCAAGGGCAACATCGTTTCCGACGTCAATTTCGCCATCTGGCGGGCCTTCAAGGCGCATGGTATCGCCATTCCCTTCCCGCAACGGGAAGTGAGAATGCTGAACGAGACGAGGTAATACCCTAGGCGTCAGGGACGGAGGGGGAAGGTAAATCTTTGTTAAAATCCAGCCCTTCGCAATCGACAAGTCCTTGTTTTGTTTCAGCCTGGGTGAGTGTTTAGCCTCCTCGCTGGGTTGTTCTGGCAGAAGAGCTAAGTGAAAAAACCTGAAACGCGAATTCCGCTGTGCCTGCGACAGGCGACTTTGCTCGTCGCCACGGCGCTCGCCTTCCCCGCATGCGCCGAGGAAAACCTGTTTTTCAGCGAGATGCCGATCATCGCTTCGGTCAGTCGTTTGCCACAACAGCTGTCCGAAACACCGGCCTCGGTCACGGTGATCGATCAGGAAATGATCCGGGCTTCCGGTATGCGGACGGTTGAAGACCTGCTACGGCTGGTGCCCGGCTTTCAGGTGACTTCGCATAATCAGGATCCGGCCATCGTCGCCTATCACGGGCTGAACTATGGCTTGTCCAGCGAGGAGTACGGGCCGCGGGTCCAGGTGCTGGTCGATGGTCGTTCCCAGTACTCCCCACTCTTCAAGTCCGGGGTGAACTGGAATCTGTTGCCGGTGGCGCTGGAGAACATCGAACGTATCGAGGTCATTCGCGGTTCGAACACCGTTTCCTACGGTTCGAATGCCTTCATGGGGGTGATCAACATCATCACGATGGACCCTGCCCTGACCAAAGGCTGGATGGTTTCGGCCAACCACGGCAACAACGGAATTCGTGATGAAGTCTTGCGCTGGGGCGGCAGCCTCGGTGACGCCAATCTCCGCTTCACGGCGCGCTCATTTCAGGATGACGGTTTTCAGTATGGCTACTACAGCGGCCGATGGACTTATTCTCCGGATAACCGCCAATCGCAATTATTCGATCTGCGGGCAGATATTCCGCTGACTGATCGTGACGAACTGCAATTGACAGGAACCTTTGCGCGCGACATGTCGCAGTATGGCCGGCCCGGCAGTCCGGTCAACGACCCCATCCGTAATCTCGAACAGTATTCGGCAGCCTTCGGCATCCTGTGGCGCCGAACCCTCTCTGCAACCGAAGAAACCAAGCTGCGCTATGGCTATAACGATGATCGGGCACAGGGGCCATTCCGTACCAGGGTGAACTTCACGACCAATCGCGTTGCGCCGGCATCGGTCACCTTTTTTCCAGGCGTTGATCCGGGGGGGCGCTCGCAGCAGCATGAGCTTGAGTTCGAGCATCTGCTTTCCCCGCGTAAGGATCTGCGATTCATGTGGGGGCTTGGACTCAAATCCACTTCCGTGCAGTCGTACGAGCAGTTCTCGTCAACGGAGTGGAAGAGCCGGTTCGCCTATCGTGCATTCGGAAATCTCGAATACCGCCTGATGGACCCCCTGCTCTTCAATCTGGGGGGCAGTTACGAACACGACAATATCAGCGGCGATATGTTTGATCCGAGGGCGAGTGTGAGCTTTCACGTGATGCCCGGGCATACCATCCGCCTCGTTGCCTCGCGGGCGCATCGCAACCCCAGCCTGTATGAGGCGGCAGGGCACTCGGAGCGACGCGATATCGGCGGGACTGGCCTGGTCGACATTCTCTACTATGCCCAGGGCGTCAAACCCGAGCAGATCGACACACTTGAACTCGGCTATCTGGCCGAGTTGAAGGAATATCGGGCCACTGCGGATGTCAGGGTATTCAGCGAGAGGATTCCCAATTACATCCAGATATTGCCGCTGGCATTGCCCGCCAGCATGCCTGATGACAGAGAAACCTCCGCTCCGTTCGGAGGTCTGCGGATGAATGCGGTGAATTACGCCGTGTTTCCCAACGGCCGTGCCGACAGTGCCGTCAACCTGGAAAATGTCCGTATCCAGGGTTACGAATATCAGTTGAACTGGCGCCCCTTCGAAACGACCCGGTTGATGTACGGTAATTCACTGATTTGCGTGACAGCTGACTTTACCGATATTTCACGGATTGCCGATGACTTCAACAACGGACCCAAGATCATTCGCCAGACCCGCGATTCGGCACCCACCCACTCGCAAACGGCCATGCTGATTCAGAAGCTGCCCTACGACCTTACCGCGTCAATCATGTATTTCCGGGCTTCGCCCATGCGTTGGCGGCGGAACGACGATTATCCGATCGAAGCCAGCGAGCGGATCGACTGGCGCCTGGCCAAAGCCTTCCGTTTAGGCCCGATGGGCGGAGAACTCGCCTACATTGCGCAGATGGTCAATGAGCAGCAGCAGGGACGGACGATCAATCGTTTGGCGGATCGCGTTCACTGGTTGTCGCTGCGCCTCAATTTCTGATCGACAGCAAGCTCAGAACAACGTCGTTGCCTGCACCCAGGCATCAGGGAGCAGTGAAACGACCTGTGTTTCCAGCCACTTGTCAGCGCCGGAAAGAATGGCTAGCCCGGTCAGCAGGATCAGCACGCCAAACGCCTTCTTGATTCCGTCGATGCGGGCCAGTACCCAGCCACGTGCCGCACTGAAACCACGGCGGGATGCATAGGCGACGGCAATCAGCGGGATTGCCGCACCGATACCAAACAATCCGAGGACGGTGCCACCGCGCAGCGCACCGCCTTCGCTGGCCACCAGCGTCAGGGCCGAGGCGAGCAGTGGGCCTGAGCACGGGCTCCAGACCAGACCGAGCACACCACCCAGCAATAGTGCGCCGCTCAGTGAACCGCCGTCGAGCCTGGCTGAAGCGGCGTTGGCACTGGAGGCGATGGGCAGCATCCATTCCGTGAAGCGTCGATTCAGTGCCGGGACCAGCATGACCAGGCCGAAGGTGATCAACAGCCAGGCGCCGAACAGGCGCACGCTGTCGGAATCGATGCCAAGCGCCGGGCCGAGAGCGCCGAGTAGTACGCCGATCAGCGCGAAGGAAATGGCCATGCCGAGGCCCATCGCCAGCGGCGCCAGCCGGTTGGCCTGCACGGCACCACCGATGACCAGCGGCAGGATGGGGAAGACGCAGGGGGAGAGCGTCGTCAAGCTGCCGGCAACGAGGCTGAGGCCAAGGTGAGCAAGTGGGATGTCCATGATGCTTGTCCGGTACCTATTTGGTGCTGTCGAGCAGGGCGCGCAGCGCCTTGGGATCGGTCTCGCCGGCCAGCCTGGCCTTTTCGACAGCACCCTTGTAGGCGATCAGCGTCGATTGCGTGCGAACGCCGAGCTGACGCTTCAATTCGCGCTCCTTGTCGTAATCGACCAGCAGCAAGGTTCCCGGTACAGATGCATCACCCTTCCAGCTATTGAGCACTTTGTCCTGTGCCCTGCAGGTTGGGCACCAATCGGCATGAAAGTGCAGGGTGACCGACTCACCGGCTTTCTGCTTGGCGGCCAGGGTATCAGCCGAGTAGGGCTGGATGTCGAGCGCGAAAGCGAGATTCGCCGCAGCGGACAGGGCAAGGATGGCGATGGTTTTCATGATTATTCTCCGTTGGGATTGGGTAATCATTAGTCGCCAATGCAGCGAAAAACTTACAGCCCAACTGAGGTTTTTCAGGCGAGGCTGCCGAGAATGATCCCTTGCCGGCGCAGGTCGTCGAGCAGTGCGGCGCCGTGGGTCAGTAGTTGCTCAGGGGCGGGGTGTTGCAATTCGCCGGCGATCTGGCGGATCGCCGCCTCACCGCGGCTCGGCGCGGCGGCGAGCAGGCTGAGCAGGCGGCCGGTAACGGCGTTGATCTGGCTGAACTGCACCTTGTCGTCTCTATCGCGATAGACGACGAGGTGGGTCGCCTGCGGCTTGCGCGGTCGGTAATCCTGGCAGATGCGGTGCACCGGCCAGCCATAGGCCAGGTTGAGCATTGCCGGGTTGAGAGCGACAGTATTTCTCAGTAAATCCCCTGCTGGGTCATAGGCCGGTGTCGGGTGGTCCATCACGTCGACCGCCAGCTCAGCCCATTCGTAATGCGTCAGTTCGGCCAGCCAGGCCGGCCGCGGCTGGCTGATCTCGCCTTCGGCCAGGTAGCGGATGAATTCACGGGGGATTTCCCTGAACCAAGGCGTATGCAGCGGCCAGTCGCGATAGAAAGTCCGGATTAGCCGGCGCCAGCGTTTTTCGCCCAGCATCGTCCGGCTGACCGGGAAGCAGGCGTCGACAAAGCCACCAATGTTGTTGAACAGCAGTTCCGTATAAACTGCCATTCGCCTAGCCGGGATACCCGTCGGGCGCGGCGCATGATGCGGATCGCGCAGGTGGCGGGCGAATTCGCGCTGAAATTGCTGGAAGTCGGCGTTCATCAAGCGACTCTCCGGCCAATGGCGGCGGCCTGAAAACGGGTGATCTGCTCGACTTCTGCGGTCAAGGCCGACAAATCGGGAATGTTGAAGTCACGTTCCAGGCAGGTCGGCACTGTGCCGCCGATGCGGGTGTAGGCCGCTTCAAGCAGCGACCAGACCGGGTCGATGACTTCGGCGCCATGGGTGTCGATCAACAAGCCATCCGGTTCGACGTAATGGCCGGCAACATGCACGTAGCAGGTGCGTTCGAGCGGCAGGGAAGCCATGAAGGCCAGCGGGTCGAAGCCAAAATTCCGGCTGTTGACGTAGATGTTGTTGACGTCGAGATGCAGCAGGCAGTCGGCCTCACGGACGATGGCATTGATAAATTCTGCCTCGGTCATTTCGGCCCCCGGCGGCGAGAGGTAGTAGGAGGCGTTCTCGATGCCGATCCGCATGCCGAGAATGTCCTGAGCCCGCTTGATGCGGTCGGCCGTCCATTCGACCGCTTTTTCCGTCAGTGGAATCGGTAGCAGGTCGTAGAGGTGGCTATCGTCCGCACACCACGACAGATGTTCGGTGTACAGCGTCATGCCGTGTTCGGTCATGAAGGCCTTGATGCGCCGGAGCAGGCTTTCGTCCAAAGGCCCCGGTCCGCCGAGCGATAGCGACAGGCCGTGGCAGACGAAGGGGTAGCGTTCAGTGAATTGGCGCAGATCCTTGGTGGAGCGCCCGCCCATGCCGGCCCAGTTTTCCGGGGCGATCTCGAAAAAGCGGATGGCCTCCGGCACGCCGGCTTTCAGTGCTGCGATCAGTTCGCGGCGAAAGCCGAGACCGGCACCGTGAGCGTGGCGTGGCAACATTCGATTGATTCCCATTGAGCAGAAAAGCGGGCAGGGCGAACCCTGCGCCGCAGCCGATCAGCGCAGCCTTATTTGTTGGCGCCGCAGGAGGCGTCTTTTTTCTTGTCCGCGCCGCATTTGGCTTCAGTCGATTTCTTGGCTGCGCCACAGGAGGCATCCTTCTTTTTGTCGGCGCCACACTTCGCTTCGGCTGCCTTTTTTTCGGCACCGCATTTGGCCTCCATTTTCTTGTCGCCGCCGCAGCTACCGTCCTTCATCTTGGTATCGGCCTGGGCCAGTTGATAGCCGGCTTCCAGCTTGGTGGCGCCAAACGGATTTTCGCCGGCGTGGGCAGCCGGACTCAGGGCAATGGCAGCAAAGGCGGAACCGACGGCCAGGGAAACGATATTTTGCTTTTTCATGATTTTCTCCGTTGTGATTGAGGTGCTTGGATCAGTCTTTTTGACTCATCCAGGCGCCCATTGCCTGACGCATGAACGCAAACTGTTTTTCAGCCCGTCGGCAGCCGACACACATCGCCAGGTGCAAACGATATTGGAGGCGCTCGCCAAAGCTGAGCTGGCGTTCCAGTTGAAGCGAGGCGAGGCGGGTGGCTTCCTTGCAGCTGATCATTTCAGTTCCTGTGTTACGTCGAGGCTTTGGGGGCCTGCTCAATTAGTCGGCGGAAGCATCAAAACCTTACAAAATATTTTCCAGTATGATCCCCGGCCAGCAACCTCATCGAGTGGACACGCCCTTGGACCCCCTGCACGACCCCGAGTTTCTCACAGACCTGCGTCGCGACATGCTGCGCTTTGCCGAGATGCAACTGCGCAATCGGGCACAAGCCGAAGACGCAGTTCAGGAGGCGCTGACCGGCGCCCTGCTGGGGCGGGAAAGCTTTGCCTCGCGGGCTTCCTTACGCACCTGGGTGCTCTCCATCCTAAAGAACAAGATCATCGATGTGCTGCGGGCCAAGGTTCGCGAAAATGTGGTCGCGGATGTCGAAAATGATGACGATCTGAACGCCTATTTCAATGATCGCCAGCACTGGGCCGAAGATACCCGGCCATCGGAATGGCAGACGCCGCAGCAGGCGATGGAGAACAAGCGTTTCTGGGAGGTTTTCGAGGCATGCCTCTACCGCCTGCCGGATGCCAGCGCCCGCATCTTCACCATGCGCGAAGTGCTTGGTTTCGATACCGACGAGATCTGCCAGACCCTGGCAATCACCAGCAACAACTGCTGGGTTCAGTTGCACCGTGCCCGGCTGGCGCTGCGCGCCTGTCTCGGCGCCAACTGGTTTGGCGAGGCAGCCTAAGCGGCTTCAGTCAATCGCCCACCGCAAGCAGCCACTTGTCTGAATGCGGCAGCCCGGTGAGAACGGCTTTGACTGCTGGTCTTTTTTTTCCACGGTCATTTCCCGGTAATGCCTGGCGTCGATAATCGGAAGATGACTTGGCGAAGATTTTTCATCCATGATTAGAAATGCCGTTGCATTGTGGCGCGGCTACGTCATGCTGGTGCGCCGCCTACCGCAGGCAACAGGCTTTATGTTCGCGGCACGCTCACGCTGGGGCCGCGCGTTCAAGGTTTTTCTCTTCGCGGTTGGCGTTGTCCTGCCCCTCGGATCTCTCATCTGGGTCTTGCTGTTCTGGCATGGCAACGGTGTTCTAGGCGCCTATGTTTCAGGGCTCGCCGGGAAACCGGCTGCCGTACATCACGCGCCTTCTCCATTGCCTGCCACGGCTGATTAGGCGGCTAAGGGCATCAATTCGGCCGGACAAAAAAGACCCCGCCACGAGGGCGGGGTAACAGGGAGGTCTCGAATCGGGGGGTATTCGAGAGGAGGGTAAACAGGTTCAGCGCTTGTTTGGGCGCTTCAACAGCTTCCGGGCAATGGCAATTATTGCCCCGGCGGCGATGGCGGCAACGGCTGCCTTGAGCGGTTCCGCCTGGCCTTCGGCCAGCCAGTCGAAGCCGGTGATGCCGACGAATACACCGAGCGATTCGCTGATCGGCAGGTTGTCGGCAAAGGCCATTAGCGATCCTCGCCGACGGTGGCGGTGGCCAACAGCGCTTGGGCTGGAGCCAACTCGAACAGGTACTGGCGGGTAGCTTCGATAAATTGTTTGATATTCATTTTGATCATTTCCTCGTTATCCTCTTGATGGGATTGCTTTTCTTCCATGCCTTGCATTCTAGAGGGGCGATGGCCAGCCGTCTGTTGCGCGAGCGTTGCGCCGAGGTAACGGGTTTTGATCTTCTGTAACGCTTTGTGACGAAGCGGGAAAGCCCTACTGCTGCGCCTTCCAGGACAGCGTAAAGCGGGCGCCGCCGAGAGGAGAAGCGTCGGCAATGGCGGTGCCGCCATGCAACTCCAGTACGCGACGGGCAATGGCCAGACCCAGGCCGTAGCCGCCCGTCGATCGGTCGCGTGAACGGTCGAGGCGGGTAAAGGCTGAAAAGATGTGTTCGCGCTCTTCCAGCGGAATGCCGATGCCATCGTCGTCGACGTGGATCTGTATATTTTCGCCAACCAGCTCCGCGTTGACCGAGATACGCTTGCTGGCGTATTTGAAGGCATTGCGCAGCAGGTTGCGCAGGGCGTAGGGCATCGCCTTGCGGTCAAGATCGACGAACAGGTTTTCTGGCAGTTTTCCGGTATCGACGACCACCTCAAGCTGACGGCCCAGCAGGCGGACCGCGTCGACTTCGTCGCTTAGCCACTCGGCGAATTTGACGCTGGAAAAGTGCGCTTGCGGCGCTTCGCGCTCGAAGCGGGCGTAGGTCAGACTGGTATCGATCAGCTGGTCGAGCTCGTCGAGGTCAGCTTCCATCATGGCCCACAGGCGTTCGCGCTCATCGCGTTGCTCGGTTTCGGACAGCATTTCCAGGGCAAAACGCATGCGGGCAATCGGCGTGCGCAGCTCGTGCGAGATACCGCAGGAAAGTTCGCGATGAGTGGCCAGCAGCTGTCGTATACGGTCTGCCATGCTGTTCATGGTGTCGGAAAGCGGGGCAAAGAGCTGCGTGCGGGCGGCCGGTGAGCGGGCATCGAAATGGCCGTCACCGAGATCGCGGGCCGTCTGGCGCAGCGCTTCAAGGTCACGCCAGATGGGGCGAATCCAGAACCAGAGAGCGATGGCGAAAATGACGCCAATCAGGCTCCAGGTCAGCAGGCGCAGCCGTAATTCGAGCGGCAGGCGGTCTTTTAGTTCGGGATTACGATTCGATGCCAGCGGGCCGACGACGAGAACCTGGCTCGATGTGCCGAGTCGGTGATACATGATGTCGCCATCATGGTCGATGGCGATATCGCCGGCGTCGAGCTTGATCACCTGAGAGGGGGTCAGTTTGCTATCGAGCGTGATCCGTTCGACGATGCCCAGGTTGTAGGAGAATTTCTCGTCGATATCCTTGATCTTTTTCTGCCATTCCCGGCGCGGATGGTGGAACAGTTCATCTTCAATCAGCGTAATCGTGCCGCGCATGAAGCGCCGCGCGTAATCATCGGTAATGCCGCGCTGGGCGGTAGAGATGACGAAGTCGGCGGTAAAGGCGATGGCGACGAAGGAGCCCATCGCCAGCAGGTAGAAATTGAAGAACAGCTTGGACAGGCTGTAGCGACTGCCACGCCAGCGCGGTAGCGAGACCCGGAATAGTGAGCGGGCCAGTCCCTGATTGTGCTCCTTGGCGCCTGAATCTTCAGGCGTCGGTTCAGTTCCAGTCATGCTTGCTGAACAGGTAACCCTTGCCACGGACGGTCTTGATGCGGGTCGGGTTTTCCGGGTCGTCGTTCAATTTCTTGCGCAGACGTGAAATTCGGGCGTCAATGGAGCGATCCAGGCCATCGAAACCGATACCGCGCAATTCCTGCAGCAGGTCGTCGCGTGACAGTACGTTGCCGGCGTGGGAGGCGAGTAGCCACAGCAGATCGAATTCGGCCGTGGTCAGGTCGATGGTCTGGCCGGCCAGTGCGGCGGTTCGCGTTGCCTGGCTGATCTTGAACTGGCCGAACAGCATGCTCTCCGATTCTCCGCTGCCGCCTTCGCCGGCCACAGGCAATCGACGCAGCAGGGCCTTGATGCGAGCAAGCAGGACGCGCGGCTGGACCGGCTTGGCAATGTAGTCGTCGGCACCCATCTCCAGGCCGAGAATCTGGTCGAAATCCTCATCACGGGCGGTCAGCATCAGGATCACGCCGCGGAATTGCGAGCGAACCGCCCGACAAACCTCGAAGCCGTCCTTGCCGGGCAACATCACGTCGAGAATCACCAGGTCGGGCTGTTCGGCGAGAATGCGCGCTTCGGCGGTGTCGCCGCGGGGCTCGATGCTCACTTCCAGATCGTTCTTGGTCAGATATTCGGCCGTCAGTTCGGCCAGGCGTTCGTCGTCTTCGACAAGCAGTATGCGTGTGTTCATCCGGTAATCTTAACGGGCTGCCGGGCGCCGGTCCAGAGTGCTATCGTCCGGAGTGCATGTTCTGTAGTCGCCGCCATGCGCGGCATCGCTTAGAATCTCGGCTGACTGTTCATTTGAAAGTGTCTTGATGATTTGCTCGAAAGTGCCCGTCAGGGCGTGGTTTGCGACGCTGGGGTTGGGATGCCTCGGTTTGGTTGCTGTTGGTATGGCGCTGCAAACTCTGTTGCACCTGGCGCCTTGCCCGCTCTGTATTTTTCAGCGCCTGCTCTATATCATGATTGGCTTTGTTGGCCTGCTTGGCTTCGTCTTGCCCGCAGGGCGGCTACTTTGGTCGACGCTGGCTGCCGGGCTTGGCGTTCTTGGCTTTGGCGTGGCTGCTTACCAGACCTGGATGCAGGCTTTTCCGGACCTGGCGCCGGAATGCGGCTTCACCGATCCCAATGCCATCGAGCGTCTGGTTGACTGGCTGGGCATGGAGTGGCCCTCAATGTTCCTGGCAACCGGTTTCTGTACCAGTCGCGATTGGGAGTTGTTGGGTTTGTCGATGGCCAACTGGTCGGTGCTGATCTTTGCTGGCATCGTGGCCTATGCGGTCTTGCTGTTTGTTCGTAAAGACCGGGCCTGAAAAAACAAAACCCGCCAGAAGGCGGGTTTGTCGAATGCTGGAGGTGGCTGAATTACTTCAGCTTAACTTCCTTGTAAGCAACGTGCTTACGTGCCTTCGGGTCGTACTTCATAAACTCCAGTTTTTCAGGCGTCGTGCGCTTGTTCTTGGAGGTGGTATAGAAGTGCCCGGTGCCAGCTGTAGATTCCAGCTTGATTTTTTCGCGACCGCCTTTAGCCATTTTATTTATCCTTCTTTATCAGACTTCGCCGCGAGCACGCAGATCGGCTAGGACGGCGTCGATGCCGTTCTTGTCGATGAGGCGCAGGCCGGCGTTGGAAACACGCAGACGCAGGAAGCGGTTTTCAGATTCGACCCAAAAACGACGGTACTGCAAGTTCGGCAGGAAGCGGCGTTTGGTTCTATTGTTGGCATGGGAAACCTTGTTCCCAACCATCGGGGCTTTACCCGTTACTTGGCAGACTCGCGCCATGATGGTGCTCCAGAATTCGCTAGAAGAGAGCCCACAAGTATAACTAAAATCCCTGGGGTATTTCAAGAGGTTTTATGAACTTTATAGCAAACCCCGTTCGGCAAAGGACAATGGCGGGGTGTTGCCGGCAACGATGAAGTGGTCGAGAACCTTGACGTCGACCATCGCCAGCGCCTCTTTCAGTGAACGTGTGAGCATTTCGTCAGCCCTTGACGGTTCGGCAATGCCGGACGGGTGATTATGGGCCAGGATGACTGCCGCTGCATTGTGGGCGAGTGCTGCCTTGACGACTTCACGCGGGTAGACCGAGGTCTGGGTCAAGGTGCCGGTGAATAACTCTTCTGCTTTCAGCAGTTGATTCTGGGCATCGAGCCATAGTGCCATGAACACTTCGTGGCCACGGCTCGCCAGTTTGAGGCGCAACCAGTCCCTTACCTTGCCGGGCGAGGTGAAGCTGTCACGGGTTGCCATCTCCTGTGACAACGCACGGCGGGTCAGTTCGAAGCTGGCTTTCAGCTGTGCCGCCTTGGCCATGCCGATGCCGGATACGCTGGCCAGTTCTTCGAGCGAAGCTTCGGCCAGTGTGCCGAGCCGACCATCGAAGCGGTGTAAGAGATCGCGTGCCAGATCGACGGCACTCTTGCCGCGCACGCCGACTCTTAGATAGATAGCCAGTAATTCGGCGTCGGACAGTGCGGCCGGGCCGTGTGCCAGCAGCCGCTCGCGTGGTCGCTCGCCTTCTGGCCAATCGGTAATCGCCATATTCTTTTCCAGTAGAATGTGCGGACACCAATTCTAATGGTAAGACAATGGAATTATTGGGAAAACGCATCGTTCTCGGCGTGACCGGCGGTATCGCTGCCTACAAGGCGGCTGAGCTAGTTCGCTTGTTGCGCAAGCAGGGTGCCGATGTACAGGTGGCGATGACCGAAGGGGCGACTCACTTCGTGACGGCGACCACCTTTCAGGCGCTGTCCGGCCAAGCGGTCTATCTCGATCAATGGGATGCCCGGATGCCGAACGCGATGGCTCACATCGACCTTTCGCGCTCGGCCGATTTGATTCTGGTTGCGCCGGCTTCGGCCGATTTTCTTGCCCGTATCGCCTGCGGCATGGCTGACGATCTGCTGGCGACCATGGTGCTGGCTCGCGATTGCCCCTTGCTGGTGGTGCCGGCAATGAACCGCCAGATGTGGGAAAACCCGGCGACGCAACGCAATGTCAGCCAATTGCAGGCCGACGGCGTGCAGGTGCTTGGCCCGGCCAGTGGTGAGCAGGCTTGTGGTGAAGTCGGCGCCGGGCGCATGCTGGAGCCGGAAGAAATTCTTGAAGAAGTGCTCACCTTCTTCATGCCCAAGGTGTTGCTCAGCCAGAAGCTGCTGATTACTGCCGGGCCGACTTTTGAGGCAATCGACCCGGTGCGTGGCATCACCAACCTGTCTTCCGGTCGCATGGGGTATGCCGTGGCGCGCGCCGCACGGCAGGCCGGAGCGGAGGTGACCCTGGTTTCGGGGCCGGTTGGCTTTGCCGCACCGCTGGGCGTTGAGCGCATCAATATCAGGAGCGCGCTGGAAATGCATGCGGCGGTGATGGCACGAGCGCCAGCAGCCGATATATTTATCGGCGTTGCTGCCGTGGCCGATTATCGCGTGGCTAATGCTGCCGAGCACAAACTGAAGAAGGACACTGGCGGCATTCCGCCGATCGAACTGATCGAGAATCCGGATATCCTGGCTGAAGTAGCTGCGCTGAAGGATGGCCCGTTCTGCGTTGGATTCGCAGCCGAAAGCCGTAGTCTGGAAGAGTATGCTCAGGCCAAGCGACGCAAGAAGAATATCCCGTTGATTGCCGGTAACCTGATCCAGGATGGTTTTGGTGGTGACGATAACCGACTGGTGTTGTTTGACGATGCCGGCACCCATCCGCTGACACCCGCACCCAAGTCGGTGCTGGCGCGGCAACTGATCGAACACATTGCCAAACTGACAGGAAGAAACTGATGCATCAGATCGACGTAAAAATCCTCGATAACCGCCTGCGTGAAACGCCCCCGCATTACGCGACGCCGGGATCAGCCGGGCTGGATCTGCGCGCCTGCATTGAAGCGCCGTTGCATGTCGAGCCGGGCCAGACGACGCTGGTGCCGACCGGCATGGCCATCCACCTCGCCGACCCGGGGCTGGCGGCGATGATCCTGCCGCGCTCCGGCCTTGGTCACAAGCACGGTATCGTGCTTGGCAACCTGGTCGGGTTGATCGACAGCGACTATCAGGGCGAACTGATGGTGTCGGTCTGGAATCGCGGGCATGCGAGCTTTACGCTGAATCCGCTGGATCGCATCGCTCAATTGATTATCGTGCCGGTCTTGCAGGTTGGCTTCAATATTGTCGATGACTTCGATGCCAGCCATCGTGGTGAAGGTGGTTTCGGCAGTACGGGGAAGGCATGATTCGACGTTTTGTCGTTGCCGCCGCGGCACTTTTTGCGGTGGCCGCGCAGGCCGTGGAGGATCAGGCGCTGATGCAGCGTGGCGAAGAGCAGGTCATGGGCAAATGTTTTCTGTGCCACGGTGCGACCGGTGACAGTTCCAGTCCGCTCTATCCGAAGCTGGCTGGCCAGAACGAGGCCTATCTGCTCAAGCAGTTACGTAACTTCAAGTCGGGCGAGCGCGAGAGTAGCGACATGCGCAAGATCGTGGCCGACATGGACGATAACGACATGCGGGCGGCGGCGCATTATTTCAGCCACCAGGAGCCGAGCCGGGGCAAGTCGGCTTACGGGGAGATGCGCGCTATCGGCGAGCAGATCTACAAGCAGGGCAACGCCGCCAAGGGGCTGACGCCCTGCCGCGAGTGCCACGGCGAGACCGGGACCGGATCGGACGTGCTGCCGCGCATCGCTGGCCAGCATACGCTCTATATCGAAACCCAATTGACGCTGTTCGAGGAGCGCAAGCGGACCAACGACAATGCACTGATGCAGGACATTGCCAAGCGTCTGACCACCGATGAAATTCGCGCCGTGGCCGAGTTTCTGCGCGCCCTGTGAGCTCGTTGCTTTTCGAATAGAAGAAAATTAATATTTGATTATTATCAAATATAAGGGGGTGGTGATGTTTCGGCTGGTTCAACGAGGTATTGCTTTGGGGCTGTTGGTTGGGTCAAGTGTCGTGCTGGCGGCCGATGCTGCACCTGTCGATCTGAAGCGGGCGGAAGAAATCGTCGGGGGACGTTGCTTCCTTTGTCATGGCCTGAATGGCGAGTCAGCCAGTGCGGTCTTTCCGCGTCTGGCCGGCCAGCACTCCGAATACATCGCCAAGCAACTGGGTGACTTCAAGTCCGGCAAACGGGCCAGCGACACCATGAAGCCGCAGGCGGAGGATCTGACGCCAGCCGAAATGCAAGCACTCGGTGCCTTCTTCCAGGCCAAGGTGGTCGGGCCGCGCCCGGCCAGGGATGCCGAATTACTGGCAGTCGGTAAGTTTATTTTCAATCGTGGCAACCAGTTTAGCGGCTTGCCGGCCTGTTCGACCTGCCACGGTGCCAAGGGGTTGGGGACGCCGCAGTTGCCGCGCCTGGCCGGCCAGCATCCGCGCTATATCGAGGACCAGCTCAAGCAGTTCAACAAGCGCGAGCGGACCAATGACAACGCAGTGATGCACACCATCGCGTCCAAGTTGTCCGAGCTGGAAACCCATGCCGTGGCTGAGTACATCGCAACGCTGGATTGAGCCATGAGCTCATTGAAATGACAAAAGGCCGCAAATGCGGCCTTTTGTCATTGCTGCAGATAAAAATCAGGTCAGCATGTCGGCCCAGATGTTCTTGGCCCAGCCCATGGCGACCTTGGCTTCCAGTTCGTTGCGAGCGACGGAGACCCCGCCGGCGCCCTTGACCGGTTGCACGGTCTTGGTGGCAGCATCGTACTGGTGCACCGACGACACGTGGATGACGTTCTTGCTATCGACGAAGCTGTAGCAGGTGTTCATGACCACCGGTTCCGGGTTCGGTTCCTGGCCGGAGAGCAGGTTCAGGATTGCAGCTGCGGCGAGCTTGCCGTGCTGGTTGGCCATGTGGCCGGACTTAGGCATGGTCGGCGCCGGGAAGACGGCGTCGCCCAGTACGTGGATGCCCGGTGTGCTGGTCGATTCCATCGACAGCCAGTTGATGTCCACCCAGCGGTTGTTGATCAGCTTGATGCCCGATTTGGCGGCGATGTCGCCGGCCCGGTGCGGCGGGATGACATTCAGCACATCGGCCTTGAACTTGTCGAATTCCAGCACGGCAGTGTTGGTGCCGACTTCGACATCCTTCACTTCGCTGTTGTTGCGGTATTCGATGATGCCCTTGTAGAGATCAGTCCATGCCTTGGTAAACAGGGCTTTCTTGGACATCACGTCTTCGTTGGCATCAAGGATGACGACCTTCGATTTCGGCTTGCTCTTCTTGAAGTAGTCGGCGACCAGACAGGCGCGCTCGTAAGGTCCGGGCGGGCAGCGATAGGGGGCCTTGGGGATGGAAATGGCGTAGGTGCCACCATCCTTCATCGACTCCAGTTGCTTGCGCAGGGCGACGGTCTGCGGGCCGGCCTTCCAGGCATGCAGAATCTTCGACTGGGCATCGGCGTTGTTCAGGCCGGGAATCTGGTCGAACATGAAATCGACGCCCGGCGACAGGACCAGACGGTCGTAGCTCAGGGCGCTGCCGCCCTTCAGGGCAATCGTTTTCTTGGCCGCATCGACCGAGACCACGTCGTCTTGGATAACGCGGACGCCCCATTTGCTGCGCAGGCCTTCGTAGCTGATCGTGATGTCTTCCATGGTCTTGGTGCCACCAATGACCAGGTTGGAGATCGGGCAGGAGATGAAGGTCGGGTTGCGCTCGATCAGCGTGACCTGCACGCCGCCTTCACTCCACATGCGCAGGTATTTGGCAACCGTCGCACCGCCGTAGCCGCCACCGACCACGACGACATGGCCGCTCGCCTTGTTGCCGCCGGCACAGCCGTAGAGGGAAGCCATCGCGCCGGCTGCCGCGCCCACTTTCAGGAAATCACGTCTTTTCATCAGGATCATGGTGGTCTCCCTTATTTTTGTGCGGCGAAATAGCCGGCGATCAGATCAAGTTGCGCTTCGGTGTAGCCCTTGGAGATCTGATGCATGATCGAGGCAGGCTTGTCGCCGCTCTTGTAGTCGGCCAGTTTCTGCAGGATCTTGGCTTTTTCCATGCCGGCCAGGGCATCCATGCCGGAGCCCTTGACGGCATTGCCGTTGGTGCCATGACAGTTGGCGCAAGTCGCAGCCAGGTTGCGGGCCAGATAGGGGTCAGCCGCCTGCGAGGTGCCGGCGGCAGCCAGCAGGCACACGGCTGCGATGGGAGCAAACAGTTTCATCGAGACATCTCCTCTAGTGTTGTCGATAGTTTATATAGCCGATTTTATGGGCGATCGGTCCAGATCAGCTTAGTACCAAGGGTATAAGCCTTTTGGATAAATTGCATGCTGCATTGCAACAATATTAGTGGTTGACTATATAAGTGAGCAGTTATACATTGATTCTTTGATTGAGGTCAAAGAGTGATATGGACGAAGCAGAACAGGTCTTTGCGCAGGTAGCTAGTTACTTCGGATTACTCGCTGATCCGACGCGCTTGCGCATTCTCTCCTGTTTGTGTGGCGAAGAGCGCCCTGTTCATGACGTCGTGGAAAGAATCGGCCTGACGCAAGCCAACATTTCGCGTCATCTGAACATCCTTTACCGGGCCGGCGTGGTTGATAGGCGGCGGGAGGGGAGTTCGGTCCTGTACAAGGTGGTCGATCCGAATTTTGTCGACATCTGCCGGACGGTCAGCATCACGGTGGCAAGCCGCGATCTGGGCGACGAGTTGGGTATCGGAAAGTGATTTGCAGTAATTGACTCAAATAGTGGAGGGGTGTTTCCAGATGGGTGATATCACTAAAAAGCCGGGGCGTTTGCGACCAGCGCCGGAGAACTTCCTGTCGGAAGATCAGGTCAAGGCCGTCGGCGCCGGGCGTCGCGATTTTTTGCGCAAGAGCTTCCTGGCGGCCGGCGCGGCGATGGCAGCACCGCTCGCCGTACGCGCCAGCGAAGGCGATCCGAATATTCTCAATCTGCCGGCCTGGAGCACGTCTCTCGGCATGCCGGTGGCAACCAATCCGTACGGTATGCCATCGAAATTCGAGAGCCAGTTGGTGCGTCGCGAGTCGCCGGGTCTGGCCCGTGTCGGCGGCGCCTCGGTGTCGTTTGCGCCGCTGCAGGGCCTGTTCGGCATCATCACGCCGTCCGGCCTGCACTTTGAGCGCCATCACCAGGGCTGGCAGGATGTCGATCCGACCAAGCATCGCCTGATGATCAACGGTTCGGACGACTCGCTGCTCAAGAAGCCCAAGGTCTACACGATGGACGAGTTGATGCGCCTGCCCTCGGTGTCGCGCATCCATTTCATCGAATGCGGCGCCAACACCGGTCTCGAATGGGGCAATGTCGCCGTGCCGACTGTGCAATACACGCACGGCATGCTGTCCTGCTCGGAATTTACCGGTGTACCGCTCAAGCTGCTTCTGGAAGACTGCGGGGTCGATTACAAGAAGGCCCGCTATGTGCTGGCCGAGGGGGCTGACGGCTCCTCGATGACACGTACCATTCCGATGGAAATGGTCGAGTCCGGGGAAGTGATCGTCGCCTACGGCCAGAACGGCGAAATGCTGCGCCCGGAAAACGGCTACCCGCTGCGCCTGGTCGTGCCGGGCGTGCAGGGCGTGTCGTGGGTCAAGTGGCTGCGTCGCATCGAAGTCGGTGACATGCCTTACGCCACCAAGGACGAGGCCGTGCATTACATCGACCTGCTGCCGAGTGGCCTGCACCGCCAGTACAGCTCGATTCAGGAGGCCAAGTCGGTCATCACCACGCCGTCCGGCGGCCAGACGTTGGTTGAAAAAGGCTTCTTCAACGTTTCCGGCCTCGCCTGGTCAGGTCGCGGCCGCATCAAACAGGTCGATGTCTCGTTTGATGGTGGCCTCAACTGGCAGACGGCCCGTCTCGAAGGTCCAGTCCAGAACAAGGCGCTGACCCGCTTCAATATCAACTGGGTATGGGACGGTTCGCCGGCCATCCTGCAGTCGCGGGCCACCGACGAAACCGGCTACGTGCAGCCGAGCTACGGCCAGTTGCGCAAGGTGCGCGGCACTAAGTCCATCTATCACAACAACGCCATCCAGTCCTGGAAAGTCGTCGAAAGCGGGGAGGTCACCAATGTCCAGGTTCTCTAAAACGATTCTGGTCCTGGCGCTACTGGGGGCGTCGAGCACCGGTTTTTCCTTTGAAAACTTCAAAGGTGTCGGTCGACAGGCGACCCCGGCCGAAGTGAAGGCCTGGGACATCGATGTTCGCCCCGACTTCAAGGGCCTGCCCAAGGGCAAGGGCAATGTCGAGCGCGGCAACGAGCTGTTCGAGGAGAAGTGTGCGTCCTGCCACGGCTCCTTCGGCGAGTCGAATGAAGTGTTCACCCCGCTGGCCGGCGGCACAACCAAGGACGACATCAAGACTGGCCGCGTCAAGGGCCTGTCCTCTGGTGAACTGCCGCAGCGTACGACCTTCACCAAGGTGGCGACGATTTCGACGGTCTTCGACTACATCCAGCGCGCCATGCCATGGACGGCGCCGAAGTCGCTGAAGCCGGACGATGTTTACGCCATCCTGGCCTACCTGCTCAATCTGCAGGAGATCGTGCCGGCCGACTTCGAACTGTCCGACAGGAACATTGCCGACGTCCAGAAGCTGCTGCCCAACCGCAACGGCATGACGACCGACCACGGTCTGTGGCCTGGCGCCTCGGCCAAGAAGGGTGGCATTGGCAACGGCGGCATTCCAGACGTGAAGAACGTGGCGTGCATGAAGAACTGCAAGCCGGAAGTGCAGATCGGTTCGACCCTGCCTGAGTACGCCCGCACCGCGCATGGCGAGCTGGCTGACCAGAACCGCAATTTCGGCGCTGTACGCGGTACCCGTACGCTCGGCCCGGAAGCAGCGAAGAAGGCGGCCGATGCCGGCACGCTGGAACTGGCCACGAAGAGCGGCTGCATGGCCTGTCACGGCATGAAGAGCAAGATCGTCGGCCCCGGCTACAGCGAAGTCGTTGCCCGCTACCAGGGGCAGCCCGACGCCGAATCCCGCCTGATCGCCAAGGTCAAGGCCGGTGGTCAGGGCGTCTGGGGCTCGATCCCGATGCCGCCGAACGCTCACGTCAAGGATGAAGACCTGAAGACACTGGTCCAGTGGATTCTGGCTGGTTCCAAGTAATTCCCATTTCTACAGAGGAGAAGTCATGAACAATCAACGTCGCACCGTACTCAAATCCGGCTCCGGCGCCGCCCTGCTGGGCATGCTGGCTGCTGCCGGCATCATCACCCCGGGCATGGCCCTGGCCGACTGGAACAAGGCTGCCTTCGACGCCAAGAGCATGGCCGACACGCTGAAGGCACTCGGTGCCGGTTCGCCGGCCGACAGCAAGGACGTTCAGGTCACCGGTCCGGATATCGCCGAAAACGGTGCCGTGGTGCCGGTCGGCGTCGCTTCCTCGCTGCCCAACATCAGCATGGTCGCCATCCTGATCGAGAAGAACCCGAACGCGCTGGCCGCCACCTTCGTGCTGCCGGAAGGCACCGAAGCTAACGTCCAGACCCGCGTCAAGATGGGCCAGACCTCCAACATCTACGCGCTGGTCAAGTCGGATGGCAAGTTCTTCATGGCGACCAAGGAAATCAAGGTCACCCTGGGCGGCTGCGGCGGCTAAAACGGGGTTATGGCTACTGCGCTCGGCATAGCTGCGTTGCGCCCGGTCGCCGTGCAATTTGCACTGTCTCCCGGTCGCGCCTTGCTCTGCCATCGCTCGCTACGCCATCCCTCCCGTTTTCATACACACAGAATTTAGGAGAAATACTCATGGGCAATCCAATGAAAATCCGCGCCGCCAACAAGGACGGCGTTACCGAAGTGAAGGTTCTGGTCAGCCACGAAATGGAAACCGGCCAGCGCAAGGATGCGGCTGGCGCCATCGTGCCGGCCTGGTTCATCACCGAACTGATCGCCAAGCATGGCGACAAGGTCGTGCTGAGCAGCGAATTCGGACCATCCGTGTCCAAGAACCCCTACCTGGCGTTCAAGTTCAAGGGCGGCGCCAAGGGTGAAAAGATCACGGTCAGCTGGAAGGACAACAAGGGCGACAGCCGCAGCGACGAAGCCACCATCGGCTGATTTGCCGATGAATTGCGGCAGCTAGGCGGCACAGACCGCCGCTGTCGCCGCAACACGTACCCCGTGGAGGAGTAATTCATGATCCAACGTTTGTTGAAAACGCTGGTTGGCGTGGCCACCATTGCCGCTTTTGCCGGCAGCGTCCTGGCTCAGGACAGCAAGGTGGCCGACGAACTGGCCAAATACCGCGAAGCGCTGGCTGATGGCAATCCAGCCGATCTGCTCGAAGTGAAGGGCGAAGGCTTGTGGTCCGAAAAGCGCGGGCCGAAGCAGGTGTCGCTCGAACAGTGCGACCTCGGCCTCGGGCCGGGCAAGCTGGAAGGCGCTTACGCCCAGTTGCCGAAGTATTTCAAGGACACCGGCAAGGTGATGGATGTCGAATCCCGCCTCGTACATTGCATGGTGACCTTGCAAGGCTTCAAGCAGGAGCAGGTGACCCGCCAATGGTTCTCGAAGCCGGGCCAGGATTCGGATATCGAGGCGTTGGTCACCTTCATCGGTGCCAAGTCGAATGGCAAGCCGATCAATGTGCCGGCAAGCCACCCGGAAGAAGCCAAGATGGCCAAGATGGGCGAGTACATTTTCTATCGCCGCTCCGGCCCGCAGGACTTTTCCTGCGCCATCTGCCACGGCCAGGAGGGCAAACGCATCCGCCTGCAGGATCTCGGCAACCTGACGACCAAGGACGGTGCCGGCACGGCGATGAAGACCTGGCCATCCTACCGGGTGTCGCAAGGCGCCGTGTGGACCATGCAGCGTCGCCTGATCGACTGCATGCGCCAGGCTCGCTGGCCTGAACCGAACTATCTGGCCGATTCGATCATCGCGCTGGAAACCTACCTGCAAAAAAATGCGACCGGCACCGTGATGGAAACGCCGGGGATCAAACGCTGAAAAGGGAGATGACCATGAAATTGAAATTTGCCCTTTTCTTCGCGCTGAGCGCAGCTTTCGGTGCTTCGGCCCAGGCCGACAAGCCGGTCGATGCGCCGGGCGGAAAATTTGCCAAGGACGCCGAGCAGATGTTTCGTTCCTCGTTCCGGACCGACAATTCGAAATACTGGATGGCGCGTCTGGACCAGGATGAAACGATGAAGACCTGTGGCCTCTATCGTGACAACCCGCCGCGCAAGCTTGGCGAAAAACTGGAAAAGCTGAACGCGGCGACCATCCGCTACCCGGTCGAAGGCAAGCTGATCGGCGACTGGAAGGAAGGAGAGAAGTTGGCGGCGGTCGGCACCGGCGGCCATATCGGCTTCATCCAGCCCGACCCGGCCGGCAAGCTGCGTGGTGGCAACTGCTACGCCTGCCACCAGCTCGCCAAACAGGAAGTTGCCTACGGCACGATCGGACCGAGCCTGCAGCATTTCGGCAAAATCCGCGGCAATTCGGAAGAGATCATCAAGTACGCCTACGACAAGATCTACAACTCCAACGCTTTTACCGCCTGTACCAACATGCCGCGTTTCGGCCTGCACAGCTGGCTGACGCCGGAGCAGATCACCCACATCGTGGCTTTTCTGATCGATCCGGAATCGCCGGTCAACAAAGACTAGAACTTGCGTGATTAGCCCGGCCGGGAAACTGGTCGGGCATTTTTTGGCTTCGCCGAAATACCGTTTTCAAGGATTAAAAAATGAGCATGAATCGTCGTGAATTCCTTCAGGTCATGGCCGTTGCCGCAGCCGGCGGCATGTCCCTGCACAGCGAGCTGGCCATGGCCGAAAAAGGCGCCGCCAAGCTGTACGACCTGCCCAAATTCGGCAATGTCAGCCTGTTGCATATCACCGACTGTCATGCCCAGTTGCTGCCCATCTACTTCCGCGAACCGAACGTCAATCTCGGTTTCGGCGACCAGTTCGGCAAGGTGCCGCACCTGGTGGGTGACAACCTGCTCAAGCATTTCGGTTTCAAACCGAACACCATCGAGGCGCACGCCTATACCTATCTGAATTTCGAGCAGGCCGCCAAGACCTACGGCAAGGTCGGCGGCTTTGCCCACCTCGCCACGCTGGTCAAGCGCATGAAAGCCAATCGGCCCGGCGCGCTGCTGCTCGACGGCGGCGACACCTGGCAAGGCTCCGGCACGGCGCTGTGGTCGAACGCGCAGGACATGGTCGACGCCTGCAAGGCGCTCGGCGTCAATGTCATGACCCTGCACTGGGAATCGACCTACGGCGAGGCCCGGGTCAAGGAAATCGAGGAAAAGGATTTCGCCGGCCAGATCGACATCGTCGCCCAGAACGTCAAGACCACCGATTTCGGCGATGCCGTCTTCAAGCCCTTCGTGATGAAGAACATGAACGGCGTGCCGGTCGCCATCATCGGCCAGGCCTTCCCCTACACGCCGATTGCCAACCCGCGCTGGCAGACGCCGAACTGGAGCTTCGGCATCCAGGAAGAGAACATGCAGAAGACCGTCGACGAAGCCCGCGCCGCCGGTGCGCAGGTCGTTGTCGTGCTGTCGCACAACGGCATGGACGTGGACCTCAAGATGGCTTCGCGCATCAAGGGTATCGACGCCATCCTCGGCGGCCACACCCACGACGGCATGCCGGCACCGGTCGTTGTCAAGAATGCCGGTGGCCAGACTCTGGTCACCAATGCCGGCTCCAACGGCAAGTACCTCGGTGTGCTCGATTTCGACGTCAAGAATGGCAAGATCGCCGACTTCCGCTACAAACTGCTGCCGGTCTTCGCCAACCTGCTGCCGGCCGACAAGGACATGCAGACGTTGATCGACAAGGCGCGTGCACCGTACCTGTCCAAGCTCAACGAAAAGTTGGCCATCTCCGAAGGCACGCTGTATCGCCGCGGCAATTTCAACGGCACCTTCGATCAGGTCATTCTCGATGCGCTGATGAAGGTCAAGGACGCCGAAATCGCCTTCTCGCCCGGCTTCCGCTGGGGCACCTCGCTGCTGCCCGGCCAGCCCATCCTGATGGAACACGTGCTCGACCAGACCGCGATCACTTACCCATGGACGACGGTGACCAACATGAGCGGCGAGATGATCAAAACGGTGCTCGAAGATGTCTGCGACAACCTGTTCAATCCGGACCCGTACTACCAGCAAGGGGGCGACATGGTGCGCGTTGGCGGCCTGCAATGGACCTGCGAGCCGACCGCCAGGATGGGCCAGCGCATCCAGAACATGATGCTCAAGGGCAAGCCCATTGACCCAGCCAAGACCTACAAGGTCGCGGGCTGGGCGCCGGTATCCGAGGAGGCCAAGGGGTCTGGCGCGCCGATTTGGGACGTTGTGGCCGAATACCTCCGCGACATCAAGACCGTCAAACCGGTGAGTCTCAACCTGCCGACCCTGAAGGGCGCGGCGAACAACCCGGGGATTGCATGATGGACAAACGTCAGTTTTTCAAGCGTACGTTGGCCGTTGCCTTGCTGGCAGTATCCTCGCTGAGCTTGGCGGCCGACTGGGCGCCGGGCAGTACGGACTGGGACAAGCTGCCGGAGGCCAAGAAATCCAAACTCGGCCTCTATCTGACTCCGCAACAGGCCTACGACATGAAGAAGAAAGACCCGAAAGGCGTTGCCTTCTTCGATGTCCGGACCCGGGCCGAAGCGATGTACGTCGGCTGGCCGAGCGATGCCGATGCGCTGGTGCCCTATGTTGAACATCCTGAACTGATGACCGAATGGGACGACAAGCGCTTCATGTACAAGCTGGAGCCGAATCAGGACTTCGTGCCGGAAGCGGAGCGTCGTTTGAAGGAAATGGGCCTGGGCAAGGACGCCACCATCATCCTGATCTGCCGCTCCGGCGACCGCAGTTCAAAGGCGCAGGATCGTTTGCAGATGGCCGGTTACAGCAAGGTCTACAGCGTTGCCGAAGGCTTTGAAGGCGATACCGTCAAGGATGGCCCGAAAAACGGGCAGCGTGCGGTCAATGGCTGGAAAAACGCCAATCTGCCATGGACCTACAAGCTGGATAAAGCGAAGATGTATTTCGCCAAGTAAGGCACAAATTCAGGTGAAGGCCCGCCGCAGTTGTTCTGCTGGCGGGCTTTTTCCCTTTTGGGCCAATCCACTGCTCAAGGTTGATAGGCAGTAGGGATAGACGTGCTGGCTTTCGGGCGGTCGATCAAGGCATTGGTCAGCCCGGCGCCGACCCACATGCCGATCAGCGAAATCCAGGCGGTCAGCGCGAAGATGGCCGCACCGGAGACGCCGGCACCCACGGCACAGCCGCCGGCCAGCATGCCGCCAAAGCCCATGCAGACAGCGCCTGCAATATAGCGGCGCATGCTGTGCCCATCCTTGAAGCCTTCAAGTTTCAATTCACGCCCCCAAAGCGCAGCGAGGAATGAACCGAGAACGACGCCCGGGACCAGGCCGATATTGAAATCCCAGGGTTGCCCCGGCGGCGATAGCACCAGCATCAGTGTGTCCGCCGAGGGACCGGTGAAACTCAAGCTCTGGACCGGGATGATCTCGAAGGATTGGGTGCCAATCTGGTAGGTGACCAGCCAGGCCAGCCCGACCATGATGCCGACGCCGGTGGCGCCGAGGCATTCGCGGGCGCCAAGCCTGGCTCGCCGGGCAAAGATGATGGCCGCAGCAAGCCAGATCAGACCGAACAGCAGCCCGCCGGAATGCCCCATGTGCAGCGTGGCGAGAAGGTCTCTGGTTCCGCCGCCCTGAATCGTCCACCAGCCGGAAATCCAGGTTCGCACCGGGGAAAGCAGGCCGTTCAGCGAAGCCTGGGCGGCGACGGCGAAAATCAGTCCAGTCAGCAAGGCGCGCAGGTTGCCATTGGCGGCGAGGACCAGCATGCGCGATGAACAGCCCCGGGCCAGGATCATGCCGATACCGAACAATAGCCCTCCGACCAGCGCGCCCGAAATGCTGCCGGTGGCGGCCAGTTGGCGGGCCTGCGAAACGTCCAGCCAGCCCTGGGTAATGAACAGTTGTGTTGCGATGACGGCAGCCGAAAAGGCAAAGAGCCAGACGGCCAATCTGCCACTGCCAGCACGATTCCAGAATTCGACCACGGCGGAGCGCAGGCAGAAGCGGGAACGCTGGGCAAACAGGCCGAAGAGTAGTCCGATCAGCAACCCGGCCAGCGTGACTGTAGTCTTTTCACCGAGGGTTTCGATCAGACTGTTCAGATCCATCATTCATGCTTCAAATTACAGCGTTACATGCCGAGCGGATTAGAATAGCTCGATTTCTCCATCGCTGCTCGATTTGGCATGGCTGGCAGCGTTGGTCGAGTGGATCGCATCACTCTTGACGTGGGAATTGACCAGCAACTCGACCAGTTTCTGGCTGCGCTTGCGGAAACGCTGGAGGCCATCGGATTCGTTGTCGTGCTGCAGGGCGAGGAAGGCATGCATGTATTCACCCACATTGACGGTACGCTGACTGATGCGTCCCATCATCTGCGTCACGATGTCTTCGAACTGCATGGCCATCACGCCTTCCTGCGTCAGATTGTGCATCTGCTCGGTGACTGCCGTGATGTGGTCGGAGTGTTCGCGCGCCTTGCCGGTCAGTTCCAGTAACTCGCTGCCCAATTCGTGCAGGGTTGTGCGGGACTTCTCGGCGATACTCATGTCGATGTTGGTCGCATCGGCGATGCGGACGCCCACCGCCTGAAGTGATTTCAGGATGTCGTTCAGGCCAACGCGAATATCGACGTTGAATTCGCCGGTACGGGCGGCGAGATTGCGCACTTCATCGGCGACCACGGCGAAGCCACGGCCAGCTTCGCCGGCACGAGCGGCTTCGATGGCCGCATTGAGGGCCAGCAGGTCGGTCTGCTTGGTGATGCCGGCGATATCGTTGAGTGAGCCGGTGATGTTCTTCACCTGATTCTGCATCTGATCGAAGCTCTGCGCGATACCCTGGCTGGTTGTTTGCAGTTGGGTCATCTTGCTGACGAATTCCGCAATCAGTGCATTGGTTTCGTCGAAGAAGCGTTGCAGGCTGACCTGCGAATTGGCCTGGCTGTGATCCGAGTCGGTCATTTGCAGCATCTGATCGATCAGCGAACGCAGTACCTGGCGCTGATCGGATGACTGCGATTCAAGACCGGTCAGGCTGCCGGAGATCTTGTTGACCGACGCGCGAATAACTTCCTGCGCTTCCTGCATGTCCTTTTCCAACGAGGTGAACTGCAATTCGGCATGGGCCATAGCCTCGTTGGAAAGCACATGGTATTCGGACATCACGTCATTTAGTTCATTAACGTGATTCTGCTGGTGCGCTTTCCAGCGTTTCCGCTCACGAAATGAAAACAGGATCGAGGCAATGACAAGCCCGGCAAGCAGCAGGAAGAAGTGTGCCGAGATCGGTCCGCTGACCGCTGACCAGACCCACAACAGGAGGCATGTTGCTGCGGTAAGCCAGATCAGCAGGTCGTCGATTCTTTTCATTGGTGAGATCCTGAAATGCAATAACGAGCGATTGTAAGGTTTCTGATATTTTTGGTATAGCTAAAGAAGTTGCTCACCCCATCGTCTTCAGGTTCTGAATGATCTCGCCGGCCATGGGTTGTGCATCGCCATAGAGCATGCGGCAGTTGTCGGTGAAGAACAGCGCGTTCTCCACGCCGGAGTAACCGGTGCCCTTGCCGCGCTTGATCACTATCACGTTCTGCGCCATGTCGGCATTGAGGATCGGCATGCCGTAGATCGGGCTGGACTTGTCGGTGCGGGCGCTTGGATTCACCACATCGTTCGCTCCGATGATCAGCGCCACATCGGCCTGACCGAACTCGCCGTTGATTTCCTCGAGGTCGAAGATCTTGTCGTACGGCACCCCGGCCTCGGCCAGCAACACGTTCATGTGGCCCGGCATTCGCCCGGCCACCGGGTGGATGGCGAACTTCACCTCGACCCCGACTTCCTCGAGCATCTCGGTCATTTCCCAGACCTTGTGCTGGGCATGGGCCACGGCCATGCCGTAGCCCGGCACGATGATGACCTTGCTGGCGTAACGCATCATCGCCGCCGCATCAAGCGCACTCAGTTCCTTCATCGTGCCGCTGATCGCTTCACCACTCGAAGCCGCCACCATCGGCGTGAAGAGAATGTTCGAGATCGGCCGGTTCATCGCCTTGGCCATTAGCTGCGTCAGCAGCGTACCAGCGGCACCAACCACGATGCCGGCGATGATCAGTGCCGGGTTCCCCAGCACGTAGCCTTCAAAGCCCACCGCCAGGCCGGTGAAGGCATTGAACAGCGAGATCACGACCGGCATGTCGGCCCCGCCGATCGGCAGGGTGACGATCAGGCCGAGGATCAGCGAGATGGCGAAGAAGAAGTAGATCAGTTCCGGCTGGGCCGGGGCCATCACCACCATGGCGATCCCCAGGCCGACGGCGTTGAGGGCGAGGATGACATTGACCGCATTCTGGGCTGGCAGGCGGATGGCTTTCTTCAGCACGCCTTGCAGTTTCGCCCAGGCGACACAAGAGCCGGTGAAGGAGACCGCACCGATCAGCGCGCCGATCACGGCGAGGATGGTCGTGATGGTGCTGTGCGTATCGCCGCGGGCGAACTCGATGGCGGCAATCGCCGCGGCGGCACCGCCGCCCATGCCGTTGTAGATGGCAACCATCTGCGGCATGTCGGTCATCTTGACCTTCTGGCCGGAGATCCAGGCGGCGGCGCCACCGAGACCGAGGGCGAGGATCATCAGGCCGATGTTCTTTAATCCCGGAACGAGGAAGGTGCCGGCAATGGCGATCAGCATGCCGTAACCGGCGATAACGATACCCTTGCGGGCGGAGGCCGGGGAACTCATGCCCTTGAGGCCGAAGATGAACAGGGCGGCGCCGAGGAACCAGGCGCCTTGAACGTAGAGGGGCAGACTCATCATGCTTCCTTCTTCTTGAACATGGCGAGCATGCGTTCGGTCACGACATAACCGCCGGCGGCATTGGCCGCCCCGAGGGCGACGGCGAAGAAGCCGATGGCCTGTTCGACGACGGTATCGGCATTGCCCAGCGCAATCATGGCGCCGACGACGACCACGCCATGAATGAAGTTGGAGCCGGACATCAGCGGGGTGTGCAGGATGACCGGCACCTTGGCGATGATCTCGTAGCCGGTGAAGGCGGCGAGCATGAAGATGTAGAGGGCGAGCAGACCGTCCATTACGCATTTCCTCCCGTGGGTTCACCCATCACTTGTTTGACCACCGGATGCACGGTGGCGCCATCGCGGCACAGCACGGTGCCGGCCAGTACTTCGTCGCTCCAGTCGAACTGGAGACTGCCGTCCTTGATCCACGGCGACAGGAAGTTGTAGAGGTTCTTGGCGTAGAGTTCGGAGGCGTGGGTGGGCATGCGCGAGGGAAGATTCAGGGGGCCGTGGATGTTCACGTCGTTGGCGATGACGTGTTCGCCCGGCTGGGTGAGTTCGCAGTTGCCGCCGGATTCGGCGGCCATGTCGACGATGATGGCGCCGTATTTCATGCGACCGACCATCTCGCGGGTGATGATGACCGGGGCTTTTTTGCCGGGGATGGCGGCGGTGGTGATCACGACATCGGCCATGGCAATCACTTTGGTCAGCTTCTCGACCTGCGCGGCTTTCTCATCCAAGGTGAGTTCGCGGGCGTAACCGCCGGTGCCATCGGCGGAGACGCCGGTGTCGACGAACTTGGCGCCGAGGGATTCGATCTGCTCCTTGGCAGCGGCCCGGACGTCGTAGGCTTCGACCATGGCACCCAAACGTTTGCAGGTGGCGATGGCTTGCAGGCCGGCGACGCCAGCTCCGATGATCAACACGCGGGCCGGACGGATGGTGCCGGCGGCGGTGGTCAGCATGGGGAAAAACTTGGTGCAGCGGGCGGCGGCAATCAGGCCGCACTGGTAGCCGGCGCAGGCGCCCTGGCTGGACAGGGCATCCATGCTCTGGGCGCGCGAGATGCGCGGCAGCAGTTCGAGCGAGAAGGCGGTGATCTTCTTCGCGTTCAGGGCGGCCAGGCGTTCCTTGGACTCGAAGGGCTTGAGCAGACCGATCAGCACCGAGCCTTCGGGCAGGGCGGCAATCTCGCCCAGGCTCGGCGGAGTCACGCGCAGGATCAGGTCGGCTTGGGCGTAGGCTTCACTGGGGCCTGGCAGGAAGTCGATGTCGGTGTAATCCGAATCGAGAAAGTGGCTCTGGATGCCCGAACTTTGTTCCATGCGTAGTCGGGCGCCGAGGGCGGCAAATTTCTTGGCTGTCTCGGGCGAGAGGGCGGTGCGGCTTTCGCCATCCGTACTTTCGCGAGCAACCGCCAGGGTCAGCGGCATTGAAGTTCTCCTAGAGGTACTAATTTGAATATTTGGCGTATTGGTGCCGATACCCTGGGTATCGGTCATTGTTGTATTAATGCTGTTGCGCGAAAGATAAGTGATTTGTTATGACGTGAGTAGTCAGGATTTCTGACCGCTCATTCAGCAATTCTTTAACTATTGCTCCTCCGTCAGGTCTGTCTGGCGATTGATGAAGCGCAGTTCTTGCGGGTAGGGGAAAAAGTCTTCGACGTAGCCGCTGCGGATTTTCTCCTGCGCCTCTAGCCAGAACCTGGGGCTCAACAAATCCTTGTGGTACTTAATGAAAATCTTGCGGACCTGCGGCGAAGTGAGCAGGAAGGTCGCGAATTCTTCCGGGAAAACGTCGTTTCTGGACACCGCATACCAGACCTCGCCGGACATTTCCGTTTCAAAGTCCGGCGCTGGCGGGATCTGGCGGAATTTGATGTCGGTCATGTATTCGATTTCGTCGTAGTCGTAGAAAACGACCCGGCCGAAGCGGGTGACGCCGAAGTTCTTCCACAGCATGTCGCCCGGGAAGATGTTGGCCTGGGCCATTTCGCGGATGGCGCTGCCGTATTCGCGGATCACGTGCTCCAGCCTTTCGACATTGTTGGCGCGCTCCATCCGGTCGAGGTGGATGTTAAGCGGTTCCATGCGGCGCTCGATGTACAGGTGCTTGATGATCAGCTGGTCGCCATCGACTTCGAAGCAGGAGGGGGCCAGTTGTTGCAGTTCGGCCAGCACCTCGTCGTTGAAGCGCTTCAACGGGAACATCACGTTGGAGAATTCCAGCGTGTCGGCCATCCGCCCGACGCGGTCGACCTGTTTGACCATCATGAACTTCTTCTTGACCGTGGCGCGGTCCATCTCCTTGGAGCTGCCGAAGACATCCTTGATCAGCTTGAAGACGTAGGGATAGGAGGGCAGCGTGAAGACCAGCATGACCAGTCCGCGGATGCCGGGGGCCATGATGAATTTGTCTTCCGAGTGGTGGAGATGATAGATGAGGTCGCGGAAGAACATGGTTTTGCCCTGCTTGCCGAGGCCGAGCATGATGTACAGCTCGGAGCGTGGCTTGGCGGGCAGGATGGAGCGCAGGAACTGCACATAACCGGAAGGTACTTCCATGTCGACCATGAAATAGGCCCGCGACAGCGAGAAGAGCAGGCCGATCCGCCAGGCATCGAGCAGGATGGTGTCGAGGTAGAGCTGTCCGGCCTCGTTTTGCAGCACCGGAATGGTGAAGGGATATTCGGTCGCTCCGTTGATTGCCTTGCCGATGATGTAGGCGGCCTTGTTGCGGTAGAAGGCTGAGCCGAGTACCTGTATCTGGAAATTCACCTCGCGGGGTGGCATGCCGTTCAAGAAGTGACGAACAGCGTGATAAACATGCTCGACGTCGTGCTCAAGATCGACAAATGGCCGATGCCAGTCGAAGTCCTTGACGATCTTGAGGACCGTGCCACGCAAGCCATCCTCCTTGGCGTAGTAACTGCGGTAGGTCTGGGTGTCGTCGCCCTCTATGTTTTCCGTGGAAATGCTTGGTCGGACGAAGATGAAATCGTTGTGGAAATAATTGCGGTGCAGGATTTTGGTCGTCACCGAGTTGAAGAAGGTTTCGGCCAACTCCGGCTGCTTGTGATTGAGCAGCAGCCCGATGTAGAGCAGCTTGACCTGCTGCCACGTCGTGTCGTCGATCGAGGCGGCATCGAATTGGTTGCGCAGGCGCTCGACGCATTCGTCGACGCGATCATCGTAGAAGCGGATGCGCTCCTTGACGGCCTTGTGCACACCCAGCCAGTCAGCCTGCTCGAACCGTGTCTTGGCCTCGCGGCTGGTCTGGCGGAACAGGGTGTAGTGCTTGTTGAAGCCCTGGATCATGGCCAGGGCGATCTGGTGCGCGTTGGTGCCGTAGAGGCCGACGGATATTTTCATGGTCGAAAAAGCCTGGGTTCAGCGGTAAATATTAGCACCAGCGAATAGCGTCGATGTCCATGAATTTTCAGCGAAATCGCAATGTGAAAAGGCATTTCGTTGACTGAGATGCAATGGGGGCCGATACTCTCAATGTTTTGCTTCAGCAAACCGGTTCACAAAGGGCTGAGCGTGACCCTCAGCTCCAAAAATTCAATCCAACGCAAGGGGATATTCATGGCTGGTGGAAAGTCGAAAATCATTTACACACTGACTGACGAGGCGCCGCTGCTGGCGACTTGCGCATTTTTGCCGATCATCCGCACCTTTACCGGTCCGGCCGGCATCGAGATCGAAAAGGCCGACATTTCTGTGTCCGCCCGTGTCCTCTCCGAATTCTCCGAGTTTCTGACTGACGAGCAGAAGGTTCCCAATACGCTGGGCGAACTGGGCAAAAAGTGCCTGCTGCCGGAAACCAATATCATCAAGCTGCCGAACATCTCTGCTTCCGTTGCCCAGCTCAAGGCTTGCGTCAAGGAGCTGCAGGAAAAGGGCTACAAGATTCCCGATTACCCGGAAACGGCCAATACCGACGAAGACAAGGCCCTCAAGGCCCGCTTTGGCAAGTGCCTCGGTTCCGCCGTCAACCCGGTCCTGCGCGAAGGCAACTCCGATCGCCGCGCCCCGGGCGCCGTCAAGAATTACGCCAAGAAGCGTCCGCACTCCATGGGTGAATGGAAGCAATGGTCGCAGACCCACGTTTCCCACATGGAACACGGCGACTTCTACCACGGTGAAAAGTCGATGACCCTCGACAAGCCGCGCGAAGTGCGCATGGAACTGATCGCCAAGGGCGGCAAGACCACTGTGCTGAAGCCGAAGCTCTCGCTGCTCGAAGGCGAGATCATCGACTCGATGTTCATGAGCAAGAAGGCCTTGTGCGATTTCTACGAAGCCCAGCTGGAAGACTGTCGTGAAGCCGGCATCCTGTTCTCGCTGCACGTCAAGGCGACGATGATGAAGGTCTCGCACCCGATCGTTTTCGGCCACTGCGTCAAGATCTATTACAAGGAAGCCTTCGAGAAGCACGCCAAGACTTTCGATGAGCTCGGCATCAACGTCAATAACGGCATGGTCGATCTGTACGACAAGATCAAGAACCTGCCGGAATCCAAGCGCGATGAAATCATCCGCGACCTGCACGCCTGTCAGGAACACCGTCCGCGTCTGGCGATGGTCGATTCGGCCAAGGGCATCACCAACTTCCACTCGCCGAACGACATCATCGTCGACGCCTCCATGCCGGCCATGATCCGTCAGGGCGGCAAGATGTGGGGTGCTGACGGCAAGCAGTACGACAGCAAGTGTGTCATGCCGGAATCGACCTTTGCCCGCATTTACCAGGAGATGATCAACTTCGTCAAATGGCACGGCAACTTCGATCCGCGGACCATGGGCACCGTGCCGAACGTCGGCCTGATGGCCCAGCAGGCCGAGGAATACGGTTCGCATGACAAGACCTTCGAAATCGCCGAAGACGGCATCGCCAACATCGTCGACAACGCCACCGGCGAAGTGCTGCTGACGCAGAACGTCGAAGCTGGCGACATCTGGCGCATGTGCCAGGTCAAGGACGCGCCGATCCGCGACTGGGTCAAGCTGGCCGTTACCCGTGCCCGCCAGTCCGGCATGCCGGCCATTTTCTGGCTGGATGCCTACCGTCCGCACGAGAACGAACTGATCAAGAAGGTTCAGAAGTACCTCAAGGATCACGACACCAGCGGTCTCGACATCCAGATCATGTCGCAGGTCCGTGCCATGCGCTTCACGCTGGAACGCGTCGCCCGCGGTCTGGACACCATCTCGGTGACCGGCAACATCCTGCGCGACTACCTGACCGACCTCTTCCCGATCATGGAACTGGGTACCTCGGCCAAGATGCTGTCCATCGTTCCGCTGATGAACGGCGGCGGCATGTACGAAACCGGTGCCGGCGGCTCGGCCCCGAAGCACGTCCAGCAGCTGACCCAGGAAAACCACCTGCGCTGGGATTCGCTCGGCGAGTTCCTGGCCCTGGCCGTCTCACTCGAAGAGCAGGGCATCAAGGATGGCAACAAGCGTGCCGTTCTGCTGGCCAAGACGCTGGACGCTGCGACCGGCAAGCTGCTTGACAACAACAAGTCGCCATCGCCGAAGACCGGTGAGCTGGACAACCGCGGCTCGCAGTTCTACCTCGCCATGTACTGGGCGCAGGAACTGGCTGCGCAGAAGGAGGACGCCGAACTGGCTGCCCATTTTGCCAAGCTGGCCAAGGCGCTGTCCGACAACGAAGGCCAGATCGTTGCCGAAATGAAGTCGGTGCAGGGCCGGCCGGTCGATATCGGTGGCTATTACAAGGCCGATGCGGAAAAGTGCAAGGCCGTCATGCGTCCGAGCCCGACGCTGAACGCTGCGCTGAAGGCTGCCCGCATCTAAGCTCCGGCTGAGACTTGCGGCCCGGCAGACCCCGAGGGGTTTGCCGGGCCGTTTTCTTTGGCGGGTCGAGCATGGCTGACATCAGCCAGCGTTTTGCCGCATAATCAAAAATGCTGCCGGCCCAAGGAAGCATCGGGCCAGGTGTTCCCGTCGAGGGGTGTCCGAGGCGAAAGCGCTCGTCCGATAACAAAGCATGGAGTGGATATGACTTCTCACATCAAGGTTCCGCAAGGTGGTTCGAAAATCGTTCCGGGTCAGGCGATTCCGGATAACCCGATCATCCCGTTCATCGAAGGCGATGGCATCGGCATCGACATCACGCCGGTCATGATCAAGGTCATCGATGCGGCAGTTGAGAAGGCCTATGGCGGCAAGAAGAAAATCCACTGGATGGAAGTCTATGCCGGCGAAAAGTCTACCCGCCTGTACGGTTCGGACGAATGGCTGCCCAAGGAAACCTTCGATGCCCTGAAGGAATACTCCGTCTCCATCAAGGGGCCGATGACGACGCCGGTTGGTGGCGGCATCCGTTCCCTGAACGTGGCGCTGCGCCAGGAACTGGATCTCTACCAGTGCGTCCGGCCGGTGCGGTATTTCAAGGGCGTGCCATCCCCGCTGAAGCACCCGGAACTGACCAATATGGTCATCTTCCGCGAGAATACCGAAGACATCTACGCTGGTATCGAATGGGCCTGTGGCTCTGAAGGCGTCAAGAAAGTCGTCAAGTTCCTGCAGGAGGAAATGGGCGTCAAGAAAATCCGGTTTCCGGAGACTTCCGGTATTGGCATCAAGCCGATTTCCATCGAAGGAACGTCGCGCCTGGTCCGTGCTGCGATCAAATACGCCATCGACAATGATCGCAAGTCGGTGACCATCGTGCACAAGGGCAATATCATGAAGTTCACGGAAGGGCTGTTCCGTGATGCCTGCTACAAGCTGGCTCAGGATGAATTCGGGGCCGAACTGATCGACGGTGGCCCGTGGTGCAGGATCAAGAACCCGAAGAACGGTCGTGAGATCATCATCAAGGATTCCATTGCCGATGCCTTCCTGCAACAGATCCTGCTGCGTCCGGCCGAGTACGACGTGATCGCTACTACCAACCTGAACGGCGACTACATCTCCGATGCGCTGGCGGCCCAGGTCGGTGGCATCGGTATCGCGCCAGGGGCCAACATCTCCGACCGGTACGCCTGCTTCGAGGCCACCCACGGCACGGCGCCGAAGTACGCCGGCCTGGACAAGGTCAATCCGGGTTCCTTGATCCTCTCGGCCGAAATGATGCTGCGCCACCTCGGCTGGGGCGACGCCGCCAATCTGGTGCTCAAGGCCATGGAAGCGGCGATTGGCGACAAGCAGGTGACCTACGACTTCGCCCGCCAGATGGAAGGCGCCAACGAGTTGTCCTGCTCCGAATTCGGCGATGCGATGATTGCCCGCATGTAATCTCGCCGGGAGATTTCACCTGAATGAAGCCCCCGCCTGGGGGCTTCTGTCTTTTTTGGGCACGCAAAGTCAGAGGGAGGCGTATGCTGTGCTCAGCCAATTGGCCATGCAGTCGTCGCCGTCAGGCGCGAATGAAAGGATAGCCCTGTGAGCCCAGCAAAAATTGAAGAACTCTTTGAACTCCTCCGTGCGGCCTGTGCCCGCCAGTTCCGCTTCAATCCCCGACGGGTCACCGCCGGCATGCGCTATGTTGGCAAGGAAGGGCATGGCAAGGACATGGTCCATGTTTTCCGTGATGCCTCGACGCATTCGCAGATCGCACTGGACAGCACCTTCGCCACCCTGCGCGAAAAGCATGGTGAAAAACCGCACTGGACCGAGGCCGAGAAGGCCCATTACCAGAATACCGACGCCGAGATCGACGCCGAGATTGCTGCCAAGCAGGCCGAACTCGAGTTTGTACAGAATTCCGCGCTTTATCAGGACCACAAGGCCGAGCTGCTGACACACTACAAGGACTGGCCCGGCTACGTGCCCGGCGGGACGAATCCGCGTGAAGCGGCACGGCTGCTGATCGCCGCGCTGGCCGAGGCGAACGATGCCCGGCTTGCCACATTTGTCGAACGCTTCCATTCGGCTGATCCGGAAAATCTGGTCCATCTACTGCTGTCCCCGTGTCATCTTGAAATCGAAGCGAGCCGGGCCGCCGCTACGCCGTAATCCAACGCTTCGGCAAGCGGCTGCCCCTCGGCGGGCAGTACAATTCGGGCATGACATCCAATGTAATGAATGAGGCCATAGAGCCCGAAGAATCCGCTGACATCAACGAGCCACGATTGTGGCGCAGCAACGGCTGGACTGCCCGCGTCATCAAGAACGAAGAGGACGAAGGCTGGGCCGTCGAAATGATCAAGGACGGCGAGTCCGAGCCGGCCTTGGTCGGCCCATGGACCATGGGGCGCGACAAGAAAAGCCCCAAGCCGCTTGATGTTTCGGCTTTCCAGACCCTGATCAAGACCGCTTCCGAAGTCCTGCGTCGCCACGAACATCAGCTGCACGCGATGCTCCACAAGAAACTCACGGTCGACCGGGAAAACGGACCAGTGTTGATCAGTCTCGACATCGTTCCCGACGAGGACGACCCCTACGCCACGCTCTCCGCCAAAGATGTCGACGGTGAACAACTGGCCAGCGTCCGCGTCGGGCCGAACTTCAAGCTCAGCGCTGCCAGCGCCAACGCCTGGATAGACGACGAATTCCGCCAGCCCGAATAAGGCCAACGATGAGCATCGAAACAATCACTAGAAAACAGGCCGTCCAGAGCTACACCGGCTACTCCTGCATCGGCCTCTACAACCCCAAAGGCCCGGAAAACGTCGGCTCCATCATGCGCGCCGCTGGCTGCTATGGTGTCAATACGGTGTTCTACACCGGCAAACGCTACGAGCGCGCCGTCGAGTTTCGCACCGATACCAAGCAGGTTCATTTGCAATTGCCGCTGATTGGTGTGGAAGACCTGCAGCAAGTCATCCCCTTTGGCTGCGTCCCGGTCGCCATCGAAGTCCACCCGGATGCCAAGCCGCTCACCGAATACCAGCACCCCGAACGCGCTTTCTACATCTTTGGCCCGGAAGACGGCAGCCTGAAAAAGAACGTCACCTCATGGTGCAAGGACATCGTTTACATACCGACCCATGGCTGCATGAATCTGGCGGCGACGGTCAACGTGGTGCTTTATGACCGGATGCTGAAGGCGGGGTGGCCGATTGCCAAATGATGCTGGCTCGTGTTGCGTTTTGGCGCTCGCACCAATGCATCGCTACTCGATGCCTTCGGTAACGATGATCGGATGCCTTTGATGCACGCACTACGGCGGGCCCAACGAGCCATCGCAAGGCGGTTTTTTTTTGCGTTAGAATTTGCGCCATTCCCCCATTTTCCGGTGTTTTACGATGAGTGCAGATTTGGAACCCGCCGCTTTGACCGCCCACGAGTTGTTGAAGCGGAAAAAGGAAGTTCGCAAATGGGTGTTGGTGCGCGGCTTCTTGTTGGGCGTGCTGGTTGCTGCCTGGTGGATTCTGTTCGTGCCGGAATCCATCGTCGCTTCGACCCTGAAATACGTGCTCGGCGTTGTCGTCGGCTTGGTGGCAACGGGCGGCTATCTCTACCAGTTGCGCAGCGTATTCCAGCCACCGGCCAGGGATTGAGCACGAGCGCCCGGCAACGATGCCTGCGCCCCGGGGAATCCTTCTGAACAACCAGCCCATCGCCGTTTTCGACTCCGGCCTCGGCGGCCTGACGGTATTGCGCGCTTTGCGCGATCGATTGCCGCAGGAAGACTTTTTCTATTTTGCCGATACCCGGTTTTTGCCTTATGGCGACCGGCCGGAGGTGTTTCTTCGCGAGCGTGGGGTCTTGATTGCCAAGGCGCTGGCCAAGCAAGGGGCAAAAGCCCTAGTCATTGCCTGCAACACGGCGACAGCGGCTGCCGCGGAGGCGATTCGCGCGGCGATTGATTTACCGGTGGTGGCGCTGGAGCCGGGGGTTAAGCCGGCGGTGGCGCTGACCAGGAGTGGTGTCATTGGCGTGCTGGCGACGACACGGACTTTGGCGAGCGAGCGCTTTCAGCGGCTGGTTGGCAATCATGCCAATCATCTGCGCGTGATCGCCCAGGCTTGCCCTGGGCTGGCCGAGGCGATTGAGGCACAGGGGCCGGATAGCCCACAGGTAGCGGCCTTGCTTGATGCTTTTGTGACGCCCCTGGCTGCGGCGGACGCTGATGTCGTGGTGCTCGGTTGCACCCATTACCCGTGGGTCGCTGGGGCGATTGCCCGGCGCATGCCGGTCGGGACAAGCTTGCTCGATACCGGCGAGCCGGTGGCCCGCCAGCTGGAACGACTGCTGGCGGCCAGTCATCTGCTCGGTGGCGGACATGGTCGGCTGACGGTAGCGACGAGCGGCGCGCCGGCCGCGGTGAGTGCCACGGTTGAGCGTCTGTGGGGGGCGAACCTTCACGTTGAACACTGGGAGCCCTGAAATGAGCGAAGTGCAACGACCGCTGTCCGGACTCAAGGTAATCGAGCTAGGTACGTTGATTGCCGGGCCGTTCTGTACGCGCATCATGGCCGAGTTTGGGGCCGAGGTGATCAAGGTGGAGTCGCCCGACGGTGGCGACCCGCTGCGCAAGTGGCGCAAGCTTTATGAAGGCACCTCCCTGTGGTGGTATGTCCAGGCTCGCAACAAGAAATCGGTGACGGCCAACCTGAAGCATCCGGAGGGCCGTGAATTTGTCCGCAAGCTGATTGCCGAGGCGGATATCCTGGTTGAAAACTTTCGCCCTGGCGTCCTGGAAAAGCTTGGCTTGGGCTGGGAGACCTTGAAGGCAGATAATCCCGGGCTGGTCATGGTTCGCTTGTCCGGCTTCGGTCAGACCGGGCCATACAAGGATCAGCCTGGCTTTGGCGCAGTCGGCGAGTCGATGGGTGGTTTGCGCTACATCACGGGCTTTCCCGACCGGCCGCCGGTACGCACCGGCATTTCCATCGGTGATTCGATTGCCGCGCTGTGGGGAGCGATTGGTGCGCTGATGGCGCTGCGTCACAAGGAGGTCAATGGCGGGGCCGGTCAGGTGGTCGATGTCGCGCTCTACGAGGCGGTGTTCGCGATGATGGAGTCGATGGTGCCGGAGTTCGATGTTTTCGGATTCGTCCGCGAACGCACCGGCAACATCATGCCCGGCATCACGCCGTCGAGTACGCATACCACCCGGGATGGCAAACATGTGACCATTGGCGCCAATGGCGATGCAATCTTCAAGCGTTTCATGCTCGCCATTGGTCGCTCGGACCTGGCCAATGATCCGACTTTGGCCGATAACACCGGCCGCGATGCGCGACGCGACGAAATCTATGCCCTGATCGACCGCTGGTGTGCCGAACACGATGAGGCTGATGTGCTGGCGATACTGGCTGCAGCAGAAGTCCCGTCATCACGTGTGTATTCGGTGGTCGACATGTTTGCCGATCCGCAATTCATTGCCCGTCAAATGTTCGAAGCAGCAAAGTTGCCGGATGGCAAGGAATTCTGCGTCCCCGGCATCGTGCCAAAATTATCTGAAACGCCGGGCGCAACCCAATGGCTCGGCCCCGAACTCGGCGCGCACACCGATGAGTTGCTGGCCAATCTAGGGTATCGGCCTGAGCGGATTGCCGAATTGAGAGCAGCCGGCGCGGTCTGAATGTTGCCTCGCCGGCCGCCCCTGGTTTCAGGTCTTGAACTGGCTGATCAGTTCTTTCAGATTGCCGGCAATGTCTTCGAGTTCGTGTGCCGACTCCGCTGTGCCGCGAATGGTCGCCGTGGTTTCCTCGACCATGTTGGCAATTTGTTCGACGCGTTGAGCAATGGAAGTGCTGGCCGTGCTTTGCTCCTTGGTGGCGTCGGCAACCTCCCCAACACGCTCCAGGGTCCGCCGCGAGCCGTCCTCAATCGCCTGCAGTGACTCGGATGCCGATGTTGCGAGTGCAACGCCTTCCTGTACCTCAGGCAGGGCCGCGTTCATGGCTTCAACCGCGCCAACCGTGTCTTGCTGGATGCCGCTGATCATCTGCTCGATTTCCAGGGTCGCCGAGGAGGTGCGTTCAGCCAGCTTGCGAACTTCATCGGCCACGACAGCGAAGCCTCGGCCCTGTTCGCCAGCGCGTGCTGCTTCAATGGCGGCATTGAGCGCGAGCAGATTGGTTTGCCCGGCAATATCCTTGATGACGCTGGCGATGGTCGATACCTGATTGGCACGTTCTTCCAGGGCGTGAATGCGGCCAGATGCATCGGTGACCGTGTCGGCAATTTTCTGGATGGCCATACTCGCCTGATTGACTCGCTCAGTGCCGCGTCCTGCCAGTTCTGCGGCCTCTGAGGTTTCGCGGGCTGTTTCACGGGCACTGTCGGAAATGTGGTTGGAACTGACCGTCAGTTCTTCGATGGCGGCAGCCATGGCCGAGGTAGAGTCAGCCTGATGCTCGGCCGCCTTGGCGACCTCGTCAGAGGCGCGCGCGATGTGGTCGGCATTGGCCACCAGTTTGTTGGCATCGACGTTGATGGCAGTGACCATTTGCCGCAGCGAGCCGACCATGGTGCCAAGTGCATGGAGCAGGCTGCCGGCGGGGGCGTTGTCGAGGCGTGCAGTAAGGTCGCCACCGGCAACCCGCTGCATGATCTCGGTCGCTGCCTGCGGTTCTCCGCCCAATTGACGCAGGATGCTGACGCTGATTTGCCAGCCGATCAGGCTGAGGAGCACGAGCAGGGCGGCCGAGATGCCGCCGAGCAGCATGGCCCCTTCCTTGTATTCGCGGTCGATATCATCAATATAGATGCCTGTGCCGATTGCCCAGCCCCAAGGCGTGAAAAGTGCGGCATAGGAAAGCTTCGGCTCGGACTTTTGTTGACCGGCCCGGGGAAACCAGTAATCGACAAAGCCGCCACCAGACTGGGCAGCGCCGATCAGTTCCTTGATAATCAGTTTGCCGTTGGTGTCCTTGAGGTCGATCTTGTTCTGACCTTCGGCTGCCGGATTGGCGCCATGCAGGACATAAACCCCGTTGGTCTCAATACCGAAGAAGTACTCCTCCTTGTTGAAGCGTAAGCCGCGGAGGATGTCGCGAGCGGATTTCTTTGCCTCTTCGTCGCTCAGCTTGCCATCAATGGCCAGCTTGTGCTGCTGGTCGACCACGCCGACAGCGACCTCGACGAGGTTGCGCAGCTTCATCTTACGATCCTCCATCATGCTGCCCTTGAGCTGATAGAGAGAGGTTAAACAGAGTGTCAGCAGACCAAGCAAGGTGAGCCCGATGAGCAGATATATTCGAGTCGATACACGAGCGCTGGAGAGTCCCATGATTATTCCCCCAATAAAACTATGGTTATTTTATCCGTTCATGATAACGCCAAAAATAACAAAATAGCAAATTGATTATTGTTTGAGACGGAAGCGTAACCACAATAAAGTGTCGCGGGGGCTGTCGGCGGGAATGCTGCTCAGGGAGCGGACGGCCTTGAGCGCGGCATCGTCAAGCAAGGCGTGGCCGCTGCTTTGCTCGACGCGGGCGGCGACAACCTTGCCTGATTCGTCCAGGACCAGCAAAACCTGGACATCGCCTTCCAGACCGCGGGCAATGGCTTCGGCCGGATAAAACTGCCCGGCCGCATCCAGTCTCTTCAGGTGTTCGCGAACCGCCTGGCTCAGTGTTTTTGGGGGGGCTGCCGGCGCCGGCTTCTGCGGGCGTGGCTTTGCATTCTCGGCGGGCTTGGGCGGCTCGGGCAGCTTCAATGGAGGCGATGGCTGATCAGCTGGCGGTGGATTGCGAAGTTCCGCTTGCAGCGGTCGGGCACTTTCGGGCTGGGCTGGATGGGTGATGAAATATGGCAAAAGTGGCAACAAATGCAGCGTGACGGACAGCGCCAGCGCCGCAAAAAGCCGGTAATCGGTCCGTGTCATGAGAAAATGAGGGCTGGCCTGTGGCAATGGAAACGCAATGAGACTAACTGCAAGACGACGGCTTGCCATGATAATCGGGATGGGACTGTTGCTAACAGCAACGACCCCGGTATTTTCAGAGGATAGGGCGAGATTGCCTGATCCGGTAGCCTTCACCAACAGTATGGAACTTGGTGACGTGCGCCAGGCCGAGGCATGGCTTGATGCCGGAATGTCGCCGGATTTCATGGGTAGTCGGGTTGGATCCGGTCTGATGATCGGCGCCTGGGAGGGCAAGATTGACCTGATGCGCCTGTTTATTTCGCGCGGGGCCGATATCAACAAGCTGAATGCCAATGGCGAAACGGCCATTGCCCTGGCCGCGTGGCGCGGCAATCTGGAGGCGGTGAAATGGCTGCTGGAACGGGGGGCAAGAATCAATGCCCCGAAGCGCCAGTGGTCGGCACTGCATTACGCCGTGTTTGCCGGGCATGCCGAGGTGGCGGATTACCTGATCGAGCAGGGAGCGGATATTGATGCTCAAAGCACCAACGGTTCCAGCGTGCTGATGATGGCTGTCTATGAAGGGCATCAGCAACTGGCGCGCAAACTGATCGAGAAGGGGGCTGACCGGACTCCGAAGAACGAGTGGGGGGATGGTGCCCTGGATTGGGCAATGCGGCACAACCGCCTGGAAATCGCCCGCATGGTCAGCAACCCGGACGAGTTCAATATTGCGGTCAGCCAGCCGAAGGAGAAGTGGGGCGAGCCGACCCGTTCGCTGCGGACCTCGAAGGATCTGGAGAGTTTGCTCAATATTCGCGAGACGCTCGTCAAGCGGGGCATGGATACCGCCGCGGTCGACAAGCGGATTTCCGTCGAGCGCATGCGTATCGTCCGGGCCGAACTGGATCGCCAGTCCCCATCCCGGGCGGCGACCATGGAAATCACGGCCAGCCGCAAGAAGCCGCAGGAACAATCAGCGCAGATCATCTACGATGACAAGGGCAAGGCGGCAGGCTACAAGGCGCCGGCAGCCACCTATTTCGGCACGCCAAAAATGCCGCCCAAGGGGCCGGTGAAGAACTACTGAGCCGCGACTGGACGGAGGTCCAATTGCCAAGCCAGGTGGGCTGATGCAGACTGCCTGGAACGACAGAAAGAGGAGCCGGCATGCTTTATGTGACGAGGGATGGCAACGGGCGGATCAGCGAGCTGCATTCGATGTCCGTTGGCGAAAATCAGGAGGCGCTGCCGGCCGATCATCCGGAAGTTCTGCAGTTTCTGCATGACCGCTGGCGGCAGAGCGAACTGGATCAGCTCGACCGCAATTTCGTTCGGGCCATCGAAGATCTGATCGAACTGCTGATCAACCGGGAGGTGATCATGTTCACCGACCTGCCGGCCAAGGTGCAGGAAAAGTTGCTACGCCGCAAGGAGGTGCGCCAGCAGACGCACTATCTGGGCGACATCGGGGTTGGCGGCGACGACATCATCCCGATCTGAGCCGCGCCGGCCGGCGCGGCTTTGGATTCAATTCACCATCATGACCGCCTTGACCAGTTCGGCCAGGGTTCGGACGCCCATTTTTTCCATGACTCTGGCCCGATGCGCTTCGACGGTTTTCATGCTGATGTTCAGCTCGTCGGCGATCTGTTTGTTCAGCTTGCCGGCGACGACCAGTTGCATGACCTCTCGCTCGCGTTGAGTGAGCTGATCCAGTCGATGCGAAATGACGCCATCGCGCTGGCGGCGGGCTGATAGCTGATTGTCCAGTTCAAGTGCACGCTGGATGCGTGACAGCAGGTCTTCGTTGTGGAACGGCTTTTCGATGAAATCGCAGGCGCCCCGTTGCAGGGCTGAAACGGCCATCGGCACATCGCCGTGGCCAGTGACGAAGATGACCGGGAGCTGCGAGCCAAGGGCGTCCAGCTTTTCCTGTAATTCCAGGCCGCTCATCTCCGGCATCCGGACATCAAGCACCAGGCAACCGCGCATATCATCGCGCCGGGCTTTCAGGAAGTTCTCTGCCGAGTCGAAGCAGGCGACGCGATAGCCTTCGCCTTCGAGTAGCCAGGTCATCGAGTCGCGCATGGCCTCGTCGTCGTCGACGACAAAAATGGTTTGCGTCGGATTACTCATGGGTCACCTCGACAGTTTCCTCGATTGGTACGGTGAAATGGAACACGGTGCCGCCTTCTCGTCGTGGTTCGACCCACAGCCGCCCCTGATGGAATTCGATAATAGAACGGCAGATGGCCAGGCCGATGCCCATGCCTTCCGGCTTGGTGGTGTAGAAGGGGGCAAAAATCTTTTCAATGTCTTCCTCGGCAAGTCCGTGTCCCTGGTCGGTTACTGAGATTTCCAGCATTCGTTCGTCGACCACCTTGGCCTGCAGGGACAGCTGGCGGCGTTCGAACGGCACATCGCTCATGGCCTCAATGCCGTTCTTGACCAGATTGAGCAGCACCTGCTCGATCATGATGCGGTCGACGACAATCCGCGGCAAGTTCTCCGGGAGGTCGACGATGATCTGTGTGCCGGTGCGCTGAGCCTCGATGTCGGCGAAGGCGCGGGCTTCGTCGACCAGTTCTTCGAGGGCGATTGGTTGCCGGTTCGGATCGCCTTTTTTAACCATGTCACGCATCCGGCGGATGATCTTGCCGGCCCGCTCGGCCTGACTGGAGGCCTTCTGCATGGCAGCCAGCAGGTCATCCAGCCGGTAGTTGCCGGCCTGCATGCGTTTGACGCAGCCGGCGCAATAATTGGCGATGGCTGACAGCGGCTGGTTCAGTTCGTGGGCCAGCGATGAAGCCATTTCGCCCATGGTGATCAGGCGCGAGGTCTGTTCGAGGCGCTTTTGCTGTTGCAGATTGACTTCCTCGATGTGCTTCTTGTCGGTGATGTCGGCGCCGATCTGGACGCGCACGGTGCGGCCGTCAACCCAGCGGATGGCGCGTTCGTGCAGGTGGTACCAGTGGCCGGACAGGGTGTGCTGGATTTCGCCATCGAACAGTTCGCAAGGCAATTCCTCGGCGCTGATCTGTAGCGGGTCGCGGGCCAACCATTCCGGATTGGGGCGGCAGGGGGCAGTGACCTGGGCCGAATTGCGGCCAACGGTATCGAAGCCGAAAATATTCTGGAAAGCCCGGTTGGCAAAGAGAATTTCACCGGTTTGCACATCGGCGACGTGGACCGCCGAGTCGAGGCCGTCGATCACGGTGACGAAACGTTCATGGGCCCGTTCGAGTTCGACGCGGACTCGCTTGGGCTCGGTAATGTCGTTCATCGAGGCCATCCAGCCCATCTGCTGGCCATCGGTGCCGATCAGCGGCGAGAAGTAGAGGCGGACGTCGAAACGATCACCGTTCTTGCGCATGATACGCATCTCGAAGCCGCTGGCCGGAGCCTTCCCGGCCAGCGCAGTGTCGATGTTGTGCTGCAGGCGGTTGAACTCTTCCGGCGGCCAGTAGGGATAGGGTGGCTTGATGCCGACCAGTTCGCTTTCGTCGAAGCCGGTCATCCGGCAGAAGGCGGCGTTGACGAAGGTGATCCGACCTTCGAGGTCGATGGCGCGCAGGCCGGTGATCAGCGATTCGGACATGGCTTGCCGGAAGGCGTAGGCGGCGCGCAACTCTTCTTCCGTTGCAGCCCGGTGTCTGGCGTGCTGGCGCAACTTGATCAGGGTGATCGTGGCGATCACGGTCAGGATGATGATCAGGCCGGCCGGGACGAAGGGGAGCCAGGCACCGCCGACCCGATAGGCCACGATATTCAGGCCGAGGCGATTGTTCGGCAGTTCGAGGCTGATGGTGCCTGAAAGCTGGCGGTCGGTGGGTTTGACCGACGAGTTGCTGAGCACCTCCCGGTTGGCTGCATCGAGCACGGTCAGGCTGTAGCGGGCTGTGAAGACGGTGGGCAGCGTGGCGCGGAGCAGGGTCTCCAGGGATTGCAGGGCAATGAAGGCGCCGATGTCGGCACTACCCCGCTGGACTGGCAGGATGATGTCGTGGGTGGGGCGTTGCGTATCATCCCGATAGTCGGGCGAGACGACCGTACGCCGTACGCGCAGGGCTTCCTGCAGGGCAGCCAGGCGGACGCCGCTGAGTTGTTCGCCGACGAAGGTGGCCGTCGATTCATTGGGGGCGACCCATTCCACTTTGCCATCGGTATCGACCCAGATGATGGCCTGGATTTCGGGGGCATCGCGCACATAGCGCGTGGCCTTGACCTGGAACGATTCATAGGTCAGTTGCTTGAATTCCTGTTCGCGGCCAAGCTCGCTGAGCAGATCCTGATGGGCGTGCAGGCGGTTTTCGATGGTCCGTTCCGCCCAGTGCATGTCGCCTTCCAGCGCGGAGCGAGCCGTGTCCAGTTCACGCCATTGCAGCAGCCCGGTCAGGATCAGCATGGCCATGGCGAAAATGCCAATCGCAACATACGGTGCAAGCCATAACCAATTCTGGCGGGGGGCGGCATTGGGGAGGAGCGGGAACATGAGCCAATTCTTGGTGGTAGGCGTGCGCTCGGCCATTGGTACTTACCCTAAGTGCATTGGGTATTGGCACAAATCAACCCGGATTTGGGGGGATTTATGCCGTTGGCCGAGGTGGCGGGGCAACGAGCTTAGCGCAGCAGCGGCAATAAGATGGGCAGGCAGATTGCCGTGACAACCGCATTCATGCCCATGGCCAGCGCGGCAAAGGCGCCGCTCTGCTCATTGACCTGAAAAGCCCGGGCCGTCCCGATGCCATGCGAAGCGATGCCGATGGCGAAGCCGCGGATGGCCGGGTCGCGTACCTTGATGGCATCGAAGACATAGCGTGCGCCAACCGCGCCGAGGATGCCGGTGACAATGACCAGCACGGCTGTCAGCGATGGGATGCCGCCGATCCGCTCGGCAATGCCCATGGCGATCGGTGTGGTGACCGACTTGGGGGCGAGGGAGAGTTGCGTCGAGATGCTGGCACCGAGCAGGCGGGCCACCATCACGGCCGAGATGATGGCGGTCAGGCTACCGGCGAAGAGGCCGGCAATGACCGGCAGAAGCATCGAGCGCACTCGCTTGAATTGCGTGTAGAGCGGGATGGCCAGTGCCACGGTGGCGGGGCCGAGCAGGAAGTGTACGAACTGCGCCCCGGCGAAATAGGTTTCGTAGCTGGTTCCGGTCAGGGTCAGGAACAGGACCAGAGCCAGCACCGCGATCAGCACGGGGTTGGCCAGCGGGTTGTTGCCCGTGCGCTGGTAGATCCAGAAGGCGCCCTGGTAGGCGAGTAGCGTGATGGTCAGCCCGAGCAGTGGCGAGGCTGAAAGATAGATCCAGATCTGGGCGATGTCCGGCGTCATTGCGCTTCTCCCGTGGCAGCCGGCGCGCGCTGGCAGAGCTTCATGACCAGTGCGGTGACGACCAGTGTGGCCAGTGTGCTGATCAGCAACGACAGCACGAGCGGCAGCCATTCGTCGGCCACCCTGTGCAGATGGACCATGATGCCGGTGCCGGCGGGCACGAACAGCAAGGAGAGGTGTTGCAGCAGGTTCTGGCTGGTTGTCTGCAATTCGCGTTCCGGGCCGCCGCGGAGCATCAGCGCGACGAACAGGAAGAGCATGCCGAGCACCGGGCCGGGAACCGGCAGGGCCAGGCCGCGGGCGATAACCTCGCCAGCCAGTTGATAGATGAGCAGTTGGGTGAGTGCGGACAACATGGGGGCAAAGCTCCAGAGAAGAGACCTGAAGTCTATTGCTTAGCGCAGGTCTTTAATAGATGGCAAAACGTCTATGGATTGTTTATAAAAAGTATCGACTTGGCGTTTCAGGCGAGCAGCGCGTGCCCGAGCGTGCGCAGGGCAATGCCGACACAGGCACCAATGGCGGCTGGTTTCCAGACGGCAGCGACCCGCCGGCCGGCGGAGATCAGCACGGCAACACCGGGCAGGTCGAAGGGCGAAATCAGGAAGCCGGCGCTGGCGTTGAGCAATTCGACACTGACCTGGCCGGCCCGGCGCATGTCATCCATCACCCCCATCATCGCCGTGCCGCCGGCCAGATATTTGGTCAGGGCGGGCAGGATCAGGATCGGGTCGATGCCGGCCAGCGCCAGTAAAGGCGTCAGCCATTGGGTGATCAGGTCAATGGCGCCGAAGCGCTTGAGGGCGGTGACGGCGACCAGTGACAGCACCAGCATCGGGATGGCGCCGACGGCGATCTTGAAGGCCTCGGCACCCGCTCGGTTGATCACGTCGAGTACGCCCTTGGCACTCTCGGCGACCGGGTGGTGCAGGGTTTCGTCGAGTTGAGCTTCGTCGGCCGACAGATGGCGGCCGAACAGGTAGTAGGTGGCCGCGGCTGCCGCCAGGCCGCCGAGTAGCGAAAAGATTAGTAGCGGGCCGAACTGCAGGCCCATGGTCAGCATCGGAAAAGCGGCATTGGCCTGAGCCATGGCAAAGACCATGGCCAGCGTGGCGGCGAGGTGGCGATCTGAGGTGCCACGCTGGTCCATCATGGTCAGCGTAGCCATCGGCGCGGCGAAGCTGACGAAATTGATCTGCAGGGCCGCGAACACGCCGAGGCCGGTCAGTCCGAACGGGCGCAGCAGGGGGGCGAGCAGCGCAACGAGCCGATCCAGCGCCCCGCGCGCTTCGAGCAGCCGCATCAATGACAGCATGACGACCATCACCGGCAGCAGCACAAACAGTGAAAGCTCGACCGCCGAGCGGCCGGCCTTGAGGATGATGTCGATCAGTATTTCCATGATTCTTTTGACTCTGAGGCGCTTTGGGGGGGAACTGTCCGGTCTGTCGGGACTCTATCTTTTCAGGCAGGCCCTAGCTTGTCGGCATTCTGAACGGAGAGCAATCATGGATTTCCATTACCACAGCCTTCCTGACCTGTTCGAGCAACTTGGCTTGCCCGCCGAGATGCCGGCGGTGGAGCATTTCATCGAACGCCACCATCCTCTGCCTGCAGCGATGCTGTTGGCTGATGCCTCGTTCTGGTCACCGAGCCAGGCCAGTTTCCTGCGCGAGGAAGTGCTGGGAGATGCCGATTGGGCTGAGGTGGTCGATGACCTGAATTCCCGTTTACACCACTGAAGCGGCTGCCCCGAGGCAGCCACCATGCACTTTCAGCGGGGAGCCGGATGAATTCCGGCGGTTGCCGTGTTACATGCCCAGCGACTTGAGCAGATCGTCGTGTTCGTCAGAGGTCGTTGGCTGCGAAACCGGGGCGGCCGCCGCATTGACTTGGGCAATCAGTTCATCCGGATCCGGTGCCTCGCGAGCCTCGAAATCATTCAGCTTGATGAATTCGGTCCGGTCGATGGCCAGTTCGAGATAGAAAATGTTGTTGCGGCCGGTGAAGAAGGTGACGCGGCGGGCTTCGGGCTGGTCGAGATTGGTATCGACACTGAGCATCACCTGCTTGTTGATGACCAGCATCTTCGGCTGGTTCTGCGTGATATGGGTCTGTAATTCACGTGCCACCGTGCCGGTGAAGTCGCCGACGATCTGGTTCATCAGTTCGCCCATCACATTGCTGACTTCATCTGCCGTGTGGGAACTGGCCAGTTCATTCTTGGCCATGCCCATGTGCAGCATGTAGCTCTCGTAGAGTTCCATCGCAGCCTGGGCCGAAAAGTTGATCACGACAAGTCCTGAGAATCCGCCGTCGAACAGCACGAAACAGCCGATGTCCGGCTTCAGGCAGGTTTTGGTAATGCGCTGGACCATGCCGGAATAGTGAATGTTGCTCTGGGTGGCGATGGTCAGGACCTTGGTCACTGAATTACACAGGCTGCGCAGGATATCTTCGGTGCCGAAGACGGCGGGGGTTTCATGTTTACTCATGGTTTCGCGATGGTAATGACGTATACGATTGCCGATATGTATCACAAAGTCTTCGATTGGCGCTGGAATTTGGTACCAATCGGGGTGTGGACGCTTTCTCGATGCCAATAAAAAACGCCGGGATGTCCCGGCGCTTTCGTGTTGCCTTTACTTCCAGTGCTGCTTAGGCCATTGCTTCGTACAGCGGCAGGGTCAGGAACTCCGGATATTCCGGGGTCAGCGACATTTCGTCGAAAATCACGGCAGCCTTGTCGTAGCTGGCGGTGTCTTCGCCCTGGGCGGTGACAGCGGCCTTCACCTTGGCCAGTTCCTCGGCGATCATCGGGCGGACCATTTCAACGGTGACCTTACGGCCGTCGTCGAGGATGCCCTTCGGCGAAACTACCCACTGCCAGACCTGCGAGCGGGAGATTTCGGCGGTGGCGGCATCTTCCATCAGGTTGTGGATGGGCACGCAGCCGTTGCCGGCCAGCCAGGAGCCGAGGTAATGGATACCGACGTTGATGTTGTTACGCAGACCGGCTTCGGTGATCGGAGTGGTCGGGCGGAAGTCCAGCCACTGTTCCGGGCCAAACTTGCCTTCGACCTGCTTCTCGAACTGGTTCGGCTTGTCGCCCAGTACCTTGACGAACTCTTCCATGGCGATCGGTACCAGGCCCGGGTGGGCTACCCAGCCGCCGTCAAAGCCGTCGTTGGCGTCGCGGGTCTTATCGTGACGGATGCCGGCCAGCGCCTTTTCGTTGGCAACCGGATCGTTCTTGATCGGGATCAGGGCCGACATGCCGCCCATGGCCGGGGCGCCGCGCTTGTGGCAAGCCTGCACCAGTGCCAGGGCGTAGCCGCGCATGAACGGTACTTCCATCGTGATGGCGCTGCGCTGGGCCAGGCAGAAATCCTTGTTCTTCTTGAACTTCTTGATGCAGGAGAAGATGTAGTCCCAGCGACCGGCGTTCAAGCCAGCGGAGTGATCGCGCAGTTCGTAGAGGATTTCTTCCATCTCGAAGGTGGCGAGGATGGTTTCAATCAGTACCGTGGCTTTGATGGTGCCCTGCGGAATGCCGCAGTGGTCCTGGGCCATCACGAAGGCGTCGTTCCACAGGCGGGCTTCGAGGTGGCTTTCCATCTTCGGCAGGTAGAAGAAGGGGCCGGCGCCACGAGCAATCTGTTCCTTGGCGTTGTGGAAGAAGACCAGACCGAAGTCGAACAGGCCACCGGAAACGCGCTGACCGTCGACCAGCATGTGTTTTTCGTCAAGGTGCCAACCGCGCGGACGAATCTGCAGGGTGGCGATCTTGTCGTTCAGCTTGTATTCCTTGCCGGCTTCGTTCTTGAACGACAGTTCGCGGCGGATGGCCTTGTACAGGTTCATTTGGCCAACGATCTGGTTTTCCCAGTTCGGGGAATTCGAATCCTCGAAGTCGGTCATGTAGGAGTCAGCGCCCGAGTTGAAGGCGTTGATGATCATCTTGGCTTCGACCGGGCCGGTGATTTCCACGCGGCGGCATTGCAGGGCGGCCGGGATCGGGGCGACCTTCCAGTCGCCGCTGCGGATGTGGGCGGTTTCCGGCAGGAAATCCGGCATTTCGCCGGCATCGATGCGGGCCTGGCGGGCAACGCGGGCCTTCAGCAGTTCCTGGCGACGACCTTCGAAAGCGCGGTGCAGCTTGGCGACCAGCGCCAGCGCATCATGGGTGAGGATGGTTTCGTAACCCGGCTTGATATCGCCGGTGATTTGCACGCCTTGCGGAAGGTTGAGGGCCATGAGGAACTCCTGAGTGAAGGATGAATGGATGTTGCGCTGTAGCGAATTCTATGACTCTTCTATAAGACTTGAAAGCCGGATAGAATCAATTCATCTTTTACTTAAAGTATGAAATGGACCGCCTAAAACAGATCGAAGCCTTCGTTTCGGCCGCTACTCGGGGCAGTCTCTCTGCCGCGGCGCGAGTCGAGGGCGTGACGCCAGCGATTATCGGCCGGCGGCTCGACGCGCTGGAAACGCGCTTGGGCGTCAAATTATTGCTGCGTACCACGCGCAAGCTGACCATTACTTTTGAAGGGCAGGCCTTTCTTGAGGATTGCCAGAAGACACTGAACGATCTGGCCAATGCCGAGGCGGCGGTGTCGCTGGGCAGTGTTCGGGCGAGTGGTCAGTTGCGCGTCTCGGCACCGTCGGGCTTCGGGCGGCAGCATGTCGCGCCGCTGGTGGGTGATTTCATGCTGGCCAACCCGGAGGTTCGGGTCAATCTGAACCTGAGCGATCGTCTGGTCGATCTGGTTAACGAGAACATCGACTGTGCCGTCCGGATCGGGGAACTGACCGATTCCAGTCTGGTCAGCGTCCGTCTCGGTGAAATGCGCCGCATGGTCGTGGCCAGCCCGGCGTATCTGGTTACTCACGGCGTGCCGCGCGAACCGGCCGATTTGTCCGGGCACAATTGTCTGTCGTTGGGCCAGCAGCGCGGCTGGCTGTTTCGCGATCCGGCCAGCGGCGAAGTCGATGCCTTGAAAGTCAATGGCAGCTTCGAGTGCAATGATGGCGCGGTCCTGCATGAATGGGCGTTGGCCGGGCGCGGCCTGGCCTGGCGTTCATTGTGGGAGGTCGGGCAGGATCTGAAGGAGGGGCGGCTGACCTCCGTGCTCGATGCCTGGCAGGCCCCGCCGATGGGCATCTACGCCGTATTTCCGCAGCGTCGGCATTTGCCGCTGCGCGTGCGGCTGTTCATCGATCTGCTCAAAGAAACCTATAGCCGGCCCAGTTACTGGGAATTGCGCTGAGGCGGCCGGCAGGCGGGGAAAGCGTCAATCGGGCCGGGGCGTCCGAACAGATAGCCCTGGAAAGTCAGGCAGCCCCGTGCGATCAACGCATCCCGCTGCTCAATGGTTTCCACTCCCTCGGCGATGACGTTCAGCGAGAAGGAGCGGCCAAGTGCAATGACGGCCTCGGCAATCGCGGCATCGTTCGGGTTGCAATGAATATCCTTGACGAAACTGCGATCAATCTTGATTTGATCAAGCGGCAGCTGTTTCAGGTAGCTCAGCGAGGAATAGCCTGTTCCGAAATCGTCAAGTGACAGGCCGACGCCCAGCTGATTCTTCAGCACCTGCATGCGTTCGATGGTGCCGTCAATATCTTCGAGCAATAGTGATTCAGTGATTTCAAGTTTCAAGCGGCTGGCCAGGGCGCCTGATTCATGGATGGCTCGCGCCACATCATCGACAAAATCCGGGTTACGGAACTGCAAGGCGCTGACGTTGATGGCCAGTGTCAGATGCGCCGTATCAGGATTTTTCTGCCAGATAACCAGCTGTTTGCAAGCTTCCTCCAGAACCCATTGGCCGATGGGCAGGATGAGTCGTGTTTCTTCGGCGACATGGGTAAATTCGCCCGGCAAGATCAGTCCGTGGGTCGGGTGCTGCCAGCGAATCAATGCCTCCGCGCCAGAAACATGGCCGGATTGGTCAACCTGGGGTTGCAGATAGAGAACAAACTGCTTTTCACGCTGTGCTTGCCGCAAGTCACGCTCAAGTGCAGCGCGGGCTTCGACCTCCGTCTGCATCGCCGGATCGAAGAAGAAGAGTCTGTTCTTGCCCGCCGCCTTGGCTTTGTACATGGCCATATCCGCAGATTTCAACAGGCTCTCGATGGTTTCCGTGGCATCCATGAACGGAATTGCCCCGATGCTGGCGGTGCAATGGTGGGAAAACTCGCCAAATTTGTAAGGCTGCACCAGCGAGTCAAGCATCTTCTGCGCGATGTGCTCGATCTGGGTGGTGGCATCGTGAATGTTCGGGCTTAGTTCTTCGAGAAGGATCACGAACTCGTCACCACCCAGACGGGAAACCGTATCGTTGCTGCGCACCGATTCCCGCAGCCGCAGGGCAACCTGACGAAGGAGCAGGTCACCGATGTCGTGGCCCATTGAATCGTTGATCATCTTGAAATTATCGAGGTCGATGAAAAGCAGGGCCGCATGGCGCCGTTGCCGACCGCTTGAGGTCAGTGCCTTGCTCAGGCGCTCATTGAGCAGGCGGCGATTGGGAAGATGGGTGAGTGGGTCGTACAGTGCCAGGAACTGAATCTGCTCCTCGGCTTCCTTCCGCTTGGTGATGTCAAGAAAAGAGGAAACGAAGTGGGTGATTTCGCCGTGCTGTCCACGTACGGCTGAAATGGTCAGCCATTCGGGATAGATTTCGCCATTTTTCCGGCGATTCCATATCTCGCCACGCCAGAGGCCGTTTTCCTTCAGCGATGTCCAAAGATCCTTATAGAAACTGTCCTCGTGATAACCGGATTTCAGTAGCGCAGGCGTCTGGCCAATGGCCTCGGCAGCGCTGTAGCCGGTGACCTCGGTAAAGGCCCGGTTGACCCTGAGAATCTGGCTCTTGGCATCGGTGACCAACATTGCTTCCTGGGTTTCGAAAGCAATGGCCGCGATGCGCATCAACTCGTCGGCCTTGCGGGCTTCCGAGATGTCACGGAAAGTGACAACGGCACCTTCCTTGTCTTCTTGTCTTGAGATTGGCGTGACTGAATATTGAACCGGGAAGCCTCGGCCATCTTTATTGAAAAACCATTCCTCGCCCTGGCGCCGCTGGCCATCGCGCAGGGTTTGATAGACTGGGCAGTCGGCACTTGGATAGATCGATCCATCTGGCCGGTGATGGTGGAAGCGGGCGTGCTGATCGGAGCCGATGACTTCATCCGCTGTCCAGCCAAGCATTTCCAGTGCTTTCGGATTAATGAAGGTGCACTGACCATTCTGATCAATGCCGTACACGCCTTCACCCAAACTATCGAGCAGGCTGGCTCGTTCGCGCAGAGCCGCGCCGACCAGGCGCTTTGAGCGGATCAGGTAGGCCACGGCGAGCATGCTCAGGATCAGTAGCGTACTCAGCCCGCCAACGACCTGAGTCGAGTATTTATCGACGATGTCCTGTGCATCGAAATGCTCAAGTCGGTCCGGGTGAGCTCTTAGCTCAAGCATCACCGACTCCAGGCCACTGTAATCGGCTGGGGGCGAAAAACCATGAAACTTGCCTTTGGTCGCTACCGGATGGTCCGGGGGAATTTTCAGCAAGGCCAGCGTAACCGCCTTGATCAGCGGCTCCGGGACGTCACGAACCGCCGAGAATGGCCATTCCGGGAACAGTTCTGTGGAGAGCAACAGGGGGAAGCCTTTCACCTGCTGTGGGTTGATCAGCTTCAAGCGGCTCGGATCCAGGTGCCCTTCACTTGCCAGTGCTTCGATCAGGCCTGTACGGATGAACCCGGCATCGGCCTTGCCATCCAGCACCATTTCAATCACGTTGTCTTGAGGTGGGCCGGTGAAAATCGGCTGTTTCAGGTCGCCCGGGAGCCTCAGTCCGGCCTGCAACAGGGTCCATTGCTGGATTCGGTAGCTGCCGAAGGAATTCGGGTGTGTGGCCACCACCACCTTGCCGCGCAGGTTGGCCAGGCTATTGATGTCGCTTCTGTCTGCCCGAGTAAAAATGACGCCACCAAATTTTGAAACCGGCTGCCCTCCGGCGAGGGTCGTCAGCGTTGTGACAGCCGCCAAGCCATGGCGCGCCCGGAGCAGCACATAATGTTCGGGCTGGGTCAGAACGAAATCGACTTCTCCGCTCGCTGCCGCCGCACTGAGATCATCTAGGTACATCGGTACGACGATGAAGCGATGGTCACCGATTGCTTCAGTGAGATAAGCGCCCAGCGCAGACCATTGTTGTTCCGTGGCCTGAACGTCGCGGAACGCCAGTACGCCGATACGTACGGTATTGCTGTCGCTGGCGTAGGCAGGCTGAAACAGCCAAAGGCCAAACGCGATACAAAGTCGAATTAATGTAACAAGGGTGACCTGTTTTGCCGAACGCATTGACAAGAATCTGTTCTCTTTTCATCTGTCATGGCTTGTGACGCGTTGGGGTGCGAAGCGATGACCTTATTAGTGTGTCAACATTTTAAACGATGTGTCGGGCCGGAAATTCACCGATTGAATCGATTCTGACACCGGTGGCAAATAAAAAGGCCGGCACCTTGTGAGTGCCGGCCTTCGCTGCTGCCGGGTGGGGCAGCAATCTAAAGCGATAAGCTTCTTAGTGGAACTGTTCTTCTTCGGTCGAGCCGGTCAGCGCGGTGACGCTGGACTTGCCACCCTGGATCACGGTGGTGACGTCGTCGAAGTAACCGGTACCGACTTCCTGCTGGTGCGACACGAAGGTGTAGCCACGGTCGCGGGCAGCGAATTCCGGCTCCTGAACCTTCTCGACGTAGGCCGACATACCGCGGGCGGCGTAGTCCTGGGCCAGATCGAACATGTTGTACCACATGGAGTGGATGCCAGCCAGGGTGATGAACTGGTACTTGTAGCCCATGGCGCCCAGTTCCTTCTGGAACTTGGCAATGGTGGCGTCGTCCAGGTTCTTCTTCCAGTTGAAGGAAGGCGAGCAGTTGTAGGCCAGCATCTTGCCCGGATGAACCTTATGCACGGCTTCGGCGAACTTGCGGGCGTATTCCAGATCCGGCGTGCCGGTTTCGCACCACACCAGATCGGCGTAGTCAGCGTAGGCGATGGCGCGGGAGATGGCTTGATCCAGGCCCTTGCGGGTCTTGTAGAAGCCTTCGGCGGTGCGCTCGCCGGTCAAGAACGGCTTGTCGTTCTCGTCGTAGTCGGAGGTCAGCAGGTCAGCAGCTTCGGCATCGGTACGGGCGATGACCAGGGTCGGCACGCCGTAGACGTCGGCAGCCATACGGGCAGCGATCAGCTTCTGAACAGCTTCGGTGGTCGGAACCAGAACCTTGCCGCCCATGTGGCCGCACTTCTTGACGGAAGCCAGCTGGTCTTCCCAATGCACGCCAGCAGCGCCAGCGCGGATCATGGCCTTCATCAGTTCGTAGGCGTTCAGCACGCCGCCGAAACCGGCTTCAGCGTCAGCAACGATCGGCAGGTGGTATTCGACGTGACCGGCATCGCCAGCGTTGATGTTCTTGGACCACTGGATTTCGTCGGCGCGGTTGAAGGAGTTGTTGATGCGTTCGACAACCTTCGGCACGGAGTCAACCGGGTACAGGGACTGATCCGGGTACATGGCAGCGTATTCGTTGTTGTCAGCAGCAACTTGCCAGCCGGACAGGTAGATGGCCTTGATGCCAGCCTTGGCTTGCTGAACGGCTTGACCGCCGGTCAGGGCGCCCAGGCAGTTGACGTAGGGGGTGTTGTTGACCAGATCCCACAGCTTTTCGGCGCCACGGCGGGCCAAGGTGTGCTCGACCTGGAAAGAACCACGCAGACGGACGACGTCAGCAGCGGAATAACCGCGCTTGATGCCTTTCCAGCGGGGGTTTTCAGCCCAGTCTTTTTCGAGGGCGGCGATTTGCTGTTCGCGAGTGCTCATTGTGAATTCCTCAGAGATTTGGTTTGGGGGGGACGGCGTTGGGCCGGGTGCTTATGCTGCAACGTCGATGGGTGAAAGTATAGTTATTTTTTTGCAGGGCAGCAATAGTCTTATATAAGACATAAGACAATATTTTTCATCGCAAAAACAATGTATTGTGTTTAATTTTTCACGATGTAAAACGCCGTGCGTGGTTGTGAAATGCGATGCACCATTTTTCCTGGCTTCAATTTACGGATCGCGTAATGAACTACGTATTCAGTCATATTGACGGCTCTCAAGAAGAGGTGTTGAATTCGTCAAATTTTGTAATTTATGGCGAAAAAAATGGAAATTATTCGAAAGCTTTACGACTGGAACGAGCGGACCTTCTGGAATTCTCTGACCAAGAAGCTAATGAGCTTTCTGCTGCTCTTCTTCATCGATGTCGGGTACCTTGGAATATATATCCACCAGAAAGGCGTGATCGCCGCCGAAGTCAGTAAGGCTGGCGTGGCAAGCGAGGTGTTGCAACGGATTTCGGATAGTCTGGATCAGGGCTTGCTGCTGATGATCGCCTTGACGGCCGTTGCCCTGTGTTGGAATGTGCTACAGATTGTCTATATCCGCCACCTGATTCTGCGGCCGGTTCGCATCATTTCGACGATCTTCGACGAAATTGCCCGGGGTGAGGGTGATTTTTCCCGGAATCTACCGACCATTACCCATGATGAGTTGCGCACGCTGGCTGAGGCCTATAACCGCTTCGCCGACAAAATGCGGGAAATCATCAGCGAAGTGCGCAAGATGAGCGTCAACATCGCCCGCGAGGCAGTCGTGGTGAAAAGAACCGTCTCGTCGACGGCGGAGCGTGCAGGTCGGCAGGGTGAAATTGCCAGCGCAGTTTTTGGTGCAAGCACCGAAGCCATGCAGGCCATCCAGGAAGTATCGAGCTCAACCGAGCTGATTTCCCATTCGACCGATGCCAATCTGGCGACCGCGCGTTTGTCCCTGAATGAAATGCATGAAATCGTCAGCAAGGTTCATCTGGTCAGCGACAAGCTGTCGACTTTCAACGCTACGGTCGATCATCTGGCGCAGCGCTCCGACAGCATCCGGCAGATTGCCGGGCTGATCAAGGATATTGCTGACCAGACCAACCTGCTGGCCTTGAATGCAGCGATCGAGGCAGCGCGGGCTGGTGAGATGGGGCGTGGCTTTGCTGTGGTAGCCGATGAGGTGCGCAAACTGGCCGAACGAGTGAACGTAGCGACGCAAGAGATCGGTGAGAACATCGGCAGCATGATCTCGTTGGTTCGTGAAACACAGAGTGAAAACGAGAGCATCAATCACGACATCAAGCAGACGCGTGTGGTGGTCGAGCGCTCTTCGACCGAATTCCAGCGTATGGTCGGCGATTTTGAGCGGACAGGCGACCAGCTGAATCAGATTGCGGCAGCAATGGAGCAACTCACCGCAACCAATGGCCAGGTCCATGAGGCAGTAACTCAGGTCCATGACTTGTCGCTTGAGGTTTCGGGGAGCATGCAGGCTTCCGAGCAATCAGCGCAGACCCTTAGTCGGGCGACGGAAAGCGTTCAGGAACTGGTTTCTCGGTTCAAGATCGGCCGTGGCGCCTTTGATTTCAATGTCGATCAGGCGCGCAATTTCCGCGATGCGATCCAGCAACGCCTTGAGCAAATGGCCAATGAAGGCGTCAATATCTGGGATCAGAATTATCAGCCGCAGCCAAGAACCAATCCACAGAAGTACGAAGTCAGTTATTGCCGTGCCTTCGAGCAGCAGATCCAGCCGATGCTGGAGAATACGCTGACAGGGCTGCAGGGAGGTGTGTACGCGCTGATTATCGATACACGCGGCTATGGCGCCATCCACAACCAGAAGTATTCACGCCCGCTGACTGGCAATTACGACTCAGACCTGGTGGGTAACCGGACTCGCCGGATTTGGGATGATGTAACCGGGCAGCGTGGGGCAAAAAATACCTTGCCGCTGCTGGTTCAGACCTACGCCCGTGATACGGGAGAAATCCTCTCCGAGATCAACATGCCGATCATGGTGGCAGGCCGGCACTGGGGAGCGGTCAGAGTCGGCTGCGAAAGCTCGGTATTGCTGCAGGGCTAATCGCTACAACGAAAAAACCGGGGAATTCCCCGGTTTTGTTTTTTAGGTCAGCGCTTTGCCTGAAACGAGGACGCCATCTTCGTCGGCGTAGAGATATTCACCCGGGTTGAAAGTGACCCCGCCGAAGGTGACGGCCACGTTCTTGTCGCCAACGCCCTTCTTCAGCGTTTTCTGCGGATGGGTATTCAGGGCGCGGACGCCGATGTCGATGCCATTGATATCGCCCGAGTCGCGGATGCAGCCATAGACGACGACGCCTTCCCAGCCGTTCTTGTTGGCCAGAATGGCCAGCTGGTCACCGACCAGCGCGCAGCGCAGCGAGCCGCCACCATCAATGACCAGGACCTTGCCTTTGCCGTCTTCGCCGAAAACTTCGCGGACCAGCGAGTTGTCCTCAAAAATCTTCAGCGTCACGATCTGGCCTGAAAAGCTGGTGCGGCCGCCGTAGCGCTGGAACATCGGGGTGACGACACGAACGGTTTTGCCAAGTTCGGATTCGAATTCATCGCACAGGTCAGGGGTCTTGAAGGTCATGCTGGAGTCCTCGAAATAAAAAAGCCGTGCAATGTTGCACGGCTTTTAGGGGGAATGGCAATCATTCAGACGACGGCTTCTGTTTTTTCTTCCTCGAAATCGAGTCTGATCTTGCCTTCCTTATCGAGATCGACGGTGACGCGTCCGCCGCTGGCCAGTTTGCCGAACAGTAGTTCGTCGGCCAGTGCCGAGCGGATGGTGTCCTGAATCAGGCGTGCCATCGGACGGGCGCCCATCAGGGGGTCGAAACCCTTTTCGGCCAGCATTTTCTTCACTGCCTCGCTGAAATGTGCCTCAACCTTCTTCTCGTGCAACTGCTCCTCAAGCTGCATCAGGAACTTGTCGACGACGCGCAGGATGACCTCGTGATCGAGGGGGGCAAATGAGATCGTTGCGTCTAGCCGGTTGCGGAACTCCGGCGTGAACAGGCGCTTGATCTCGGCCATTTCGTCACCGGTCTGCTTGTTTACGGTGAAACCCATACTCGATTTCTGCAAGTCGGCAGCGCCGGCGTTGGTGGTCATGATGATCACCACGTTACGGAAATCTGCTTTGCGCCCGTTATTGTCGGTCAGTGTCCCGTGGTCCATGACCTGCAGCAGAATGTTGAAGATGTCAGGGTGAGCTTTCTCGATCTCGTCGAGTAGCAGCACGCAATATGGCTTCTTGGTGATCGCTTCAGTCAGCAGCCCGCCCTGGTCAAAACCGACGTAGCCAGGAGGTGCCCCAATCAGGCGCGAAACCGCATGCCGTTCCATGTATTCAGACATGTCGAAGCGCTGCAGTTCAACACCAAGGCAATAGGCCAGTTGCTTGGCAACCTCGGTCTTGCCAACGCCAGTTGGGCCACTGAACAGGAAGGAGCCGATTGGCTTGCCTGGATTGCCAAGGCCGGAACGCGCCATCTTGATCGCTTTGGCCAGCGCGTCGATCGCCTTTTCCTGGCCGAAGACGGTTGCCTTCAGGTCGCGGTCGAGGTTCTTCAGGGCGCCACGGTCGTCCAGCGAAACGTGCTGTGACGGGATGCGGGCGATCTTGGCGACGATCTCCTCGATATCCGTCTTGTTGATCACCTTCTTTTGCTTCGACTTGGGCAGGATGCGCTGGGCTGCGCCGGCCTCATCGATCACGTCGATGGCTTTGTCCGGCAGGTGGCGGTCAGTGATATAGCGGGCCGACAGCTCGGCGGCAGAAGAAATGGCTGTCGCCGAGTACTTGATACCGTGGTGGGCCTCGAAGCGCGCTTTCAGGCCCTTGAGGATTTCCACGGTTTCGGCAACCGACGGCTCATTGACATCAATCTTCTGAAAACGACGGGACAGGGCGCTGTCCTTCTCGAAAATGCCACGGAATTCAGTGTAAGTGGTCGCACCGATGCATTTCAGCTGCCCTGATGAGAGGGCCGGTTTGAGCAGGTTGGAGGCATCCAGCGTGCCGCCGGATGCCGAGCCGGCACCGATCAGAGTGTGAATTTCATCGATGAACAGGATCGCGTTCGGATTGTCCTGCAAGGCCTTCAGAACGCCCTTCAGGCGCTGCTCGAAGTCGCCACGATATTTGGTGCCAGCCAGCAGTGAGCCCATGTCCAGCGCGTAAACATTGGCCTTGGCCAAAATCTCCGGCACTTCGCCTTCGACGACCTTGCGGGCAAGGCCTTCGGCGATGGCAGTTTTGCCAACACCGGCCTCGCCAACCAGCAGCGGGTTGTTCTTGCGGCGGCGGCACAAGGTCTGGATGACGCGCTCCAGTTCCTTGTCGCGGCCAATCAGCGGATCGATCTTGCCCTGCAGGGCCAAGGCATTGAGGTTGATCGTGTATTGGTCGAGCGGGCCGGCTTCGGCTTTTTCACCTTCAGTCTCGACTTCGCCTTCCTGTGTGGCCTTTGCTTGTTGCGGGACCTTGCTGATGCCATGCGAAATGAAGTTCACGACATCCAGCCGGGTGACCCCCTGTTTTTGCAGAAAATAGACGGCGTGCGAATCCTTTTCGCCATAAATTGCGACCAGGACGTTGGCACCGTTGACTTCTTTCTTGCCCGAGGACTGCACGTGCAGGATGGCACGTTGGATGACGCGCTGGAAGCCAAGTGTCGGCTGCGTATCGATATCGTCCTCGCCGGAAACGGTCGGCGTGTGCTCGTCGATAAAATTGGTCAGGTCTTTCCGCAGCGTGTCCGGTTTTGCGCCACAGGCGCGCAGGGCATCTGCGGCAGAGGGGTTGTCGATCAGTGCCAGCAGGAGATGTTCGACGGTGATGAATTCGTGGCGCTTCTGGCGCGCCTCTACGAAGGCCATGTGCAGGCTGACTTCGAGTTCCTGGGCAATCATCAATTTTCCTCCATGATGCAGGCAAGTGGGTGTTGGTGCTGGCGAGCGAATGCAGAGACTTGTTCAACCTTGGTCGCAGCAATGTCGCGCGGGAAAACTCCGCACACGCCACGGCCTTCGTTGTGAACTTTGAGCATGATTCGCGTCGCTTGTTCAGTGTCCAGAGAAAAAAAACGCTGCAGAACGGTAATGACGAAATCCATCGGCGTGTAATCGTCGTTCAGCAACACCACCTTGTACATCTTTGGCGGCCCCAGCCTGCTGCGCTGTGCCTCAAGCTGCCCGCCTTCCTGAAACTTCGTAGCCATGCGTTCGATTCTATACAGTCCTTCTCATTCTGCAATACCAAATATGGGGGGGAATTGCCGGATATCCAGATCACCACAGGCTATTTTGTTGTCGGAATATTGCTGCGCTGCGACATCGAAATTTGTTGACGACATAATTCAACGGGCGTAGAAAGCCATTGTGTTTGAATTCAAGCTGCATTAAAGGTTGCCCTGCGCGACGTGGCGTTGAGATTCAGACAGGGCGTCGGGGAGACCCGTAAATTTGTTAGTTTTTTGTATGAAAGTTGCAAACATGGCAATCGGTACTGTCAAGTGGTTCAATGATTCCAAGGGTTTCGGTTTTATCACTCCTGATGATGGCAGCGAAGATCTCTTCGCGCATTTCTCCGCCATCAACATGAATGGTTTCAAGACCTTGAAGGAAGGCCAGAAGGTCTCCTTCGACGTCGTGCAAGGCCCTAAGGGCAAGCAGGCTTCCAACATCCAGAGTGCCTAAGCACCGGATAAAAATATCAAAGCCCGCCTGGGTTCAGGCGGGCTTTTTTTATTTGGAGTGCCAGAGATGATCAGGCGACGATAATTTCGTCCTGGCGCCGGTCACCCGTGTTGTCGATCCAGGAGACAGAGAGTTTGTCACCGGTTTTGATACCGCGCGCCTTGAAGGTGAACAGCGGATTCTTGGAGATCGACGTATTCAACTGGCCGTCGATGATTGGCTTGCCGTTCAGGTGAACCGTAAACGTCTGGATGAAGTTCATTGCAAAGGTTTGCCCCTTGTCATCCTTGCGTTGTCCGGTTTCCATCGGATGCTGCATCAGGATGCGGATGTCGGTAACTTCGCCCTGACTCTGTGCGCGAATCTTGATTTGCTCAGCCATCGTTAGCCTCCACACCCGCCAAGCGTGACCTTGATCTCGCGAAAGGCCACGTAGGATTTTCCGTCACTGGTCTTTGCCACGGCACGGATGCGCGTGGTTTCGGAGAGTTTGAGTTGTGCCCGGACATACGGCTGCACCGGGCCGAAAAAATCAATAGTCGAACACATCGGCATCGGGTTTTTATCCGCAAATATCGCCAGGCTGCGGGTGTTGGCGATATTGCTGGTGATTTCCACTTCGACCTTGGCGCCGTTTTCCGCAATTTCGGGTGCATTGATCGTGATGTCACGTGATTCGGCTGCATTGGTGCTGCCATAGGCTTTCAGTGCATCATTGACGTTGCGGGCAGTAAAGGCGTTCTTGTTCCAGTCGGCAGCGAGCACACTGGTCGGGATCAGTAGTCCCGTGCCCAGCAGCGGCGAAAGCAGGGCAGCGGAGACGCCGCCTTTGAGAAATTTTCTGCGCAGTTCGATCATGTCGTTTAGAGGGCGTTATTCGGCGATCCAGTGCCCGGATTTTCCACCGGTCTTTTCCAACAGGCGGATGTTTTCGATACGCATGCCGCGATCCACGGCTTTTGCCATATCGTAAATGGTCAGCAGTCCAACCGAGGTTGCGGTCAGTGCTTCCATTTCGACCCCGGTACGGCCGAAGCATTCGGCAGTCACTTCGCAATGGACGGCGCTGTTTTCCTCATCGATGGTGAATTCGGCAGCGACGCGGGTCAGGGCAATCGGGTGGCACAGCGGAATCAGGTCGCCGGTGCGCTTTGAGGCTTGGATGGCGGCTATCCGCGCGATGCCCAGCACGTCGCCCTTTTTGGCGGAGCCTGAGCGAATCAACGCCAGTGTTTCCGGCTTCATGAAAATGGTTCCGGCGGCACGGGCAACACGGGCGGTTTCCGCCTTGCTGCCGACGTCGACCATGTGCGCCTGGCCGGCGTTGTCGAAATGAGTCAGGGTCTGGTTATTCACTGGAGTTACGATTGGTTACGATCCGCCGGATGGCGTTTTTCGAGGCTGCGTTATCATAGCACCATGCTTATAAACCAACGATTCATCGCTGCCATCCTGGCCTGCGCGCTGGCCATTCAGCCATTGCGTGCCGACGAATTGCCGGAATTGGGCGACGTGGCGAGCAACGATTTTTCGATTGCTACTGAGAAGAAGATCGGCCAGCAGATCATGCATGAAATCCGCTGGCGCGAGCCTTCCTACCTGGATGATGCCGATATCGAGGCCTATCTGAACCAATTGGGCGGGCGACTGGCGGCGGTGAGCAATGACCCCGGGTTCGGTTTCTACTTCTTTCCGATTAACGATCCGAACATCAATGCCTTTGCAATGCCTGGGGGCTATATCGGCGTTCATACCGGCCTGATCGCCTCGGCGCAGACGGAATCCGAGTTGGCCGGCGTTCTTGGGCATGAGATTTCACATGTGACACAGCGGCATATCGCGCGCCAGGTTTTTCAGTCCAAGCAGGTTGGCATGGCCTCGATGGTCGCCATGGCGCTGGCGCTGTTGGCGGCGCGCTCCAGCGGTCAGGTCGCTGGTGCAGCGATTGCGACGACGCAGGCCGGGGCGATTTCTGCCCAGTTGGCGTTTTCCCGGGATTTCGAGCGCGAAGCGGACCGGCAGGGCTTCGATGTCCTGCGCAAGGCGGGCTTTGATGTACGCGGAATGGGCGTTTTCTTCGAACGCCTGCAAAAATCAGTACGTCTGTATGAGAACAATGCGACCGCCTATTTGCGCACCCATCCTCTGACCGGTGAGCGCCTGACCGACATGCAGAACCGCGAGCAGGCGGTGCCCTATCACCAAGTCGCAGATAGCGTCGATTTCCAGTTGGTTCGTGCCAAGGTACGAGCCCTGCAGGGAACGCCGGGTGACGCGATCAAGGATCTGGAAAACCTGCTGCGCGAAAAGAAATTTGCCTCCGAAGCGGCGGTTCGCTACGGCCTGGCATTTGCCCGTTATCGGTCGCGCGACTGGGCGGGAGCCGAGCGGGAAATCGAGGCTGTCCGTCGCTTGAAAGTTTCGGCGGCCATGCTGGAACACCTGCGGGCCGACGTGCGAATTGCCCAAGGGGACGTGACGTCCGGGCTGACAATCTATCGTGATGCAATGGTTCGTTTTCCGCTGAACCAGGGTTTGTCGTACGGTTACGGGTCGGCTTTGATCGGCGCCCGCCGTTTCGATGATTCGCTGCGTTATTCCGAAAACCAGTTGCGCAATTATCCGGACGATATTCGCTTTCACAAGATGCGGGCGGAGAGCTATGCCGGGCTGGGGCGCAGGGCTATGCAGCATCTGGCACTGTCGGAAGTGTTTGCCTTGCAGGGCCAGACTGCCGGTGCCGTTGAGCAGCTACAACTGGCCCAGAAGGCCGGGGATGCAAACTTCTACGAATTGTCCTCGATCGAAGCGCGTTTGCGCGAGATGAAGCAGAGACAGATCGAGGAGCTCAAGGAAAAACGCAATTTTTAAGGGTAAAATCGCTTTTCTGATCCATTAGCTGAATGACCATGGAATTTGATCGCGATCTCGATGTAAAAGGGCTGAACTGCCCATTGCCTATCCTGCGTACCAAGAAGGCGCTGGCCGAAATGGAATCAGGCCAGGTTTTGCGTGTGCAGGCGACCGATCCCGGCTCGCTGAAAGATTTTCCTGCCTTTGCCAAGCAGACCGGTAATGAACTGGTCGAGCAAAAGGAAGAAAATCGCGTCTTCGAGTATTACTTGAAGCGCAAATAAGCACCGAACTGATCGCATTTTTCGAGGATAGGCGGGCGCCGGCAGGCGAACCCGCCGCGTGGTATTTCGAAGAGTTGATTGAATGCCTCGAGGTCCGCGATAACGCCTCGCTTGCAGAGGCATTGCAACGTCTGGAAGATGAGCCAGCGTGGTCGGTCGCCGCTCTCGACTACGAATTGGGTTACCTGTTGGAGCCAAAGTCTGCGCCGCCAGACTGGGTGCCAGGCGAGAAGCCGCTGGCCCGTTTCTGGCGATTCGCCAGACGGCAGCCCCTGATGGCCGATGCCGTCGAGGCTTGGCTGAACAAACAGACGGGCAAGGCGATTGCAGGTGTGGGTGACCTGCATCCCATCATTAGCGAACAACATTATGTTGCTGCGGTGGAGCGGATCAAGCAGTTGATATTTGCTGGCGACTGCTACCAGGTAAATCTTACCTTCCCGCTCGAATTCGACTGGTTTGGTTCGCCGCTGGCGCTCTATGCCAGATTGCGCGAACGACAGCCGGTACGTTACGGTGGTTTTGTCGGGGATGCTTCACAGGGCCTGGTTTCCCTTTCCCCCGAGCTCTTTCTCGAGCGCCTGGGCGACAGGTTGCTGACCCGGCCGATGAAGGGGACGGCGCCACGTGGCGTGCCCGCCGAGCAACTGCGCAATTCCGCAAAGGATTGTGCCGAAAACCTGATGATCGTGGATTTGCTGCGTAACGATCTTGGCCGGGTGGCTGACAACGGTAGCGTGGTGGTAGATCGTCTATTCGAGATTGAGGATTACCCGACAGTCTGGCAGATGGTCTCCGAGGTCTCTGCACGCGCAGGTCGCAGTAGTTTTGGCGAAATACTGCGGGCGCTTTTCCCATGTGGATCAATAACGGGTGCGCCAAAGATTCGTGCCATGCAGATTGCCGCCGAACTTGAAGGCGCGCTGCGGGGCATCTATACCGGGGCTTTTGGCTGGATCGCGCCGGATGGCGACTTTCGATTGAACGTCGCGATTCGAACGCTGGCGTTGCAAGCGGGTGGTCGGGGCAAGCTGGGCATCGGCAGCGGTATCGTGGCCGATTCTCAGCCGCTGGCGGAGTGGCAGGAGTGTCAGCTCAAGGCCAGGTTCCTGCGTGAATGCGATCCGGGCGTGTTGCTGATCGAGACGCTGCGTCGCGAGGAAGGCAGTTATCCGCGTCTGGCTGGGCATCTGGCTCGCCTGCGCCAGTCGGCGGCTTGGCTGGGCTTTCCTTATGACGAACAGCGAGTCAAGGATCTACTGGCCGAACAGCCGGAGATCGGCTTCTGGCGGGTGCGTCTGACGCTGGCTAAAGATGGCCGGCTAGATGTGCAGTCGTTTCCTCTGGCGGGTGAGCCTGATGTTCTACGCCAAGCATTGTTGGCACCGGAGCCGATTTGTTCGACTTACCCCTTGCGCCGACACAAGACGACTGATCGTGCGGTATACGATGAAGCGATCCGTGCTCTGGCGGGCGATCAGCAATTGTTCGACGTGGTTTTTCTGAACGAGCGTGGTGAGGTCGCCGAAGGGGCGCGTAGCAACGTATTTGTCGAACGGGATGGCGTGTTCCTGACGCCACCTCTGGCGAGTGGCGCCTTGCCCGGTGTGTTGCGGGCTGAACTGCTGGCCGATGGGCGGGCACGTGAAGCCGTCTTGTGGCCGGAAGATCTCGACAGGGGATTCTACTTGGGCAATGCCTTGCGCGGCCTGATTTGGGTATCCCTACGGACCGACGCCTGAAAATCGGGGATTTTCAGGCGTCAGAATGTTGCATCCGCAATGTGTCTGGTTTCCGGAAAGCCTGAAACCAGAAGCGACTAGGGTTGGCTAATCAGCCCCGCAGCCTACGCAGATAAAGTCCGAGCAGTGAGAAGAGGCCTGCTGCGATGCCGTAGTAGAAAGCATTGGCGCCAACATCCTGATATTCAACCAGGACCGGCGTGTCGTTTTCCACCTTGTAGCGAATCGTGGTCTGGAAGTGCCAAGACGATGCCTTGACTTCATAAATGCCGTTTTCCTTCTTCCATCTCAGCCAGTTCTGCTTTTCCTCTACGTCACCAGCCGGCTCGGGCATCTCCAGCGAGGTATAGAGCCCCTTGGCCTTGGCATCGGCCAGTTCGCCATAGGCAAAACCACAGGGTTCCTTGTCGACGGCACAAACGGCGACGAGACGGAATTCGGGCTTCCAGACCGGATTTTTCTTTTCCCATGGCCAGGAAATGATGAAGGCGACTGTCCATACCCAGACCAGGCCAGTGAAGATCATCAGGGCGATGAATACCTTGGCAAAAAAACCGCGTTTGTCTTCCATATGTCTCTCTATGCCTGGCCGAGCTTGGCCAGTTGTGGTTTAAGTTGTTCCAGCGTTGCCGTGAAATCGGCGACGCGCTGCTTTTCCTGATCGATGACCGCTGCCGGGGCGCGGGCGACGAAACCTTCGTTGGCCAGCTTGCCTTGGGCAATCGAAATCTGCTTTTCCAGCTTTTCGATTTCCTTGGCCAGACGAATGCGTTCGGCGGCAACGTCGATCTCCACCTTCAGCATCAGTCGGGTTTCACCGACCACGGCTACCGGCGCCATCGCATCGGCCGGCATGTCGTCTACGATTTGTACCTCGGAGAGCTTACCCAGAGCTTGCAGGATGGCTGCGAACTCGGAAATTTCAGCGCCGCCACCAGCAACCAGCAGGGGCATGCGCAGGGCCGGGGAGACGTTCATCTCGCCGCGCAGGTTGCGGCAGGCATAGGCCAGGGCCTTCAGGCGCTCGACTTTTGCTTCCGAAGCGGCGTCGATCTTGTATTCCTCGGCACGCGGGTAGGCGGCCAGCATGATCGAGTCGTGCGTCTTGCGGCCGGCGATCGGGGCGACGGTTTGCCACAGTTCTTCGGTGATGAACGGAATCAGCGGGTGAGCCAGACGCAGCACAGCTTCCAGCGTACGCACCAGCGTCCGGCGGGCGCCGCGCTGCTGGGCGTCGTTGCCGGTCTGGATCTCGACCTTGGCGATTTCCAGATACCAGTCGCAGAACTCGTCCCAGATGAACTTGTAGATGGCCTGAGCGATCAGGTCGAAACGGTAGTCGGTGAAGTGCTGTTCGACTTCCTGCTCGACGCGTTGCAACTGGCTGACGATCCAGCGGTCGGCGAAGGAGAATTCGAGCGGAGCCGAACCGCCACAGGCTGGGCCGTTCTGTTGGTGTTCGAGGGCCAGATCGTGGCCTTCGACGTTCATCAGTACGAAGCGCGTGGCGTTCCACAGCTTGTTGCAGAAGTTGCGGTAGCCGTCGCAGCGGTTGAGGTCGAACTTGATGTCGCGGCCGGGCGAGGCGAGGCTGGCGAAGGTGAAGCGCAGCGCATCGGTACCGAACGAGGCGATGCCTTCCGGGAACTCCTTCTTCGTCTTCTTGGCGATGCTTTCCGCCTGCTTTGGGTTCATCAGGCCGGTTGTACGCTTCTCGATCAGCGCTTCGAGGCCGATGCCATCGATCAGGTCGATCGGATCGAGCACGTTGCCCTTGGACTTGGACATCTTCTGGCCTTCGCCATCACGGATCAGGCCGTGCACATAAACGTGCTTGAACGGAATCTGGCCAGTGATCTGCTTGGTCATCATGACCATGCGGGCGACCCAGAAAAAGATGATGTCGAAACCGGTGACCAGCACCGAGGAGGGCAGGTATTGCTTGAGCAGCGGGTTGGCGGCATCGATCGCCTCATCGCCCGTCCAGTCCAGTGTCGAGAACGGCCACAAGGCTGAAGAGAACCAGGTGTCGAGAACGTCTTCGTCACGCTTGAGAGTGCCGGTGTAACCCTGCTTGGCAGCTTCGGCCTTGGCTTCGGCTTCGCTGTGGGCAACGAAAATCTGGCCATTATCACCGTACCACGCCGGAATCTGGTGGCCCCACCACAGCTGGCGGGAGATGCACCAGTCCTGGATGTTGTTCAGCCACTGGTTGTAGGTATTGACCCAGTTTTCCGGATAGAACTTGATCTCGCCGGAATGGACGACGTCGAGTGCCTTCTCGGTGATCGACTTGCCGTCGTCGCCCGGCTTGCTCATCGCGACGAACCACTGGTCGGTCAGCATCGGCTCGATCACGACATTGGTCCGGTCACCGCGCGGCACCTTGAGCTTGTGCTTGTCGGTTTTTTCCAGGATGCCGAGTGCTTCGAGGTCGGCGACGACAGCCTTGCGGGCATCGAAACGATCCAGGCCGCGGTATTTCTCGGGGGCGTTCTCGTTGACCTTGGCATCCAGCGTCAGAATGGAAATCATCGGCAGGCCGTGGCGCTGGCCGACGGCGTAGTCGTTGAAGTCGTGCGCCGGCGTGACCTTGACGCAACCGGTGCCGAATTCGAGATCGACGTAGCTGTCAGCGATGATCGGTATTTCTCTATCGGTCAGCGGCAGCTTCACCATCTGGCCGATCATGTGCTTGTAACGCTCGTCTTCCGGATGCACCATCACGGCGGTGTCGCCGAGCATGGTTTCCGGCCGTGTCGTGGCGACCACCAGGCTATCACTGCCATCAGCCAGCGGATAGCGGATATGCCACATGAAGCCGTCTTCTTCCTCCTGCACCACTTCGAGGTCGGAAACGGCAGTATTCAGCTTCGGGTCCCAGTTCACCAGGCGCTTGCCACGGTAGATCAGGCCTTCATTAAACAGGCGGACGAAGGTTTCGGTGACAACCTTGTTGAGACCGGCATCCATCGTGAAGCGCTCGCGCTTCCAGTCCGGGCTGGTGCCCATGCGGCGCATCTGCTTGGTGATGGTGTTGCCGGAGTATTCTTTCCATTCCCAGACCTTTTCCAGGAACTTCTCGCGGCCGAGATCGTGGCGCGAAATGCCCTGGGCGTCCAGCTGGCGTTCGACGACGATCTGCGTCGCGATACCGGCGTGGTCGGTACCGGGTTGCCACAGCGTGTTGTGGCCGCGCATCCGGTAATAGCGGGTCAGCGCGTCCATGATCGTCTGGTTGAAGCCATGACCCATGTGCAGCGTGCCGGTAACATTCGGCGGTGGCAGCAGGATGCAGAAATTGTCGGCCTTGCTGGCGTCTACGCCGGCGGCGAAATAATTCTGGGTTTCCCACTCGGGATACCAGCGGCGTTCGATATCGGCTGGTTCAAAGGCTTTGGCGAGTTCCATGGGCTTGTCGGAAAAGGGGAAAACCCATGATTATACCGGACCGCAGCACCGGTATCGGCGCGATCTCAGTCGTCTGCGGGCTGGGAGGCAATCATGGCCTGCTCGGCCAGGAAATCGCGGACGGTTGATGCGATGATGTGCGGCAATTCAGCGCTCAAGCGCTGTTCGATGCGACGAGCCAGTTCGTGGATCAATTGGTCGCGTAGTGTCGGATCGATTAGCGGAGCCGGCGGTGTTGGCTCCAGCATCTCAATATCTGGCTCGGCGATGGCTTCAGCGGGAGGAACGAACGCCGTATCCTTCATCGCCGGAACCTCCGCACTCATGGATACCTCGGCATCCAGCAAAACCGGGATATCGTCTTCGTCGATGGCATCGGTCAGCACCGGGAGATCGTCGAACTCAGTATCGTTCTGGCGTTTTCGATGCATCAGCGCGTCGGCGCGGGCGAGGATCGGACTGGGCACTTGGTTTCCTTAACGGTTGCTGAGGTCGAAGTAGCGTACTTCGTAGCCGCGATCCTTGTAGAACTTGACGCGATCCCTGGCGGCAAGGCGGTCGCTTTCGTCCTGGCCGACGACCTCGATCAGACTGTGAAAACGTGAGAAACCGGGCGGGATTTCCTGGCTCAGATTCATCAGGCGCTCATCTTGCGGGATTGTTTCCAGCGTGTCGGCAATCAGAATCGGCGTTTCGGCCGCTAGTGGCGAATCAGCCCGGCAGTGCGGCACAAAGCTGAGTGCTGCGTTTGTCCAAAGCATGCGATCGATGCCGCTGGCGACCTCGGGTTCGAGGGTGTAGACCAACATCGGCTTTTTCTTGGCGTAAGCGCCGCTCAGCAAGGCGCAGGCAGCGGCAATCTTGTCGGATGCGCCGTGGTAGAAAAATACCTCAGTCAATTGAGCTTGCCTGCCCGTTGCAGCAGGTAATACGCCAGCATGGGTACCGGGCGACCGGTGGCGCCTTTGTCGGCCCCGGATTTCCAGGCGGTACCGGCAATGTCGAGGTGTGCCCAGTCGAATTTTTTGGTGAACCGTGACAGGAAGCAGGCGGCGGAAATGGCGCCGCCCCAGCGACCGCCGATATTGGCCATGTCGGCGAACGGGCTTTTCAGCAATTCCTGATAGTCATCCCACAGGGGCATGTGCCAGCCACGGTCATTGGCGTCTTCGCCAGCATCGAGCAGATCGCGAGCCAGCGCATCCTTGTTGGCGAACAGGCCGGTGGCGATGCTGCCCAGTGCGACGACGCAGGCGCCGGTCAGCGTAGCGACGTCAATCACCGTATCGGGCTCAAATCTTTCGGCATAAGTCAGCGCATCGCACAGGATCAGGCGGCCTTCGGCATCGGTGTTCAGGATTTCAATGGTCTGGCCCGACATGGAGGTGACGATATCGCCGGGGCGGGTGGCGTTGCCGCCGGGCATGTTCTCGGTCGCGGGAACGACGACCGTCAAATTGATCGGCAACGCCATGCGGGCCACGGCCTGCATGGTGCCCAGCACGCTGGCCGCGCCACACATGTCGTACTTCATTTCGTCCATTTCGGCACCGGGTTTCAGGGAAATTCCACCGGTGTCAAAAGTGACGCCCTTGCCCACCAATACGATGGGTTTTTCACTGGCTCTGGCGCCTTTGTAGGTCAATACGATCAATTTCGGCGGCTGGTGTGATCCACGAGCCACCGATAGCAGCGAGTGCATTCCCAGTTTTTCCATCTCGGCACGATCGAGAATTTCGCAGCCCAGCTTGAATTCCTCGGCCATGGCCTGGGCCTGTTCGGCCAGGTAGGTCGGATGGCAGATATTGGGCGGCAGATTGCCCAGTGTTTTGGCCATGGCCATGCCCTCGGCAATGGCGAGACCTTGGGCCAGCGCTTCTTCAGCTGGTGCCAACTCGTTGCGCCGCTCGACACTGATCGTCAGCTTGCGCAAGGGGCGACGAATTTCTTCCTTCTTGCTCTTGAACTGGTCGAACTTGTAGGTAGCGTCCAGTGCAATCATGGCCGTCTGGCGAACGCGCCAGGCGATACTGCGTTTCCTGACGGGAAGTTCCGTCAGAAAAATCGAGGCATCGAAGGCGCCGGTTTCGTTCAAGACCTTGACGGCCGTGCGGATGGCGCTGGCGAATTCCTTCTCCCGGAAATCCTTTTCCTTGCCTAGCCCCACTAGCAGAATTCGATCGCAGAGCGTGGAAGGTACGCTGTGCAGCAGCAAGGTGCTGCCTGCCTTTCCTTCCATGTCGCCACGCCGGACGATGTCGGAGATGTAGCCGCCGGATGCCTTGTCGAGCAACTCGGCCGGAAGCGTCATTTTCCTTGATTCGAAAACACCCACAACGACGCAGGCGCTACGCTGTTTTTCCGGGCTACCGCTTTTTATGCTAAATTCCACAAGCTGCTCCTGATCAAGGAAATATCAGTATTTGAGGGATTATCCTCGTATTTTTTCGGTTTCGTCAAAGCATGATATTCGAGCGCGCCGCCCGGCGCGAATTTGCCCAGGCAGCTGCCGGCATCAGCGTTGCGCTGCTGGCTATTCTGACCTCCACTAATCTGATTCGTCTGCTCAAGGAAGCGGCCGGCGGCCGAATCGCGCCTGAAGCGGTCGCTTCTCTGCTGGGATTCTCGGCGCTGAACTTCATGCCGGTGCTTCTCTCGCTGACGCTTTTTGTCTCCGTTCTGCTGAGTTTGTCTCGGGTTTACCGGGATTCGGAGATGGTGGTCTGGTTCTCTTCCGGTCTGCCTCTGACAGGGTGGGTTTCCCCCGTCTTGAGATTTGCTGCACCGATCGTTATTGCGATTGCCGTGGTTTCAGGTTTTCTGGCGCCATGGGCCAATTCCAGTTCTGCGGAGTACCGGGAAAAGCTTTCTGCCCGAAGCGAACTGTCTCAGGTTTCCCCTGGCGCCTTCCGTGAGGTCAAGAAAGGACAGCGCGTATTTTTTGTTGAGGGCGTCGAGGGGGATGGTAGCCACGTTGGTAACGTCTTTGTTGCGTCTTATCAGGAAGGCAAGCTTGGGGTCATCATGTCGGACTCCGGCTACCAGGAGGCTTCAGGAAATGGCGACCGCTTCGTGGTTCTTGAGCACGGGCGCCGCTATGAAGTTGAGCCGGGTACCCCTGCCTTCAAGGTGATGGAATTCGAGCGTTATCGAGCCCGGGTCGAGGATGGGGAGCCTTCTCCTTCCGACGTGTCGCCAAAAGGAATGCCGATTACCCGACTGGTGCTTGAAGATAGCAATCCGGCTCGGGGTGAATTGCTTTGGCGGGTTGGCCTGCCGGTATCTGCATTGGTCCTCTGCTTGCTGGCAATCCCGCTTTCCTATGTCAATCCGCGGGCCGGTCGTTCCGCCAATATGCTGATAGCCATCCTGGTCTACGCCATTTACAACAATCTGTTGTCGGTCAGTCAGGCCTGGGTGGCGCAGGGCAAGATGTCGTTCTGGGTTGGCCTCTGGGCTGCGCATGTCTTGATGCTGTTGCCGCTGGTGTTGCTCTTTTACCGGCGAATAGCCGTTCGTATGCCGTGGCAGAGGTGGGGCGCATGATTTCTCGTTTGAACCTTTATCAGCGCTACCTGATTCGCGAGACATTTGCCTCGGTATTCCTCGTTCTGGCAGCTTTTTTGGCACTGTTTGCCTTCTTTAATTTCATTGACGAACTACGTACGGTCGGCAAGGCAGGTTACAGCGTTGTCCATGCGGCCCTTTTTGTCGCGCTCAGCATGCCTGGGCTGGTCTATGAGCTGATACCGATCGCAACCTTGATCGGCACACTGTACGCCCTGTCCACCTTGGCGCGGCACTCCGAAATTACCGTCCTGCGGGCCTCGGGTCTGGCGACGAGTGATCTGCTGATGACCTTGTTCCGGGCTGCCTTGCTCTTGGCCTTGCTTACCTTTGTGATTGGTGAAGCGGTGGTTCCATTCAGCGAGCGCTTGGGGAAGGAAATCCGGGCCAAGGCATTGAGCACGGTGATTGCGCAAAGTGGCTTCGACAGTGGTTTGTGGGTCAAGGATGGGCGTAGCTTCATCAATATCCGAAAAGCCGCTCCTGATGAGCCTCTTGAGGGGGTTCGCATCTACCATTTCAGTCAGCAGAACCTGCTTGAATCGGTGACGGATGCCCAGGCGGCTGATTTTGAGGATCCTGACCTCTGGCGCTTGAGGGGCGTGGTAAGAACGGTGCTTGAGGGGGATACCTCGCGTGTTGAAAGTACTCAAACGGGTGAGTGGCGGTCCACTGTTACCCCGACGCTTCTCGCTGCACTGATGGTTTCCCCGGAGCGCATGTCGCTTTTCGGGCTTCTGAATTACACCAAGCATTTGACTGAAAACAAGCAGAAGACCGAGCGCTACGAAATAGCCCTCTGGAAGAAGGTGGTCTACCCCTTGGCCGCACTCGTTATGGTGGCGCTGGCACTGCCTTTCGGCTACTCGCACAACCGGGTCGGCGGTGTCAGTCTGAAAATTTTTGCCGGCGTAATGCTGGGTATTCTGTTCTATGCCCTGAACGGGCTATCGTCGAATCTGGGGGCGATCAACTCGTGGTCCCCGATCATCAGCGCGACAGCGCCTTCAGGCTTATTTCTTCTTGTTGCGACCGGGATGCTCTGGTGGGTCGAGCGTCGCTGATCAGCTGGCGGCAATAATCATTGTTCCGGCAAGCCGGTCGTGCAGGAATTGCTGATCCTTGTCGAACATGGCCCAGAAGATGCCAATGCCAAATAGTAATATGCTGGGCCACGCGATCAGGTAACGCAGCACTGCCTGCATCGGGCGCAATGGCGAGCCATCGGCATTGATGATGCGGAGCTTCCATGTCTTCATCGGTAGCGTCTGGCCGCCATTGAGCCAGCACCAGACGAAGTAGATCATCAGCAGGACCAGAATGTGAATCCACAGGGCTCTTGGGTTGATCGTCCAGCCAAACCCGGAAAGAACGATCTGTGGGAGCAGGAAGCCGATCAGCAGAATCGAAAAGACAACGAGCCCCTCATAAAGCAGGCTGACTAGGCGTCGCCGGATGCCCGGCAATTGATTCGCCATTATTGTGACGCGCCACCGACCGCCGACGGTTGAACAGGGGTTCCTGTTGCTCCGGTCGAAGTATCGGTTGTGCTGGTCGCTGTTGAGTTGGCGGGCGGGACTGCCGCTGGCTGGGCCAGCAGTTTTGATGACTTGCTGGTCTCGCGAATGCGCTGCTTCTCATCCGGGGGCAGGTTTGAGTAGGCCTCCCATTTTTGTTTGACAACCTGCTTCTGCTCGGGAGGGAGTTGCTTGAAGTCTTTGTAGGTATCCCGGACCTTCGTGCGCTCTGTCGGCGATAGATTTGCCCATTCGCGCATGCGATCCTGCATTCGCTGTTGCTCGTCCGGCTTCATGCTTGGGTAGCGTTCTGCGATACCCAACCACTTCTTCTTCCGGATGTTCTCCATCCCATCCCAGTCTTTTGCAAGCGGGGCGAGCGTATTTTGTTGTTGTCCGCTCAGTTGGCTCCACACCGGTTGAGGAGGCGTGCCAATGACTACCGTCGTCGGAGGTTCTCCGGCAATCGTCAAATTGAGGGCAAAACTGAGGATCAATCCTCCGAGGAGTCGTCTACTAGCCATTCGAAGAAATCGTTATCCAGGAAAGCATCGGGTGGGAGGTCGTCAGTGAGCAGTGCGCTATCCACTTCTTCCAGCGCATTGACGTACTGGACGCTGTGCCAGTAAAAGGATATCCACATGCCGAGCAGCAATGCCAGTACGGCGAGAATCTGTTTAAGGTAGGGAATGTGGGAGCCGGTTCGGAATACATGCGACCCGAAACCGGCCACTGCCATCTGCGGGGCGGCTTGCTTCTGGTGCGCCAGGGCCAGATGGCGAGCCGCTTCCAGCCTCCGGGATGCGGCCGGCGGGATATCTTTTAGTCCGTAGTTCAGCGCTTGCCGAACGCGATGTGCATAACGTTCTTCATTCATAGCTTTATACCTTTTGCCGACAGGGCGGTTGCCAGCGTGTGGGTGGCACGCGAGCAATGGGTCTTGACACTGCCTTCTGAGCAGCCCATCGCAGCCGCGGTCTCGGCTACGTCCATGTCCTCCCAATAACGCATGAGGAAGGCTTCTCGTTGACGCGCCGGCAATTTTTTTATTTCATCTTCGATGAGGTTGAGCGTTTGTGCTTGTTGCAGCTTGCTTTCCGGGGTTTTGGGGCCGGCATCGTCTTCGTCGGCAGCCAGTGTTTCGAGCGGGTCGTGGTCCTCGTCGTCATCCGGAGTGAACGCCGATAGCAGCGTTGTCCACATCGAGCGCACCTTGCTGCGCCGGTAATAATCACGGATCGTGTTCTGCAAAATACGCTGGAAGAGCATCGGAAACTCTTCGTCTGGGCGGTCACCATATTTTTCGGCGAGCTTGAGCATGGCATCCTGAACGATGTCCAGTGCCGCCTCTTCATCGCGGACGGCAAACATCGCCTGTTTGAAGGCTCGGCGTTCGACAGATTCAAGGAAACAGGAAAGTTGTTGGGGTGATGCCAGGGTCGTCTCTTTCAATAGGCCTTGAGCATTATAGGGGAATGCCGGGAAACCTTGACCGAAAAGGGGCGGTCGATTAAGGTTACGCCCTTTTAGGCAACAGCTTTTTTGGGCTCAAGAATGATGATCAGCGGTGCAGAAATTGTAATCAGGTGCCTGCAAGAAGAAAAGGTCGAATATGTGTTCGGTTACCCTGGGGGTTCCGTTTTGCACATTTATGATGCCCTTTTCAAGCAGGATCAGGTCAAGCACATTCTCGTTCGCCACGAGCAGGCTGCTGTCCACGCAGCAGACGCTTTTTCGCGTTCCTCGCAGAGGGTCGGCGTCGCGCTGGTGACCTCGGGTCCTGGTGTGACCAACACGGTGACGGGCATTGCCACTGCTTACATGGACTCAATCCCGATGGTGGTCATCTGCGGTCAGGTGCCGACCCAGTATATCGGGCAAGATGCTTTCCAGGAGTGCGATACCGTCGGTATTACCCGTCCCTGTGTCAAACACAATTTCCTGGTCAAGGACGTCAAGGATTTGGCCTTGACGATCAAGAAAGCCTTCCATATCGCTGCCACAGGCCGCCCCGGTCCGGTCGTTGTTGATGTTCCGAAGGACATCACGGCTCAGATGTGTGAGTTCGACTATCCGAAAACGGTCCAGATGCGCTCCTACAACCCCGTGGTCAAGGGGCATTTGGGTCAGATCAAGAAAGCCGTCCAGATTCTGCAGGAAGCCAAGCGCCCGATCATTTATACGGGTGGTGGCGTGATTCTTTCGGATGCCGCAGAAAAGCTGACCCAGCTGGCGCGCAAGCTGAACTTCCCGGTGACCAACACGCTGATGGGTTTGGGCGGCTACCCGGCCACCGATCGTCAGTTTGTCGGCATGCTCGGTATGCATGGCACGTTTGAAGCCAATAATGCGATGCACTACGCCGATGTGATCCTGGCGATTGGTGCACGTTTCGATGATCGCGTTATTGGTAACCCCGATCACTTCGGCAGCGAGAAGCGTCGGGTTATTCATATCGATATCGACCCGTCGTCGATTTCCAAGCGGGTCAAGGTTGATGTCCCTATTGTTGGCAATGTGACCGATGTGCTGGATGAAATCCTGAAGTTGCTCGACGGCGGATTCAAGACCGATCCGGAAGTCGCCGACTGGTGGAAACAGATCGACGAGTGGCGTGGTCGTGATTCTCTGCGTTACAAGCAGGGCGAGCACATCATGCCGCAGTACGTCGTTGAGAAACTGTACGAAGTGACTGGGGGCGATGCCTTCATTACTTCCGACGTCGGCCAGCACCAGATGTTTGCTGCGCAGTACTACAAGTTCGATAAGCCGCGTCGCTGGATCAATTCCGGCGGTCTGGGCACCATGGGTGTTGGCCTGCCTTACGGCATGGGGGTTCTGCTGGCCAATCCGGGGGCGCAGGTGGCTTGCGTGACCGGCGAAGGCTCGATCCAGATGTGTATTCAGGAGATGTCGACCTGCAAGCAGTACGAACTGCCGGTCAAGATCATCAATCTGAACAACGGCATGCTCGGCATGGTCCGTCAGTGGCAGGAGATGTTCTACTCCAAGCGCTATTCACAGTCCTACGTCACTTCGCTGCCAGATTTCGTCAAGTTGGCTGAAGCCTATGGCCACGTCGGCATGCGCATTGAAAAGCCGGAAGACGTCGAACCAGCACTGCGCAAGGCCTTCACCGAACACAAGAACGATCTGGTCTTCATGGACTTCATCATCGACCCGGGCGCCAATGTGTTCCCGATGGTCGCGGCAGGCAAGGGCCTGACCGAAATGATCCTCGCTGAAGATCTGTAAGCGGGGGAGGAAAAGAATATGCGACACATCATTTCCATCCTGATTGAAAACGAATCGGGCGCATTGTCCCGAGTGGCAGGACTGTTCTCTGCCCGTGGTTACAACATTGATACGCTCACCGTGGCACCGACGGAAGATCCCTCGTTGTCACGGATGACCATCCTGACCAGGGGTTCCGACGAGGTCCTCGAACAGATCACCAAGCAGCTCAACAAGCTGGTTGATGTGGTCAAGGTGGTTGATCTCTCCGAGGCTGCTCATGTCGAGCGCGAACTGATGCTGATCAAGGTTCGCGCCACCGGCAAGGACCGCGAAGAGATGAAGCGCATGGCCGATATTTTCCGTGGTCGCATCATCGACGTCACGGAATCGACCTATGTCATCGAGTTGACTGGTGCAAGCTCCAAGCTCGACTCCTTCATTGCCGCGCTCGATGCCGGCCTGATTCTCGAAACCGTCCGTACCGGTGTCTGTGGCATCGGCCGTGGCGATCGTATTCTTAAAGTCTAACTATCTGTCTATAAAGAGGATTTCATGAAAGTTTATTACGACAAGGACGCCGATCTCTCCCTCATCAAGGGCAAGAAGGTCACCATCGTTGGTTACGGCTCGCAGGGCCACGCCCACGCCCAGAACCTGAAGGATTCCGGCGTCAAGGTCACGGTTGGCCTGCGCAAGGATGGCGCTTCCTGGAAGAAGGCTGAAGCCGCTGGCTTGAAGGTCGAAGAAATCGCCAAGGCCGTCAAGGGTGCCGACGTGGTCATGATCCTGTTGCCGGACGAGAACATTCCGCAGGTTTACAACGAAGAAGTTGCGCCGAACCTGAAGAAGGGCGCTGCACTGGCGTTCGCCCACGGTTTCAACGTGCATTACAACCAGGTCGTGCCGCGTGCCGACGTGGACGTGATCATGGTCGCCCCGAAGGGTCCTGGTCATACCGTGCGTTCCGAGTACCTTAAGGGTGGCGGCGTGCCGTCCCTGATCGCCGTCTACCAGGATGTGACCAAGAAGGCCAAGGACATCGCTCTGTCTTACGCTGCTGCCAACGGCGGCACCAAGGGGGGCGTCATTGAAACCAACTTCCGCGAAGAAACTGAAACCGACCTGTTCGGTGAGCAGGCTGTTCTGTGCGGCGGCGCTGTCGAACTAGTCAAGATGGGCTTCGAAACCCTGACCGAAGCGGGTTACGCTCCGGAAATGGCCTACTTCGAGTGCCTGCACGAACTGAAGCTGATCGTCGACCTGATGTACGAAGGCGGCATCGCCAACATGAACTACTCCATCTCCAACAATGCGGAGTATGGCGAGTACGTGACCGGCACCGAGGTCATCAACGAGCAGTCCCGTGTCGCTATGCGCAATGCACTGAAGCGCATCCAGACCGGTGAATACGCCAAGATGTTCATTCAGGAAGGCAAGACCAACTATCCTTCGATGACGGCCCGTCGTCGCCTGAATGCCGTGCATCCGATCGAGACCGTTGGTGGTCAGCTGCGCGACATGATGCCGTGGATTCGCAAGAACAAGCTGGTCGACCAGACCAAGAACTAATTTGGTCGCGGCTCGATAGCGTCTGCTTCAATGGCTGACGCTATCTTCGCTTCGGGCGGTGCGGGAGACTGCACCGCCCTTGTTGTTTGTGGCTTTTCGCGGTGTCCGGTGTATCCTTTTCCGGTTGCCCATTCAATTGTGACCCATGACAGAACTCAAGCCCCGTAAGACCCTGTTCAATCCAGAGCTAAAGCGGCGTGGCATTTATGTGCTGCCCAACCTGTTCACCACGGCAGCGCTGTTCGCCGGCTTCTTCGCCATTGTGCAGGCGATGCAGGGGGATTTCGAGCGGGCGGCGATGGCGATCTTTATCGCGATGGTCCTCGATGGCCTGGATGGCCGTGTGGCCCGATTGACGCATACACAATCGGCTTTTGGTGCCGAGTATGACTCGCTTTCGGACATGGTCAGCTTCGGCGCGGCGCCGGCATTGGTCATGTACGAGTGGGCATTGCGCGATCTCGGCCGGATTGGCTGGATCGCTGCGTTCATCTATTGCGCCGGTGCGGCATTGCGCCTGGCGCGTTTCAATACAACGCTGGAAGTGATGGACAAGCGTTTCTTCCAGGGCTTGCCCTCGCCTGCAGCGGCGGCGCTGGTCGCTGGTCTGGTCTGGGTGATGATTGTTTCTGGTGTCCCGGGCAGTGATGTGCGCTGGCTGGCCTGTGTGCTGACCATCTTTGCCGGAATTACCATGGTCTCCAATATCCGCTATTACAGTTTCAAGGACGTCAATCTCAAGAAGAGCGTGCCCTTCTTCGTGATTGCCGCCATTGCGCTTGGCTTTGCGCTGGTGGCCTACAGCCCTGAAATTGCCCTGTTTGGGTTCTTTGTCTTTTATGGTTTGTCCGGTTACGTGCTGGCCGCTCTCGGCCTGTTGAAGCGTAAGGCACAGTGATTTCTCGGAGCAGCATATGAAACAGCACCTGGTTATTTTCGATACTACCCTGCGCGACGGCGAGCAAAGCCCCGGCGCATCAATGACCAAAGAAGAAAAAATCCGCGTTGCCCGCCAGCTTGAGAAAATGCGGGTTGATGTCATCGAAGCAGGTTTTGCGGCAGCTTCGCCAGGCGATTTTGACGCCATTCACTCCATTGCACAGACCATCAAGGATTCGACGGTCTGCTCGCTGGCACGGGCCAACGAGAACGATATTCGCCGGGCTGGTGAGGCAATCAAACCAGCGCAATCGGGTCGTATTCATACTTTTATCGCCACTTCTCCCATTCACATGGAGAAGAAGTTGCGGATGACGCCCGATCAAGTGGTCGAGCAGGCGGTTAAAGCGATTGGCTGGGCGCGCGAATATACGGACGATATTGAATTTTCGGCCGAGGATGCCGGGCGTTCTGATCTGGATTTTCTCTGTCGCATTTTCGAGGAGGTCATCAAGGCCGGAGCAACGACCATCAATGTGCCGGATACGGTTGGCTACAACATTCCATCGCAGTATGCGGAAACCATGCGCCAGTTGATCGAACGGGTGCCTAATTCCGACAAGGTGGTCTGGTCAGTCCACTGTCACAACGACCTCGGGCTGGCTGTCTCCAACTCGCTGGCGGCGGTCCTTTGCGGGGCGCGCCAGGTTGAATGCACGATCAACGGCCTTGGCGAGCGGGCCGGCAATGCGGCGCTGGAAGAAATCGTCATGGCGGTGCGTACCCGGGCCGATGTCTTTCCGGTCGAGACGCGTATCGATACGACCCAGATCGTGCCGGCTTCAAAGCTGGTGTCGCAGATTACAGGTTATCCCGTGCAGCCGAACAAGGCCGTGGTCGGCGCTAATGCTTTTGCCCACGAGTCGGGCATCCATCAGGATGGCGTGCTGAAGCATCGCGAAACCTATGAGATCATGCGGGCGCAGGATGTGGGCTGGACGCAGAACAAGCTGGTGCTTGGCAAGCATTCCGGTCGCAATGCCTTCAAGAATCGCCTGCAGGAGTTGGGTATTGAGCTGGAAAGCGACGAGGCGTTGAATGCTGCTTTTGCCCGTTTCAAGGAATTGGCCGACAAGAAGCATGAAATCTTCGACGAAGACCTGCATGCCTTGGTATCCGACGATCTGGTGACGCCGGATCAGGAGTACTACAAGCTGGTTTATTCCCGCGTCTGTTCAGAGACCGGCGAGATGCCGCGGGCTTCAGTGATTCTTAATATCGGCGGAGTCGAGCACAAGGCCGAAGCCGATGGCGGTGGTCCGGTCGATGCGACCTTCAAGGCCATCGAGAGCATTGCTGGTAGTGGTGCCGAATTGCTGCTTTATTCAGTCAATGCGATTACGACCGGGACCGATGCGCAGGGCGAGGTGACAACCCGTCTTTCCAAGGGCGACCGTATCGTCAATGGCAATGGTGCGGATACGGATATCGTGATCGCTTCAGCGCGTTCCTATCTGAATGCGCTGAACAAGCTGCATTCGACGCTCGATAAGGTCAAGGCGCAAGGCGGCGTCTGATTCCCGCAGGTTCGCAGAGAAGCCGCTTCAGTTTGACTGGGCAGCTTTTTCTTCTTTGGGGGCGCGTGTTGCCCTGACGTAAAGAATGGTTGAGATAAACAGGATGGCAGCCAGCAGTGTTTCACCGGTCGCCAGCTTCTGGGAAAGCCCGCTGTCGCTGGTGGCACGCAGGAGGCCTTCCATCAGATAGAACTGAATGAACAGTGACAGCCATTTGTAGGTGTAACGCTTGCCACGCAGGATGCCGAACAGCGGGAAGAGCAGGAATGCCGCCTTCAGCGTCATCCACGAGCCACCAGGCTTGAGTGGCGCCAGCCAGCCCTCCCAGGCCAGGCAAAGGAAAATCAGCGCGATGAGGCTGGCGCTGGCGGTGATCTGGTAACGGGTAGGTGTCAAGGTTGACTCAGTTTTTTGACCAAAAGAGCAAGGCGTTGTCCCTGGGTAAAGGCCAGCTTGCTCTCGGCGTCGGAGAGTGTCGGGCTGCCATGCGGGCCGGCGACATGGCTGGCGCCGTAGGGCGTGCCACCGGTGTGGGTGGAGGATAGCTCGGGCTCGGTGAAGGGAAGTCCCATGATCAGCATGCCGTGATGCAGTAGCGGTAGCGTCATTGAGAGCAGAGTTACCTCGTTGCCGCCGTGCTGGCTGCCGCTGGAGGTGAAGACGCAGGCCGGCTTGCCGGACAGCGTGCCATTTTGCCAGGCGGCAATGGTGCCATCCCAGAAGTATTTCATCGGGGCGGCCATGTTGCCGAAGCGAACCGGGCTGCCGAGAGCAAGACCAGCACATTCTTCAAGATCTGACAGTTCCACATAAGGCGCGCCGGCATCGGGAACGGTTGGTTCGACGGTCTCGCAGGTCGTCGAAATACGGGGGACGGTTCGCAGTCGGGCCTGGATGTCGGGAACCGACTCGATGCCGAGCGCAATCCGTTCGGCCAGTGCTCGAACCGAGCCGCGATGGCTGTAGTAGAGAATGAGAATGTCTTGCATGGTCGACTATTATACGGCCCCATGCAAATGCGCTCCCGAAATCGCCGTAATCCCCGCAAGCCTCCAGGTGCAGGTGGTGTCTTTCATCGCTTCTATGGCGAGAACATGATGCAGACCAGTGCGGCGCTGGCTTTTACGACATTGATGGCGTTGGTGCCACTGGTCACAGTCGTCCTGTCGGTGGCTCATGCCGTCCCCTATCTCGATCTGGTCGTGGCTCGCCTTGACTTGATGGTGCGCGAGGCGTTGTTGCCAGTCGGGGCCGCGGGAGCGATTGTCGGCAATATCGGCAAGTTTTCGCAGAAGGCCCAGAATCTGACCCTGGTTGGCCTTGGGGGGCTCAGTGTGACGGCCTTTCTGCTGATGAATACCATCGAGCGGGCTTTCAACCATTTGTGGCGGGTAAGTCCGCGCCCCATCCTGGCGCGTTTGCGGCTCTATGCCTTCGTTATGGCGGTATGGCCATTTGTGCTGGGCGCGGTGGCAGGGGTAATGTCATTTGCCATCACGTCCTCGCTTGGGCTCTTTGATGAACCGATGTGGTTTCGTCGTATCGCCCTCAAGGTGCTTGCGACCGTGCTGCTTGGCTTGTTTTTTTCGTTTTTGTATTACGCGGTACCAAATGCCGAGGTTTCAAGGCGGGCGGCGCTGGTCGGTGGCGTTTTTGCTGCGCTGGCGTTTGCGGCCATGCAGAAAGTTTTCGAGTTGTTTCTGGTCAGTTCGGCCATGCTGAAAAGCATCTACGGTGCTTTCGCTGCCTTTCCCGTATTTCTGGTCTGGCTGCATCTCTCTTGGGCGGTGGTGCTTTTTGGTGGCTTGCTTGCGGCTAGCGTGAACCGTCCGGGGAAAGGCTGAAAATTTCGATGCTGCTGGTTTGTTCGTTGAGACCTGTTGCTTGAAGTTCTTGGATTTTCAGGTTTTCGTCTTCGAGCAGGACGATGATTTTTCGGGTATTTTCATTAATTAGCCCCGTCGGTACGACCAGCGACCGGGTCGGTCTTAGCGGCGGCGTTGGGGGAAGAATCAGTGCCGCCACCTTGCTTGATTCCAACTCGTAAGGGGATGCGATTTCCACTGCAATAGCCTTGGGTGCCAGCATCTGCAGGCCGAGTTCGATGTGTTCCGGGTTTTCAGAAATGGCCCAGCGGATAATGCAGATGTGCCATGCGGTCGGCGTGCCTGAATGTTCTTCTGTGGCCTGCAGCGCAACAATGTCGCCGACTCTGATATCTGCCGTGTGGCCGGACATGTGCATCAGTGCGTAACCGTCCGGGCTTTCGTTGGTGACCATCCACTCGCTCAGTTCTGTGCCTGCCTCGGGGGATCTAATCAGGCGCCAAAGATTATCGAGGCCGGTGCACAGATTGGCGCGATAGGATTGTCGTCGTCGGGGGAATCTCCGTTTGCTCGGGTGGCCCCATAGTTGGCTCAGGCGCAACAGCACACCGGGGCCGGTATGCGTATCGGCAAAGGCCGGTAATCTCAAGAAATCGGCAGGGATGCCCTGGCTGAGTTCTGCATGGTGCTTGAGCGCTTGCTCGGCAACGGCGTCCGACGAGAAGTAGAGGACTTGTGCGTCAGGGCCGGGAATGCGGCGAATAAGCGCATGGGCCGGAAAGTCCTTGTCTGCATCAATCCAGAAGACGCCATGGCTGTCGAGTGGCGGATTTTCAAGTAACTCCACTTCCGGTGTGCAGTTGGCGATGTACTCGCCAATGAATTCGAGTTCGGCCGAAGAGAATGAGGCTGGCTGGGCGATGGCAGCGAGCAGGATGGAAGTGTAGATGCGCCGTATGCTTGGGCCGCCGTTCGGGCCGGGGAAGTCTTCCAGGCCAAGTCGGCGCGCAGTGCGAAATGCGGCGTGCAGTTGTTGCCAGAGCCCGATGGGGGTTGGTGCTGCAATCAGCTGTGTGATGCGGACTTGCCAGGCAATGGCGTACATCGCACGGCGCAGTGAGGTGTGTGGTGTGCGTGATGTGCTAAGCCCTTCCGGGTCGAACAGCTCGGCCAGTGTGTTGAAATAATCTTGCGTCAGCGTTTCCAGCAAATCGAGAAGAATCCTGACCTTCTGCCGCAGTTTTCGGGAAATCGGCAAGCTGACTTCATGTAGCCCAGGGGCTTCCGCCTTGGCAATCCGCTCAGCCTGGCTGAATAGCAAGTCAAGTATCTTGAGGCGTTGGGTGCTGGGGGCGGCAGCTTCGCGCAGCAACAGAAGCTGGCGGTGCAACTGATCTGCATCTTCCGCGCCAGAGCGCCCGTGTGCCAGCGCCAACCATTCAAGAATGCTCTTGACGTTGGCTTCGGAGCTCGTTGGCAAGAGGTGTTCCGGAAGGCTATTCATAGTTTTGGGAGCATAACAAAAATTTACGTTTTCGCCATCGATGCGGCGCCTTTGCTGAGCGTTGTTCTTTGATCCGGTGCTATTTCCAAGTCCTAAGTGGCTTGTTTTTCCTTGATAAAGCGCTATAATCTGCGGTCTTTTTTCCAGCTAACGAAAGTATTCCCATGGTTGTTATCCGTCTTGCCCGTGGTGGCGCCAAGAAGCGTCCGTTCTACAACATGGTTGTTACCGATTCCCGCAATCGTCGTGACGGCCGTTTCGTCGAGCGTATCGGCTTCTACAACCCGGTAGCTTCCGGCAATGCAGAAGCACTGCGCGTTTCCGTTGATCGTCTGGCCTACTGGCAGAGCAACGGCGCCCAGTTGTCGCCGACCGTCGCTCGTCTGGTCAAGCAACACGCCGCCCAGCAAGCTGCCTAAGTTTTTGTTTTGACCGGCAACGATATCGTCGTACTGGGTCGGCTGGCCGACCCCTACGGGATTCAGGGCTGGCTTTGGTTGTACCCCTTTGGGGATGATCCGCTGGCGTGGGCAGAAATGCCCGTCTGGTGGATTGCCAGAGAAGGCGAGCCGTGGCGCGAATGCAGGCTGAAAAGCCTGAAAGCCCACGGCAACGGTGTGGTGGTGCTGTTGGATGGCGTCGCTGATCGTACTGCCGCTGAGTCCATGAAGGGTGTTTTGGTCGGGGCGCCGCGCGAAGCGCTGCCCACGACTGAAAAAAACGAGTTTTACTGGACTGATCTGATAGGTCTGGATGTCATCAATACCGCTGATGAGCGGATCGGCAAGGTTGTCGGGTTGATCGAAACCGGAGCCAATTCTGTTTTGCGCGTCATGGGTGATGACAAGGTCGAGCGCCTTTTGCCGTTTGTTTCGGCCGTGGTGCTGGCCGTAGAGAAGGAAGCGGGACAGATTCGAGTGGAGTGGGGCAGCGACTGGTGATCCGGTTTGACTGCATTACCCTCTTTCCGGAGATGTTTGCGGCGGTAACGGAAAGTGGCATTACCCGTCGGGCGCTGGAAGAGCAGCGCTGGCAGTGGCAGGGTTGGAATCCTCGGGATTTCGCCGAGAATGCCTGGCGGCGGGTCGATGATCGCCCCTTTGGCGGCGGGCCGGGCATGGTTATGCAACCGGGGCCGCTGGAGAAGGCGATTGCCGCGGCCAAGTCGCAGCAGCGTGAGGCAGGGCTGGCGAAGAGCCGGGTTATTTACCTCTCGCCGCAGGGGGCGCCGCTTACCCATGAACGGGTGATGCAGCTGGCGACGGGCGATGAGGGGCTAATCCTTCTTTGTGGTCGTTATGAAGGAATTGACGAGCGTTTGATCGAGCGCTGTGTCGATGAGGAAATTTCGATCGGGGATTTTGTGCTTTCCGGTGGCGAGTTGCCGGCGATGGTGTTGATTGATGCCGTTGTCCGCCAGTTACCGGGGGTGCTTGGAGATGCCGCTTCGGCGGTGGAAGATTCGTTTGTCGGTGGTTTGCTTGATTGTCCGCACTACACTCGCCCGGAGGTCTATGAGGGCGTGTCGGTGCCGGAGACCTTGATGTCCGGCGATCACAAAAGAATTCGTCGCTGGCGGCTGAAACAGTCGCTGGCCCGAACCCGGAAGCGCCGGCCGGATTTGCTGGCGCACCGCGTGTTGAGCGCGGAGGAAACGCAACTCCTCACGGAAATTTCCGGAGAGGAGCAATGCGGTGAGTAAGTGTTTATAAAATTTAAGGATCTCACATGAACCTGATTGAACAGTTGGAACAAGAAGAAATTGCCCGTCTGGGCAAGACCATTCCTGAATTCGCACCGGGCGACACCGTTGTCGTGCAAGTGAAGGTCAAGGAAGGTAACCGCGAGCGTCTGCAGGCTTACGAAGGCGTTGTTATCGCCAAGCGTAACCGCGGTCTGAACTCCGGCTTTACCGTTCGCAAGATTTCTTCCGGCGAAGGCGTCGAGCGTACTTTCCAGACCTACTCCCCGCTGGTCGCTTCCATCGAAGTGAAGCGTCGTGGTGATGTCCGCCGCGCCAAGCTGTACTACCTGCGCGAGCGTTCTGGCAAGTCGGCTCGTATCAAGGAAAAGCTGGTTCGCAAGGAAAAGCCGGTCGTCGCTGCTTAAGCGATTTCTCCGGATTGAAAAAAGGGCGCCTTGGCGCCCTTTTTCTTTGTTCGGTTTTTGCCTGAAATTAGGCGTGAGCTAAAGGATTCTTCTTATCGTTTTCGATCAGGGCATAGGCTGAGTGATTGTGAATCGATTCGAAGTTTTCTGATTCAACAACGTAGGCATCGACACGTGCTTCTGCGTTGAGGCGGGCTGCCACATCACGAACCATGTCTTCGACAAACTTGGGGTTGTCGTAGGCGCGTTCGGTGACGTATTTTTCGTCAGGGCGCTTGAGCAGGCCAAAAAGCTCGCAGGAGGCTTCCTGTTCGACGAGTTGGACGATTTCCTCGATCCACATGAAATCGTTCGTCTTGGCTGTGACGGTGACGTGGGAGCGCTGGTTGTGGGCGCCGTACTCGGAGATCTTCTTGGAGCAGGGGCACAGGCTGGTCACCGGCACGACGACCTTGACCGAGGTGGCGATTTCGCCATGGCAGATGTCGCCGATGAAGGTGACGTCGTAATCCATCAGGCTCTGCACGCCGGAAACCGGTGCCGTCTTGTTGATGAAGTACGGGAAGTTCATCTCGATATGGCCGGTTTCGGCCTCGAGTTTGACGACCATATCGCGCAGCATGGTCGGGAAGTTTTCGACTGAAATCTCACGTTCGTGGCTATTCAGGATCTCCACGAAACGGGACATGTGGGTGCCCTTGAAGTTGTGCGGCAGACCAACGTACATGTTGAACATGGCGATGGTGTGCTGGATGCCGGCCGATTTGTCTTGAACCTTGATCGGGTGACGGATGGATTTGATACCGACCTTGTTGATGGCGATGTGGCGCGTGTCGGCGGAGTTCTGAACGTCGGGAATGTTGGAGGTCGGGGTGCTCATGAGCTGTTCTTTGATGAATTATTGTGGGTTGGTTCGGGCACGCACGGCGCGCACGATGCCTTCCTTGTCGAGGCCAAGTTCGGCCAGCAACTGGCCTTGTTCGCCGTGGTCGATGAAGCGGTCCGGCAAGCCGAGGCGCAATACCGGCACCTGAAGCCCGCGTTCCGCCAGCACCCGCTCGATTTCCGAGCCGGCGCCACCGATTACGGCATTCTCTTCGATACTGACCAGCAGGGAATGGTTCCCGGCCAGTTCAACAATCAGGTCTGCATCGAGCGGTTTGATGAAGCGCATGTTGGCGACGGTGGCATCGAGTTCTTCACCAGCAGCAACGGCGGCGGCGACAAGGCTACCGAAGGCGAGCAGGGCGATATCCTTGCCGCGGCGGCGGATATCGCCCTTGCCGACCGGCAGGGTATCGAGCTTTGCTTCCGGGATGGTGCCGGTGCCGCTCCCACGCGGATAGCGGACCATGCTCGGGCCATCGATGGTCATGGCAGTCGACAGCATCTTGCGGCATTCCGCTTCGTCAGCCGGGGCCATGACTGTCATGTTCGGAATGCAGGTCACGAAGGACAGATCGAAGGTGCCGTGGTGTGTCGGTCCATCGGCGCCAACCAGGCCGCCACGGTCAACGGCGAAGATGACCGGCAGGTTTTGCAGGGCTACGTCGTGAACCAGCTGGTCGTAGCCGCGCTGCAGGAAGGTCGAATAGATGGCGACGACCGGCTTCAGACCTTCGCAGGCCAGACCGGCGGCGAACGTAACGGCGTGCTGTTCGGCGATGCCAACATCGAAGTAGCGGTCGGCATGCTCAGCCGAGAAGCGCACCATGCCCGAGCCTTCGCGCATGGCCGGGGTGATGCCGACGAGGCGGGAATCGGCCTTGGCCATGTCGCACAGCCAGTCGCCGAAAACTTGCGTGTAGGTCAGTTTGGCCGGGCCCTTGGCCGACTGGATGCCATCGCAGGCGGCAAACTTGCCGACGCCGTGATAAAGAATCGGGTCGTTCTCGGCCAGCTTGTAGCCCTGGCCCTTCTTGGTAATGACGTGCAGGAACTTCGGGCCCTTGAGCTTCTTGAGGTTTTCCAGCGTCGGGATCAGGGCGTCGAGGTCGTGGCCGTCGATCGGGCCGTAGTAATGGAAGCCGAATTCCTCGAACAGTGTCCCCGGCGCGATCATGCCCTTGACGTGCTCTTCGGCGCGGCGGGCCAGCTCGAGCAGTGGCGGGGCGAAGCCTAGCATGTGACGACCGGCTTCGCGGGCGACGTTGTAGGTCTTGCTGGAAGTCAGGCGGGTCAGGATATTGTTCAGTGCGCCGACCGGCGGCGAGATGGACATCTCGTTGTCGTTCAGGATGACCAGCATGTCGGCGTCGGCAACGCCGGCATTGTTCATGGCCTCGAAGGCCATGCCGGCGGACATCGCACCATCGCCGATGATGGCGATAGCCTTTCGGTCTTCGCCCTTGTGCTTGGCGGCCAGCGCCATGCCCAGCGCGGCGGAGATCGAGGTCGACGAGTGGCCAACGCCGAAGGTGTCGTAGGGGCTTTCGGCGCGCTTTGGAAAGCCGGAAACGCCGCCGTGCATGCGCAGCGTGCTCATGCCTTCGCGGCGGCCGGTCAGCACCTTGTGGGCGTAACACTGGTGGCCGACGTCCCAGACCAGGCGGTCTTCCGGTGTGTTGAAGACGGCGTGCAAGGCGATGGTCAGTTCGACCGTGCCAAGGTTGGACGACAGGTGGCCGCCGGTCTTCGAGACCGAGTCGATCAGGAAGGCGCGCAGTTCGCTTGCCAGTTGTGGCAACTGCTTGCGGTCCAGTCGGCGCAGGTCGGCCGGGCTGTTGATGGTTTCGAGCAGGCGTGAGGCGGTCATCAGAATTGCCGGTGGCAGATGAAGTCGGCCAACTGATTGAGGCGGCTGGCACGCTCGCCGAAGATGCTCAGGGCGTCGCGGGCGTCGGCGCGCAGTTCGTCGGCGTAGGTGCGGGCCGCGTCAAGGCCGAGCAGGGCGACGTAGGTCGGTTTGTCGGCCGCCTCGTCCTTGCCGGCAGTCTTGCCCAGCGTAGCGGTGCTGGCGGTGCAGTCGAGGATGTCATCGACCACCTGAAAGAGCAGGCCGGCGCGCTTGGCGAAACGGTCGAGGCTGGTTCGTTCGTCGGCCGAAAGGGGCTGGCCAGCCAGGGCGCCAAGCAACACGGCGGCGCGGATCAGGGCGCCGGTTTTCAGCGCGTGCATCAGTTCGAGTTCGGGCTGGGTCAGCGGTTTGCCGACCGAGGCGAGGTCGATGGCCTGGCCGCCGGCCATGCCGCGCGAACCGCTGGCGTGGGCGAGCAGGGCGATTATTTCGAGTTGTTGCTTCGGTTCGCCAAGCGGCTGGCTGGCGAGCAGTTCGAAGGCCATGGTCTGCAGGCTGTCACCGACGAGCAGCGCGGTCGGTTCGTCGAATTCGACGTGGCAGGTCGGACGGCCGCGGCGCAGCACGTCATCGTCCATGCACGGCAGGTCGTCATGGACCAGCGAATAGGCGTGGATCATTTCGACGGCGCAGCCGACGATGTCGAGGGCCTCCGGCGTCGCACCGGTCAATTCGCCGGCGGCGTGGGCGAGCAGCGGACGGACGCGCTTGCCGCCGCCGAGGGTGGCGTAGCGCATGGCTTCGTGCAGGCGGGCGGGAATGCAGTCGGGGCCGGGCAAAAAGCGGCCGAGCGCGGATTCTGCGCGGTCCTGGGTGACCGCCATCCATTCGGCGAAGGGCTTGATGCTCACTGGGCCTCCAGAGTGCTGCGGTCGACATCCTTGAACTGGCCGTTTTCGAGCACGCGAATCTGCGCTTCGGCATCGGCGAGCTGGTTCTGGCAGTGCTTCATCAGCTCCATGCCGCGCTTGTAGGCGGCGATGGAAGCTTCGAGTTCAAGCTTGCCGCCTTCCATGCTGGCGACGATGTCCTCGAGTTCGGCGAGCGCCGTCTCGAATTTCATGTCGGCGATGGGCGTTTGGTCCATGTCAGGGGCGTTCGGGGAAACAGGCGAAAATACTCTATCAAGGGGCTTCAGGTCAAATGCGCGGCGGGGTAAAATCCTGCTTTTTAACCCGCTGGAGGCGTGGAATGTCCGACGTGGCGAATTTGTCCCGTTTGGCCCCAGCAGTTTCCCAACTGCCGGTGGACTGGTACTTCGATGAATCGGTGTATGAGCTGGAGAAAAAGCTCATCTTCGATGCCGGTCCGGGCTATGTTGGGCACCAGTTGATGGTGCCGGAAGCGGGTGACTACCGTTCGCTGGAGTGGAAGGACCACGGCCAGATGCTGCTCAACGGCGGCAGTGAGGGCAAGAACGCCGGGGTCTGGCAGATGTCCAATGTCTGCCGTCACCGTCAGGCGATCATGCTGCAGGGCGCCGGCAAGCTGAACGGGCCGATTGTCTGCCCGATCCACCGCTGGACATACGATCATGGCGGCGACCTGATTGGCGCGCCGCATTTTCCGCAGAACCCTTGCCTGAACCTGAACAAGGCGAAGCTGGAGAACTGGAACGGCCTGCTCTTTAAGGGCCCGCGTTCGGCCAATGTTGATCTCGGCGGCATGAGTGTTGCCCGCGACCTCGATTTCACCGGCTACAAGCTCGACCACGTCGAGATGCACGAGTGCAACTACAATTGGAAGACCTTCATCGAGGTCTATCTCGAGGACTACCACGTCGTGCCCTACCACCCGGGCCTGGGAAACTTCGTTACCTGCGACGATCTGGCCTGGCAGTTTGGCGACTGGTATTCGGTGCAAAAGGTTGGCATCACTTCGCTGATGAAGTCGGGGTCCGCCGCCTATGACCGCTGGCAGAAGGTGGTTCGGGAGTATTACGGCGACCGGGGCGAGAAACCGCCGCAAGGGGCGATCTGGTTGACCTACTACCCGAACATCATGGTTGAGTGGTATCCGCACGTGCTGGTCGTGTCGACGCTGATTCCGCAGGGGCCGCACAAGACGATCAATGTCGTCGAGTTCTACTACCCCGAGGAAATCGTCGATTTCGAACGCGAATTCATCGAGGCCGAACGCGCTGCCTACATGGAAACCGCCGTTGAGGATGACGATATCGGTGAGCGTATGGATCGCGGTCGGATGGCGCTACTGGCCGAAGGGCGCAACGAGGTCGGCCCTTACCAGAGCCCGATGGAAGATGGCATGCAGCATTTCCACGAGTTTTACCGGCGGATCATGCAGAAGGATATCGAGGCGCGCTGAGCCTTTACCGCACTGCAAGAGGGCGTCGGGGTAAAATCCGGCGCCCTTTGTCTTTTTGAGTTCCCCCTGATGCAGTCTTTGTGGATGATCGCCGCCAGCTTCCTGTTCGCCTGCATGGGCGTTTGCGTCAAGCTGGCTGCCGAGACGCATTCGGCGGTCGAAATTACCTTCTATCGCAGCTTCATTTCGCTGCTTCTGATGTTCGGGCTGGTGCGCCTGCGCGGCGTCTCGTTGAAAACCCCTCATTGGCGTTGGCAGGTAACGCGTGGCGCGGTCGGTTTCTCGGCCCTGTTCGCCTATTTTTACGCCATTACCTTGTTGCCGCTGGCGACTGCGGTGACGCTGAACTACACCTCGGCGATCTTTCTGGCCCTCTATCTCGGCTTTGCTGGCATGCAACTACGCAAGGGGATACTCGGGGCGCTATTGCTTGGCTTGGTTGGTGTGGTCATGCTGCTGAAGCCAACCTTCCATGCGGACCAACTGCTAGGCGGCCTGATCGGCCTTGGTTCCGGCGTGCTGGCTGGCATGGCCTATTTCAGCGTGCGTGAGCTTGGGGCACGTGGCGAACCGGAAATGCGCACGGTATTCTACTTTTCGCTGGTGTCGTCGGTGGGGGCCGGACTGTGGCTGCTCTTCAGTCAGATGCACGCGGTCGATCAGCGGAGCGGATTGCTCCTGCTCGGTGTCGCCTGTTTTGCCACGGTAGCCCAGTTGGCCATGACAAGGGCCTACACGCGCGGCAAGACGCTGATGTCGGCAGCGCTGGCCTACAGCACGGTGATCTTTTCCAGCCTGTTCGGCATGCTGATCTGGGGGGAGGTGCTGGATGCCTCGGCCTGGGCGGCGATCGGCCTGATTATCCTGTCTGGCATCGCAGCCACGCACTTTTCGCGTGCCAGTCCGGTCGAGCAGGATTAGACTAGCTGTTAGTTATTGGTCGTTAGCGCTTAGCCCGTCAGGGAGGGCATTCCAGCTACTAGCGACTAACAAATAGCAACCAACAACATCAGGAGCCAAACCATGATCGTCATCGACCACCAAGCCAGCCGCGTTAACGTGTCTGTTTTCGGCGAATTTACGCTGGCCGACTACAAGGAATTCGAAGAGGTCGTCAATTTCAAGGTCAAGTTCGAAGGTCCGGTTGACCTCTATTTCGATCTTTCCCAGATGGCTGGCTTGACACTGGACGTGGCCTGGGAAGAGGTCAAGTTCTCGCGGGCTCACGCCAACGACTTCAAGCGTGTCGCTGTCGTCACCGACAGCCAGTGGGTGACGTGGAGCGCCTGGATCTCGCAGACCTTCGTCAATGCCGATGTCGAAGTCTTCGATAACGCCGATGAAGCCAAGGCCTGGCTGGCCTGATCTGCCATGAGCTACACCACGCTGGTTGATGTGGCGACGCTGCAGGCGCATCTCGACGACCCTAATTGGCTGGTGGTCGACGTTCGTCACCAGCTTTCCGATACCGGCTACGGCGAACGTGTCTATGCCGAGAGCCATATTCCCGGCGCTGTCTTCCTGCATTGCGACCGCGATCTGTCCGGGGCGATGACCGGCTGCAACGGACGCCATCCCTTACCTGATCCGGAAAAACTGGCGCAACGGCTGGGCGAAATCGGCATCGGGGCGATGACGCAGGTTGTCGTCTATGATGACGCACAAGGCATGATTGCCGGGCGTCTGTGGTGGTTGCTGCGCTGGCTGGGGCACGACGCAGTGGCTCTGCTTGATGGCGGTCTGCAGACTTGGCAGGCCATGGGCGGGGCGATGACGGATGTGCTGCCGACCCAGGTGCCTCGGGTTTTCGTTCCTTTGTCACAGGAACTGCTGGTTCAAGCAGATTACGTGCTGGAGCGTATCGAAACGCCACAGATGCATCTGGTTGATGCGCGTGGCCCGGACCGTTTTCGCGGTGAGAACGAAACTATCGATCCGGTCGGTGGCCATATTCCTGGCGCGGTCAATCGTTTCTTCAAGGACAATCTGCTGCCGGACGGTCGTTTCAAGCCGGCGGCCCAGTTACGCGCCGAATGGCTAGCCGTGCTGGCCGGTTCAACCCCCGAGCAAGTCATCCACCAGTGCGGTTCTGGCGTATCGGCCTGTCTGAACATGGTTGCCATGGAAATTGCCGGCCTGCCAGGATCCCGTCTGTATGCCGGTTCGTGGAGTGAGTGGTGTGCAGATCCGGGGCGGCCGACTGCATGCTGACAGAAGCTTTTTTACACGAACGGCGGCTTGACCTCAGGCAAGAAGAGGACGTACGTTCGGCGTAGCGTAGTGCGGATGTCATTTCTGCTTGGGGTTGTCGCGTGAGATTCCGCAAACTGTTTTTGGTTTTTTCTCGATTTCCATGCTGAGTGCGGCATCGGCTGACTTCGGCTTTCTTGCCGGTCTGAATCCGGCTGGTGTGCCAGTAATCACCGGTTTCGAGCAAAACGAGGCCTGGAAGGCTCAGGTGCTCAGCGGTATTCACGAACAGCGGACCGGGGTGGGGTTCCTGAAAGACCAGGGGGCCAGGTACACCCAGTTCAACCGCCAGAACCCGCTCGGTCGCTACGATATTCGTGGCTTGTACGACACGGATTACAAAAAGGAATGATCATGGAAAGCCCTAAGACTGGCATCCTGATCCTGACCATGCTGGCCGTCACTACGCTCGCTGGCGGCTTTCTTGGCTGGACCGTTCGTCCGCAAGGAGCAAGCCCGCCAAGCGCCGTGGCGCTACCAGTCGGTCGCCCGAGCACCGACCTCCTGCGCGCCACCGACGATCCGATTCACTTCAAGCCGGCCATCGACAGCCCTACCGACGACCAGAGCCTGGCCTGCCACCGCGAGGTGCTTGAAGATAAAGTGCGTGAAACCACGCCGGCCGGCGTCCAGGTCGCTACCAGCAAGGTCTGGTATCGCATCAGCTACCTCTATCCGCGTCACGCCCGGGAAGGCATGGCCCCCGAGGTCACCGACTGGGCCACGGGGCGCCCGCTAGAGTCCGAAATCCGCTTCCAGTTGCCGGCCAAAGAATAAGAGGAGCGACCGTGGACAAAAACGCACTTGGCTCGACCTCCTCAACCCCAATTGCCACAATTTTCTGAAGGCCGCCGGCGCCGCCATCACCACCTCCCGCGACTATTCGTGGCCCGGAGGTGGGGTAGCTACGACAGTGTTGCCGGGTCGCCGCCCGGCGTTGACACCATGTTCCGCCCCATTTTCTTCGCTTGATACATGGCCTGGTCGGCGGCTCGACGTATTGCATCGAGGCTCGTGCCATGCTCTGGGTATATGGCGACACCGATGCTGCCGGTGAGTCGCAACTGCCCCGCGCTGGTCTTCATCGGTGTCGAAATTGCTGCCAGCAGCTTCTCGCCAACTGTTTGTGCATCGTCGACGTTAAGCGTATTGGCCAGAAGGATCACGAATTCATCACCACCATGGCGGGCCACCGTATCGCACGCCCGAATCTCGGCCGTCATGCGTTTTGCGGTTTCGACCAATACCTCGTCGCCGACCTCGTGGCCGTAGCTGTCGTTGATCTCCTTGAAGTGATCAAGATCGATTAGGAGTAACGCAAATGAATTGGCGTTTCGCACATGTTGCTGGACGGCCTGCTCAAAGCGATCAAGGAACAGGAAACGGTTCGGTAGCCCGGTCAGCAGATCGTGCGTTGCCAGGTAGGCCGATCGTTCATGTTCACGGACGCCGCGTTCCAGTGCCTTGTAGTGACGAAGGGTGAGCGTGGGAATGCTGACCAGGGCGCAGGCCAGCAGTGCAAAGATGGTGACAAGCTCTCTCGTCAGTAGATCGCGCCAACGTAACTGTTGTTCGAACTGTATGAGCGTTGGTTGCGAGGCGTTATCGATCAGTATTTGGCGGTTGAAGCGTGGCAAGAAGAATTCGTCCAATGTTCCAGTGGCTTCAGCATGTCTGGCGAACAACGTGCTCCCAGGATTGGTATCGGAAGTCATCGATGCCAGGTAAGCAAGCGTCGCCACATCGTGCGCGAGGCCTTTGCCGGGGAGCATGGACTCGGTCTTGATAAGCAGTAGTGCAGTCATGGTATTCCCGAACAAGCTTTGCCCGGCCGAGCTGGACGCTTGTTCAGAGCGGTCAACTTCCTTGAGCAATATGTAGGCGCTTCCTCCCTCGAACATCTTGAAAATCGGAGAAGCGACCGGTCGTGAACTTTTGTGGGCCAGCGCCAAGGAATGGCCAAGGTAGTCGACCGTTTCCAGTCGCACACCAAAAATCTCCTCTGCTTCAGGTAAGGGTGGGTACATGAACAGGATTGGCCAGGTGTAGTTCTGCATGCGCAGCTTTTGGGAGGGCCGCTGGGTGATTGTCGGAAAATCCTTCAGCGTAAAACTGGGCAGCCATTCCCGGCGCAAGGTGGACTGGAATTCAGCTTGCTCGGCGAGTGGGACCTGGCGCGCCACCTCCAGCATGTAGATGTGCGGGTAGGAGGCCATTGCTGAAGCCGCATACCGGGTGGCCGAGGCCATGTCGTTGCGTTCGACCGCTTGCAGAAAGGCAGCAAAGCCCGACAGGACGGCTTCATTCATGTCCAGCTTGTTTTTGACTTCGCTGCTCAGGCGCAGAATTTCCGAATCGAAATTACGCTCCCAGCGCCCGATTTCGGCCGAGAGCAGGAGGTGGGTTGCGAATGCAATGACTCCCAGCCAGGCGCTCATCAGCGCAAGCAGGGTGGGGCGGTAGCGAAGTGATGGCATGAACGGCAGCTCCGAGTGTCTCCTATGTTTGATTATTGCTGGTAAATTGTAAATACGACCAAAGTGTTAAATCGTCATCGCGCCTGTCTTGGCTGTGTCCCCAGTTTGTGCAGAGCCCAGGCAACATGTTCTCGAATTAGCTGCGATGGATGGTCGGCATGCCGCGCCAGGGCCTCTACGGCAGCTGTATTTGCCGGCCCGTTGCCGAGGGCTACGGCAATGTTGCGCAGCCAGCGTTCATGCCCGATGCGGCGAATTGGATTGCCGGCCAGGCGATCGTTGAACTGGTGCTCGGTCCAGGCAAACAGCTCGATCAAGGTCGCGGCGTCGAGACCGTGGCGTGGCGCAAATTCCGGGTCGCCAATCTGCGCGAAGCGGTTCCATGGACAGCACAGTTGGCAGTCGTCGCAACCGTAGATGCGGTTGCCGATCAGAGGTCGGTATTGTTCCGGGATCGGGCCGTCCAGTTCAATGGTCAGGTAGGAAATACAGCGACGGGCGTCGACCTTGTACGGCGCAACGATGGCGCCGGTCGGGCAGGCTGCGATGCAGGCGGAGCAGGTGCCGCAGTGCTCTTCGATGGGCGTATCGGGCGGCAAGGGCAGGTCGGTGTAGATGTCGCCGAGAAAACGCCAGGAACCTTGCTTGGAGAGCAGCAACGTGTGTTTTCCGCGCCAGCCGAGGCCGGCTTGGCGAGCATATTCGACTTCCATCACCGGGGCAGAATCGGAAAAGACGCGATAGCCAAAGGCGCCGGTGATCGCGGCGATGGCATCGGCCAGTTTCTGCAGGCGGCTACGAATCAGCTTGTGATAGTCACGCCCTTGGGCATAGCGGGAAATCGCTGCCTGCCCGGCATGATCGGCTGTTTTCGTGTGGGGCAGGTAGTCGATGGCTGCGCTGATCACGGTGATCGTGCCCGGATGCAGTAGCTGCGGCTGGGCGCGCAATTCGGCGTGGCGGGCCATATAATCCATCTCGCCGTGGCACCCTGCCGCCAGCCATTCCTGCATTTTCTCGACGGCCGGCCCTGGTTCAGCCCGGGCCACACCGATGGCAGCAAAGCCAAGCTCTTTTCCGGCCTCGCGGATTTTTTCCTTGAGTGCCGCGTAATCCACTGTGGAGTTCTGATCGTGCATAGCCCCGATGTTACCGCCGTTTTTCAATTGCCCGATGAGGCTGCAACCATGCGCCTGGGCGAAGCGCTGGCGCCGCTGCTGGTCCCGGGGCTGGTCATTTTTCTCGAAGGCGACCTTGGGGCAGGCAAAACCACGCTGTCGCGCGCCATGATTCGGGCACTCGGCCACAGTGGTCCGGTCAAAAGTCCTACTTATTCACTGGTTGAAGTTTACGTAATTTCGAGCTTATACTTATATCACTTTGATTTTTATCGTTTCGAGTCACCCGAGGAGTTTCTCGATGCGGGCTTTGATGAATACTTTAATGACACTTCGGTCTGTCTTGTCGAATGGCCGGAACATGCTCAGGGCTGCGTTCCGTCGCCAGACCTGCGGCTGCGCCTTCATCATGCAGGTGTCGGGCGTCTCCTCGAAGCCGTGGCAGATACACCGAAAGGGCAAGCATGTCTAAACGCGCTCATCCCAACCTTGGGCGCCGACAGCTTCTCCGTTATGCCGGCGCCTCACTGATCCTTTCCGTTTCGCCGATTGCCGGTGCCGCGGCCAAGTTGCCGTCTGTCCTCGCCGTGCGTATATGGCCGGCTGCCGATTACACCCGTGTCACCCTCGAACACGACGCACCGCTTAAATTTACCCATTTCATTGTCGAGAACCCGGATCGACTGGTCGTTGATATCGAAGGGGTCGAGTTCAACAGTGTCCTTGATAGCCTTGCCCGCAAGGTGGCGACTGACGATCCGAACATCAAGCTGTTACGCGCCGGTCGCTTCAAGCCAGGTGTCGTTCGCTTGGTCATGGAGCTGAAGGGCAAAGTTAATCCGCAGGTCTTCACGCTGGAGCCGGCAGGCGAGTATGGCCGTCGTCTGGTGCTTGACGTCTATCCAGTCAACCCGCCGGACCCGATGATGGCGCTGCTCGAAGGGCGCAAGGACGCGGTTGAGCCGCTGAAGAATGAGCATGATTTCCAGATCACTGAAAAGCGGCCCGATGAAGTTGCCGCCAAGATTCCGGAAAAACCGATCGAGGCACCTGAGGTTCAGACCAGCAAGAAGTCCGGCAAGCCGATTGTCGATCGCCTGGTCACCATCATGCTCGACCCCGGCCACGGTGGCGAAGATCCCGGTGCCATCGGCAAGGCGGGAACCTACGAAAAGAATGTCACGCTGGAAGTAGCTCGCCGCCTGAAGGCGCGAATCGATGCCGAGCCAAACATGCGCGCGGTGCTGACGCGTGATTCCGATTTCTTCGTGCCGCTACAGATGCGCGTCCAGAAGGCCCGCCGAATCCAGTCCGATCTCTTCCTGTCGATTCATGCCGATGCCTGGATCAAGCCGGATGCCAAGGGTTCATCGGTGTTCGTGCTGTCCGAAAAGGGGGCCTCCAGCACCCAGGCTCGCCTGCTCGCCCAGAAGGAGAATCAGGCCGACCTGATTGGCGGGGTAAATATTGGTAGCAAGGATCTATTTCTGGCCCGTACGCTGCTCGATCTGTCGCAGACCGGGACGATCAACGATAGCCTGAAGCTGGGCAAGTACCTGCTGGGTGAACTCGGGGCGATCAATACGCTGCACAAGGCGAACGTTGAACAGGCCGGTTTTGCCGTGCTCAAGGCGCCGGACATCCCGTCTGCGCTGATTGAAACGGCGTTCATTTCCAATCCGGAAGAAGAAAGCCGGCTGAACGACGATGCGTATCAGGAAAAACTGGCCGGAGCGATCGTGCGCGGTATCAGGCAGTATTTCATCAAGCATCCGCCAGGGCCAAAGTCCAAGCTGGCCGCGCTCGGCTGGTGAGCAGTCTGAAAACAGTCGTGGCGGCAGGACGGATGGCTACTGACTGGCAGGCTTGAAACCTGGCGGCTCGATCAAGATCTTGGTCTGGCAGTGACTTGCGATTGTCGCGCAATATTGGCAGGTGCCCTGTCGCCGGTTGGATTGCTGGCAGTGTTTCCCGGTTGGGCAGGGGCGCTATCGGCGCTTGGTTAGCCTCCGTTGACGGCTGGATATAAACAAGTTCCAAAGGGGGTGAGCAGGCATTGGATATGCGCTCAGAACAATTCGACCTCGCCTTTGGCAATCTCCTTGGCCTCAACTTCGCCAGAAGCTACAAGTCGCTCGTAACAATCGACACGGTTTCGGCCATGGCGCTTGGCATAATAAAGCGCCTCGTCGGCACGGTCGATCGCGTCGGTTGGCGTGTCATTGGGCATGAGCGAACTGAAGCCGATGCTGACCGTGACATGCCCGACACGGCTGAATAGCTGCTTTTCGACGTTGGTCCGGAAGCGCTCGAGTGCAGCAAGGGCGAACTTTTCCTCGGTCGGTTGAAGCAGGGCAATGAATTCCTCGCCACCGAAACGGAACAGCTGGTCATCAAAGCGGAAGGATTGATTCATCACTTGGGCGAGCATGATCAGTACTTCATCGCCGATCAGATGACCGAAATTGTCATTTACCAGTTTGAACCTGTCGATGTCGCAAACAGCCAGCCAGTGAGTGGCGCCGGTTTTTTCACTTCGCCGGCTTTCCTGAGTGCTATCCCGCTGGCTATCGCTGCTTGCTTTGCCAAGCAATTCGAACAGGTGCTTGTCGAAAGTTTTTCGGCTGGACAGTCCGGTCAGGGTATCGGCCTCGCCATAATCCAGGAGCGCTATGTGATTTCCGAAATATTCGATCAGCCCCATCAGCGCGACGCGCTGGTCGGCCGAAAACTCTTCGGAAAGCGACAGGTCAATCATGTAAATGGGTTCATCTAGCCGGTTGATCGGAAAAATGATGCGATGCGATCCATCCTTGAGAATGTCCAGGACCGCCGACAGCTCCTTGCGGCAGCGATTGAGCAGCGGGTCGCGCTCAATCGGCCGGCAATAGGACTGTTCCGGCAGATAGGCATTACGCAGGAAGCGGCCGTTCGGCCCGTAACCGGCACAGGCGAATACCATCGTCTTTTTGCCGGCTGCATAGCACCGGTAGATGGTTACGCGTTGCGGGTGAAATAGATCAAGCAGGGAATCAACCGTGGCCGAGTTGATTTCAGTGCGATCTCGGCGCGAAGAAATCTCGACAATATGGCTGATCAGTTCAAGCATGAATTGGCAGGAAAGATATTTTTGTTAATCCGGCCAATTATAGCCAAAGCGCTCTCTGGTGTTTGGCTATTCCGCTATTCCGCAATGCATGGCCGATGTTCTCGTATCCCTTCAGCGCCTTAGGTCGTTATAATTCAACGTTTTTCTCGCCAGTCTGCCCATGCGCGTCTTTCGCGGTCATTCGCGTCCCGTTGTAGCCCCCGTCGTGCTCGCCATCGGAAATTTCGATGGGGTTCACCTGGGGCATGCCGCGTTGATCAGGCGGCTGGCCGAGGTGGCAGAAAACTGCCAGTTGGCACCCATGGTGCTGACCTTCGAGCCACATCCGCGCGAGTTCTTTGCACCTGAATCGGCGCCGGCCCGTCTGAGCACCTTGCGCGAAAAGCTCGAATTGCTCGGTGATTCCGGTGTTTCGCAGGTCATGATCTGCCCCTTCAATGGAGCGTTTTCCGCCCTTTCGGCCGAAGAATTCATCGAGCAGGTGCTGGTGCGCGGCTGCCAGGTTCGGCATTTGATCATCGGCGACGATTTTCGTTTTGGACGAGGACGTACTGGCGATTTCGCCTTGCTGCAAGAAGCGGGGCAGCGTTTCGGCTTCACCGTTGAAGCCATGGGCAGCGTAACGGTTGCCGGTGAGCGGGTGTCCAGTTCGGCTGTGCGCAAGGCGCTGGCCATCGGCGACATGGAGCATGCGGCCCTGTTGCTGGGGCGCCCTTACATCATCGACGGTCAGGTATCGCATGGCCAAAAGCTGGGGCGTCAACTCGGCTTCGCCACAGCCAACCTGCGCATCAAGCACAACCCACTTCCGATGAGCGGCGTCTTCGCAGTCGAAGTCAGCGGGCTGGGTGAGCAAGCGTTGCCCGGCGTGGCCAATCTTGGCATCCGGCCAACGGTGGGCGGCACGCGCCCCTTGCTAGAAGTGCATCTGTTCGATTTCGATCGCGACATCTACGGCGCCCATATTTCGGTTCGTTTTGTGCATAAACTGCGCAACGAGCAACGGTTTCCCAATTTTGATGCCCTCAAGGCGCAGATCGCGGCAGACGCCGCGGCCGCCCGGGCCTTCTTCTCGCTGTGAGCACGCAAAATGGCTGATTACAAAGACTCCCTTAACTTGCCGGATACTGCTTTCCCGATGCGCGGTGACTTGCCCAAGCGCGAGCCGCAATGGGTCGCCCAGTGGCAGGAGAAAAAGCTCTACCAGCGTATCCGCGAAATCTGCGCCGGTCGGCCGCGTTTTACGCTGCACGACGGCCCGCCCTACGCCAATGGCGACATCCACATCGGTCACGCGGTCAACAAGGTGCTCAAGGACATCATCGTTCGCTCAAAGACGCTTTCCGGTTTTGATGCGCCTTACGTCCCGGGCTGGGACTGCCATGGTCTGCCGATCGAGCATCAGATCGAAAAGCTGCACGGCAAGGCCATTCCAGCCGACAAGGTGCGCGAACTGTCGCGTGCCTATGCCGCCGAACAGGTCGAGCGCCAGAAGAAAGATTTCATCCGTCTCGGTGTGCTCGGCGATTGGGGCAATCCTTACCTGACCATGAATTTTTCGGCCGAGGCTGGCGAAATCAGAGCCCTGGGCAAGATACTCGAACAAGGCTACCTCTATCAGGGCCTGAAGCCGGTCAACTGGTGTCTGGACTGCGGTTCGGCACTGGCTGAAGCCGAGGTCGAGTACGAGGACAAAAACTCGCCGGCGATCGATGTTGCTTTCGAAGTCCATGAAAATCACACCGCCAAACTGGCTGCAGCTTTTGGTCTGACGCATCTGCGTGGCCCGGCTTTCGCCGTGATCTGGACGACGACGCCATGGACCTTGCCGGCCAACGAAGCGGTCAGTGTGCATCCGGATTTGACCTACGACCTGATCGAAACCGAGAAGGGCGCCCTGATCCTGGTGCGCGAACTGGCCGAAGCCGCCCTCAAACGCTATGGCCTTGAAGGCACGGTTGCCGGCTCGTGCACGGGCGACAAGCTCGACCAGATGCTGCTCAAGCACCCGTTCCAGAACCGCGATGTCGCCATCATCTGCGGCACGCACGTTACGACCGAAGCTGGTACCGGTCTGGTGCATACCGCGCCGGCCCATGGCGTGGACGACTACAACATCGGCAAGAAATACGGCCTGCCGGTAAACAACCCGGTTGGCAATGACGGCAAGTTCATCAGCACGACGCCTGCATTGTCGGTTGGCGAGCTGGCCGGCAAGACGGTCTGGGAAGCGAATCCGCAGGTCCTGCAGGAGCTCGAAGCCCGTGCTCGCCTGCTCAAGAATGAGCGCATCCAGCACAGCTACCCGCACTGCTGGCGCCACAAGACGCCGATCATCTTCCGCGCCACGACCCAGTGGTTCATCGGCATGGAAAACAAGAAGAACGAGGATGCCTCGACCCTGCGCTGGATTGCCGAGCGCGCCGTTGATGAAACCCAGTTCTTCCCGGCCTGGGGTCGCGCCCGCCTGGAAGGCATGATGAAGACTCGCCCGGACTGGTGCGTTTCCCGCCAGCGCAACTGGGGCGTGCCGATCCCGTTCTTCCTGCACAAGGAGACTGGCCAGCCGCATCCGCGTACCGCCGAGCTGATTGAGCAGGTCGCCCTGCGTGTCGAAAAATCGGGTATCGAAGCCTGGTTCAGCCTCGATGCGGCCGAACTGCTCGGCGCCGAGGCAGACCAGTACGTCAAGATGAAGGACACGCTGGATGTCTGGTTCGACTCCGGCACAACCCACTGGCACGTCATGCGCGGCTCGCATGCGGCCGACCACACCTATCCGGCGGACCTCTATCTCGAAGGCTCCGACCAGCATCGCGGCTGGTTCCAGTCCTCGCTGCTCTCCGGTTGTGCCATCGACGGCCGCGCCCCGTACAAGGGGCTGCTGACGCACGGCTTCGTGGTCGACGGCAAGGGCCACAAGATGTCCAAGTCCAAGGGTAACGTCATTGCGCCGCAACAGGTTTCGGACAAGATGGGCGCCGACATCCTGCGTCTATGGACGGCGTCGACCGACTACTCCGGTGAGCTGACCATTTCCGACGAAATCCTCAAGCGCGTCGTTGAGGGCTACCGCCGCATTCGTAACACGCTGCGTTTCCTGCTGGCCAATGTCTCCGACTTTGATGCGGCTACTGACATGTTGCCGATCGACCAGTGGCTGGAAATTGACCGTTACGCGCTGGCGCTGACGCGTGAATTGCAGGATGGCTGCCGCGCCGATTTCGACAAGTACGAATTCCACCGCGTCGTCCAGGCCCTGCAGACTTTCTGTTCGGAAGATCTCGGTGGCTTCTACCTCGATATCCTGAAGGATCGTCTGTACACGACGGCACCGAAGTCGGTTGCCCGTCGCTCGGCCCAATCGGCCCTGTGGCACATCACGCAGGCTTTCGTTCGCTTGCTGGCGCCGATCACCGCCTTTACGGCCGAAGAGGTCTGGCAGGTATTGACCGGCAAGGCCGACGACTCGGTGATGTTCCAGGTCTGGCACGACCTGCCGGCCTTGGCCGGCGAGGGTGATCTGCTGGCCAAATGGGCCTTGATCCGTACCGCCCGTGCTGATGTGACCAAGGCCCTCGAAGCCCAGCGTGAAGCCGGCAAGATCGGTTCAGCACTGCAGGCCGCTGTCGAAATTCACTGTGGCGGCGAGAAATACGAAGCCTTGGCTTCCCTCGGTGACGACCTGAAGTTCGTTTTCATCTGCTCGAGTACCGTTGCGGTGCGTGACGATAACGAGCAAGTCATCGCCACCCCGCTGGAACACGCCAAGTGCGAACGCTGCTGGCACGTCCGTGAGGATGTCGGTGCCAATACCGAGCATCCGACTCTGTGCGGCCGTTGTGTCAGCAACCTCTATGGCGAAGGCGAGGTACGTGGCTGTGCCTAAGGCAGCACACTGGTATGGCCTTGCCGCTCTGGTCATCATTCTCGACCAGATCAGCAAGTGGGTGGTGCTGGAGAACATTCGTTTTGGCGAGACGATCTATGTCGCGCCTTTCTGGAACTGGGTGCTGACCTTCAATCCCGGTGCCGCCTTCAGCTTCCTGGCCGATCAGCCGGGCTGGCAGCGCTGGTTTTTCGCGTTGCTGGCGCTTGCAGTTTCCGGCTGGATCGCCTTCATGCTCCGCCAGCATCCACAACAAAAACTGCTCTCGCTGGCCCTGGCACTGGTCATGGGCGGCGCGCTGGGCAACGTGATCGACCGCATCCGTTTCGGCGCAGTTGTCGATTTCATTCAATGGCATGCCGCCGGCTACTACTGGCCGGCTTTCAACGTCGCCGATTCGGCAATCACGGTCGGCGCGGTCCTGCTCGTTCTGGAGCAGTTGACCTCGGCTAAACAGAAAGAGAATTCCTGATGAGCACCACCGTCCGTTCCGACAGCTTCCTGACCCTGCACTATCGGATCACCACACTCGACGGCGAGGAATTCCTCTCCACCTTTGACATGAGTCCCGCCACCCTGCAGATGGGCGGTGGCCAGTTGGCCGAGAACCTTGAATCGGTGCTGATTGGCCTGCCGGCGCACGAACGTTTTGTCTTCGAGCTCGAACCGGCGCAGGCCTTTGGCCAGCACAACGACCGCCTGGTCGAACGCATCGCCCGTAGCGGATTGCCGGCCGAGATGGAACTCAAGGAAAATTCCGTCGTCGAATTCACCGCTCCCAACGGTGGCACTTTCGCCGGTTTCCTGCGCGAGCTGGATGCCACGCACGCCTTGTTCGACTTCAACCACCCGATGGCCGGAAAAACGATCCGCTTCGAGGTGGAAATCATCGGAATCATGTAATGGAAATTATCCTCGCCAACCCCCGCGGCTTCTGTGCCGGCGTCGAACGCGCCATCGCCATTGTCGAGCGGGCCCTGGAAAAATTCGGCGCCCCGATCTACGTTCGCCATGAAGTCGTGCACAACAAGTTCGTCTGCGACGACTTGCGGGCCAAGGGGGCGGTTTTTGTCGAGGAACTGGATGAAGTACCCGCTGGTAGTACCGTGATCTTCAGCGCCCATGGTGTTTCCAAAGCAGTCCGTGAGGATGCTGAAGCACGTGGTCTGAAGGTCTTCGATGCCACCTGCCCGCTGGTCACCAAGGTGCATGTCGAAGTGGGGAAGATGCGCAACCAGACCCGCGAAGTCGTCATGATCGGGCATAAGGGACACCCCGAGGTCGAAGGGACGATGGGGCAAAGCCAGGGCGGGATGTATCTGGTTGAAACGGCCGATGAAGTTGCGCAATTGCAGGTCAGTGATCCTCTGCATCTTTCTTTTGTTACTCAGACTACTTTGTCGGTCGACGATGCGACGGTTGTCATTGATGCCCTGAAGCAACGCTTTCCCGAGATCCAGGGGCCGAAAAAAGACGATATTTGTTATGCCACCCAGAACCGGCAAGATGCGGTCAAGGAATTGGCCGGGAAGTGCGATTTGGTGCTGGTCGTCGGTAGCCCAAATAGTTCTAACTCTCGTCGACTCAAGGAGGTTGCAGTTGGGCGCAATGTGATGGCTTTTCTGATTGACGATGCGGAAGAAATTGAAGAGTCGTGGTTACGGGGAAAGCAGCATATTGGTGTCACAGCAGGAGCATCAGCGCCGGAGACCCTCGTTGAACGGGTGGTTATGCACATCCAGGCGTTGACTGGAGCTTCCGTCACCCATTTGAAGGGGATAGAGGAAGGGATCTCTTTCCCTTTGCCTAAAGATTTGAACTGAACTATTGGCTTTCCTTTTTGGTGCCTTCATCCAATTGGGGGGGCTCCTTGTCACCGTAGGTGATTTCTATCACTCGCCAGCTGTTTACCGGTACTCCTCCGCGTAAGGCTGGTTGAAATTTTGCCTTGCTGAAGGCATTAGTCAAACTGGCGACGTAGTCATCCGGCAGCGTGTTCTGGACGATTTCTATTTCATCCGGAACTCCGCGTGTGTCGATAAAGACCTTTATTTGCAAAGAACCGGACACTGTTTCTTCGTTTGTGGGAAGCGGTAATTCCGGCACGCTGAGGGCGAAGGCTATTTCATCCACATAGTACGGGTCGAAAAAAAATTTGGGGGCCCTTTCCTGTGAAGCCGGGGCGCTACCGGCATTGCCTATTTCCTTGGTGATGGCGGGGGAAGCCTTGGGGCGGTCTGTTTTTGTAATGGGAAGCGGGAGACTGCGAACGGGGTCGGGGCTGCTGATTTCTGCCGAGTTTTTCAGGTCTACTGATAGGCGGGGAAGGGGGCCTCGGCTGGTTGTTAAGCTTTGTTCGAGATAATTCGCCGTGAACAACAGCACGCAATGAAATGCCAGTGAGCATGTGAGAGAAATACTTAAACGACGAGTCGGGTTGCGAGCTTGCTTCAACGGAAGGGGCCGGAAAATATTCGAGCAGATCGTAGCGATGTTATCAAAAAGCCCTCTGTGGACGGCTTTTCTCTGAAATTTACTGATTCGCAAGTATGGGGCGCCAAGAATTGAATATATTCACCGTTCATGCCTAAAAACTGACCGGACGTCGTCGTGACTTTGCCAATCAATGTGCGGGGGGCAATACTGTCAAATAAGTGAACTGGATCCGTCCGTGCTATGCAGAAGTGGATGGTGATATTGGGCTGACTTTCTTCACATTCAGAGGTTTTCGATGAGGCTACAAAAGGGTTTTACGCTGATTGAATTGATGATTGTCGTCGCAATCATCGCTATCCTTGCCAGCATTGCCATGCCTGCATATCAGGATTACGTCATTCGCGGACGTATTGCAGATGCAACGTCGATTTTGTCGAGCAAACGAGTACGGATTGAGCAGTATTTTCAGGATAATCGTACCTACGTTGGTGCACCGGACTGTGCAGCAGATGCTGCAACAAGTCAGAATTTTTCTTTTTCATGCACTGTAGAAGAACCTGGTGCGTTTACGCTGACGGCTGTTGGCGCCGGGCAGGTAGCGGACTTTTCTTATTCGATAAATCAGAACGGACAGCGGTGGAGTGAAATTTCCGGGCAGGGTTGGGTAGGCAATGCAACCTGCTGGGCAACTAGAAGAGGGGGTGCATGTTGATCCCTGCGTTTTCTTCGCGGCAACGAGGGTTTACGTTGATCGAAGTGATGGTCGTTTTTGTGATCGTCGCTATTATGGTTTCCTTGGCCTTGCCCGCTTATAACGAGTGGATTCAGAATTCACATATCCGGACAGCTGCTCAATCGATTACGAATGGTTTGCAGCGGGCAAGAGCTGAAGCAGTGGTTCGAAATACGCCAGTTGCATTTGTCTTAGGGGGCGGTGGCGCTTTCTGGTCTGTTTCCGTTGTGAATTCCGGTGAGCTTATTGAATCTCATGGCGCGGGTGAGATTTCGCCAAATGTCACCCTGACGGTGCTCTCGGCAGGGGGGACGACAGTCACCTTCGGTAATCTTGGCAGCAAGATCGCGAATATTCCAGCTTCACCTGATATCACCCAGATAGACTTGGATAGCAGTGCGCTATCGGCAGCTGCAAGTCGGGATTTGAGGATTCAGGTTGGCGCTGGAGGCGGGCGCCTGTGTGACCCGAATGTCGCAGACTCTGCCGATCCGAGACGCTGTTGAGTACCAGGGATGTTTCAATGACCGAGAGCGATATGCAAATGAAATCAAATTCGCGCGAACAAGGTTTTGCCCTGCTTGAGGTAATGATCGCAATCCTGATCTTTTCATTTGGATTGCTGGGGTTGGTCGGCTTGCAGGCCAACATGATCAAGCAGTCGACGGATGCCCGATATCGGGCGGTGGCCAGCTACCTGGCACAGCAGAAGCTGGGGGAAATGTGGGCGAATCCCGCCAATGTCCTGAATCTTCTTGAGAACTCGGTTGATGTCTCGGCTTCGCTACCAGCGGGAACACGGAGTGTCGCTCAAACTGCACTGGGGCAGTTTACCGTGACGGTACGCTGGCAACAGCCTGGTCAAACGCAACACGTATTTACCACGACCGCCAGTATCGCGGGGGGCTGACATCATGGGTTTGCATAAGCGCAGTGTCAAACTTGATCAGAAAGGCTTTGGTCTGGTCGAATTGATGGTTGCTTTGGTGGTTGGTCTGGTAACCAGTCTGGCCATCATGGAGGTGTTTGTTGGCTTCGAAGGCCAGAAGCGTACGACCACGGCCGGCGCTGATGCGCAAACCAACGGTACGGTGGCGCTCTATTCGATCACGCGTGACCTGCAGATGGCTGGTTACGGGCTGATACCGGAAAAGGACTCTCCGCTCGAATGCAATCCAGTGCCAACGCTTGACGGCATCAATTTATTGCCAGTTCGTATTGCCAATGGTGGTAGTGGTGCAGGGGGGGATAGTATCGCTATCCGCTTCGGTCGCTCTCCGATGGCTGGCGTGCCGACAACTGTGGTTGGTGTGACTGTCGCAACAAATACGTTGACGGTGGATAACAATCTGGGGTGTCAGGTTGGGGATGCAGCCCTTTTTATAAATGGGGCTGTATGCAAGATGGCTCACGTGACCGGAGTGAGTGCCGCTCCCACATTTACGGGGGTAACCTTGGATGCGGTTGCCGCGACTGACGTTGGATCTAAACTTTCTTGCCTTGGCCCATGGCAACAGTTCGCTTACGACGTAACGGCTGGAAATTTGCGAGTAAATGCTGATCCACGAGTTTCGGGTATCTTCTCGATTCAGGCGCAATATGGCATTTCCAATGCTTCCAGTGATAACCAGGTGGCATGTTGGACCGATGCGGTCGCCGGCGGTTGTGGCGGTGCTGATTGGAGTAACTTAGCCAGTCTTGCGCCTACGGTAAGAAATCGTATCAAAGCGGTGCGTATCGCCATCATTGCACGGAGCGAGTTGCGGGAAAGGGATCCCGTTAGTGGGGATTTTGATGCTTGGACGGGCGGTCCGGCGGTCACCATTGCCGGTGAAGACAGGTTCTACCGCTATCGTGTGTTCGAAACCATTATTCCATTGCGCAATACCGTTTGGGCCAAGGAGACGTTATGACGTACGTATCTCGACGTTTCTGTGAGGGCGGGAGCCTGTCTGACCGGCAACAGGGCTCGGTGTTGCTGTTCGCCCTTGTGGCTCTGGTGGCGCTTACTCTGGCGGTGTTAGCTTTGGTTCGATCGGTCGATAGCACCACGCTGATTTCGGGTAATTTGGCTTTTCGCCAGGCAGCAACGACATCGGCTGATGCTGGGGTTGAGGCGGCAATAGTAGCATTGACGGCGATTCAGACGGCGAACAGCTCAAAGAACGTGTATATGGATGCAACGCATGCGTTCAATTTGACCAATGCCACGATTGGGTATTACTCCAATCTCGATCTGGCGCTCGATGTGACTGCTGCCGGGACCTGGACTGATGCGAATAGCTCAGATGCAGTCAGCGATGGTAACGGTAATACCTATCGCTATATCGTTCAGCGCATGTGTCGTACCGCCAATCAGGTTCTGACCAAGACAAACTGTCTTTTCAGTGGCGAGGCAAAAGATAACAACGGAAAAACAGTGCCCTTGCCATCGGAAATCTGTGAAGGATCTGGCTGCCCTGCAGCAGGTCAGGCCCCGCAATATCGAGTGACTGTGAGAGTCACCGGCCCCAAAAATACCATCAGCTATGTTCAGGCGCTGGTCTACTAGTTTCAGGAGGTCATGATGAAAGCTTCTGCGCACCATAACTCGGTTATTCGTCAGGCCCTGAGTCTGCTAATCGTTTTTCAGCTTGGATTTTCTTCCCCATCGCATGCTGCTTCGATTGCGTTGGCCAGTGCACCACTGGCCAACTCGACCACCACCACTGTGTTGCCCAACCTGATGTTCCTAATGGATAACTCAGGCAGTATGAGTCAGGACTTTACGCCTGACTACATGATGGAATACAACTGGCGTAACAGCCCATGGACGTCGAATGGCTGGAATGCTCCAGACCCTGTTCAGAAGAACTGTCGTGATAGTGCGGATGACGATGGGTCGGTAACTACTGCGTTGGCAGATCTGGATTTGTGCGTCGTCGGTGACGTGCCCTATATGACAAGCTCCATTAATTCGCAGTATTACAACCCGGCTATCAGATATTTGCCGGGAGTGTTATCCGATGGTGTCAGCAAGCCGAGCCAGACTGACCCGACCAATGTTTTGCTGGATGGCTATGGCAAGCATAACCAGACACAACTTGGTGTTGCCGGCACGGCAATCGATTTGACCACGAACTATCCTGACCGAGTCTGGTGTACCAAGAACAATCCAACTGCGGCCGAATTGGCGGATACCTCGGTTTGTCGGAAGAACAGCGACTACCTTTATCCGAATGCAACGTACAAATACGGGCGAAATAATGATGGCACGACGGCCAACAAGGATGTGCTCGGGGTCATGGGGGCTCCTTATTACTATCAAGTTGTCGTCAGCGAGTATTGTAAAGAGGCCGAGTTGCGGAACTGCACTACTTCCTCGGTAGCCACGGGGGACTACATCTTCCCTGCCAAATCACGTTGGTGTTCTGATACGGCATTGACGACCTGTCAATCTACTAAAACCTCAACCTACAAATACCCACGTTATGTGGGAGCGTCAACGGTGGCTGTGGCGGCAAGTGGGATAATCCAGGCTACTAACACGACGCCTCGCACCATTAGTAGCATCACCGTAAATGGTGTGGAAATTCTTGGCGCACTGGTCACTGGCACTAGTCAGATTGACCTAGCGTCCAAGGTGGCGACTCAGATCAACGCCTATGCCTCCAATCCGGAGTATTCGGCAGCTCTTTATGGCGATAATACATACGTAAAAATTACTTCGACCGCAGCGGCTGGTGCAAGCGCAAATGGTACGGTGGTTATTACCGGCAGAGGTATTGTTACCAGCAACGTTTCTGGCGGAGTGACTGGCTTCTCTGCTGCGCCATATTCTTTCGCACGTACCGATATCGTTCCGGCGACAACCAGCTATCCCAAGGCGACCTCACGCACCGACTGTACGGGTGCTACCTGTACGTATGCTGATGAGGTGACCAATTTTGCCAACTGGTATGCCTACTACCGGACTCGGATGCAGTCTATGAAGAGTTCTGTCAGTCTTGCCTTCCGGCCAATTGGTTCGAATTACCGTGTTGGTTTTATGAATATTTGTAAAGGGAGCTATCTACCGGTCGCGCCTTTCGATAATTCGGATTCCCTGATTGGTGCTGTGGCTGCGAGTGGTACTTTCCGCTTCAACAGCTTTACAGCAGGCGTCATGCAAACGGTTACTAGTATCAAAGTAAATGGTATCGAGATTCTTGGGGCTACAGTCACTTCCAATGTCAGTCGAGCCGATTTGGCGACGAAGTTGGCTGCTCAGATCAACGCCTTTTTATCATCGCCTGAGTACACTGCAGTGGCGAATTCAGGTGGTAGCAATGGCTTGGTAACGCTGTCAGGAAGTATCGGTGATGGAGCTGGTTCCAACGGTACAATCGTGGTAACTGGCGGCCCTTCGCTGAGTACCAATGCCGGGGTAAGTGGTGGCGTGACTGGCTCTGGGCAGAAGTCTAAATGGTATGAAACCTTGTTTGACCAGACGGCGGTAGGTTGCGGCACGCCGCTGCGTTCGGCGCTTGCTACCACTGGCCGCATTTTTGCCGGTAAGGAAATGTCGTCTGCAGGTTCGACCTCTGGTTCGACGATTGACCCTGTTCAGTATTCTTGCCAACAGAACTTTACTTTGTTGACGACAGACGGATACTGGAACGGTGCTGGCGGTACAGATCTTGATGGCGTCGCCATGGGTAATCTGGATGGTGGTACAACGCCTCGCCCGATGTTCGAGGGCAACACAGCTACTGGCACCCTTGCCGACGTCGCAAAATACTACTACGACACCGATTTACGAACGAGTGGCCTGAGTAACTGCACAGGTTCGCTCGGTATTGATGTCTGTGAAAACAATGTCTTTGTCAGCAGTACTGACAACAACCTCAAGCAGCACATGACGACCTTTACGCTTGGTCTTGGTGTGGATGGTACGTTGTCATATGTTTCAGACTACAAAAATGCGACAACAGGTGATTTTTACAATTTGAAGGAGGGTTTGGGGTCGCCTGTGGTTAATTGGCCCGTTCCTGTTGCGGATAACGAAACAGCAGTGGATGACTTGTGGCATGCGGCCGTCAATGGTCAGGGAACTTACTTTAGTGCCAAAGACCCTGCGCAGTTGGCCTATGGCCTTTCAACGGCGCTCAATCAAATTGGCTCCAAGGTTGGTGCGACGTCAGCGGCGGCTACTAGCACTCTTAATCCGGTTGCCGGAAACAATTTCGCCTATGTCGCTAGCTATAGCTCGGTGAAGTGGACCGGTAATCTGGAGGCGCGAACGATCAATACAACGACCGGCGTCGTCAGCGAAACTGCCGCATGGTGCGTACAGAGCATCAGTGCTGGAACGTGCGCCTTGCCAAGTACGATTGTGACGGAGGATACCGGAAGTAGTACGGTCACTTACTGTGTAACTTCCGGGGCAACTGCTGCCTCTTGTACTGATGGCATTCTGGATGGAACAAACTGTAAGGTTCAATTGCCTACCAGTTGTGTCGGTACGATGAACAGCAAGGTCGATAAGTCCAGCGACTCAAGGACTATCTATAAAGCCAACGCATCCGGAGCCTTGGAAAGTTTTATTTACGCCAATCTCGACTCCTCGTTATTTACGGGTACAGGGCTGAGTCAATGGTCAGTATTGACCGCCTCTCAGAAAACCGTGGCTGCGGGGGAGAACCTGGTTAATTTCCTGCGTGGCCAGACTGGATATGAGGATAGAACTAGTAACCCTGTTGATAATCGGCTGTATCGGATGCGCGAGGCAACGATGGGCGATGCTCTGGAGTCCCAGCCGTTCTTTATCAGCAAGCCGGTATTTAGTTACGCCGATGCGGGCTATGCCAAGTACAAAACGGATTTTGCTTCACGAGCTGGCTCCGTCTATATGGGGACCAATGATGGGATGTTGCACGCTTTTGCTGCCGATACCGGTGTTGAGCGCTGGGCTTATGTTCCAACGGTTGTGATTCCCAACCTTTGGAAACTTGCCGACAAAAATTACGCTACTGGGCACGCAAACTATGTGAACGGTAGCCCGGTTATTTCGGATATTTGTACGGCTAATTGCAGTTGCGATGATGCTTGTGTTTCTGGCGGTGGGACGGCCCCGGTGTGGAAGACCATCTTGGTTGGTGGGTTAAATGCAGGGGGGAGGAGTTTCTACGCCTTGGATATAACAAATCCTGCGTCTCCGTCGTTGTTGTGGGAGGTTTCGTCAAGTACGGCAGGGTTTACCAATCTGGGTTATAGCTTTGGTCACCCTATTATTACCAAGAAGTCCGATGGAACTTGGGTTGTTTTGATAACGTCGGGGTATAACAATACGAGCCCCGGTGATGGCAAGGGTTATTTATATGTGCTTAATGCAGGCACTGGCGCACTTATCGCTGCAATAGGAACTACGGTTGGTGATACAACGACACCGAGTGGCTTGGCAAGGGTCTCGGCTTGGAATGACTATGGTGGCGTTAATAACACAGCCGGCTATGTTTATGGTGGTGATTTGCTTGGCAACCTCTGGCGTTTTGATATCAATGCTGAAAGCGTGAACAAGTTTGCGACATTGCTTGATTCGTCTGGTAAAGCACAACCAGTGATGACCAGTCCGACTTTGGGGTTGATCAGCGGAAAGAGAGTGGTCTTCGTCGGGACTGGTAAATATTTGGAAGTATCAGATCTGACAAATACCGATTCGCAAACTATTTATGCAATTAGCGACGATAACAGCGGCACGACTTTGGTCAATGCTAGGACTGTGCTGGTTGAGCAAACTTTGACGCGAAACGGAACTTCGCGGACTGCGAGTAATAATCCGGTGAATTTTGGCTCGGGCCGTGGTTGGTATGTCGACCTGAAGGATACAAGTCTGTCCCCATCGAATGTTGGTGAGCGAGTAAACATTGATATGACCTTGGTTCAAGGGACTTTGATTGCTGCAAGCATAGTTCCGTCCAACACCGTATGTTCGCCTGGTGGCTATGGCTGGCTTAACTACTTTAATTACGAGACTGGTGGATATGTGCAGTCGGATGCCCTAGCGTCGACTTACTTCAGTTCCCCGATTGTCGGTGTCAACCTGATATACATTCAGGGCAAGCCGATTGTTGAGGTGGTTACGGCTAACAAGCCAACGCCCGAAATTACGGAAGTGCCAATCACCGGTAAGGGTAGTAACTTTGCCGGTAAGCGGGTTATGTGGCGCGAGCTGGTTCAGTAGCCTAGTGTTTTCTGCCAGCGGCTTTTTGAAGGGTTAGCGATTGAATTTTTTGCTTGAAAAGCTCAGGTTTTAAGCCTATAATTACCGACTTAGATTTTTATTTGGAAGTTTTACATGGCCAATAGCGCACAAGCCCGCAAGCGCGCCCGTCAAGCTGACGGGCAGCGTTCCCATAACGCCAGCCTGCGTTCGACCCTGCGTACCGCAATCAAGCGCGTTCGTCAGGCGATCGAAGCTGGTGACAAAGCCGCCGCTCAAGGCGTCTTCCAGCAGTCCGTCGCAGTGCTCGATCGCATTGCTGACAAGAAGATTGTTCACAAGAACAAGGCTTCCCGTACCAAGAGCCGTTTGTCTGCTCAAATCAAGGCCCTTGCTGCTGCCTGATTGAGTTAACTGCTCAAATGAAAATGGCGCCTGCGGGCGCCTTTTTTATTGCGGTTGATTTCTGTTTAATTCTTGTCGATCGAGCAGACGCCGTCGATGATTTGCAGGTCGTTATCCTGGGCGAAGTTGAGCATGAAGCGGTAGGCCATGGGTTCTATTTCACCAAGGCGGCCGTCAACGAAAACTGCTTTTTCGCCGTTGTAGTCGCCGGGGCCGACGTAGGGTGAATATTTCATCTTACGTTCGGCGCCAAAGGCGGACATGACGCCACAAAGACGTTCAGCCCAATCGCTCGGGCGAAATTTTTTGCCTTGTTTTGTGAGGCCGACAATGATGAATGTGGTCGATTCTTGATTTGTCATTGTTCTACTCTGCGTTTGCGGACGATACGACCTTGCGTTGGTGCATTCTAGCAGAAGCCGCCTGTCTTTCCATCACTGCGGCGAGTTGAGGCTGTAGTGGTGGATTTGCTCCTGTCTTGCTGTTCTATACAAGGCCTTGTTTTTCACCTAGAATTTAACTTTCTGCTGTTCTCCGGGGGTTATGCGGCCTACTGGAGTGGCGGTCGTTTCGGCGGCATTGGCCGCCGTTTTCGTTTTATGGGGTTGCCTCATGTCGCATGTCATGAATACCTACGCCCGCTTGCCGGTGACTTTTAGTCACGGAAACGGCAGCCGGATTACCGATACCGAGGGCAAGGAATATCTGGACGCCTTGTCAGGGATTGCTGTCTCGACGCTCGGTCACGCTCACCCAAAGTTGGTTGCTGCCATTGCCGCTCAGGCTGGGCGCATGTTGCACACTTCCAACCTTTATAGAATTGGCGAACAGGAGCAACTGGCAGACAAGCTTTGTGAGCTCTCGGGCATGCAGGAGGTGTTTTTCGGTAACTCCGGGGCTGAGGCCAATGAGGCGGCGATCAAGCTGGCACGCTTTTATGGTCACAAGAAAAATATCGAAATACCGACGGTCGTCGTGATGGAAAAGGCTTTTCATGGCCGGACGATGGCAACGCTTTCAGCAACGGGCAATCGTAAGACCCAGGCTGGTTTCGAGCCGCTGGTGGCCGGTTTCGTACGCGTCCCGTACGGTGATCTTGAAGCGATCAAGGCGGTTGCCGAGCACAACAAGAATATTGTCGCGGTCATGCTGGAGATCATTCAGGGTGAGGGCGGTATTCATTTGGCTGATCCGTCTTTCTATCGTGGTGTGCGCGAACTCTGCGATGCGCAGGATTGGTTGATGATCTGCGATGAGGTGCAGTGTGGCATGGGCCGGACTGGCAAGTGGTTCGGTTATCTGCAAGCTGGCGTCCAGCCGGATATTGCGACCCTGGCCAAGGGGCTGGGTTCCGGCGTGCCGATCGGTGCCTGCATGGCCGGAGGCAAGGCTGCCGGGCTGTTCGGGCCGGGAAATCATGGATCGACTTTTGGTGGTAATCCGCTGGTATCTACTGCCGCTCTGACAACCATTGAAGTGATTGAACAGGATGACTTGTTGGGCAATGCGGAGCGTATTGGCCTCCTGATCCGCAAGTTGTTTGCTGAAGCTTTGGCCGGGGTTAAGGGCGTTGTCGATATTCGTGGGCATGGCTTGATGATCGGCCTTGAGCTGGATCGCCCTTGTGGCGCACTGGTTGGTAAAGCTTTGGCAGCCGGCCTGCTGATTAATGTCACCGCAGATACCGTGCTGCGTTTCCTGCCGCCGCTGATTTTCAGCGAGAGCGACGCTCATGAGTTGGTAGAGCGCACTGCTCCGCTGATCAAGGAATTTCTGGCTGCTTAATCATGGCAATCAAACACTTTCTGCAATTCAAGGATTTCACCCGTGAAGAGCTCGAATACGTCTTCGAGCGCACGAGCTGGATCAAGAACCAGTTCAAGTCTTATCAGAAGTACTGGCCCTTGTCCGACCGTACGCTGGTGATGATTTTCGAGAAGGCAAGCACCCGAACGCGCCTATCCTTCGAGGCCGGTATGCAGCAACTGGGCGGTTCGGCGATCTATCTGAACACACGTGATTCCCAACTCGGTCGTGGTGAACCGGTTGAGGATGCGGCACAGGTGATCTCCCGGATGAGCGACATCGTGATGATCCGTACCTTCGAACAGGAGATCATCGAGCGTTTCGCCGCTAATTCGCGCGTGCCGGTGATCAACGGGCTGACCAACGAATACCACCCTTGCCAGATTCTGGCTGACATCTATACCTACATCGAACATCGTGGCTGCATTCAGGGCAAGACGGTGGCCTGGGTCGGCGACGCCAACAATATGTGTAACACCTGGCTGCAGGCGGCTGAAGTGCTGGACTTCAAGGTCCATGTGTCGACACCACCTGCCTATGAGATTCAGCCAGAACTGGTTGGCAAGATCAATCCGGCCCGCTTCAAGGTATTTGCCGATCCGATGGATGCCTGCCGTGGGGCCGATCTGGTGACCACCGACGTGTGGACCTCGATGGGCTTCGAAGCGGAAAACGAAGAACGGATCAAGGCCTTCGCCGACTGGTGCGTTGATGGCGACATGATGCGCGTGGCTAATCCGCAGGCCGTATTCATGCACTGTCTGCCGGCGCATCGCGGCGAGGAAGTGACGGCCGAGGTGATCGACGGGCCGCAATCGGTGGTCTGGGACGAAGCCGAGAATCGGCTGCATGTCCAGAAAGCGCTGATGGAATATTTAATGCTCGGCCGCATTCAAGGCTGAGCAGACGGATTAATCGAAACAAGGGAACAGAAATGAGCGATATCAAGAAGGTTGTGCTGGCCTATTCGGGCGGTCTGGATACTTCGGTCATCCTCAAGTGGCTGCAGGATGTTTACAAGTGTGAAGTCGTTACCTTCACGGCCGACCTCGGTCAGGGTGAGGAACTGGAGCCGGCGCGTGCCAAGGCACTGAAGGCCGGCATCAAGCCGAAGAACATTTATATCGACGACGTGCGCGAGGAGTTCGTCCGCGACTTCGTCTTCCCGATGTTCCGTGCCAACACCGTCTATGAAGGCGAATACCTGCTCGGTACCTCCATCGCCCGTCCGCTGATTGCCAAGCGTCTGATCGAGATCGTCAATGAAACCGGTGCCGATGCCATCTGTCATGGCGCAACCGGCAAAGGGAACGATCAGGTCCGTTTCGAACTCGGTGCCTATGCGCTGAAGCCGGGCATCAAGGTCATTGCCCCGTGGCGCGAGTGGGACCTGATGTCCCGTGAAAAATTGATGGCCTATGCCGAGAAGCATGGCATCGAGATTGACATGAAGCACAAGAAGGGCGGCTCCCCGTACTCGATGGATGCCAACCTGCTGCACATCTCCTATGAAGGTCGCCATCTGGAAGACCCGGCGGCCGAGGCTGAAGAGTCGATGTGGCGGTGGACTGTGTCGCCGGAAAAGGCACCGAACAAGGCCGAGTACCTCGATCTGGAATTTGCCAAGGGTGATGTCGTCGCGGTCAATGGCAAGAAGCTGAAGGCTCATGAAGTGCTGGCCCTGCTCAACGAGTTGGGTGGCAAGCACGGCATCGGCCGTCTCGATCTGGTTGAGAACCGCTATGTCGGCATGAAGTCACGTGGCTGTTACGAAACCCCGGGCGGCACCATTCTGCTGCGCGCCCACCGCGCCATCGAGTCGGTGACCCTTGACCGCGAAGTTGCCCACCTCAAGGATGACCTGATGCCGCGCTACGCCAGCCTGGTGTACAACGGCTACTGGTGGAGCCCGGAGCGTAAGGCGCTGCAGGTGCTGATCGATCACACGCAACAGACGGTCAACGGCGTTGTTCGCCTGAAGCTGTACAAGGGCAACGTCATCGTCGTCGGTCGCGATTCGAAGACGGATTCGCTGTTCGACTCGACCATTGCCACTTTTGAGGATGACGCCGGTGCTTACGACCAGCGCGATGCAGGCGGCTTTATCAAGCTGAATGCGCTGCGTTTACGTATTGCGGCCAATCTGGCTGGCCGCAAGGCTGGCAAGCCGGTTGCGAAGAAGGCTGCTGCCAAGCCTGTCACCAAAGCTGTCCCCAAGGCGGTTGCCAAGCCGGTGACGAAGGCTGTAGCAAAGGCCGCTGAAAAACCGGTTGCCGCCAAAGCTACCGCCAAGCCTGTCAAGGCTCCGGTCAAGAAGCCAATCGCCAAAAAGAAGGGCTAAGTAATGGAAGGCGGCACCGTATTCGGTTTCAATGAAGAACAGATCGCGGATTTTTTTTCGACCTGGGGTGTTGCCGCATTCATTATCTTCATGCTCTTCATCATCGGCGAGATCGCCTGGAAGTCGAAAGCCGGCAAGACGGGTACCTTCGTGCTCTTTTTCGTGCTGGCTTTCGGCATGGTGGGCTTCATCGCCAAATCAGTCATTCAGAAACTCTGGGGTATTTAAATGTCGCAATACGACAACGTTTCCGTGGTCAAGAAGGCCAATGTTTATTTTGACGGCAAGTGTGTCAGCCACACCGTGGTGCTGGCCGATGGCACGAAGAAGACGGTTGGCGTGATCCTGCCGTCCAGCCTGACCTTCAATACCGGCGCACCGGAAATCATGGAAGGTGTCGGCGGTTCCTGCCGCGTCAAGCTGAAGGGCGAGAGCGAGTGGAAAACCTACGGCGATGGTCAGTCTTTCAACGTGCCGGGCAATTCCAGCTTCGAAATCGCCTGTGACGAGCCCTATCACTACGTTTGCCACTTCGGGTAATTGCCATGCCGAGCTTTGACTTCACCTCTGAAGCGGATATGGTTGGCCTGAAGAACGCCATCGACGTTACTTCGCGCCAGATCGACAATCGTTACGACTTCAAGGGTACTAGTGCCAAGGTCGAGTTGAACGAGAAGGACAAGGTCATCACGCTGTGGGGCGATTCCGACTTCCAGCTCGATCAGATCAAGGATCTGCTTTTCCCGGCCATGGAAAAGAAGGAGAAGGAAAGCGTCAAGCGCCTGGATCACCAGAAGGTGGTCAGCGTCTCCGGCAACAAGGTCAAGCAGGAGATGAAAATCAAGGATGGAATCGATAGCGACCTGGCCAAGAAGATCGTCAAGTTGGTTAAGGACGGCAAGCTCAAGGTCCAGGCTTCGATCCAGGGCGATACCGTGCGGGTCCAGGGGGCCAAGCGCGATGATCTGCAGGGCTGTATTGCGCTGATTACCAAGTCGATTACCGATTTTCCGATCAAGTACGGTAATTTCCGAGACTGAGTCTGGGGGGTAGTAAAACAAAACGGGCAGTTAGGCTGCCCGTTTTGTTTTACTGAGGCCGATTTTCAGCGTTGTAGTCCGTTGATCCATACAGAATAAAGTTGATTCGACAGATGGCGCATGCGCGGCAGGCGTTCGCCGATCTGCTCTTGCATGACCTCGGGCGTTTGTGCGCTCGGTTGGTCGGCAACCGCGATGGCCTCGTCGGCCCATTGCTCGCACCAAGTGCCGATCATTTCTGGTGTCATCTCGACATGACACTGCATGCCGAGATGTGGTCCCAGGACAAACATCTGGTTGGCGCAGTGGCTACCGGCGAACAAACGGGTTGCTTCTGCCGGGATGCTGAAGGTTTCGCCGTGCCACTGGAAGACCGTGCCGTGCTTGCCGGCATGGTCGCCGAGCCAGTGGCGGGCGATGGTGTTGTCCTCACCCAGCACATTGCCCCAACCGATTTCCTTGACCGGATTTTTCGTGATCTGGCCACCGAGCGCCTTGCTCATCAATTGACCACCCAGGCAGTGGCCGATGACCGGAATGTTTTGAGCGGCGGCGTTTCGAATCAGCGCGCAGACCGGTTCGATCCAGTGCAGCGGATCATTGACACTCATCGGGCCGCCCATGAAGCACAGGCCAGAAAAACCGTCGGCTGTGCTTGGTACCGTGGCGCCTTCGTCGATGGCAATCAATTGCCATGGAATCCCGTGCTGCTCAAGGAATATGGCAAAATAGCCCGGACCTTCAGTGGGAGAGTGACGAAAGATGGCGACTGGTTGCATGGTAAAGATGTCCCGAAACGCGAAGCGTTATTCTACGCTGCTTGTTTTGCTGGTGTGCCTGCCTCCGGCTTCGGTGATGGCGCAGGATGTCGGGTTGGCCGGCATCATGGGCAGCAAGGCGATGTTGATGATCAATGGAGGTGAGCCTCAGGCGGTGCCGGTTGGGCAGACTGTGGATGGCGTAAAGGTGGTGTCCATTCAGGGGGATCAGGCAACGATTGAGGTGGGCGGCAAGAAACGTCCCCTGCGCGTTGGCCAACATGCCATTGGTGCTGGTAATGGTGATGGTTCGGACAAGATCATCATGACCGCCGATGTCCAGGGACACTTCTTTACGACAGGTAATATCAACGGAACATCAGTTCGTTTTCTGGTGGATACCGGGGCGAGCATGATTTCACTGGGAGCAACGGATGCCCGCCGGATTGGTCTGGATTTCAATCGCGGCCAGAAGGCATTGACTAACACCGCCAATGGCCAGGTGGTGGTGAGCAAGGTTCAACTCGATACCGTGCGTATTGCAGGTGTCACGCTGCACAATGTCGATGCGCTGATTCATCAGAACGAGATGCCGATTGCCCTGCTTGGCATGAGTTTCCTGAATCGGATGGAAATGCAGCGCGATGGCAGTACCATGACACTGAAAAAAAGATTTTAGGAGAGAGAAAGTGCCAAAAAGAGATCAGGAAATAGCGCTATTGCGCGAAGAGCTGGAAATGCTCATGGGGGAGCGGCAGGCATTGCTACGTGTGGCTGGTGCTTCGGCGGTCCTGATTGCCAGCCTCGACAGCAAGCGCCTACCAGTCGGTGCGATCGAGTCAGCTGATCTGGTGGCAACGACGATCAACGATCTCCAGGAGGAAACGCTGCAGGATGCGCTGGCTGCCGTACACGCTGAAATCGAGGAAGACTCTGCGGCGGCATGACGATTGATTTGGAGCGCTTGCGGGCCAGTTTGCTGCCCGAGCCGCTGGCTGGTCATTTCGTCCAGGAGGATGGTGTCGACGACCAGCCTCTGACGCCAGCAGCTGTACTTTTTCCTATTGTTCTGCGTGAGGCTGGGCACACTGTCCTGCTAACCCAGCGTACAGCTCATCTGAGAGATCATGCTGGGCAGATCAGTTTTCCCGGCGGTCGTGTGGAAGAAGAGGACCTCTCGCCAATACACACCGCCTTGCGCGAGACTGAGGAAGAAATCGGCTTGCCTCGCGAGCGGGTCGAGATTGTCGGCTTTCTCCCGGAATATCGAACCGGTACCGGTTTTCGTGTGACGCCGGTGGTGGCACTGGTCAGGCCGCCTTTCGATCTGCAGCCCGATCCTTTTGAGGTCGCCGAGATCTTCGAAGTACCGCTTTCTTTCCTGCTTGATCCGGCCAATCATCAGCAGCATTCGTTGCATTACCGTGGTGCGCTGCGCAACTACTTCGCCATGCCTTATGGCGAGTATTTCATCTGGGGCGCCACCGCTGGCATGATCCGTTCGCTGAGCGAGCGTCTCGGGCTTCTCCACGGCGCTTGAGCTTGTGGTATCGTGGCACTTTAAGACACCAAAATAAGCCGAATACGGCAAGCATCGGTACCCCATGAGTCTTCTCTCGCTGATTGCAGTTTTTCTCATCGAGCAGCTGCAACCCCTTGATTACCGGCGTGTTGTTGCTGATCCGCTTGGCGCATGGGCGGATTTTATCGAATCCCGCTTCAACGCCGGTGCCTACAGGCATGGCGTACTTGCCTGGTGCTTGGCGGTGTTGTTGCCTGTGCTGGTCGTGGCGATTGCCTACGGCTTGCTTTACTCGCTGAACCCGGTCTTCGGCCTGCTGCTCAATATCGGCGTGCTGTACCTGACCATGGGCTTCCGGCAGTTCAGTCATCACTACACCGAAATCCAGTTGGCCTTGCGCCTGGGTGACTTGGAGCGAGCCCGGCAATTGCTTGGCGAATGGCAGGGGCGCTCAACCTATAACCTTGGCTCTGAAGATATTGCCCGGCTTTCCATCGAAGGGGCGCTGGGGGCTTCACATCGCCACGTATTTGCCGTCTTGCTGTGGTTTATCCTGTTGCCCGGACCTTGCGGTGCCTTGCTCTACCGCCTTTCACTGATTGTCCGTGATCGCTGGAATAGCGAAAATGCCGGCCAGAGCAATGATTTTTTCATTTTTTCCAAACAAGTTTTCGGTATGATCGACTGGCTGCCTTTGCGAGCGACCGCTTCGGCTTTCGCCATCGTTGGCGATTTCGAGGACGCTGCCTATTGCTGGCGTACCCAGCCGGCACAGTGGCCGGACCGCGACATGGGTATTGTGCTGGCGGCCGGTGCTGGTGCCCTCGGCGTCCAGTTGGGACGGCCGGTGGCGGATGGCGTGGAAGTATCCGATCGTGCCGAGTTGGGTCTGGGTGACCCGGCCGACGTAGATTTTATGCAGAGCGCCGTCGGACTCGTCTGGCGAGCCACGGTGTTGTGGATGTTGTTGCTGTTTTTGTTGGGGCTTGCCAGTTTGGTGGGCTGAATCAATTTCCAAGTGGAGGTAGTTACATGAGCAGAGATGTCGTCGTTCTGAGCGCAGTTCGTTCCGCTATTGGTGCTTTTGGTGGTGCCCTGGCCGATTTCGAATCTACCGAGCTGGCTGGTATCGTCATGAAGGAAGCGATTGCCCGTTCCGGTGTCGATCCCCAAGCAATCAACTACGTAACCGTCGGCACCACGATGCCGACCGATTCCCGCTACGCCTATGTTTCCCGCGTTGCTTCCATCCAGGCCGGCTTGTCGATGGATTCCGTCGCCATGCAGGTTTCCCGCCTGTGCGCTTCCGGTCTGCAAGGTATCGTGACGACCGCCCAGAACCTGATGCTGGGTGATGCCGACTACGGTATCGGCGGCGGCGTTGAAGTCATGTCCAAGGCTGCCTACTTGCTGCCGGCACTGCGCAACGGTGCTCGCATGGGTGACACCAAGGCCATCGACTCGATGGTTGCCGTGCTGACCGATCCGTTTGGCGTTGGTCACATGGGTATTACTGCTGAAAACCTCGCTGCCAAGCATGGCTTCAGCCGTGAAGACCAGGATGCCTTCGCTGTCGAATCGCAGCGTCGCGCTGCTGCCGCCATTGATGCCGGCTACTTCAAGTCGCAGATCGTGCCGATCGTCAAGCAGACCCGCAAGGGCGACGTGGTGTTCGACACCGACGAGCACCTGAAGCGTGGCACGACCATGGAATCCCTGGCCAAGATGAAGCCGGCCTTCAAGAAGGACGGTACCGTTACCGCCGGTAACGCTTCCGGCATCAACGACGGCGCTGCTTTCTTCGTGCTGGCTGCCGCTGATGTGGCTGCCAAGGCTGGTCACAAGGCTCGTGCCCGTATCGCTGGCTATGCCGTTGCCGGCGTGCCGAACGATGTCATGGGCGAAGGCCCGATCCCGGCGACCAAGGCTGCCCTGAAGAAGGCTGGCCTGACCCTGGATCAAATGGATGTCATCGAGTCCAACGAAGCCTTCGCTGCCCAGGCACTGTCGGTTTCCAAGGTGCTCGGCCTTGATCCGGCCAAGACCAACCCGAACGGCGGCGCGATCGCCCTCGGTCACCCGGTTGGCTGTTCCGGTGCCTTCATCGCCACCAAGGCGCTGTATGAACTGGAACGCATTGGCGGCAAGTACGCACTGGTCACCATGTGTATCGGTGGCGGCCAAGGTATTGCGGTCATCTTCGAACGCGCCTAAGCATTTCGAGCTGGCTGTACCAGAAACCCGTCGGAGCGATCCGGCGGGTTTTTTATTTGCACCATCTTGAAAATCTGTCGCACCTTTGCGGTGCGTCAATAGTTAAAAAGAGCTATTCGGCGCATGATTTAAGGCTTGTTTGCAGGTGGCATGGAACCTGCTGAAACCTGTACGAGAGCATCCTCAGCGACGAGTGGAAAAATGAACTTCTATAACGAGATGTATGACGCCAATGGCGGTGTCCGTGCGCACTACAAGGGGTACGAAGACTGGCTCAAGGCAACTCCACCCGAGCGCATTGAGCGTAAGCGGGCCGAAGCCGATCTGGCCTTTCATCGGGTCGGTATTACCTTTGCGGTCTATGGCGAGGAGGCTGGCAAGGAGCGCCTGATTCCCTTCGACATCATTCCCCGCGTCATTCCATCGACTGAGTGGAAGGCGCTGCAGTCCGGGCTGCGCCAGCGCGTCAAGGCGTTGAACATGTTCCTGTGGGACGTCTACCACGATCAGGAGATTCTAAAGGCCGGCATCATTCCTGCCGAGCAGGTGCTGAACAACGCGCAGTATCGTCCGGTCATGAAAGGTGTTGATGTGCCGGGCGGGATTTACGCGCACATCACCGGCGTTGATATTGTGCGGGCCGGTGAGGGCGAGTTCTACGTGCTGGAAGACAATCTGCGCGTACCGTCCGGCGTGTCATACATGCTTGAAGATCGCAAGATGATGATGCGTCTTTTCCCCGAACTGTTTGCCAAGCACAAGGTGGCACCGGTTCAGCATTACCCGGACATGCTGCTGGAGAAACTGCGCGCCGTGGCGCCACAGGGTGTATCGAACCCGACAGTCGTCGTGCTGACGCCGGGTGCCTACAACAGCGCCTATTTCGAACACACCTTCCTCGCCCAGCAGATGGGCGTCGAGTTGGTCGAAGGTCGTGACCTGTTCGTCAAGGACGAAGTGGTCTATATGCGGACGACGCAGGGGCCGCAGCGGGTTGATGTGATCTACCGCCGCCTCGACGATGACTTCATGGACCCGACAGTCTTCCGCGAAGATTCATCGCTCGGCGTGCCGGGCATCATCCGAGCCTATCAGGCCGGCAATGTGACGCTGGCGAACGCGGTTGGCACTGGTGTCGCCGATGACAAGTCGATCTATCCCTACGTGCCGGAAATGATTCGCTTCTACCTCGGTGAGGAACCGAAGCTGAATAATGTACCGACCTACATGTGCCGCAAGCCGGATGATCTGGCCTACGTGCTTGATCACCTGCCGGAACTGGTGGTCAAGGAAGTGCATGGCGCCGGTGGTTACGGCATGTTGGTCGGCCCGGCTTCGACCAAGGAGCAGATCGAACATTTCCGCAAGTTGCTGATCGACAAGCCGGATGGCTACATTGCCCAGCCGACGCTGGCGCTGTCCAACTGTCCGACTTTCGTCGAAGAGGGCATCGCGCCGCGCCACCTTGACCTGCGCCCCTTCGTCCTGTCGTCTGGAGAGTGCGTGAACATGGTGCCTGGCGGCCTGACTCGCGTCGCGCTGACCAAGGGCTCGCTGGTCGTGAATTCGTCGCAGGGCGGCGGTACCAAAGACACCTGGGTTCTGGAGGATTAAGCCATGCTGAGTCGTACTGCCGATCACCTGTTCTGGATGTCCCGCTATATCGAGCGGGCCGAAAACCTGGCCCGTCTGCTCGACGTGACGTGGCAAATGTCGATGGTTCCGCAATCCGAGGAAGCGGCCAACCAGAACTGGAACGCGATCATCGTCCTGAATAGCCTGGAAGAGGCTTTTGCCGCCAAATATTCAGTGGTTAATGGTGAAAATGTCCTGAAATTCATGGTCAGCGACCCGGATAATTATTCGTCCATTCATAGTTGCCTGCGGCTGGCTCGCGAGAACGCCCATGCCGTGCGCGGCACGCTGACCACCGAAATGTGGGAAACCTTGAACTACACGTGGCTGGAAGCCCGTGATCGCAGTTTTGAGCAACTACTCAGTGCGGGGATCAGCGATTATTTCGAGTGGGTCAAAGTGCGTTCATCGCTGTCGCGGGGTACCACCCTGGGAACGCTGTTGCAGGACGAAGCCTACAATTTTATCCGTATCGGGACGCTGCTCGAACGGGCTGACAACACGGCCCGCATCCTTGACTTCAAATACCACGTCCTGCGTCCATTGGGCGACGAAGGGGCCACCGATTTCTACGAGTGGGGCGCCTTGCTACGCTCGGTCTCGGCCTTCGAGGTTTATCGCAAGGTGTATCGGGACGCGATTACCCCAGATCGGGTCGCCGAACTGCTGATTCTCAACAAGGACATGCCGCGCTCGCTCCACTTCTGCATGAACAGCGTGATCAAGAATCTCGATCTGATTGCCAATCGTCAGTCCGGAGAAACTGCGCGCCAGGCCGGCTTGCTGCATGCCCAGCTGCACTATGGTCGGATCGAGGATATCCTGGCGCAAGGGCTGCACGAGTGGCTGACCGATTTCATGGATCGAATCTATTTGCTCGGCGACGGTATCAGCAAGGACTTTCTGGTCCCGATGGCCGAGGTGGCCTAGGGGCGTATTCTTATCGCTTGGCATTGCGCTGCCGGTGCCTTGCCCACAAAAAAGCCCGCGGTCAACGCGGGCTTTTTTGCGCAGGCAAAGAGAGCTTACTTGCTCTTCTTGACAGCCTTGGTGGTGGCGCTGGTGGCAGCGGCCATATTGCTCTGGGCCAATTCGGTGACTTGCTGAGCAGCCTTGCGCATGTTTTCGAAAGTGCTGGTGGCTGCAGCAATGGCGCTCTGGAATGCATTGACAGCAACATCGGAACCGCCCGGAGCAGCCTTGGCAGCCTTTTCGAGCATGCTGGCAACCGACTTCTGAAAGTCGCCGAACTGGGCTTCAACCATCTTGGCCAGTTGTTCCTGGGTCTGGGCGGAAATTTCGTAGATGGAGCGTGAGTAGGCGACGGCCTTCTCGACGTTCGGCTGAGTCAGGGAGGCCTGGATGGACAGGGCTTCCTGAGGGTCTTTTGCACCCATCAGCGCCTTGGCGCCGGAGACGGAGTCTTCGATTACGGAGCGGGCGGTTTCGAGGTTCAGGGTGGCGATGCGCTCGGCTGAAGCCAGGGCGGTATTGGCAACGGACAACAGTGAATCAATGGCGGCCTTGTTGGCGGCGGCTAACTGCTCGGGATTGATAGACATCGGACGCTCCTAGAAGAGAAAATTAATAATTACAGCAAATCAATTGTAACAGTATTTTTGCATAATTGTTGCAATGCAACATCACTACTTTGTTGATTTGTATCAACTCATTAGCTTATTTCAGAGGCAAACATTTGTTTGAGATTCAAGACTGAAAAAATGGTTCGTCATGTCCCGTTGGTGCTTAAAAGTACCGGAAATTCTGGTATTGCGGATGGTTAATGGAGAATCCGAAACAATATTGCCAAAAGGTGGCGTTGCGTTCCTAAGGTACGCCTATTTATCAAGAAATAGGAGCTTTTCGGGCATGGTGATGCCCGGTGTTAGAATCCGCCGCGTTTTAGCGCAAGTTTTTTCCGGACAGGATTTCCATGCATTTTGACGTGATCATCATCGGCGCCGGCGCGGCCGGCATGATGTGCGCCGCACAGGCCGCGGCCCGTGGCCGACGGGTGCTGCTGCTTGATCATGCCGAAAAACTGGGCGAGCGCATCCGTATATCGGGTGGTGGGCGCTGTAACTTCACCAATCGCACAGTCAGCGCTGACAACTATCTTTCGCATAACCCCCATTTTTGCCGCTCGGCACTTGCCCGTTTTTCTCAGCTCGACTTTATTGCGATGATCGAGAAGCGGCGTATTCCTTATCATGAGCGCGAACATGGCCAGTTGTTCTGCGACGAATCGGCCGAAGAGATCATCGATATGCTGCGCGATGCCTGCGACGATGGCGGGGTGAAATGGGCCTTTCCATGTGCGGTCAAGCATATCGAACGGAACGAGGGCGAGGCGGTGAAGCGCTATGCCGTTGCTACCGATAACGGCAGCTTCTCCTGTCAATCTCTGGTGGTCGCTACTGGCGGTCTGGCCATTCCGAAAATCGGGGCCAGTCCGTTTGGCTACCGCCTGGCCGAACAATTCGCCGTTCCGGTCATTCCGCCCAAACCCGCCCTCGTGCCATTGGCCTTGGCGCCGGAACTGCTTGAGCCGATGAAACCCCTGGCGGGTGCGACGCTCGATGCCGTTGCCCAGTTCGAAGACGCCCAATTCCGCGAGAACGTGCTGATTACTCATCGCGGCCTGTCCGGCCCGGCCATCCTGCAGATTTCCAGCTACTGGCAGATGCAGGAGTACAGAAGTGGCAAGAAACAACCGGTCGAGATCGACCTGTTGCCTGGTCTCGATACAGGTGCCTGGCTGGAAGAGCACCGGCAGGGCCGGGTGCATCTACCTAACCTGCTGGCAGAAAGGCTTCCTCGGCGTTTTGCCCATGAATGGTGTGCGCTGCAGGGCGGCGAAAAACTGGTGACTCGTCCAATCAGTGAACTGAGCCGGCGTGATCTGGAAACGGTCGCCACCCGACTCAATGCCTGGCCACTGATGCCGGCGGGTACGCTCGGATTTGCCAAGGCGGAAGTCACACTGGGCGGCGTGTCGACCGATGCGCTGTCATCGAAGACAATGGAGGCCAAGGCGGTGCCGGGCTTGTTCTTCGTGGGCGAGGTGGTCGATGTGACCGGTTGGCTGGGCGGCTACAACTTCCAGTGGGCCTGGTCGTCGGGCTGGGTGGCCGGGCAGTTCGCCTGAACCCGGCCAGAAGCGCTGAAACGCTCGACTTGATCGGGGTGAGGCGCCGATTATTTCGGCGCTAGTTCTGCCGTCGGGTTGCCTTGCTGCGGGATCCAGACCCGGAATGTGCTGCCCTTGCCTGGCTCGCTATTCACTTCAATGCGCCCACCGTGCTTTTTCACGATGTCGTAGGAAAGCGATAGCCCGAGTCCTGTCCCCTTGCCAACAGGCTTGGTGGTGTAGAAGGGCTCGAAGATGCGCTGAATGACGGCAGGCGTCATGCCCTTGCCGGTATCGGCCACCTCGATCCATACCCAGGCATCGTCGTGGCCAGTACGGACGGTAATGGTGCCGCGGGTTTCGATGGCGTGTGCCGCATTGACCAGAAGATTCATCACGACCTGATCGATCTGCGCGGCAATACAGGTGACTGGCGGCAACTCGCCGAGTTCGCGAACGACTTCAGCCTTGTATTTCAATTCGTGCCAGACCACGTTGAGCGTTGCCTCGATCCCGGCGTTGAGATTGGTCTCTTGCCAGGCAGCTTCATCGATATGCGCGAAATCCTTGAGGTCGCTGACGATTTTCGTGACTCGCCCCAGGCCATCGCGAGATTCGCGCAGCAGGTCGGCCAGGTCTTCCTTCAGGTAATCAAAATCGGCGGCGATGAAGTCGGCTTCGCTGGCCTCTCTGCTGCGACAACGGTCAAGCAGGGTGATCATCTTTTCGCTGTAGTTTTTCAGCGAGCCGAGATTGGAACTGACAAAGCCGACCGGGTTGTTGATTTCATGGGCCACCCCGGCGGCCAGTTGGCCGATGGCAGCCATCTTTTCGGATTGCAGCAACTGGCTCTGTGCATCCTGCAATTCCTGGATCTTGTCGCCGAGCTCAAGCCAGCGCCGACGCAACATTTCGAGCATCAACCAGCCGGCGATCAGCACCAGCATGAAAGCCATGCCGTGCGTGAGCAAGACCTTGCGCCAACCAGCCTGCACGGCGGCCTCGATCGGCGCGTTGCGCTGTGAAACGCTGATGCCGCCGCGAATGTCACCGACTTTATAGCCTTGCTTGCGATGGCACTGCAGGCAGCTTTCCTGCACCCTGAGCGGGGCCATGTAACGCAGCATGTCACCTTCCGGGCTGGCTTCGACACCGGAAAACTCTTTAAGTCCTTGTTCGAAGGCTTCGAGCGCCCGATGCTCCCAATGATCCGGTTTGTTCTCGGGACGAATGGGGCGCTGGCTGGTCAGCCGGAATACGGCACCCGAGGCTGATTCTGCCATCTCGGCGATCAGACGCGTCATGTAGGCCGGGTTGACCATCGTCAATTCCATACCGTCGGTGGTTGTCACGTCGCGGTGCGGCACATCCAGATAAGGATTGGGCTGGGTACGTTCGGTCACCGGTACGTAAATGCCGCCGTGGCTGGCATTCCAGTTGCGGGTGAGCAGCACCATGCGAAACATGTTTCGTGCGCCTTCGATGGCGACCGCTGTCGTTTGCTGGCGAATTTGCTCGATCTGGGAATTCAGTGAGAAAGCCACGGCAACTGCCCAGATCACCAGCAGTAACAGCCACCATCGCCGTTCGCGAACGACGCGTGGGATTGTCCGCTTGCTGACTGGGGCGACGTGGGCGTCCATGATAGTCCCGAGTTCTGCGGCTCCTGTTAAGCCTGTGTGGGCGTTGTCGTCATGAGCGTTTTGGCCATCGACAATGCCAGTGCCTCTGCTACCTTGATCCCGTCCACCCCGGCCGACAGGATGCCGCCGGCGTAGCCAGCCCCTTCGCCAGCCGGATACAGGCCGCGGGTGTTGATGCTCTGGAAGTCGTCGCCGCGCTTGATGCGGATCGGTGAGGAGGTGCGGGTTTCAACGCCGGTCAATACGGCATCGGCCATGGCGAAGCCGCGGATCTGCTTGTCGAAGGCGGGGATGGCTTCGCGCAGGGCCTCGATGACGTAAGGCGGGACGCAGCTCGACAGGTCAGTCATGTGCACGCCCGGCTGATAGGACGGATCGACTGCGCCCAAAGCGGTGGATGGCCGGCCGGCCAGGAAATCGCCGATGCGCTGGGCTGGTGCTTCGTAGGTGCTGCCGCCGGCGACAAAGGCAGCGGATTCCCATTGGCGCTGGAAGGCTATGCCGGCCAGCGGGTTGGTCTTGTAGTCGCCGGGGAAATCCTCTGGCTTGACTTCGACGACCAGCGCCGCATTGGCGTTGCGTTCGGCGCGGGAATACTGGCTCATGCCGTTGGTGACGACGCGGCCTTCTTCCGAGGTGGCGGCGACGACCTGGCCGCCGGGGCACATGCAGAAGCTGTAGGCGGCGCGGCCGTTGGCGCAGTGATGAACCAGCTTGTAGTCGGCGGCACCGAGAATTTCGTTGCCGGCGTTGGGGCCGAAGCGGGCCTGGTCGATCATGGCTTGCGGGTGTTCGACGCGGAAGCCGATGGAGAAAGGCTTGGCTTCGATGTAAACGCCCTGTTCGTAGAGCATCTGGAAGGTGTCGCGGGCACTGTGGCCGACAGCGAGCACGACGTGGTCGGTGGCGATGGTTTCGCCATTGGCCAGCACGACGCCGCGTACCTGATGATTCTCGATGAGCAGTCGCTCGACCTTGCTGCCGAAGCGGACTTCGCCACCCAGTTCGGTGATCGTTGCCCGCATGTTCTCGACCATCTTGACCAGGCGGAAGGTGCCAATGTGCGGCTTGCTGACGTAGAGGATTTCCTCCGGTGCGCCGGCCTTGACGAATTCTTCAAGTACCTTGCGACCGTGGTGCTGCGGATCCTTGATCTGGCTGTACAGCTTGCCGTCCGAGAAGGTGCCAGCACCGCCTTCGCCGAACTGGACGTTCGATTCAGGGTTCAGCTTGTTCTTGCGCCACAGGCCCCAGGTGTCCTTGGTCCGTTCGCGTACGGCCTTGCCGCGTTCGAGAATGATCGGCTTGAAGCCCATCTGGGCCAGGATCAGACCGGCGAGCAGGCCGCAGGGGCCGGTGCCGATGACCACCGGGCGGGTCTTCAGATCGCTCGGGGCCTGGGTGACGAACTTGTATTGCGTGTCCGGCGTTGGGCCGACATGGCGATCATCGGCAAACTTCCTGAGTAGTGCCGCCTCGTTGGCGACCTCGATATCCAGCGTGTAGATCAGCGTGATGGCCGATTTTTTCCGGGCATCGTAGCTGCGCTTGAAAATCGTGAAGCTGGTCAGCTCAGCATCGGCAATGCCAAGACGCTGGCAAATGGCCGGACGCAGTGCCTCCTGGGCGTGGTCCAGTGGCAGCTTCAGTTCAGTCAATCTCAACATGGGAATACTCTCAGCGTTCCTTGAACTGTTTGTGGCAAGTTTTGCAGGCTTCGTGCACCGCCTCGTAGGCCTTTTCGACCCGTGCCTTGTCCTTGCTCTGGGCCGCCGCCAGCAGGGTGTCGGTGGCCGCGATGAAAGCTTGTTTGTTCTTCTCGAACTGTTCCGGCTGCTTCCAGACTTCGGGGGTCGCCTTGGTTGGCGGGTAATTGGTATCCGGCCCGAAATGCGACCAGGGGGCATCGCGTTTGGCCATCAGCTTGTCGGCCATTACGGCGAATTTGTCGGCCTCGTAGCGACCGTCGCGCAGCATCACTCCCATCGGCTCGAAAGCCTTGACCATCTCCTTGAACGCCACCTGGCGCTGCTTCACCGGTTGTCCCGGTCGCGTATCCTCGACCTCGCCGCAAGCGCCAAGCAGGGCAGCGGTCAGCAACAAAAAGAGGTGAGGTTTCATGGCTTTGAACATGGCTGGCAATCGATAGCGGGGCGGCGCCCGGAAGCGCGAATTATACGGGGTCCGCCCTGGCGATGCTGAAAGCCCGCTGCCAGCAGGCCTGGCTTGCCAGGAAGGGGGTCAGGCGTTTTTCATGGCCAGAAATTCATCGATCAGCCTGACCAGAATTTCGTCTTCATCCTCTTCGTTCATGCCGAGCAACTCGGCAACCAGTTTGACCTTGCCGGGGCTGACCTTGCTCCGGGCCTGAGCGGGGGCGGATGTCGCGACGGCCGCTGCTGGCGCTTCTTCACTGGACAATACGGTCACTGCAGGCGCTGGGGCTTGGGGGCTTGCCGTCGCGCTGCTCAAGGCCGGCTCAGCGGTGGGTGTAGCGTCCTCGGTTTTCTTGCGGCGGCCGCTTGCTTCAGACAGCGCGTTGTCGACGATCTTCTTCGACACCTTCTCGCCCTCCGGCAACTGTTCAATCTGGTCGATCAGCGATTCGGCCTTGGCTTCGTTTTTCTTGGCCAGTTTCTCAAGCTGGACGGCGGTGCTGGTGCTGGCGATCTTTCCCGAATCCAGCAGGGCAGTTACTTTTTCCGACAGGTTGGCGGCGGCAGTGGCCTGGCTGAGCCAGGTCGGGGCACGGCCAAAGTATTGAGCGGCTTCTTCCAGTGTCGCAAAGTGTTCGGAGATGGCCTGGATGGCATTGGCCATGTCGCGCGGCTCGAGTGCCGAACGAACGCCGAGCCCGATGTTTTCGAAGACCTGGACCTTGAGCGTTTCCTCGGGGGGGCAGCTGCGGATCACGACCGGCACGGTCTTTTCGCCGGCGATGATGGCGGCCTGGCGACGGCGTTCGCCGGCGATGACCGTGTAGCGCCCGGCCGCATCGGCAGGATGAACCACGATGGGCTGGATCATCCCGATTTTTTCGATCGAGTTGACCAGGCCCTTCAGGTTGTCTTCACTGATGTTCTGCCGGGCATGCTTGGCATCGGGTTGGAGGGTGGTGATGTCGACGATCTGGAATTGCAAGGCGCTGTCTTTGAAGGTCATGGCCGATCTGCGGTTCAGGTGGTGTGGCTTCGGAAATCCGGCGCGGGAAGCGCTCACGGAAGATCCGGGGAAGGGGCGGCATGTTCGTCCTTTTTGGTCGGCTTTTCAACTCGAATCGCAATGAGCGGATAGCCACGATTCGAGTCGCTGCGACATTCAAACGAGGACGTGACGGGCCGTTTTGAAGTAGTCGTAAATCTGCTGTTCGACGACCGGGTCGATCATCGTTTCCGGCCGCTTGCCATTCGGGCAGGCCAGCCGGGGTGTCGTGCCAAACAGGCGGCAGATCAGCGGGCGCTCGGCATAGACCTGGCAGCCATTCTTGCCAAGATGCGGACAGCTGAGCTCGGCCAGAGCCGCCGCGTGCTCGGCTTCCGTTTTGACTGGAAGGCGTGCCATCTCATCACTGGAGGCTTTGACCGGGCCACAGCAATCGTGACAGCCGGGAGCGCATTCGAAGGCGGGAATGCGTTTGCGCAGAAAGCGGATTTTCTGGTCATTCGGTGTCATTTGAGGCCTGAGTTCAAGTGGCGAGGCCTAGGAGTCGGAGGCTTCGTCGTCCTCTTCACGCGTACGGAGCATGGCTTCCGCATTACGCTCGAAATAGAGCTCGATCGCTTCGCGCAAATTGGCCAGGGCCTCGGCATCGGTTGCGCCATCGCTGGCGACGTCGATATCCAGACAACGGGCGATAAAGAGGTCGCCTTCCGGATAAACCTCGTATTTGATTTTGTAGGGTGTAGAGTTGTTCATTGTGTCGTCTCCGATGCCTGTCTGCGCATTGGATTTCTTGAAAACCCGGATTATCGGTCAAGCCAAAGCCGGGCAGCAAGCAAGGGTAAGTCTTTGCTGGACTGGCATTGCCACTTATTTTTTTGGATAGCGCATCGCCATGAAACAAACCATCAGCTTTATTACGCTGGGAGTGGCCGATCTGGCCCGCAGCCGGGCTTTCTACAAGGCCTTGGGGTGGCAGGAGTCGGCGGCCAGCCAGGAGGCGATTGCCTTCTTTCAGGCCGGCTCGGTGGCGTTTGCCCTGTTCCAGCGCGAGGCGCTGGCCGAGGATGCTTCGGTCGCGTCGGCTGGGAGCGGGTTTGCCGGTTTTACGCTGGCCCACAATGTGTCCTCTGAGGCGGCGGTGATCACAACGCTGGAAGAGGCGGTAGCGCTCGGGGCGACCTTGGTGCGGCCGGCTGACAAGGTATTCTGGGGAGGTTTTCGCGGTTATTTCTCCGATCCGGATGGCTTCTTGTGGGAGGTCTGTTTCAACCCCTTCATTTCGCTCGACGCAGACGGCTTCGTCAAACTCCCACCGGTTTTGTGATCAGGTGCCAAATTGCCGAAACTGCACCAATTTGGCGCGCGCCTTGTGTCATCGGGCTTTCATCAGGTGCGTGCGAAAATTCGGTCCATTGAAAAACAAGGGCTTGCAAGCTGGTTCGCGTCTTGCTTTTAAGCTGCTAGTCATTATGTCTGGAGCAAACTTGTGTCGATCCACGTCGCCCTGAATCACGTCACCCGTTACAGTTACGACCGCCTGATCAATCTCGGTCCGCAGGTTATCCGCCTGCGCCCGTGCCCGCATTCACGGACTCGTATCCTGTCTTACTCGCTGAAGATCGGGCCGGAAAAGCATTTTGTTAATTGGCAGCAGGATCCGCAGGGCAATTATCTGGCCCGCCTGGTCTTCCCGGAGAAGACCCGAGAGTTCAGCATTGAAGTTGATATGGTCGCCGAGATGTCGGTGATCAATCCATTCGACTTTTTCCTCGAGCCGCACGCCGAGAAGATTCCCTTTGCCTACGAGGCATGGGAACGTCACGAGCTGACGCCTTACCTGCACAAACTGCCGGAAACGCCGGAGCTCAAGAAATACATGGCCGGCATTTCGCGTGAACCGGTGCGCAGCGTCGATTTCCTGGTCGCCCTGAATGCCAATCTGCAGAAGGCGATCAGCTATACGATCCGCATGGAGCCGGGTGTCCAGACGCCGGAAGAAACACTGACCAAGCGTTCCGGCTCGTGCCGAGATTCAGCCTGGTTGTTGGTGCAGGTACTGCGCCACCTTGGCCTGGCTGCACGCTTTGTCTCCGGCTACCTGATCCAGCTGACCGCCGACGTCAAATCGCTCGATGGCCCCTCCGGCCCGGAAGCCGACTTCACCGACCTGCACGCCTGGGCTGAAGTCTATCTGCCCGGGGCCGGCTGGATCGGTCTCGATCCAACATCAGGCCTGTTTGCCGGTGAAGGCCACATTCCGCTCGCCTGCACGCCGGAACCCGGTTCTGCCGCGCCGGTTACCGGCGGTCTCGACGAGTGCGAGACTGAGTTCTCACACCACATGCAGGTCACCCGCATCTGGGAAGCGCCGCGGGTCACCAAGCCTTATACGGACGAACAGTGGATCGAGATCGAAGGCCTCGGCCATCAGATCGACGACACGCTGGGCAAACTCGACGTGCGCCTGACCCAGGGCGGCGAGCCAACCTTCGTTGCGGTCGACGACCCCGATGGCGCCGAATGGAACACGGCGGCCCTCGGTCCGACCAAGCGCATTTTCGCTGCCGACATCTTTCATCGTCTGCGTGAAAAATATGCCCCGAACGGCCTGATGCATTTCGGCCAGGGCAAGTGGTATCCCGGTGAGCAACTGCCGCGCTGGTCGCTGAACTGCTTCTGGCGCAAGGATGGCGAGCCGATCTGGAATGCGCCTGAACTGTATGCCAACGAAAGCGTCAATTACGGCGCCACCAGCGAACATGCCGAACGCTTCCTGAAACGCGTTGCTGAGCGCCTGGGCATGACTGGTGATTACGTCTTCCCGGCTTTCGAGGACGCTTATTACTACATGTGGCGCGAACGTCGATTGCCCGGCAATGTCGATCCCTTCGATTCGCGGGTCGACGATCCGCTCGAGCGCGCCCGTTTGATGAAGGTGTTCACGCAGGGCATGACCTATACGGTCGGCCACGTGTTGCCGATCATGAAAAATGTCTGGAATGAATGGCAGACTGGCCCGTGGTTCCTGCGTGCCGAGCGTTGCTACCTGTTCCCCGGTGATTCGGCCATGGGCTACCGCCTGCCGGTCGATTCGCAGCCGTGGACGGCGCAGAGTGATTACCCCTACGTCAATGTGCCGGATGCCGAGACAGCGACCGATCCGCTGGCCAGCTATGCTGCCTTGCGCTCCCGAGTGACCGGAGAAGTCGGCGCCCGTGAACCGCAGATGCAGAGCCGTCGTGCCGGCAGTTCTGCAAGCGGGCAGGGCGAAGGTCGGGCCTGGGAAAAACCGACCGATACGGTGCCCGGCTTCAAGGAATCGGCCGGCTGGATCACCCGCCTGGCCATGTGTGCCGAACCGCGCGACGGCCGCCTCTACGTCTTCATGCCGCCGACCGAGAAGCTCGACGATTACCTCGAAATCGTCGCCGCGGTTGAAGCGACGGCCGAAGAGATGAAGATGCCAGTGATCATGGAAGGCTACGAGCCGCCGTCCGATCCGCGCCTGACGCACTTCCGCGTCACGCCCGATCCTGGTGTCATCGAAGTCAACATCCATCCGGCCAAGAGCTGGGATCAACTGGTCGACCAGACCACCCACCTCTACGAGTCGGCCTATTACTCGCGCCTGACGACCGAGAAATTCATGGTCGATGGTCGTCATACCGGCACCGGTGGCGGCAACCACTTCGTGCTCGGCGGCGCGACGCCGAACGATTCACCCTTCCTGCGTCGTCCGGATCTGCTGAAGAGCCTGATCGCCTACTGGCACAATCATCCGAGCCTGTCCTACCTGTTCTCTGGCCTGTTCATCGGTCCGACCAGCCAGGCGCCGCGCGTCGATGAGGCGCGTAACGACAGCCTCTACGAGCTGGAAATCGCCTTCAAGCAGATACCGCAGCCAGGCGGCCATGTCCCGCCATGGTTGATCGACCGCATCCTGCGCAACCTGCTCACCGACGTGACCGGCAACACGCACCGCTCGGAGTTCTGCATCGACAAGCTTTATTCGCCGGATGGCCCGACCGGCCGCCTTGGCCTGCTTGAGTTGCGCGCCTTCGAAATGCCGCCGCACGCCCGCATGTCGCTGGCCCAGCAACTGTTGTTGCGCGCCATGATCGCCCGCTTCTGGGAGCAACCCTACGAACCGGCTCGCCTGGCGCGTTGGGGTACCGAGTTGCACGACCGCTTCATGTTGCCGTTCTACGCCGAGCAGGATTTCAAGGACGTCATGCAGGAAATGGCCGAGGCCGGTTACCCGTTCAAGGCTGAGTGGTTCGCTCCGCACTTTGAATTCCGCTTCCCGAAATATGGCGATTTTGCCGTCAAGGGCATGGAATTCGAGCTGCGTCATGCGCTGGAGCCCTGGCACGTCATGGGCGAAGAGGGTGGTGCCGGGACGACCGTCCGCTACGTCGATTCCTCGGTCGAACGTGTTCAGGTCAAGATCAAGGGCATGGCCCCCGACCGCTACGTGCTGACCTGCAACGGCGTTCCCGTGCCGCTGCAGAACACCGGGACCAACGGCGAATTCGTCGCCGGCGTGCGTTACCGCGCCTGGCAGCCTGCTTCGTGCCTGCATCCGACCATCGGCGTCCATGCCCCGCTGGTCTTCGACATTGTCGATACCTGGATGCAGCGTTCGCTGGGCGGTTGCCAGTACCACGTGGCGCATCCGGGCGGGCGCAGTTTCGACACCTTCCCGGTCAATGCCTTCGAGGCGGAAAGTCGGCGTCTCGCGCGCTTCTTCCGCTTCGGCCACACGCCCGGCAAGATACAGGTCAAGGTGCCCGAAAACAGCGCCGAGCACCCGTTTACGCTAGACTTGCGTCGGTTTTGATCAAAAATTCGGGTTGATCGCAAACAGGCCGGAGACGGCCTGTTTTTGCTGGTAAAAGAAAATAAATGGCACGCACCCTCCTCGCGATTTACCCCAATAGCCCTCGCCGCTACGACGAAATGCTGACGGCGAAGGGGGACGTGCGTCCGCATTGGGAAAAATTCCTGAATCACCTCGATTCGGTGGCGCCGGAAGAAATGCGCCGGCGCATTGAGTTTGCCGAGCAGCGGATTCAGGAAAATGGCGTGACCTACAATGTTTATGCCGATCCCAACGGTGCCGACCGACCGTGGTCGCTCGATCCGCTACCGCTGATCATCCCGCCCGACGAGTGGGCCGAGGTATCAGCCGCCGTCGCCCAGCGTGCCACCTTGCTCAATGCCATTCTGGCCGATCTCTATGGCGAACAGACCCTGCTCGCCGAGGGACTGCTGCCGCCTGCCCTGGTTTATGGTCAGCACGGCTACCTGTGGCCCTGCCGGGGCATCAAGCCGCCGGGCGGGGTCTGGCTGCACCATTATGCGGTCGATCTGGCACGTTCACCGAATGGCCGCTGGTGGGTCATTGCCGACCGCACGCAGGCGCCCTCGGGGGCGGGTTATGCGCTGGAAAATCGACTGGTCGTTTCACGCGTTTTCCCGGAAATGTTCCGCGACCTGCGCGTTCAGCACGTCGCCGACTTCTTCCGCGATCAGCTCGATGGTCTGACCGCACTGGCCCCGGTCGAGGGCGACGAACAGCCACACATGGTGCTGCTGACGCCCGGGCCGTACAACGAAACCTATTTCGAACACGCCTACCTGGCCCGCTATCTCGGTTTCCCGCTGGTCGAGGGGCAGGATCTGACGGTGCGTGGCGATACGGTCTATCTGAAGACCCTGCGCGGCCTGAAACGCGTTCACGTCATCCTGCGCCGTCAGGATGATGCTTATTGCGATCCGCTCGAACTGCGCGGTGAATCGGCGCTCGGCATTCCGGGGCTGGTCAATGTGGCGCGCGCTGGCCGCGTTGTCATCGCCAATGCACTGGGCAGCGGCCTGCTGGCGTCCGGCGCGCTGATGGGCTTTCTGCCAGCCATTTGCCGGCACCTGCTGGGCGAAAAACTGGCCATGCCCTCGGTCGCGACTTGGTGGTGTGGCGAAAAACCGGCGCTCGATTACGTCAAGGAAAACTTCGACGATCTGGTCATCAAGCCGGCCTATCCGACCCAGATGATGGACCCGATTTTCGGCAACGAACTGAAGGGCGAAGCCCGCGCCGACATGCTGCGCCGGATCGAGGCCCGCCCGCATGCCTATGTCGCCCAGGAAGTGATCAACCTGTCGCAGGCCCCGACCTGGAGCCGGGCGCATGAACGTCGTCTGCTGGCGCGTCCAGTTGGCCTGCGCGCCTATGCCGTGACGACACCGGATGGCTATTCGGTCATGCCGGGTGGTCTGGCCCGGGTGACGACTGGCGCCGGCACGCGCATCATCTCGATGCAGCGCGGCGGTGCCTCGAAAGACGCCTGGGTGCTGACCAATGGCCCAGTCAGCCAGTTCTCGATGCTCAAGCCGTCGGTCGGCGTGCGCGATCTGGTTCGGGCGGGGGCCAACCTGAGCTCGCGCGTGGTCGAAAACCTGTTCTGGCTCGGCCGCTATTCCGAACGCTTCGACGACAGCGCCCGCATGCTGCGCGTAGCCCTTTCCCGGGTTGTGGTCGGTGGCGGTCAGAAAACGCCGGTGGTGGTCTGGGCCATGGAACTGGCCCGGCGGCTGGGCGTCCTGCCCGAAATCGGCGAGGACACGGAAATCAAGGAAGGCAGCGAACACGAGTTGCTGGAAGCCATCTACGACCCGGCGCAACCGGGTGGTCTGGCCAGCAATATCCGCAGCCTGATGTGGTCGGCGACGCATGTCCGCGAGCGTCTGTCGCTTGATCACTGGCATTCGCTGAACCGTCTGCAGCGCGACCAGCAGGCAGCGCTGAAAGTACATCCGACACTGACCGAAGCCATCGCCTTCCTCGACCGGGTACTCGGCGTGTCGTCGTCGCTGACCGGTTTTGCGATGGACAACATGACGCGTGACGACGGCTGGCGTTTCCTGATTGTCGGCCGGCGCCTGGAACGGCTTTCCTTCCTGGCGATGACCGTTGCCCATTTCTTGCGCATGCCGTCCTCGCGCTGTGGCGGTTCTCTGGAATGGCTGCTCGAGTTGTCCGACTCGATCATTACCTACCGCTCGCGTTACTCGCGCCAGCCTGAACTGCTGCCGGTCATCGATCTTCTGGTGTTCGACGACAGCAACCCGCACGGGGTGATTTTTCAGGCCAGCGTGCTGATGCGTTATCTCGATCGCATGGCCCGCGAGCTTGGTGTGAATTTTGGTGAGGGGCTGGCTGCTGCGCTGGACCGGCTACACCAGTTCGATCTTGAACGCCTGGAAAACCTTGAGTTCGATAGTTCAGAGGATTGTGCGCCCTGCGAAGAGCTTGCCAACTTGTTGCAAGGACTCGATAGGGCCGCGTCCCAGCTTTCCGCGGCGTTGGGCATGCGCTACTTCACCCATGTCGGCGATGTCAGCCGGCAGACAATGGCGGTCTGACCATGACCCCTGTCCGTTATCGCGTCCTGCACGAAACCCGCTACGACTACGGCAGCCTCGTATCGCTGTCGCAGCAGCAATTGCATCTTTCGCCGCGTGTTCTCGAGTGGCAGCAGGTGGAGGAGCAGCGCATCGACATCGAACCGGTGCCGACCTGGCGACGTGACGGACGCGATGCCTTCGGCAACCCGGTGACCTGGGTGGCCTTTCATGCCCCGCATGAAATGTTGTTCATTCGGTCAATGATGACCGTTGCCGTGACGCCCCACCTGCCTAAGGTTCTGGAAGACTCCCTGCCCTGGGAAGAGGTGCGCGACCGCCTGGCCTACGACGCTACCGACCCGCTGCCGGAAGATCTTGACGCGACGCGTTTCCTGTTCGAAAGCCCGCATGTCCGGATCAAACACGAGCTGGCTGCCTACGCCGCCGACTGCTTCCCGCCGGACCGCCCGATACTGGTTGGTGCCAAGGCCCTGATGGCCAAGATTTTCCGCGAATTCACCTTCGACCCCGAGGCGACCACGGTGTCGACACCGGTGCTCGAGGTGCTCGAAAACAAGCGTGGCGTCTGCCAGGACTTTGCCCACCTGATGATCGCCTGTCTGCGCGCCATGGGCCTGGCCGCCCGTTACGTCAGCGGCTACCTGCTGACCCGACCTCCACCGGGCAAGCCACGCCTGATTGGCGCCGATGCTTCACATGCCTGGGTATCGGTCTATGCGCCGGGCAGCCAGCAGGGGGGGGGCGACTGGGTCGATTTCGATCCGACCAATGACCTGTTGCCGGATACCGAACACATCACCCTGGCTTTCGGTCGCGACTTCTCCGATATCTCACCGCTACGCGGCATCATCCTGGGCGGTGGCGGCACTGAACCCGATGTTGCGGTGACCGTCGTTCCGCTCGATGAGGAAGAAATTCCCGAAGAGATGCTCGACGAGCCGGACTCTGAAGCGGACGAAGCATGACCAAGTGCGTCGCCATCATTGGAGGAGGCCCGGCCGGCCTGATGGCGGCCGAAGTCTTGGCGGCGGCAGGTGGACTGGACGTGACCGTGTTCGACGCCATGCCCTCGGTTGGCCGCAAGTTCCTGATGGCCGGGAAAGGGGGGATGAACATCACCCATTCCGAGCCGATGGCAGACTTTATCCGCCGTTACGGCGAGCGTGCGACGCAGATTGCGCCGCTGCTCGAGGCGTTCGGCCCGACACAACTGCGTGAATGGAGTCGCGGGCTGGGTATCGAAACTTTTGTCGGCACTTCCGGCCGGGTCTTTCCTGTTGAAATGAAAGCGGCGCCATTGCTTCGGGCCTGGCTGCATCGCCTGCGTAGCCAGGGCGTGCAATTCCATGTTCGCCATCGCTGGCTCGGGTGGGCTGATGGCAAGCTGCGTTTTTCGACGCCAGATGGCGAAGTCGACATCGAGGCTGATGCCGTGGTGCTCGCGCTCGGAGGCGGCAGTTGGGCCAAGCTTGGTTCGGATGGCAGTTGGGTGCCCGTGCTGATTGAGTGCGGTGTGCCGGTGAGGGCACTGAAGCCGAGCAACTGCGGATTTGATGTGGCCTGGAGCCCTTATTTCAGCGAGCGCTTCGCCGGTGAGCCGGTCAAGGCGGTGATTGCCACGGCGGGTACCCAGCGGCAGCAGGGTGAATTCAACATAACGGCTACGGGCATCGAAGGGGGTCTGATCTACGCACTGTCGGCACCGCTGCGCGATGCGCTGGCGCGCGATGGCCAGGCAGCGCTGACGCTGGACCTGGCGCCCGGTCGTAGCCTGGAGAAGCTGACGCTTGAACTATCCCGGCCGCGCGGCCGCGATACGCTAGCCAATCATCTGCGGCGGCGGGCCGGCATTGACGGTGTCAAGGCAGCCCTGCTCCGGGAGTTTTTTCCGGCTGAGGCCTTGCACGGGGCCTCCAGTCTGGCCGCTGCGATCAAGGCTTTGCCGTTGCCGGTCACGGCAACCCGGCCGATTGACGAGGCGATCAGCACGGCCGGCGGTGTTGCTTTTGAAGGCATGGATGAGCACCTGATGCTGCATGCTCGGCCTGGCATTTTCTGCGCAGGCGAAATGCTCGACTGGGAGGCTCCGACCGGTGGCTATCTGCTCACTGCCTGCCTGGCCAGTGGCCGCGCCGCCGGCTTGGGCGTGCGGCACTGGCTGGCTAGCTAACCTAGGTTTTACTTGATTCGATACTGGTCGAGGAAGATCAACGCATCTTCGAAGTCGAACGATGAAACCAGTCCTTCAAATTCCGGGTAAGCCGAGCCAAGCACCTGTTGCAAGGTTTTGGCTTGCTGGCGAACCAGTTCCTGGACACTGATTTCACCCTGCTGCAATTCGCGCCGGACATGCTCGACCAAGTCGGCTGTGGCCGAAGCATCCCCCACATTGGCGCTTGCCTGTTCGTTGATCTTGAGGGCGGCCAGTTGCTGATGCAGCGAGAGATAGGCTTTTTCCGACTGCTCGATCAATGGTTCGATAGCCTCTGTCGGATGTCTCTCCTTGATGGCCAATTCAAGGGCCATGGCTGTCTGCTGGATGTCCTCTGCCCCCAGCGTGGCGGAGACCCCTTTCAATGAGTGGGCCAGGCGGCGCGCCTCGTCCAGGTTGCCACTGGCCAGATTCTCGCGAATTCTCGAGAAGTCATCGAGATGGTTTTCGGAAAATTTGCCAAGCAGGCGGAGGTAGCTATCCAGGCGGCCGCGTACTGCCCGCAGGCCAAAATTGCTATCCAGACCTCCGATGTGCGCGAGCAGACTGGAGGTGTTCTGAGGGGCGGTCGAGGGAATCTGGATGCTTGTCTGAGTGGGCAGCCAGCGGGCCAGCGCAGCGAAAAGAACGTCCGGCGCGACAGGTTTGGCGACGTGGTCGTTCATGCCGGCAGCGAGACAGGTGTCCTTGTCTTCGTCAAAGGCATTGGCGGTCATCGCCAGGATGGGAATCTTTCCCCAGCCGGGTAGCGTACGAATCTGTCGGGTGGCTTCGAGGCCATCCATGACCGGCATCTGCATGTCCATCAGAATCAGGTCGTAGTGTTGCCGGCGAGCGAGGCTCAAGGCTTCGGCCCCGTCTTTGGCCAGATCGACTTTGAGACCAGCACCGCGCAGCAAGTCGCTGGCGACTTCGGCGTTGATTGCATTGTCCTCGGCCAGCAGGATGTGTGCGCCAAGCTGATGTGTGGTTGAAGCAGGCTGGTCGTAACCGGCATCTTGCTCGCCTGCGCCGACAGATAGCCGAGCGGTGAACCAGAAGGTGCTGCCTTGCCCTAGTTTGCTGTCGACGCCGATTTCGCCATGCATGGCTTCGGCTAGGCGCCGGCTGATCGCCAGTCCCAGTCCGGTGCCGCCATAGCGCCGGGTAGTCGAGGCATCACCCTGCTCGAAGGGTACGAAGAGCTTTCGCTGTGCATCTGATGCGATGCCGATGCCAGTGTCGCTGACTGCGCAGCGGATCAGGATGCCATCACCGGATTTTTGAAGCGCCTGAACACGGATGTCAATCTTGCCGCGCTCGGTGAATTTGATGGCGTTCGACAGGAAATTGAGCAATATCTGCTGAATACGCAGCGGGTCGCCGCATAGTACTGGCGGCAGTGCCGGGTCAATGATGCAGGTCACCGGCAGGCGCTTGGCATCGGCGCGCTGGGTGACCAGTTCGCAGGCTGCGGTGCAGAGTTGGGCCAGCGAAAAATCGGTGTTTTCGAGTTTCAGTTTGTTGGCTTCGATTTTTGAAATATCGAGTACGTCGTTGATGATGGACATCAGATGATGCGCGGCGTCCGCGACTTTGCCGAGGCGCTTGTTTTGTTCCGGATCGCTGGTGCTGCGCTGAGCCAGGTGGGTGAGGCCAATGATTGCATTCATCGGTGTCCGGATTTCGTGGCTCATGTTGGCCAGGAATGCTGTTTTTGCCCGGCTTGCCGATTCAGCCTCATCCTTGGCATGGTTCAGTTCCTCGGTTCGCTCGGCGACGAGTTGCTCCAGATGCTGACGGTAGCTGTTCAGTTCGGACTGGATGCGTTTTTTCTCGGTGATGTCTTCCTTGATCGCGAGATAGTGGGTGACTTTCCCATCCGGCTGCCGTACTGGCGAGATGATCGCAAATTCTTCGTAGATTGAACCGTCCTTGCGCCGGTTCATGAATTCACCATGCCAGACTTCCCCTCGCCCCAAAGTTTGCCACAGCTCGTTGTAGGATTCTCCGGGAGTCATTCCGGAGTGCAGCACGCTCGGATTGGAGCCAATGGCTTCGCTGCGCGAATAGCCGGTGTTGCGGACAAAGGCTTCGTTGACGTATTCGATCTTGGCCGCGGTGTTGGTGATGACGATACTGTGCGGCGTCTGCTCGATGGCCAGTGACAGCTTGCGCAACTGTTCTTCGGCTTCGTGGCGCTCGGTGACGTCCTGAACCGTGCCGACCGCGAAGGCTGCCCTCCCTTCATCGTCGATGCGGATATGGGCCCGCTCACGCACCCAGCGCACTTGCTGATCGACGGTGATCCGGTGTTCGCTGTTGTAGGGACTGCCCTGAAGTGCGGCATTCCAGTCGGCCTGGACTCGGTCACGGTCATCCGGGTGAATGCGGGCGAGAAAGTCGCCCAGTTTCAGCGGCTGATCCTTGGCTACGCCGAATATCCGGTAAACCTCGTCGCTCCAGGTCAGCTTGTCGGAGAGTATATCCAGCGTCCAGCTGCCCAAGTTCGCGATGGCCTGGGCTTCCTTCAGCGCCTTTTCGTTCCGGCTCAGGCGTCGTTCGAAATGCTTGCGTTCGGTGATGTCCTGACTGGTTCCGAAAAGGCGGGCCACCCGGCCATTGGCAGTAATTTCGATCTGGCCGGCGCCATGCAGCCAGCGGACTTCGCCATCGTTGCGGCGGATGACGCGGTATTCGGTATCGAAAGGCTGTCGGCCACGAAAAACGTGATCCCGCGAATAGTCGGCCATGCGCTGGCGGTCCTCGGGATGAATCAGTGACAGCCAGGTATCAGTGTCGATTTCGAGGCCGGCTTCAATGCCGAATAATTCGTTGTGGGTTGGTGAGCCTCGCAGGACGTCAGTCGCCGCATCGAAAGTGAAATGGCCGAGCCTGGCCAGCCGCTGGGCCTGGAGGAGCATTTCTTCGCTGTGGGCAAGCGTCTGCCTGGATCTCTGCATGCCGATGCCAAGGCCGAGTTCGCCGGCCAGATTGCAGAGCAGGGCGATTTCGTCGTCATCAAAGGGGTCGATGCTGCTCGAATAGAGGCTGAGGACGCTGACGATCCTGCCGTCAACGCGGAGCGGGAGCGCAATTGACGAGCGAAAACCGAGCGTTTTGGCCGCTTCTCGCCAAGGGGTGAATGAAGGATCAGTTTCGGTGTCGCGAATGATGCTCGGTACGCCGGTGCGGATGGCACGACCAGTCGGTCCCTGACCGTTGGGCGCGTCGGCCCAGCTAATGTTCAGTTGCTTCAGGTAGTCCCCGATGAGGCCAGACTCGGCGGTCGGCACGATGCTCTTTTTCTCGTCAGTTCGCGCTTCGCCGACCCAGGCCATCATATAGCCTCCGACTTCGACGGCGACGGTGCAGATTTCGGCAAGCATCTGCTGTTCATCGGTGTAGCGGACGAGAATCTGAGCGACAGCGGTCATCATGCGAAGTGCCCGATTCTGTCGGGTAATCTGCTGGCGGGCCAGTTCTCGTTCGGTAATGTCATTGAGGATGCCTGCCGTGACCATCGGGCTGCCATCGGCATTCCTCTCGGTGACACAGCTACGATTCTCAACCCAGATCCAATGCCCGTCCTGATGGCGTATCCGGTATTCGACGACTTGTGACGGGGTCTTGCCGTGGTCAGCGCTGGCTGCTGTGGCCAGGAGATGCCTGTCATCCGGGTGGATACGTTCCATCCATTCGTTCAGTGTTCTCGGGGTATCGTCCTGAGTACACCCGAGCAAGGCCTGGACGCCATCGCTGACAATGTGACGGTCGGTATCGTGCTGGTATTCCCAACTGCCGGCACCGGCTACGTCGAGGGCCAACTGGAGGTGTGCCTCCAGGCGAAGGCGATCGCGTTCCTGCTGCATTTGGTGCAGGGCGTTTTCCAGTCGTTCCAGGGCCAGTTGCTCGAAAAGTCGGCGCTGGCTGACAACCCCGAGAATTTTCCCGTTATTGTCGAGGACGACCATGTGCCGGAGGTGGAAGCGGTTCATTGCCTCCAATGCGCCGGTGACCGACATCTCGACATTGACGCTGCGCAAGGGGGAACTCATCGTCTCCCCCAGGCGGACGTCATGCGGAGTGAGGAATTTGTCGAGCAGGCGCGGTATGTCGCGCTCGGTCAGAATGCCCAGTGGCGTGTCATCGTTACTGACAATCAGATAGTCTGCCGCGTTGTTGACCATGCAGGCAATGGCCTGGTCGAGTAGGGCATCGGGGGGGAGCTTCGGGATCTGACGATCCATGATGCCTTCCAGCGTTCGCAGGTGCTGAAAGGCAGCGGTGCCAAGACGGATGCGGAAATCGGTGTCGCTGACAATGCCGGCGACGGTGCCGTTTGGATTTTTCACCACCAGATGCCGGATGTTGCGCTCTTCGACTAGGCGTCGGGCGCTGATCAGGTTCAGATCGCTGGGGGCGGTGATCAGCGGCTGCGACATGATCACGTCGAGTCGGGTTTCCCGGGGCTGGCGTGCGTGCAGGGCGCGGAGAATATTGCTTTCGGTGACGATTCCCAATGCCTCGCCATCGGCGATCACCAGTAGGCTGGAAATGTGCTCTGCGGCCATCAGTTTGGCGGCATCCTCCAAGGTCGCTTGCGGCGGCAGGCTGCGCACATCGCTGGTCATGATGTCGCCGAGGGTGGAGGAGGGCATGGTGTGCATGAGTGGGTATGAACTGCTTGGTGTGGCTTATGGCTGTGTGTTTTTCTGCGGAATTACGGCTTCACGCGACATCGAATTTCAACATCGCGGTGTCTTGCGCTTGAATACGACCAATATCGAGGTCTGGCTGATTTTTCTTGTGCTGTCTGGCCGGCAGGGCGGAATCCATGGCCTATTCAGCGTAGGTCTTGGCGATGCTGATGAAGGTCTCGTATTCCTGGATGAAGGCGTTGGCTACATCAGGGTCAAAATGGTTGCCGCTGCCGTCGACGATGATGCGGTAAGCGTCATCGAAGGAAAAGGCGGGTTTGTAGACCCGCTTGCACGTCAGCGCATCGAAAACATCGGCCAGTGCCATTAGGCGGGCTGCAATCGGAATGTCGTCACCGGCGAGGCGGTCCGGGTAGCCGCTACCATCCCATCTTTCGTGGTGCGAGCGTGCTATCTGCTTGGCAATGGCGAGAAATTCGACAGGCTTTTCGGCGTCTGCTTCCGCCTGGGCAATAGCGTTGCTGCCGAGCTCGGCATGTGTCTTCATGATTTCCCATTCTTCCGGCGTCAGCTTGCCGGGTTTGAGCAGGATGTGATCGGGGATTCCGACTTTGCCGATGTCGTGCAATGGCGCTGACTGGGCGAGCGCGTTGATCGTCCGCTCATCCAGATAGTTGGTGAAACGGGGGTGGTTGCGCAACGTCCTGGCCAGCGTCAGCACGTATTCCTGTGTCCGCCGGAGGTGCTTGCCGGTTTCAGGGTCGCGTGTTTCAGCGAGGCGGGCCAGTGCATGGATGCTGACTTCCTGGATCAGCTGATTTTCGCGCATGCGGCGGGCGACTTCGGCTTCGAGAAAGCTGTTCTGGTCACTGAGGATGTCGCGGGCGGCCTTGAGTTCAAGTTGGGTGCGCACCCGGGCCAATACAATGCTGGGGCGGATCGGCTTGGTGATGTAGTCCACCGCACCATGATCGAGGCCGCGTTCTTCGTCTTCCGTGCCATCCATCGCAGTGACAAAGATCACAGGAATACTGCGGGTGGCTGCCGATGCCTGCAATTCGGTGAGAACGTCGTAGCCGTCCATTTCCGGCATCATTACGTCGAGGAGAATCAGGTCGGGCGTTGGGGTGCCAAGGGCAATCTGCAAGGCACGTCGTCCGGAATTCGCGGCTCGCACGCGATACGTGGGCTGCAATAGCTCCCCCAGAACGCTGAGGTTCTCAGGGGTGTCATCGACAATCAGTATGGTCGGCTGGCTGGCGCCCATTCATTTTCTCCGGTCGCGCAACATTTGCGACTTTGCCAGAATTATCACCTTTTGAGAGGGATATAGCTATCTTTGTAAACCCGGATTGGTTGCCAACCGCAGGAATACCCGGGTTTCAGTTGCTGCCTTGCGTGCCAACAATACGGCGGTAGGTGGTAAAGCGGGTCTTGTCGATCTTTCCGGCATCAATCGCGGCGAGCAACGCACAATCCGGTTCCCGATCATGCCGACAATCGCGGAAACGGCACTTGCCAAGATAGTCACGAAATTCACGAAAGGCGATTTCGATTTCCTGGCGGTCGAGATGGCCGAGACCAAATTCCTGCAAGCCGGGTGAGTCGACCAGATGGCTGTTGTCATCCAGATGGTAGAGCTCGGCATGGGTCGTCGTGTGCTTGCCGGAGTCGAGTGCCTGCGAGATTTCGCGGGTCGCCGCCCTGGCTTCCGGAATCAGCGCATTGACCAGCGTGGACTTGCCCATGCCGGATTGGCCGACGAGCACGCTGGTGCGGTCGGCCAGGTAGGGGCGCAGGTCTTCGGCGTGGTCGAGGGCGGAAAGCTCGAGGACGCGGTAACCAAGGGCAACCAAAGGCGCCAGTCGTTCACGGGCGGCCGGCAGTTTGTCGAGAAGATCGCATTTGTTGAGGACGATCAGCGGTTCGATTTCCTCACTTTCGGCGGCGACGAGGGCGCGGGTGATCAGTTCGTCCGAGAACGCTGGTTCGGTGGCGACCACGATGATGATCTGGTCTACATTGGCGGCAATCAGCTTCTGACGGATTTCATTGGAACGATAGAGCAGGCTGGTTCGTGGCTGAATGGCCTCGATCACTCCCTGGTCATCTGAAGTGCGCTTGATATCCACGCGGTCACCACAGGCAATGTCGCTTTTCTTGCCGCGCGGGAAACAGGGCAGCAGGCTGCCATCGGCCAGTTCGACGACGTACTGGCGGCCGTGGGCGGCAATAACGCGGCCTTCCATCATTCTTTGAAGTGGTAATACTGCTGGTTCAGGTAGGCAGCGACTTCGGCTTCCTCTTCAGGAAACCAGCCCCCCCTGATCTGCGAGTTGCAGGTGGCGACCCGTTGCAGGACGTCGAGCTGGGTCGATAGCAGGCGGGCTTCGCGGGTGTACATCTTGCTGCCATCGCCGCCGTAAAGCCGAACATGGCAGGCGACGCAGGCCTTGTCGTGATGCTCCTTGCCGGGTTTGGGGTCGGCATTGCCCCACGGCTCGGCAAAGGCCGGTAGCGTGATCAGAGAACTTGCAAGAAGCGCGATGATCGGTTTCATGCGGTTTTTTCCTGAAGTTGCAGATGCGCGATGCGCTGGGCAGCTGGCGGGTGGGAGTCATAGAACAGCGAGTGTAGCGGGTCGGGCGTCAGCGTTGAAGCATTGTCCTGGTAGAGCTTGGTCAGGGCGCAGACGAGATCGCCGCCCTCGGCGTGTTCGGCCGCATAGGCATCCGCCTCGAATTCGTGCTGGCGGGAAAAATGACTCATCAGCGGGGTAAATGGAAAGGTGAGTACCGGCATGACGAGGAAAAAGAGGATCAGTGCCAGGGCGGTATTTTGTGCTGTCACGCCAAGGCCGGCATAAAACCACGGCGCATCGATCAGTTGGCCGAGCAGCCAGAGAAAGCCGAGCGATCCGGCGAACATGATGACCATGCGCTTGACTACATGTTTCTTGCGGAAGTGGCCGAGTTCGTGGGCCAGTACGGCTTCGATTTCTGGCGGTTCGAGACGGGATAGCAGGGTGTCGAAGAAAACGATCCGTTTGTTGTTGCCGAAGCCGGTGAAGTAGGCGTTGCCATGACTGGAGCGCTTCGAGCCATCCATGACGAAGAGGCCGGAGGAGCGGAAGCCGCAGCGGACCAGCAGGGCTTCGATGCGGGCTTTCATTTCGCCATCCTCAAGGGGCGAAAACTTGTTGAACAGCGGGGCGATCCAGGTCGGATAAACGAACATGATCAGCAGATTGAAGCTGCTCCAGAACAGCCAGACATAAAGCCACCAGTATTGCCCCATCGCGCCCATCAGCCAGAGCACGGCGAGGATCACCGGGGTGCCGATCGCGATGCCGAGCAGCGTCTGTTTGATCAGATCGGCAATGAACAGGCCGAGCGTCATGCGGTTGAAACCATGGCGGGCCTCGATGACGAACTGGCTGTAGAGCGACAGCGGCAGGTCGATCAGTCCGGAAATGAACATCAGGCTGAAAATCATCGCCAGGCCATAGCCCAGGCCATCGGTTCGGAGAATCCAGAATTCGTGAAGGCTGGTCAGCCCGCCGCCGAGGGTCAGTGCCAGCAGCAGTGTGGCTTCAATAAGTGTACTGATAACCGCTACCTTGCTGCGGTCCACGGTGTAATCGGCCGCCTTTTGGTGGGCCGCCAGCGTCACCCGTTCGGCGAAATCCGCCGGCAGTTTTTCGCGGTGGGCGGTAACGAAGCGGATGTGCCGCAGCTTCAGCCACAGGCGAGTGGCGAGCGTTAGCGCAAAGAAGGCGAGAAAGAAAAGCTTGAAGGTTTCGGTCACGAAGGTCAGTGAAAGCTGTGCGAAAATCGGGGTTTTAAAGGAATCGGGCAATTATATGGCAGGCAACGCAAACAACCTCGTCTGGCTGGACATGGAAATGACGGGCTTGAACCCGGATGGCGACCGCATTATCGAAATGGCGATGGTCGTCACCAACTCCGAACTGGAAATGGTTGCTGAGTCTCCCTCCTGGGTCGTGCATCAGTCGGACGAAATCTTGGCTGGCATGGATGATTGGAACCAGAAAACCCACGGTCGTTCCGGTCTGATCGACAAGGTCAAGGCATCGACGATGAACGAAGCAGCAGTCGAAGCTGAGGCGCTGGAATTTCTGAAGAAATATTCGCTGGTCGGGCACTCGCCGATGTGTGGCAATTCAATCGGCCAGGATCGTCGTTTCATGGCACGTTACATGCCAACCCTCGAAGCCTTCTTTCACTACCGGAATCTCGATGTCAGCACGCTGAAAGAGTTGTGCAAGCGTTGGCAGCCGGAGGTCTATAAAGGCTTCAAGAAGAAGAGCAAGCATACTGCAATGGCTGACATCTACGAGTCCATCGACGAACTGAAGTATTACCGGGAACACTTTTTGGCCAAGCCTGCTGCTTAAGGCGTGCGTTTGAAAGCGTTGTAGCCCCGACGGGGATACAACGCCCGCCCTTAGCGCCGGAAAAGACGGAATTTTTCCTTGCGGTCCCCGGGGCGGCTGCCTTCCCAGACCTTGGACCACTGCTTGCCCGGTGCTGCCAACTCACGGCGCGTGTCGCCGACTACCAGCAGCCAGTTGCAAGCTTGGCCCGCCTTGGAGTCTTCGGCAACCGGCTCGATTTCGACGAAATAGGACATCGACGCCAGCTGGGTTTCGCTCAAGCCGCGTTCGGCCAGGCAGCCGTGATCGGCTGGCAGGGCCTGGGCGATCGCCTGGGCGACCGGCCGGTAGGTCTTGCCGTAGTCGAACCATGGCAGGATCAGCGTTGTTGCCAGTAGCCACAAGGTTGTGAAGCCGAGTGTCCAGTGCGTCAGGCTGCGATACGGTGAGCGTGGGGCAGTGATGATCAGCCAGATCCACCACGCCGTGGCTGCAAGGCCGATGAGCAGTGCGACCAGACTGAAGTGGCCGACAAAACCGGGGCGCAGGATCAGTGCCCGCTCGGCGAGTTTTGATGGCCAGCCAAGGGCCATTGCCGACCAGGCCAGCCAGACGACGGCGACGAACAGGCTGAAGGTCGACATTGCAAACCAGTCGAAGGCATTGGCTGCACCGCGACGCAGGGCCAGCGTGCCAGGCGTGGCGAGCAGGGCTAGTGACGGCAAGAGCAACAGGGATGGGATTTCCCGGGGGCGGAACGCCCAGGCCAGCATCAGCAGGGTGATCAGCAGGAAGGAGAGCGGCAACAAGAACGACGGGGTCTGCAGTTCCTTGCGTCTGGTCCATAAGGTCCAGGCCGCCAGCGGCATGGCGGGGAAGGCAAACCAGGGCAACATGGCCAGGAAACGGCTGCCGCCGCCGAAGGAGAACGGGGTCTTCAGCGGCGCCAGTTCAGTGGCTAGCCAGCCATGAAAACGTGCTGGTTCAAGGGTCAGCAGTAACAGTGGCCATGGCAGAATCAGCACCGTCGCGATGCCAAAACCGATGAGCAGTGTGTGCAAGGCCTTGGGGCGGTCAGGGGATAACCACCAGGCGACCGGGGCGATGGCAAGTAACGGCAGGGTTGGGGCAATGCCGGTGCCGAGCAGGCAACCGGCAACGGCCAGTCCGTAGTAGATGCCGGTCAGTCGTGGCTTGCGCCCAATCGCGGCCAAGCCACCCAGAGCGCCACTATAGGCGGCAAGCGCAATCAGCATCGGCTGCGCATCGTGGGCATGGAAGAGCAGGCCGGCGCAACCTGCCAGCAACATCGGGCTCGCGGCTGCAGAGTCCTCGCCGTACAGCTCGCGGCTGGCGTAGTACAGGCCCATCAAGGCCAAGGTGACCCAGATGCCGCTGGCGAGACGCATGGCCTCGTGGAGAGGGAGCAGCCAGCCGAATGCCTTGCCGGTCAGCGCGGCACTCCAGTAGTACAACGGCGGTTCGTGGAATGGCCGGCCGGCCAGGTCGGGAGACAGCCAGTCGCTGAAGTGCAGCATGTGCCATGCTGCACCGATGTGAATGGCGTCTTCGCCCTTCCACGGATCGCGGCCGAACAGGCCGGCCAGCACGTAGAAGGCGAGCATGGCGGCAAGCATCCAGCCGGCCGGAGGCAAGCGGATACCGCGACGGAGCAGGGTGCTTAATTCAGACATATTGGCCGGAAATGAAAAAGGCAGCCAGTCGGCTGCCTTTTATAACGCATTTCGGGCAGATCAGGCAGCAGACTTGCCGCGCATGGCACCGAACTTCTGGTTGAACTTCTCGACGCGACCGGCCGTGTCGACAATCTTCTGCTTGCCGGTGTAGAACGGGTGGCAGGCGGAACAGACTTCAACGTGGAAAGCATCCTTGCTCATGGTCGACTTGGTCGTGAAGGTGTTGCCGCAAGAGCAATTAACCTGGATTTCTTTGTAATTCGGGTGGATATCGGCTTTCATCTTTTGTCCTTTAATCTAGCGACCGGCGGATTTGGCCGATCTGGGAAGCCCGTGATTATCTTCGAAAAATCACGCGCTTGCAATAGTTTTTGTGCGGCTTAACCCCGACGCATGGCGTCAAAGAACTCCTGGTTACCCTTGGTCGATTTGACCTTGTCGAGCAGGAATTCCATAGCTTCGAGGTCGTCCATCGGGTAGCAGAGCTTGCGCAGCACCCACATTTTTTGCAGGACGTCCGGCTTGAGCAGCAGTTCTTCGCGACGGGTGCCGGAACGATTGACGTTGACCGCCGGGTACATCCGCTTTTCGGCCATGCGACGGTCGAGATGGATTTCGGAGTTGCCGGTACCCTTGAATTCTTCGTAGATGACTTCATCCATGCGCGAACCGGTGTCGATCAACGCAGTGGCCAGGATGGTCAGCGAGCCACCTTCCTCGATGTTGCGCGCCGCACCGAAGAAGCGCTTCGGCTTCTGCAGGGCATTGGCGTCGACGCCACCGGTCAGCACCTTGCCGGAGGCTGGCTGGACGGTGTTGTAGGCGCGGGCGAGGCGGGTGATCGAGTCGAGCAGGATGACGACATCCTTCTTGTGCTCAACCAGGCGCTTGGCTTTCTCGATGACCATTTCGGCGACGGCGACGTGACGGGATGCCGGTTCGTCGAAGGTCGAGGCGACGACCTCGCCCTTGACGGTACGGGTCATTTCGGTGACTTCTTCCGGACGCTCGTCGATCAGCAGCACGATCAGCACGACTTCCGGATGATTGGCCGTGATGGCGTGGGCGATGTTCTGCAGCATCACCGTCTTGCCGGTCTTCGGCGGCGCAACGAGCAGGCCGCGCTGGCCGCAGCCGATCGGGGCAATCATGTCGATGACGCGGCTGGTGATGTTTTCTTCGGACTTGATTTCACGTTCGAGTTTGAGGTGACGCGTCGGGTGTAGCGGCGTCAGGTTCTCGAACATGATCTTGTTCTTGTTGGCTTCCGGCGAGAAGCCGTTGATACGGTCGAGCTTGGTCAGTGCGACGTAGCGTTCGCCATCCTTCGGGGTACGGATTTCACCTTCGACCGTGTCGCCAGTGCGCAGATTGAAACGGCGGATCTGCGACGGGGAGACATAGATGTCGTCCGGGTTGGCCAGGTAGGAAGTGTCCGAGGAACGGAGGAAACCGAAACCGTCAGGCAGAACTTCCAGGGTGCCATCGCCGTAGATGGTGTCGCCATTTTTTGCCTTGGCCTTCAGGATGGCGTAAATCAGCTCCATCTTGCGCATGCGGTTGGCGTTTTCGATGACCAGTTCGGTGGCCATGTCCAGCAGTTTGCTGACGTGTAGTGTCTTTAGTTCGGAAAGTTGCATGTGGGGAGTGTGTGGCGCCGGATACAGAACGGGCGGTTGCCCGGTGGCCAGGGCGCAGATGCGGAGATCTTGGGGAGGAGAATGTGACGCCGGACGGTTGCCTGTCGCGTCTGCCTGAAGGCGCAGAACGCACCCTCAGGCCAGGAGACTACGGAGATTACAGGTTGCTGTCAATAAAAGCCGCGAGTTGGGACTTGGACAGTGCGCCAACCTTGGTGGCTTCGACGTTACCGTTCTTGAAGATCATCAGGGTCGGGATGCCGCGGATGCCGAATTTGGCAGGGGTGGCCTGGTTGTCGTCGATGTTGACCTTGGCGACCTTCAGTTTGCCGGCGTATTCGGTGGCAACTTCATCGAGGATCGGTGCAATCATCTTGCACGGACCACACCATTCGGCCCAGTAGTCGACGAGCACGGGTTGCTGCGATTGCAGTACTTCCGCTTCAAAAGTGTCGTCGGTTACGTAATGGATGTGCTCGCTCATGGTTGCCTCATGGGATGGTGAAACGACTGGGGGATATTGCGCCTGGGGGGGCGACGGGAATATTTTGTGATGCTAGCGAAAAAAGAAGCCGTAGGGAAGCATTGGCATCAGGGTTTGAGTAGATTGGCCAGCTCAACGGCGGTTTTGACCTGCATCTTGTCAAAAAGGTTCGCTCTGTGCACCTCGACGGTGCGCATGCTGATGTTCAGTTCGTCGGCGATGACCTTGTTGAATTTTCCCGCCAGTACCAGTTCCATGATCTGGCGTTCACGAGTGGTCAGGCAGGAAAGGCGGGCCTTGACCGAGTCGACCGTAGCGTTTGCTGCCCGTTGCTCGGCATCAAGCGCCATGGCTTCCTCGATACGGGTGACCAAGGCGTTGTCGTTGAGGGGTTTCTCGAAAAAATCAAAGGCCCCTTTTTTCAGCGTGGCAACAGCCAGTGGAACGTCGCCGTGTCCGGTCAGGAAAATGACTGGCAGGCTTGATTTGAGTTCGTGCAGCCGATCGAAGCAATCCAGCCCGCTCATGCCTGACATCCGCATGTCGAGGACGACGCAACCGCTCATTTCCTTGTTCCACGCGGCGAGGAATGTTTCCGCCGAGTCGAACGCGGTACTGGGCAGTCCGCGCGACTTGAGCAGCCAGGCGAGGGCGTCACGGATCGCCTCGTCATCGTCGACCAGATAGACTTGCGGCGTACTCATGCGCTTTCCAGGGGGAGAGTAAAGAAGAATATCGTACCGTTTCCTGTCGTTGAATGGGGGTTCTCTTCGGCCCACAGGCGGCCGCGATGGAATTCAATGATTGAACGACAGATCGACAAGCCGATGCCCATGCCTTCTGGTTTTGTGGTGAAGAAGGCAGTAAACAGCTTGGCACGGACTTCCGGGGCGATGCCACAACCTTGGTCGCTGACGCTTATACGCAATTCGTTTTCACTGACTTCGATGGAGATATGCAACAGGCGGTTGACTTCGCTGGTCGTGGCCATTGCTTCCATGCCGTTGCGAATCAGGTTGAGGAGTACCTGTTCGAGCATTAGCCGGTCGGCCAGGACCGGCGGCATGGGCGGGGTGTTGCATTCGATCCGGACATGGCGCTTGCGGGCTTCGGCCTCCATGAAGCCCAGGCAGTCTTCGATCACTTCGCCAAGCAGGCAAGAGGCGCGCTTGGGCTCGCTCTTGCGGACAAAGTCGTGGACGCGGCGGATGATCTTGCCGGCCCGTTGTGCCTGCAGGCCAATTTTTTCTAGCGCGGGCAAAATATCGTTCGGACTGGCTTTGCCGTCGTTCAATAAATTCAGGCAACCCGTGTTGTAGCTGGCGATCGCTGCGAGTGGCTGATTCAGCTCGTGGGCCAAGGTAGAGGCCATTTCCCCCATCGTTACCAGCCGCGAAGTAAATTGCAACTGTTCCTGCTGCTGGCGGGCCAGTTCTTCGGCGCGCTTCCTTTCGGTAATGTCGAGTACCGAGGCCATCCAGCCAGTGTGTTTGCCGTTTCCGTCAATCAGTTTGGCTTCATAGACCAGGGCTTGGAAACGTTCGCCGTTTTTGCGCATGAAGGTGATTTCGAAGCCGTCTAAAGGCGCTTCTCCGGCCAGCACGGTCTGGTGCATGGCATAGGTTTCTTCCAGTTGCTCGGGGGCCCAGTAAGGCATTGGTGGCGCTGCGCCGACCAGCTCGTCGGGGCTGAAGCCGGTCATCCGGCAGAATGCCGGGTTGACGTAGATGACCCGGCCGACGAGGTCGCGAGCGCGCATGCCGACGGTCAGCGAGTCTTCCATCGCTGCGCGGAAGGCGTGTTCTGCCCGTAGCGCCTCTTCGGTCCGGCTGTGCCTTTTCATCAGGTCGCGGACCAGCCACAGGCTCCAGAAAACCCCGATGGCGAGCAGGATGATGGCGGCAACCAGCAGGCGCTGCATCGAGTTGTCGGGCGTGTGGTAGCTGGTAATGCGGAGTAGCAAGCCGGCGCCGGGTGGGTCGAATGGGATTTCGTAGCGCTGGTCGCTATTTCCTTCGATACGTGTTTTGGTGGCGTATTGCAGGTCGTTATCGTCAACAATCTCGACCTTGTATTTTTCGGTAAACCACCAGGGAACCTGATTGTCGAGTAGTGCGTCTAGTGGGTAAAGCACGGCCAGCATGCCGCTGATGCGGTGTTCTTCGCCAAATACCGGGACGAGCATTTCAACGAAGGCCTGATTGCCTTCCAGGAAAAAGGGTTCGCTGTAATGCAGCTTGCCCAATCGGGTCGCTGTGTCAAAGGCCTTGGCCGTGACCGGTGGCCCGAATGACTCGATTTCGCTGTCGGGCGGGGTGCTCGTCGGTAGCGCATCGATGACCTGACGGTGGTTGTCGAGCCAAAGAATCTGGGCGATTTCCGGTGCGTTCTTGAGCATGTGCTCGGCCCGGAGTCGGAATTTTTTTTGACGGCCGGCCGGGTTGGCCATTTCCAGCGCCAATTGCTGGACTTGCTCTTCGTTGCTGTTCAGATGGAAGCGCAGGTTCTGTTCGAGCCACAGAACATCCTTGATCAGCGCCGCGCGATCTTCCTCTATCTCGCTACGGTGGAGTTGCCAGAGGAGAGCGAGCAGGGCGGCCAGCAGCAGCACGATGCCCAGCTTGGGCAGGGTGAGCAGCCAGCGCAGGCGGCGCGAACTACCGGGAAGGGGTGGAGGGGCTTGATTCATGCTGAAAATGGTACACCACGTTATTTCGGTGCGGACGATTGTGGTTTTCCACAATTCGGATAACCACAATGGTTTGATGAGGCCAGGTTAGGGATACTGCGTATCGTGTTCCGGATTTTCCCGGTTGAAGCTATTTAGGAGAGCATATTCCATGGCCAAAAAAGCGGTATTCAAGAGTCTCTATTTTCAGGTGCTCGTCGCCATTGCCATCGGGGTGTCGCTGGGGCATTTCTATCCGGAAACCGGCGCGGCGATGAAGCCGCTGGGCGATGGGTTCATCAAGCTGATCAAGATGATCATCGCCCCGATCATCTTCTGCACCATCGTCGTCGGCATTGCCGGTATGGAAGATATGAAGAAGGTCGGCAAGACCGGCGGTCTGGCGGTGCTTTACTTCGAGGTGGTCAGTACGATCGCGTTGGTCATCGGCCTGATTGTTGTCAACGTCTGGGCGCCGGGTGTTGGCATGAATGTCGATGTATCGACGCTCGATACCAAGGGCATTGCCAAATACGCTCAGCCGGGTCAGATGCAGACGACGACGGATTTCCTGATGAACATCATCCCGACCAGCGTCGTTGATGCCTTTGCCAAGGGGGACATGCTGCAGGTGTTGTTCTTCTCGATTCTTTTTGGCTATGCCATGCATTCTTTTGGCGAACGTGGCAAGCCAGTGTTCGAGTTGATCGAAAAGTTGTCGCACGTGCTGTTTGGTATCGTCGGCGTGATCATGAAAGTGGCCCCGATCGGTGCTTTCGGCGCGATGGCCTACACCATTGGCAAGCACGGCGTCGGTAGCCTGGCTCAATTGGCCAGCCTGATGGGCGCCTTCTACCTGACCTGCGTGATCTTCATTCTCGGTGTGCTGGGCAGCATTGCGGCTTTCCATGGTTTTTCAATCATCAAATTGATCAAGTACATCAAGGAGGAGTTGTTCCTGGTCCTTGGCACTTCTTCATCGGAATCTGCGCTGCCCCGCTTGATGGCCAAGATGGAAAACGCCGGTGCGCAGAAGTCCGTCGTTGGTCTGGTCGTGCCGACCGGTTATTCGTTCAATCTGGATGGCACCTCGATTTACCTGACCATGGCCGCCGTATTTATTGCTCAGGCAACCAATACGCCGCTTGATCTGCAACACCAGGTCACGCTGCTGGTCATCCTGTTGCTGACTTCCAAAGGGGCGGCTGGTGTGACGGGGAGCGGCTTTATTGTCCTGGCGGCGACTTTGTCGGCAGTCGGTACCGTGCCAGTGGCTGGTCTGGCATTGATCCTCGGTATTGACCGCTTCATGTCCGAAGCCCGGGCGCTGACCAACTTCATTGGCAATAGCGTGGCGACGCTGGTGGTCGCCAAGTGGTGCAATGCACTCGATGCCAAGCGAATGAATGCGGTACTCAACAATGAAACGTCCGATGAAGCGGAGAATCCGGAGCTGGTTCTCGATGACGCTCCCGACGTGATCATTCCTCACGTTCCGCGCCCAATCATCGATCACCACTAATTAAAATATTCGATTAAATCAAACCGCCGGCTAGCTCGGCGGTTTTTTATTGTCTATCGTATGTGGAAATCCACAATACGACTTGGTTCTGTATTTCGTAATACTTTTACTAAAGTGCAATTTTGTGTACGCGATTCGATAGAAAGAGGAGACGACAATGAATGTTTCAAAGCTGTTGATTGGCCTGTTTGCTGGTGCACTGTCGCTGGCTGTTTATGCTCAGCAACCCATTGTCATAAAGTTCAGCCATGTTGTGGCTGCTGATACACCCAAGGGAAAAGCTGCGGAAATGTTTGCCAAAAAGGCTGCCGAACTGACTGGCGGCAAGGTCAAGGTCGAGGTGTACGCTAATTCGACGCTGTACAAGGACAAGGAGGAAATGGAGGCGCTGCAGCTCGGCGCTGTCCAGATGCTGGCACCGTCGCTGGCCAAGTTTGGTCCGCTGGGCGTCAAGGAGTTTGAGGTCTTTGATCTGCCGTTTATCTTCAGCGACTATGACGCTTTGCGTAAAGTCACCAATGGCGCTGTTGGTAGGCAACTATTGGCCAAGCTGGAGCCCAAGGGAATCCGCGGCCTGGGCTACTGGGACAACGGCTTCAAATCCTTTTCGGCCAATACCCCGATCAGAACGCCGGCTGACCTGAAGGGCAAGAAAATGCGCATCCAGTCGTCCAAGGTGCTCGAGGAGCAGATGCGTTCGCTTGGCTCAATGCCCCAGGTGATGGCCTTTTCCGAGGTTTACCAGGCGCTGCAGACCGGCGTGGTTGACGGGACAGAGAATCCGATTTCGAATCTCTATACTCAGAAGATGCACGAAGTGCAAAAGTATCTGACGCTGACCGAGCATGGCTATCTGGGCTACGCAGTGATCGTTAACAAGAAGTTTTGGGACGGTCTGCCAACGGATATTCGCAAACAGCTTGAAGATGCGATGGAGCAGGCAACCCGCTACGCCAACCAGATTGCCAAGGTCGAGAACGATAACGCCCTTGAGGCTGTGAAGAAGAGTGGCAAGACGACTGTTTATGTACCGACCAAGGAAGAGCGTCTGGCTTTCAAGAAAGCACTGGTACCGGTGCATCAGAAGATGGAAGGGCGTATCGGCAAGGAGGTCATTCAGGGGGTTTATCGGGATACCGGGTTCAGGCCGGATGTCCTCTGATTCCTGAAAGTATATAAAAATTGGGGGCTTCGGCCCCCGGTATTACCGAGGGAGGCTAGCATGTTCAACAAGGCGCTCAATCACCTCGAGGAGTTGCTGGTTACGTTCCTGATGGGAGCGGCCACGCTGATTATCTTCGTCTCAGTGATGCACCGGTATCTGGCCGGTGTTGAAATCCCGGTTCTGCAGGACTGGTTGCTGACCCTCAATTTCAGCTGGGTCCAAGAGCTCTGCATCATCATGTTTGTCTGGATGGCCAAGTTTGGTGCTGCCTATGGTGTGCGGACTGGTATCCACGTGGGGGTCGATGTCCTGATCAATCGGCTTGATGACCGCATGCGCGGCAGGTTCATTGTTTTTGGCCTGCTGGCTGGCGCCTTGTTTACCGGTGTGGTCGGTGGCTTGGGGGGCAATTTTGTTTGGGAAAATGGCGCGCATTACGCCTTCTTCAATTTCTTCGGGATTCAGGGCGAGGATTTGTATGAGGGGCCGACCACGCCTGATCTCGAATGGCCGACTTGGATCGTCTACAGCGCTATTCCGCTCGGTTCGTCCCTGATGTGTTTTCGCTTCCTGCAGGTCACTTGGGGCTTCCTGAAAACCGGCGAATTGCCGCATCACGACCATGGTCATGTCGAGGGGCTGGAAGAGGAGGTGAAGCTGCCGGTCGATGTGGATGTTTATGGCATGGGCGATAACCTGCACATGCATGATCTGAAACATCCTCAACTCGGCGAACGCCGCAGTGGTGAGGATCGCCGGCGGGCTGGCGAGGCTGCCACCGACCATGAACGACGCCAATTGCAACGTCGCGGTGAAGAAAATCAAGGGGGTGAGCAATGAACGCGCTAGTGATTTTCAGTCTGCTGGCTGTCTTGATGCTGACCGGTATGCCGATCTCGATTTCGCTCGGCCTGACGGTGCTGACCTTCCTTTTTACAATGACCCAGGTGCCACTCGAATCGGTAGCGCTGAAGCTGTTCACGGGGATAGAGAAGTTCGAGATCATGGCCATCCCGTTCTTCATCCTGGCCGGCAATTTCCTGACTCATGGCGGGGTGGCGAAGCGGATGATCAACTTCGCGACCTCAATGGTTGGTCACTGGTACGGTGGTCTTGGTCTGGCTGGTGTGCTGGCGTGCGCCTTGTTCGCGGCGGTCTCGGGGTCCAGTCCGGCCACCGTCGTGGCCATCGGCTCCATTTTGCTGCCGGCTATGGTCAAGGCTGGCTTCCCGAACAAGTTCGGAGCTGGCGTGATTGCCACCTCGGGAGCGCTCGGTATCCTGATTCCACCGTCGATCGTCATGGTGATGTATTCGGTGGCGACCAATACCTCGGTGGGGGCGTTGTTCATGGCCGGGGTAGTGCCCGGTCTGGCATTGGCCGCGACGCTTGGTGGCGTGACCTGGTACCGGGCTCGCAAATTCGATTACCCGCGGCAGCCGAAAGCCAGCTGGGCCGAGCGCTGGAAATCCTTTCGCGCTTCTGTCTGGGGCTTGCTGCTGATTGTCGTCGTAATGGGGGGGATCTACACCGGGATCTTTACACCGACTGAGGCGGCTGCAATGTCGGCGGTCTATGCCTTTTTCGTCGCGGTTTTCGTCTATCGCGATATGGGCTTGAAGGATGTGCCGAAGGTGTTGCTCAATTCAGCCAACATGTCGGCGATGTTGCTCTACATCATTACCAACGCGGTGTTGTTCTCCTTCATCATGACCAACGAGAACATCCCACAGGCGTTGGCTGACTGGATGATGGGCCATGGTCTCGGGGTCATTTCCTTCCTGTTGATGTGCAATGTCCTGTTGCTGTTGGCTGGTAATTTCATGGAACCCTCGTCCATTGTGCTGATCTTTGCGCCGATTCTGTTCCCGGTGGCCATGAAGCTGGGAATTGATCCGGTCCATTTCGGCATCATCATGGTGGTGAATATGGAAGTTGGCATGTGTCATCCGCCCGTCGGACTCAATCTTTACGTGGCCTCGGGAATTACCAAGATGGGTATTACCGAGCTGACGGTTGCGGTTTGGCCATGGCTGCTCTCCATGTTGTGTTTCCTGGCGGTCGTTACTTACTGGCCCACCTTGTCATTATGGTTCCCAAGGCAGCTTGGAATGATCTAGGAACCACATTCATTTCTTGATAAACCCCGGTGGAAGCCGGGGTTTGTTTTTTGGTGGGGGCGGTATGGCACAATTCGGATCCCCGGACGGTTTATCAGGAAATCATGAAATTTGCTCTCTCCATCGTCGCGCTGATTCTTGTTGTATTGATCGTTCCGTTTTTGCTCCCGGGGGTGGGTAAGCAGGACGGTGTTGATCCGAACAGTAATCTGCCTTGGCAAATTGAACTCGATGGCGAGGGCGGAAGCACCGTTTTTGGGTTGAAGCCAGGTCTGAGTACTCTGGGCGACGTAAGACGGAAGCTGGGAAACGAAGTCGAGGTGGCAATTGTCGCTGAACCCGATGAAATCGGCCTTCTGGAGGGGTATTACGCTCAGGTGCCGCTGGGTTTCGTGCTCGCCAAGGTGGTCGTGACGCTCGACGCCTCGGGGGAGCTGGTTTCCGCCATGCGTGACCGGGCTTTGCGGGCCAAGCACATGGAAAGCACGACGCGCAAGATAACCTTGCATCCGGACGATTTTGTGGCAGTGGACAATCTGCCGGTCAAGGCGATCAGCGTGATTCCCTCGGTTAACCTCGATGAAGCCGCAGTGACTCAACGTTTTGGCGTGCCGGGCGAACGGCTGGTGGTTTCCGAAAAGGTGGTGCATCTGTTGTACCCGGACAAGGGGCTGGATGTCGTGGTCGATGGCGATGGCAAGGAGTTGCTGCAATACGTCGCACCGCGCAGCTTTGCCATGTTGCGCGATCCACTGAAGGCGGTTGCTGGCGAAAAAGCGCCAGCTCAGTGAGGCGGGCGTTCGTGTTTCGAATCTGCTAAAATTGTACGTTTATCAACTGACTAGCTTTCTCGGAGTAATCATATGGCTATCGAACGTACCCTCTCCATCATCAAACCCGACGCAGTTGCCAAGAACGTTATCGGCAAGATCTACTCCCGTTTTGAATCGAACGGTCTGAAGGTTATCGCTGCCCGCATGACCTGGTTGTCCGAGCAGGAAGCCGGCCAGTTCTACTCCGTGCACAAAGAGCGTCCTTTCTTCAAGGATCTGGTTTCCTTCATGACCTCTGGTCCGGTGATGATTCAAGCCCTGGAAGGTGAAAACGCCATCGCCAAGAACCGCGAGCTGATGGGCGCCACCGACCCGAAGAAGGCTGATGCCGGCACCATCCGCGCCGACTTCGCCGAATCCATCGATGCCAACGCCGTGCACGGCTCTGATGCACCGGAAACCGCTGCCGTGGAAATTGCCTTCTTCTTCCCGGGCATGAACACCTACGCTGGCCGCTAAGCAAAGTTAATGACCGTCAATCTGCTGGATTTCGATGGCGAAAGCCTGACTGCCTGGTTTGCCGAGCAGGGTGAAAAGCCCTTCCGCGCCAAGCAGGTTTTGCGCTGGATTCATCGTTCTGGCGTGGCGGACTTTGATGCCATGACCGATATCGCCAAGAGTCTTCGCGAGAAGCTCAAGGCGAAAGCGGTCGTGGCGCCGCCTGCCGTTGTTTCCGATAAGCTGTCGGACGATGGCACGCGCAAGTTTTTGATCGATGTTGGCAACGGCAATGCCGTTGAGACGGTGTTCATTCCCGAAGATGATCGCGGTACGCTGTGCATTTCGACGCAAGCCGGTTGCGCGCTCGATTGCGCTTTTTGTTCGACTGGCAAGCAGGGCTTCAACCGCAACCTGTCAGTGGCGGAGATCATCGGCCAGCTTTGGCAGGCTAATCACGCGCTGGGCGCGGTCCATGGCGACGAACGGGTGATTTCCAACGTCGTTCTGATGGGCATGGGCGAGCCACTCGCCAATTTCGAAAATTCTGTTGCCGCGCTGAAATTGATGCTCGACGACAATGCCTATGGCCTGTCGCGCCGTCGGATCACCGTGTCAACCTCTGGTTTGGTGCCGGTCATGGATCGTCTGGGTGATGAATGCCCGGTTGCTCTGGCTGTTTCCCTTCACGCGCCAAACGATAAGTTGCGCGACCAACTGGTGCCGATCAACCAGAAATACCCGTTGAAAGAACTGATGGCTGCCTGCCAGCGTTATCTGGAAAAGGCGCCCCGTGATTTCATTACTTTCGAGTACATCATGCTCGACGGTATCAATGATACCGATGCCCATGCCCGTGAACTGCTGGCGCTGGTCAAGTCGGTTCATTGCAAATTCAACCTGATTCCCTTCAATCCCTTCCCCGGCTCGCCATTCCGGCGTTCGCCAGCGGAGAGGGTGCGGCACTTCGCTGATATCCTGATGCAGGCTGGTATTGTGACGACAACGCGCAAGACCCGCGGTGATGACATCGATGCCGCTTGTGGTCAATTGGCTGGCCAAGTCCAGGATAAGACCAAACGAACCACTGGACGCGTGATTCCCCTGAAGGAGGCAAGATCGTGAAAGTCTTTTCGCTAAAAAGCCGGATTGTTGGTATCTGTCTGGGCGTGCTGTGCATTGTCTCCGCGCACGCGCAGTACAACTTCAACCCTTCCTCGACGGATCAATCCCAAGGGGCGACCGAGCCGCGCAATCGGGCCAAGATTCACACCGAACTGGGGTCGATGTATTTTCAGGCGGGGAACCCCGGGGTTGCGCTCGATGAGTTGCGCATTGCCCTGAATGCTGACTCCGGCTATTTTCCGGCATATAACGTTCGCGGATTGGTTCATTTGTCCCTGAAGGAATATGCCAAGGCGGAGGACGATTTTCGCCGAGCCCTGGATCTTGCCCCCAATGATCCCGAAGTTAATAATAATTACGGCTGGTATCTCTGTGAAACAGGCAAGGAACGTCAGTCGATTGCCTATTTTCTGAATGCCCTGAAGAGCCCTTTGTACGAAACGCCAGACCGTGCCTACACCAATGCCGGCACGTGTGCTTTGAAAGCAGGCGACCTCGAAGGGGCGCAGAATTATCTGCTGAAGGCCTTGCAGTTGTCGCGCGATGGCGCCGTGCAGGCACGCTTGCAACTGGCCAAGGTATTTTACCGGCGCGGTATTTTTGAAGAGGCGCGTGTCTATCTGAATGATGCGCTGCGCATGATGGAACCGCCGTCAGCCGAGGCACTCTGGCTTGGTCTTCGGCTCGAGCGAAAAATGGCGAACAAGGTGGCCGAATCTGGCTACGCATCGCAACTGCGCAGTCGTTATCCAACGTCGCCAGAGTATCAGGAATTCCTAAAGGGCAATTTTGAATGAGCGAGCAGGTCATTAGCGAAGACGCAGGCACCGAGGAAAGCGTCATTGTTTCCGAAATGCCGGTTGGTGAACAGTTGCGTCTGGCGCGTGAGGCGCGCGATCTTGAAGTCGCAGATATCGCGCGAACACTCAAGCTCGGGCCTCGGCAGGTCGAGGCTTTGGAGTGTGGCGATTGGCACGGCTTGCCCGGACAAACCTTCATCCGCGGTTTTGTCCGAAATTACGCGCGCCTGGTGCAACTCGATCCGGCCCCTTTGATGCTTCAGTTAAACCAGGTTCTTGAAAAACCAGCTGACAATCTGGCCATGCAGGAAGCTCGTCCAGCCTCAATGCCGAATTCCGGTTCTGGCGTTTCGCGACGAGATAGGGCGGTTGTGCTCGTAGGGGCTGGCTTGGTTGCGTTGGCTGGCTTGGTGTATTTTCTGATGCCCGCCGACCTGTCAGCCCTGCGTGAAAGCACCCAGTCGCTGCTTGATTCTCTGGCCCGGAAGGAAGTGCCAACCTCGGCTCCTGCGCCAGCCTCCGAGGGGACGTCTGCGGTTCCGGCCAGCGAGCCGGTTTTTCCGCCTGGAGCGACCCAGCAGCAGGTGATGTACCCGCAGGTTCTGGCTCCGGCCGAATCGCCTGCGCCATCTTCTGCCACTCCGCAAAAAGCCGAGTCATCTCCGTCGCAGCCAGCCGTGACTGCAGCGGATCAGCCACAGATGCGCTTCATCTTCGACAAGGAGTCCTGGATCGAAGTGCGGGATCGTGACAACAAGATCATCTTTTCCCAGCGTCTTGGTGCCGGTGCCGAGCAGGTAGTGTCTGGTCAAGGACCGCTGTCTTTGACGGTTGGTTATGCCCCCGGAGTCCGTCTCTTTTGGCATGGGCAAGCGGTTGACCTTGTCCCGCACACCAAGGGCGATGTGGCTCGCCTGGTTCTGGAGTAAGCCGTGAGTACAGTCATCAAGCGGCCGACCCGCGCTTGTGTCATTGGTCACGTCAAAATCGGTGGCGATGCCCCGGTGGTTGTCCAGTCGATGACCAATACCGATACCGCCGACTATCTCGCTACGGCCCTGCAAACGGCTGAACTGGCACGTGCCGGTTCCGAGCTGGTCCGGATCACCGTCAATTCGCCGGAAGCGGCAGCTGCCGTTCCCAAGATTCGTGAACATCTGGACCGAATGAATTGCAATGTTCCGCTGATCGGTGATTTTCACTACAACGGCCATCGCCTGCTGACTGAGCATCCGGCCTGTGCGGAAGCGCTGGCCAAGTATCGGATCAATCCGGGGAATGTAGGTTTCGGCAAGAAAAAAGACGAACAATTCGCCCAGATGGTTGAACTGGCTTGCAAGTACGATAAGCCGGTGCGAATCGGCGTCAATTGGGGGAGCCTCGATCAGGAGTTGCTGGCGCGCGTCATGGATGAAAACAGTCGCCGAGCAGAACCGCTCGATGCGACCGAGATGATGCGTCATGCCATGGTAACTTCGGCGCTGGAGTCTGCGGCCAAGGCGGAAGAAGTCGGCCTGGCCAGCGAGAAGATCATCCTGTCATGCAAGGTATCCAGCGTTCAGGATCTGATCGCCATCTATCGTGATTTGTCGCAGCGGGCCAATTACGCCTTGCACCTGGGGCTGACCGAAGCCGGTATGGGCTCCAAGGGTATCGTTGCTTCGACTGCTGCCCTCTCGGTGCTGCTGCAGGAAGGCATTGGTGACACCATTCGCGTGTCGCTGACTCCGGAGCCAGGCGGTTCCCGTTCGCAGGAAGTCATCGTCGCCCAGGAAATCCTGCAGACCATGGGCTTGCGCGCCTTCACGCCGATGGTTGCAGCCTGTCCCGGTTGTGGTCGGACGACCAGCACCTTTTTTCAGGAGCTGGCTGGCGAGGTGCAGGATTTTGTACGGGCCAAAATGCCTGAATGGAAGCTGCGCTACGACGGTGCGGAGAACATGACGCTGGCAGTCATGGGCTGTATCGTCAATGGGCCGGGCGAGTCCAAACATGCCAATATCGGCATTTCCTTGCCGGGAACTGGCGAAGCACCGTCTGCGCCTGTTTATGAAGATGGCGAAAAGACGGTCACCCTCAAGGGCGATAACATCGCCAACGAATTCAAGCAGATTATCGAGCGCTACGTCGAGCGCACTTACACCAAGAAACTGAAGTCATGAGTCAAACCTTGCAAGCCGTGCGCGGGATGAATGATGTCCTGCCCGACGAAGCTGAATTCTGGGAACTGTTTGAGGACACCATCCGTTCTTGGCTGAAGGGCTACGGCTATCGTCCGATCCGTATGCCGATCGTCGAGCCGACGCCGCTGTTCAAGCGTGCCATCGGTGAGGTGACCGATATCGTCGAGAAGGAAATGTATTCCTTTGTCGATGGTTTGAACGGTGAGGCACTGACGCTGCGTCCAGAAGGTACCGCTGGCTGCGTGCGAGCCGTCATCGAACACAACCTGGCCGCACGCCAGACGCAGCGGCTCTACTACATTGGCCAGATGTTCCGACACGAGCGGCCACAAAAAGGGCGCTATCGCCAGTTCCACCAGGTCGGTGTCGAGTCTTTTGGCATGGCCGGACCGGACATCGATGCCGAAATGATCCTGATGGGCGCACGCCTGTGGGCCGATCTCGGCCTGGATGGCATCGAACTGCAGCTCAACAGTCTTGGCCAGCCGGAAGAACGGGCCCTGCACCGTGCCGCGCTGATCACCTATTTCGAGGAAAACGCCGAACTGCTCGACGAGGATGCCAAACGTCGCCTGCATACCAATCCGCTGCGTATTCTTGATACCAAGAATCCGGCGATGCAGGAACTGTGCGCTGCGGCCCCGAAACTGATCGATTACCTCGGCGCCGAGTCGCTGGCGCATTTCGAGGGCGTCCAGCGCGTCCTGCGCGATGCCGGCGTGCCATTCACGATCAACCCGCGTCTAGTGCGTGGCCTCGACTATTACAACCTGACCGTCTTCGAATGGGTGACCGACAAACTCGGTGCCCAAGGCACGGTCTGCGCTGGCGGCCGTTACGACGGACTGGTCGAGCAACTGGGTGGCAAGCCAACGCCGGCCTGCGGTTTTGCCATGGGGGTCGAGCGCCTGATCGCCTTGATCCGGGAATCAGGCGGCGAACCGGCGGCGCCGGCCCCTGACGTTTACCTTGTGCATCAGGGTGAAGCGGCTGCCCGCCAGGCTTTCCGGGTTGCCGAAGGCCTGCGTGACCAGGGTATCAATGTATTGCAGCATTGCGGCGGCGGCAGCTTCAAGTCGCAGATGAAAAAGGCCGACGGCAGCGGTGCGACCTTTGCTGTCATCATTGGTGATGACGAAGCGGCGACCGGAGAGGCGCAACTGAAATCGTTGCGTGCAGAAGGCTCGGCACAATTGAAACTGAAAGTCGATGATCTGGCCGAGGCCATCATCGGACAACTGATTGATTCGGACGAAGAGGAATAAGCAGCATGGCGCATTACGACCTCGAAGAACAGGAACAGATCGACACTCTGAAAACCTGGTGGAAGATGTACGGCAACCTCGTGACGAACGTCATTGTCGCGCTGTCGCTGGCAGTGATCGGATGGCAAGGCTGGAACTGGTATCAGGGCAGCCAGGCCACCAAGGCCTCAGCGATCTATGGGGTGCTTGAACAGGCAGCGGCTGTTGGCGATGCCCAGAAGGTCAAGGCAGCCGCAGGCGAACTGGCCGAAAAATTTGGTGGTACCAACTACGCTGCCCTGGGGGCGATGCTTGCCGCCAAGCAATCCTTTGAGGCGGGGGATCTGAAGACTGCCAAGACTCAGTTGAGCTGGGTCGCGGAAAATGGCAAGGATGAAGTCAAGGATCTGGCTCGCCTTCGCCTGGTCGCAGTACAACTTGATGATAAGGCCTATGATGAGGCCATGAAACAACTCGATGCCGCGCACGCGCCAGTCTTCGATGCGCGCTTCCTGGAGCTGAAGGGTGACGTATTGTCGGCGCAGGAAAAAAAGGCCGAAGCCCGGACTGCCTACAAGGCTGCACTGGAAAAGATGACGGGCAAGCAGGGGGGCGGTCGTGAACTGCTGCAGCAGAAACTTGACGGCTTGGGCGAGGCGGCCTGATGTCACGCCAGCTCATCGCCTTGTTGACTGCAGCCGGCTTGCTGCTTAGCGGCTGCGCTACTATTTCCGATGGACTGGATGCGATCAACCCGTTCTCCAGTTCTGCGCCGAAGATGGCGCCTTTGCCGCCGCTAGTGGCGACCGCCGAGGTGCGCTCCTTGTGGTCGGCCAGCATCAGCAAGGCCGGGGACTACAGTTTTACACCTGCAGTGGTTGATAACGCGGTCTACGTTGCCGGTGCGAATGGCACGGTCAGCAAGATCGAGGATGGGAAGACCGTCTGGAAGATTGATGCTGGTCAGCCCCTGTCAGCCGGTGTTGGTGCCAATGCGCGTCTTGTCGTGGTTGCCACACCGAAGGGAGAAGTTCTGGCGTTCTCGCCGGAAGACGGCAAAGCGCTGTGGAAAGCACGTGTCTCGAGCGAGGTTCTCGCCGCGCCTGCGGTTTCTGATGATGGCGTTGCCGTGAAAAGCGGTGACAATCAGGTATTCCTGCTTGACGCTGGAGATGGTGGTCGGAAATGGGCCTATCAGCGTGCCACGCCGCCTTTGTCGGTACGAAGCGCCGGTTCGCCGGTCTTTGCCGATCGTTATTTGTTTGTCGGCTACCCCGGTGGCAAGCTGGTTGCTTTAGCCTTGCAGAACGGAGCTCCTGTCTGGGAAGGCGCTGTGGCCTTGCCGAAAGGTGCCACTGAACTTGATCGTGTTGCCGATATTGTCGCCTCGCCGGTTATCGAGGGACGACAAATTTGTGCCGTGGCATTCCAGGGGCGGGTTGCCTGCTTCGATATGGGCCAAGGCGGTGCGATGGTCTGGTCGCGTGACATTTCCTCGGTCTCTGGTCTCGCCATGGATGGCCGCTACCTGTTTGTCACTGATGACAAGGGTGTTGTTTATGCCTTGGATCGTCTTTCTGGCAGCAGTCTGTGGAAGCAGGACAAGCTGAAAAACCGTCGCCTTTCTGCGCCGGTCATTCGGCGTGGTCTGGTTGTCGTGGCAGATGCCGAAGGCATCGTGCATTTCCTTTCTCGTGAAGACGGCAGCTTTGCTGCTCGCCTGAAAACCGATGGCACGCCGGTTCGCGCGCCTCTTCAATTGCTCGGTTCCTCGGTTCTGGTTCAAACCTCCGGTGGTAGCGTGAGCGCACTCGAGGCTCAATGAAACCTACGCTCGTACTGGTTGGTCGACCCAATGTCGGCAAATCCACACTATTCAACCGACTGACCAAGTCGCGCGACGCTATTGTCGCCGACATGCCTGGGCTTACCCGTGACCGTCATTACGGTCATGGAAAGCTGGGCAAGAAGCCTTATCTGGTTGTCGATACCGGCGGTTTTGAACCGCTGGTCAAGGAAGGCATCCTGCACGAGATGGCGCGCCAGACCGAGCAGGCAATTGCCGAAGCCGATGCCATCATTTTCGTGGTGGATGGCCGTAGCGGCCTGACTCCTCACGACAAGGAGATCGCCAACAAGCTGCGCCGCATCGATCGTCCGGTATTTGTTGCAGTCAACAAGGCGGAGGGCATGAATTCCGGCATGGTTGAGGCGGAATTCCATGAGCTTGGCCTGGGCGAACCCAATGCCATTTCTGCTGCCCATGGTGAAGGTATCCGTGGTCTGGTCGAGATGGCGCTGGAGAGTTTTCCTGAGCCTGAAGAGGATGAATGGCACTCCGATTCCGTTCGCGTCGCTATCGTTGGTCGGCCAAACGTTGGCAAATCCACGCTGATCAACACCTTGCTCGGTGAAGAGCGAGTTATTGCCTTCGATGCTCCGGGGACGACACGCGACTCGATCGAGATCGATTTCGAACGTGGTGGCCGCAAGTACGTCTTGGTCGATACGGCCGGTATGCGCAAGCGCGGCAAGGTTTTCGAATCGATAGAGAAATTCTCGGTGGTGAAGACCTTGCAGTCCATTGAGGATGCCAATGTGGTCATCCTGATGGTTGATGCGCAGGCAGATGTTTCCGACCAGGATGCCCATATTGCCGATTTCATTCTGCAAAGTGGTCGCGCACTGGTGGTTGCTGTTAACAAGTGGGATGGCCTTGATGCCTATACCCGTGAACAGACGCGGCAGATTTTGCAGCGCAAGCTGAAATTCCTGGATTTCGCCAAATTTCATTTCATTTCGGCGCGTGACAACATTGGCCTTGGGAACATGTTCCGCTCGGTCGACTCTGCCTACGCTGCTGCGATGGCGAAAATGACTACGCCTCGTCTGACCCGTGTCTTGATTGATGCTGTTGCCAAGCAGGCGCCGGCCAAGCATGGGCTTTTCCGCCCGAAGCCGCGTTACGCTCACCAAGGTGGTTCCAATCCGCCGATCATCGTTGTTCATGGTAATGCGGTCGATCAAGTCACCGATAGCTACCGCCGCTATCTGGAACACACCTTCCGCGAAGCCTTTAAATTGCAGGGAACACCATTGCGCATCCAGTTCGTGACGGCCAAGAATCCGTTTGCCGACAAAGACAAGAAATAATCTGTAAATTTTTTAGCATCACCCCCCAAATTTGGGTACATTAGGACCCTCATAACAACTACCACCATGGAGTCCACACCATGAGCAACAAAGGGCAACTTTTACAAGACCCCTTCCTCAACGCTCTTCGTCGCGAGCACGTTCCCGTCTCGATCTACCTGGTAAACGGGATTAAATTGCAGGGCCAGGTTGAGTCGTTCGACCAGTATGTCGTGCTGCTCAAAAATACGGTTACGCAGATGGTATATAAACACGCCATCTCTACAGTGGTTCCGGCACGTCCGGTTAACCTTCAGCAGGAACAGGCGGCGGAATAATCGCCTACTGTCCAGCGCCCCGCCGAATTGGCGGGGCAGTGCTCAATACTCCAGGAAACGCCCATGATTGAACGACCCGCCGCCGGTGAACGTGCGGTGATCGTTCAGCTCGACTTCGGTCAGCTTGATCTCGAAGATCAGCTGGAAGAGGTCCGGCTGCTTGCCGAATCGGCGGGTGGGGTGGTGGTGGCTGAAGTTGGCGGTCGGCGGCAGAGTCCTGATCCGAAAACCTTTGCCGGCAAAGGCAAGGTTGATGAAATAGAGGCGATGATCGCTGCCACCAGTGCCGATCTGGTGATTTTTAATCATGACCTATCGCCGGCGCAGCAACGTAATCTTGAGCGGGCATTGCGCTGCCGAGTGATTGATCGAACCAGTTTGATTCTCGATATATTTGCCTTGCGGGCGTCCAGCGCGGAAGGCAAGTTGCAGGTCGAGCTGGCGCAGCTTGAGCATCTTTCGACACGATTGGTCCGTGGCTGGACTCACCTCGAACGGCAGCGGGGCGGTATCGGCATGCGTGGCCCGGGTGAAAAGCAGTTGGAAACAGACCGGCGCCTGCTTGGCAATCGCGTCAAGCTGTTGAAAGAGCGGCTAAACAAACTGTCCAGGCAGCGTGGCGTACAGCGCAAAGCCCGGAAGCGTGGCGATGTATTGAGTGTTTCTTTGGTTGGTTATACCAATGCCGGCAAATCGACACTGTTCAACGCGCTCACCCATGCTGGCGTTTATGCGGCGGACAAGTTGTTTGCAACACTCGATACGACTTCGCGTAAATTGTGGATTGAAGGTGCCGGCAATATCGTGATTTCTGATACCGTTGGATTCATTCGGAATTTGCCTCACTCGCTGGTTGATGCTTTTCACGCCACGCTGGAAGCGGCGACTGATGCTGACATTCTTTTGCATGTGGTTGATAGCGCCAGCCATGCCCGCGACGAGCAGATGATCGAGGTCAACAAGGTGCTTCAGGAAATCGGTGCCGATGCTGTCAGGCAGGTGATTGCCTGGAACAAGATCGACCTTACCGATGCCTCGCCGGGAGTGGAGCGGGACGAGTATGGTAATATCGCGCGCGTTCGAGTTAGTGCGCGCTCTGGAGAGGGCCTCGATTTGTTGCGTGAATCGTTGGCCGAATACGCCCGAGCCAAGGCCCAAGCCCGTCAAAAGGCATTGGCTGAGGCCGAAAAACAAGCACAATACGACTATATCAACTGAACCCCGACATCCATGATTCCGACCCTAGGTATTTTCATGTCGCTCAATGACCCGCAGTGGGGCAACCGTGGCAGCAATGACGGTGACAAGCCCAACGGCAATGGTCCGCGCCGACCCAACGATGGCCCACCGGATCTCGAGGAGCTCTGGCGCGACTTTAATCGCAAACTGTCCGGCATGTTCGGTAATAAAGGCGGCGGCGGTGGCAATGGCGGTGGCGATGGGCCCCGCATGCCGAATATCGATTTCAACCCGAAATTCCTGGGCGGTGGCCTGGGGTTGTTGGTTGGGCTGGCGGCGGTGGTCTGGCTGGCCTCGGGTTTTTATATTGTCGATGCCTCGCAACGCGGATTGGTGCTCCAGTTCGGCAGTTTCAAGGAGGCAACCGAACCTGGTTTGCGTTGGCGTTTTCCTTACCCGATTCAGTCGCATGAACTGGTCAACCTGACGGGGGTGCGCACGATCGAAATCGGCTACCGCGGCAGCGAACGCAACAAGGTGCTCAAGGAAGCACTGATGCTGACCGATGACGAAAACATCGTGAACATCCAGTTTGCAGTTCAATACATCCTGAAGGATCCAGTCGAGTATTTGTTCAACAATCGTTCTCCGGACGAAGCGGTGATGGGGGCTGCCGAAACGGCGGTTCGTGAGATCGTTGGCAAGAGCAAGATGGACTATGTGCTCTACGAAGGTCGGGAGCAGATCGCCTCGCAGGCATCCAAGTTGATGCAGGACATCCTTGACCGTTACCAGAGCGGCATCCTGATTTCCAAGGTAACGATGCAGAATGCGCAGCCGCCCGAGCAGGTGCAGTCGGCTTTTGATGATGCGGTCAAGGCTGGTCAGGATCGTGAGCGCCAGAAGAACGAAGGTCAGGCCTACGCCAACGACGTTATTCCGAAAGCCAAGGGCACCGCAGCACGCCTGCTGGAAGAGGCTAATGGCTACAAGCAGCGCGTGATTTCCTCGGCCGAAGGTGATGCCTCGCGGTTCAAGCAGGTGCTGACCGAATACGCCAAGGCGCCGGAAGTGACGCGTCAGCGCATGTATCTGGAAACCATGCAGCAAATTTACGCCAACACCAGCAAGGTGATGGTGGATGCCAAGGGGCAGGGCAACCTGTTGTACCTGCCGCTCGACAAGTTGATGCAGGCGACCGGGGCCGCGACTGCTGCTCAGGCTGCTCCGGAAGCTTCAATTGCACCGTCGACGGCACGCCCTTCGGCACCGCTATCATCCGAGGCGCCGCCGCAATTGGAGACGGCACCCAAGGTGGGTGGAGGCTCATATTCTCAGAGTTCGCGCGATGGTTCGCTGCGTTCGCGTGATCGGGAGGGGCGTTGATGAGTCCGCGTATCAATCTGTTGGGTGTAGTAATCGCTACCGTGCTGGTGGTGATGGCGATGTCGATCTTTACAGTCGACCAGCGTCAATACGCCGTGGTTTTTCAGTTGGGTGAAGTCAAGCGAGCAATCGCCGAGCCCGGACTCTACTTCAAGGTGCCGATGGTTCAGAATGTGCGCTATTTTGAAAAGCGCATCATCACGCTGGATAATGCCGACCCGGAGCGCTTTATCACCTCCGAGAAGAAGAACGTCCTCGTCGACTCCTATATCAAGTGGCGCATCGTCGATCCGAAGCTGTATTACATTTCGGTCGGTGGCGATGAATCGCGTGCCAAGACCCGTCTGAATCAGACAGTTAATGCTGGTCTGCGCGAGGAGTTCGGTAAACGTACCGTGCACGACGTGGTTTCCGGCGAGCGCGACAAGATCATGGACCAGATGCGCGAAAAGGCTGATGCCGATGCCCGCAAGATTGGGGTGCAGATCGTCGACGTCCGTGTGAAGCGTGTGGAATTGCCGACTGAGGTCAGCGAAGCGGTTTATCGCCGGATGGAAGCAGAGCGCAAGCGCGTCGCCAACGAATTGCGTTCGGAAGGTTCTGCCGAGGCGGAAAAGATTCGCGCCGACGCCGATCGCCAGCGCGAAATCATCGTTGCCGAGGCCTACCGTGATGCCCAGAAGATCAAGGGTGAAGGTGATGCCAAGGCGACCAATACGTACGCTCAGGCTTTTGGCCAGAATCCCGAGTTTTATGCCTTCTATCGTAGTCTCGAAGCCTATCGCGGCAGCTTCAAGAGCAAGAGCGATGTGCTTGTTCTTGAGCCCAACTCTGATTTCTTCAAGTACATGAAGGGAGTCGGGCGTGGGAATGACAAGGTTAAATGAGCTCTACTATCCTTCTTGCCTTCGCGCTGATGCTGGTGCTCGAAGGATTGATGCCTTTCATTGCGCCGGCGGCCTGGCGTGAAACCTTTCGCCGTCTAATTCAATTTTCGGATGGGCAGATCCGCTTCGTTGGCCTGACCTCGATGCTGATCGGCCTGATCCTACTGATGCTTTTCTCATGAACTGGTTGTTACCTGAATACCTTGCTGATGCCTTGCCTGCAGAGGCCGCCCGCATCGAGCGCTTGCGTCGTACCGTTCTTGATCATTTCCGCAGTCGCGGCTTTGAGCTGGTCATGCCGCCCATGCTTGAATATCTCGAGTCTTTGCTGACTGGTGCTGGTCAGGACCTGAAGCTGCGAACCTTCAAGCTGGTCGATCAACTTTCCGGTCGGACCATGGGGGTGCGGGCTGATATCACGCCGCAGGCAGCTCGTATCGACGCGCATCTGCTCAATCATCAAGGTGTGACCCGTCTCTGTTATTGCGGCAATGTGCTTCACACCTTGCCGGCGACGATTTCCGCCGGTCGCGAGCCGCTACAGATTGGCGCTGAGCTCTACGGCTATGCTGGCATAGCCGCCGACCTTGATGTCATTCGATTGATGGCAGGGGCTTTTGATCAGATCAAACTGCCGATTCGTCGCATCGATCTCGGGCATGTCGGTATTTTCCGAGCGCTGGCTGAAGCGGCTGGTTTGCCGCAGGAGGCAGAAGATAGTGTATTGAGCCTGCTGCAGACCAAGGATGTGCCTGGCCTGATCGAAGCCTGTGCCAACGTGCCATCGCCCTATCGCGAAGCGCTGCAGCGCCTGCCGCAACTGTACGGCGGAGCTGATGTGCTGGAACGAGCCGCTGCCGAACTGCCGCCGCTGCCAGCAATTACTGCTGCTCTGGAAGGCTTGCGCCACCTGCTGGTCGGCGCACCTGAATTGCCCTTCTCGATCGACCTGTCCGACCTGCGTGGCTACCACTATCACAACGGCGTGGTCTTCGCGGCCTATTGCGATGGTTATCCGGCAGCCATTGCGCTGGGCGGCCGTTACGATGGCGCTGGCAAGGCCTTCGGTCGTGCTCGTCCGGCGACCGGTTTTTCGATGGATTTGCGCGAAGTCGCTCGTCTGGTGACTGTCGGCAAGTCGAATGGCGCGATCCTGGCGCCCCATGCTGGACAGAACAAGCACTTGGCGGCTCACATTGCCGCGCTGCGCGAACAGGGTGAGATTGTCGTCGAACTGCTGCATGGTGAAACGGCGTGCGAAGGTCCGCTCTGCGACCGGAAGCTGGCGCTGGTCGGCGAACACTGGATTATTGAAGCAATACAAGAGGATTAAAAAATGGCAAAGAATGTCATCGTGGTGGGAACCCAGTGGGGCGACGAAGGTAAGGGCAAAATCGTCGACTGGCTCACCGATCACGCCAAGGGCGTGGTGCGTTTTCAGGGGGGGCATAATGCCGGCCATACGCTGGTCGTCGGCGAACAAGTCTACAAGCTGAACCTGGTGCCTTCCGGCATCGTTCGCGATGGCGTCGAGTGTTATATCGGCAATGGCGTCGTGCTCGATATTCATCACTTGCTCTCGGAGATTGCAGAGCTGGAAAAGGGCGGTATCGACGTTCGTTCCCGCCTGAAAATCAGCCCGGGATGTCCGCTTATCCTCCCGTATCACTCTGCTATCGACAAGGCCCGCGAATGTGCCAAGTCGGAAGATAAAAAAATTGGCACCACCGGCAAGGGTATTGGTCCGACCTACGAGGACAAGGTTTCTCGCCGTGGCCTGCGCGTCTATGATCTGTTCAATCCGGAACGTTTTGCCGAAAAGCTGAAGGAAGTGCTGGAGTACCACAACTTCGTGTTGACCCAGTATTTCAAGGCGCCGGCCGTTGATTTTCAGACGGTTTACGATCAGGCAATGGCCGATGCCGAGCAGATCAAGCCGCTGGTTACCGATGTGTCAGCCGCGCTTTACGCGGCCAACAAGGCCGGTTCCAATCTGCTGTTCGAGGGCGCGCAAGGCACGTTGCTCGATATTGACCACGGGACCTATCCGTTCGTCACCTCGTCCAACTGCGTGGCTGGCCAGGCTTCGGCTGGTGCTGGCATTGGCCCGGGCATGCTGCATTACGTGTTGGGCATCACCAAGGCTTACTGCACGCGCGTTGGTGGTGGCCCGTTCCCGAGTGAGCTGGATATCGAAACTGAAGGTGCGCCGGGTTACCAGATGTCCCAGGTTGGCCGCGAGTTTGGCACCGTGACTGGTCGCAAGCGCCGTTGCGGTTGGTTCGATGCTGCTGCGTTGCGCCGTTCAGGTCGGATTAATGGGCTGACGGGGCTGTGCATTACCAAGTTGGATGTGCTTGATGGTCTAAAGGAATTGAATATTTGTACCGGCTACAAGCTCGATGGCAAAATCATTGATCTATTGCCGATTGGTGCAGATGAGGTTGTCCGCTGTGAGCCGATCTACGAAACCATGCCGGGGTGGACTGATACGACCTTTGGCGTCAAGCGCTGGGAGGATTTGCCAGTGAATGCTCAGTCTTATTTGAATCGCCTTGAGGTGTTGTGTGAAGTGCCGATCGCCATTGTGTCGACTGGCCCGGAGCGTGACGAAACAATCCTCAAACAGCATCCGTTCAAGTAATTTTCTTCGCCGACTTGCATGAATAACGGGCTCATCGGGCCCGTTTTTGTTTTTAGCGTGCCGGGACGACTTGCCAGCCTTCGGGGCAGGCATTGGTATAGGGGTAGTACTGGTCGGATGATCCGCAGTAGTACCACACGTCACTCCGTGTTGGTGGGGCAGCGTAGGCCGGGGCTTGTTGTACGTAGACCGGAGCGGAATAGACTGGTGCCGGGGCTGCGTAGGCGTTGCTGTAGGCGGCGGCGCCGATGGCCATGCCTGCGATGGCTAGTACGGCGGCAGGTCCGACCCATCCGGGACCACTGCGATGGTGGTTCTCGTACATTGGCATCGGCGGGCGGAAATTACCGTGGTGGCGACCCCAGTCGGCCTGCGCCGATGTGTTGACGGTCATGGCCAGGGCGGCGGCGATGCAGAGGGTGGTGGTCTTCTTCATGGTTCGGCTCAAATGTGTCGTTTGGACAAGCCAAATAACGATTCGCCGAGGACTGCGATGACCCGCGTTGTGTACGGATGTGTGAGCAATTGTTGCTGCAGTCGTGGGTTTGGCTGGTTTGCGGAAGAAAACTGCAGCCGGAAATGAAAAAGGCCTTGTTTTAACAAGGCCTTTAATCAAAATCGCTGGTGCCCAGGAAGGGACTCGAACCCCCACGGAGTTACCCGCTAGTACCTGAAACTAGTGCGTCTACCAATTCCGCCACCTGGGCACAGGTGCGAAGAGCGCGCATTTTACACGATTTTGGGTTGGTGTAAACTGTTTTCGTATCGAGATTGAATTCGGGGTTTTCATAGTGCTGTGAGACAATCCGCGCAGTTGTTCGGCGAATGCCGAAAAGAAAAAAGGCTTCGATTGCTCGAAGCCTTTGATCCGAATCTTTGGTGCCCAGAAAGGGACTCGAACCCCCACGGAGTTACCCGCTAGTACCTGAAACTAGTGCGTCTACCAATTCCGCCACCTGGGCACAGGTGCGAAGAGCGCGAATTTTAGAGGAAATAAAGTTAATGTCAAGAAAGAAACTATCCAAAATCCGGCGAGCCGATCCCTTTTTCGAGCGTGAATTAGCCCGCTACGAATTCCCTTTACCGTCACGCGAATATGTTTCACAGGTGCTGACGGATGAGGGGCGGCCGCTTGAGCTTGCCGAATTGATTGAGTTGCTCGATATCACCAGCAGTGAGCGCGAAATGTTCCAGCGCCGGCTTGGCGCCATGGAACGCGAAGGGCAGTTGTTGCGTAACCGCAAGGGGGCCTACATCCTGCCCGAGCGGGCCAGCCTGACGCCGGGCCGGGTGCAAGGGCATCCGGATGGCTACGGTTTCCTGGTGCCGGATGATGGTAGCGCCGATATCTTCCTGGATCAGCACCAGATGGGTAAAGTGCTGCACGGTGACCGGGCGCTGGTCCGGGTGACAGGCATCGACCGCAAGGGGCGTCCCGAAGGCGGCATTGTCGAGGTCACCGAGCGGGTCAATACCAAGGTGGTGGGTCGGGTATTCGTCGAGCACGGTGTCGTGTTCGTGGTGCCCGAGAACAAGCGTATTTCGCAGGATATTCTCGTGCCACCGGAGAAGAAGGCGAAGTTCAAGCCGGAGTCCGGGCAGGTGGTGATGGTCGAGATCATCGAGCAGCCAAGCAAGTACTCCAAGCCTATCGGGCAGATCATCGAAACACTGGGCAACTATGCCGATCCTGGCATGGAGATCGAGATTGCGCTGCGTAAGCACGATCTGCCGTTCGAGTTTTCGAAGGCGGCGCTGGAGGAGAACAAAGCGCTGCCGGACAAGGTCAAGAAAGCCGATTACGCTGGTCGGGAGGATTTGCGCGAGTTGCCATTGGTGACCATCGATGGTGAAACGGCGCGCGACTTCGACGATGCGGTGTTCTGCGAGAAAAAAGGGCGCGGCTGGCGGCTGGTGGTGGCAATTGCCGACGTGTCGCATTACGTCAAGCCGGGGATGGCACTCGATAAGGAAGCCCTGGAGCGCGGCAACTCGGTCTATTTCCCACGTCGGGTGATTCCGATGCTGCCGGAAAAGCTGTCAAACGGCATCTGCTCGCTGAACCCGGATGTCGAGCGGATGGCCATGGTCTGCGACATGGAGATCAGTTCAAGCGGCAAGATAGGCAAGTATCGTTTTTACCCGGCAGTTTTCCGCTCGCATGCGCGATTGACCTACAACCTCGTCTGGTCGTGGCTTAATGGTGAGAAAAAGCCGGAAACCGAGGCTCATATTAGCGTTTTGCCGCACGTTCAGAATCTCTACAAGCTGTTCGGCGCCTTGCATAAGGCGCGCGGCCAGCGGGGTGCAATCGATTTCGAAACGACTGAAACCCAGATGCTGTTCAATGAGCAGGGCAAGATCGAGAACATCGTGCCGGTGGTACGCAATGATGCGCACCGCATCATCGAGGAGTGCATGCTGGCCGCCAACGTCTGCGCTTCGGACTTCCTGGCCGAGCACAAGCAGACTTGCCTCTATCGTATCCACGAGTCACCTTCCGAAGACAAGCTGAAGAATCTACGCGCCTTCCTCGGTGAGTTCGGCCTCGCCCTCGGTGGCGGTGATGAACCGCGGGCCAAGGATTACGGCATCCTGCTTGAAAAGGTCAAGCTGCGTCCGGATTTCCAGCTCTTGCAGACGGTAATGCTCCGCTCGCTCCGGCAGGCGATGTACAGCCCGGATAACGTTGGTCACTTCGGCCTGGCCTATGAGCATTACACCCACTTTACTTCGCCGATTCGCCGCTATCCCGATCTGCTGGTGCATCGGGCGATCAAGGCGGTACTGGCTGGTCAGAAATACGTGCCGTCACGCGAGTGGGATGATATTGGCCTGCAATGCTCGTCGACCGAGCGACGGGCTGACGAGGCGACGCGCGATGTCGAGAACTGGCTGAAGTGCTTCTTCATGAAGGAGCGTATTGGCGAAGAGTTTGACGGGACGATTTCGGCGGTCACGGCCTTTGGCTTCTTCGTTGCGCTCGACACCATCTACATCGAAGGTCTGGTGCACGTGTCGGAGCTGGGCTCCGATTACTTCCAGTTCGACAATATCAAGCACCAGATGCTTGGCGAGCGTACCGGGCAGCGTTTCCGCCTTGGTGATCGGGTGAAGGTCAGGCTGGTGCGGGCCAATCTTGAGTCGAACCGGATCGACTTTGTGCTGGCCGGGGATGACAAAGCATCGCGCGGCGGAAAATCGGCGGGGAAATCTGCCGGCAAGACCTTCGGCCGCCCTGTCGTCGCCAAGGCCTCGGTCAAGCCTGCGCGCCAATCGGTCTCAGCAGTCAAGGCAGTGGCCAAGGCGCCAGCCAAGGCGGCAAAGAGCGCATCCAAGCCGGCGGGCAAGAAGGCGCCTGCCAAGGCCAAGGTCGGGATGGCCAAACCGGCGCGGAAACCAGCTACCAAGCGGCGTTGACCACAGCGTTCGCGCTCAGTGGTGGGTCGGGTCGAGCAGGTCGCTTGCCTTGAGGGCGATGTTGGCTACTTGCACTTCATCGAGGCCGGGCAATTGCTCGGCCAGCCATTCGAGCGAGGCACTGGGGATGATGTGCTTGGCTTCTGCGATGTCGGACGGCAAGGCGGGATCATCCGGCCCCCCCGAAGCCAGATGCCGTGCGGCATCTACGCATAGTCGTGAGAGATTGGAACGCGGGTTGTCAACGCCGCGGATCAGTTGGGTAAGCAGAGAGGGGAGGTGCCAGATCGTGGCGCACTTCAGCGTCAGATCCTTGAAGCGGAACCCACAAGTATCCAGCTGCGCCTGAGCGGAGCGCGAAGCGCGACCGGAGTGCAGGGCGGCTTGGGCTGCCTCGGGCAACTCGCGGGCAAACAGCCAGAGTAATAGCTCGCCAAGTTCCGACAGTAAGGCGGCCATGGCAACTTCGTCCGGGGAAATGTCGGCGCGGGCCGATCCCCAGCGCAGCGCAAGGTGCCTTGCCAGATAGGCGCTGGCTTCGCAACGGGCGAGGCCGATTTCGGATTCATCGGTTTCCTGGCTGTTGAGCAGCAGGCGGCGAAAAGTATCTGTGCCAAGTTGCATCACTGCAGCAAGAGGCGTGGTGGTTTCGTGTCCCAAACGCTGCGCGCGGCGGTTCTCTGCTTCGCGAAGCACCCGCAGGCAGAGGAAGGGGTCACCCGCAGCAATGTCGGCGAGCTCCCGGGCGGCAAGTTGTTCGCCCTGACAGCTTTCAAGGGCAAGCAACATGGCTTTGGAGCGTGGCATGCAGGGTAGTTCCTTGCTGCTCAGGAAGGCTGCCCACTGATCGACACCCCAGCGTTTTTGATTATCCGACAGCAAGTTTTTCCCGGAATTGGTCTGATGTTTTATTAACGGCAGTATCTCTCAGAAATGAATAGGCCTGCTTCAGTTCAATAAAATCATATTAAAATAGAAATAGTTAATATTTTTTGGAGTGGTAATGACGAAACAGCGGGCGGTTTCGATCCCGACTCGTAGGGATGAGTCCGTCAGTGCGCTGTCCGATATTACCGCTCACTGGCTGACAACCGGGGCCTTGCCTCCGGAATTGGTGACCGGCCATAAGCTCATTGATTTTGAGCATCGTTTTCTGGTTTCTGCGATCGCAAATCTGCGCAAGGTTTGCATTGACCACGAGACCTTTGCCGATTGCAGCGGTTGTGGGCATGAGTCCCAGCTGCGCTGCGAAAACCAGTTGATTGGCTTGCTTGGTGATATATTTTCTTTCATTCTTGATCACTTCAAGACGGAAGAAAGCATCATGCGAGATTCGCTGATGCTGATGGTTGATCGTGATATGTGCCAGGCGCATATGGAAGATCATGCCGAGATCGCCGCCAAGGTACAGGAAATCGTTTCCTCACTTGATCAACTTCATGTCGTTTCAAGAATTCGCGAACTTGAGAAATTGCTGGCGCGCTGGATAACCAATCACATTGCCTTGCATGATCTCCTGTTGGCGCGCTGGATTTCCCGTGAGGACTCCCTGCTGCAGGGATTTTGAACCTTCGCTGATGACCTGTTTGAGCAAGGCCAGTTTCCGGTGCTGCCGGCTGGCGCGGTAGAATTCGGCATCCTGAATTTCGAAAGCAGTCATGTCCTCCCGCCTGATCTACGGTTTTCACGCCATCACCGCCAAACTTCGTCACGATCCGGGGGCGGTCAAGGAAATCCTGATTGATGCTTCTCGGCATGATGCCCGGGCGCGTGACTTGCTCGGCCATGCCGAGTTGCAAGGAATCAATGTGGTGGCCTGCGATGGCAAGCGACTTGACGGGATGGCCCCGGGGGCCAGACACCAGGGGGTGGTCGCTCGTATTGAAGGCGGACGCAAGGTCGCGCATCTCGACGACGTACTGGATACGCTCGAAGAGCCGGCTTTCCTGCTCGTGCTCGATGGCATTACCGATCCGCGTAATCTTGGCGCTTGCTTGCGGGTGGCCGATGCGGCCGGTGTCCATGCCGTCATCGCACCCAAGGATCGCGCCGTTGGTCTGACCGATGTGGCCGCCAAGACGGCCTGTGGTGCTGCCGAAACGGTGCCCTATGTGATGGTGACCAATCTGGCTCGTACGCTGCGAGAGTTGCAGGAGCGCGAGATATGGGTGATCGGTACTGCCGGTGAGGCGGAGAGTGATCTCTATGCCGCCGAGTGGCCAAAAGCGACGGCCTGGGTGCTGGGTGCGGAGGGGGAAGGCATGCGCCGCCTGACCCGGGAAAATTGCGATCAGCTAGTCAAGATTCCAATGCACGGTACTGTCGAAAGCCTGAACGTGTCCGTGGCGGCTGGTGTTTGCCTGTTTGAGGCACGCCGGCGTCTGGGGTAAATCCGGGGCACCAGAATCCTCTGGTGCGCCAAGCAGTGCCGGGCGATGACTTCGCTGCCCTGCGGGGAGCGCGAGATCACACGGTCCGCCGGTATTTCTCCCAGGCACTCCAGCTAAAGATGAAAAGACCGAGCCAGATCAGCGCAAAGCTGGCCAGGCGGGCCGGTTGGAGTGGCTCGCCAAAGACAAAGATGGCGGTGACGAATTGCATGGTCGGGTTGATGTACATCAGCATACCGACGGTGGCCAGATCCAGTCGTTGAGTGGCAGCAGCAAATGCCATCAATGGCAGGGCGGTCAGGATGCCGGAGCCGATCAGCAAGGCCGTGCTTGTGCCATCAACCAGGGTGAACACGGCATGTCCTTGCTGCGCTTGCCAGCCGGCGTAAAGCAGGCAGATCGGCAGCATGGCCATGGTTTCCAGCCACAGGCCGGAAATTGCATCGACCGGCACTTGTTTGCGCAGAAGACCGTAGATGCCGAAGCTGCCGGCCAGAAACAGCGAAATCCACGGCAGCGTACCAAGGGCGATCAGTTCGTTGCCAACAGCGACGATGGCGAGTGCGATGGCCAGCCACTCCTTGGCGTTCAGTCTTTCTTTCAGGACCAGCAGACCAAGCAGGACATTGACCAGCGGCGTCAGGAAATAGCCGAGGCTGGAGGCAACGACCTGGTGGTGATTGACTGCCCACAGGAAACCAAGCCAGTTGCTACCGAGCAGCATGGCTGCGATGCTCAACCGGATGACGTGGCGCGGTGCGCTAAACAGGGCAAAGACGTTTTTCCAGCGCTGCCTGAGGGTGAGCAGGATCGTGACGAACACAAAGGCCCAGGCGGTGCGGTTGGACAGGATATCCATCGGCGAAATCGCACCCAGCTGGTGGAAATAGAGTGGGAAGAAGCCCCAGATGACGTAGGCGAGCAGGCCGTAGCCAATGCCGGCCAGTTGCTTTTTGGGAGACATTGCCAATCAGGCCTGTTCGCGCAGGACGTGCAGGGCGGGGGAGCGGTAATCGCGCCGGAATAGCACGATCAGCACGATGATCGACAACAGGCTGAGGGCCAATGAATTGAGCAGCCAGCCAGAGGCGGCAAGGCCGAAGTAGTAGGCGCGAATCCCCCGGTTGAAATCATCTCCTGCCAGATTGTTGGCACCGGCTACCCGCTGCGCGTAAACGTCGATATCCGCTTCTCCGGCTTTGCCAAACGGGGCTCCGCCAACCAGGATGGAGAGCAGGTTGAACTGACGTAGGGACCAGGTGAACTTGAAATAAGCGTAAACAAAACTGGCCAGCACCAGCATCAGCTTGATTTCAAGCAGCTCGCGGTTGCCAGTGTTGCCGAAGGGAAGGTCGGCGGTGAAGCTGATCAGCTTGTCAGAAGCGCCGAGGGCGGCGACCAGGCCGGCGATGATGTAGATGGTGGTGTTGGCGTAGAACGAAACACTGGTCACCAGATTGCCGATCAGCGTCGAATCCGTCACCCGAACGTCGCGCTCAAGCATGCGGTAGGCCCATTTCAGCCGATACTGCTGGGTGGTGCGGATCAGGCCGTTGGAGCCCCATTGGCTGTGTTCCGAATACCAGGCATAACCGGCCCAGCAGGCGAAGAACGCCGCAAGGGACAGCCAATCGACAATGCTAAGGTGGGGCAGGGCATGCATTCCCGCATATTGCCATAGAGCCCGCGCTTCGGATATTGGGGAAAAAATCATTCTCGCCCGCCTGCGGCAGGGACTATGCTGTTGGTTATATTCGAGAGGCATTCTTAGATAGTGCCCCGCTACCCACAGAGTGAAGTTCCTTCAAGGCGCGTTGAAGATGAACAGAGTGCATCCGCTGACGCTCAGCTTTCGTGACTCCGCGACGGAGCGAGCCTTTGCCCGGCATCTGATGCCACGCCTGCGTCTGCAGGGCCGGGCGGCGATCGTGGTAGGCATCGTTGTCTATTTTTCCTATGGAGCGCTGGAGCATCTGTTCGTGCCGCCCGAGCAGCTTGGACAGGTCTGGCTGATCCGTCTGGCGACCTTGCTGGTGCCGGTGTCCGTTCTGGCGCTGACTTTCTCTCCATGGTTCGAAAAAGCCAACCAGCTACCACTTGCCCTGGTCGGATTTACGGCCGCGCTTGGCTTGATTGCCATGCTCTGGCATCTGCCGTCAGGAAGCAGTACCTACTACTACCCTGGCTTGATGCTCGCCACCTTCTATACCTACAACCTGATCGGGGCTCGCTTCATTCAGGCGTTGGTCGTCAATCTCGTGGTGCTGGTTCTCTACAACATTCTGTTCGGTTTTGTGCGGCAGTATCCGGAGGGAATGCTGCTTAGCCAGAATTTTTTCATCATTTCGGCCAACCTGATCGGTGGTGCTGCCGGCTATCTGGCCGAGTATCAGCGACGCCAGCTTTTCCTTCGTGAATTGCAACTCGATAACGAGCGGCTGCTTCACCTTGAACGTTCACTGCATGACCGGCTGACCGGCTTGCCCAACCGTGAGCTGCTCGATGACCGGATCAATCAGGCATTGGCTCTGGCTCGCCGTGACCTGGCCCGCCATGCCGGGTTTTTTATCGATCTGGACGGGTTCAAGGATGTCAATGACCAGCTTGGTCATGATCGTGGCGACATTGCACTGCGCGAAGTGGCGAGGCGATTGGCCTCGTCAATGCGTGAGACCGATACCGTGTCACGGCTGGGGGGCGATGAGTTTTTTCTCCTCATTCAGGACATCGGTTCATGTGATAGCGCCGCCCATCTGGCCGACAAGTTGATCTCATTGGTCGAGCGGCCGATTCCCGGTTTGCCCAAGACCCAGACGCTCAGCGCGAGTATCGGCATCTGCCTGTTTCCCCGAGCCGGGGGCGCAAACACCCCGGAAGGGATCATTCGCTGCGCCGACCTCGCCATGTATCAAGCCAAGTCGGAAGGCAAGCGACGCTTCTGCTTCGCCGAAGAGTGAGTCCGTTCCCCGGTGGGCTGCGAAATTCCTGTATCCTGCCAGCCTTTGAAATTTCTGGGGGGAACAGACATGGGACAAGCTAAAAACCGCGGTACGCTGGCACAGCGCGTTGCTCAGGCTCAAGAGAAGATCGAGGCGACGCGCCCGGAAAAGCTGGTCTGCAATGGCTGCAAGGCAGATGTGACGGCGATTCATCCGGTCAGCACGCGCGGCCTGCGCGGCATCGAAGCGATCTGGGTTGGCCAGTGCGAGTGTGGCCAGACGACGTTTGCCGCTTCCGGCGAGCCGAAAGCGGTCGAAGCCTTTTTCTTTGCCCTCAGCGAGAACACCGAGCTGACGCTGGGCAGCCAGCGCAAGGATGGTGGAGAGCACGAAACAGCCTGATTCCCGGTTGTCGGGGAAGCGTATTGGCGGGCCGCAGTCGCGGCCTGTTCCTTTGATACTGACGGTATTTGCGTTTTGCCTGCTGCAACGCCTTGATTCACCAAGCCAGACGGCGCAGACTTGCTCTGTTACCCAGCCGACAGAAGGAGGCGCACCATGACCGATTCGCAACTCAAGGAAGCCGTCCTGGGGCCATGGCCCTTTTTTGGTGTCAGTTCGCGTGGCGAGGTGTTCGCCCGCTATATACCCAGCGGGCCGGTGTTCCGCTGGAGCTGGAACCAGATGATTCCGATGCCCGTGCAGGGCAGTGATCTTGTCTGGCTGCTGCATGCGCAGGGCGAGGAAGACCAGCCAAGCGATTCCGAGCCAGCGAAAGGGCCGACTGCCAAGGGCAAATAAGCGACTGCTCCGGTCCGGGAGATCAACTCAGCCAGAGTTTCTTCCAGCCCTCGTGGCCGAGGCGCTCCATGGTTTCGATATTGCGCTCGAAAATCGCTTCCGCATCGGGAAAGGCCGCAACGGCGCGGTCGATGCTGCTTTCGCGCAGCAGGTGCAGTGTCGGGTAGGGGGAGCGGTTGGTGAAGTTGGCGATGTCGTCCGGCTCGCTGCCAGCAAATTCGTACTGCGGATGCAGGCTGGCAATCTGGAAAACGCCCTCATAGTCCAGGTTACGAATCAGGGCATCGACTTCGCCGAGGAAAAAGTGGAAGTCTAAAAAATCCGTCATCACCTGCGGATGAATCAGCAGCGTGGTGTCCAGTTCGGCCGGATCGGTTTCGGCGAGCCGGGTCAGTTCATGTTCCAGTTCGGCCAGCAGTTGATCCGCCGTGCTGGCCCCAGTCACGGCATAGCGCACCTGCTTTTTGACGAACACGCTCTTGGCGAAGGGGCAAAGGTTCAGGCCAATCACGGCACGCTCCAGCCAGGTCTGGGTGTTGGCGATGATTTCTTCGGTGGCGGGTGCGTCGGTAAACGGCGTGAGAACCTGGGGCATGGCGTGAGTCTCGGAAGTGCGGTGGTTCGGTTAAAAGATCCGGCGATGGCCTAGAGCAGGTCGGCGGCCAGGCCGACGGTCAGCCGGGTCGATACGGCATTCAACGCGATCTTGTGCAGGATTTCGCTGACGGTCGTGCAGCAGTCAGCCACGATGCTGACCTTGTACGTGTCGGCCGCCTTGGAAATGGCGGTATGGGTCACACAGTTCTGGGTCATCATGCCGCAGACCAGCAGTTCGTCTGCGCCGAGTTGAGCCAGCGTCGCTTCCAGGGTGGTGTTGTGGAAGCTGTCGGCAAATGACTTGATGACGATAGGCGCATCCGGTGCAGCGGCGAGGATGCGCGGATGGATGTCGACGCCCGGCGTGCCGGTGTTGAAGAACGGCGCCACCCCTTTGCTGCTGTCGGCAACGTGCTGAACCAGAATGACCGGGATGCCCTTGGCCCGAGCGTTGCCAATGGCCTGCTCGACGTTGGCCAGCGTGCCTTCGGCATTCCACAGCGGAAACCGGCCATCCGGGAAATAGTCGTTCTGCAGGTCGATGACGATCAGGGCGGGCTGAGACATGGTGCTTTCTCCAGTGGGCAGGGGGCTATTGGGCAGTGGATTCGAGTTTGGCCCAGGCCGTCAGGAAGCTGATGCCCCAGGCGACGCCGAAGCCGGTCTGGTCGGTCGCGATGGCGCCCAGGCCATCCTCGCAACTAGCCGCTGACAAGTCCATGTGCAGCCACGGGAGTTCGCCGACAAAACGTTTCAGGAAGCGTGCGGCATGAATATGGTCGGGGGCATCGTCGTCCAGACTGCACTGGCAAATGTCGGCGACCTTGCTGTCGAGGGCATCTTCGTAGTCGGCATCCATCGGGAAGGTGCATACCCGCTCGCCGCTGGCCGATCCTGCGCGCACGGCCAGGGCGCCGAGCTCGTCGCTGCTGGCGAAGATGCCGGAGTAGCGGCAGCCGAGGGCGTTGATCATCGTGTAGGTCAGCGTGCCGAAATCGATGATCAGGTCGGGCTTGCTGCGCCCGGCCAGGGCCAGCGTGTCGGCCAGGACCATGCGGCCCTCGGCGTCGGTGTGGACGATCTCGATGGTCGTGCCATTGAGCGCCGTCACGATGTCGCCCTGGCGGCTGGCGCGGGGGGAAATGTCATTGCTGGCCAGCGCCAGCCAGGCATCGATGCGTAGTGGCTGGGTTTGTTGGCTGGCAGCGAGCAGGATGCCGAGTACGGCAGCCGAACCAGCCATGTCTTCATGCATGCCGATCATCGAATCGGCCGATTTCAGGTTGTGGCCACCAGTGTCGAAACAGATGCCCTTGCCGACCAGGGCGACGCGAGCCTTCGCATTGGGCGGGATCAGCGAAAGCCGGACGATGGCTGCGTCGTTGGCTTCGCTACCCTGGGCGACGGAAGCGAAGGCACCGGCCCCCATCTCACGTAGTCTGGGCAGGTCAAAAACTTCCATTTCCCAGCCATGCTGGTTGGCCAGCTCGGCGATGCGCGCCCGGTAGGCGCTTGGTGTCAATTCGTTGGGCGGTAGTGCGGTCAGGCTACGCGCCAGCAGATTGCCGTCGGCCAGTGAGCGGGCGTGCTCCGAGGCATGATCACTGCCCCAGATGTTCAGGGATTCCATGGCGCGTGGGGCGTCTTCCTGTTTTCGGTTGGGCAGCGGCGTGCCATTGGCCAGCCCGACGTAGGTGGCCAGGTCGGCCATCCAGCCGGAGGTCGCGGTTGGGGCGCAGATCAGCACATTGACCGTGGCGGGTTCCTCATCGAGCAGGATTGCCATGCCTTCGCGCAACAGGCTCAGATTGTCGAAAGTCGATTTGGCCGGGTCGAGCCTCAGCCAGACCCGCAAGCCGCCTTCGGCTGAATTGGCTGATACCGGGGCATCGCTCAGTTCGTCGGTATCAAGACGCCGTCGGGCCAGGGTTGCCATCAACGAAGCGCGACCTGGGCAGTCGGCCGGAATTTCCTGCATTGCTGGCAATAGCACCAGCACGTGGCTCATTCCAGCCTGGGCAGCGGTTTCCGGAAGGGCGGGAAAGGTCTTGAGCGTGGCGATCATGGCCGGAGGAGTCAGGGGGTGGGCGTGGCGGGCGTCGGCTGGTCGGCTTTCGGGAGAACGCGGCGCGGGACCAGGTTTTCATCGAGTAGGCGTTCGATCCGGAAAAAAATCTCGTAACGCGAGAAAGGCTTCTTCATGAAATCATCGGCCCCGATCCGTGTGCCGAAGAACTGCTCCATGGCCTGCTCGTTGCCGCTCATCATGATGACCGGGATGTCGCGTAGTTGTGGGTCGCGGCGTATCGTGCGCAAAGCGGCAAACCCGTTCATGCCGGGCAGCACGATGTCGAGAAAGACCAGTTCCGGTCGCTGTTCCTGCATCAGTGCCAGGCCTGACTCGGCATCAAATGCTTCGAGTGTTTCGTAACCGGCCGAACGCAGAAATTTCTTGAGGGCGACAACGATGGTTTTGGAATCGTCGATGATCAGAACTTTCGTCCCTTCGCGAGCATTGACCCGAGCCCGTTTGCGGCGTTCGGTGATCCCTGGCTCGGGGAGGCTCTCTTCCTTCACCTGTGCCGGAGCATGGGTCTGCGCTTCGGGTTCGCCTCCGAACAGGGTCTTGAGTTTGTCGAGTAATCCCACCCTTTTTTCCCTTTTGATGTCGGCTGCAATTTGCCAGGGGGCAATCCTCTGGCTCGTTGCAAGTCGGTAATTCGTTCCTGACCGCTCTTTTGGGGTCGCTTTGCCCTGCGTTCAAAGCGTTCTTGCCGTTTGCATACGGCTGCGCAGAATTGTACGGGAATGCAGGCCGACGTTGGTCAGTGTCTCGCTTATCGAGCGCAATTCTTGTTGTTGGGCGGGCAGATCACGACCGAGGGCGCTGGTGGCTGGAGCGGGGGGGCAGGTTTCGGCTGAGGATGGAAGTGGTCGTGTTGCCGGGGAGGTACGCCATAGATCGGCACGTAGACCGGTTGCAGCGTGCTTTCGGGTGGTTTGACCAGGCTGCGGCATTCGGCTTCAAGCTGGGCGCGCTGTGAGGCTTCCAGTGCCTGCTGGCTTAGATCGCGCAGGCAGGCAGCCGGGTCGCCGTAGGTGCGGGGCGGCGCGCTGGTAGCGCTCTGGCGCTGGATGGCTCGTTCCTGCCGGTCGGCCGCTTCTTCGGCCCGTTGGCTTGCCTCGCGCTTTTCGACGTAATTGCGCATGCGTTCGACGTCGCGTTCGGCCTGCTGGCGTGTGGCTTCGGGAACCGCTTCGTCTGGTCGCACGGAAACCATGCTGCCGCTTGGGCAGGGGGCGTTGGAAATCTCGGTCTTGCCATCTGGCAGGCGGCATTTGTAGATTTCCGCGCCGGCCGGTTGGGCAAGCAGGGCGAAGAAGGCGAGAAGGATGAAGCTTGGTCGGCACATGATTTATATATAGCTTAACGCGGCCTAAAGTGCATCCGTTGACGCCTGTGGGTCGGTCAGCTTGCCGCCGCCGTTTCGAGCGGTGCTTCGGTCTTGTCGGTAAAGCGGTCGAGATAGAGGTAGATGACCGGTGTCAGATACAAGGTAAGCAACTGTGACAGCATCAGGCCGCCAACGACGGCCAGACCCAGCGGCTGGCGCACCTCGGCACCGGCGCCGATGCCCAGGGCGATGGGCAGGGTGCCGACCAGCGCGGCCATTGTGGTCATCATGATCGGCCGGAAACGGATCAGGCTGGCCTGGAAGATCGCTTCGCCGGGCGGCATGCCATCCTTGCGCTGCCGCTCGAGGGCAAAGTCGATCATCATGATGGCGTTTTTCTTGACGATACCGATCAGCATGATCACGCCAACGAAGGCGTAGAGACTGAGGTCAACCTTGAAGATGAGCAGGGTGATCAGGGCGCCGAGACCGGCCGAAGGCAGGCCGGAAAGAATGGTCAGCGGGTGGATGAAGCTCTCGTAGAGCACGCCGAGTACCAGATAGACGACCAGTACGGCGACCAGCAACAGGACGCCAAGGCCTTGCAGCGAGGACTGGAAGGCTTGCGCCGTGCCTTGCAGGCTGGTGGTCAGCGAGACGGGAACGCGGATTTCCTGTTCCAGTGCCTTGATCCGGTCCACCGCATCGCCCAGTGAAACGCCGGGTAGCAGGTTGAAGGAAATGGTGACTGAAGGCAGTTGGCCCTGGTGGTTCACGGTCAAGGCCTGCGTCTTGCGCGTGAAGCGTGCCACGGTGTCGAGCGGGATCAGCTTGCCGTTACCGCGCACATAGATGCGCGACAGGGCCTGTGGGTCAGCCTGGAATTCCGGGGAAACTTCGAGGATCACCTGGTATTGCGCCGTCGAGCCGTAGATCGTCGATACCTGGCGGGCGCTGAAGGCGCTCTGCAGGGCGTCTTCGACCTGGCCGAAGGTCAGGCCCAGCGTGGATAGCTTGTCACGGTCGATGTCCAGCCCGACGACCGGGCTGAGGTTGTTCAGGTTATTGGCAACGTCGACGAAACCGGGCAACTGGCGGATCTTCTGGGTCAGCGTTGCGGTCCATTGGTACAACTCATCGAGATCGGTGTCCTGCAAGGTGTATTGGTACTGGGCGGCAGTAAGCTGGCCACCGATCCGGATCACCGGCGGGTTTTGCATGTACACCTTGATGCCGGGCACCGCCGCCAGTTTCGGACGCAGGCGCTGGATGATCTGATCCGGCGTCGATTTGCGCTCGTCGAGTGGTTTGAGAATCATGAAAACGGTGCCGGTGTTGGCGGTTGGCCGGATGCCGCCGGCGCCGACCGACGACATGAAGGAAGCGATGTCCGGTTCCTGTCCGACGATTTCAGCCACGGCGCGTTGATGCGCGACCATTGAGGTGAAGGAGGCATCCTGTGCGCCTTCGGTAAAGGCGATGATCTGGCCGGAGTCGCCACTGGGAATGAAGTCCTTGGGCACCAGCGTGAACAGATAGCCGGTCATCAGCAAGGTGACAAAGAAACTGGCGAGGATGGTGCGCGGATGCGCCATGGCCTGTTTGAGCGTTCTTTCGTAGGCGGCGAGCACTGCGTTGAAGAAGCTTTCGAACATCTGGAAGACGCGGCCGTGTGAGTCCGGCTCGGCATGCTTGACGTAGCGGCTGCACAGCATCGGCGTCAGGGTCAGCGAGACGAAGCCGGAAACGAGAATGGCGACGCAGATGGTCACTGCGAATTCATGCAGCAGGCGACCGACGATACCCTGCATGAACAGCACCGGGATGAACACGGCAATCAGCGAGATGGTCATCGAGATGATCGTGAAGCCGATTTCCTTGGCTCCCTTGATTGCGGCCTGGAAGGGCGGCTCGCCGGCTTCAACGTGGCGGACGATGTTCTCCAGCATGACAATGGCGTCGTCCACGACAAAGCCGACCGACAGCGTCAGGGCGAGCAGCGACAGATTGTCGAGGCTGTAGCCGAGCACCGACATCATGGCGAAGGTGCCGACCACCGAAATGGGCAGTGCCAGGCTGGGAATGACCGTTGCCGACAGATTGCGCAGGAAGAGCAGGATGACCATGATGACCAGGAAGCCGGACAGAATCAGCGTGAACTGGACATCATCGATGGCGTGGCGGATCGAGTTGCTGCGGTCGAACAGTACTTTCATCGTCACCGCGGCTGGCAGTTTGGCCTGGAACGAGGGCAGGATGCGTTTGATCGCATCCACCGTTTCGATGGTGTTGGCGCCGGGCTGGCGCTGGATGGCGAGCACGATGGCGCGCTTGTCGACGTTCCAGCTGGCGATGCGGGTGTTCTCGACGCTGTCGATCGGTGTCGCGATGTCTTCCAGCCGAATCGGTGCGCCATTGCGCCAGGTGACGATCAAGGGCCGGTAGGCGGCGGCGTTGCTGAGCTGGCCATTGTCTTTCAGCGCGAAGGTCTGGCGGCTGCCATCGAGCTGGCCGACCGGCTGGTTGACGTTGCCCTGAGCGATGGCCTGCTGCAGTTCATCGATGCCGATGCCGCGGGCTGCCATCTGGTCCGGGTTGGCCTGGACGCGGACAGCAAATTTCTGCGAACCGTAAATCTGCACCTGGGCAACGCCGGGAACGGTCGAAAGCCGTTGGGCCAACTGGGTCTCGGCATATTCATGGACGAGGGACAAGGGCAGCGTCGGCGACGACATCGCGATGTAGAAAATCGGCGAATCGGCTGGGTTCACCTTGCGGAACGACGGTGGCGTCGGCATGTTCGGCGGCAGCTTGCGCAGGGCTGCCGAAATGGCCGACTGGACGTCCTGAGCTGCGGCGTCGATGTTACGGTCCAGCGAGAACTGCAGCGTGATGGTGGCCGAGCCTTGGGCGCTGGTCGAGGTCATCGAGTCCAGTCCTGCGATGGTCGAGAATTGACCTTCGAGCGGCGTGGCGACGGCTGCCGCCATGGTTTCCGGCGAGGCACCGGGCAGGTTGGCGGTGACTGAAATGGTCGGGAAGTCGACGGCCGGTAATTCCGAAACCGGCAGGGCACGATAGCCGATAACGCCGAAAATCAGCAGGGCGACCATCATCAAGGTGGTCATTACCGGACGACGGATGCAGAGCTCGGGTAGATTCATTGCCAGACCCTCAGCGTGCCGGAGGGCTTGGTTCGGGTGCCTTCGACTTGGCTGCCTCGGGATTGACCGGCTTGCTGCTGACACTGGCGCCTGGTGTCAGCCGGAGCTGGCCATCGGTGACCACCGTTTCGCCGACGGCGACTCCCTTGGCAATGGCGGAATTGCCCTGATAGCTGGCGATGATCTCGATCTTTCTGACTTCAACCGTGTCGTCGGGCTTTACCGCGTAGAGGAAATTGCCATCGGCCCCCTGTTGTATCGCTTCGTTGGGCACGAGGACCGCCTCGGCCAGCTTGTCGAGCACCATGCTGACATTGAGGAACTGTCCCGGCGTCAGTCGGGCCTGCTTGTTGTCGAGCAGCGCCTTCATCTGGATTGTGCCGGTGGTCATATCCACGGCGTTGTCGATGAATTTTGCCGTGCCTTCGAACGGCGCATCCTTGCTTCCCGGCAAGGCGATCTGAACGCTCATCGCGCCCTTGCTCATGGCATTCCGCAGTCGTTGCAGGTGGCGTTCCGGGATGGCAAAAGTGACGTAGAGCGGGTTGATCCGGTTGACGACGGCCAATGCCGTGTCATTGATCTTGACCGAAGAGCCAGGGAAGACCAGCCGGGCGCCGACGACGCCAGCGAAGGGGGCGCGGACCGTGGTGTAGGAGAGTTGCAGGCGGGCCAGTTCGAGTCCGGCCTGATCTGCCTTCAGTGTTGCTGCCGCAGCGGCTTCGTTGGTTCGGACTTCATTGACCTTCTCGTCGGACACAAAGCCGCGTGCCTTGAGTCCAGAGTAGCGTTCGACGTCGGCCTGCGCCTTGGCCAGTTGTGCCTGATCCTTGGCGACGATGGCTTCGGCCTGCGCGACCTTGGCGTTGAAATCGCCCGGATCGAGCCTGACCAGAACATCGCCTTGTTTGACTGCCTGCCCTTCCGTGTAGGCCACAGCCAGGATCTGGCCATCCAGGCGTGATTTGACGGTGACGCCCTCGTAGGCTTCGGCGCGTCCGACAACATTCAGGTAAACCGGCATCTCGCCGCTTTGCGCCTTGGCAACGGTGACTGGCACCGGTCCCGCCGCCTTGTTTTGAGTGGCGGGAGTGGCCTTGTGGCCGGTCCATAGCCAGTATCCTCCGCCGAGTATGGCGGCAACAACGAAGGCAATGAGCGGCTTGTTGATTTTCTGCATGGTCGAAAGGCGGGGAGGCGCGAAGGTAGGAACGGACGTGGCGATGCAGCCGGGCAGGCAGCATTAGGCTGCCTGCGGGGCCAGTAGAAGCGAATCGTAACATTCTACCGGTGGCGTGCCGGTGCAGATGAGCACTGGCAGGCTGCTGCCGGCACCTCCCCTTTGAAACCCGTTGGCCGGAAAAGGCAAACGGGGATGGCGCCGGGTGCTGCGCCCGATCGTATCCGGCTAAGCCAGCAGGCGACGGATGCCGAGCAGGATCAGTACGGCGGCTGAAGCCCAGACCAGCCAGCGCGACAGCCAAGGGCGACCGGCGCGCAATTCGCGGCCGAGGCGGCCGGCCAGGGGAACGAGAATCAGGATCGGCGTCATCGCAGCGCCCAGACCGAAGGCCAGGCCATAGCCGGCACCGGATGCAGCGCTGCCACTCTGGGCAGCGAGGGCGAGCAGCGAGGCGAGCGGCGTGCATGGGGTGAGGGCCAGCGTGGCGCCCAGCGCGAAGGGCGGGGCTGCATCGGCCCGGCCGTGGAAACGCAGCGGCTGGACGGCAGGCCGTTTCGGAGTGCAACCATGGCGATGGGACTTGAAAAGCAGCCACAGCCCAGCCCCGATGCTGGCGCCACCGATCAAGGAGTTGCCCCAGGAGCCGCCCAGAGCCTTGGCCAGGCCGAGCCCGGCCAGCCCGGCCGAGGCGGCGAGGAGCGTATACATCAACACCCGACCGGCCAGGAAGACCAATGCATGGCGGAAGGCTTCGGCGGTGCTGCTCGCCCGGCCGAGCGCCCAGGTGCCCATGAAGGGCAGGCAGGTGACGGTGCAGGCAGTCAGGCCCATCGATACGCCGAGCAGCCATACGGTGCCGAGGCCGACCTGGCCAGCGGCGAGTTCATCGACCATCGCCTGCCTCGCTACGCTTCATGAAGCGCACTGGCTTGACGCTGCCATCCGGCCATTCGCCCCGCACTTTGTTCTTGTAATAGTCGCGGCGCGACGAGAACAAGGTGATCGGCCCCCACTTGATCCGGATCGTGCCGTCCTGCGGGCAGTATTCGGCACAACGGCCGCACAGCGTGCAGTCCTCGGTGTAGGCCTTGCGCCCCTCCTGCAGCGAGATTTCCTGAATATCCATCGGGCAGGCCTCGCTGCAGATCCGGCACTGACCGCAGTTCTCGTGCCGCGTCTTGACCAGGCGCAGCGGCGACAGGCGCTGGAACAGCGCATTGAAAGCGAGCAGGGGGCAGATGCGGCAGAAGGGCTGGCGAATGGCCAGGGCACCAACCAGCATGAAGCCGATCAGGAAATCGGCCGTGGCGCCGAGCGCGAAGCTCCAGCCATCGCCGACGCGTAGCGCCAGCTGGTCGGTGTTGCCGGTGAGCAGCGAGGTCGCCACCCGCGACGGACAGATATCGCAGTACGGATTGCCGAGCGAATGCGGCGTCACACCCAGACCGGTGAGCAGGGGCAGCAGGAGTACCAGGCCGAGCAACAACAGCCACTTGACCGGGCGCACCCGGCGTGCCGCGACCAGGTCGTCATCCTCCAGCCGGCGCAGGCCGAAACCGAAGCGGCGGCCGATCATGCCGACTGTTTCCTGCAATGTACCGAGCGGGCAGATCCAGCCGCAGAAGGCCTTGCCGAGCACGAAGAAGAAGGCGAAGAAAGCCAGGAAGCTCATCAGCAGCGGCAGGATCATCGTGAAGGTGAGCTGCTGGGCGCGTACGATCGCTTCGCCAATGCGATGGTGCAGGATGTGCTGGGTCGGGATCAGTACGCAGTAGCCGCCGTTCATCTGGTCATAGGCGCAGGACAGCGCTGGCAGCGCGTTGGATATCTTGCCGGCCATGTAGGTGCCGACGATAACGCTTCCATATACCGTGACGAAGAGCATCACCAGCTGTACCGTGAAGCGCAGCCGGGAGAGGGTGGGAAAGAGGGTTTTCAGCATCATTGCTCCTTGCCGTTCTGACGGCGACGCAGCAGCGGCAGGGCGCCGAGCATACCGGCCAGGCCGAAGGCCGCGCCCCAGCCGAGGCTGCGGCCGCGCTCGCCATCCAGGCCGTAGATGTGGTTGAAGGCCGTGACGAAATGACGGTCGCCGTCCCGGTGCTCGGTGCTCAGCACGAAGCCGGCATTGGCGTGGTTGTGCCCTTCGCCCTTGGCATCCGGCGGAAAATCGCGGGGGAAAAGTACAGTGGCGACGCCCTCGCTATCCGTCGTGAAGCTGGTTCGTGTGCCACGCTCGGTTTCCATCCGGACTAGCTGGCCGGCTAGTGGCTGCCCGGCGTAGCGGACGATGAAGCGCCATTTCTCGCTTTCGCGATAGTTGGCGTGCTCGCGCGGCAACGGGTCGGGCACGATCTCCAGTTCGTTTTTGGCATGCTGCAGCAGGTCGACCGGGGCCGGGCCGGGGTTGCTCGAATACCAGACGGTCGTGGCGACGGCGACATGGGCCGGTGTTTCGGCCCGGGCGCTCAGCCAGTGGTAGTTGCCGGATTCGGGGGCTGGGCTGCGCAGGCGGGTCGCACCGGCCTCGACCGGGAAGGCCTGTTCGCCGCCGCGCGGGCCGAAGACGCGGATTTCGGCCGCCGGCAAACCGACTGTCCGGAACTGCGCCGCGGCGCGTTCACCGCGGCCACCCGGTACTGCCACGATCAGCGGCTGGGTCGTCCAGGCCGTTGTCGCCGCGGCGGGCGGGCGGCCGTGCTGGTCATGTTGCTGCGCGAATGCCGAAGCGGTCGCCGCCAGCAGCGTCAGCAGGAGTGTTGTGCGATGCATGGTGCTCTCCTAGCGGAAGTCGTAGCGGTAGGTCAGCATCAGCGCACGGGGGGCGCCCACCGTGTAGGTCACCTTGCCGGTCGTATCCTTCTTGGCCTCTGCCGCATAGCGCTCGTTGAACAGGTTGTCGGCGTTCAGGGTCAGCGAATGTTGCTGGAGCTGATAGCCGAGCGAGGCGTTAACGATCCATTCCCAGCCTTCATACTTCTGGGTATTGGCACTGTCCATCCAGTATTCGCCCCAGGTGTTGGCCGAGACGCGAGCCCGCCAGCCGCCCTGCTTCCAGCCGGCGAAGACGCCGTACTGGTTGCGCGGCACGAAGGGCAGGGTGTTGCCGGCCCGTTCCTGGTTAACCGTAATCGCGCCAACGCGCACCGGCTCGGAGAATTCCGTGTAGCGATACTTGGTGTAGCTGTAGTAGCCGCCCAGTTCCCAGTGCTTGTCCAGCGCATAGCGACCGGCGAACTCGAAACCCTTCTTGTCGGTCTTGCCGGCATTGAGGTAGGTCGTCACGCCGCCGTTGCTCTGCTGCACGATGTCCTTGCTTACTGGATTGACGTAAACGCTGGTGTCGAAGGACCAGTCGGCAGCCCGGGCCTTCAGGCCGACTTCGTAGTTACGGGCGACCGGCGCTTCCAGTGCCGGGTTGGTCGACACTTCGCTGAATGAGGGAATCTGGCCGGCCTGGGCGGCCATCGCGAACAGGTTCAAGCCAGGCAGCAAGCGGTAGCTGGCAGCGATTTTGGGGGCCGGCAGGTAGAAGGTCTTGCTGATCTGCGTCGAACCGGCGCCGGCTACATACTTGCCGGAGGCGTAGTCGTACTTGCGGAATTGCTGGTTGTTGTCGTCGAAGTCGACGATGTCGTAGCGCATGCCGGCATCGATGATCCAGCGCTCGTTCGGGCGCCAGGATTCCTGGATGTACGCGCCCGTCAGCAAGGTCGTCGCGTCGTCGATCTCAGCCAGTCTTCCCTTTGCATCGGAACGCGTGGCGACGATACGGCCACCGCCGCCGGTGGTGACATCGCGGTATTCGTACTTGCGCGAATCCGGGGCGCGCTCCTGGCGGGCCGTGATGCCGGCGACCAGGGTACCCTGGGCATGGCGGTAGTTGCCTTCGAGGTCCATGCCCAGGTTGGAAACCCAGGATTCGGTTTCGTTGATGATGCCGGTAACCGGATGGTAGTGGTACCAGGTGTTGTAGTAGATGCGCGGCTTGAAGGTGAAGTTGCCGCGCTGTACTTCCAGACGGCTGTTGAGGAACCAGACCTTGGAGTAGCGGCCGGAGTGCCTCCATGCTTCCGAGGTGCCGTTCTGCTTGCCGGTCTGCTTGAAGGTCTGGAACATGGCTTCATCGACCGCGCCCGGTAATTGCATGTCGGATTCAGCGTAGGAGGCCTCGCTCTCGAGAATGTCGCCGTCGCCCAGCTGAATGCCGTGCTTGAGCGAGGCTTGCGTGGTCTCGAAGCGGTTCCAGGTGCGCCAGTCGTTGTCCATTTCGCGACGGGTCACGGTCAGGGCCAGGGCCTGCCGGTCGTCGATCATGCCGCCGACGCGCAGATGGTAGTTCTGGGTGCCGAGGTTGCCGGCGCCGATCTTCAGGTTGTTGGCCCGGGCATCGAATACCGACTTCGAGATGATCTGGATCGCGCCGCCGGCACTGCCCGCCGCGAACAGGTTGCCCGGTCCCTTGGCGATCTCGATGCGCTCGATGTCCTGCGTGTCGACGAAATCTAGGCGGGTGAAGCTGTCCGGATCGGACAGGGGAACACCGTCGCGCAGCACCTGAATCTCGCGGATGCCGTAGGCCGCCTTGAGGCCGGCACCGCGGATGATCAGGCGGGCATCGGAGCCGCCGTTCTTGCTGTCGATCAGCACGCCGGGCACTTCCTGCAGCGCTTCCTTGACGTTGAACATCTTCTTGTCGGCCAGCGTTTCCTTGCCGACGACGGCGATCGCCTGCGGCACTTCGCCGGTCGAGCGCGTCTCGCGCGTTGCAGTGACCGAGACCTCGTCGAGCATTCTGGACGCTTCGTTGGCCAGAACCCCCGTTGATGCCAGTGAACAGGCACACAACACCCCGAAAGGTGCTATTCCCCTTTTCTTTTTCATGAGCTCCCCTTGTTTGCTTTTTTAGAAAGTGGGGAATATTAGCTATGACTTACGTGGTAACTCTGTGGCATGTTGCCACATGCGGCAACGTGCCGCAGCGGGCTGTTAAGGGGGGGATGCCTGTCCCGAATGCGTTTTTTTAACGGCTTGCAGGGAATATTGTCCTTTCAGGATTAACGGCAGCTGATGAGCTGTGCATAATTGGCACCTTTATTTTTTCCATGCTTTGCGGCTTACCTGTGGGTGCCCGTCAAGTTTTACGCTGTCCGGTTTTTCCGTCGCCTTGTCATGAATCCATTCCTTTTCGTCACGCCTTCAGTTGCCTCGCGCAACGCTTGGGGCTCGCATTGATCGCTGTTCTCAAGCCCTCACCGTCACCGCACCGCTTGTGGTGGCTTGGGGCGATGAGCTTGGCGCTGGCACTTTTCCATCATCCGCTCCGAGCGACCGGAGCAGAGGATTTGGCGGTTCTTCCCTTCGAGCAACTGGTCAAGCGCGAGGTTGTCACCGGGTCTACGCTGGTTCGCCAGATCAGCGACTCGCCATCCGCCGTCGCCATCGTCACCGCCGAAGATATTCGGGCCTATGGTTACCGGACGATTGCCGATGTGATCAACAGCATGCGTGGCCTATACACCACCTCTGACCGCCGCTACCAGTACATGGGCGGGCGCGGTTTCGGGGCGCCGGGTGACTACACCGGGCGGATCATGGTCCTGATCGACGGTTACGTGACGCAGGACAGCCTGTTCAATCAGGCCTACATCGACGAATCCGGGCTGCTCGACCTGGCCCTGGTCGAACGCGTCGAGTACGTGCCGGGTACCGGCTCGGTGACCTACGGCAACAATGCCATGCTCGGCATCATCAATATCGTCACCCGCAAGGGGGGCGACTTCAACGGCCTGCAGCTCTCCGGCGAAGCGGGTAGCCACGATACATACCGGCAGCGGGCGACGTTCGGCAGGCGCTTCGAAAATGGTGCCGACCTGCTGCTCTCGGCCTCGGCAATGGACTCACAGGGCCAGAACCTGTATTTCCCGGCCTACGATACGCCGGGCAACAACCACGGCTGGGCGAACGGGCTCGACGACGAGCGCAACAAGCGCTTCTTTGGCAAGTTCTCACTCGACGGGCTCAGTATCGAAGCGGGCTATGTCGATCGCCGGAAGAGCGTGCCGACCCAGCCGACACAGTTCTCGGTGTTCAATACGCCCTTCACGATCGACGACGAAAACAGCTACCTCAACGCCAGCTACGAGACCGATCTTGGCTTGCAGCTGTACTCGGCGTCGCGCTTCTATTATGGCTACTACGCCTATGAGAACCGGCGGGTCATCAACGATCCGGACCCCTATGCCCAGCGACGGCATCAGGCGCAGTGGTGGGGTGTGGACCAGAAGTTCGTCGGCAAGTGGTTTGCCAACCATTCCATCCTGTTCGGCATGGAATATCGCAACGATTTTCGTCAGAACCTGCGCCGGACTTATTACTCGTCGGGCTGGAATGTCACGAGCGATCTCCAGGAGTCGTATTCACGCAACATGACCAGTGTCTACATGGCGGACGAGTACCGTTTCCATGAGCGCTGGCGCCTTAATGTCGGAGCGCGTTACGACAAGGCCAGCGATCTTGAAGGTAACTGGAGCCCGCGCATCGCGCTGATCTACCAGCCGGATTTCCGGACCACGCTCAAAGCCTCGTATAGCGAAGCGTTCCGCATGCCCAATGCCGACGATCGATCCATCTATGGCGCCGGAGCGGTGCCCGAATATGTGGCGGCGAAGGAACTTGTGGTGCAGCACGACCTAGATCGCAACATGCGGATTACCGGCTCGCTCTACGAGTATCGCCGCAGCAAGCAACAGGTCTACGTTGATGCTCTGGGTGACTATGCCCCGGTAGGAAACAGCCTGTCCAAGGGCGGCGAGCTCGAATTCGAGGCGCGCTGGGACAACGGCATCCGGGCCAGAACCAGTGGCGCCTGGCAGCATTCGCACGACACGAGCGGGCAGGATGCAGTCAATTCCCCAAACCTGCTGGGCAAGTTTCAGCTGACTTCACCCTTGCCCGGTGAGTCGATTCGCGCCGGCCTGGAGGCCCAATACCTCGGTTCGCGCCTGACCACCGAGCGACGCCGTTTGGGAGGCGTCGCGCTGGCCAACCTGACTTTCTCCAGCGAGCGGAAATGGCATGGGCTTTCCGCTTCATTCAGCATCCGCAACCTGTTCGACCGCAATTACGAAGTGGTGTCGCCCTTTGGCTGGGCCCCGGGAACTGGCATCGATGCCCTGCGCATGGACGGTCGGACCTACTGGTTCCAGCTCAACGTCGACCTCTGAAATAGCCATGCGCGCCCTGATCCTTCTTCTCTTGTTCTGTTTCAGCCTGGCGGCAAACGCCCAGGTGGTGGCCGAGCATGAGATGAAAGCGGCTTATTTGTACAACTTTGCCTACCTGTTCGATTGGCCGGACTCCAAACGGGCCAACTTCCACGTCTGCATCCTCGGCGATGAGGAGGTGGGTGTTGCGATGCAGAATTACTACGAACGACGGGTTAACGGGCAGCGTATGGTGATCGCCCGACTGACGACGCCAACGCCAATCCGCTTGTGCGACATCCTTTATGTCGGGGCCGGCGAGATCGTCAATTTGCCCAAAATCAGAAACATCCTCGGTAACCAGCCAACCTTGACGGTAACGGACAAGGGAAGCCTGCAGGCAGTGGGCATCACGCTGGCACTGGAAGGCAAGCGGCTGATGTTCGACGTCAATCTGGAGTACTGCGAACGGGCCAATCTGAAAGCTAAGCCAACCTTGCTGGAACTGGCGCGTAGCGTGCGCAAGGCGACCGATGGGGAAATAAAAACTTCACCTGTCGGAAAGTAAGACGCTGACTATTGATGGCGGGGTATTACCGGTCACAAGCGGTCTCTTACGGATATGGTCTGTCAGCAATTTGAAAAAGCTGCCGCACGAACACAATAATTTTCCGGCACACTACTATCTGGCAGAGCAGTAGTGAGTACTGATGAAATGTATTATCGACGCTTGGGATGAGCATCGGAGTGAGTTGCTACACTTCGTAGCTAACCGCATTCCGGATTTGCAGGAGGCGAACGATGTCGTTCAAGAGGTCTTTCTGCGAGCAACGCGTCTGGAGCGTGGTCTGTGCGGTATCGCCAACCGGAGAGCATGGCTGTTTCAGGTTGCCCGTAACCTCCTAATCGACCGCTATCGGTTGACCAGATACGAGGTCGTGCTGGATGAGTCCCAACTTACGGCAGTGGATGCGGAGCCAATTACTCCCGTCGATTCGCTATCTCAATGCATCCCGAGAGTCCTTACCGAACTCTCCGTTGAGGACCGCGAAGCAATAACGCTATGTGACATCGAGGGAATATCACAGCAGGACTTTGCCGACCGGATTGGAGTGACGCTTCCGGCGGCCAAGTCGCGGGTCCAGCGTGCTCGAAAACGACTTCGAGAACAACTCGTAACTGCGTGCCAAGTCCGATTTGACGAGGTTGGTCAGGTTTGTTGTTTCGTGCCGCGGGGGCCCAAAGAAAATTAATTTTGGCAAACTTGCATCCTTTGACTGACATCCACGTCTTCAGTGGTAACAGAGACTTACAAAGAGCATGCGATGAAACTCGAAACCTCATTTAACACCAGTGCCCCGAACCAAAACCAGCGGTGGGCGGCCGGCATTACTGCCTCAACAGTTATCTGGTTTGTGGCCTACACCCATCTAACTGATTTCGCCGATTTTGGGCTGAGCCTGCTTGAATTGAGCCGAAGCAGCGCGTTAGGTGAAGCCATCCACTTCTTCTTCTTCGATACACCGAAGGTCATGTTGCTTCTGACCGGTATCGTCTTCGTGATGGGGGTTATTCAGACCTTCTTCGCACCTGAACGAACTCGAGCACTACTTTCAGGAAAGAGGATGGGGGTTGGCAACATTCTAGCCGCCTCACTCGGTATCGTGACGCCGTTCTGCTCTTGCTCTGCGGTGCCAATCTTTATTGGCTTTCTGTCGGCAGGTGTTCCACTGGGAGTAACCTTTTCGTTCCTTATTTCGGCCCCCATGGTCAATGAAGTTGCCCTGGCGCTGCTGTTCGGGATGTTTGGCTGGAAAGTTGCAGGTCTCTACTTAGGATTGGGTCTTCTGGTTGCCATTATTTCCGGACTGGTTATCGGGCAGCTGAAGATGGAGCGTTATCTCGAAGACTGGGTAAAAGCTATCCAGGCCAAAGCGGACCAAGAATACGAAGGGAGTTCGATGACCTGGGTCGAACGTGGCGAGGCTGGCCTCGGTCACATTCGGGAAATCGTCGCCAAGGTATGGCCGTACGTCGTTGCCGGTATCGCACTGGGGGCAGGTATTCACGGCTATGTACCCGAGGACTTCATGGCGTCCTTCATGGGCAAGGATGTCTGGTGGGCCGTACCTGCTGCCGTGGTGCTCGGCGTGCCAATGTACACCAACGCGGCCGGCATCATCCCGATTGTTGAAGCGCTGATTGGCAAGGGCGCTGCCCTCGGCACCGTACTGGCCTTCATGATGAGTGTGATAGCACTCTCAGCTCCAGAAATGATTATTTTGCGCAAAGCTTTGAAGCCACAACTGATTGCCACCTTTGCCGGTGTCGTTGCCCTGGGCATTCTGATGGTCGGCTACGTATTCAACGCAGTTCTATAAGGAGAACACCATGAAAGAAGTCAAAATCCTTGGCCCGGGCTGTGCACGCTGTAAAACCCTGACCGAAATGGTTAAGCAAGTCGCTGAGCAGACCGGAGTCGCTATCAACCTTGAAAAAGTTGAAGATATGGCCGTTATCATTGGTTATGGCATCATGGGCACCCCCGGTCTGGTTATTAATGGCAAGGTTGTTCACTCTGGCAGTTTGCCGGACCCGAAGAAGGTAGCTGCCTGGCTACAAGAAGTCTGAATATTGGCCATGTTCACTCATCTTCAAATGAAGAAGACAGTCATCACCACGCAAGCGTGATGAACTACGGCGGGGCATGCGTTATGCGGCATGAGTAGTTGCAAAAGCAGACCGACTGTCCAATGCAGTTGAGTGACAGCATTGGGCACTCACCAATCTGATCGCCTCGCTAGCACACGTCATCAGGCAACAACCGGTCGGAGTATTTGTGCAAATAACGCGGCATAAGCGACCTTGCGTCGCTAGCTGGCGGAATGTCCGTTATTGAGAGCGAACCAGATTTACTTGTTATGAATATTCTGGAGATGCTTGTTGACGACCCTGCCCCTAACTGACTAGCCTAGACGATAAAAATAAGCTGTAACTGCAATAGCAGCCGCGTTCCAGGGGGCAAACGCAAACGTGAAAATACGATGGATTTATCTTGCTTTGGGCCTATCCCTGCTCGCAGGGTGCCAACCTAAGGAACCGATCCGCATCGGCCTGTTGGCCGGCTTATCCGACCGTGGAAGCGATTTTGGCGAGAGCGTTCGCAATGGCGTGATCCTCGCGATTGAGCAGCAGAACGCAGCTGGCGGCATCGATGGCCGCAAAATTGATTTGAGCGTTCGTGACGACGGGCAGGACAAGGTTCAGGCCAAAAAAGCGGCGGAAGAACTGATCGCGCTGCATCCTGATGTGATCATCGGGCCGGTCACCAGTTCGATGGCCACGGTGGTCGTGCCGATGATGAATGAGGCCCACCAGGTGATTATCAGTCCGACAGTCGCCTCAACCTATTTCAAGGGCAAGGATGACTACTTATTTCGTGTCAATTGCACGACGAGAGAAGCGGCCATTCAGCATGCGCGGGTACTTTATGAGCGGGGCATCCGCCAGCCCGCGCTGGCATTCGATGCCTCGAACGGCCCTTTTTCAGATACCTGGATAGCGGGCTTTAACGAGGAATTGACCCGCCTTGGGGGGCGCGTCAGCGCCACCGCCGGTTTCGAGTCCGTCGCGAGCACGCGCTTTGCCGACGTGATCGGCAAGTTGCTAGAACACTCGCCTGATGCGCTGATCTTTGTCGCCAGTACGCTCGATACCTCGCGGCTGGCACAACAGGCACGCCGACTGGCCCCTAACTTGCCGCTCAGTTCGTCCGAATGGGCAGCTTCCGGAGAGGCCTTGAGCGAGATGGGCGGACGGGCCGTCGAAGGTCTGCTGATGACGCATGCCTACAACCGGAACGACCAAAGCGTTGCCTACCAGCAGTTCCGCGATGCCTTCAAGCAACGTTTCCAGCGTGAGTTCGGCTCCTTTTCGCTGCTCGCCTACGATACTGCCAAAGTAGTGATCGCCGCGCTGCAGAAAAAGCGCGACGGTGAACGCATGAAGGAAGCCCTGCTCAAGTACGGCCCCTATACCGGCGTACAGCAGCAAATCCAGTTCGACGCCTATGGCGACGCCACCCGGGAAGTCTTCTTTACCGAAATCCGCAACGGCCAACTGGTGCAGCTCAAATGAAGGCATCGCGACAACGCGAATGGCGTCTACCCGTCTATCTTGGCTTGTTGCTGACCCTGACCTCGGTACTCACCTTCCTGATTGTTGGCGGTGTTTTTCTGCTCACCCGCATTCCGCAGATGGAAGAGGAAATCCGTGCTCGTGGCGAGAGCGAAGCGCGCGAACTGGCTTTCCGCATCGAGATGCAGATGCTAGCCCAACAGGAACAAATGGCGCTGGTGGCGACAGCCTTGCGCAACACGCAGTCGCCATCAACGCTCATCGCCGACGCCATCGGTGAAGGCAAAGTCTTTCGTGCGCTCTACCTGATCTCGTCTCAAGGCGACGTGCTGGCGGCGGGACTCACGCCGGAATACCGGCATCTGGAAAGCGAAGTCATCGGTAGCGACCTCTCCGGTACCCCGCTTTTTCAGGAGGTGCGCCAACGGCGCGAGATCGTCTGGAGCGACAAGTATCTCTCCGCACTGAGCGGTGTCATCACGGTGGGCCTGGCCATTCCCATCGCAGGCGACCAGGTTCTGCTCGCCGAAATACCGATCAACTACCTGCTCAGCATACTCGACCGCAACCCGGCCAATAAGCAAAGGTCAATCTGGGTAGTCGACCAGCGGGGCGAACTGCTGGCCGATACACAGGCCTTCATGCGTCCCGGCGAACTCAATATTTACAACTCGCCCGTGCTCAATGCCGTGCTGAAGGACGAGCCCTTGCCAAGCCGCTTCAGCTTCAATGGGCACGACTACTACGTTGGAGGAGCGCGTTCCGAAGCGCTTGGCTGGTCGTTCATCTCGCGCCTGCCGGCGGGATTTGATCACCCGGAAATCCGCATGACGACCCTGATCGTCTGCGGTGGCTTCCTGGCTTCCCTGGTTATCGGTGCCTTGCTCGCAATGTATGGCGCATCCCGTCTCCTCAGGCCGCTTGCCCGGGTCGTCAAGCAAGCGCACGAGGTTGCCAGCGGCCGGCCCGTCCGGCTCTGGCCGCAAGGCCGAATCAAGGAATTCAACGACCTTTCCACCGACATCGGTCAGATGGCATCAGCCATTCTCGAACGCGAACACGAACTGCGTGAACTTAATTCGAAACTCGAAGCGCGCGTCGTGAAACGCACCGAGGAGTTGTCGCGCGCCAAGGAAGTGGCAGAGGAAGCGAACCGGGCAAAATCGACCTTCCTGGCGAACATGAGCCACGAAATACGTACGCCTCTTAACGCCATCGCCGGCATGGCCGCACTGATGCGGCGTGCCGGCCTAGAGCAGGAACAGGAGACTCGCCTGGACAAGCTGGAAGCCGCCGGCGGGCATCTGCTCGAAATCATCAACATGGTGCTAGACCTCTCGAAGATCGAAGCAGGCAAGCTCACCCTGCAAGAGGACGTTTTCCCACTCGGCAGTCTGTTCGAAAACGTTATTTCCATGCTTCACGAACGGGCATTGGAAAAGCACCTGTCTCTAAGCTTCGAACTGCCCGATCTCCCGCCTTTACTGTGCGGTGATCGCATCAGACTGCAGCAGAGCCTGCTCAACTATGCGACCAACGCGGTGAAATTCACCGAACAGGGCAGCGTCTTCATGACGGCGGCCTTGTTGGAAGAAACCGAGGAAGACGTATTGATCCGTTTCGAGGTGCGCGACACCGGTATCGGAATCGCACCCGAGGTACAGAAACGCCTATTCAAGGCTTTCGAACAAGCCGATGGCTCGACAACCCGCCAATATGGCGGAACCGGTCTGGGGCTTGCGATTACCGCCAAGATTGCAGCAGCCATGGGAGGTGAAACTGGCTTGGAGAGCGAAATCGGGAATGGGAGTACTTTCTGGTTCACTGCCCGCTTGCGCAAGGCAATACTGGGCAGCCAGGAGGCGCATCAAGAACCGACCTGCGGTGCTGAGCAAGGTTTGCTCAAGGATTTTGCCGGGATTCGTGTTCTATTGGTCGACGATGAGCCCATTAATCGTGAAATCACGCAAATTCTGCTTGAAGATCTGCATTTTCGGATCGATTCAGCCGAAAACGGCGAAGAAGCGCTTGCCCTCGCTTGTATTTATCCCTATGACCTGATTCTGATGGACATGCAGATGCCGGTGATGGACGGCCTGGAAGCGACCCGGCGCATTCGTGCGCTACCCGATGGTCACCGCTTCCTGATCATTGCCATGACAGCCAATGCTTTTTCCGAAGACCGTGAGCGCTGTCTGGCAGCCGGAATGGACGATTTCACGACCAAGCCTATCGATCCCGAAGCTTTCTTCAGCCTGATTCACCGTCAGCTTAGTGTCCGAAATGATCCGGGGCGGAGGCCAACCGGGCCAGGCCGTGAAAGCGCTTGATGACCCGGCCAGATTGCCAATGGCCGAGCGGTATTCAGAACCGGGCTTTTTTATGGTTTGGCCGAACGGCTGTCCTTGTCTTCTCGCACTGAGCGTGAAGCGGCAACCTTTTCTTTACGTCCGTTGCTCAGGTTCGACGCCAGATTCCAGAGACCCAATAAAAACGCCTCCGTAATGGAGGCGTTTTTATTGGGTTGGGCAGCGACGCTTAGAGGATCATGCCGGCGCCGACCGTGTTGTTGTTGCTTTCGTCGATGATGATGAAAGCGCCGGTGCCGCGATTTTCCAGGTAGGGATCGGCGAACAGCGGCTGGGCCAGCTTGAAGGTGACTTGGGCGATGTCGTTCATGGCCAACTTTTCGGCCGGGACTTTTTCCAGCGTATTCACATCGAGGCGATGGTCGATGGCGGCCAGCTTGGCCTTCGAGTCGCGCGTCGTGTGGCGGATCAGGTAGGTGCGGGCGCGGTCCATCGGTTGTTCGGCCATCCAGCAGACGGTGGCTTCGATCTGCTTGACGGCAGCCGGCACTTCGCTCGACTTGACGATCATGTCGCCACGCGAGGTGTCAATTTCATCGGCCAGCAGCAGGGTGATCGACTGTTCGCAGAAGGCTTCGCCGATATCGACGCCGCCCAGTTGCACGGCTTTGACAGTCGACTCGCGGCCGGAAGGCAAAACGGTGACGGCATCGCCGACCTTGATCGAACCGGCTTCGACGCGACCCATGAAGCCGCGGTAGTCGTGCAGCTCTGGGTTGGCAGAATCCTGCGGGCGGCAGACGTACTGGACCGGGAAACGGAACTTCTCGGTGTGCTCGGTATGGGCGGCCGGGGCGGTTTCGAGCATTTCGAGCAGGGTCGGACCTTCGTACCAGTTCAGCTTGTCGCCACGGTCGACGATCATGTCGCCATTGAGCGCCGAGAGCGGGATGAAGCGGATGTCTTCGATGCCGACCTTGGCGGCGAATTCAAGGTATTCGCCCTTGATGCGCTCGTAGGTTTCCTGCGAATAATCGGCGAGGTCCATCTTGTTGATGGCGACGATCAGGTGCGGGATGCCGACCAGCGAGGCGAGCTTGGAGTGGCGGCGGGTCTGGGTCAGCACACCTTTGCGCGCATCGATCAGGATGATGGCCAGGTTGGCGGTCGAGGCGGCGGTGACCATGTTGCGGGTGTACTGCTCGTGGCCCGGCGCGTCGGCGATGATGTACTTGCGCGTGCCGGTCGAGAAGTAGCGGTAGGCCACGTCGATGGTGATGCCTTGCTCGCGCTCGGCCTGCAGGCCGTCAGTCAGCAGCGAGAGGTCGACCGCGCCCATGCCGCGCTTTTCGGAAGTCTTGGCGATGGCGCTCAGTGTATCGGCGAGGATGGTCTTGGTGTCGAACAGCAGGCGGCCGATCAGGGTGCTCTTGCCGTCATCGACGCTGCCGCAGGTCAGAAAGCGCAGCAGGCCGGCATCTTCGTAAACTCGTTCAACTTGGGCGGTCATCAGAAGTAACCCTCTTTCTTGCGTTGTTCCATGGAGGCGTCGCTGGTCTGGTCGTCCAGGCGGGTAGCGCCGCGCTCGGTGATGGTGGTGGTGGCGGTTTCGAAAACGATCTTGCTGACGTCGTCGGCATCCGATTCGACCGGGGCTGTGCAGGAAATGTCGCCGACGGTGCGGAAACGCACCTGCAGGTCGATGATTTCTTCACCGTCTTTGGCCGGGTTGGCAATGCCGCCGCCGACCAGCGGCACGTTGACCGGCACGATGGAACCCTGGCGCATGACGACCGGACGCTTGTGAGCAAAATAGATGCTTGGCAGTTCGAGTCCTTCGCGCTCGATGTATTGCCAGACGTCCATTTCGGTCCAGTTCGAAATCGGGAAGGCGCGGATGTTTTCGCCCTTGTGGCTGCGGGCGTTGTACAGGCTCCACAGTTCCGGGCGCTGGTTCTTCGGGTCCCACTGGCCGAATTCGTCGCGGAAGCTGAAGATGCGTTCCTTGGCGCGGGCCTTTTCCTCATCGCGACGGGCGCCGCCGATGCAGGCGTCGAAGCCGAATTCCTCGATGGCTTCGAGCAGGGTCACCGACTGGTGCTTGTTGCGCGATTCGCCCTCGTGCTTGAGAACGACCGTGCCGCGCGCCATCGAATCCTCGACCGAGCGCACGATCAGGCGCTCGCCCAGTTCGGCGGCACGCTTGTCGCGGAAGGCGACGACTTCCTTGTAGTTGTGGCCGGTGTCGATGTGCATCAGCGGGAAGGGGAACTTGCCCGGGCGGAAGGCCTTTTCGGCCAGGCGCAGCATGCAGATCGAGTCCTTGCCGCCGGAGAAGAGCAGCACCGGATTGGAACACTGGCCGGCCACTTCGCGCATGATGTGGATGGCTTCGGCTTCGAGCCAGTCGAGATGAGAGAGTGTGTTGCGTTGGGTCATTGCAGGGAAATCCGCGGGGATTGTCGAATGAGCGTCATTGTAGCAAAGGGCTTAATATTGTTTTAAGAACAAGTGCGCATCTTGTTATTTCTGATTGTTATAAAGGGGCGCGCTGTTTTCAGGAACGTTCCCTACCGGTTTGGGTCCATTCAGCAGCCCTTTGGCATTTTTCAAACCGCCTGATCCTTTGAGGAGAACAACATGCTGCGACGTATCGGTTTTGCTTTGAGTGCCTTTTCTGCCATTTTTCTGGGTGCTTGCGCGACCCCGGTCATGGGGCCGTCGGCCGGTGCCGATCTGCAGGCGCGTTCCGGGAGCATGGTGAGCGGGAAAGTCAGCTTTTCCGAAACGGGTGGTCGCCTGCGGGTCGAGGCGATGGTTTCCGGGCTGACGCCGGGTGAACATGGCTTCCATGTCCATGAGGCGGGCGATTGCAGCGCGCCGGATGCGAGCAGCGCCAAGGGGCATTTCAATCCGGTCAGCAAGTCGCATGGCCATTACGCCAGTGAGGAACACCACGGCGGCGACATGCCCAATCTGGTCGCCAATGCTCAGGGCGAAGCAAAGTACAGTGCCGAACTCAAGGGGCTGACCCTGAATGGGCCGAACGGTGTCGTTGGCCGCAGCGTCGTGATCCATGCCGATCCGGACGACTACAAGTCGCAGCCGGCCGGCAATTCCGGCAAGCGCGTTGCCTGCGGCGTGATTGCGGCGCGCTGAGCGCCTGACTCGGCCGAAATTTCATTTTCGGCGGTTTACGTTCCGCAGCAAACGGCAGGCCTTCGGATACATCCAGGCCTGCCGAAATTTTTAGGTGAGCACTGATTAAAACCGGTTGCTCATTCCGTACCCTAAGGCTCCTTAGCCAGTGAGGCATCGGGATGACTGATTGAACAGTGTGCCCTAGCAGCCGATGACCTTGAACTCGACCCGGCGATCGAGTGCATCGCTGGCGTCGTCGCGCCCGGTACCGACCAGTGTTTGCCTTGACCCGACGCCGTTGGCGATCATCCGTTTGGCGAGCGAGGGCGACATCCCCGCCAGGCGTTCCTTGACGTATTCCGCCCGCAGCAGTGACAGGCGTTCGTTCAGGGGTTCCGGGCCGGTCGGGCTGGTGTGGCCGGTCACTTCCAGACAATTGGCGCTTCCGCCGGAGCGCTGCGCGATTGTTTTCAGCCAGAGCGGATACGGGCCGCTCAGCTTGGCGTCCTGCACGAAAGCGGTCGAGCCGGGCCGGAACAGGAACTTGACGGCCAGGCGACGGTGCTCGAGGCCATAGTCGACGATTTTCCCGAATGCCGCGGCCGCCTGTTGCCGGTGTCCCAGTTTCCAGTGGGCGAGGTAGATGCCGTTATGGACACGAAACTGATTGCCCGCCGGCGTGGCCAGCGCGCTGCCGTACAGTTCGAGCGCGTTCTGGTAGTGGCCGGCATCGTAGGCGTCGATGGCTTCGGCGACCAGGGAGGCGGCGAGGATGCGGTCCAGGTAGAGCGGATTGATCGGATCGCCGGCCTTGGTGCCCTGGCAGGTCTTGATGTAGCCCTCGGTTGCCGGGTCTTCCGACCAGGCCGGGGCGTCCCGGAAGAAAGCCAGCGGCGTCGGATCGACGCCATCGGGCAGGGCGAAGGCCAGCCCCTTGCTGACCAGCTTGCCGCTGCGCAGGTCGGCGAGGGCCAGGCAAATCCGGTAAGCCTCGCGCGTTCCGGTCGTCTTGCGTTCGGCGTTGACGCCGGTGAAGGTGCCGATCAGCACCAGCGGGCTCTTGGCCACATTCGCTGCGGAAAAGGCTTTCACGTCGAATTGCGGATAGTGTTCGCGCATCAGGTTGGCCAGGCGGACGCCCATCGCCTGGGTGGCGACCGATTGTGTCCCGGTCATGCCATCGATCAGCGGGTCGATGACCACTGCGTATTTGGCCTGTGCCAGCATGCCCTCGGCAGGCAGTTTGGCATTTTTGAACAAGGCGGTGGCCGCAGTGAGTACGGCCTTGTCGTAGGCTTGCGTCGGCGGTAGCGTGGTAGGGGCCGGTGCAGCGGGGGGCTGGGTGCCGGAGCTGGCGGCGGGGGCGGCCGGTATTGCCATTTTCTCGCGCAGGCTGTCGCAGCCCGAGGCGAGCACGGCAATACAGAGCGAAGTGATCCACAACCGGATACCCCACTTCTGGCGGAGGACGATGGTCATTGCTGGCACTCCTTCTGGAAGACGGCTTGCGCTTCGTAGGAAAGCGATTCACCCAACTGAATCCGGGCGAGAAGATCGGTGCAGCGCGCACTGGCCGTTCGCGTCGTTTCGCTGCGCTTGGCCGGTGTTCGTGCCTGGGGCGTGACTTTCGCAACCGGGGCGCTTTCTGTTTCGTGAGTGGTTGGCGCCAACATCGCTGCTCCGGGCAACGTGCCAGGGTGAGTTTCATGGCGTTCCGGGTTGCGCACCGGAGGGGCAACAAGCGTCGGCTCTCGCGCTGGCCAGGCGAGGTAGATAGCCCCCGCCACCAGCAGCGTGCCTGCTGCCGCCATGGCCGCCAGGCGGTGTTTTTGCCACCAGGGCCTCACGATCACGCCGCCCGCCAGATCGGCCGGGTCGTAAGGCAGGTCCGAACTGCCTCCCCCGCCATCGATGGCGGGCTGCCGATTGCCTGGTGCTGCTGAGGGCTTGCCGAGCAGGTTTTCAAGGTCGGCGAGCAGCATGCGCAGGCCTTCGAATTCGCGCGTGCCGTCCCAGTCGCTCAGGTCGGCGGCCTGTATTTCGCGAAAACCGGCCGGTGGGCGCACGGCCTCGATCAGTACCGGGACCAGTTTGCCCAGCCGGCGCCCCTCGGTGGCTTCCTCGTACACCCACTCGCTTTCGATCGAGCGGGCCGACCACAGCACAATCATGCAGCGCATGTCTTCCAGTGCCTTCTCCAGCACGGTGCGCCAGGTTTCGCCGGCCGGAATCCGGCGGTCCCACCAGACCGTCCAGCCGCCCGACTCCAGCATCGCCGCAACCCGGCGCGCCTGCTCCCTGTCCTTTTCGGTGTAGCTCAGGAAGATATCGGTCATGCCTTCCTCCAGACGGCGTGAAAATCGAACCTACAAGGTCTTCAGGTACTCGACCAGAGCCTCTTTCTCTGGTGTCGACAAGGTCGTTCCGAATTCGTGCCCCTGGTTGCCGCCGCCTTTGCTCGCGGTGTCCAATCGGGTACCGACGCGTTTGGCTTCGGGGGAGTCGCTGACGAAACCCAGCTTCTTCTGGTCATAGACGTCATAGCCGCGCCAGAAAACCTTGGGCCGCTTGGCGGCTGGTTCGAGCAGGTCGCGCAGGGTGGGGACCGAGCCGTTGTGCAGGTAAGGACCGCGCAGCCAGATGCCGTCGAGGAAGGGCGCGATATAGCCGATCAGGTCTTCTTCGACCAGGCCTTTGCGTTCCAGCCCCATGTCCTTGACGACCTGGTTGGCTTTGATCGCGGCCCCCTTGTTCCATGAGTCGAGCCGGCCGCGGTCGGTGCCGACGGCGGCCAGCGGCAGCGGGGTTCCGGTCTTGGCGCTGGCATGGCAGCTGGCGCAGTGGGCGTCGAACAGCGGCAGGCCGGCGGCTGCCTTGGCGGCGTTGATCGGGAACGGGTATTTGGGCGCTGGCAATGCCGACAGGTAGTCGTGCAGCCACTTCACCTGGCCCAGGAAATCCGCCTTGTTGGCCGGCGGGGCGCCGAGCACGCCGAGGGCGGAATCCATGATCACCGAGTAGGGGTCGTTGCTGTCGCCGGCGTAGTTCATCCGATGGCCCTTGTCCCAGACGTATTTTTTCAGGTTCCACACCGAAGGCATATCGGTCGGGCCGAAGGTGTCGTCCATCGGCGCCTTGATCATGAAGTACTTGGTCAGGTTCATCGCGTCGTCGCGGCCGCGGCCCCAGTCCGGGAAGTCCTTGCGGTACACCCAGGCGAACTGGGCTTCGCGTTCGAGCAGGCGTTTCTTGGTGATCGGGATGATCAGGAAGCGGTAGAGCAGCCGGTCGATCCAGTCGAGGTGGGTCACCCGGTCGATTTCGGCCATCAGGATGTCGGCGTTGAAGCGCGGGTCCTTGGCGCAGTCGATCAGGTAGCGGAAAAAGCCCTCGACATTGGTGGTGTGGGCCGGGCCGCCGACCACGAAAACCGGGTTGGAATCGATGCGCTCGCGATAGCTGGTGGTGTGGCAGACGGCGCAATTGTTGGCGACGCGGGGGAAACCGATGGTCTTCTTGGTGAAGCCGATGGGCAGCTCCTGTCCCAGTTCCCAGGACACGCCGAGGGAGGCGTAGCCGCCGGGAGTGACTAGGCCGTCCTGGGTCAGTTTCTCCGGGAAGATGCGTGGCAGCACGTAGAAGATCCAGTACGGCACGCCGGCGTCGTTCTCGGCACCGATGGAACCGTACTTGAAGCGCATTTCCGGCGTCGCGGTCACCCAGTCGGGTTGCGGATACTGGCGGAAGCCGCGGTCGTAGCCGATCATGGCGCCGATGACGGCGACGGTGGCGAGGCCGAGTGCGGCGTATTTCAGCCAGGTCTTGCACGAGCAGGAGGTCGTCATGATGTCATCCCCTCTCAGAATGTCTTCAGGAACTCGAGCAGCGCCGATTTTTCAGCGCTGCTCAGTTCGGTGCCGTAGGCCTTGCCTTCGTGGCCGCCGTTGCCATTGCCGGGCACAGTGGTGTCGAGGCGGAAGAATTTCTTGCCGCCGGCTTCGGTCACGTTCGAGACGAAGCCGACCTTGATCGGGTCATAGACGTCGTTGCCGCGATAGAAGGCCTTCGGGCGTTTGGCCGCCGGTTCGAGCAGGTCGCGCAGGCTGGGCACCGAACCGTTGTGCAGGTAGGGGGCGCGCAGCCACAGGCCGTCGAGCGGCATGTTGGCGTAGCCGTGGGTCTTCTGGAAATGCGTGAAGCGCCACGGGTAGCCGGAGTACAGCGTCGCCTGGTTGACGGCCAGCGTGTAGGTGTAGGAGTCCAGCCGGCGGCGGTCGGTGCCTATCCTGGCCAGCGGCTCGACGGTGCCGACGTACTCGCCGCTGAAGTCGCTGCCCGAGGCACCGTGGCAGGCCGCGCAGTAGTGCTGGTAGATCGGGGCGCCCTGGGCGGCCAGCTGGCGGTCTATCGGGAAAAAGTCGGCAAAGGCAGGGGGGGCGGCATCCATGATCCACGCCTCGACGCGCTTGATGCGCTGAATGTCGATAGTTGGCGGGGTGGTACCGGTACCGAAGGCGGCGCTCTTGTTGCGCTCCTCGACGGTGGTGTTGTTGCCGTCCCAGTGCAGTTGCATCTCCTTCGGCTCCTTGCGCTGGCGCTGCCGCCAGATCGACGGGAAATCGGCCGGGGCATCGAATTCCTTCGGGTCGAGATGGCTCATCGGGAAATTGAAGATGACCTTGGCCGAGTTGAAGGTGTCCACCCGGCCCGGCCCCCATTCGTGCTGCTTGAAGACCCAGTCGAAACGCCCGGCCAGGGCCAGCACCCGGTCGCGCATGATGGCGATGGCGACGGGGTAGACGAGGTAGCGGTCGAGCAGGTCGAGGTTGGCGCCCTGGCGTTCGATCTCGGGCAGGATGTATTCCTTCGAGAATTTCGGGTCAGCGGCACAGCGGAAGAAGAACTCCTCGAAGCCCTTCATGTTGAACGTGGCGGCCGGCATGCCGAGGACGATGCTGGCGGGCTTGTCGGCGGCGGTGCGCACGGTGCTGACGTGGCAGACGGCGCAATTGACGAAGACCCGGTCGATACCCTGGAAGCGGCGCTGCGAGGTGCCGACCGGCAGGTCGCGGTCGCTGCCGTCGGGCTTCTTTTCGTAAACCATGCCGAGCGACTGGTAGCCCTTGCCCGGCAGGTATTGCGGGCAGACTTCGGGCAGTGCCTTCCAGATCCAGTAGGGGAAGCCCATCTCGTGCTCGCCGCCGGTCGAGCCGTATTTGAAATGCTCGGTCGGACTGGCGTAATCGACCGGGGTGTCCTCGCCGAAGCGCTTGAGGAGCAGCAGGCCGATGAAGCCGGGAATGACGATGGTGAGCGTGAAGAGAATCAGGAAGCGGCGCTTCCAGGGGCTGGGGCTCAATTTGAATTCTTCGTTCATGGTGCTCCCCTTGGTGGGTTGGTGCTACGGCGTCGGCAGGCAGGAGCGCAGGGCTTCATAGCCGCCGGCCAGCAGTTCTGTGAGGTTGGGCGGGCGGCCGCTTTCGGCGCGTAGCCAGTCGCCGACCTGGGTCAGGAGGGCGGCACGGGCCGGGCTATTTTTCCAGCCGGCGGCATCGCTGGCAAAGGCCGGCAGCATGCTTTCCGGCGGCATCGGCGTCTTGTCGCGCTGCTCCGGCGCCAGGTCGGCCATGGCCAGCCGCACGTAGAGGCGCGGGGCGCACTGGCGAAGGCGGGCGGCGACCTGGGCATCGTTTCCGGTCAGGAAATTGGGCGGGAAGGTCTCGGCCGACTGGTGGCAGGTGGCGCAGTAGGGAAAGAAGCGTTGAACGGCGGGCTCCATCGGTGCGCTGGCGCTGCCGCCGGGAATGGCTGCGACGACTTCCAGCCGGGGCAGCGGCAGCGCATCGGCGGCCTGGCAGCAGGGCGCTGAGGGCGCCCCGCCGAGACGGGACAGCAGTGCCGCGAACAAGGCTGTGCGGGGAATGGCTGTCGCTCCGAATAGCGCCTCGCCCGGCGGCGATTCGAGCAGGCTCGAAACGGCCTGTTCGAGCGCGGCGAAGTCGTCGCGGATATTCAGAGTTACCACGCCGGCGTCGGGATCGCCCGCAGCTGGCCGCAAGCTCAAGCGCGTCAACGCCTGGCCGTCGGCGGTGCGCGGCACTCTCCCTTCCCAGCGCAGCGTAAATCCTGAATCGGCGGGGCGGGCGACCAGCTCGATATTGCTCAAGGCCGTGCCGCCGGGCAGTGTCAGCCGGTCGATGCGACCGCCGGTCGGGCGTCCGTTCTTGAGCGACAGGGTGGCGTCGATGCGTGGGCCGGACTGCCCGGCAGCCGGTGCGCAGCGGACCGCCCAGCGCGAGGCTGCCCGTTCCATCCGGCAGGGCGACGTTGTCTGCGTATCGCGCCCGCTGGTCTGTCGCGCCAATGCCTGCTCCAGGGCCTGGCGGTCGGCCGCGGAAACGAATTCGGCCAGGCCGGCAATCGCGGTGCCCATGGCGTCCGGCGTTTGCGGGCGCCAGATGTCGCGGGCCGGGCGAGGCAGCAGGGGATCGAAACGCGCCGCAACGTGGGAGCGGGCGATGCGTGCTGCCGGGTCTTGCGGCCAGTTGCCCATGCCTTCCAGCGGATTGCGGTTGGGCAGGTCCGGGTTGCCAATGGCCAGCCCGCCGGGCCAGCGGCGGCTGGCTTCCTTCTGCAGCGGCTCGGCCACGGTTTGCCGGAAATTTTCATCGGGAATCCAGCGCTGGCCGCCGGATAGCGCATGGCTCAGGGCGGCGACGAACAGGCCGGCCCGACAGCGGCGGGCCGCCAGGTCGGCCTCGCCGCAGCCTTCGCGCCACAGGCGCTGGGTCAGTGCGAAGCCGTTGGCGCGTTCGGTGGCGTTGTCGATGGCGTAGGGGATATCGACACCGCGTCCGGGCGGGATGCCGTAGAAATCGCGGCGGCTGGCCGCGAGCAGGCCAGCGACCTGCGGATTGGCGTTGGTTTCGTCCCACAGGGCGCGGGAGAAGATGGGCGCGCCGTTCTGGTGGCAGGCGAAACACAGGTTGCGGTTGGCGTAATAGACCTGCGGCCTGCCCCCGGCCCGGTAGTCCTTGACCAGCTGGAATTCGAAGCGGCCGGCGCTTTCGTTGTAGCTGATCACTTCCAGCACCGACGACTTTTCCTGGTAGCCGATGTACAGCCGGTCCTTCAGGAAGAATTTCGAAATGGGGCCGGTTTCCGAATCCACCGCCACCACCACCCGCGGGAAGGCGAAATAGTCCGGCGCGGCGGCCGTGCGCTGCAGCGAACGGCCGAGCGGGATCAGGACGCGCTTGGCCGGCGGCAGCGGGCTGGTGGGGTCGCGGGCCAGTTCGCTGTCGAGACGCTGGAGCAGGGCGGCGAACGGGAAGGGAATCTCGATGTGGCTCTGCCCGTTACGTGATACGGCGAACAGCTGGTCGAACAGCGAACGTCCGCTCGGTGGCAGGTTGTCCCCGGCCAGGCTCGGCGTGACGACCCAGGCCGGCTCCGGCGAGCGGATTTCAGCGGCCGCATGCATGCTGGCGCCTAGCCCGCAGGCCAGGGCAAGCAGGCCGGCGTGCAGGGAATTGCGCAATGTCATGACGGGTGTCCATGACCCGGCCATCGTTCACGGTTTGGCGGAAACGGGAATGGCGCGGGCCTGGGTGCCGGGCCAGCAGTCCTGCTGTACCGTGCCGGTCTTGACGAAGTCGTCGCGCGCCTTGTCGTCGCTGGCCTTGTCGTAGAGCGTGAAATTGAGCGCGAAGGCGCGGTCGAGGTAGGCGCGGCCGAGGTAGAGGCCGGGACGGATCATGCGGATTTCGTCGCGCACCTTGAGGCCGCGGCGACCGGCCAGGAAGTCCGGGCTCTCCTGGTAGCCGGGGATTTCGTCGGTGAAGAAATAGTCGATGATGATCGATTCGCGGCGGGCGTCGAGCAGACTTTGCCCGCAGTAGAGCTTGGCCGGGAAGAGCAGCCAGGTTTCCTTGCCGCCATAGCTCATCTTCTTCGGCTCGCCTTCGACCAGCCCGATCTTTTTCAGCACCGACAGGTCTTCGATGCGGTTGCGGAGTACCCGTTCGTCGCGGAAGAAGACCTTGCCGCGCCAAAGCGCCTCGCCGACATCCTCGATCAACAGGCCCTTGAGGTGCAGGCCCATGCCGGTGAAACCGCCGACGATTTCGGATAGCCGGAACTTGCCGCTCTCGCCGCGCGGCAGCAGGATGCGGCCGTCGAAAGCGCCATCCGGGATGGGGCCGGCTGGCAGGCGGGCGTAGATCTGGTCGAGTTGCTCCTGGTCCAGCTTGGCCAGGTAGTCCGGCGTGATCTTCGCCAGTTCGGCCGCCGGGATCGGGTACTTGTACTCGACCTGGGCCAGGCTCATCTTGGTCGAGTAGTCCTTGCCGTAGGGGGCGAAGCCGATGTTCGGCGGCTCCGGCTTGCTGCAGGCGGCCAGCGTCAGGATGGCGAGGGCGCCGAGGGTGGTGAGGGCGATCCGGCCGGTGCGCGGGGTGAAGGTGTGCAGTCCCATGATCTGATCTCCCGTGCCTTAGAGGGTGGCGAGGAAGGCGGTCAGCGCCTTCTTGTCGGCTTCGGAAAGGTCCTCGCCAAAGCGGTGGCCCTCGTTTTCGATCTCCTGGGTGCAGGTCTCGTAGTTCGCGCTGAGAAAATCGCGCTTCTCACGCAGGATCTCGACGAAGCGCGACGGATTTTTCAGAACCTCGTCGGCGATCTCCAGCAGGGTTGGCTGCAGGGCCTTGCGGCCGGCCTTTTCCAGCAGCTCGGGGTGGCGCTTGGCGAGGAAGAGGTCGCCGACCAGTTGCTTGTACTCCAGCCCATTCAGGAAACCGGCGCTGGCGCCGGCCGCAATTTTCACCTGGCCGAATCCGCCGAGCGGCTTTTCGGTCTTGCCGTCGAGCGGGCGGATGCCGACGTCGAGCAGCAGGTCGGCGTTGGTCAGCGTGCGCTTGGCGCCGCGTTCCCTGGGGTGCAGCAGTTCAAACATCGAGCGCTTGTAGAGGTCGAAGCGGCCGTCCACCGTCGGGTCGTAGCGCACGCAGTCGGGCTGTTCGGGCAGCAGTTTCCCATCGGCGCCGACGTAGCGGGCACGGTGGAAATCGTTGTCCTTGTTGGCCGGCTTGCCGCAGATTTCCGGGCCGACGGCGTTGTTGTGCATGAACGGTGCGGTGGCCCAGACATTGACCAGCGAAACGTTGCGCATGTAGCCGCGGCCGCCGTCCTTCAGTTCGGGGCGTTCCGGAATGTCGGCGACCGGCGGCTGCTTGTGCAGCGTGTTGGAGGCGTATTCCATGTAGAGATGGCCCGGCTTGTGGTTGGAGTGCAGCGCCCGGCAGCGGAAGGTGCCGACTTCGGTGACGGCGGTCGGCTGGTCGTTGCCCAGGAAATCGGCGCGCACCTTGCGCGGATGGGCATCGTTGGGCGCCGTGAAGTCGCGGTTCTTGAAGGCGCCGCCGGCGCTTTCCGGGATGCTCGAATGGCAGCGCGCGCAGTTGTCGGCGAAGACCGTCTGGCCGCGTCCGACGGCGCCCTTGCCGAATTCCTTCTCGAGGTCGGCGGCAAGCTCGGCCCGCGTGTAGGTGGCGGCCGGATTTTTCGCCTTGCGCTGGTTGGCGCGGGCTGCGTACAGGTCGCTTTCATCCGATTCGGCCGAGGCGAAGAAATCGAGGATGTTCTGCAGGCGGTCCTCGACGGCACGGAAGTTCGGGCAGTCGCGCCGGCACTGGCCGATGTTGAATGCCGTCTGGCCGTAGCCGCGCTGTTCCGGGTCCAGTTGCCGCATGTCGGTGAAGTTGTTGACCCAGCACTGTTCGGAGCACGAGCCGATATTGAAATAGACGCGCTGGATGGCCTCCAGGGCACCGATCGAATCCTCGCCGCCCTTCAGGATGTGATGCACGCCGGGCAGCACGACCTTCTGGCCGCCGAGGAAGATGGTGGTGGTGTCGTCGTCGCGCGTGCTCTTCTGCCAGCACTTGCCGTTGCGGCCCGGTTCGCACCAGCACTTGTCCTCATCCTTCTCGGTACCGCAGGTGTTGGCCTTGCGCCATTTGGTGACCATTTCGCCCTTGAACACCGGGCGCTGGGCGACGTTGATCAGCGCGTTGATGGTGCCGGGGTTGTTGACCTGATCGTGCGAAATGGCCGAGGTGTCGGTGACGCCCGGGCGGGCGTGGGCGAACATCTGGTATTCCAGGCTGCTCTTCGGCATGCCGGAGGTGAGCAGTTCGGACATCCGGGTGTACTGGTTGCCGATCAGCCCCTTGATGTTGTCCCACTTCGGATGCGCCGGGTCGGCCGGCGGGTTGAGCGGGTCGAAGGCGATGTGGCAGGAGCCGCAGGCGGTACCGATCAGGAAGGGCGGTTCGACCGAGGCATCGGCTAGTTTGCTGACGCGGGCGTCCGACTCGACGCCGGTGGCAGCCGCCTTGGTGGCGTTGAAGCCGGCCCAGCTGGCATTGCCGCCGTTCAGCACTTGCCACCTGGCGGCGTCGAAGCGCGGGTTGGGGAATTTGCGGATACCGAGCGCCCCGGTCGAGGTGCCGAACTTGAGGTCGCAGGCCGAATGGCGCTGATCTACCTTGCCGCCCTGGCTGTGCGGATCGTCCGGGTCGAGCGCGGCGTCCTTGAGGCCGCAGGCCGGGTCGACGTAGCCGGGCTTGCCGACGTACTTGAGCAGCACGTCGTCGCCCGGGCACCAGTCGAAGCCATAGGTCTCCTCGGCCGATTTGGCCGGGCAGTCCGGGTCGCCCGGCTTGCAGCAGGCCGGGTCGTTGATGATGCCCCAAGCCCAGAAACGGTCGTCGCGTTGGTCGGCGCGCAGGATGCGGAACCAGTCGATCAGCACGCCAATGCGCTGCTGGAAGGTGTAGGTGTGGAAACGGTCGTTGCCGGCGGTGGCCTTGAACCAGATCAGGCGGCCGACGCATTCGGACTCGTTCAGCCCCTCGCGGGCGCAGGCCTCGTGATAGGGCACGTCCTGATCAACCGCAGAGATTTCGGGGATGGGTTTTCCGGCGGGCGGCGCCGCAACGCTGACTGGCGCATTCGCGGCCAAGGCGTCGCCGATGCTGTGGTGTTGGTTCTGGAATATTCCGATGCCAGCGGCAAGGGTGACGAATGCCGCGATAGCGGCCAGCAGAGTACGTTTCATACGTGTTCTCCCCATCAACGCCTACGAGTCTCAGGCTGCTGTGATTCCACTCACAGACTTAATGACATTTGAGATGCCAGGAAGTTCAAACAGGGGCTAGCTTGTTTGTACAGATTTCGAAAATGACGGTATTGGTGTTCCGTAGCCAGCCCGGTTGATCGTTGCCATCGCCCTTTCTGGGACGCCGCTGATCAATTTGTCGCTCCCGCGCCAACAGGAATCCATGGCTTCAAGACACTGAATCCCGCCGGCGGAGCCTCTGGGATGAAGAATTGACTGCTAAGGCTTTAGGGCCTTCCCGGATGAATCATGTCGGCCGGCACGACCCAGCGGTCGTAGTCCGTTGCCGAGACATGACCGAGGGCCAGTGCTGCCTGCTTCAGTGTCATTCCCTGACGGTGTGCCAGTTTGGCGATTTCAGCCGCATTGTCGTAGCCGATGTGCGGGGTCAGCGCGGTGACCAGCATCAGTGAGCCTTCCATCAGATCGGCAATGCGTTCCTTGTTGGCTGTGATGCCGCGCAGGCAGTGGCGTTCGAAACTGAGCATGCCGTCAGCCAGCAGGCGTACGCTCTGCAGGAAATTGTGGGCAATCACCGGTTTGTAGACGTTCAGTTCGAAATTGCCGGAGGCGCCGGCGATGCCGATCGTCACATCGTTGCCCATCACCTGGCAGCAGAGCATGGTCAGCGCCTCGCACTGGGTCGGGTTGACCTTGCCTGGCATGATGGAGCTACCCGGTTCGTTTTCCGGCAGCCTGATTTCGCCCAAGCCCGAGCGGGGGCCTGAACCTAGCCAGCGAATGTCATTGGCCATTTTGATCAGGGCCACGGCCAGGGTTTTCAGGGCACCGTGGGCGGCCACCAGGGCATCATGCGCGGCCAGCGCGGCGAACTTGTTGGCGGCGCTGGTGAAAGGCTGGCCGGTGCGGATGGCAAGCTCGGCGGCGACTCGACTGCCGAATTCACGATGCGTGTTCAAGCCGGTGCCGACGGCCGTTCCTCCCACGGCCAGCGGAAAGAGCGAACACAGGCTGGCGCTGATCAAGGTTTCGGCATGCTGCAGTTGGGCTACATACGCCGAAAATTCCTGGCCCAGCGATAGCGGAGTGGCGTCTTGCAGATGGGTGCGACCGATCTTGATGATGTCAGCGAATTCGGCTGTTTTTTCTTCCAGCGTTGCAGTCAGTTGCTGGATGGCCGGCAACAGTTGTCTGGTGATGGCGGTAGCCGCTGCGACATGCATGGCCGTCGGAAAAATGTCGTTGGATGACTGGCCGAGATTGACCTCGTCGTTGGGGTGAACGAGGCGGGCGTTGCCGCGCGGGCCATTGAGCAGTTCTGATGCGCGGTTGGCCAGCACCTCGTTCATGTTCATGTTGGTTTGCGTGCCGGAACCGGTCTGCCAAACCGGCAGCACGAATTCGTCGTCATGGCGGCCGCTGGCGACTTCGTTGGCCGCAATGACAATGGCTGCCGCTAGGGCTGGCTTCATCAGGCCGAGTTCCCGATTGACGCTGGCGCAGGCGGCCTTGATCGTGGCTAGGGCATGGATCAGTTCGCTCGGCATGCGCTCTGACGAAATCGCAAAATTTTCCAGCGCCCGTTGCGTTTGCGCACCCCAGAGCCGTTCGGCGGCGACCTTGATGCTGCCGAATGAGTCGTTTTCCAAGCGGGTCCGAGCACCAGCTTCCATTACGTGCTCCTCGTCGGTTTGCCGACATGTTTGATTGAGCTTACTGATTTGAACTCAGGCGAAGCAGTTAGTTCGCTGACATGGCGGATACGCTTGCCTTGCTCATGCTTTTGACTACCGGAGCGGAGCATCATTAACGATAGTTTTTGCTTCCGGCCTTGCTGCATCGCTAGAATCACCAAAAAAAGAGCTATTTCCTTATTCCTACCGGAGCTGCGGATAGATGTCGATGCTTGTCGAGTGCTGCGGTTGGCTGCCATTCCGGCCCCAGGAAGGCGTTGTGGCCACACTTTGGATTGGCGAGCGATGAGGCGCGGCGTCTTTAATACGGTCATGGCCTTGCTGGTCTGCGGAATGGCTTTGGCGGCCTATGTCGGCGAGCGAATCAACGATGAGCGTTATATCGGCGCTGTCCGCGGCGAAGTTCAGCAGAATCTGATCCGGACCCGGGACCGATTGGACAGCAATCTCAACAGCGATATCCAGCTGGTTCGAGGTCTGGTCGGGGTCATCGCTCTGGAGCCGGATCTGGTTCAGGCTCGTTTTGAACGGGCAGTCCAGCCGTTGTTTGCCGGCCGCACGCAGTTGCGCAGTATTGCCGTCGCCCCCGACATGATGATTCGCCTGATTTACCCCACGCAGGGCAACCAGAAGGCCATTGGTTTCGACTACCGGAAAAGCCCTGGACAGTTCGAGGCAGCGGATCGGGCAAGGCTGACTCGTCAGATCGTCCTGGCTGGCCCGTTGAGTCTGGTTCAGGGCGGCGTCGGCATCGTGGCACGCTTGCCGGTTTTTCTGCCGGATGGTGAGGGGCAGGAGCGTTTCTGGGGGATTGTCAGCGCGGTTGTCGATGCAGAATTGCTGTACCGGAATAGCGGTTTGCGGGATGATAACTCGCCGATCGAGATCGCAATCCGCGGCACCGATGGGAAAGGGAGCGAAGGGGGCGTCTTCTTCGGTCGCCCTGCATTGTTTGCCGAGTCGCCGGTGCTGGCCGAAATCAATCTACCCAGCGGTACATGGCAACTGGCCGCGCTGCCGCGAGGCGGCTGGCCGACCAGGGCGGACAATGTCTGGCTGTTACGTCTGGGCATGGCTGTCGTAGCGTTGCTGGTGCTGGGGGCTTTTCTGGTGCTCTGGCGGGCCTTGAACCAGGCCTCGCAGGCTTGGGCACGCGCCGAATCTTCCGGGCGGCAACTTTCGGCGACGTTGGAGAATACGCCGGATGTGGCTGTCCAGTGGTACGACTTGCAGGGCCGGGTGATCTATTGGAATCATGCCTCGGAGCAACTTTATGGCTGGTCTGCCGAGGAGGCGATTGGCCAGCGACTGGATCGGCTGATTTTTGACCGGGAGCAGACTGACAATTTCACGCGCCTGCTGGACGAGGTGGCTGCGAGCGGAAAGCCCATCGGTCCGGCAGAATATTCAATCCGGACCCGTGATGACGAACTGCGCTGGGTCGAGGCGACGATGTTTTCCATCCCCGGGGAAAGCCCTGAAAAACCGATCCTCGTCTGCATGGATGTCGACATTACCGACCGCAAGCAGGCTGAGAAGGAGCTGGCGGATTTCAACCGGGACTTCGAGGCATTCCTGAATCAGACCACAGATTTTGTGTATTTCAAGGATGCCAAGGGCTGTTTCCGTTTTTGCAGCCAGGCCATGGCCGAGATTTCCGGACATGCCAGCTGGCGCGAAATGATCGGCAAGCACGACCGGGAAATTTTTCCGCCGGATACGGCACGGGTCTATCAGGAGGAGGAATACCGGGTCCTCACTGAAGGCCGCCCCTTGCTGAACAAGATCGAGCCGTACTACGACGCCGACGGTCAGCGCGGCTATGTGCAGACTTACAAGTGGCCATTATTTGACGAGCAAAAACGGGTCGTCGGACTTTTCGGCGTCAGCCGGGATATTTCCGAGCAGGTTCGCAACGAAGAAGAACTGGCGCAGCACCGCCTGCATCTGGAAGAACTCGTTGCCGAGCGCACCGAGGAGCTGGCTGTCGCGAAAGAGTCTGCCGAGGCTGCCAACGTGGCGAAGAGTGAATTTCTGGCCAACATGTCACACGAGATACGTACCCCGCTCAATGCGATTTCTGGCATGGCGCATCTGATCAGGCGTGGTGGCCTGGCGCCCGAACAGATGGAACGGCTCGACCGGTTGGAACTGGCCAGCGAGCATCTGCTGGAAACCATCAACGCCATTCTCGACCTGTCCAAGATCGAGGCCGGAAAGTTCTCGCTTGAGGAGGCGCCACTGCGGGTGGCGGGCATTCTTGATAACGTCACAGCCATTCTCCAGGATCGCGCCCAGGCAAAGCATCTGCAACTTTCGGTCGAGAGCGACCCAACGCTACCCCCTTTGCTCGGAGACCCGGTTCATTTGCAGCAAGCCTTGCTGAACTACATGTCCAATGCCATCAAGTTCACCGAATCCGGCCGTATTACCTTGCGGGCCAGGCGAGTCGATGAGGATGCCGACAGCCTGCTCCTGCGCTTCGAGGTTGAGGATACGGGAATCGGCATTGCTCCCGAGCACTTGCCCAGGCTTTTCTCTGCCTTCGAGCAGGCCGACAACTCGATCACCCGCCGCTATGGCGGCACAGGCCTGGGGCTGGCGATTACCCGGAAGATCGCCCGTTTGGTTGGGGGGGATGCCGGTGCCAGCAGCGTGCTGGGGCAGGGGAGTACTTTCTGGCTGACCGCCCGCTTGAAGAAAGGGGCAGCGGGCGATGCGGCGGCAGGCATTGAATTGCTCGATGGTGCCGGTGAAGTTCTGAGAGGAGATTATCGGGGCTGCCGCATCCTGCTGGTCGAGGATGAGCCGATTAATCAGGAGATCGCGCTGGCCATGCTGGACGATGTCGGCCTGATCGCCGATGTGGCGGAAGATGGTGTCGTGGCCATCGCAATGCTTGACCGGAATGACTATGACCTGATCCTGATGGATATGCAGATGCCGAGAATGGATGGCCTGACGGCAACCCGGAAGATTCGCGAGCAGGCTGGCAAGGCCGGGATTGTCATTCTGGCCATGACGGCAAATGCCTTTGCCGAGGATAAAGTGCGCTGCCTTGAGGTAGGCATGAACGATTTCATCGCCAAGCCGGTCGATCCCGGCCATCTGTACGCGATGCTGGTCAAGTGGCTGAGCAAGTCGCCCGCCTGAAATAGTGTCGCGGCCCGGACACCGGTACCCAAGTTCGAATTCTTGAGCGGAAACATTCTGGCAGCGGCCGGTGAGTGGTTTTTGTCGTGCCTTGCGCCCGCCTGCGGAGGGCTTTGCGACCACGATCTGCCAGTTTCAGCGATTTATTTTTCGAAAGTGACAAAAGTAAATTGATACCTCTTTTTTGATTGTGTATAAGAAAAACACAATGTTGTTGAATTCTGTTTTTCTTTTTCTAGGGGGGGTCGATGTTCAGTCGCCTAACAATAAAAGTCCGCTTGATATTTGCATTCACCGCTTTGATCATCCTGCTGTTGGTCAGCAACATCCTGGCATTGCAGCGCTTGGCCGAATCGATGCAGGACATGGATACCTTGGTTAAAGACCGGGTGTTCAAGCTCAATACATCCTACAAACTTGTCGAGAGCGTGCTCAAAAACGGAGGCATGTTGCGCGCCATCCTGCTGGTTGATAGCAATGAAGAACGGGCTGCATTGGAAGCCAAAATCAGTGCCAACCGGAAGCTGAACAGCGAACTGATCGAAAAACTGGATCCGCTGGTGCGCACGGAGCGGGGAAGGAAAATCCTCGATCACATCAAGGAAACGCGTGCGGCGCAAAGCAGCTTGTACGGCAAGTATTTTGAAGCACTTGATCGGAGTCCTGCCGAAGCCAGATTGCTTCTGAGCAAGGAGTTCGCCCCGAAGAACGATGCGCTGATCAGCGCCGTGAAGGAAATGGCCAGCCTGCAGGATGAGAACATGCAGAGTGATGTCGCCCGCAATCGTGCAGAGTACGAAAGCGCAAGAAACCGTGCCATTGGCGGTTTGATTGTCGGTGTCTTGCTCGCGTTCGGTGCAGCTGTCTGGATCATCCGCTCGATTACCGGTCCGCTGAGTTCGGTGCGCGACGTCATCACGCTGGTGTGTGACAAAAATGACTTCACGGCTACTGTGCGTGTCGATTCCGAAGATGAAGTCGGGCAGGCGGCGAAAGCTTTCAACGAACTGCTGGCGACCTTGCGCAAGACGCTGGACGAACTGAAACGCTCAATCGGAGAGGTGGACGTTTCGGCTCACTCCCTGTCCTCTGCCGCCAGCCAGTCGGCCCAGGCCTCGGCGATGTCCAGCGAGTCGGCTGCGGCAATGGCGGCTTCCGTCGAACAGGTTTCAGTCAGCATCAACCAGGTTTCCGACAATGCGCATACGGCCTCGGATTTGGCTCGCCAAGCCGGGAGTTTGTCCGACGAGGGCGGTCGTGTCATCGGCGATGCGGTGACCAAGATCAGGCACATTGCCGACGCGATCGATCGTGTGGCCAGCATGATCGGGGCCTTGGGCGAGCAGTCGAAGGAAATTTCCAGCATCGTCCAGGTCATCAAGGACGTGGCTGATCAGACCAATCTGCTGGCGCTCAATGCCGCGATCGAGGCAGCGCGGGCCGGTGAGGCCGGGCGTGGTTTTGCCGTGGTTGCTGACGAAGTGCGCAAGCTGGCCGAGCGGACGACCAAGGCCACCGGCGAAATCTCGACGATGATCGAGACGATCCAGTCCAGTTCGCTCTCGGCTGTTGATGCAATGCATGAGACGGTGCAGGAGGTGCGTACCGGCACCGAACTGGCCGAGCAGGCCGGACAATCCATCGTCGATATCCGCCGGGCAGCGGGTGAGGTCGTTTCCGTGGTGGCGGATATTGCCGGGTCGATTGCCGAGCAATCTTCGGCCACTCAATCGCTGGCGCAGCAACTGGAGATGGTCGCGCAGTCAGCGGAAGAAAACAACGCGGCGGCGGATGAAACCGCCTCGTCGGCCCATCGACTGGGCGAACTGGCGCACACGATGCGCTTGAATACCGACCGCTTCAAAATCTAGGCGGAAAGCTCACGCCGAGGGCATCGCGTGGCGACGCCCTTTTTTTCGCTTATTTTCAGCCGTGTACCGCAGCCGGGTGGGCTTTGGCGTATTCAGCCAGCAGCCGCTGGTGTAATTCACAACCGGTCAGCTCGAGTCCCGGTGAAACCAGTCCGAAGAAACGGATTTCGCCATCGATCAGGTCGGTCGCCATGTCCAGTGTGTCCTCACCGTAGAGGCTGACCAGCGCGTCCTCGAAGATGTTCGGGTCTTCCATTTCGAGCAGTGTCGCGATGCACTGATAAACGCGGCGGCGGCCGGCGTCGAGTTGTTCGAACTGGCGCACCCATTCGCAACCTTCGAGCGTTGCATCGGTATCGCCGACGGCCAGCGCCAGCATGGTCTTCAGTTCGCCGATGCGCAGATCGGCCCACAGCGAACCGGCATCCGGAGCAAGGCCGATCAACGCGGCAACCGGGCGTTCGTCGGCGATGTTCAGTTCGTTCAGCAGGTCGAGCAGCTGTCCGCACTGATCGTCGTCCAGTTCGGCCAGATTGAGGATGGCCGGGCGGACGGCGGCGCCGTTGCTGTTGTTTTCCCACTCCAGGTCGTCGATCGGGTAGATCTCGGACATGCCGGGGACCAGGATGCGGCAGGCGTAGACCCCGAGATGGTCAAAGTCGGCGACGTAGATGTCGTGGCCATCATCGTGAATGCGCTCGGCCAGCCAGGTGTAGTCGTCGGCAGTCTTGCCGTTTTCCAGATCGTTGAAGTTCCAGTCGGCGAAGTCGAAGTCCGGGGTATCGCCAAAGAAATTCCAATGCACGATGCCGCTGGAGTCGACGAAATGGATTTCGATGTTCGGTGCGCTGGCCACTTCGTCGAGGTCGAAGCCGGGGGGCGGGAAGCCGTCCAGCGCTTCGAGGGCACGGCCCTGCAGCAATTCGGTCAGGGCGCGTTCGAGGGCGATTTCAAAGCGCGGGTGGGCGCCGAAGCTGGCGAAGACGCCCTGGTCCTTCGGGTTGAGCATGGTCACGCACATGACCGGGTACTTGCCACCGAGCGAGGCGTCCTTGACCAGAATGCCGAAGCCGGCGTCGCGCAGGCCCTGGATGCCGGCGGCGATGGTCGGGTAGCGGGCAATGACGGCTTCCGGCACGTCGGGCAGGCAAATTCCTTCGGCGATGACCTTGAACTTGACATGGCGCTCGAGGATTTCCGACAGCGCCTGGGCGCGCGCCTCGGCCTGCGTGTTGCCGGCCGACATGCCGTTGCTGACATAAAGGTTGCTGATGATGTTGACCGGCACGAAGACCTCGGCGCCGTCACGCTGGCGCACGTAGGGAATGGCGCAGATGCCGCGCTCGAAGTTGCCGGTATTGACGTCGATCAGCGCTTCGGCCGGGATGTTGCCTTCCGGGTTGTAGAAGGCCTGCAGTTCCGGCGTCAGCAGTTCGCTCGGCCAGTCGGAGCCGGTGACCGGGAACCAGCGTTCGCGCGGGTAATGGGCGAATTCGCCGTTGGCCACGGCGTCGCCAAGGTAATAATGATTCCAGAAGTAGTTGCACGACAGGCGCTCGAAATATTCGCCCAGCGCGCTGGCCTGGGCGGCCAGCCTGGTGGCGCCCTTGCCGTTGGTGAACATCAGGTGGCAGGCGCGATTGCGCACATGCACGGACCAGACGTTATCGACCGGGTTCAGCCAGGAACATTCCTCGATATCGAAGCCGCGGGCCAGCAGCTTGGCCTGCATCGTGGCGATGGAGTGTTCGAGCGAGGCATCTTTGCCCGGAATGAAGTGTTCTTGTTGCATCGGGCGTCCTGTCGAAAGAGTAAGGGGCGCAGTCTAAGCGATGGTGCGGAAAAGCTTCGGAGGAATCGTCGCACTGCCGCAAAAAAATGGACGGCCTGGCGTTGCTTTCGTAAGCTGAACGGATATTTCAAATAGACCTAACGTCCAGCTTTCCGGAGAAACCACATGAATCGCGACGAACAGTTCAAACAAGGCTTGCAGATGCGCCAACAAGTGATGGGCGAGGCTTTCGTCGACAAGGCCTTCGCCAATGTCGATGCCTTTACCGCGCCGTTGCAGGAGTTCGTGACCCGCAACGCCTGGGGAACGACCTGGTGTCGTGAAGGACTCGACCTGAAAACCCGTAGCCTGCTCACCCTCTCGATGCTCACTGCCCTCGGTCGTGCTACCGAAATCAAGGGCCACGTGCGCGGGGCCATCAACAATGGGGCGACGATGCGGGAAATTCAGGAAACCCTGCTCCACGCTGCCGTTTACTGCGGTTTTCCACTGGCTATCGATGCCTTTCGTTCAGCGCAGGAGGTGCTGAAGGAGATGGGGGTCATTGAGGGGTGATTATTCAGGGGGAAGGGCGAATTGATGCGGGTTTGGGCAGCCTTGGCGATAGAGATGGTCACGCAATTACAATCTGTGACTGAAAAAATTGAGCGGTGGCGTTAGTATTTCCCGTTTTTCGTGACCGGCGCGCTGTTTTGCCCCCGTTTTGGCTTGGCGCGCAAACTCCACATAATCGGAATTTGTCGATGAAATCCCTGTCCCTGCTTCTCGCTGCACTGCTGGCCGCTCCCCTTCACGCCTTTGCCGTAGATGCCGTCAAAATCGATGTCTACCTGGCTGGCACCCTGGAGCAGTCTGTCTCGCTGGTTGGGCCAAACTCCACCGTGAAATTTTCGCCAAGAGACACGCCAAGCACGACGTGCGAACTGCGCTTGATTGCCCCGGAGCCGGTCATCGTTGAAATGAAAGAAACATCAACCGATGGCAGTAAAGAGGTTGCCGGGCGGGCGAAACTGTTATCGTCAGGAAGTTCGTTCGCTGTCTCAGAGATCAAAGGGGCAAAGTTTCGCAGTCCCTATGTCCTGGTCAGGCGCGACTGAAACAGGCCAACCTGGCCGCCAGGGCCGCAGGCCCGATTTCTACTACTCAGGAATGGCTCATGATCCGTTCTGCTAGACGACTGCTTGGCTCAAGGCCTGTCTGGGTTAAGCAGTTGTTTCTCGGAATGATGATTGTTCTGGGTATTGGTGCCATTGGCACGCTGGTCATCAAGCAGGGTTTGGTCCGCTGGCCGCTGAAAGTGGCGACTGGACCCGCCATGATTGGCGGTGCGGACTTCCTGAATACGATCACAAAGGTATTCGCTGAAGAACGTCCGATCATTCATCTGAAGCGCATCAAGAAAGAGAGTTTCGCTGCCAGCGCCAAGGCCCTGGAAAACGGGGAAGCCGATCTTGCTATCGTCCGCAGCGATATCGCGATGCCGAGCAACGGACTGACGATTGCAGTTCTCCGTCGTGACAATCTGGTGCTGATCGTGCCGGGAAACGCTAGCCTGAGCAGTTTTCAGGGGCTGTCAGGCCAGAAAATCGGCTTGCTCAAGTCGGATTCAGCGGAGCGCAATGAAAGTCTGGTGCGGCTGCTGAATGGCGTTCTGAATTTTTATAATATCAACCCCGAAACGGTTCATCAGGAATTACTGACGCTGGATGAAATTGGTCCGGCCATCGCAAAAAAACAAGTGGCCGGCATTCTTGCGCTTGGTCCATCGGGCACCGGCCCGGTTAGCAAGGCCATCGCCGCAATCGGCAGTGCATCCAAAACCTCACCAAAGTTGATTGGCGAAAAACAGGCGGCTGCCATTGCCAAAACAATCCAGGGTACAGAGGCCAACGAAATCGAAGAGGGCGATTTTGGCGGAGCGAAACCGAAGCCGGAGGAGGCGCTGGAGACCTTGGCCGTCACCTTTCGCCTGGTTGGACGGCACTCGCTGCCCGACTTTGCCACGGGTGAAATTGCACGCCTGCTCACCCTGACCAAGGCACGCCTGATCTCAACCTCTCCTCTGGCCCGGAACATCGAGGCTCCGGATAGCGACGATGGCTCCGGCTTGCCTATCCATCCCGGGGCTGCCGCGTATTTCGAGGGGGAGCAAAACTCACTGGTCGACAGCGCCGTGAGCATCTTCTATTTGATATCGATTATTCTGGGTATTCTTGGCTCGTGCATCGTCTGGTTGTTCAGTGCAAGAAAGTCCGACTCAGCGACAGGCGGTGGCATTGATATCGAGCGACTGGTGAGCATCATGCGCAACGCTCGAAATGCCAATTTGACACTTCTTGATCGGCTGGACGATGAGCTATCCGACCTTGTTATCCGATCGTTTGATCAAGGCAAGGTACCCGATGCGGAGCAGATCGGCATCATCGCAATCGTCACCCGACAACTCGACCTGAGACGCCAAAGACTTCAGGCTCATCCACCCGTTTGAAGCTTCCCGCTGGATCAGTTCCTGGTCTTTGGGAGGCGGAGTGGTTCACGCCCTGAGCTTCACCTTGTCGCCAATGGTTGTTTGGTGCGGCACATTGAACTCAGTTCGTTGAATTCGTGGATCGCGGTTTCCACCCTTTCCGGTGAAGGAGTTTCAAAAATCGTTAACTTTCCATGTGAACCCGGTGTTCTAAGCGAGTAACCGAGCCCCTTGGCATATTCGAATATTTCGAAGTCTGTATTCGATAAGTCGATATTGGCCTGACTGAACCGACTTCCATTCAGCAATTTGGTGATGAGGAGCTGGCATCCGCCAATCAACTCATAGCGATAGGTTGTATTGCGATGATCGCTTGCAGTCAGTCTGCTGATGTTTTCTACAATCTGCATTCTCTCTGGAAAATCAGAATGCTTCGATGTGCCTTGTTTTTCCGAATCACATCCGAACGCGACCAGCGCTGCACAGGTCAGCAGAACCCAGGTGACGTTGCCGGAATTCATTGTTCGGTGACCGTTTCCTGAGGTGCCATGCTCTGATCGGCATGCTTTGGCTCAAGCGTCGCTACGGCTTCCCCGGATTTTGAGCGAGCTTTCCAGGTGGCAAGCGCTTTCATCTTGTCCTGGACCGGTTTTGTTTTGAATGCTTTGTAGTTGCTTCTGGCGATATTTTTCTGGACGCTGGTGACTTCGCTCCATCTCACTAAACGCCGATGGAATCTATCTTTTTGTCTTTGAGAAAGGTGACTGAATTTTCTGGCGGTCGAGCGCCATTTGTCCCGTTGCAAGCTATTCAAAGATGCCCATTTCTCTGCCAGTGGGGCGAGCGCCAACTGCTCCTCCGGGCTTAATCTCTGCCAATCCGAACCTTGGGTAATCAATTCGCTGGCAGCTTCGGGAGGGATTAGTGCAAACGCAATACTGCCAATGCCTCCGCCGATCAGGAACAGCAAAATGAGCTTGATTGCCCAGGATGTCGCTCTCTGAATGACTTGAAAGGATTGGTTTTGAAACACGCTCAGTCTTTCCAGTCGATCTCTACTATCTGGTAACCATTGCTGCATTCTTGCGTCGGGCAAAACTTTTTCTGGAAGCGCTGCCCCATTAGCACTTGTCGAATTCTGGTTTTCTGAATTCCGGATTCCTGCAGTGCGCCAGAGACTGCGCGCAGCTGATTTTCCAGGGCGGCCAATGTGTAGGCGCGACTGCCGGCACCATAGGAAAAAGCCTTGATGACAACCACGGTTTTGGGCCGATTTTTTAGTTCTTGGGCATAGCCGTGAAGTTTCTTGCGGTTCGCTTCGTCCAGGCTCAGTTCGTTCGGAGCAAACGAGATATATCTTTTGGATAATTTCTTTTCACTACGAATGTGGTCTTGCCTGGAAGTGGCAATGAGTGGAGGGGCTTCCTCTCGGGCAGCATCCGGGGGATTGGGCGGTGCGACTTCGCTTGTCGCGAGATTTTGCGAAGGTGCATTTGTTGCTGCCGGCGGCGTTGTGCCGCAAGCACTCAGAAGCAGAAGGATGGCGATGGGCGTTGACCTGCTATCCAATCTGCTTTTGACCTTGCAAAGACGGTCCTTCAAGGTGATGAGAACCGTCTTCGCTACTGAATGCCTTGCCAAATCATTCCCCAGGATAGGCAATGTCCGCGTGGCGATTTTTTGCCCAGGCTGCTTCGTTATGGCCTTCAGCAGCCGGTTTTTCGCTGCCGTAGCTGACGGTTTCAATCTGGTCGCTGACAACACCGTAGGCGCTCAGTGCCTGTTTGGTGGCATCGGCACGACGTTGTCCCAGCGCCAGGTTGTATTCACGGCTGCCTCGCTCATCGGTGTTGCCGCGCACGGTGACCTTTACCCCGGGTCTATTCGCGAGGAATTTTCCGTGAGCTTCGGCGACAGAACGGTATTCCTGCTTAATGGCACTGCTGTCGAGATCGAAGTAGATGCTGCGTTTTGAAAGCGGGTTGGAAGGATCGCGCAAGGCGGCCAGATCGGCTGCGGAAAGGCCACTCGGCGCTGCGGCGACCGGACGAACGGAATCCGGCGCTTTCTGTGGTGTGGTCGTTTCAGTGGGGGCGGTAGCGGTTGTTGAGCAGGCGGCCAACAGGCAGACCGCAGAGGAAAGGAGGGCTAGTGCAATTTTCTTTGACATGATGAATTCAATCTGGAATGAGGTTTGTGCAGAGAGTCGGAGGTTTGAACAGGATTTGATCCATCGACCGTGGGCATGGACCATTCATTGCTAGCACATGGTGTGCCATCGTGTTCTTTTGTAAGTTGTTGATTCCTAAAGGCGATTGATTCGCGCGGGGGATGGGTTTAAGGTGTAGTTGTTGCAATTTGCAACCATGTCCCGATTGGAAATGCCCAGAATGCGCATAAGTAGATGAATAACAATGAAAAGTATGCATCTGCATACCGTTTCATATTGCAACCGTCGATATTTCAGAATGCAACAAATGAAATTGTTTCGCTCCCTGCACTCTAAAATCCTTTTCGGCTATGCCGTGGTGGGACTCTTGTTCGTTGTTTTCGTCGGAACTTCGATCATCCAGTTTCGCGTCCTGAAAGACGAGTTGAACAGGCGTCAGGGGATCGTGTCGTTTTTTGATTTGCTGAGAGATGCGCGGCGCCTTGAAAAGAACTTCCTGCTTTACAAGAAGGAGGCCGATCTTCATGAGGCCGTCGAGCAGGCCAACAAGGCAACACAACTTCTCGAGGCGCTTTTACGTAAGCAGCCTGAGTTGTCGGCTGAAGAGGTCGGTTCGGTCGCGACATATCGCGACAGATTGCTCGATTTTCAAAGTGCGCTTTCTGCACCAGGGCTGTCCGCCGAAATATTGAAAGAAACCTTCGTCGCAGGAAGCAGCGCTCTGCGCTTGGGCGAACGCCTGGATGACGATGCGCAGAGACGCGTCGATGAAGCCATTCGACATCACGAAATCAACCTTCAGCGCATTATCTGGGTGATGCTGGCCCTGGGGCTGCTGGTCGGAATACTGGTGACGCGCAGCGTGGTTCGGCCACTCCGTGAGTTGGAGCGGAGCCTGCAAAAAATCGCCAAGGGCGAGGCAGGGAGAATCGAAGGCGAAGATTCTGGCGATGAGATGGCCTCACTGACGAGATCCATCAACGATACCTTGCATGAGCTGGAGGCGCGACAAAGCACGATGGCCAGGTCTTCTCGCCTGATGGCGCTGGGAACCATGTTGTCAGGTGTTGCGCATGAGTTGAACAACCCGCTTTCCAATATTTCCTCATCCTGCCAAATTCTTCAGGAGGAGATGAACGAGCTGCCCGATGAGCAGATTCGTACCTTGCTTGGTCAAATTGACGATCAGGTCATGCGCTCACAACGCATTGTTTCGGCATTGCTCAATAATTCGGGGAGTGGAAGCCTGGAGCGGAGGAGCCAGAACGTTCTCCTGCTGCTCGATGAAACCTTGACCTTGCTACGCAACCAGATTCCGGCTTCGATTGTGGTGAAGCTTGAGGTGGCGAAAGATGTCGTGGTCGTGATTGATCGTACCCGTTTCCAGCAGGTCTTGATCAATGTGATCAAGAACGCTGCCGAAGCGATCCATAGCGAGGGAAATATTGTGTTGCGAGCCTGGCGAGAGGAGTTTCCAGAAGGGAGAGGAACAACCTTCGAGATTGAGGATGATGGCGAAGGCATAGCCGGCGAGCCGGCACTACGCATCTTCGATCCTTTCTATACAACCAAGCCAACAGGCAAGGGGATAGGGCTCGGTCTTTTTGTGGCAAGTGAGATTGTTACTCAGCATGGCGGGACGATCGCTGCCGAATCGGTCGTCAGCGGCGGTACACGAATCTGGATTCACGTACCGGATGAAGGTAAAACAAGTGGGGAAAGCGATGTCTGAGACAGGAATCCTGGTTGTCGATGACGAAGAAATTGCCCGCCAGAATCTTGTGCATGTTTTGAAGCGCGAGGGCTGGCACGTAGATGCCGCTGCCGATGGCGAGCAGGCAACGGCCTGTCTGGGCAAGCAAACTTATCAACTGGTGCTGACGGATATTCGCATGCCGGGTATGGATGGTCTGGCGTTGCTCAGGCAGATCAAGGCGCAGGCAGCTGATACCGAGGTGATCGTGATCACCGCGCATGCTAGCGCGGGGTCTGCCGTCGAGGCGATGCGAGCCGGCGCATTCTTCTATGTGGAAAAGCCTTTTCGCATTGCCGAGGTACGAAAGATTGTCCACGAAGCCCTGGAGAAGGTCCGTCTAAAAAGCGAAGTTCTGGCGCTCAAGCAGGAGCTGGCCAAAACCAACATGTCTCGCCGGATCATCGCGAGTTCCGAGGCGATGAAGCGCCTGCTCGATACAGCAAGGCGTGTCGCACCAACTGACTGCACGGTGCTGATCCACGGCGAGACGGGGACCGGGAAAGAGTTGATCGCCCGTTATTTGCACGATTGCAGCGATCGATCCGCATCCCCTTTTGTCGCAATCAACTGCGGTGTGTTGTCCGAGGAATTGTTGGCCAATGAACTGTTCGGCCATGAGCGGGGTGCCTTTACCGGAGCCGCTGGTGTGAAAACCGGACTACTGGAGGCGGCTGAGGGCGGGACCTTGTTTCTCGATGAAGTCACGGAAATGCCGCCTGCCATTCAGGTCAAGCTTTTGCGAGTCTTGCAGGAGCGAGAATTCTTCCGCTTGGGCAGTACGCAAGCAATAAAAATAAATCTCCGGATCTTGGCGGCAACCAATCGTAATCCGGAAGAGTCGGTCGCTGCGGGCATCCTGCGTTCGGACCTTTACTTTCGCCTGAATGTGGTGGCATTGAGTATTCCACCCCTTCGCGAACGAAAGGAAGACATCCCTGTGCTTGCCTCTCACCTGATCGCAACTCACGCCCAGAGAATGGGCAAGGCTTTGCCCAGCCTTTCGCCGCAGGCGCTGTCCGTGCTAATGGCTTATGACTATCCCGGCAATATTCGCGAACTGGAAAATATCATTGAGCGGGCGATCGCTTTATGTTCCACGCAGCTCATTGAGCAGGATCTTTTGCCGGCAAACCTGCTCGAGCAAGCGTCTCCGAGTCCGATCGATTCGGCGAGTGGCGGTTTTCAGACTTTGGAGCAGCTTGAAAAAGAGCACATCCAGAAAGCGCTATTGCACTGCAACGGCAACAAGTTTCAGGCAGCAAAGATGCTGGGTATCGACAGGGTGTCGCTCTGGAGAAAACTCAAGTCGTTTGGCGAGTAGGCTGATCTTTTGATATCAACCCATTGTCGTTGAGTGTGAAGGAAATACTGATGCCATCCTGGCTCATATTCATTTTCATTGGTCTGATCGGCGGTCTGGCGGCAGGTGTTTTTGGTATCGGCGGCGGAGTCATCATCGTGCCCGCACTGGTTTATTGGGCCGGCTTCTCGCAACACATGGCAACCGGTACCACTCTGGCCGTACTGCTTCCACCCATTGGTCTTGCTGCCGCCTATGAGTATTACCGACATGGACATGTCGATATCCGGGCGGCCATCATTCTGGCGGCAACGATGTTTCTCGGGGCGTGGCTGGGGGCATTTCTCGCCAATCGGATGAATGCTGAGTATCTTCATCTGATCTTTGGCCTGTTTGTGTGTGGCCTTGGGCTTTTTCTCGTCCGTGCAGCCTGTAAGCAGCTTGGCTGGCTCTAAACGAACAAGGGGATGACCTGGCGGTCATCCCCTTGTTTTTATCCAGTGACTGGTTGCTTAGTGCCGGTTCTGGATCTCTTCGATATAACCCAGCATGCCGGTCTGGATGTTGCCGGCATTGCCCTCGTCGGTGTCGATGTGCATGGCCAGGCGGAAACCAGGGTTAACGCGGACGACGACGTCGCCGAAAATCAACTGGCGCTCGCCTTCAATGCGGACGCGAACGACGTAGTTGTCACGAACGTGGAAGCGCATGGCGTCTTCCGGCGTCATGTGGATGTGGCGCTGGGCGCAGATCACGCCGCGTTCGATGGTCGTGCTGCCGTACGGGCCTTCCAGCGTCACGCCAGGCGTACCGGTCAGGTCGCCGGACTGGCGGATCGGCGGCTGGACGCCGAGCTTGAACTGCTCGGTCATCGCGATTTCGACCTGGGTTTCCTTGCGTGTCGGGCCGAGGACGCGAACCTTGGCGATCCGGCCCTTGGGGCCGACCAGATGCACTTGTTCCTCGCAGGCGAACTGGCCGGGCTGCGACAGTTCGTGCATCGGCGTCAGCTGGTGGCCGGGGCCAAACAGCTTTTCGACATCGCCTTGCGACAGATGCACGTGGTGGGCGGAGATTTCCACGGGGATTGGCGCATCTTCGGCATTGGCCGCGAGCAGCAGGGCATTACGTTCGATGGCGCGCAGCGTTTCCCAGGCGACCAGGCGCTCGTCGTCATTGGCGACGACCAGAATGGTGACCGGTGAATCGTCGGCGGAAATGACGGCATAGCCATCGATGCGGCCCAGGTTGCGATTCTTTTCCTCGTCGAGCTTGATGCCCATGTAGCCAAGGCCCTGGCAGGCCAGGCTGCGCACGGCGGCACTGGTTTCACCGACATCGCCGGTGAAGGCCAGGACATCGATACCGCCCATGGCCGCAACGTAGGCGCCAATGTTCTTGCGGACCTGATAGCAGTAGGCCTTGTGGGCGAGCAGGGCGCGATGGTGGCCTTCGCTGGCGGCTGTCTCAATGTCGTGGATGTCGCTGGAAATGCCGGAGATGCCCTTCAGGCCGCTTTCACTGTTGATCAGCGTGGACAGCTGATCCGGCGTCATCTTGTGCTGTTCCATCAGGTGGATCATCACTGCCGGGTCAATGCTGCCCGAGCGGCTGGGCATGATCAGGCCATCGCTGGGGGTCATGCCCATGCTGGTGTCGACCGAACGGCCATGGTCGATAGCACACAGCGAGGCGCCAATGCCGAGGTGGCAGGAGACGATTTCCAGCTCACCGAGCGGGCGCTTCAGGACTTCGGCGGCTTTCAGCGATACATAGCGGTGCGAGGTGCCGTGGAAACCGTAGCGGCGAATGCCGTGCTGCTTGTAAAGGTCGTAGGGCAGGCCGTAGAGGTAGGCGTAGGGCGGCAGCGTCTGATGGAAGGCAGTGTCAAACACGGCGACCTGCGGCACGTTCGGGAACTGCTTGATGGCGACACGGATGCCGGCGACGTTGGCCGGGTTGTGCAGCGGTGCGAAGAGCGCCAGTTCCTCGATCTCGGCAATGACGGATGGCGTGATGACGACCGAACTGGAGAACTTGTTGCCACCGTGAACGACCCGGTGGCCGATAGCGGTGACGTCTTCCGGGTGGAAGGTGAAGGCCTCGCCGAGCAGGGCGGTGGCTTCCTGCATCACCTTGAAGAGGTCGGAAAGCTTGAACGGTGCATGCTCAATGGTTTTTTGCTGCGGTCCAACCATGACGCTGATCAGGGTCACCTGCTGGTCGGCGTGGTCGATGATGCCGTGCACGTCGGCACCGCTTTCCTCGGTGTCGTAGATGCCGAAATGAATCTGGCTGATGCCGACATTGATGACGACGACCTTGCCCGGCTGGTTGGTGGTCAGCGACAACGCATAGGGATCCGTCGAGCGGGTGATGGCGTTGGCCTGGGCGGTGACCAGATCGACCGACATGGCGCGGGTGCGCTCGGCGAGCAGGCGGGACAGGTAGCCGACGGCCTTCGGGTTGGTCAGGATGTGGGTGTTGAAGACGTCCTGCGGAATCATCAGCACGAAGCAGCGATTGCCGGCAATGACATCGGCCACGATGCGGTCGCCGGTCAGCAGGGACATCACACCGAAGACATCGCCGGTGCCCAGCTGGGTGATCACGGCTCGGGTGCCGGTGTTGTCGGTCATCGAAATCTCGGCATGGCCGCTGATCATGACGCCGATAAAACGGCCTTCATCGCCGGTTTCGAGGATGGCCTCGTTGCCCTCGTAGGTCGCCAGTCGGGACTTGATGACGATTTCCTCGACCTTGTCGGCCGGGAAGTTCTCGAACAGGCGAACCTGTTCAAGGAAGAAACGTTTCAGATCGATTTCACTCATGCTGTTGCTCGCTTTGATCGCTTTATTTTATGCGTCAAAGACTACCATTTTGTTGCGCCGCAGCAAAGTGTGGTTTTTACGGATTATTGGTGATTTTGGATGTTTCCACGAAAGCGGGAGTCCAGTCGATCGGTCGTCTGGATTCCCGCTTTTCGGGATGGATGGAAGGCGTGGCGGTGTTTTAGCCTTTGCACTTGCCTTCCGCCGCGGGGCGATCGGCAACCAGCGGTCGCAAGACCGGTTCCATTTCCTTGAGAATCTGGACCGGCAACGCCGAGGTGAAGTCGTAGGCGGCCGCTTTGGAGCCGGGCACGAAGGCGGTCACGACACCGTAGAAGCGGTCGCCGATGTAGAAGGCAAAGGTCGCGGCACGATTCATGACCTTGGCGCTACGCACGCCACCGTCGGCACCGATGACCTTGGAGCGGTGGTCGCCGGTGCCGGTCTTGCCACCGACCAGCAACGGTTTTTCCTCGTTGTCGCGGTAGGCGTCCTTGATACGTCGGGCGGTGCCGCTATTGACGACGCGGAGCAAGGCGCGCCGGGTAACCTGGGCAACTTCGACCGGCATGACCCGTTCGCCGGCTTCGGGCTGGCGCTTGAGCCGCGTTTCGAACGGGGTGTTGGCCGCAAACAGCAATTCGTCGATGCGCACCGTCGGGCGCCGGATACCGTCATTGACCACGATGCCCATCAATTCTGCGAGGGCCGCTGGCCGGTCGGCGGAGCTGCCGATCGAGGTGGCCAGCGAGGGCACCAGATGTTCGAAGGGGTAGCCCAGGCGCCGCCACTCGTCGGCGATGCGCTCGAAGGCAGCGACTTCGACAACGATGTCGATACGGACCTGCTGGGCATGCTTGAATCGCGTCGAGAACAGCCACTTCGACGCATCGCGGCGAGCCTCGACGCTGGCCGGCACGATGTCCTTGAGCGTGGCTTTCGGTTGGTCCTGCAGATGGCGGACCAGCCACAGTTCCAGCGGATGCACCCGGGCCAGGTAGCCCTGGTCGGCCAGGTTGTACTGGCGCGTGGCGTGGGTGTCGAACAGGCGGCGCAGGCCGGCGTCGGTACCGGCCTTTTCCCCGAGTTGCTTGCGCATGAAGGCGAGGAAGCTGTTGAAATCGCTCTTCGGCAGGACGCTCAGGTAGGCGGCAGCCTGCGGCACGGGCCGGGCGGGAACCGAGTCGCTGAGGACTTCAAGCCGGTCTTCCGGTGCCACGTCACGGTACTTGTGCCAGTAAGTACGCAGGAAGCCGAGGCCTTCCCGTTCGGCAAAGCGGTTGAGGAAGGCCTGTCGGGTCTCCTCGTCGTCCTTGTCGCGCAGGCCGCGGGCCGGCGCGTCGACCGCCTCGTAGGCGTGGTAGTGCACGACATCGTGCATGATCCGGACGAAAACGAGATTGACCGACTGTTCCAGCGCTTCGGCGACGCTCGGTACCTTGCCATCGTCTTCGTGCTTGAAATTGTTGAAGTGGTGAATGCCGCCGCCGGTGAAGAAGGTTTCACCGGGGCTGGCCGAATAGCGGCGCTCCATGGCCGCTTCGAGCAAAGCCTCCAGCGTCATCTCCGGCTTGGCGCGCAAGGTGTCGATCGCCCAGTTGCTCAGACGGTCGGCCGGGTGGCGGGGCAGCTTGGCCAGTTCTGCCGGAGGCATCTGGCTGTAGCGCTGGTGCAGGTCGGTGACGACCAGCAGGTAGGAAACCAGGGTCCGGAACTTGGCGCTGGAGCCGAGATCAAGCTTGGTGCCGGCGTTGATGTCCAGCGGCTGATCGAGATTGTCGGCCTGGATGCGCAGCACGTTGGCGGTCGGTGTGCGCTCGTACAGGGTCAGGCTGTAGTTGACCTGTTTCGGGTCGCCTCGGTCCAGCAACCGGCCTTCCTTGAGACCGGCGCAGGCCAGGAAAGCCGGGTCGGCGAGACGGTTCAGGATACGCGTCACTGCCTGCTGGCTGGGACCGTCGAGGGTGCTATGGACAGTCAGGTCGTAGCGGTCGAGGGAATAGAGGTTCTCGATGTTGAGGAGATCGCCCAGCGTGCCGCGGATTTCGTTGACCGCCTTGCGTTCGACGAAAGAGACTTCTTCGCCGGGGCGGGCCTGACGTGCCGGGTTGATCTGTGCCTGGAGGGCGGCTTCGCGCAGGTCGGCGGGGATCAGCTGGTCTTCAGCCAGCAGGCGGATATAGCTGTCGGTCAGCGCATTGAGGCGCCCCGTCGTGTCGCCGAGCAGGCCCGATGGCCGGCGCTGGGCAACGAACAGGGAGAGTGCCTGTTTGAAGGCTTTGGCCCGCTCGGTGAGGTCGGCCTTGGGGTCGGTCAGCAGTTGATTGGTGCGGGCGAATTCCTGCCCGTACCAGGCCCACAGGCCATCGCCCAGGCCATTGACCTCGCCGTAGCCCGGAATGCCGCCGAGCGGTACGGAATTGATGAAATCGAGCACGATGCGGCGGCGGGCCGGCAGGTTTTCCTCACCATCCTGATAGGCGCGCAGGGCAGCCGACATCATCTGGTGATATTTGTCGTCGGTATCGCGCGTGCGCCCACCGGGGGAGTGGCGGAATTTCTCGATCTGCGTCGCCAGCGTGCTGCCGCCGGCACGGCCGCCACCCATATTGACGTGGCGCAGTGCCTGACCTGCCGCGACCCGGGCCAACCGGCCCCAATCGACGGCCGGATTGCGCTTCGGGTAAGTGGTGTCAAGCAGGTCGCGGTTTTCGATGAACAGCAGCGCTTCGACCAGGACCGGTGGAATAGCCTCGAAGTCAGCGTACTGGACACGCGGATACTGGCTGTCATAGAGCGGTTGATCGTGACGATCGAGAATGCTCAGGCCCGCTCGGGATTTTTCCCGGTAAATGGGGAAATGGCCAAGACCGACAATGTGGCGGAAACCAGCGGATTGCCGGGCCTGGGTGTCGATGATGAACCCCGAACTGGCCAGGCGCGGCAGGAAATTGCTTAGCTGTGCGTAGCCCAGGCGTTGCTCGTACGGGCCGGCGGCTGGAAACCAGATGTCCTTGTCAGCGCCGGATTCCATGGTCCAGGTGGAGGTTTTCGCTTGTTCGGTGAAATAGCGGGCCTGGAAACTGGATTCCTGCAGTTCGATCCAGCCGGCGGTGGCAACGGCGGTACCCAATACGAGGATGCCGAGGGTGAGGTAAAGCTTCCAGCGGCGTGGCCGGGGGCTGTCTTGAGGGGTGAGGCTGGCCATGAGTTGGGGTCAGGACTTCTGTGAAATGGGTCGGAAAGATTCCGCGGTGCAGGCGCCTGGGGCTTTTTTAGGAATATGAAGCAGCGCGGAATGGGAAAATGCATAAGCATTTTGCATGGTAAATCAGTTTTTGAAAGCAGCCGTTACCGCCAGCTTGTAAAGCCGGTATTCTAATTTGAATAAGCCGATCGTCCATCAAGATCGTTCGGCCGGCCGTCAAACCAGTTTGCTGGTCAGGGCATCCAGAACTTCGAGCTTTCGGTGACCGAGACTTTTTCGTCGGCCACGTCGGTCACGCTGAAAGTGATCGGCGTTGCACCGGATCGGGTGGCACCCGGTTCAGCGCTGACAATGGCGCTCTGACTGCCAATCTCACCGCCGGGTACGGTAATTTCGCTGTCACCCTTCAGGCGGGCGCCTTCGACACCGCCAATGCTGATCCGGAACTTCCGCGTCTGGTCGCCGGTATTCATGATCTGCAGGCGATAGGTGTTCTCGATCGAGCCATCGTCCGCTTCCCGGGACAGCACGTTGCGATCCTTCAGGACATTGACCTTCAGCGGCACGCGGGTGGCCAGCGACCAGGCGGTGGCGCCCGTCAGGGCCAGCAGGATTGCCGTGTAGATGATGACCCGCGGCCGGGCTGCACGTTTGATGATTTCCAGCGTCGTAAAGCGCATTGAAACAGCGTTTTCAGTCGAATAGCGGATCAGGCCGCGCGGGTAATCCATCTTGTCCATGACCTGATCGCAGGCGTCAATGCATGCGGCGCAGCCAATACACTCGTTCTGCAAGCCGTTACGAATGTCGATGCCGGTCGGGCAGACCTGAACGCAGATGCCGCAATCGACGCAATCACCCAGGCCCAGGGCCTTGGGGTCGGCCCCCTTGGCGCGCGGGCCGCGGGCATCGCCACGCGCCGTGTCATAGGCGATGATCAGCGTGTCGGGGTCGAACATCACGAACTGGAAGCGGGCGTAGGGGCAGATCTGGCGGCACATCTGGTCGCGCAGGAAGCCGGCGTTGCCATAGGTGGCGAAGGCATAAAAGACCACCCAGAAGGACGACCAGGCACCGGGCGACAGGGTAATCAGATCATTGACCAGATCGTGGATCGGCATGAAATAACCGACAAAGGTGATCCCGGTCCACAGCGAGAAGAGGATCCACGTCGCGTGCTTGGCGCTCTTGATCGCCAGTTTGCGCGGCGACCACGGGGCGGCATCAAGCTTGATGCGCTGCGGCCGTTCGCCTTCGATGACCTTTTCAAACCACAGGAAGATTTCCGTATAAACGGTTTGCGGGCAGGTATAGCCGCACCACAATCGTCCCGCGACGGCGGTAAATAGGAAGAGGGTGAAGGCCCCGAGAATCATCAGCAGCACGAGATAAATCGTGTCCTGCGGCCAGAGCACCAGGTCGAAGAAATAGAACTTGCGGGTGTCGATGTCGAACAGGATGGCCTGACGACCATGCCAGGGTAGCCAGCACAGGCCATAGAAAACGATCTGGGTCAGCCAGACAAAGACCCAGCGCCAGCGGGTGTAAGGTCCGCTGATTGACCGCGGATAGACCTTAGCATCCGGATCGACGACCTGTTTGATTTCAAAGATCTTTTTTGCGGGCTGCTTGGCCATGACTATTCCGGCGATGACCAGCCGGGCGAATTGCGCCACTGGCTGGCATAAGATATAAATAAAATGAATCTTGATGCTATCAACCAAGATCGCTATAAGCAATATTTTAAATGTATCTTTTGAGCGACCATGCGACTGAGTGCCTTTTCCGACTACAGCCTGCGCGTTCTGATGTACCTCGGCGCGCAAACAGACCGGCTGGCGACGATCGCCGAAATTGCCGCCGCCCACGATATTTCAAAGAGTCACCTGATGAAGGTGGCCTATCAGCTCGGGCGAGGCGGATATATCGAGACCGTACGCGGCAAGGGCGGCGGCCTGCGCTTGGCGCATGAACCGCAGGAAATTGTCGTCGGCGAGGTGATTCGCCAGACCGAAAGCGATTTCACGCTGGCCGAATGTTTTGCTGATAAAAGCACCTGCCGGATTCAGGGCGCCTGCTGCCTGCCTGCGATTCTCAATGAAGCCTTGAAGGCCATGTTCCTCGTCCTGGACGGCTACACCCTGGCCGACCTGCTACGGACGCCAGGTAAGCTGATGCCGCTAGCAGGCTGTGATCTGACTATTGGTCAGGGGAAAAAGGCTGCTCCTACATGTATGCGAAGCTAATCTTGCTTGCTTTCGATAGAGGTCACGTTACGGCCCAATGAGACCGACGTTTGAACGTATCTCCGCAACCTTCCCGTCACGAGGTAGCAGTGCCACTTGCCAGCGCCTGAACACGGGCCGGTCATCAGAGTTTCGAGAGCAGAAAATGAACTCCGTCCTGTCGTGAACGTTGTTTGTCCATCCCCTTGCGACCGACTTGCACTCGAGTCCGACGGCCTTCAGTCGATCCTTTGCGGACTCTATAGATGACCCTATAACGATCTCTCGCTCGACCAGCGCCTGGAACTGACTCCGGTCGGAGGGCAAATCAGCGGCAGACCCAGCGGTGGCTTGACATGCGACGAGAAGGACTCCGAGGTAACTGACCTGCACGGCTTTTTGCGCAGCTCCAGTTGGTCGCCGGGTTGGGCCTACCGTGGATAGCGCCCATATCAGCTACGGAGAAATTCTTTCCGCAATTGCCAGGGCGCGTTTGGCACCACTTTCGGAAAACATTCCTTTGGCAACCCTGTTGCGGATTTCCGTTGCCATTGCTTTATAGGCAACAGTACTCAAGTCGCGGGTCATTTTTGCAAGTGACTGAATACTATCTGTTAGCGCCTTCTGCTTTTCAGCATCCGCCCCAGAGGTTTTGTTGGTTGTGGAAGGCGGCATAGATACATTAGTCATCGCCGAAGCAATAGAGATCACCTCGACCGAGGCTTCAAGGCTGTCCAAAAACTCCTTTTCGTAAGCTCGTGGTTCCTTCTTGAATGCTCCGTCATACCGAGCAGCTAAAGGCTGCAAGAGCTTGGGAACCTCAGGAATCTTCTCGCTGCGCTTCATGGACTCCAAATAGGAGTTCAGTACCGCCTTGACCCGCGTCGGCTCAAGGACTGATTGAAGAAGCGCGCCATTCTCTCCATCGGTATATCGAATTACCTGGTCCGGGTTGCGAGCCTGATGACTTTCGTGAAGATAGAAATCTGATACGTAGTCGTAATAGGCATCGGCCGCGTAGGACTGATGGCAGAGAACTAATAATGAGGTGAATATGAGGATGCGCGTCAGACGCCAAGTCATTGTTCGATAGCTCCTGAGAGAATGGAACGGAAGGCACACTGTTTGAATTCACCAGTCAGCGAGGTATTCCCACAGGTAGGGTGGAATGAGTGGTTAGCGCTCATTGCACAATGAGCTCATATGCGATGTCTTGACGAGTGGGAATGTAGCGGTTGCCAAAAGCAAGACTAATGCGTTGCGAAGCATGAAAACTCCTTGATAAGCGCTAATGTTTGAATTGAGTGGCCTGCGCGGCTTTTTGCGCAGGTTCGCTCGAATGATGGGTTGGGGCGCGGAGGGGATTCAAGTACGGTTTTCTTTTTTGCCTTCGACGTTCGGAGGGATGTACACGTATTGCTCTCCCTCTTGACTCTTCCGATTTCGGCTAGGCCAGTCGCAGCTTCCACAATCGCAACAACTAGCGAAATCGCCCAGCGAAATGCACCCATCAATACTTGGAACATCACAGGGGAAATCACAGCCAACGTCGCAGAATCCTTGCTGTGAGTGAAGGATGCGGTTACGCGGTTTTGTGTAACGCCGATGAACCACTCCGCACAAATAGGTGCGGTGCCTAAGAACCGTGAGGCCAGCGAGAACGCCGTACCTACGCACGGCTCTGAAACCGAGAACCGAGCAACTCTTGTGCCCTGTGTGTGTGCGATACGCGCAGCAGAAACCCTTGTGCGGGGATACGTAGCGTTGGTATACGGTGATTGCTGCAAGGACAAGTTTGCGCATACGAGCTAAGCGCCCCAACGTTATAGGTAAGGGGCACGCGGCTTGCAGCGTTTCCCAGCGACCGAAGGAAGCGCCTTGAGCGTAGGGTTAGGGTTCAATATGGCTGCCATTGCTCCTGTCCTGTAAAGACATACTGCTTGCCAACTGACAACTGACCTTCCCCTCGAATGGAAGGCCAGTCAATTGAAAACTGGTAGATGTATTCGGGTAGCACGAAGTAATACTTCGCTTGCATATCTACTACAACGGTATGTCGCTCGAAGAATTTCGACATCCAGCTAAAGATCGCAAAGCGCGAGCACGCAGAGAACCCGAACAGACAACCCCATGCATGACCGGGAAAAGCAGCGCAGTCAATCTTTACCAAATGATAGGAATCTCCGTGAGGAGGCTCGCCATCATATGTAATCTCGATGGAGTGCCGACCGTCAGGAGATATAAGTTCGTAGTCTCCCATCCCGGCCCATTGAAGGCGATTGTCTTCCGTGAATTGAACGTGCTTAGTCACCAAGCCGCTGACTCCTAACGTGCAAGCTCAGCCGACGGCAGACAGCGTAGCTGGCTGACGGTCGGCTGGAGCGGGATGTTAGAGATGGGTTGGTTCATGGCTGCCAAATTATGCCAATGCAATTGTGATTGCGGTGAAAGGAATTACTGCACCAACCGTTGCAACGAAATATTTGTTGTGTGGAGTTGAAGCTTGAGGAGGGTAGCGCCCAAGCGAAATTGCACGCAGGACAAGCCAACCTGGCCAATAGAAAACACCAACAAGTAGGGTTTCTACGATGATGAAGAAAATGGCGTCCAGCATTCGTTCTCTAACGTGCAAGCTCAGCCGACGGCAGACAGCGTAGCTGGCTGACGGTCGGCTGGAGCGGGATGTTATGCGTTGCCTGCATTTTTGAACGGTTGCATTACTTCTAGCCAGTATGCGTCGAGTGCCCACCAGAGGGTTTCTTCGTATTGCCCATCTTCCCCTTCTGGTGTGCGAGGAAACCAATCGATGAACGAACCCATACCTGCCCGCCTTAGCAAGGCATACTTTTCACAGACGACTGCATCCTTTTTTGCTTCGAGGGCGCCGACGCATTCTTTCAATTGCTCGATCCAAAATGGGGCATGGCCATGTTCTTGGCAGAACCTGAGCAAAGCTTTTGTGGCGCGTACTTGTCCAGGCGTGAACTTGGATTTGGTATGACTCATCAGCGAGTGATCCTAAGACGCATAACGTTCAGTAGACACCTTTGCAGGTGTCTACTTCCTGAAGGGGATGGATGAAAAAACAAAATTTAACTGACAACATATTGATTCCTATTGATTGTCTGGAATTTGTTAAGTTTTTCGATCAGCCTTTTACACCGTGGTGGCCAAACTGTTTCATTAACGGTGGATTGCCATCCCGCCAAGCATTGCAGCATGCCAGCTGAAATGCAATATTCGTTATGGGTAATTTGTTATTGATTTTTCATGCAATTTATTTGGGCCGAGGGCCGCTAGTGATTTTCTGTTGTTAAAGAAAGGCATTGGGTTGGTGCCCATTCCGGCATTTGCCAATAAAAAAACCGGCTTGAGGCCGGTTTTTTTTAAACCTCAGGGCTGGGGTCAGCCCTTGACGTGCAGTCCGCACTCCTTGGACTCAGGATTCTCCCACCACCAGCGGCCAGCCCGGATGTCTTCGCCGGGCGAAATGGCGCGGGTGCAGGGGGCGCAGCCGATGCTGGGGTAGAACTTGTCGTGCAGGGCGTTGTAGGGCACGGCGTTCTGCTTGATGTAGGTCCAGACTTCCTTCTCGGTCCAGTCCGACAGCGGATTGAATTTTTCCAGACCATTGCCTTCATCGTACTCGCGGATGGCGAGGTTCCCGCGAGTCGCCGCCTGCTCGGCGCGCATGCCGGTGATCCAGGCTCGCTTGCCAGCCAGGGCGCGTTTCAGCGGCTCGACCTTGCGGGCGTAACAGCAGGCCTTGCGCAGCGTGACCGATTCGTAGAAGGCGTTGATGCCGTGGTTGCGGACGTAGCTTTCGACTTCTTCGGCCTGCGGGAAATAGAGCTTCAGTTTCAGGCCGTAATGCTTGTCGACCGCGGCGATCAGGTCGTAGGTTTCGAGCGGCAGGCGGCCGGTGTCGAGGCTGAAGATTTCGATCGGCAGCTTGGCCTTGACGATCAGGTCAGTCAGTACCATGTCCTCGGCGCCCAGGCTGTTGGCGAAGGCGGCGCTCGACCAGTTGGTCGCGATGTCGGCGAGCAGTGCTTTGACCGTTTTGGTCTTGACGGCAACGCTGGCGGTCAGTTCTGGCGTGATGTTGAGCAGGCTGGGGGTCATCGCTTCTCTCAGGCGCGGCGGCGGAAGTAGGGTTGCGGTTGGCTGGTTGAAGCCTGGTAGGCATCGCTAAACGGTTTGAAGCCGGCTTCAATGGCGTGGACGAGATTCTTGCCGTCCTTCAGCGCGTAGCTGTCGAAACCGACGCGCTGCATGAAGAACAGCTGGTCGTGCAGCACGTCGCCGACGGCACGCAGTTCGCCCCGATAAGCGTAGCGCTGGCGCAGCAGGCTGGCCGTCGAGTAGCCGCGACCATCGACGAATTTCGGGAAATTGACGGCGATCACGATGAAGTACTCAAGATCGGCGGCGATATCTTCGACGCGCTCATCCGGCTGAATCAGCAGGCCGATACGCTTGTGACAGGAGATGATCTCGGCCTTGCGGGCTTGCCAGACGGCGAGCGGGAAAATGACGTCACCGGCCGGCAGGGCAACGGTTTCCGGCGTTTCACCTTCGCCCAGTACAAGTGTTTGCCAGGTGTCGACCGTGGCGCTGTTGTTCTTGATCAGTTGAGCCATTATGCAGCCTCCTGCTGTGCAGCCTTGGCCTTGCCATGGGCACGGCCTTCGTAAACGCGGTTCTTGAACGGGTCGATGCCGATACGGTCGAGCGTGTCGAGGAAGCGCTCGTCGGCATGACGGTTTTCAATATAGACCTTGATGATCTTGTCGACGACATCCGGCATTTCTTCGGCCGCGAAGGAGGGGCCGATGACCTTGCCGAGCTTGGCATCATTGCCCTGGCGACCGCCCAGCGTGACCTGGTAGAACTCGGAATCGTTCTTGTCGACACCCAGCACGCCGATGTGGCCGACGTGGTGGTGGCCGCAGGCGTTCATGCAGCCGGAAATGTTGAGGTCGATCTCGCCAATGTCGAACAGGTAGTCGAGATCGTCGAAGCGGGCCTGGATGGCGTTGGCGATGGGGATGGACTTGGCGTTGGCTAGGTCGCAGAAATCGCCGCCCGGGCAGCAGATGATGCCGGTCAGCAGGCCGATGTTCGGCGTTGCCAGGCCGGCTGCCTTGGCCTTCTGCCAGACTTCATGCAGGTCGCTCTTCTTGACGTCGGCCAGGATGATGTTCTGCTCATGGCTGATGCGCAGTTCGCCGAAGCTGTACTGGTCGGCGAGATCGGCCACCGCTGCCATCTGTTCGGAAGTGATGTCGCCCGGCGCGATGCCGTGCTTCTTCAGCGACAGCGTGACGGCGGCGTAGCCCGGAACCTTGTGCGGATGCGTATTGCGCTCGACCCACTTGACAAAGGCCTGGTCGGCCGGGAGTGTTACCTCGTCCTGCTTGGCATAGTCCGGTGCGCCGAAGTGGGCGGCGACGCGGTCGAATTCGGCCTGAGTCAGCGTGGCCGGGCCATCCTTCATGTAGGCCCACTCTGCTTCGACTTGCTGGCTGAAGGCTTCAATGCCGGTGGCCTGGACGAGAATCTTGATGCGTGCCTTGTAGGCGTTGTCGCGCCGGCCGGCACGGTTATAGACGCGCAGGATGGCTTCGCAATAGGTCAGGATGTGCTGCCAGGGCAGGAACTCACTGACGACCTGGCCGCGGATCGGCGTCCGGCCAAGGCCGCCACCGACGATGACGCGGAAACCGACTTCGCCGTTCTGCTCCTGCAGATGCAGGCCGATGTCGTGGAACCAGGTGACGGCGCGGTCTTCACGGGTGCCGGAAATGGCGATCTTGAACTTGCGCGGCAGGAAGGCGAATTCGGGGTGAAAGGTCGTCCATTCGCGGAGGATCTCGGCCAGCGGGCGTGGGTCGATCACCTCGTCAGCGGCAACGCCGGCGAACGGGTCGGTGGTGATGTTGCGCAGGCAGTTGCCGGAGGTCTGGATGGCGTGCATTTCGACCTTGGCCAGCTCGGCCATCATGTCAGGCACATCCTCGATCTTCGGCCAGTTCAGTTGCAGATTGTGGCGTGTCGTGAAGTGGCCATAGCCACGGTCATACTTGATGGCAATCTGGCCGAGGGTGCGCAACTGGTCCGAACTCAGCATGCCGTAAGGCACCGCGATACGGAACATCGGCGCATGGCGCTGGATGTAGAGGCCGTTTTGCAGGCGCAGCGGGCGGAATTCGTCGTCGCTCAGTTCGCCGGCTTTCCAGCGGCGGACCTGGTCGCGGAACTGGTCGACACGCTGGTTGATCAGCTGGCGGTCGATGGCATCGTATTTGTACATGAAACGTCCTTGGGGTAAACGTCAGGCAAAGACCAGCTTGGTGCCGATCAGCACCAGCATGGTGGCCAGAAGGCGGCGCAGGATATGCTCCGGCACCTTGGCGGAAATCTGAGTGCCCAGCCAGATACCGGGCAGCGAACCGAGCAGCAAACTGCCGAGCAGCGCCCAGTCTACACCGCCCAACATCCAGTGGCCGAGGCCGGCAACCAGCGTCAGCGGCACGGCATGGGCAACGTCTGATCCGACAATCTTTACTGGCGAAAGTTTTGGGTAGAGGAAAAACAGGGCGGCAACGCCAAGTGCGCCTGCGCCGACGGAAGAAATGGTCACCAGCACGCCAAGGATGGCGCCGACAGCGACCGTGATCTTGCCCAGGCAGCACTGGCGGAGCGGTGAATCGTCATGCTGGGCGGCGTATTCGCGTAGCTTGCGGCCAAAAAGGATCGCAATGGCCGTGAGCAGCAGCGCGAAACCAAGCCCGTTGGAGATCAGTTGGCCGATGACGTTATTGCCTTTCGGCAGCTGTGATAGCACCCAAACCGTGATGGCAGCGGCAGGAATACTGCCCAGCGCCAGCCGGCCGGTGATGCTCCAGTCGATATGCCCTTTCCGGCCATGGGCGACAGTGCCGCCAGCCTTCGTCATCGCGGCATAGAGCAGATCGGTACCGACCGCTGTCGCCGGGTGAACGCCGAAGAGCAGCACGAGCAGCGGTGTCATCAGCGAGCCGCCACCCACACCAGTCAGGCCAACGATGGCGCCGACGGCAAAGCCGGAAAGAGTGTAGAGATAATCCATGGCGTGCATGTTAACAGTGGCCATTTGAAACAAAAAGAATATTGAGTTAGATTGTTATATCGTTCGGTTATTAACTGATGGATGTATGTTGCTGGCTAAGCGCAGAATCCAATTACTCGATCCCAGACCATGAAACTCCAACAACTGCGTTACATCGTCGAAATTCAGCGTCAGGGCTTGAATGTCTCGGAGGCAGCTGAATCGCTTTACACATCCCAGCCGGGGATCTCCAAACAGGTCAAGTTGCTGGAGGATGAGCTCGGTGTTTCGATTTTCGAGCGTAGCGGCAAGCGTTTTACCGGGGTCACCGAACCGGGCAAGGTCGTGCTGGGCATCGCCGAACGCATCCTGCGCGAAGCGGAAAATCTGAAGCGGGCGAGCGGTGAGTTCGCCTCCGGTAACACCGGCCGGCTGGTGTTGGCGGCAACGCATACCCAGGCCCGTTACGCGCTGCCCATCGTGGTCCGCGATTTCATGGCGCAACACCCGGACGTCAAGCTGGAAATGCACCAGGGTAGCCCGACGCAGATTGCCGAGTGGGTTGTCGCTGGCGAGGCAGACATTGGCATTGCCACCGAAGCGCTCGATCAGTATCCACAGTTGATTACCTTGCCGGTTCGCCAGTGGACGCACTGTGTCATTGCTCCCGAGGGGCATCCCATCCTGCAATCAGTGCCGCTGTCGCTGAACGAACTGGCGCGCTGGCCGTTGATCACCTATGACACGGCATTTACCGGTCGCTCGCGGATCAATCGGGCTTTCGAACGCATCAACGTCCAGCCCAATGTTGCATTGACTGCCCTTGATGCCGACGTGATCAAGACCTATGTCAGCCTCGGTCTTGGTCTTGGCATCATTTCAGCCCTGGCGTTCGATGCGCAGCGCGACGCGGGGCTGGTCGCCATAGACGCCGCTCACCTGTTCGAGTCCAACACCACGCGCCTCGCCTTGCGTCGTGGCACCTATCTCAGGCGTTACGACTACGACCTGATCACCCTGTTTGCGCCACAGTTGTCAAAGCATGTGGTCGAAATGGCCATGCAGGGCGGCGGTGACGAATACCAGCTATGACTTTCGTTATATTTTCAGCCGTGGTTTTAGCAGGTAGTCTGCCGCCTTCTGGAGGCTTTTCATGAACGCAGTCGCTGAAGAAGTACAGTTGCAGAGCATGTTGAACGGGGTGGATATCCCCCCTTGTCCCGCAGTGCTGATCGAACTTGATGCAGAACTGAAAAAGGACATGCCTGATCAGCGGGAGATCGCCCGTCTGATCAGCCAGGATGTGGCGCTGGCCGGCCATGTCATGCTGATCGCCAATTCCCCGGCTTTCTCGACTGGTCATAAACTGGCCTCCATTACGCAGGCGATCAATGTGTTGGGGATGCAGCGCATCTTCAGTCTGGTGGTCTCGCAGTTGCTGAAACTGGCGCTGGCCGGCGACCAGGACGCCTCGATGGATCGTTTCTGGGAAACCTCGGCGCAGACGGCGCACGTCTCGGCCGAGCTGGCCAAACGCCTGCGCTGCGTCCGTCCGGATGTGGCTTATACCTTCGGTTTATTCCACGATTGCGGCATTCCACTGCTGATGAAGCGCTTTCCGCAGACCAAGGAAGTGCTGGCAGCGGCCAATGCCGCCGAGGAGCGGGGGTTCACGGACGTCGAAGATGCCATGATGGGAACCAATCATGCGGTGGTCGGCTACTTTCTGGCCAAGCGCTGGCATCTTCCGGGCTTCATCTCCGAAGGGGTGCTCTATCACCATGATTACAGCGTGCTGGCGAAGCCGGGCAGTGTCTCGGAGACTGCCGGTGCCTTGATTGCCATCTGCGTGCTGGCCGAACACATTATCCGTCTGCACGGTAGTGGCAATGGCGAACAGGAATGGGCCAAGGCGGCGCAATATGCCTGCAATTACTTCAATCTGTCGCTGGGCGCCGTTGACGATCTGATTGAGGATATTCTCGACTGGCTGGGCTGAGGGATTGCCAGCCGTCAGGCAGCCCCCGTCTGACGCATTTTTACTGCTGCACTTTCCTCATGCGTGGCGCCGTGTCGCGCAGAATCAGCGATGGTGTCGAGAAGGGGGCCAGGCGTTCAAGAAAATCGAGCAGTTCCAGAACCGGCGAGTTGCGAAAGAAGGTGGCGCTGGGCGTTTCTATCCAGATGCGGTCGGCGTAGGCGTGTAGTTCGTGTGGCTTGTCGCCAAAGCCGTCGCCATCGAGGTCAAAGCCTTCATAGGTATCCCAGTTGTTGCCCCACCACGTGTCGTTCATCGGGTCGCCATCGCCAATGATCGTCACCGGCCACAGGTTGCTCTTGAAGGTGTTGTTGATCGCGATGTGGCCGCCCTTGGCGCCGTAGAAGTAGATGCCGGTAATGTTGTGGGCGATCACATTGTTGATGAAGACGATCCGGTTGATCGCGTCCATTGGCGAATCGGCCATGATGCCGTGAGCGCAGTGGACGATTTCGTTGTCCACAATCAATGCAGCCGACGTTTCCTTCAGTGCGATGCCGGCGCCGGAGGCATCCATGGCATGCAGGATGCGATTTTTTCGAATGAGCAGGCCATCCGAGTTAAGCGCAATGATCCCGGTCGAATTCTTTTCCAGCAGGTTGCGCTCGATCAGGCTGCGATGCGAAAAAAGCAGATTGAACGCGCGGCGGCTGTTTCGGATGGTGTTGCCGGTATAGCGATTGTGCGGTGAATTGCTGATAGTGACGTCGCGAATCTGCGCGATATCGTTGTTTTCTATACGGTTTCCGGTGCTGTACCAGAGGCGCAGACCATCGCCGCGCTCGGCTGAATCGATCGCTCGACTACGGATACGGTTGTTGCGCACGATGCTGTCGGTCGTCCGGTGCAACGAAATGCCGAACAGCACGTCCTCGATGACGTTGTTTTCGATCAGCAGCCCGTTGCCTGCCTCGACCATGATGCCGCCGTCGATCGCGTCGTGAGAATCGCCGCTGCTGCGCAGGGTCAGGCCACGCACCGTTACCCGGTCTGCCTTGATGGTCAGCACGGTCCCCTTGCCGCCGGCGTCGATGATGACCTTGCCGTTGCCTTCCACAGTCAACGGTTTGTTGATCGTCGCCGGGCCGCTGTAATTGCCGGGGGGCAGGCGCAGAACCGTGCCCGGTAGCGCGGTGTCGAGCCAGGCTTGCAGGGATTGGTTGGCGAAGGCCGGGGGCGAAAGGCTCAGGCCGAGCAAGGCGAGGATGAAACGAAAGTTCATTGGGTCGAGATTAAGCCACCAAGGCAGGATTGCTGCCTCGACCTGCATCAAGTTTTTGCTGATGCCCGATCTGGCTACTCCCAATATTCGGTCACTTCGCTTGCCCAGGCGGTGGCAGCCAGCAGGGCCCGGTTAACGCTGTCGGGGTCAATGCCGGCGGAACGGGCCGTGCTTTCCATGCGTGGCGGGTCGAAATCCTCACTCGCTTCGGCGATGGCGAGCAGCGGGGCATAGGGGCCGCTACGCTCAAGCAGCGCCTGCCTGATATCCGTGGAAATGGGGATGTCGTTCAGCGTTTCAGCCAGCGGACGGCGCAACAGACGATCAAGGCAGGAGAAGATGCCGGTCAGGAAGAGCGGGTCATGCGGCTGCCCGGGCATCACCTGTTCGCCAAGAACTTCCATCAGGCGGCCGCGGGTCAGGGCATTTTCGATCATTAGCCAGTCGCCCAGATGGGGATCGCGGACAGAGAAGAGTAGTACCGCTACCCAGCGACTCAGGCGCTGGCGGCCGAGAATAACCAGGGCCTGTTCTAGCGAATCGATCTGGCGGGTCAGGCCCAGCGCCGGGGAATTCAGGTAGCGCAGAATGCGGAAGCTGAGCATCGGGTCCTGTTTCATCGCCGCGGCAATTTCGGCCGTTTCGGCATCGCCCTGGACAAGGCGCAGCAGGTTGAGCAATTGCGCCTTGTGCGGATCGCCACTGCTAACGTTGTCGAGCCTGGGCGCTGATTCGGCAAACTTGCCGTGGAAATTTTCGAAATGCCACTGATGGCAGAAAAGGTGGTCGTCGAAGGTATCGATATTGCAGGCGAAAAGCCGGATTGGGTGTTCGCGCTCGCCGGAACGGATGGCGGCGGAAAAGTCTCGAACCGCATTGGCCTCGTTGCCACCAATATCGATGGCGGCGTAATCCACTCGCTGGATGACCTTGGCAAAAGCGCGGTGTTTCGGCTGGCGGAAAACCCCGACCTGCAAGCCGCGAACATGCAGTTGGTCGATGGCCTCGCAGACCATGTCCGCTTCGGCTTCAGGCGCCAGCTGGATGAGGAGGACGATGTTGGCCTTCTTCAGGCGCTCGACAGCGGGGAGATCAAGACTGGATGAGCTGAGCGGGATGAAGGCGAGGGTGGTGTTCCAGGCATCGCGGCTGGCGTTCAGCGTGTCGAGCAGGGCCTGGTCGAGCTCGCGTTGTTCGGCATCGTCAGCATTCGCAAGTACGGTCGATTGTTGCAGCCGAAAGAGGTGCCCGGAAAGGCGGTTGCTGCGGTCGAAGACAGCCTCGCGGCGAAGGAACGGGGTGTCCCTGGCCAGCCGGCCTGGTTGGCCAGTCGATTCAGGCGGGGCCGGGGTGTCGGGCTTCTTGCCGAACAGTGTTTTCAGGCCGTTGAACACGAATGTCTCCCCCAAAAGAAAAATACCCACCGAAGGGTGGGCATTTTCGCATGCTCGGAGAAGGTTTAGTCGACCTTGGCCTTGCCGCGCAGTTCCTTGACCAGATTCTCGACCTGCTGCTGGCCAGCACGCTGCTGTAGTTGCGGCTTGACCTGGTCGAACGGCGGCGGGGTCATCGGACGGGAGTCGTCGAGCTGGATCACGTGATAGCCGAAGTCGGACTTGACCGGCGTCTTGGTGTATTCGCCCTTCTTCAGCTTGCCCAGCGCTTCGCCGAACGGCTTGACGTAGGCGTTCGGGGAGCTCCAGCCCAGTTCGCCACCTTTGTCCTTGGAGCCCGGATCCTTGGATTGCTTGGCCAGTTCGGAGAACTTTTCGCCTTTGTCCAGCTTGGCAATGATTGCCTTGGCGTCATCTTCCTTTTCGACCAGCACGTGGCGAGCCTTGTATTCGGTGCTGCCCAGGTTGTTCTTGATCAACTCGTATTCGGCCTTGAGTTGGGCGTCGCTGATCGGGTGTGCCTTGACGTAGTCGGACAGGTAGGCGCGGATAAGCACGGCCTGCTTGGCGAGTTCGATCTGACCCTGGACGTTGGGGGCCTTGTCCAGGCCCTTTTTCTTGGCTTCCTGGGCGAGGATTTCGCGGCGGACCAACTCTTCCTTGACGGCACCTTGCAGTTCCGGTGAGTCAGGTGCGCCCTGCGCCTGCTGTTCGGCGATGAAGGCGTTGTAGACGGTTTGCGAAATCGGCTGGCCATTGACGGTGGCGAAAGCCTTGGCCTTGTCGGCAGCGAGGGCCGGAGCGGAAACGATGGCGCCGGCGACAAGCAGGGCGGCCAGGCGGGAGAGTTTGAACATGTATCTATCCTTGGGTGGAGGGAATAACAGGAAAATTATACTTCGCCAGGCACTTCGGCGCGGATGCTGAGCGCATGAATCCGGCCACGCATCAGGTCTCCCGCAGCATCATAAATCATGCGGTGACGGGCTATGGTACTTTTACCGGCAAATGCCTGTGCAACAATTTGTAACTGGTAATGGCCGCCGTCACGGGCGCCGGCGTGGCCGGCGTGGCGGTGCGAGTCGTCAATGATGGTGATCGATTCAGCTTGCAGCACGACCAGACGCTGGCGCAGCAACTCGATGGTTTCTGCACTCACGCCGGCAGTGCCTTCTTGAATGGCTTGATGGTGACTTTCTCGTAAACACCGGCCGCGATATAGGGATCGGCATCGGCCCAGGTTTGGGCCGCAGTCAGCGAGCCGAATTCGGCGATGATGATGCTGCCTGAAAAGCCGGCTGGGCCCGGGTCGGGCGAATCGATGGCCGGACAGGGGCCGGCCAGGATCAGGCGAGCTTCGGATTGCAAGGCCAGCAGGCGCTCCAGGTGGGCAGGACGGGCGGCGAGGCGCTTGTCCAGCGTGCCGGCCTTGTCTTCAGCAATGATCGCATAGAGCATTATTTTTCTTCCTCAACGTATTTGGACAGCAGCATGCCCTGGCCGAGCACGAAGACGAGCATCAAGCCCATGCCGCCGAATAGTTTGAAATTGACCCAGGTATCGGTCGGGAAATTGAAAGCGACGAACAGGTTCAAGGCGCCCATGAACAGGAAGAAACCGATCCACGACAGATTGACCTTGCCCCAGACCGGCTCGGGTAGCGTCAGCTGCTCGCCAAGCATGGCCTTGATCGGGTTTTTTTTCAGGATGAAGGCGCTGAAGATCATGCTGCCGGCGAACACCCAGTAAAGAATGGTCGGTTTCCACTTGATGAAGGCTTCGTTCTGGAAAGCCAGCGTCAGGCCGCCGAAGACGACGACGAGTACCAGGCTGACCCAAAGCATCTTGTCGACCTTGCCGTGACGGAAGTGCACCCAGATGATCTGGGCGACAGTAGCGGCGATGACGACGACGGTGGCGAGCAGGATTGGAGCGAGCTTGATGTCGTCCGGTACGAAACCGAGCAGTGAGCCCATCCAGCTGGCAGCAAGTTCCGGGCTCTTTTCCGCATACTTGAAAGTGGCGAAAAAGAGGATGACAGGGAATAGGTCGAAGAGAAGTTTCATGGCGGAGCATTATATACTGCCGAAAACTACTGAAAAGCAAGCAAGAGAGCTCATGCATTCCGTCCTGATTGTCGATGACAGCGACATTAACTTGACTTTGATCAAGGCGCTGGTTCTAAAGCTGGGCGACTGCAGCCCGATCCTGTTCGATAATCCGCTCTCGGCGCTTGAGTGGTGCCGTGAGAATGTGCCTGATCTGGTCATCGTCGATTACATGATGCCGGATATGGACGGTCTGCGTTTCATCAGCGCCTTCCGTGCCTTGCACGGGCGGGATGAGATTCCGGTGTTGATGATCACGGCAAACGATCAGAAGGATGTTCGTTACGATGCCTTGCTTGGCGGAGCCAATGATTTTCTGACCAAGCCGATCGACCGTATCGAATTCTCGGCTCGTGCCCGCAATATGCTGTCGCTGCGTACCGGGCAAAAATTCTTAGCGGATCGCGCCGAGCATCTCTCGGCACTGGTTGAGGCGAGAACTGCGGAAATCCGCGAGCGCGAAAAAGAGCTGATTTTCCGAATTTCGCGTGCGGCCGAATTTCGCGATCCGGAAACCGGCGCCCACATCCAGCGCATGGCGCACTACTCCCAGATCATTGCCCAAGGTTTGGACCTAAGCCCGAGCACCCAGAAATTGATCCTTGAGGCAGCGCCGATGCATGATGTAGGCAAGATCGGCATTCCGGATTACATCCTGCTCAAGCCCGGCAAGCTGACGCCGGAAGAATTCGAGGTGATGAAAGGACATGCGCGGATTGGCCATGAACTGCTCAAGAACAGTCGATCCGAAATCATGCAGGCCGGCGCCGAAGTCGCTATTTCTCATCACGAAAAATACGATGGGAGCGGTTACCCATTCGGCCTGAAGGGCAACCATATTCCCCTGTTCGGGCGGATTGTCGCCGTGGCTGACGTGTTCGATGCGCTGACTTCCGAGCGCCCGTATAAACGAGCCTGGCCACTGGACGATGCCTGCAAGTTTCTTGAGGACGGGCGTGGCAAGCATTTTGACCCGCTATGCATCGAAGCTTTTCTGGCCGGCTGGGAGCAAGTTCTGGAAATTCGTCAGCGCTTCCGTGACGAAGAAATTCCGCAAATCTGAAGGTGATACCGAGGCGCATTGCCGACGGCTTTGGGCGTTGAATGGAGAAGAGGATGGCAAAAACTTTTATTCTGGATCGCGGATCGATTCTTGAACGCCTGGGGGGCGACGAAGAGATTTATTCGATGATGGTCGATATGTTTCTTCAGGATGTTAATAACAATTGCGCTGCTATTGCCTCGGCATTAGCAGCCGGCGACAGCCAGACCCTGCAGCGCGAGGCCCATACCATCAAGGGATTGCTGGCCACCTTTTCGGATGACGTCGGCGCGGCTGACGCGATGCTGGTCGAGCGGCAGGCAAAGAATGGGGAAATTGATGGTCTTGCCGATGCCGTGGCAGGCTTGCAGCTGCGCTTGCGTGAAGTGGCGGCAGTGCTAAGCGCCGGGTAATTGCAGGAAACCGGCTGCGCCAATGGCGCCGCCCTGTGGCCCGTGCGGCACGACACCGAGCAGCGGTGCGCTGATCAGCCTTTCCAGGGTGACCAGATTTTCATCGAAGCAGGACATTGCCGGATCGATGCGGTTGGCCACCCAGCCGACGAGTTTCAGACCTCGGCTGGCAATGGCTTCTACCGTCAGCAAGGCGTGATTGATGCAGCCCAGCCGCATGCCGATGACCAGGATGACCGGCAGGTCGAGTTCAAGCGCCAGATCGGCCGCGCTGTAGTCCGTGCCCAGCGGTACGCAAAATCCCCCGACGCCTTCGATAATGACCAGATTGGCTTGTTGCCGCGCCTGTTCGCAGGCGGCCTTGATCGGCCCGAACTCAATGCGCACGCCCTCTTTTTCGGCGGCGATGTGTGGGGCAATGGCCGGCTTGAAGCAGTAGGGATTGATGATTTCCCTCGGTAGTTCGACGTTGCTGGCGGCACGGATGGCTTCGACGTCGTCGTTCAGGCCGGCCGCATCGGTGCCGGCCGCAATCGGTTTCAGTCCGACCGCTTTCAGGCCGTCCAGTCCGGCCCGCTGGAGCAGGGCGCAGGTGATGAAGGTCTTGCCGATCTCGGTATCGGTGCCGGTCAGGAAGTAGGCTTGGTTCATTTTCGGGCGTACAGGTAAATCACATCGTAGGTCAGCGGCAAACCGGCCGGGGTGCGGAGTTGTTCGCACGCCGATTCGGCAAGTTGGAAGCTGCTGCGGCTCATCAGGCTGGTCCGTCGCCCATCGCCGAGCTGATTGGCACCGATTGCCTTGACGGCGCGAAGCAGCGTCTTGAAATCGGGGTAATGGGCGATCTCGGTACTTTTTTTGATGTCGATAGCGGCCAGTCCGGCAAGACTGGCCAATTGCCGAATTTCGCCCGGGCTGTGGAAGGCCAATGTGTGGCGGTGGTCGTCGACGTCGGCAAAAGCGTGGCGCAATTCATGAAAGGTGGCCGGGCCGAGGCTGGCCAGGGCAATGACGCCACCCGGCCGCAGGGTACGGTGCGCTTCCCGCAGCGCGACAGCCAGGTCGCACCATTGCACGGCGAGGCTGGACCAGTACAGATCCAGACTACTGTCAGCCAGCGGCAGGTGTTCAAGATCACCGGCCACCCGGCAACAGGGGGTAGCGACACGCTGCAGCATGCCCGGCGAGAGATCGAGGGCGACCCGGTGAGCATCTGGAAAGCGGGTTTGCAGGTTGGCCTGCGCGTAGCCGGTGCCGCAGCCGGCGTCGAGAAGATGGGTCGGGGCAATGTCCGGCAGGCCTTCGGCGAGTCGAATGCAGATACGGCGCTGAATGGCAGCGGCGTCATCGTAGGTTGGGGCAGCGCGTTCGAAGGATTGCCGGATGCGCGCCTTGGAAGGTCTGGTACCAGCCTTTGGTTTTATGGCACTAGTCATTGAGGAAGCGACGTACTGTGGCGAGAAATTCGTCTGGCCGGGAAATGAACGGGGCGTGGGCGCAGTCGGCAAATGCTTCCAGACTGGCGCCAGGAATCAGGGCAGTCAGGGCTTTGGCGGCGCCGAGCGGCATCAGCGGGTCGGCGCCGCCGTGGATGAGCAGGGTCGGTGCCTTGACCTGCGGGGCAATGTCGCGCAGATCGATGTCGCGCAGCCAGTTGAGGCCGGTGGCCAGCACTGCGTCGGAGGGGCGAGGGTCGGCCAGCTTGAGCAATTCGAGCGTCACGGTCTTGGCGCGGGCATCGCCACGATTGAAACCGCCAACAAAGCGCGGCAGCATGGCTTCGACATCCGCGGCAATGCCAGCGGCGAACTCGGTCAGCATGTCGGGGGGCATGGCATTTGGCCAGCCGTCGCGCTGGACGAAGGAAGTGGTGCCAGCGACGAGAATCAGCTTGCCAACCTTGTCCGGGTGACGGGCGGCGACGGCCAGTGCCAGTTGGGCGCCGAGCGACCAGCCGGCCAACGTGGTGCCTGGTTGCAGGCGAGCAGCGATGTCGTCGGCGGCCGCATAAAAATCGGTAATCAGCGGCGCATTGCCATAGCCGGGCAGATCGATGATTTGCCCGTTCAGCGCTTCAACGACCGCCTGCAGCGGGCTGCGGCCGAGGCACCAGCCGGGCAGGAAAACAAGGGGAGCACTCATGCGAGTTCTTTCAAGGCGGCGATCAATTGGGCGATGTCAGCTTCGGTATGGGCTGCAGAGACCGAAATGCGCAGCCGGGCCGTACCTTTGGGGACAGTCGGCGGACGGATCGCCGGCACCCACAGGCCGCGTTCCCACAGCGCTTTTGACAGGGCAACGGCAGCATCGTTGTCGCCAACGATCAGCGGCTGGATGGCGGTCGGTGATGGCAACAGTTTCATTGGCAGACCGGCCAGCCCATCACGCAATTGGCCGATACGGTCCATCAGGTTGGCGCGCAGGGCATCGCCGTCCCTGATCAGTTGCAGACTTTTGGCGAGTGCGCAGGCGATGGCTGGTGGTTGGGCCGTGGTGAAAATGTAGCTGCGGCCCTTCTGCAGCAGGTATTCGATGGCTGTTTCGGACCCGGCGACAAAAGCGCCACCGACACCGGCGGCCTTGCCTAGCGTGCCCATCAGCAGGATGCGCGGCGAGGCGGGCAGGTTGAAATGGCCGAGGCTGCCTTCGCCGTGTGGGCCGAGGACACCGAAACCGTGGGCGTCGTCGATGACCAGCCAGGCGTCGTAGCGCTCGGCCAGCGCGAAGATCAGTGGCAGCGGCGCGAGGTCGCCATCCATGCTGAACACTGCATCGGTGACGATGATCTTGTGCGCTGCGGTGCTGGCAGCCAGCATTTTTTCCAGCGCAGCGACGTCGTTGTGCGGGTAGCGCTGCACCTCGGCGCCATTGGCCTTGGCCAGTTGCATGGCATCGATCAGCGAGGCGTGGTTCAGCTTGTCGGCGAATACCGCATCGCCGCGGCCGGCCAGGGTTGGCGTCACGGCGAGGTTGGCCAGGTAGCCAGTGGAAAAGGTCAGGGTGCGCGGAAAGCCGGTGAATTCGGCGATTTCCTTTTCCAGAAGTTCGTGTGGTCCGAGATGGCCGCTGACCAGATGCGAAGCGCCGCTGCCAGCCCCCCATTGCAGCGCGCCGTCGGCCAGCACCCGGGCGATGTCGGCATTGCCGGCCAGCCCGAGGTAATCGTTGCTGGCGAAATTCAGCAAGTTTGTACCGTCGACCGTGGCCATCCGGCCGCAGGGAGTTTCCAGCACGCGGCGACGGCGAGTCAGTCCGGCGCTGGCGATTTCGGCGAGTTCGGTGTTTAGGTGGTCTTCAATCATGGTTTGTCTGAGAGGGGTGATCAATCAAGTCTTCGCCAAGGAAGCTCGTCAGGCTGGACAGTACTTCATCATCCCAGGACCACATGAATGAGTGGCCCATTGGCAGGATATGCAGGCGCGCGCCAGGGATATTCCGGGCCAGGTATTCGCCATGGGCAAGCGGCAGACAGGTATCGTGCGAGCCATGGATGACCAGCGTCGGTGCGCGGATGGTTTTGACGCTCTCCAGCCGATCCGGCGAGGCGGCGACCGCCAGGGCATGATTAAAGGCGGCCAGTGGATTGTCCGTGCGCCCGGCGGCTTGCCGCAGGGCGACGGTCATCTGGGCGCGCGGAAATTCGCGCTGGCCGGCGTAGGTGATCGCCCAGCCAGTCAGCAGATTTTGTTCGACCTCAGGCAGCGACTGGGGAGGGCGGGCGATCGTCGCCTGGATGTAATCGAGCAGGGCTGGCCCTGGCCCCGGCAGCGTAAGGCCGACGGCCGGCTGCCCCATGGTGGCAGCCATATAGGGGCGCTGGTCGGCCGAGCTGGAAATCAGTACCAGGCGCTCAACGGCCTCGGGATGGTCGATGGCCAGCAACTGGGCGATATAGCCACCCATCGACAGGCCGACCACGGTTGCTTTGGATAAATTGTGACCATGCAGTGCGGCGAGCGCATCCTGCGTCAATTCAGCCAGCCGGTAGGGCTGCGCCTGATAATCGATTTTCGATGACAGGCCGGTATCACGATGATCGTAGCGGACAACGTAGTAGCCCAAACCGGCCAGGCGGGCGCAAAAAGCATCCGGCCAGAAAATACCCTGATTCATCGCGCCCATGATCAGCAGAATCGGGCGATCTCCGGGTTTGCCGAAAGCCTCGGACCACAGGCTCAATCCATCCGTCGTGCGGATCATCTTTTCCATGCGATACCAGCCAGGCAGGGACTGATGCCTATCAATAAGCTGCCGGCCTGCAGCAGGCAATGTAGCCAGCCGATTTTTGTCCGGTTGTCCGTAGACATCGTGGCGTTCACTTTGCCAGAGCCTCTTGCAGCGATCCGGCAATGGACTGCCCAAGATGCGCGATTTCGTCGTCGCTGATGATATACGGCGGCATCAGGTAGACGGTGTTGCCGATCGGACGGATCAGCGCTTCGCGGCCAAGGGTGGCGCGGTAGAAGCGGCGGGAGAAATACGGATCGTCGGTTTCGACGTCAAAGGCGGTGATCATGCCGCGCTGGCGCAGGTGGCGGACTTGCGGATGGTCGGCCAGCGGGGCGAGGGCGGTGCTGATTTTGGCTGATTTCAGGCGGTTGGCGGCCAGAATGTCGTCGGACTCGAAGATGTTGAGCGTCGCTAGCGCGGCGCGGCAGGCCAGCGGGTTGCCGGTGTAGCTGTGCGAGTGCAGGAAGGCGCGGGCGACCGAATCGTCGAGGAAGGCTTCGTAGATCGTGTCGCTGCACAGCACGATGGAGAGCGGCAGGTAGCCGCCGGAGATGCCTTTGGACAGGCACATCAGGTCGGGGCGAATGGGGTTGCCATCATTCGCGGCTTGTTCGTGGGCGAAGAAGGTGCCGGTGCGGCCACAGCCGACGGCGATTTCGTCGCAGATCAGGTGCACTTCGTAGCGGTCGCACAACTGGCGGGCGAGGCGGAGGTATTCCGGGTCGTACATGACCATGCCGGCGGCGCCTTGCACCAGCGGCTCGACGATCAGCGCAGCGATGTTTTCGCCATGCTTTTCGAGGTGGGCTTCGAGTGCTGCGGCAGCGCGGCGGGCGACATCGGCCGGGCTTTCGCCGGCTTCGGCCAGCCGGGAATCGGGCGAGGGAATGACCGTCGCAGCGCGGACCAGCGGCGCGTAGGCGTCCTTGAAGATGGCGACGTCGGTGACAGCCAGCGCACCTACCGTTTCGCCGTGGTAGCTGCCGGCCAGGCAGAGGAATTCGGCTTTCTCCGGTCGGCCAGTGTTGCGCCAGTAGTGAAAGCTCATCTTCAGCGCGATTTCGGTGGCCGAGGCGCCGTCCGAGGCGTAGAAGGCATGGCCGAGGCTGCCGCCAGTCAGGGCCGACAGGCGCTCGGAAAGCTCGACAACCGGCTGGTGCGTGAAGCCGGCCAGCATGACGTGCTCGAGGTTTTCGAGCTGGTCTTTCAGTGCCGCGTTGATGCGCGGGTTGGCGTGGCCGAACAGGTTGGTCCACCACGAGCTGATGCCGTCGAGATAGCGCTTGCCATCAAAGTCGTAGAGCCAGGCGCCGCTGCCACGGGCGATGGGCACCAGCGGCAGGTGGGCGGCAGACGCCGTCTGGGCATGGTGCTGCATTTGCGTGCAGGGGTGCCAGACGGCGGCCTGACTGCGGGCCAGCCAGTCCTGATTCGACGACAGGCTCATCAGTGCAGCACTTGCGAGTTGGCCGCGGGCTGTTCCGGCATTTCGGCGTGCACCAGTTCGGCTTCGCGGTTGGGGAAAAGCGGGGCGCCGCAGTCGTCGCAGAATTCCATCGGGAAGTGGTGGTCGAGGAAGAGCACGTCCTTGACGCCGGCTTCGCGCAGCACAGCCTCGATCTCGCCGGCCGCATCGGTCGCTTCGTCTTCGGCGCCAAGTAGCGGCCAGACGATGCCGTGGTAGATCTCGTCACCAGTGGTTGGGCCGAGGCCAATCCGGTATTCCTCCATGCGGCGGTCGTAGCTGGGGCCGACGACGGCGCGGATGTCAGCCGGCATCAGGCCGAGCATGGTCTGCAGGAAGGCGACAGAGGCCTTCAGCGAATAGGGGCGCGACAGACGGTCGGCATTCCGGCAGGCGGCATGGTAGGAGTCAGCCAGCAGCGGTTGCCAGGCGCAGCCGGTAAGCAGGGGCTCGAGATTCGGGCTGCCCTGCTTGATCCATTCCTTGAGCGAGGCTTCCCGGTTGCCATCCGCCTCGTTCCAGCGGAACAGCGGCTTGCCGCGCGGCACGGCGATGGCGCCGACGATATAGCGGACATCGGACAGGAAACGGTTGGTTTCGGCCATGCCGGCCGTGTCGACGGCCAGATGCTTGCCGGCCAGCGCGGCTTCGCCCAGTTCGCGGGTCAGTTGCCAGGTGTCGCAGAAGCTGCGCGGCAACTGGTCGGGGCTGAACAGGAAATCGGCGATGGCGAGGCGGGCATCACCGCCGAAAACATGGGCGCCGAGTTGCACGGCCAGCGCTTGCAGCGTGGACTTGGGCAGCGGGCAGGCGGGGATGGAAAAGCGTGACCAGGCAAGGACCGGCGCGGCGAACAGCTGGATGTCGAAGGCTTGGCCAAGGGCTTCCAGGCGATTGGTTTCGGCCCGCGATTCCACCATGTCGGCCAGTTCGTCGTGGCCGCGCGGGTTGGCCTCGAACAGGCGATCGAGCGCGGTATTGATGTCATCTTCGGCACCATTTTTCAACAGGCCATCTACGGTCTCGGCCAGTTGCGCTTCCCAGTAGGCGTCTTCCAGCTTGCCGCCGGATTCGGAAAGGCCGGCGGCCAGACGTTGCAGTTCGGCTGCGTCGCGGGAAAGACGGTCGCGTGAGCCAAAGCGGGTGCGTTTCATCGGTGTTCCAGAAAAATCAAAGAGGAGATTTTACCAGCCGGTAAAATGGCGCACAGCACAAACCTTAGTTTCCCAAGAGTGACGATCATGCTTATTTTCCTTTCGCCGGCCAAATCGCTGGATTACAAGACACCGCCGCATGTCGCCACGTTTACGCAGCCGGCTTATCTGAAGCAGTCGGAAACGCTGATCAAGCAATTGCGCAAGCTGTCACCGGCTGATATTGCCAACCTGATGCACCTGTCCGATCCGTTGGCCCTGCTCAATTTCAATCGCTATGCAGAGTGGTCACTACCGTTTACGCCGGAAAATGCCAAACAGGCGGTGCTCGCCTTTGATGGCGACGTTTACGACGGACTGGCTGCGAAAAATCTGACCGCAGATGACCTCGACTTTGCCCAGCAGCAGGTGCGTATCCTGTCCGGGCTGTACGGCATCCTCAAGCCGCTTGACCTTGTGCAGCCTTACCGCCTTGAAATGGGCACCCGATTTGCCAACAAGGCAGGCAAGGATCTCTACGCTTTCTGGGGGGAGCGCCTGCTTGAGGCAATCAACGCCGAACTGGCCGGGATGTCGCGACCCGTCGTGCTTAATCTTGCTTCTGAGGAGTATTTCAAGGCAGCCGTCGGGCGCAAGATCAATGGCGAGGTGATTCAGCCGGTGTTCGAGGATTGGAAGAACGGCAAGTACAAGATCATCAGCTTCTACGCCAAGCGGGCGCGCGGGTTGATGACCCGCTATGCGGTGGTGAATCGCCTGAGCGAGCCGGAAGGATTGAAGGCTTTCGACTACGACGGCTACGCCTTTGTGCCGGAAGTTTCCGACGACAAGAGCTGGGTCTTCCGGCGTCGGGAAAGCTGAGTCACGGGGCACGGCTTTATTCGTATGGCCCTTGATCTGGGTCAGTTGAGCCGAAAGCTCTCCGTATTCAGATGGTCTAGTATTTAGAGATGGTTTTTCCATGTCAGCGGGGGGAACATGAAACTTCGTCTAAATCTGATGTGTTTGGGCCTGATTGCCGTGCTGGTGGCTGTGCCCGGCGAAATCATCTTTGGCGCGGCCTGTGCTGCGGAAGCCCCTGCACTCGACGTCAAGGATGGCTGGTTCGAGTCGGTCGTTGATATTGACTTCGTTGCCCAATATGCCGTTCTGCCCAAGCCGGATGGTGTCCAGATCATTGATGCCCGTGCGACGGAGCGCCGGTTCGACCCGGGTCATATCCCGACCGCAATGAATTTGCCGGAAAGAGATTTCGATAGGCTCGCCAATCAGTTGCCCAGTGACAAAGGGACGTTGCTGATCTTTTATTGCGACGGCTTTGACTGCATGCTTAGTCACAACGCTGCCTTCAAGGCCGAAGCCAGGGGGTACACCAACGTCAAGGTCTATGCCGCCGGCTATCCGGGTTGGATCAAGAGTGGCCACATTGGCGCCGTATCGATCTCGTTCCTGAAGAAAACGCTCGATGAAGGTGCGCCGCTGACGCTGATCGATTCGCGCCCGAAAGAGCACAAATACGACAAGGGTCATATTCCCGGCGCCATCAGCCTGCCGGATTCCGATTTCGAGAAAATGCTCGACCGCCTGCCGAGCGACAAGAACAGCCCTTTGTACTTTTATTGCGACGGTTTTAGCTGCAAGCTGAGTTCCGATTCGGCTGAGAAGGCTGTCAAGCTGGGTTACAAGCAGGTCAAGGTGGTGCCTGAGGGCTATCCTGGTTGGGTCAAGCGCTATGGTCCGGGGTCGATGCTGGCTGCGGCTGCAAAGCCTGCAATCCAGACCACGGCCGACAAGGATGCAATCAGCATCGCTTCGTTCGAGAGGATTCTCAAGGAAGCTCCTGATTCCGTCTTTCTGGTGGACGTACGTGAGCCGGCAGAGTTTGCCAGGGGTAGTTTCAAGGGGGCGGTGAATATCCCGGTCGCCACTGTTGAAAAACGGGTGAGCGAACTGCCGACTGACAAGCCGGTCATCTTCTTCTGCTCGGCCGGTGGGCGCAGCGGTGACGCGTTGGACAGGGCACGCCTGGCGAAACCAAGTATTACCGCGTATTTTCTGGATGCTAATGTCAAGTGGATGCCGGATGGCGCTTACGCAATCACCCCAAACTGAGTATTCGGCCTGGAGTTAGCCTCGCTTCATCCTGCTGTTACGACGGATTTTTCTGATTTGGCAGGGCCTTGGTTCAGGCTTTTATGGATGTCAGCCATTTGAGCAACATCGAAAAGAATACCTCCGGCTCCACGGGCTTGCAGATAAAGTCGTTCATGCCGGCAAGCAGGCATTTGGTGCGGTCTTCGGTGAAGGCGTTGGCGGTCATGGCGATAATCGGGACCTCCGAATAACCGGGAAGCGCACGAATCTGGCGAGTGGCCTGCAGGCCGTCCATGACCGGCATTTGCATATCCATCAGGATGAGGTCAAATGCTCTGCTTTCCGCCAGTTCGAGCGCCTTCCTGCCGTTATTGGCTAGCGTGACATTCAGTCCTGCTCCCTGGAGAAATTCCTTGGCAATGGCCTGATTGACCGGTTCGTCCTCGACGAGCAGGATTTTTGCGCCGGCGTATTCCCGGGACAATATCTGCTCGGGAAGCACTTCTTTTTGGCTGACCGGCAGGGGCGACATTGAGAAATGGGGGGCTAGCGCGGCTTTCAAAATGCTCTGATTGATCGGCTTGACCAGGACGTCGGCAAATCCGGCGGCACGCGCCGAAATGGCGATGCTGCTGTCCCCCGAAGCAGTCACCAGCATGCAGATGGGGGGGCGATTCAGCGATAGCTTCTGAATTTTGGCGAGCGTATCCATGCCACCCTGGCCGGGCATCAGCAGGTCAAGCAGCAGGATGGAAAACGGATCGTTCTCGGCATCGGCCTTCTGGATGGCGGCAATTGCCGCTGGCCCGGAAACGACCGCCTCCGGCGACAATCCCAGTTGGCGGAGCAGGTGGCAGTGGACCATCTGGGTGATTTGCAGATCGTCTGCAACCAGGGCTCGTCGTCCAGCCAATTCGGTGGATAGCGGAATAGCCTCTTGATGGGCTTTGCCCAGCCGGGCAGTGAGCCAGAAGATGCTGCCTTTGCCAGGGGTGCTGCTGGCCCCGGCTTCACCGCCCATCAGCATGGCAATGTGCCTGGAAATGGCCAGGCCGAGGCCAGTGCCACCATAGTGTCGCGAAATTGAAGCGCTTGCCTGTTCAAAAGCGGTAAACAGGTGGGCAAGTTTCTCAGGGCTGATGCCGATGCCCGAGTCTTCTACCTCGAAGCGGACAAGAACATCCTTTTCGGTTTCCTTGAGGACGTTGCCACGCAAGATGATGCTGCCCTTCTCGGTGAATTTCACTGCGTTGCTCAGATAATTCAACAAGGCCTGTCCCAATCGGGTGACATCGCCATTCAGCAGCGCCGGTAATTCCCCCGCGTCGACGACTAGTTCGATGCCTTTGGCCTGCGCCCGGAGCAGCACGATGCTGCAGATTCGTTGCAGCATTTCTTCCGGCGAAAAGTTTTCTGCCTCAAGTTCAACCTTGCCCGCTTCGATCTTGGACAGGTCGAGAATGTCGTTGATTACCGATAGCAGATGATCGGCCGCTCCGGCAATGCGGATCAGTTTCTCGCCCTGGGCCGGTGTCACTTTGTCGCGCCTGAGCATGTGGGTCAGACCGATGATGGCATTCATCGGAGTCCGGATTTCGTGGCTCATGTTAGCCAGGAAATTGCTTTTTGCCTGACTGGCCGCCTTGGCCTGACTGACTTGTTCTGCGAGTTGGTCATTCAGCTTGTCGATCACCCTGGATCGCCGCTGAGCCAGACGAATCAGTATGCTCAGGGCGGCACCGAAAGCCAGCCAACTGATGAAGTAGATCCACGCCTTCCGTTTCCAGCCCTTGAGAAAATCTTCCGGCGCCATGCCGAGGGCAATAATCAAGGGCAAAGTTTCAAGCTGACGATAGTTGTAAAGGCGAGTCACACCATCCGTACGGGAAACCGCTTGATAGGAACCGATACGCTGCCCTTTGTCGAGCCCCGTCTGGATTTCCGTCAGTTCGAAAGGCTTTCCCAGAAGTTCATCGAGGATCGGATAACGGGCGACCAGCCGGAAATCCGAGGAGAACATGGCGATCGAACCGTGTTCCCCGGTGTCAATCGATTTGAACGCGTTCTGAAAATAATCCGCACGCATTGCGGTTTGGACGATGCCGGCAAATCGTCCATCCGGGTGATCAATCCGGCGACTTAAGGTGAACAGCCATTTTCCTGTGAATCTGGAGAGTATCGGTTCGGAAATGACCAAGCCGGCAGCAGGATCGTTCTTCTGTTTCAAAAAATAGGCGCGGTCACCAACGTTGATCTCGGGCAGGTCTGCCGAATCAGACGCGCTGAAGATCACGCGCCCCTTCGCGTCAATCACCCGCAGGCTCTTGTCCTGGGTTTCGGGAACGACTTCCTCGCGTCGCAGCAGATCCTGATTGGCGTTTAGAACACTACGCGAGGCCGCGCCGGTAACGATGGGCGTGTATTCATGGACCGCTTCACGCAGGACGATGTCGATTTTTTCACCGCTTGCCGTGAACTGCCTTTCCAGCACGCCGCTCAGGTTGCCGGAGTCACGCCGGACACTTGCGAATTCACGCTGGTACGACTGGTACAGGTCGTATGCCAACAATACGGTCAGGCTGAAAAAAACCAGTGTTGCAGCAAGCCAGACCGCAGGGATCGCAAGCTGTTTTTTGCTGCTTCGGAGCAATACTGGTTTCTCGGCCATGAAGTATCTGCTGTGTCGAAATCCGGTCGGTGTCTGTTGGCAAAAAGCGACAAATCTGAGCTATTTGTCATGATTTGTCGCCTGCAGGAGACAATAGCATACCTATGGAATTATGCTAGGCGCGTCTTTCAGGGGGGCTGAATGCTTGCCAGTCCCGTCCGCGCGGGCTTGCTCTGTTGACTATCCCGGTGCTGGCAGGAGGGCTGCTAGCCGAGGGCCTGCAAGACTTGGCGGATCTGCGCCAGTTCGGTCAGGAGCAGCTCAACCTCTGGCGCAACATCGCTTGCCGTCGGATCTTTGAGTTTCATTTCCAGATTCAGGGCTCGCTCACCCAGCATGTCAATGCCGAGGCTCAGGGCGATACCCTTTACCGAGTGGGCCAGGCGAATGGCTTCCGGGCGGTTCCCCTCGTCCAGTGCTGCACGAAGGTCAGCCGCCAGGGCGGCGCAATGGGTATCGCGGAACTTCACCAGCATGCGGCAGTAAAAGTCGGCCTTGTTGCGAACTCGCATCAGTCCGGCGGTGACATCGATGCCAGGTAGCTCTGGCAGCTTGGTGGTTTCGGCGTGCGGCGTCGTGGTTACTGAATTCGGGGGCGGCGGAGGCAGCGCTGTTCGCCGCTCAGGCATGGACCCTGCGGTGCCTGGTGAAAGCTGCTCGGCGATGACGCGGAGCAGTTTTTCGAGATTGACCGGCTTGGTGACGTAGGCGTTCATGCCGGCCGCAAGACATTGTTCGCGATCGTGATCCAGGGCCCCGGCGGTCAGGGCAATGATCGGCAGCTCGGCGTATTCCGGTCGAGCCCGGAGTTCGCGGGTTGCGGAGAAGCCGTCCATGACCGGCATCTGGCAGTCCATCAGCACGAGATCAGGTTTCTTTGAGTGGATCGCGGTGATGGCTTCCCTGCCGTTGCAGGCGAGGCGGATATTGAGGCCGGCGGTGGCAAACAGCTCGCGCATCAGGTCACGATTGAGCTCGATATCATCGACGACCAGAATGTCGGTGTTGCTGAGCAGGGCGATGCCGGAGAGATCAAGAGCCGGGACGGCCGGTGCCCGCATGGTGATTTCCGGCAGGTGCAGCGGGCGGGCAAGGGCCGCATATAGGTGGCGCACACTGCATGGCTTGATCAGCAACGCATCGGCCGGCAGGTCGTCGAGAGCGCTTGCCCCGGATGCTTTCTGGGAGCTCAGCAAAATCAGCGGTGGCGCCTGAACACCAAGATTGCTCCTGATTCGTTTCATGGTCTCGACGCCATCCAGGCCGGCTGGCAAATGCCAGTCGATCAGTGCCGCGAGATAGTTGGCACCCGGGTGGTTCAGTGCGGCCAGTGCCGATTCGCCGGATGGGCAGGTTTCGGTTAGCAGCCCGAGTTGCTGGCACTGGGCGGCCAAGGCCTGGGCTGCGAACGGGTTGTCGTCGGTGATCAGGACGGTACGCCCGGCATGTTTGGCCAGATGCTTGCGCAGTTCATCGATGAGCAATGGCACATCGGGGGCATTGTCGAGACGGATGGTGAAGTGGAAGGTGCTGCCGTTTCCCGGCGTGCTTTCCAGCCAGATACGACCGCCCATCAGTTCGACGAGGCGCTTGGATATCACCAGCCCCAGGCCGGATCCGCCGAAGCGTCGGGTGGTCGAGGTATCGGCCTGGCTGAAGGCGGAGAACAGGGCATTCTGCTGTTCCTCTGAAATGCCGATGCCTTCGTCGCTGACAGAGAAGTGCAGCGAGGTGCTGTTGTGGTCGGTGCTGTCGATCCGGCAGCCAAGACGGACGCTGCCCTGGTCGGAAAACTTGATGGCGTTGCCGAGCAGGTTGATGATCACCTGCTTGAGGCGTAGCGGATCGCCGACGAAACTGCGGCTGGCCTCGGCGGCGATGTCGACACAGAGTTCCAGGTTTTTTTCTTCGATACGGCCGATCAGCAGGTCGCTGATCTCTTCCAGCAGCGATGGCAGTTCAAAGATCAGTTTTTCAATACTGAGCTTGCCAGCCTCGATGCGCGAGAAGTCGAGAATGTCGTTGATGATGCCAAGCAGGTGGTCGGCAGCCAGTCGAATTTTGCTCAAATGCTGGTTCTGTTGGGGGTTGAGCGGGGTCTGCAGGCAGAGGTCGGAAAGCCCGAGAATCGCATTGAGCGGAGTGCGGACTTCGTGCGACATGTTGGACAGGAACTCGCTCTTGGCGCGGCTGGCCTCTTCCGCCTGTTCCTTGGCCTGGCGCAGGTCGCGCGTCTGTTCTTCGACCATGGCGGCGAGGTTGTCGCGGTGGTTGCGCAGTTCCTCGGCGGTTTCGTGCAACTGGCGCTCATTGTTGCGCAGGGCTTTTTCGCGGGCCTTGAGCACCGAAATGTTGGTCGAAATGACAATGGCGCCTTCCAGTTTGCCGGCCTGGCTGTGAATCAGGCTGGCGTGTACCAGATAGGGTACGGTGCCTTCGAGATCATGCTCCGATGCTGCATCGGCACGTCGGAAATTGAGCTCGGCGACGAAGTGTCCGCCCGCTGCACGGATGGCATTGAGCAGCAGCGGAGGTTTTGCGCCGGCCGGTAGCAAGGCACGCAGGGCGTTCTGGCCGGCCAGCGGAAGGCAATCTTCAAAATATCCCCCGACCAGGGATTCCGCGGTGTAGCCGAGTTCGATTTCCAGCAGCCGGTTAGTCCGGGTAACTCGTCCGTCCGGCCCTAGCATGACGATGATTTCGGCCATCGTGTCGATGGCGCGATCGACGGTACCTTGCAGCATGGCAAGTTGCCGGGAGCGGTGGCGCAACTCGTCGTTCTGGTTCTCCTGCTCGCTGATCAGCTGGTCGAGTGCCTCGGTGCACTTGGTCAGTTCGGCTTCCAGCGCCCGGTTGGCCTGGCGCAACGTTTCCAGTTCGTTGGCCAGTTCGTCTGGATCATGTCCGGCCATCGCGGCACAGCAGTCTTGTATGAGCTCAATGGCCTCGCTCACAGCGGCAGCGACTTCCAGCGAGAGGCCCGGGGAAAAGCTTTTCACCGCGCCGATTTCGACCGCGATGATCTTGATGACCGGCGGCCTGGCGATCATCTCGCGCACGGCTGCCAGCAGATAGCCCACCCCGGCGCCATGTCCGCCGCTAGCGGTATTTTCAACCGGCACCTGGTGCGGGCTGAGTTCATGCAGCGTGCCTGGCCGCTCTCCGGCCATCGCATCGATGACGATGACGCTGGTGCAGTCTTCGAACAGATGCAAGACATCGAGCCCGCGGGTGCCGCAGTCGACGACCTCGACGCCAGCTGGCAGCACCTTCCGCCGCAATGCCAGGCTGACGGTCGGGCCGAAGCCGTCGTCGCCATGCAATGGATTGCCAAAACAGAGGATGCGCAGCTGCTTTCGTTCAGACATTGAAATGCGTTTTTTTGTGGCTGCCGATGAAATGGACGGTACAGACCAGGCACGGGTCATGGGAACGAACGATATGGCCGATCTCGACCGGGTTTTCCGGGTCGGGTACCGTCAGGCCGATGATGCTGCGCTCCCAATGGCCGTGCTGGCCGCTACTGTCGCGCGGCGAAGCATTCCAGGCCGTGGGGGTGACGATCTGATACTTTTCGATGACGCCGTTCTTGATGCTCAGCCAGTGGCCCAACGCGCCGCGTGCCGCCTCGACCATGCCGTAGCTTTCGCCATTCGGCCAGACATCGATGCCGGGGTCGATGAAGTGCGGTTCGTTGACCAGGGCTTTCAGCGATTTGATTGTCCCGGCCATCGAGTTCAGCAGCCAGCCGGCCCGGCGCAGGCGAGCGAACTGGCGCAGCCAGGTATTGTCCCCCTCGCTGGTCAGCAGATCGGTAATCAATGGGTCGCCGGCAATGCGCAGCTCGGCCAGTGGGCCGGTTTGCACGACCCTGTTGCCGTAGCGTGGGGCCTTGGCCCAGGTATAGCGGTCGGTGCCCGGCTGGTGGTTGGGAATGGTCTCACCTTGCCACGGATGCTTGCCGCCGGGATAGTCGAGGAACCAGCTATGGCGAACATGTTCGTTGATCTGCAGGTGGTCGAGAGGCTCGACTTGCTGGGTGTCGGCATTGAAGAAGCCGGCTGGTAGTTCGCTGCCGCTGCCATCGGGCCGGTGATTGACGCCATAGCTGAGCAGGTGGCCGGTGCCGCTGCCAAGCTGGTGCAGCCCGATGTCGCGGGCAAAGCGGGTGAACAGGCCAGACGCACTGCGGTTGCGGGTCGGGCTGGCGGCGAGCCAGCGGAACAGGGCTGCGCCGCTGTCGAGCGCCAGCCATTCGTCAAGATCGCCACCGATCACGGTTTGTTCGAACCATTCGCGCACGCTGGCCAGCGTATCGCGGGAATCGAGCAATCGACGGTTGTTGGCCGGCTGGGAAATGCCACCTGGCAGCATGTAGGTCGAATGGGGCCATTGCCCGCCGAAAATGGCAACGATGCCGACCAGTTCGCGCGTGCTTTTCAGGCAGCCGCGAACAACACTGCCCTTGAGCGGCGCGAAGGCCTCGCTCAGTTCGGTAGCCAGCGGGTGGCTGCCATAGATGGGATTGCAGAAGTCGGGCGTAAAAAACAGGAAGGTCTGACGCAGATCGCTTTGCAGCGTCTCGGCCATCAGGCACAGGTTGCGGACATGCACGGCATGGGCCGGCGGGGTGATGCCGGCGATCTGTTCCAGTGCCAGGGTCGCCGCGTAGAGATGGGCGGTGCCGCAGATGCCGCAGATCCGTGGCGTGATGACCAGCGAATCGCGCGGCGCGCGGCCGATCATGATCTGCTCGAAGCCGCGATAAAGCGTGCCGATGCAGCGGGCATCGACAACGACGCCGTCTTCGAGGTCGAGCTGAAATTCGAGATCGCCCTCGACGCGGTTGAGATCAATGTCGACGGTAACGCGGCTCATGGTTCCATCTCACGCTTGAGGACCCGCTCCGGCGCGGCGGCGCGGGCCAGATTCTTGTAGGCCATGTATTTGGCGCGGGCAACGCCGAGGGGCAGGAATTTGGGAACGGCGCCAATTTTCGGGGTGACGAACAGATCGCGATCGGACGGAAAATCGGGCGAGGTACAACCGAAGCAGGGGACGCCGGCGCGGGTCTTGCTGCTATGGCCGTTCCACAGTTCCGTGTTGCAGGGTGCTTCGGTCTGCGGGCCGCGGCATCCGAGGCTGAAGAACATGCAGGCGCGGCCGCCGAGCACGTCATCCTCGATGTCGTATTCGTGGTACTCGTTGCGGGTACAGCCCTGATGGACGAGGCTGGCAAAGAAGGCGGATGGGCGATTCAGCGCATCGAGTGGCAAGGGCTCGTTGTCGGCCAGCATGGCCAGCACCTTGGTGATGGTGTTCGGGTGGGCCGGGCAGCCTGCCACGTTGATGACCGGTAGGCCGCTGCGCGAGCGCCAGTCAGGCCCAAGCAGCCCGCCGGGTTCGTTTTTCATGAATTGCAGGCCGGTGCAATCGGTCGGATTCGGGCCGGCGGCATGAACGCCACCGAAGGCCGCGCAGGTACCCATGGCCACCACATGCCGGGCCAGCGGGGCAAGTTGCCGAACGATGTCGATCTTGGCCCGGCCTTTCCAGGTGTCGTAGAGGCCGCTACCGTCCGGGCCGATCATCAGACTGCCTTCGATGCACAGGATGTCGATGGTTTCCCTGCCGCTGAGGACTGTCTCCAGAACGTCGCCGAACCGTCTTTCCGCCGTCAGCGAAGGGTGCCAAAGGAAGTTGACGCTGTACTGCTGGGCGAGGTTCTCGATGCTGGGCCGGTCGGCGCACAGCAAGGCCATCGTATCGCCGCTACAGGCGCCGGTTTGCATCCAGACGATGTTGGGCATCAACTCTCCTAATACCGCTAAGTAGCTAGGGGGTAGCGTAAAAATACGCGTCGACACATAACGGTGTATTTTTCATTGTTGTTAATTTTAGCAAATAACAATTGAGGCCAATAGTGTTTTTTCTTTGGCCTAGAGGTTTTTCTCCCGAATCAACTTTGATGCGACAGCCGGCAGAACAATCTGAAACTCGAGTGTAGTCCTGCCCTTCAACTTTAGTAGCGCTTTGTCCTTGCTGACAAGGACATGCGCCTTGCTGCGGGCGGAAAGCTCGAGAAATTTCTGGTCGTCGCGATCCTTGCAGCGGGGCAGGGGCGGGGCTTCTCCCTCGGGAACGACTTGAATCAGGCTGCTGTAGCGCGCATAGCGTTCGGAGATCATTTCGGGCGTCAGCTTGAGTTGCGGGTAGGTCAGTACCCGCTGTAACTCATCGAGGGTGCGTAGATCGGCAAAGCACTGGATTTGTCCTGCTTCCAGTGCGGCCATGATCGGCACGGCATCGATATTGCCCCAGTGGAAGAGATCGAGGACGACGTTGGTATCAAGAACTAAGCGCAGCATGGGGCAGATTATAATGCGCGCCTCTTCAGCGCACCCTCGAAAGCAACACAATGTCCCGCATTCTTCTCGCCCCGATGGAAGGGCTCGCCGACGATTTGTTGCGCGGCGTGCTGACCGATATCGGCGGTTACGACTGGGGCATTTGCGAATTTGTTCGTGTTTCGAACAGCGTTTTGCCAGCGAAAACCTACGAGCGGATTTGTCCGGAACTGCTGAATGGCAGCAAGACTCGGACGGGTACGCCGATGCGTGTGCAACTGCTCGGCTCCGACCCGCATTTCATGGCGGAAAATGCTCGCCGTCTGGTGGCCCTGAACCCGGCTGGCGTTGATCTTAATTTTGGTTGCCCGGCGCCGACGGTGTTTCGTCATCGCGGTGGTTCGGCGCTGCTCGGTGAGCCGGAACTATTGAACGAAATCACCAGCGCCGTGCGCTCCGTCGTCCCCGCCCACATTCCATTTACCGCCAAGATGCGTCTCGGCATTGACGATACCAGTCGGGCGATTGATTGCGCCCAGGCACTGGAAGCCGCCGGCATCAACGAACTGATCGTCCATGGCCGCACCCGATCCGATGGCTATCGCCCACCGGCGCGCTGGGAGTGGATCGACAAGGTGCGGGACGCCATCCATATTCCACTGATCGCCAATGGCGAGGTCTGGACCGTCGAAGATTTCCGTAACTGCCAGCTGGCGACGGGTTGCGCCGACATCATGGTGGGTCGCGGCGCGGTGGCTGACCCGCTGCTGGCGCGACGGGTGCGCGGCGAGGAAACCGGCGGCTGGGATGAGATCAGGCCCACCGTGGCCACCTACTGGCTGGGCGTGCGCAAGAAAGTGGTGCCGGTGCATGCCGGTGGCCGGGTCAAGCAGTGGCTGGCCATGATGCGGCGAAATTATCCGGAGGCCGAGGTGCTTTACGAACGTTTGCGGCCGATCAAGGGCGCTGCCGACATCGATGCTGCGCTGATTGCCGAAGGCCTCCTGACTCCTGAACAGTTGGCGGCATGATGAGCGACGTGACACCCGGGAACTCCCGCTTTATTTCGAGTGCTCAGGACAGCCCGCACCGTGACCTGGAGGCGCTGGTTCGTCGCCACATGGCGCACCCGTTTCAGAAGCCAATTGCCGATTACAACCGCGAGGCCTTGGCCGTGGCGCTGGCCGCCCGTGATGCCTGGAACCCACAGGCGCCGCTGATTCTCGATGCCGGCTGCGGCGTCGGCTGGAGCACGCAGCGCATCGCGGAAACCTATCCTGATCATTTCGTCTTTGGTGTCGATCAGTCGCTCGATCGCATCAGCCGCGGCAAACCGCTGCCCATGCCGGCCAACGCGCTGCTGGTTCGCGCCGATCTGGTCGATTTCTGGCGCCTGCTGGCTGAAAACCGCATCCGTCTCGCCCGGCATTACAACCTTTACCCGAACCCGTGGCCGAAGATCGGCCATCTCGCCCGGCGCTGGCAGGGCCATGCCGTATTCCCCGTCTGGCAAGCACTGGGCGGCGAACTGGAATGCCGCAGCAACTGGCGCATCTACATCGAGGAAATGGCCTTGGCGCTGAGTCTGCTTACTGGCCAGGTAGTGCTTGCCGAGCCTTACGTCACGGACGACCCGATCACGCCCTTCGAGAAGAAATACCTCGCCTCCGGCCATCAGCTATGGCGCTGCCGAATCGATCTACGATGAGCGTCTGCCAGTCTTGTGGTGCCTGTTGCGCCAGTTTTCGCGTCGATTTTCACCCGGCCGAACTGGCTGGAGGGGCATTTCCTTGGGGGCAGGGCGTTCCTGTTGAAATGACGGTGCCGGTCACGCCGGCCATCGTTCGCCTGCGTGGCACCGATGCCACGTCGCCACGTTGCGTTGCGCTGCGTGGCGAGGTCGGCTGTCAGGTCGAATGCGCGATCTACGACAGCCGCCCATCGCCGTGTCGGGAATTCGATACCGAACATGCTGCCTGCGCCAGGGCGCGTCAGCGGGCGGGGCTTCCGCCCTTGTCGGCCAATGTGGTCTGACTGCCAACGAGCCACGCATTGCGAACGATGAACGGTGCTGGCTGCCAGATCGGCTAGCGGCGGCTGTCCGCCGCCTGCAAACCTTAAACGCGGAAACGGCGCACGCTTTCCTTCAGTCCGTGCGACAGGCTGACCAACAGGTTTGAGCGCCGGCTCGATTCGGTCGATGCTGCATGCGTCTGGTCAATACCCTGGGCAATCAACTCGATGCGTTGTGCAATGTCGGTACTCGCCGCCGTCTGCTCGCGCAGCGCCTCGGTGATTGAATCGATGGCCTTGCCGACACGTACCGAGGCGCCGTCCATCGCCGTTACCGAGTCGTGTAGTTCCGTGGTTCGGCTGGCGCTTTCCTGAGCCCGCTCCTTGGCCCGGCTCATTGTCGTCAGCGCGCTGTCGGTGGTCTGCCGCACGCCGTTGACAATGTTGGAAATCTGCTCAGTTGACTTGGTGGTCAGTTCGGCCAGTTTGCGTACTTCGTCAGCGACGACGGCGAAGCCGCGGCCCGCCTCACCAGCGCGTGCCGCCTCGATCGCGGCGTTGAGCGCCAGCAGATTGGTCTGGTCGGCGATCTCGCGGATGGTCTGGACGATGCCGGTGATGTTGCCGACCTTGGTTGACAGCTCTTCCATCGTTGTCCCGGCATCCGACATGCCGGATGCCACCTGCTGGATCAGCGAAGTGGCTTGAGTGACGAGCATCAGGCTTTCGTGAGCCTGCTTTTCCGATTCCTCGGAGAGGCCGCCGGCCTCGTTGGCGTTCTGCGACATGGCGCTGATGCTGACGGTCAGTTGCTCTACGGCGGCGGCGATGGCGGAGGTCGCAGCACTTTGCTCCTGAGCCGTATGGGCCAGGCGCGTAGCATCGGTGCTCATGGCTTCGCTCTCGGTGACGACCGTATTGGCATTCGATACCGTTTGGGAGATCAATTGGTGGATTTGTGACTGCATGCTGTGCATGGCCGCCAGAATGCTGCTCCGGTCGCCCGGCTGCACTTTTGGCTCTTCGGTCAGGTCGCCCTCGGCAATGCGATGCAGCATGGCAGCCGCATAACTCGGTTCGCCACCAACCTGGTGAAAGATGCCGCGGCCGACCAGCACGGTAATGAAGGCGACCAGCAGCAGGCCAACGATCCCCAGCACAACGGCGGCGGTGCGGCTCTGGTTCAGGCTGAGCAGCAGATCGACACGGTCGCGGCTTGCCGCTTCTTCGGAACTCTTGACCAGTTCAAGCAGGTCGTCGCGCACGGCACGCCAGGCGGGCGTTTCCTTGGCGACCAACAGGGCCTGGGCCTCGTCGCGGTTGCCCGCCTTGATCAACTCGATGACCTGATTTTGCAGCGGCAGCCAGGTTTCGATATTGCCCTTCATCTTGCCGGAACCGCCGGTCGCCAAGAGCAGCTTGGTCAGCTTTTCCGATTCCAGCCTGAAAATCTCATCGGCTTTGGAGAAATTGTCGTAGCCCTTCTTGTTTGCAGGATCGAGCAGGATGTTGCGCAGCGCCTGACCCTTTTGCAGGCCGTTGGCGTAACTCGTCATGGCCGAGTGGCGGATGGAGATCCGCTCGTCGATAAAGTTATGCAACAAATTCTCGCTGCTGAAGGCGAACCAGATCGACGACAGGGCCAGAATGCCAACGGCCAGTGCGCTGACGATGCCAAGCAGCCATAGCCGCCCCTTGAGTGAAACTTGATTGAGCACAGAGATCTCCGCTGAGTTAGGGGGATTTTATGTTTTTGCCAAATGCATATTATAACAAAAGGCATAACCCTATTAGCAATATTGTTATGTTTTTGAACGAAATACGACTGATTTGCGATTAGTGACAATCGTCCTGTTGGTGCCTGCCCGGAAGTGTGCAGTTGTCCCCGTTTTGGTCGGGTAAGTCTGTGGATATGTCCTGAGTAACTTGCGCAATTCATTGAGCCACAATGGTTTTATGGCGGGTGCTTAAATAATGGGCAAGTGCTCGTTCGGCCCCGTTTTGCGCGTTCCAGGTCTAGCCTTTCAGGTGATATAACATATAAAATATATAAGACTCGCAAGTCGCGGCTGGAGGCTATTGTTTTCCGAACCAACAAGCCGCCGCCGTTGTCGTAAAATATTCGTTTCCCAGAGCAACCCTTTACGAAAGGAAGTCGCCGTGCTTGAAGCCTATCGCGCCCACGTTGCAGAGCGTGCAGCCCTCGGTATCCCCCCGCTGCCCCTGTCCAAGCAACAGACCACTGAACTGGTCGCCCTGCTGAAGAACCCGCCGAAGGGCGAAGAAGCCGCTTTGGTCGAGCTGATCACCTACCGCGTTCCGGCCGGTGTCGATGATGCAGCCAAGGTCAAGGCTGAGTTCCTGGCCAAGGTCGCCAAGGGCGAAGAAATCTGCGCGCTGATTTCCAAGGAAAAAGCCACTGAACTGCTGGGCACCATGCTCGGCGGTTACAACGTCAAGCCGCTGATCGATCTGCTTGGCTGCTCCACCTGTGGTGCGGTGGCTGCTGAAGGTCTGAAAAAAACCTTGCTCGTTTTCGACTTCTTCCATGATGTGGCCGAGCTGGCCAAAGGCGGCAACGCCAACGCCAAGGCGGTCATGCAATCCTGGGCTGATGCCGAGTGGTTCACCTCCCGCCCGGCCGTCCCGGCTTCGCAAAAGCTGACCGTCTTCAAGGTCACCGGCGAAACCAATACCGATGATCTGTCGCCGGCACCGGATGCCTGGTCGCGTCCTGACATCCCGCTGCACGCCTTGGCGATGCTGAAGAATGCCCGTCCGGGGATCAACCCTGACGAACCCGGTGCCCGTGGCCCAATCAAGCAACTCGAAGCGCTGGGCGCCAAGGGCAACCTGATCGCCTACGTCGGTGACGTGGTCGGTACCGGTTCTTCCCGCAAGTCCGCCACCAACTCCGTGCTGTGGTTCACCGGCGAAGACATCCCATTCGTCCCGAACAAGCGTTTCGGTGGTGTCTGCCTCGGCTCCAAGATCGCTCCGATCTTCTTCAACACGATGGAAGACGCCGGCGCGCTGCCGATCGAAATCGATGCCGGCCAGATGGACATGGGCGACGAGATCGAACTGAAGGTTGATGCAGCCTCTGGCAAGGTCACCGCCACCAAGAACGGTGCCGTGATCGCCGAGTCGCAACTGAAGACCATGGTCATTCTCGACGAAGTCCGCGCTGGCGGCCGTATTCCGCTGATCATCGGTCGCGGTCTGACCACCAAGGCCCGTGAATTCCTCGGCCTGCCGCAATCGACCCTGTTCCGCCTGCCGCAGAACCCGGCCGACGACGGCAAGGGCTACTCGCTGGCCCAGAAGATGGTCGGCAAGGCCTGTGGCGTGACCGGCATCCTGCCGGGTACCTACTGCGAGCCGAAGATGACCACCGTCGGTTCGCAAGACACCACCGGCCCGATGACCCGCGACGAACTGAAAGACCTGGCCTGCCTCGGCTTCTCCGCCGATCTGGTCATGCAGTCCTTCTGCCACACCGCCGCTTATCCGAAGCTGGTCGACGTCAAGATGCACCGCGAACTGCCGTCCTTCATCTCGACCCGTGGCGGCGTTGCGCTGCGTCCGGGCGACGGCGTCATCCACTCCTGGCTGAACCGCCTGCTGCTGCCGGATACCGTCGGTACCGGTGGTGACTCGCACACCCGTTTCCCGATCGGCATCTCCTTCCCGGCCGGTTCCGGTCTGGTCGCCTTTGCCGCCGCCACCGGCGTCATGCCGCTGGACATGCCGGAATCCGTGCTGGTTCGCTTCAAGGGCAAGATGCAGGAAGGCATCACCCTGCGTGACCTGGTTAACGCCATTCCGCTGTACGCCATCAAGGCTGGCCTGCTGACCGTCGAGAAGAAGGGCAAGAAGAACGTCTTCTCCGGCCGCATCCTGGAAATTGAAGGTCTGCCGGATCTCAAGGTCGAACAGGCTTTCGAGCTGTCCGACGCTGCCGCCGAGCGTTCTGCTGCTGCTTGCGCCATCGCCCTGAACAAGGAACCGATCGTCGAGTACATGCGTTCGAACATCACCCTGATGAAGTGGATGATCGCCGAAGGCTACGCCGATGCTCGCACGCTGAAGCGCCGCATCAAGTCGATGGAAGAGTGGATCGCCAATGGCGAATTGCTCAAGGCTGATGCCAACGCCCAGTACGCTGCGGTTATCGAAATCGATCTGGCCGAAGTCACCGAGCCGATCCTGGCCTGCCCGAACGACCCGGATGATGTGAAGATTCTGTCCGAAGTCGCCGGTGCCAAGATCGACGAAGTCTTCATCGGCTCCTGCATGACCAACATCGGCCACTTCCGTGCCGCCGGCAAGGTCCTCGAAGGCAAGTCCGACATCCCGACCCGTCTGTGGATCGCTCCGCCGACCAAGATGGATGCGCTGATCCTGACCGAAGAAGGCTACTACGGCGTGCTCGGCAAGTCCGGCGCCCGTATGGAAATGCCGGGCTGCTCGCTGTGTATGGGTAACCAGGCCCAGATCCGCAAGGGCTCCACCGCGATCTCCACCTCCACCCGTAACTTCCCGAACCGCCTCGGTATCGACACCCAGGTGTACCTCGGTTCCGCCGAACTGGCCGCCATGTGCGCGCTGGCCGGCCGCATCGTGACCGTTCCGGAATACATGGAGCAGATCAAGCTGGTGAACGCCAAGGCCGGTGAAGTCTATCGCTACATGAACTTCGATCAGATTCCGGAGTTTGTGGAACAGGCTGCGACCGTCGAGATGTAAGTTGCGAAAATCCGCGTTTTTGAAGCGCGGTACGCAATAAAAAGCCCCCGCCGGGAAACCGGCAGGGGCTTTTGTTTTGGCAAGAGCCAAGCTCTGTATTGACTGGTCTCGTGTTGCAGGTAGGGGGTATTTTCTGTTGCTGCGCGACCTATCTGCGCTAGACTTCCCGTCCCGCCGTCCATGAGCGTCCAATGAAGCGTCTTGCTGGTCTCCTTGCGCTGCTGTTATTTGTTTTCCCAAGTCTGGTCTGGGCCATGTCAGTCGCCTTCATCAATCCGGGAAAGTCGGATGAGGCTTACTGGCTCACTGCGACCAAGGCAATGGAAGCGGCAGCGAAAGACCTGGATATACGCTTCGAAGTCTTTTATGCCGAGCGGCAGCATCCCCGGGTGTTCGAGCTCGCCCGTCAGATTGTTGCCCGTCCTGTTGCCGATCGACCGGATTACGTGGTGATCACCAATGATTATGCGACCGGACCGGAGCTGTTACGGCTGTTCGACGCTGCCGGAATCAAGACTTTTCTGGCCTATAGCGGTATTTCAGAGCCGGTAGAGCGGGCTGTGACCGGCCAGCCGCGTGAGCATTTCAAAGGGTGGTTGGGTTCTCTCGAACCGCGGGCCCAGGAGGCAGGTTATCTCACCGCCAAGGCGCTGATCCAGCAGGGGCGTCGGGCTCAAGCTCAGGCAGCCGATGGCCGTTTGCACTTTTTGGCGATCAGTGGCGATCGGTCGACGCCGGCCTCGAATCGGCGGGGCGAGGGAATGCGCCGGGCGGTGGCCGAGGCGGGCGATGTGGTGCTCGAGCAGGAGATTTTCTCCGGCTGGAACAGGGCCAAGGCGGCCGAACAGAGTGAATGGTTGTTTCAGCGCTATCCGCTGGCCAGACTGGTCTGGGCGGGAAATGATCAGATGGCCTTTGGCGCAATGCAGGTCTGGGAGAAACGCGGCGGCAAGCCGGGTAAGGATGCCTGGTTCAGTGCAGTGAATGCTTCCCCCGAGGCGATGGCTGCCCTCAAATCCGGCCGCCTGGCGGCACTGGCTGGCGGCCACTTCATTTGCGGCGCCTGGGCGTTGGTCATGCTCTACGACTACGACCATGGCCGGGATTTTGCAGAGGGAGAGGGCGTAGAGGTGAATCAGTCGATGTTCACGCTGTTTTCGCAGAAAGATGCGGATCGTTTCATGGTGCGCTTTGGTCAACTGCACTTCGATCAGGTGAATTTTCGCCGTTTCAGCAAGGCGCTGAATCCGAAGTTGAAACGCTACGATTTCAATTTCCGGCAGCTACTGGACTAAGGATTGGGATTCGATTGAGCGCCCCTCTGTTTCGACCGATCGCCACGACCCTGATCCGCAGTGTGTTTTTGTGGGCAACGTTATGTGCCTTGGCCATTGGGTCTATCCAGGCGGCTTATTCCTACATTCATGTCCAGGATCGTTTCGAGCTGGCAGTTCGGGAGATCGGCCAGACCAATGTGCCGCTGTTGTCGGTCAGCATCTGGGACATTGAGCCTGAAGCGATTCGAAGACAGCTCGAAGTGATCGCTGCCCGACCGGAGATCGGCTACGTAAGTCTGACGGTAACCACCGGGCAGACTTTTTCGGCGGGAGACAAAGGACTGACTAACGATCGGCCCCGGCGCTTTGATATTCCGCCGCCCGGCCGGCCGGTTGGCGTAATCGGCAATCTGGAGATATTCGAGAACCCCGCTGCGTTTTACCGAGAGCTTATTTACACGCTCGGTATCGCATCGCTAGGGTATGGGGTGCTGACGCTACTTATCTGCATACTGATTGCCTACCTGCTGAAGCGTGATCTGGAACGCCCGCTGCGCCGAGTGGCGCAATTCGCCAGCGAACTGACCCCAAATCGTCTGACGATTCCACTGGAATTGGCGCGTTCGCCTGGACACGGTCGGGACGAAATCGACTTGGTTGTCGAAGGTTTTTCCGTACTGCAGTCCGGGATCAACAGCCACATCGCGAATCTGGACGAGCAGGTCGCACAGCGAACGGCTGAACTGGAGTCAGCGCTGGCGGCTATCCATCGCCTGTCGACTATTGATCCCTTGACCGGTTGCTTCAACCGTCGCCTCTTCAACGAGAGAATCCAGGAGGAGCTTGATCGGGCGATCCGCTATCAGCGCGCTCTGGCAGTGATTTTCTGCGATATCGATCACTTCAAACGGATCAATGACACTTGCGGGCATCTGCTTGGCGATCAGGTCCTTCAGGAGGCCGCCGAGTGCTTCCGTCGGGAATTGCGAGGGCATATCGATTGGGTCGCCCGCTACGGTGGCGAGGAGTTCGTCATCGTTCTGCCCGAGACCTCGCTGCCGGCAGCGATAGCGACTGCCGAGCGCCTGCGTCTGGCGCTGACTGAAAGCATGGTGGCCTTGCTTCCCGGCTTGACGGTGACGGCGAGCTTCGGCGTGACGCAGCATGTGCCTGGTGAAACCGTTCAGGAGCTGCTTCAGCGGGCCGATAACCAGCTCTATGCAGCCAAGGCGGCCGGGCGAAATCAGACCTTGCCGAGGCTATGAGTCGGTGTTTTCGCGTTACCAGGCCAGTGCTTCGTCAATCTCAATTGGCATTATGACCGCCGGGCGGCCGGAAAACTCTCCAGGGATTCAGGCAACCGGTATTTTGGCCAGAAAGCGATCCAGCTGGTTGGCGAAGGCCTGTCGATCGGCCTGGCTGAAGGCATTGGGGCCGCCGGTCTGAACGCCAGCACTGCGCAGGTCTTCCATGAAGTTGCGCATGGTCAGGCGTTCCCGAATGTTGGCGGTGGTGTACATCTCGCCGCGCGGATTCAGTGCATGGGCACCGCGCTCGATGACCAGCGAGGCGAGCGGAATGTCGGCAGTGACGACGAGGTCGCCCGCCACCACTTGATCGACGATGTGTGCGTCGGCCACGTCAAAGCCATGCGCGACCTGGATGGCGCGGATGTATTTCGACGGCGGCGTGCGCAGCATCTGGTTGGCGACCAGCGTGGTCTGGATCTGCCGACGCTCGGCGGCGCGGTAGATGATTTCCTTGATGACGCCGGGGCAGGCGTCGGCATCGACCCAGATCTGCATGTTATTTGGCCAGCGGTGCAAATTCGGCTGGCACCCAGGCGTAGCCCTTTTGCTCCTTGCGGACGTGACCGATGCCTGGGAAGGGCAGATGCATGCCGGCCACCATCAGTCTTTCCTTGGCTGCCAGGCGGAAGATGCGCTTGCGGGCGATGACCGCTTGCTTCGGATCATTGTCGAATTCGATGGCGACATCCGGGTGGGCAAACTGGACGGCATGGTTATGTACCAGATCGCCGAGAATCATCAGGCGCTGGTCGCCACTCTGCACGAGGTAGCTGGCATGACCCGGCGTATGGCCGTGCGTGTCCACGCTGGTGACGCCGGGCAGCAGTTCGCGGTCGCTGTCGAAGGTTTTCCACTTGCCGGCCGCAAGGTAAGGGGCGGCGGCATCACGTGACATCTTGAAGAAGGGCTGGAAATCCTTGGGCGCCTTGGCGGCGATTTCCTCGCTCAGCCAGAAATCGTTGTCGGCCTTGGCGGACCAGATTTCTGCATTGGCGAAAACACGTTGGCCTTCCGACGTAACGAGGCCGTTGACGTGGTCTCCGTGCAGATGGGTCACCAGCACGACATCCACCTGCTCAGGTGCATAGCCGGCCGCTTTCAGGTTATCGACGATATTGCCAAGGCCCGGCCCGAACAGCTTGGCAGCACCGGCGTCGACCAAGATCAATTTGCTGCCGGTGTTGATCAGATAGGCATTCACCGCTGTCTGTACCTTCGGTCCCTTCAGGAACTCGCGAGCCAGCAGGCGCTGGATATCGCGCTGCTGGATATTCTTCAGCAGCTTTTCGTCGAGATCGATGGCACCGTCGTATAACGCGGTGACTTCGAAGTTGCCAAGCATTAGCCGGTAATAGCCCGGGACTTGGGTCTTTTGCTGTGGCGCTTCGGCGTTGGCAAAACTTGAGGCAAATAGAAACAGTGCGGCGAGACAGAGGTGGCGGAGCGAACCGCCGATGAATGAAGAAACGGCACTGGGCATGGTGATCTCCTGGCAGGGAAGAGTGAAAACGAATGCAGATCCGGAGCGGCTTGTCGGGCGCCGCTTTTACCGGAAAGCGAATATTGCCATGGAGTGGCCTGTTGACAAATGCATCCCGGCTGCCGTTTCATGAGGCGAAACCGGTTGCCGCCAATTTTCCATCCGGCGAACGGGCGCCGTGTTTTCCCCATCCGCCAGGAGATGCCCATGATCCAAGAAACTCTCCGTCGCAGCATCCTGCGCGCTGGTATCGTGACTTTCCTTGTCTTTCCGGCCGGATGGGCGGGGGCGCAAATGCCTGACAAGCTACCGCCGGCTCCCGATTATCGTGGCGAAATTCGTCGGACGCCGGACGGGCGCTTGATGGTTATTTCCGAAGAGGCAAAACTGTTACGCGCCGCCGATTTGCCAGCCACCATGAGTGTTGGCCCAGGCGAAAAGATTACGACGCTGACCGAGGCTGCCCGACTGGCCAAGGATGGCGAGGTTATCGAGATTCGGCCCGGTGATTACCGTGGCCAACCGGCGGTCTGGACGCAGAACAACCTGCTTATCCGGGGTGTTGGCCAGCGGCCGGTCATGCTGGCCGAGGGGCAAAGTGCCGAAGGCAAGGCGATCTGGGTGGTGCGTGGTGGCAAGGTGACGATCGAGAACATCGAGTTTCGCGGTGCACGCGTGGCCAGTCTGAACGGGGCTGGCATCCGCTTCGAGAAAGGGAGCCTGACGGTCCGCTCCTGCGCCTTTTTCGACAATGAAATGGGCATCCTGACCGCTAATTTTCCTGAACTCAGTCTTGAGGTCATCGATAGTGAATTCGGCGATGCGCCACGCCACAAAGGCGATCTACATCATTTGCTATATGTCGGCGCTATCGGCAAGTTCGTGTTGCGCGGCAGCCGTTTCTACAACGGTTACCTTGGACATCTGGTCAAGTCGCGGGCACGCGAGAATCACATCCTCTATAACATGCTGGTCGATGGTGCCGGTGGCAGAGCATCCTACGAGCTGGAGTTTCCGAATGGTGGCGTTGCCTACGTGATCGGCAACGCCATCGGCCAGAGTGCCAGTACCGACAATCCGACCCTTGTCTCCTACGGAGCCGAGGGGCCGCGCTGGCCGGACAATGCGCTGTACATGGCCCACAACACGCTGATCAACGATGCGCCGGCCGGCAATTTCGTCAATGTGCGTATCGACAAAATTGCGTCTGACGTCGAGGTCTGGCTGCTCAACAATCTGTTGGTCGGTAGTGGCGATCTGTTCAAGCCGGCTCAGGGGCGTTTCGACGGAAATCGCCTGGTGGCGAGAGGGGAACTGATTGAGTCCGGTGGAATTCCGTTGCGCCTGACCAATCTGTCGCCGCTACGAGGCGCGATCCGGCCACCGGGGCAGGCCAGAGGGGTTGAGTTGTTGCCCAGTGCCGAATTCCATTTTCCGGTTGGTAGCCGGCCGATGCGTCCGGGCAGTGCGCTGGCGCCCGGTGCTTTTCAGTAGCGAGGGTGCGGCAGCTTCAGTTTGCGTTGCTGCCCATCTGTTCGCCCATGCGGATGGCCCGGCTTGGTGACCAATCCGGGTTGAAGGCGAGGGTGTTCTTCGGAAAGAGCATGACGACCGTCGATCCGAGCAGGAAGCGGCCCATTTCCTGGCCTTTTTTCAGCCTGATGTTCTGTTCGTCATAGCGCCATTCGCGGATAACGCCGGGGCGCGGCGGATTGATCGTGCCATGCCAGACGGTAGCCATGCTGCCGACGATGGTGGCGCCGACCAGGGTCAATACGAAACTACCGAATTCGGATTCGAATACGCAGATGACGCGTTCGTTGCGGGCGAACAGACCGGGGACGCCGCGGGCCGTGGTCGGATTAACCGAGAACAGTGCACCGGGTACGTAGATCATCCGGGTCAGCTTGCCGTCGCAGGGCATGTGGATGCGGTGATAGTCGCGCGGGCTGAGATAAAGCGTGGCGAAACTGCCGTTCTCGAATTGCTCGGCCAGTTTGCGATCGCCGCCGACTAGCGCGGTGGTTGAATAGCTGTGACCTTTGGCCTGGAAAATCTGGTCACGATCGATCGTGCCATACTGGCTGATCGCACCATCGACCGGGCACAGAAAGTCGGCGTCGGCGGCCGGGCGGGCGCCATCTTTCAGGGGGCGAGTGAAGAACTCGTTGAAGCTCTTGTAGCTGGCGATGTCCGGATTGGCCGCTTCCGTCATGTTGACGTTGTAGCGACGGACGAACCAGCGGATGACGCTGGTGGTCAGGCCACCGGCTTTGGCCGAGGCCAGCTTGCCGGCCAGTACGGTCAGTGCCTGTTTTGGAATCAGGTATTGGGGCAGGACGGCGAGGCGGTCGGACACAGGCAAATTTCCAGACAGAAAACCGTCAATTATACGGGGTCGGCCGCTGGCGGAGTCGCTTCGGCTGTCAAGGGCGCAGTCTGCTCGGCGAAGGCTGGAACGGCATAGGAGGGCGCGGCAGTCCACCGTTCGCGGCGCCACTTTTCGCGCTCGCCGTTGCCGCAGAAGGTCCAGGCGACCAGGCGGCTTTGCTTTTGGCCTTGCGCCATCGGAATGATGCGCGACTCGACGACCTTGGCCTTCTTCAGTGCAGCTTCAATATGCGGCAGGTTGTCGCCTTGCGAGAGCAGGCTGGTGAACCACATCACCCGCTTCGGGATGTTGCAGCTTTGCTCGATCATCCGTTTGACGAAGGCACGTTCGCCGCCGTTACACCACAGTTCACTACCGCCGCCGCCGAAATTCAGGCGCGGTTCAGCTGCGCCACGTTTGGCACCTGGCTTGTTCAGGTTGTTCCACTTGCGCTGGCTGACCGCGTGGACATCATCCGGGGAATTGTGGAAAGGCGGGTTGCAGATCGACAGGTCGAAGACTTCGCCGGAGCGTAGTAGACCGGTGAAGATGTTGTCCCACACTGGCTGGTGGCGCAGTTCGATGTCGCTGGCCAATTCCGGGTTTTTGCCGATGATGCTCTGGGCGTTGGCCAGTGCCGCTTCGTCGATATCGACACCGAGGAAGGACCAGCCGTATTCGGCATGACCGATCAGCGGATAGACCATGTTGGCACCGACGCCGATGTCGAGCACGCGTACGCCGGGGCCGCTCGGAATGTTCTTCTTGTTGCAGGTCGCCAGCAGGTCGGCGACGCTGTGAATGTAATCAGCACGGCCCGGAATCGGCGGACACAGGTAGCCGGCCGGAATATCCCAGCCCTTGACCCCATAGTGATGCATCAGGATTGCCCGGTTGAGCATCTTGACGGCAGCAGGGTTGGCGAAGTCAATGCTGGCCGTGCCAGCCTGCGTCGTCTTGATGTGCTTGGCCAAGGCGGCCGAGGTGGCGGCTAGCGCGGCAAAATCGTAGCCTTCGGCATTCTTGTTGCGGGGGTGCATGGCTTACTCGGACGGACGGCGGGGGGCGAAGTATCCCACGAATCAATGTTCCCTGCCGTCGATGCGCGGCTGCAGCAGCATCGGGATGGTGCGCCAGGCCAGGATGCCGAAGGCTGCCAGCCAGCAGGTGGCCGACAGATGTATCCAGCCGATATAGGCGGCCGGTGCCAGCTGTGGCAGCAGGACGCGGATGAAAAGGGCAGCAAGCATGATGTAGAGCACCAGCCGGTCGATGCCGTCGAATACCACCTTGCGGCCGGTGTGGCCTTTGGAGATACGGATGATCATGGCCGGGATGACCGTGCCCATGGCGCCGAAGGTGAACAGGTGCACCGACACTGAGCCGACCCAAACGAAATTGACGACGTGGCCGAAGGCCTCGATCAACAGCTGGCCAACGATACACAGGTAACCGACGTACATGATGCCGATGTCGATGCGCGTGAAGGCAAGTCGTGGCTTCCAGTAGAAAAAGCGGATGGTGAGCAACGTGGCCAGCAACAAAGAGATCACTGCGGTCATCGGGCGGGGCAGGACAAATTCGATGACCAGCAGCAGGCCGAGCAGTTTGATTGCCATGTCCAGCTTGGTGTGGCGCAGGATTTGGGCCTGAAAGGCGGCCTTCATGAAGCCGGTGAGCGTGCGCTCCAGCATGACCAGGAAAGCCAGCCGGAAGAGTGCGATGGCCATGCTGTAGCCGGCTGTGAAGTCGCCGCCCGCCAGCATCAGGTACTTGGCAAAGATGAAGGCTGGCAGCATCACCAGGAAAAAGGCATTGTCGCGATAGCTGTCCTTGTCACGGTGACGGATCAGCGTCCACATCAGCATGGCAATGATGCTGCCCAGAAAAAGGTTGTTTACCAGCAGGAAAAGGGGCATTGGCCAGGTGCCACCAAAGCTCATGCCTATCCGTTCGGCAAGCCAGGCGCCAGAAAGCCACATGAGCGCCAGGCCGTGATAGCCGCGAATACTGACCCAGTTCTTGGTTGAGGTGAGCAGGAAGCCACCGAGTACCGCCCAGCCAAAACCGAAGAACATTTCGTGGGCGTGCCATTGCACCGAGGTGAATGGGTTTGAAGGCGCTGCGAGGTGGCCGCTGAAGATCTGCGCCCAGAGCATTGGCAACAACATGCCGGCCAGGCAAGCCAGGGTGAAGAATGGACGGAAGCCGACCAGCCAGAGAGGGTGATTTGAAACGCGCATGGCGAACCTGTTGCCCGATGAAGTATCTAAATCATAAGTTTAGCGACACTTGACGCGGACAAAATTGATTTATCCCTGCCTCGTCAAGCATCGGTCTTAACATTGGCGTAAAATTCCAATCTTGGCCGGGGAAGAGGGGTTGCTGGCCGGTTTCCATAAGGATAATGATGAAGCGTGTGGATGATTTCCGCTTGCGGCTTGGCAAGCATGAACTGGTTCCGATCATGGTCGGTGGCATGGGCGTCGATATTTCGAGCGCCGATCTGGCTGTCGAGGTGGCCCGTTTAGGCGGTGTTGGCCATATTTCCGACGCAATGATCAAGACGGTTTCGGATCGCCGCTACAAGACCAAGTTCGTCAAGGACAAGCTCGCGCTTTACAAGTACAACGTCGAAAACGAAGACAAGTCACCGGTCCAGTTCGACCTCGGCAAGTTGGCAGAAGCCACCCGCCTGCACGTTGAAGAATCCATGTCGCGCAAGAAGGGCGACGGCATGATCTTCATCAACTGCATGGAAAAGCTGACCATGAATGCGCCGAAAGAGACGCTGAAGGTTCGCATGACCGCCGCGATGGATTCCGGTATCGAAGGCATTACGCTGGCTGCCGGCCTGCATCTGGGGTCTTTCGCCCTGATTGAGGACCATCCGCGTTTCCGCGACGTCCAGCTGGGCATCATCGTTTCCTCGGTGCGTGCCCTGCAACTCTTCCTGAAAAAGAATTTCCGTACCGGGCGCCTGCCTGATTACATTGTGGTCGAAGGTCCGCTGGCTGGCGGCCACCTCGGTTTCGGCATGGACTGGGCGCAGTATGATCTGGCCACCATCGTCGCTGAAGTGATGCAGTATCTGAAGAACGAAAAACTGGATATCCCGGTTATTCCGGCCGGTGGCATCTTTACCGGTTCCGATGCGACTGCTTTCCTTGAAGCAGGCGCTGCTGCAGTCCAGGTGGCGACCCGCTTTACCGTCGCTGAAGAATGCGGCTTGCCGGCCAACGTCAAGCAGGAGTACTTCAAGGCCAGCGAAGAGGATATCGAGGTCAACCAGATTTCACCGACCGGTTACCCGATGCGAATGATCAAGGGCAGCCCGGGCATCGGTGCCGGCATTCGCCCGAACTGCGAAGCCTATGGTTACCTGCTTGATGCCAACGGCAAGTGTTCCTATGTGACTGCCTACAATCGAGAAGTGGCGGCTCACCCGGGAGCGCGCAAGGTTTCGGTCATGGACAAGACCTGTCTGTGCACGCATATGCGTAATTTCGATATCTGGACTTGCGGCCATCTGACCTATCGCCTGAAGGACACCACCCGCCGCCTTGAGGATGGCAGCTATCAGATTCTGTCAGCCGAGCATGTCTTCAAGGATTATCAGTTCAGCGTCGAACAGAAGATAGCCTTGCCTGAGCTGTAATCTGACTGATTCAAGGGCACACGATACATTTCGTGTGCCTTTTTTATTTGCGGTTTCTTCGCCGATATCTCGTTCACAACAACCATGCTCGTTGCCAAGATGTTGCGCCTGACAGACGCTCTACGTTTGCTCAAACTATTGGCGGTCAGTTGCGCCTTCGCGCAACTCATCGGCACGCCGGTTTTGGCAGACCAGGAGCAGACGTTTAGCTTGCAGGGTTTTGGCACCTTGGGGATGGCAAGGACAACTTCCAATGATTTGGAGTTTGTTCGCGACTTGTCACAGCCTGGCGGCATCAAGAAAAACTGGGATGGGCGGGGCGACAGTGTGCTGGGCCTGCAGGGTGGCTGGCATATCAACAAGGAGTTTGAGGCGGTTGTTCAGGCAACAACCCGCTACCGCTACGACCGGACATACCACCCGGAAATCAGCTGGGCTTTCGTCAAGTATGATCCAACACCCAATCTGACTTTACGTGCAGGGCGTCTCGGTACGGAATTCTTCATGATGGCCGATTCCCGATGGGTTGGCTATTCCTTCCTAACCGTACGGCCACCCGGTGATTACTTCTGGTATCTGCCGTTTTATAGCATTCATGGGCTGGATGCAGCGTACACCGTACCTCTCGGTGAGCATCTTCTTCGCATCAAGGCTTTCTATGGCCATTCCGACGGCAAGATTCCTCTGGCCGACAGGCAATGGGAAATCAAGGATTCACCGATGCTTGGCGGATTTCTTGAGTACCAAATTGCTTCATGGTTGATCCGGGCGAGTTACGCCAATATCACCTTCAAGAATAATTTGCCGCTCGGCACTTTGTTGCCAGCATCCTCGCTTGAATACCTGGCAACGAAGGACAGGCGCACCGACTATTATTCCCTGGGTGTAGTCTATGATCAGGGGCCGTGGCAGGTGCAATTGATGCTGAATCATATCGAGCAGGGTAATAATGCGCTTGAGGATTCCAATGGGGGGTACTTGCTTGCCGGTTACAGGATTGCTCAGGTTACGCCCTATCTCGGCTATTCGTGGGTGCGATCGGAACGGCATGCTAGTCCTGATCTTTATGCGAGTCGTGTGATCGCTGATTCGCATTCGGATCAAAAAACGAGCATTGTTGGCATGCGCTGGGATGTGGCGCGTAATGTTGCAGTGAAGGCTCAGTGGGATGGCGTTCGTGGTGACCCGACATCAATCTTTCCGTATCGCAATGATCCAGTTAATGGTCGTTGGTCCGGAAAGATGGACATTTACTCCCTGACGGTCGACTTTGTCTTCTAAGCAGATGCCTGTTCGTCGCCTCCTTCTTCTCTGCCTGATCTCCTGGTTGCTGGTGCAGCCGGCGGCAGAGGTTCGCGCCGAGCTTGTCGTTGTCGTCAATGCTCGCTGCGGCGTGGCGGCAATGACGCGCAACGAGGTGGTCAATCTCTTTTTCGGGCGCACCAGGCAGTTCTTCAATGGCGTCGAGGCGCAGCCGGTCGATATGTTGGACTCCCATCCGGATCGGGCGCGTTTCTACAACGCGTTGCTCGGCAAGGATCTCTCGGAAATCAATGCCTACTGGTCAAGGCAGGTGTTTTCCGGGCGCATGCAGCCACCAACCAAGCTTGGCTCACCGGAAGAGGTTCTCAAGTGGGTGGTTTCTCATCCGGGCGGCATCGGCTTTGTCGAACTCTCCAAGGCAGATGCTCGAGTTCGAGTCGTTTACGAACTGGCCCCCTGAAAATATTTGAGTTTCCATTGAACGTTGAGTTGATAGGTGTTGTCATTATTTTCATCGCCATTGCGATTGTCGTCATAAAGGCGGGGTAATCTCTATCGTTGTGACGGTTTCCAATCGCTTGGGAGGCGCGTTACATTTTCATACAACGAAGGAGACAAACATGCCCAGAAGAATGATCAGAAACCTGCTCGATGGTCGGACGCTGGTAACTGCCAGCAAGACAATGAGTGTCCGTTCGGCCTGCCGGCTGATGACCGATAAGAAAATCGGTGCCTTGCTGGTTGTTGAGAATGGCCGGATTGCCGGCATCTTTACGGAACGTGATGCACTGAACAAGATTCTTTCAGCCGCCCTTGATCCAGACGCGACGACACTGGATCAGGTGATGGTCCGGGATCCGCAGACGATAGGTGCTGACAAACCCCTGTCCTACGCGCTCTACATGATGGCCGAGGGCGGCTTCCGCCATGTGCCGGTGGTCGATCCGAGCGGCGCGCCGCTCGGAATGGTTTCCGCCAGGGATGCGCTGGGTCAGGATATGGTTGACCTCGAGCGCGAAATGAAACATCTCGAAGAGCTTGAGGCGTCGATCGGCTACTAGCTGCCAGGCCAGCCAAAACGCGCCAGTGTGGCGGCGAACTCGCCGGACACTGGCGTTTTTATGTCCAGTCGCAGCCCGGTGACAGGGTGGTTGAACGAGAGTCTGATGCAGGCGAGCAGCAAGCGGTGGCAGCCGAGTTGCTCGGCAAAGTAGCGGTTGTGACGCCCTTTGCCATAGGTGGCATCGCCAATGATCGGGTGGGCAAGATGCTTCAAATGGCGCCTGATCTGGTGCCGACGTCCGGTAATCGGCTCCAGTTCCAGAAGTGCATAGCGGCTGCTTGGATAACGGTCGACTTCGACCGGCAGCTCGATCTCGGCCAGCTTCCGGAAGTGCGTCAGTGCTGGCTGAGCCTCGGTGCTGCACTGCTCCCCTTTGAATTCATAAGGGTCGCGCTGGCGGGTCAGCGGATGGTCAATGCTGCCTGACGCTGGCGGATAGCCCCGAACGACAGCCCAGTAGGCTTTTTCGACGGTGCCCTGCTCGAACTGCTTCCCAAGCTGGCTAGCCATGGCGGGATTCAGTCCGAAAAGCAATACGCCAGAGGTGCCACGGTCAAGTCGGTGTGCCGGCCAGACCCGCTGGCCGATCTGATCACGAAGGATCTGAATGGCGAAGCGCGTCTCGTGACGGTCGATTTCTGAGCGATGAACAAGCAAGCCCGACGGCTTGTCGATGACGACGACATGCTCGTCGCGATAGAGAATCGGCAGTTCTTCAGGCAAAGAAACGCTGCTTGGCTATGGCCGGGATGTCCATGCCGGTGACGTGGGCGCGGTCGAGCAATTCCCAGTAATAGCGGTAGGAGGCGCGGTCGTGCAGTTTGCCTTCATGCTGGATCGGGCTCCAGTCCTTATCCTGGGCGGCGATCAGAATCTCGGCTGCTGCCTGAACCTCCGAAAAATCCGGGCGCATCGCTTCGACGATGGGCAGGATCTGGTTCGGGTGGATGCTCCACATGCGCAGGAAGCCGAATTCGCTTCGGGCCCGTAGCGCATCATTGCGGATGTACGCGATGTCTTTCAGTTCGGTCGTCACGTTGTGTGACGGAACAATGCCGTTGGCCAAAGCGGCAGCGCTGATTTCACACTTGGCGCGCGCGACCAGCGGGTGATCGAACTGACCCGGGCTTTTCATCGCGCTGCCGGGGATGGCGCCGTGATGCCCTGAGACAAAGTCCATCAGGCCAAAATCCAGGCTTTCGACTCCGAGCAAGGCCGCGATTTCCCAAACTTCGCGCAGTGCGCCATGGGTTTCGATCAGCACGTGGACGGGAATCCGATGGTCGATGCCAAATTTTTGCTCTATCTCGCGCAGCGCTTCGATCTGTACCTGAACATCACCGGCGCTGCAGGGTTTGGGGAGCGTGATGAAAGGGAGTCGTTTGCCAGCTTGGCTGACCAGGATTTCCATATCCTGTTGCCAGTGGGGATGGGTGACGTCATGAACACGAGCGCCAACGCGATTGAACAGATTGTCCTCACTCATGATTACGCTGGCAGCCATTTCTGCATGCTCTCGTTCGGCCCCTGCGTGGGCGCCATCTTCGCAGTCACAGGTGATGTCGAAGATCGGGCCTAGCTCCTTTTGCAACTGGAGTGCCTTGCGCATCAGTTTTTCCGAGCCGGCGTAATGGTCGACCGCCGGAAGGATGGGGAAGGGCTTTTCGCCGGCAAAAAGAACTGCTTTCGGATGGCGCATGTTTTCTGACCCGTAAATGAAAAAGGCCGCGGCATTTTACCGCGGCCCTTCAATGAAGCTAAGAACTAATGCTGGATTACAGCATGTCCTTGACGGCTTCGGCTTCGTCGGTCAGTTCCTTGAGCGTGAAGTTGATCTTCTCGCGGCTGTACTCGTCGATTTCCAGACCCTGGATGATGCTGAACTTGCCACCCTTGCATTCGCACGGGAAGCCGAACACGATACCAGCCGGGATGCCGTAGGAGCCGTCGGAAGGAACACCCATGGTGACCCATTCGTCGGAGCCGAGAACCCAGTCGCGGACGTGGTCGATGGCGGCGTTGGCGGCAGAAGCAGCCGAGGACAGGCCGCGCGCTTCGATGATGGCGGCGCCGCGCTTGCCAACGGTCGGCAGGAAGACGTCGTTGTTCCAGGCGTGATCGTTCACCAGAGCCTTGACGCTGTCGCCGTTGGAGGTGCAGAAACGGTAGTCGGCGTACATCGTCGGCGAGTGGTTACCCCAGACGACCAGCTTCTTCAGGGAAGAAACGGCACGACCGGTCTTGCCGGCTAGTTGCGACAGGGCGCGGTTGTGGTCCAGACGCAGCATGCCGTGGTAGTTGTTCGGGTTGGTGCGGCCAACCTTCTTGGCGGCAGCAGCAGCGATGAAGGCGTTGGTGTTGCACGGGTTGCCGACGACCAGGACCTTGACGTCTTCCTTGGCGTTTTCGGCGATGGCCTTGCCTTGCACCGTGAAGATGGCGCCGTTGGCGGTCAGCAGGTCGGCACGCTCCATGCCCTTGGTGCGCGGACGGGCACCAACCAGCAGGCAGACGTCGGCGTCCTTGAAGGCAACGTTCGGGTCATCGGTGGCAACCATGCCGGCGAGCAGCGGGAAAGCGCAGTCTTCCAGCTCCATCATGACGCCCTTCACAGCTTGCTGCGCTTGCGGCAGGTCGAGCAACTGAAGGATGACCGGCTGGTCTTTGCCGAGCATTTCGCCGGAGGCGATGCGGAACAGCAGGCTATAACCGATCTGGCCGGCGGCGCCGGTAATAGCTACGCGCATGGGGGCTTTGGACATGTATCGCTCCTGTAATGAAACTGCGTGATTGAATTGTTTGAATTTGCTCGAGTGCCGGCCTTGAATTTATCCCTTGCGTCGGCCGGCGCGAGAGACTCGTGATGTTAGAAGTTCAGCGTTTAAGTGTCAATTCATCATATGTCTTATATAAGACAACTTTTCGTGGACGGTCCGCCTGAAATGTGCTGAAATTTGGTCCTATGACCCGTGACGTCTCCCGTCCTGCCCCCCGTTTGTCCTCGCCGACCTTCAGTCCGCTCTATCGCCAGATAAAGGATTTTCTGATCCGTAGTCTGGAGCAGGGGGAGTGGGGGCCGGGTGATGCCATTCCTAGCGAAGGGGAGTTGGCTGCGCGTTTTAATGTCAGCCAGGGAACTGTGCGCAAGGCGATTGATGAGATGGCCGCCGAGAATCTTCTGGTCAGGCGTCAAGGGAAGGGAACCTTTGTCGCCACGCATAGTGATCCGCGCTCCTTCTATCGCTTTCTGCGCCTTGTGCCCGATGATGGCAAGGCAACGCATGCGGTCAGTGACCCATTTTTTTGCGAAACCATCGCTGCGACGCCTGAGGTGGCCGTGGCGCTGGGTTTGCAGCCGGGTGATAGTGTGCTTCACGTCAAACGCCTGCTGCGTTTCAACGGTGAGCCGGTGGTTTTTGATCAGATTTATCTGGTTGCCGACCTGTTCAACGGCTTGGCGCTGGAGGGCTTGCGCGCTGGTGAGCGTTCCTTGTACAGCCTTTTTGAGGGCGATTTTGGTGTCCGCATGATTCATGCCGAGGAGCATTTGCGGGCGGTTGCTGCTGATCTGCAAAGCGCCGAATTGCTTGGGGTGCAAAAGGGTGAGCCGCTCCTTCTTGTTGAAAGAACGGCCTATACCTATGGAAACAAGCCGGTCGAGTGGCGTCGTGGTCTGTACTGTACGCGGCGGCATTACTATCGGAACGATTTGGGGTGAATGCCCCATGCTTTCGGATTAGGTCGGAAAGCGCCCGGAGTGGCGTGTTCTAGCCGGTTTTGAATGTATAATTACCGTTCTTTTCAAACCACGTACAAGCGGATAACCGCATCTTCACGCGAGGGATGACGTTCATGGCAGAAATGACCATCAAGAAACGTCCAAAAAATTTGGACTTGACTACAATTAGGTTGCCGTTGCCTGGCAAAGTTTCAATTCTGCATCGCGTTAGCGGTGTAGGACTGTTTCTCTGTCTTCCGCTTCTGCTTTGGCTTTTTGGTGCAAGCTTGGCCTCTCCCGAAAGCTTTTCGGGCATCAAGGCAATTGCCGGGATGTTTCTGGTTAAGGTGATTCTGGCGGGCCTGATCTGGGCGTTCATGCATCACTTCTGTGCAGGTATCCGCTTCCTGCTTCTCGATCTGCATGTTGGTATCGAAAAAGAGGCTGCTCGCAAGTCTGCCGGTGTTGTGTTGGCCGTTAGCCTCCCGCTGAGCGCGATCCTGATTTGGGGGGTTCTGCTGTGATCAACCGTATTGTTGTTGGTGCCCATTACGGCCTGAAGGACTGGATTGCCCAGCGTGCTACCGCAGTCATCATGGCCGTCTATTCCGTACTGATTGCCGCTGTGTTGCTGGTGGTTCGGCCGAATACCTTCGAAGCCTGGCAGGGTGTGTTCGCCAATGGCGTCATCAAGTTTTTGACCTTCCTTTTCTTCGTTAGCTTGTTCTATCACGCCTGGATTGGTGTGCGTGATATCTGGATGGATTACGTGAAGCCGACGGGTGTCCGTCTGACGCTGCACGTTGTGACCATTGCCGCGCTGGTGGGTTACACCGCGTGGGCTGCTGCGATTCTCTGGAGGCTGTAAGCGTGAGTATTCCTGTTCTCAAGTTTGATGCGGTGATCGTTGGTGCCGGTGGTGCCGGTCTGCGTTCCGCAATCCAATTGTCCGAAGCTGGCCTGAAAACGGCCGTCTTGTCCAAAGTTTTCCCGACCCGTTCGCACACTGTTGCGGCGCAGGGCGGGGTTGCTGCCTCCCTTGGTAATTCCGAGGAAGATCACTGGACGTGGCACATGTACGATACCGTCAAGGGTTCCGACTGGCTCGGCGACCAGGATGCGATCGAATTTATGTGCAAGAAGGCCAACGAAGTGGTCGTTGAGCTCGAGCACTACGGCATGCCTTTTGACCGTACCGACGACGGCAAGATCTACCAGCGTCCGTTCGGTGGTCACATGTCGAACTTTGGCGAAAAGCCGGTGCGTCGTTCCTGTGCTGCCGCTGACCGTACCGGTCATGCCATGTTGCACGCCATGTACCAGCGCAACGTCAAGGCCAACACCCAGTTCTTCGTTGAATGGATGGCCCTTGACCTGATCCGTGACGAAGAAGGTCACGTCCTCGGCGTTACCGCCATGGAAATGGAAACCGGCCAGATCGTTATCTTCCACGCTCGTGCCACGATTTTCGCCACCGGCGGTGCCGGCCGTATCTTCTACTCGTCGACCAATGCTTTCATCAATACCGGTGACGGCCTTGGTATGGCGGCGCGTGCTGGCATCCCGCTCGAAGACATGGAATTCTGGCAGTTCCACCCGACCGGCGTGGCCGGTGCTGGTGTGCTGATTACCGAAGGTGTGCGCGGCGAAGGCGGCATTCTGCGTAATTCCAGCAAGGAACGCTTCATGGAGCGCTACGCTCCGAACGCCAAGGATCTGGCGTCGCGTGATGTGGTTTCGCGCGCCATGGCGACCGAAATCAAGGAAGGCCGCGGTTGTGGCGTCAACAAGGACTACGTCCTGCTCGACATCACCCATCTCGATCCAGCCACTATCATGAAGCGCCTGCCGGGCATCCACGAAATCGGCCTGCAATTCGCCGGTGTCGATTGCCTGAAGGAACCGCTGCCGGTCGTGCCGACCTGTCACTACCAGATGGGTGGTATCCCAACCCATTACTCTGGCCGTGTCGTCATGCCGAAGAATGGCGACATGAACAGCGTCGTTCCTGGTTTCTATGCCGGTGGCGAGTGTGCCTGTGCTTCGGTGCACGGTGCCAACCGTCTCGGTACCAATTCGCTGCTCGATCTGCTGGTCTTCGGCAAGTCGGCCGGCGACTCCGCGGTCGAAGATCTCAAGGCTGGCCGCGCCCATCGCGAACTGCCGAAGGACGTCGCCGACAAGACTCTGGCTCGCATCAGCGCACTGGACAACCGCAAGGGCGGTGCCAACGTGCACGAAACCCGTCTGGCCATGCAGCGCACCATGCAGGACCACGCCGGTGTGTTCCGTTTTGGCGACATGCTGAAGCAGGGCGTCGAGAAGATCCTCGAAGTCGAAAAGGCAGCTCGCCAGCTCGAGATCAAGGACAAGTCGATGGCCTGGAATACGGCTCGTACCGAAGCGCTCGAAATGGAAAACCTGATCGAAGTCGCCAAGGCCACGATGATTTCCGCCGAAGCCCGCAAGGAATCCCGTGGTGCTCATGTTCGTGACGACGCGCCGGATACCGCCGAGTTCCCGAATGGCCGTAACGACAAGGAATGGCTGAAGCACACGCTGTTCTCGCCGGTTGATAACTCGATCAGCTACAAGCCGGTCAACATGCAACCCCTGACCGTCGAGGCCGTAGCCCTCAAGACGCGCTCGTACTAATCGGAGTCCAGAATGAGCAAACGCATGGTTCAATTCAGTATCTATCGCTACGATCCGGACAAGGACGACGCGCCGTACATGCAGGACATCTCGGTCGAACTCGAACCGACTGATCGTAAGCTGCTGGACGCGCTGACCAAGCTGAAGGCTAAGGACGACGCGATTTCCTATCGACGCTCCTGTCGCGAAGGCGTTTGTGGCTCCGATGCCATGAACATCAACGGCAAGAATGGCCTGGCCTGCCTGACCGATATCGACAGCCTGAAGCAGCCGATCGTGCTGCGTCCGCTGCCCGGTCTGCCTGTCATCCGCGATCTGATCGTCGACATGACCCAGTTCTTCAAGCAGTACCACTCGATCAAGCCATACCTGATCAACAACGATCCGCCGCCGGAACGCGAACGTCTGCAGTCGCCGGAAGATCGCGAAGAGTTGAATGGTCTTTATGAGTGCATCCTGTGTGCCTGCTGCTCGACGTCCTGCCCATCGTTCTGGTGGAACCCGGACAAGTTTGTCGGCCCGGCAGGCCTGCTGGCAGCATACCGTTTCATCGCCGATACGCGCGACCAGGCGACCAATGAGCGTCTCGACAACCTCGAAGACCCGTACCGCTTGTTCCGTTGCCATACCATCATGAATTGTGTTGACGTGTGCCCGAAGGGTTTGAACCCGACTAAGGCCATTGGCAAGATCAAGGACATGATGGTTCGTCGCGCTGTCTGATGGAGCGTAAGGACTACGAACGCCTGCGTTGGCGCTGCATTCGTCGTGCGCTCCTGGAAGTCGATATTACGCTGACGCGTTTTCTCGATGATGGCTTTGACAAGTTGAATGATGACGAGCAGCAGGCGTTTGTAGAACTGGCCGACATGGAGGATTACGATCTCTGGGATCTGCTTACGGGCAAGGCGGAGATCGATGATTCCCGGTTGATGTCAGTTGTGGAAAAGATTCGTAAGAGTTGAGTAAGGTTGACGTTCTAACTTAGGAACGTTAACCACTTTTTTTGGCAGTGCAGTGACAACCAACACCTGTAAAGGGAAGACACTATGACGACCGAACGCAAGGCAACTTTATCAATCGATGGACAGGCTCCCGTCGATTTTTCGATCATGTCACCGACGCATGGCAACGATTGCATCGATATTCGCACACTGGGTGGCAAGACCGGTCTGTTTACCTACGACTCCGGTTTTCTTTCCACCGCCAGTTGCAAGTCCAAGATTACTTTTATTGATGGCGACGTGGGCCAACTGCTGTATCGCGGTTACCCGATCGAGCAACTGGCTGAAAACTGTAACTTCCTCGAAGTTACCTACTTGCTGAAGAACGGCGAGTTGCCGAATGCCAAGCAGAAGGCTGATTTCGAAAGCACCATCAAGAATCACACCATGGTGCATGAGCAGTTGTCCAAGTTCTTCTCTGGTTTCCGCCGTGATGCCCACCCGATGGCTGTGATGACCGGTGTGGTTGGCGCGCTGTCCGCTTTCTACCACGATGCGATGGACTTCTCGGATGCAGAGCATCGTAATGTCAGCTTCAATCGTCTGGTCGCCAAAATGCCGACCATTGTCGCGATGGCCTATAAGTACAACACTGGTGCGCCGTTCATGTATCCGGATAACAGCCTGGATTACACCGCCAACTTCATGCGCATGATGTTCGGCAACCCGTGTGAAAAATATGTGCCGAATCCGGTTCTGGTCCGCGCACTCGACACCATCTTCACACTGCATGCCGACCACGAGCAAAACGCTTCTACGTCGACCGTGCGCCTGGCTGGCTCTTCGGGTGCCAACCCGTTCGCCTGTATCGCTGCCGGTATCGCCTGTCTGTGGGGTCCGGCACACGGTGGTGCCAACGAAGCTTGCTTGCAGATGCTGGAAGAAATCGGTGATGTTTCCCGCGTGCCGGAATACATTGCTCGCGCCAAGGACAAGAACGATTCGTTCAAGTTGATGGGCTTTGGTCACCGCGTTTACAAGAACTTCGACCCGCGCGCCAAGCTGATGCGCCAGGTTTGCAATGAAGTGTTGGCTGAGCTCGGTCTGGAAAATGACCGCCTGTTCAAGCTGGCCATGGAACTTGAGCGCATTGCGCTGGAAGATCCGTACTTCGTCGAGAAGAAGCTTTACCCGAACGTCGACTTCTATTCTGGCATTGTTCAGAAAGCCATCGGCATTCCGACTGAAATGTTCACCTGTATCTTCGCATTGGCCCGTACCGTCGGCTGGATGACCCAGTGGGAAGAAATGATTTCCGATCCGGAATACAAGATCGGTCGTCCGCGTCAACTGTACATGGGTGCAGCAAAGCGCGACGTAGTGCCGCTGGCCCAACGCGGCTAAGAAAAAATTGGGCGGCCGTGTGGCCGCCCTTTTTTTACCCGTGGAGATTTGTGGCTTTGCAAAATGCAGCTGCAGAGGAAAATAACACCCAAGAGGGGATGCCTATGACTACGATGAATCAATTGTTCGACAGCACGATGTTCTTTGGCGGTAATGCGCCGTTCGTGGAAGAGCTGTACGAAAATTACCTGAATGATCCAACCTGCGTGCCGGCTGAATGGCGCGATTATTTTGACCGCTTGGCCCAGATGCCGGGTGCGGTTGCACGTGATGTCGCACATGCGCCGGTTGTTGCCGCTTTTGCCGAACTCGGCAAGGACGGTGGTTTCCGCCCGGCTGCTGTAGCCGCTGGTGGCGACAACAAGAAACAATCCGCAGTCGGCCAACTGGTCACTGCCTATCGTTCGATGGGCACGCGCTGGGCCGAGCTCGATCCGCTCAAGCGTTTGCCGCGTCCGAAAATTGATGAACTGGAGCCGTCCTTTTACGGTTTTACCGATGGCGACCTGAACCAGACTTTTAGCGTTGGTTCCTTGAAAGGCTTGCCGGAATCGGCAACCCTTGGCGATATCCTGCAAACCCTGAAGCAGACTTATTGCGGCACCGTTGGCGTCGAGTACATGTACATGTCCGACTACAACGAAAAGCGTTGGCTGCAGGAGCGCCTGGAAACCATCCGTTCACGTCCGACCTACAGTGCAGAGCAGAAAAAGCGTCTGCTTGAGCGACTGACCGCCGCTGAAACCCTTGAGCGCTACCTGCATACCAAGTACGTTGGCCAGAAGCGTTTCTCTCTGGAAGGTGGCGAATCGCTGATTGTCTCGATGGACGAAGCCATTCGTGCCGGCGGCAAACTCGGGATCGACGAAGTGGTTATCGGTATGGCCCACCGTGGTCGTCTGAACGTGCTGGTCAATACGCTGGGCAAGGCACCGTCCATGCTGTTTGCCGAATTCGAAGGCAAGAAGAAGAGCGATCTTTCCGCCGGCGACGTCAAGTACCACATGGGCTTCTCGTCCGACGTTTCTACTCCTGGAGGTCCATGCCACCTGACGCTGGCATTCAACCCGTCGCACCTCGAAATCGTCAACCCGGTTGTCGAAGGCTCGGTTTACGCCCGTCAGGTGCGTCGTGGAGAAGATGGCAAGTCCAAGGTTCTGCCCGTCGTTGTCCATGGTGACTCGGCCGTGGCTGGCCAGGGCGTCAACCAGGAAATGCTCAACTTCGCTCAGACCCGCGGCTATGGCACGGGTGGCACGCTGCATATCGTGGTGAACAACCAGATTGGCTTCACCACCAGCGATCCGCGCGATTACCGCTCCGGTCATTACTGTACCGACATCTTCAAGATGGCCGACGCACCGATCTTCCACGTCAATGGCGACGATCCGGAAGCAGTGGCGCTGGTCACCCAGCTGGCTATCGAATTCCGTCAGCAGTTCAAGAAGGATGTCGTCATCGACATCATCTGTTTCCGCAAGCTCGGTCACAACGAGCAGGATGAACCGATGGTCACCCAGCCGTTGATGTACAAGATCATCAGCAAGCATCCGGGTACCCGCAAGGTTTATGGCGACAAGCTGATTGCCGAAGGCGTCCTGCCGGCTGACGGTCCGGATCAGATGATCAAGGAATATCGCGAGCATCTGGACAAGGGCGAGTTGCTGTACAACCCGGTTCTGGCCGGCTACAAGCATCCGAATACCATCGACTGGACCCCGTTCCTGACCAAGAACTACATCGAAACCTGCGATACCACGGTGCCGATGAAGGAACTGAAGCGTCTGTCCAAGCGCCTGACCACCTTCCCCGAAGGCTATGTGCTGCATTCTCGCGTCAAGAAAATCGCCGAAGATCGCGCTGCGATGGGTGAAGGCAAGCTGCCGGTCGACTGGGGTATGGCCGAGAATCTGGCCTATGCCTCGCTGCTGGTTTCCGGCTACGGTGTTCGTATTTCCGGTGAGGACGTTGGCCGCGGTACTTTCTTCCACCGCCATGCTGCCTTCCACGATCAGAATCGCACTAGCTGGGATGAGGGTACGTACTACCCGCTGAAGAATCTTCAGGAAAAGCAGGCTGGCTTCCAATGTTTCGATTCCGTGCTGTCCGAAGAGGCTGTGCTGGCCTTCGACTACGGCTATGCATCGGCCAATCCGTACGAGCTGGTTCTCTGGGAAGGTCAGTTTGGCGACTTCGCCAACGGCGCCCAGGTCGTCATCGACCAGTTCATTGCATCCGGTGAAGCCAAGTGGGGCCGTGCCTGCGGCCTGGTCATGCTGTTGCCGCATGGCTACGAAGGTCAGGGTCCGGAACACTCTTCCGCCCGTCTTGAGCGCTACATGCAGGCTTGTGCCGAGATGAACATGGAAGTCTGCGTGCCTACCACGGCAGCCCAGGTTTTCCACATGCTGCGCCGTCAAGGTGTTCGCATGCAGCGCAAGCCGCTGATCGTCATGACACCGAAGTCGCTGCTGCGCCACAAGGATGCAGCTTCATCCATGGAAGAACTGGCCAACGGTGAGTTCAAGCGTGTGATCGGCGAAATCGACGATATCGATGCCAAGAAGGTCAAGCGCGTGGTGCTTTGCTCCGGCAAGGTCTATTACGACCTGCTGGCAGCTCGTCGCGAAAAGAAAATCACCGATATCGCCCTTGTTCGTATCGAGCAGTTGTATCCCTTCCCGAAGGAATCGCTGCACGCCGAGCTGTCCAAGTATCCGAAGGCGACCGAAATTGTCTGGTGTCAGGAAGAGCCACGCAACCAAGGCGCCTGGTACTGGTTTGCTTCCCGTCATCATCTGGACAGCGAGCTGGGTGTCAAGCAGAAGCTGCTGCTGGTTTCCCGTCCGGCATCTTCGTCGCCGGCCGTCGGTTATCTGGCCAAGCACAACGAGCAACAAAAGGCACTGGTCGAGTCCGCACTGGGCAAGATCGAGTACTAATAACTAAAGCAGAGTGGAGTCATTATGAGCATTATTGAAGTCCAAGTTCCCCAGCTTTCCGAGTCCGTTGCCGAAGGCACGCTGGCTTCCTGGAAAAAGAAAATTGGTGAAGCCGTTGCTCGCGACGAGATCCTGATCGACATCGAAACCGACAAGGTCGTTCTTGAAGTTCCGTCGCCGGCTGCTGGCGTTCTGGTTGAAATCATCAAGGCTGATGGCGAAACCGTTGTCTCCGGTGAGCTGATCGCCCGTATCGATACCGAAGCCAAGGCTGGTGTCGCTGCTCCGGCCGCTGAAGCACCGAAGGCTGCCGCCGCTGCTGCTCCGGCCCCGGCTGCCGCCGCACCGGCTGGTACGGCTAGCCCGTCCGCTCGCAAGATTCTTGACGAGAAGGGTGTTGCTGCTGCTGATGTCGCCGGTTCCGGCCGTGGTGGTCGTGTGACCAAGGAAGATGCAGTCGCTGCTGCACCGAAGTCTGGCCCGGTCGCTGCGCCGGCTGCAGCCAAGGTTTCTCTGCCAACCCCGCCGGTCACGGTCGCTCTGGGCGATCGTACCGAACAGCGTGTGCCGATGACCCGTCTGCGCGCTCGTATCGCCGAGCGTCTGTTGCAATCGCAGCAGACCAACGCCATTCTGACCACGTTCAATGAAGTGAACATGGGCCCGATGATGGCGCTGCGCAAGCAGTACGGTGAGAAGTTCGAGAAGACCCACGGCGTTCGCCTGGGCTTCATGGGCTTCTTCGTCAAGGCTGCTTGTGCTGCCCTGCAGAAGTTCCCAGTCCTGAATGCTTCAGTTGATGGCAACGACATCGTCTATCACGGTTATATCGATATCGGTATCGCTGTCGGTTCGCCGCGCGGCCTGGTTGTGCCGATCATCCGCAATGCTGATCAGATGAGCATCGCCGAAATCGAGAAGAAGATTGCCGAATTTGGCGCCAAGGCCAAGGATGGCAAGCTGACCATCGAAGAACTGACCGGTGGTACCTTCTCCATTTCCAACGGCGGCATCTTCGGTTCCATGATGTCCACCCCGATCATCAACCCGCCGCAGTCGGCCATTCTGGGCATTCACGCCACGAAGGACCGTGCCATGGTTGAGAACGGTCAAGTCGTTGTGCGTCCGATGAACTATCTGGCCATGTCCTACGACCACCGCATCATCGATGGCCGCGAAGCCGTCCTTGGTCTGGTGACCATGAAGGAAGCGCTGGAAGATCCGTCGCGCCTGCTGCTCGGCGTCTAATCGACGTTTGCCGGCGCCAGCGTCCCGTTTTGGGCGCTGGCGCTTTTGCACATCTGAATTCTGAAAGGTTGTCACATGTCCAAGCAATTTGACGTGCTCGTTATCGGCGGCGGCCCCGGCGGCTACATCGCTGCCATCCGTGCTTCGCAGCTCGGTTTTTTGGCCGCTTGCGCGGAATCCAATCCTTATGCTGATCCGAAGGGTGAGCCGCGTCTTGGCGGTACCTGCCTGAACGTTGGCTGTATCCCGTCCAAGGCCCTGCTGCATACCTCGCATCTGTTCGAGGAAGCCAATCACAGCTTCGAGGCCCAGGGCATCAAGGTTGGCAAGGCCACCATTGACGTGCCGGTCATGAAGGCACGCAAGGATGGCGTGGTCAATCAGCTGACTTCCGGCATCAAGATGTTGCTGAAGAAGAACAAGGTTAGCTTCCTGGCAGGCCATGGTTCCTTCGTCGGCAAAGAAGGCGATTACTGGAAGGTCAAGGTTGGTGCCGAGGAAGTGCTGACCAAGCAGGTCATCGTCGCCACCGGCTCCAAGGCCCGTCACCTGCCGAACCTGCCGGTCGATCAGAAGATCGTCATGGACAACGAAGGCGCGCTCAACCAGGAGTCCGTGCCGAAGAAGCTGGCCATCATCGGTGCCGGTGTCATCGGTCTGGAAATGGGTTCGGTCTGGCGTCGCGTCGGTTCCGAAGTCACCGTGCTTGAAGCCATGCCGGATTTCCTGGCCGCTGCCGATGTGGACGTGGCCAAGGAAGCGCTCAAGCTGTTCAGCAAGCAGGGCCTGAACATCCAGATGGGTGTCAAGATCGGTGACATCAAGGCGACCAAGAAATCGGTTTCCATTGCTTATACCGACAAGGATGGCAAGGAACAGAAGCTGGATGCCGACCGCCTGATCGTTTCCATCGGCCGTGTCCCGAATACCGATGGTCTGAACGGTGAAGCCGTTGGCCTGAAGCTGGATGCCCGTGGCTTCGTTGAAGTCGATGGCCACTGCAAGACCAATCTGCCGGGTATCTGGGCGATCGGTGACGTGGTTCGTGGTCCGATGCTGGCGCACAAGGCGCATGAAGAAGGTGTCATGGTTGCCGAGTTGATGGCTGGCCAGGCCGGTCATTGCAACTTCGACACCATTCCCTGGGTCATCTACACCTCGCCGGAAATTGCCTGGGTCGGCAAGACCGAACAGCAACTCAAGGCTGAAGGCGTCGAGTACAAGGCAGGCAAGGTGCCGTTCCTGGCCAATGGCCGCGCGCTGGGCATGGGCGATCCGTCCGGCTTCGTCAAGATGCTGGCCTGCAAGAAGACCGATCGCATTCTCGGCGTGCACATCATTGGTGCCAATGCGTCCGAAATCATTGCCGAAGCCGTTGTCGCCATGGAGTTTGGTGGCGCTTCCGAAGATCTGGCCCGCATCTGCCACGCTCACCCGACCCTGTCGGAGACCGTGCATGAAGCGGCGCTGGCCTGCGACAAGCGTACGCTGAACTTCTAAGCGGCAAGTTTGCTGCTCAAAAGGCGGGTTGCGGAAACGCACCCGCCTTTGTTTTTTGGCAAAATATCTTTCTCCCCAAACTAGATTCACCAAGATGCCGCATAAAAAACTGAATGTCGCCGCGCAGGGCATGCTCGACGCCTATAAAGCCTTGCTTGATGCCCGCGGCTATATGGCCGATGCCGCGCAGATGACGGCAGCAAATGCCTTGCAACACCTCTACGGGAATCTGCTCGCGTTCAAGGTTAACCGCAGCAGTACGTTCAAGCGCCTGCTCTCGCCGCCGACGCCACCGAAAGGCGTGTATTTCTGGGGTGGGGTGGGGCGAGGCAAGAGCTTTTTGATGGACTGCTTTTACGAATCTGTCCCTTATCGGCGCAAGCGGCGCATCCACTTCCATGCCTTCATGCAGCAGATTCACCACGATCTGGAAAAGTACAAGGGCGAACCTGATCCCATGCTGAGGCTGGCCGAGGCCATCGCCAAGGAAGTTCGGCTATTGTGTTTCGACGAATTCCACGTTTCTGATATTGCCGATGCGATGATTCTTGGTCGCTTGATGGATGGCTTGCTTGCCCAGGGCGTCATTCTGGTCATGACCTCCAACTATCCGCCGGACATGCTTTATCCGAACGGCCTGCATCGGGAAAGCTTCCTGCCGACCATTGCCCTGTTGAAGAAGCATCTGGATGTTTTCGAGGTTGATGCGGGTGTCGACTATCGCTTGCGGGCACTGGAGCAGGTCGAGATATATCACTATCCGTCTGATGCCGCCGCCGAAAAGAAGATGTTCGATTATTTCAAGATGGTCGCCGGCGAAGAGGGTAAAAAGGGCGGCCATATCGAGGTGCTTGGGCGCAACATTGATACGGTCCGGCGCGGCCACGGCGTGATCTGGTTCGACTTCCGGACGCTGTGCGGTGGCCCGCGGTCGCAGAATGATTATCTGGAGATCGCTCGTGCCTATCACACGGTGCTGCTCTCCCATATTCCCAAAATGACCATGCATCAGGCTTCCGAGGCACGGCGGTTTACCTGGCTGGTGGACGTGTTCTACGATCACCGGGTCAAGTTGATTGCGACTGCTGATTGTGCGGCGGAAGCGCTCTATACTGAGGGCACCCAGGCGAGTGAATTTGCCCGCACCGTCAGCCGTCTGACGGAAATGAATTCCAAGGAATATCTCGCTTTGCCGCATAACGTGGCCTGATAAAAATGACAGAAACGCTCCATCCTGCAGACCTCGCTATCGACCTGAGACAATTGGTGATGACGATCGCCAATACGGTCGATCTGGTCGGCGTCGATGATGTGCTGCATGGCCGCCGGGTGGGTATGCTGGCTCGTGAGATGGCAATCCGCCTGGGGTGGCCCGAGGCCGATCAGCTTGTTCTCTACGATGCCGGCTTGCTGCATGATTGCGGTGTTTCGTCGACCCGGGTTCATCGACGCCTGGTGGTCGATCTTGAATGGGATGGTGCAGAAGAGCATTGCATTCGTGGTTACGAATTGCTGGCTGATTTTCAGCCGCTGGCCCATCTCGCCGCCATCATCCGCTATCACCACAGCCGCTGGGACTGGCTGGCGCAGCAGTCGCTACCGGGCGATACGGCGCGCTTTGCCAATCTGATCTATCTGGCAGACCGTATCGATGTACTGGCTGCCCCGTTTCATGCGGATCAGACGCTCTTGTCGAACACCGACCAGATTCGTGCCCGTTTGGCCGACGAGCGTGGGCACCTGTTTTCTCCAGAACTGCTGGATGCCTTTCTGGCCATCTCCGAAGGCGAGGCTTTCTGGCTGGCGTTGCAGCCGGAGTGGGTACAACAGTATCAGCTCGATATGGAGTCCCATGGCGACTTGCGGATGATCGGCTGGTCGGAGCTCAAGCAGTGTGCCGCCATTTTTTCTCGGATTATCGACGCCAAGTCGCCTTATACCGAGCAGCATTCCCAAGGCGTTTCGCGCCTGTCTCGCCATCTTGCCGAGCGATGCGGGCTGGATCCGATTACTTGCGAGAAAATCGAGGTGGCCGGCTTGCTCCACGATATCGGCAAGTTGCAGATTCCGGATGAAATCATCGAAGGTCATGGTGCCTTGAGCCAGCACGAGTTCGACATCATGAAGAGCCATAGCTACGGCACGCTGCAGGTGTTGAAGCGGCTCCATGCGATCACCGAGATTGCCCGCTGGGCGTCGTTACATCACGAAACACCGGATGGGCATGGCTATCCTTTCCGGCTTGGTGGCTCCGCTTTGCCCATCGAGGCGAGGATCATCAATGTCGCCGATATCTTTCAGGCGCTGGCCCAAGAGCGTCCTTACCGCAAGCCGATGGCGCCCGAGCAGATCATGGCGATTCTTCAGGAGCGCGCCGATTCGGGACGGGCTGATCCAGGCATAGTACGGCTGGTCGCCGATGATCTGTCGGCTTGCCACCGCCTTGCCTTGTGTCAGGAATGAGTCTTAACGCTGCCAAGGGAGGCTATTTGATGGCGCGGATACTGTTGTTGCTTACCTTTTTATTCAGCACTTCGCTCTGGGCTCAGCAGATGGAAATCATCGAGCTGCGCAGCAAGAACGTCGAGGAGGTTTTGCCGGCCCTGCTGCCTCTGGTGGAGCCGGGAGGCACGCTGACCGGCATGAACAACCAGCTATTTCTGAAGGCCTCGCCGCGTAACCGGGCTGACATCAAGCGGGCCTTGGCCAGCATTGATACACCGACGCGCCGGTTGATTATCCGTATTTCCCAGAATCGTCAGGCAGAGGATTCCGCGCGGGGTGGCGAGGCAAGCGGGCAGGTCGTGCTTGGCGGGACGCGTCGCGGCAACGTCGAGGCCAGGGTCTGGGATACAAAAAGCGTGCGTGGCGAAAGTGCCTCGCAGATGGTGCAGACCGTCGAAGGCGGTCGCGCCTTCATACAGGTTGGCCGTTCATTGGCTATCCCGATGCGTCAGATGATTGTCGGACCGGGAGGGGCCTTGGTCAATGAAGGCGTGGTCTATCGGGATATTGGCAGTGGTTTCTACGCCACCCCACGCGTCAATGGCCAGCGTGTCACGCTGGAGATTTCCCAACAGGCTGAAAGTTTTGACCCGGCTTATGGACGTGGCGCGGTCAGTTCGCAGCGACTGGCGACGACCGTCTCTGGCACACTAGGCGAGTGGATCGAACTGGGCGGTAGTGGCAAACAGGCTGCGGGCCAGCAAGGCGGTGCCTTTAGCATTGGTACCAGCGATGCCCGCGACAACCGTTCAATCTGGCTAAAAGTTGAGGAAGCAGAATGATTAGAAAACCGCGTCATATCGGGCACAAGATTGCCCTTGTTTGTTCGGGCCTGTGCACACTGATGATGTTGCCGGCAGCTGGCTTTTTTATCTGGTTCTGGCAAACGCGTGGCCTGGGTGATAGCTGGACGCCCAGCCTCGCCGCTGTTGTTGCCTTTTTTGGTTGTTGCGCCGGGGTGTTGTATGCGACCAGCGTTCCCCAGCCCCTTCTGCCGTCCGAGAACGAGCCACTAAAGTCCTGAATGGCTTAATCGACGAGTTCGCTGAGCTGTTGCGGCGTGGCGATGCCATTGGCGGGCAGGCCCTGGCTGGCCTGAAAACGTTTCAGTAAATTGACGCTGGTCTGGCCGAAGATGCCATCTGCCTTGATGGCGACGCCACGACCGGACATTCCGAGTTGTAGAAGCCGGACATCGAGGCCCCGGGCCAGTGGTGTCTGCAAGGCGATACTGCGCGTCCCCGGTTGGGGTCCGTCGTAGCAGCCGGGAGGCATGGCACGCAGCGTGGCCAGTGAAATTTCCTCTCCGTGGACCACCAGCGGCAACGCCAGACCCCAATAGCCTTGCTCGATCAGCCGCAGGAAAGCATCCATGCGGTAGGTGGTGCCGCGTAAATCGCTACGTGAATGATTGGCCAGCCATGAACGTCTGGTTTCAACATAGGCCTTGATCCAGGCACGTTCACCCAGCGTGGCGATGGGGCCTGACTTCTGATTGGTCATGTCCCGCAAGGTTTTCCATGAGCCATGCACCCAGCTGTCGTAAACCACGGCGACACCAAGCGCCGACTTGATGCCGAAGTTGTCGGCCGCTTTGGCCGCTGGTTGCCAATAGACCTCATCAAAGAAAAGGTCCTGTGTTTCCCGCATGACCGGGTCGTCGGCGGTAGCGCGCAGGAGGTTATGCAGGTGAAGGTCGTCGTCGAGCGAAAGGTCGACCGCTTCGAAGCGCGCTAGCCAGGCGGAAAGCTTGTCGCCAAAGCGGGCACCGTCGTTGCCGCAATAGCGCTGCAGCAGGTCAAGCAGATTCCCTGAGCAGAGCGTGGTTTGCGAGCGGCCGAAGGTGAGGTGGCCGGTGTCTCCGGGAATCACCGTGACGTTGCCGTAATGCCCCAGAACGGCCCCGGTTTCGAACAGGTTGACGATGGATTGGGCGGTTTGTTTCTGGGTTGGAGTCAGCATTTTCCAGCTCCTTCGGGTGGATGGTAGCGAGGGGAAAAACTGCAAGATGTGTGGCTCAGCATAGCACGCTGACATGGCGAGCTTTCGGTTAAAGACGAGCAATAAAAAACCCGGCACGCGGCCGGGTTTAAATTGGGGGCGAAGATGATCAGGCGGCGTTCAGGGCCTGATCGAGGTCGGCGATCAGGTCGTCGACGTGCTCGATACCAACCGACAGGCGGATCATGTCTTCGGAAACGCCGGCCTTGGCCAGTTCTTCCGGCGACAGCTGGCGGTGCGTGGTCGAGGCCGGGTGGCAGGCCAGGGTCTTGCAGTCGCCGATGTTGACCAGACGAGTCACCAGCTTCAGTGCGTCCTGGAACTTGCCACCACCTTCGCGGCCGCCCTTGACACCGAAGTTCAGGATGCCGGAGGCGCGGCCGCCCATGTATTTCTGGACCAGGGCGTGGTCTTTGTGGTCGGGCAGGCCGGCGTAGTTGACCCAGCTGCATTTCGGATGCGACTTAAGGAAGTTGGCGATCTTCAGCGAGTTTTCGCAGATGCGGTCCATGCGCAGGGCCAGGGTTTCGATGCCTTGCAGAATCAGGAAGGCGTTGAACGGGCTGATCGCGGCGCCCATGTTGCGCAGCGGCACGACGCGGGCGCGGCCGATGTAGGCGGCAGGGCCGAGGGCTTCGGTGTAGACGACGCCGTGGTAGGAAACGTCCGGCTCGTTGAGGCGCTTGAACTTGGCCTTGTGCTCGGCCCAAGGGAACTTGCCGCTATCGACGATGATGCCGCCGATGCTATTGCCGTGGCCGCCGAGGTACTTGGTCAGGGCATGGACGACGATGTCGGCACCGTGCTCGAACGGGCGGCACAGGTAGGGCGAGGGCACCGTGTTGTCGACGATGACCGGCACGCCATGCTTGTGGGCGACTTCGGCCAGTTTTTCGAAATCGACGACATTGCCCAGCGGGTTGCCGACGGATTCGCAGAAGACGGCCTTGGTCTTGCCGTCGATCAGCTTCTCGAAGGCCTGCGGATCGCGGTAGTCGGCGAAGCGGACTTCGATACCGTATTGCGGCAGGGTGTGGGCGAACAGGTTGTAGGTGCCGCCGTACAGGGTGCTGGAGGTGACGATGTTGTCACCGGCTTCGGCGATGGTCTGGATTGCGGCGGTGATGGCAGCCATGCCGGAGGCCAGGCACAGTGCGGCGATGCCGCCTTCCATCTCGGCGACGCGCTTTTCCAGCACGTCCTGCGTTGGATTCATGATGCGGGTGTAGATGTTGCCGGCGACCTTCAGGTCGAACAGATCGGCACCATGCTGGGTGCTGTCGAAGGCGTAGGAGGTCGTCTGGTAGATAGGAACAGCGACGGCCTTGGTGGTCGGGTCGGGCGAGTAGCCGCCATGGACGGCAATGGTTTCGATCTTCATGCGTGCGTCTCTCTTGATGTTGTTGTCAAAAAGGAAAGTCGGAAAATAACCTGTCTAGCTTAGCGCGCCCGGCGACGTGCGCCAATAAGCATGTTTTCTAAGCTTATGCATGATTATGCAGCTGGTTCGCTCGTCTCTTCGTCAGAGGGCAATTCTCCGCCAGAGTTGCGCGCCGCTTTGATCAGGAAGCGACCGGGGTCGAGCGCATCGACGAGGTCTCTTTCCAGAGGGAGCGGTTCGCCTTCCAGCTGGCTGACCAGCAGATCGGCCATCAGTGCCGACCAGACGATGCCACGAGCACCAAAACCCTGGACACACCACAGGCCGGGCTGACGGGGAATGTTGTGGAGGCGGGTGTTGGGCGTTGCGGTCATGGTATCCGGCACGGCGCCAACGATCGGCATCCGGTCCGGCGACATCGGGCGGAAGCCGACACGGCCATGCAGGGTGGCCGGGTCGAGGTCGCTCGCAAAATCCGGCAGGGTCAGGCGCAGGCGGGCCAGATTGTCGCGGTGATCTGCCTCGCGTTCGGCGGACTCATCATCTTCGTAAGACAGCGAGGCACCGATTAGTTGTGTGTCGTCAATGGCGGGTATGGTGTAGCCGATCTGGAAGAGCACGGTATTCAGCGGCTTGCCGACACTCGCTGGCAGGTGGCTGACCTGGCCGCGGCCGGAACGCTGGGGTAGCCAGGCAAACTGTTCGAAACGCGGGGCGGCAGCCCCGCTGGCCATGACCAGTACGGGCGCTTCCGCCAGCAAGTTGCCATTGGCGTCGAGGGCCTGCCATTGATCGTTTTGGCGAACGATCCGGGCGACTGCGGCATTGAAGTGCGTCGTGATGCGCTCGGGAAAGGCGGCCAGTGCGGCCCGGCAGACCGAGGGCGGCTGTACCCAGCCACCGTTCGGGAACCACCAGCCGCCGATGGTGACCGGCTGTCCGAGCAGGCGGCTTGCTTCGTCGGACTCGACGAATTGCAGCACTTCGGGCGGGAAGCCAAGCTGCTCGACGGCCCGTCTTTGCTGGCCTTCGTGTTCCGGTTCGCGTGCCAGATGCAGCACGCCGCAGGGCGACCAGCGGGCTTCGGGTAGCGCGGCAAGCAGGGCGCGGGTGGCCAGAAACCCGGCGCGGGTGATGCGGGAAAGGCGGTTGTCGTCGGCGCTGGGCAAGGGGCGCAGCATGCCGGCCAGGTTGCTCGAGGCGCCAGTGGCCGGTGCGGTGGCCTGCTCTAGCACCGTCACCTGCCAGCCAGCGGCAGCCAGTGCATGGGCCGTGCTGCTTCCGGCAATGCCGGCACCGATGACGATGGCCCGGCGATCGGTCGGAGCGACATGGCGATCCGGGCGACGCGAGCGGAAGCGGCCGACCAGCATCTGCCGCTTGCCGATATAGCCGGGACGTTTGGCCACATCGAATTCAGCGTCCTTGAGCGCCTGACGGACGTGGCCAGCGACCGACCAGGTGGCCAGCGTGGCACCCGGTGCTGTCAGGCGGGCGAGGCCTTTGCAGAAATGCGGTGACCACAGTTCGGGGTTCTTGGGCGGAGAGAAGCCATCGAGGAAAAACGCATCGACCGAGGCATCGATTGAGCGCAGTTGCGTTGCCGCATCCCCGAAGGTCAGGGTCAGGATCACCTGTCCGTCGTTGAGATGGAGCCGGTGCATGCCCGGCACCAACGGCGGCCATTTTTGCTGCAGTTCGGCCGCCAGTTCGGCGAATTCCGGCCAGGCTTGCTGGCAGGTGGCGAGGTCCGCCAGCGTGAATGGGTGCTTCTCGAAGGAGATGAAGTGCAGGCGTCGGCAGCGCTGCGGATCATCCCGCCAGGCCTGCCAGGTGGCCAGGAAATTTAGCCCGGTGCCGAAGCCGGTTTCGAGGATGACGAAACGGTACTTATCCTGCCAACGCGCCGGTAGTTCGTTGCCAGCCAGGAAGACATGCCGGGCCTGGGCTGGTCCGCCGAGGGCCGAGTGATAAACGTCGTCAAAGGCCGCCGAGTAGGGTGTGTCGTAGGCGACGAATTCGAGCCTCGCAGGCTGCAGTTTTTCCACTAGTGCAGGCGGGATGGGCGGCTGGTGTTCGGGACGGAAACTGGCTCGGGTGCGGCCGCGTAATCCAGCGCCAGATTCCACTGCGCCTGTTCGGCGCCGGCCCGCAGCATGGCGCACAGCGCCTGCAGCAGATCGGGGGTCAGGCCCAACTGGAAGCTGCGCTCCCGACCTTCACGGAAAGTCAGGCTGAAATTGCCGTCGCTCAGGGTATCGAACTTGATCTCGCTGGTCAGCAAGGGCGACGAGCCCAGCGGGTAGGTGGCGTTGTCGTCGCTGAACGGCTGTTCGAAGCTGGCTTGCTCGGCAACCTCCATCTCGGCCATGGCCGGGGCTGGTGTGGTCAGTTTGCCAAGAAGGGCGGCCAGGTGTGGCCACAGCTCACGCAGGAAACGCCGGGTCAGCCAGATGCGGTATTCCTCGTCAGCCTGCGTGGCAACGCGCAGGACCAGGCGGTCCTGCAGGTGGTCGTTGGCAATCTGCAACTGACGGATTTGCATCTTCAGCAATCTTCAACCGATGCGTGAGCGAGCGCCGCCAAATCAAGGCGCCGGTGGCCGCCGCATAGCAGCGCTATGCAAGGTCTCCGGCAACGCCGAGTTGGCAAGCGCAGCCACGCATCAATCATTCGGGGCGCATGGAGGGGAATAGGATGACATCCCGAATCGCGGCGGCGTCGGTCAGCAGCATGATCAGGCGATCAATGCCGATGCCACAGCCACCGGTCGGCGGCAGGCCATATTCCAGCGCGCGAATGAAATCGGCGTCGTAATACATCGCTTCCTCGTCGCCGGCATCCTTCGCTTTCATCTGTTCCTGGAAGCGCGCTGCCTGATCTTCGGCATCATTCAACTCCGAGAACCCGTTGGCGATTTCACGCCCAACGATGAACAGCTCAAAACGCTCGGTGATTTCCGGGTTGGTGTCCGAGGCACGGGCCAGCGGGGACACTTCGACCGGGTAGTCGATGATGAAAGTCGGCTCCCAGCAGTGGGCTTCGGCGCAGGCTTCGAACAGTTGCAGTTGCAGGCTGCCCAGACCGCCCGGCTTGAGCGGCTCACCGAAGTGTTTGATCTTGGCTTTCAGGAATTCCGGATCGGCCAGCTCGGCATCACTAAATTCCGGATGCTGGCGCTGGATGGCCTGGTTGATGGTAAGGCGATGGAAAGGCTTGGAGAGGTCCAGTTCGCGGCCCTGATAGACGAAGACTTCCTTGCCCAGTGCCTCGCGGGCGGCGTGGCGGAGCAGGCCTTCGGTGAAGTCCATCAGCGTGTGGTAGTTCGCGTAGGCCTCGTAGAACTCCATCATCGTGAATTCGGGGTTGTGGCGCGGCGAGAGACCTTCATTGCGGAAATTGCGGTTGATTTCGAAAACCTTCTCGAAACCGCCGACGACCAGGCGCTTCAGGTACAGCTCCGGCGCGATGCGCAGGAACTGCTGCATGTCGAGCGCGTTGTGGTGCGTGACAAACGGCTTGGCCGAGGCACCGCCCGGGATCGGGTGCATCATCGGCGTTTCGACTTCCATGAAGCCATGGCCGGTCATGTAGTTGCGGATAGAGGCAACGATGGCCGAACGGGCGCGGAAGGTGAAGCGCGTTTCCTCGTTCATGATCAGGTCGACATAGCGCTGGCGATACTTCATTTCCTGATCGGCCAGGCCGTGGAACTTGTCCGGCAGCGGGCGCAGCGACTTGGTCAGCAGGCGGATTTCGGCGGCCTGAATCGACAGCTCGCCGGTCTTGGTCTTCATCAGGCTACCGGTGACGCCAATGATGTCGCCCAAGTCCCAGGTCTTGAAGTCGGCATAGACCTCTTCACCAACGCGGTCCCGGGTGATGTAGATCTGGATACGGCCCGACAGATCCTGAATGGTGGCAAAGGAAGCCTTGCCCATGACGCGCTTGAGCATCAGGCGGCCGGCAACCTTGACTTCAATCGGCAGGCCTTCAAGCTCTTCCGCCGTTTTCTCGCCATAGCCTTCGAGGACCTTGGCAGCGGTGTTCTCACGCTGGAAATCATTCGGGAAAGCCTTCCCGGTCTTGCGCCACTCGGCCAGTTTGGCACGGCGCTCTGCGATGAGTTGGTTTTCGTCTTGCTGGACCGGGGCTTGCTGTTCGGCGTTGGACATGGAGAATCCTTGGATGCGATGAGTAAGCCGACTATGGCTTAGAATTCGTGATTTTCGCCGATTACACCCGGTTGGAACAAGGGCAAAGCGTCCAAAATCCGTCTGGCGTGTGTGCTCGGCGTATCAGGCAACGTCGCCGGTGCATGAATAGAGTTGTGAGGGGCCTATGAACATCCTCGTTGTCGATGCCACGCATCTTTACCGGGACATCCTGCAGCGGGCATTGGGCCATTATGCGGATGTCCGGGTCGAACTCGCCTTGTCGCAACAGGAAGCGCGCGAGATTGTCGCCCGCGAGACCTTTCATTTCTTCATTATTTCCGGGCAACTGCCGGATGGTGATGGCATCGAGCTGGCCAAAGCCTTGCGTGCCGATGGCAGGGCCAAGGCTGAACCGATCGTCTTGCTGACGTCGAGCGCCAGCTCCGGCCTGGCAACACAGGCTGAACAAGCTGGTGTGAGCGAGCTTTTCCGCAAGCAGGATATCGACGAACTGCTTCGTTTCATGCGGCATTACGTTGAGTTGCTGCAGCCGATGCGTTGCCGGATTCTTTATGTTGAGGACAGCAGGGATCAGCGCGCCCTGCTTGAAGCCCAGTTGCGCGACTGGGGCATGACGGTCGATGCGTTTGCCTCGGCTGACGAGGCGTGGCTGGCTTTTGAAGCCAATGATTACGATCTGGTGTTGTGCGATGTCGTCCTGGGTGGGCACATGACCGGCACGCGCTTGATCAACCGGATTCGTCGCTTGCCTTTACCCAAGGGTGAAACGCCGGTTCTGGCGGTGACAGCTTTTGACAATCCGTTGCGGCGAATCGAGTTGTTCCAGCTCGGGGTCGACGATTATGTGCAGAAGCCGATCCTGGCCGAGGAAATCCGTGCCCGGCTTCACAATTTGCTGACCCGCAAGCGTGCCGTCGAGCGCAGCCAGATGTTGCTGGCGGCCACGGCGCTTGGCGTCGTTGTTGTCGGTCAGGACGCAGTGATCGAGTCGATGGACGATAACTCGCTCGACATGTTCCGGCCTGCAACGCAACCGGTGCTCGGTCAGCCCCTGTCGATATTGCTGCCGGAAGAAAAAAATCCGGGCTTGCTCGGTCAGATGATGCAACGCGTCATGGCCGAAGAACGTATTTCCGGCCTCAAGGCGGTGGGGCAACGGGGCGACGGGGAAGATTTTCCGGTTGAATTGACGATCATCGAGATTAATTCCGGTGATGGCGTACGTCATTTTGCCCTGCTGGCGCGTGACATCAGTGAAGAGCAGGCGCTGGCGACTTATCTGACCCGGGCTTCGGAGGCGGCTGAGCGCGCCGAGCAGATGAAGACGGCTTTCCTGGCCAACATGAGCCACGAGATTCGCACACCGCTCAATGCCATTATCGGCATGGCCCATATTCTCTCGCGCACCGAACTGGATACTGCCCAGAAAAAGTATGTTGGTCACATCGATGCGGCAGGCGAGCACCTGCTCGGCTTGATCACCAACGTACTTGATATGTCCAAGATAGAGGCCGGCCGGCTGGAGCTGGAAAATATTCCGCTGGCCGTTGAGAACATCGTTTTCGAAGTTCTTTCGATGGTTGCCGATCAGGCTGCGGAGAAGGGGTTGGACGTGCGGATTGGTGAGTTGGACGCTCCGTCCGGGCTGGTTGGTGATCCGGTCAGGCTCAGGCAGGCCTTGCTCAACTATGTTTCAAATGCCATCAAGTTCACTGCAGATGGCAGCATTGATGTTCGGGTTATTACGCAGGCGGTCAGCGAGGATTCGGTCCTGCTTCGCTTCGAGGTAGCCGATACAGGGATTGGCATCAGTGCGGAAGCCAGGGATGAGATATTTTCGGCCTTTCGCCAGGCCGATAATTCGACCACCCGCCGTTATGGCGGGACCGGCCTCGGCTTGGCAATCACACGCCAGTTGGCTGAGCTGATGGGCGGCGAGGTTGGCGTTTCAAGTACGCCCGGGCAGGGTAGCCTGTTCTGGTTCACTGCTTCTCTGAAACGCGCTTCTGCGCCGCTTGCTCGGCCGGCGATCCCCTTGCTATCAGCGGAGAGCGCGGAAGTTGTCTTGGCCAGGGATTTTGCGGGGTGTCGTTTTTTGCTCGTCGAGGATGAGGTTATCAATCGACATGTGGCCGAGGCCATCCTTTCGCGCCTGAACTGCGAGATCGATACCGCGAAGGATGGCCGTGAGGCCGTCGATCTGGCCAGTCGCAACGACTATGCACTGATCCTGATGGACATGCTGATGCCCAACATGGGGGGGCTGGAGGCCACGCAGTGCATTCGACAACTGCCGGGGGGCGAGAAGGTGCCGATTGTCGCCCTGACGGCCAACGCGTTCGCCTACGAAAAGCAGCGCTGCCTGGATATCGGGATGAATGGTTTTGTGACCAAGCCGATCCGGCCCGAGGTGCTATTCGAGACCATGCTGCGCTGTCTGAACGGCGAAGGGGTTTAACGTCCAGCGCGGTGAATCGCTAGCCAGATGGTGGGCGTATCCGGCGCCGTCCATTCGACACGGTGTCGGCGACCGGCAGCGATGTCGACGAAAGCGCCCGGTTGCAGGCGTCTGGCTTCTGTTTCATCCTCAAAGCGTAAGCGTGCCTCGCCGCTGATCAGCAATACCCATTCGGCGTCGGGCTGGTCATACCAGAATCCATCAGGGCTGGACTGACCGGTCGAGACGATGCGTTGAACGGTCAGTCCCGGTTCGGCCAGCAGGGTGGCAAATGCTTCTTCTTCGGTGCCGAGCGGGGGAAGATTGGCGAACAGGTTGTCGAGCATGGCGGTCGATCAGCGATAGAGCGGAAGGGTGTCGAGGCGGCGTTCGATCTCATGGGCCATTGCCTTGAACTGCGGGCTTTCATGGCTTTCGAAGCGGCGCTTGAATTCGGGTTCGTGCAGGTCTTCCGGAAGATCATTGACGACCGGCAGCAGTTGTTCGTCGGACAACGCCTTCTTTATTGTTTCCAGCAGTCCTTCGGGCTTCCTGAGCAGTGCTTCGCCAAAGCGGGTGCCGGCCCGGTCAGCGGTCAGGTCGATGAAGGAAAAACCGCTGCCGTGGTGGGCGTCTTCCAGTTCCTTGTAGAGGCCGATGGCGTCGGCCACCGGTTCGCCAGCCCAGGCGGCGAGGGCGGCTGAGATGACGAAATGCTGGGCAAGATCGTGGCGGCCGGCCAGGGTGATGTTGACCCAGTGGACGCGTGGCCAGTTTCTGGCCGCGGGAACCAGCGCCGCCAGGTCTTTGTCGGCCAGATAGCTGCTCAGAACCAGCAGACTGGCTCGGCCTTGTTTAATTGGGGCGCCAGAAACGGGAAGTATTGCCATCAGGACTTCCGAAAGTCTGATTCGAGAGCCGGGGGCGCGATGGGCAAAGAGTGCCGCCAGCGCCAGGCGGGCTTCACGAAGGCGGGCGATTTCTTCGGGGGACAAGGCGACCGCACGCGCCCGATCGAGGATGCCCGGTTCCCAGGTGTAGGTGACTGATACCGTCGCCTGATCCTGATTGAAGGAAATGTGCTGAATGGCGTTTTCAGCCAGTCGCCATTCCCGGTCGAAACCCAGCGCGCTCACTGTTCTGGCGATGGCAAATTCGACGAAGGTGGTCGGTACGGGGATGCTGCCGAGCCTGGCGTCGACGATGCGCAGCTTGCCTTCGATGCCATGGGCCAGCGCGCGCAGATTCAGGAAACGCCTTCCTGGCAGCGCAAAGGTGATACGGACTTCGCCGGCATCGTCGGTCAGGGCGAAGGCGCCGCGGGCATGCAAATATCGCCCGGCGACGTAGTTGATGCCTTCGTCAATCAGCGCCGCAGGGACCGCCACGGTGCGAATCTCGCCGGCTTGCTGGCGTCGTGGATCGTTGGCGGCGACAAGGTGCTTGGCCTGGTCGACCGAGGCCGGGGAGATGGCGTCGCCGCGGTCGACCAGTGCTTGCGGGTCGGTGGCAAAAAGGATCAGTGCTGCCGCGATGGTGAGCGGCAGCAGCAGGATGATCGCCAGCCATTTGAGGAAGCGCCTCATCGGCAGGCGATCACTGCCTTAGACGCCTTGCTTCAGGCTGGCTTCGATGAAGGGATCGAGGTCGCCATCAAGCACGGCCTGGGTATTGCCGGTTTCGTGGTTGGTACGCAGATCCTTGATGCGCGACTGGTCGAGCACGTAGGAACGGATCTGATGGCCCCAGCCGATGTCGGACTTGGCGTCTTCCAGCTTCTGCTGTTCGGCCTGCTGCTTGCGCAATTCGAACTCGTAGATGCGGGCACGCAGCATCTGCCAGGCTTCGTCGCGGTTGCGGTGCTGCGAACGGTCGTTCTGGCACTGGACGACGATGCCGGTCGGGACGTGGGTCAGACGGACGGCCGAGTCGGTCTTGTTGATGTGCTGACCGCCGGCGCCGGAGGCGCGGTAGGTGTCGGTGCGCACGTCGGCCGGATTGATGTTGATCTCGATCGAGTCATCGACTTCCGGGAACACGAATACCGAGGTGAAGCTGGTGTGGCGGCGGGCGTTGGAGTCGAACGGCGACTTGCGGACCAGGCGGTGAATGCCGGTTTCGGTGCGCAGCGTGCCGTAGGCGTAGTCGCCGGTGAACTTGACGGTAGCGCTCTTCAGACCGGCGACATCGCCTTCCGATTCTTCCATCACCTCAACGGTGAAACCCTTCTTCTCGCCATACTTCAGGTACATGCGCAGCAGCATCGAGGCCCAGTCCTGGGCTTCGGTGCCGCCGGCGCCAGCCTGGATTTCCAGGAAGCAGGGCATCGGGTCGGACGGGTTGTTGAACATGCGGCGGAATTCGAGGGCCGCAACCTTCTTCTCGAGTTCGGCATTGTCGGCCTCGACGGAGAGCAGGGTGTCTTCGTCGCCGTCTTCCTTGCCCATGTCGAACAGTTCGCGGCCATCGTTGAGCCCGGACTGGACTTCTTCCAGCACCAGCACGATGTTTTCCAGCGATTTCTTCTCGCGACCGAGTTCCTGGGCGCGTTTGGCGTCATCCCAGATCTTCGGGTCTTCCATCTCCTGGTTGAGGAGGGTCAGGCGTTCGCGTTTCTGATCGTAGTCAAAGATACCTCCGCAGCTCGGCGGCGCGCTGCGCCAGATCGTCGAGCTTGTTGGAGATGCTGTTGATGTGTTCGGCTTCCATGGCGTTCGTCTCGTTGCTTGGCAAAACCATAATTATAGCCGCTGTGCCAAGCGGCATCTCGCTGCACTGTCTGGGGGCATTGTTATGCCGGGCGCGGGAAAGGTTGCGCACTTGAATGGTGCGCTGGCCTTTGAACGACTGCTTTAGATCGTCAGGCTGGATTCGTTTTTATTAAATATTTTCGTGAGATTTGTTGTATCAAACTGATTATTAAGAATAAAAATAAATAGGTATCACTTGGCAAGGGATTTGCTTCTTGTTGTGACAATTTTGTAATTATGTGTGTGATATTTATGAAAAGAAATGAATCGGCCCCGGCTTTGCGCGCCAGCCTGCATTCTTTGCGCTGGCAGCAATTCACCGTCTGGGGACTGGCTGCCTGTGGCGCTTGGGCGATGGCATCGGCAGTCTCGAGCACCGGTTCAGTGCTGCTGGCCTGGCTGGGGGCTGGGTTTCTGCTGCTGTCGATCATGTTGGCCTGGCATATCCAGCGTGCTTTGGAAGCGGCCCTCGGCTTGATCGATACCTTTGCTCAGAATCTGGCTGGCGGTTCTCTGATCAGCCGCCTGGATGCCCCGCGTTGCGGCCTCTTGGCTCCTCTGGCCGAACGGCTGAACGGCATGGCGCGTTCCCTGTCCGGCCTGTTTCTGACTTTTGCCCGCATGTCGCAGGAGATTTCCAGCGTGGCCGGCGAGAGCAGCGTCAACGCCAGTGGCGGTAACGATGGCGTGCGCCGCCAGCGCGACATCACCTTGTCGTCCGCGGCGACGCTGGAGCAGTTGACGGTCAGTCTCGGCATGACCAGCGACAGCGCCGGTGGGGCCGCCGAGGTGGCCGAGGCTTCCGGCCAGATGGCGGAGGCCGGGGCGGGGCGGGTGAGCGGGCTGGCGAATAGTCTTGAAAGCTTGGCGGCGACGGTCCGTCATACGTCGGACGGGGCGTGTCGCCTCGGGGTGCGGTCGCAGGAAATCGATGTCATCGTCGAGTTGATTGCCGAGATCGCCGCCCAGACCAATTTACTGGCCTTGAATGCCGCCATTGAGGCGGCGCGGGCCGGTGAACAGGGGCGCGGCTTTGCCGTCGTTGCCGACGAAGTGCGCAAGCTGGCCGAGCGGACGCGCAATGCGACCAGCGACATCGGCGAGCGGATCGGCGGCATGCGCCAGGAGGTCGGCAGCATGATCGACGCCATGGCAGAAACCTCGGTTCGTGCCGCAGCCAGTCTGGCCGATGCGGAACTTGCGGTCGACGACCTGCGGCAGGTCGAAAGCAACGCCAGTCAGACGCTGGCGTTGATTCGCGATATTGCTGCAGCCAGTCGTGAGCAGAGCGAGGCGGGGCAGAGCATTGCCTGCGATATCGAGCAGGTTGCCCAGTTGGCCGACGCCAACGAGCATCTGGTGCGGGAGAACAGCGAGTTGTCACGTTACCTGAGCGATTTGTCCGTTCAGCTCAACGCGACCCTGAAAAAATACCAATATGAGTGAGTTAGCCATGGACTGGATCTTTTTTTTGACAGGCCTGCTGGCCCTGCTGGTCGGTGCCAGTTCTTTCTGGCTCTATCGTCGGCGCAACTGGCAGGATGCCGGTCATTCGCTGCATGAGACCCTGCTTGCCTGCCGCGCCTTGCTGGCGCTGATCAGCAATTTCCAGCAGCACCGCGGTATGAGTTCGGCCTGGCTGGCTGGCGATCAGAATTTCAAGTTGCGCCTGGAAGGCAAGGGGCGGGAAATCGAGGCGGGTATTCCAGCCTTGCGCGATATTGCCAAAAAGGAAGGGGCTAGGGTGCACCCCTGCCTGACCCTGAATGAGCTGGAATTGTTCCATTTCAACTGGGCGAATCTCCACGAGAAATTACCCGGTTTGTCGGTCGAACAGAGTATCGCCCAGCACAGCGTGCTGATTGAGCAGTTGTTGCACTGGCTGGCGGCGCTTGGCGAGTCGCGGGTCGAGTTGTTGCTCGACGGGCCGGGAGCGCGCGGTCTGGTCCGCAATTACGTCAGCCGCCTGCCGGCCCTGACCGAGTGCCTCGGCCAGGCGCGCGCCCTCGGCATGAGCGTCGCGGCAAGGCATGCCTGTTCGGCCGTGGTCCGGGTTCGCCTGATGTTTCTGGTCGCTCGTGCCGAAGTGCTGCTCAAGCAGGCCAGCGAAGCCAGCGGTCAGGGGGCTGTGGCCGAGAAGGCGGCGCGTGGCGTGCAGCAGATGGCACGCGTCATTCGGACCCAGATGTTGCTCAGTTCCGGGGTGACGGTGGATGCCCAAGCGTATTTTGAACTGGCCTCCGGCGCGATCGATCAGGTTTTTGCCTGGATAGGCGACAGCGGCATTCAGGTAAAGCAGACAGGAAACGGCTCCTCACATGTTTCGCAAACACTTCATACCACGCGTGTCTGATGGGTGGAATTTTGTTCAGTCGGGTAGCAGCCACGGCTCCGCCTTGCTGCAGGCGCCAGCCATGGCGACCTTGTTTTCCAAGCTCGATGGCATGCTGTTCCGCTGCCTGCTTGATGAGTACTGGACACTGTTGTCGGTCAGTCCCGGCTGTCATGAACTGACCGGATTTCGGGCCGATGATCTGGTTGGCAAGCAGCAGAATTCGCTTGAGTCACTGGCCCATCCGGAGGACCGGGCGGCGGTTCGCGGCACAATCCTGGCGGCGCTGGAGACTGGCTCGCGCTATAGCATTGAGTACCGCATCGTCTGCCGGGATGGTGAGGAGAAATGGGTACAGGAGCGCGGCGTTGGTTTGCGCGACGAGGCTGGTCGCCAGGTACTGGAAGGCTATCTGGAAGACATTACGGATCGCGTCCAGGCCCAGATCCAGTTAACAGAAACGGAGCTGCGCTATCGCAGCATTTTTGAAAATTCGGTGGTCGGCATGTTTCAGAGCACCGAGAGCGGTCGTTATTTGGCGGCCAATCCGGCCCTGGCCAGGCTTTATGGGTATTCGACGCCGGAGGCGCTGATCAGCAGTCTGGCCGATATTGCCAGTGGGCTGTATGTCGATCCGCAGCGGCGCGAGGATTTCAAGCAGTTGATCCAGCGCGATGGCCGGGTCACCAATTTCGAGTCGGAGATCACCTGTCGCGATGGCAGCCGGATCTGGATCGCCGAGCATGCCCATGCCGTTCGATCGGCCGACGGGTCTTTTCTCTATTACGAGGGAACGGTCGAGGATATTACCGAGCGCCATCGTTACCAGTCGGTGCTGCAGCACCAGGCAACGCATGATCCACTGACCGGGTTGCCCAACCGCAACCTGCTGGAGGACCGCCTGGCCCAGGCAGTGCAACTGGCACGGCGCAAGAGCAGCAAGGTGGCACTGGCCTTTGTCGATCTCGATAACTTCAAGGTGATCAACGACAGCCTCGGTCATGCCGCCGGCGATCAGTTGCTGATTGAAATCTCCAGTCGTTTGCGCGCCGCCTTGCGCGGCCTTGATACCGTGGCCCGCTACGGTGGCGACGAGTTCGTGCTGATCCTCGGCGAACAGACCTCCATGGCCGACACCATGCACCTGCTTGAGCGCGTGCTGGTCAGCATTCAGGCACCGCTGGCGCTGGAAGGGCACGGCCTGCGCATCAACTGCAGCATCGGCGTCAGCGTCTTTCCCGACGATGCGCAGGATCTCGACGGCCTGTTGCGGGTGGCCGATGTCGCGATGTATCACGCCAAGGAAAGTGGCAAGGGGCAGTACTGTTTCTATACCCGCGATCTGAACCAGGCCGCTCAGGATCGGTTTTCGCTGGAAACAGCGCTCGGCAGCGCCATCGAAAACAATGAACTGACTGTCGTCTACCAGCCGAAGGTGGATGGCGAGGGCATGGTCCGCGGTTTTGAGGCGCTGGTCCGCTGGAATAGCGCCGGCCGGGGGCTGGTCACACCCGACCGCTTCATTCCGCTGGCTGAGGAAACCGGGCAGATTCTGGCGATCGGTGAGCAGGTGCTGTATGCCGCCTGCCGGACGGCCGCCAACTGGCCGCTAATCGATGGCCAGGCCTTGAGTGTGGCCGTTAACCTCTCGGCACGACAGTTGCGCGAACCCGGTTTGCCGGGGTTGGTGGCCGATGCACTGGCGGTTTCCGGCCTGCCGCCGGAATGCCTGGAACTTGAAGTCACCGAGAGCATGATCATGGGCGACATGGAGCACAACATCCGGGTGCTCAAGTCGATCAAGGCGCTCGGCGTGCGCATCGCGGTCGATGACTTCGGCACCGGCTATTCGTCGCTGGCCTATCTGCAGCGGCTGCCGATCGATACGCTGAAGATCGACCGTTCCTTCGTTTCCGGCTGCAACCGTGGTGGCAAGGCGATGGCAATCCCGCATGCCATCATTTTCCTCGGCAAGACGCTGGATCTGCATATTGTCGCCGAAGGGGTCGAAACCGACGAGGAACGGGCGATTCTGGCAGTTTGCGGCTGCAACGAGTTCCAGGGCTACCTGTTTTCCCGGCCGCTGCAGAGTGCGGCAGTCGATACCTATTTGCAGGCAAAAATCGGCTGACTTCCCGGTAGCGATTTTCGCCTGTTTTTAGATGGCATATTTTTGCCGAAAACGGGCGTAGAATGAACTTGTTGCGTTGCAGCAAGTCGGCGGCGCCGGCCAGCCCGGCTCGCTTTCACCCTGCGAGCCATCGAGTTCGCAGCGGGTATCGCCAGGAACTGTCATGAACAATAAGATGCTGACCATCGACGGTAACGAAGCCGTCGCCAACGTGGCCTACCGCGTTTCTGAAGTGATCGCCATTTACCCGATCACCCCATCGTCCGGCATGGGCGAGCTGTCCGATGAATGGGCCGCCCAGGGCAAGACCAACGTCTGGGGTTGCGTGCCCCGCGTTGTCGAGCTGCAGTCCGAAGGCGGTGCTGCCGGCACTGTCCATGGCGCGCTGCAGGCCGGGTCACTGGCAACGACCTTCACGGCCTCGCAGGGCCTGTTGCTGATGATTCCCAACATGTACAAGATCGCCGGCGAACTGACACCGGCCGTCTTTCATGTGGCCGCCCGCACCATCGCGACCCATGCGCTGTCTATTTTCGGCGACCATTCCGATGTGATGGCGACGCGCGGTACCGGCTTCGCGCTGCTCGCCTCCAATTCGGTGCAGGAAGCGCAGGACATGGCGGCCATCGCCTCGGCGGCAACGCTGGCCGGACGCATCCCGGTGCTGCATTTTTTCGACGGGTTCCGCACTTCGCACGAAGTGGCGAAGATTGCCCCGGTCAGTGATGCCGTGCTGCAAAAAATGTTGCCGCAGGCATTGATCGCAGCCCAGCGCCACCGCGCCTTGTCGCCGGAACACCCGGTGCTGCGCGGCAGTTCGCAGAATCCCGATGTCTTCTTCCAGGCTCGCGAAGCCCAGAATCCCTGGTTTGATGCCTTCCCGGGCATCGTCCAGCAGGCCATGGACCAGTTCGGCGCGGCGACTGGCCGCCAATACAGGCTGTTCGATTACGTTGGTGCGCCGGATGCCGAGCGCGTCATCATCCTGATGGGTTCCGGCGCCGAAACCGGGCAGGAAACCGTCGAGCATATGAACCGCCAAGGCGAGAAAGTCGGCCTGCTCAAGGTACGCTTGTACCGGCCGTGGGCGCCGGAGGCGCTGCTGGCAGTGCTGCCGACGACGACCAGGGCGATTGCCGTGCTCGACCGTTGCAAGGAACCCGGCGCCGATGGCGAGCCGCTGTTCAAGGATGTGCTGGTCTCTCTGGCCGAGAATGCGGCGAGTGAAACGCCGCGCTTTGCCACGCTGCCGAAGGTGATCGGCGGGCGTTATGGGCTGGCTTCAAAAGAATTCAATCCGGCCATGGTTTGTGCCGTTTTTGAGGCACTGTCAGCCGCATTGCCCAGACGTCGTTTCACGGTAGGTATCAACGACGACGTGACCCATCTGTCGCTGCCTTATGACGCAGCTTTCCGCACCGATGCCGTGCGTGAAACCTTTGGTGCCGTGTTCTATGGCCTGGGTTCGGATGGCACGGTGTCGGCCAACAAGAATTCGATCAAGATCATCGGCGACGAAACCGAGCTTTTCGCCCAGGGGTATTTCGTCTACGACTCGAAGAAGTCGGGAGCGATGACCGTGTCGCACCTGCGTTTCGGGCCGCAGCCGATTCGTTCGACGTACCTGACCGGCGAGGGCGATGCGAAATTCATCGCCTGCCACCAGCCGCTGTTCCTCGAAACGCATGATTTGCTGGGGCACGCGGCGCCGGGCGCGGTTTTCCTGCTCAATACGCCGGTGCCGGCCAGTACCGTGTGGGCCAGCTTGCCGGCAGCGATGCAGCGGCAGATGGTCGCCAAGCGCATCCGTTTTCACGTGATCGATGCCTATCAGGTGGCGCTCGAAGCCGACATGGGGCGGCGTATCAATACGGTGATGCAGACCTGCTTCTTCGCCATCTCCGGCATCCTGCCGCAGGACGAGGCCATTGCGGCGATCAAGCATGCGGTGGAAAAGACCTATGGCCGCAAGGGGAGGCGGATTGCCGAACTGAATTACCGGGCCATCGACAAGACGCTGGCCTGCCTGCACGAAGTGGCGGTACCGGCCGAGTATGCCGCGTCTGAAATCCGGGTGTCTGAACGTACTGCTCAGGAAGCCTCCGATTTCGTCCGCAAGCTGACGCTGCCGCTGATTGCCGGCAAGGGGGATAGTCTGCCGGTATCGCTTTTCCCAGCCGACGGCACCTTCCCGACCGGCACGGCCAAGTATGAAAAGCGCAATCTGGCCCTGCAGATCCCGGTCCTCGAAACTGATTTGTGTACCCAGTGCGGCAAGTGCGTGTTTGTTTGCCCACACGCCGCCATTCGCGTCAAAGCCTACCCGGCCGAATTGGCTGCCGAGGCGCCGGCTAGCTTCAAGCAGATGGCCATCCGCAGCAAGGATTACCCGGCTGGTTTGAAGATGACTTATCAGGTCGCGCCGGAGGATTGCACGGGTTGTACTTTGTGCGTCGATGTTTGCCCGATTCGCGACAAGTCGAATGTCTCGCGCAAGGCCATCAACATGGCCGACCAGCCACCGCTGCGTGTGCAGGAGGCTGCCAATTGGTCCTTCTTCCAGAAACTCCCTGATTACGACCGGCGCAGCACCAAGCGTAATACCGTGCCCGGCTCGATGCTGTTGCCGCCACTGTTCGAGTTCTCCGGTGCCTGTGTCGGCTGTGGCGAAACGCCGTATATCCGGCTGGCGACGCAACTGTTCGGCGACCGCATGCTGGTCGCCAACGCCACCGGTTGCTCGTCGATTTACGGCGGAAACCTGCCGACGACGCCTTACACCACCGACGCCAACGGCCGCGGCCCGGCCTGGAGCAATTCGCTGTTCGAGGACAACGCCGAGTTCGGTCTCGGCATGCGCCTGGCGACTGACAAGCTGGCCGACGCCGCCCGCGTTCAACTGCGTGCCATGGCGCTGGAAATTGGCGATGCCCAGGTTCAGGCCTTGCTCAATGCCGACCAGAGCAGCGAAGCCGGCATTCACGATCAACGCGAGCGGGTGGCCGAACTGCAGGTGAAACTCGCGCATCTCGCGACGCCGGCGGCCGACCAGCTTGCCGCGGTAGCCGAATACCTGATCCGCCGTAGTGTCTGGATCATTGGTGGCGACGGCTGGGCTTACGACATCGGTTTTGGCGGTCTGGACCACGTGCTGTCGTCCGGTGAGGACGTCAATATCCTTGTGCTGGATACCGAGGTCTATTCCAACACCGGCGGCCAGAACTCGAAGGCCACGCCGCGCGGTGCGGTGGCCAAGTTTGCGGCCGGCGGCAAGCCGAATCGCAAGAAGGATCTGGCCCGCATCGCGATGGATTACGAGAATGTCTATGTCGCGCAGGTGGCTTATGGCGCCAAGGATGTCCATACGCTGAAGGCCTTCCTCGATGCCGAAAGCTATCCCGGTGTCTCGATCATCATCGCCTACAGTCCGTGTATTGCCCACGGTGTCGACATGTCGAACAACCATCGCCAGCAGGATCTGGCCGTGAAGTCCGGTCATTGGCCGCTGTTGCGTTACGACCCGCGTTTGCGTGAGCTGGGCAAGAACCCGCTGTCGGTCGATAGTGCGGCACCGAGCATCCCGTTCAGCGACTTTGCCCGCAACGAAGCGCGTTTCACCGTCCTTGAACGCTTGCGCCCCGATGCCTCTGCCCATTTCATGGCGCAGGCCGGCAAGGATGCACGCCTGCGCCATCAGGAATATGTCGAGCTTTCCGAGCTCTCGCTGCCCGAAGCAGCCATCGACGAAAAGGCTGATACGGCCAACGCGGCCGCCGAAAAGAAGGAGACACCCGATGCCTGATCTGTCCACAACCTATCTCGGCCTGTCGCTGAAAAATCCGCTGGTACCTTCATCGACACCGCTCAGTCATGATCTGGATGCCGTGCTGCATCTCGAAGATGCCGGTGCGGCAGCCATCGTCATGCATTCGCTGTTCGAAGAGGATGTTCGTCACGACGAGCAGATGATCGACCGCTTTCTGGTGCACCCCGACACCTTTGGCGAAGCGACGGGACATCTGCCATTTGGGCATGACTACCAGAGCCGGCTCGACAGCTATCTCGAACAGATTCAACGCCTCAAGTCGCGCCTCGCCATTCCCGTGGTGGCCAGCCTGAATGGTTCATCGCTGAGCGGCTGGGTCGAACTCGGCAAGGAAATGCAGGGGGCGGGGGCCGATGCCCTCGAACTGAACGCTTGGTACATGCCAAGTGACCCAAAAATTTCCTGCGAGGCGATCGAGGATCACCATGTTTCCTTGCTGCAGGAATTGAAGACGGTGGTCAGTATCCCCGTCAGCATGAAACTCTCGCCTTTCTTTTCATCGCTGCCCCATTTTGTGCATCAAATCGAAATGGCCGGCGCGGCGGGTATCTCGCTGTTCAACCGTTTTTTCCAGCCGGACATCGATCTGGAGACATTGAGCGTGGTCGATCGCGTGCAGTTGTCATCCTCGGCCGATACCCTGCTGGCCATGCGCTGGATCGCCATCCTGCGCGGCAGCACCAAGCTGTCGCTGGCGGCGACCGGCGGTGTCCATACGGCGGAAGATGCCCTGAAAATGCTGCTCGCCGGTGCCGACGTCGCGCATATGGCCAGTGCCCTGCTCAAGCGTGGCCCACAGGCGCTGGGCGAGGTGCTTGCCGCGATGACGCACTGGCTGGATGAGCATGAGTACAGCTCGGTGGCCCAGATGAAAGGCTCGATGAGCCAGCAAAACTCGCCCAACCCCAGCGACTTTGCCCGGGCCGCCTATCTACATGCGCTGAGTTCCTTCTCGCCGCCAGCAGGCGTGCGTTACTGATCAGCTAAGGCAGTGATCCGCTACCAGGGGGCGTGCAGCCCCCTTTTTTATTCCAGATGTTCAACCATCAACTGCGGGCTTTCGACGCCCATGTATTCGTTGATGGCCAGCCGATAGGCGACGCGGGTGCGGCTACCCGGCTGGTTGCTGAAGTTGAACTGGATGGCGTCGATACGGGTGTCGCCTTTGCGCAGGCGTAGTTTCAGGTGCTTTTCCTTGAGTACGCGCTGTTGCTCGACGTCGAAATCATCCATGAACAACGGCGCCGGGAAGCCCTGGCCCCAGATTTCGTTTTCCAGCATGCGGGCGGTTTCCAGCGAGATGTAGCCGCCTTCGAGATTGCCGTCGGTTTCCAGCGTACGGGTCAGGTCGGCCGGGGCGAGCAGTTCAGCGGCGACTTCGGCAAAAAGTTGACTGAAGCGCTCGAAGTCTTCTTCCTTGAGCGTTGCACCGGCAGCCATAGCGTGGCCGCCGAAGCGGACGAGCAGGCCAGGGGCACGCTTGGCGACGAGGTCGAGCGCATCGCGCAGATGCAGGCCGGGAATCGAGCGACCGGAGCCCTTGACGATGCCGCCTTCGCCGCGGGCAAAGGCGAAGACCGGGCGATGCAGCTTGTCCTTGATGCGCGAAGCGAGGATGCCGACAACGCCTTCATGCCAGCCGGCATCGAACAGGGCGATACCGGGGGCGGCGTTGGCCACGTCCAGCGATTCGAGCAGGATCAGCGCCTGTTCCTGCATGCCGGCTTCGATTTCACGGCGTTCGCGGTTCAGGCTGTCGAGTTCCTGGGCGATTTGCAGGGCGCGACTGGGGTCATCGGTGAGCAGGCATTCAACACCAAGCCGCATGTCGGCCAACCGGCCGGCCGCATTGAGGCGAGGGCCGAGCAGGAAGCCGAGATCGAAGGCCGTGGCGCGTTTCGGATCGCGGGCGGCGGCCTTGAACAGGGCAGCGATGCCGGGCTGCATCTGGCCAGCGCGCATGCGCTTGAGACCCTGGCTGACCAGAATGCGGTTGTTGCGGTCGAGCTTGACGACGTCGGCCACGGTGCCCAGCGCGACGAGGTCGAGCAGGTTGGCGAAATTGGGTTCCGGGCGATCGCCGCCGTTGGGTGTAAACCAGCCGCGTTCGCGCAATTCGGCGCGCAGGGCAAGCATGACGTAGAACATGACGCCAACGCCGGCAATGCATTTGGACGGGAAATCGCAGCCGGGCTGGTTCGGGTTGACGATACAATCCGCAGCCGGCAGCGTTGCCGCTGGCAGGTGGTGGTCGGTGATCAGCGTTGCGATACCGTGTTGCTGGGCGCGGGCGACACCTTCGAGGCTGGCGATGCCGTTGTCGACGGTGATGATCAGGTCGGGCGACTGCTCGGCGGCGACATCGACGATCTCCGGCGAGAGGCCATAACCGAGCTTGAAGCGATCAGGGAGCAGGAAGTCGACGTCGGCACCAAGCGACTTCAGGGCGCGCATGCCGACGGCTGTGGCGGTGGCGCCGTCGCAGTCGTAGTCGCCGATGATCAGCATCTTCGCTTCGGCTTCGATGGCATCGGCAAGTAATTGCGCGGCGTCAGTGGCGTGGGTCAGGGCGGTGGGCGGAATCAGCGACTTCAGTTCGTAATCGAGTTCGGATTTGTCCTTGATGCCACGGGCGGCGTAAAGACGGGCGAGCAGCGGGTGCAGGCCCTGCTGTTCGAGTTGCCAGACGACGCGGGGCGAGCTGCTGCGGGTAGTGATGTTGGTCACGGCGTTGTTCCTTCGGCCAGATCCTTGGCAAGCGCGGCGAGCGGACGCGGTTTGCGCCAGAATTTCCAGCGGTCCTTGCCGTGCAGCGTCCAGGTCAACTGGCCGTAGATGGTCGGGGCGACGATGGTCAGCGTTTCGACCTGACGGCCGAGTGCGGCACGCAGCGGTACGAACCAGTTGTTGTCCAGCTTTTGCCAGGCATCCCGCCAGCCCGGGCCATCTTCGTAGAGCACGGGGGGTAACAGGCTGTCGAGGACCACAAGCTGGTTTTGCTCGGCGGCGGCTTGTGTCAGGAGGGCGGCGAGTCCGTTCGGGCACGGCTGCGTCGGTGTGCCACTGGCGCTGGCCAGGCCGGTGGCCAGCGGGTTGCTGCTCCAGATGGCGGAGAAATCAGGTTTTGCCAGCGTCGGCAAGCTGCCGCCGCCCCACAGCCACAGACTGTTGACGGCCGGTTTCCCTTCGACTTGCCGGCGTTCGTTGACCGGGTGGCCGTGCAGGTACATCTGGACTTCGTTGAGCCAGCGGGTCAGTACGCCATTCTTGTCGGTCAGTTCGTTGTCCAGACGACGACCGGCAATGGTGGAAATCGGCTCGGCATGGTGATCGACCGGCGTATTCAGACGCAGATACCAGCGCCGGGCCGTGCGGACATGAAACTGACCGATATCGGCAAACTCGGCATTCAGCGAGGCAACGATGGCGTGCGCTTCGTCCTCTTCCAGATCGAAGGCGCCAGCATCGGCCAGAATGATCCGTTCATGATGGAAGCGCAGATGGACCGGGTCGGCGCATAACCAGTGGCCGTCGCTCTTGTCCTGGCCAGCGGCCTCGCCGAGCAGGCGGAGGGCGCCGAAGGGGGCGTTGTCCAGGCCGAACTGGCGGGCGAGGGCGGTTTCAAAAGCGACCCTGGCCTGGCGCTCAAAAGCGGCGCGGGTGGCCAGCCATTCGAATCCCGGGGCCACGAGTTTCCCGAGTGTCAGTTGGTCATTCGGTTCGGGCCAGATCAGTTCTGGGACAAGCAGGGTGAGGCGCACGGGCAGCAGGCAATAGGTTGGCAACCAAAAAGTGTACCATAGCGACTTTAGACGCCCGGTGTTATCCGAATGGCATTGCCTTACGAACTGTTGATCGGCCTGCGCTATACGCGCGCCAAGCGACGCAACCACTTCATTTCATTCATCTCGCTGATCTCGATGCTCGGCATCGGCCTCGGCGTCGCCGCGCTGATCGTCGTGCTGTCGGTGATGAACGGTTTCCAGAAGGAATTGCGGACACGCATTCTTGGGGTGGCTTCGCACATCCAGATTACCGGCATCAGCGGCGAATTGCCCAACTGGCAGGCCGTCGCCGAGCAGGCGATGAAGCATCCGGAAGTCAGGGCGAGCGCGCCTTTCGTGCAGTCGCAGGGGATGTTTACCGTCGATGGCACCGTCAAGGGGACGATTGTCCGCGGCATCCTGCCTGATCAGGAAGATCGGGTCGCTGATTTCCGCAAGACCATCCAGAGTGGCAGCCTCGATGATCTGCGGCCGGGCGAGTTCGGGGTCGTACTTGGGGCCGATCTGGCCCGTTCGCTGCGCGTCTTTACTGGCGACAAGGTGACGCTGATTGCGCCGCAGGGCACAGTGACGCCGGCTGGCGTGGTGCCGCGCCTGAAGTCGTTCAAGGTAGTCGGCATCTTCGAGGTCGGGATGTACGAATACGACTCGGGGCTGGCGCTAATCAATCTTGAAGATGCGCAGAAGCTCTACCAGATGGAAGACCGGGTCAGTGGTGTACGCCTGAAGGTCGACGATCTCTTCCAGGCGCCGCGTATTGCCCGCGAACTGGTTCGTTATATCGATGCCGATGCCTATTTGAATGACTGGACCAAGAGCCATGCCAATTTCTTCCGTGCCGTGCAGATTGAAAAGAACATGATGTTCATCATCCTGTCACTGATCGTCGCCGTTGCTGCCTTCAACCTGGTGTCGACGCTGGTCATGGCGGTCACCGACAAGCAGGCCGACATCGCCATCCTGCGCACGCTGGGGGCGCGGCCACTGTCGATCATGGGAATTTTTGTGATCCAGGGCGCGCTGGTCGGGTTCATCGGGCTGGGCCTGGGGATCGTTGGCGGCGTGCTGCTGGCGCTCAATATCGATGTCGTGGTGCCGTTCATTGAAAAAGTGCTCGGTGTGCATTTCCTGTCGAAAGAGGTCTATTACATCTCCGACCTGCCCTCCGAACTGCAATGGAGCGATGTCTGGGGTGTAACCCTGATTGCCTTTGTGCTGGCCTTGCTGGCCACGCTGTACCCGAGCTGGAAGGCATCACGGGTCAATCCCGCGGAGGCGCTGCGCTATGAGTGAGTCCATTCTGATCGCCCGCGGGGTGTCCAAGGTATTTCGCGGTGGTGGGCTGGAAGTGCCCGTCCTGTCTGGCATCGATCTGGCCGTTCAACCCGGCGAAACGGTGGCCATCATCGGCGCTTCCGGTTCCGGGAAAAGTACGCTGCTACACCTACTGGGCGGCTTGGACACACCATCAGCCGGCAGCGTAACGCTGATGGGGCGCGATTTCTCAGCACTCGGCGAGGTCGATCGCGGTGACTGGCGTAACCGGCACCTCGGCTTCGTCTATCAGTTCCACCATCTGCTGGCCGAATTTTCGGCCCTTGAAAATGTGGCCATGCCCTTGCTGATCAGGCGTACGGAACGTCACGCCGCGCTGGCCAAGGCGGCCGAAATACTGACGGCGGTTGGCTTGGGTCACCGCCTGGAACATCGGCCGGGTGAATTGTCCGGTGGCGAGCGCCAGCGCGCTGCCATCGCTCGCGCCCTGGTCAGCGATCCTTCGTGTCTGCTGGCCGATGAACCTACCGGTAATCTCGATAGTCATACGGCATCAGTCGTCTTCGGATTGCTGATTGAACGTGTTCGTCAGCAGCAGGTCAGCCTCATAGTGGTGACGCACGATCAGCAGTTGGCGGCCAAGGCTGACCGGGTTCTCAATTTGAATGACGGCATTCTTTGCGAATAATTTGATAAGTATTAGATTGAACAAAAGTGTTTTAATTTAATATCTCACATCCCAACTCGCACCTCTCGGTGAGGAGACAATAATATGCAAGCCCTCTTTTCCCCAGCCGTCGTCCTGATGAATCGCCTGCGCTACAACAGCAAGTTCCTGCTGCTTGGCGCGGCGGTCTCGGTGGTCATGTCCGTGTTGCTGTTTTCTGTCTATTCCCATCTGAATCTCGATATCGAGACGGCGCGCCAGGAGTTGGTGGGGCTGCAGATGCTCAAGCCGATGAACCGCATGGCGCAGGTCATGCAGCAACACCGGGGGCTTTCTTCCGGTGTCTTGAATGGCAACGAGGCCATGAAGGAAAAGCGGGCAGCCAAGGAAAAGGACGTAGTGGATGCTGTCGCCGCGACAGAGGCCGCACTTTCGCCGAAACTGCGTGATAGCGCCAGCTGGAAAGCAGTTCGTCAGGATTGGGAGGTCATTCGCAGCGAGGGGCTGACTTGGGCGCCGCCAGAAAACATCAAGCGGCACTCGGTCATGATCGCCAATGTGTTGCAGTTTATGGTCGAGGTCGCCGATGAGACCCAGTTGACGCTTGATCCGGTGATGGATACCTATTACTTCATGGACACCATCGTTACCAAGATGCCGGCCATGCTGGAGCCCCTGGGCATTACCCGGGCGAGGGGAACCGGGGTTTTGACCAAGAAGGAATTGTCGCCGCAAATGCGGATCGATATTGCCTCGCAGATTGCCCAAATGGCGGGCACGCTGCGTGCCCAAAATACCAATCTGGAGAAAGTGATTCGTTTCGTACCGGCCCTCCAGGGATCGCTTGTCGGGCCGACGAAGGAGTTTTCCGACGGCGCTGAAAAAGTCTTCTCCCTGGTGCGTGACGACATTCTTGGTGAAAAGTTTGTGACTGCGCCGCAGGATTATTTCGCCATGACCACCCAGGTCATCGATCTAGGCTACAAGGTCATGTTCGATACCCTGATGCCGCAATTTGAACTGCAGTTGCAGGGGCGTATGAATCAGGCGCGCAAGGTATTGCTGTTCGAAACGGGCTTGTCGATATTCGTCGCTTTGCTGGTCGGGTATCTTGGCCTGGGCACCTATTATTCGGTACTTAACAGCGTCGGGGATTTTTCCCGGGGCGCCCGTCGCCTGGCTGATGGCGATCTGACGGCCGAGTTCGATACGCGGGGTGCCGATGAACTCCATGCTGCAGGCAAGGATTTCAACGGGATGGCCGCTTCATTCCGCAAATTGCTCGGTGGCGTTCAGAACGACGTCCGGCAACTCAATCAGGCCGCCGAACAACTGGCCTCGTCCAGCCAGCAGATTTCCGCCGGCACATCGGCGCAAAGCGATTCGGCTTCGAGTATGGCGGCAGCCGTTGAGCAGATGACCGTCGGCGTCGATCACATTGCCAAGAATGCGCAGGATGCACAGAACTATTCCCGGGAGTCCGACCAGCTGGCAGCGCGTGGCGGTCGTATCGTCGAGGGCGTGGTCAACGAAATTCAGGGCATTGCCCAGACCGTCAATCAGTCGGCGGCAGCGGTAGAGGCGCTAGGCCAGCAATCCGAACAGATTTCGGCGATTGTGGGCACCATCAAGGATATTGCCGACCAGACCAATCTGCTGGCGCTCAACGCGGCCATCGAAGCGGCGCGGGCCGGTGAGTCGGGGCGCGGCTTTGCCGTTGTCGCCGACGAGGTCAGAAAGCTGGCAGAGCGGACTGCGAAGTCGACGCAGGAAATTTCCGCCATGATCCTTGCCGTCCAGACCGGTACGGCGACTGCCGTGTCGAGCATGAAGGAAGGGGTCCAGCGGGTATCTTCCGGCGTCGAACAGGCGCAATTGGCCGGTGAGGCGATCAGTCAGGTGCAGACGCAGTCGCGTCAGGTGCTGGATGCGGTGTCCGAAATCTCCGTCGCCTTGCGCGAACAGGCGGCGGCCAGCACGGAAATCGCACAGAACGTCGAGCGCATTGCGCAGATGGCGGAAGAGAACAGCGCGGCGGCCAGCGGTAACGCAGCCACGGCAGATTCCCTGCGCACGCTGTCCCACGACTTGAGCTCGGCTATTGCCCGCTTCCGGACCTGAGCGTCTTGCGCCGCCGCCAGGCGGTGATCAGGTAGAGTCGCCAAGCCGCCCGGGTCGCTCCGTAGCCCGCTACTGCCAGTCCGCTAGCGAGCAGTAGCAGGCCGATGCCGAGGGGCTTGGCGACGGCCAGCATCCATGTCTGCATGGCGGTCGTCCAGGCCAGCATATCGGTGGGATTGAACGCCGGTGGCGTGATGAAACCGCTGCCATCTCCCAGAAACAGTCGTCCGATCTCGTAGGCCAGCAAATATAGCGGCACGATGGTGAAGGGGTTGGTGTACAGCGTCACCAACATCGATAACGGCAGGTTAACGCGGAAGATCAGGGCGCAGATCGCGGCACCGAGCATTTGCAGCGGACCGGGAATCAGGCCGCAGAACAGTCCTGCAGCGACCGCACCGGCGGCCGAATGACGATTCAAATGCCATAAACGTGGATGCAGTAGCGACGACTCGAACGGCTTCAGCCAAGGGTTTTGGCGTATCGTTTCGTGATCGGGCAGGTATTTTTTCAGGGTCCGGCGCATGCCCTTATTATTGCAGCATGCGCCTGAATATTCTCGCCTTCGCCATCGGTGTGCTCTGCCTGCAGATGCAGCCGGAACTGCCCACTTGGGCAGCCTGGGCCGTGGGCGGGCTTGCTCTAGTGCTGCCAACTTTGCGCTGGCATCACTGGCCGGTACGCCTGCTGGCGCTGGTCGGATGTTTGGCGCTAGGCTTTGCCTGGGCTGGCTGGCGGGCCGATATCCGGTTGGCCGACCAGCTTGGCGCGGCCTGGGAGGGGTGCGATGTCGAGGTGGTCGGCGTTATTGCCGGGCTGCCGCAGGATTTCAGTAACGGTACCCGTTTCGAATTCGACGTATCCAGCGTCTCGACGACCGGTGCCGTCGTGCCGCAAAGGATCATGCTGTCCTGGTATCAGGGCCGGCGCGATGAAGAGCAGTTCGAGCGCCTGCCGGTGCGGCCCGGCGAACAGTGGCGCTTTACGGTGCGTCTGAAGCGGCCGCACGGCAATGCCAACCCCGGTGGCTTCGATTACGAGGCCTGGTTGCTCGAACGTACCATTCGGGCCACTGGCTATATTCGTCCGAACCCGCCGCAGCGCATCAAAGAGATGGTCTGGCAGCCGGATTACGCCGTCGAGCGTTTGCGCTACTCCGTTCGGGCTTCATTTGCCCGAATGCTGCCGGAGGTGAGCTACCCGTGGGCCGGTGTGTTGGTGGCACTGACCATTGGTGACCAGAAGGCGATCAACGGTGAGTTGTGGGCCACCTTCAACCGGACTGGAACGACCCATCTGATGAGCATTTCAGGATTGCACGTGACGATGGTCGCTGCCTTGTTTGGCTGGCTGGTGTCGTTTGGCTGGCGGCGGGTTCCCGCTTTGGCACTGCGCCTGCCGGCCCAAAAGGCGGGTTTGCTCGCAGCCTGCCTTGCCGCGCTAGGATACGCCTTGCTCGCCGGATTTGCCGTGCCGGCCCAGCGGACGCTCTACATGCTGCTGGTCGCTGCCGCGGCCATGTTGTCCGGGCGCATTGTGGCGCCGAGCCGGACGCTGGCGCTGGCCCTGCTGGTGGTGCTGCTGGTCGACCCGTGGGCAGTATTAGCAGCCGGGTTCTGGCTGTCGTTCGGTGCTGTCGGCGCCTTGCTCTATGTAGGATCGGCGCAGGTTGGCGAAGGGCAGGGCTGGCGTGCCCATGTGCGTTCCTGGGGTATTGCCCAGTGGGTGGCGACGCTCGCTTCACTGCCGATATTGCTGCTGGTTTTTCAGCAATTTTCGCTGGTTTCCCCACTGGCCAATGCACTTGCCATTCCGGTCATCAGCTTTGTCGTCACACCACTCGCCCTGCTCGGTGCCGTGGTGCCCTGGTGGCCAATTTTCGGATTGGCGCATCAGGTCATGGCCTGGTTGATGGATTTTCTCGAATGGTGTGCGACCTGGCCGGTCTGGCAAGTGCCGGCCCCGCCCTTGTGGCTCGCTGTGTCGGCCGGGGCTGGCGTGGCGTTCTGTCTATTGCCGCGCGGATTGCCTGGGCGTTGGCTGGGAGCCTTCCTGGTGGTGCCTGTGCTGTTCTGGGCGACGGAAAAACCGGCCGACGGCGAGGTGTGGATCAGCGTCCTCGACGTTGGTCAGGGGTTGGCGAGCGTGCTGCGGACTCGCGAGCATACCCTGATCTACGATCCAGGTCCGCTCTACAGCGCCGAATCGGATGCCGGGCAACGCGTTGTCGTGCCCTATCTGCGCTTTCTGGGTATCGACAAGGTCGACATGTTGATGGTGACGCACCGGGATACCGACCACTCCGGCGGAACAGCCTCGGTCCGGGCGGCGCTGGCGGTTGGCGAGGTACGTTCCTCGGTGGCCGGGCTGGACGGGCAGCGCTGCGTGGCAGGCCAGCGCTGGGTTTGGGATGGTGTTGTGTTCGAGGTGCTGCATCCGACGGCCGATGCATACTCGGGAGATACGAAGTCCAATCATCTGTCCTGCGTGCTGCGCGTCGAAGCCGGTGGCCGGCGGATGTTGCTGACCTCGGATATCGAGGCACCGGACGAGGTGGAACTGCTCAAGCGCTATCCGGGTATGTTGCAGGCCGATGTTCTGCTGATGCCACACCACGGCTCGAAAACCTCGTCGACGCCCGCTTTTCTGCAGGCCGTCGGGGCCAGTGAGTCGATCATTCCGGTCGGCTATCGCAGCCGCTTCGGGCATCCCAAGGCGGAAGTGGTGGCGCGTCACGAGGCGATGGGGAGCCATATCTGGCGTACTGATCGGGATGGCGCCGTGCAGGTGTTTTTAGGCGGGCAGGGCGTGGCCTTGTCGGCTTGGCGGCAAGAGCATCGTCGCTATTGGTACGGCCGGTGATACATTGGCGAAGAGGAGGCACTATGCAATTTAAACAAAATACCGTGCAGTGCATTGGACCATCCGGTTTGCACCGGATGGCCTACACCGAGTGGGGAGCCCGCGATAATCCGCGCGTGCTGGTCTGCGTTCATGGCCTGACTCGCAACGGCCGGGATTTCGATGCACTGGCCGAAGCGATGTCGGCGCATTACCGGGTGATCTGCCCGGATGTGGTGGGGCGCGGCAAGAGCGCCCATCTGCGCGATCCTGCCGCCTATGCCATCCCGCAATACGTGGCCGACATGGTGACCCTGATTGCCCGGCTCAATGTCGACACCGTGCATTGGGTGGGTACTTCGATGGGCGGGCTGATCGGCATGGCGCTGGCGGCGCAGGAGGGAACGCCGATCCGCAAACTGGTGCTCAATGATGTCGGGCCTTTGATTACCGTCGAATCGCTGCACCGCATCGCGACTTATGTCGGTGTCGATCCGGTCTGGCCGACTTTTGACGAGGCTTTGGCTTTCGTCAAACTGGTCAGTGAGCCGTTCGGTCCGCTGACTGAGGCGCAATGGCACCATCTGACCGAGACCAGTGTCACCCAGCGCGCCGATGGCCGCTGGGCCTTTCGTTACGACCCTCGCATCGCCGAGCCGTTCAAGGCGGCGTTCGCCGATCAGGACATTGACCTTTGGCCTCTCTATGGGCAAATTAGCTGCCCGACACTGGTTATTCGCGGCGCCGAGTCCGATCTGCTGACCCGCGACACCTGGCAAAAAATGTCTTCCTGTGGCCCGCGCGCAAAACTGGCGGAAATCGCCGGCGTTGGCCATGCCCCCATGTTCCAGTCGGATGACCAGATTGCCGTCGTCCGCGAATTTCTTTTGAGCGCATGAAACACGTTACTGTCAAAGGCCTGAAACTCGAATATCGCGATTACCCCGCCACTACTGAAGGACGGCCGACCTTGCTGTTGCTGCATGAAGGCCTGGGCAGCGTCACCATGTGGCGCCACTTTCCGGAAAAGCTGGCAGCGGCGACTGGTTGCCGACTGATCGTCTGGTCACGCGCAGGTTATGGTGGTTCGGAACCCTATCCGGAGCCTCGTACGGTACGCTACATGCACCGCGAGGGTGAGGAAATGCTGCCGGCGTTGCTGGAGGCACTGAAGATCGAGCGGCCAATCCTGATCGGGCATAGCGACGGCGGCAGCATTGCACTGATTTTCGCCGGTGCTTTTCCCGAGGAGCCGCTCGGAGTGGCGGTGATGGCGCCGCATGAATTTGTCGAGGCCGAAACGCTGGCCGGAATTCGGGCTGCCCGCCAGCTATGGGACGACACCGACTGGCCACAAAAGCTGGCCCGCTACCATCGCGATGCGCCACGGGTGTTCAGTGACTGGAATGACTGCTGGCTGTCGCCACCGTTCTGCGACTGGAATATCGAGGAATATTTGCCGAAAATCCGCTGCCCGGTGCTGGCCATCCAGGGCGAGGACGACGAGTATGCGACGATGCGCCAGATCGAGGTGATCGCCGAGCAGGTACCGGGAACATCGTTGCTGAAGCTGCCGAAATGCGGCCATTCGCCGCAGCGCGATCAGGAGGCGCTGGTGCTCGACGCGCTGGCAGCTTTTGTCAGCCGGGCCAGCGGGTCCTGCCGGTAGTAGCGGCTGAGCAGTTCGTACAGGGCCGGGTATTCCTCGGCAACGAGGTCCGGGATTTCAAAGAAGCTCTCGGTCAGCACCGCAAAAAATTCGGCCGGGGCTTCGCTGGCATAAGGGTCGATAGCGGTTTCCTCGCCGCTGTCGACGCGCTGGCAAAAATTCTCATAAGCAGCGAAAAAGATTTCCTCCCACTCGGCTTCGGTCATGCCGCTGTGCAGGGCCGGCATGCCGTCGGCGTCGCCGTTCAGCATGTCCAGCTTGTGGGCGAATTCATGGATGACCACGTTGTAACCGTCGCCAGCCATCTGCACGTCGTGCCACGAAACGATCAGCGGACCACCTTCCCAGGCCTCGCCGGAAAGCACGTCGTCGTATTCGTGAACGATGCCGGATTCATCCTCGATGCGGCGCGGCACGACGAACTCGTCGGGATAGACGACGATGCCGATCCAGTCGCGATAGGCGTTGAGGCCGAGCTTGAGGATGGGCAGGCAGCCCTGGGCCGCGATGGAGACGCAGATTTCGTCAGTTAGTTCCAGCCCGCCGGCCGTGCTGAATTCCTTTTCGGCGAGAAAGGCCTCGGCCAGCGTTTTCAGCTGTTTCTGCTCGTCGCTTGCCAGAATGTCGAGAAAAGGCAGGGCAGTGACGGTGACCGCCCACAAGGTGTCGGGGATCAGCGTTGGTTTCTTGCCGCGCAGGCGGTCGAGCAGTTCTCTCATCTCTTTGTGGTCAGCCAGATGCCGGTAAAAATCAGCCCGATGCCCAGGTAGTGGTACCAGAACGGTATTTCGCCGAGGAACAGGAAGGAGAGCAGGGTGCCAAAGACCGGCATCAGATGGATGAACAGGCTGGCCTTGTTCGGGCCGACTTCGGCCACGCCCTTGTTGTAGAAAATGTAGCCGAGGAAACTGGGGAAGATGCCAACGTAGGCCAGTGCCGAGAGCGATCCAAAATGGATGTTCATGACCCGCCCCTGGGCCATTTCCCAGGCATAGGCCGGGGCCAGCGCGCTGAGGCCGATGATGGTCGTGGCGCCGAGCATCAGCATCGGGTGCACCCCCGCCGGGCGCCAGGCGAGGGCGACCGTATAGATCGCCCAGTCGAGCACGGCGACCAGCATCCAGACGTCGCCGACGTTGAGGTTGAGGTGAGCCAATACGGCAATATCGCCACGCGAGATGATGGTCATCGCACCACACAGCGAGACGACGACCCCGATACCCTCGATCCGGCGCAGGTGCTTGCCGAGAAAGGCCCAGGAGATGGCGATGGTGGCGATCGGGATGAAGGAGTTGAGCAGCGCGGCATTGGTCGCCGTGGTGTCCTGCAGGGCCAGATAGGCAAAGGTGTTGTAGCCGCCGACACCGAGCAGGCCGAGCACCAGCAAGGGTTTCCAGCCTTTCTTCAGGAGCGGCCACTGCGTTTTCAGGTGCGGCAGGGCCAGTGGCAGAATCAGGGCGAAGGCAATCACCCAGCGCCAGAAGGCAAAGGTCAGCGGTGGAATGTCGCCGCGCACACCGCGGCCGATGACCATGTTGCCGGACCAGGAAAGGACGGTCAGGGTCAGCAACAGATAGGGGTTGGCGAACAGATTTTTCATGGTCGGGGATTATGCCTGAAGCCGCTCATGGCGCTGTTGGGGTAGACCCGGGGGCCTGAAATTGATGTCGTCGGGATCGGGCAGAGAACGATCAGACTTATAATTGCGACTATGGTTTCCGTTGTCCATTCCGTCGCCGCCACGAGCGACTTCGAACAGTTCCTCGTCACCTTGACTGACGGGGTTCCTCCTGCTGATGCCGAGCGCCTGAAAAAGGCCGTTGAATACGCCTGGGAAGTCTATGGCGACCGGACGCTGGGTAGCGGTGAACGCATCTGGTCGCACGCGCTGGGCATGGCGGTCATCATTGCCGGACTCAAGCTTGATGTCGAGTCGCGCATTGCCGCCGTGCTCTTCGCCATCCCGTCCCATGACGAGCATGGCATTACCAGTATCGAATCGCGTTTCGGCAAGCCGGCTGCCCATCTGGTGCATGGCATTTCCCGACTCAACAGGTTGCGGCCAATTACCAAGGGTTTCGTTGCCATCAACATCGAGGCTGGCGAGATCAATCCGGCGGAGATGAAGGCGCAGGTCGAAGTGTTGCGCAAGATGCTGCTCGCCATGGTCGAGGACATCCGTGTCGTGCTGCTGCGTTTGGCCAGCCGGACGCAGACCTTGCGCTTCTATGCGGCACATCCGGATGAACTGCGGGTGCAGGTGGCACGCGAAACGCTGGAACTGTATTCGCCGCTGGCCAACCGGCTCGGGGTCTGGGAACTTAAGTGGGAACTGGAGGACTTGTCCTTCCGCTTCATCCATCCGGATACCTACAAGAAAATTGCCAAGATGCTGGACGAGAAGCGCAGCGAGCGCGAGAAGTTCATCGTCGATGCGGTGGCGCGAGTCCGTGGCGAACTCGAAGCTGCCGGCGTCAAGGGGGCTGAAGTCTATGGCCGTCCGAAGCATATCTACAGCATCTGGAACAAGATGCGGAAGAAGGACGTCGAGTTTTCCGAGGTCTATGACGTTCGCGCTCTGCGCATCATCGTCGATGACCTGAAGGACTGCTACACCGCGTTGGGTATCGTGCACAACCTGTGGCTGCCGATTCCCAGGGAGTTCGATGATTACATCTCGAACCCCAAGGGCAACTACTACCGTTCGCTGCATACGGCAGTGCGCTGCCCGGATGGCCGCAGTCTGGAAATCCAGATTCGTACCGCCGAGATGCACAAGCATGCCGAACTCGGCGTTGCCGCGCACTGGCGCTACAAGGAAGGCAGCAAACGGACGACCGAGGATGACTACGACGAGAAGATCGCCTGGTTGCGCCAACTGCTGACCTGGAAGGACGAAGTCGCCGACAGCTCGGACTGGGTCAAGCATTACAAGCAGGCGGCGCTCGACGAAACGATTTACGTCATCACGCCGCAGGGCAAGGTCGTCGATTTGCCGGCCGGTTCGACACCGATCGATTTCGCCTATCGCGTCCATACCGATCTTGGCCATCGTTGCCGGGGCGCCAAGGTCGGCGGCCAACTGGTGCCACTCAATACCTCGCTGGAAACCGGGCAGGAAGTCGAGATCGTCACCGCCAAGGTGGGCGGGCCGTCACGCGACTGGCTGAATCCCGGCCTCGGTTATATCCACACCAAGAGCGCCCGGGTCAAGGTGCGGGGCTGGTTCTCCAACCTGGCACTGGAAGAAACCTTGTCCGAGGGGCGCGGCCTGATCGGCAAGGAATTGCAGCGGGCCGGGCAGACCGGGGCGAACATCGAGGAATTGTCCCACAAGCTGGGCTTTGCCAAGGCCGATGACCTGTATATTGCCGCCGCACGCGGCGACCTGAACCAGCGGCAATTCCAGGCCGTGGCCAAGGGCGGCGACCTGCTGGCCGAAACGCAGTTGCCCGATGAGGTGATCGCCAAACCGAGCAAGCCGGTCGCCGGCAATCAGGGCATCCTGATCGTCGGTGTCGACAAGTTGCTGACCCAGTTGGCCCGTTGCTGCAAGCCGGCGCCGCCGGACGAGATCCAGGGGTTCATTACCCGTGGCAAGGGGATTTCGATCCACCGCATGGATTGCCCCAATTTTGCCAATCTGGCCGCCCTGCATCCCGAGCGGGTCATCGAGACGGACTGGGGGCTGCAGACCACCGGTGTTTTTGCCTGCGACATCATTGTCGATGCACATGACCGCCAGGGTTTGCTGCGCGATATTTCCGAGATATTCACCCGGGAGAGGCTCAATGTCGTCGGCGTCAACACCCAGTCCAAGCAGGGCAAGGCGCACATGAGCTTTACCGTCGAAATTACCAATCTGCAGCAATTGCAGCGCACGCTGACGCTGGTCCACGACGTCGAAGGTGTCGTCGGCGTGCGGCGTGCCTGAACATCGGTCCGCTTAGGGAGATGAAATGAAAGGCAATTTCGTATCGATAGCGCTGATCGTGATTGGCGCCCTGGCGCTGGGCGTCAATCTCGACTTGTTCGAACTCGATCTGGTGGCGCTGATCCGGAAGTGGTGGCCGCTGGTGCTGATTGTGCTGGGGGTCGGGCTGTTCTTTACGCCGGACGATTCCGGTCGGCGCAACTGACCTTGTTGCGGCCCGAGTTCTTTGCCGCGTAGAGCGCAGTGTCGGCCTGATGGAGCAGGTTCTCGAGGTCGATCTGCTGGTCTGACTTGGTCGCGAGACCGATCGACAGTGTGCAGTTCAAGGTGCGGCCATCGCCAATGTCGAGCCATGTTTCCGCGACCTGCTTTCTCAGTCGTTCGGCCATGATGCTGGCTTGTTCGAGATCGGTTTCCGGGAGCAGGATGGCAAATTCCTCGCCGCCCATGCGTCCGGCAATATCGCTGTCGCGCAAGGAGTCCCCGATCTGTTTGCCGATATTGGCGAGCACCAGATCCCCGGTTTTATGGCCGTGGCCATCGTTGATCCGCTTGAAGTGATCGATGTCCAGCATCATGACCGACAGCTTGCTTCGATAACGCGAACTGCGGTTCAGTTCATGCTTGGCAAGGCTGAAAAAGTGGCGTCGATTGAACAGATTGGTCAGTTCATCAAATTGTGACAGGCGCTCAAGTTCCTTCTGGTAGTGCTTGATTGGCGTAATGTCGGTGGATATGCCGCAAATGCCGGTAATTTCGTTTGAACTGTTCCGCGTCGGGAACTTGACTGACAGGAAGAAGGCCTCTCCTTGCCCCTTATGTAATTTTTCTTCGGCCTCGACCGTGTGTCCGCTAGCCATTACCTCGAGGTCGACGCGCCGGTAGGCCTCTGCAGCAGCTGCCGGGAATATCTCGGCGTCCGTCTTGCCCAGCACTTGGGCGCGGGACAGACCGGTGACTTCCTCATGCTTGCGGTTAACCAGCAGGTAGCGTCCTTCGCGACTCTTGACGTAAGTCGCCGAAGGGCTGTGCTCAATGACGTCGGCCAGGAAGTTTCGGCTCTCGGCAAGTCGCTTGCGCAGCATTTTTTCACTGCTCAGGTCGCGGATCAATCCGACAAAAAAACGGTCGTCCGGGGTCGCGACGTCGGTAACGCCCAACTGCATCGGGAAGATCTCACCACTCTTGCGCAGTCCGCTAACCTCGCGGCCAGTGCCGATAATCTTGCGTTCGCCGGTCGCCGCGTAGTTGCCCAGATAGTCGTCGTGCTCTTCCCGATATGGCGAAGGCATCAGCATTTTTACGTTGTTGCCCAGCACCTCGCTTGCCGTGTAACCAAAGATATTCTCGGCAGCCTTGTTGAAGGCCGAAATTCGGCCGACCCGATCGATCCGGATGACGCCTTCGAGCATGTTGTCGATCATCGCAGCCGCTGAGCGCTGATCCGCGACAACCCGCATCATGGCCTGGATGCGGATGTCGAGGAGCAGGGGCTGGATCGGCTTGATGATGTAGTCGTCAGCGCCGGCCATGAAACTGCTCAGCAGGTTGGCTTCATCGGTGTGGCTGGTGACGGTGATGATCGGCACCCGGAACGGTGCCGGAATTTTCCGGATCTGCTTGATGGCTTCAAGGCCGCCCATGCCGGGCATTTCGATGTCCATCAGAATCAGTTCGGGCAACGATTCCCGACAGGCGGCAATCGTCTCTTCGCCGCTTTGCACAAACGTGACGATGTGCCCGTTGCTCCGAAGCTGCTCTCCGATAAGTGTGCCTATGGCCACGCTGTCGTCGGCCAAGAGTATTCGTAGGGGATTCATTTATTCTGGTTTGCTGGTTTTGCCAAGAAGTCCAAATATTCCTAAAACTATAACCGGAACATGAGGCCAGCGGGGGAAGGTTCTTCAACCAGAATTGAATTTTCAGGATATTGGTATCGCTTTAGCTGTTCCCTACGTTGACCATCAACTCGCCTTGCGCATTGTGCGGCGTGCTGCGGGTCGAGCGGCGACGCTGGTAGACGCCCTGACCGTTCATTTCCCAGCCTTGCTGGTTATCGGCCAGGTAGAACTTCAACCCTTCGTTAATGACCCGTTTCTTTAGCTTGGGGTCGAGGATGGGGAAGGCCAGTTCGATGCGTTTGAAGAAATTGCGGTCCATCCAGTCGGCGCTCGACAGGTAGACGTTTTCCTTGCCGCCGGCCAGGAAGTAGAAAATGCGATGGTGTTCGAGGAAGCGGCCAATGATCGAGCGGACGCGAATCTTGTCGGACAGGCCGGGGACGCCGGGCCGCAGCGCGCAGACACCGCGCACGATCAGGTCGATCTCGACGCCGGCCTGTGAGGCCTTGTAGAGTGCATCGATCACTTCGGACTCGAGCAGCGAATTCATCTTGGCGACGATGCGCGCCTTGCCGCCCTTGCGGGCAATCTCCGCCTCGGCCTGGATGCCGGCGACGACGTTCTGCTGCAAGGTAAATGGTGCCTGCCACAGGTGCTTCAGGGTCCGTGCCTTGCCCAGACCGGTCAGTTGCTTGAACACTTCGGCAACGTCGTGCGTGACTTCCTCGTTGGCCGTCATCAGGCCAAAGTCGGTGTAGAGACGGGCCGTACGCGGGTGGTAGTTGCCGGTGCCGAGGTGGGCGTAGCGCTTCAGGCCGCCTTCTTCCCGGCGTACGATCAGCAAGGCCTTGGCGTGTGTCTTGTAGCCGACGACGCCATAGACGACATGGGCGCCAACCTGTTCCAGCTTGGTTGCCCAGCTGATGTTGGCTTCCTCGTCAAAACGGGCCATCAATTCGACGACGACGGTGACTTCCTTGCCGTTCTGGGCGGCGCGAATCAGCGACTCCATCAAGACCGAATCGGTGCCGGTCCGGTAGACGGTCATCTTGATCGCGACCACGCTCGGGTCGGTCGCTGCCTGGTTGAGAAACTCGATGACCGGTGCGAAGGACTGGTAGGGATGATGCAGCAGGATATCGTTCTTGCGAATGCTCTCGAAGATGTTGGCCCCCTTGGCCAGTCCTTTCGGGGTGCCGGGTGTGAAGGGGCGGAATTTCATGTCCGGACGGTCGACCCAGTCCGGCACCTGCATCAGACGAACCAGGTTCACCGGGCCATTGACGCGGTAAAGGTCGGTTGGCTTCAGATCGAACTGGGCAAGCAGGAATTCGGTCATTGCCTCCGAGCAATTATTGGCGACTTCGAGGCGGACGGCATTGCCGAAGTGGCGCTGTGGCAATTCGCCCTGCAGCTTGGTGCGCAGGTTGGTGACTTCTTCCTCGTCGACAAACAGGTCGGAGTTGCGCGTGGCGCGGAACTGGTAGCAGCCGAGTACGGTCATGCCGGTGAACAATTCGCCGACGAATTCGTGCAGGATGGAAGACAGGAACACGAAGCCGTATTCACAGCCGGCCAGTTCTTCCGGCAGGCGGATGACGCGCGGTAGCACGCGCGGGGCCTGGACAATGGCGGCGTTGGAGCTGCGGCCGAAGGCATCCTTGCCTTCCAGCTCGATGGCGAAATTCAGGCTCTTGTTGAGCACACGCGGGAAGGGGTGCGAGGGGTCGAGACCGATGGGGGTCAACACCGGAACCATCTCGCGGATGAAGTAATTGCGAATCCACTCGCGCTGTGCTTCGTTCCAGGTCGTGCGGCGCAGGAAGCGGATACTCTGTTCCGCCAGTGCCGGCAGAATGACATCGTTCAGGTGCTGGTACTGCTCGGCGACCATTGCATGCGTCTCGGCCGAGACCAGGCGGTAGGCCTCCTGCGCGGTCTTGCCGTCGGTCGTGACCACCGTGGCGTGTGCCTTGACCTGTTCCTTCAGCCCGGCCATGCGAATCTCGAAGAACTCATCCAGATTGCTGGAAACGATGCACAGGAAGCGCAGGCGTTCGAGCAAGGGTATCCGTTCGTCTTGCGCCTGGGCGAGAACCCGGCGATTGAAAGCCAGCAAGCCAAGTTCGCGGTTGAGATAGTTCTCGGGCGGGAAGCGGGGTTTTAATTGGGGATGGGTCATCGCGCGCGCTCCATGTGATCCTTGAAGTATAGGCTTTAAGACCATCATTTTGTTGCACTAATGTTTCAGCGGGATGACAGGTTGGCGCTGTGCCAGTGCAGTCAAACGGCAAATCAGGCCGGTTTTCAGGCGCTGATACTGTTGCTCGATTTTGCCGCCGATGAAAGTGCGGCGAGCAGGGTACCCAGCTTGGCTTCGGTTTCAGCCAGTTCATGCTGCGGGTCAGAGCCGGCGACGATGCCGGCGCCGGCCTGCAGTTCGGCCATGTTGCCGTCGATCAGGGCGGAGCGCAGGGCAACGGAAAACTCGCCGTCGCCGTCCGGTGTCAGGATGCCAAGGCCGCCGCTGTACCAGCCGCTGCGTGCTTCGCCGTGCGCGGCCAGCCAGCTCTGGGCGGCGGCCGACGGGAAACCGCCGACGGCCGGGGTCGGGTGTAGGGTGCGAACCAGGTCGAACAGGCTGGTTTCGGTGTTAACTTCAGCTGAAATCCGGTTGCGCCAATGGGCCAGTCGGCCAGCCATGTGTTCCTCGATGGGGCCGACGCTTGGTGCGGCGTCGCACAGTGAGGAAAGCGCAGCGCAGATGGCGTGGACGACCAGCGACTGCTCGTGGCGGTTCTTGCTCTCGGACAGGGCGAGCGAGCCTGGCCACGCAGTGCCGGCCAGTGCATCGACATCGACCTTTCTGCCCTGCAGGCGAACCAGCCTTTCCGGCGTGGCACCGAGGAACATTTGCTGGCCGTTGCCATAGGCGTAGATCAGACCAGTCGGTTGTTGTTCGATCAGCTGGGTCAGGATGCCGGCGGGCAAAAATGGCCCACTGGCTTCGAATTTTCGGCTGCGACTGAGCACGATCTTGTCGACGCTACCGGTGCTGATATCGCGCAGGGCGCCGTTGACGCGGGCGATCCAGGCCCGTTCGGCGAGCGGTTCTGGTCGGCTGGGCAACAGACGTGGCGTTTCGCCGGCCAGTGATTGGCTTAGCCAGTGCATCCATTCACTGGCTGCCTGAGAGAGGCGTCCGGCGGCACTCGTCAGCGTCACCGAACAGTTGCCAGCCATGTTTTCGAGCAGGATGGCTGGGATGGACAGCAGGGCGTTGGGCAACGGTGCATTGTTGGCGGTATCAAAGGCGAAACCGGCAAAGGCCAGGGCCGGACCGTTCCGGCGCCAGTGCTGACAGAATCCGCTGAAGGCATTGTCCAGTGCGCCAAAACGGTTGGGGCCGGCGGTGGCCACATGCAGCGCATGACCGATGCCCAGGCGGAATTCCCGGTGGTTCGGGCGGGCCCGGTACCAGCTGGGCAAATGTCCGGGCAAGAGGTGCAGCCAGTCGGTATCGGAACGGCCAAGCTCAAGACGCAGGCTGACCGGTGCCGAGGCGGGGGCACCCTGGGCGAGCGCCTCCAGTCTGGACAGCGTTTCCGGCGAGGCCAGACGGCTGCGCAGCGCGTAGATCATGGTCTGGCCTCGGTGGCGAGCCGGCGCAGCGCAGAACGTTCCAGCTTGCCGGTGGCATTGCGCGGCAGCTGGGCGAGATGGTGAATCCGGCGTGGCAAGGCAGCCGATGGCAGATGCGCACGGGCGTGGGCCAGCAGATTTTCCGGGGCGACCGGGCCAACGACCAGGGCGACGATCAGGTCGCCCCAGACCGGGTCGGGCAGGCCGGTGACCGCGATGTCTTCGACGCCCGGACAGGCGGCGAGGCAGGATTCGATTTCCTGCGGATGAACGTTGCGACCACCGCTGATCAGCATGTCGTCGGCACGGCCGAGCACGGTCAGGTTGCCACCTGAGTCAATTTTGCCGAGGTCGCTGGTGAGCAGCCAGCCGTCCTGGTCCGGTCCGCTGCCATCGAGATAGCCAAGCATCACTTGTGGTCCGCGTATCCTGATCCTGCCATCGTCACCGATGCGGATTTCGTGGCCGGGCATGGGTTTGCCGACCAGTCCTTCATGCCAGTGGCCATCGGCCGGATCAAAGGTGGCGCACTGGGCGGCCGTTTCGCTCATGCCATAGCTGGGGTAGAGCGGCCAGCCGGCGGCCATCGCCTTTTCGTAGAGCGGGCGGGAGAGGGCGGCGCCGCCGATCAGCGTGACGCGCAGCGAAGCCGGCGGCCGGATGCCGAGATCGAGCAGGCGGGCGAGCATGGCCGGAACCAGCGAGATATGGCTGACAGGATGGCTGCTCAGGTCGCTGGCTACCCGGGCCGCATCGAAGCCGTCGTGCAGCAGCACTGCAGCACCGGCGCGGGCACTGCGCCAGAGGATGCTCTGCCCGCCGATGTGGTAGAGCGGCAGGCAGTTCAGCCACAGGTCGCCGGGAGCCAGTGGCAGTAGCGAATTCGAAGCGGCTGCCGCGGCATCCAGTTGGGCCTTGCCAAGCAGCACGGCGCGCGGTTTGCCTTCGCTGCCACTGGTCGAGATGATCAGCGCGATGTCAGCCAGAGAGCAGGCGCTGGCCGATAACGGCGAGGTATTGCCGAGCGTGGCATCGGGTCGGGGCTGGTCGACGGGGAAAAACGGGCGCTTGGCGATACTGCAGGCATAAGCATGTCGTGCCAGTTCCAGGCTGCTGCCGTGCATGATGACAGGGGCGGCGACAGAGGGAAGCATGGTCGCCAGTTGAGCGACATCAGCCAGCAGATCGGCAAATGACCAACGCTGTCCATCGCACAGCAAGGCAGTCGCCGCCGGGGTGTTCCGGGCGGCGAGTTGCAGGTGTTCGGCGAGTGAGACGGCTGTGTTCATCAGCTATCGATTATACGCAGCCTGGCCATTGTTTCCGGGTGATGAAAATCAAGAAAACACGCTGCTGGTGGCGCTTCCGGGGATTGGCCGGGCAAGCTTTTTAGATGACGTTCGCCGCTTTTCTGTTCTGGCGATCAACCCACAGTCCATGCATCCCTGCGCCGGCGAAAATGCTGGCCAGGGCGATCAGCAAATCGCCATTGCCCGCCCCTAATCCCGCCAGTGCCGGGCCCGGGCAAATACCGCAGATGCCCCAGCCCAAGCCGAATAGAACGCCGCCGGCCAAACTCTGCTTGTCGAGCGAGAATGGACGTTGCTGGAAGACGCCGCCGAGCAGTGCCCGTTGGCGGATTTTCGGCAAGACCTGGAAGATCAGCAGGTTGAGGCCAACCGCCGAGCCAAGCACCAGCAACAGGCCGAGATCCTGAAAGGTCAGGAAAGCCAGCACGGACTCGGGGCGAATCATCGTCGACCAGGCCAGCCCGAAACCGAATAACGTGCCGCTTGCCAGCGTGGCGAGGTGATCGAAAAACCCGGCATTCCGGATCATGGCGCGACTCCCAGTGCCGCCAGGCTCATTGCAGTGACGATGGCGGTTCCCAGAAAAGTGAACACCATAAGTAGCGAACCGCCTGACAGCGAGGCCATGCCGCAGATGCCGTGGCCGGAGGTGCAGCCGCCACCGAGGCGGGCGCCGAAACCAATGAGCAGGCCACCGACAAGCAGTTTCCAGATTGGCAAATGACTGCTTTCGAGTGGCAGGCCCAGCAGAAAATACAGGGTGCCGCCAAGCATCAGGCCGAGCGTATAGATCAGGCGCCATTGTCGTGTGTCGCGAAACGCGGCCTGCTGGAAAAACGGTGTTCTGAGCAGCCAGGACCAGGCCGCGCTGAAAAAGGTGCTGACACCGCCTTGGCGACCCGTGCAGAGAAAGAGCAGAGCGACGCCGGCACCGATCAGCAGACCGCCGATCAGGTAGCGTTCCAGTCCGTTGGGAAAGTATTGCGCAATCATTTTCGAGGAAAGTCGTAAGCGATGAACGGGGGCGGATTGTCGCATTTGCGCCGCGTCATGGCTTGTCAATGTTTGGCTTGGCGCGGTATGCGTGCCTTTTAGTGGATTTAATCAGCGCTTCCGTGATGGCGCGAACGCTTCCAGAATCAACAAACGCAATCGATTAAAATGAAACGATTGGCCGCATGAATGATCACAGCCGAACCTCTGGCGTATTTTGCCTGCCGGCGCCATGTGCCTTGACTCCCCATAACCCGCACGCTATTTGTAGAACTTGCTTGATGGAACAGACTCTTCCCGAAGATCATCCCGACATGATCAGGATCGTGCAAGCCGCACACCACGATGTCGTACCGAAGCCGCCCAAGGGGCAGGCAAATTCCCTGGCCAACGCGCTTGCTTCGGCTTTGGGGAGTGCACCGGGCAGTGGAGAAGATCTGGAAAATATCGAGTTCCTGGTCCATGTCCTGTCGGTCAATCGCGCCTCCGGGGCGATCGCTGACGATACCTTCGAGCAGTTGCTTCAAGTCATCAAGACGAAGGATGGGCGGGCCGGTCTGGCGAGTCGATTCGCCGATGAGCTTGAGGTGGAACACGGATACGAAGACGAAGATTGACACATGCGTTCGCTGTCTGGCGTATTGGCGTGGATAAGTCGGTTTTAAGGTCTAAATGCCTTCTTTGCGGTTTTGATCGGATATTCAGCGGTGTAAGGCGCGAACCATGAGCAAACCGAGGCTTGGCGAACTCTTCGCTTATCGGCAGTTCATATTTTTCTGGCTGGCCCGCTTGTCCGCCATGCTGGCCCAGCAAATGTTGATGGTGGCGGTTGCCTGGCAGATGTATGACATCACCGGCAGCGCCTGGGATCTGGGTCTGGTTGGCCTGTTCCAATTCGTGCCGGCGCTACTGCTAACCCTGCCGGCAGGCCATCTCGTCGATAGATTGCGGCGGAGTTGGATATTCTCCGGGTGTGTGCTTGCTCAGGGGGGCGTGGCCCTGCTGCTGCTTCTGGCGACAGAAAATGGCTTCATCTCACGCGAACTGATACTGGGTCTGTCTATCCTGCTCGGGGCCTGTCGTGCCTTCCAGATGCCAGCGCAGCAGGCTTTGGTGCCAATGCTGGTGCCTGCTGCACTGCTCGAACGGGCGGTCACACTATCGACGACCGGCATGCAAGTCGCCGTCATTTGTGGCCCGGCACTGGGTGGCGTGATTTATGTGGCCGGCGCGCAGATGGTCCATGGCACCTGCGCTGGATTGATGCTCCTTGCCTTTGCGTTGATGCAGGGGGTACATGACCAATATCAACCTTCCCAGGAGACCACGACGCTAAGCAGCGTTCTGGCTGGCGTTCATTTCGTCTGGACCAAAAAACTGTTGTTAGGCGCCATTTCGCTTGATCTGTTTGCGGTGCTGCTCGGTGGTGCCACTGCGCTGTTGCCGATCTACGCCCGCGATATTTTGCACACCGGGCCTCAGGGCTTGGGGTTGTTGCGCGCAGCGCCCGCCGCCGGCGCACTGCTGATGTCAATCATGATGCTGCGTTGGCCCATTCGACGTAAGGTCGGGCCATGGCTGATGGGCTCAGTCGCGGCATTTGGGCTGGCGACCGTTGTGTTCGGCCTGTCGGAGCATTTTGGCCTATCGCTGATCGCCCTCGCGATCACTGGCGCTTTTGACAACATCAGCGTGGTCATGCGGCAGACGCTGGTTCAACTCGAAACCCCGAATGAAATTCGTGGCCGCGTCTCGGCGGTGAACTCCATATTCATCGGAGCCTCCAATCAGCTGGGCGAATTTGAATCCGGTGCGACGGCCGCGCTGCTGGGGCCAGTGGGGTCGGTGGTGATGGGCGGGGTCGGCACCTTGTTTGTGGCGCTTGCCTGGACTCGCTTGTTTCCCGGCTTGGCAAGGCGCGATCGAATGCTTGGCTAGCCATCGATTCGATAAGCTGCCAAGACCGGCTGCGTTTTCAGAGGCCCGTGGTCGTTATGCGCGACTGGCGCAGTGCTTGATGGCCGCCGAGCGGTTCAGGCCGGCAGGTAGGATGAGGCTAGTGGTGCCCGGCCAGTGGCCAGGTAATTGGCGCAGCGCTCGATATATTCGCGGGTGCTCTTCGGCATCGCGGTACGGGCTCGGGATATGTAGAAAATCAGGTCGCGGCCCTGACGGATCAGTTGCAGGCCATCGTGAAAATTGTAAGTGAAGGGGAGTGTGTTGGCGCCCTGGCTGGCATGCCATTCGATATCGGCCAGACGCTCACCGGCCGTAACCATACGGGCCCAGACATCGAAGATGTCGGTGTCGGTACGCAGTGTTTCTGTTTTGATCTTGGCGGCGGTGGCGAGGTCGAGGACTGGTCCCTCGATTTCAGCAAAGGCCGGGATGCCGCTGAAGGTGTCGATCATTACCCGGGAAATCTTGTCGATGTCGCGCAGAACCTGACCGATCTTGATATAGCGGCTTTCATAGAAATCTTCGAGCGGGATCGAGAAGGCGCGGAACGGTTCGCCCCACAACTCGTCGATACCTTCCTCGCCGCTACGGTGCAGCACGCAGCGACCGAGTTCCATTGCGTCGAGCAGGCATTTGCCGCATTCGCGCATCAGCGGGTTGTCACTGAGAATTTCGATACCACAGGCCTGCAGTTCGACCAGTTTGCGAAAAATGTCGGCCGCCCGGTTGAACAGCGCGCCGGCCAGCATGGCGCCCTTGACGCGCCGGCGGGCCGGGTCGGTCTCTTTCTCGTAACTTTCGCGGGCTTCGTTGAGCCGGGTGCCGGGAATGTTCAGGCCGTGCTCGGTGTGGTTGAACAGCCGCCGCGTCAGTGCCTCGATCAGTTTCTTCTTGGCTTCCAGGGTGTCGGCCGGGACCGGATAGGTCTTGATCCAGTAGCCGTCATACATGACTCTTTCCAGGCCGTTGATCATCCGGCGCGTGCCTTCCGGCGGAGTGTCCGTGGCAATGGGGGGGGAAGCCAATGTTTGAGCTATGTTCATGTGGTGTTACGCCGATGCTTGAATCAGGGTCGGCCAGTTGCTGCCGATCGCATGCCGCAATGCTATGGTCATGATGTGGTGCGGCGTGCGGCGAATTGTACTCCTACATCTAGGCCTTTGGTAATAGGCGTAGTGTCTAGACATAAGGTTGCGCCATGTAGTTCCGCAATGCGGGCAACAATGGCTAATCCGAGGCCACTACCTGGCTGGCTACCCTGGTTCAGGCGATGGAAGCGGCGAAGGACCGATTCGCGCTCCTCGACCGGGATGCCTGGGCCACTGTCGCTGACGGAGAGGTCGATCGTGTTGCCGTTGTGACGGATGGCGACGCGGACCTGGCCACCTTCCGGGGTATAGCGAACGGCGTTATCGACCAGATTGCGGATAAGCACTCGTAGCCACTCCGCTTGTCCGGTAACTAGCGCCTCAGGGGGGGCTTCGAGGTCGAAGTCAAGATTCTTGGCCAGAATCTGCGGGCCGAGATCGGCGCAGACGGATTCGGCCAGTGTGGCCAGATCGACCGCCTGCGGGTCGGGCAGGCTGGATTCCGGGTCGAGCCGGGCCAGTTGCAGCATCTGGTCGACGAGGTGGACGGCGCGGGTCAGGCCGCTCTGCAACTGGCTCAGTGAGCGGTTGCGCTCATCCTCGTCGCGGGCCCGCTGGGCAACCTGTAACTGGGCATGCAGGGCAGCGAGCGGGGTGCGCAATTCGTGGGCGGCGTCGGCCGTGAAGCGGCGTTCGGATTCCAAAGTGTGCTCGACGCGCTGGAACAGGCCGTTCAGGGATTCGAGCAGGGTGCGGATTTCTTCCGGCGCAGCGGTGGGATGCACTGGTTGCAATTGCTGGGGATCGCGGCTGGCGATCTGGCGGGCAATACCATCCAGCGAGGCAAAGCCGTGCCGGGTAGCGAGCCAGACCCAGAGTCCGATCAGCGGCAGCCCGAACAGGGCCGGAAAAAGCAGGCGCCAGGCGATGTGGCCAATCAATTCGTCGCGGATATGGTGGTTTTCGCTGACTTGCACCTGCAGGCTGTGATCCTCGTTCCACTGGCTGAAGTGGCGCCAGTGGCCTTCCTCGCCGCGAGTTTCAGAAAAGCCGATGGCGGTGGTCAATGGCGTTTGCGGGGCATTGTTGGAACGCATCAGCAATTTGCCGTCGGCGCGCCATATCTGGCAACGCAGGCGACGCTGGTACTTGTGGGCGGCGTCGCCAAGATCCGAGATGTCATCACCTTCGTCGTGCCCGGCCAGGGCGAGCAATGTCTGCGCTGCCTGGGCCAGTTGGGCGTCGAACAGTTCATCGACTTCGTGATGAGCATCGATGTAGCTGAATACCATGGTCACCAGCCAGGCCGCAGCGACTCCGCCAAGTAACAGACCGAGCAGGCGGCGGCGCAGCGAGAACCAGACGGTGGTCACCAGGTTTTGCTCACTTGGGAATGGTGTAGCCGACCCCGCGCAGGGTGCGGATCAATTCGCTGCCCAGCTTCTTGCGCAGGTGGTGGATGTGTACTTCGAGGGCGTTGCTGTCGGGTTCGTCGTGCCAGCCATAGAGCGATTGTTCGAGCTGGGTGCGAGTCAGCACACGGCCAGCACTTTCCAGAAGCATCTGCAACAGCGAGAACTCGCGGCTGGACAGTTCGATTTCCTGCCCGGCCAGGGTGACGCGGTGGGCGGCAAGGTCGATACTCAGCTCGCCATGGGTCAATAGCGGGGCAGCACGGCCGGCGCTGCGCCGGGTCAGGGCGCGGATGCGGGCGGTCAACTCGTCGAGGTCGATCGGTTTGACGAGGTAGTCGTCAGCCCCGGCATCCAGTCCGGAAACCTTGTCGCCGGTAGCGTCGCGGGCGGTCAGAATCAGGATGGGCATGTCCTGACCGCGGCCCCGGGCGCGATTCAGCACTTCCATGCCGGAAAGACGCGGCAGACCGAGATCGAGCACGACGAAGTCGAAGCTCTCACTCTGCAGTGCCTGGTCAGCTGAATTGCCGTCGCGCAGCCAATCGACGGCAAAACCGGCCTGACGCAAGCCGACGGTCAAGCCGTCGCCCAGTTCAGGATCATCTTCGACAAGCAGAATGCGCATGACCGGATTCTATCAGCTAGCCAGCCACCAGCCGGCGGCAGCGACCCAGACAAGCAGAAGGATGGCGGCCAGCGGCATGGCTGACGGGATGGCGTCTTCCAGAGAGCCCTGCTTGTAGCCGGTAATCATGGCGCGGATCAGGTTTTCGCCATGTAGCAGGCTACCGGAGATGACGCCGGCGACGTGGACGATGACCACGGTCAGCATGGTTACCGCCAGCCCTTCATGCAGATCCTCCAGCCATTCGCCGCCGATTTCGTTGTACGTCGCCCAGCCGACGAGGCCAGTTGTGATACCGAGAGCGAGCAACAGCAGGATGGCCCAGCCGCCGGCCGGGTTGTGCCCGGTTTGATGTGCCGGTTGCAGTTTAAGCAGGCTGTGCAGATAGTCGATAACGGAGCTCGGGCCGCGTACAAAGTCGACGAAGCGAGCATAACGCGAGCCGATGAAGCCCCAGGGAATACGAAATAGTGCAACGGCGACGACGACGCTGCCGGAGATCACATGGACCAGCCGGAAGGTTTCGCTTTCCGAGGTCAACCAGGCGAGGATGAAACCGCCGACCATCAGCCAATGGCCGAGGCGAACCGGCCAGTCCCAGACGAGGATTTTTTGCATGGTTTACTCCCGAAGTTCCGGAATGGCGATGTCGTGTTCGCCGTAATTTCCACTGGCCGCGCCGCGATGACAGGCTTCACAGTTGGCCGCCGATTTGACCCGCGGGTCGCGCCAGAACTTGGCCGGAACCTCGCGGTGCTTGCGTACGAAACGCTGGGTCTGGGTGATGCGCGGCGGATTGCCGGCGCTACCCAGGCGGCTGACCTCGCCGGCATTGCGCGTCAGGAAATTGGTGATTTCCAGGTTGGTTTTGCTATCGACCGCCGCATCGCTGCCGAAGTGGTCTTTCAGGCCGGCCATCAGCTTTCGCCAGTCATCGGCGGCGAGCAATGCCGGCTGGTAGGCAATGTGGCAGCTGCTGCATTCCGACTTGAAGCTGGCCGGAGCGTTGCCGGGCATCGGCAGGCGGTCGGCCAGGGCCGGGAACGAGCAGGCCAGCAGGGTGATCAGGATGATCTTCTTCATTTCAGCGTACCTCACTCATGTAAGTGACGAAATCAGCTTTTTCGGCTGGCGTACAGGCGCGACCGACCACTTCCTTGCAGTTGCGGCCAAACCACTTTTCCACCTTGGCCGGGTCGCTGAAGCGCTCAGGATTGGCGGCGACCGCCAGCGGCCGGACGCTCTTGCCGGTCACGGCATGCTGGCCGGCCTGCAATGGATTGTCGGTGTGGCAGCTGGTGCAGCCTGGCATCTTGTCGTTGATGGCAAAGCGCTGGCGGAACAGGGCTTCACCACGTTTGGCGGAAGGCGCGAAGCCGGATTGCTGGCTGAGTGCTTCGGTGACATAAGTCTGGCGAACCTGTTGCGGGGTTTCGGCGTGGCACGTCAGGCTGGCGAGCAGCAGGGCTGCGGCAGTCATTGCTTTCATTGTTGTGCTCCTTGGGGTGTCCATGACGAAGCAGTATAGGGAGCGAGTCTTAAAGGCAGCTTAGGTGAAACTTAAGCGGACATTAAGCAGAAGTCACAGATAGATGCCCATTGCGTGGAGCTTGGAACTATACTTTTCCAATATTTATAAGAGTTATTAATACCGGACAGCGAAAGACTGGCGTGACGTTCGATAACAAATACCCTGCGTTTTCAAGCAGACTTCTGCTGACCGTGGTGCTTTTTCTGGCGCTGCTCATTGCCTTTGGCGCCTACGTCAGAGCCGAAAAGGAAATCGATCGCGCCAACGAATTACGCCATCAATCCTTACAGCTGGCGGCCGAATTAAGGCAGTCGTCGGATGATCTGACCCGGATGGCGCGCACGTACGTGGCGACTGGCCAGCCGGTTTACAAGAAGTATTACCAGGACATCCTCGATATTCGCGATGGCAGGAAGGCCCGCCCGGAAGGGTATCGCGGAGTCTATTGGGATCTGGTGCTGGGCGGACAACGTCAGCCCCCGGCCGACAGCGGGAAGGGCGTCGAACTGCTGGCCTTGATGCGCCAGGCCCAATTTTCTGACGACGAATTTCAGAAGCTTGCGGCAGCCAAGGCTCATTCAGATCGGCTGGCCACCATAGAACTTGAGGCGATGCGCTTGTACGAAGCAGATTCGCCCGACCACCAGGCCAATCAGGAGAAGGCCCGCCTGGTGATGCACGACGATGCCTATCATCGGAGCAAGATGGAAATCATGCAGCCGATTGGTCAGGTCTATGAGCTGGCTGACCAACGTACAGCGCAGGCCGTACGGGCTTCCGAAGAGAATGCTTTTTTCTTGCGCAGCTTGTTCATGGCCTTTGGTCTGGCAGCGATTTTCATGCTCTGGCGGACCTACATGGCACTGCGCAAAACCCTGGGGGGGTCGGCTGACGATGTGCGCTCATTGATTGTCCGCCTGGGGCAGGGCGATTTTTCGATGGATACCGCTCCTGAGGCCGGTACGGAAAACTCCGTGATTGGCTGGTTGAAGGAGACCTCCAGAAAACTGAACGACATGGCGGCGACAACCCAGCAGTCGGAGCAGCAGCTGGCGCAGCGGACGCGCGAGTTAATGCTGAACAACCGGATCTTGAAGCGAATTTCTCAAGGCGGCAGCCTGACCGAGACTCTGGAAAATCTGGCTCGCGATGTCGAAAGCCTGCATCCGGGCATGCTCTGCTCGATCCTGCTGCTTGATGAGGACGGTCTGCACCTGCGCCACGGCGCTGCGCCCAGTCTGGCGGACTTCTATTGCCAGGCGATTGATGGTGTGGCCATCGGCGAAGGGGTTGGCTCATGCGGCACCGCAGCTTTCATCGGCGAACGTGTCATTGTCGAAGACATCCAGCGACATGAATACTGGAGGGACTATGTCGAACTGGCCCGACGGGCCGATCTGGGATCCTGCTGGTCACAGCCATTCAAAAATCGGGAAGGGCGTGTCCTCGGGACGTTTGCCATTTACCACCGACAGCCCACCCAGCCCTCTGCGGCGGAAATCGCCCTGATTGAAGATTACGCCAGCCTGGCCGAGCTGGCTGTCGAGAGCGCCCAGACAGAATCCGCACTGGAAAAAAGTCGGGAGCTTTACCGTTTGATCGTCGATAACAGCAACGACGTGATCTGGCTAATGGCGTTACCGGCCATGAAATTTACCTATGTCAGCCCCTCTGTTCTGCGCATGCGGGGCTGGACGGCCGAAGAAATCATGGCCCAGCCGCTTGAAGCGGCCTCTACACCGGAGTCGACACTGCTCATCAAGGCACAGCTCAAGAAAAATCTTGAACTGCTGAGAGCGGGCGACATGCGCGGTAGATTCGCCACCACCGAAGTGGATCAGCCCTGCAAGGACGGCCGGATAATCCATACCGAGGTGGTCACCACGCTGTTGCTCGATGAAAGCGGCCAACCCTCTCAGATTCTCGGTGTCACGCGAGATGTGACCGAGCGTAAACGCGCTGAGGCGGAACTTGAACAATACCGTCATCATCTGGAAAAAATGGTTGAAGATCGCACGGCAGCGCTGTCCGACGCCAAGGAGGCGGCCGAAGCCGCGAATCGGGCGAAGAGTACTTTCCTGGCCAACATGAGCCATGAATTGCGCACGCCGATGAACGCCATCATGGGCATGACGGATCTGGTTCTAAGGCGATCCACCGACGATCGACAGCGGGAGCAGTTGTCAAAAGTGGTGCAGGCATCCCGCCATTTGATGGCCGTTATCAACGACATTCTCGACCTTTCCAAGATTGAGGCAGAGCGCCTGACGCTGGAAAAGATTCCGTTCCGGCTGACGGAGATTTTCGACAACCTGAAGAACCTGGTCGGCGAGCGGGTGGCTGAAAAGGGGCTGCTGCTGAAAATTTCCAAGGCGCCGGAACTGAGCAATATGGTATTTCGCGGTGATCCGCTACGTTTGGGCCAGATATTGCTCAATCTGACCGGGAATGCCGTGAAATTCACCGCCGAGGGCTCGATTGCCCTGAGCGTCTCGGTTGTCGAAGATCATCCTCACGATGTCGTCTTGCGCTTTGAGGTGTGCGATACCGGCATCGGGATCGCTGCCGTCGATCAGGGGAGATTGTTCACCGCCTTTGAACAGGCGGATGGATCAACGACCAGAGAATATGGCGGTAGCGGTCTGGGCCTGGCGATCAGTCGGCGTTTGGCCAAATTGATGGGCGGCAATATCGGCGTCGAAAGCACGCCGGGCGTCGGCAGCACCTTCTGGTTTACGGCAAGGCTCGACAAGGCCGGGCCGCTGGCCGGCGTGGCTGCCGGGCCATCCCCGGAAATGGCCGAAGCGGCGATCAGGTCTCACCATGCCGGGTCTCGGGTTCTGCTCGTTGAGGACGAGCCGATCAATCAAGAGGTTGCGACCGAAATGTTGAAGGAGATCGGGCTGGTTGTCGATCTGGCCACTGATGGCGAGCAAGCACTCGACATGGTCCAGCGCACCGGCTATGACCTGATACTGATGGACCTGCAGATGCCAAAAATGAACGGGATTGAGGCGACCCAGGCGATTCGCCAACTGCCGGCGGGTGCGGAGGTACCGATCGTGGCCATGACGGCCAACGCCTTTACCGAAGATCGGCAGCGCTGCCTGGATGCAGGAATGAATGACCACATCGGCAAACCGGTGGACCCGGAATTGTTGTTCGAAATCCTGCTCAAGTGGCTGGGTAGGGGACATGGTGACCGGCGCTGAGTGGCGTTCCGCCAGCTGGCTAAGCCGTGCAATAAAAAAGGAGCCTGGGACGCAAGTCCCGGCTCCTGTTCGTGTGAATGGTGAGTCGGATTAAGCGAAAACCGGGTACGGCTGACTCACTGGCCCAGGTGCTGCAAAACGGTATGCAGTCGTTCAGCTGCATAGGCCGCTTCCGGGTCGTTTTCCGTCAATTTCAGAATGTCTGCCCAGCTGATGTAACGATCAAGTCGAGCAAGGGCTTTGGCGCTGACTGAGTCGAGATCGATGCCCAAAACGATAGCATCACCGTTACCGTCAAGCTTGTACTCAAACGAACCTTGCATGTTTCCTTCTCCTGATTGTCGTGGGATAACTGCAGACAGTGTATAGATCAGGCGACGTAATGGAAATGCCGATTTGTCTGTCTGGGCTTGATTCTTCCGGCGTGAACGGAGGTGCCGCTTAATTTGTGCGGCCCGGTTTTGGCTGATCCGGATTCCGCTGGCCAAGTCTACCGGCTTGTCGTTCCGACTTCGGCCATCAACCAGTCACAAAACGCGGCGACCGAAGGGCGTCCGGCAAACACTTTTCGCATGACCAGAAAATAGGCATAGGGCGAGGGGACGCTCAGCTTGAAGGGAATAATCAATCGTCCCGCCGCAACATCGGCCTCGACGAGCGGCAGTAGCGCCAAGGCGACGCCCTGCCCATCCAGTGCCGCCTCGACCGCCAGCACCGCGTTGGAAAAGCGCGGTCCGCGCTCGGCATCAAACCCGCCGACACCCGCCCGGGTCAGCCACTCCAGCCAATTGGGCGGGCGTGGATCGTCATGGATGGTTTCATCGTGAATCAGGACATGGCGAGCCAGATCATCCGGGGTATCCAGTGGTCGCTCCGCAGTCGCCAGGCGGGGTGAGCACACCGGCACCCAGGCCGGGGCAAAAAGTTGCTGAACGTGAAAGCCGGGGTAATCACCGGTGCCGTAGCGAATTGCCAATGAAGTATCGGCTGTCCGTAGATCGTGTGGCTCATCGGTTATCTTCGACTCACCAGGCCGGTCGACTGCATCGTTCTGGCTGGACAGGCGCAATTTGACTTCCGGATGCTCGGCAGCGAAGCGGGGCAGGCGGGGAACCAGCCAGCGCGTCGCGAATGAAGGTGGCGCGATGACCGTCAGTACCCCTTCACCCGGCGGCCGAGTCGTATCCAGTGCGGCGGCCAGACATTCAAAACCCTCGCGCAATTTGGGCAACATCGCCTCGGCCTGTGCCGTCAGCGAAAGCGCCCGGGTCAGGCGATGGAACAAGCTGAATCCGACGTACTCCTCCAGTGCCTTGATCTGCTGGCTGATGGCTGCCGGCGTGACGTGCAACTCTTCCGCCGCTTTCTTGAAGCTGAGATGGCGGCTGGCGGCCTCGAAGGCGCGCAAGGCGGCAAGCGGAGGAAGGCGATAGCTCATTGACGATTAAGTTTTTCTAAACCGCTGGATCATAATTTGTCGTTTGTTTCATCGCAAGCGATTCCCTATCTTTGCCATCCGGCTTATCAACAAGCCATCTCGCAAGTTAGTGAAAGGAAATATCCCAGATGAAACGCTCCCTGCTCGTGGCCGCACTGCTGGCCGTCGCCCTCTCGGCCTGTGCCAAAAAAGAAGAAACCGCCGTGCTGCCGCCGCCGGCAACGCCGCCTAGCCTGCCGGCTGCAGTGCCGCCCGCTCCGACTGACCTCAGCAAACCGGCTGACGCGCCGGCTCCGGCTGCCGAACCGGCTGCTCCTGCCGAATCGAAGCCAGCCAACTGATTTTTGAGCCGAACGCAACGACTTAGTTTTTCTTATTCGTGAAGTAAAAATATCTCGTTCGTTCGGCTTCCGTATTTTCGTTAGATTTGCGCACTGTCTCCTCCAGACCTTCATGCGCTTAGGATCTGGATTTGGCCCGCCACCGTGCGGGCTTTTTTTCGGTCTGGTCGTGGAGACGCACTCTCTTTCAAAACGCTATTCAGGAGCCTTTAGCCATGGGTGGAGCATCCCGCATCCTTAACACCGCTTTGCGCAGCAAGATCATGTCGGCCAGCGAGGCAGCCAGCCTCATTCCCTCGGGGGTCAATGTCGGCATGAGCGGTTTTACCGGTGCCGGTTATCCCAAGGAGGTGCCGACCGAACTGGCCAAGCGCATCATGGATGCCAACCTGCATGGCCGCAAGTTCAAGATCGGCGTGTGGACCGGCGCGTCGACCGCCCCTGAACTGGATGGCGCCCTGGCCATGGTCGATGGCGTCGAAATGCGTCTGCCTTACCAGTCCGATCCGACCTGCCGCAAGCGCATCAACGCCGGTGAGATGGAATACATCGACATCCATCTTTCCCACGTCGCGCAGTTCGTCTGGTTCGGTTTTCTCGGCAAGCTCGATGTCGCCGTGGTCGAAGTCTCCGGCATCCTGGAAGACGGGCGGCTGATTCCGTCGTCGTCCATCGGCAACAACAAGACCTGGCTGGATCAGGCCGACAAGATCATCCTCGAAGTCAATTCGTGGCAGAACCCGCTGCTGGAGGGGATGCACGACATTTACTACGGCACCAACCTGCCGCCCTATCGTCAGCCTATCCCTCTGGTTCGCACCGGCGACCGTATCGGTGAGCCGTATTTGAAGATCGATCCGAACAAGGTCATCGCGGTGGTTGAAACCAACAGCCCGGACCGCAACTCGGCCTTTTCTGCGCCGGACCAGAATTCGCGCAAGATCGCCGGCCACATCCTTGAGTTCCTCGAACATGAGGTCAAGAAGGGGCGCTTGCCCAAAGATCTGCTGCCGCTGCAATCCGGTGTCGGCAACATTGCCAATGCTGTTCTGGCCGGCCTCAACGACGGGCCGTTCGAGAACCTGACCGCCTATACTGAAGTGCTGCAGGACGGCATGCTGGAAATGATCAAGTCCGGCAAGCTCAGCATGGCCTCGGCTACCGCCTTTTCATTGTCGCCGTCGGCACTGACCGAGTTGAATGCCGATCTGGCTCGCTTCAAGGACAGCATCATCCTGCGTCCGCAGGAAATCTCGAACCATCCGGAAGTCATCCGCCGCTTGGGGGTGATCGCCATGAACGGCATGATCGAGGCCGACATCTACGGCAACGTCAATTCGACCCATGTGATGGGCACCCAGATCATGAACGGCATCGGCGGTTCCGGCGACTTTGCCCGCAATGCCTATATTTCGATCTTCATGACACCATCGCAAGCCAAGGGCGGGCAGATTTCCTGCATCGTGCCGATGGCTTCGCACGTTGATCACACCGAACACGACGTTCAGGTGCTGGTCACGGAACAAGGCCTGGCCGACCTGCGCGGCCTGTCACCCAAGCAACGGGCCAAGGTGATTATCGAGAACTGTGCCCATCCGAATTTCAAGCCGTTGCTGATGGATTACTACAAGCGCTCGCTTAACCTGTCACCGGGCAAACAAACGCCCCATCTGCTCGACGAGGCGCTCAGCTGGCACCTGAACTATCTGCGCAAAGGCAGCATGTGAAATAGCCTTGCCGAGATTCCACCACGTCACCCGATGAATGGCGTGGTGGAGTCGAATCTCTGATGAGCGGATTCGATCAGGGGGCGCAGTCATTCAAGAGCGCCCGACTGATCACCCAGCGGTGCTCCACATTGCTTCCGGGCTTGGCTTCAGCAGGACTTATTCCCCGGCACCTTTCTCGAAGAAGGGTAGCAAGGCGACGGCCGCAGCAATTCGTTGATCCGTACTGGCGCTTGGGTCATTCATAACGGCAAGCAAGAAGCTTTTGGGGTTAGCGAAGCCGCTACCAACATTGAGTGCTGCTTCTTTGCCGCTTTGCCGAGACGGGTATGGATCAGCATTTGCTGCCTGGGAACCATGCTCCAAGTCAGTGACCTTGAGGTCAGCGAGCGGCGGCAGGGCGCCTAGTGCCCGCTGAAAATCCTGCGCCTTGATACTCTCTTGCCTGGCTAGCATTCCGGCCTGTTTATCGAGGCTCGGGGGCATTTCCAGCCAGGTTTCTTCGACAAACATGCTTCCCATGCTCGGGTCGATATAGGCCGACCAGCGCTCAGTCTTCTCCAGTCTTGCCGGCACCAAGGGCACAAAGCTAAGTTCCCCCTCGGTGCCCGGACGAAGTTTGAGCTTGTCTGCTTTTATCTCCGCCAAATACTTTCGGCAGAGCCCCGCCATGAAATCCCGGGCCAGTTGCATAGGTACGGGTTCGCTTAGTGAAAACCAGATTTGATAACCCGCTTCACTCGAAACGGAAATGGCCGGTGCCGGCAAATCGAGGTCTTCTTGAACGCCTTGATAAAGTGCGGCAACGTGTTCCCAATTGCCGCCATTTTCGACGCTTACGACGAGACAGCGCACTAATCCCTCGGTCGAGATGAGTTTGATTACTGGCTTGTCAGTATCAGATGCGGGACTTGGCCATTCCTGGCCAGGCAGCAAATAGAGCCGTTTCAGCTCGGATTCCAGCTTATTCATATCCTGCCTTGGTAGTGAGGAATCTCGGACAAAGGGGCCCGGCAAAAACCGTGGTCTGTCCCCTATTGTTCATTGGATGCCCTGATTTGTCTTGTTTCTTCTGCGTGAGCTTATTGGGCTGAGGCGCTCAGGCGAACCGGAACACGTGGCTTTCCGGCATCAGGTCGCGTTGCCAGACCGTCAGGCCGGGCGGTTTCAGCCAGAGCGTCCAGCTGTGCTGGACATTCCGGAAGGCTTCATCGAGGCCCTTGAAGACCTGTGGCGTCAGAATGGCGAGACAGGTGCCTTCGGGGTGGCGAACAGATTGGTAGCGGATCAGTTCGATCCCTGCCTGGCGAGCGGTGCCGGCAATTTTTTGGGTGGCCGTGTAGTCGGCCGGATCGGTCCAACTGGCGCGGTCAGCGGCCAGGGGGAGCTGGGTGAGGTCGAGGGCGTGCTCGGTGGTGCCGTGGAATTCGAACAGCGTAATCGGAATCGAGGTTTCACGGCCGGCCAGGCCTTCGCTGTCCAGCCAGAAATGCAGGCGCCAGTAGCCGCATTCGGCGCAGGCGGTTTTCTCGTCGTCGGCCCCATAGAACACGCCGGGATCGGTCCGCGCTCGAAAGCGCGAGCCGGCGGGCGGTTTTGGCCAGTAGCGGAAGGGGGTCGCGAGCAGCCAGTGCAGGCCATCGGCTTCGCGGGGAAGTGCCGGCTTCGCTTCTTCGAGAATGTCTTCGAGCAGGGATTGATCGCCGAGGTCGCCGTGGACCAGCGTCATCGTCGCCACCCGGTGCTGCGCTTCGACCGCCCGCCAGCCCTTGCCGAGCCAGGGCCGGGCTTCAGACGCGAGCGCGGTGGGCGTCCAGGTATTCACAGACATGCAGCAGACCGTCGACACGCTTGACCACCTCCAGCGGGTGGCGGTTGTCGAAAGCCTGGTTGCCGGATTTCAGCCAGCTACGGGCCAGTTCGTCGTTGCCACCGACCAGCGAGGAGACCGATCGGTAGAGACGGATGAAATGCGCCGAAAGCTCCCAGGTCTTGCTGCCTTCGGGAATGAAGTATTTGCCGTTGAGCAGGCGTGAGGCCGAGGGCTGGCTGGTGCCGATAATGGCATTCAGATCGGTGGAGCCAAGGCCTAGCCGTCTGGCGGCTTCAACCACGGCCGTCGACAGGACGCGGGAGCGGTCGGAGAGCGGATTGGGTTTCAGGGCGATGGACATGGTAGTCTCCAGAGGCTTTTTTCTATTCTATAGAATAAATTGAAATAAATTCAATTTTCAGAATAAAAAGTCCGGCGCTCTGGCCCTTGGCGGTGTGTTTGTCGGCTGTTTAATCCAGATCCCACAAGCGATGCGCATCGAGCAACATCCGGTAGCGCAGTTCGAGTGCATCGAGTTGCATCAGGCGCTGCGAGAGCTGTGCTTCGTTGGCCAGGCGGCGAGCTGTCAGCAGATCGTTGAGGCTGCCTTCGCCGAGCTGGTAGGCGCGGGCAGTCATGTTGGCGGCCTGGCTCAGGCGGTCGGCGGCATTGCGGCTGGCTTGCCAGGTGGCGAAAGCGGCGCTGGCCGATTGGTAAAGCATGGCTGATTCGGCCGTGATCTTCTGGGTTGTCCCGGCTTCACGGCGTCCGGCGACATCGGCCTGGGCCAGCGCAGCGTCGGAACTGGCGCGGCGGGCGCCGCCCGGTAGCGGGATACTGATGTAGGCGCCGACAATCCTGTCCTCCCCGGCCCGTTCGCGGGAAACATGAAGTCCAACGGTCGGATCGGGCAGGCGATCGCGGCCGGCGCGGCCAGCGACGATCTGCGCCCTTTGGGTTTCGCCACGGGCCAGTTCGAGTTCGTGGCTGTGTTCGAGGATCTCATTTATCCACTCGCTCTCACTGCCCTCAATCGGCGTCGGCTCGGAGATGGTCCCGGGAGCGACCAGCGGCAAGCCCGGGTAGCGGCGGCGCAGGTCTTCGCCGGCCGTCTGCTGGCGCACCCGGGCCTGGGCCAGTTGCGCCTGGGCCTGGGCCAGGGCGGCTTCGGCCTGGATGGCTTCGAGGCGGGCGGCATCGCCCAGTTGCTGGCGGCGCTGAATGGCTTTGTTCTGATTTTCCAGCAGTGAAAGCTGCTCGGTCCATTGGCTGGCAGCGGCGTTTTCCTTGAGCCAGACGAACCACGATTTCAGCAGGTTACGGCTGTTTTCGTGCAAGGCATCGCCATGCGCGGTTTCGGCCAGCGCGACACCGGCGGCACCGAGCTGACCGTCGAGCGAGCCCTTGCCGGGCAGGCGGAGCGGGCGTTCGATGGCGGCATTCCATTCGGTGAAACGCTCGTCGGGGCCGGTGATCGGATTGGTCCGGCGCTGCTGGCTGCCGAGCCGGACGTTCCATTCGTACTGGCCGGCTTCGAGGCGATTGCGGTTGGCTTCCTCGACCCGAATCTGGCCGCTGGCGGCTTGTACCATCGGACTGTCACGCAGGACGCGGGCGACGATTTCGGTGGGCGGAAGTTCCGGGGTGGCTTCGGCCGCCAGGGTGTCGAAAGCGCTGAAGGCCAGACCCAGCAGCAAGATCGGGGCAAGTTTCATATATGTTTGGCTTCGATGATTGGGATCAGCCAATAGAAAACGTTGGCATTCGGCATTTCGCGCTTGATCAGTGCCAGCACTTCGCGTTTGGCGGTTTCCGGTCCGACGGTTCGGATGACGGTACGAGGCGCATGGCCGGCCACCAGCTCGGTGTCTTCGACCAGGGGCACGACCGAGCCGTGGCCTTCGGCCGCGCTGACGGTGAAACCGGGCACCAGGTCGGGGCGGGAGAGCAGCAAATCCTCGACATGCTGGGCGATATCGTCGGGCATGATCAGGGTAAGCAGGACATCAGGCATGCTTGTCCTCCGTAATTCTGAGGTTGGGTTCGATGCCGAAGCGGCGGAACAGAATGGGCAGCAGGAGCAGCGTCAGGGCGGTGGAGGTGACCAACCCGCCGATGACGACGATGGCCAGCGGACGTTGAACTTCCGAACCCGGGCCACTGGCAAAGAGCATCGGCAGCAGGCCGAAGGCGGCGATGCTGGCGGTCATCATGACCGGGCGCAGGCGGCGTTTGGCGCCTTCGACGACAACGTCGGCGACTGCCATGCCACGGGCCAGCAACTGATTGAAGTAAGTGACCATGACCACGCCGTTGAGCACCGCGATGCCGAGCAGGGCGATGAAGCCGACCGATGCCGGCACCGACAGGTATTCGCCCGAGAAGAGCAGGCCGAAGACGCCGCCGATCATGGCGAACGGGACGTTGGACAAGACCAGCAGGGCTTGCCGCACCGAGCGGAAAGTCGAGAAGAGCAGGAAGAAGATCAGTGCCAGTGCCACTGGTACGACCACCATCAAGCGTGCCGCTGCCCGCTGCTGGTTCTCGAACTGCCCGCCCCAGGCCAGACGATAGCCTTGCGGCAGCTTGACATCGCGGGCGACAGCCGCCTTGGCATCGTCGACGAAGCCGACCAGGTCACGGTCGCGAACGTTGGACTGGATCACCACGTAGCGTTGGGCATTTTCGCGGTCTACCTTGACCGGGCCGTCGATGCGCTGGATGCGTGCGACGCTGGACAGCGGCACGCTGCCACCGGATGGCAGGGTCAGACGCAGGGCTTCGAAATCGGCCGGCGATGAGCGCAGGCTGTCCGGGCCGCGCAGGACGACCGGCACCCGGCGGTTCTGCTGGATGACGGTGCCGACATTGCGGCCTTCGAGCAGGGCCTTGAGATCGTTCTGGATGTCATCGACGTTGAGCCCGAAGCGGCCGGCAGCCAGGCGGTCGATGACGATCTTCAGGTACTGCACGCCATCGTTCTTCAGCGTGAAGGTGTCTTCGGCACCGGTGACCATCTTGACCGTATTCTCGATATCGACCGCCAGCTTGTTCAGTGTCGGCAAATCCGGCCCGAAGACCTTGATCGCCAGCTCGCCACGCACCCCGGTCAGCATTTCGGAAACACGCATGTCGATCGGTTGCGTGAAGGAGAAGCCAATGCCGGGGAAATCGGCCATCACGCCGCGTAGCTGGTCGGCCAGCCAGGCCGGGTTCGGCTTGCGCCAGGTGTTGCGGGGCTGCAGCACCATGAACGTGTCGGTCTGATTCAGACCCATCGGGTCGAGGCCCAGTTCATCGGCACCGGCCCGGGCGACGATGGCTTTGACTTCCGGCACCTGCGCCAGGATGGCCTTCTGTACCGCGCTGTCGATGGCGATGGTCTGATCGAGGCCGATGGAAGGCAGTTTTTCCAGCTGCATGATGATGTCGCCCTCGTCCATGGTCGGCATGAAGCTCTTGCCGAGCAGCATGAAGGCGCCAGCGGCGGCGGCGAGGGCAATGGTGGCGCCAATCAGGTAAGTCCGGCTGTGGGCCAGGGCCGAGGTGAGGACGCGGTCGTAGATGGCAGCCAGTTTCTTGACCAGCCATGGCTCGTGATGGACGCCGCGCTTGATCAGGTAGGAGGCGAGTACCGGCACCACGGTCAGTGACAGTAGCAGCGACGAGGCCAGCGCGAAGACGATGGTCAGCGCTACCGGTCCGAACATCTTGCCTTCCAGACCCTGCAAGGTGAGCAGCGGCAGGAAAACGATGATGATGATGACGATGCCCGAGGTGACCGGTGAAGCGACCTCGCGGGCGGCACGGAAGATCAGGTGCAGCGTCGGCAGATTGTCGGGGGCTTCGGCGAGCTGGCTTTCGACGTTCTCGACGACCACGACTGCGGCGTCGACCAGCATGCCGATGGCGATGGCCAGGCCGCCCAGGCTCATCAGGTTGGCCGACAGCCCTGCCGAGCGCATCAGGATGAAGGTGGCGAGCGCCGACAGCGGCAGCATCAGGGCGACGACCAGCGCGGCACGCAGGTTGCCGAGGAAGGCCAGGAGCAGCAGCACGACAAGCACGATGGCTTCGAGTAGCGCTTTCGATACCGTGCCGACAGCACGTTCGACCAGATTGCTCCGATCATAGAAGGGTTCGATGGTGACGCCCGGCGGCAGGCTCGGGGCAATTTCGGCCAGTCGCGCCTTGACGCCGTCGACCACGCTTTGCGCGTTGGCACCGCGCAGGCCGAGGACCAGACCCTCGACAGCCTCGCCTTTGCCGCTCTTGGTCACCGCGCCGTAGCGGGTTAGCGCGCCGAGGCCGACCGTGGCGACGTCGGCGATGCGTACCACGTTGCCATCCTTGGTCTGCAGGACGATGGCCTTGACATCGTCGACCGTCGCAATCGCCCCTTCGGCCCGGACCAGCAGCGCTTCTTCGCCGTCGTTGAGGCGGCCGGCGCCGTCGTTGCGGTTATTGGTTTCGAGGACCGCCTGCAAATCCTTCAGGGCCAGGCCACGCGCCGCCAGTAACTGTGGGTTGGGTACCACTTCGAAGGTGCGAACCTCGCCGCCCAGGCTGTTGACGTCGGCGACGCCGGGAATGGTGCGCAATTGCGGACGGATTACCCAGTCGAGCAGGGCGCGCTTGTCGGCCAGCGACAGGTCGCCCTCGATGGTGAACATGAACATTTCGCCGAGCGGCGTGGTGATCGGCGCCATGCCGCCGGTAACGCCCGGGGGCAGGTTGCCCATGGCTGTGGCCAGCCGTTCGCCGACCTGTTGGCGCGCCCAGTAGATGTCGGTGCCATCCTCGAAGTCGAGGGTGATGTCGGTCAATGCGTATTTGGAGGTCGAACGCAGCAGGCGTTGGTGGGGTATGCCGAGCAACTCCTGCTCGACCGGCACGGCCAGCCGGGTTTCGACCTCTTCCGGCGTCATGCCCGGTGCCTTCAGGATGATCTTGACCTGCGTGGTCGAGACATCCGGGAAGGCGTCGATCGGCAGGCCGAGGAAAGCCTGGACGCCAGCACCGATCAGCATGGCCGTCAGGACCAGCAGCAACAGGCGCTGGGTCAGCGAAAAACGGATCAGGGCGGCGAGCATATTTATTTGCCCACGCCCGTCAACATGGCCTTCAGGCCGGAAATGCCCTTGATGGCGATCTTTTCATCGGCCTTGATGCCATCGACGGTGACGCTGTCGCCGCCCTGGCTGATGATGCGGACCGGGCGCACCTCGAAGCTCGTTCCCTTGTCGTCGCTGGCCGTCTGGACGAAAGCGACGGTTGTCCCTTCATTGCGGGCCAACGCCGAGGCGGGCAGGCGTTGCTGCTGGCCGGCTGGCGCGGCGATTTCAACCTCGATGACTTGTCCGGGCCGCAGCATCTCGGCCCCCTTGCCGACTTCGGCCCGCAGCAACACGGTCTGGCTGGCTGCATCGACAGCACGACCAATGGCGATCAGCTTGCCGACCACTTCGCTGCGCGCGATCTTGAGCGTGCTTCCTTCTTTTAGCGTCGCTGCAAGCTCCACCGGCGCCTGGATTTCCAGCCACAGGGGGGAGAGCTTGGCGATCCGGTAGATCAGCGCCGAGGTTTCGACGCGCTGGCCGAGCTGGACACCTTGTTCTAGTACCACGCCATCGATGGCAGCCGTTAGCGCCAGCGGGCCACCCAGCTTGCCCGGGGCAACCCCGGCGAGCGCGAGGCCCTGGCGGCGTTCGCTGGCCTGGGCTGAAGCTTGGGCTGAGGCGGCACGGGTTGCTTGCAGGCGGGATTCGGCAATCAGGCCTTCGGCAAAAAGCTGTTCGTCGCGCTTCAGGCTTTGTTGCAGCAGCGCCGCCTGGCTACCTGACTGCAGCGCGTCGCGTTGCAATTCCAGCGCTTGTGGGCTGGCCAGTCGGGCCACGACCTGGCCGCGCTTGACGGTAGCACCGGGGGCAACGGCCAGCATTTCGACCATGCCTCCGACGGGGGCCGCAACGACCCGCATCTGCTCATTGGGAACCAGCACGCGGGCCGGCAACAGGCCGCCGGCCGAGCCGCCCTGGCTGGCGATGGCAGTCTCGACGCCGAGTGCCTTGATCTGCGCCGCCTGAAGGACGAGCGTTTCACCCGCCGAGGCGCAGCCGATGAAAGCGAAGAGGGGAAGCAGCAAGCAACGATAGGATACTGGCATGACTTTACTCACGATTAACCGAATTTTTAGTTTAGATGGAAATGATTAAGGCAGCCTTAAAGAATCGTTCCGCGACACCGTTGGTTTGAATTAAGCTTTCAGGTGATAGAGGGAAAGACGACAAAAAAGATGAGCAACGCATGAACCCGTTCAACCAACGGACAGCTGTCCGGATTGCTGCAGTCAGCATCCTGCTGGCCGCGCTTGCCAGCCCGATTGCCTGGTTCGTGGCTAGGGAAAACGCTGAGGAGAATACGGTTTCCCTGGCCATGGAAGAGTCGCGGCGCCTGCTGGGTTTTTTCGATGCGTTGGCGCTGGATGATTCAGTTGCCAGGGCACGTGCTGTCGAGGCGGCGCACACGATTGTCGGTGGCTTGTTCGATATCGCTGAAATCTACGACCGGAATGGCGAGAAGCTGACCGAAGCCATGACTGCACAGGGCGAAGCAGTCGAGGCGAAGGTGCCGAGTCACGGGCGCCCGGATTATTCGACGGCTTCCTATCAAAGTCTGAAGCTTCCCGATGGACGTTGGGTGATGCGGGTTTTCGTTCCCTTGAGGACCGAAGCCGACGGGCGCATCAATGGCTATTTTGAAGGGGTTCGCGTCGTTCCCACCTGGCAACTTGAGCAGATCGCGGCAAATGCCCTGTCGGCAGCGCTGATGGTGGTGCTTGCTTCGCTGCTTTGCGGCGCAGCCATTTACCCGGTGGTTGTGCATCTGTCGGTTGTGCATCTGTCGGCGGACAACGAACGCAAGGCCCGCGAAGTCCTCGATTCGCACCTGTCGATGATGGAAGCACTCGGCCGGGCCATCGCCAAACGGGATTCGGATACCGGAACCCACAATTACCGCGTGGCGTGGATTGCCGCCCGGATTGGCGAAAGAATGGGCTTGCGGGGTTACGAAATGCAATCGTTGATCGCCGGCAGCTTCCTGCATGATGTCGGCAAGATCGGCATTTCGGACACCATCCTGCTCAAGCCGGGCAAGCTGGATGACGCTGAGTTTGCCGTCATGCGTACCCATGTCAGTCAGGGAGAGGAAATCGTCAGCGGCATGGGCTGGCTGGACGGTGCCCATGCCGTTGTCGCCGGGCACCACGAAAAATGGAATGGCTCAGGTTATCCGCGGCAGATGGCGGGCGACGATATTCCGTTGTCAGCCCGCATTTTCGCCGTTGCCGATGTGTTCGATGCCCTGTGTTCAAAACGGCCTTACAAGGAAGCAATAGGGTTCGATACAACGATGGCCATCCTCGAAAAGGATACCGGCAGCCATTTCGACCCGAGCGTGATGGCGATCTTCCAACCCATGGCGCGCGAGATTTTTGATCGTCTGGCCGACTGTGACGAAGAGCAGGCACGCATACTTCTACAAGGCCGGGTGCGCCTTCACTTCGGTATGTGACTGCGCAGCAAAACAGCCGGGCGATGGAGGCTGCTTGCTCCAAAAAGAATGCCAAGCAGCTCCGCTTCGCAGTTAACATACTGGCCGCAAGCGATTTGCCCCTGCCACACAGAAAATGTCACTCTCCAGAAAACCGATGAAAGAGTTCGAATGCGTGTCCTGATCGTTGATGACAATGCCTCAATGCGAACTCTGCTGAGCGTGTTGTTAAGCAGTCAGGGCTATGAGGTGGTTGGCACTTTACCGGATGGCAACGGGGTGATGGAGGCTATCCGCAAGATGTCGCCGGATATCGTCTGTCTCGATTATCGTTTGCCGGGCCGGGACGGTCTCGACATCCTGCAAGAGATCAATTCGACGCTCCCGGAGATCGATGTACTGTTCATGACCGCCTCGGAAGGCCCCGGGATCGAGGAACAGGCCGCTGATACCGGCGCTGCGGGCTTTCTGCGCAAACCGTTCAGCCAGAAGCAGGTCATCAACGAATTGCGCCAGGTTTGCCAAACCCGCCGCCAGGCCTCACGAGCAAACCTTCCTGAGGCCGCTCAGAAATCGCCAGATACCGGGCAGGGGGATGCCAAGCCTGCCAAAGATAGCACTGGCCCGCGGCCGACTGTGGTCATTGCCGATGACAACAGTTCGGTCCGGCTGCTGCTCAAGGGGGTGCTCAGCGAACTGGGTCTGCATATCGTCGGTCAGGCCGGCAATGGTGAGGAAGCCATTCGTGCCGCCATGACGCACCAGCCCAACGTACTGTTTCTCGACGTCAACATGCCCATCCTCTCCGGACTGGAGGCACTGCCGCGGATACTCGAAGCCAGCCCCGAGACTGCCGTGGTCATGGTGACTGGCGATACCTCGCGCACCATCGTCCAGCAGGCAGCCGGGCTTGGCGCCCGCGGCTATATCGTCAAGCCGGTTCGCCCGGCCTACGTCGAGAAGTTCCTGAAAGAATTGTTCAAGCGCTGATTGAATCGCGCTTGAATTTCCGGAGCTTGAATTCAATCAAGTTCCCGGTCGAGCCGGCAAGCGTTAAGCGGGTCTTTTAAAAAAACCCGACCGAAAAAGGACGGGGGTTTTCCCGGCAGACGCTTCCGGCGGTGTTGGCTGTCGTCAGGCTCAGGCCTTGATCTTGCGACACCACTGCTCCAGGGCCTGAAGCTGCTGGGCGATCTGGGCGATGATCTTGGGATCGGTCAGGTTGCCATCGGCATCGAAGGCACCGGCAAAGGCATTGGCGAAGACCTCGGGCTTGTTGAGCGGATGCAGGTCAAGAAAGACACAAACCTGGCGCAGATGGTACTGGGCGCGCGAGGTACCCATGCCGCCGCCAGCCCCCATGATGGCAATGGCTTTTCCGGCGAGCAGGGCGTTGTTCGGTTCGCGTGAGGCCCAGTCGAGAATGTTCTTGAGCGCCGGGGCGATGGAATAGTTGTATTCCGGACAGGCCAGGACAAGCGCGTCGGCGGCAGCAATCTGGGCAAGAACGCGAACGACGCTGGCCGGCTTTTCGGCAAGGTCGGCACAGTAGAACGGAATATCGGTGAGGTCGGCAATTTTCATCTGCATGCCGGCTGGCAATTCGGCCAGCGCTGCGCGGAGCAGGCCGCTGTTGCAGGACTGGCGGCGCAGGCTACCAGAAATGCCGAGGACGTTCAGTTGGGTCATGGCGTGCTCCTGATCAGGAATAGATGAAACGGGCAGGGAAAGCGGCGGCCGGGCTGTCGTATGCCGGGCCGCCGCCCGGGATGGAGCTGGCTTATTGTGCGATGGCTTCGAGGGCGATGTCGATGGTCACGTCGTCGCCAACGTAAGGTGCGAACTTGCCCATGTTGAAATCGGTACGCTTGACGGTGACTGTCGCATTGGCACCGATCGCATCCTTTTTCATCATCGGATGCGGCATGGCCTGGAAGCTGGTCACCTTCAGGGTAACCGGCTTGGTCACGCCCTTCAGGGTCAGGTTGCCTTCAACGCTGGTCGGCTTGTCGCCTTCAAACACGACCTTGGTGGACTTGAAGGTGGCGGTCGGGTACTTGGCGGTGTCCAGGAAGTCTTCGCCCTGGATGTGCTCGTTGAACGTCGGGTAGCCGGTATCGACCGATTTGGTATCGATCACGATATCGACCTTGGCCGATTTCGCAGCCTTGTCGAGGATGACGGTGCCGGTCGTCTTGTCGAAGCGGCTGAGCTGGGTGGAGTAGCCGAAGTGGCTGTACGAGAAGCGCGGGAAGCTGTGGGTACCATCCAGCGTGAAGGTTTGCGGAGCGGCCAGGGCCGGAGCGGCTGCAGCAATGGCGAGGACGAGGGTGGCGAGTTGCTTTTTCATGGTGATTCTCCTGTTGTGGGTTGGGGTTTATTTCGTTGAGGCGGTAATGCGGAACTTGATCTGCACGTCGTTGGCGACGATGTCGAACTTGGCCCAGGCGCCTTCGCCGATGGTGAAATCGGCGCGACGAATGGTGAAGCCGCCGTCGAAGACGCCGGTATTGCCCTGGGCGGTGAAGGTGGCGGGAACGATGACATCCTGCGTCTGGCCCTTGATGCTCAGCTTGCCGGCGACTTCGTACTTGTTGCCGCCGAGCGCCTTGACGCTGCCGGAGACAAAACGGGCGGTCGGGAAGGCCTTGGTGTTGAACCACGGCTTGCCGGCCACTTCCTGGTCGCCTTCCGGGGCGCCGGTGTCAACGCTGGCCAGTTCGACATCGAAGGTGGCCTTGGCGGCAGCCGGCTTGGCCGGGTCGAAATTCAGCTGGCTGGAAAACTTCTTGAACTTGCCATCGACGGCGACGCCCATCTGCTTGTAGACGAAGGTCACGGCGCTTTTCTCAGGCTGGACCTGGGTGTATTCAACGGCGTGGGCGGCAGGGATCAGGCTGGCGAAGGCCAGGGCGAGAGCGAGTTTTTTCATGATGTTGGGTTCTCCTAAGGGTCAGTGCTTGGGCAGCATCCGGGTCAGGATGTCGTCCTTGTCGATGAAGTGATGTTTCAGGGCGGCGCCGATGTGACCGGCCAGCACGGCGACGAAGAGCAGGTTCAGGCTCTTGTGCACCAAAGCCAGCAGATCGCCCAGTTCCTTGTTCTTGTCGAGCAGGTCAGGGATGGGCAGCAAGCCGAAATAGACGGTCTGGAAGCCCTTGGCCGAACTCATCAGCCAGCCGGTCAGCGGAATGGCGATCATCAGCCCGTAGAGCATCAGGTGGCCGGCGTGGGCGGCGAACTGCATCAGCTTCGGCATGCTGTCCGGCAGGGCTGGCGGGCGATGCGAGAGGCGCCAGAGCAGGCGGACGGCGAGCAGCAGGAAGGCCGTGACGCCGGCCCACTTGTGCCAGGAGTAGAGCTTCAGCTTGTCCGGCGACAGCGGCAGGTCATGCATGTAGAAACCGAGGGCCAACAGCCCGAAGAGCAGGATGGCCATCAGCCAGTGCAGGGCCTTGGCGGTCTTGGTGTAGGTCATGATCGGGTTCCTTTATTGGGCCTGGAAGGTGTAGGCGTCCATGGCGATTACATAATTGTCGATGCCGGCATGAAAGCGGTCGGCCTTGGCGTTTTCACCAGCGGCACCGAGTGCGACATACAGCGGCAGCAAATGTTCATCGCTCGGGTGGGCTTGCACGCCGCCGGGGGCCTGGCGACGATAGTCGAGCAGGGCATCAATGTCGCTGGCAGCGAGCCGCTCAGCCAGCCAGTCAGTGAATTGGCGGACATAAGCCGGGGTCTGGCCGCCGCGCATGGCTGCCATCTGGTAATCGCGCAGGTTGTGGGTGACGTTGCCGGAGGCAATGATCAGGAAGCCCTTGGCGGTTAGCGGAGCCAGTGCCTGGCCGAGCTGGTAGGCCTGTTCAGGGCCGCCACGGCTTTGGATGGAAACCGGGATGACCGGGACTTCGGCATCGGGGAACATCAGGCGCAGCGGCACCCAGGCGCCGTGGTCGAGGCCGCGGCTGGGATCGGTGGCGACCGGCAGGCCGGCGGCTTGCAGGGTGGCGACGACTTCCTCGGAGGCTTCACGGCAACCGGTGGCCGGGTAGCGCAGGGCGTACAGTTCTTCCGGGAATCCCCAGAAGTCGTGGATCGTTTCAGGACGTTCGGCGAAGCCGACGGTCGGCACGGCGGTATCCCAATGGGCGCTGACGATGACGATGGCGCGCGGCAGCGGGAGCTTGGCGGCCAGGGCGGATAGCGCGGCGCCGGCTGCACCCGGATTGAGCGCGAAGGTCGGCGCTCCGTGCGGGACGAAAATGGCGGATGGGGTTTGTGTCATTGCTGCAACTCCTGTGTCGATGGACGCACTTTATGCCTGTTATTTGGAACGAAATAGCCGACAATGTGCAAATTACTATTGCGGATATTGCAACAATGGACCGTCTGGACGCGATGCACCTCTTTGTTCGGGTTGCCGAACTCGGCAGTTTTTCGGCGGTGGCGCAGCAACAAGGCGTTGCCCGTTCCGTGGTCACCCGGCAGATCGCCGCGCTGGAGGCGCATCTCGGCGTCAAGCTGATGGCGCGCAGTACTCGCCGCCTGACGCTGACCTCGGGCGGCACGGCCTATCTGGAAAAGTGCCGGGTCATCCTCAATCTGGTTGAGGCGGCTGAAACCGGCGTCGCCGAAGAGCGTCTGACCCCGCGTGGCAATATCCGGATCAGCCTGCCGCTGAGCTACGGCCTGAAAAAACTGGCTCCCGTGCTGCTCGACTTCTCGCAGCGTTATCCGGAAGTCGTGCTGGATATGGATTACAGCGATCGCCGGGTCAATCTGATCGAAGAAGGCATTGATCTGTCGATCCGCATTACTCGCCGGCTGGAATCAGGTGATGTGGCCCGCAAGATCGGGAGCGGCCGGATGCTGGTCGTGGCCGCCCCGGACTATCTGGCTCGTCATGGCCGGCCCCTGCATCCTGCCGAGCTGGTGCATCACGTCTGTCTTGGCTATACCTACGCCGGGAGCAGCCAGGTCTGGCAGTTCATGGTCGAAGGCCAATTGGAAAGTTTCCATGTGCGCAGCCGCCTCAATGCCAATAACGGCGACGTATTGACCGAAGCGGCGGCGCAGGGGCTGGGCATCACCTGCCAGCCGGATTTCATTGTCGATACCTTTCTGGCGGCTGGGCGGGTCGAGGAAATCCTGGCCGATTTCCCGATTCCCGAACTCGGCATCTATGCCATGCTGCCGAGCAATCGACATGTCCCGCATCGAGTCAGAGTGCTGATGGATACCCTTGCGGCGCGCCTGTCGATGGTGTGACGCCCGCTGTCGGTCGGGCAGTCCGGCCAACAAATCTTTACCGTTCGGTGCCAAGTGTTGTCATGCCATGGCGTTAATATCAGCAGGCAACCGAGGGTTGTCTGCCGGCCAGCGGATTTCTTTGGTCAGGCTTCTGCTTAAGGGAATAAAGGAGATTTTTCTATGGGAATCGTGTGGACCATCGTCGTCGGCTTCATCGTTGGCGTCATCGCCAAGTGGCTGCATCCGGGCAAGGAAAACATGGGCTTCATCGTCACCGTGCTGCTCGGCATCGGCGGCTCGTTCCTGGCCGGCATGCTCGGGCAGGCGATGGGCTGGTATCAGGCCGGCGAGGGCGCCGGTTTCATCGCCTCAATCGTTGTCGCCATTGTGTTGCTGGTCATCTACGGCCGCTTGCAGGATAAGGGGCCGCAATGAGCCGGCTCGTGACCGCCTTGCTGGCGGGGTGTTTCGCCGCTGCCAGCGCCCAGGCCGGCGCGCTGGTCGACCTTTCCGCCGAGGCCAGCCGACTGGCGGCGAACGACATGGTGCGGGCCAGCGTGTTCAGCGAAGTCAGCGGCAATAACCCAGCCGAACTGGCGCGCCGCGTCAATGCCGATATAGCCGAGGCCCTGAAGCTCATTCGGGCGAAAGCTGGCGTTACCGTCAAGAGCGGTAATCAATCGACTTACCCGGTCTACGGGCCGGCCCAGAAAATCGATGGCTGGCGCATGCGCAGCGAGCTGCTGATCGAATCGAAAGACCTGGGGGCGGTATCGGAACTGCTCGGCAAGCTGCAGCAGATGCGTTTGGCGGTCGGTGCGGTCAATCAACTGCCATCGCCGGAAACGCGACGTCAGGTCGAAGACGAAACGACGCGCGAAGCGATTCGCGCCTTCCAGAGCCGTGCCGCCGTGGTCGGTGAGCAACTGGGCAAGACCTGGAAGATCAAGCAGCTCAACATCCAGCAGGGCGGTGGCATGCCGGTGCCGATGATGCGCGCCAGCCGGGGCGTGATGTTGGCCGCCGATGCGGCCCCGGCCCCGCTGGAGGCCGGGGAAAGCCTGCTGACGACCAATATCAGCGGGCAGATCGAACTGGCCGACTGAGGGCCGGACGGGCGTCCTAGAAGTGCAGTGTGGTACTGAGCAGCGCAGTGCGTCCGAGTTGCGGCATCTGCCAGCGACGAACGCCCATGACACTGTCGAGTGCGACCGGGTCGTTGTAGCGGTGGTCGAACAGGTTGTAGATGCCGAGCGCGACTTCCCAACGCTTGCCGCTGGGGGCGTAGCTCAGATTCAGATTGGCCAGCGTATAGGACGGAATCCGCTCGGTGCCGAGACAGGCCAGCCGGGCGCTGATCCATTGGGCTTCGAGGCCGGCCATCAGGTGGGTGATGCCGGTCGGTACGGCAACATTCAGCTTGGCCATGTGATGCGGCGAATTGTCAAAGCCGTGGTTCGTTTCGGCTGCATGCTGCACCGTATAGCCGGTGCGCAGCCGACTGCCGTTACTCCAGCGCTGCTCGTATTCGATTTCCAGGCCACTGGCATTGGTATGCGCGCTGTTTTCTGCGACACCAGCTTCGTCGGTGGTCACCATCTTGTCGATGTGGAGGTGGTAGGCCGTGGCCGTGAACCGGGAAAACTGGCTGAAGCGTTTCTCCCATGAAAGCTCCAGCGAACGCATCTTTTCCGGCCTCAGGCTGGGGTTGCCGTAGGCCAGGGCGGGCGTGGCGTAGGCCCGCTCATAAACCGTAGGCACGCGGAATGCGGTGCCGTACAGCACCTTGAACAGCCCGGCCTGGCCGGCATCATGCACGACGCCCAGACGCGGGCTCCAGAACGAGCCCAGGCTGCCCAGGTTGTTGTAGCTCAGGCCCAATGTCAGCAGGTTGGCCGTGCCCAACTGAATCTCGTCCTGGGTCATCAGCGTGAGCTGCCGGCTGTGCTGGCGATCGTCCAGGCATGGAGTGGGGCTGATGCTCATGTCGGCATTGATGCAACCGTAGCCGCGGTCGAAATTGCTCTGGTTCTGGCGCCAGTTGCCTTTGTATTCAAGGCCCACGGTCAGGCGATGGCCGGACCAGCCGGTGTTGACCAGACGATTCTCGATGCCCCACCAGCTACCACGGGCCTTGTCGACGTTCATGGCGTGCGGATCGCCGAGGTCGGCCGAGTAATCGTAGGGGAATGCCCCGTCGTAGCCGTAGTCACCGAAATAGAGGCGCTGGTGCAGCTCGTTGGTGGCATTCAGCTTCCAGCGCTTGCTCAGGTCGAGCAGCGTGTAACGATCCGATTCGACATGGCCGCGGTCGTCGACAATCGTATCGTAGCTGGCAGTCGGCACAATGCGGTCGCGCTTGGCATGGATGAAGCTGAAGTGCCAGTCATCGCCGCGTACCTTGACGAACAGCTGTCCGCCGTCTTCGCCGCCGAGGCGGTGCAGGTCGCGGGAACTGCCGTCGCCATTGACGTCGCTGAAGGCCAGCGTATTGCCATTCACATTGAAGCCGGTGGCTGAAATCAGCACCTCGTTGCCGCCGACCTGGCCGCCCCAACTGGCGCGCAGCCGGCGATTGGCGCCACTGCCCAGACCCAGGCTGGCTTCGGTGCCGACGCTCTGCCCGCTACGGGTGACCACGTTGATCACACCGAACATCGCATCGCCGCCATAGACCGAGGCGCTTGGGCCACGAATGACTTCGATGCGTTCGACCAGGCCGATATCGAGCGGGAATGCCGAATCGACCGGGGCGCTGGCGTAGATGTTTTCGTTGACCGACATGCCGTCGATCAGGATCTGCATGCGAGGACGGTAATCGCCGGGTTGCGAGATGCCACGCACGCCGGCATAGGCGTAGGTATGGTCATCGGTCACGTTGAAGCCCTGCAGCGTGCGCAGGGCATCACCGAGGGTTCGCCAGCCATAGAGGCGAATGTCTTCGTTGGTCAGGATCGAGACGACGGAGGGAATCTGGTCCGGATTTTCGGCAAATTTCGGGGCCGAGACGATATTGACCTTGAGCAGATCCTCCAGCGACAGATCGATGGCATCGATGGCGGCCGAGCAGGGGGCGACCAGACCGAGCAGCAGGGTGAGCAATAGCCCGCTGCCGAATGGCTTCCCGAGGCGTGTGGCGCGTGGTGTCATGGAGTCGGATCCGGGGTTATTCCGGATTCAATGGCCGGCAACTGGAAAGCGATGAATTCGTCAGCCGGCATCGGCCGGGCAAAAAAGAAACCCTGGAAGATGTCGCAGCCCATCGCTCGCAACAGGTCGGCCTGCTGTCGGGTTTCGACACCCTCGGCGACGACCTTCAGGCCGAGGGCGGTGCCCAGCGTGATGATGGCCTGGACCAGCGCCCGTTTCTTGCCCTGTTCCTCGAGGTCGATGACGAAGGAGCGGTCGATCTTGATTTCGTCGATGCTGAAGCGGTTGAGGTAGCCGAGCGACGAGAAGCCGGTACCAAAATCGTCGAGTGAGATGCGGATCCCGCGTTGGCGTAGTTCGTTGATCACCTGGTGCGCGGTATCGGCATTCTGCATCAGCACACTTTCGGTCAGTTCGATGATCAGTTGGCTGGCTGGAACGCCGGTTCGGTTGAGCACTTCATCGATGAACTGGATCAGCGAATGCTGGAAGAAACTCTCGGCCGACAGGTTGATGCTGATCGTGCCGACCTTCTGCCGCATACCCAGCCAGTCGGCGATCAGTTCGCAGACTTGGCTGATCAGCCATTCGCTGATCGGGTGAATGAGGCCAACTTCTTCCGCCAGCGGGATGAAGCGGTCTGGCGTGATGAAGCCGAGCAAGGGGTGTTGCCAGCGCAGCAGGACTTCGGCGCCAATGATTTCGCCGGTGGCCGCGGAAATTTTTGGCTGGAAATAGGGGCGTAGCTGGCCGCCCTGATCGAGCGCCGCACGCAGACCACGTTCCAGAACGAGTCGCTGGGCGGCTTCGTGGTCATGTTTCTGGTCGAAGAAGCTGACTACGGTGCCATTATTGCTGGCGGCACGCAGGGCAACCAGCATGGCGCGCCGGAACAGCTCTGCCGTGTCCGAGGCATCTTCCGGGTAATAGGCAATCCCGATGAAGGGCGTAATCAGCACTTCGTCGCCGAGCAGCAACATCGGCTGGCTTATGGTTTCGTTCACTGCATTGGCGTAGCAGTAGATCTCTTCCCGGTCCAGCACACCAGGCAGCGCCAGCACGAAGGATTGCTCGTCATAACGGGCAAGCTTCGCATCCTGCATGTACTCTCGGTCAGCCGGGCAGTTGCATTGCGGCGGCGTTTTCAGCAAGCCCTTGATGCGGCTGGCAAGGGTACGAATGGCGGCATCCGAGGTCTCTTGTCCGAGGACGGTCGCGACGTCGCGCAGGTTGCTCAGATGAATGTAGAGAATGACCACGCCGGTCTTGTTGTCGTCGGCTTGGAGATCGCGCTCAAGCAGTTCGATCAGGCGATCGCGGTTGTTCAGGCCGGTGACAGGATCGTGCCAGGCCAGCTGGCGGATTTTTTCTTCTTGGGAGACCCGCTCCGAGATGTCTTGGGTGAAGCCGCTGGCACCCTGATAATGATTTTTCTCGTCGAATATGGGAAAGCCGCGTTCGTGAACGTGGTGCCAGAGATTTTCGTTGGCCAGACTGCGTAGCCGATAGTCGATCTGGTATGGACGGCCGGCACGCAATTCTGCCCAGCAGCGCATCAATGCGCTGCGATCTTCGCGATGGACGCGGGCGAGCAGGCGTTTTTCGGAAACCGGTAATTGTGCGGCGGCGATGATGTCCAGGTATTGCCGCGAGGCAGCGCTGATATTGCCCTCGTGGTCCATGGTCCAGTTGCCAAGATGGGCGATCTGCTGGGTATGGATCAGGGTGAGCTGGCTATCGACCAGATCCTTGAAGGCAATCGAGGAGCGCAGCAGGTAGCGTACCCGGTGCGGCAGCAGCGGGATATTGAGTGGCTTGGTAATGAAGTCGGTTGCGCCGCAGCGGTAGGCTTCGTCGATCGATGCCTGATCGTCCAGTGCAGTCAGCATGATGATCGGCAGGTGCTCAAGGCGCTCAATGCGGCGCAGAATCCGGCAGGCCTCGAAACCGTTGATGCCCGGCATCAGCACATCGAGCAGCAGCAAGTCGGGGATATGGCCTTGGGTGATCTGCGAAATGGCTTCCTCGGCCGAGGCAACGGTGGTTACGTCAAATTCATGCTGGGCCAACACCGATTCGGTGATGGTGCGCATCACCGGCTCGTCGTCGACAATCAGGAGCTTGGGCTTGTCGGTCCTGCTCATGATTTGTCTCTGGCCATTTCGGCGAGCGTCGTTTCAGCGGTCAGACGGACTTCTTCAAAGGCCTTGACGATACGGGGCAGCAATGCCTTGCCTGTTTCGATCTGGCTGCCCCGCAGCAGTTTTTCCGCTTCCTTGCACAGTTCAGAAAATTGCTTGATGCCCAGCGCGGCGCTCGAACTCTTCAGGTTGTGCACGATCCGAGTGACATGTTCGAGATTGAATTCCCGGTCCGCGGCCTTCAGCACCTCAACGTGTCTTTCACCTTCGCTCAGGTAAGACTTGATGACCGCCGGGATGATCTGGTGGGCTTGCTCGCCCAGGCTGGCTCGCAGGTCGCTCAGATCGATGACGGTCATGGTCGCGGCATTGTCCCGTTTGCCTGAAAGGGCGGCAAGCGCCTGAGGTTCAGCGGGCGAGGATGGCAGCCAGCGCTGGAACGCCTTGCTGAGCCCCCCAATGGTGACTGGCTTGGTCACATAATCGTCCATGCCGGCTTGCAGACACATCTCACGGTCCCCCGCCAGGGCGTTGGCGGTCAGCGCAATAATCAACTGGCGAGGCTGGTGACGCTCCTTTTCCGCTTCCCGTATCCGGCGTGTCGCCGTCAGGCCGTCCATGATCGGCATCTGGACATCCATCAGCACGAGGTCGAATGGCTCGACTTCGAGGGCTGCCAGGGCTGCCTGGCCGTTGTTGGCATGCCGTACAGTGCAGCCCAGCGTGCTCAGGATCTGTTCAAGGATCAGGCGGTTGGTGTCATTGTCTTCCACCATCAGGACATGAGCGTTGAAATGCAGGTTGCCGGATGCTTCGGGTTCCTTCAAGGTTTCAGTGACCAAGCCCCAGAGTTTGGCCAGTTCAGTCCACAGGGTGAGGTCACCAAACGGTGTGTGTAGTTGGCCCGTGATCCATTCGGGTAGCTCTACTGTCTGCTCGCTCGGCGTTTCCAGATTAAAGACAAACAGGACCGGGAAGGGGGGGGCGGAGTCCGATTGTTCAAGTCTGCTGCGGAAGCTTGGGCTATCTTCGACGATGATTGCGTCAGGCTTGGCTGATTCCAGTATGGTCTGAGCCTCGTTCCAGCATGGCGCCGAGAGGGTGTCGATACCAGCCCAGCGCAACATGGCTTGCCAGTGATTGCTGCGCGCTTCGTTGGCAGAGATGACCAGCACCTGGCGGCCACGCAATTTTGGCATCCAGTCCGGCAAATTGCGGCCAAAACTGTGAGCACATTCGAGCGGCAAGTCGATACTGAACGTCGAGCCCCTTCCGGGGGTGCTTTTCGCGGTAATTTCACCCTCCATCAGGGCGACCAGGTCGTGCACGATGGCGAGGCCGAGGCCGCTGCCGCCGAAACGCCGGCTCATGCTGTTATCGGCCTGGCGGAACGGAGAGAAGATGTCGGCGAGTGCCTGGGCGATGATGCCAATGCCGGTGTCCGTGATTTCGATCAGCAGACGGTTCTGGCCATTCTTGTCCTGTTGCGAACGGCAGGAAATGCGCACGCTGCCGGATTCGGTGAATTTCAGGGCATTGTTCAGCAGATTGGTAATGACCTGGCCTAATCGATACCTGTCGCCAACAATATAGTCCGGCAGTGAAGGTTCGATGTCGAACCACAGATCGAGGTGTCTTTTGCGGGCGGTCGGCGAAAAGACCGAGATGACCTGCTCTATGGTTTCGCGGATGCTGAAGGGCAGTTTTTCCAGCTGGAGCCCGCCGGCTTCGATGCGCGAGAAATCGAGAATGTCGTTCAGCAGGTAAAGCAGGGTATCGGCCGAACTGCGCAGCGTGGTTAACTGGTTCTGCTGGTGCGCGTTCAGAGAGCCGGCCGCGAGCAGATCGGCGACCCCGATGATGCCGTTCATCGGGGTGCGGATTTCATGGCTCATGTTGGCCAGGAAGGCACTCTTGGCGCGGTTGGCTTGTTCTGCGTTGTCCTTGGCTAGGCGGAGTTCCTGAGTGCGCAACTGAACGACATCTTCGAGGTGATCGCGGTACTCGGTCAGTTCATGGTCACGATCGGCGATTTCGATCAGCATCGTATTGAACGCATCGGCGAGCTGGCCGATTTCGTCGTTCGAATACTTGCTGGCCCGCTCCGTGAAGTCTTTCGATTCGGCCACGCGATTTGCCGTGCTGGTCAGCGCGCCAAGTGCCTTTAGCAACGAGTGCTGCATGCGCTGGGCAATGAGCAGTGCGAGGGCGAAGGCGACCAGTGAGGCGACGATGAAGGTCATGAAATCGCTGAGTGCATCGCGCCAGACTTTCTCCAGGCTGGCGGTCATGGCGACCGAACCGATCACATCGCTCCTGATCCGGATCGGGACAATGGTCGTGACATGCGTCCAGTCGACAATGCTGCTGGCTTGGAAAACAATCGCCGGGCCAACATGTTTGGCGTCGGGCTGCAGCGAGTCGGGGCGTTGATAGCGAAAGTTGAAACCGTTGTCCGTGCCCCGCATGCGAGCCAGGACAAGATCGGGGTGCTGGGCAAGGGAACTGAATAGGCGCTCGGCTCCGGCGATATCCTGGAACTCGACCACGGCTGTCGCGTTGAAGGCGATCACTTCGGCCATTGAGCGCAGTTCGGTTAATTTTGCGTCGCGTCGATGGTCGATCTGGCGGATGGCGAAAAACAGCGAGGTCAGCAACAGGCTGATACCCAGCGAGACCGCGATAATCATCGCAAGCCGCCGGCGGATGGGCAGGTTGTCAATGTTCATCGGACGCTTCCTATCACCTGCCGGGCGAGACGCAACATTTGCGAACTGGCCTTCAGGTTGGCCCGGTTTAGGGCATCTGCATTGATGTCAAACTGCAGGCGACCTTCGGTGCGGATCAGGGCAATCGCCCCGCCGTCGCGGGCGAAGGTTTCCGCGTCGCTGACGGTCAGGATGGCCTGTTTGTCTACCCAGCGCAGGACGGCGCCGGCCCGTGCTTCTTCGGTCTCGGGAATGAACAGTTCCTGGCAGTCAGCCAGCTGCTCCGGGCTGTTGACCTTGCGGATGCGCAACTCGCGGCCGCCAACCTGCCGGCCTTCATAGCTGGCCAGATAAGGGCCGAGGCTGTCGCGGCCGAACAGGCAGATATTGACCGTGGTGCGCGTACCCGGCCATTCGATATATTTCAGGAAGTTGACCAGATAGGCAGCCTTCAGCTGTCCTTCCGACGCGACTTCGCCGTAGGTGGTCGGCACAGCCAACAGCAATCCCAGTGAGCATGTCAGCAGGGCTGCAAGTCGGCGGAGCTTGCCGTGGCTCATGGTCGAATCAGAACTTCCAGCGAGTGGTAAACATGACTGATGGCTTGATTTCGTTGGCGATCGTCGGAATGTAGTCGGACAGATATTCGAAACGACGGGCGCCGATCAGGTTGCGGCCGATCACGGCGACTTCCAGGTCTTTGTTGATGCGGTAACCGTAGCGCAGGTCAAGCGTGACATAGCCGGGAATGCGTACATAATTCGGTTCGCTTGAGGCGCTTGGTGTCGCATCGGTAATGTTCACCCGTTCGTAACTGGACATGGCGCGCAACCAGAGATCGAGTTGCTGGCTGGTGGTCATGTTCCACTGCGAACGCAGTGAAGCACTCTCCCGCGGCTTGGCGCGTTGGGTCATCTCAGCATCGGCGTTGGAAATCTGGTCTTTGCCTTCGTCCATGTTGAGCTTGCTCCAGCTATAGGACAACTGCAGTCGCCAGTTTGGTGTCACCAGCCAATCTGCCGCCAGTTCCAAGCCAGTACTCCAGCCGGCGAGTCCGTTGACTGCCTGAATTTCCTGCAGCAGAACCATCTGGCCGGAGAGAATGCCTGGGCAGCGGGCTGGATCAACCTGCATTCCGGGAATGGGAACAAAGAGAAAGGCATTGTTGCAACCAATCAAGCCCGACTGGCTGCCGCTGCGCAGTTTGGTGTAGCGGTAGCGATAGGCCGTCATGTCTGCACTGACGGTGTTTGAAAATTGCTTGCGATAGCCGAGTTCGAGACCCTCGGCTTTTTCCGCATTCAGGCCCTGAGCACTAGGGCGTGCATATTGAACGATAGGCAGATTGCCGAACTGCGTCTGTTGAACGGTTAATCCAGCCAGGATGGAGACGTCTTGTTCCGCACGTGCAGCGGTACGTGGTGCGCGGGCGTATTTCAGCCAGACGCTATCCATCTGCGACGGCGTCCACAGCAAGGTGGCATGGGGCGAATAACTACTGTCGTTGCGCGTGGCTTTGTCCCAGCGCATGCCGAGTCCGAGCTTGAGGGATTCAGGAATCAGCGTCCAATCGTCCTGCACGAAAATGCCGCTGGTGCGATGGATGAAGCTGGGATTCTGGATCTGGAGGTAACTCCCGGTGGCGGAGACGTCGTCAGATGAATTTCTGAGACCAAGGCCCCACTGAACGTCATGAGTGCCAATGGCGTAGCGCCCAAGATAGTCGAGGTCGAAGGTGGTGCGTGATTCGTCGATGAAGTCGGTGATTTCTATCCCAGACCTGCTGCCGGAAAGCTGCAGCGAAGATTCGATGCCGATGTCGCTGAGCCAGCGGTAGCGACCGACCAGTGTTTCGCTATGCAAGCGTTGCATGAAACTCATTGGGCTAAGTGCAATGCTCCCGCCGATATTTTCAGGCTTGATCTGCCACAGGTCACCCAGCGACGAGCGGGAGGCATTGGCCCAGATGGCCAGATCGCTGCCCGCCCCAAGGTCGCGGTCGAAACGGAAATCGACAACGCCATTCTTCAGTCGATCCTCGGCATCGTCGCGGCTGTCGAATTGCTTCGAAGGCTCGGCGTAGCGGCCTTGAACGGAAAGCTTGAAACTCGTTTTTACGTCGAGCGACTGGCCGATACGGGCGTAGACATTGCCGTAGCCCTGCGAGCCGACGGTCACATTGGCCGCGCCTCCGGTCTGGTTCCGGCTGTGCTTGCTGATGATGTTGATCACGCCGTTAACTGCATTGGCCCCCCACATCACGGCACCGGCACCGCGAATGATTTCGATACGTTCGATGTCTTCGAGCGGGATGGGATCGAGTTCCCACAGGACCCCCGAGAACATCGGGTGATAGATGCTGCGGCCGTCGATCAGTACTTGCAGTTTGTTGGCAAAGCGACCGTTGAAGCCGCGAGCGGTTACGGCATAGCGCCCGTTGTCGATCTGGGCCACTTCGATGCCAGGTGCCATGCGCAACACGTCAGGCAGGGCCTGAGCGCCGGAGCGACGAATGTCTTCGGAGGATATGACGAAAGCTGCGGCAGCGACATCGCTCAGGCTCTGGCTCTTGCGTGACACAGAGGTCACCTCGGTCTTGACGAGGTCTTCCAGACCCAGTTCGTCGAGACTATCCCCTGTCGCATGACTGCTGGGGCTGAAGGCCGCCAGCATGGCGATCCACAAAGTCGCTCGCTTCATTTTTCTTTCCTGCCAACCGAACGGCTGATAAATATATTGATTTTGACAAAAATGGGCGGTTCGGTAGCCATTTTCCCTTACTGTTTTTTGGAATGCAAGTGTAATTATTGCTTAAGTGTTAGATATGTCACTTGGTCAATGGAGCAGCTGTTGGTGCATTGCGGGGAGGCTGTTCTGGTACTGGATTAGGCCTGTCGAGGCCTTCCGGTGATCTTTCCTGGCCCGGGACGAGGCTCCCCGTTACTCAATATCAATGCCAAAAGTGATCAAAATGATGTGGCGGCATGTCGAGCCGAGGGGGGGGCGAACCCTCGTCCTGGAAATGGATGTGGGGCTCAGGCGAGCAAAGCAACGGCCTTGATCTGGGCTCGCAGCGCCAGACCGGGGCGGATCTCCAGTTTTTCGGCCGAGCGGCGGGTAATGCGGGCGAGCAGTGGTTCGCCGGTAACATCAAGCTTGACCAGCACATGGCCCGGTGTATCGGTCGGGGCCAGGTCGACGACGCTGGCGCTGACGCAATTCAGGATGCTGCTTTGCATCTGTGGGAGCAGCGTCAGGCTGACGTCGCGGGCATGGATGCGGCAGCGCAACGGGGTGCCGACCGGTTCGTGGCGGCGCGAGACATAGATTGCTCCGCCGGGAAACTCAAGGCGTGTCAGGTCGTCGACTTCATGTTCGGCCACCGTCGCCTCGATGACCACGCCAGCGTCGTCGGCAAAGGCGGCGGGGAGGTCTATCCGGCTGAGGACCTGATTCAGCGCGCCGCTGGCGACAACCCTGCCGGCATCGAGCAGAACCAGATGATCGGCCAGCCGCGCCACTTCATCCGGTGCATGGCTGACGTAAATGATCGGGATCGCCAGTTCACTATGCAAGCGCTCCAGATAAGGCAGGATTTCCAGCTTGCGCTTGAGGTCGAGCGCGGCCAGCGGCTCGTCCATCAGCAGAATTTTTGGCGCAGCGAGCAGGGCCCTGGCGATGGCTACGCGCTGGCGCTCGCCGCCAGATAATTGATCAGGGGGGCGGTTGAGCAGATGCGCGATGCCGAGCAACTCGGCGATTTCCGGCAAGCTAAAGCGGGTAGTTCCGGTGGTCTTTCTTTTCAGGCCGAACTCCATGTTGCCACGTACCGACAGGTGGGGGAACAGGCTGGCTTCCTGAAAGACGACGCCGAGGGCGCGGCGGTGTACCGGTATGAAGTGGCCACGCGATTCGTCCTGCCAGACCTCATCGCCAAGTGCGAAATATCCCGCGGAGGCCCGCTCCAGTCCGGCCATTGCCCGCAGGCAGGTGGTCTTGCCCGAGCCGGAGTGGCCGAACAGTGCGGTGATGCCGCGACCCGGCAGGCTCAGGTCGACATCGAGTGTGAAATCGCTGCGGTCAACGCGGAATCTGGCCTTGATCTCGGTATTCATGTGTTTTTCCGCCGGGCGGGATTGAAGGTGTACAACCCGAGCAATACCGCAAAGCTGAACACCACCATGCCGCCAGCCAGCCAGTGAGCCTGCGCGTATTCCAGCGCTTCGACATGATCGTAGATCTGGACCGAAACCACACGCGTCTTGTCCGGGATGTTGCCACCGATCATCAAGACAATGCCGAATTCGCCCACGGTGTGGGCAAAGCCGAGAATGGCCCCGCTCAGGAAGCCTGGTTTTGCCAACGGTACGGCGACCGACCAGAAGGCATCCCAGGGAGTGGCGCGCAGTGTTGCGGCGACTTCCAGCGGTCGCTCGCCGATGGCCTCGAAGGCGTTCTGGATCGGCTGAACGACGAAGGGAAGCGAGTAGAACACTGAGGCGATGACCAGCCCGGGGAAAGTGAAGGGCAGCAGGCCAAGACCCAGCGATTGGGTCAGTTGCCCGACAGCGCCGTGCGGACCCATGGCGATCAGCAGGTAGAAGCCGAGGACAGTTGGTGGCAGGACCAGCGGCAATGCGACGACGGCGCCAACCATGCCTTTGAAGGCCGAGCTCGTCCGAGCCAGCCACCAGGCGATCGGGGTGCCGATCACGAGCAGCAGCGCCGTGACCACGGTAGCGAGCTTCAGGGTCAGCCAGATGGCAGAGAGGTCGGCAGAGTACGCGGCAGTTTCCATGATTGAGGACAAGCGAACAGTGCGTGCAGTTTACACAGGGTGGTCGTGATGTCGACGTGCGAGGTGCTCAAGGCCTCAGCGCCCAGGGGCAGAAAACGGCAATGTTGATGCTTGATGCCCGCAATGGGGCCGCAGTGCGCATTGCCACATTGCGCCGCGAGATCGATGCGGGACTAATGTCGCCAGCGTGCAGGCCCAGGCCTGGTGTGCTTGTTTGTCGGATCGGGATGCATTTCTTGCCTGAAAACTCATGCAGGAAAACCGGCCGATGTATTCATGATGCGTACCGTGAATTTGATCACGCAGGCTTTTTGCCGGGTCGGGCAAAATGAAATCACTGAATAACGAGAGCAATAAAAAATGTCTGCATTGACCTCCCAGCTTTCCCACTCGCAGGCCAGCGGATCAAACGTAGGCAGGGGTGAGAACCAGGCGGCCGAGCGCGATCTTGGCCAGTTCAGTCTGCGTGATACCTTGAACGGAATTTCGGTTCGTGAGGCGAATTTCGCTGAATTCCTGGCTGCACTCAAGCAGAGTGGCCTCCAGCCGGTCAAATAAGCAGACTCGGCGCCGCGTCGCGGCAAAAAAGGCGTGGTGCCCATGGGCAGGATCGAACTGCCGACCTCTCCCTTACCAAGGGAGTGCTCTACCACTGAGCCACATGGGCAACCTGGTGCTCCTGACGGGGGCAATGTAATCGCTGTCTAAGCCGGGTTTACGTTGTTTTGTCTGGTTCGATCTTTTGGACGCTGCCAGAACTACCATCATTTGCAATGCGCTTGAGGATTATTGCTGCAACACTCCTCAGATCGTGATTGGTGGTCTCGACTCAAAGCGGGGCGCATTGTACCAGCGTATTTCTTTTTTTGAGCTCCATTTGCTGGATATGTTGGTTTTTATTCAGATTTGTTTTTGTCTGGAGCGGATCGTTTCGGAGGGCAATACGCCAAAATTCGATTTGTAGAGCTCGGAAAAACGACCGAGATGCGTGAATCCGTATTCGAGCGCAACGGCCGTCACGTTGGCCACATGACTGGTGGGATTGATCAGGGTGCTGTAGACCTGTTCGAGTTTCTTTTGCCTGATGAAGTTCTTGGGCGTGGTCTTGGCGTTCTTCTCGAATAGCAGGTACAGCGAGCGCAGGCTGAGATGCGAGTATTGAGCGAGCTCTTCGGCCGTAATGTCGCGCTTGATATTGTTTTCGATGTATTTGACCAGGCGGTCGAAGGATACCGATTGCAGGCTCGGGGGCGTCAGGCTGACGTTGTGCTTGAGCATGGTCATCAGCTTGCCAGTGACCACGCGGTTGTAGTGCTGGAGCATTTGCGGGGTTGCCATGCTTGATTCGGCTTCCTGGCAGAGCAGGCCAAGGAGCTGGATCAGGCTGTCAAGTTCTTCGAACTTGTAGGGAACCTGGTTGAACTTGATGCATTCGTTTGGCTTGAACCAGCTGTGTTCGATACAGGCTTCGCTGAACAGACTGCTTGGAATGCGGACGATGAATTTCTCGCAATCCTCGGAGTAGGTCAGGTCGATCGGCTCTTCCGGGTTGATCAGCAGCACATGGCCGGCCGAAAGGCTCAGGGATTCCCGATAGAGTTCGTAGCGGCAATGACCGCGCAGAATGAACTGGACGTGATAAATGTCGGGCAGCCCTTCCGAGACGATGCGGGCCTGGGCGCCGTAGCTCAGGCGGCAGAGATCGAGACTGCCGGCCTTGCGGTGATTCAGGGAGGCAGCGGCACCGGTGCTGTTGGAGAGGCGTAGGCCGTGCGATCCGACATGCTGGTTGACGTAATCGGAAACCTCGAAGGGGTTGGCGCCCGAAAAGACATTGCTCTGGCCATTCAGAAAACTGAGGTTCATGGTGATGCCCCCCGTCCGCGGCATGGCCTCGGCGGTTTTCTCAATTGTGCGTGCGTCATGAACCTTCCTCCGATTCCTGTCGTGGGCCCTGCCTGATTTTCGTACTTGACTTCTAGCGGTCAAATTATCGATATAAACAATAATCTCGAGTTTATGTCAAAATGAACTGATTGGCTAATGTTTAATTATAGTTCTAGCCAAAAAAATGCCGCAGCATCGGATGATGCGGCGGCATATCAAGGGCCGTCAGGGAACGGCTAGAGGAGGGGAAATCAGCCGAGGTCGCCGCCACCGACCGGCAAGACTGATCCGGTCATGTAGGCGGATTCGTCGGAGGCCAGGAAAAGAATCGGATCGGCTTGTTCGTCGAGCGTGCCATAGCGCTTCATCACGCTGCTATCGAGGGACTGGGTGTAGATCTGCTTGTACCAGGCCTGCTCCTGCTCGCTCTGTTTGGCCGTATTGCGGGGGATGATGCGTGGCGGGGCTTCGGTGGCGCCGGGCGCGGTGGCGTTCACTCGAATACCGCGTTCGCCGTTTTCAAATGCCAGGCAGGCGGTCAGCGCATTGACCCCGCCCTTGGCGGCGCCGTAGGGCACGCGATTGACCCCACGGGTGGCGATCGACGAGACGTTGACGATGGATCCTTTGCCCTTTTCGAGCATGTAGGGCAGGGCGGCCCGGCAGCACCAGAGCGTCGGGAACAGGGAACGGCGCACCTCGGCCTCGATTTCGTTTTCGGCGTAGTGCTCGTAAGGCTTGGTCCAGATCGTGCCGCCGACGTTGTTGATCAGGATGTCGATGCGGCCGAAACGCTCGACGGCGGCGGCCATGACGCGCTCGCATTCGGAAAATTTCTCGAGGTCGGCGGTCAGGCTGATCACCTCGTTCTTGGCGCTGAGCGATTTGGCGACGTCGTGGACGATCTCGGCCCGGTCGACGAGCACCAGGATGCCTTTTTCCGCGGCCATGCGTTCGGCGACGCGTTTGCCGATGCCTTGGGCGGCGCCGGTGATGACGGCAACTTTGTTCTTGAATCGATTGTTCATGATGTTTTCCCGAGAATGGATCAAACGCTGGCGGCGAATTTTTCGTAATGGAAGCTGGCCGGCTGGATGGCGCGCTCACGCAGGTTTTGGGCGACTGCCTCGACCATCGGCGGTGGACCGCAGAGATAGATGTCGACATCGCCATCGTTCAGCTGGGCCGGCTCAATGTGCTGGGTAACGTAGCCCTTTTTCGGTTGGGCGCTGTCGGCGGCGACGACGACCAGGGCGTAGGTGAAGTTGGGCAGCGTGGCGGCGAAGGCGGCGAGTTTGTCGAGTTCGACCAGGTCGGTGTCGGTGTTGACGCCGTAGATCAAGTGGATGGCGTGGGCGCTACCGCCGTCGGCCACCACCTTGTCGAGCATGGCGAGGAAGGGGGCGAGGCCGGTGCCACCGGCCAGCATGAGGACCGGGCGCTTGATTTCGCGCAGGTAGAAGCTGCCCAGGGGACCGGCCATCGTGATGCTGTCGCCGGCCTTGGCCTGTTCGCGCAGGTAGCCGCTCATCAGGCCGCCCGGTACATTGCGGATCAGGAAGGAAACGCTGCCCTCCTTCGGCATCGAACTGTACGAGTAGGCGCGGTGCTGCGGGGTGCCGGGTACCGCCAGGTTGGCGTACTGGCCGGGCAGGAAGGCCAGCTTGTTGAGTGCTTCGCCGGACAGGGTCAGGCTGATCGTGCTGTCGGAGAGCTGGCGCAGGTCGGAAATCGTGGCGTTGAAGCTGGCCTGCTTGGTCTTGCAGACATCGGAAGAGGCGGGAACGCGAACGACACAGTCACCTTGCGGGTACATCTGGCAGGTGAGGACCATGCCTTGGGCGGCTTCGTCGGCGCTCAGGGCATCGTCGATATATTCGCCGAGGCGGAAGCTGCCGGATTCGCAGGAGCACTTGCAGGCACCGCAGGCGCCGTCGCGGCAATCGATGGGAACATTGATACTTTGGCGGTAGGCGGCATCGGCCACGGTTTCAGTGGGCTTGCAGTCGATGAAGCGGGTGACGCCATCTTCGAAATTCAGGGCGATTCGGTAGGTCATGGTTGTCTCCGTTTGGGGCGGTCGATGCCGCTTTCCGGGCAGGCTGTCTGTGGCAGCCCGCCCGGACTTCCCTTTTGTTAGATGTGGTAAACGTCGATCACGTGACGGATGTAATCCGTCTTCAGGACGATCTTCTTGTCCTTGATGATCGGGCTCGCGCCGGAGGTGTCGAGGGTGTAGAAGCTGGTGCCGCAGAAGTGGTCGGTGTGGTTGTAACGGACGCTCATCGTGTGCCAGTTGAAGCGCAGCTTGATGACGCCGTTACCCTGTTCGAGGATTTCAACGTTGGTAATGTTGTGCGAGGTGCGGGTATCCGGAATCGTCGCGCTGGAGCGCTCGGTACGGATGCGGAAGATGCGGTCTTCCAGGCCGGCCCGGCGGCCGTACCAGATCAGCGAAATTTCGCTCTGCGGATCTTCGGTCAGGTTGCCGTCGTCGTCCCAGGCCGGCATCCAGAAGGTGCAGTTCTCGTCATACAGGGCCAGCCAGCTGTCCCAATCGCTTTCATCGAGCAGGCGCGCTTCGCGGTAGAGGAAGGCGCAAACGTTTTCATAAGACATGGTCATGCTGTCATCTCCTTTTATGCTTTTGCTTCTTCGGCGGCGTGGGCGCGGTGCATCTGTTCCAGCCAGTAGGTGTGCTGGGCGACGTAGAGGCCTTCGTCTTCGGTCTTGACGCCGGACAGGATGGGCTTCAGTCCGATCTTGTCGGCTTCGGCATCGGGGCCTTCGACCCAGTGCTCGGCGCCGCGCGACATGTCGTTCCATTCCAGATAAGCGCCATTGAAACCTTCCTGGCAGGCGCGGAACTCTTCCAGATCGTCCGGCGTGGCCATGCCGGAGGCGTTGAAGAAGTCCTCGTACTGGCGGATGCGTTTGGCACGGGCTTCCGGCGATTCACCCTTGGGGGCGATGCAGTAGATGGTGACTTCGGTGCGGTCAGGCGCCAGCGGGCGGAAGACGCGGATCTGGGAGCTGAACTGGTCCATCAGGAAAACGTTCGGGTACAGGCAGAGGTTGCGCGAGTTCTTGATCATCCAGTCGGCCTTGGCTTCGCCGAATTCGCCGACCAGGCGGTCGCGCTGTTCCATTAGCGGACGGTCTTCCGGGTTGTCCCAGCGCGTCCACAGCAGCAGGTGGCCATTCTCGAAGGAATAGGAACCGCCGCCATTCTTGGCCCAGCCGCCGGCGCTCATGGCATTGATGTCATCGCCGGCGTCACGGCTCTTGCGCTGGGCCTGGGTGGCCGCATAGTTCCAGTGGGTGGCGGTTACGTGGTAACCGTCGGCGCCGTTTTCGGCCTGCAGCTTCCAGTTGCCTTCGTAGACATAGGTCGATGCGCCGCGCAGTACTTCCAGACCATCCGCCGACTGGTCGACGATCATGTCGATGATTTTCTTCGATTCGCCGAGATACTCTTCCAGCGGCAGGACATCGGCATTCAGGCTGCCGAACAGGAAGCCCTTGTAGGACTCGAAGCGGGCAATCTTCTTCAGGTCGTGCGAGCCGTCGCAATTGAAGGTGGCCGGGTAGCCCGTGCCTTCCGGGTCCTTGATCTTGAGCAGCTTGCCGGAGTTGTTGAAGGTCCAGCCGTGGAACGGGCAGGTGTAAGTGCCCTTGTTGCCGTGCTTGAAGCGGGCCAGCGTGGCGCCGCGGTGAGCACAGGCGTTGATGAAGCAATTGAGCTGGTTGTCCTTGTTGCGGGTGATGAACACCGGCTGACGACCCATCTTGGTCGTGTAGTAATCGTTGATCTTGCCGACCTGGCTTTCATGCGCCAGGTAAATCCAGTTGCCTTCGAACAGGTATTTCATCTCCAGATCGAACAGTTCCTGGCTGGTGAACATTTCGCGCTTGCAGCGAAACAGGCCCTTCTCTTTGTCTTTCTGGATCAGTGAATCCAGATATTCCTTGGTGATCATGTGCGGAGTCTCCAGTGTTATTTGCTCGGAGATGCCATGGTAGGGATGCGTCCGCAGTCGAAATATCCAGTTTTTGCAGTATCGATATCCGAATTCTGCATTGTTTAACGAATTGCATTTTTTGGACAAAAGTCCTGCAGAAACTGGATATTGCCGAAATCGACAGCCCCCTAATCTACGCTCCAGATCGCTTCCGGAAGGCGCCCGCCAGATCCGGAAGCAGACAAAACAAACCAACGGAGACAAGCGGGTATGGCTGCAGCAAATGAATCGTCGAAGCAAAAAATCGTCAATGCCTTCACCCAGGAATCAGGTGACATCCATCTGGGCGGTATCGACGCGCTGGTTCGCCTGACGCTGGATCAGGTCCGTACCGACGCCCGGCGTGGCCTGAAGACCGGCATGTTCGTCTCAGGCTACCGCGGCTCGCCGGTTGGCATGCTGGATGCAGCGCTGATCAAGCAGCAGAAGACCCTGCTCCAGAACAATATTCACTTCGTCGACGGCATCAACGAAGACCTCGCCGCCACCGCCGTGTGGGGCACCCAGATGCTGCACACCGTCGGCCAGCAGAAATTCGATGGGGTCACCGGCCTGTGGTACGGCAAGGCCCCTGGAGTTGATCGCTCCGGCGATGCGCTGAAGCACGCCAACTACACCGGCATCGGCAAGAACGGTGGCGTCCTGGCCATCGCCGGCGACGACCCGAGCTGCAAGAGCTCGTCCCTGTGCTCGCAATCCGAACCCATGCTCTACCACGTCGGGATGCCTTCGCTCTATCCGGCCAACGTCCAGGAAATCCTTGACCTCGGCCTGCACGGCTACAACATGTCTCGCCTGGCCGGCCTGTGGGTTGGCATGAAGATCGTCACCAACGTCGCCGACGGCACCGGCACCGCCAACATCTCGCCCGAGCGCCTGGATTTCGTCACGCCCGATTTGACCTTCGACGGCAAGCCCTTCACCCCGAACATGAACCTCGGCATGAACGTGCGCGTCGAGGCGCTGGAGATGGAGCAGTCGCTTTACACCCGCCGGCACGAGATCGCCAGGCGCTACGCCCGGGCCAACAACCTCAACAACGTCGTTTTTCCGAACCCGGATGCCTGGCTCGGCATCATCACGGCCGGCAAGACCTACAACGACCTTAACCAGGCCTTCCTGGAAATGGGGCTGGATGACGCTGCGCTCAAGCACTACGGCATCCGCATCCTGAAGATGGGCATGCTGTTCCCGATGGAGCCGACCGTTGTCCGCGAGTTCGCTCAGGGTCTGGAAGAAATTTTCGTCATCGAGGAAAAGCGCCCCTTCCTCGAAATGTTCGCCAAGGAAGTCCTCTACGGTACGGCTAACGCGCCACGCATCGTTGGCAAGTTCGACGATGAGGGCAAGGAACTGCTGCCGCATTACGGCGAATTCGAATCCGACCTCATCGTTCGCGCCCTGTTGAAGCGCCTGTCGCGCAAGACCCGCATCGAATCGGCCGAGAACTGGCTGAAACGCCTCGACGAAGTGCATTCGCGCAACAAACTGCCGACCTCGGTGCGCACCGCCTGGTATTGCTCCGGCTGCCCGCACAACAGTTCCACCGTTGCACCGGACGGCAGCCTCGTTTCGGCCGGCATCGGCTGTCACACCATGGCCATGTGGATGGGCCGCAATGTCGTGATGGGCACCCACATGGGCGCCGAAGGCACGCAGTGGATCGGCATGGCGCCTTTTACCGAAGCGCAGCACATCTTCCAGAACATGGGGGATGGCACCTACGCCCACTCCGGCAGCCTGGCCATCCGCTACGCCGCTTCGACCGGCGTCAACATCACCTTCAAGCTGCTGCGCAATGCCCATACCTCGATGACCGGCGGTCAGGCCATCCAGGGCGAAGTGCCAGTCCAGAACATGGTCGCCGACCTGCTGGCCAACGGCGTCAAGAAGATCATCGTCACGACCGACGACCCGGCTCGTTTCGCTGCCGTCAATCTGCCCGGCAATACCGAAGTCTGGCATCGCGACCGCCTTGACGAAGCCCAGCGCGAACTCGCTGCGACACCCGGTACCACCGTTCTGCTCCATGACCAGGAATGCGCCGCCGAACTGCGCCGCGCCCGCAGTCGGGGCAAGGCCGAGGAACCGGCTGAAGTCATCGTGATCAATGAACGCGTCTGCGAAGGCTGCGGCGATTGCGGCGAAAAATCCAACTGCATGAGCGTTGAACCGGTGGCCACCGAGTTCGGCCGCAAGACGCGCATTCACCAGTCGTCGTGCAACAAGGACTTCAGCTGCGTCAAGGGCTTCTGCCCATCATTCCTGACCGTCACGCCGAATCCGGCACCAGCGACCGATGGCAAGAAACCAAAGAAGGGCCGCATCCCGGCGCTCGAGCGCGAACTGCCGACCCCGGTCAACAAAATCGATGATTCCATAGGCGTCGGTATCCACGTCATGGGTATCGGTGGCACCGGTTCGGTCACCGTCGTCGCTACCTTGGCCAACGCCGCTCGCCTCGAAGGCAAGCATGTCATCGGCCTCGACCAGACCGGCCTGGCCCAGAAGGGTGGGGCGGTGATCTCCGATATCAAGATCACCCACGCACCGTTCAAAGGCTCGAACAAGATTTCCGACGGCCGGGCCGACCTCTATCTGGGCTTCGACATCCTGAATGCGACGGACCCGAAGAACCTCGACAAGTGCGGCAAGGAACGCACCATCGCCGTCGTGTCCACGACCCAGACGCCGACCGGCCAGATGGTGACCAATCGCCACAATCAGTTCCCGGCCATCAACGGCTTGGTTGCCGGCATCAACCGGGTCAGCCGCGAGGAACACAACGTCTTCCTCGACGGACAGGCGATGGCCGAAGGGCTGTTCGGCGATGCCATGGCAACCAACAACTTCATGGTCGGTGTCGCTTTCCAGGCCGGCACCATTCCGCTCAAGGCCGAGTCGATCGAACAAGCCATCAAGAACTCTGGTGTGGCGGTCGACATGAGCCTGGCGGCTTTCCGCTGGGGACGCATGGTCGTTGTCGACCGTAGCTTCGTCGAAGCCGAGATCGCCAGGCACAAGGCCGGCGGCACCGTCATCGCGCTGCACCAGGCGCCGAAGCTGACCGCGGCAGCCCGCGCCATCGTCGATCCCATCGGTGCCACGGGGGAAACGAAGCGTCTGGCCGAGATTCGGGTGCCGGAACTGATCGCCTTCCAGGACGAAGCTTATGCCCAGCGCTACGCCGACGTACTCCAGCGGGTCGTCGCTGCCGAGCAGCGTGTCGGCACCGATGGTCAGTTGGCGGCCGCTGCCGCCCGCTACCTGTACAAGCTGATGGCCTACAAGGACGAATACGAAGTCGCCCGCCTGCATACCGATCCGGCTTTCCTGGCCGAACTCGATGCGCAGTTCCCGCATGGCTACTCGGTGAAATACAACCTGGCGCCGCCGTTGCTGGCTGAGCGTGACCCGCAGACCGGGCATCTCCAGAAGAAGCAGTACGGTCCGTGGATGACCAAGGCGTTCAGGAAGCTGGCCGGTTTCAAGGGGCTGCGCGGCGGTTCGCTCGACCTGTTTGGCAAGAGCGAGGAGCGCCGGGTCGAACGTCAGTTGATCGACGAATACATCGCCCAGCTCGACGAGATCGTCGCCCAGTTGACTTCGGCCAACCACGAAGCGGCCATCGCCCTGGCCAGCGTGCCCGACGAGATTCGCGGTTACGGGCATGTCAAGGAAAAGAGCCTGGCGGCTGCGAAAGCCTTGCAGGCGGAACGTCTGCAGGCCTTCCTGACGGCCAGACCGGTCATCGAAATCAAGACCGCTTAACGAATTTTTATAACAAACACCCCCAACAACGAGGAGCAAAGACATGGCAACAACCGGTGTAATGCGTCCCGGCCACGTTCAGGTACGTGTGCTGGATATGGAAGAGAGCATCCATTTCTACAAGAACGTGCTCGGCCTGGTCGAAACCGGCCGCGATGCCACTGGCCGCGTCTATTTCAAGGCCTGGGACGAGCATGACCACAATAGCGTGATCCTGCGCCAGGCCGATTCGGCCGGCATGGATTTCATGGGCTTCAAGGTTCGCGACCAGGCGACGCTGGCCAAGCTCGATGCCGATCTGCAGGCCTACGGCGTCAAGACCGAGCGGATCCCGGCCGGCGACCTGCTGGAAACCGGCGAGCGCGTGCGTTTCGTCATTCCGAGCGGCCACACCATGGAGCTGTATGCCGAGAAGACCTGTGTCGGCAACAGCCAGGACAATCTCAATCCCGATCCTTGGACGCCGGAATCCGAGCACGGTATCGCGCCGACCCGTTTCGACCACGCGCTGCTCTACGGGCCGGATATCGAGAAGAACCTCGCCTTGTTCACCGAAGTCCTCGGCTTCTACCTCGTCGAGCAGGTCATGCTGCCGGACGGCAAGGATCAGCTGGCGATCTTCATCTCCTGCGGCCACAAGGCGCACGATCTGGCCTTCGTCCGTCACCCGGAGCCGAACAAGCTGCACCACATTTCCTTCCTGCTGCCGACCTGGGAAAAGGTGCTGCGTGCCGCCGACCTGATGTCGATGAACCGTGTGTCGATCGACATCGGCCCGACCCGCCACGGCATCACCCGCGGCCAGACGATCTATGCCTTCGACCCGTCCGGCAACCGCTTCGAGACTTTTGCCCAGGGCTACGAAACCTACCCTGACTATCCGGTCAAGACGTGGTCATTCGAGGAAGTCGGCACCGGCATCTTCTATCACGACCGCGTGCTCAACGAGCGCTTCCTGAGCGTTGTGACCTGATTCCGGGCCTTGCTCCGACCACCATCAGGAAAACAGCCCCCCCGACAAAGGACCAAAAATGCTCCAGGACAAAATTCTCAATTTCATCAACGGCGAATTCGTGGCGACCAACAAATGGTTCGAGAACCGTACGCCGATTTCCAATGCCGTGATCGGCCAGGTCGCTGAAGCCGGCAAGGCTGAAGTCGATGCCGCCGTCGCCGCTGCCCAGGCCGCCCTCAAGGGGCCGTGGGGCAAGATGACCCTGGCCAAGCGCGTCGAACTGCTCGAAGCCCTGGTCGCCGAAATCAACAACCGCTTCGACGAATTCCTCGAAGCTGAATGTGCGGACACCGGCAAGCCAAAGAGCCTCGCTTCGCACATCGACATCCCGCGCGGCGCGGCCAACTTCAAGGTGTTCGCCGACGTGATCAAGAACGTGCCCGGCGAATTCTTCGACATGGCCACCCCGGATGGCGGCACCGCCATCAACTACACCTTCCGTTCGCCGGTCGGTGTGGTCGGCGTGATCTGTCCGTGGAACCTGCCGCTGCTGCTCATGACCTGGAAGGTCGGCCCGGCGCTGGCCTGCGGCAACACCGTGGTCGTCAAGCCGTCCGAGGAAACGCCGCGCACCGCTGCGCTGCTCGGCGAGGTCATGAACAAGGTCGGCATCCCGAAGGGCGTCTATAACGTCGTCCATGGCTTCGGCCCGAATTCGGCCGGCGAATTCCTGACCACGCACCCGGACGTCGATGCCATCACCTTCACCGGCGAAACCCGCACCGGCGAAATCATCAATCGCGCCGCGTCGGTCGGTTCGCGTCCGGTGTCGCTGGAAATGGGTGGCAAGAACGCCGCCATCGTCTTCGCCGACTGCGATTTCGACGCCGCGATCGAAGGCACGTTGCGTTCGGCCTTCGCCAACTGCGGCCAGGTCTGCCTGGGCACCGAGCGGGTCTATGTCGAGCGGCCTATTTTCGAGAAGTTCGTCGCCGCCATGAAGGCCGGCGCCGAGAAGCTCAAGATCGGTGTGCCGGAAGACCCGGCCACCGGCATGGGGCCGCTGATCAGCAAGGAGCATCAGAACAAGGTGCTGTCCTACTTCCAGATCGCCAAGGAAGCCGGCGCCACGATTGTGACCGGCGGCGGCGTGCCCGACATGCCGGGCGAGCTGAAGGATGGTTGCTGGGTGCAGCCGACCATCTGGACTGGCCTGCCGGAGACCGCCCGCGTCATCAAGGAAGAAATCTTCGGGCCGTGCTGCCACATCGCCCCGTTCGATACCGAGGAAGAAGTGCTGGAGAAGGCCAACGACAACATCTACGGCCTGGCCACCGCGATCTGGACCAAGGACGTGTCGCGTGCCAACCGCGTCGCTCAGCAGATGGAAGTCGGCATCGCCTGGGTCAATAGCTGGTTCCTGCGCGACCTGCGCACGGCTTTCGGCGGTGCCAAGCAGTCCGGTATTGGCCGTGAAGGCGGGGTGCATTCGCTCGAGTTCTATACCGAGCTGAAGAATATCTGCATCAAGTTGTAAGCCGTCAGCCCTTCAACCACGACAGGAAAACAATAATGGATCAACCCACAATAGAGAAACTGGGCGACACGCTGTACGAGGCGCTGCTTGCCCGCCAGCCGGTGGCGCCGCTGACGGCCAGCCACCCGGACATGACCATCGAGGACGCCTATCACGTCCAGCAGCGCATGATTTCGCGCCGCCTGGCCAACGGTGAGCGGGTCATCGGCAAGAAGATCGGCGTCACCAGCAAGCCGGTCATGAACCTGCTCGGTGTGCATCAGCCGGACTTTGGCTACCTGCTCGACGGCATGGTCTACAACGAAGGCGAATCCATCGCGATGGATGACCTGATTCAGCCCAAGGCGGAAGGCGAAATCGCCTTCCTGCTCAAGAAAGATCTCATGGGTCCGGGCGTCACGGCGGCCGATGTGCTGGCCGCCACCGAAGGCGTGATGGCCTGTTTCGAGATCGTCGATTCCCGCATCCAGGACTGGAAGATCAAGATCCAGGACACCGTTTCGGACAATGCTTCCTGCGGCGTTTTCGTACTCGGTGACCAGCTGGTCGATATCGCCAACCTCGATCTTGCGCTGTGCGGCATGGTTCTCGAGAAGAACGGCGAGATTGTCGTCACCTGTGCCGGCGCCGCGAGCATGGGGCACCCGGTCAATGCCATGGTCTGGTTGGCCAACACGCTGGGCAAGCTCGGCATTGCCCTGAAGGCCGGCGACATCGTGCTGTCCGGCGCGATGGGCGCCATGGTCCCGGTCGTCAAGGGCGACAACCTGCGCATGAGCATCGGCGGCCTCGGCGGCTGTTCGGCCCGCTTCGTTTAATCACAAGGATTTCCAGCATGAACCTCAATCAACAAACCATAGCCCAACTGGCCGAGCACCTCGAAAACGCCGAGTTGCAGGCCCACGAAGTGATCAAGATCACCGAAGCGCATCCCGACATGGACTGGGATGATGCCTACGCCATCCAGTACGAAATCCTGCGCCGCAAGCTGGCCCGCGGCGCCAAGGTCGTCGGCCTGAAAGCCGGCCTGACCTCGCACGGCAAGATGAAGCAGATGGGGGTCAGCACCCCGGTTTTCGGCTGGCTGGTCGATTATTTCTCGGTGCCGGATGGTGGCGAGATCAAGCACAGCGAGCTGATCCATCCCAAGGTCGAGCCGGAAATCGTCTTCGTGACCAAGAAGGCGCTCAAGGGGCCGGGCTGCCATATCGGCGGCGTGTTGGCCGCGACCGACTTCGTGATGCCCGGCATCGAGATCATCGACTCCCGCTACAAGGACTTCAAGTTCGACCTGAAGAGCGTGATCGCCGATAACTGCTCGTCGACCCGCTTCGTGCTGGGCGGCCAGGCCACCCCGGTGGCCGGCCTCGACCTGCGCACGTTGGGCGTGGTCATGGAAAAGAACGGCGAGCCGGTCGCCATCGGTGCCGGTGCTGCGGTGCTCGGTCACCCGGCGGCGGCCATCGCGGCGCTGGCCAACCACCTCGGCGCGCGCGGCGAGGAAATTCCGGCCGGCACGATGATCCTCTCCGGCGGCGTCACCGAAGCCATCGCCGTCGCTCCTGGCGACCACGTGACGCTGCGCATCCAGTCGCTGGGAACCGTCAGCACCCGTTTCATCTAGGCAAGGCAGGGTTGGCGAGGATTCCACGACTCACCGGAATTTTCGCCAGATTTTAAAAAGCACGTGATTTCAAAAACGACGTTCAACGCTTTCATACCCAATAAGGAAGAGACAAAATGACAACCACGTTCAAGCACATCCGCAACATTGCACTTGCCACCGCCTTTGCCGCCGCCGGTCTGTCCGGCGCGCAGGCGGCCGACAAGGTCAAGGTCGGCTTCATGCTGCCTTACACCGGCACCTACGCCTCGCTGGGCAACGCCATCACCAACGGTTTCAAGCAGTATGTCGCCGAAAACGGCGGCAAGCTGGGCGGCCGCGAGATCGAGTACTACACCGTCGATGACGAATCCGATCCGGCCAAGGCGACTGAAAACGCCAACAAGCTGGTCAAGCGCGACAAGGTCGATCTGCTGGTTGGCACCGTGCACTCCGGCGTCGCCCTGGCCATGGCCAAGGTCGCCCGCGAGAACAAGACCCTGTTGATCGTGCCGAATGCCGGCGCTGATGAAATCACTGGCCCGCTCTGCGCCCCGAACGTCTTCCGTTCCTCCTTCTCGGCCTGGCAACCGTCCTACGCCATGGGCGAAGTGATGGCCAAGAAGGGGTTGAAGAAGGTCGTCACCGTGACCTGGAAATACTCCTTTGGCCTGCAGTCGGTCGAAGGCTTCAAGGAAGCCTTCGTGAAGGCCGGTGGCAAGGTTGAAAAGGACATGACGCTGCCCTTCCCGAACGTCGAGTTCCAGCCCTTCCTGACCGAAATCGCTTCGATCAAGCCCGACGCCGTCTTCGTTTTCTTCGCCGGCGCCGGTGCTGCCAAGTTCGTCAAGGATTACGCCGCGGCCGGTCTGAACAAGACCATCCCGCTGTACGGCCCGGGCTTCCTGACTGATGGCAACCTCGATGCGATGGGCGATGCCGGCAAGGGCCTGCAGACTACCCTGCATTACGCCGACGGCCTGGATAACAAGAAGGATGCCGCTTTCCGCCTCGGTTACGTCAAGGCTTACAAGATGCAGCCGGACGTGTACGCCGTACAGGGCTATGACGCCGCCCAGCTTTACCAGGCCGGCCTCAACGCGGCCGGTGGCGATGCTGCCAAGCAGGATGCCGTGATCAAGGGGATGGAAGCCGCCCGGATCGACAGCCCGCGTGGCGCCTTCACGCTGTCCAAGGCCCACAACCCGGTGCAGGACATCTACCTGCGTGAAGTGCAGGGGGGGCAGAACAAGGTGATCAGCACGGCCGTCAAGAGCCTGGCAGACCCCGCCCGCGGCTGCAAGATGTAATTGGCGCGGTGGCGCTGCACCGATGCTTTGTCGACTGCGCCTCGCCGTGCAGTAGCACTGTCTTCGGCTTGTCTTCGCGCCTCGGTATTGCGCCGCCACGCCAATTTCTCCCTCTGAATAATTTTTTGGTCTGACGGGCTCACCCGTCCGACCGGGGACTCACATGGATTTCGCTTCTTTCCTGATCCAGACGTTGAACTCGCTGCAGTACGGTTTGCTCCTCTTTCTGGTGGCAAGCGGTCTGACGCTGGTGTTCGGCATCATGGGCATCATCAATCTGGCGCACGGCAGTTTTTACATGATCGGCGCCTATCTGGCCTTCGTGCTGACCAGCACCACCGGCAGCCTGTTTATGGCCATTCTGCTCGGCGTGCCGCTGGCCCTGATCTTCGGGGCCTTCCTCGAGTGGGCGCTGTTTTCCCATCTCTACAAGCGTGACCACCTTGAGCAGGTGTTGCTGACCTACGGCCTGATTCTCGTTTTCGAGGAGTTGCGCAGCTTGCTGGTCGGCGACGAGGTCCATGGCATCGACATTCCTGCCATGTTCAATGGCTCGATCCAGCTCTCCGAGGTGCTGAGCTACCCGGTCTACCGGCTGGTCATCTCGGCCGTCTGCGTCGTGCTCGCCGTGGCGCTGTATTTCGTCATCCAGCGTACCCGTCTGGGCATGATGATCCGCGCCGGCAACCACGACCGGACCATGGTCGAAGCCCTGGGCATCAACATCAACATGATCTACCGCGTCGTCTTCGCCCTCGGTGTCGCGCTGGCCGCGCTGGCCGGCATGCTCGCCTCGCCGATCTCGTCGGTGTTCCCGAACATGGGCTCGCAGGTGCTGATCATCTCCTTCGTGATTGTCGTCATCGGCGGCATCGGCTCGGTCTGGGGGGCGCTCGCCGCTGCGCTGATCGTCGGTTTCGCCGACACCTTCGGCAAGGTGCTGCTGCCTGAGCTGTCCGGCATGGTGGTCTATATCGTGATGGCCGGTGTGCTCCTGTGGCGCCCCGAAGGCATCTTCAAGAAAGGTTGAGACCATGAACGCACAACTCCTGCTCAAACTGCTCGGGCTGGCGATCCTGCTCTGCGTGCCGCTGACCGGCGAATCGTTCTACACCGAGCTGATCGCCAAGACGCTGGTGCTGGCCATCTTTGCCATGAGCCTCGATCTGCTGGTCGGCTTCACCGGACTGGTCAGCTTTGGCCACGCCGCCTACTTTGGCGTCGCGGCCTACGCGGTGGCCCAGCTCAGCCCGAAATACGAAGCGGCCAGCCTGTGGTTCGTGATGCCGGCCGCGGTCGGCATCTCGGCCCTGGTTGCCCTGTTCGTCGGCCTCTTCGTGCTGCGCACCAAGGGCATCTACTTCATCATGGTGACCCTGGCTTTCGCCCAGCTGGCCTTCTTCGTCTTCCACGACACGCCACTCGGCGGTGGTTCGGACGGCATCTACCTGAACGTCAAGCCGACGGCGTCCATCGCCGGCTGGATGCCGTTCGACCTCGATAACCAGACCCACCTCTACTACTTCATCCTGGCCATGCTGGTCCTGGTCTACCTGTTCCTCGGCCGCATCCTGCAGTCGCCGTTCGGCCGCGTGCTGGTCGGCATCAAGAGCAACGAGCATCGCATGCAGTCGATGGGCTACCTGACCTTCCGCTACAAGCTGGCCGCCTTTGCGCTGGCCGGCGGCCTGGGCGGCATTGCCGGCTTCCTGTACGCCGTGGTCTTCGGCTTCGTGACGCCGGAACTGCTCTCCTGGCACCAGTCGGGCAATGTGCTGCTGATGGTCATCCTCGGCGGCATGGGCAACCTGGTCGGCGCCATTGCAGGGGCTTTCGTGTTCACCGGCATGCAGGAAGTCTTCGGCACCTGGAGCAAGCACTGGCAGTTGATCATGGGGGGCGTCATCGTCGCTGCCGTTCTCTTCCTGCCCGGTGGCCTGGCGGCCATTCCGGGCCGCATCAAGCGTTCGCTGCAAGGCGGAGGTTCCAATGAGTGACAACCATAACGAGGCGCTGCTGGTCGCCAACAAGATCACGCGCCGCTTCGGCGGCCTGGTCGCCAACCAGGATGTCTGCGTCGACCTGATCCGCGGCAAGGTGCATGTCCTGCTTGGCCCGAACGGGGCCGGCAAGTCGACCTGCATCAACATGCTGTCCGGTGATCTGCCGCCGAGCGATGGCCAGATTCTGTTCATGGGCAAGGACATCACCGGCCTGACGGCCGCCCAGCGTTCGCTGGTCGGGATTGGCCGCAGCTATCAGCGAACCAACATCTTCCCGAAATTCACGGTGCTGGAAAGCGTCCGGCTGGCGGCGCAATCGCGCAACCAGCAGCCGTGGCGCATCTTCAGCAAGGCACAGGAGCAGAAATGGGCCCTCGACAAGGCCCGGGCCTGCATCGAGGAGGCCGGACTGGGCAAGAAGGTCGACTGGGTGTCCGGCGTGCTCAGCCATGGCGAGCAGCGCCAGCTCGAAATCGCCATGGTGCTCGCCACCGACGCTCAGGTCATGCTGCTCGACGAGCCGCTGGCCGGCATGGGCTCGGACGAGTCGGCCAAGATGGTCGAGGTTTTGAAACGCCTCAAGCCGACGCGCGCCATCCTGCTCGTCGAACACGACATGGACGCCGTGTTTGCGGTGGCCGACACCATTACCGTGATGGTCAACGGCCAGGTCCTGGAATCCGGGCCACCCGCCCAGATCAAGGCCAGCGTGGCCGTCCAGCAAGCCTATTTGGGATCGGAGGACAGCTTCCATGTCTAACATGCTGCTCGAAGCCAAGGAGCTTCACACTTACTACGGTGCCAGCCACATCCTGCACGGCATCGATTTCAACATCCGCCAGGGCGAGGGCATCGCGCTGATGGGCCGCAACGGCATGGGCAAATCGACGCTGATCAAGTCCATGCTCGGCATCGTCCGTCCCAAGCACGGCCGCGTGCTCGTGCGCGGCGACGACTTCAGCAAGGCGCCGACCTATCGCACCGCCCAGCGCGGCATCGCCTACGTGCCGGAAGGGCGGGGCATCTTCCCCAACCTGTCCGTTCGCGAGAACCTGCAGATGTCGGCCCGCTGCGGTGTCGACGGCCAGCGCAACTGGACCTTCGACCGCGTGATGGCCACCTTCCCGCGTCTCGGTGAGCGGATCAACAATGGCGGCTGGCAATTGTCCGGCGGTGAGCAGCAGATGCTGACCATCGGCCGCGCCCTGATGACCAACCCGGACCTGCTGATCCTCGACGAGGCAACCGAAGGCCTGGCACCGCTGATCGCCATGGAAATCTGGCGCATCGTCAAGGAAATCCGCAAGACCGGCATCGCCACGGTGATCGTGGACAAGAACCACGGGGCGGTGACCTCGATCTGCGACCGGGCGATGATCCTGGTCAAGGGCGAAGTGGTCTTCGATGGCAGCAGCGACGAGGTGCGGGCCGATCCGGAATTGATCCAGAAACACCTGGGCGTTTGATCGCCCGGGGTTTTTTGCAAGGAAAAATCATGAATAAATCTCTCGACATCATCCACGATGAACACCGGGCCCTGGCGGCCATGCTCAGCGGCCTGCGTACCCTGGTCGCCGAAATCGAAGCCGGTCGTCAGCAGCCGGATTTCGATCTGCTCGCTTCGATGATCCGCTACGTCGACGAGGTGCCGGAAAAGGTGCACCACCCGAAGGAGGATCAATATCTCTTCGCCAAACTGCGCCTGCGCAGCCCGGAAGCCTTGCCCGTCATCGAGCAACTGGAAGCCGACCATCTGCAGGGCGAGGCGAGGATCAGCGCGCTGCGTGCCGCGCTGGCCGCCTATCGTCAGCAAGGGGCGGCCGGATTGGCCAGTTTCAAGCTGGCCCTGACCATCTACCTCGAGCAGGAATGGCATCACATGAATACCGAGGAGCACAAACTCTTTCCGCTGGCCAAGGCGCATCTGACCGCCGAGGACTGGGCGGAGATCGACGCGGCCTTCCTGGCCAACGGCAATCCCTGGGAGGGGTCTGCCGGCGAGTACGCCGCGCTGTTCTCGAAAATAGTCAATATGGTGCCGGCACCGGTCGGTCTCGGCGGTTGATCGCGCCCCGTTCCCGATCCCCGCATGTCGATGCCTTCCCGTGATCTGCTGGCGACGCTCGCCCCCGGACTGTTCGTCTTCCTGTGGAGCACCGGTTTCATCGGTGCCAAGTTCGGGCTGCCCTATGCTGAACCGCTGACCTTCATGGTCATCCGCTTTGCCGTGGTGATCGTCATGATGCTGTTCCTGGCATGGTCGATGCGGGCACCCTGGCCGCGAGACGGTAGCCAGTGGCTGCGTATCGGTGTCTCCGGTCTGCTGGTGCATGCCACCTACTTGGGCGGGGTCTACGAAGCGATCGTCCAGGGGCTGCCGGTGGGCGTCATCAGCCTGGTGGTGGGCTTGCAACCCTTGCTGACGGCAGTGGGTGCAGCCTTGTTGCTCGGTGAAAGCATCAGCCGGCGCCAGTGGATGGGTTTCGCCCTCGGCCTGGGCGGCATCGCCCTGGTGCTGTCCGGGCGAATCCAGGGCGGCTTCGGCATCGCCGGGTTGCCGGCGGCGGTCACCGCGCTCTTTGGCATCACCGCCGGCACGCTTTACCAGAAACGCTTCTGTCCACACTTCGATTACCGCAGCGGCGCCGTCCTGCAGTTTGTGCCGGCGGCCCTGATTACCCTGCTCGGTGTCGTCGCCTTCGAGGATTTTCGGGTGGAATGGAACCCGTCCTTCCTCTTCGCCCTGGGCTGGCTGACCCTGGTCCTTTCCCTCGGCGCGGTGAGCCTGCTGAATTACCTGATTCGATCGGGAACGGCCACCAATATGGCCAGCCTGTTCTACATGGTGCCGCCATGTACTGCCCTGATTGCCTGGCTGATATTCGATGAAAGACTCAGCGGCGCCGCGCTGATCGGCATGCCGCTGGTTGTCGGTGGCGTCTATCTGGTCCGGAAATAGAGCGCCATGCGAAGCCTGTTTTTTTTGCCAATCCGGATGCGGATCGCCAACGCGGGCGGCGACTGCGGTTGTGGCGAGCAAGTGAATGTCAAACGCAACGTTGTATTCAAGGAAAACCTCGTGAGGCCATCTCTTAGCCGTATTGTTCCTTTTCTGTTCCTGTTCCTGGCTTTGACCAGCCGGTCAGGGTGGGTTGTCGCCGACCTGGGCATCGCGCACGTCGCTCCTTTGACCGGGCCAGTGGCCATTGAAGCGAAGGAGTACAACCTCGGCATCCGACTGGCAATTGCCGCCGCCAATGCCTCGGGTGGCGTTAATGGTCAAAAACTTAGCCTGAAAACGGAAGACGACGAATATACCCCGGAGAAGACGGTGGCCGCCCTGAACCGGGTCGGTGCCAGCGAGGTGCTTGCAGTCCTTTTGCCCATCGGCTCGCCGTCGATGAGCCGGGTGCTGGATGACAGAATTCTTGAGCAGAACAGGCTGCCCATGGTCGGTGTCATTCCCGGAGCCGAACTGTTTCGAGCCAAGACCAATCCCTACCTTTATCACGTCAGGGCCGGCGATCATGAGCAATACCGAAAGCTGGTCGAACACGCCTTGACGCTGGGCCTGAAGCGCATTGCCGTGGTCTATGCCGACATTCCCTTTGGCCGGGACGGCCTGGCAGCGGTCGACAGCTTTTTGCGAGAAAGGCAGCAGCCACTGGTTCTGGAAAAATCCATCCCCGTGAAAGGGGCGATCGATTTTTCAAACGTGCTGGGGGGATTGGAGAAAGTGAGCCCCGACGTTGTCATCGTCATCACGCCGGCCAAGCTGGCTGGCGAGTTCGTGCAGGCCTATCGCGGACGCGGACTGCCAGGCACGATTGCCATGCCTTCTTACGGCAATGCGCCAAGTATTTGCCAAATTGCTGGTGACGCCAATGCCCGCGGCGTGGTCCTGGCGCAGGTATTTCCGAACATCCGGAATACCTCGCTGCCGATTGTCCGGCAGTACCAGGATGCGTTGCGCTTGCACGGTGAGAAAGAGCAGAAGGCCAGCCTTTTTCAGCTTGAAGCATTTATCGCGACCCGCGTGCTGATCGAGGGAATCCGGCGTGCCGGCAGCGATGTGACACGAGAAAAGCTCATTGCAGCGCTAAATGCCATGAGCAAATTTGATCTCGGCAGCTTTGTGGTGTCTTTTTCAGGCGCCAGGCACACAGGGTCAAATTTTGTCGAGATCAGCATGATAGGCAGGGACTGCCAGTTGGTTTACTGAATCTCCTGCCAGGAACTTTGGCCGTCATTTCAGCTGACAAGGAATTGCTTTGCTAACGCTTTATTTGACATCGCGATGGAAGATAAAAATGAAAAATAGATACTGGGTGGCAGGGGTATTGGTGGCCGCATCCCTGACGATATTGGGCCTGGTTTTCCCCGGTTGGCTCAGCGCATATTTTGTTGTCCTGGGCAGCGTCGGGGCGGCAGGGCTGGCAACGGCATACTGGTTCATGGCGACACAGCGCTTACGTCGTCGTATTGAAGGGCTCGAGGCCGAACTGCTGGTGCGATCCGAACGGGAAGCCGATCTGCTCGCCACGCATGAGGCGCATGCCAGCCATTTGGTGGGGGCTGAGGAGGCGCGCCAGGGATTTGTCGAACGGCTCGCTTCGATCCGCCAAACGCTCCAGTCCACGATGTCCTTGAGTGATGAACTGATTCGCGTGGTCGATCAGGCGCTGAACGATATGGGCACTGCCAATGGCTTTGCCCGGGCCAGCGGGGCGAAGGTCGTCGAAGGCTATGAGCTGATGCAACAGGCCAATCGTGAGATCACCCGGCTGGGAAGCAGCCTGCAGCGGGCCCAGGGTGATCTCGATCTGCTGTCGAGCCAGTCGGCAAAAATCAACGGCCTGGTTGCCTCGATTACGCAGATTTCCGAGCAAACCAATCTCCTGGCGCTGAATGCCGCGATCGAAGCGGCTCGTGCCGGCGATGCCGGACGGGGTTTCGCCGTCGTGGCCGACGAAGTTCGCAAGCTGGCGGAGCAGGCCCGGACGGCAAGCGAGCAGATTGGCGGCATCGCCGCGCAATTGACGGCGACATCCCGCGATGCCGCGATCGCCATGCGTGAAACCGATGGCGTCGTGGCCTCCGGACTGGCGGTGGCCTCCAGCGCCCAGGCGGCCATGGAGGAAATTCAGAAGGGCGCACATAAACGGGTCGAGATCGTTGGACAGATCACTGCCGCGATTCAGAAGAAAAGAGAGATCGGAACACAGGTTGCATCATTGCTCGATCAGACCCGTGAAATATGTATGGTGGATGCCTGATGGCCCTGCCGCAGAGAACATCGGGCCTTGTTTACGGAACGAACAGATCAGTACAGGAAAGAAATAAATGCTAACGCTGGATATCGACCTGCTTATTCATTTGGGCAAAGAAAACCCTGCCGATTTTGAATCCATGAAATTTCTTCTGATTCAGAAGGCGATTCAGTCCTGCGCCAAACCGGAACTTGCTCATAAATTGCAATCGGCCATTTCCACCCTCCAGGGTGATCCGAAAGGTCGTGGGGCAACTAATCTGCGGCAAACGATCGAGGAAATGAATGTCGATCTGCGCCTGCTCAAGTATCAGGGTAGTGTTTCCGGAAATTAGTCAGGAAAGGATGATTCATGGACGAACAACAAGGTTTTGCATGGGACGACCGCTATCTCCTCGGGCATTCGGCGATGGACGACACGCACCGCGAGTTCGTGGCATTGGTGGATGCCTTGCTGACGGTTGAAGCCGATGGCCTTGAAGCGGCACTTGCCGATTTTGCACGCCACGCCGAAGCGCATTTCGATCAGGAAAATCGCTGGATGGAACTGGATGGATTCCCGGCGCGGGACTGTCATGTCGATGAACACAACAAGGTGCTTGCCTCGGTGCGCGAAGTGCAGCTCGAACTGGCGGAAGGCAATGTCCAGTTGGTTCGCGAATTGGCCGTGGCGCTGATGGATTGGTTTCCTGCCCATGCCGACTACATGGACTCGGCGCTGTCGACATGGTTGGTCAAGCGCAGCCACGGCGGCCGGCCGCTGGTGTTTCGACGAACCGGCAGCAAGGCCTAGGTCTGGCCTGTATTGAACGTCTCTACCCGAAACTGTGGTTGGTCGTGGTTGCTTTCCGGATTTTCCTACGGTTTGTCCGGAAAGGGTTTCGGGTTTTTTGGCTCGCTTCGGCGAGCCAGTTTTTTTCGAATTGACGGGAATTCCTGACGTGTCAGCAGCATCAATACCAACGGATTCCCAAAAAAGCGTGATCGCCATTGGTGTCCTGCGTGCTGCCGCTGTGCTAGGCACTCCTCAAGCCGGGCGAGGTGATCGCGGCCAAGGATTTGTCGCTTGAAGTTTGCCCAGCAAATATTGACCCCGGAAGTTTTGACTGGATTGGAGCAGAGATGGATTACGTACAGTTTGGCTCGACCGGCCTGAAGGTCTCACGCCTTGCCCTTGGTTGCATGACTTACGGGACGCCCGACTGGCGGCCATGGGTGCTCGATGAAGCGACGAGCCGGCCGTTCATTCGTCAGGCGCTCGATCTTGGGATCAATTTCTTCGATACGGCAGACATGTATTCGCTTGGCGTTGGTGAATCGGTGGTTGGTCTAGCCTTGAAGGATTTTGCGCGGCGAGAGGATGTGGTCATTGCGACCAAGGTTTTCTACCCGATGAGCGACAAGCCCAATGATCGCGGCTTGTCGCGAAAGCATATTCTGGCCAGCATCGATGCCTCGCTGAAACGCCTTGGCACTGATTATGTCGATCTGTACATCATCCACCGCTTCGACCCGCTGACCCCGATCGACGAAACCCTGGCCGCACTCGATACCGTCGTGCGCTCGGGCAAAGCCCGCTATATCGGTGCCTCGTCAATGTTCGCCTGGCAGTTCATGGCCATGCTGGCGCGACAACGCGAGCTGGGTTTGAGTTGTTTTGTCTCGATGCAGAATCATTTCAACCTGATCTATCGCGAGGAAGAACGGGAGATGCTGCCCCTTTGCCGCCATGAAGGCATTGCTGTTACCCCGTGGTCGCCGCTGGCCCGCGGCCGGCTTGCCGGTGCGCAGCAGGCACAGACCAGGCGCGCGATGACCGACAATTTGGCGCATCAATGGTATGACCAGCAGGCCATGGAAGATGCCATCGTCGCGGCGGTGAATAAGGTCGCGCAGGCCCGTGGCGTACCACCGGCCCAGATCGCCATCGCCTGGGTTAATAGCCAGCCGGGGATTACAGCGCCGATCATTGGCGCTTCGAAGGAGCACCATCTGCCCGATGCCATCGCCGGCAGCCAACTCAGGTTGAGTGCTGAGGAGCGGGCCATTCTCGAGGCGCCTTACCATCCACGTCCCGTCGTTGGACACGACTGAGGCGGAGTCTGATGTTTTCTCATCTTGAGCGCCCTGTTGCGAAGCTTTCCGGCCCGAGGCAGGTCTTTGCCGATTCTGGCCTGGGGTATATCGCCAACGGCCTGATCGGTTTCATCTTTTCAGCCACCGGTCCGGTCGCCATCATTCTTTCCGTCGGGACTGGCGGCGGCCTGAGTCAGGCTGAGCTGGCGTCGTGGATCTTTGGCGTTTTCTTCATCAACGGCCTGATCACCATTGCGATGAGCTGGCGTTACAAGATGCCGCTTGGCTTCGCCTGGACGATTCCCGGAACGGTCCTGATCGGTCCGGCGCTGCAACACCTGAGTTTTGCGGAAGTGATCGGCGCCTATTATGTGACCGGTTTTTTGGTGGTCATGCTGGGGGCCAGTGGCTGGGTCAAACGACTGATGTCAGCCTTGCCCATGCCCATCGTGATGGGCATGGTGGCCGGGGTTTTTCTCCGATTCGGTCTGGACCTGGTTCGGGCACTGCATAGCGACGTGGCGATCGCTGCGCCGATGGTTATTGCATTCCTGTTCCTGTCGGCCGTTCCTGCCTGGGGCAAGCGTCTGCCACCAGTGATTGGCGCGTTGCTGGTTGGTGCGATAGCCATCGTTATTCTTGGTCGCATCGGACTATCCACGTTAGAGGGAGTCACGCTGGCTCACCCCGTTATTCAGATGCCAGTCTGGACTCCGGGAGCCCTGGTTGAACTGGTCGTGCCGCTTGCCATCACGGTCCTGGTGGTTCAGAACGGGCAGGGCGTTGCCGTATTGAAGTCGGCGCGCCACGATCCGCCGGTCAACACCATCGCCTTTGTTTCCGGTCTTGGCGGACTGCTCAGTGCGGCTGTCGGCGCGGTCAGCTCATGTCTGACCGGTCCGACCAATGCCTTGCTTACCTCATCCGGCGAACTGGATCGGCAATATACCGCCGCCCTGTCTTTTGGCGTTTTCGGTGTGTTGTTCGGCTTGCTGGCGCCAAGTTTTACCGGCCTGGCGCTTGCTGCGCCAAAGGAGTACATCATGGTGCTTGGCGGACTGGCCATGCTGAGGGTTTTACAAGGCGCCTTCATCGCCTCTTTCGGTGGCGGGAAATTTACCCTTGGCGCCTTGATCAGCCTGCTGGTCACTGTGGCTGACATCGGCATCCTCAATATCGGTGCGGCCTTCTGGTCTTTGGTCGCAGGCTTTCTCGTCTCCTGGCTGATGGAGAAGCGCGACTTCATCGCACTGGCCAACGCGATCGATGCGCCCTGATTGGCTTCTGTCGATAACGCGGCTGATGGTTACGTTCAAGCAGAGCGCTTTTTAGCAGCGCAACAGCCGTTGCTGGGTGAATTCAGTGCTTGTTCAGAGGACTGGCGGTATACAAAAGCCGAGCTTGGCCACGGCCATTCATGGTGGCCGGTGATTTCTACCGCTGCATTGTTGGTATCTGGTTCAGGTCAGAGGCGCACAGCCCGGCCAATTCACCGACAACACGGTTGATCTGCTGCCCAAGCAGCCACCAGCCGCCTGCATATGGGCGGACAGTAACGCCATGGCTGGCGCAAAGCTGCAGCGCTTTCTCTCTCAGTTGCTCAATCATTGCTTTGCCCCGAACGTGAGCCGTTCTGATCTGCTGGAAGACCGAGATAGGCGGCGCTGATGCTCAGGAATTTGGTCGTGGTGTGATTTTGCATGTTGTCTCTCCTGTTTTTGTTTGGTGCGCGGGATTATGGCAGTCAGATGTTAAGGAGATATTTCCGCCAATAAAAAGCCGGGAGTTACCCCGGCCTGATTGTTGAGTTGTTTGGCTAGGCGCGAGGCCGTGCGCAGCCGTGTTGGTTTGATCTTGCTGGAACGGGCGCTCGACTATTGCTGGCACTGACCTGATCCGGAAGGCAACGGAAATCAAGCTTCATCTATCACGCTCGGCGGTCGGTTCCAGCTCGGGGCGTTCTTCGGCGGTCAGTGCCTCTGATCTCCCTTACGCCACGACCACGCAGAATTAGAGCCGGCACCATGATCAGGATGAACAGCACGATGATGGAGAGCAGCAAGTGGTTGTCGAGAATGACCTGAAGCACTGATTTCTCCTGCTACGGTTGCATACTTCATATTAGTCCAAAATTCTCGTGGGACTCAAACCACCTGTCCGAGAACTTTGGAGAACAGGGAGCAGGGCGGGGCAAAGCCCAATTGCCGCGGCTTCACTGCTGCTTCGCCTGCTCGACAAGTTCCCGTCAGGAATTTGCAAGGATGAAAGGCGCCTAATCGCCGCAAGATCAGGGATGTGTTCTCAAGCGCGCGAAGTTTTGAATTGACTTCGATGGGCACGAGCGACCCGGAGCGATCTTTCCACAAAAGTAAGCTCCTCCGTATGGCGGCCGATAGGAGTTCAAAATGTTCAATACACAGCAGGCTTACGTAAATACTTGCCGAGATACTGTGCTCTCAAGTACATCAAAAAGAATGCTTGTCGAAATAGATGAGTGCAAGCCGCATGTCGGTCTTCCGTCACCTGAAAAGAAACGTCTTCACTCACTGGCAGAGCTACTGGTCACTTGCATCGTGCCCAGTCTCAATGAACATGACAACCTGAAAGCGCTCCTGCCTCAATTGGCCGATCTATTGACGGGCATTGGGGTGAACTGGGAGGTCATTGTTGTTGATGATGGGAGTAGCGATGCCACCCCCTTGCTGATGACGGAGTGGGTTAAGAAACCAGGATTCAGTTACCTGCAGCTGTCACGTAACTTTGGGAAAGAAGCGGCTCTGACAGCGGGTCTGGAGGCGGCCAAAGGGCATGCCGTCGTGTTGTTGGACGCAGACTTGCAGCACCCGGTTTCCCTTATCCCGGTCATGATTAAAAAATGGTTATCCGGTATCGACAATATCTACGCGGTTCGCAAAACACGGGAAGACGAGAGCTGGATTAAACGAGTCGGATCACAGCTGTTTTACAAATTATTAAGTACATCTCGTCGTGTCGAAGTACCTGCTCATGCCGGGGATTTTCGTCTGATGGATCGACGGGTAGTTGAAGCCTTGTTGCAACTACCCGAGAGAACACGCTTCATGAAGGGGTTGTACGCCTGGGTCGGTTTCCAATCAGAGGCCATAGAGTACGTACCGAGTGATCGTCTGTATGGAAGTAGTCGATTCGACATCGTTAAGCTTTTGGGCCTTGCCCTGGCCGGGGTAACCGCTTTTACGACCTGGCCGTTACGCTTGGTCAGTGGAATTGGCATCTTTGTCGCGATACCTTCCTTTTTCTATGGCCTCTACCTGGTCGTGGACTACCTGCTGCACGGCCATCAAATCTCTGGTTGGACGACCATCGTGACACTCCAACTCTTCTCTTCCGGGATCGTGTTGTTGTCGATCGGTATTGTTGGAGAATATCTCGCACAAGTATTTGAAGAAGTAAAAGGACGCCCGTTGTATTTGATTCGCCAACGTCTTGGCTCAGGCTCTTTCTACTCGAGCTAATTCCGTGACCAACTGGCTATTGGATTTGCATAATCTGCCGTTGCTGCCTGAGAAAAAGCGGTGGCTTCTCATCTTTCTCATCTGCACACTGTGGCTCGGAATAACAGCCGGGCTCCGGCCGTTGATGATTCCCGACGAGGGGCGATATGTGGGCGTCGCATGGGAAATGTTGCAGTCGGGTAGCCTGGCAACGCCATTGCTTGACGGAATGCCATATTTCCACAAGCCGCCGCTGTTCTATTGGCTGACTCTCTTCAGCATAAAAATATTTGGTGCGAATGTTTGGAGTGCCCGGTTTGCCTCTATTTTGGCGGCAAGTGGCGCTGCGACTGGTTTGTTTGTCTTCGTCCGCCGATACGTGAACGAACGTACGGCTGCATTCACCCTTGTCGTACTCCTGACCCAGCCTTTTTTCTTCGCTGGCGCACAGTTTGCCAATCTTGACATGCTGGTCGCCGCAATGATCTCCCTGTGCATTCTGTCGGCGGCGGATGTCGTTTTTCGGGCCGAAGCAGGAGAGAAATACCGGGGGCGCTTGTCAGTCGCTTATGCCTTTGCTGCCCTTGGTCTTTTGGCCAAAGGGCTTATCGGCATTGTTCTGCCCGGTGCCGTACTTTTTGTGTGGATTCTGCTCACCCGGAGATTCAAAAGCATCCGGGTTCTATTGTCTCCAGTCGGGATTGGCCTTTTCGGATTGATTGGATTGCCTTGGTTCATGCTGATGCAACAGCATTTCCACGGTTTTTTTGACTACTTTGTGATTTACCACCATTTTCAGAGATTTTCCGAAACTGGATTCAATAATCGACAGCCTCTCTGGTTCTATGTTCCGACCTTGTTTGCCCTGACCTTGCCGTGGTCGCCTTGGTTGTGGCAGGCCGTGCGTACGTTTAATACCCCACGCGAATCCAGACACCGCGACATTCAATGGTTGATGCTGTGCTGGGTCATTCTTATCCTGGTGTTCTTTTCGATACCGGTTTCCAAACCAGTCGGCTACATCATGCCGGCGCTTCCCGCCTTGGCGTTCCTGATCGCAGCCCCATTTGCACGTCAATTGGAGCCCCAACGATTGCTCAAGGCACAGCGATATTTGAGCTTGAACACGATCGCGGGGGCCGGGGTTTGTGTTGCCGTTCTCATCGGTGTCGCCAACCACGATTATGTCGCTTCGGCAAACCAGCTTGCTCCAAAGATTCGTGAGGTCTTTTCTGAGCATGACCGTGTCGCCATGATTGAACGCTATCAATATGACTTGCCGTTTTATCTTCGGCTGGATAGGCCTGCATGGGTTATCAGCAACTGGGACGATCCATCCATTTCAGCGCATGACAATTGGCGTAAGGAACTCTACGACGCCAAACAATTCGATCACGCTGCCGGTATCGATACTTTGCTGACTTACGCTCAATTCAGTCAGCGTATCTGTAACGTACGCGAGGTCGAATCGATATGGGTTTGGGGTACAGAAGCAGACCGGCAACGATTAGACATTCTCGCCAATCTCACCCCGTATGCCAGCCACAACGAACAAAGAGTTTGGCGGCTGACGCCGGAGATCAGGCTGAATTATTGCGAAAGGCCCACGAACGGCTCAGCACAAACGTAAGTGCCGCGACAGCGACCAGGACGCAGAAAAGCAGTATTTCGTAACTGACCTCTGTGTTCTTTAGCAAGAAAGCATATGCGCTTTCATTGACCAAGAATCCTAGTGCTGACACGATGAAAAATCGCCATGCCGCTGGCCATATTTCACCTACCTGATGACGAAACGTAAGTCGATAATGCCCAGCAAACGACACCGTAACAGCGGTGAGCCAACCGATCAGATTGGCTATCAGAGGTGCAACATGAAGACTTTCGACACAGCCGACCGCAACCAACCAATGCGTTGCTGCAGCCATGCAGCCTACCAAAATAAACCAACTTACAGTCTTAACTGCGTGGGGCATAAGTGTGTTTGAACGTCATGAAGAACGACACAAGGAGCAGACTGTTTCAAGCGTAAGGTCTATCGTCATCTGTGCCGACGATTTTGGGCAGTCTGAGCCTATTAACGATGGGATTCACCAACTTGTTTCGGCAGGACGTTTATCAGCCGTCAGTTGCCTGAGCGATGGTCCGTGTTTTCCATCAGGGATTTCCAGTCTATCCGGGGCTGGCGTCGATGTTGGACTGCATCTCAATTTTACCGATGCCATGGGGCAGTTGGGCTCCTATTTTCCGCTTAAACAGTTAATCGTCCGGAGCTATCTTGGAGCCCTGGATGCTCGCGAGATTGAGAGGCAGATTACTCGTCAGCTGGATGCGTTTGAAAAACATGCCAATCAAGCGCCGGACTTTGTCGATGGGCACCAACATGTGCATCAGTTACCGCTCATTCGTCAAAAACTATTTTCTATATTGAACAAGCGCTATTCAAAGCATCGGCCCTGGATTCGATCTACCAAACCCCGCCTTTCTGTCGGCTTGCCGCTAAAACAGCAGTTCAAAGCATCCCTGATTGGCATTCTGGGAGGGGGAGCGCTTGTTCATGAGGCGATATCGCAACACTATCAATGCAATCGTCGTTTTCTTGGTGTTTATGATTTTTCTCGAACTGGATCTGAGTATTTCGAATTGCTCAAGCGATGGTTCGACCTAGCAGAAACGGGGGATCTTCTGATGTGCCACCCGGCGAGCGGTGCCAGTGCCGGAGATCCATTGGGCCAACAACGAGTGCGGGAATTTAATGTCCTAAAAAGCCAAGCGTTCCCAACATTGCTCAATGAGCAGCGAATCCAGCCTGCCAGACTAACTTTAGCAAGAACGCCCAGCGCCGCCTCTGAATAACCACTTTGGCTCGTCGCGGCGTAAAAAGCTCTCAACAGTACTGCACAATCAGGAAGCTCATGCGGTCACAGGCTTCCTGCTTGAAGCCGTCATACCCTGGTTCAAGTTGCTAATGGCCAGTCTGTACTTGGCGCCGGAGATTTTTTCATTGCGGGCGCCACCGAGCGCTTTGTGCCCTGAGATGGTCGTCAAGCAGTTTTAGATCAGGTTTCAAAACGTGGTGACTCGCGCTGCTTGAGAGCGTTCAGCTATGCAGTTCGGTTCAGCCAGCCCCCGTACAGGATTCTCACCCACTTGACGGCCAAAGCCCGGGTAGCGGCCTGTATGCGCAACCTCTTGCCCGTTGTTGGCGACCGTAGCGTGCCACCCGTCTGCCACGGAAGCGCCGTCTTAGTGAGCTAGCCCATTCGGTGATGTCTTTGGGGGGGTGCGGCCTGGCCGCAAATTCACCCGGATTGCTCTCGGCCGGCTGAAATCAACTATCGTTTTTATGGATCATTCCGCTGCGCCACCCAGCATCCTGAGCTCGTATTGCGGCACGGCCAGGGCAATGTTGCGTGCTGCGAACAGCTCAAGGATCGCCTTATTGACCTCGCTGATTGCGTCATCGTAGTCCGGCACCTTGACCCAGGGGCCAATACCGATGGTGATGCTGGATTCGGATAGTCGACTTACCCCGACGGTTGGCGCGGGATCCTTCAGGATACGGTGATTGGTGCTCAAAATATCGGCAATCAGGTTTAGGGCGGTATCGACATCGGTGCGATAGGAAATGCCTACCGAAATATTGGGTCGCCGGATTTTTCCGTAATTGTGAAGAATCTCGCCAACGATCTTGCGGTTGGGAATCACCACCCGTGAAAGATCCGTATGGCCCAGTGTGGTGGTGAAAAGGCTGATGTCGAGGACTTCACCCTCTTCCTTGGCGATGGAGATGTAGTCGCCGACGTGAAAAGGTCGCGTAAAAATGATGCTCAGACCGGCCACGATGTTGCCGAGTATCCCCTGCATCGCCAGCGCGACACCTGCCCCCGCGACGCCCAGCCCGGCAATTAAGGGCAGTAATTCGATTCCCAGGTTTTGCAGCGCCATGATGGCGAAGATGGCGAGAACACAAATCTGGGCGATGCGAACGAGCAGGGAACGCACAGGTGCCTCCAGATTCAGGCGGACCAGCAGACGCTCCAGAACACGTCCTAGCCAGCGCCCAACCATGTACCCCGCACATAGAATAAGGATGGCCACCACCATTTTTGGACCAAACCGAACCGCCATATCGAGGGCGGAAGCCCTGACTTGATCGAGCGACTGAAATGAAGTGTCCATAGCACGCTTCCTTTGTAGATGAGGAGTTTGAGTGACGGATCGCTAACGATGGCTACATTACCGCACGGATGTTCAAAATTCGAGCCCCATGTTCACGAGTCATGTCTGGGTGTGGTCTGGTGGGGCTGAGGGAGGGGAGCAGGGGGCGTCAGTAGTCTCGGTTCGGACAGGAACGGCCTGTGCGTAAGGACCGGCATCGGACAACCCTGGCCGTCAGTCCTCAGAGATACCGTCAAAAGTGTCGGTATTTCAAAGGGAGACTCTAGAACGTATAAAACAAGCGGGCATTAAAAAACCCCGCACTGGCGGGGTTTTTTGGACTACCGTGGATCACGATAGATAAGAATTTGGTGCGTCCTGACGGGCTCGAACCGCCGACATTCTGCGTGTAAGGCAGACGCTCTACCAACTGAGCTAAGAACGCTGGAGGGCGCGCATTATAACCAATATCTAGGTTTTGGCGTGCATTTCTTCTTTTTTTGCTGGTGATTGAATTTTTTCGAAGCCTATTCTTCGGGGCGGCAGGCCGGGCAGTCAATCAGCCAGCTAATGTCGTTGCATCGTTCAGCAGGTTTTTGGCTCGGGTTTGCCGGAAATTCGGGAGGGAGTAAATCCCACATGCTTTATCAGGTTATACTTAAGTAATATATCGAATTAAAAAAATGTCGTTTTTGTCAAAGATGGCCTCCCCGTCGTCAGCCCTGAGTTTCCGCAAGCAGATCATCCGGCCAGTGCTGGTCTCCACCATTGCGCTGGCCATCCTGATATTGCTTAGCTTCGCGGCCTATCTGGATTGGCGCGAAAGGGAGCGCACCGCGCTCGCAACCCAGCAGGTCGAGCGCATCTGGCAGGGTATGGTCGATAATAATGGCCGCTACTTGCGCTGGATGGCGACACAGGTCGCCAATGACCACCGGTTTGTCGAAGCAATGCAGCGGGGCGATCGGGACGCTTTGCTGGCCTTGGCAGGACCCAGGTACCGCGAATTGCATGCCCAGTTTGACCTTAGTCACTGGTATTTCATTACGCCAGACCGCAAGGTGCTTCTCCGTGTCCATGATCCTGAGCGGAGTGGGGACGAGGTGCGCCGCAAAGGCTTGCTGGATGCCGAGGCGAGCGGCCAGATGACGACCGGCCTCGAACTTGGCACAACTTCCGTTTTTACGCTCAGGCAGGTCATGCCGTGGCGTGTCAATGGCAATGTGATCGGCTATGTCGAGATGGGCATGGAGGTTGAATCCTTTGCCCGCGAGATCAAGCGCCTGACCGGTCTGGATGTGCTGACGGCGGTGCATAAGGCCTATTCATCAGCCGAAGCTTTCGCTAATGGCAAGAAGGCCTTTGGCCTATCGGGAAACTGGGGTGACCATGCCGAGATTGCCCTGCTCAGCCAGTCATTCCCTGGGGTTCCGGCATCGCTGATCGCCTCTTGGCAGGGGTTTGTCCGGGGTAGTGACCCAGGCGTCTTCGACGTGATCAAGGGCGAGCGTATCTGGTCGGCAAAACTGATTGCCTTGCTGGATAACGATCAGCATCCGGTCGCCTCAATGGCCATTTTGCGGGATATCGCGGCTGATCGGGTATCGCGTACCCAGTTGCTCTTTTTTGTTGGCACGGGGTCCGCGCTTTTCATCGTGCTGCTGATGCTTGCCCTCCACCGTCGCGTTGGGAGCGTCGAGCAACATGTCATCCAGGCCAATGACGCACTTGCGGCATCCAATCAACGCTTCCGCGATTTCTCGGAGAGCTCGGCTGACTGGCTCTGGGAAACGGACGCCAATCTTCGTTTCTCTTATTTTTCAGAAAACCTGCAGCGCATTTGCGGTATCGACCCCCAAAAGGTCTTGGGCAAGGCCCGAAGCGAGTTGTGGCTTAACGATGAGATCAATAAACCGGACGCGCTGGCGGGGCACCTGGCTGTTCTTGAAAACCGGGAAGCGTTTCGTGATTTTGAATACTGTCTCCTGAATGACCGGGGGGAACACCTGTGGCTTCTCGCCAGCGGTATTCCGTACTTCGACAAGGAGGGGCACTTTGCGGGCTATCGAGGTATCGGACAAAACATCACGGTTCGGAAAGATCTGGAATTGGCCGCTGAGAAATCGGCCAAGCTGCTGCGGGAGGCCGTTGAGAACGTCTCGGTCGGCTTCACGATCTACGATGAAGAAGACCGGCTGGTTATTTGCAACGAAACCTATCTGGATATTTATTCCGACAGCAGCGACCTGATCGTGCCTGGCATGCACTTCGCGGACATCATTCGCAAAGGTGCCGAGCGCGGCCAGTATCCTGAAGCTCAAGGCGACATCGACGGCTGGGTCTGCAGTCGTGTGGCACAGCACCAGCATCCGGACGGGCTGGCCATTGAGCAGGAGCTGAATGATGGGCGCTGGCTGCTGATTATCGAAAATCGCACCCCCAGTGGCTACATCGTCGGCAACCGGATCGACATTACTGCCCGCAAGCAGGCTGAAAGGCAGTTGCTTTTGTTGTCCATGGCGGTCGAGCAGAGTACCGAGGGCATTCTTATCACCGATGTCGATGCCAATATCGAGTATGTCAATGAGGCTTTCGTCCGTATCTCGGGCTTCAGTCGCGAAGAGGCGATTGGGCAGACGCCGCGCATCCTGGATTCCGGTCTGACGCCGAGAGAAACCTATGCCGAAATGTGGGCGGTGCTGTCGCGTGGCCAGCTTTGGCAGGGCGAGCTGATCAACAAGCGCAAGAGCGGTGAAATCTACACCGAACGCCTGACGATCATGCCCATGCGGCAGGATGGTCGAGTCACCCACTACGTTGCAGTCAAGGAAGACGTCACCGAAAAGCGCCGCAACGCCGATGAACTCGAACGCCACCGCCATCATCTGGAGGAACTGGTCGCCGAGCGCACTGCTGAGCTGGCCGTGGCGCATGAGGCAGCCGAAGCTGCCTCGCGGGCCAAGAGCGCATTCCTGGCCAACATGAGCCATGAAATCCGGACGCCGATGAATGCCATCGTCGGCCTGACTTACATGTTGCGGCGAACGATTACCGACTCGGGCCAAGCGGACAAGCTGGGCAAGATTGCCGCCAGTGCCGATCACTTGCTTGGCGTGATCAACGACATCCTTGATATTTCCAAGATTGAAGCGAACAAGCTGGCGTTGGACCAGTCGGAGTTCAATCTGGAGGAACTCCTGTCGCGCGTCACGTCAATGGTGATTGACCGGGTTCGCGAGAAAAGGCTGGAGCTGATTATCGATACCGATGCCAGCCTGGGTTTCCTGATGGGCGATGCGACACGTCTTGGCCAGTCGCTGATCAACTACCTCGGCAATGCAGTCAAGTTCACCGATTACGGCAGCATCGTCTTGCGTGCCCGCCTGGTCGAGGAAAGCAGCAACGATGTGTTGATCCGGTTTGAAGTCGAGGATACCGGGATCGGCGTTGCCCCGGAAAACCTGCCCCGCCTGTTCCAGGTGTTCGAGCAGGGGGATAGCACAACAACGCGCCGCTACGGCGGTACCGGCCTTGGCCTGGCCATCACGCGCCGCTTGGCCCAGTTGATGGGCGGTGAGGCCGGGGTCGAGAGCACTTTGGGGGTTGGCAGTACTTTCTGGCTGACGGCTCGACTGGGCCGGGTCCGGGCAGCGACCGGACGCCATCGCATTCCCAGCCTGCGTGGCAAGCGGGCGCTGGTCATTGATGACATGCCGGTGACGCGTCTGGTCCAGTCCCAGTTATTGCGGATGATCGGTCTGGAAGGTGAAGGTGCTGCGGGGGGGGCGGTGGCATTACAGGAAATCGAGGCGGCCGAGCGGGAAGGAAAACCCTACGATCTCGTTCTGGTTGATCTGCTGATGCCCGGCATGGACGGTTTCGAAACCTTGGCCAGATTGCGCGCCCTGCCTTTGCGGCAGCAGCCGCTGGCCATCCTGGTGACCGCATCCAGCGATCCCGAGATCATTGAAGATGCCACCCGGATGGGTTTTGCCGAAGCGCTGCTCAAGCCCTTGTCGCCTAGTATGCTCAACGACTGCCTGGTCCGGCATCTCGCCGATATCCCGGGGCAAACCGGTGGCATGCCGCTTGCCGATAAACCTGCCGGATCGGATGCCGAATCAATTCTGAAAGCCGATTTCAGCAGTGCGCGGATTCTTCTGGTCGAGGATGAGCCGATCAACCAGGATGTCGCGCTGGCCATTCTTGAAGAAATTGGCTGGAAGATCGACGTGGCGGCGAACGGCAGGGAGTCGCTGGCTTTGGTTGAGGCGAACGATTATCAGGTCGTGTTGATGGACATGCAGATGCCGGTCATGGACGGTTTGGCCGCGACTCGCCAGATCCGCCGGCTCCCTGGCCACGAGACGCTACCGATCATTGCCATGACGGCCAATGCATTCAGCGAGGATCGTGACCGATGTGTTGAGGCGGGCATGAACGATTTTCTGTCCAAGCCGGTGGAGCCTGAGGTTCTTTACGCGATGTTGCTGAAATGGCTCAGGCACTGAGCCGGAGCGGAATATCGTGAGCCTGGGTTGCGGCTTTCCCTAATCGACAAGCCATCAGTCAGCCGCTATTCTCCGGCGCATTGGAGCCAGAGATGATTTTCGCCAGGTGCTAGCGGGATTGCCTTGTCAAAGCTCTGTGACGTGTTGTTTACGCTAATTGTCCGCGTCCCTTTTTTCGCTAATTTTGAAAAATGACCCCATGAAATACGGAAAAATTGCCGGTCTCTTTGTCCTGGCCTTCGTGTTGAACCACATTGCGCCGGAGATACTGGCGCGCCTGGCTATGCTTGAAGGAACCGAAGCCGCCATCGCCAATGCCCTCTGGTGCATGGGGCTGTTCCTGGTCTTTGGCTGGGCCTGCAGCAAAGCCGCCGAAGGCACGGTGTTCCCCAACTTTACCCTGCAACTGCTGGTCGGTATCGTGCTGCATGATGCCCTGGCCCCGATTGCCCCGCAGATCATGATCCCGGTCGTCGTGTGTACGGCACTCGCTGCCATCATCCTGAAAGGTGGCGGCGATGAGGTGGACCGCTTCGATTTCCTCAAGATCGCCTTTCCGACCTTGATGATCGCTGTTGTCGGTTATCTCGTTACGTTCTTCGTGATGTTCCCGATCCTGATGGCCTTTGGACTGGATGGAAAAACCGCCGCCTTGCTTTCGGCCATTCTCGGCTCCACCGATCCGGCCGCACTGATCCCGACCTTGAAAAAGATCGTCTTCAAGGAAGAATACAAGCGTCTCAACGATATTGCCGTTGCCGAAAGTGCCCTCAACGACGCCGTTGGGGCCATCTTCACGGCCGCAGTCGCCGCCATGATCCTGGCCGGCACCGCGGTCGACTCGCTGACAGCCCTGGCTGCCGGGCTGTTCAGCGCAGAAAACATGCTGCTGCTCGGCAAGCAGTTCCTGTTTGGCTCCATCGCCGGGGTTATCGGCTGGGGCGCCATGTACAGCTACGAAGTGTACAAGTCCAGGGACCACGTCCGTGATGTCGGCGAAACCAGCTACGACTTCGCCATCGTGCTCGCCGTCCCGCTGGTCACCTTCCTGCTGGCCCAGGTCATCCATGGCAATGGCTTCCTGGCCGCCTTTGTCGCTGGTCTGCTGGCCAATTACAACCACGGCAAGACGTATTTCCACAAAACGCTGCACACCATGGAAATCAAGATCGAAAGCATCGCCAAGCCGACGATCTTCATGATGGTCGGTCCGTTCGTCGCCCTCGGTGACCTGTGGGAAAGCGCGCTCCTTGGCCTGGTCGTGTCGCTCGCGTTCATCCTGATCGCCCGGCCCGTGGCTGTCATGCTGTCGCTGCTGCCGACCGACCTGAACATGAAAGACAAGCTGTTCATGAGCATCGTCCGGGAAACCGGGGTTATCCCGGTCGTGCTGGCCGTGATCACCGTCGCCCAGTTTCCGGAACTGAAGCTGCTGATGCCACTGACGGCCTGGGTGGTGATCTGGACGCTGACCTTGCTGCCGGCAATTACGCCGTGGTGGACCCGAAAGCTCGGGATCGCGCAATAGTTGAGTCTGGCCGGGCGGGCTGGTGGTGGCGTCGTGCTCCCAGGTCATTGTGAAAACGGAGAACTTTGGCCTTCGTGGCTAATCTATGACCAATGCCCAATAACTCGCCCTCCCGGTTTACGTTGCCCGCCCTGGCAGGCCTGAAGCTCTCCGAACTGATCTCGGCGCTCAGTCACGCGCTGGATATCACCGAGGGGCAGCCGGAAGGCCATTGCGTGCGCTGCTGCTGGATCGGCATGCATGTCGGCCGCCAACTCGGGCTGGATGACGGCGAGTTGTGGAATCTCTATTACACGTTGCTGCTGAAAGATCTTGGTTGCAGCAGCAACGCGGCGCGTATCTGTGAGCTCTACCTGACCGACGACCTGAGTTTCAAGCGCGATTTCAAGACCGTCGGCGACAGCCTGCCCAAGGTGCTGCAGTTCGTGCTCAGTCATACCGGCCTGAAAGCCGGGTTGGCAGAACGTTTCCGCAGCGTGTTGACGATCATGCGCGATGGCGAGCAGATCGCCACCGAACTGATCGCCACCCGCTGCCAGCGTGGTGCCGAAATTGCCCGTTTGCTGCGTTTTCCGGAAAGCGTCTCGGTCGGTATCTACAGCCTGGACGAGCATTTCAACGGTGAGGGCAAACCCGCGCGGTTGGCCGGTGAGGCGATTCCGCTTTATTCGCGGATCTCGTTGCTGGCCCAGGTGATCGACGTTTTTCACACGGCCGGTGGGCCACAGGCGGCACTCGACGAAATCCGCCTGCGGGCCGGACGCTGGTTCGATCCGGCGCTGGTCGACGTGGTCGAGGCGGTAGCCGACGAGACCTTCTGGGCGACGCTGGCGGCCCCCGATGTCATGGCGGCGGTGCTGGCGCTGGAGCCGGCTTCGCATGTCGTGGCGCTCGACGACGATTATCTCGACGACATCGCCGCTGCCTTCGGTCAGGTAGTCGACTCGAAAAGTCCCTACACCAGCGGCCACAGTGCGCGCGTCGCGCTCTACACCGACCTGATCGCCGAGGCGCTTGGCCTGTCGCCGGAACGTCGCCGTTGGCTGAAGCGTGGCGCGCTGCTGCACGATGTCGGCAAGCTCGGCGTCAGCAACAGCGTGCTCGACAAACCGGGCAAGCTCGACGCCGAGGAGTGGGCGGCCGTGCAGGCGCATGCAGCCTACACCGAGGCCATCCTGTCGCGTATCGATGCCTTTTCGGAGCTGGCCAGGGTGTCGGCCGCGCACCACGAGCGTCTGGATGGCAAGGGCTACCCGCGCGGTGTGAGCGCCGACGATATCTGCCTCGAAACGCGGATCATCACGACGGCCGATATCTTTGACGCAATCACCGCCGAACGCCCCTATCGTGGCGCGGTGCCGATTCCGAAGACCCTGGAAATGATGACCGAAAACGTCGGTACGGCCATCGACGCGCAATGTTTTGATGCACTGAAACAGGCACTTGCCCGCCTGCCAAGCTGAATCCCCCGTAAAATACCCCCTTTGTTCGCCGGCCTGTCCGGATAAGGTTCCATTCGCATGACTATTCAACAAAAAGTGCCGACCGTCGGCTTCGTTTCTCTCGGTTGCCCCAAGGCTAGCAGTGACGCCGAGCGTATCCTGACCAAGCTGCGCGCCGAAGGCTACGAGATTTCGCCGAGTTACGACAATTCCGATCTGGTGATCGTCAATACTTGCGGCTTCATCGATGCTGCAGTCGAAGAGTCGCTCGACGCCATCGGCGAGGCACTCAACGAGAACGGCAAGGTGATCGTCACCGGCTGTCTCGGCGCCAAGGGCGACATCGTCCAGACGACGCATCCGGCCGTGCTCGCCGTCACCGGCCCGCATGCCGCCGACGAGGTCATGGGGATCGTCCACACCCATCTGCCCAAGCCGCACGACCCGTATTCCGATCTGGTGCCACCGCAGGGTGTTCGCCTGACCCCGGACCACTTTGCCTATCTGAAGATTTCTGAAGGCTGCAACCACAGCTGCACCTTCTGCATCATCCCGTCGCTGCGCGGCCCGCTGGTCTCAAGGCCGGTTGGCGATGTGCTGGCCGAAGCCGAGAATCTGGCCCGCGCCGGGGTCAAGGAAATTCTGGTCATTTCGCAGGACACCAGCGCCTACGGCGTCGATCTCAAGTACCGCACCGCCTTCTGGGGCGGCAAGCCGGTCAAGTCGCGCCTGAAGGAATTGTGCGAGGCGCTGGCCAGTTTAGGCATCTGGGTCCGCCTGCATTACGTTTACCCGTACCCGTCGGTCGATGACGTCATTCCGCTGATGGCCGAGGGCAAGATCCTGCCTTACCTCGACGTACCTTTCCAGCACGCCAGCCCGAAGATCCTGAAGGCGATGAAGCGCCCAGCCTCGGCCGAGAACACGCTGGAACGCATCGCCAAGTGGCGCGAAATCTGCCCGGAAATCGTCATCCGCTCGACCTTCATCACCGGCTTCCCCGGCGAGACGGAAGAGGACTTCGACCAGCTGATCCAGTTCCTGGAAGATGCCAAGCTCGACCGCGTCGGTGCTTTTGCTTACTCGCCGGTCGACGGTGCCAAGGCCAACGAACTCGGTGAGCTGCTGCCGGAAGACGTGCGCGAGGATCGCCGTCGCTGGCTGATGCAGGTCCAGGAAGACATTTCCGCCGACAAGCTGGCGGCCAAGATCGACACGGTCATTCAGGTGCTGGTCGACGAGGTCGATGAAGAAGGCACCATCGCCCGTTCCAAGGCCGATGCGCCGGAAATCGACGGACTGGTTTACCTGGATGGTCATTTCGATGCCCAGCCGGGCGACTTCCTGCAGGTCAAGGTCATTGATGCCGACCACCATGACCTCTACGCCCAAGTCGTCTGATCTGAAATCAATCCTGGCCGGGATCGTCGGTACCGCTCAGGTGCTGACTGACCCGGTCGAGTTGGCGCCGTTTCTGACAGACTGGCGCGGTCGTTATCGCGGAGTGGCGCAATGCGTCGTCCGCCCAGGTAATACGGCCGAGGTGGCTGCGGTGGTCAAAGCCTGTGTCGATGCCGGCATCCCCATCGTGCCGCAGGGCGGCAACACCAGCCTGTGTGGTGCGGCGACCCCGGACCAAGCGGGCTGGGCGGTGGTCATCAGTTTGAGCCGCCTGAACCGGATTGCTGCGGTCGACGCGAAAAACAACACAATTTCAGTGCAAGCCGGTTGCACGCTAGGTGCGGTGCAGGAAGCGGCGCGTGCCGCCGACCGCCTGTTCCCGCTGGCGCTGGCTTCCGAGGGGACATGCCAGATCGGTGGCAACCTGTCGACGAATGCCGGCGGTGTGCAGGTGCTGCGCTACGGCAACACCCGCGAACTGACGCTCGGCCTCGAAGTCGTCCTGCCCAGCGGCGAAATCTGGAACGGCCTGCGTGGCCTGCGCAAGGACAATACCGGCTACGATCTGAAGCAGCTATTTATCGGTGCCGAAGGTACGCTTGGCATCATCACGGGCGCCGTTCTGAAGCTCTTTCCGCTACCGAAAACGCAGGTTACCTGCTGGCTGAATGTGGCTTCACCAAATGCTGCGGTCGACCTGCTGAATTCGGCAAAATCTGCTTTTGATGCGCAACTGACGGCTTTCGAGCTGGTTTCCGAAACTTCGCTCGGGCTGGTCCTGAAGCATATTCCCGCTACCCAGCGGCCGACCACAACCAGCCCCTGGTATGTGCTGGCCGAGTTCTCGGCGGCCGAACCGGCTGCCATCGAAGCCTGGCTGGCCGAGCGGCTGGAAGCGGGTGAGGTGAGTGACGGTGTCGTGGCGCAATCCGAAATCCAGGCAAAAAGACTGTGGGCCTTGCGCGAGAATATTTCCGAGGCTCAGAAGATCGAAGGCATCAGCATCAAGCACGATATCTCGGTGCCGGTTTCCAGTATTCCGGCATTCCTGATGACCGCCGATGCGGCCTTGGCCAAAGCCTTTCCCGGCATCCGTGTTGTTGCTTTCGGTCATGTCGGTGATGGCAACCTGCATTACAACCTGTCGAAAGCCGATGCCCACGACAACGCGGCGTTTATCGCCAGCCAGCCGGAGGTCAATCGACTCGTCCATGACACGGTCCACGCGTTGAACGGCTCGATTTCGGCCGAGCACGGTATCGGCCAGTTGAAGCGCGACGAAATCCGGCGCTACAAGAGTTCGGTCGAAATGGCGCTGATGCGTTCGATCAAGCAGGCGCTTGATCCGCAGGGACTGATGAATCCCGGCAAGGTGATTTAGGCCGGAGGCTGACTGGCGTCAGTGGCTGCCTGCAACCGGGGCCGCTTCAAGCGCGAAGGGCAGCGTAAAACAGAAATTGCTGCCGACACCGACTTCGCTGGCGATGCTTATTTCGCCGCCCATCAGTTCGACCAGCTTGCGGGAAATCGGTAGCCCGATACCGATGCCGCTATGGCGGCGGATCAAGGAGCTGTCGCCAGGGGCGAAGAGGCCTTTGATTACCTGCAGTTTTTCTTCCGAGATGCCGGGGCCGGTATCGCGGATGCTGAACGCGATACGTGCGTGCTGATTCTGCTTTTCGAGCAGCTTGGCCGTGATGCTGATGGTGCCGTGTTCGGTAAATTTGATGGCATTGCCGACCAGATGGTCAAAAATCTCACGGAGCCGCTCCAGATCACCGATCAGGACCAATGGCAGATCCGGGTCGGCCTGTTTTTCCAGCTTGAGGCCTTTTTCATTGGCCGAGCGAAGTTGCGAGGAAACCAGCCCCTCCAGCAGGTCAGCCACGGCAAACGGTGCCGGCTTGATGACGACATGGCCGGCTTCAAGCGCCGACAGTTCGATCAGAAGATCGATCTGGCGCATCAAGCCATCGGCGGTATCCCGTAGCAGAGAGAGGAGTTCCGCCTGGTCCGGCGTTAGCGGATCGCTGCTGAGCAACTCCGATAAGCCGAGAATCCCGTTCATCGGTGTGCGCAACTCGTGGCTGACGTTGGCCAGGAACTGGGTTTTGGCGAGATCGGACTTCTCGGCGGTCTGGCGGGCCTGGTCGACCGTGCTCAGCAAGCGGGTCTTTTCTCGCTCAAGCTCGAAGGTTTCATTGAGCATTCGGTGGAAGGCGTCGGCACTGCGCGTGAAAATGATCAGGGCGAGGGTGGCGAGCGCACTGAAGGCGGCATGCATGTGATCGGTAGCGAAGACGCTGAAAATCACGGTCAGGATGATCGGCCAGGCAAACAGCCGATAGGCCCAGCGGTCGGCACCAAGGACCGGCAGGGCACCGGCGGAAATACCGGCCATCGCGAAAGCGGTAAACAGTTGCATCGGAAGGTTGCCACCACTCATCATGAGCATTGTTCCTACCGACCAGATCAGGCCGCTGCCCAGCGCACCTAGCCGGATTTTCCGGTGCCAAGCCAGGATGTTTTCTGCTCGTTCCTCAACTGGCGATTGAGCGTATTTCCTGGCCAGTGCCAGGCGCAGCAGGGCCATGCCTATGGCAGCAAGCCCCCAGAGGCCGACAAGGTAGGGAACAACCCCTTCCTGATAACCGACCCAGCACAGGCTGGAGGCGATCATGATCGTGACGATCTGACCGAGCGTCTGGTTCCGGTTGATCAGCTCGACCTGGCGGCCGAGGATGAAGAGTTTGTCCGGTGCGTTCAATGCAGGGCTTTGCCTTCGCTGACGGCAAAAATTGCGGCGACGTCCTCGGCGGTGAAACGATATTCGCGGTTGCAGATATCGTCCTTGATCATGATTTCACCATGCTCGGCCAGGATGGTTTCGGCATCGTGGCGGCCGATGCCGCGGATCATGTCCCTTACCTTGTCCCTGTCTTCCGGGCAGTGATAGGCGACGGGCAGCGGGTCGTAGACACGAATGCCATGCTCGGCCATGTCTTCGTGGAAGAGGCGGGTGAGCAGGCTTTCGGCATCCAGTTCGAGCAGTTCTGCCGGCTTAACCGTGCTGGCCAGTTGCGTGATGCGGTGCCAGCCATCCGGGTCGCGCTGGTCGGCATCCGGCATTTTCTGCAGGAAAAGGCAGGTCGCGGCCTTCGGGCCAGCCATGGCGAACAGGCGTGAAGGCTGCTGTTCGGATTGTTCCAGATAATGCTCGAAGATGGCGGCGATGCTGTCGCCGACCATCGGCACGTAGCTCTGGTAGGGCAGACGGGCATCCGGCATGTCCAGGCTCATCATCAGCTGCCCACCCAGATGGGCGCCGAGCAGCTCCTGAACCGGGGCCGGCAGGACCACCGGATTGCTGCGGGCCATGCCGCGCATCTGCAATTTTTCATTGCAATCCATGACCAGCAACTGGATCGGGCCACTACCGCGTAACTGCAGGGTCAGGCGCCCGGGTTGCTTGAGTTGGGCGGCGATCAGCGCAGTGACGGCAGCGGTTTCGCCAAGCAGTTGGGCGACGGTGGGCTGGTAGTTGCGGTCGTGCTGCATATGCTGCCAGGCGTCGCCCAGATGGACGATGGCGCCGCGAATGTTGAGGCCTTCGAACAGGAAGCGGCGGACGAAGCTATCGCTCATTTCAGTTCCGCCGCGTAGGTTTCCGGGCTGAAGCCAACCAGCAGCTTGCTGCCGGTGTCGAGCACCGGCCGCTTGATCAGGGACGGGTATTGGGCCATCAGCCTGAGCGCCTTTGACTGGTCAACCGCAGACCGTTCTTCGTCTGTCAGCTTCTTCCACATCAGGCCGCGCGTATTGAGCAGCTTTTCCCAGCCGGCGCGGGCGCTCCAGTCCGGCAGATTGGCTTCGGCCACGCCGGCTTTCTTGTAGTCGATGAATTCGTAAGCGAACCCGTTTTCGGTCAGCCAGTTCATGGCTTTCTTCATGGTGTCGCAGTTCTTGATGCCATAGCACGACAGGATATGTTTTTCCTTTGTGCTGAGTGGTGATTCTTGCATATGCGCTAAATCCGGGTTGATGCGCCTGAACAGGCCAAAGGCAACAGTTTAAGGTGTCAGGTTGAACTACGCGAAAAATATCAATCCTCAGCCAACGGATGAGAGAGGTCACGCGGCTTGGTGCTGGATATGTACAAAGACCATGCCTGAATCTGCGCTCCAGCTGGCGCGGCTGGTTAAGTATGGCATGTCGTTGTTTGGGCATGCCGGTGATGTCGGAAATTCTTACATTTGTCTTTCAAATTAATGGGAATGGCAGCAAGTTGTCGCTGATCAATTTTCGGTGTGTTTTGTTTTTATAAAGATAAACAATATCTTGTGATTGTTTTTTGGGGCGGTGTTAAGTGTGTGGTCTGTTTTATGCGTCAGTTTGGTCGGGAAGCGTGACAAGACAAGTGTTGTTGGAAGGAGTTCAAAATGAAACAACTTTTCAAACAGACGATTATTCATAGTGCAGTTACTGCATCGGCCCTGATGCTAAGCATTGTCTCGGGCTCGGCACAGGCCGCCCCGGTTAGCGAATGGAGTTATTCAACCGATTCAACGTTTTCTAATGCTACATGGTCAGGAGGAGCGGGGCTATCTGGTTTGGAAACCACCAGCCCATACGAATTATCCTGGGGGTATAGCGGCGGCAACTTTCAGGTCAATTCGGGAAACTCGGACTTAAATCGCAGCGCCTTGACCATTGGAAATGCCGTCACGGGTAATTTGACAGGGGGCACTCCGGCAACCGGGAATGTCTTCACCACGATTGGTGGCACGCCAGATCCTAATGCTGGCCAGATCGGTACCGGTATTTCGATTACCCACTGGAACAACCCGTTGACTAGCACCTATGGCACTTTGACTGGGGCAACCATTACCGATACGTTAACGCTGAACCCGATATTGCCCAGCTATTACATACCTGGTTTGGTAACGGCGCCTACGCTGACGTTCAACTTCAAGTTTCAGGAAACACCAAATGCTGGGGAGTTCGGTTTAGGCGGCTTTGGTCATGATGGCAGCGGCTTCTGTGCTGACGGTAAGACAGCAGCCAGCTATGGACCGAACGGTTGTCCGGATTTGTTCGGTTTCAGCAATACGCTGACCTTGAACAACGCATTCCAGTATCTTGACTCAGGCCTTGACGGCATTCTCGGTAATTCTGACGATTTCCTGCGCACCTATTACGCTAGCGTGTTCGTTCTGGATACCGCCAATCAGGCCTTCCCGCTAAGCCAATTGACGGCGGGCGAATGCGGCGTACTGGGGCTGGGTACCAGTTGCTACGGTTTCAGGACTGCGGAAGCCGACGACACGACTGCGAAGTTTGCCTTTGCGATTACGACCGATCGATTCTCTGTTCCGGAACCAGGTTCCCTTGCGCTGCTTGGTTTGGCGTTTGCAGGACTCGGTGCGATACGCCAGCGTAAGGCTCGCTAATCTAGCAAATCCAACATGGTTTGGTCGTCAAGCTCAAGCATTAGCAGCGCGTTAAAAAGCACAGCTTCAAAGCTGTGCTTTTTCATTGCATATCGTGACTCAGATTGAAGTCAAAAACCTTGCTGGTTAAAGTCCAATCGCGGCTCGGTATTTTCCAAAGTATTGCTTTGGTTTTTATCTGAATTCGAAAACTTCACGATGAAAGGCGGTTTTGGGTAGGCCCAGGCTGATTAGTTTGTCCGCCAGAGAAACTCCCCAGGCCGCTGGGCCGCAGAACCAGACGCTGCTGCCAGGTTTCAGGCAAGCCTGGATTTCGGCGGGGTCAAGTTTTCCGTCGCGATCGGTCAAACGTCGATGCAGGCGGACGCCGGCTTGGCGGCAGCGTGCTTCGAGTTGATCGGGATAATCAGCATCTTTTGCCGTGCAATAGAAGAAGTCAGTATTGGCCTGAGCGGGCGGATTGGTGGTTCGTTCATCAAGCCTGGCCAGAAAGGGAGTAACGCCAATGCCGCCTGCGATCCAGACTTGGGGGGCTTCATGCGTCGCTATCTTGCCCAAAAAGTCAAACTTTCCGTAAGGTCCTTCCAACGTCAGCGTCTGACCGGCTTGCAGCAGTTCTGGCAGTTTGGCAGTGAAGTCGCCGAGTGCCTTGATGGCCAGGGTCAGCGTGCCATGCTGTGGCTGCCAGGCCGTGGCGATGGTAAAGGGGTGGGCGCCTTCGGCGGTTTGGCCAAAGTTGGCGAACAGGAATTGCCCGGCCTTATGGCCCGGCCAGCCGGATTGTGGCCGACAGACGATTTCCAGAACATCGCCATCGTGACGGCGAATGGTTTCAATCCGCGCCGGATATTGGCGCTGGCGGCCGATCCGGTTGCTCAGCGAGAACAGGGCGGCAATGATGCCCGCCGCAGCAACGGCGGCGGTCAGCCAAGCCAGTGGTTGATTCCAGAAGTTTTTGGGCATCAGCATCAGGCCATGAAATGCCCCGCCGATGAAAATCAGGCCGAAAGCCTTGTGTACCAGCCTGAACCAGCGATAGGGAATGCGCTTGAGCAGCGCGATGACGACCAGCGCCAGCAGGATATAGCCGGCCCACTCGCCGACATCCTTGGCCAGGTCCATCCACAGGTCCGGTTCGCCGCGCGGACCGCGTGGGCGGTTGGCGCGTTCGATCCAGCCCAGCTTGGCCAGATTCTTCGGCAGCCATTCCATCATCCAGTGCGTGAAGACGAGGATACCAGCGCCGATGCCGATGTCTTTGTGCAGGCGATAAAGCTTGTCTAGTCCGCCAAAGCGTTGCTCCAGCCAGACTGGCCGGGTGGCCAGCAGCATGCCGGCGCTCATCCACCACAGGGCAAGGATGCCGGACAGGATGATCAGGGCACGGCGCCAATCCCAGAACCCCTGGGCGGTGGAGAGCAGATCGGGGAAAACAAAAAATGCCCAGAGTCCCAAGGGGAGCAGGGCAAGCAGTAGCAGTGGGCGTTTCATGGCGTTGGATGCTTCGGACAGTTGATGCTGGAAGTCTACGCCCGGCGAAGGTAAAAGGATGTTCGCCAGTTGTCGCGAGATGTAAGCAAATGCAACCCCTCCGCCGCCGGCGGACGGGTCTTTGCGTTCAGGTTCAGCGCTTCAGCTTGGCGAAGGCGCTGGCCATGGCGTTGCCGGCCGGTGCCGCTCCGCTGCTACGCTGTGCTGGCCGACTCTGGTTGTTGCCGCGATTGGCCGGAGCGTTGTCGTGGCGCTTGCCTTGCGTTGGTTCGTCACCCATCCGCATGGTCAGCGCGATGCGCTGGCGCTGCAGGTCGACTTCCAGCACCTTGACCTTGACCACCTGACCAGCCTTGACCACATCGTGCGGGTCCTTGACGAAGGTATTGGACAGCGCCGAGACATGGACCAGACCATCTTGATGCACACCGATATCGACGAAAGCACCAAAGGCGGCGACGTTGGTCACGACGCCTTCGAGGATCATGCCCGGACGTAGGTCGGAAACTTTTTCGACGCCATCGGTGAAGGTGGCCGTCTTGAACTCGGGGCGCGGGTCGCGGCCGGGTTTTTCCAGTTCCTTGAAGATGTCCTGGACGGTCGGCAGGCCGAAGCGCTCATCAGTGTATTTCGACGGATTCAGACCTTTCAGGGCGCGACTGTCGCCAAGGATTTCCTTGATCGGCTTGTTCAGGTCGACAATGATCTTTTCGACCACCGGGTAGGCTTCCGGGTGCACAGAGGAGCTGTCGAGCGGGTTGTCGCCGTTCGGTACGCGCAGGAAGCCGGCCGCCTGCTCGAAAGTCTTGTCGCCAAGGCGGGGTACCTTCTTCAGGGCGTCGCGCGAGCGGAAGGCGCCATTGGCGTCGCGGTAGCTGACGATGTTGGCGGCCAGGCCGGCATTGAGGCCGGAGATGCGGGTCAGCAGCGGCACCGAGGCGGTATTAACGTCGACGCCGACGGCATTGACGCAGTCTTCGACGACCGCATCGAGGTTGCGCGCCAGCTTGGTCTGCGACACGTCGTGCTGGTACTGACCGACGCCAATCGACTTCGGGTCGATCTTGACCAGCTCGGCCAGAGGGTCCTGCAGGCGGCGGGCGATCGAGACGGCACCGCGGATCGAAACGTCGAGATCCGGGAATTCCTTGGCCGCCAGTTCGGAAGCGGAATAGACTGAGGCGCCGGCTTCAGAAACGACGATTTTCTGCAGGCGGGCTTCCGGGTAGCGCTTCATCACGTCCTGCACCAGCTTGTCGGTTTCGCGGCTGGCCGTGCCATTGCCGATGGCGACCAGGCTGACCTGGTGCTTCGATGCCAGGCGGGCGATGGTCGACATCGAGCCATCCCAGTCGCAGCGCGGCTCGTGCGGGTAGATGGTGGCGGTGTCGAGCAGCTTGCCGGTGGCATCGACAACGGCGATCTTGCAGCCGGTGCGGATGCCGGGGTCGATGCCCATGGTCACGTGCTGGCCGGCCGGAGCGGCGAGCAGCAGGTCCTTCAGGTTCTTGCCGAAGATGCGGATGGCCTCTTCCTCGGCGCGTTCACGCAACTCGTTCATCAGTTCGAGTTCGAGGTGGGTATAAACCTTGACCTTCCATGTCCAGCGGACGGTATCGCTCAGCCATTTGTCGGCCGGGCGATTCTGCGGCTTGATGCCGAAGCGGACGGCGATGCGCTGCTCGCATGGATTCGGGCCGGGCTTGAGGTTTTCTTCGTCGAGTTCGGAGTCGAGGACCAGCGCCACCTGCAGCATGCCTTCATTGCGACCGCGGAGCAAAGCAAGCGCGCGGTGCGAGGGCATCGTGGCCACCGGCTCGGCGAAGTCGAACCAGTCGCGGAACTTGGCGCCTTCGGTTTCCTTGCCTTCGACCACGGTCGACCGGACATGGCCGTGTTCGTTGAGGTATTCGCGCAATTGGCCGAGCAGTTCGGCGTCTTCGGCGAATTTTTCCATCAGGATCTGGCGGGCGCCGTCGAGCACCGCCTTGGCGTCGGCAAAGCCGGCATCGACGTTGATGTACTTCTCGGCTTCATCTTCCGGCGTCAGTTCCGGATTTTCCAGCAGGCCGATGGCCAGCGGCTCGATGCCGGCTTCGCGGGCAATCTGGGCCTTGGTGCGGCGCTTCTGCTTGTAGGGAAGGTACAAGTCCTCCAGGCGCTGCTTGGTTTCCGCATCGCTGATCTCGGCCTTCAGCTCCGGCGTCAGCTTGCCCTGTTCTTCGATGCTGGCGAGGATTGCCGTGCGGCGCTCCTCGAGGTCGCGCAGGTAGGTCAGGCGTTCTTCCAGATTGCGCAGCTGGGTATCATCGAGGCCGTCAGTGGCTTCCTTGCGGTAACGTGAGATGAAGGGCACGGTTGCCCCTTCGTCGAGCAGGGCGATGGCGGCGTTGACCTGGGCCGGGCGGACGCCCAGCTCAATGGCGATGCGGTGTTCAATGGGTGGCAGCATGGGTGAGGCAGTACAGCAAAAAGGGGGGTGCACTATGCGCAATCCGGCTGGAAAATACAACCGCACCGAGTTGGTGTAGCATGGCTGTCAATGCAATTACAATCGCATGGAGGAGCAAAGGCATGAAAGTAGAAACCTATTTGTTTGGCGCCGTTGATGTCAGCCCGGAAAAAGTCATTACCTTCCCGAACGGCCTGGTCGGTTTTGAACAGAGCAAGCGCTACATGCTGGTCCACGAGGAGGGCCCGGCTGAGCCCAGCAGCTTTACCTTGCAATCGCTGGACGATCCAATGCTGGCATTTCAGATTGTCGATCCGGTGATGCTCGGATTCAACTATGAATTGGCCTTGTCCGATGCTGAAAATGCCTTGCTGCAGTCGCCTTCTCCAGAGGATGTTGCGGTGATGCAGGTTCTGTTCCGGAAAGAACAAGACGACAAGGGTTCGATTACGCCGAATCTTCGGGCGCCGCTGGTCATCAATACCAAATCGCGCGTCGGGTTGCAGAAGGTCATGGAGACCATGCGGCCGAACATCACGTTATCCAATCTGTCCAGTTCCATATAGGGCTGAACTCACTGCTGTGGGCAGCGGAAAAGCCATCGTCGCTTCGACGATGGCTTTTTTGTTGTGTATTACAGGTGTTTCGACGCCTCCCTGAACGACAGGCCGGATAAATTTTTACCGTGGGTCGCCAGGAAGCTACGTACTGCTTCCGGGTTGGTTCGGGCATATTGGCGCAATGCCCAGCCGATGGCCTTGCGAATGAAAAAGTCTTTTTCATTGGCACATTGTCGGCAGTAGTCGAATAGCCGCGCTTGATCGGTGCGTTCTTTCCATTCCAGTTGATGCAACAGCGCTACACGGCGCAACCACAGGTCGGGTGAGGTGATCAGAATATCCATTCGGCAGGCCAGTTCCGGCTGACGGAAAACGATGCCGCCGATGGTGACGGCCAATCCGTCGACAGTGTCCCACCATGAGTTGCAGCGGACCAGTTCTTCAAGTGCCGGGAGCTGTTCGCTGCCAAGGCTCTTGCTGTGATGGCGGAGCAGGTCAATGGCAACGTATTGGTACTCGCGTTGCGGTAGCGCCCACAACGCCTGCGCAGCCTCGATCAGATTTCCGTGAAAGGCACGGATCAACGGCAGGGTAGCCTGCCGCCGCGGTGGTGTCTGAATGCCGAGAAAAGCAAATTTCCCCTTCATGTAGGCGGCCATCCTGCAGGCTTTGCCGGGATCGGCCAAGGGCTCTAGTAGCAGTTCAACCTGATGGGCAAAATCGTTCATGGCTAATGTTCCGGAAAAGGCTGTCAGCGCAGGCGCTTCCTGATCTCGCCATCACATGAATTGGTGACCCGCTCGTATTCCTCAGGGGTGTCGATCAAGGCCTGTGCCGCTTCGACCTTCTGGATTTCCCGCTGGACGTAGGGCAGCCAGCGCTCATCCAGTTCCCTCTGGAGTTGTGCGGCCGTCTGGCCGGCCGGGCCACGCCAGACCTTGGCGGTGACGAATCGATTGGCCAGCGTGTCGTTCAGCGTTTTTTCGATGCCGGCCATATGATCCTGATAGGTCTTGAAGTGTCGCATTTCGTGCTCGTGGATTTCCTTGTAGGCGCAACTGCCCTGCGGGAACTCCCTGGCGACGTAGACGGTCACCGGCGTGAAGCCGAAAGTCAGGGTGATTTGGGGGCTGGCACATTCCCAACGGCCGCTTGGGTCAATAAGCGAAGCGGTATTGGTGGTGAATTTCGCGATGGCATTGCCGCGGGTCAACCCGAGTACCTGCTTGCCAGGACGGGCCAGGGTCGCCCCCAGGTTGGTCAGCGAGCGGTAGCCGTAAGTGGTGTTGTAAGTGATGCGCTCTTCCAGTCGTTTGACCGTGACCGATGGTTTCGGCAATTCGTCGCACGGGTCTACCGCCCAGCATGAGTTGGACAGGGCGAGTAGTGGTAGCAGGGTGAGCGCGCGCATCGAGTCGATATTTAGAGCGGCGACAGCGTGTCGCGGTAACGCCGGGCGTTGTCGACATAGTGTTCGGCTGACTTCTTCAGCTTGGCGACATCTTCATCACTCAGTTCGCGCACCACCTTGCCCGGTGAGCCGACGATCAACGAGCGGTCGGGGAAAACCTTGCCTTCGGGAATCAGCGTATTGGCACCGACAATGCAGCCCTTGCCGATCACGGCGTGATTGAGGATCACCGAACCGATGCCGATCAGGCTGCCGTCGCCGACCGTGCAGCCGTGCAGCATGACCAGATGGCCGACGGTGACGTCATTGCCGATATGCATCGGTACGCCTTCGTCGGTGTGCAGCACCGAACCATCCTGGATATTGGTGTTGTCACCGATGTGGATCGGATCGTTGTCGCCGCGCAGCGTGGCATTCCACCAGATCGAGGCGTTGCTGCCCAGACGTACGTCGCCAATCACGGTGGCGTTGGGTGCGACCCATGCGTTGTCGCCGAGTTGTGGTTGTTTGTCACCGAGTTTGAAGAGGGGCATCGCGTCTCCTTAAGGTTTCAAAATACGTCAATTTTTCAGGCTGGTTGTCGCCAAGTACTAATGTTACGCTGAGCGCTGGCTGGGGGCAGCAAGTGCGGGAAATTGGCAGTACGGAGAGCATCAAAATGAATTTTCGACACATCAAGTCTTGGCAGTGGGCGCTGCTCGTCATAACCCTGTTGCTCACCCTGGACTGGGTCATCCAGCGCCCGGATTCCCGAACGCGGGCGCTGAACGACATCATCGCGACGCAGGGCAGCCAGAAATTGAAGGAATATCCGTACAAGTTCCACGTCCTGCGTGTTGAAGGCAGCACGGCCGTGATGGCGACGCCGCGCAATTTTGATTCGCCAGCCTTCCGGATGCTTGGCGTTCTCTACCCGGATATCAACGTCAAGGATGCCAACAATCCCGCCTTCATCACCGTCGAGCGCCTGCTCGGACAGGTGCAGGATGAAGTCAGGGACATCGTTCTTGCTCAACCAGGCATCAGTGAGGTGCGCTGGGAACTGGACAAGAACTGGCTGCGCCGGCAGGGTATCGAGGTGCCGGACAAATAGGCCTCAGGCTACTTTCGACTGGCCGGCAATCTTCTGGACAATCAAGCTGCCGACCATGTCGCCCTCGACATTGACGGCGGTGCGCACGGTGTCGAGGATGCGATCGATCGGCAGCAGGATGGCGATCGCCTCGGTCGGCAGGCCGACCGATTCGAGGACCAGCACCATCGACAGCATGCCGACGCTGGGAATGCCCGGCGCCCCGACGGCGCCGAGCATGGCGACGAAGAAGATGATCAGCTGGCTGGCAATGTCGAGCTCGATGCCGGCCAGTCGGGCGACGAACAGCGCCGCCGCCGCTTCGTAAAGCGCCGTGCCGTCCATGTTGACCGTCGCGCCGAGTGGCACGACAAAGCTGGCGATGTCCTTCTTGACGTGCAGATGCTGCTCGGTACAACGCAGCGTGATGGGCAGCGTGGCATTGCTTGAACTGGTGATGAAGGCGGTAAGCAATGCCTCGCGGGCCCCCTTGAAGAAACGCAGCGGCGAGACGCCGGTCATCAGCCAGAGTACGCCGGGCAGCACGATGATGCCGTGAAATAGCGTCGAGCCGATGACGACGGCGATGAAATGGCCGAGACTCCCGAGCAGCGCCGCGTCCTGCGTGGCGACCAGTTGCAGTAGCAGGGCGGCGAGGCCGAACGGGGCGAGACGCATGATCCAGCCGACGATCATCAGGCAGAGTTCCTGCAGCTCGGTCATCAGGTTACGGATATTGCGGTAGCGCTCGCCACCGATGACCAGCGCAATGCCGAGGAAAAGGGCGATGATCACAATGGCCAGAATGTCGCCGTTGGCCAGCGCCTTGAACGGATTCTGGAACAGGCCGCGCATGAACTGGGCGATGTAGTCGGGCAGCGCCATCTGCCGTGCCTGGTAGTTGCGTGTTGCCTCGGCGAACATCTCCAGATGCAGACCCTCACCGGGCCGGAAGATGTGGGCGGCACCAAAGCCGATGACGATGGCTACCGCCATGGTGAACAGGAAGAAGATCAGCGTCGTTGTCCATACCCGGTGCATCTGATCGTGAGCGCGCAGGTTGGCGACGCCGGTGACGATGGAGGCGAAGACCAGCGGCACCAGCACCATGCGCAGCAGGTCAAGGAAGAGGTTGCCGACCAGCTTGGCGCCGTACAGGGTGTCCTGGGTCAATGGCGTCGCGCCCTGGGCGGAAAGCAAGCTGCCAGCGGCGACGCCGAGCAGGCAGCCGATCAGGATCTGGGTATTCAGTGACGGAAGTTTCATCGTGGGGTCTGGGCTGAGAATGCAGTCATTCTAGTGGGCTGTGGCATCATCGGGCCATCATCACTGGCAGATTTCAAAATGAGCGATTTTTCCGCGTTGACCGCCGCCTTGCTGGCCTTTCGTGACGCTCGCGACTGGCGACAGTTTCATTCGCTGCGTAACCTGATTACCTCGCTCAATCTCGAAGCGGCGGAATTGCTCGAATTGACGCAATGGAAAACCGATGCCGAAATCGATGCCCTGCCGGCTGATCCGAAAGCCGGCGAAGCCCTGAGCGACGAATGCGCCGATATCCTGCTCTATTTGCTGCTGATTGCCGATACGGCTGGTATTGACCTTGCCGCCGCGGCCCGCGCCAAACTCGTCAAGAATGCCGAGAAATACCCGGTAGACAAAGCTTTTGGCTCGCGGGCCAAATATACTGAGCTAGGTTGATTCGCTTTCCAGCGTGTACTTGGCCCCGTCGCCCTGGGAAAGTAGTTCGGTCAGCTTGGGCAGCGTTTCATGCAGCTTTTTCTCCAGCGTCCACGGCGGGTTGATGATGAACATGCCGCTACCGTTCATGCCGAAGCCGTCTTTCGCCGGTGCCTTGATTTCCAGTGTGGCGTGCAGCCAGTTGCTGGCACCCAGGCGCTTCAGTTTGTCCGGCAACTGGCGGGACTCCAGCTTGGAAAGCATCGGATACCACAGCGCGTAGGTGCCGGTCGGGAAGCGCTTCAGCGACTCCTGCAGCGCCTTGACCACGGCTGTGTAGTCGCTCTTGGTCTCGTAGGAGGGGTCGATCAGGACCAACGCCCGGCGCGGCGGCGGCGGCAAGATGGCCTTGAGACCGATGAAGCCGTCGCCGTCAGTGATCGCCACTTCGCGGCCGGTGCCCTTGAAACATTCGAGCAGCAACTTGGCATCGGTGGTGTGCATTTCATACAAACGTAGCCGGTCGCTGTCGCGCAACATCTGCCGGGCCAGCCAGGGCGAGCCCGGGTAATGTTTCAGTTTGCCGTCCGGATTGAGCTGGCGAACCATGTCCACGTAGTCTTTTGCCGCCGGGGGCAAGCCCTTGGCCTCCCACAGGCGGCCGATGCCGTCGCGGTATTCGCCAAGTTTGGTGGCATGGGCCGATTCCAGCGCGTAACGCCCGGCACCCGCATGGGTGTCGATGATCCAGAACGGGGCGGGCTTTTCGCCCATGTATTCGGCGATCTGGAGCAGGATGAGGTGTTTCAGCACGTCGGCGTGGTTGCCGGCGTGAAAGGCGTGGCGGTAGCTGAGCATTAAGTGGGATTAGTCCGGAAGCAGGTCGAGGGCAAAGAATTCTAGCCCTTCGTTGGCTTCCATGCATGTCCCTATTTGTCGGTGCAGTGAACGCCCCGGCAATTTGATCATGATTTTCTGTGCTTGGCAGTAGGTGCCCGGTGCAGCGATCAGCCCGGAGAACTTGCCATAGGCGGGCAGACTGTGCAGGAAGATCGCCCGTTGTTCAGGCTGCTCTTCCGTGACAACGTCGACCACGCTGACTTGTGGTGACATCAGCTGGAGACCCACTTCGAGGCGGACTTGGGACGAGGAGATGCGGCGGACCAGACAGACGTGGATCTTGCTCGACTCACGCGGTTGCAGTGCCACGATGTCGCCGGAACCCAGCGTGCTCTTTTCGCCCTTGATAAAGCGCAAGAGAAACCCGTCCGGGCTTTCGTCGATCAGGGACCATTCGCTGGATGAAAAATCTCTGCCGTCGTAACGGTGGGAAGCGTCTACGGAGCGGCGCGAAAATGCGTTCCCATCAAGAAAGCTGAGGACCTGATTAAAGCCGGCGACCACGTCGCCCCGGGGGCGAAAGCGCGTCCGGCTGAAACGTCGGGCGCTCTTGCCGCCGATGGCGACGCGCAGGCACTGAAGCAGGGCTGGGGGCGCATCAAGATCAGGTTCAACGTTCTTGCCCGGGCGACGGGTAATGTTGCGATCAAGGGCGGCAAGCACCTGGGTGCAGTCGATCAGAAGGCTGCCGAAAACGGAGGTGCCCGAAGGCAGGCGTGTCAAGGGGTATCCCGGGGAGCCTTCATCCGGGTGAACGAGAAAACACGAATCCGTCGTTTTGCTGGAGCCTGTCTCGGGAGGTACTTCTCCCACGGTTGCATAGGCGGCCAGTTGTCGTGAGCAGGTATTGATCGTTTCGAGTTCGGCCCGGGGAAACTTGCTGGGTTCCAGGTAGGCAAAAAGTAGCGCGCCGAGGTATTCGTGCTCGATGGGGGCTGTCTCGCCATTGAGCGGCTTGCTCTGAGGGCCGCGAACCATCTGGTAAAGTTCGTGCAGGGTCTGCCAGGAGGTGGCGGAGGGGGTGGCATAGGCGCGATAAGCCAATAGTTGGCGGCGGGCGATCATGGCCATCGCACGCTGGACGCTGCGGTGGTATAAGTGACTGAGGCCGCTGTGGTGTTGGCTTTTGTTGATGCTCCGGGCGATCCCGCCGTAGGCAATAGCCAGGCCCTTCAGCAGGTTGTCGGCATGCAGCGCAGCGGTTGTTGCGTCAAGTGGTAGCGGCAAAACGGCCTGGGCAATGCTTGCCTCCATGGTGGGCAGCGCCTGTTCCGTTTCATGGCGAATGTCTTCCAGCAATTTGAAGCGCATATGCAAATTGCTCTGCTGGTTGACGCTAGGCAGTACGCTGGCCGCCAGTTTGGCCACAGTTTCCTGCGGCGACAAGCCGGCAATCGTATCCAGCAACCCACGAACTGCGGCAGCACTTTTCTGGTCAGCACTTAACTGACCGAACGGAAGCAGTTCGCGAAAAAGTTGCAGGGGCGAGTCCATGTTTCTTGGATAAAGTTTGACATGCCAATTATCAGGCAATTTGCTTAATTTTCTGTGGTGTATTTCCGCTTTACGTATACTTGGCCGATGAGCGTGTATGAATTACTGTTTCTCTGCCTGACGGCATTTGTCATCTGGTTCTGGTTCGATAGCCTGAAAGCACGGGAGCTTGGCGTGCGCGCTGCCCGTGATGCCTGTCAGGAAGAAGGCCTTCAGTTTCTCGATGAAACCGTTGTTGGGACTGCGTTACGGCTGGCGCGCGATGACAATGGTCTACTCAGGCTGCGTCGTGTCTATACTTTCGAATACAGCGATACAGGCGATAACCGCTGCTTCGGCAGCGTGACCCTGCTCGGGCATGAAGTCGAAATTCTGCATGTCCGCCCCCACCTTTACGTGATATCAAATTCCCATGAAACCCTCCATTGAAGATATCGAATTTCACGGCATCGAAGCCCTGCGCCTGAACGGACCACGCGGGGTCAGTGCCATCGTCAGCAAACAGGGGGCGCAGTTGCTGTCCTGGGTGAGTGCGGATGGCCGCGAACGCCTGTTCCTTTCCGATAAGGCGGTGTTCGACGGCAGCGTCGCCATTCGCGGCGGGGTTCCTGTCTGTTTCCCGCAATTTTCCAGTCTGGGCGACCTGCCCAAGCATGGTTTTTTGCGGACTCGCTCGTGGTCAGTCAGCACCCGGCGTACCGGCGACGATTACGCGCTGGTGACGCTCGAATGCGCTGACGATGAATCGACGCGCAGCCTCTGGCCGCATTCCTTTCTGGCGGAATTGACGGTCATGCTTGAGGCGGATCGGATTGATCTGGAACTGGCGGTGACCAATACCGGCAGTGCACCATTCGACTTTACCGGTGCGTTGCACTCCTACTTGCGCGTTGTGCAAGTCGAGGATGTCACGCTCGAAGGGTTGCACGGTCATGATTACCAGGATGCCGTGGAAGGCGATCGGGTCGTTCGCGAAACCGGCACCGAGTTGATCATCGAAAAGGAAGTGGATCGCGCCTATCGCGACGTGCGCCGGCCGCAGCATCTGAAGGCCGGTAATCTGAGTCTCGGTATCCAGGCCCAGGGCTTTCCGGATGTCGTGGTCTGGAACCCATGGGCGGATCGTTGTGCCGAATTGAAGGACATGCCGACCGATGGCTGGCGCCATATGCTCTGCGTCGAGGCGGCGGCGACCCGTCCGGTCAGCCTGCCGGCGGGCGAGGAGTGGTATGGGCGGCAGACCTTGGTGGTGGTCTGATTGATTGACGCAGACGAGCTTCCGGCAGCACGTGCTTTTGCGGGAGCATCATCCGATTTCCTTCCCGACCGGCCGATGAGTTCAAGCACGCTGGATGGGGGGAAGTCGTGATTCTGAAGAAAACGGAGCATCTGCCAGCCACCGACAAGGGAACGCGTGTTGCGCTGATCTTTGCGTTGGTGGCCGAACGGCTCTCTGCCTTCTATGAGCATGACCAGTGGCTGACCATTGCACAGGGCGCGACGCTCTGTGCCGATTGGCTGTCCCGCTCGAAACGTAGCTTGCCGATGAATGAACGCAAAGTGCTGTCAGAACTGGCCTTCGGATTGGCGCAACAAATCGAGGCCAGCCTGTCGCGTGAGGCCGGGTTGTTCACCGCACATGAGCTGATGGAATCGCTGGACAGCAATTACCAGTCGGAAGTCGGTTTTTCAATCATGGCAGAGTGTGAGCGACTGCTTGATTCTTTGATCTGAATCGGAGCGAGGGGTATGCAAAGGGTTTAGGCTGAACGGCCTATTCCTTGCCGGCTTGTTTCCCATATGCACATCCCAGCGCTCAGCCTGAGTTCCATCCAGCGTGCCCTCGCCGAAGGGTGGCGAATCTTCAGTGCGACGCGCAGCATCAGCGTTATTTATTCGCTGATTTTTGCCTTGGGGGGGCTGGTCATCATGGGGGGCTTGCTGGCTCAGGGGTGGACGCCCTTTATCATCGCTGCGGCTGGTGCTTTCATGTTGATCGGACCGGCCATCCTAGCCGGATACTTCGGCATTGCCGCTGCCTGTGAGGCCGGCGATGCGCCAGCATTGAGCAACGTCAGTCGCGGTTTTTCCCGCGCTTCACGAGCACTGTGGGCCTTGTCGCTGGTCTGTGCCTTGCTGTTCATGATTTTCGTCACCGATGCGGCGATTCTCTACGCTTACATGGTTGGTGCGAGCCCGGTCTGGTTGGGCAATTTGTTGCCCGGCAACGCCAATGTGCTTTCCTTTGTCCGCTGGGCCGGTGTTTCCGGCATGGTCGTCGCCTTTCTACTCTTCTGCATTGCTGCGTTTTCAGTGCCGTTACTGTGCGAGCGGCGCGCCGCCCTGGTCGAGGCGGTGGTGCTCAGTGTGCGGGTTGTCTTCGGCAATTTCGTGACGGCGATACTGTGGGCAGTTTTGCTATCGGTGACCGTGATCGGTAGCGTCTTGCTGCTCCCTTTGCTGCCGGTCAGCCTGCCGTGGATGGCCTATGCCAGCCGGGCACTCTACCGCGAAGCACTGCCGCTCGCCTGAACGCCGGTGCTTGCCTAGCGGCAAAGGTATAATTGCTGCCTTTCCGCATTTCCAAGCCCTGCCGTGACTCCCCTCGACAACGAAATCTCCCGCCGTCGCACTTTCGCGATCATTTCCCACCCCGACGCCGGTAAAACGACGCTGACCGAAAAGCTGCTGTGGTTCGGCGGCGCCATTCAGGTGGCCGGCGAAGTTCGCGCCCGCAAGGCATCCCGCCACGCGACCTCGGACTGGATGGAGCTGGAAAAGCAGCGCGGCATTTCGGTGACTTCGTCGGTGATGCAGTTCCCCTACCGCGAATGCATGATCAACCTGCTCGACACGCCGGGCCACGAGGACTTCTCGGAAGATACCTACCGCACGCTGACCGCCGTCGACTCGGCCGTCATGGTCATCGACTCGGTCAACGGTGTCGAGGCGCAGACGATCAAGCTGCTGAACGTCTGCCGCATGCGCGACACACCGATCCTGACCTTCATCAACAAGCTCGACCGCGAAGGCAAGGAGCCGATCGACCTGCTCGACGAAATCGAGTCGGTGCTCGGCATCCAGTGCGCGCCGATGACCTGGCCAATCGGCATGGGCAAGCGTTTCCGCGGCGTCTATCACCTCTACGACGATGCCATTGCCTTCTTTGATCCGCAGGCCGAGAAGGGTACGGCCGAGATCATCCAGGGCCTCGACAATCCGCGCCTCGATGAGTTGATTGGAACGCAGGCCGACGAGTTGCGCATGGATATCGAACTGGTCCGCGGCGCTTCGCACGCGTTCGATGCCGAAGCCTATCTCTCGGGCAAGCAGTCGCCGGTCTTCTTCGGCTCGGCGGTCAACAACTTCGGTGTGCAGAGCCTGCTCGACGCTGTGGTCGACCTGTCGCCGCCGCCGATTGCCCGTCCTTCGGTCAGCCGCGAGGTGTTGCCGAACGAGCCGAAGTTCTCCGGTTTCGTATTCAAGATTCAGGCCAACATGGACCCCAAGCACCGGGACCGTATCGCCTTCCTGCGCGTCTGTTCCGGCCGCTTTGACAGGGGTATGAAGGTCAAGCAGGTGGCTTCCGGCAAGATGCTGTCAATCAACAATGCCATTACCTTCATGGCCCGCGACCGTTCCACGACCGACGAGGCCTGGCCGGGCGACATCATCGGTATTCCGAACCACGGCACGATCCGCCTGGGCGAAACCTTTACCGAAGGCGAAGATCTGCGCTTTACCGGCATCCCGTCCTTCGCGCCCGAGCATTTCCGTCTGGCCCGCATCGCCAACCCGCTGAAGATCAAGCAATTGCAAAAGGGCTTGCAGCAGCTGGCGGAAGAGGGCGCCACCCAGTTGTTCCGGCCGCTGTCCGGTACCGACCTGATCCTTGGGGCGGTCGGTACGCTGCAGTTCGACGTGGTGGCCAGTCGTCTGGAAAATGAATACGGCGTGCAGGTCATCTTCGAGCACTACAACTGCGCGACGGCGCGCTGGATTCACGGTGATGCCGCCGAGTTGCGCCAGTTGTCCGACCGCTACAGTGCCAACGTCGCGTTGGATGGGGCTGACGACCCGGTCTATCTGGCACCGAACAATGTCTATCTGAACATGGTCAAAGAGAAGTACCCCAACCTGCGCTTCCTCGAAGCGCGCGAAGTGGCGTAAGAAGGGGGCTGAGCATGACTGTCCGGGTTCAGGGAGCGGATTTCGATGTTGGTGCCGAACTGGCCGCATTGCGCGCCGGGGATGCCCGCGTCGGGGCGCTGGCCAGCTTTCTTGGCCTCGTCCGCGATCTGAACGATGGGGCCAGCGTTTCGGAAATGACGCTCGAGCACTATCCGGGCATGACCGAAAAGGCGCTTGAGGAGATCGTCGCTGAAGCCCGTGGTCGTTGGGAACTCTACGACGCGCTGGTCATCCATCGTGTCGGGCCGCTCAAGCCCTGCGAGCAGATCGTGCTCGTGGCCGTCACCAGCGCCCATCGCGGCGAAGCTTTCGCCGCCTGCGAGTTCATCATGGATTACCTGAAGACCCGGGCTCCGTTCTGGAAGCGCGAGGCGACGCCGGATGGCGGCCGTTGGGTCGATGCCCGTGAGACCGACGACAGCGCGGCAGCGCGCTGGCAGAAATAATAAAGGGGAGCCGAGGCTCCCCTTGTTGTATCGGCTTTGTTCCGGACTCAGGTCCGGAAGCGGGCCACCGTCTCGTGCAGCGAGGCGGACAGCGATTGCAGATGGCGTGCGGCATCGGCCGTGTGATGAACCGCAATGGCACTCTCTTCCGACATCTGGGCAATGGTTTCCAGCTTTTGTGCGATCTCGGTACTGGCAATGCTCTGCTCGGTAATCGAGTCCGATATGCCATTGACCACAATCGCGACGCGGGACGAGCCATCGCGAATCTGATTGATCGAGGCGCCGGCCTGATTGGCCAGTTCAACCCCATTGCTGACTTGTTCGACCCCGGCCTGCATGCTGTTGACGGCGCTACGCGTACCGTTCTGAATCTTGGAAACCATCCCGGCAATTTCGGTCGTAGACAAACTGGTTCGTTCTGCCAGTTTGCGCACCTCATCAGCCACAACGGCAAAGCCACGACCCTGCTCGCCAGCCCGGGCCGCCTCAATGGCGGCGTTAAGGGCCAGCAGGTTGGTCTGGTCAGCAATTTCCTTGATCGTGTTGACGATCGAGGTGATGTGATCGGACTGGCGCCCCAGTTCTTCGACAATTTTCGACGAAGACTGCACCGCATCGGAGATCTTGTGCATCTCGCTGGCCGCACGATGGATGACGGCAGCACCCTCTTCAGAGAGCGTGCCGGCGGCCTGGGAAATGCCGTGGGCTTCGGCCGCGTTTTCCTTGACCTGGTCGATACTGACGGCCATTTGTTCAACCGAGGCGGCCATCGATGAGGCTGCATCGCTTTGCTGGGTGGCGCGGTCGGCCACTTCTTCGGAGGCACTTAGCAACTGATTGGCGGCGCCGGCGACCTGCTCGGCATTGCTGACGATACTGGCGATCATGCCGCGCAATGTTTCCTGCATGGTGCGGATATTGGCCAGCAGGCTTTCCTTGTCGTTCGGGTCGCATTCCACGGGGGTTGCCAGATCTCCGGCGGCGATGCGCTTGGTGATGGAGGAGGCAAGGCTCGGGTCACCGCCGAGTGTCCTGATGATGTTGTTGGACAGAAGCAGCGACGAAATCGCGATGAAGCCGGCAATGCCAAGACCCCAAAGCAGCAGTTTTATCGCATCGCTTCGGAACTTCGTATCGATATCGTCGATATAGATGCCTGAGCCAATCAGCCAGCCCCAAGGCTCAAAACCCATGACGAAGGAAATTTTTGGAACGCCTTCTTCCGAACCCGGCTTTGGCCAGAGGTAATCGACAAAACCGGAGCCCTGCGATTTGACGATCCGGCTCATCTCCGCGAAGAACAGCTTGCCGTTCTTATCCTTGAGCTGGTCGAGTTTCTTTCCGTCCATATCTGGCTTGATCGGATGCATGATCATGGTGTCCGTCAGATCATTGATCCAGAAATACTCGACTTTGTCATACCGCATCAAGCGAATGGCGGCGGCGGCGGCTTTCTTCGCATCTTCGGTCGTCATGCGACCTTCGCGCGCTTCTTTTTCGAAGAAGACCATTGTGCCATGGGCGACTTCGACCAAATTGCGAACCTTGGCCTGGCGGTCTTCCAGCATCTGGCTCTTGCCGTTGATCAGCAGTACCGTGAAAAGCAGTGCCAATGCAGCGACCGTCATGACCGTCATTGCGAGCAGCTTGCTGCGCAGGGACATTCCTTGATTAGACATGTCTCTATTCCCCCTGTCTTATTATCTGTTGAAAATTTCAAATTCAATAACCAATCTAACACAATCGCGATCTAGATGAGCAAGGCGATAGGATCTTCGATCAAGTTATTGGTGTGCTTGAAATCTACCAATGCGTCCTCATCTAGCAGCCTATAGAAAATCCGACTTTGGAGATCATCGATGCGCCTTGATAAGTTTACGACCAAATTTCAGCAGTCTTTAGCCGATGCCCAAAGTCTGGCCATTGGCGGCGACCAGCAATTCATCGAACCGCAGCACCTGCTGCTCGCCCTGATCAATCAGGATGACGGCGGAACGACCTCGTTGCTGTCGCGCGCCGGTGTTAACGTACCCGGCCTGAAGCGCGATCTTGAACAGGCGCTGACCCGTTTGCCACAAGTCCAGGGCCACGGCGGTGATGTCTCCATTGGCCGCGACCTGAACAACCTGCTCAATCTGACCGACAAGGAAGCTCAGAAGCGTGGCGACCAGTTCATCGCCAGCGAGATGTTCCTGCTCGCCTTGTGCGACGACAAGAACGAAACCGGCCGCATTGCCAAGCAGCATGGCTTTTCCCGCAAGTCCATCGAAGCGGCGATCATGGCCGTGCGTGGTGGACAGGGGGTCGATTCTCAGGAAGCTGAAGGTCAGCGCGAATCGCTGAAGAAATACTGCATCGATCTGACCGAACGCGCCGCTCAGGGGAAACTCGACCCGGTCATCGGTCGCGACGATGAAATCCGCCGCGCTATCCAGATCCTGCAGCGCCGCACCAAGAACAACCCGGTGCTGATCGGCGAGCCGGGTGTTGGCAAGACGGCCATCGTCGAGGGGTTGGCCCAGCGTATCGTCAATGAAGAAGTGCCGGAAACCCTGAAGGGCAAGAAGGTGCTGGTCCTCGATATGGCCGGCCTGCTGGCCGGGGCCAAGTATCGCGGTGAATTCGAGGAGCGCCTGAAAGCCGTGCTCAAGGAAGTGGCGCAGGACGAAGGTCGCATCATCCTGTTCATCGACGAACTGCACACCATGGTCGGCGCCGGTAAGGCTGAAGGTGCCATCGACGCGGGCAACATGCTGAAACCAGCATTGGCGCGTGGCGAACTGCACTGCATCGGTGCGACGACACTGAACGAATACCGCAAATATATCGAGAAGGACGCCGCGCTGGAGCGTCGTTTCCAGAAGGTGCTGGTCGAGGAGCCGAGCGTCGAATCGACCATCGCCATCCTGCGCGGCCTGCAGGAAAAGTACGAGCTGCACCACGGCGTCGATATCACCGACCCGGCCATCGTTGCTGCCGCCGAGTTGTCGCACCGCTACATCACCGACCGCTTCCTGCCGGACAAGGCGATCGACCTGATCGACGAAGCTGCGGCCCGCATCAAGATGGAAATCGATTCCAAGCCGGAAGTGATGGACAAGCTGGATCGTCGCATCATCCAGCTCAAGATCGAGCGCGAGGCGGTCAAGAAAGAAAAGGACGAGGCTTCCAAGAAGCGATTTGGCCTGATCGAAGAGGAAATCGCCAAGCTGACCAAGGAATACTCCGACCTGGAAGAGGTTTGGAAAGCCGAGAAGTCCGCTGTGCTTGGTTCTGCCCAGATCAAGGAAGAAATCGATCATCTGAAGGCTGACATCGCCCGCCTGCAGCGCGAAGGCAAACTAGGCGAAGTGGCCGAACTGCAATACGGCAAGCTGCCACAGCTGGAAGCGCAGTTGAAGGCTGCCGAGAAAGCTGGCGAGGGCGAAGGTCGAAAGAACAAGCTGCTGCGCACGCAGGTTGGCGCCGAGGAAATCGCCGAGGTGGTCTCCCGTGCCACGGGTATTCCGGTCAGCAAGATGATGCAGGGCGAGCGCGAGAAGCTGCTCAACATGGAAGACCGGCTGCACAAGCGCGTCGTCGGTCAGGATGAAGCGGTGCGCCTGGTGGGCGACGCCATTCGTCGTTCGCGGGCCGGTCTGTCCGATCCCAACCGTCCGTACGGATCCTTCCTGTTCCTTGGCCCGACCGGTGTCGGCAAAACCGAGCTGTGCAAGGCGCTGGCCGAGTTCATGTTCGACGCCGAAGACCACCTGATCCGCATCGACATGAGCGAGTTCATGGAGAAGCACTCGGTCGCCCGCCTGATCGGCGCGCCGCCGGGCTACGTTGGCTACGAAGAGGGCGGTTACCTGACCGAAGCCGTGCGTCGCAAGCCGTACAGCGTGATCCTGCTCGATGAGGTCGAGAAGGCCCACCCGGATGTCTTCAACGTGCTGCTGCAGGTGCTCGACGATGGCCGGATGACCGATGGCCAGGGGCGCACGGTGGACTTCAAGAACACCGTGATCGTGATGACCTCCAACCTCGGCAGCCAGATGATCCAGCAGATGTCAGGCGACGACTACGGCGTGATCAAGGTCGCGGTGATGGCCGAGGTCAAGAACTACTTCCGGCCGGAGTTCATCAACCGGATTGACGAAGTGGTGGTCTTCCATGCGCTGGACGAAAAGCATATCGCCGGCATCGCGAAGATTCAGCTAGGCTATCTCGAAAAGCGCCTGGCCCAGCTCGAAATGGGCATCGTGGTTGAAGACAGCGCACTGGCCGAACTGGCGCAGGCCGGGTTCGACCCGGTGTTCGGGGCACGTCCGCTCAAGCGGGCGATCCAGCAGCAGATCGAGAATCCGCTGGCCAAGGCCATCCTGGAAGGGAAGTTTGGCGCCAAGGATACGATCAATGTTAGCTGCGATCCTGCCACCGGCGGCATCATGCGCTTCAGCAAGGCCTGATCGGCGCGGGGCTGCAAACAAAAAGGGCGATGCCGCGGCATCGCCCTTTTTACATTTGGCGCTGCGAGATCAGCAGCGTCCCTTCTTGGCCTGTCCTGGCGGGCAGTGGCCGCCATCCTGATGCGGCACGCCCTGGTTGCCACGACCGGTGTAATACTTCTCGCCGCGGTGGCCGTCATGCCGGCGCCAGTAATCCGGATCACGGTACTCGTAGCCATCCCAGTAGTAGCCACGGGTATCGCGGGTGCCGAAGGTGACGCTGACGCCCGGCGCATCGATGCGGACGCCACCAAGGTTAACGTTGATGTCGGCTGCGCTGGCGAATAGCGGTGCGGCTGCGATCAGCGAAGCGATCAGGATTTTTTTCATGGGGCTCTCCGGTTTATCGTGTCGACCGGCCATCGTTCGGCCAGCCTTGGTTCATCTGTCCGGAAATATTAGCCTACCGTGATGCTTTCGTGAAATGTGATTGGGCGGAGCTATGCAGTCCGCTGCAACACGGCCGTCAGTCGATCCAGATTCTGCTCATTGGCCGGCATCAAAATGTGCTTGATCGCCTGCGCCACCTGCGCATCGTCGAATACCTGCTCCCAGGTCACTTCCGTTCCTCCGGCCACCGGTGTCAGTGTGATCGTCAAGGTGAAGTAAGGCGCACAGTCGTGCCGGATCACCACCTTGCGCCCCGGAACGAGTTCGACAAAGTTGCTTTCGTTCGGGTAATTGGTGCCATCCGGACCATGCATCACGAACTTCCAGCGGCCTCCCGGTTTGAATTCGAATACCTCGAACGTATTGGTAAAACCGGCCGGCCCCCACCAAGTGGCGAGTAGTTCCGCTGATGCAAAAGCTTCAAAAATGGCTTCGGGTGGGAAGGGGAGGGCTCGGCTGTTGCGGAAGATATGATCGGGCATGGTGTGGGGGTTTTTATGAGGAAGTTGGCGGCCTGCGCGGCTTTTCACGCAGGTCTGCTCGACAGTGGGGTTAGGCGCCTATTAGCATCCATGCACTTCTTCCATGAAGCGACGCATGAGCGGTGTTTCGTGCTCGGTAAGTTGCCAGTAGTTCTCGATGGCACGATTTAGAATTTCCACTGCCGCCTCTCTTGGCACAGTGATGGGATGTCCGTCAGTGTAGTGCTTCAATCCGTCCCGGAATTCGTTAGCCATCGAGACGAATACCCTCGGTGACCATTCCTCTCCGTGAATGACTCTTCCGACAGTGACGCAGGCTTTAACAAATGATTTAAGCGAGTGCTCCTTCCCCGATTTCTCCAACAGCTTTCCAAGAATTTCTTCACAAGCGCCGGCAAGAGTGATTGCGCAAACGTAGTCGGTTTCTTCGAGGAATAGGTGCAGAGCGCGTTCAAGTTGATGAGTCGCAACCTCTGCCTTCGTGAAGGTGGGCAGATCATCGAAATTGAGTGTCTCAGCGAAGGGCATAACTAGTAGAAGTCAAAAATGATCGATATTCTGGCGAATGACCAATAAGCTGGTTGCGAGACACTGAAGGTTTTCATGTGGCAAGCGAATCCGACGACAGGTTGAGTATTTCAGGCATGATGGAAACGGCAAACCGGAGAATGCTGGTGGGCTAATCATACAGCGTACTGTACGAGGTAAATATGAACGGCATGAGTGGAATGGAGAACGGTAAGAACCAGGCTTGGCATCGCTGGCGTGAGGCTCGGGAGAAGGAACTTTCCGGGCCGGATAGCTGGATTGGATTGATCGGTCTTGATTGGCTGGAACCCGGCGCGAACCGGGTGGGCGGCGCCGAGGATTGTGTTGTGCGTTTGCCGGGGGGGGAGGCGCATCTGGGCGATCTGCTGTGGTCAGGCGATGTGCTGCATTGGCGGCCGCTCAAGGGCGAGGTTCAGGAATTGGCGACCGACCGCGATGGTGCGCCGACGGTGGTTGATTGCGCGCAGTTCGCGTTCTTCGTGGTCGAGCGGGATGGCCGGTTGGCGGCGCGGGTGCGGAATCGGGAATGGGCGAAGACGCAGCCGTTTGCCGGCTTGCAGTACTTCGACTATGACCCGGCATGGGACATCGAGGCCGACTGGCTGGCGCTGGAGCCGCCGGTGGTGATGGAGGTGCCGAATGTGACGGGCGACCTCAAGCCGGTGACGGTGGCACACAAGGCCGTTTTCGCGGTGGCCGGTGCTCAGGTCGAATTGCTGCCGATGAGCGTCAGCGAGCGGGAGGTGTTTTTCGTGTTCCGCGACCGGACGAGCGGCCGGGAAAGCTATGGCGCGGGGCGCTTCCTGAAAGCCAAGCCGGCACAGGATGGGCGGATTCGGCTGGATTTCAACTTCGCCTTTAGTCCGCCCTGTGCTTTTACGGCCTTTGCGACCTGCCCGCTGCCGCCGCCGGAAAACTGGCTGGCCTTTCCGGTGACGGCGGGCGAGAAGAAGTACGGGTCAGGCCAGCACTGAGTCCAGCGCCTTGGCCAGGTTGGCCAGGGTCAGCTCGGGGTTGTGCAGTTTTTCCAGACCGAACAGGCCGAGGCGGAAGGTGCGGAAATCGGCCGGTTCGTCGCATTGCAGCGGCACGCCGGCTGCTGTCTGCAGGCCTTGGGCGAGGAACTTCTTGCCCGACTGGATATCCGGGTCGGTGGTGTAGCTGACCACGACGCCGGGGGCCTGAAAGCCTTCGGCAGCGACGCTGGGGAAGCCTTTGGCGACCATCAGTTCGCGGATGCGGCGGCCGACTTCGCGTTGTTCGGCGCAGACCTTGTCGAAGCCATAGGCCTCTGTTTCCAGCATGACGTCGCGCAGCGTGGCCAAAGCATCGGTTGGCATTGTCGCGTGGTAGGCATGGCCGCCGTTTTCAAAGGCTTCCATGATCTGCAGCCATTTCTTCAGATCACAGGCGAAGCTGGTGCTGGTCGTGCTGTCGATGTGGGCGCGGGCACGTTCGCCGAGCGCGATCATGGCGCAGCACGGCGAAGCGCTCCAGCCTTTTTGCGGGGCGCTGATCAGCACGTCGACGTTGTTGGCCGCCATATCAACCCAAATGGTGCCGGAAGCGATGCAGTCGAGCACGAACATGCCGCCCACAGCACGCACGGCTTCGCCAACTGCCTTGATGTAGCTGTCGGGCAGGATCATGCCCGACGAAGTTTCAACGTGCGGGGCGAAGACGACCGCGGGTCGGTGCTGATGAATGGCAGCGACGACTTCTTCGATCGGTGCCGGGGCAAAGGGGGCCTGCGAACCGCTGCCAGTTTGCCGCGCCTTGAGCACGATGCTTTCGGAGGGAATCTTGCCCATGTCGAAAATCTGCGTCCAGCGGAAGCTGAACCAGCCGTTACGAATGACCAGCACCTTCTTGTCGGTGGCGAACTGGCGGGCCACCGCTTCCATGCCATAAGTGCCGCTACCTGGCACGATGATCGCGGATTTGGCGTTGTAGACCTGCTTCATCAGGCGCGAGATGTCTTTCATCACGCCCTGGAAGCGTTGCGACATGTGGTTCAGCGCGCGGTCGGTATAGACCACCGAGTATTCGAGCAGGCCATCGGGATCGGGTTGCGGCAGCAGTGCGGGCACAGGGTCTCTCCGGTTGAATGTTGTGGGCAGAGCATACCGCCAAGCCGTGAAGGCGCGCTAGTCAAGTACGCTTTGATGCGCCACACTGAGCGTCATCCAGCCTGCAAGGAGTTGCCATGAATGCCCCGCTGCTGCCTTCTTATATTTCGGCTCAAAACATCGGTCCGTGGCACATCTTCCTGCAGCAAGTCGAGCAGGTCGCACCGCTGCTCGACAAGTCGCTGTGGCCGTGGGTGGAAACCCTGCGTCGACCAAAACGTTCGTTGATCGTCGATGTGCCGATCCGTCTCGATAGCGGTGAAGTGGCGCATTTTGAGGGTTATCGCGTGCATCACAACACCTCACGCGGGCCGGGCAAGGGCGGCGTGCGCTTTCATCAGGATGTCACCTTGTCCGAGGTGATGGCGCTGGCCGGCTGGATGACGATCAAGAACGCGGTAGTCAATGTGCCGTTCGGCGGTGCCAAGGGCGGTGTCCGTGTCGATCCCCGGCAGCTTTCGATTTCGGAACTCGAAGGGCTGACCCGCCGTTACACCAGCGAAATCAGTTCGATGATCGGGCCGGACAAGGATATTCCGGCGCCGGACATGAATACCAATGCCCAGGTCATGGCCTGGATGATGGATACCTATTCCATGGGTGAGGGGCGGACGGTGACTGGCGTCGTGACCGGCAAGCCGCTGTCGCTGGGCGGTTCGCTCGGGCGGCAGGATGCAACCGGGCGGGGCGTTTTTGTCACTGCCCGCGAGGCAGCACGCAAGCTGAATCTGCCGATTGAGGGAGCGCGGGTGGCTGTGCAGGGCTTCGGTAATGTCGGCGAGGCTAGTGCGCGGATCTTTGCGCAGGCCGGCGCCAGGATCGTTGCCGTGCAGGATGTCAGTGCGACGCTTTATTGCGAAGCGGGTCTGGATATCGCGGCCTTGAAGCGGTATTTGGCGGAAAACAAGACATTGCTTGGCGCACCGGGTTGCGAAGTGATTGATAACGCGGCTTTCTGGGCTGTGCCTTGCGACTTCATGGTGCCGGCCGCACTGGAGTCGCAGATCAACCGCTATAACGCCGGCCAGATTACCGCCCGTATTGTCGTCGAAGGTGCCAATGGCCCGACCACCCCTGAGGCCGATGTCATCCTGGCCGAGCGCGGCATCACCGTTGTGCCCGACGTGCTGGCCAATGCCGGGGGCGTCACGGTCAGTTACTTCGAGTGGGTGCAGGATTTTTCCAGCTTCTTCTGGAGTGAGGATGAGATCTACCAGCGCCTTGAACGGATCATGTCCGAGGCCTTCAATGCGATCTGGCAACTGGCAGAGGCCCGCCAGATGTCGCTCCGTTCGGCTGCCTTCGTGATTGGATGCACTCGGGTGCTCGAAGCCCGGGCGACGCGTGGTTTGTATCCCTGATATGGCTGCGGCGAGGCTTTTAGCCTGCGGTTGGACCGCATTCTATGGCGGCGCCTTCGGTATTGGCGGGTACTATCTGCCTTTGCCCATTTAAGAGAAGCAATCCCGGAATGCGAAGTGAAGTAGAAGACAAGACCAGATACGCCGTTGCGGCGGCTGTGCAATTACCGAATGTCAGCGATATCGAGTTCGAGGCCTCATTGACCGAGTTACGCGAACTGGCAAAAACACTGGGCTTCAAGGTGGTCCATACGTTTGTGCAAAAACGCGCCGGGTTCGATACGACGGGCTACCTGGGCATTGGCAAGCGCCAGGAAATACACGATTTCGTCAATCATGGTGTCGAAGGCGAGGGGGCGATCCCGGGGGCGGCCGCTTTTTCCGGCCAGATCGATGCCATCCTTGTCGACCATGAAATTTCACCGTCACAGGCGCGCAACCTCGAAAAAGAGGTTGGCTGCGAGGTGATGGATCGCACCATGGTGATCCTCGAGATTTTTCACAACAACGCCCGTTCCCGGGCTGCCCGGGCTCAGGTGGAGATCGCGCGCCTTGGCTACATGGCGCCGCGCCTGCGCGAGGCGGCAAAGCTGGCCGGGCCGCAGGGGCGCCAGCGCAGCGGTGCCGGTGGTCGAGGGGGCGGTGAGTCGCACACCGAACTGGATCGCCGCAAAATTCGTGACCGCATCGCCGAACTGCAACAGGAAATCGTTGCCATGGATGTCGAACGCAAGACGCAGCGTGCGCGGCGCCAGGAGCGGCAGGGGCTGGCGGGCGTGGCGCTCGTTGGCTACACCAATGCCGGTAAATCCACCTTGATGCGAGCGCTGACCGGTAGTGAGGTGCTCGTCGCCAATAAACTCTTCGCGACGCTCGACACCACCGTCCGCACCCTCCATCCGGAAAGCGTGCCGCGGGTGCTGGTCAGTGACACTGTCGGCTTCATCAAGAATCTGCCGCACGGCCTGGTTGCCTCTTTCAAGTCAACGCTCGAAGAGGCGCTTGATGCCTCACTGCTGCTTCACGTGATCGATGCGAGCGATCCCGGATTCGAGCGTCAGCTTCAGGTGACCGACGACGTGCTGCACGAGATCGGTGCCGATGCCGTGCCGCGCATTCGGGTCTTCAACAAGATTGACCATGTCGGCGACTCAGAGGCGCAAGCCGAATGCGAAGCAGCATTGCGGGAAAAATATCCGGATTGTGTCGTGATGAGTGCCCGTCGCCCGGATGAGGTCGCCAGGTTGCGCCTGACGATCATCTCGTTTTTCCAGCAAGGCCTGGTTGAAGCTGAACTCTTCCTTCCATGGTCGGCGCAGCAACTGCGTGGGGAGCTTTACGCCAGTTGCGAGGTGCTGGAGGAGCGTGCCGATGAAGAGGGGGCTTTCTTCCGTGTTCGCGGTGAACCCGATACCTTGATGATCCTGCGCGAGCAGTTCGCACAGGCTTGACGCCCTGCTTTTTCAGGCAGGGAGGCGGGCCTATGTACGGTTTTTCGACGGCGATTGGCTGCCGTTCCCGGTTCAAGCATCGGTACGCCATGCTAGAATCGCAACATTGTCTTGAATATCTTGAGGAAAGCAGCGAAATGGGTGACGTCAATACCAGCTACGTGTCCGATCACCAGACTTGGATGAACGAACAACTCGCAAAGAATCCGGAGTGGGTCGAAGACCAGAAGGCTGGTCGCGCCCTGTGGTGGGACAAGAAGCAGGACGTTGACACCACGGTTCGCAACGCCGATTCCAAGGTGCCGCAGAAGCCCTATCCATACGACGTGAACTTCTTCGGCGAATAATCGCCAGCGAATGGAAGTCGTAAAAAAGCCGGTCATTGACCGGCTTTTTGTTTGCCTGCGCGCCGGACAAGCCGGCGCGGAGTAGATCAGGGTCTAGCCCGTCAGCGGCTTGACGACGCGCTTGACGGCGGTGTCGTCCGGATGGGGATGGATGGTGAAGCCCAGGCTGGTCATCAGGCGGAACATCTTCGAGTTGGTGGACAACACGTCGCCGACCACAGCACGGTAGCCCTTCATTCGGGCACAGTCGATCAGCGCGGTCATCAGCTTGCGGCCGACACCGCACTTCTGCCAGTCGTCGCCGACGGCCAGAGCGAACTCAACCGACTCGCCGTCCGGATTGACGACGTAGCGGGCAACCCCGATCTGATGTTCGAACGGTTCGACCCCGTCCACGTTGTCTTCGACTTCCTTGGTGATGGTGGCGACCAAGGCCATTTCACGGTCGTAGTCGATCTGCGTGAAGCGGACCAGCATGGTCTGCGTCAATTCGCGCAGCGTGTCCATGAAGCGGTAGTAGCGCGACTCGTCGGACATCGACTTGACGAACTCCTGCTCCATATCGGCATCTTCCGGGCGGATCGGACGGATGGTGACGATCTGGCCGTCGTTCATCTGCCAGTCCTGGATCAGGTGCACCGGGTACGGGTAGATCGCCATGTGGGCGTAGCGATCACCAGAAGCGCTGGCCGCATGGTCGATGACGATACGGGCATCGGCTGCGATGGCGCCGTTTTCGTCGACGATCAGCGGATTCAGGTCAAGTTCCTGAATCCACGGCAATTCGCAGACCATTTCGGAAATACAGAGCAGTACTTCCTTGAGGGCCTCGCGGTCGACCGGCGGCATGTTGTGGAACTGGTCGAGAATCTTCGAGGCGCGGGTCGACTCGATCAAATCCTTGGCCAGGAACTTGTTCAGCGGCGGCAGGGCGACCGAGCGGTCACTGAAAATTTCAACGTCGAAGCCACCGGCGCCAAAGGTGATGACCGGTCCGAAGATCGGGTCGCGGAAGACGCCAATCATCAGTTCTCGGCCATTCGGGCGCGACAGGAAGGGTTCGATCGAAACACCGTTGATCTTGGCATCCGGCCGGCGCTTCTGCACGGTATCGATGATGTCGTGGTAAGCGTTGCGGACAGCGGGAGCATTGCCGATGTTCAGGCGGACACCGCCGGCATCGGACTTGTGCGGCAGATCCGGGGAGTCGACCTTCATGGCGATCGGGAAGCCGATCTGCTCGGCCAGCAGCAGTGCCTCGGTGGCCGTGCGGGCGACCATGGTCTGCGCAACCGGGACGCGGAAGGCGCGCAGGATGGCCTTCGATTCCATTTCGGAAAGCACCTTGCGGCGCTCGGCGAGCAGCGCCTCGATCAGCATCTTGGCGCCTTCGGTTTCAGGACGTCCGTATTGACGCGTTGGTTCTGGCGTCTGTAGCAGCAGCTTCTGGTTGCGGTAATACTTGGAGATGTGATGGAACAACTCGATGGCCGTTTCCGGCATGCGGAAAGCCGGGATGCCGGAATCCTCGAGTAGCTTGCGGCCTTCGCGAACCTGTTCTTCGCCCATCCAGCAGCAGATGATCGAACGATTGAGCTTGTCGGCGACTTCGACGATGGCTTGGGCGACGGCCAGCGGATCAGTCATCGCCTGCGGTGAGAGCATGACCAGCGTGCTGTCCACGTTCGGATCATTCGTGACTGCCATGATCGCTTCACGATAGCGCTCCGGCGTGGCATCGCCACCGATGTCGATCGGGTTGCTATGTGACCAGTTGGTCGGCATCGCCTTGTTGAGCACGGCCATCGTCTCGTTGCTCAGCTCGGCCAGTGGGATACCCATGTCGCCGGCCCGGTCGGCGGCCATGGCGCCCGGCCCGCCACCGTTGGTGATGATGGCAAGGCGGTTGCCCAGCGGACGGAATTTTGAGGCGAGGGCCTTGGCAGCGTAGAACAGCTGGCCGACGTTTTGTACACGGACCACACCGGCGCGGCGAACGGCCGCATCGAAAACGCTATCGGAAACGGCGGCCATGCCCGAGTGGGTTGCCGTAGCCATGGCGCCAGCTTCGTGCCGACCGGCCTTGAGCAGGATGATCGGCTTGATGCGGGCGGCCGAACGCAGGGCGCTCATGAAGCGGCGGGAGTTCCGGATGCCTTCGACGTACATCAGGATGTAGTGCGTGCGGCTGTCGTAGATCAGGTAGTCGAGGATTTCGCCGAAATCGACGTCGGCGGTCATGCCGATCGAGATGACTGACGAGAAACCGACCTGGTTGGACTTTGCCCAGTCGAGTACGGCGGAGCACATGGCGCCGGACTGCGAGACGAGGGCGAGGTTGCCGGGGGCAGCGGTAGTCTTGGAGAAGGTGGCGTTGAGGCCGAGGTCGGGGCGGATGATGCCCAGGCAGTTGGGGCCGAGGATGCGCACATTGTAGGAACGGGCAATTTCAAGAACCTTGCGCTCCAGCGCAGCACCGATATGGCCAGCTTCCGAAAAGCCGGAAGCGATCACGATAACGTTGCGAACCCCGCTACGACCACATTGTTCGATCAGTTGCGGCACTGTCTGCGGACGGGTGGCGATAACCGCCATCTCGACTCGGGCGCCGATTTCCTCAATGGATTTGTAGGCCTGCTGGCCCTGAATCGTCTCGTGCTTGGGGTTGATGGCGTAGAGGCGCCCTTTGTACCCCGAGCTGAGGATGTTCTTGAAAATGATATTGCCAACCGAGTTTTCGCGGTCCGAGGCGCCGATTACGGCCACCGATTTCGGCTCGAAAAGCGCCGTTAGATAGTGCTGTTCCAACATGGCAAGCCCCTTGTTAGGCTGTTATTGTGCAGTGCGGAATTCTGGCACATTGACGACCTAATGTCATTGGCCTTATAGGGTTATTCCTAGGGGGAAAGGGCGCAGTCGAGCAAGATCGATTGGGAAAGGGCGCGGTGTACCGGGCATTTATTGGCAATCTCCAGCAAGCGTTGCCGTTGTTCATCGGTCAGCTCGCCTTCAAGGACGATATCGCGGTGGATGCGGTCACGTGTCGCGCCGTCGACTTCAACTTTTTCGTGGCTGAGCGTGACGCTGATCTTGGTAAGCGCGAGGCCCTTGCGCTCGGCGTACATGCGCAAGGTCATCGAGGTGCAGGCACCGAGTCCGGACATCAGGAAATCGAACGGGGCAGGGCCGGCATCGGCGCCACCCATGCTGACCGGTTCATCGGCAAGCAATTGATGCTGGCCGATGGTCACGCCCTGCTGGTATCTTCCCTTTCCATTTTCTGCGACGACTACGACTCCCGACATGTCAGCCTCCTTGAATGAAATGCCTTCGATCATACCGCCTTCCCCGTGGGTGGCGCGCTATTGCGAGCGGATTCCTGTATCAGGTGAAGTCCTTGATCTGGCCTGTGGTAGCGGGCGTCACGCCCGGCTGCTGGCCGGCCTGGGTCACTCGGTTTTCGCGGTGGACCGTGACTTGGCCGCTATCTCGGCGTTTCAAGGTGTGGCCGGGATCCGGACGGCACAACTTGATCTGGAGGGGGGCGAATGGCCGTTGGCCGGGCAATCATTCAGCGGCATCGTCGTCACCAACTACCTGTGGCGGCCGCGCCTGACCGATCTTCTGCTCATGCTGGCGCCTGGCGGTGTGCTGATCTACGAAACCTTCATGCTCGGCAACGAAGTCTATGGCAAGCCCTCGAACCCGGACTTCCTGCTCCGGCCGGGCGAGTTGCGGGAAGTCGTGCAGACCGCGGGGCTACGTGAAATTGCCTTCGAGGAAGGCTACACGGCCAGCCCGAAGCCGGCCATGCGTCAGGCGATCTGCGCCGTCTGCGACTGAACGATGGCGGCGGCCAGTCGCTTGATGCCGTCTTCGGACAGATCGTCGGTCGAGAAACTGCCCGGATTCTGCATGCCCGTGTAGTTGCGATCCTGCGAGCGCTGGTAGAGCGGGTCGTAATGCTGTTCGAGCAGTTCGCCTACCAGTGTCGGCCAATTGCCTTCGTGGATCAGCTGTTGCCAGCGATTCAGCGTTTCCCGGCTTTGCAGCGTGCGTAGTGCCTCCAGGCGGCCGCACAGGAAGTCCGGCCGGGTCAGGAAATAATCATAATCCTTGAGCAGGAAAGCGACCCGGGCGTCGAGCGTGGCATCGACGGCGACAAACTCGCCGCTGCGGATGCGTTCGATCATCGCTTCAGGAACATGCAGGTTGCCGATCTTGCGGCTTTCCGCCTCGACATAGACCGGGCGAGTCGGATCGAGTACGGCCATGGCCTGAAGCAAAGCGGTTTCAAAACCTTTTTGCGAAGGTTGCGGCGAATCTGGCAAGACCCCAAGCACCGAGCCCTTGTGATTGGCCAGGTTTTCCAGATCGAGCACCTGTTCACCGAGTTCGCCGATGGCCTGCAGGATGCGCGTCTTGGCGCTGCCGGTCGCGCCACCGATGACGATAAAGCGGTAGTGCTGCGGCAATTCCACCAGCTGGGCAATGACATGGCTGCGCCACGCCTTGTAGCCGCCGTCCAGTTGCCCAGCGTGCCAGCCGATAGCTTTGAAGATGGTGGTCATCGAACCGCTGCGGTCACCGCCGCGCCAGCAGTAGATCAGTGGTTTCCAGCTTTTCGGGCGATCGAGAAAGCGTTCCTTGAGGTGTTTGGCAATGTTTTCGGAAACCAGCGCCGCACCGATTTTCTTGGCCTCGAACGGTGAAACCTGTTTGTAGAGCGTGCCAACCTGGATACGCTGTGCATCGTCGAGGACCGGGCAATTGATGGCGCCGGGGATATGGTCTTCAGCAAATTCGGCCGGGGAGCGGACGTCGATGATTTCGTCGTAGCTCGCGAGATCGGCCACGGTGGGACGGTTGGGTTTCATCGGCCCTATTTTAACAGGGGTGCAAGGGCAGGCCAGAGATGGTCGAGGATCAACGGCTGCGCTTCAGCCAGTGGGTGCAGGTTGTCGGCCTGAAAAAGCTGGGGCTTGGCGGCGACGGGTTCGAGCAGGAAGTCGATCAGCGGCGCTTTTTTGGCTTGGGCGATACTGGTGAAGCTGCTGTGGAAGTCTGCAGCATATGGGCCGTAGTTGGGTGGCAGGCGCATCCCGGCGAGCAAAACCTTGGCGCCGGTGGCTCGGGAGGCATCAATCATGGCGTTCAGATTGTCGCGCATCTGGAGCAGCGGCAGGCCACGCAGGCCGTCGTTGGCGCCCAGGGCAATGACGACCACGGCCGGCTGGTGGGCTTTCAAGGCCGGCCCCAGGCGCGAGCGACCGCCGGCCGTGGTTTCGCCGGAGATTGACAGGTTGGCAACGCTATAATCAAGACGTTTTTCGGCCAGGCGCGTGCCGAGCAGCGAAGGCCAAGCCTGTTCGGGCCGAATGCCGTAGCCAGCCGACAGCGAGTCGCCCATGATCAGGATGGTTTTGGCGGCCAGGGCTGGCGTGGTTGAAACGAGCAGGGCAAACAGGACGAGGATGAACCGCATGGCAGCAGGACCGGTGGTTGACGTATCGGGATTGGGCAAGACCGTCGATAACGGCGGCGAGCCGCTGACAATTTTGCAGGATATTTCCTTTTCGGTCATGCCGGGCGAAACCGTCGCCATTGTCGGCGCCTCCGGTTCTGGCAAATCGACGCTGCTCGGCCTGCTGGCCGGGCTGGATCAAGCAACGGCCGGTGATGTCAGGCTCGACGATGTCTCGCTCAAGGCGCTCGACGAAGATCAGCGGGCAAGGCTACGCGGCCGGCTGCTCGGCTTCGTCTTTCAATCCTTCCAGTTGCTGCCCTCGCTGACTGCGCTGGAGAACGTCATGCTGCCGCTCGAACTGGCCGGCACCGCCTCGGCGGCCAACGCGGCACGCGAATGGCTCGAACGCGTCGGCCTCAGTCACCGCCTGAAGCACTATCCCAAACACCTCTCCGGCGGCGAGCAGCAGCGCGTCGCCCTGGCCCGCGCCTTCGCCCCCAACCCGCAACTGGTGCTGGCCGACGAGCCGACCGGCAACCTTGATGCGGCGACCGGCCAGCAGATTATCGACCTGATGTTCGATCTCAACGCCAAACAGGGAACGACCCTGCTGCTGGTCACCCACGACGAGGCAATTGCCGCCCGTTGCGGGCGGACCCTGCGCATCCAGTCCGGTCAATTGACCGGCTGAACTTTCGGCTTGCGGTGGACGAGGAGGCTGCGCTTTTCGTCATCCGGGTGGGCGAAAGCAACCTGCCCCTGTTTTACCTCACCCATCAGCACCATGTTTTCGCTGATCGCCTCGTGGTCGTCTTTCGAAAACGGCGGTGAGTAAGTCGTGATCACGCCGTAGACAGGCTTTTGCAGGTTTTCCAGCGCGGCGCGAATTTTCGGGCCTTCGGTGCTGCCGGCCTGGCTGATGGCCGCTATCAGTAGCAGAGCCGAGTCGTAACCCTGGGCGGCAGAGACCGCCGAGGGAATGCGTTTGCTGCCATCGGCATGATGGTAGGCGCTGATGAAGGAAGTACGGCGATAGTTGTTCGCTGCCTCGACGAAACTTTGCGGCATGCGCGCGCCTTCCGCATTCTTGCCGGCTGCGTCGATGAAGTTGGGCAGAGACAACGGCCAGCTGCCGATCATCGGCACCTTCCAGCCCATCTTGGCCCGACTGTTGGCAATGACGGCCAGTTCCGGGCCGATGGCATAGGTCAGGATCGCCTCGGCACCGGCCTCGCGGGCTCGCTGCAGGTTGGCGGCAAGATCCCTGGTGCCGGGGGCGAAACTTTCGACTGCCACGGGTTTGAGCTCGAGAGCGGTAAGTTCCCGGGTCAATTGGTCGCGCCCCTGTTCGCCATAGGGCGTGCTGTCGTGGAGGATGGCGAGCTTGGTGTAGCGGCCACGCTTGACCGCTTCGCGCACGATCATTGCAGCCTGGATGTCGTCGCTGGCCGAGTTGCGGAAAACGTAGCTGTCCGGGATGGCGGGGGGGAAAAACTGCCGGGCCACCGAGCTGCCGGTGGCGACATTGACGATGACTGGCACACGGGCGTCCTGATAGTCCTTCAGCGAGGCCAGTGCGACGCCGGTGTTGACCACGCCGAGTCCGGCCACCACCTTGTCCTGGCGAATGGCTGCCTCGACCACCTCCTTGCCGGTTGCCGGATCCCCCTTGTCATCCTTTTCGACCAGGACCAGTTGGCGCCCGAGCAGCCCGCCACCCAGATTCATTTCGCTGATCGCCAGGCGGACACCAGCCAACATGGACTGGCCCATCGGTGATGAGGGACCCGAATAGGGGCCAGTCACGGCGATCCGGATGGGCTCTGCTGCCGGTGCAGTTTGGGTGCAGATGCAGAGTGCGATGCCGCTGATGACGGCTGAAATTTTTTTCATGCTTCCTCCTTGGTGGGAGGCAAGCCTAGTGTTCTTTAAATGCTTGTGGAATTGGGGTTGTCACTAAGCGGGAAAACCCGCGGTTAGGCCTGTTTGTAGGGAGGCCGGCAATTTCCGAAGGCGTTTTCCGGGCCGGCTCTGTTGTTGTTGGCTCGGCTGCCGGCTCGTCTTTGGTGGTCGGGGTGTTTCAATAGAGTCGAATGGCCGAGTCGAAGTGCCAGGTCCGGCGGATTTCGACCACGTCGAAGTCGCGGGCAAGCGCTGGCTGGAACGGTTGATAGGGGGCATGCGCTTCGATGATGCGTCGTACTGCGTCGTCGATGGCCGGCACGCCGCTGGAGCGGACAAAGGTGATCGACTCCACCGAGCCATCCCTTCTAATGGCCACGGTGACCATTGGATCGGTGTGCGTTTGCTTGGCCGCTTCGCGGATCGTTTCGAAGCCCATGTTCATATGAATCTTCCGGGCCCAGGCTTCCGCATACCAGACGAGTTCAGCGTTGGTGTCAGTGCGCCCGAAGAGCCTGGCGCGGCGGAACAAGCTTGACGAAGGTGATCGCTGCCTGGCCTCCTCGGCTGCGGCGCGGCGGGCTGCCTCCTCGTCCAGTTGGCGTCCCATCGCCCGACGCGCGGCATCCCGCCTTGCATCCTGCTCACGTTTTTCCTCGGCCCTCGCTGCCTCCTCTCGCGCTGCGGCTTGCCGGGCACTTTCCTGGTGTTCCGCTTCGCGCCGAGCGGCATCAGCCCTTGCGGCTTCCTCCTTGGCTGCAGCTTGTCGAGCCTTCTCCTGTCGTTCGGCTTCACGCCGGGCGGCGTCAGCGCGAGCGGCTTCCTCTTTGGCGGTAGCCTGTCGGGCTGCCTCCTGACGCTCGGCTTCGCGTCGGGCAGCTTCAGCGCGAGCAGCTTCCTCCTTGGCGGCGGCCTGTCGGGCTGCCTCCTGATGCTCGGCTTCGCGTCGGGCAGCTTCAGCCCGCGCGGCTTCTTCCTTGGCTGCAGCTTGTCGAGCCTTCTCCTGTCGGTCGGTTTCGCGCCGGGCGGCGTCAGCGCGAGCAGCTTCCTCCTTGGTGGCGGCCTGTCGGGCTGCCTCCTGACGCTCGGCTTCGCGCCGAGCAGCTTCAGCCCGTGCGGCATCTTCCTTGGCTGCAGCTTGGCGAGTCTTCTCTTGTCGCTCAGCTTCATGCCGGGAAGCGTCAGCGCGAGCAGCTTCTTCCTTGACTGCGGCTTGTCGCGCCATCTCCTGTCGTTCGGCTTCACGCCGGGCGGCGTCAGCGCGAACTGCCTCCTCCTTGGTAGCGGCCTGTCGCGCCTTCTCCTGTCGCTCAGCTTCGCGTCGGGTAGCTTCAGCCCGTGCGGCTTCTTCCTTGGCGGCAGCTTGTTGCGCCGCCTCCAGGCGTTCTGCTTCCTGCCGGGCAGCTTCAGCTCGCGCGCCTTCCTCTTTAGCCGCTTCCTTTCGCGTCGCTTCAGCCCGTGCGGCTTCTTCCTTGGCGGCAGCTTGTTGCTCCGCCTCCAGGCGTTCTGTTTCCTGCCGGGTAGCTTCAGCTCGCGCGCCTTCCTCTTTAGCCGCTTCCTTTCGCGTCGCTTCAGTCTGCGCGGCTTTCTCGACCTCTTGCTCCGGGGCGGGGGGCTCGTTTCTGGACTGGGCTTCACCGTTGGCACGGGCTGGCGTTGTCGATTGGATCTGTGGAGGCTCCAGGGGAGGCGCGGGCACGACGAAATCGGTATTTTGTGCCTGCTCCATGGCAATCACTGCCGGAAACGGCTTGGGCGGGGGCGGCTCGGCCGGCGATGGCTTTACGGGAGCTTGGTGACTACCCTCGGCTGGCCGTGAACTGGCTTTCGCGGTCGGTGCGCTTCGGGATTCGCTTGTCCGGTCCGGCATTTGCGGGGCGGATTCCGGGAGGGCTTCGGGGGATCTGAACGTCACCGCCAGTTCCCCTGCAGCGGCGGGCTGCTCGTTCAATGCCTCCGGCAAGGGGGGCGGCAGAGGCGCCGGGGGGCTGGCGGGTTCTATGTTGATGAGCGGGGCCGGGGCAAGTACGACTTGCAGGTTGGGGGCTTCGATTCGACGAAGTTGCCAGGGAAAGGTGAGGCCGGGCAAACCGAATTCGTCGCCAAACAGGGTGAGGCTGAGCAGCAGTGCATGGAGCAGCACGGATAGCAGCAGGGCGAGGGTGAGCCGTATGCGCTGGCGGCGTGTCCGGCGAATTGAATGCTGGCGTAAACCGTCAGCAGTCCTCGTCGCTACCGACCACCGTTCGGGGTGCTGTGTTGTGCCGGACTCGGTCGAGTTCAAGAGCGCTCTGCCATTGCTACGCCGCGTTCGAACGGGCGAGAAATACCAAGAGGTTCTGCTGGCGACAGAGGAGCGGGCGGCGAGCAGTGGCCTTGGTTGAACGGATAGTCATGCGGGGATTATGCGGTCACTGACAAGCGGCCTGCAATGAAAGCGTGCCAGCCATGGCCGTGCATCAATTCGGTGCTTGGCCGTTGAATATGTTTTGCAGCAATCCCGGTTAACCGCGAAATGCCCGTTCGAGCCTGACGTTTAGAGAGCCCGAACCGCGTGCATCATGCCCGGATCGTCAGGGTCGCGGCGGACTTCGAAGCCGAGCTGGCGGGCGAACTTGATCATTTTGTCGTTGGCGGCAAGGATGAAGGCTTCCATCGTTTTCATGCCGCGCGTCCGGGCTGCGTCGATCAACGACAACATCAGGATGCCGGCGACGCCGCTGCCTTGCCATTCGTCATCGATGGCGATGGCGAACTCGCATTCGTCGCCACTCGGCCCGGCGACATAGCGGGCAACGCCGATCTCTACATCCTGTCCGTCGCGCTGGATGATCGCCACCAGCGCCAGGTGCCGCACGTAGTCGATTTCAGTCAGGTATTTAAGCTTGCCAGGCGGCAGTTCCTTCAGCGTGGACATGAAGCGCTTGTAGCGAGAATCGGCCGAAAGATGCTGGACGAAATCCTGCTCCAGTAGCGCATCCTCGGCCCGGATCGGGCGGATGGTGACCGGGCTGCCATCGAACAGGATGCGGTTGCGGACGAGTTCGGCTGGGTAGTCGGCCACGATTTACTCCTGTGCAGCGGCGGGGATTTTCTCGGCCAGGTAGGTGACGATGCTATCGAGGGTCTGGACCTTGCCGTAGTCGGTTTCGGGGATGTCGATGCCCAGTTTTTCGTGGATGCTTGCCAGCACATTGAGCCAGTCCATGGAGTCGAGGTCGATCTGGGTGCGCAGCGGCTTGTCGGCGATGATCTTTGCCGGATCGATTTCCGGGGCCAGGCGCTTGACGATGGCGAGCACAGCCGCGCGGATTTGTTCGCTGTTCAGACTCATTGTTCCTCCCGTTACGCCAGCGTTGAATTATCGCCTTCGGGCAGTCCGAGTTCCCTTGTCTTGAGGAGCCGGCGCATGATTTTTCCACTACGAGTATGTGGCAGGGATGGCGCGAATGCAATTTCCTTGGGGGCCACGGCCGCCCCGAGACGCCGCCGGGCGTGGGCCATCAGTTCAAGGCGCAGGTTTTCGTCCGGCGCGATGTCGCTTTTGAGAACGACGAAGGCTTTGATCAACTCGCCGGCCAGCGCATCCGGCTTGCCGATGACGCCGGCCTCGGCGACCGCTGGGTGTTCCATCAACACGCTTTCGACCTCGAACGAGCCGATCAGATGGCCGGAGGACTTGATCACGTCGTCGCTGCGGCCGACGAACCAGTAATAGCCATCAGCGTCGCGGCGGACCAGATCGCCGGTGAGATAAAGATTGCCGGCAAAGCAGTCGCGGTAGCGCACCGGCTGGTCGAGATAGCCGCGAAACATCGATGGCCAGCCGGTTTCCAGCGCCAGCTCGCCCACCGTGTCGGGCGTCCCGATTATCGTGACCGGTGCGCCTGCCTGATTGCGGACGACATGAGCGGCAATGCCTGGCAGCGGGCGGCCCATCGAGCCGGGCTTGATGTCCTGGGCGGCAGTGTTGGCGATCATGATGCCGCCGGTCTCGCTCTGCCACCAGTTGTCGTGGATTGGCTGGCCGAGCACATCCAGTCCCCACCATACCGCTTCCGGATTGAGCGCCTCGCCGACGCTGGCGATGAAGCGCAGGTCGGGGAAACGGTGGTCGGCAAACAATTCCGGCCCGGCCTTCATCAATAGTCGGATTGCTGTCGGTGCGGTGTACCAGACATTGACCCGCTCGCTTTCGAGAATGTGAATCCAGCGCAGTGGGTCGAAATCGACTTCATCTACGATGCTCGTGGCGCCCAGCACCAGCGGCGCAATGATGCCGTACGAGGTGCCGGTCACCCAGCCGGGGTCGGCCGTGCACCAGAACACGTCGTCAGGGTGCAGGTCGAGGGCGGTCCGTGCCGTCGCGTAGTGCGTCAGGACAGCGCTGTGGACGTGGATGGCTCCCTTGGGCTGGCCGGTCGTTCCGCTGGTGAAATGCAGCAACGCAGGATCTTCGGGGGCGGTCGGCACCAGTGCCGGGGTGTCCGGGGCGGCGCGCATCAGGGCTTGCAGATCCAGGGTGTCGGCGATGGCGCCGGTGCCGAGGTCGTCGATCAGCAGGACATGCCTGAGCGAGGGGAGTTCGGGGCGAAGTGCCGCGACTTTGTGCTGATAGGCGCTGGCCGTGGTGACCAGCACTTTGCCGGCCGCCTGGGAAATGCGGCTGCGAATCGGCTCTGGGCCGAAGGACCGAAAAAGTGGCGAGACCACAGCACCGATCTTGAGCGCACCGAGAACTGCCACATAAAGCTCGCAGATACGGCCGCACAGCACGAAAACGCAGTCGCCTTTCTGCACACCCAGCGCCTTGAGGGCGTTGCCGAAAAGATCGGTCAGGCTGCTGAGTTCGCGATAACTGAGGTTGCGTCTGCTGCCACCGGCACCCAGAAAGCGGAAGGCGGTTTTATCGGCATGGGCAGAATGGGCGTGGCGGTCGACGGCCAGATGAGCGATGTTGATGGGGCTGTCGGTGGATAGACCAAGTTCGCGGCTGATCTGTGCCCAGGAGAACGTAGTCCCATTCGCTGCCGAGGGCGAATCAACTGGCGGCTTGCGAATCAGTGGTGGTCTCATCGGCGTATCGATCACGGGAACCATGCCATCGTATTCTCATTCGTGACTTCCCGGTGCGAGTTGATGCTTCTCAAACGGGCAGCGAATACGGATCAGCTAGATCAGGCTTGTGTCGAGACTGCCATCGCCATTTGTGCTGCGCGTCGGCCGCTGCGGACAGCACCTTCGAGCGTGGCCGGGTAATCCGCCCAGGTGTAGTCGCCAGCCAAGAAAATTCGCGGGGCAGTCGTCCGGCAATCGGGGCGATGGATTCCGGGTTGTGCGGAGAGGGTGGCGCGTTTTTCGCGAATGACCTTGTGCCACCCGGTCGGGTTCGTCAGGCCAAGTTCTTGATCGAGGGCGGTAGCCAGAGCGTTGTCATCCAGTTTTTCCCAGTCGCCGTGTCCGCTCAGGACGCATGCCAGAACGCCCTGGCCGCGGTCGACCACCCACTGGCAATGGCCGCCGAGGCGGTTGCTCAGCGGGAAAGCTGATGTCATTCCTGGCTCAAAATTCCGGTAGACCGTGGCAATCGGTTCATAGTCGTAATTCGTTTCTGCGGCCGGCCACAGGGCGCCGACATGCTGCGGTGCGGTGGCGATGATGGCGGCGGCGAAAGTTTCACCGTCGATGGCGATGCCGTTTTCAGCAGCGTTGATCTCCCTGGCGCGGGTACTCAGGCGGATTTCAGCGCCGTGGGACCGTAGCCAGTGTCCGGCCGGCTCGGGCAGCAGTTGGCCGAGATCGACGCGGGGCAGCAACAGGTCGGTGTCCTCGCGGCGCGAACTGCCCAGGCTGTCACGCAGCACGTTGGCGAACAACTGCGCCGAAGCACGTTCGGCCGGCAGGTTCAGCGCGGCGAGGCAGAGCGGCTCCCACAGGTGGCGGCGCAGGGCACCGGTTTGTCCGGCGTCGTCCAGCCATTGGGCAACGGTTGTTTCGTAGGCCAGCTTGAAACCCCGGCGTTTGATGCCGTCCATCCACAGGGCGGTCCGCAGCTTTTCGCCCATGCCGACCCCGCTGGCAGCCAGCAGCCCCCAAGCGACATTGAGCGGGGCGGGCAGGCGGGGCAGGGCGAGGCGAAAGCCGGTGTTGTCGATGACCTGCAGCGGGCGGCGGTCGAACAGTTCGTCGGGATTGGCGCCAACCCGGCGCATCAGCGCCAGCGTGTCACGATAGGCGCCGAGCAGAATGTGTTGGCCGTTGTCGAGCTGACGGCCATCAATCTCGACGCCTCGGGCCCGGCCCCCCAGCACGCGGCCCGCTTCAAACAGCGTTGTTTCAGCGCCGGCAGTGGTCAGTTCGACCGCAGCAGCGAGGCCAGCCCAGCCGCCACCGATGACGGCAACGCGCATGAGGTCAGCCCTTGATCCAGGTCTTGGCAGCCAGCCACAGCTTGCGCGTCGGCGGTAGCGAAATGCGCTGGTGCAGCACCTGGAAATTCTCGCGCTTGATCTCGTCGAGCACGGTGCGATAGATCGCCGCCATGATCAGGCCGGGGCGCTGGTTCTTGCGATCGACGGCCGGCAATTGGGCAAACGCCTGCTCGTAGTACTTCTCAGCGCGCTCATACTGGAACTGCATCAGCGCCGTGAAGTTGTCCGAGTATTTGCCGTTCAGGATGTCGGCAGCTGGCACGTTGAACTGCTTGAGCTCGTCCATCGGGATGTAGATGCGGCCGCGCCGGGCATCTTCGCCGATGTCGCGAATGATGTTGGTGAGCTGGAAAGCCATGCCCAGATCGTGGGCGTATTTCTGTGTCTGGCGATCGGTGTAGCCGAAGATCTCGGCAGCCAGCAGGCCGACGACGCTGGCGACACGGTAGCAGTAGAGCGACAGGCCCTTGAAGTCGAGATAGCGCGACTGCGTGAGGTCCATCTCCATGCCGTCGATGATTTCCAGCAACTGCTCTTTCGGCAGGTTGATGCTCTTGTCGAGCCCCGCCAGCGCTAGGCCGACCGGGTGTTGCGGCTTGCCTTCGGCAACGCGTTCGATCTCTTGGCGCCACCAGGCAAGCTTGGTCGAGGCGATCGAAACGTCGTTGCATTCATCGACGACGTCATCGACTTCGCGGCAGAAGGCGTAGAGCGCCATGATGGCTCGCCGGCGTTGCAAGGGCAGGAACAGGAAGCTGTAGTAGAAGGAGGAGCCGCTTTTTGCGCACTTCTCCTGGCAGTATTGGTCTGGATTCATAGCTTCACATTCTAATGGAACGGCCGGCCAGAACGAGCCAATCCCATTTGCCGAGCTTTGGGCGGCGGGTGAAAACGTCACCGCGCACCTGCCGGATGCGTTCAAGAATGCGCAGGCCACCCTGTATGGTCAGGCGGATTTCCCAGCCGAGGCGGCCGGGCAGAGCGTGGACGAGCGGGGCGCCGCGCTTCATCAGCGCCGTCGCCCGGTCCATTTCGAAGTCCATCAGCGCCGCCCAGTTGGCCGACCAGCGGCTGTGCGCAATATCGTCTTCGCTAAGGCGGAAATGCGGGAAGTCGGTCTGAGGTATGTAAACTCGATCTTTTTGCCAGTCGACCGCCACATCCTGCCAAAAGTTGATCAACTGAAGGGCAGTGCAGATGCAGTCGGATTGTTCCAGGTGTTCCGGCTCTGTGCGACCGAACAGGTGCAGCACCAGCCGCCCGACCGGATTGGCTGAGCGGCGGCAGTAATCGAGCAGTTCCGGGTAGTCGGCATAGCGCTTCTTGACCACATCCTGGGCGAAGGCCTCGAGCAGATCGCGGAATAACTGGATGGGCAGGGCGTGGGCCGAAATTACCTTGGCCAGTTCAACGAACAGCGGCGTCTGCGGCCTTGTGCCAGCGGCGATCCGGTCCAGTTCCGCCTGATAGGTAGCTAGTCCGGCCAGGCGCTCATCGGATGAGGCGTCGCCCTCGTCGGCAATATCGTCGGCGCTGCGGGCAAAGCGGTAAATAACTTCGATTGGCTGGCGCAATGCACGCGGCAATAGCAGTGATGCCACTGGAAAATTTTCGTAATGATCGACAGACATCGTTAGCTTGCTCTGGAGAACGTTGGGTAGTCAGTGCTAGAATTCGCCCCGCCTGCCCAGGTGGCGAAATTGGTAGACGCACCAGATTTAGGTTCTGGCGCCGAAAGGTGTGGGGGTTCGAGTCCCTTCCTGGGCACCAAGTAGTTGTTTTTCATGATTCAGTGCAGTCCATTAAGCCCGCCTAAGTGCGGGTTTTTTATTGGGTTTTTGTCCGGTTGTGTGCAACATGGTCCAACAATATCCAGTCTCCAGTGTGTATAACTCTGTGAGTAACTGGGTGTGAGCCAGAGGGAGTTACACACATGCCGTTGAGTAACACTGCAATCATCAATGCCAAGCCTTCGGACAAGCCCTATGCGCTGACCGACGAACGCGGGCTGTCTATTCAGATTCAACCAACTGGCGGGAAGTGGTGGCGCTTGCGTTATCGCTTCGACGGCAAGGCAAAGATGCTCTCTTTGGGAGTATATCCTGACGTCGGCTTGAAAGAGGCTAGGGAGCGCCGCGAAGAGGCTCGCAAACTACTGGCCACAGGTGTTGATCCCGGAGAGCATCGAAAAGCACACAAGGCTGCAAAGGCAGAACGTTCAGCCAACAGTTTTGAAGTGATTTGCCGTGAATGGCTGGAGCAGCGCAAAGATACAGTCGAGCCAGCACAGACCGCGAAGACCTTGGCCCGGATGGAAAACGATGTTTTCCCTTGGATTGGTGGCAAAGCGATAAGCGAGATCACCGCTCCCGATGTATTGAGTGTGATGCGCCGAATGGATGAGCGGGGCGCCAGATACACCGCCCACAGGGTACGGAGTGAAATCAGCCGGGCATTCCGATATGCAATTGCTACCGGCCGCGCCGAGCGCGATCCTTGTCCTGACCTTCGCGGGGCGATCCCGCCAGCCAAAGAAACACATTTTGCTGCGATTACCGACCCAAAAGAAGTCGGAGGACTTCTAAGGGCGTTTGATGGCTTCAGCGGCACGTTCGTGGTCAAGTCGGCGCTACTCCTTGCACCGTTACTTTTCACTCGCCCTGGTGAGCTACGTAAAGCAGAGTGGGCAAGTTTTGATCTTGAGAAAAGCGACTGGCGCTATTTCATCAACAAGACGAAGACCGAGCACCTAGTGCCACTGGCAACTCAGGCAGTCGTGATCCTCAGAGACTTGCATGCACTGACCGGGCATGGCCGTTATCTGTTTCCGAATGCACGAACCAGTGAAAGACCAATGAGCGAGGCTGCGGTGAATGCGGCGCTACGCCGTATTGGCTATGACACCAAAACAGAAATTTCAGGTCATGGCTTTCGTGCAATGGCTCGGACGATTCTGCATGAAGAACTGCACGTGAAGCCGGAAGTGATCGAACACCAATTGGCACACACCGTACCCGATGCCCTTGGTACTGCCTACAACCGCACCAAGTTTCTCAAGGAGCGCAAGGCGATGATGCAGCTATGGGCGGACTATCTGGATAAGCTGAAAGCAGGGGCGGAAGTCATACCGTTTCATGGCGCGGCCTGAAATAAAAAAGCCGGGAGTTACCCCGGCCAGCCTGTCCTAAATTTTCAGGGTAGTTACTCTTGTGCGTTCATCGCCGCAGCCCATTCAACAATCTGTTGCTCGGTGCGTGCTACATATGGCGTCCATTTCTCGAGATATGGTGTTCCCGTCGTGGCGAGGCAATGAATGTATTCGGCCAGCGTTCTGAACGCACCTTCCTGTCTTTGTGTTAGTGGCCCGAACTGAGCAACAAGAGCTTCGGCGTCGCTTGACTGAATAGCTGCGAAGACCGCTCCATCATTGGCCGATTCCGGCAGGTTCTCTGCTGACTGTTCGAGCTTTGCGAGAGCAATAACGCATTCCTTAGCGCCAGCAATCCGCTCGGCATCTGGTGTTTCGCATGAGATTGGCGGGTTGATGGTCGACAAATTGTTGGTTTCTGTGGTCATTGTTCGCTCCCTTCTTCACCCTCGAACGATAACGCCCTGCCCATTGTCTGAAGCAGCATATCCAGCCCGTAGGCCATGTTCTCGTCGTAAACTTCGTGGGTGCATCCGACTGCGTAGGACAGGAATTTCAGGCCTTGAGCCACGTTATGGGTGGTGCCATTTATACCGGTCGTGCAAATGAACGCGTTGTGCCGTGCAGCTAATTCGCGAATTTCGTTGCTCATGCTGTCACCTCGCTAATTTTATCCGTTGGAAATATAGCTTCTCGGGCTTCGGCTATTGACTCCATTGCACAGTCAAGTTGGGATGTGAGCGTTCCTTTGCTCAGTGCGTTAAGGCCATCAGTGCAGTTGCACTGGAGCGTATAGAGGGTATCGACTATTCCGTGGGCGCGATCCAGTGCCAGGATTGCTTTGTCTATATCGATGTTGTCTGTAGTGCTCATGCTGCCACCCCATCACTGAGGAACGTTGCGAGTGACTTGGCCAGAGTGAAGACGGGTGCGCCTTCGTCGTTAAAAGCCACATCGATGACTGGCGTTTTGTTCCGGCAATGCTCCATGAAGGCCGCTGCAGCTTCTGGATTGGTGTCGAATGTCTCGACTACGGCGATAAGGTCACGCATTGCGTTTGTTGCTAGGGGTTCTTTCGTCATGGTCGTTCCCTCAAGTTATTACCGCACCTGGGATGGCTTGGTTGGAAATATCGTATATCCTGCGATGTGCGAATGTCAATCTATATCTTAAGATGTGCGATGCGGTGTTATCATCAACTCCTGAACTAATAAAAAGGATTGGTATGGTTCTCTCAAAAACTCAGCAGGCGATGAAACTATTGGCGCAAGGCCTTGCCGTTAAAGTCGCTGCAGAGCAAGCAGGTATCGCCGAAAGTACGCTGCGCATGGCGATGGGGCGAACGAAGGGCAAAGAGCTATGCCCATGCTGTGGCCAGGTAGTGCGGGAAGGGTTTGAGATCAACCGGGATGTATTGAAAGGCGACTAACCATGACTCTTGAAATCATTGAAGCCGCAATTGATCGGCATCTCGACTGGGTTAAGCGATTTAGATCGGCCCTGGCAGGAACCAGTGACAAGGACTTTGACATCGATCTAGTGGATGACGATACGGCATGCGAACTAGGAAAATGGCTTGCCAACCCAGAGACGAAGGTTCTGCTAGGGAATGATTACCTCAACCGCACCACTGCCTTGCACGGAACATTTCACGAGATTGCGGGCGCTGTTGTTGCCAGCATGCAGGCCAATGACCCGGAAGAGGTCACACAGGGCTTGATTGATGCCTTGGTTGATCTATCGAAAAGCCTGATCGAGTTTCTTGAGTTTGCACGCCGGCAATTAAGCGGTGCACCAAGGGAGTGGAAGGTTTAACCCGGTTATGCCGCGCCTAGGGTAGCTCCCGAAAAGCTGGTTCCCTTACCAGCCTGGCGCGGTTTCTGATTAAGGGCAGAGCGTGAAAGGGACGCTATGGATGTTGATAAATTTCAAAGCGAAATTACCAAACTAAACCAAAGATTGAAGGAGCATATTGACATAGGCGGAAAGCCAAGCGACTTCGAGTTTGAATATAGACAGTGCATCGAGATTTTGATTAGCCAAGCATCGAACGGTGAGAACTGGAGCAATGCGGCAAAGCATATCGCCTTCTTGATCTACGCTGGATGTCTTACGGAGATTGCATTTAACCAAACCCGATTAGCCGCTAATGCTAGCGCAGAAAAGGCAAGTGCAGCGTCAATAAAACTAGCAATTGAACAATGCAAAGCACAGCATGTTCTAGCTCGAAACACTGAGCTTAAGCACATGTCTGAATATTTTGAGAGTGCCTTAATTGACGCCCCAAAACGTGCTGCGAGAAAAGCTGTTTCAAACCGAGATGACCAAAAGTTAAAGCTACCGTTTATCGACTTCTGCAATGATATTGTCAAGAAAGGACAACATTCATCAATTCAAAGGCTAGATGACCTTTTGAACGCAGAAGGATATGACCCGGCAGTTACAAAAATTACGCCGCGCACGTTAAAGGCCTGGGCAAAAGAGGCCGGAATTTCATTTAAGGCAGGTGCACCGAAGAAAAAATAATCATGCGCCAACGCGATGAATCATGTTTTGTCGCGATCTGGGGAATTTTTTCATCCGTTTGGACTATCTAGGATTGAGCCATACAACAACGTATGGAGTTAATCCCAAATGAACCAACTTCCAGAAACAGGCCTTCTGCGCTTAAAGCAGATTCTTGGCGATAAAAAGGCAGAACCGCCGATCCCGCCGATCATCCCGATAAGCCGCAGCTCGTGGTTTGCTGGCGTCAAATCGGGCAAGTACCCAAATGGAATAAAGCTTGGCCCGCGCACAACGGCTTGGCGCTGTGAGGATATTCGCGCACTGATTGTCGGAGGTGCAGCATGAACGCCGCTCTCCAACTAACCGAAGCCAAGGGCGAGTATCTAGTTGATAGCCGATTGGTTGCTGATTACCTCGGCCATAAGCACCAGAATATATTCGAGTTGATTAAGGATTGTCGCGCTTCGAATGACACGAAGGACGGTTACGCCAAGGCTGCGCTGCAACCTCTCGAATCACTTACCAACAAAAAATAAACCGCCCGGGTCTTTTCGACGCGGACGGCTGCATTGCTTGTATTTGGTGCCTATATTTTAAGCACTTTCGCTCGAAAAGCAAGGCGGTGTTTTTCTCTAGGAGAACACCGTGCAACACAACAAGACTCTCACTCTCAAGAAGCCTGCCAATCCTCGCCAGGATGATCAGCACAAGCCGAAATCCAAGCCCGAGAACGATCTCGTCGGCAAGGAAGTCGTTCTTCAAACCCGTTCGCCATCCCGTATCACCGGCACTCTAATTTCCCTTGGGGGTTGGGCCGTGATTGAAGGGGCTGAGCAGCGCTGGTTGCCGGATGGTTCCTTGTCTGGCCAAGTTGCATCCGGTCGCTTCTCACTCGATAGGAACGTCATCGCCTACGTACTGGAGGTGCTGTGATGGAGCGCAAACCTCCAATCGTCACTGGCCAATGCGCCGAAGTGTTGAGTCTGATCCGTCAGCATCAACCGATTCTGTCCTTCGTTCTGACTGCAGAGCATGCGATTCCTGAAGCGGCAGCGCGTGTTCATAACCTGCGGGCCAAGGGCTACAACATCGTTACGACGATCCACCAAACAGTAGTGTTTCGTGGTGTCGAACGGCACAACGTAGCCAGTTACTCGCTCGATACACCTGCTTGGCCTCGTCCTGGCTTCTTTGAAAGCGATAGGGAGGACGCAAATGGCTAAACGGCCACAGCAACAACCCTTCCGATTTGTCTGCCAATTACCCGAATTGATCGCCGACACATCGCACTTGGCTGCTGACTCATTCGGCGCCCTGATGCGTTTACGCATGGCCTATTGGCGCAATGGTCCGATCAAGGACGATAACAAGGTATTGGCGCGTATCGTTGGTATGCAACCGGCAGAGTGGGCCAAGACACGACTAGGGCTTGAGTCATTCTTTGAGATTAGCAACACTTGGACATGCTGGACCACCCATCGTGATCTTGAGGAATCGTTCAAAGCTATTGCCGCGAACAAGGCGCGTACCGAAGCGGCTAGGCTGGCGAAGCTTAATCGCCGGATGACCCCTGAAACTGACAAACCTCGTGACAGAGTCTGTGACAAACCTCGTGACAGACCAAGTGACATAGTCTGTGACAGACCAAGTGACATAGTCGGTAACAGTTCCTGTGACAACTCCTTTGACAACGTCCTAATAGGAAGTATACGGAGCGACGCCAATTTTTCTCCTGAAAAACCACCGTTAAAACCTTCCCTAGCCAAGGCAGAGCCTGTTGTTGTCGATGGCGAATTAGGTGCGCTGGTAGCTGCTGCTGAATCGTCTTTTGCGAGGGGCAGCGATGATGTTTAACCTTCGACCGTACCAACAATCCGCCGAACACAAAGCACGCCTTGCCCTGGCTAGGGGTTTGAAAAGGATCGCTCTTTATTTGCCGACAGGTGGTGGAAAGACACTGACCGCGACAAGCATCATCATCAAGGCTGTGGCCAAGGGGAGGAAGGTTGTATTTCTCGCGAACCGGAAACAGTTGGTTAATCAGACCAGCGCCGTCCTGTATCGCTACGGCATTCCTCACGGCATCCTCCAAGCTGAGAACACCGCCCGGATTCATGAGCAGGTTCTGGTGGCTAGTATCGACACGGTTCATGTGCGTGGCCTGCCTGACGATGTTGGTCTGTTGATCATCGATGAGGCCCATGGTGTGGCTGGCAGCGAGAAGTACCGGAAACTGCTGATCACCTACAACAATGTTCCGGCAGTCGGTCTGACCGCTACGCCGTTCGCTGTTGGGATGGGCAAGCACTATGACGAACTTGGCGGCTCCCTGTTTCAAGAGCTTGTTGTTGGCGCCACGATCAAGGAATTGATTGATGCCGAGTATCTGGTCGACGTCGATATTTATGCGCCATCCGAGCCGGACATGAAGGGGGTAAAAAGCACCAAAGGACTTGATGGTCTTCTCGATTACAACCAGTCAGAATTAGAGGACGCAGCCGATAAGCCCGAGTTGATCGGCGACATTGTTGGGCATTGGTTCAAGCTGGCTCGTGGCAAACAGACCGTTTGCTTTGCAACGAGCATTCCGCACAGCAAGCACATCGTCGAACAGTTTCAGGCCGCCGGCGTCGCTGCTGAACATATCGACTATCACGCCGATGATGATGAACGTGCCGCCATCCTGGGGCGATTCGCACACGGTGAAACCATGGTGCTGTCGAACGTGGCCTTGCTTGCTGAAGGATGGGATTGCCCAGCTACCGAGGTGATGATTCTGGCTCGCCCGACGCGTTCGCTGATCCGCTTTATCCAGATGGTCGGTCGAATCCTGCGACCGGCAGATGGAAAGATCAAAGCGTTGTTGCTCGACCATTCTGGCAGCACTGCTCGGTTGGGGCATCCCTGTGATGATCTCCCGCTTGAGTTGGATGATGGAAAGCCGAAAGCATCTTCCACGGAGAAAAAGGAGCGTGCCGAATCGCTGCCGAAAGCGTGCCCGTTCTGCAAGTTCATGCGTCCTGCTGGCGTCCATGCTTGCCCCGCCTGTGGCAAAGCGCCTGAGCGTCAATCTGATGTTGTGGTGGGTGATGGCGACTTGGTGAAGATGGATCGAAAGAAGCCAATCAAGCGGGAAACCGGACAGTGGATATACAGCCAATTGCTCGGCTACGCTAAATCCAAGGGCTACAAATCCGGATGGGCATTCCACAAGTATTTCGAATTCACCGGCAAGGAAGCCCGTGGTCTACGTCAGGTCATCGCTGTGCCAACTGCCGAAATCCTCGGGTGGATCAAGTCTCGCCAGATTGCCGCAGCCAAGGCTAAGGAGAAGCAAGGAGGGCATCATGCGACCTAATGTCCGCGAGATTGCCACCGGGAAATGGCGAGGCCTTCTGCTCGGCTTTGGTTTGACTGAGCGCCAGCTTTCCGGAAAACATTGTTCTTGTCCGATCTGTGGTGGCAACGATCGATTCAGGTTCGATGACAAAGAGGGGCGAGGCACGTATTACTGCCGTTGTGGCGCAGGTGATGGCATCAAGCTGGTGATGGCGGTCAAAGGCTGGGATTTTAAAACCGCAGCACGTGAAATCGAGCAGGCCGCAGGCGTCGTTCAGGCTGGCCCGATTCATAGCCCACAGGGCGAGGCCGAAAAGGTAGAGAAACTGCGCCGCATCTGGTCTGAGTCGAAGCCGCTGCAGGTTGGTGATGAGGCAATGCGCTATCTGGCTGGGCGTGGCCTGAGTTTGCCGGTAATTCCTGGAAGTCTGCGCCTCCATCCAAATCTTGCTTACTACGACGGTGAAACCTTCGCTGGAAAATTTCCGGCGATGGTCGCTCGCGTTGTGGGTGTTGATGGCTCTGGCCTGACGTTGCACCGCACCTATTTGCAGGATGGGCGCAAGGCTCCGGTCGATGAGGTTAAGAAGTTGATGTCCGGCAAGTCTATTTCCGGGGGCGCGATTCGATTAGCGCCGGCCAGTCGGTGCCTTGGTATTGCCGAGGGGATTGAAACGTCGCTGGCGGCTTCGGCTCTGTTTGGACTTCCGGTCTGGTCTTGCATCAGTGCCCATGGCATTGAGACCTTCGTTCCGCCTGAGGCGGTTGAGCAACTGATCATCTTCGCCGACAACGATGCTTCATTCACCGGACAGCGTGCCGCGTATGCCACCGCATTCCGTCTCAAACAGCAGGGCATCGAGGTCGATGTGAGGATTCCAGACGTGCCCGGCGATTGGCTTGATGTCTTGAATGCGACTAGGAAAGCTGCAGCATGAATATGGCGAAAACGAAGAACCAGTCAGCGTTTACATCATTTATCTGATTGCCAATATCAGTCCTTGAAATGCTGGCTTTTTGGCTATTGTGTTTCGCATGGAAGAAACAAATAACGCCCTTCGTTCAGACAAATTCGCCCCTTCAGGTCCGGCCCAGCGTACCCGTCGAGGTCGCCCGTACTCTCCGCTGACCCAATGGCTACGGCCACAGATCGCCCGATTTCAAGCGCAAGGCTGTTCCTGCCGGAACGTCTTTCTGGTGATTGCCGCCTACGAAGACGAGGCGAGCGCAGAGTCATTTGTTATCTCTCCGGCAACCTCTGATCTGTATCGCCATGAGCTTGGCGACGTAGCAGGGCTGCGCATCACCTGGGGCCATTTTCGCCAGCTTTGGCAGCGAATCAGGAAAACCACTCACGAATTTAGCGAGGTGCCAGATGGCCGCTAAGAAACTCAGAATCAAGACTCAGCCCCGAAATTTCTCCTTGGGTGGTGCCATTGGCGCTCCGGCTATTGACCCCAACGGTAGCGACTACGATGCCATCAATGCCGAGAAAACGGCGCGCTGGGCAGCAGAAGATGCAGCAAAAGCGGCCAAATACGGCATCAAATCCGATGTGACTCCACTGGCTGAGCGTCCGACCAGTCCTGTGTCCACTTCTCTAGCTTCCATGGCCATGCAGCAGCCCGGCCAGACGACTTGGCAGCAGGACATGGATGCTCGTCAAAATCGGATCGCTGGCTACACCGACAAGCTCCGCGGGATGGAGCAAGCAGGGCGCGCCAATAGTCTGATGGGCTCTAGTTCAAGCATTTCAACCGGCTATGAGAATGGCGGAAAGATTGATGCCGAAGAACTGATGCGTCAGATGACCGCTAAGTATGGCGCACCAGCCGCTGGCCCCTCTACCCAGCCCCCAGTTCAGCAAGTACCGCAACAACCGAAACAACAACCGCCAGTTCAACCCCAGCCCCAAGGCATTGTTGGCATCATCAAGAATCGTGGCGTGCAGATCGACAAGGCAGTGAATGGTTACGCCCGAGGTGGCAAGCCCCGAGGTATTGCCATGGAAGCCCTTGGTGATCGATTAGGTGAGGGCGCCAGTGAGATCAAAGGCCCTGGCACGGCAAGCTCTGACAGCATCCCGGCAGTGGTTGGCGGAACAGGGGAACCAATCAGGGTAGCGAACGGCGAGCGCATCGTCAGTGTTGCGCAAGATCGATTCCTTGAGCGATACGCCCGTGCCAAAGGCTTTGAGAGCCTGGATGCCATGCTCGAAGAAGGCACCGGCAAACCCGTTGGCCCGACCATCAAAGCCGGGAAACGCGCTGCGGCTGATGGCATGCAGCCTGCCAACTACCGGCCAGAAATCAATGGTCTGACTTGGGACGACAAGCGCTTTGATCCGACCAAGGAGCAGATGGCTCAGGGAACCGGCGCTATCGCTATCAAGACCGGCCCGAACGCCGGCAAAAACATCGCTATCGGCCCGCAGAACTACACGGCTGCAGATGGATCATCGACTAGCGACTGGAGCAAAACCGCGCAATACGCTCAAGGCTTGGCCCAAGCCCAGAAGGATCGCGACACGCTGGCAACAATGCAGCGTGATCGCCTGGAACGCGATGCCTACGATCCCTCGATTACCGATCCAAATGTGCAGTCAAACGCTCGTGCGCAGATCGTTGAACAGGATGCCAAAGCCGCCAAGTTTGGCGAGGCTCAGGGCCGTATGCTGGATAACCAGCTCAAGCACACAAAGCTTGCGAGTGAGGGCGCAATGGCAGGGCTTCAAGCGCAATACCTTGCTGAAACTGATCCGACCCGGCGAAGCCAACTTGCCGAACAGATCAGGGGCATTAATGGTAAGGGGGACGGTGCCCAGCAGTGGCAGCACGTCGAGACCGAGCGCGGCATGATGGCCTTTAACCCGAAAACCCTCCGCATGGAACCGATTAGCGGGCCTGACGGCGCACCAGTGATGGGTAACAAGCCCCTGACCGAGTTTCAGGGCAAATCAACCGGGTTTGGCATGCGCGCTGAGAACGCCAGCGGGATCATCGATCAAGTCGGCAAGAACGGCGCGGTTCAGCCTAGCCTCTTGAAACGTGCCGTTGAGGATGTGCCGCTAGTAGGCGGTGGCCTCGGGATGCTTGCCAACAAAACCCAGTCACCGGAGCAGCAACAGATCGAACAGGCGCAGCGCGATTTTGTGAATGCGGTACTTCGTCAGGAGTCCGGTGCAGCGATTAGCAAGAGCGAATTCGATAACGCCAAGCTCCAGTATTTCCCGCAGCCCGGAGATAGCCCGAAAGTCATTGCGCAGAAGAAAGCCAACCGCGAAATGGCGGTCAATGGCTTCCGCATCTCTGCAGGGCCTGGGGCAAAGAACTTCGGCGGAGCGCCAGCGCAACCCCAACAACCAGGAGCGCCCAAGGTGGGCATGGTTGAGGGTGGCCATGTCTATCTCGGTGGCAATCCAGCCGACCCGGCAAGCTGGAAGGCGGTGCAGTGATGGCCGGCCCATGGGAAAAGTATGCTTCACCGGATCAGCCCTCATCACCAACGGCAGCACCATCGGCAGATGGTCCGTGGTCAAAGTATTCGTCAGGATCACCGGAACCGGTTCAAACACCTGCTCAATCGCTGGGTGAGTCTCAGCCGGGCATCGTCAAAGGCTTGATTTCCACCCTGCAAGGCCCTGCCATGGGTTTTGCCGACGAGCTAGCGGGGGTGGGTGGTGCAGTTACCGGGGCAATTGCCAATCTGACGCCTTGGGGCGATGGCAAGGGTTTCGCCGAGAACTATCGCGACACCCGCGATGCCGCCAGGGCTGCTTCTGATTCGCACATGAAGGAAAACCCGATTCTCGGGCATGTCGAGCGGATTGGCGCTTCGCTGCCGGTGGTGGCTGCTACACCTCTGGTCAGTGCCGCGCAGAAAGCGTCAGGTCCATTGTCTGCTGCCGCCAATTTACTCCCGGAGTCAGTCAAGGCCGGGGTCAAGTTCGGTGCACTCTCTGGCTTGGGCGATTCGACTGCACAGGATGTCCGGGGATTGGCTGGCGATGCCGCGATGTCTGCCGGCATATCCGGGGTGCTTGGCCCTTCACTGAGCGGGATTGCTCGCGCCGGTGGTGCAGTTGCCAACAACATAGGGCAACAGATTGCCAGCACGCCGACCGGGCGAAACATGCTCAACACCATCGCCGACATGGGCACACGTAGCGGAATTTCTGCTTCAGCTCTTCCAAGCGCAGATGGCGGGGCACGCAAGTACGCAGCTCAGAAAGTTGCCGAGGCTATCGAGCGTGATAAGCCTGGCCTTTCGAATCCGCTGAACATCATTTCAACCAGGATCAACAAGCTGGGTGATGAAGCGACCGTGGCTGACTCCGCCGGCCAGAACACCAAGCAATTGCTCGATACCTTGGCAACGCTGCCGGGTGAAACCAAGAACGCTGCCGAACGCCTGATTCGTGGTCGCCAAGCAGGTCGTGCAGATCGTCTGATCGGCGCAGCCGAGGCTGGGCTTAATCCGACTGGCGCAAGGTTGCCACAGACCCTTGATGCCTTGGACGAGGCTCGCCGCGTCGCATCGGCACCGCTGTACGACCGTGTTCGCAACACCAGCATCCCCATCGATAACGACATGAATGCCATTCTCGGGCGGGCGCGAAGTGCTTTCAGTCACGCCAAGGAACTGGCTCGCGTCAATGGTCAGGCATTCGACTTGGATCAGGCCGCCCCAGAACTGAATACGCTGATGAACAGCCGGACTCCAAAGGAAATTCCGCTGTCGCAACTGGATACCTTGAAGCGCACCCTGTACGACATTGAGCAGGGGCATATCAACCCAGAGACAGGTCGGCTTAACGAGATCGGCAACGCCTACAAGAATCTGCGCCGTGAGTTGATTGGGAAGATCGACAACATGACTACGGACCCGGCAACCGGCCAATCGTTCTACAAGCAGGCGCGGGATGCTTACGCAGGCCCCAGCGAATTGCGATCAGCGGCCAATCTGGGCAATCAGGCCATGAGCAAGGATGCCTGGAAGATCGGCCAGATGACCGACGGCATGTCGGACTCTGAGCTTCAGGCTTTCCGCATCGGCGCTTTCGAGTCGCTTCGCAAGAAGTTCGGCACGGAAGGCGGGCAGACCCAGATCATGAAGATGTGGAAAGAGCCGGCGACAGCGGAGAAGCTGAAAGAGCTATTCGCCAATGAAGGTTCATTCCGCCGATTCGCGGCAGACGTCGCCAAGGAGTCACGCCTGAAGGGATTGGAAAGCGTCGGGCGTGGCTCTCAGACAGCGACCAGAGCTTCCGGAATGGGTGACTTGGACATGTCAGCGGTGGCTGATGCCGGAAACGTTGCAAGGTCAGCCGCGACCGGGAGCATCACCGGCATTGCGAGTGCGGCATCCAACCTCTGGAACCGGGTCAAGACGCCTGAATCCGTCCGTAACGAGATGGGCGACATCCTCATGTCGAAGGGCGTGAAGGGCGCCCAGAACATCAACGAGATTAAATCCATCGTCCAGCAAATCCGCGAAGAGAAGGCGCGCAAGGCGGCGCAAGCCGGAACGCTGGCAGGGCTGTTGTGATGGAAACGAACATTCAGCCAGCAACGCAAATCAACCAATCCAGTAATAGGAAATTTAAGGAGAAATACAGCATGAATACTGCCGGTGAAGCCAAGACTGAAGCCGCCCCCATTGAGGTGAAGGATACTGAGAGCGCCGCTGTGAAGCCGGTATCTAAGGCTGCAGCCAAAACAATCGAGAAAGCTGCGTATGACGTAGAAAGCATTCATGCCGATTTTGTTACCAACGCAGACAAGATTCATTTGCTGAAGGAAGAGCTAAAGAAACTTGAGGCACGGCAGGCGCTATACCGCAGAGTCATCGCGGGTCCAGCCCAACGCCTTATCTACGCATGGACTCAAGACTTTAATAATCAAGAGAAGCGCTTTATCAGGTTGCTGACTGAGCAGTACGAAGACAAGAAAGCGCAGTACATCGATCTTTCGTCACTCGGCGCTCTCTGGCACTTCAACAAGGATGCGATCAGCGATCAGCTTCCGGCCCTTGCGTTCGCTGTCGCAGGCCCTTCCGCGATGCACGAAAGCTGCCGTGATGCCGGTGGTTATTACCCTGTCGTGCCCCGAATTATCGAAATACGTGCCGAGCTTGAAGAGTTGGGTGTCGTTGATAAAACAAACTGACATAGCGCCAAACCACACACGAAGGAAGCATGATGGCAGATATCAATTACCCCGCTGAGTACGACACCCGTAGCGAATCCCAACGAGCCGACGCATTACCGCCGACATTCGGTCACGACGATCCTGAAGTCATCCGCTTGGTGAGGATTCGTGATGAGGTTCAAGAGCAATCGAAGGGGATTACAACGCGCTTTCAGCAGTTTGATGAATGGCGCTGCGGCTTCTATGCCAATCTGGAAAAGATCAGTTGCGAGATCGTAGAGATCGACCGGCGTCGCCCACAGCTTCTTGCTGACCTGTTTATTGCCGGTGAAGGGTTTGAACGGGATGACGAACAGCAACAACGTCGTGCTGATCTTCAGAAAGAAGTAGAGCGCCACAAACTGGCGGGGCCGCTACTCTCCAACTCTCGGCAATCGCTTGAACAGCAGAGTCAGGAAGGGCACCGCAAATACTCCAAGGCCTGCCAGGACGTAGATGCAAAGCTCGCCGAAATCCGCATGGCGCACATCGTTTCGCAGCGCCGCTGACACTCGACTAGTAGGGGTGACATGGAAGCGAAAGAGCAGGGCGGTGCCGCACGAATAAAGCGTTACCGGAAACGGCGCACAAGGATTGATTACTTCCCCAGTGAGATAGCCCTTGCAGTTATCGAGAAGTACAAGGCAGCAGGCTTGGACAACTGTCTGCAAGGAGTTATTGACCAGTTGGTCGTCGCCGGTAGCAAGGTGCTCAATCCTAAAAGACCCTAATCCTCGGCGGCAGTGATGTTAATAGATGTCAAGGTTTTGCCGGCGCTTGAATGTCCAAAGATGTCTATTTCCTACGCGCTAGTTTCTACGTAATCGGCGAGCAATCAGCCCAACAATCAGCCAGGTTAGTGCGATGGTTAGCGCGCAATCGGCAGATTGTTGAAAGATCTCAAGGTCTCGTCACTGATTGACAAAAGACACGCCCAAGTCTGCACAGACAATTCAAATGGCAATTGAGCAAGCCTTGGATATTGCCACTGGCAAAGCCTGTAAATACTGGCTACCCAGCCAAACTTGCGACATCTCTCTTGTACGGGGCTAGCTATGTCACATCAGGCAATCATCAGAAACGATGTCACCTTTGACCGTCCGCAAGCGCGGATTACCACCGACCAAATCCACGACCTAGCCAAGACGATAGACGGATCATTCACAACTTGCGATCTGTCTGACCTCCTTGTGGAGTCGGGCAAGTGTCGCGGCATGTCGTATGCGCAGATTGAACGGGCGGTACGTGGCGCGATGTCCTGGCTGGTCCTCCGTGAGATTGCCTACGTCGACGGGCAAATCAAGAAAATTACCGATGCCGGCGTTATCTCTAAACCATTTGTATATCGGCTGTACCTAGGCAGAACATGGGACAAGGATCGGCGTGAGGCAGTCCGCAGCAGTGCAGGTCTGAACTTGCTGGAACGGGCGCTCGGCTATTGCTGACACTAACCTGATTAGGTGGTCTACGGAGATCAAGGCCAGAACCCAGTGCAGTCGCAAACATGACTCCGAAACTGTTGGAAATCGCCAGGTGATCATATACTGTGATTTCATACAGTAAATTGGTCGTGAGATGCTTGTTGAAGTTCGCCTGATGCGTTGCCGTGGTCGTCGCCTATCCTGGCGAGATATAGACCATGGAAAGGTCTATCGCGGAGAACTACGCACTGTTTGTGCCGTTGGTGGTGGTGATCGTCCAACTGCTGCCAAGCTTTTGCGGCTTGACGGATTGGCCGGCAATCTAATCCCTGACCTTCACGAGCCGGCATTAACTGGATTTGGTACGGAGGTGTTTAACCTCAGAGGGATTGAGCGACTGGAGTTAGATGATGGTGTCTATGGAGTCGTTCAGGAGTGGCGTTGTACGCCGGTAATTCGCTAGGGGAAAAAGCAAACCCCGCCACTCGGGCGGGGCCATGTTGAGCGTTGATTGCTCAGGAGGTCTTGCGACGACGAGACGCGCTGAGTCCTGCTAGGCCAATGCCAAGGAGAGCTAGCGAAGCTGGTTCAGGGACCGTAGTGGAACAAACACCTGTACCAACTGCAATGCATGCACCATTAACGCTTACATCCAAGAGCGCTCCATTTGCACCAACAAATTTTCGCTCCGTACTCGGGTCAAGCCCCAAATCGAAACTACTGACGCCATTGGTATCGCCAGCATACGTAAATCTCGCCAACAGAAAACTATCAGCCTGATCGATTGCAATCGATGCCTCGTCAGCCTGGATGCTAGCTTGTATTCCCCAGTTACCGTCAGCAACGGTGTCAAAGTTGAAGTTTGGGTTGAATCCAAATGCGGCACCTAATTGTTCGAAGAGGGAAGTTGCATTCACACTGCGACTGGAGCCCATAACAGCGCCGTTATACAAAAAGTTTAAATCGACTGCAGTCAGATATTGGGAACCAAGTCCTGCAATACTCACATCAACGGTGGCGATATCACCAATATTGACGTGCTGTGATGATGGGGTGAATGTAACGACGATGGAGGCTGATGCAGGAGTTGCCGATATAAGCGTACCAACCACCAGCGCAATCGAAGCAAGTAGTTTTTTCATACGACCTCCCTACGGGTGCTTGTTAAACACTGAACTTCCAAAAATGGATAAGCATATTACGATCCATGAAAAATAAACCAATTAAATTCAATCGATTATGATTTATTGATCAACAGCATATTGATGGTGTGTAAAGTATTCCGACGCAACAAAATGACCTGACTGCTTATGTGCGGACGCTACGCCCTCTCAGCCACTGCCGGCCAATTGATCGAACACTTTCAGCTGCTCTCATGCCCTGATTATGAGGTGCGCTACAACATCGCGCCGACCAGCATCATCCCGGTGATTCGCTACAAACCTGACGCTGGCAGGGTTGGCCAACTGGTTAAATGGGGCCTGGTGCCATCATGGGCAAAGGATGCGAGTATCGGCGCCAAGCTGAATAACGCACGCGGCGAGACGGTAGCCGAGAAGCCATCCTTCCGGACAAGTTTCGCCAAGCATCGCTGCCTGATCCCGGCTAGTGGGTTCTATGAGTGGAAAACGGTCGAAGGAAAGAAACAACCGTATTACATCTATCCGACTGACGGTCTCTTTGCCTTTGCCGGGCTGCTCGCCGCGTGGAAAGCCCCAGACGGACAGACGCTCGTTACGACCTGCATCATTACCACCGAGCCAAATGAAGTGATGGTGCCGATCCACGACCGCATGCCGGTAATTTTGGGGGCGGATCAGTACGACGCTTGGCTTGATCCGCTAAATCACGATGTTGAAGCTCTGAAGCAGATGATCAGGCCATGTAGTGCCGAGAGGATGACTGCTTATCCGGTGAGTCCGCTAATTAACAATGGCCGAGCTGAAGGGGGGGGTATCGCTGAAATTGATGAATGAAAAAAGCCGGGAAACCCCGGCTTATCTTCAACTCAGACTCGATCAACTTTTCTTTAGGCGAGCGTAACCGAAAGCAGCTAAGGCAAGTCCAACCAAAGCAATAGATGTCGGCTCAGGCACGTTGTTCTGACCCCCTCCAGGGGTGAATGGTTGAACGTTGGTCATGCCGTTTGCGCCAACAGTGATGAAACCTGTTAAGAGGTTTTGGAAGGATTGATTCCTCAGCGAGAAACTCCCGCCTTGGACGCTTAGCTCTAGAGGCGTGCTGTTTGGGGAGTCGAATGTTTCGTCAAAGAAAATGCCGTTATAAACACCATTGTTGTATTGAATGGCGGGGCCGCCTTGAATGCCTGGGTCGCCGAAGCGGAATGTCAGGCTGCCAATATTCAATTCAAAAATGGCGCTGTTTGCTACGGTCGGAATTGCACCGATAGAAAAAACATTTGCGAAACCTGAGCTAGGAACAGGTACCGAACTATCAAAGATGAAATGGCCAGAAACGAGTGCAGGAGTAGCGCAGGTGTAACAGGATGTAGAACTAAATCCACTAATACCTGCAGCATTTAGTCTGCTGACAAAAGAGGATGTGACACTAAATAACCCACCACCAAAGTCGGCGCTCTCATAGACAGGGGCAGCCAAGGCGTTTGCGGTTCCTAGAAATAGAAACGCTATCCCTGCGATCAGCTTCGATAATTTCGTATTCACTGGAACCTCCTATGGCTTCAAGTAGAGAGCAATATGCCTCGACTCGACTGATGGTGTTGATTGTTCGTGGATCATCGATGCAACATCCGGGCCACGCCACTGGCTTTGTTGAGAAATCGAAATAGATTAATGGGTTATACGATCTAAAGTCAGGCAATGGCATTCCCAGTAGAGGTGAGTGTAAATATTCCCGACAGAATTAATCGGGTTTTCCACTGTTCTCTGTTGCTTGGCCTTCTGGCGTTTATTAATCGCCAATATCCATGTTCCACGGTCATATTGACCCGGCTCAGGATTCAAGGCGTCACGGTCAGTGATCGTTTATGCCCGATGTCCAATGTACGGCTTCAGCTGAAGATCAAACTCAACGACATGATGATTCACATAGGACGCCACACGCTTGATGATCTCTTCGAACGGCACCCCAAGGCCATGCATCGTCTCGAAATGAATCTCTGTCAGGTCTTCAATGATCTGCGTGTGTGCTAGTACATGTTCAGCCAACTCAGCGGCCGGCATATGAAGCCCAGCCATGTAGTGCTCTTCAGTCTTGAAGTGCTGATGAATCTGGATCGTCAGGCGGGAAAGCGCCTCGGAAAATGATTCATCACCAGAGTTGATCGATAGCAGGTGCTGGAAGGATCGGAATAGCTCTCGATGCTGATGGTCGATATTTGGTACGCCAAGTAGCAAGTTCTTGTTCATGCTATTCCTTGCGCTTCGTCACGGTGGAGATCGCCAGAAGGGCGCAAATAACCACTGCAAGCGGTAATACAAGGTAGAGCGCAACGTCCGCGAGCATGGTCTTTTAGTTACATGTGTTATTTGTATTAGATTTTGCTCCTTTTGTTATCTCTTTGGAATATCACTTATGTCATAGTCCGTGGGGTGTGGAGTATGGAATGAAATAACTCTGTCGGTTAGTATCGATATTCCATTTGATTGACTTGTCCATGCGAAAACTACTGTTAATCGCACTCACGCTGAGTGCTGCTTCTTCTGCCTTCGCCCAATATCGCTGTGTCGAGAACGGGAAAACCACATTCACCGACAAGCCGTGCGCCAGTGATGCAACACCAGCTATCCCCAAGGGGAATACCCCCAAAGTAATCGGCGATTCGGGCAATAGCGCCTATACGACGTGCTTTGGAGATTGGCGTGGACAAGTTCAGTATCAAGCCAGCTTTAAGGGGCAGCCGATTTCGGAAGCACACGCCGTGGTTCAGACGACCATATCGATAGACGCGCAAGGAAAAATCACCGGTTCCTCTCCGGAGAACGGCTGCAAGATGAAGGGGCTCGCCATGCCAGGCATGACGCCGATGGTATTAAGTCTCGACGTCACGCTTTCAGGATGTAGCTACCCAAAACTCAATCGCCGCCTGTTTGGCACGCTTGCTCTCAACGCAGCGGAGAAGCAGGTTCAATTCTGGATATACGCTCACCCTGTTGACTTGCTAAACCCCGGCTGGAGCTATGACGTCAAAGGGACGATGCGCCGATGAGGTACATCTTTGCCGCACTCCTCACTATGGTTAGTCCTTAACCGAAATCTAATGCCAAGGGGGATTTAGGTGAAAAACGATGATTGGCGTTTGGATTGGGTAAAGCAAAAATGCACCTTGGCTCTACACATTGGTTCCAGCTTTCCAGAAGCAGGATATGGCGAAGCGGCATTGATCATTTGTGCTGTGCTCAGCGCTATGTCTGCAGAATTGTGGCCAGGTAATGACCGCATAGATCGCAGCAGGTTTTGTGAGCTTCTAATTAGGTACTCAGACCGCATCTACGGTGCAGATACGATCAGCGTTCCGCTTCTGATTCAGTTTCTGAATAACAACGAGCGTGCTGGCGAGGCTACGAAGCTTGAGCAACTGATCAAACATCGAGAATCGCCTCTTGTTGTAACTGGCGACGAAGTGGACGTGAGTGAGGCGCAGGTAATTGAAGTGTGCCCAGCACTGCGTATAGAAGAGGCGAGGAGATTCAGTTATGCAAACCTCCTCTATCGCGAAGTCAGATCAAGCTATGCGCACGAATATTGGCCGGGCACCAGTTCATGTCAGTGGCCGATGACCTCAAAACAGGGTGCCCATGTCAGCTATGTGAATCGGCTTGTAGATGAAAAAGAGCGATTGACTCAGATCAGGCTGATTCACTTTCACATTGAATGGCTGGCAGCTCTTGCCATATCTATTGCTGAAAACCTTAGCGGGAAGCCGACTCCAGTCAGTCGACCTAATCAGTGGTGGATCGCAGGTGGTGGTTGATCCGACCTGCACGGATTTGCAATCCGTTGGATAACCGCTTTGCTATCTCTCATCCGTAGGCTCGGCAACCGGAATCACAATCCGGGACTCTTACGACAGGAACCCGGAGGGACTCGAACCCCCGATCAACTGCTAAATCAGGTGCCTCTGCTACTTGATTTCAGATGGCAGCGTTGATTCTGTGTGTGTAACTTTGTGTGTAACTTCGATGATTGAAAGATAACGACCGTTGTGCTGCAATTGACTCGGCTATTTATTCGAGTCCCTTCCTGGCGCCAAGTAGTTGTTTTTCATGCTTCAAGCAAGTCCATTAAACCCGCGTAACTGCGGGTTTTTTTATTGGGTTTTCGTCCATTGGCAACCATCAACGCCACGCCTGCGGATAACTCCGAGGTGCTAAGCAAGCCTTTGGATGGCCTGTCTGCTCATTCATTGCTGGAATGCACTGGTGACTGCGGTATCACTTTATCGGCAAGCCAAAAATGCGATCGCGGAGTATATCCCGACCTCACGCTAAGCGAGGCGATAAGCCAGTGCAGCGGTTTTGCTGGCCTCAATAGCCCATCGGCTCATCAGATACTGAAATCTTGAATGTTCGGGGTTCAGCGTCTATCTTGAAAGTTCGCCTTCACACCAAAAGGTGGCCGATCATGAGTGACCGCAGAGCGCAGGCCGATAGAAGATTGATCGATATAGGCCCGCCGAGCGGGTTTAGCGACCGGCGTTGCCATGAGGAAATCCCGCCGCCGGAGATCGAAATTCTGGTTGCTGACATGACCACCTTCACCATCAGGCGGCTACAGTATTTGGCGGCGACCGATCTCCATAAAGGTGTAAAACACCACTCATGAAGCGGATTTGGAATGCTGCTCTATTTGCATATTTGCCAGCTGAAATTGCGGCAACAAAAAGCCGGGTTTCCCCGGCTCCGTTTCTGACGACTTTCTTGACTCTTAGCGAGCCATCTCCGGCAGCGGTGTGAGGTCGGAGGCACAAAGGCCAGCCAATTCACCGACGACGCGATTGATTTTTTTACCCATCAGCCACCATCCGCCCGCGTAGGGTTGAACGGTAATTCCGTGGTCCGCGCAAAGCTTCAAGGCTTTGTCTCTTAGTTGTTGCATATTGCTTTTACACTTTCAATAAATTGCGCTTTTTGCGCCATCGTCAAAATGCCACGCGGCACAATGACTTTGTCGGATTGAATCAAAGCGATCCCCTGCCCGACGAACAACAGACACGATTATCCACCATTTGTTCATTATTGTTCTCGCAACAATATGTTGCATCTGTATTTCAGTGGCTTTCCATGGGCGACCTATACTGAAAAGCGGAGCCAATTGGTTCGGCGAAGTTTGGAGGCGATCATGTGTAAACTCATTACGGCTGCGATTGTTGCGCTCTCCTTGCTGGCAACGCCAGCGCATGCAGATCGTGGTTATGGCCATCGGGGGTATAGCCAGCACGGAGGGGGCGGCTCCGGATGGGCGGGGCTGGCAATCTTTGGGGCGCTGACCGGCTTGGCCATCATGGCAGATCGCACTCGACCGGTTTATGTCGATCCCTATTATGTCGGACCGGTTTATCCGCAGCAGCCGGTCTACGTCGAGCAACCACCCGCTCCTGCGCCAGCAAATTCGGGTGCTGTATGGTACTACTGTGGTTCGAGCGCCATGTATTATCCCTACACTCAGGCCTGCCCTGAGGGGTGGCAGGCTGTTCCCGCTCGGCCGTATTGAGTATGTTGCTGCGTTGGCAAATGCGAGAGGTGCCGTGCGTCAAGCCCGGCATCCTTAGTTTGAACTGGGCGCTATGACCAATACTTCGCTGAAAAACTGATTGGCAGGCATTCGGAACCCTGCGGCATTCGGGTGGCCACCTCCGCCGTAACGAGTGGCGATCCGTGATACGTCGAGCGTGTTTCCTTTCGAGCGAAGCGATGCCTTGATTTCTCCATCGCCAGAAAACTGCCAGATCAGCCCGTAGCTGCCGCTCTGTTCAGCCAATGAGTTGCCAAGTTCAGAGGCAAACAAGGCATTGGCATTGATGGCGATGCCGTGGATGGCCAGCCAGGCCAGATCGTCATCGGTTACCACTTCTTGTCCATGGCGTAGCGCCTGCAAGGTGTCTACGGGTTCGCCACGAATCCGGGCCGGTGTACGCAGGCTGCTTTGGGCTAGCCGTTCTATTTCGCGCTGGAAAAACTGCTCGATGGCTGTACCTTGAACAATGACTTCGGTGTAGCGCAGTGAGGTGTCGTCAGGTGTTTCGATGACCAGTTTGTGCCAGAGGTGCAGATCGAAAGGCAGGAGGCGCAGGGCCCGGCAGAATGGGCGGGTGCCAGGTAGCACAAAGCGCCACATGTCCTGCTCCTCGATGTGCAGGATGGTCAGCGGTGGCGGGGTGTCGGGATGGAAATTCTCCCAGGCCAGGCGGGCGCCGGATTTTTCCAGATCGAAAATGACATGCAGGGGGAGTGTCGGATGCTGATAGCTGCGCCGGCCTTTTCCGGTGCTGGCCGGTAATCGGTCGGCCCAAGCATTGAGCGCCGAGGCGTGGTGGTCAATCTGAACGACCGATTTTGCGAGAGTCGCCATCTTTTCCAGAACTTCAGGCGGGAAAGAAAAGTCCAGAATAAACACTGCATGCCCGGCGATATCCGCCATTTCCCAGACTTCGCCGTGATGCATCGGGCGATAAGTGGCGGTGTCACCAAAATGGCGCCAGGCAGCATAGGCCGCGCCGAAACCATCCAGGCAATCAGCATGATAGAGAACGGTAACCGGGGGCTGAGGCCACATGCTAGTAATGTGGTGGAATCTCATCACGCAGGCTGAAGGTCTGCTCCGGCTGTGATGTGTTTCGTGCATGATCACGCAGTGCGCGGATTTCAGCGGCCAGCAGGTCGATTTGCTGTTGCTGGCGATAAACAAGGCGATTCAGTTCATCGACCAGGTCTTCCGTATAGCTGATCTTGATTTCGAGTTCGGTGATACGTGATTCCACGAGATGTCCTTATTTTTCGCGGCGCCAGTCGCGCAGGGTTTCCTTGGGAGGCGGAGGTGGTACATCGTTGCGCGGCCTGATCAGGGGCAGGGCGCCACCGACGACTAAGATCAGGCAGATGCCAAGAATTATCCAGCCTTCGTTCATGTATGACTCCATGGTTTGTTGAGCCGAGTTTACTGTGCTTCGAAAAAAATCGCGAAGGGCTGTTGACATCGGCTTCTACGTCTATATAATGCGCGCTTCCTTAGGCGGTTAGCTCAGTTGGTTAGAGCGCCACGTTGACATCGTGGAGGTCGTTGGTTCGATTCCAATACCGCCTACCAAATTCCTAACGGAGTTGATTTGATCTCTTTCCGAACTTGCGGCGCAGTTCAGAAACTCTAGTCGAGTCAGCTCTCGTTTATTAAAAAAGTGCGGCTCACCCCGCACTTTTTTTTCGTCCAGATTTTTTCCAGAGAATCCGCCATGCCCGATATCAAACTGCCTGATGGTTCCATCCGCTCCTATGAGCAAGCGGTCACCGTTGCCGAAGTCGCCGCCAGTATTGGTGCTGGCTTGGCCCGTGCTGCGCTGGCTGGCAAGATTGGTGGCCAGTTGGTCGATACTTCCTATTTGATTGAGCAAAACGCCGATCTGGCCATCATCACTGAGCGCGATGCCGAGGGTTTGGAATTGATCCGCCATTCGACTGCGCACCTGTTGGCCTATGCCGTCAAGGAGCTCTTCCCGGAGGCGCAGGTTACGATCGGCCCGGTCATCGAGAATGGCTTCTACTACGACTTTGCCTACAAGCGTCCGTTTACCCCGGAAGATCTGGTCGCCATCGAGAAGCGCATGGCCGAACTGGCCAAAAAGGACATTCCGGTCAGCCGCGAAGTCTGGGCGCGCGACGATGCGGTCAAGTTCTTCCTTGATCTCGGCGAGAAATACAAAGCTGAACTGATCGGCGCTATTCCGGCTGATCAGCAGGTATCGCTGTATCGTGAAGGTGATTTCATTGACCTCTGCCGCGGTCCGCACGTGCCGACTACGGCCAAACTCAAGGTCTTCAAGTTGATGAAGGTGGCTGGTGCCTACTGGCGCGGCGATCATCGTAACGAGCAGTTGCAGCGCATCTACGGTACGGCCTGGGCCAAGAAGGAAGATCTCGACGCCTACCTGCACATGCTAGAAGAAGCCGAGAAGCGCGATCACCGGCGTCTGGGTAAGCAATATGACCTGTTTCACATGCAGGACGAAGCGCCGGGTCTGGTTTTCTGGCACCCGAAAGGCTGGGCAATCTGGCAGGAAATTGAAGGCTACATGCGCGCGGTTTACCGCAACAACGGCTACCAGGAAGTGCGTTGCCCGCAGATTCTCGACAAGTCGCTGTGGGAAAAGTCTGGCCACTGGGAGCACTACAAGGACAACATGTTCACGACCTCGTCGGAAAATCGCGACTACGCGGTCAAGCCGATGAACTGCCCGGGCCACGTGCAGGTCTTCAATGCCGGCCTGCGCTCTTATCGCGAACTGCCGCTGCGTTACGGCGAGTTCGGCTCCTGCCATCGCAACGAACCGGCTGGCGCCTTGCATGGCCTGATGCGTGTCCGAGGATTCGTGCAGGATGATGGACATATCTTCTGTACCGAAGATCAGATCGAGTCCGAAGTCACCGCCTTCAATGCGCTGGTCAAGAAGGTTTATGCTGATTTTGGGTTCAACGATGTTGCGGTCAAGCTCGCGCTGCGTCCGGATAGCCGGGTTGGTGCCGATGATGTCTGGGATAGGGCAGAGGATGCGCTGCGTCAGGGGTTGCGCGCTTCCGGGCTGGAGTGGACGGAACTGCCGGGCGAGGGCGCCTTCTACGGCCCGAAGATCGAATTCCATATCAGGGATGCCATCGGCCGTTCCTGGCAGTGTGGCACCATGCAGGTCGACTTCTCTATGCCGGGGCGTTTGGGTGCCGAGTATGTCGGTGCGGACGATACGCGCAAGGTGCCGGTCATGCTGCATCGGGCCATTCTTGGTTCGCTGGAGCGTTTCATCGGCATCCTGATCGAAAACTTCGCCGGTGCCTTGCCGTTGTGGTTGGCGCCTGTGCAGGTGGTGGTGCTGAATATCTCCGAAAAGCAGGCCGATTACGCGGCTGAAGTCGCACAAAAGCTACACTCGGCGGGCTTTCGGGCTGAGGCGGATTTGCGTAACGAGAAAATTACCTATAAAATCCGGGAACATAGCTTGAACCGGCTGCCTTATCAGCTCGTTGTGGGCGATAAGGAAAAAGCGGACGGACTGGTAGCCGTGCGTACTCGCGGTGGTCAGGACCTCGGACAGATGCCCGTAGATGTCTTGATCAAGCGACTTCAAGAAGAAGTCGTGGCGCGTAGTGGCACGGCTTAATTATTGTTGTTTTCGGGGGTTTTACCATAGCTCAGAACAAGGCGCATCGCCTCAACGAAGAAATCACGGTTCCTGAGATTCGTCTCCAGGGTGCAGAAGGTGAACAGCTAGGCATCGTCAACATTCGTGCCGCGCTGCAAATGGCTGAAGAAGCCGGTGTCGATCTGGTTGAGATTGCACCGACTGCAAAGCCGCCGGTCTGCCGCATCATGGACTACGGCAAGTTCAAGTATCAGGAACAAAAGCGTGCGCATGAGGCCAAGCTGAAGCAGAAACAGGTGCAGGTTAAGGAAATCAAACTGCGCCCGGGTACCGACGAAAACGATTACCAGATCAAGCTCAGGAATATGACGCGTTTCCTGGAAGAGGGCGACAAGGTCAAAGTGACTCTGCGCTTCCGGGGGCGTGAAATGGCGCATCAGGAATTCGGCATGCGCCAGTTGGAACGAATCAAGGCAGACCTCGACGCCGTTGGTGCGGTTGAGCAGATGCCGAAGATGGAAGGTCGTCAGATGATCATGATCATCGGGCCGGCCAAGAAGAAGCAAGCGTAGTAAATCAGTTGTTATTAGTGCTTTCGGGTAGTAAAAGCGTTCCCGCCGGGAATCACCTGACGGCATGTCATTAAGGAGCATCTAAATGCCCAAAATGAAGACCAAGAGCAGCGCCAAGAAGCGTTTCTCGATCCGCGCCGGTGGCAGCATCAAGCGCGGTCAAGCCTTCAAGCGTCACATTCTGACCAAGAAGACCACCAAGGTTAAGCGTCACCTGCGCGGTGCTACTGCTGTTCACGAGCGCGACGCAGCTTCTGTCCGCGCCATGATGCCCTACGCGTAAGGAGATAGAAGATGCCTAGAGTTAAACGTGGTGTAACGGCGCGCGCGCGTCACAAGAAGGTTCTCGTTCAGGCCAAGGGTTACCGCGGTCGTCGCAAGAACGTATATCGCATTGCCAAGCAGGCGGTGATGAAGGCCGGTCAATATCAGTACCGTGACCGTCGTCAACGCAAGCGCCAGTTCCGTTCCTTGTGGATCGCCCGTATCAATGCCGCAGCTCGTGAGCTGGGCATGAAGTACAGCACCTTCATGAACGGTCTGAAGAAGGCCAATATCGAAGTTGACCGCAAGGTTCTGGCCGATCTGGCCGTCTTCGATCAGCCGGCTTTTGCCGCTCTGGCCGCCCAGGCCAAGGCACAGCTCGGCGCCTGAGCGAAAGCTTGATGAAAAAAAGGAGGCGCGAGCCTCCTTTTTTGTTTGTGGTTTTGTCGCAGTTTGCAGGTATTGAAGTCCATGGAAAATCTCGATCAGATCGTTAGCGAAGCACAAGTTGCATTTGCTGCCATTTCCGACCCGGATGCGCTGGAACAGGTCAAGGCCCGTTTCCTCGGCAAGAGCGGTCAGATTACCGAACTCCTTAAGGGCTTGGGCAAGCTGCCGCCCGAGGAGAAGAAAACCGCCGGTGCAGCGATCAACGTCGCCAAGACTGCTGTTGAAACCGCGCTTAATGAGCGGCGCGAGGCGATCCGCAAGGCTGCGCTGGATGCCCGTTTGGCTGAAGAGGCGTTGGATGTGACGCTGCCCGGTCGCGCTGAAGCGCGCGGTGGCCTTCACCCGGTGACACGTACGCTGGAGCGTATCGAATCTTTGTTCGCCTCGATCGGCTTTGAGGTCGCTGACGGCCCGGAAATCGAAGAGGATTTCTACAATTTTACGGCCATGAACACGCCCGAGGATCATCCTGCACGTTCGATGCACGATACCTTTTACCTGCAGAACTCGGACGGTACTTTGGCCGACAAGGTGCTGCTGCGCACTCATACCAGCCCGATCCAGGCCCGATACATGCAAGCGCATGTAAAGCGCTACGGCCAGCTGGGAAAAATGCCTGAAATCCGCATCATCGCGCCGGGGCGCGTCTATCGCGTCGATTCCGATGCGACCCATTCGCCAATGTTTCATCAGGTCGAAGGCCTGTGGGTTGGTGAAGGTGTTTCCTTCGCCGACCTGAAGGGCGTCATTGCCAATTTTCTGAAAAGCTTCTTTGAGACGGACGACCTGACGGTGCGTTTCCGTCCATCCTTCTTCCCGTTTACCGAGCCATCGGCTGAAATTGACGTCGCCTTCATGAGCGGTGCGCTGAAGGGCCGATGGCTGGAAATCGCCGGTTGCGGCATGGTCCATCCTAACGTGCTGCGCATTGCCGGCATTGATCCGGAAAAGTACACCGGCTTTGCCTTTGGCTTCGGTCAGGATCGCCTGACCATGCTGCGCTACGGCATCAATGATCTTCGCCTGTTCTTTGAAGGCGACCTGCGTTTCCTGCGTCAGTTCAACTGACCTACAATTCGAGTCACGCCAATGAAATTCTCCGAATCCTGGCTGCGTACCCTCGTCGATCCCAAATTGTCGAGCGAGGAACTCTCCCATCTGTTGACTATGGCCGGCCTCGAGGTCGAGGAGCTTGACCCGGTCGCTCCGGCTTTTGATAATGTCGTTGTTGCCCACGTGCTGGACGTGGTCAAGCACCCTGATGCTGATCGTCTGAACGTCTGCCAGGTTGATACTGGCAGTGGAGCACCGACGACCATCGTCTGCGGTGCGCCGAATGTTGCCGTTGGTCTCAAGGTGCCGTGCGCGCTGCCAGGTGCGAAGCTGCCTGGCGATTTCACCATCAAGATTGCCAAGGTGCGCGGCATTGAATCCTCTGGCATGCTGTGCTCCGCCAAGGAACTGGGCATTGCCGAAGAGGCCTCGGGTCTGCTTGTTCTGCCGTCCGATGCGCCAGTCGGCCAGGCTATCCGACAGTATCTCGATCTCGACGACAACCTGTTCGAACTGAAGCTGACGCCGAACCGTGCCGACTGTCTGTCGCTGCTCGGCATTGCCCGCGAAGTCGGTGCCATTACCGGTGCCGCGACCAGCCTGCCGGTCGTGCCGGAAGTGGTGGCCAGTATTGCAGATAGTCGCGCCGTCGTGCTCGACGCGCCGGAAGCCTGTCCGTTGTACTGCGGCCGCGTCCTCAAGGGCGTCAATGCCAAGGCGCCGACGCCGGAGTGGATGAAGCGCCGCCTCGAACGTAGCGGCATTCGAGCCATTTCAGCGCTGGTCGACGTCACCAATTACGTGATGCTCGAACTTGGGCAACCATTGCATGCTTTCGATAACACCAGGCTGGAAGGCGCTGTGCATGCTCGCCTGGCGAAGCCGGAAGAAAAACTGCTGCTGTTGAACGAGCAGACTATTGCGGTTGATGCCGATGTCCTGGTGATCGCCGATGACGTGAAGCCCTTGGCCATGGCTGGCATCATGGGTGGCGAGGAAAGTGGCATTACGCTGGAAACCAGCGAACTCTTCCTGGAGTCAGCCTTCTTCGCGCCCAAGGCCATTGCCGGCCGGGCTCGTCGCTATGGCTTCGGCTCCGATGCCTCGCATCGCTTCGAGCGCGGAGTCGATTTTGGCGGCGCGCGGCGGGCTATCGAGCGCGCCACGCAATTGATTCTCGAAATCTGCGGCGGCCAGGCTGGCCCGGTCGTTGAGGCCAAGGCTGTTTTGCCGGTCCGCAAGCCGGTTCTCCTGCGTACCGCTCGTGCCGAAATGGTGCTTGGTCTGCCGCTCGGTGCCGAACGCATTGCCGGTCTGTTTGCCGGTCTTGATCTCTCTTTTGTGTGCGAAGGCGATAATTTCCAGGTGACGCCGCCATCCTGGCGCTTTGACATGGAAGTCGAAGAAGATCTGATCGAGGAAATTGCACGCCTGTACGGCTACGACAACATTCCGTCAGTTTCGCCACGCGGTGCGCTGAAAATGCAGGTCCAGCCGGAAGCGCGACGGCCGGCCTATCGGCTTCGCCAGATGCTGGCCGACCGTGGTTATCAGGAGGTTGTTAATTTCGCCTTCGTCGAGGCAGCATGGGAGGCCGATTTTGCCGAAAATGTGGCAGAAGCCGAGCTGATTCGCCTAGCCAATCCGATTGCCAGCCAGATGGCGGTGATGCGCTCGACACTGTTCGGTGGTCTGATTTCGAACCTGATTACCAACCTGAAACGTAAGCAGACCCGTGTCCGCTTGTTCGAAGTCGGTCGTACCTTTCATCGTGCAGCCGATGCTGTGCCGGTCAATGGCTTTCATCAGCCATGGAAACTGGCAGGACTGGCTTTCGGCGGCGCCTTGCCGGAAGGTTGGGGTAGCGGGGCGCGTAAGGTAGATTTCTACGACGTCAAAGGTGATATTGAAGCGCTTCTGGCACCGGCTGTTTTGCGTTTCGAAAAGCTGGCGCATCCGGCGCTGCATCCAGGGCGTGCTGCCCGCATTCTGTTCGACGGTCGCGACATTGGTTGTATCGGTGAAGTGCATCCGGAGTGGGTCCAGAAGTACGATCTGCCGCAGGCGCCCGTGGTTTTCGAACTGGATTTTGACGCGGTCAAGGCTGCAAATGTTCCGGCCTATGCCGAGGTCTCCAAGTTCCCGCCGGTGATTCGCGACCTGGCTATTGTAGTCGATCAAAATGTGGTTTTGCAGACCTTGCTCGATGGACTCAAAGGGCAGGTTTCTGACCTCATTCAGGACATTCAGTTGTTCGATGTTTACGTCGGAAAGGGTGTCCCGGAAAACAAGAAAAGTCTTGCTTTCCGGATAGTTATGCAAGATACTCAACGCACTTTGCAAGATTCAGAAGTTGATGCTGCAATGCAGCAACTGGTGTCCTGTTTCGAACAGGCATTCGGTGCTCAACTGCGTGCCTGACGGAAACAATAACGATGACGCTAACCAAAGCTGAGCTCGCTGACCTGCTTTTCGAAAAAGTTGGCCTTAACAAGCGTGAGGCCAAAGATATGGTCGAGGCTTTTTTCGAAGAAATACGTAATGCACTGGAAGTCGGAGATGGCGTCAAGCTGTCCGGTTTTGGTAATTTCCAGTTGCGAGACAAACCACAGCGTCCTGGTCGCAACCCTAAAACCGGGCAGGAAATCCCAATTACGGCGCGTCGTGTTGTAACTTTTCACGCCAGCCAAAAACTGAAGTCAGACGTCGAGCTAGCTTTTGATGGAACCGCGGCATAAGACTACGGGCGGGGAAGAACTACCGCCCATTCCGGCCAAGCGCTACTTCACCATTGGTGAAGTCAGTGAATTGTGCGGTGTGAAGCCGCATGTGCTTCGTTATTGGGAGCAGGAGTTTAATCAACTCAAGCCGGTAAAGCGTCGGGGTAATCGTCGCTATTACCAGCACCATGAAGTCTTGCTGGTTCGCCGGATTCGAGAGCTTCTTTACAATCAGGGCTTTACCATAAGCGGTGCTCGTAATCGCCTCGATGAAGGTGGCGCTGTCGAGGTTGCTTCGGTTGCTCATCCGGAAATGGAAAAAATCCCGGGCGGCCTGCGCGGTGAATTGAAATCAATTATCGAGATGCTGCAGCTTTGAATCCCGGTGTTTTCAGGTATAATGTTTGGCTTGTCGGGGCGTAGCGCAGCCTGGTAGCGCACTTGCATGGGGTGCAAGGGGTCGCGAGTTCGAATCCCGCCGCCCCGACCAAGAGAATCAAGCACTTAGGCCAATCTTCGGATTGGCTTTTTTGCTTTTTAGGCGCTAAATTTGAAAATTCCCCCCACATTTCCCCCCACAGATTCGTGGGCTCGTATGGGACTACTTTTTTAGCTTCCGTACCCGCCAATCCAGTGTGCCACATACGCCAGCATCTAATTTATACGGCCTTCCAGTAAGCTTGGTCGGTTTCGGTGGGACAGGATTAACGATGGGATTGGTGGGAGTTTATTCGGTTAATATAATGAAAAACGAGTAAATATGGGGGCCGCCTTGGGCGAGAGTAAAAGCATGTCAATCGAACTATACGACCACGGCACAGCGGGTGGTTATCCTCCTCATCCGACGGACCTCTGATGTTTACTACCAAATTTGGTCCGTTCGATGGTGGCACGTGGGAAGAACTTTGCCAGCAGGTATTTAAGCGCAAGTACCAGACTGAGGATTACCAGCAAATGCCGGCCTCTCCTGGCGACTATGGGCTGGAGGGGTTTACTCTCAATAGTGGCTGGGGATTCCAGTGCTACTGCCCAAGCAAGCACTACAACCGCAAAGAGCTGTACGAAAAGCAGCGAGATAAGGTTACCGAGGACCTTGGGAAACTAAAAACCTACAAAGACGATATTCAGAAACGGCTTGGGGCGACCAAGCTAAGTCGCTGGATATTTGTAACTCCAGAGTTCGACAAAAACGACCTGTTGGCTCATGCGCGAGTCAAAGAAGTTGAAGTTCGAAGTTGGAGCTTGCCTTTCCTGACTGAGGATTTCACGGTATTGCTTTACGACGGCGATAGCTTTCTCGTTGAAATTAACGAGATTCGTTCTGCTGCAGGCGAGGCGCTGATATTTGATGATGCAGCGCCTGTGCTCGCGGAGCTAATAGGTGACCAAGAAACCTACGAGCAAAACGTTCAGCGTAAAACCGAGACCCGCCTCGGAGAGAAGCGAGATTCAGAAAATTTCACGTACAAGGTTCAACAGTTGAAGCAACGAACCTTGGAGAGTTTCTTGGAGTCCGAGGGTTTTTTTCGCAGGATTGCTGACTCAGCACCAGTTTCCTATGTTCGGTTGGTCCGCTTGATTAACGAATACGAAAATCACGTTGCAGATGTGTCGATGACTTGGTCGGGCACACCAGAGGATTTGACGACGCAGGTTCGAGAAGGACTCGAGCGCCGCATCAACAGCGAGCTGTCCCCCGAGTTCGATGAAACGAATGCTAGCAAGGTGGCGCGCCTGATGATTGCCCGGTGGCTGGCCATTTGTGAGCTGGACTATGACTGAGCCGATGTCTGGTCTCCTCTTTGAGCGCAAACCATCTCCTGTACTGGCAGAGCATCGGCCGCTGTATAAAATAGGCCAAGTTTTACTCATATTGCATCTTGCATCTCGTGCGGGTCGTTCGAGGCTTCTGCGCCTTCATTTGTTCAACTGGGCCCTGAAGTCTGTAGACCGACAAAAATTGCTTATCCATGCTTCAACTGCCAAGGAGTTGAAGGTCTCAGCTTGGGGATTTGACCCAGCATTAGCTATCGCTGTTCGCTTCGCTATTGCAGAGGGCCTTGTCCGGGAGCAATCACCCGGCTATGAGATAACAGACGAGGGTGTGTCCTTTGCAAAGGAAATCCTTAAAGACCCAGAACTGTTTTCAACAGACGCGGCTTTTTTGCATCAAGTTGGCAAGGGAATAACGGAAGCCATGGTTGATGCAGTTGCAAATGGCTGGGAGGCCCAATGATTATTCGAGGCATTAAGCTCAGAGCCGTAACTGAGAATGGAGATTTCGGATTCGATTTCAGGTTTGCCAGAAACCTGACCATCATTCGTGCAAAGAACTCTAGTGGCAAGAGCACGTTGTTTAACAGTTTGCTATACGGGCTCGGTATGGAGGAACTTGTCGGCGGAAAAGGTGAGCGCATTCTTCCATACGCAGTGAAGGATTATTTTGAATATGATGGCCAAAGAGTCTTGGTAACGGCCTCTGAAGTCATTCTTGAGATTGAAAATAAGTCAGGTCGGGTGATTACACTTCGACGTGCCATTCGAGACACAGTCAAAGACTCCAAGCTCATCGAGGTATTCGAATGTGCTCATTTAACAGCAGGAGATGAGCTTGTTAATGCCTCTCCGACATATGTGCACGACGCCGGTGGCGCTCAGAAAAATGAAGGATTTCATCGCTTCCTCGAGTCTTTCTTAGAGCTAAGCTTGCCGCGAGTCGCCACAACTAGTGGTGGTGAGGCAAAACTTTATCTTCAGACGATTTTCGCAGCTCTGGCCGTCGAGCAAAAGCGCGGGTGGACTGACTATATTGCCAACATTCCCTTCTACGGCATTCGCGATGCGCGAGCTCGGGTAGTCGATTTTCTACTTGGATTGGGGGTCTTTGAAACCAACGCCGCCAGAAATAGGCTTAATTCTGAGTCCGTTGAAATCGACAATGATTGGCGCCGCACGCTAGGTGAGTTTCAGCGCGAGGCAAGTTCACTTGGGGTTGTGATTGAAGGTGTGCCTGCTGGCCCTTCAGCACTATTTACTCAGAACTCCGGGAGTATTCAGCGTTTATACGAGGGCGCCACAGTTCCTCTGGGTGATTACATATCCCAGCTCAGGAGCGAGTACTCCGCATTGACTGCAAGAAGTGAGCAGTTTAGCCGGGTTACTGGCGAAGATGCACTAAAGGAGATGGCAGCGGTTACAGCCGAGCTACAACACCTGAGTGTTGTCCATGAACGAGCCACGACGTCGCTAGGCGACCTAAAGGCATCCCTCATGGAATATGAGACTCTTTTAAGAGAGGCATCTGAGGATTTGGACCGCAATAAGACGGCGGCAAAGCTTAGAGACCTGGGGGCGAAATACGACATTGAGCTATCTTCTGGCCGCTGTCCCACTTGCCATCAGGTGGTTGAAGATACATTGCTCGTCGGAGCAGTAACCGGGCCGCAGATGGACTTAGCTGCCAATATTGCTTACCTGGATAGTCAGTGCCGGATGTTGCGTCGTCAAGTTTCTGGGGTCCGGGAAAGCATTCGTGCAACGGAAACGAGGAGCGCTGAACTCGCGGCTCGACTAGCGGCCAAGCGCGACCAGTTGGTTGCTATGCGTGGAGATGTTAGCTCCGGCGCTAGTGAGTCCAAGGCTATCGTAAGGCGTCAGGTCCAGATTGAAGTTGAGGTAGAGGCGCTTGAACGCCTGGCTGCTCAATCCACAGATGTCTTTGGCCGTTTGTTTTCAGTTGCTCAGCGGCTAAAGAATAATCAAGCTGCTCGAGCATTGCTTCCCAAGAACGCATACACCTCTGATGACGAGACTCGCATCTCTGTGTTTCAGAAACAATTCAGGGCCAATGCAGGTTCTTTCGGTTACGAAAGTGCCAGAATTCAGGATATTGAAATCAGTAGGGATGCACTTGTTCCATGCTTGGCTCAGCTCGAATTGCGCGAAATTAGGACTGACATTAAGTCGGATTCCAGTGCCAGTGATTTTGTACGACTCATTTGGAGTTATCTCCTCGCATTGCATCAGACCTCTGTGTTTCCCACTACACCAGGCCATCACCCTAATTTCTTGATGCTTGACGAGCCTGGTCAACATTCGATGGCCGTTGATAGCCAGCACGCTCTGCTCAAGCAGTTGGCTAGCGAAATAAAGCTTCAGAGCATAGTGGCTGCATCATTCGATGAGACTGAGGAGGTGTTCCTTCAGGCAACTGCAGGGATCGACTTCAGGCTGATTGAGTGGAGCGGAAAGCTTTTGCGACCGCTCTAAGGTCTGCTTGAGTTATACGGTGATGCAATTGCTCGCAACCCTTTGGCGGATGACCTTAAGAAAATCCGTACCAAGGATGGTTAGATTAAAGAAATCTTCAGTATGTGAAAAATTTCCGTTGTTCGACGCTTCGCCATAGCCTTTGGTGAAAACGAGTAAAAAATCTTGACGGATTGGCAAATAAATAAAAAAATCCATGGTCAGTTAAAATTTTCCGTGCAGGAGTGCAATCATGGACGCCATCGGATACGAATACCTCCGGACCCAACTCGGGCTCTCGGTGTTTCCCGTCGCTCATCCCGCCAGTATCCGTCCGGTGAGCCGGATACTGGACGTCCAGGACGAACTACAGGTACCCAAGGGGGTCGCCCCGAAATCTGGCCACCCCATTGAACACTTGCTGTTTGCCCTCCGCTATGAGGGAATCAATCTGCAAATACTCGCCGAAACCATGCCGAAAATTGCCGGGGAGGATCTCATCGCCCGTTTGCGGGAATCGCCCTCCGGCTTGTTCATCCGGAAAGCGTGTTATCTCTGGGAGTGGTTCGCCAACGGCGAACTTTCCAACCTGCCAGCCATTGCCGGGCCGTACGGTGATCTGTTCGACCCCGCGGATTACGTCACCGGAATCGTGCGCAAGGATGCCAAGTGGCGAATCAACTTCAACGGCCTCGGCTCTGCCGAGTACTGTCCGGTAGTCCGCCTTACCCAACTGGTCAAGGATGGGATCGCAAGCGACGTCCTTGGACGGACGAAGGCATTTCTGGAATCCTTGGGTCCGACCAATGCGGACCGGACCCTCTCCTGGGCGTACCTCAGCGAGACCGATAGTTCTTTCGCCATTGAGCGGGAAGCGCCGAGCCAGAGCAAGGCAGAGACCTTTGTCGCCCTTCTCCAGCAGGCCCACGAAAAAATTGAATTGACCGAGGAATACCTGGCCGACTTGCAATCCGCGACAATCAGCAACCCCTATGAAAAAGCGGCCTGTTTTCGCCATGAACAAAACTGGCTGCGAGGGGGGGGGCTCAGGGGGGCGGGCAGTGTGACCTACATTCCGCCTTCGCCGGAATTGCTTTCCAAACTTATGCCTGCGTTCATGGACATGGCCAACTCCCTCCCACGTCAGAGCGACCCGGTCGTAGCCGCCTCCGTGGCTTCGTTCGGGTTCGTCTACCTGCACCCATTCATGGATGGGAACGGACGTCTGTCGCGCTTCCTATTCCACCATGCCCTATGCCAATCAGGAAGGCTTGATCAAGGCCTGCTGTTGCCCGTATCAGTCGCGATGAAACGCCATGAAACGGAATACCTGGAGGCGCTCCAATCGTTCTCGAAGCCCGCACGGAAGCTGTGGGATGTCTACTGGGCCGACGAGGACCTGTTTGATTTCAAATTCAAAGGCGCCGATTCTATCTACCGTTTTTGGGATGCGACAAAGTGCGTCGAATTCGGTTACCGAATGGCGGAGCAGGCGCTGGGCGTCGATCTCCGTCAGGAAACCGAATTCTTGGCGAGCTTTGACCGGATCAGTAAAGCCGTCAACGACGAGTTCGATATCCGCGGAAACGATCTGCACCTCCTCATTGTTTCCGCGCTACAGAACGGAGGCAGGGTATCCAACAACCGCCGGAAAAAACTGGCAGGCAGGGTGCCAGAGGAAGCGTTTGATTTTGTCGAACGCTTGGCCAAGACCGAATTGACTGAACTCAACGACGTCGAATGATTTGCTGCTTTTCATTCCGCACATGAAAGACCAGCTAGGGCGGCAGGCCTTGGTAGTGGAAATGTTGGCTGGATAGTTCGCGATAGGCTTGCAACCTGCGCCATCGGAGGTAGGCTGAATCCAGGAGGTCGAAATGAGAAAACTCATCTTCGTGGGATTCATTGCAGTGGGCGCCCTGATCGGTTGGATTTCCGTTATGCATGGCGACTGGGGAACCCGCCTTGTGATGATGGGCGTTGGCGCACTTTTTATGGCGCCCATTGGCGGGTCTCTGGCCGGCATCGGAAAGAAGAGGCGATCCCTTGCGTGGAGTGATAGTCGCTTACCAAGCGATGGAACTTCATCGAAAGACATGGCGGCAAACTACTGGCGTGATGAAGGGCATCCACCGTTTGCGAAACCAGGAACCAGCGAGGGCGAAATGCATCGGTGGGATCGAGGCTCCGCCGGCTGATGATGACTTACTTATTTTTTCTTAAGCAAGTCGTTCACCGCCTCTTTGGCATTGTCGAATGTCGCTCCTGCGTCTCTGCCTACCTGTTTGCCCGATTGCACAAGCAGCGATTTCTTCGATGCGAGCGTTCCGTTATCCGTCTTGATGATCTCAGCCTTGACGTCGAAGTCAGCGCGGTGCGATACAGCGTCTGAGCGAATTTGATTGCCGCGGGCATGTACTTCCTCTCGGATTGGTGGTGCCGCGGGTACGCTCCCTCGGGATGGGGCGGCATTCTTAAAGTGTGAGATTTGATCCCGATTGGATTGATGCTGACCGATGATGTCGGGTGTCAGCGCAGTATTGCCCTGCTGCTGTATATGTTGATCCCGAATGTTCCCAAAAGAGGCAGGCAGTGCCGTCCCGTCAGAAAACACCCGGTTCGGGCGTAGAGATTGGCGTGCCAATTCCGATTCCATCAAGGCATGAGCCGCTGCGCTGTCCCCGCCGTATTCCTCGGCGTAGCGCATAAACATCTCAAGATTGTGGGGGTCCTGTGCAATGTCGATGGAAATGGACTCGCCTTTTTCATAGGCCGAGGATACTCGCTCCGCAAAGCTGGTGCGTTCGGCAAGGCTTGCTTCGGCTCGTTCGGAGCGCGCGACAGTTGATCCGAGTCGGGACGATATTTCATGGGCGTCGCGGGAGTCGCTGGAGAGTGCATTCAAGAAACTGCTATCTCGGGATAACCGATCGCCAAATTGCTTGAATGCTACCAACTGCTCTCCGCTCATGCTGGCCAGCGCTTTCTGTTCCTGTGACGATAAACTCGACAAATAGGATTTCTCCGCACTTGCCCTCAACTGGCCTCCAGCGAAACCTGCGTTGACGCCGACATGCCCGGCTGCACCGAAAGCGATGCGTGCGACCTGTGCTTGGCTCAGTCCTGTATTTTCCGCGACACTCTTGGTAATTTGATTCATCTCGTTCAACGTTTCTCCCATTTGCTCGAAACTGCTGGACGTAGAGCCGCTGCTACTACGCGATGAGCGCAATTTGCTCAATCCTCGCGAGAATGCCTCTGACAGAATGGCTGAGCGTTCGGTATTGGCTGCGACACTCTCGTTTTGAGCTGCATCGACCTGCTTGCTGGCTTGGGCCACATCCTGCTCAGACACTCGCATCGAAACCATCCGGGAAGCAAACCCCTGATTGCGCAGTAGGCTGACGGCCGTACGCCCGGTCAGCGCATTCGACGAGAAAGTGTTTCCGGAGAGGTCGTTCTGCCAACTGCCCATGAACGCCGACGTACGGTTGGGTGCCAGTTGCATCTGGTCCATGCCGACGTTCCCCATCGAGACGTTACCAACGGTGGCGGCTGAGGTGCCGCCCGAGATCATCCCTTGTAGCCCCGACAAGCCACCGACCAATGCAGTCCCGAAGTTTTCCATGCGCTTCAGGGCGGCCCAGGCAATGAAAGGAATGCTGATGGCGAGGTAACCGACGACGGCCTCCCCCGAGATTGCCCGCGAATAGATCGTGGACGCAGTTTGCAGTGCCAGCGATTTGCCCCCCGTTCCGAGGTCGGCCGCTGCGGCAAGGTCGTAGGCCGCATAGATCGAGGCCATGTAGTTCAGGATTGCATAGAGCGGCGGCCACAATTGAATCCAGATCAACACGGCCGCATAGCCCTTGAAGGCGAGCATTGTCTCCCGTCCGCTGGTGAGCAGCAGGAGCATCACGAAGAGCGGGAACATCGCGTAGGTTACCGCCTCGACCACGTTTCTAAAAACAGGCAAGGCTTGCTCTGCAACCTTGCCGTAGTTGAGCCAGGAAGCGTTCTGCTGGGCCACCGCCTGGGCGCGGCCGACCGCCAGCACCATCGCCGCCGGGTCGTTAACCTTCTGACCGACGATCTTGCTGGTGTCCTCAAGCGCGTTGAGCATGGCGTTCTGCCGGATGATGTCGGCCGCCGTCGCCGCCGCGCTGGCAATGCTGTTCTTTAGATAGGCCTGCTGAATCTGTCCGGCGATGGCCGCCGCAGCAGCGGCACCGGGCAAGGTCGGGTTGAGTTGAAAAGCCAGGCGCCCCTGGATGCGGCTGATCTGGGCCGGCAAGCGGCCATTGAGGCTCAGATAAACATTGGGGCAGGTATCGACGCCGACACTACCGCCAGCGCCAGTCAGCGTGCTGAAGCGCGCCGGATTGGGGGAGGCCATCAGCGGCCAGACATCGTCCGATGCAGAAAAGACTGCCGGATCGAGCGTGCCGTCGATCAGGTCGTAAGTCGTGCAGTTGTGGATGAAGTTGATCAGATCGGTGCGGAAAGCCGGATCCTGGAAAACCACATTGCCGGTCTCGCGGATCAGCCGGTTGCCGAACATCAGGCCGTTCTGCTGGTAGCTCAATTCGACCGGAAGGGCTCCGACGCCCGGGATAACCTGGAATGCCGTTTCGAACAGACTGGTCAGCGTGTTGCCGATCGTGCTGGTGATGCCGCCCAGCGCGGCCACCCCGAAAGGCACATTGCCGACGATCTTGACGGCCGAACCGCCGGTCTTATCCACAATGCCCACCGTGACCTTGGGCACGATCAACACCGAGAAAACCAGCACAACAGTGCCCAACCACTTCCAGCCCTGCAACTTCTCGGGGGCAAAAGCGTAGGCAATCAGGGCCGCAACAAAGCCGCAGAAGGCCACAGCCGCCAGGGCAGCGGCGTAGTCGCCCGAGGCGTGGATCGCCGCCGCGGCATTGAAGACGCCGAACAAACTGTCGGCGTTCTGGTAAGCGTATATTTCCCACATGGTGCTTTCTCCTGTCGCGCTATTGCATCGTCCCTATTGCGACAGATAGGCGGCCTGCTGGCCGAGCATGTCCATCACGTGTTGCGGCATGCTGGAGCGCAGTTGGCGTTCGAGTTGCTCCAGGTGGTTCGATACCGCCCGGAAGGAGCCGACCTTCTGGTAGAGCAGGTTCTTTTCCTGGGAGAGTTGCGTGAGCATGGCCTGCGCCCGCTGGCGGACCTGGTTGGCCTGCTCCCGTTGCGACTGCTGCAAGGTGTAGTTCTTGTCCAGCGCAGCCATGCCCAGACGCAGATTGCGTTCAAGAAAAACATAGGCGTAGTCGGCGGCAATCACATCGCGGTACTGGGCGATCAGGCTGTCGGCCAAGCCCGATCCCGGGATGCTGGTACCGATGGACAACATCTTGTAGACCGGTTCGGTGGTCTGATTCACGAAGCCGACCTCGGTCGAGTTATTGGGAATGGCGGTGCGCGTCGTGATTTTCTCGGCAATGGAGCGCATGATCGCTTCGACCTTGGCGGTAAAGGGCGTATGGGTGTACGTGGTGTTCAAGGTGACTACGTCACAGTTTGTGTAGTCGTTGCACTTCAAGACATGCTGCACGACATCCGTACCAGCGGCCGCACCCTGGCCGTAGAGCAACTGGCTGATCGAGGTCAGCGTCGGGGCAATCGGCTCGGGGTCACGGGCCGATTCTTCCGGGTAATAGATGACCGTGCCGACCAGGCTCATGATCAATTCACGCTCCGGGTCATCCAGATAAGCACCGGTGTACTGCAAGGCTTTCCAGGTCAGGTTGCCGACGAAAGGTGCCTTGTTTTTCACCTTCGGGTCGGCCGAGGAGCGTGCTGAAGACAAAATGCTCGGCCGATCCGTCGCACAGCGCCGACGCGCCGCATCACGGTCGCTTTCCATCCCCATTTCGATGGCCAGATCGGCGCAGGTTTCCTGCGAACTGTAGCCAATCGATTCGGCCGCCGTGCTGACAATGGCCTTGGCGGTTTCGCAGGAATTGATGCGGGCATTGTTGATCCAGGTCTCCAGCCCCTTGGCCCACTTGGTCAGTCCGCCGAGCAGGGGCGAGACCGCCTCCAGAGCGAGCTGAAAAGCGATCCCCGGCAGGGCGGCCGTGATGTTCTTCAGCATGTTCTTGAACTCGGTTGCCGAAATGTGCGAGAAGGAGCCGCCAAAGACATCGATGCCACCACAGCCGGCCTTGGCGCTGGGGAACTGGATGGCGGCCAGCTGATAAACCTTGTTCGGCGAACGCATCATCAGGCTGCCGCCGGTGTAGGTATTGAAGGTCTGGCCACGGAAGGCACCGGGGGCGGTGTAGTTGCCGATGGCGCCCAGATTGTTGAACATGTTGTTCACCTCGCTGTTGAGGTCGCCGGCCTGTAGTTGGAAGGACGGGATCGCCAGCAGCAGCGCCAGGAAGGTGGCAGCGCTACGCCGCAAATGAGGATGGTCGTAATGGTTCATGGCGCCTCCAGGGGTAGGGCGAGACCTTGCGTGGTTGTAGGCAGCATGACCTCGGCTTGCGGAGCGGACACAGTGGCAATGCGTTCGAGTAACTGAGATTCCGAGAGCACCCCGAAGCCAATGGGAGAGATCTTTCCGGTGAAGGGCTGGGCCAGAAAAACAGCGGGCACCTGGCTGACCTTCAGGGTGGTGGCAATGCCGTTGTCCGGGCGGGCATTGGGGAAACTTGGCAACGGACCCCCATCCACGCTGATAGCGACAACCTGGATACCGTGACGGGCCTGGAAAGCCGCCAGCGTCGGCGCGAAGGCATGGCAATACGGGCAGTCCGAGCGGTAGAAAAAGAACAGCACGTGATCCTTGCCCAGATCGGCAATGGCGCGCGAACGATCCACCAACTCGGCCTGGTCGAAGACTTCCAGTGCCTTGGCATTGACCGGGCGGCCCTGCAGGGTCGGGTCGAGTTGGGGCGTGGCCCAGGCAACGCGCTGCGCGACGTCAGCGAAATAGGAAGCGCGGGCGACGACCAGGGACTCCAGTTCCATGTAGCGCCGGACATTGGCTTCGCTCGGGCGCATGATGGCAATGTTGCGCGTCTCTTCCAGCGTTTTCTGGAGGCGTTCGAATTCAACCAGTTCAGGTGCCCGCGATGGTTGAGCGGGCGGTGCAGTTGCTGTGGCCTTGCCCGGCAGTAATGGATGTTCGATCTCTTCTGGTGCCGGTGCTTCATAGAAATGCCAGCCGCGCCAACTGTCGGACCAGTAGCGGGAGGCTGCATCCTGGGCTGCTGCGCTATTGATTCCGAGGATCACGGTGAAGGTCAGCAGCAGCAGCGGGAGGGCGGGGCGGTTACGGATCGTCATGCGTGGCCCTACTTCAGCGATTGCGGTGGGCGGCCATCGAGGCAGTAGTTGATGCCGAAATCGATCGTCTGGCGGCGCGGGCTTGAGGCGCCGGGCAGTAGAACCCCGTCCTGCCAGAACCTGACATTCAAGCGAGCACAACCGGCCTGGGCGTAGCGTTTCTCGGTCGTGACATCGATGTAGATCGGCGAGGTGGCAGCAAAGCGCTGGGTGAGCGCGTCGGCAATTTCTCCACTGAGGATGCCGTGGGCCTCGCCATCGACTGACTGGAGAGCGGCCAACATGAGCGGTCGCGGATCCGAAACCGAGGCTCTGGGCACCTCGTCGGCGAGGACGAGCGATACGAATCCGGCGAGCAATGCCGCGGCGTAGGCGATCTTCATTGGCACTTCCCCTGTCCGTAGTAGCAGGTTGTCAGGCGCGCGGCATTGCTGCCCTGAATTGCGCTGGCATTGGGCAGCGTCGGAACGATGGAAGCGTAGAACTCGGTCAGGTCCATGGCCGCAAAATTGAGGCTCTGGAGTTGTGCGATGGTGAACCCTGAGCAGTCGGGACTTTCGCCTGAGCCCCAGCCCTTGCCGACTTGCACGCGGCCCTGCTCATTGACGATGCGGGCCAGTTTGCTGTTGAAGCAACACTTACCGGTACTGTGTTCGAGGCAGGAGACGCAATTGCCGAAGACGCGGAAGCAGGAGGAGCACCAGGTGCCGACGGTATGGCACAGGCCGGCCCCTTCCTTCATGGCGAGTTTGCCTTCTTCTTCGTTGCAGGAGGACATCGACATGATGATGTAGATCACCACCGCAATGACCAGCGACCAGGGGTCGAAGGCAATCACCAGGTTTTCGCCGGAGTAGAGCACGGCCGAACTGGCCGGTAGTGCCGTCCCGTTGACAGCGACTGTGATGCCATAGGTCGTGAAGCTTCCGCTAAAACCGCCACCCAGCAGTAAGGCCTGCATGCCCTGGTAAAGAAACTCACGGTTCTGGGAATTCATCAGCACGTCGTAGACCAAACTTGAGCCGGTGCCGAACAGGCTCTGATTGGTCATGCCGGCGCCAGCCGAATCTGAACTGCAACAGTTCTTCAGCAGGCGGTGGCGGCAGCGGTTGCCTTCGCCCTTGAAGACCTGCATTTTGCTGGTGTCGAGATACACGCCAGCTTCGCGTCCAGCTTCCATCAGCGACATCGAACGGGCAAAGTCGGCATCGTTGGTGTAACTGGTGTTGAAGCAGTTCGCACCCAGGCAATAGACGTTGGCCGGGCAGTTCGAAACGGTGGTTGCGGTCTGCGCTGCAACCGGGCAGGTATAGGTGTCCTGGGTGATCTCACACAGCCCGCTGCCGACATTCATCTGCTTGCAGGTGCTGCTGGCTGGCGTGCAGCCGCTGCTGGCCAGCGGCGCGCACTCGTCGACCGGTGCGCCCGAAGTGCAGGTCAGGGTGCGCTCATAGGACCAGCAGGCGCGGGTCACGGGGCGGCCTTCGATGGTCTTGGTGGCCGGGCCGTCGACACAGGTGTCGGCGGTGCTGATGGTGCACCGTCCGTCAGCATTCAGCACGGCACTCTTGTCGACCCAGACATCGGTCTCGTGTTGCACCATGGCGGGTTGGACGAAGGACAAGGGCAAGTTCCACTTCACAAGCCCGCCAAATCCACTGAACTGAAATATGTAGTTGCAGGTCCCGGCGGTGCAGCCTGAACCCGGCATCATGGTGACCGTGAACGGGCTCCAGCAATGGCCCTCCCAATGGGGGGATAGATTGGTGACATAGGTGGCCTGGGTCGCCGGTGCGGTCGGCAGGTCCACGGTCTGCCAGCCGATGCAGGCCCCTTGCCCACCGGCCGCATAAAAACGAAAACGTTGCAGCCCATCGCTGCGCAGTTGGCATTGCGCTTCCGCGACCATGTAGTCGGCGCCGTTGCGATTGACCTGACCATGAGCCAACCAGGTGCCTTCAGTACAACTAAGCTGGAGATTTATCTCAACCGTCAGATCGCGCCGTGTCGTGTAGTTGCCGACACCGCTGTAGCGGTTGCAGACCTTGGTCGTGGTGCCTGCCGCAGTGTTGGCCTCGGCGGTCGTGCAGCCGGAGTAATAATCGGCCAGGCTGCCCAAGGCGCTCGACGGATTGCGGGCGATGCCGCGGGCCGCAGTGACTGCCGGATCGTAGGCGGAGATCGCCGGGCGGGGCGTGTTGGCCGAGCTCAGCGCCCCGTCCTGGGCCTGGCAGACTGGATCGTTGGCGCTGGCCGCGCAGGTACTGAGACGGACATTGGCTGCGCCCGACAGGTTGGGCTGGCCGTAATACGCCGTTTCCGGTGGCGTCGTGGTGTATTCCGGTACGGCACTTGAGGCGCTGGGCATGTTCACCGTGCCGCGAATGACCGGGTTGGCCACCTGGCCGGCGGCGGTGCCCTCTTCAAACGGCCCGGCGATAGCGGCGCTCTGCGTCGTGACGAAGCAGAACAGCGTGATCCAGATGATCAGGCGGCGCATGGCGATCACCTATCCTCTGAGGCGTTTCAGGAAGAGTTCGGCGGCAGGAGCAAAGGCAGGCGCCGAGCGCTGCATGTGCTCCAGCGCGTAATCCAGGCTGACGTCACCGGTTGACCGCAGGAAACTGTCGGCAGGCGCGCAACTACCGCTGGCACAGGCAACGGGACGCGTGCCGTCGCGCACCAGGACGAAGCTGGGTACCTTGCTGATGGCGAAGCGGTCGAAGGCCAGCGGATCGATCTGGATTGCTACCTGCTGTTTGCCAATCAAGCCCTGGACCTGAGTAACTGTGGCGCGCAAGGAACCGTTGGCGAAGCCGCGGATGACGATGGCGGCCTTGGCGCGAGCCGCCTGGTTGACCAGACCTTGCAGCGTGGCGCGGGGCATGGACAGGCTGACGAAGATAAAAAGTCCTGGCCCGGCAGTCAGCCCTTGTGCCTGAACCATCGCATCGGATTGCCCGGCATAGCCGCGAGCCAGCGCTTCCAGGTCGACCGGCACGGGCGTCGCCGGTTGGGGTAGCGCCTCAATATTCGGGCTGTTCAGCGGGGCGGGTCGGTGTCCGGCCTCGCTCGGCAGGGCGTACTTCTGTCGCGCCAACTCGATATCTTGCTCGGTGACGGAGGGGGTCTCACGCCGGGCTTGTTCGATGTCCGCCTCGGTGACGATCGGCGTTGTCTGCGCCAGGGCCGAACTGCCGGCAACGAGTGCGGCGCTGAGCCCGAGGATCAAGGAGGCGAGGGTTCGATGGGGGTCAGTAGCCGACACAGCAATTCCTTTTGCGAAACAACATGAAGGCGAAGTCCTCGCCGCGTACCGGATATTCCTTGCCGGCCCCCCAGAGCACGGTGGTCCGCCCGAAGGGCTGGCAGCAGCGGCCGCCGTCCTTGTCGGTGTTGGGAATGGGGTAGGTGAGTTGGGTTTTGTAGGCGGTCTTGTCCATCACCGGCTCGAAGTACGGCCCGCACAGGCCGTCTTTGCCATGCCAGCCCCAGGCCACCAACTCACGGTGCATCTTGGCGCTCAAGCGCTGGGCCATCAGCGCGGCCGTACGGACGCCACCCAGGTGGTAGGGGACGTGCCCATTGAGCGGATAGATGCCGCCTTGGCAACCAGCGCACCAGAACATCTCGCGTATGCCGAAGCCAACCGAGGCTGCGACGCAATCGGCGGCGCAGGCGGCAATGGCGACTGGATTGGCGAACAGCACGGCATCGGGATTGAGGATCAGGGTGAGTTCGTCGTCGGCCCACAAGGGATCGACCTCGGTCATGTAGGCCAGATCGAAGGATGCCTTCTCCAGGCAGGGAAAATCGGTGACCACGTCTAGCCAGTACATCACCGGGTTCAGGTAGTAATGCGCCTGATAGAAACCGCCACCATCGCCATCGCCTTCCGGCCGGGTAAAGCGGGCCGCCTCGGGAGCCGGGATGCCTGGATCAAGGTCTACGCCGCCGAGCGAGACGAGGCAGAAGGGTTTGCGCACCACTTCGACATGGCGCGCCGGCTCCCAGAAACCGATGGACAGACCGATGATCGGATTGACCAGGCAACTGCACACGGGACTGGGTGGATTGTCGGTATCCTCCTGGTCGCCGAAGTTGGCGATGTGCGCACTGCCAATGCTGATCGGCAGGATGCAGGACCAGCAGATATCGGTGATCGGATTCGGAAACTTGCCGGTGCAGGTGGCCGTGCCGGCGGCCAAGGCCGGTAGGGTGGAGAGGCCGAGAAGCAGCGCCAGAAGGGTAGAGAGTCTGGCTACGAAGCAGCGTTGGCTCATGGCGCGATCTCCAACTCGTCGATGCGCAGGCGCAGCCCTTCCTGCGATACCAGGGCAGGCACCTGAGTGATGCCGAGGCGGCGGGTGAGCAGACCCTGCTGATCGAAATAGACCGGCATGCGCCATGACTTCATCAACTCGAGGTAGGAGCCGCCGACTAGGATCGGCTTGACCCGCCCCTGGTAGAAGGCGATCAACTGCCGGGCACGGCCGACCTGGCGTGCGTCGCGCCCATCGAAAAAGAGCAGGTGCCGGGACAGCGACACTACTTCCAGCGGGTTCTTGCGGGTGCCGGCGGCAAACAGCAACTCGCCCCGGGGGCCGAGAATGTTGCGATCGAGCGTGAAGCTCGGGTCGAAGTAGAAGGTCCTGGCTGTCTCGGTCGAGTGCAGGCCGGCGACCGGCGGTGGGTGCTTTACGGTTGCGATGCCCCGTTCCCGGGCCTGTTCTTCGAGGCGCTTGAGTTCGCCGCTGCGCTCTTTGTCGCGCAATCGTTGCTCGATCATTTGCAGCAGATGCGGTTCGCTGATCTCATAGCTCGGCCCGATGACGCCCAGATCAAGGGCTCGCGCGCCCGGTGCGACCAACAGGGCGAAGAGCAGGGACGGGATGGCGATCAGGCGTTTCATCGTGCGGCCTTGCCCGGGCAGCGAATTTGTCCTGCGAGTTGTTGGCGCCCGGCGGTATCGCCCAGGTGGTTCGCCCGGATCAATGCCATCAGTGCAGGATCGCCGTCACCGTCGGCCATTGCCCGGCGCAATTCGGCTGGCGTCAGGGGGCGGCCGCAGCGCTGCGCGAAAGCGGCGAGGTAATCCCGTGCGCCGGCTTCGGCGGCTGGGGCGATTTGCCGGAGCAGGGCGAGATAGTCGGCCAGTGGCACGTTGTCAGAGGGCTGAACGCCTCGCGGCACGGGCGTGCCGGCTTGGTGGCTTGGCAATGGTGTCGCGGCCTGAGGGTTCTGGGCCCAGGCGCCGGAATATGCCAGAAGACCGAACAGGGTGAGGGTAAGGAGGGGGCGGGGCATGGCCGGAGTCTCAGAACAGCGGGACCACGACGCCGATCACCTGCTCCTCCCGGACCAGGCCACTTTCCTGGTAGCGCGAGTCGAAGGAGTCGGGGCTGGTGCCCTGCACGTAGTAGTAGCGAGGCGGGATTACGGTCGGCGCAATCGGTGCGAGTGGCCTGCGGTCATAGGCCTTTGTCTTGGCCACACCGACGTCCTGGCCGTTGATGGCGACCTGCCGGCCGGTGACGGTTACGGTATCGCCCGGCAAACCGCGCACGATCTTGAAGAAAGGCTGACCGAGTAATCCCGGATAACGGCGCTGCGCCTCGCCGGCAAAGGCGTAGACGATGAAGTCGCCGCGCTGCAGTGGGTGCAGACCACGCTGCAGCCAGGCAACGCGATAAGGCAGGCTCGGTGTCCAGTTGAAAAGAACCGGTACTCGCGGTGTCGCGTCGACGAAGAGGCGGACATAGGCCAGGCTCCAGATGGCGACGATCGGCAGGTAGAGGTACCAGCGCTGGCGGGCGTGGCACAGGAAGTCGCCCACCCACCCGAGGATTCGACGCCCATGTCTGGGGTTTGCTGCGGGGCGGGCGGCCTGAAGAGGATCGCTGTTCATGGTGCAGTCACCTTTCTGCGCAGTGCGGCCGTCAGATCGACGGTATTCGGGGTCGCTCCGGCCACGGCCGCCTTGAGGACGACCAGGCAGTTGCATTCGCGTGGCAGTTCCTCAAGGGCGACCGGCAGGCGCTGGGCAAAGCTTCGCGCCATGAACAGGGCTTTTTGCCGGTCTTCCTCGGAACTGGCCTTGGTCAGAATCTGGGTGAATTCGGCTTCCTTGGCGCGGTACACCTCGGCCACGTCGACCACACCGATGACCAGCGCGGGGCGCAGGACGAGACGGTCGTAGGCGGTTAGGGCGGCGCTCACCACGAATAGCGTCAGCAAGCCCTGGCCCAATAACTGGGATGTGTTCGGTTTCATACCGTATGCCCCCGATGGCGCAGTAATTCACTGATCGCCTCGTCGATGGATAGGCCCTGGGCGCGCAATTCGTCGATCGGGGCGTTGTCTTCCAACTTGTTGGAGAACAACAGGTGGGTGGCCGGATCGAGGATGTTACGGGCGACGCCTTCGCCGACCGGCGACGAGATGTACAACTCGGAGAAGACGCCGGCCTCGGTACGCAGGGAGTTCAACAGCCGCTTCTTCGGTTCGTCCATGGTCAGCCGGCCCTTGCGGTCGAGCATTTCGATGGACTCCGGCTTCTGGCGCAGCAGGAAAACCCAGTCCGAGCAGTTGAAGGCTGCTTCCATCTGGGTCGAGCCGTAGAAGTCGTCGGCGCTCTGGGTTGCGGTGCCAAGCGCACCGCCGTACTTGCGGGCGCGCCGGGCCGCTTCCTCAATGACGGCGGCCTTGACCGGATCGTCGGCACCGATATCACCCAACTGCTGCTTCAGTTCGTCGACGAAGAGCACCTTGCGCCGGTTACGGGTGAGGTACATCTCGCCGGTGATCCGATGCAGCAGCAGAATATTGACCACCGCATGCAGGTCGGGCCGGCGTTTCAGTTCCTCGTTCTCGATGACGATGAAGTCATTGGAAAAGTCAATGTTGTTGCGGCCTTCGAAGAAGCGCTCGTATTGCCCGCCACGCGAATAGGGATTAAGCATGATGGCGAGGTCCTTGATGCGCTGGTCGCCAACGACACCCAGTTCTTCGATGCTGCCGCTCTTGAAGGCGTCGCGCAGGCCAGTAATGCGCAGCTCATTGCCGTATTCGCGCCAGAGCTTGAGGACCATGGCTGAGATGGCCTTGTACTGGACCTCTTCCAGGGTGTGCTGCATCGAGCACATCTTGGCGATGCCGGGCACCAGCATGTCGATGTCTTCATTGATATCGACGATGTGGGTGAACGGGTCCAGACAGATATTCACGTCGGGCCGGAACTCGATATAGGTGCCCTTGGCCTTGCGGCACAGTTTCTCGAAACTGCGACCGAGATCGAGCATCCAGACCTTGGCGCCGATGGCGCGGTAGGACCAGGCCATTTCGTTCATCAGAACCGACTTGCCCGAGCCCGGTGCACCGATGATGGCAAAGTTGTAGTTGCCGAGATCGTTGTCGAAGATATCGAGCGTCATCAACTGGCCGCGGCGACCCCCGAACACCAGGGCCGGCGTGCGCGTGCCGCGCCACTCGGCAATCAGCGGTGCCATGTGGATGGCATTGGCCATGGTCTTGCGCGTGACCCGGCGCATTTTGACCAAGTCTTTGTGAAATTTCTCGGTCAGCGTCATCGGCAGGCTGGCGAGCAAGGCCTGGCGGTGCATGTAAGCGTCGGCATTGAGCTGGAAGCCGCGGCCGCGCCAGATCGCATTGGCGGCTTCATGGGCGGCAACCGATTTGTTGGGTGCGGTGAATATCGCCAACTGGTGGTAGAGGCTGACCAGATTACCGCCGGTGTCGATGGCATCGGCCGCCGCCGTCCAGTCCTGCAGTTTCTTGTTAACGTCCGGCATGACGTCGGCCATCTTCGATTTGGCATTCTGCGTCGCCCGCACATGGTTGGCAGTGACCACCGACTTGGTGAGGTTGGGGTCGAGGACCTGGACGCCGAGGGTCAGCAGAAACGGTGCGCTGTACTGCAAGGCCGGCTGCATCAGGTCGCCGATCAGCGACCCCATCTGCCACAGCGCGAAGCGTTCCGGAAAACTTTTGATCGAGTAGAAGCGCGCCTCCAGTACGTCGGGACTGGCTTCCTTCCACAAGGTCAGGCCGCTCGGATGCGGGTCCTGGATGGTGTCGAAGTCCACGATCTGGTCGCGCAGTTCCCGGCCGTCATCGTAATTGAGGTCCGGCGCATCGGTCTGCGAGATGCGATCGGGATTGGTGAATAGCGCACACCAGTTGATCAGATCGGCGGCATCGCAAACGCGATTGGGCAGCGAGGCCGAGCGCAGGCTGGACGACATCGAATCGCGCAGGGCGAGCAGTTCGTCGCGCTTGTTGAGGTCTTCCGGATTGCCCGGAAAGGCAACGCTCAGCATTAGCCGAAAATCCCGGATCGTGTAGTGGAAGCCGGCAGTCAGCGACTTCTGTGCTCCCTGCAACAGGTGGTCCACGCGCTGGCGAGCCAGTTTGCGGAACAGATTGCCGTTGCGGGCCGGGCGGCCCCATTGTTTGGCCTGCTCGGCCTGATCCTCATCCTCGACCCGCAGATTGGCGTACTGGCGCAACTGGCTGCGCACCTGCGGCGAGGCGAACAAATGGAACTGGATGCCGGTGCCAGGTGGGCAATTGGCGTAGAGCGAGATCAGTACTTCCGCCATCCGCTCGTCGGCCCCCGACTGCGGCATCAGCTCGAGCATGACGCCCATGCTGTCGCGGTTCACAAAAATCTTCTCGGCGGCAAGATAGCCAGAGTAGGGCAGCCAGTTGGCGAACTGTTCGGCCGGTGTGTCCGCCGGTTCGCCGAAGGGAAAGCGCGGCGCATGGGCGTGGTCGCGCTGGCGGGCAAAGTGCGGATCGCTGTGGGCGGTATTCATCTTGACCTCACTGCGCAGGGTTGGCGCCGGCCCCGGACAGCGGTGGGCGTTGCAACATCGGTAGGGGCGACGACGTACTGGCGCCGAGTTCGGTGGTCGTCTCAGCGGCCGGCTTGGGTGGCAGCTTCAGCGGTGCATAGCGATCACGGATCTGGTGTTGCACGTGGTCGATCTGCCACTGGCCGTTGTCCACCTGGACATAGACGTAGCCCTGATCGTAGAGATCGCCGTCTGCGTCTTCCCAGGGTTTGATCCACAGCCGCAGGATGCGGGCCTGGGTGCGCAAGGGACTGGGCGTTATGGCCATCCCGGAAAGGTTGGCTGTTGCCAAGGAAATAGGACGTCCAGCCGTGGGGGAGGCGTTCTCTTCAGATGTCTCTTTCTGCCGGCGAGCGGAGCGTTGGGCCTGCTGGCTGGGTAGATTGTTGTGAAGGGCGTTGGCGTAGGTGCCGGACACCGAGTCGCAGGCAACGCCATCGGGGGCCTTGCAGGCGTACTTCGAGTCGCCGCCCAGGCCGGACATGTTCATGCAGGCGCCCAAGGGGAGCAGTAGGCAGGCGGCACCGAGTTGCAAGATCAGCGTCTTCATGGCTGTTTCTCCGGTGCAACTTGCGATGTAGTCACTGCGAGCTGTGCTTCGATCACGGCCCGTCCGACGAACCCTTCGCTACGAGTGCCATCCGCCCAGATCAATGTGGGTGTGCCTTGCACACCGAGTTGGCGGGCCAGTGCCAGGTTGCGACCGATCGGGTGGTCGCAGGCAGTGGCGGTATTGAGCAGGCTGTCGTCGCTGTTGAGCATCAGGCGCCGCCAGGCAGCCGCACGATCCGTCGCACACCAGACAGCGATCGGTTTAGTTTCGCCCAGGAATGGCAGCAGGAAGGTGTAGATGGTGAGGTTGTCGAGGCTGGCCAGTTCCGCCTCCAACTGTTTGCAGTAAGGGCAGTTGGGGTCGCTGAAAACGGCTACCCGGCGCTGACCCGTGCCGTGCACGGTCTTGATCGCGTCGCTCAGAGGCAACTGTTCGAAGCGGATCGGTGATGCTGTGGTTGGCTGGTATTTCTGAGGGGTTTTATCGGCGCTTTTTGCCTTGCCGGCCTGCGCCAGTTTCGGGCCGGTCAGGTCGCTCATGCTCTTGGTATCGAACAGATGACCAAAGAGAAAGTAGCGCGGCTGCCTGGCCGACACATAGGCCACGTTGCCGTTCATCCAGACCTCGTAGAGGCCAGTGACGGGCGTGCGGGCGATACTGGAGAACCGCGTCCCCGGATGAGCTTTCTGCAAGGCCGTCAGCAACTGCGTCTCGTCGAGCGTGGCCGCATTGGCGGCGAAGCAGTTGCCTAAAAGGATCGTGCTCAAGGCTGCGACGAGTGCTCGCCGGCGCATGGGTTTAGTAGTTGCCATCGTCCGAGGTCTCCAGGTAACGAGTTTCAGGGGAATTGGCGAAGCGGGCGGAAGACGGTTCGCCGCTTGTCATCGGCACATCGATGCGCACGCCCTTGGTGATCACAACGTCGACCTCGCGGCCGGCGTCCACTTCGATGACCGGGAAGGTGTTCTCGGCGAGCTTGATGTAGTACTGGGCCAGCCGGTCGAGGGCCTTGCCGACACCGGAGCCGAGGCCGGCGCGATAGGCTTCGGAACCGGTGGCGCTGGCGACTGTGCCGAGGGCCGAGGTGCTGTACTCGGTCGACGAGGTCGCCAGGCCTTGGCCGATACCGCTGACCACGCCGGCCAGCAGGGCGTTGGCGAGCATCTGGCCCTGCTTGGTGACCAGCCGCCCGCGCATGCCGACCTTGCCATCCTCGCCGTAGATCGAGCCCTGAATCTTGACTTCCAGCGTCGCGCCGTCGGTTCGTACGCAAGACAGACTCTCGGTGCGCAGGTAAGCACGCTCGGAACTGATGTCGCCATAGCCGGCGGCCACCACAAAGCACTCCCGGTATTCGGCGCGGAAGCGGTTGGGCAGGAACGAGTTGTCTGAAAGACGGATCAGGACTGGGTGCGGATTGGATTGCGATTGACCGCCGGTCGGCGCATCCAGGCCACCCAGCAGCGTGCCACGGGTGAAACTGACGGGCAGGAAGGTGGCGACGGTCCGGGTGGATGCTTGCGATCCGGCCCCTGCGGCGCGCTCTGCTTTCTCTCCCGTGCTGGCGAGCAGGGAGCGCTCGGCAACGCTAATCCGGGTAATCGCTGGCGTTGGTGCAATAAGGGGGCTCGGAGGCAGCAGTTCGCCGGGCATGCCGCTTGGCATTGCTCCGGCGGACAAGCCCTTGGAAGGCGGTGGAGCAGGGGGCAGGCTCGCCGCCGGCGGCATGGTCGGGACTGGCGTGGGTGGCGGGGGCGTAGAGGCCGCCTGCTGGGTCGAAGTCAGTCGCTGTTCCAGTTCGGCAAAGCGCTGCATCGTTTTCGCTTCGAAGGTCTGGCGATCCTTGTTGAGTCGTCCCTGTTCTTCGCGTTCGTTCTCGTACTGGGCAAGCTTGCGCCCGGCCGTGCCGACCCATTGGTCGACCGGATTGACCTGAGCGCCGGGTGACATCACGCCAATGTTGGTGACCGAACTGGCCGGCCCGGCGGCGGGTTGCGTGCTGCTCGTCGGCGGACTGCTTGCCGTGAATGCGAAAATCGACCAGAGCAGCCCGACGCCGCCGGCCAGCAACGCGCCGAGCATGGCGTACTGGCGTTGCCGCGGGGAGAGGTGCTGTAGCAATTGCTGCGGTAAGCCCCGCAGCGTGTGCATCCACTGACGTGGCGTCGTCATGGCGTCTCTCCGCGGCGGATTACATAGACGCTGGTGCTTTCGCCGGGGCGAAGGTTGTGGTGCTCGATGGCAATGCCGACGACGCTGCCCTGTTCACGGTCGAACTCCGGTTCGGCCAAGACCATGGGGGCATCGCTGATGTTCTGCAGCAGGTATTTCTCGCCGACCAGGCCGCGCCCCTCGTACTGGCGCACCCGCGAAAACCGCGCCTCGTTCCATAACGGGAGCGTGCCGCGGGTCTCTTCGACCCGGATATCCGGTGGTACCCGATCTGAAGTCATGGCTACCAGGAGCGCCTTCATCGCCCGTACCTGGTTGGGAGACTGGCCGGCCGGAATCTGAGCCGATGACGCATGCTTCAATGCCTTCGGCGTCCTGTCACGGATGACGATCGTATCGGCCGGGGTATCCGAACGGCGCAGCAGCAGCGTGTAGGTGGCGTTGGCCGATGCGACGAAGAGATTGATCGGTTTGGCCGAATCACCGACAGGACGGACATAGATTTCGCCCTTGTCGCGATCACAGGTCAGCGCGATCTCGCCGGCCGGATTGATCGGCGATGAACCGGCACCGGCGGGCGCCATGCCCGGGGTGGCGGGAAGGGCTGCCGCCATGCCGCATTGGCTCGAATGGATATTGCCGAAGACGTCGGTGATCGACGCCCCTTCGATGCGGATGCGGGTCGGTTCCCGGATCGACAGGATGGCTTCGACTGCCGCGCCGTCGCTGGCCTCGACGAGTTGCAGTGCCTGGGCGGGCAGCGCCGTGATGGCGGCGATACCGGCGACGGCTAACGTAGAGCTCATTGCCCATCTGCGCCGAGGCGTTGGCATTGGAACCGGTCGGGATAGGGGCTGTTGGGTATCAGTTGCCGACATTGGCTACCTCCTTGAAACTTTTCAGATGCATGCGCGCGCCGGCGTAGCTGAACTCGACGCGATAGGCCTTGAGGTCGTTGGCTGTCTCGAAGCCATTGACCAGGGTGCGTAGCCGTCCGCGAATGACGACGCTCTGGCCTTCTTCGCTGGGAACCAGTTGCTGGGGTGCGAACACGGTGGCGGCATTGATGCGTTTCAGGCGTTCGGCTTCCACTTCCTGCCGGGTCTTCAGCGGGCCGTACTGTTCCGGTTCGACGTAGCCAAGCAGGATGTCCTTCTTCCAGTCGATTGAGGCCGGCGTCACGTCGAGGACCAGCCAGGCAATGAAACTGCCCATCTGCTCCAGGTACTCGCTGCTGGCCTTGTCACGGGTGACCCAGAAGGTCTTGTCGATTGAGGGCGGCACGACGATGGTGCGTACCGTACCGAGCAGGTTGAGGATGACGATCAGGGCGAGAATCTGGCCGGCCGCCAGGACGCCGACGGTGAGACTCAGCCCCCGGTTGCGGCGGCGCATTTCCTTGATGTCGCCGTTGAGTCGTTCGAAGTCCATGGGTTTTTCTCCTGGGCTCAGCCGACCATGCGGCGGATGTGGGACGGTGGCGTGGCACGCATCGTGGTCAGCGGACTGGCCGGCAGGTGCCAGTACAGCCAGTGGATGGCGAAGGCCGGATGCTTGTCCGCCTTGATGCGCGATATCCAGCGCGAGACGAAGATGCCCGCCGCCATGCAGACGGCGAACGAGGTCTTGCTGCCGGACATGTAGCCGACGAAAAACATGAACAGGATCGGCGCGGCGACATCGACATCCCAGAAGCCGATTTTCCATTGGTCATCGAGACGCCGTGGGATATAGGTGTCTGCTTGCATGTCGGACTCCTGGGGTCGATGCCGGCGTTTCAGATCACTGCGCCCATGATCGCGCCGGCGATCACGAGACCCACGGCGGCAAAAATGGCGAGGCCCACGTAAAACAGGACCGGACCGAAGTTGCGTAGTGCAGAGAGCGAGATGAGCGCGACCACGAACCCGACGAAGCCGACCAGGGCCTTGATGCCGGGGCCGAGCGCGGCGATCTGGGTCAGGGCTGAAGTGAGCGGCCCGGTGATGCCGGTGAAGGCCACCAGGTCCAAGGCGTAACCGGGAAAGGTGGCGCCGAGACCAAGGACGATCATCGCCAGCAGCACGGTAACGTTCATCGGCTTACGGGTAGAAAGGTGAGGGAAAGAAACAGGGGCTGTAGCGTTCATGAAAACCTCCGAACAAAAGTGGGATGACGAATGGGGGTAGGAAGGCGGGTGGGCGCATAGACATGCCGGCGGGTGAGAGCGCATGCGCTCGGCGGGTAATGGTGTTGGCGGTCAGCCAGCGGAAACTGCGAGGTCATGGCTGCACCTTGTCGCGCAGATCAAAGACCAACTCGACCCGCCGGTTTTGCGTACGGCCGGCCAGGGTGTCGTTCGCGGCAATGAAACAGCAGGCACCGCGCGCCTTGACGCTCAGCGTTGGCATCAGCCTCGGGTATTTTTTGATAAGGTGGTCGCGAACCGCCAGAGCGCGAGCGAGGGCCAGTGATTCATTGAAGGCCAACGGCCCTGTGTTGTCCGTACGGCCGATGATCGTGATCTGGCGCGCCGAGAGCAGGGCAGTCATTACCTCATTCAGGCTGGTATGGGCAGCGGGGCTTAGCTTTGCGCTGCCGAGGCCGAACTGGATAGTGATCGTCCGTGAAGTGTCGGTCTTTGGTGTTGGGAGAGGGGTGGTCGGTTCAGAGGCGATGGGATGGGCCGGGGAGGATGACGTTGCCCGGTCGACTGTCCGGACTGAGGAATCCGAGGCGAGGGTTTTGGGCGTGCGGATTGGGCAGGCCGGCGGTACGCAGTGTCCGAAAGTTGCTTGGCGGCCGAAATCGAGTTGAGCCAGTTGCCCGGGAGCAGCGTCACCCGTGTTCTTTGGGTGATCCTTCTGCGCCGCGTTATGAAACAGACTGCACGATGTAGCGAGGAGAGCGCAGCAGCCAATGAGGCCGAACCTGTGGTAGTTCAAAAAGGTGGCCTTCATGGCGCCACCCTTACCGACATCAGGGCGAATGTTTCGCCTCGGGGCGTCTGTTTGCCCCTCTTTATTTCCCCGGAGAGTTGGCTGCCATGTTGCGCGGGCAACTGGCGATACACCCGCCAGGCGTATTGGGCGCGGGCTTTGGAGCAGGCTTCACCCTTGAGTTGTGAGCAGGCGGCATTGTAGGCACCGACCGTATCCCAGGTCGCGCCCTGCCGGGAGAACAGGTCGGACAACAACCAGGCACCGACCTGAATGTTGGTGCATGGTACGAAGAGATCTGCTTCCTTGATGCCGTGGCGTGACAGGGTTGAAAGATGGCCACTGTTGATCTGCATGAGTCCGATATCGTAGGAGCCGGTGCGCTGTATATGCGTGCGGTTGACCGCGTTCGGATTCAGGTTCGATTCGACACGGGCGATGGCGTAGAGCAACTCGGCTGATATGCCGTAGCGTTGAGCTGCTTCTTCCCAGCAGGCTAGGGCCCAGGTGGGCTTGGTTGCCAGAATGGCAAGGGCAGCAAATGGGGCAACAGCCAGCAGACGCATGAGTCAACTCTCCAACGGAACCGAAATAGACCGCCTGGGGACAGGCATGGAGGTCTGGACCGTCGGCTCTTGCAGACGGTCATGGTCGGGTTCGGGTCAGTCCGGTGGCTAGCCGGGCAAGATGATGAAGAGTGGGCGCTCTGAAACGGGTGGGGTGCGGGTGGATGCAGTTTGCAGCGGCGCAGGACTCAGCGCGGATGCGCTTTACCCCGCTGATGGGCGCGTGCTGCCATGTTTTGGCGTGCCTGCCGCAGGATGGTGGCGCCCGATTCATCCCATGTCTTGCACAGAGCGACGCAGGCCGTCGTCAACTGGTCGAGTTGGAACTTGGGATTAGGATGGCGGTTGGCCGGCGAAAGCTGCAGATCCAGTAGCAACTGGAATTGCTTTCGCCACATTGATTCACGGCGGCGCGGGGTTTGGGGCGGGCGAAGAACCAATTCACTCCCGAGGAACTGAAAGATCTGTGCGGAGGCATCCTGATGTGAGAAGACCAGAGAAATGCAGGCACTGATCAGATCGGGGAAACGGAAAGTCGGCGACACGTTGTCTTCGCTGTGCAGAAGACTGTAGAGCCAGTCATGTTCATCAAGCCACAGGCGCGTCTCAATGACATCCTGTGAGGCGCTCACCTTTGAGGGAGGCGCAGTATTTTCCGGGTGTGGTATCGGTGTGGCGGTAAGCATGCGGCTAACCTCAATTCAGTGGCGACGTAGTGCTCTATGTGAATGCATGAGCAGAGAGTAGGCCGTCGGGGCTGTGGCGTCGCCCGGGAATGAGGGGCATATTTAGGGGGTTTCGCTACCAGCGAAGAGGTTGGTAGAGTGCTAAAAACATATTCGTTAGGGATTTTCATGGAGCGTAGTCGACTCAACTCAATTTCGCTACGGGCTTGGCTGCTCTTTCGGCCAAGCCCGTTTGGTACATCTGTTCAGGCTTATTTGGTGTGCTTCACACCTATCCACTGGGCATTCTTCTTGTCGGCAGTCGCTTCGCAAACCAGAGGTACTCCGGAAATCGTTGCCTTCTCGCCGACTTTGTAGAACTTCCCATCATCCCCGTTGTAACACTGGGGGGCCTGAGTTGCCTGATCCTGCGTGGTTGATGGCGTGGCATCGGCGGCAAATGCGTTGATGGAAATTGCAGCCAGAAGAATAAATAGAATGCGCATAGCTACTCCTTGATTAACACTCCCTGAAATTGAGCCGGGGTCGCTCACGACAGCACTTAACTCTTGTAACAAAACTGTCGTTGAGCGATTTATACAATTCTATTATTATAGAAATATGACTATCAAAGAAGCCGTCGCCGCGCTGGGTGCGCTGGCGCAAGAAACGCGTTTGCAAATATTCCGCTTGCTCGTTCAAGCGGGGGCCGAGGGGCTTTCCGTGGGGGCTATTGCTGAACGCCTTGGCACTGAGGCCAACGGACGCCTTTCCTTTCATTTGAAGGAGTTGGCCATTGCCGGTTTGGTGCACTCCAGCCAGTCCGGGCGTTTTGTCTACTACTCGGCCAATTATCCGGCGATGAATGACCTCTTGGCCTACCTGACTGAGCACTGCTGTAGCGGTACCTCCTGCGGGATCGAAGTTGTTCCCTGCGATCCTGAAAAGACTCCTAAATAACTCGGATATCGATAAATCCCATGTCCAAAACAACCTACAACGTACTTGTCCTCTGTACCGGGAATTCAGCACGGTCCATTCTTGGCGAAGCATTATTCAACCACCTTGGGCAAGGTCGGATTCGTGCTTACTCGGCGGGTAGCCAACCGTCGGGGAAAGTGAATCCGGTCGCCCTGGAAACGCTTGAAAAGCATGGCGTTCCCTTGCCGGAAGCGCGGAGCAAGTCGTGGGATGAATTTGCCGCCCCGGGTGCTCCCGAGATTGACTACATCTTTACGGTCTGTGCGAGCGCCGCTGGCGAAACCTGTCCGGTCTGGATTGGGCATCCGACTACCGCACACTGGGGTATTCCTGATCCCGCTCATGTCGAGCCGATGTCGGCTCGTGTTGAAGCTTTTGAAGTTGCCTATCAGCGGTTGGAACGCCGCATCAAGGCCTTCCTTGCGTTGCCGCTTGAGACAATGTCTGCGGCAGACATCAAGGCAGTTGCCAAGCGGATTCACGAGGAAGCAACTGCTCAGGAATAAGGGCATGTGTCGTGGATTTCATTGCCTTGAAGGGTGTAGCAGGTGACCAGTGAGCCCATTGCCGTGAGCGTGTTGTTCGTTGATTGGTGCAACTCCTGTCGGTCCATCATGGCGGAGGCAATATTCAACCATTTGGCGCCGCAGGGCTGGCTTGCTTCCAGTGCCGGATACCAGCCAGCGAAAGACGTTCATCTACGGGTAATTTCATTGCTGAGCCGGTATGCAATTCCGACGCATCTGCTCAAACCCAAGCCGATTGAGCACGTATTTATCAAGCCGCAAAAAATCATAACGTTTTGTGAAGATTCAGCACTGCTCAATAGTGTCCGATCGATCAATGGGCAAGATGCAGTGTGCTGGCCAGTTTCTGACCCGGAGGAGGCAACGGGCACACATGACGAACTGGATCTGGCATTTTTAAAGTCCTTCCGCCAGTTGGAGTTTGCGATCGGAGAGTTGATCGACAGTTTGAGGCTGGAGTCTCAAGCCGCTAGGTGAAACGGAATTTTTAGGGCTGGCGCATTCAATAGTGCCGGTAGATTGGGCATACCTTTTGAAGGAGTAATCTCATGTCAGTGATTCAAATTTTCGATCCCGCCTTGTGCTGCAGCACTGGCGTTTGTGGCGTTGATGTCGACCAGCAACTGGTTAGCTTTTCTGCCGACGTCGATTGGGCAAAGCAGCAAGGGGCACAAGTTGAACGCTTCAACCTTGCCCAGCAGCCCATGGCCTTCGCTGAAAACGCCGTCGTCAAAGGCTTCCTTGAGCGTTCGGGTCAAGAGGCATTGCCGCTGATCCTGGTCGATGGCGAATTTGCCCTAGCTGGTCGTTATCCGAACCGTGCCGAGTTGGCGCGCTGGGCAAAAATGGAAGCTGCAGCGGTCGACGCAGTATCGCCGGCCAAAAGCTGTTGCAGCGGTTCCAAGTGCTGCTAACCAAATAAGGGTCGCCATGAAATTCCTTGAACAGCCGCCGCGCTATCTGTTTTTCACCGGCAAAGGCGGGGTGGGTAAAACCTCGATCGCTTGCGCCACCGCAATCCAGTTGGCCGAAGCCGGACAGCGCGTTCTGCTGGTCAGCACCGATCCGGCTTCCAATGTTGGCCAGGTGTTTGGCGTGGACATCGGTAACCGAATTGTCGGTATCGAGGCTGTTCCGGGTTTGTTCGCGCTTGAAATCGACCCGCAGGCAGCGGCCCAGGCCTATCGGGACCGGATTGTCGGTCCGGTGCGTGGCGTATTGCCGGAAGCCGTTGTGAAGGGGATTGAGGAACAACTGTCGGGCGCATGCACGACGGAAATTGCCGCATTCGACGAGTTCACCGCGCTGCTGACCGATTCAGCGCTGGTTGCCGGCTACGATCACATCATTTTCGATACCGCGCCGACCGGCCATACCATTCGCCTGCTGCAATTGCCCGGGGCATGGACTGGCTTCCTTGAAGAGGGCAAAGGCGATGCTTCCTGTCTGGGGCCTTTGGCTGGTCTGGAAAAGCAACGTACCCAGTACAAGTCTGCGGTAGAAGCGTTGGCCGATCCCGTACGGACACGGCTGATCCTGGTTGCCCGCGCCCAGGCCGCGACCTTGCGCGAGGTTTCCCGGACACATGAAGAACTGGCCGGCATCGGTCTCAAGCAGCAGTATCTGGTGATCAATGGTGTCCTGCCTGAGTCTGCCGTGGGCAGCGATCTGCTGGCCAAAGCCATCTACAACCGTGAGCAGGCTGCCTTGCTTGAGATCCCGGCGGTTCTGAAAGCCTTGCCCATCGACCAGGTCGGTTTGAAGCCGTTCAACCTGGTCGGTCTGGATGCGCTTCGGAAGTTGCTGGTCGCCAGTGTTTTTGATGCGGCATCGGATATTCCTGCTGCGACGGTGCTCCCTGAAGTTCCAAGCCTGGCCGTGCTGGTAGACGGTATTGCTGCCGATGGTCATGGACTGGTCATGCTGATGGGCAAGGGCGGGGTTGGCAAAACGACGCTGGCTGCAGCCGTCGCCGTCGAACTGGCCAGCCGTGGTTTGCCGGTTCATCTGACGACCTCAGATCCGGCCGCGCATTTGTCGGAAACCCTGGCCGGCAGTCTTGAGCATCTGACCGTCAGCCGTATCGACCCGCAGGCCGAAACCGAGCGTTATCGTCAGCATGTTTTGGAGAGCAAAGGAGCGACGCTGGATGCCCAGGGCAGGGCGCTGCTGGAGGAAGATCTGCGCTCGCCCTGTACCGAGGAAATTGCCGTCTTCCAGGCTTTCTCCCGAGTCATCCGCGAAGCCGGCAAGAAATTCGTCGTCATGGATACGGCGCCCACCGGCCACACCTTGTTGCTGCTTGATGCGACCGGTGCCTATCACCGCGAAATCGCCCGTCAGATGAGCGGCAAGGACATGCACTACACCACGCCGATGATGCAGTTGCAGGACGCCAAACAGACCAAGGTGCTGATTGCGACGCTGGCCGAAACGACGCCGGTGCTTGAAGCCGCCAACCTGCAATCGGATTTGCGCCGGGCCGGCATCGAGCCCTGGGCCTGGGTCATCAATAACAGCGTCGCGGCAGTGCAGTCGTCCTCTCCGTTACTGCGCCAACGCGCCGTCAATGAACTGGCCCAGATCGACCTGGTGGCGCATACCCATGCTGTACGTTACGCAGTTGTTCCGCTGATCCAGGATGAGCCGGTTGGCGTCGAGCGTTTGCGCGCTCTGGCCAATTGCCATCCTGTGACAGCCTGATCGAGATAAATCATGAGTGAAGTTACCAAAAAACTATCCTTCCTCGACCGTTACCTGACGGTCTGGATTTTCGCCGCCATGGCGCTGGGTATCGGTCTTGGCTATTTTGTGCCGGGTACCGAGGCCTTCATCAACCGCTTCCAGGTTGGGACGACCAACATCCCGATTGCGCTTGGCCTGATCCTGATGATGTACCCGCCCTTCGCCAAGGTGCGTTATGAGGAATTGCCTGACGTCTTCAAAGACAAGAAGGTACTCGGCCTGTCGTTGGTGCAGAACTGGATACTCGGGCCGATCCTGATGTTCGCGTTGGCCATCATCTTCCTGCCGGACAAGCCCGAATACATGGTCGGTTTGATCCTCATTGGGCTGGCCCGCTGCGTCGCCATGGTCATTGTCTGGAACGAGATCGCCAAAGGCTCAACCGAGTACGCCGCTGGCCTGGTCGCCTTCAACTCGATCTTCCAGGTGCTGTTTTTCAGCGTCTATGCCTGGTTCTTCGTCACCGTCTTACCACCCATGTTTGGGCTGAGTGGCATGGCGGTGGATATTTCGATTGGCCAGATCGCCGAGAGCGTCTTCATCTACCTCGGCATTCCCTGCGTTGCCGGTATCCTGACCCGCGTCATCATGCTGCGCTACGTGACCAAGGAGTGGTATCACACGCACTTCGTGCCGAAGATCGGTCCGATTACCCTGGTTGCGCTGCTCTTCACCATTGTCGTCATGTTCAGCCTGAAGGGGCAGTTGATCGTCAGCATTCCCCTCGACGTCGTGCGCATTGCCATCCCGCTGCTGATCTACTTCGTGGTCATGTTCTTGTTCTCGTTCTACATGAGCAAGAAAGTCGGAGTGAACTACAAAAAGTGCACCACGCTGTCGTTCACCGCTGCCAGCAATAACTTCGAACTGGCCATTGCAGTAGCCATCGCCGTCTATGGCATCAACTCCGGCGCGGCTTTTGCTGCGGTGATTGGTCCGTTGGTCGAAGTGCCGGTCATGATTGCGCTGGTCAGCCTTTCGCTGTGGTTCAAGAAACGCTTTTTCCCAACCGAAACTGCTTGATAATCGACGCGTCCTTCCAATCGACCAGGGTTTGATCATGCTTGAGTACGAAGTCTTCGCCCAGCGGCTATCAGCACAAGGCAGCGTGGCGACCACCAAGTGCGCCGAAGTGGCGCTCGATACCAATCTCGACGGTCGGGAGGATGCGTTCAATCCGGCGGAATTGCTGCTCGCTGCGCTATCGGCCTGCATGCTGAAGGGTATCGAGCGCGTTACGCCGATGCTCAAGTTCGAATTCCGGGGTGTGGCAGTACGTATTCATGGCTGGCGGCAGGATGCGCCGCCGAAGATGGCGCGTATCGAATACACGGTTTGGGTCGATACCGATGAACCTGATCGACGGCTTGAGTTATTGCATGAGAACCTCAAGAAATACGGGACGGTTTTCAATACGGTTTCGGCCGGCTGTGATCTGACCGGCACCCTGCGCCGTGGGCCGCCCGACTAGCATGGGCGTGCCCTGCCTGCTCACTGCCTGGGCGGCCCATGAGGCTGAATTGCGCGGCTTTTTGCGCCACCGCTCCGGTTTGCTCGAAGAAGCTGATGACCTGTTGCAGGAAGTCTTCATCCGGGCACTGCGTCAGGACACGCAGTTCTGCATCATCGAAAACCCCAGGGCATGGCTCTACCAGGTCGCCCGCAATATTCTGGCCGATCGGTTCCGACATGCCCACGAGCATGTGCCGCTGCCCGATGACGTTCCCGAGGTGTTGCTCGATGAAGCACCCACGGTCGACGCTTTGAGCCAATGCCTGCCGAGGGTGCTCACCGAACTGTCGGCTGATGACCGACTGGCGATCACTTTCTGCGACATCGAAGGAAATTCGCAGCAGGCCCTGGCTGAACATCTCGGCATTTCCCTGCCGGGAGCAAAATCCAGAATCCAGCGGGCCCGGCAGCGATTGCGTGAGCAGTTGGTCTGTGCCTGCCAGGTCACCTTCGACGACAACGGGGATGTCTGCTGCTTCGTTCCACGGCCACCGCTAACGGACTCGCCGGACAAGTAACGCTGGCGCAACTCGATTTTTTACCCAAAATCGCAGTTGACCGTAGCAATCGTCATCTCCGGCAGTGTCAAATCGACAGCGATTCTGCAATGAGTTGTGAGTCAAACGACAACGCTATGGTGCAGTACGATCTGGATCTGCTGGGTGGCACGCTGCCGTCTCGGTTCCCAGGAATTAGTCATCTGGTTTCTGTCTTGGTCGGACCCTGATAGGGGACATCACAGAAAACGGAATAAATCGTACGCTAAGCTAATGCCATCAAACTTGGTTGCCTTGATTACCTTTCGCCAAGCTGCGGTTTGCGCCATGCCGATGCGTTCCCTGAACATGGGATGCCGTCTTGCCGCCAGGTACAAACGCTTGAGACAAGCCGTCAAGAATGCCGCAGTGGGCAGCCTCCCGCGCCTCGCCACACCGCTCACGCAGGTCTTTTAGTTGCCTCTCCAGTTCCTGGAGTTCTTGCATCCGTTGGGCGACGTGCCCAATGTGCCGATCAAGCAGACGATTCACATCCGCGCAGTTTTCCTGGGGTGACTCCTTGAAGTGCAGCAATACCCGGATTTCATCAAGCGTCATGTCCAGACCGCGACAACGCCGAATAAAGAACAGTCGCTGGACATGGGGTTCGCCATATATGCGGTAATTGCCTTCACTGCGGGCAGGCACTGGCAGCAGCCCATCACGCTCGTAATAGCGGATTGTTTCCACATTCGTCCCGGCAAGGCGGGCCAGTTCGCCGATTTTCATCTTCGCCTCCTGACGTTCAAACGGACCGGGCCGGTTGGAGCATGATGATCGCCATACCGGCCAGCGAGACCGCACTGCCAACAAGATCCCATCGGGTCGGCACAACGCCATCAATCCGCCATAGCCAGATCAAGGCAATCGCCACGTAGACACCCCCGTAGGCGGCGTAGATTCGGCCGGCGGCACCGGGGTGCAGGGTCAGTAGCCAGGCAAACAGCCCCAAGGAGACGGCGGCGGGGATCAAGAGCCAAACTGGACGCTGCTGGGTCAGCACCAGCCATGGCAGGTAGCAGCCGATAATCTCGGCCAGCGCCGTTATGGCGAACAATCCCAGAACTTTGACTAACTCAAGCATTGCTTCGGCTCCGACTATTTTCCTTTATTGTAATCACTTGACTCTGTAGCCACTCAAGGGTTCCTAATGCAGGAAACAAGGAGAACGCCATGAGTCTTGATCCCCACCCGAAACCTCTTCAAGAAACTGCCCATAGCGGCTGTGCGGGTGGCTGTTCCGCAGAAATGACCACCGCCACAGAAATCCCGGCAGCTTCCGATCTCGCCCAAAGCGATGGCATACCCGTTTTCGTCATTCCAACCATGGACTGCCCGAACGAGGAGAATGACATCCGTCGGGCGGTGGCCGGTATCGATGGCATCCGTTCCCTGCGTTTCCAACTGTCTGCACGCACAATTTCGATAGATGCGACGACAGATGCCCTCGATGCAGCCTTGGCCGCCATCCGCAAGGCGGGGTTCAGCCCCAAAGCGGTGTCGGCAGATCAGGCGGAAACGAAAAACGTCGGCGTCAGTGAGCTATGGCGAAGTGTTCTGGCGTTGGGCCTGGCCGTCGGCGCTGAAGCCCTGGATTTCTTCGCGCCCGACACATTGCCTTTCAAGGGTTTCGGTATGGCATTAGCCGTCGCCGCCATCTGGCTGTCCGGCATTTCTACCTATAGCAAAGGCGTGGCGGCATTGCGGCGCGGGCAGTTGAACATGAACGCGCTGATGGGTGTGGCGGTGACCGGGGCCTTCCTCATAGGACAGTGGCCCGAGGCGGCGATGGTCATGGCCTTGTATGCCATTGCCGAACTGATCGAAGCCCGCTCCGTGGATCGGGCGCGTAACGCCATCAAGGGCCTGCTCGACCTGACGCCAGAGACGGCGGAAGTTCGGCAGGCTGATGGAACGTGGCTGGACGTTCCGGCCGCAGCGGTAACGCTGGAGTCCTGCGTGCGGGTCAAACCCGGCGCCAGGATACCGCTCGATGGTCAGGTGACGGCAGGAAGCAGTGCGGTCAATCAGGCGCCGGTCACCGGCGAAAGTATCCCGATTGACAAGGTGGTAGGCGACCCGGTATTTGCCGGCACGATCAACGAAACCGGCATCCTGGAGTTCCGTGTGACGGCTGCTGCCGACAACACCACGCTGGCCCGCATCATTCACGCGGTCGAACAGGCGCAGGGGACGCAAGCGCCAACCCAACGCTTCGTGGATCGGTTTGCCGCAATCTACACCCCGGCCGTGTTCGGCATCGCGGTTGCCGTGGCCGTTCTGACACCCTGGCTCCTCGGCTGGACCTGGACGCAGGCGATCTACAAGGCCCTGGTGCTGCTGGTCATCGCTTGCCCCTGCGCGTTGGTGCTCGCCACGCCGGTGACGGTGGTCAGCGGGCTGGCGGCAGCGGCCCGACGCGGCATCCTGATCAAGGGCGGTGTCTATCTTGAAGAGGCCCGAAAACTGCGGGTCATTGCCCTCGACAAGACCGGTACCATTACCGAAGGCAAACCCCGTCTGGTCGCCACGGAAATACTTCCCTCGGCGGTCCCCGAATCGCAAGTGCTTGCCTGGGCGGCCAGCCTGGCCGGACACTCGGACCATCCGGTCTCAAAAGCGATTGCGACCGGTCTCAAGGTTCCAGAGAACGGCTTGACCGATTTTGTCGCACTCGCCGGACGAGGTATTGAAGCTCGCACGGATGGCCAACGCCTCTTTCTCGGCAACCATCGACTGGTTGAGGAGCGCAACTTGTGCAGCGCCGAAATCGAGGCTCGCCTTCAGGCGCACGAGATGCAAGGCCGGACGGTCACCATGCTGGCATCGGCAAAGCAGGTGCTGGCGATTTTTGCGGTGGCGGACACCATCAAGGAAAGTTCGCGGGAGGCGGTGGCCGATCTGCACCGTCTCGGTGTCGTCTCGGTCATGTTGACCGGCGACAATGTGGCGACGGCCGCGAGCATCGCAAAGGAGGCCGGCATCGACGACGCTCGGGGCAATCTTCTCCCAGAGGAGAAACTGGCGGCCATCGAAGATTTGCAGCGTCGCTATGGCCCGACCGCGATGACCGGCGACGGCATCAACGACGCGCCAGCCCTGGCGCGTGCCGACATCGGCGTGGCGATGGGCGCGGCTGGCACGGACACGGCGATGGAAGCGGCCGACGTGGTGATCATGAACGACGACCTGCGGCGTATTCCTGAGACCATTCGCCTCTCTCGGCGCACCCATGCGGTACTCTGGCAAAACATCGGGCTGGCCCTGGGCATCAAAGCGATCTTTCTCGGACTCGCCATTTTTGGCAATGCAACCATGTGGATGGCGGTATTCGCCGACATGGGCGCAAGTCTGCTGGTGGTGGGAAACGGCGTGCGGCTGTTGCGCAAATGATCACGGATAAGCCCATGAGGGTCCGGTACCGCTGGCTGGGGTTGGCCATCGGTGTGGCCTTGGCGGACCAAGGGGCCAAGCATTGGATCGCGGGGACCTTCCCCTTGGGCGCAGGCGAAACGGTGTTACCGTTTTTCAATCTTGTCCACATCCTGAATAGCGGCGCAGCCTTCAGTTTTCTCGCGAATGCCGGCGGTTGGCAACGCTATGTCTTCATTGCCCTCGCCTTGGTCGTCTCGGTGGGGCTGACCGTCATGTTGCTCAAAGGCGTGGCGAACCGGTGGCAAGGGTGGGGGTATAGCCTGCTCCTCGGCGGTGCCGTCGGCAACCTGGTAGATCGCTTGGTCCAGGGAGCGGTCGTGGATTATCTGGACTTCCATGCCGGCGGCTGGCACTGGCCAGCCTTCAATCTCGCCGATACGGCGCTTTGTCTGAGCGCCTTGATTCTTCTTTGGGGGACCTTGCTGTCGTCAGCTCAAAGCAAGGCGACCCCTTAGCAAGGGCGCAGGAAATCTCGATGCAAATCCTGGCTATAAACCAAAACGAGGAACACAAATTGGCTCAACGATCCTTCTCCCTATTTGACCGTCGCACGTTGTCTGCCTTGATGCTCCTGGGCGCGGTCCATTGCACTTCGGCAACCGAGGAACCCTTGCCTCCTGATCAGGCGTTTCGGCTCAAGGCGTCCCTGAAGGGTAGCGATACGGTGGTGGCTGAAATCATTCCTGCACTTGTTCCTTGCATTACTTGACCAGTTGAGACCAATTCTCGATAATCGATAGCCATGTTCCGTCGTTTCTGCTTCCGCTCCCGCTCGCTTGTCGCGATGCTGCTGGCCTTGTGTCTGGTCAGCGCGTCGCTATGGGGCTATAGCGCGGAAGCGATGGCGGATGCCTTGTCCGACGAGACCAGTATCGCCGTTTCGGGTGGCGGCTCCGGCGATCACACCTCGACTGAGAAGTTGTGCAATCATGGATGTCATGCCCAGACCCATCTGACGGGCCTCGAATCCAGCGCGCAGACTTTTGTCCTACCGTCCGCTGATGTTGTTTTTAATAGCGAGGGGGGAATCGACCTACCCACTCAATCCGGCGACAGTCTGTTCCGTCCGCCCCGAAGCGCCTTTCAAGCCTAGACCGACCTAGTTCCTCAGCGGATGCCGTAGCGCATTCTGCTTCTTCATCGCTTGAAAGGTTTCTCCCATGTTGTTCGACACCCCTGCCGGGGAGCGCGCTTGGTCGCGTCGTCTCGGCATTCTGGCGGGCCTTGTCCTTGCCACTGGCAGCGCCTTTGCGGCTGCTCCATTGACGCTGGACGAGGCTTGGCGCTTGGCAGAGAGCGCCAATCCGACGCTACGCGCCGCTCGTGCCAATCTCGACGCCGCCGAAGGCCAACTGCGGGACAGCTCCGGCCTGCTCTACAACAATCCGCAGCTCTCGACAGACCAGACCCGCCGTCGCGTTCCACAAGCGGGCCAGTCGGATAACCGTTTCCATGAACAGACGGTCGGTATCTCGCAGACCTTCGAGATCGCCGGTCAGGCCGGTTACCGGCGCGAAGCTGCCGTCCGCGAGCTCGCCGCCGTCACGGAAAGCATCGACGAAGTCCGCCGCCAGGTACGCGCCGAAGTCGAGCAGCGTTTCTACCGGGTACTGATCCTGCAACGGCGCATCGAGACCGAGCGTGAGGCTCTGAGCGCCGTCAACGACGCCGCTTCGGCGGTCAAGAAACGGGTGGCGGCGGGCGAGGATAGCCGCCTCGACGGCAACCTGGCGGCGGTGGAAGCCGAGCGCGGCCACAACCAGCTTGCCGTGCTCGACGAACAACTCCTGCAGGCCCGCGCTGAGCTGGCGACGGCGCTGCAACTACCCGCCACTACCTTGCCGGAAACAGTTGGTGAATTGCGGGCGATGCCGATGGCTGCCACCCTGGAAACATTGCAGGCAGCAGCCCGCGAACGGCCCCTGCTGCGTTCATTGGAACACCGGGAACTGGCTGCCCGCAATCGACTCGGCCTGGAACGCTCGGCCGCCTATCCCGATATCACGGTGGGCCTGAGCACGGGCCGGGAAGGCCCCTACGACACCCGCGAACAGTTCACCCGTCTGACGCTCTCCGTTCCATTGCCGCTGTTCCGCCGCAATGGCGCCGGAATTGGCAAGGCGATGACAGAACTGACCCAGGCGGAAATTGAGCGACAAAGCACCGAGCGAGAAGTCACGGCCCAGGTGAATGCCCTCTGGCAACGGCTGAGCAGCCTGCAAGGCCGCGTCAAACGGCTGGGCGAGTCCGTCTTGCCGGCCCTCGACGAGAACCGGCACCTGTCGTCTACCGCCTATCGGGCAGGCGAAATCGGCCTGCTGCAACTGCTGCTGGTCAATCGTCAGTTGCTGGACGCCCGTCGCGACTATCTTGATGCCCTCGGCGACTTCATCCAGACCCGCATTGCCCTGGAACAGACCGCCGGCTGGCCCAACTTTGCCCACGAGAAGAACAAATGATGACCCGTACCCTGACCGCCGCCGCCCTGGTGCTTTTGCTGACGCTGGCCGCCTGCGGCCGCAATGCCCCCGAGGCCAAGCCGGCAACCGAAAGCCAAACCGTCGCCCCGGAAAAGACCGCTGCCAACGACAAGGAAGCAGCCAGCGAAGCGCCGGAAGCCGGTCAAATCCATCTGACCGAGGCGGACATCAAGGCGGCCGGCATCCGCACCGAGGAAGCCAACGAAGCCGAAGTCCATGAGCGCATCGCCGTCACGGCCACCATTCAGGCCAACCAGGACCGGCTGGCGCATGTCGTCCCACGGGTGCCGGGCCGCCTCGTCGGCATCACGGCCAAACTGGGCGACCGGGTCAAGGCCGGGCAGACCCTGGCCAGCCTGGACAGTATCGAGATCGGTGAAGCTCATTCCGCTTATCTTCAGGCCGACAGCCAGTTCCGGCTGGCCCAAGCCGATTTCGAGCGCGCCGAAAAGCTCCATGCGGAGCAGATCGTGCCGGAAAAGGACTATCTGCGCAGCCGTTCTGAACTGGAAAAAGCCCGCGCCAACCTGCGGGCGGCCACCGACAAGCTGCGTCTGATGGGTGTGCCGCCGGCCCGCTCGGAATCGGCCGTCTCGGTCTTCCCGGTTAGCGCGCCCTTTGCCGGCACGGTGATCGAGAAGACGGCGGTGCTGGGTGAGCTTGCCCAGCCGGACAAGTCCCTGTTCACCGTGGCCGATCTGTCTGTCGTCTGGATCGAGGCCAATCTGTTCGAGAAAGACCTCGGCAAGATCAAGGTCGGCGCCACGGTCGGCGTATCGGTTGCCGCCTATCCCGACGAGTTGTTCAAGGGGCGCCTGACCTACATCAGCAGCGTCATGGATAAGGAAAGCCGGACGATCAAGGCTCGCGTCGAAGTTGCCAATGCCGACGGCCGCCTGAAGCCCGACATGTTCGCCAACGCCGCCATCGACACCGCCACGGCGGGCAAGGCGCTGACCGTGCCGACGAGCGCCGTGCTCCTGCTGGAGGGAAAGAAGACCGTCTTCGTTCGTGAGAAGGAAGGGTTCGAGAAACGGGAAGTCGAGTTGGGCGACAACCTCGGTGGCCGTTTCGTGGTCAAGGAAGGCATCGAGGCCGGTGAGGCGGTCGTGGTCGAAGGCGCCTATGCGCTCAAGGCGCGGCTGCTGAAATCCAAAATCGGCGATCACGACTAAGGGACAGCCATGCTCAACAAGATCGTCGATATTTCCCTACGCTACAAGCTCCTGGTTCTGGTGGCGCTGGCGCTGATCGTGCTCCTCGGGGCGCGGGCCTGGCAGCGGCTGCCCCTGGATGCCTTCCCCGATGTGACGCCGGTCCAGGTCAACATCTATACCGAATCGCCGGGCCTGGCGGCCGAGGACATCGAAAAGCTGGTGACCTTCCCGGTCGAATCGGTCCTCGCCGGCCTGCCCAAGGTCGAGGAAATCCGCTCCACGTCCATCTTCGGCCTGTCTTTCGTCAGCGTCTATTTCAAGGACGACATGGACATCTATTTCGCCCGCCGCCTGGTAGGCGAGAAGCTGATCGAGGCCAAGTCGCGCATCCCCGAAGGCTATGGCGAACCCGTCCTCGGCCCGAACGCCGCCGGGCTGGGCCAGGTCTTCTGGTACACGCTGGAGACGATGGACGACAAGCTCTCCGGCATGGACCTGCGCACCGCCCAGGACTGGGGTGTACGCATGATCCTGCGCACGGCACCGGGTGTGGACGACGTGACCTCCTGGGGCGGCGATGAAAAGCAGTTCCAGGTGCTGATCGACCCGCGCCGGCTGATCAAGTACGGCCTGGGCTACAAGGAGGTGATGACCGCCATCGCCGCCAATAACCGGCAGGTCGGCGGCCAGTACATCAATATCCAGCGCGAGCAGTACCTGGTGCGTGGACTGGGGCTGGTGGCCAATGTGGAAGACATTGGCGGCATTCTGGTGGCTGAGCGCCAAGGCACCCCGATCTATGTCCGGGATGTGGCGGATATCCGCCCGGCGCCGGCATTGCGCACCGGCGCGGTGACCAAGGACGGCAAGGAGGTGGTGCTTGGCATGGCGCTCGCCCGTACTGGCGAGAACGCCCAGCAGGTGGTCGAAGCCGTTCGCCAAAAGGTGGCTACCGCCCTCAAAACTCTGCCCGAGAACATCAAGTTTGATGTCGCCTACGACCGTACCGAGTTGATCGGCAAGGCTATCGGCATGGCTGACCGTGCCATGCTGGAAGGCGCTGCGCTGGTGGTCCTGGTTCTGTTCCTGTTCCTGGGAGATGTGCGTTCGGCCTTGATTGTGGTGGTCGCTATTCCCATGGCACGGCTAATCGCCTTCCTCTTCATGGACGGGGTGGGGATGTCGGCCAATCTCATGTCCCTGGGTGGGCTGATCATCGGCTTGGGTATGACCATCGATGGGCCTGTGGTCTTGGTGGAAAACGCTTTCCGGCAGCTCTCTCACCATGCCGGCAAGCCGGTCAACCGGACGGCGGTCGTGCTCAAGGCGGCCCGCGAGGTGATGAATCCGGTCGCCTTCGGCGTCCTCATTATCATCGTGGTTTTCCTGCCACTCTTTGCCCTGACCGGGTTGGAGGGCAAGCTGTTCAAGCCCCTGGCCATCAACATGACTTTCGCCATGGTTGGCTCACTGATCCTGACCGTCACCCTGATGCCGGTGCTATGCGCCCTGGCATTGCGCCCAAAGCAGGAAAAAGATCCGCGCCTGGTGTGCTGGCTCAAGCAGCGCTTCGAACCGCTGCTACTAAGGACGCTGGCGAACAAACGACGGGTCATGCTGGCCACCGGCGCCCTGTTCATCGCTTCGCTGGCGCTCTTCCCCTTCCTCGGCAAGGAGTTCATGCCCACCCTGGGAGAACAGGAGATCATGTTCCGGGTGACCAGCATTCCGTCCACCTCGCTGGAGGAGTCCATTGCCGTTTCGCAGCGCATCGACGAAGCCCTCAAGTCCTTTCCCCAGGTCAAGCATTCGCTGGCCATGATCGGCCGCGCCGAGAAAGGCGAAACGGCGGATGTCAACTACATGGAAATCCTGGTCGACCTCCAGCCGCACGAATCCTGGCCTGAACGGATAAGCTACCGCGAACTGTCCGCCCAGTTGCAGGAACGCCTGGAAAAGGAAATCCCCACGGCCGTTCTGGCGGCGACCCAGCCCATCCAGATGCGAGTCGAGGAACTGATCTCCGGGGTGCGGGCGACGCTGGCGCTGAAGCTGTACGGCGAAGACTTGGCCACCCTCGACAGGCTGGCGGCTGAGGCCAAGGAGATTGTCGAAAAAGTGCCGGGGGCCACCGACGTGGCGCTGGAAGCCAATCAGGGCAAACCGCAGATGGTCATCAAGGTGAATCGTCCGGAAGCGGCCCGCTACGGGATCAATGCCGACGACGTGCTCGACGTGGTGCAGGCGGGCATTGGCGGCAAGGCGGTCAGCACCTTGATCGACGGCGTGCGCCGTTACGAGATTCAAGTCTGGCTGCCGCCCGAGTTCCGCAACAGCAGCGAGGCAGTGAGTGCCATCCCGATCCGTACGGTCGGCGGCGCCCTGGTGCCCCTGTCGCGGGTGGCGACCGTGGAACTGACCGAAGGCTATTCCTTCGTTCGCCGCGAGCAATTGCAGCGTTATGCGGTGCTGCAACTGGACGTCAAGGGGCGCGACGTGGATGGCTTCGTCAAAGAGGCAGAAGCGCGGCTCAAGACGCAGTTGAAGCTCCCCGCCGGCTACTGGCAGGAATGGGGCGGCGCCTTCGAGAACCAGCAACGGGCCATGGCCAAGCTGGCGGTCATCGTACCGCTGACCATCGGCCTCATCTTCATCCTGCTCTATACCGCCTTCAACTCGGTGCGCTACGCCACGCTGATCATCGCCAACGTGCCCTTCGCCGCCATCGGCGGGATCATTTCGCTGTTCGTCAGCGGCCAGTATCTGTCGGTGCCGGCGGCGGTCGGCTTCATCGCGGTCTTCGGCGTCGCCATGCTGAACGGCATCGTGCTGATCTCGTTTCTCAATGGTCTGCGCGAACAGGGGCTGAGCATCCGGGAAACCGTGGTGCAGGGTGCAGTGCTGCGCTTGCGGCCGGTGCTGATGACGGCTTTGGTAGAGATTCTCGGGCTGCTGCCGTTCCTGCTGGCTACTGGTGTTGGCTCGGAGGTGCTACGCCCGCTGGCGACCGTCGTGGTGGGCGGTCTCGTCTCATCCACCGCACTCACCCTGTTCATCCTGCCGCTGGTCTATGAGTGGATGGAGCAGCGCAGGCAATCACCGACTCTGGAAGGAGCAAGCCAATGAAGGAAATCAAGGCATTCATTCATCCCCACCGCACGGCGGCGGTCATCCAGGCGCTGAGGGAGTCCGGGGCGTGCGATGCGCAGGCGGGTTCGGCATGCTTCCATATCGCCATTTCGCAAGTGCAATGCGTGCATGCGACCAGCGACAGCACGCAGCAGCACTATTCTGTCGAACTGGGAGAGCCGGTCGTCCTGCAAACCAAACTTGAATTGGTTTGTGAGGACGACGCTGCCGATGCGCTGGTCGAGTTGATCGTTCGCTATGGCCATGCCGGACAGCCTTGTTCGGGATGGGTGCATGTTTCCACGCTGGAAAGGCGGGTACCCATCCTCTGATATAGCCCCATGGGGATGCCATTAGCCTTGGCCGTCTCGGTGGGGTTGGCCGTCATGTTGCTGAAAGGCGTGGCGAACCGGTGGCAAGGGTGGGAGTATAGCCTGCTCCTCGGCGGTGCCGTCGGCAACCTGGTAGATCGCTTGGTCCAGGGAGCGGTCGTGGATTATCTGGACTTCCATGCCGGCGGCTGGCACTGGTCAGCCTTCAATCTCGCCGATACGGCGCTTTGTCTGAGCGCCTTGATTCTTCTCTGGGGAACCTTGCTGTCGTCAGCTCAAAGCAAGGCGCCCCCTTCCCTTAGCAAGGGCGCAGGAAATCTCGATGCAAATTCTGGCTATAAACCAAAACGAGGAACACAAAATGGCTCAACGATCCTTCTCACTATTTGATCGTCGCACGCTGTCTGCCTTGATCCTCCTGGGCCTGGTCCATTGCGCTTCGGCAGCCGAGGAACCCTTGCCTCCTGATCAGGCGTTTCGGCTCAAGGCGTCCCTGAAGGGTAGCGATACGGTGGTGGCTGAAATCATTCCTGCCAAGAAGCACTACCTCTACAAAAACAAGGTCCGCTTCGCCTTGAAGAACGCCAGCGGCTTCCGGATCAAGGAGGTCAAACTACCTTCCGGCGAGATGAAGAACGATCCCTATTTTGGGCTGATTGAAGTCTACAAATCGCCCGTCGTCGCGGAAATCGTTCTGGAACGCGCTCCCAAGTCTAAAGCCTTCACTCTGTATGCGTCTTATCAGGGGTGCAATGAGAAACTCGGCATCTGTTATCCGCCGATTGAGAAAACCATTGATATGAAGTTCGATTGACGCCGGTTATCACATTTTCCCATTTCTGGCGTTTAGCCCATCTGCCATCTCTTGAAAGGTTTATTTTCATGTTAAAAAAGCTCATTGCCTGCCTGTTAGCGACCACCGCACTACAGAGTGCCCTTGCGGCACAACTGCCCGAAGTGACCGTCTATAAAGATCCCGATTGCGGTTGCTGCACCGAGTGGGTCAAGCACATGCAAGAGTCCGGTTTCAAGGTCAAGCAAGTCAATACCCGAGCCATGGACGAGGAGCGGCAACGGTTTGGGGTACCCCCGCAGTTGGCTAGTTGCCATACGGCGAAAGTTGGCGGCTACACCGTGGAAGGCCATGTGCCCGCCTCCGCAGTCAAGAAAATGCTGGCCGAAAAGCCGTCGGTACGGGGCCTGACCATTCCAGGCATGCCGGCCAATGCCCCAGGCATGGGGCCGCACATCGTGGGAACGCTCAAGGTATATACCTTGCCCAAAGCGGGTGAGTCGTCGCGCCTCTACTCGGTCGAATAGCGCCGATTCCCGAAAGTGCGGATGGGGGAATTTTGGCAATGCACCCATGTGAATGGCCGTATTCGCCGACATGGGTGCCATGTCTGCTGGTGGTGGGTAACGGCGTGCGCATCCTGCGGTGGACTTCCGGTAAAGACTTTCGCTGATACAATCCCGCCCATGCGCCGCTGGCTCTCTATCCTTCTTCTCGTATTTCTGCCGTTCCAGTTCTCCTGGGCGGCGGTGGCCGGCTATTGCCAGCACGAGACCGGAGCGGCAGCACAGCACTTCGGTCATCATGACCACCAGCATCAGGCCGCTGCCGATCAGGATGGCACGCCGGATGCCAAAACCTTGGGTGGTGGCATCGACGGCGATTGCGTCGCCTGTCATGCGAGTTGTGCTGCGGCGATTTTCAGCATGGCTTCCTTGCCGGCTTCAAGCAGCGCGTCCTTTGCGATTCCCTGGCTACCGGGAAATCTGACCGCGCCGCCTCTCGCTCACCCCGAACGCCCCAACTGGTCCGTCCTCGCCTAATCGGCGGGGTGGATAGCACTTTTCTGCGCTTCTCCCTTGCGGCTGTGGTGGACTGATCCGCCCTGACGCATTGCGACGCTTCCCGGTCGCACCTCGCCGATTCCCCGTGTGTCTTTTCATCACTGGAGAATTGGATGTCTCGAAGCAAATCGGTTTCACGAACCACCTTTTTACCGGCCCGCCTACTCGTGGCCGGGCTGTGCTCGCTCGCTGCGCTAGCGACCGGCGACTTATGGGCGCAATCGACGCCAGCCCCCGCTGGTGCCTTGATTACCCTGTCGCAAGCCTTTGAGGCTGCTTGGGCACGGCAACCCGAAGCGCAATCCCTCGATCTGCGGCGCGATGCTGCCGAAGCGCGTCGGCGAGTTGCCGGTAGTTGGACGGCCCAACCGCCTTCGCTGGATTTGTCTGGCAAGACCGACCAACTGAGCAAGAATCAAGGTAGCCGTGAATACATGGCCGGCGTCGCCTTACCCCTGTGGCTGCCGGGCGAACGCTCTCGTCAGGGCGCCTTGGCCGATGCTGAATCCAAAGCTCTGGATAGCCGGGTGACGGCCGCCCAACTGCGCACTGCCGCCGCCGTGCGTGATGCCTGGTGGAACTGGCAGCGGGCCCGTGGGGAACAGTCGCTGGCCCGCGAACGCATGGTCAGCGCGCAAAAACTGGCAGAAGATGTCCGCCGCCGAACCAAGGCCGGTGACCTGGCCCGCTCGGACCAGCATCAGGCCGATGGCGCGGCGGCCAGCGCCGAGGTAACGCTGGCGGAAAGCGCCAGCCTGCTGGCCGCCAGCACTCAGCAACTGCGCGCCTTGATTGGCAAGCTACCGGACGAGAATGCAGCCGACGGACCGGAAACCCCGCCGGCGGTGCCTGCCGACTTCACCTCCTTGGATGCGACCCACCCGGCGGTCGTCGAACTGTTCGACCGGGCCGAAGTCGCCCGCCGCAGCGCCGATCTGGCCAGCGTGCAGACTAGGAACAATCCCGAACTGTTGTTGGCCACTACCCGCGAGCGGGGCGCTTTCGGCGACGACTATCAGCAGACCGTCACGCTCGGCGTACGCATCCCGTTTGGTTCGGATAGCCGCAATCGCGCCAAACTCGGCTTGGCCCGCGCCGAAGCCCTCGAAACCGAGGGGCAACTTCGCCTCGAACGCGAGCGCCTGGCGGCTGATCTGGAAGCGGCCCGGGTGCGCGTCGAATCGGGTCGCACCCAACTGGCGGCAGCCGAGAAACGCGCCCAACTGGCACGTGAGTCGCGGGGTTTCTTCGACAAGTCCTTCCGCTTGGGGGAGAGCGACCTGCCGACCCGCCTGCGCATCGAACTTGAATCCGTCGAAGCCGAACGGCAAAACGCTCGCACCCGAATTGACCTAGCCGCTGGGATCTCCGCCCTGCGCCAGGCCCTGGGCCTGCTCCCCGAACAAAAATGAGGAACCCGAACATGAGAACAACAAACACACTGGCCACTTTGGGATGGGCCGCCTGGATCGCCCTGGCCGCGCCACTGGCCTGGGCCGGTGACGGGCACGACCATGGCGAGGCGCCTGCTTCATCCGCCGGTCCAGCCGCGCCGCGTTTTGCGGCAACGTCCGAAACCTTTGAACTGGTCGGCGTCGTCAATGGCAAGCAACTGACGCTCTATCTCGACCGCTATGCCGACGGCAGTCCGGTCAAGGATGCCAAGCTCGAACTGGAACTCGGTGGCGTCAAAGTACCCGTCGAACCGCATGCCGAGGGGGAGTTCGAGGCGACGCTGGCGCAGGAACTCAAGCCGGGGGTCGTGTCGGTCGCGGCGACCGTCATCGCCGGCGAGGAAACCGACTTGCTGGCTGGCGAACTCGACGTCCACGAAGAGGCACATGCCGAAACAACCGCCCACACCCATGGCTGGAAGGAATACGCCCTATGGGCCGGTATCGCTGGCGGGACCCTCTTTGTTCTTGCCACTTTGTTGCGCCGCCTGCGCGCTTCCCGTAAACCGCATTTCGGAGGTGCCGCATGAAGCCCCGGCTGTTATTGACCGCCCTTTGTCTCTCCCTGTCGCTTTCTGCAATGCCGGCAGTGGCCGGCGACGGCCATGACCACGGAGATGCCCCGCCCGCTGCCAGCGGCAGTGGCCCCAAGCGCCAGCCAGACGGCAGTGTCTTCCTGCCCAAACCGGCGCAACGCCAGATTGGTGTTCGTACCCTGCTGGTAGAGCTAGGCGAACTGCCCCGTACCCATGAACTGGCTGGCAAGGTGGTTATGGACCCGAACGCCGGCGGCAAAGTGCAGGCCATCGTCGCCGGTCGTGTCACACCGGGACCACGAGGTCTGCCGCTGCCCGGCCAAGCAGTCAAGAAGGGCGAGGTGCTCGCCTACGTCACGCCGGAGGTCGGCGGCAACAGCCGTTCCCTGGCCGAAAGCCGCCTGCGCCGCCTACGCGAACTCTCCGACACTGTGCCGCGCAAGGTCATCGAGGAAGCAGAAGCCGCCGTGGCCAACGAGCAACTGGTGGCGCCGGTCAGCGGCGTTATCGCCTCGGCCAACGTCGTCTCCGGTCAGGTGCTCGAAGCCCGCGAAACCCTGTTCGAGATCGTCAATCCGGAACGCATGCTGATCGAGGCGCTGGCTTTCGACATGGCCGTCGCCAGCGATGTGGCCGGGGCCTTTGTCGCCGTCGGTGAGCAGAAGCTGCCGCTGCGCCTGGTTGGCGTCGCCCGCAGCCTGCGCGAGCAAGCACTGCCGCTGACCTTCCGGGGTGAAGGCGGCGCTTTGGCGGCGTTGGCCGTCGGCCAGCCGGTTCGGGTCTTCGTGCAGACGCGCAGCACGGTGCCGGGCATCCGCGTGCCGATGGCGGCGCTGATGAAGAACCCTGCGAACCAGAGCATCGTCTGGATCAAGACGGCGCCGGAACGCTTTGAGCCGCGCACAGTAACCGCCGAGCCGCTGGACGGCACCCACGTGGCGGTGACCAGCGGTCTGAAAGCCGGGGATCGGGTTGCCGTCCGCGCGGCCACTCTGATTAACCAGATACGCTGAGCGGAGCCAATCATGTTCAAGTGGCTTCTCGACAACAGCCTTGCCAACCGCCTGCTGGTCATCATCGCCAGCTTGGTGCTGATGGCTTATGGGGCATTCACGCTCTCCCGCACACCGGTGGATGTGTTTCCGGACCTCAACAAACCGACGGTCACCATCATGACCGAGTCCGGCGGTATGGCCGCCGAGGAAGTGGAGCAACTGATCACCTTCCCGCTGGAAACGACCATGAACGGTCTGCCCGGTGTGGAAAGCGTGCGCTCGGTGTCCAGTGCAGGCCTCTCTTTCATTTATGTGACCTTCAACTGGAAAACAGAGATTTTTCGGGCCAGGCAGATGGTGTCTGAACGTCTTTCCTCGATGGAGGAAGGTTTGCCAGCGGGCGTCACGCCGCGCATGGGGCCAATCAGTTCGATCATGGGCGAAATCATGCAGATCGCCATTCCCATCGACACCGCGAAGATTTCGCCGATGCAGGTGCGCGAATACGCCGACTGGGTGCTGCGGCCGCGTCTGATGGCAATTGCCGGTGTGGCGCAGGTCATTCCCATCGGCGGCGAGGTGCGGCAGTTCCAGGTGCAGCCGAACACGACCCGCATGGCGGAACTGGGCATCTCGCACGAGCAGTTGACCGGGGCGCTCAAGGGCTACTCGGCCAACACCTCCGGCGGCTTCCTCGAACTCAATGGCCGCGAATACCTGATTCGCCATCTCGGCCGCACGTCGCGTCTGGACGACCTGAAGAACCTGGCGCTGACGGCCCGCCACGGTCAACCTGTTTTATTGCGGCAAATCGCCGACGTGACCTTCGCACCGGCCATCAAGCGGGGCGATGCCGGTTTCGAGGGCAAACCGGCGGTCATTCTCGGCATCCAGAAGCAGCCGACGGCGGACACAATCCATCTGACCCGAAGCATCGAGGCCGCAGTGGAGGATCTGAAGAAATCGCTGCCGGCGGGTATGGAGGCGCCCAAGGTGACCTTCCGCCAGGCCAGTTTCATCGAGTCGTCGATCAGCACGCTGCAAGGCAAGCTGATCGGGGCATCGGTCTTCGTCGCAGTCATCCTGTTCTTCTTTCTGGGCACCTTGCGCCCGACGGTGATCGCCCTAACCGCTATCCCGGTGTCGATTTTCATGACGGCGCTGGTCTTCGACTATTTCGGCCTGTCGATCAACACCATGACGCTGGGTGGTCTGGCCATCGCCATTGGCGGCCTGGTCGATGACGCCGTGGTCGGCGTCGAGAACGTGCTGCGACGGCTGAAGGAAGACCGGGCCAAGCACCACGATCACCGGATGCATCCGATTGAGCTGGTCGCCCATGCGACGATGGAGGTGCGTTCGGCCATCCTCTACGCAACGATCATCATCGTGCTGGTTTTTCTGCCGCTCTTCGCGCTGCCCGGTATGGAAGGGCGCTTGTTCGTGCCGCTCGGCATCGCCTTCATCGTTTCGACGTTGGCCTCGCTGGTGGTGTCGGTGACAGTGACGCCGGTGCTCTCCTTCTATCTGTTGCCACGCATGAAGTCACTCGATCATGGCGATACGAAACTGCTGGCCTGGCTGAAAGCCAGCTATGGGCGCAGTTTGCAGACGGTACTCAACCGTCCCAAAGCGGCGTTGGCGGCCGGTGCCGTCGCCATTCTGGTGGCAGCAGTCGCGGTGCCGTTCTTCCCCAAGACCTTCCTGCCGCCCTTCAATGAAGGAACGCTGCTGATTGGCATGCGCCTCAACCCCGGCGTCACGCTGGCCGAGTCGTCGGCCTTGGCGCAACAGGCCGAGGTGCTGGTCAAAGCGGTGCCGGAAGTGGTGCACGTCGGGCGACGCAGCGGCCGGGCTGAACTCGACGAGCATGCGGAAGGCGTCCATGTCAGCGAACTGGATGTCGGCCTGAAGCCAGCATCCGAAATGACGCGCTCAATGGGCGAAATTTCGGCCGACATTCGCGCCCGCCTGATCAACCTGCCGGCGGCGATTGCCATCGGCCAGCCTATCTCGCACCGTATCGACCACATGCTGTCCGGCGTGCGTTCGCAGATCGCCATCAAGATTTTTGGCGACGACCTCGACACGCTACGCGGTCAGGCCGATGCGCTGCGCGGCAGGCTGGCCGGTATTCCCGGTATCGCAGATCTGGAAATCGAGAAGCAGGTGCTGGCGCCGCAGATCAAGGTCAGCGTCAATTATGCGACGGCCGCGCAATACGGCGTGCCGACGCCGCAGATTCTGGCGACGCTGCAAAGCCTGGTCGAAGGCGAAAAGGTAACCCAGGTCGTCGAGGGCGGCCGGCGCTTCGCGCTGGTCGTGCGCTTGCCCGAATCATCCCGCTCGTTGCAAGGACTGGGGCAGATTTTGCTGGAGACGCCGGGCGGCCCGATTCCCTTGTCAAAAATTGCCACCATCGAGGATGGCGACGGGCCGAATCAGGTCAGCCGCGATGACGGCAAGCGGCGCATCGTGCTTTCAGCCAACGCGCAAGGACGGGCGTTGTCCGAGATTGTCGAGGACATCCGCAAGGTCGTCGGCGACAGCAAGCTGCCGGAAGGCTACTTCATCACCCTGGGCGGACAATTTCAGGCGCAGGAAGAGGCTTCGCGGCTGGTTGGCCTGCTCTCCATCGTCTCGCTGGTGCTGATGTTCGTGGTGCTGTTCAGTCGCTACAAGTCGGTCGTGCTGTCGGCGCTGATTATGGCCAACATTCCGCTGGCGCTGGTTGGCGCAGTGCTCGGCTTGTGGATTTCCGGGCAGCCGCTGTCGGTCGCCGCGCTGGTCGGTTTCATTACGCTGGCCGGCATTTCGGTGCGCAACGGGATTCTAAAAGTCAGCCACTACATCAACCTGATGCGCATGGAAGGCGAGAACTTCGACCACAAGATGATTCTGCGCGGCTCGCTGGAACGTCTCGCACCGGTCTTGATGACGGCGCTGGTCACCGCCTTCGCACTGGCGCCGTTGTTGTTCGAGGCCGAGCGGCCGGGCACGGAAATCCTGCATCCGGTGGCGGTGGTCATCTTCTCGGGCCTGATCAGCTCAACCCTGCTCGATACCTTCCTAACACCCGCCATGTTCTGGCTGTTTGGCCGCAAGGATGTGGAACGTCTGATGGCCGACCGCGATGCCGGTGCGCTTTGAATATTTCTCAACGAAAGGAAAACCCATGAAACCGATTCATCTTCTCGCCGCCTTTACATTCTCCATGTCGGGCCTTGCCTTTGCCGCCGGTGGTCACGACCATGGGCACGAACACAAGCCGCTCCACGGTGGCGTCGTCAGCGAGGTCAAGGACATGGATTACGAACTGGTAGTCAAGCCGGATTTGATCCAGTTGCATTTGCGCGATCATGGCAAGCCGGTGGATGTTGCCAAGGCCAGCGCCAAACTAACCATCCTCGTCGGGGCCGACAAGCAGGAAGTCGAGTTGAAGCCGGCCGGCCAGCAACTGGAGGCCGCAGGAAGTTTCAAGCTTGCCAACAGCAAGATTGTGGCCTTGGTATCCGTCCCTGGCAAAGCCCCGGCAACCGTTCGCTTCGTTTTGAAGTAGAAGGGAGGTCGCATGTCTGCGATCACAAAAATTCTCGCAACTTGTTTTCTGGGCGTGACGATTTCCGGATGTGCCGGGCATACCCATAAACTGGTATCAGAGAACGACTCGCCTCCCGTCACGGGCTCCTTCAGCCACGAGGGCACGCAACCGCCGGTCATGGTTCTGGAACTCGAAGGAGCGCGGTATGAGGGGCGAGAATTTGTGATCCAGCATCATCAAGACCTCGCAAAACTGCGTCAATTATTTGGCCCCGGCAAACATTACGACCAAATTTCCAGCGGCATGGATAGAGATCACATAAGGAGTTCGGCATCGCCGGTACTGCGTACCCAAAATGGGGAAACGATTCGATGCCTGCTGGCTTGGCGTTCGGGCCAAGCTCCATCGGGATTTTGCACCAAACCTGATGGAAAGCAGATTGATGTTCGCTTCGACTGATTCCGGGTAAGTCGGTTTCGGGAAGCATATAAAGGGGTCGTCTCAGAAAACGGAAAATAAAGCACGCTAAGCTCTCGCCGCAAATTCACAACTGCGTAAGTTTTGGAATTAAGCGCACATAGATCAACTCACTGATTAACTCGACAAGTGTTTGTGTAACGACGATCGCCGGCAGCACGGGAATTGCTCCTGGCACTGCAAGCGCGAGCGGCAACACCACGAGCGAATTTCGCGTGCTTGCACTGAATGCAATAGCACGGCCAGCCGGTACGTCGAGGCGGAACAGCCGACCCACCAGCCACCCTAGGAAGGGAGCGAGCGCTGCAAAGGCAATATAGATTGGGACCACCTGCAAGACCACATCGGTCGCAGGCCCGAGCTGCGGTACTACGGCCGCGATGACCACGAACAGGACAAGCGCCGTCGCTGGCACAGGCAGCAATCCTAGCCTGGTAAATACCCACTCGCCCGTTCGGGACCGAGCTGCCCAAAATTGGACAACCCCGGCAAGTAAGAGCGGAATCGCAATCAGCCAAATGAACGCGTGAACGAACGGACCGAGCTGAACAAGGTGGGTTGCATCGTTCCCAAGGAACAGGCCGAGATAGACCGGCAGCAACAGCATTTGCACGATCAAGAGCGCCGGAGTTGCCGCCAGCAGCAGGCGCGCATCGGCGCGGCCAAGGTGCGAAAAGGTCACCACGTAGTCAATGCACGGTGTAAGCAGCACCAATAGCACGCCAAGCAACACCATCGGATCGTGTGGCAGAAACTGCACCAAGACGGCCACGAGCAAGGGCACCATAACGAAGTTTGCGGTGAGCAAGGCTGCAAAAAATCGCACCTGGATGAAAGCTCGCCCAAGGTCGGCAAGTGGCACTTGCAGGAACGTCACGAACAACATCAATGCGAGTGCTGGATTAACGCCAGCCTCAAGAACAGTTGTGCCAGGCACGAACATGGCAATGACCGCGGCCAAGGTTGCCGTGGCAAAGTAAACGCTGATTTGCCTATTTTCCAAGAACTCCCTGAGTTTTTGCATACTCTCAATCTCGCTTAAGTGCCAAGTTAGACTATGCCCTTGAAAGCGTCAGGTTCTATCGCTCGTGTTTCCAGAACCGGCTCCATGCCCAGTGGAAGCAATGCTTCTTGTAGTTTTGGCATGGCCAGTTCGATGGCAGCTTGTGTGCCACCACAGCGCTCGCATGTCTCGCCCTCGCGGGTGAGGAGCCGTTGCCATAGGATATTCAGTGCTTTCACTGGAAGGTTCCTTTCGGTTGATTAAAGGCAAGGCATGAGCGTATCCGAGGTTTTGTGTTTTCGAATGACGGCTTACCTAGCCTCCCGTCGAAGACATTACACGAATGATTTTCTCCGGGCGTTCGCTGAATTCGTGGCGCTCCGGCTTGTGATCGATAGCCGCCTGAATGGCGGCCAGGATGCTTTCATCGCTTTCCCCGCTGCGTATCAATGAGCGCAAGTCGAGGCGGTCTTCTTGGCCAAGGCAGAGGTGGAGTATGCCGTCGACGGTCAGGCGGACGCGGTTGCAGGTGGCGCAGAAATGCTGCGACATCGGGGTAATGAAGCCGAGGCTGAACTGCTCATCCGGGCTGACCAGATAGCGCGCCGGGCCACCGCCGGGGATCAGGCCGTCGATCAGGCCGAACTTGGCTTTCAGTGAAGCGATCAGCGGTTGCAGGCTGGCATATTGCGATTGGCGCCCGGTTTCGCCCATCGGCATGGTTTCGATCAGGCGCAAGATGAATTTTCCCTGGCGGCAAAAGTCGACCATCGCTTCCAGTTCGTCGTCGTTGACGCCGGCCAGCCAGACCATGTTGATCTTGATCGGCGCAAAGCCGATTTCCCGCGCCGTGGCCAGACCCGCCAGGACATCGGCCAGGGCGTCGCGCCGGGTGATTTCGGCAAAGCGGGCCGGCTGCAGTGTATCGAGGCTGACATTCAGGCGATCGACACCAGCATCGCGTAGTGCCTGCCCATGCTTTCTGAGCTGCGTGCCGTTGGTGCTCAGCGAAAGGTCTTCGACGCCCGGAATGGCCTTGATGCGGCGGGCCAGACCGGCCAGGCCCTTGCGCATCAGCGGTTCGCCGCCGGTCAACCGGACGCGGCGCAGGCCAAAGCGGGCGAACAGACCGACCAGGCGTTCGATTTCGTCGAAGCTTAGCCAGTGCTCGGGCTCCTCGTAGCCGCTGAAATCGCTGGGCATGCAATAGGCGCAGCGCAGGTCGCAGCGGTCGGTGACCGATAGACGCAGGTATTCAATGCGGCGACCGAATCGATCTGTGAGGGGCTTCTGTTCCATGGGCTGTTTATTACGCTGCCAGCGGCGCCGCGGCAAGTTTGGCGTGCCAGGCGGCAGTGTCTTCGATTGCCTGTTCCAGCACCATGCCGGATTCGATGCGGTCCATGATCAGGCGTTGCAGGATGGCACCGAGCATTTCCACGTTGGTCGCCATCATTGGCTCGACTTCACGCAGGAACTGGACAGTGGGCGGGTCGTAGGCATAGGCGCCGAGATGGGCGTCGAGTTCTTTGCTCGTGGCCAGCGCGTAGCACAGGTCGTAGATCAGGTTGTAGCTGCGTTGCTCCTGCAGTTCGTCGGCCGGCGGCAGATTCATCCGCACCTCTTCGGCCAGATCGCGACGAAAATCCGCCAAACCGTAATCGGCCCGGGCCTTGACGACATCTTCCGGCGAAAAATCCCATTGCATCGTTTGTCTCCTGGTGTTCAGCCAAATATGGCGGCAAAAGCGTCTTCGTCATCGCGGCAGACCGGGCAGGTCTTTTCCGGTACGGCGGAGACGAAATGACGGTCGCAACGCGAACAGCGCTGCTTGTTCAAGGACATCAGTACCCGTACCGGTTGCTCGGCGCGGGCGTCAAAGCTGGCATCTGCATCCAGCACCCGCGGCTGACAGACTTCGAGGCAGGCCTGACAGGCGACGCAGCGGTCGAAGCGGAACTGCAAGGCCCAGGCATCCGGGTTCTCCTCAATTTGGATCGCACCGGTCGGGCAAACGCGGAAGCAGGCTTCGCAGACCGTGCAACCTGGCTGCAGCGTCAATTGCATCAGCGGCAGACCATCATGAAGCTGAACCGGGAAGGCTTGCCCATCTTTCTGCTGGGTAACGATTTGCAGTAGTTCGCGGCGTTCGGTGATCGAGTAAGGGCCTGGGCGGATGGCTTTTTCCGGGGCCGGCTGGTTGTCGGCTTGCGGCGTGGCAAGGATGACTTCATCGATACCGCGGCCAATCAGGCGGCGAAATAGCTGGCGGCGGGCCGGGGCAAACTCGGCTGCCGGCTTTTTGTCCTGACTGCGATTCAGCGCCCTGGTTGGCTGGGCCAGTTGCGGCAGCATCCAGTTGATCGGCGCTTCCGGATTATTCGAACCATCCCGAGCGCCTTGATGCAGGACATCAACGGCTTCGAGACTCAACGCCAGTTGGGCGGCGCCAGTCTTGCCATGCGGACAGTCGCCACAATGCCACTGGCCGCGCAGCGTAACCGGGATGCCGCGCTTCGCCAGGTAGCCCAGCGTCACGCCGTCGACCGCGCCGAGGCAGGGCACGATGGCATCGGCTGTCTCGCCCGACGGGGCGCAGGCGACACTCCAGGTCGGTTGCTTGATCGCCTGGCGGAGCAGGTCGATTACCTTGAAATTGTCGCTGGCCCAGGCGCCGGTCGGGCAGGCGCTGATACATAACGCGCAATTTTGGCAATTTTTCGGGTTGACCGTAGCACCCTCGTCATTCAGCGCAATGGCCTCATGCGGGCAGGCATCGGCGCAGCGCTGGCAGGCGCTGTAGCGATAGCGGTAACGGGTGCATTGGCTGACGCGAATGCTCGGCGTGGCCATACTCATTTTTTCTTGCTTTGCAGCTTTTGCAGTGGTTCGCCCGTCTCGCAGGTGTTGTGCGGAATGACGAACTGCAGGGTGGCGCCGGGAGCGCCGTCGCTGGCCGGCGCGCTGCTCTGGCTGGCGGTCGCAGCCAGCCAGGTTTTCAGTCCGCCCTTGACAGCGAGAATGGGCTTCCCCGGATGTTGTTTTTCGAAGATGCCGGCGATGCGCAGTGCTTCGCTGTCGGCGTCGGCCAGCACGATGACGGTGGCCGTTGGCTTGATGCGCAGGCCAGGGCGGTACGGTAAGGCTTCGGGCAGTGGCGTCTTGATGCGATTGACTTCCTTGCGGCCGTCAACGACGCAGCAGGGTGGGCTGTCTTTCAGGGCCAGGCTCAATTCCTTGCCGTCGAGCAAGGCTACGTCGGCGAGGGTTGCGCTACTGACGAGCAGGCTGCTCAGCAGGCATAGCGTTGGGAGGGTTTTCACGAGGCTTCCCCGATGAGGTCGTCGGCATTGGCCGGGCATTGCCATGTCTCGCGTTGTTGATAGAGATCGGGCCGCAGCGCGAACTGGCGGACCTGCCCGAAGGCGATCCAGTCGGCGAGCGGCGGGGCTTCGATGGTGCGGGGTGCGACCCACAATTGCGTGCCCAGTTTTTCGACCAGGCCGGCGCACAGGTTGAGATCGCTGTCGTTCTCGATATCGGCGAGGAGCAGCACGGTGTGTGCCCCCTGCTCGACCATCTGGCCTATCCACCATTCGGCGTGAGTCCCGGTGCCAGAACCGTCGGCGCGCAACACTTCCCAGGTTGGCTCGCAAATTGACGGCGTAACCACTTTGAAATCGGCGTTGGAAACCGTCTCAAAAGCCCAGTCAACCGCAAGATTACGTACTGGCACGGCGAGACCGATCCGTTCCTTGCCGTATTTGGCGACCAGCCGTTCGATGATGCCGCTGTCGAGCAGGGCCGCTTCGCCGATCAAGACCTGTCGTGCCCCGGCTGCCAGCAAGACCTCAGCCCGTGTTTCGTCGCCAGCGGGCAGGATAACGGCGGCGCATTGCCCAACGCAGCCTTCGACGCCCGGGTTATCGACAAGATATTGCGCTTCCCGCGCCGGATCGAAGGTTTCGGCGAGGCAGCAGAAGCTGATGCTCATGGTGTGCTGTGGAAATACTGGAATTTCGGATAGGCAAAAGGATACAGCGGACAGGGATCGTCTGCCGCCAGACCGCAAAGCAGGGGCCGCAATTCCTGCAGCGTCCCGACGATAGGGTCGATGGCGACGCCGAGATAACTCGGCCGATACTTGTTGAGGGCAATGATCGCGTCATCGGCCATCAGCAGTGCACCTTCCTGGTTTCGGTTCTGGGTGAAAAACAAGGCAAGGACGGCGAAGGCGAGGGCCTGCAAAAACTCGGCCTCGGGGTCCTTCTGGCCGAGCACGCTGTCGCGGATTAGTCGCGACCAGCGTTCGTTCAGCCAGTCGTGCAATTGGCCGAGTTGGTTGTTGTCCCACATGGCGGCAACTTCGCTCCAGTCGAGTTCGGAGAGCACCTGGCGGTCGGGTTTTGAGAAGGGGCGGGAGTGTAAATCGAGCAACATGGTATTTCCTCAAAAGCGCAGGTCGTGCAGTTTGTGGACATTGCCAGTGCCGCCGATTGGCTTGTCGGATGATGGCGGGCAGCCGCCGCAGACCGGTTCATCGGGATTGAACTCAACCTGGATTTCGCTCTTGGGGACGACGACGCGGCCCATGTCGAGATCTTCCAGGCGTTTCAGACCCATCGCCGCAATTTCCTCCTCGGCGAAGCCGCCCAGAAACTTGGCCATCTCCCGGAAGAAGGAATGGTTCGAGGCGCGGCCAATCAGCCGGCAGTATCCGCGCACCCAGAGGCCGAGGTGCTGCGTCCAGAAGCGCTTGATGTCCTTTTCGAGCCGCCGGTAGTCGGCTGGCTGGTCGGTCCCCAGGGCGGCCGCGCAACGCTCCAGCAACTCGGCGACGAACAACAGCTCGACGCCCAACTGGTCGGCAAAAACCTCGAAACGACCTTTGCCCAAGGCAAAGCCCGCCGCCTGATAAATCTGCGTCACTTTGAAATTGGGGTCCTGCTTGAAGCGGCCGGTCAGGCGTACCGATTCAATCGGCGGAAAGCCGCCGGAGGAGGCGAACAGCGTGGCGTATTCGCAAGCTAGCGTCTCGGCTAGTTCGTCCAGTTCAGTGGCAAGGAAGTCGGGCGCAAAGCGCACGCCAGCTTCGGCCAATTGGCCGAGCAGCGCTTCATCGCGCAAAGCAGCAAGAAATTCGCGGCTCGGCTCCTCGACGAAAACACCGGCCAGTAGCCGGTAAATACTCGCTCGCGCCAGGCACTCCTCGCGCAATTCGTCGGTGCCGATCTCGGCAGGAAATACGTGCGATTCGTCGGCACGTTCAATGGCAAATACGGTATCCAGCATCACTACTCCCGAAAAAAACGGCCCACCAGCACGAATGCCGGCGGGCCGAACCTCGTTACAACCGAACTGCAGAGCGGATCCGGGCCGCGTGTAGGGCACGCACGGCCCGGCTTTGGGATGCAGCGCCAGGCGCCGGGCGCGCGGTGCAGTCATCTGCACAAGCGACTGGCAACGCCGCGATGCGCCCAAAGCCGGGCCGCCCGAAGGGTTGGGTCAGCGGCGGGCGATCGCCGCGTTGCCCTGCTTGGCCAGGGATGACCCTGGCCAGTGCCGAGCGCCTTGCGCTCATCCCGCCGCTGACCCAATGCGAGCCCTCCACGCGACCCGAATCCGCTCTAATCAATGCCCGCCGCCAGCCTTGTGCTTGACGCTATCCGGGCCAGCCCAGGCGGCCATTTCCGGATGCATCTTGCGGTGCAGGTCGCCGGTGTAGGCATAGCGCATGGTCTCTTTGTAAGCTGCCACGTGCTTTTCCCAGTTGCCCTCGCTATCGCCATACTTGTCGTTGGGGCCGGCCTTGGTCACTTTGACCACGGTGTCGTACCAGCCTTGGGAGCCACCGATCGGGTCAGCCACGACCGGGATGATGTTGTTTGGATGGACACCCTTGTCATCCCACCAGACGTTGTTAAGGTCCGGATCGTCAGCACCATGGCTATACTCGCCCTTCTTGTCCTTCAGCTTGAGCGTTGCCAGACGGCCGTATTCCCAGTGGCCGAAGCCGGTCGGGATGGACACCACCTTGGGATGGATGCCTTCAGTGACATAAGCCTTGGTCACCAGATGGCCAACCGCGCTTTCGACGCGGACCAGATCGCCGGTCTTGACGCCCAACTTGGCGGCGGTTTCCGGATTCATCCAGGCCGGGTTGCTGTGGGCGATCTCGGCCAGCCATTTGACGGCGGCGGTACGCGATTGCTTGTGCACATTGAGCTTGAAGGTGGAAAGGATCAGGTCATCGTCCTTCATTGCCTCATGCCAGGGAATGCGCTTGAAGGTCGGCATCGGGTTGAAGCCATACTCGGCCCACTGGTCGACACGGACGTTGATCAGCCGGTTGCCGGTCGGGAACCCAACGCAGTTCTTGCCGTTGCGCCGGACGCCGATGGCCTTGCCGTTCTTGCTGATGATGCCCTTGCTGTCGACCGTGGCACCGGTCATGTCGGCGGTCGACAGTTCCTTCAGGTAGAGCCCGTAGTCGGCCTTGATCTCGCGGCCCGTCTTGTCGGATATCTTGCCGGTCTTCGGATCGAGCTTGCCGTAAATCGGCCAGACGCCGTGCTTTTTCAGGAAATCGAGACCGCCGGCTTCCTTGAGGCCGGGCACGTTGTCGAAGTGATGGCGCATATAGTCCTCGCCATCCTTGAAGTCCCAGAACTGCTTCATGCCGCGTTTGCCGTCCGGGTCCAGCTTGTGAATGATGTCGCGCAGCAGCACACGGTTTTCGCGCGATTCGCCGAGCGACTTGTGCACCGGCTGGCGAATGCCCAGCCACGGCCACAACGAGTTGGGCATTGATTCCGGTTCCCAGCGCTCCAGATACGGGCAGTCCGGTAGGATCAGGTCAGCCAGCGCCGTTTCCTCGCCCATGAATGGGCTCATCGAGACGAGGTAGGGAATCAGCTTTTCGTCCTTGAACAACTTGCCCCAGACCGCCATTGAACCAGGGTTGGTATAAACCGGGTTGTCCTGGTAGGTGAAGTACACGTTGATCTTCTGACGACCTTCGGCGATCCAGAAAGGAACCAGGTGGCTGACCTTGTGGGCAGCCAGCGGATACTCCGGCGGATGGGCGAGTACCGAGTCATGCGTCGGCTTGCCCGGTTCCGGCATCGGCTGGGGCCAGCCCATGCCGCGCGGCAGGCAGTAGCCGCCTTTTTTCTCGACGTTGCCGGTCATGATCGGCAGCATCATGCAGGCCTTCTCGTTGTACGAGCCGTAGAGATGCTTGGCCGGACCACGATAGGTAAATAGCGTTGCCGGCTTGGTAGTTGCGAACTCGCGGGCAATACGCTCGATGGTCTCAACCGGTACGCCAGAAATCTTCGAAGCCCATTCCGGCGTGTATTGCTTGTAATGCGCTTTCAGTTCATCGACTGTGACATTGGTCCAGTTGGTGATGAAATCCGAATCCTGCAGATCCTCGCGCAGGATGACATGGCCGATGGCCAGCGCCACGGCGCCGTCGGTGGCCGGAAAGACAGGAATCCACTCGTCCGAGAAGCCTGCGGTATTGGACAGCCGGACGTCGAAGGTGACGATCTTCATCTGGTTGTCGACGCGGCCTTCGGTCACCCGTTGCGACAGCGGGTTGTGGAAGTAGGACGCTTCCAGCACGTTGGATCCGAAGTTCAGCACGTACTTGGCGTTGGCGAAGTCCGGCGTTTCAATATCCGGGCCCCAGGTCGGTTCCATGCCGACTTTCTTCGACGATTCGCAGACCGAGGTGTGGTTGACCACCGTCGCCGAGCCCAGGGTCTTCATGAAACGGTCGATGCTGCCGCCGGTCCGGTTGCGACCGTACTTGAGCATGATGGTGTTGGGATCTTCCTTGAGCGCCGCGTCGAGCTTCTCAGTCAGTTCGGCCAGCGCCTCATCCCAGGTGATGCGCTTCCACTTGCCCTCACCACGGGCACCGACCCGTTTCAAGGGGTAGAGGATGCGATCCGGATCGTAGCTGTACCACATGCCCGAATTGCCCTTGGCGCAGAGGCGGCCACGGGTCGAGACATGTTCGGGATTACCTTCGAGTTTGACCACCCGGTCGTTTTCGACATAGGCGATGGCGCCGTCCTGGATGTTGCAGACGTGGCAGTTAACCGGGATGGCCTTGCGCTCGGCACCGCTGACCGGACCGAAATCCTTGCCGCCGAGATCGTTTTCCATCGCCGACAGCAGACGGGGGGCAGCGGCTGCAGCAGCCCCGGAACCGGCACTGACCTTGAGGAAGGTACGACGTGTGACTTTGGGCATTTCCATTTTCTTTATCTCCTCGCGACCTGGATCAATACAGGGTCTGTAGTTGTTGCGGGGCCATCAGCAGGACATAGCGCAAGGCTGCACTACCGGCCAGAATGAGCAGGGCAGAAACCAGCACCACCCCTTGGCTTTTGCCCATCGGTGCGAACAGCATCAGCGCTGGCGCAACGCTGCCACCGAGAAAGCCGACGCCGATAAAGAGCAGTCCCATCGTCCCCGTGGTCATGATCATGAAGGTCAGTTCGGCGGCCGAGCCACCGTAATTGGTCGTGCCCATGATCGAAACCAGCATGACGGCGACTGCGCCGGCTGACCAAAGCATGTATTCGCGCAGAACCTTTTGTGCTTCGGCGTTGCCAGCGGCAAGCAAGGCGCCAACCGCCGAACCCGAGGCAATGGCCAAGGCAACGAAGAGCACCGGCATGATCGGCGTGTTCCAGACCGGCCGCGACTGATGCACCGTCAGGTCGAAGCCGGTGTAGATGGGCAGACCGAGAGCGAGCAGGGCGGTGATCAGGGCCAGCAATTGACCGTTCTTTTCATCGCCTTTGCGCAGCGCCAGGATATAGACGATGGACGCGATGCTGAAGGCGACGATATTGAGAGCTCCCCAGGCCAGCGGCGACGTGAAGTTCAGGTACGCCGGATTGAGGATGTTGAGGAAGCGCATCGGCTGCGACAGATCGGCAATCAGCAGCATGCCGCCCAGGCCAAGCAGGACGAAGGAGGCATAGGCTGTCTTTTCCCGCAGAGGACGTAGCGCCGGTGTGCGCCACGAGCCGTAGGAAATGAAAGAGAGGCCGGCAAGTATGCCAATCACGAAGAAATAGACGGCATAACTCGCATGCCAAGACACATCATGGAACCAGACGTAATCACCCATGATTCTCCCCTTAGATCTTGAAGTGGTTCTTGAAGGCGGAGCGTTCCGGCTCCATCACTTCGCGCTTTTGGTAGGCGTCGCGACCGAACTCGGTGGCGTTGCGGTCTGCCCCGATGTAGAACACGTGCGGCTTGGTGCCTTCTTCCGGGCGCAGTACCTGGGTCGCGTTCTTTGCCACCAGGTAGGAAACCTCGCTGTTCGGATCGTTGAGATCGCCGAAGACGCGGGAGCGGCCGATGCAGGTCTGGACGCAGGCGGGCACCAGATTCTGGGTGACGCGGTGGAAACAGAAGGTGCACTTGTCGACGACGTTGGTGATCGGCGTGTAGGTCCGATGTGACGGCAGCATGAAACGGGCGTTGTACGGGCAGGCTGCCATGCAGCTACGGCACCCTATGCAACGCTCGTAGCGCTGAAGAACAAAGCCGCCATCCTCAACCACAAAGGTGGCCTCGACCGGGCAATTGCGCACGCACGGAGGATCCTCGCAGTGGTTGCACAAACGGGGCAGGAACTGCTTTTTGACGTTGGGGTACTTGCCGACCACCTTGTACGGCACCCAGGTCCGATTGACACCCAGCGGGGTGTCGTACTCCGCCTTGCAGGCGACCTGACAAGCCATGCAACCGATGCAGCGGCGGGTATCGACCACCATCGCATAGCGCTTCTTGCCCCCACCTGTTGAAACTTTTGATCCTTCACTCATCTGCTTGCCTCCTCTGGTTGCAGTGGTGTGTTGCTGAACATGCTGACCTCGTCGTGGCGTGGCCAATAGCGGTGTCTTTAACGCAACAAGCAGGCCATGGCTCAGGGTTAAGTCTTCAAAGGCTTGCCGGCTGGTGATCCTGAAGGATTTACCAATGTTGAATCAATTGCCCAATTGTTACGGTGGCGTAACACTCGGGTCAATTGCTGCGGCGCAAGGTGCTACGCCAGCGTAACGACGCAAAAAATCGACTGGATGGATTGACTGGCCGACGCTTATCATCACCTTCATGTCTGCGTCAGATCGACCTCTTTTGCGCGCCACCCGGCGCCGCCTGCTGCTTGCCCTGGCTGCTCTGCCAGCTTGGCCGGCGACGGCTGCCAACGGTGATGGTGCGATTGTCCGTATCGGCCTGACACCGGTCTTTCTCGACGACCAGGTGAGCTTTCTCGGTAAATGGAGATCCTGGCTGGAACAGAAACTGGGCCGCTCTGTGGCCTTTGTCCAGCGCGGCAATTATCGTGAGATCATTGATTTGTTGCGTTCCGGGAAGATCGATTTTGCCTGGTTGTGCGGCTACCCGTACATACGCCATCGCCATGAGTTTCGCCTGGTCGCAGTGCCTTTGTGGCGCAACCAGCCGCTCTACCAGTCCTACCTCATCGTGCCGTCTGACGACCAACGCACGAAGACCATTGCCGACCTGCGCGGCAAGGTCTTCGCTTATTCCGATCCGGATTCCAATTCCGGGTATCTCTATCCGCAATACGCATTGACGATGCTGGGAGAAAAGCCGTCGACTTTCTTTTCGCGCACTTTTTTCACCTGGGCTCACCGCAAGGTTGTCGAGGCTGTTGGTGTCGGGCTGGCTGACGGTGGCGCGGTCGATGGCTACGTTTGGGATACGCTGGCCGAAGTGCGCCCTGATCTGACGGCGGCGACCCGAATCATCGATCGTTCGCCACTGCTTGGCTACCCGCCGTTTGTTGCGCGCAGTGATATTCCCGCCAAAGAAATGGAACAGTTCCGGCAGGTTTTGCTTGGTATGGCGGGCGACCCGCAGGGGGGCGAATTGCTGGGCCGCTTGCGACTGGATGGCTTCGTGAGCGGATCGCCAGCCTTGTTCGATGGCATTGCCCAGATGGCAGCCAAGGTCGGCCGGAAATGATCTTTCGCCGTAACCTTTCGTTGCGCTGGAAAATCCCGCTACGGGTGATGGCGGCAGTGCTGGGCACGGCAATTACCGTAACGGCGGCACTGGTTGTCTGGGAATACGACGAGATGCGGCAAAACCTGGAAGGCCATGCCAAGAGTCTCGGGCGGGTATTGGCCAATACCCTGGTCGCGCCGGTGCTCCATGACGACATCTGGCGAGCCTACGAAATTCTGCAGTCAGCGCGTGAAACCTATCCGGCCGCTCCCGAGTTGCAAGCCGAGGTGGTCCTTATCACCGACGCCGATTACAAGGTTTTCGTATCGACGAAGCCTCGCGAATTTCCGATCGGCAGCAGTCCAGCCACTCGCGGCGGCGCCTATGCGCAGTTGCGTACCGGCATGGTCAGCGGTGACGGGATGGCGCAGCGTGTCCTCGAACCGGCTGATTCCCCGGTCTACTTCGTGATGTCGCCGCTGGTTGCCGATGGGGTGGCACTCGGTCATGTCATTCTTGGCTACTCCAAGGTTTCTTTCGTGCCGCGCTTCGTCGGCTTGGTCAAGCGGGCGGCGCTGGTCACCGTACTGGTGCTGCTGATCATTGCGCCGATTTCCTGGGTCTGGGCCAGTCGCACCGGGGAGCCGTTGCTTCGTCTGGCTGAAGCTATGCGCCGCGTGCCGGGCGAGCTTGAGGAGTCTCGCCTGACAGACCTACCAAAAAGCGGCGACGAGATTGGCCAACTGGCAGCCGCTTATCAGCGCATGGTCTCTGAGCTAAAAAACAAGCAGGAACTGGAGCGGCAAATGCTCGTCTCCGAACGGCTCGCTGCCGTCGGCCGCCTGACGGCCGGCATCGCCCACGAAATCAACAATCCGCTGGGCGGCATGCTGACCGCCATCAACACCTACCAGCGGCACGGCAGCGGTAACGATCCGCTTGCTCTGAGCACGCTGTCGCTGCTCGAACGCGGCCTGACGCAGATTCGCCATACGGTGGGAGCACTGCTCGTCGAAAGCAAGGCCAAGGATCGCCCCTTCGCTTCCGAGGATGTGGATGATCTGCTGATCCTGGCCGAGTCCGAAGCACATGGGCGTGGTATCGGCGTCGTCGTCGAAAGCAATCTCGATGGCGCATTGCCTCTGCCGGCAACCCTGATGCGCCAGATTCTACTTAACCTGCTACTCAATGCCTTGGCTGCAGCCGAGGAGGGTGGCGGCGTGCGTTTGATCGTCGAGTCAGCCGAAAAGCAATTGCACCTGGCTGTGACCAACGATGGTGACTACATTCCGCAGGAACGCATGGATACCCTGTTCGAGCCTTTCGTTACGACCAGCGAGCGCGGCAATGGCCTGGGTTTGTGGATCGTTTATCAGATCGTTCAGCAACTGGGTGGCGAAATCGAGGTCGAGAGCCTGCCCGGCTACACTACTTTCAAGGTTGATATTCCTTATGGCAACACCGTCTGAAATCCGCCCACATCTTTGCCTGATCGAGGACGACGAGATCATGGGCGAGTCGCTTTCCCAGCGCTTCCAGTTAGAAGGCTTCGATGTCGATTGGTGGCGGACGGCTCGCGAAGCATCGGCAGCGTTGGAAAGTCGGCGCTATGGCGTCGTCGTCAGCGATATCCGCCTGCCTGACCGTAACGGCGGAGAACTTTTTCTCGATCTGACCAAACGCCTGCCGATGTTGCCGCCTTTTTTGTTCATGACCGGTTACGGGAGCATTGATCGAGCCGTCGAATTGCTCAAGGCAGGCGCTGCCGACTACATTACCAAGCCATTCGATACCGATGCCCTTGTTGAAAAAGTATGCGGTCTCGCCGAATGCTATGGCGCCCGCGGTACGAATGAGGGAGATGCACTGGGCGTTTCTCCTGTCATGCAGCGTATTGCGGAGAGCTTGCCCCGGTTGGCTCGCCACGCGTCGGCGCTATTGATCACTGGCGAGTCAGGTGTTGGCAAGGAGCACGTAGCCAAGGAATTCCACCGCCATGCCGTCGGCAATTCAGCCCCTTTTGTTGCGGTGAACTGCGCTGCGATACCGGACTCATTACTGGAAGCAGAGCTTTTCGGCTACGAAAAAGGTGCTTTCACCGGGGCAGTTAAAGCCAAGCGTGGATATTTCGAGTTAGCCAACAATGGCACGCTTTTTCTCGACGAAATCGGTGAGATGCCACCGTCGATGCAGGCCAAACTGCTGCGCGTAATCCAGGAGCGTACTTTGGTACGGTTAGGGGGGGAGTCAGTTGTTGCCGTCAATTTTCGGCTGGTCTGTGCTACCCATCAGGACTTGAAGGCAATGGTCGAGATGGGCGACTTTCGAGAGGATTTGTACTACCGGATCAACGTTATTCAATTGCGCATTCCACCCCTTCGAGAGCGTCAGGACGATATACGCTGGTTCGTACGGCACTACGTGGAAATCTTCAATCGAGCCAACCCATCGGAATCCCGTCGGCTTGATCCGCGAACCGAGCAGGTTCTCACCAGTTATCTCTGGCCAGGCAATGTCCGTGAGTTGAAGCACGCTGTAGAACGGGCTTGCATCCTCTCCCCCGGGCCCCTATTGGGGGCTGAGGCCTTTTTTGGAGACAGTCTGGAATGTGGCGAATCGGCGGGGGAGATTTCCCCATCGCTAGCCGACTACCTGATGGCTTGCGAGCGTGACTATCTTCAGGTCGCGCTGGACAAACATGGCTGGCACATGACCCAGACAGCCGAAGCCCTTGGCATTTCCAGAAAGACGCTCTGGGAAAAGTTGCGGAGGATGGGAATACACGCAGAGGAGGGATAATTTGCGGTTTCAAGAGTTTCGGTATCGTCCCCTGTACTCAGGTCAATATGGGTGTTGACAGCCCATTCGCGGGCGATTCGTCATCCGCGTAGATGAAAACACCCCAGTGCCCGGCTGACCAGCACACCAACCACCAGTGGCGCGCAGGGCAGCAGTAGCGGATGCAGCCTCATCGGCAATACAAAGCCAATGACGGTTGCGCAGAGTACGGCAATGCCGAGGCTGGCATACAACGCAAACATCTCCGGATCGTGCTGCCGGAACTCTTTGGCCTTGATGAACCGTGCGAACCAGCCATCGGCAATCGCCGCCATAACGAATGCGGTCAATAGGGGTAGCCATTCGAGCAAGGTCGACAAGCGATAGCTTGCGAGCAAGAGCAGCGCATCGACGGAGCGGAAGTAGGGGTTGTTGAAGAGCCGTTGGTTGACCGAGGTCATTTCAAGCAACACTGCGCCATTCACCGCAGATGTCGAAGGCGCATCCTTTGTAGCAGGGATTGGGGTGACATTGGCGGTCGCTTCCTGCATCCGCACAGCCCGATCCAGCATACGCTCGGCGGGCTGTGGACTCCAGTACTCAACAGCTATCCGATGTTCGTCGCGCAACAGTGCAAGGAATCGTTCTGGCGGATGGGCCGAGGGTACGTACAGCACCAGAATCAACAGAATGAGCAGCGATAGTATGGCCACTGCGCGGATCATGCGGCCACCTTCGTGGGCGTTTGTGGCGTATCCGCATCGGGATCGATGATCGGAAACCGCCCCTTGATGATCCGGCCGCCGGAAACCGAGGCGAAGTACTGGAGATTGGGCAATTTGCCCAAGATATCGGCAGGGACCATCTCCTCAAAACTTTCGGAGAGTTGAGTCGAGTAACTCGATGAGAAGTCCCCCAGATGGGCATCTGAGCCATGACTCAGACCTACCCGCACCGTATGAATCGCGGTCTTGCCGAAGGTTTCGACGACGAAGTCCTGGGTCGGCCGGTCCTTGGTGCGCAGGGCGATCAGGTTGTTGAGGTTGCCCAAGGCCATGCGGGCTGCATCCTCGCTCCCCAGCCGCTTGGCCAGGTCGGCCAGGGTCTGCATGGCGCAGGTCGTGAAGATACCGCCCTCGGCGCCCTTGTTGAGAATCTCGATCAACGGCTGGTTGATGACATTGGCCACTTCATCGACGAACAGCGCAATGCGCCGGTAAATGCCCAAGTTGTAGCGCATGCCGGCCCGAGCCGCCTGGTCGGCCAGGGCCAGGGCGCCAATGGCCGAGGCGACCGACGGATCGGGCAGGGAATCCAGGCACATGTAGAGCACATGGCCGGCGCGTTCGATCTTCTCGAAATTCATGATCGGACGGGTGTCGTCGGCATCGAACGGGTCTGGCGAGAGGCTGCGCCCCAGGTCTCCCGAGGTCAGCATTGACAGGATGGGTAGCACGTTGGCAGTGATCTTCTGGTAGTGCTCCCGGTTATGGCGGAAGGTGCGCACCTGCGCGTCAATCACCTTGTTGCGCTGGTTTTGGGCGATGTGGTGCTCGTAGTAGGCGACGAAAGCCATCAAGTCGGCGCTGGCCGCTTCCGACGGCCGCTTCAGGTTGCCACGCTGAGCATCGTTGAGCAGCTTTTTCATCGCCGGCAGATCGTGCCAGCCGGCGCCCAGGGTCTGGTCGTAGTAGCGGCGCAGCGATCCTTCCAGCACCGGTTCGATGCCGCCCTCGATGTACTTGGTGAGTTTCATCAGGTTGGGCCGCTCTTCGATTTCGACCAGGCCTTGCACCACGACGTTGACCGCGTCCCAGCCGAAGGCCGAGAAGGCGCCCGCCGTGTCAGGCGGCATGATGGACTGGATGCGCGAGGCGATTTCGGTGGGTTTCTGCCAGTTGAAGGTGAAATCCAGCCGTACGCCGCGCTCCGGGAAAGCCGGGTGGAATTCCAGGAAGGTGTCCTGATCCCGGTAGTCTGCGCAGGCGCGCTCGACCACACGCTTCAGCCGACGGCTGTTCTTCGGGTCGATGACAATCACGACATCGCCGCGCCGGATCGCCTGGGTGATCAGGTTGGCCAAGGCGACGCCCTTGCCGGACTGGGTGGTGCCGACCAGCAGCGTGCCGCCCTCGAAGTTCTGCAGCGGCCGGTACAAGGGGACTTCCTGTGGCTCGACACCGTGGATGTAGGGCAGGCCGATCTCGGCGTCCGGCTGGGGCTTGGGGCCGTAACCGAGCAACTGCAGCCAGCGCGGCGACAGCGCGAACTCCCGGTAGTCGATCTTGGCCAGTTCATAGAGTCGCTGCGAATGCACGGGCTGCCATTCGAAGCCGAAGCCCAGGAACACCGAGGCCGGCTCGGGGCAGTAGAGGGCAAGAGCGTCGGTGCCGATGACCTCAACAGCGCGTCCGCATAGGGCGGCGCGCAGGATCAATATGTGCAGCGCCTGGGCCACCCGCCATACGCCCATGGCGAAACAGGCTATAGAGAGTGGCAGTGCCAACTGTCGCGGAAGGGTTCCGGTGACGCCGATTACCACGAAATAGAGGAGTGCCAGCCCCCAGGCGATGGCGGCATAGGCTTCGTAGGCCCGGCGCCAAGGCATCTCGTAGCGGCGGACCAGCATCTCAGTTGTTCTCTTCGGTTGAAGCGGCAAAGGCGGCCGGATCGAGTCCGCTCACGTAGCGCGGGTCGAGTACGATGCCGATGGTCTGGTGGCCGTTGAACTCGCGGGAGTGTGTCGGTGGACCGTCGGGGGCTTGCTTCACCAACATGCTGGTCTCGCTGAGGGCGCGCATGGCTAGGGACGGTTGAACACCGCGGCGCACGAATTCATCGAGCGGCACGAACAGCCCTTCGGCGACGGTACACACGATGGGCGACCCCATGCCTTCGTTCAGCGTCCGAACGGCATTCGCCAAGGCGTCCCGCACCAGGGGATTTAGGCGCAGGGGGGCTTGCAAGGCGAACGTGCTCTGCGTAGACGCCTGCGAGGATGAGTTGAAGCCTTCTTCAACCGGCGCTGGATTGGCGTCATCGCCGCCGGGCGAGGGAATCAGCGGTAACTGGGGATTTTCCGGTGCGGGCATTGGGGCGGGTTGGGGTGTTGGCGGTCCAGCCGAAGCAGGCGCCGGTGGCGGTTTGAATTCCAGTGCTTGCGGCAAGATTTCCGGTGGCGGATCGATCCCGGAGAGGACGATGGCTGAGGCCGAGAACTTGGCGGCTTCCAGTGGCGCCTTGCTGCCCGGCGGGAGGATGGACCAAGTTGAGCGGTCAGCGCCGGCCGCTTCGAAGACGCCGGCCGCCAGCAGGAGTTCCAACATGGTTTCCGGCGCCTTTGGAATGCCCGCTAACTGGTCGGATTCGAGCAACTGACAGACATCCTCGGCGCCGCCGGGCCAGACCAGGAAGAGTCCGTCCTGGCCTAGCCACAGGCGCGACTTCTCCCGATTGGGGGTCCAGGCCGGATTCCTGCTGGCGAGCCGCCGCAAGGCGTCGACCAGATAGCGCTCCAAGTGGGAGCCGTACTGCGGCGACCCGTAGCGGTCGGCGCTGGCCGCGAGGTTGCGGTCGATGACCAAGGCCAGCGAGCGGCGGACGAGTTCGTCGAGAATGTTGTGCTCACGATAGACCGGGATGCCGCTGATACTGGCCAGCAGATGCGGCACGATAATGCTGTTGCCTTCGGAAAGATCGGCCATGACGGCCGGAGCTACGACCTGTGGAAGCGCGAACAGGCCCAGGCCGCGGGCCTCGATCGCCTGCGGTCGCCAGCGCAGGAAATAGCGCTCGGCGCGATGGGCGGCCAACCAGTCGGCCAGCGGCATCAGGAAAACCGGCCACGCCTCGCCGACGGTATCGGTGACGATCACATGGCTCATCAAACGATGCAATTCACAGCACAGGCCAGCAATGAATGTCGCATGGCGCCAGCGCGGTTCCAGTTGGCGGCGTGCCGAGATGCTCATCCGTCCCGAAAAGATATGGGCGTCGGTCCCTTGCAGACTGAAAAAGGCGGTTTCCAGACCAAGCCGAAGGAGCCCGCCCGGCTTGCTGAAGTAGTTGTCGGCGGTCGCCGGCAGCAGGTGCACGCAGGCGGCATAACGCCGGACCAGCGTCAGTACTTCGCGCTCGAAGCACTCCCGGTCGGTGCCGTAGCATAGCTTGATGCGCGCGATCAGGTCCGCTTCGCTGGCCAGCAGTTCATCGACCGACAGGGCGGCAAAGCCCGGGTCGGAGGCGGGGTAGGGACTGACGGGAGTTGGTGTTACGGCCATGGCTGCACAGCGCTGTTCGCACGGGAGGTCAAGCGCCCCATTCTTCGGTCAACGACTTTGTCTGTCGCGGCAAAACGGCGCTTATTCAGCGGGGTTATCGCCTTCGGCACAGGGGCTTAGCTTGTGAAAGAGAGCGAGCATGCCCAGTTGGCGCGCGGTCATGTCGATGGCTGGGCGGGCCGGATAAGATGCCTGGATACGGTGGTCGACGTGAAAGCGCTCAAGCAGTTTACAGAAGGGGCAGGCCTCGCCGGGGTGGATGATGGTGCCGACTGCCGCGATGAACTCGCAGCCGCAACCCGGACAAGTCAGGATGGTCAGCGTTGGTGCACTGGCCAACCAGATGCCGTCGACGTAGGAGATAAGGTTGAAGGCCCGGTCCAGGCTGATCCGGTAAGGCGGTTGGGTGACCGACTGATAGGCACGATACGCCAGGATCAAGGCTTCCGCGGCGGTGAGGCCATGGCTGCGCAATTGGTGGTACTTGGCGCCAATGAGGCAGGCATCGGTGCGCAATATGAGGTTGGCGCCGTGGTACCACTCGGCCGAGTCCGGGGCTCGACCACGGGGAATCGTGTGTGCGTCGGGGAAGAAAAGACTTTGCACCTGGCGCGGTGGCATGCCGGTCATGATGTGAATCGTTTTCAAGCGGGCGCCGAGTGCAGCCAGTTGCTTTGCTTGTTGCATCGCGTGCAAGTGCCGGTCACCTCGGGTCGGCATGCCTGGTCTTCCTAGCGCCGGATTTTCATTGGTATGGGGGGATGAATGATGGCCATGGGGCCTGCCAGGGCTCGCGGCGCACTTAGCAGTGTCGCCAGATCGGCACGCGGCGGGAACAGGGTCGTGTCGCCGACATGGAGCACCAGGGACCACAGTTCATCGAGGCTTAAGCCCTTGAGGTAATCGGCCAGTTTTGTGTCGAGTGCGAATTTGCAACAGGTTGAAGCCCGATCATGTTGTAGACCGGCGCGAATGACGGCAAGCACATTCAGGTTGATCCATTCGACATCGGTGAGCGTCACGTGACTCATGATCCTGTTCTCCGGTTGGCCCTGTTGGGATGGGAGCATCAGACACTGGAGACGGAAACCTTCGTGAGCGATCCGGCGCGCCAGCCTGGTCAGAGCAAGGGGCAGTCTATTTAGAATGGATAGGTAATGGCAATAGCATTTGCGGAAAAGCTTGAGGGGTAATGTTCTTGCCATACGCAAGGGGCGATTGATGCTGTCGCTTGGGGAGTGGCGCATGCGCCGGGTGAACTATCGCGTCATGCTGGAGCGACCCAGGAAAACACTAGACTACGCAACACCCGCTGAACGATTTCACCAAACCGTTGCATCGACCGGTTGAATCCAAGGGCCGACTTCTGCCTTCTGCCATGAGAGAAAAATCTAGGAGCGGGAGTGACCTCTTGGCTGCCTACTTGGAAAACGGGCTGAGCACCACTGCGACTCGCAAGGCACTCTACCTCCGTCACCTCCCATCTCTGTTCCTGGGCTGTACCGTAGAAAGTAAGTGGCTTCCTCGCACGACGTCATCTGGCGGCAATAGCGTCGGCTGTCGCAAAAATACTCTCCGGACATCTCTGCCGCAGTGGACGGTGAAGTTGTCCCATTGAATCGGGGCATCAGCGCTTGGTAGCCTGAAAAAGATGAGCACACCAATGAAAGCTATGCAGGCCACAGTCCCTACGAACGAACCACCTCGACGCACTAGCGAATTTTGTCGGCGTGGCGATGCGGAGTTTTCGTGCTGTTGCCCAGGCCGCTGAACATTCACCGCCTTTTTCTTCTGGTCCGCATTCAAGGTTACTTCGAAGGAAAGTGCTTCGCCTACCACGGGTTTTCCACCACGACGGGGATAGCTTGAAATGTGGACGAACATTACGAAATACTGGGGCCGGCTCTCTGGCTGGTAGTCGCTCAGAACGTAGTTGGTTTTCAAAGTAATTGGAGCCTGCCGCAAATAATGAGCGGGAATGCGGTACAGGCCCCAACTTCACGCATTTATTTCTTCATTTCGTCCTTGCCCATGGCGTCTTTGGCCATTGGGTCCTTCGCCATGCCATCTTTCTTCATGGCGTCCTTCTTCATCCCATCCTTGGTCATCGCATCTTTTTTCATACCGTCCTTGGCCATATGGTCCTTGGACATCGTTTCTTTCTTCATGCCATCCTTGGCCATGCCGTCGTTGCTCATTGCATCTTTCTTCATCATGTCGTCGGCAAAAGCGGAACTGCCGACAAGCATCAAACAGGCGGCGAAAATGCTGGAAGTGATCGTTTTCATGGTGGACTCCGTTGTGGTTGGTAAGTGAGCGGCAGAAATGCCGGGTATTCAGGACAGTTGTGCGGTATTGCTCAACTGCCGCCGAACCAGTTGTACCCCTGGTCTTCCCAATAGCCCCCGGGGTAGGTGTTGGTGACAAAAATGGCCTGGATGTGTTTCGGGTTCTTGTAGCCGAGCTTGGTCGGCATGCGCAGCTTCATCGGGAAGCCGTAACGCGGCGGTAGCGGCTGGCTGTCGTAAGTCAGCGTCAGCAGGGTTTGCGGATGCAGGGCTGTCGGCATGTCGATGCTGGTGTAGTAGTCATCGGCGCATTTGAAGCCGACATACTTGGCGCTCAGATCGGCACCGACCTTGCGCAGGAAACTGGCGAACGGCACGCCGCCCCATTTGCCGATGGCACTCCAGCCCTCGACGCAAATATGTCGAGTAATCTGGTCGGTCTGCGGCATGGCACGCAACTCGGCGAGAGTCCAGGCATGTTTGTCGGCCACCATGCCGGTCACTTCCAGGCGGTAGCTTTCCTCCTCCACTTCCCGGATCTCGTCCTCGCCGTAGTAGGCGTTGAAGGGAAAGGGGCGAGTGATCATCGAATCCGGATAGGTCGGAGCCAGACGTTTCGGGTCGAACAGCCAGGCCTGGACCCTGTCGTTGAAGCGGGAGACGGTCATCAGGGCGTTCTCGACACCGCTTTCATCGACCATGGCGCAACCGCTGAGCAGCGACAGTCCGCCGAGGCTCAAGGATCGCTGTAGAAATGCGCGACGTGTCGGCTGGTCGAGGTGACGAGCGATATCCTTCATCGCGTCCTTGAGTACAAGGTCGCCATCAATCGAAAGCTGCCGGGAAGGTTTCTTGATCATGTCTGTTACTCCTTAACGGCCGCGGATCATGGCCAGCAGCGTGCGGGGAACCAGCGCCACCATGAGAAGATGAATGCCGGCGAAGGCCACCAGCGCTGCCATGGCCAGGAAATGCTCGCGCCGCGCCGCTTCGTAGCCGCCGAGCAGTTCGCGCAGCATGGGGAACTGCACCGATTTCCAGAGCACGAGGCCGGTCAGTACAAGTAGGACCGAATCGACCATCACGAATAGATAGGCGGCGCGTTGCACCATGTTGTAGTGACTCAGATCGGCGTGCGACAGCTTGCCCTTGAAGGCGGCCAGCACATCGGCCAGGAAGGCGCGGGGCGACCACGGGAAGAACTTGTGCCACAGGCGTCCGCTGACGACATTGCACGCCAGGTAGATCAGGCCATTGCCGACCAGTAGCCACATTGCCGCGAAATGCCACTGAATCGCGCCACCCAGCCATCCACCCAAGGTAATCTGCCCGGGAATGACGAAGGGGAAGACGGGTGAGGCGTTATAGATGCGCCAGCCGCTCATGACCATAATGACGACCGCGATCGCATTGACCCAATGGGTGATGCGCACCCAGAGCGGGTGGATGAGCGTCGTGTTGTTGGCCATAGCAACCCTTTCAACGGTTTTGTCCGTTTGATATCGTGTCTGAAAGGTAGTTCGGCCGAAGATGGCGAATGGTTACAAGCTCAGGCAAAATTTGTTTCCCCCACGACAGCGGCAAGTATTTTTTTCAATTGCTGTAACCAAAGGCGTCGATGCTACGAATTGATAGAGAAGCTGGGTTTCGTGCCAGGGAAGATCGCCTAAAGGATCTTCTGGTACGAAGTCTTGCCGGCGATAACGCCGCCTATCAGGTGTTTTTGACAGAACTGAGTGCGCATCTGCGCGCCTTCTTGCGACGACGCCTTGTCCGCTTGCCAGATGAAATCGAGGATCTCGTGCAGGAATCGCTCCTTGCCGTGCATAACCAGCGCCATACCTACGACTCCGCTCAGCCTTTGTCGGCATGGGTGCAGGCCATCGCCCGCTACAAGCTGGTTGATCTGCTCCGGCGGCGGGCGGCGTATGACCTGTTGAACGATCCACTGGATGAGGAAATGGAACTCTTCACCACCGCCGATTCGGATGCCGCCGAGGCGCGTCGGGATTTGAACAAACTGTTGGCCGACTTGCCCGATCAGCTCCGCCTGCCGATTGTGCACACCAAGCTGGAAGGCTTGTCAGTCAAGGAGGCGGCTGATCTGATCGGGATGTCGGAATCGGCCATCAAGGTTGGCGTCCATCGCGGCTTGAAAGCCCTCGCCGCCAAGATACGAGGTGCACTATGAAGACGGAAGACCTGATCACCATGTTGGCCACCGGGGCCGGTGCCATCGAGACACCCGCTGCCGCGCAACGCTACGCGATGGCCATCGGCTGGGGCGCAGCGGGCGCCGCCGTACTGATGTTCGCGCTCTTGCAGGTCCGCCATGATCTCGGCCAGGCAGTGTTGCTGCCGATGTTTTGGGCCAAGATCGGATTTGTCGCCTGGCTTGCCGCTGGGAGCCTGTTCGCGGCGCTCCGCCTGTCGCGGCCGGGCGCGGAAATCAGGTGGATACCGGTTGTGCTCGGGCTCCCTGTCCTTGCAATCTGGGCCATTGCTGCCTACGCGCTGATCGAGGTCGAGCCGACCGAGCGCGCTAAGCTTTTCTATGGCGATACCTGGAAATCCTGCCCGTTATTGATCGCCGTGCTCTCGGTGCCGGTGTTCGCCACCGTGCTGCACATCATGAAGGACCTAGCACCGACTCGGCCGCGGCTGGCCGGTTTCGCCGCCGGCTTGCTTTCCGGCTCCGTTGCAGCCGTCGTTTATTGCCTGCATTGCCCGGAAATGGGCGCGCCGTTCATTGGTTTCTGGTACTTGTTGGGGATGCTAATTCCGGCAGGTGCTGGAGTTTGGGTGGGAAATTCATTGCTGCGCTGGTAGCCTTTTAGAAGCAATGGATTCCGATTTAAACGTGATACTTACGTTACCGTCCGACGAAACCCTCCAAAATTTGCTACTTTGTTAAAGGAATCTAACGTGCCCCTTAAACGCATCTTTCAATCTTCTGATTTTGTGCAACCCACGATGGATGAAGAACCTAAGCGATCGATCATTACCGAATCCGCTGACGCTGTCGTTGTTATGTGGCACCTGCTTCCGGGGCAGCGCATTCGACCTCACGTTCATCCTGACGGACAGGACACATGGATTGTTATTTCTGGTAGCGGAGAATATTCATTCGACGAGGGAAAAGCGACCACGCCAATAGCCTGTGGACAAATTGTGGTGGCGCACTTAGGGCAGGTGCACGGTGTCCTCAATAACACCAACGAGCCACTTCAAATTCTTTCGGTTGTTTCTCCGGCGGATGCAGGTTATTTTTTGGTCTGAGGTGCGGCTAGCATGAATTTAACTTGTGAAGCCAAAATTCCAATCTATGTTGTTCGGTTTTGATTGAACACAGAAAATAGAATATGAAAATAGATCGGCCCGCCCTGCAAATTGCCGGAATATATGCCCTGATTGGAATCAGTTGGACTATCTTTTCAGATCAAGTCCTTCTCGCAATGACTCCGGATTTGCTTGTTTTCTCGTGGATAGGCACTTGGAAAGGTGTTGCGTTTATTTTTGCCACCGCGTGCACTATTTATTTGATTTCAAAGCCACGAGTGCGTATTGAAAATCGAGCCTCATGGAATGGCATCAGTGAGCCAGGAACAGGCTCGCTAGTTCTTGTTTTTGCGGTCTTGGCCGGAGTAATTTTGCTCGCGGGTTTTGTGCTAGTGGCTCAAATGACTGCGAAACAAAGGAATAGTGAGATTGAACGTCTGCAAGCTATTGCCGATCTCAAGGTCGGTCAAATTTTAGCTTGGCTTACGGAACGTGATGCGGATGCCAAAATGATTCTCAGCGACGATTCTCTGGTCAATTTGTATCTGGATTGGAGACAGTCCGAGTCAACTTTAGCCCGACGCCGTCTTATAGAGCGACTCCACTCTTATAAGACATCTAAAGATTATATTGAGGTTGTTTTGCTCGGGATCGATGGTGATCAATACTCGACTAGTGCAAATTCTGAAATATTGACCAAACTTCCTGCTGTGCAGGCAGCAGTGAAAGAAGCACACACAACAGGACAGTTGTTGAATACGGATATCTATCGAGACGAAGAAGGAAAACTGGGGCGAGTGCATCTGGATTTCGTGGTGCCGTTACGCTCGGGGAGCATTAAACAAGAACTGACGGTGGTGATACGTACCGACCCCAATCGGTTTTTATTTCCATTTATCCAGTCCTGGCCCATACCAAGTGCGAGTGCTGAAACGCTGTTATTTCGCCGTGAGGGTAACAACGTTTTGTTTCTGAATGAGTTGCGACACCGTTCGGATACATCTGTGCGCTTGCAGGTTCCCGTGGATGAAAAAAATTTGCTGGCATCTCAAGTTCTTCGCGGAGATGCACTTCCAGATCAGGCAGTTGAAGGTATGGACTACCGAGACATTCCTGTATTGGGCGTTGTGAAAGCCATTCCCGGAACCCCTTGGTTTCTCGTTGCAAAACTCGATAAAGGCGAACTCTATGCCGGGGCAAAGCGCGATGCCGGCTGGATTGCCTTGGCTGACATCCTGGCATTGATCGTAGCCGCAGTAGCCACTATTTTCATACGTCAGCGTGACGAACTTCGACACGCTGCAATCCAGCGTAAGGATCAGGTGGAAAAACTTCAAGCTTTGCAGTTGCTTGAAGCGATTGCCGAAGGCTCAAGTGATGCGATATATGCAAAAGATTTCGATGGGCGCTATCTCTTACTTAATCGTGAGCTTTGCCGTTTTCTGGGTAAGAGTCGGCAAGAATTATTGGGGCGAGATGATCGCGAAGTCTTCCCCTCCGAAGATGCTCAAAGAATCAGGAGCGACGATCAGAAAACCATGCAAAACGGGCTCATCGAGAGTGCCGAGGAATCATTGCCGACAACAGGAGGTCGTCGTACTTTTCTTACAACCCGAGGTCCATTGCGCGATCAGGAAGGAAGGGTAATCGGTGTCTTTGGCATAGCGCGCGACATCACCGAAAGAAATTTCCAGGAGCGAGAAATTAGAGCAGGACAGTCTCGTTTTCAGGCCATCTTCGATGGAGTGAACGATGGAATCGTTCTCCACGACTTCAGCAATGGCATGATCCTGGAAGGCAATGTCAAGGTTACTGAAATGTTCGGTTATGGTCGTCAAGAAATTAGACACCTCACCATTGTCGATTTAAGTTCAGACACGACTCCATTTACGCGAGACGTGCTTTCCAAATGGCTTGAGCGGGTTAATCAAGGAGAATCACCCGTTTTCGAATGGATGGCCAAGCACAAGGACGGACATCTCTTTTACGTTCAGATTAGTATGCGAATGGCTGAAGTATCAGGTAGATCGTGCGTGCTAGTGCTGATAAGCAAACTGCGCGATCGGGAAGAAATTAACCAAATACCTATTCTCCTGTAATTGGATAAGTCAACAACCCATGTCGCCCAAGGTGGTGAATTTAGCTAAGTTCTGCACTTTCGGGGGAGTCATCCGGCCCTTCTTGGGTTAGGGGGAGAACGACAACAACTGTAGTTCCGTGGTCTCGTTCCGAATCCAGATATACCTGCCCTCCGTGTTGAGCGACGATACGCTGCACTATTGCCAGTCCCAATCCAGTTCCTCTGGAGCTAGTAGTGAAGAAAGGATCAAATACCTTGTCAGCAATTTGGGGGGAAATACCCGGACCATCATCTTCAAAGCGTATTTCTACAGATGGCTGTGATTCATGTAGGAGGCAGCGAGTCCGAATTATTATGAGCCCCCACTCAGGTACGGCATAAATAGCGTTCCCGAGTACATTCTGAAACAGCTGTAATAATTTATTTCGGTCAGCCATGATCGTGGGCAGTTTTTCTTCCCCTTCCATACGGACTTCTACGGATTTCCGCGTTATTTCTGGCAAGAGGGATACCGACGCTGCCCTGAGCGTATCTCCCAGATCTACCCAGTCGAATTCTGCAGTACCTGGGCGCGCATAAGTCAGCATGTCATTCAGAATTGTCTCCATGTAACGAACCTGCCCGAGGGCGATCTCACAATTTTCTATTTGCATATCTCCCTCCTTGCGATGGTGTTCGTCGAGTATCTGCAGATTCATTTTTACCGATGACAGCGCGTTACGTAGGTCATGAGCAATCATTGAGGCCATTTGTCCCATGGCGCTTTGCTCGGAGTTTTTTCCGGCTAGGCGCAATTGTTCGGCCATCCGCATCATTGCCCGACTGAGCGTCCCGATTTCATCATTGTTGTTCGTCGGGATCACAATATTCTGGTCACCTGAGGCAATGCGGTTAGCCGCCTTGGTTAGAACATCAATGGGCCTCAGGAGCCGACCTGTAGAGACAAACAGCGTCAATACCATCAGGAGTCCGATGCTCGCAACCGCAATAGCAAGTTGCCTTTGAAGCGCAGCGGCTTTGATCTCCAGTTCAACTAGAGATATCACCCCTCCTACCACCAATACATTCTCAATTTCATTCCCTTCACCAACATTCAAAGTCGCACGACGAATTCCCAACATCGTTGTAATCGCGGGAAATTCCATGATTAGCTGAGGCTGAGCCCCAGACAAAACGTGATCCCAGGTATGACTCAACTTGAAATCGCGGATTGCATTTGCAGCCTTTTGAGGAGAACTGCCCGACGCCTCCGGACGGGACTGGTAAAGGTATTGACCAGCACTATCAGCAATCCAGTAAGCAATTCCATCATGGGTTTTACCCAGTGTTCTAAACACTTGATCGATGGCAACAACCACAGCAATTGCGCCGATCACATTGCGATCCTTGCCTCGTACCGGGATGCTGGCAAACAGCACCCTTTCTCCACTTGTTTCATCGCTCAGGTTTCGGGTTTGTTCATTGAAATTTCTTAGCCCCTGCTTTTCTGCCAACAATGACTCAAAATTCCAATTTGCAACTGGCGGATCCACCATGGTGTGAACTACGTTATCGTTCCGCAAACTAACCAGTACGCGATGCGCTCCTGTGGCAGAGTCCAATAGCATCTTCACTTGTCTATAGGCGTGCCGTTCCCGCATCATAATGTCGAACTGTTCAGCAACTTTTTGAAGGCCGTCAACACTAGGTTCGGCATTCTCCTCAATCATGTATCGCGCACTTCCATCTGCGAGCATCGATAAATCGCTCTTCACCATGTTGATGGTGCTCTGGAGTATTCTTGCCTCCCGCTCCAAGCTATCAGTTACGCGCTTGCCCTCTAATCCGTGAAGCGCATCGGTGGCAGCGCTCCAGGTCAGAACAATAGTGATTACCACAGAGAGTGCGGTGACCAATAGCGTGATGAAAAGAAGCTTTTTTGTAATACTCATGGCGAAGAAGGCAGCAACAGAAAATTGAGATACATCAATCTAGCCCATAGAAAATTAGTTCTACCCATCCAGTGGTTCGAGCAACGCTCCGTCCCGATGGGTGTTCTCTTAAGGGTTTGAAGGATGTCGGGGGTAAAAATGGTTGGAGATCGTGAATTGGCACACATACTTATTGTCGATGATGACTTGGCGATATGCCAGACACTGAAATCTCATTTTCAAAAAAACGCTTTTCAAGTGTCGCTGGCTAATACGGCGGAAGCAGGAATTACTATCGCTCTTTCAAGCAATATTGACGCCATCATCTCGGACATTCGCCTGCCTGCAAAAGGAGGCCTTGACCTTTTGCGCGAGGTCAAAGCGCTAAAGCCAGAACTACCGATCATTATGATTACAGCGTTCCATAATATGGAGATGACGGTGGCGGCGATGCAATGCGGGGCTATGGACTACGTTCCAAAGCCCATCGACCTCCCGGAATTGGACGCAGCGGTTAATAGAGCTCTCTTTGCTTCCAGTCGTTCAGACCATGTGACAGGAGAACCGCTGATCATTGGAGCGACAGATGTAAGCCCAACACAAATTGTGGGTCAATCATTTGCCATGAAAGAGGTCTACAAAAGCATCGCACTTGTGGCGCAGAGCAGGGTGACGGCCTTGATTCTCGGAGAGTCTGGCACGGGGAAAGAGTTGGTTGCCCGTGCAATACACAACGCAAGTGCCGAACGGGATATGCCTTTTATTGCGGTCAACTGTGCCGCTTTGGTTGACTCTCTCCTTGAGAGTGAACTGTTCGGCCATGAGCGAGGTGCTTTCACTGGCGCCGTCAATGCGCACAAAGGAAAAGTCGAGCAAGTAGGGGAGGGGACGTTGTTCTTGGACGAGGTCGCCGAGTTGACCCCCCTTATCCAAGGCAAACTACTGCGTATCCTAGAGGCACGAGAATATAGTCCAGTAGGCAGTGCACAAGTTAAAAAAAGCAAGGCCAGATTCATAGCGGCAACAAACGTAGACTTGCAAGCAAGGGTTGCCTCCGGCGAGTTTCGCGAAGATCTTTTTTACCGCCTCAACGTTGCTTCCATCAACCTACCGCCTTTGCGAGAACGGCAAGGAGACATGCCAAGATTGATCGATTTCCTTCTTCGGAAGATCAATCGTGACCTACGTAAAAACATACGTAGAGTGTCTGGTGAAGCTATGGCTTGCCTCAATGCCTTCGCATGGCCTGGCAATGTTCGGCAACTTGACAATGTACTCATGAAAGCTGCGGTAATGGAACGCGGCGACACTCTCACCATTGACCGTCTTCCGCCTGAAATAAAATGCTCACGAATGCCAGCATCAGCATTAGAGATCGATACTTCCATGCCGAAAGACCTTCTTTCACTTCGGGAGTTAGAAAAAAATCACATCGTGCGCGTGCTGCAAAGAACCGGTTGGCATAAAGGACAGGCCTGTGAAATTCTTGATATTTCTCGTCCTAAGCTTGAGCGACGTATCCATGAATTTAATCTCAGCCCTCCTGATCGTCCTAGCGACGATTGAGTGACTTGCATATTCCGCAGAGTTTCTGGTCGAAATTCTCAAGTTCTTCGTCGCTGGCGACGTGAGCGACTGGCTCTGCACTAGCAACTGGTCAAGCCGTGTCTGGTCAGAGTCCTTGTGCGTACGGCGATTGGCGAGTAGCAGCCACAGGCTCCGCTTGATGGTCTGCTGACCAGAAAGATCATTGAATTTTTCGCCCTACTTGAACTGCGTCAGCCAACTATCGCGGATCGCCTTGCTTAACAACTACACCTGGAAGCGGTTGAAGACGATGGCAGCCGATGGCAAGCATGTTGATAGCATAGCGCCCAAATAGGCATTCGGTTTCAGGGATATCAGTCATCTTTTTATATCGTCGTCAAACGACGAAGAGCCCATTTTCAACGGGTGCCCAGGCAGGCAAGGGATTTAACGAAACGTTAAATCTCATTTCGTTAAATTTAACGAAATGAACCCCCTGAATTTATTTGAACTTGATGCCCTTTCAGATGCTTAGTTGACCTAGATCAATAAACCATCATTTTAATGTGGGTTTTGACGTGATCTTCGAGCTACCAACCATTGGCATGCTCATTGCTGTTATCCCTTCGAAGTTGCATACGACCGTATACCAAATCTCAGGGGGTTTCTGAGCGCCGCGCAAGCGAAGTACGGTTTCGGCACTCGGTCAAACAGTAGATAAGGAGATGACAATGGTTCAAATGACACGAAGAGGCTTCTTGCTAGCCTCTGGCGCTACGCTCTTGGGAAGTTCTCTCAGTTTTAGAACCTTAGCCGCCGCTGCAGATCTTAGTGGGGCTTTCGAGTACTCAGGATGGGAAAACTTTCATCGAGCCCAGTGGTCTTGGGACAAGAAAACCCGTGGTGCTCACTTGATCAACTGCACAGGCGCATGCCCGCACTTTGTTTACTCAAAAGAAGGAGTGGTGATCCGCGAAGAACAGTCAAAGGATATTGCTCCGATGACGGGCATCCCCGAGTACAACCCTCGGGGGTGCAACAAAGGTGAGTGTGCCCACGACTACATGTATGGCCCTCATCGGCTGAAATATCCCTTGATTCGTGTTGGCGAACGCGGCGAAGGCAAGTGGCGGCGCGCATCATGGGATGAGGCGCTTGACATGATTGCGGACAAGGTTGTTGACACAATCAAGAACCATGCACCCGACTGCATCAGCGTTTACTCCCCGGTGCCAGCGGTAGCGCCTGTCTCCTTCTCGGCAGGGCATAGGTTTGCGCATTACATTGGCGCCCACACCCATACTTTTTTCGACTGGTATGGCGATCACCCGACAGGTCAGACTCAAACCTGCGGTGTTCAGGGAGATACAGCGGAAACCGCAGACTGGTTTAATTCCAAGTACATCATTCTTTGGGGAGCAAACCCGACTCAAACACGAATTCCTGATGCGCATTTCCTATCCGAAGCGCAACTCAACGGCACGAAGATCGTAAGCATCGCACCAGATTTCAACTCATCAGCAATCAAAGTCGACAAATGGATCCATCCGCAACCTGGTACCGATGGTGCGCTCGCATTGTCCATGGCCCATGTAATTATCAAAGAAAAGCTTTATGACGCCCACAATCTGAAGGAGCAGACTGATCTTTCTTACTTGGTGCGAAGCGATACCAAGCGCTTTCTGCGAGAAGCGGATGTGGTTGCGGGTGGCTCTAAGGACAAGTTCTATTTGTGGGATGTAAGAACAGGCAAGCCGGTGATTCCGAAGGGGTGCTGGGGTGACCAACCAGAACAGAAAGCCCCCCCCGTGGCATTCATGGGACGCAATACCAATACGTTCCCAAAAGGCTACATCGATCTTGGAGATATTGATCCCGCACTTGAAGGGAAATTTAAGATTCAATTGCTGGATGGAAAGAGTATTGAGGTCCGACCTGTTTTTGAAATTCTGAAGTCTCGGATCATGGCAGACAATACGCCAGAAAAAGCAGCAAAAATAACTGGTGTGCCAGCCAAGTCTATTACCGAGCTAGCTCGGGAATATGCCACCGCCAAACCATCGATGATCATTTGTGGCGGCGGAACTCAACACTGGTATTACAGCGACGTGCTATTGCGCGCAATGCATCTACTTACAGCATTGACAGGTAGCGAGGGGAAAAATGGAGGGGGGCTAAATCACTACATCGGACAGTGGAAACCCACATTCCTTCCTGGGCTCGTTGCGCTCGCCTTCCCCGAAGGACCGGCAAAGCAGCGCTTTTGCCAAACCACTATCTGGACCTACATCCATGCTGAGGTCAACGATCAGATTTTGAACTCTGATGTCGATACGGAGAAATACCTCCGCGAGGCATTTGCCTCCCGCCAGATGCCAAATTTGCCACGTGATGGCCGTGATCCAAAGGTCTTCATAATCTATCGTGGCAATTGGCTGAATCAAGCCAAAGGTCAAAAATACGTTCTCCGTAATTTGTGGCCAAAGCTCGAACTGGTTGTCGACATCAACATCCGGATGGATTCGACGGCTCTATATTCTGATGTGGTTCTGCCTTCGGCTCACTGGTATGAAAAGCTCGATCTCAATGTGACCGAAGAGCACACATTTATCAATATGACCGAGCCGGCGATCAAGCCGATGTGGGAATCGAAAACTGACTGGCAAATTTTCCTCGCCTTGTCGAAGAGGGTTGAGATGGCCGCCAATCGGAAGGGCTATCAGAAATTTAATGACGAGCAGTTCAAATGGGTACGCAATCTTTCCAATCTGTGGAACCAGATGACGATGGACGGAAAACTCGCCGAGGACGCTGCGGCAGCCCAATACATTCTGGACAATGCCCCGCATTCAAAGGGCATAACACTCGACATGCTGCGTGAAAAGCCGCAACGCTTCAAAGCGAACTGGACCTCAAGTATGAAAGAGGGTGTGCCTTACACGCCATTTCAGAATTTTGTTGTTGATAAAAAGCCATGGCCAACCCTGACCGGACGCCAACAGTTCTATTTGGATCACGAGACGTTCTTCGATATGGGAGTTGAATTGCCGGTATATAAGGCGCCCATCGATGCAGACAAATATCCATTCCGCTTTAATTCCCCTCATAGCAGGCATTCGATTCACTCAACATTTAAAGACAGTGTGTTGATGCTCCGTTTGCAGCGCGGGGGACCATCGATTGATATCTCGTCAATCGATGCAAAAACTCTAGGTATCAAGGACAACGATTGGGTCGAGGTCTGGAATGACCATGGGAAAGTCATTTGTCGGGTCAAGATCCGCAGTGGTGAGCAGCGAGGACGTGTATCCATGTGGCACACCCCGGAGTTGTATATGGACCTCATTGAGGGGGGGTCGCAAAGCGTATGCCCGGTGCGGATCACGCCAACCCATCTTGTCGGCAACTATGGCCACCTTGTGTTTCGTCCCAATTACTACGGCCCCGGCGGAACACAGCGCGACGTGCGCGTGAACATGAAGAGATACATCGGCGCAACGCCCATGAGTTTCTAGTCAGAAACCCCGAACCAGAAAATAGGAAATTAAACCATGGCTAATGTGATGAAGGCGCCTAAGCGCCAATTGACATACGTTACCGACTTGAACAAGTGCATCGGTTGCCAGACCTGTACCGTGGCATGCAAGAAATTGTGGACTACAGGCCCAGGTCAAGACTTCATGTACTGGCGAAATGTCGAAACAACGCCGGGTCTAGGCTACCCGAGAAATTGGCAGACCAAGGGTGGTGGCTACAAAAATGGCGAACTGCAAAAGGGCAAGATTCCACCGATGATCGACTATGGAATCCCATTTGAGTTTGACTATGCCGGACGTCTTTTCGAAGGCAAGAAGGAGCGTGTGCGTCCTAGTCCCACTCCCCGTTCGGCCCCCAACTGGGATGAAGACCAGGGGGCTGGAGAGTATCCCAACAACTCCTTTTTCTACCTGCCACGTATGTGCAACCACTGCACTAAGCCAGCATGCCTAGAAGCATGCCCGAATGAGGCGATCTATAAACGTGAGCAAGACGGAATAGTCGTAATTCATCAGGACAAGTGCAAAGGCGCTCAAGCGTGTGTGCAGTCCTGCCCATATGCCAAACCGTACTTCAATCCAGTAGCTAACAAAGCCAATAAATGTATTGGCTGCTTCCCGCGGATAGAACAAGGTGTGGCCCCCGGCTGCGTTGCTCAATGTGTTGGCCGTGCCATGCACGTGGGATTTATTGACGACACCAATAGCTCTGTACATAAACTAATACGCTTGTATAAGGTCGCCCTGCCTTTACATCCCGAGTTTGGTACTGAACCAAATGTGTTCTATGTCCCTCCTGTGCTTGGGCCGCGCATGGAACTTCCAAATGGGGAACTGTCGACTGACCCGAAGATTCCTCTGGCTCAACTGGAGGGTCTGTTTGGCAAACAGGTGCGTGATGTGTTGGCGATCCTTCAAACTGAGCGCGAGAAAAAAATGAAGGGACTGGCCTCGGATTTAATGGATGTGTTGATCGGTCGTCGCAGCGCCGACATGATGATTTCTCCTTTGACCTGATGTTGCAGTGAAGCGGCCGCACGGGCCGCTTTTTCCTACCAGTCGTTTCTATCGAGATTGCTCGCCATGATAAAAATTCTTGCTCTCGCCACCCTACTTATTTCTGGTTTTCTTCCCGGTGTGACCGTGGCGCAACAAGCGGAATACCTCGGTTTTCGCGCATGCACCAAATGTCACGACTCCCAGGGTGAGACGTGGCGCGCTTCGGCCCATGCGAAAGCCTTCGATTCGCTGAAGCCGAACGCAAAATCAGAGGCGAAAACCAAAGCAAAACTGGATCCCAAAAAGGACTACACGCAGGACAAAAACTGCGTGGGTTGCCACGTAACAGGTTACGGCGAACCGGGTGGATTTGTCTCAGGGGCTTCTCTGGACGACATGAAGACACTAGTGGGCGTGACCTGCGAATCCTGCCACGGAGCAGGTGGAAAGTTCCGCAATCTCCATGGGGAAGCCAGCGACAGGCTCAAGAACCAAGGCGAAACCAGCGAGCGGAAACAACTTGTGACCGCCGGGCAGAACTTCGATATGGAAAAGGCATGTGCTCGTTGCCATCTCAATTTTGAAGGCTCTACGAAGCATGACGCGAAGGCACCGTTCACACCATTTTCTCCATCCGTCGGGTCCAAGTATCAGTTCGATTTTCAGAAGTCAGTTATGACAACAGGTGCAGGCAATCCCATTCATACGCATTTCAAGCTGCGCGGCGTATTCAAAGGCGATCCAGTGCCTGCTGTTCGCGCAAAACTTCAGGAAGATGCACCCGAGCCAGAATAGCGATTAAAGGCACACGAGGACGTTTGAACAGTCTGGATGCCGATCAAGAAATGAGGAATCAAATGAATACCCTTAATGACGAAGCAGTTGTTGAAAGAATCGACAAGTCATTGGCACGCAGCCGCGTATATAGCCTGCTTGCTATTGGATTGGGATTTCCTGATGTCGAAAGTCATGCCGGCTTTTCAGACGGACGGCTAATGATTGAGATGCATCAGGCACTAGAGGTCTGCATGCCCGGTCTGGCCGAATATTTCAGCGAACAGATCGCACCTCGCCTTAAGTTGACATGCTCCTTCGAAGATTTCGAAGCATTGTTCCTTACTGCTTTCGAGACAAACATGCCGGTACCAAGCGCAGCCTTGTATGAGGGTGTGCATGTTCAGCAGAGTAACCGACCGGGATTGATTCTTGAACTAAAAGGCTTTTATCGGAATTTTGGACTAACGATGGACGCCCAAGGAAATGAACTCGAAGACACGCTTACAGCTGAGCTTGAATTTATGCATTTTCTTACGGCAAAACAGGCACAGGCAGAAATGGAAAGCCTATCACCAAATGCGTACCAACGGGCTCAACGAGACTTTTTGGAGCGCCACTTGGTGGTCTGGCTACCTCTTGTGCGTGCAGAGGTAAACGCAAAGGTAGCAACCCAGTTTTTTGTTGCTTTGATAGATCTGGCTGAACGATTTGTAGACGCTCACCTAGAAGAGATGCTGTTCGAACTCAATTCATAGATTCGACCGGACAAGGGGTTCAAGTATGCAGACTCCGAAGTTTATAGGTTGTTAGATTTCATTTATTCATTTCACACAAGGGGATATCCATGACAAACCTGTCAATTCACAATTTCAAATTGAGCCTCGTTGCCGCTGTTATCGGCTCAGCGATGGTGATGACTTCGTCACCTGTTGCGGCGCAGCAGGCAATGCAACCCATGCAGTCAATGAAAATTGAGCGCGGTACTATCCTGACCCAACCAGGGGTCTTTGGCGTTTTTACGATGTTCAAATTACGCCCTGATTGGAACAAGGTTCCGGTGGCGGAACGCAAGGGTGCAGCAGAAGAGGTGAAGAAACTAATTGAGAAGCATAAGGATAACGTCCTGGTTGATCTCTACCTGACACGTGGCCTGGAAACCAATTCTGACTTTTTCTTCCGTATCAACGCCTACGACTTGGCAAAAGCCCAGACCTTCATGCGCGAATTCCGCTCGACAACTGTCGGGAAGAATGCCGATGTTTTTGAAACGCTCGTCGGTGTAACAAAGCCCTTGAACTACATCAGCAAAGACAAGTCTCCCGGGCTGAATGCGGGACTTAGTTCTGCCACTTATAGCGGGCCAGCACCGCGCTACGTTATCGTAATCCCAGTCAAGAAAAACGCGGAATGGTGGAACATGTCGCCGGAAGAGCGTTTAAAGGAAATGGAAGTTCACACGACACCTACCCTAGCCTATCTTGTGAACGTCAAGCGCAAGTTGTACCACTCAACTGGCCTGGATGACACCGATTTCATCACGTACTTTGAGACCGATGATCTGACTGCATTCAATAATCTAATGCTCTCTCTGGCGCAGGTCAAAGAGAATAAATTCCACGTTCGCTGGGGCAGTCCGACAACGCTCGGAACCATTCACTCCCCGGAAGACGTGATCAAGGCGCTTGCCGATTAACCGGTGGCTATAAAAGGCTGTTCCTCTCATGAGTGTCTGGAGCAGCCTTGTCTCGCTATCTTTGAGTAAGGTCCCAGGGAGTCGCCATATGCCTCGGTATTTGCGCATTTGAGAATCTGAAACTCACCTTGCTCGTTTCAGATCGCCGAGTAACCGAATCGCAATTAAGCATGCTAATCAATGAAAAACATTCTCAGATCGCTACGCCAACCAAGCACTAAATATTCACTTTTGGGCTTGCTCTCTATAGGCTTTATCGCAGGCATCTTCTTTTGGGGGGGCTTTAATACCGTAATGGAAGCCACCAACACACTTGAATTCTGTATTTCATGTCATGAAATGCGTGACAACGTATATCAGGAATACAAGGAAACCATTCACTTTACCAATCGCACTGGCGTTCGCGCCGTTTGCTCGGACTGCCATGTACCCAAGGACTGGGGCCACAAGATGATGCGCAAGATCCAAGCGAGTGGCGAAGTCTACGGCAAACTCATGGGAACCATTGATACCAAGGAAAAGTTTGAAGCCAAGCGCCTCGAACTAGCCGAACACGAATGGGCACGAATGAAAGCCAGCGATTCGCGCGAATGCCGCAACTGTCACAGTTTTGAAGGCATGAACACGGAAAAGCAAAAATTACGCGGTGCCAAAATGCACAAAATCGCTCAGGACGATAAAAAGACCTGTATCGATTGCCACAAAGGTATCGCCCACCGCAAACCGAAAGGTATGAAAGAGGAAGATGACGAGTGATCGTCGCCTATCGGTGACACCAATCATCGACAACCGTCTGGAGAAATTAAATGAAAAAAAGTGCCATGTCAGTCGCCATTCTTGGTGCCGTATTTTCCCTTGGGTCTCAACTTGCTCACGCCGTTCCGGACTGGAGCAAGGTTCCCAAGAGAGATATTCAAGTGTTCCATCCTGGTGTAACTCCGATCGAATGGATTACTAAGAAATCTGATCACAGTGGCAGGACGGGACTGGTTAAAGGAGAAAGCTGTGTTGGCTGCCACGAAGAAAAGGGTGGGCTTAATTTTGACATGAAGCGCTTGGCGGGGAAGGATCTGGAGCCGCTCGGCGCTCCAAAAACGATGAACTTCCCGGTCTCGGTGCAAGTTGCATACGACAAGGAATATGCCTATATCCGCCTAACCTTCAAGGCGCCTGCCGGAGCAGCCAATGCTGCCGACAAGGAGAATGATGTCAAGGTCGCTGTCATGTTTGCCAACGACAAAGTTGCGGCAGCCTCCGGTGACAAAACGATTCCGGGCGACCAGGTTGGTTGTTGGGCGACCTGCCACGCCGATGCGCGCACGATGCCCGGGGCCGACGACAAAAAGACGAAGTACGTAAAGGATGGCGCCTATGAATTGATGCAGTGGAAGAGTTCTAAGGGTGCCAAGGTCGTTGATGGTTCTGTGAGCGACAAGCGCAACATGGAAGGCGGCATGGCCGGTGCAAAGGCTGAAGGTACCAAGGCGGGTGACATATATACCGTCACCTTTACGCGCAAGCTTTCGGGCGCCTTGGCTGATGGCAAAGTAGTGCCATTTGGCGTTGCGGTTCATGCCGATCATTCAACGGGTCGCTTCCACCACGTTTCGCTTGGTTACAAACTTGGCTTTGGCGCTGATGGCGATATCAAAGCCGTCAAACAGTAAGCTTGATCGCGTCAGCAGTATTTAGGATGAAATTAAGATAAAAATTTTATGACCAATAGAAGGGAACTCTTAACATTTGGCATTGGTTGCTCGTTCTGGTCATCATTCTGCTAAGTTTTGGAACTAAAAAGCTGCCCAGTATTGACCTTGGATCTAGGTGGTGCGGTGAGGGGGTTCAAGGTGGGCGAAAATAAGGCGGACTCCCACGATGGAAACAAAGCTTGAGACGCGCTGCTTAACCGGCGTGTCCCACTGGGCGATGTCTAGCCAATTTGCAACGGTGTGATGCAACCCGCCCATTCCACACAAGAGTCTGTCAGCATTTCCGTTGGCAATAAGATGCAACATTGTCTTTTTGCATTTTTTTGGTCGTTGGCGCGTAAAAGTTCGCGCCTATTTTGGTGAAGTCATGGTTCGATGTTAATTGATGGTTGTGGTCGTCGGATAGATTATCTCCGATTGTCGGTGACTGATCGTTGCGACTTGCGATGCGCTTACTGCATGCCGCCGGAGTTTAACGATTATGAAATTCCCAATCATTGGTTAATGTTCAGTGAGATCGTGAGGGTTTGCAGGATATTCATTGATCTTGGGGTTTCCAGAGTGCGTCTCACTGGCGGCGAACCCTTGGTAAGATCCAGAATCGGCGATCTAGTCCAAGAAATCGGACAACTTCCCGGACTGAACGATCTTTCCCTCAGCACCAATGGCACACGATTGAAGCAATTTGCACCTAAACTTCTTGCTTCCGGTGTTACGCGACTAAATGTTAGCCTTGATACGTTGTCGCCAAGTCGATTTCTGACATTGACTCGGCGTGACGCTCTGCACGATGTCCTCGCAGGACTCGATGTGGCGAGAAAGTGTGGATTTCGCCTGATAAAGATCAATATGGTTTGGTTGCCCGAATTCAACGGTAACGAACTAGACGCAATGATCGACTACTGCATGGAACGCAGTTTTGTGTTGCGCTTGATCGAGAACATGCCAATGGGGGATACTGCACGTCAACTTGGCACCTCATCCCTCCAGCCCCTAATCGGCCACCTTAGAGAGCGCTTCCATCTGGTCGATCACATCGTTGCTGGCGGAGGTCCTGCTCGCTACCTTGCGACTCCGGATCGGTCCTTCTCTGTCGGTTTTATTACCCCTATGTCCCAACACTTTTGCGAGGCATGCAACCGTGTCAGGCTTTCGGTAACCGGCACGTTACACTTATGTCTTGGTCAGAATGACCACCTCGAACTATTGCCAATGTTGCGTGGAGGATCGACCGATGAGGAAATCGCCGATCAAATTCGCGCAGCAGTTATGCAAAAGCCATTCAGCCACGAATTCCAAACAAATCCCAAGAAGATCGTTCGTATCATGGCATCGACTGGTGGATAATTAGCGCTACGGCATCTATAAATGTGCTGCTTCATGCTTGGGAATGAGCAGCGGTTGAAAGCATGCCACATGCCATTTCCATGACAACTGCCGATGTGGCAGACCGTGTTGAAACTGCCGTACCGTCGTTGCCAGTTCAATCGTCCGGTGTAGGCGCAAAGCGTGAATAGAAGGATTCGATAACCTGCCGCTCGGATTCCTCGGAATAGGATGTTTTTCACCAATTGGCTGAATGGCTTCAACGCGAACTTGGATTCAACCGGTCGACGCAACACTGTAGAGCCTGAGTAGGCAGAAGGAGTGTTGCAGATGAAGCAAAGACCGAGGATCTATTACACGGAAAGTCAGAAAGCCCTTGATGTTGGAGCGTTGGAGGAAAGGGGAGTCCCTTCAACAGTAAGTCCCCGGTGAATTCAGGTCAGGCGAGGATTTTAGGCTGCCAGCGATGCGGCAGCAGTTCGCCGATACGGCTTACCGGTTGGATCGGCAGGCGAGTCAGGACATCCTTCAGATAGGCCAACGGTTCATGGCCATTGATCTTTGCGGACTGGACGAGGCTCATGATGCCGGCAGCGCGTTTGCCGGCGCGCAGGCTGCCCGCAAATAGCCAGTTCTTGCGATTCTCGAAGTATTTCGATAACCGCAAGCATTTCTTGTTTGCCGGTTCAGATGCGGACAGTGATCGGACCGCCGCGATTTATAGCCTGGTTGGCTAAGCGAAACTCGACGGCCTCGACCCGGAAGCTTATCTGCGCATCATCATTGAACAGATTGCCGACTACCGAATCAGCGAACTCGACGACCTCCTGCCTTGGAATGTCGCGGACCAGATCACCAAGACCGCTGAACTCGCTGCTGCAGCCTGATTCCGATTAGTTCGGAAAGACGTTGGTGACCGGACGGTTACGTTGAATGCCGAACCGGAACAAATGTCCCGGCCGGCTTTCAACAGGCTTCTGGATCAGGCCGCTTCGGCCAGTCCTTTCCATTCATGGGCCGACAAGTCGATCAGCCGACCGCCCAAGGCTTCGAACTCCGTCGCGCGGTCATAATCCTCGACCTCCTGACTGTAATGCGTCACCGCATTGACCAGACCGTAACCCGACAACTCGCCCTCAGCGATCAGATGGCGCAGTACGCCGGCCCGTTCGCCTTCGTTCATCAGGTAGCGTTGGGCCAGCACCTCGACCGTCTTCACCGGGTCGCCCACCAGCGGGATGTTGAGCGTCTTCTGCAACTTCTGCGCTGTCTGGCGGAAGGTCGCATCCGATACCGCCGCTTGCACCACATCGCGCACCTTCAGGAAAAAGGCCTTGTCATCGGCACGCAGGGTGTCGTCCTGGTAGACCTGGATGCGTTCATCCTCGCCACCGAGCGCGCGACCGACGTGCATCTTGCGCAATGAGCGATCGGGGACGATCAGGCCATTGCTACAGACCAGCCGGAACAGCAGCGGCTGCACCGACAGCGTGCCCTGGCCAACCTCCGAGTTCGAGATCACGACGCCGGCCTGCACTACGTCGCCGGGTGCCATCTCGTATTTCAGGCGCGGCGTGATGCACTTCAGGTACATCTTGGTCTCGGTCAGTTCGACCGACTCGAAACGTACCTCGGGCAACTGCTGCAGGATGGGCAGCACGCTCTCGGCCAGGTCGAAGTTGTCCAGGCGGCGGTAGCGATCCGACAACACCGCACGTACCTGACCATCCAGGGTGCGCAGCATGCGCCGGTCTTCCTCGCTTTGCAGCCAGGTGTTCACGTTGCGATCAAGCAGGGCCGGCTGGTCTTCACGCATGCGCTCGAAATAGGCATACGGGATCTTCAGCTTGTCCGCCAGTTGGCGGCGCGCCAGAGGCGTGACGCCATAGTGCACCGGGTTGCTGCCTTCCTCGATGACCAGTCGGGTTTCACCCTGTTCGTCGGTGGTATGGCGTATCAGCGCCGAGGGCACGATCAGGTCCTTCTTCGAATCCAGCTGGCGTTCCAGTTCCTGGGCCAGGCTGACGAGAGAACGTCCGTTTTTCATAGCAATCTCCTTGTCGGAAAAGAAAAAGCGGAGACGGCATCGCCCACGGGTGGGGATGCGCATCCCCGCCAGGGTCGATGACGGACCAGCGCATGCCGGTCCTGATAGGGCACGAGGTGAATCGCGCCGGAACTCCAGGGCTGTCTTCGCGATACCGTTGGGTATCACCTGGTGTGACAACTACCAGTCGGGCAAATGACCTTTTCACTGGCGCCGCATGTCACTGCAGCGCCATTGAAAAGGCGGGTGCGCGCGCCTTGCGGCGGCGCACCCCCTGCTTGCTCAAGCTGCCCGTGCGGACAAGGCCTGCACGCGGCGTAGCCACAGATCGCTCCAGTCCACGCTAGCGTCCTTGGGCACAAACACCTGCACCTCGCGGTTACCTGTGCGATGCGTTTCGTGCTTCAGGCGCCGGGCCAGTACGAAGGCACCGGCCTGACCAGCGAAGTCGCCGTCGGCATCGTTGTCGGCGTAGATCCAGACCCGGCGAACCGAGTCGGGAATCCACAGCTTTTCCAGATTGCCTGCGTTCAAGCCGGCCCAAAACGGCCGCCCCGTCGCCAGATACAGCGCGATGCTCTTCTCGATACCTTCGCTGATCCCCAGGTCCTCGGTCGCCTCGAAGAGACGAACCGCGGCCCCGTTGATGCCGGAAGACAGCACCTTCTTCGCATCTGGTACGGCCAGTTTTGCGCCGTCCTGGAGGTAGGTTCGGTGCAAGGTGACCGCATGACCGTCGTCGCCCTGGATGCAGGCCAGCATGGCCGGATACTCGGCGACCTTGTGCGACTTGCCATCGGCATCCTTCTGGTAGTAGCCCAGCGCCGGATGGAAGCGCAGTACCTTCGGATAGACCGGTAGTGCCACGCCCCGGCTTGTCAGGTAGCGATCGACTTCATCGCCCGCCGTGACCGGCTTTGCTTCGTTCCATATCCGTTGCGCCAATTTCTGCATGCGCTCGGCAGAAGGTTCGTTGGCGCGGACTGGCGCCATCACTGGCATCATCCCCAGGCAACACTCGACATCACGCAATGCCGTGTTGAAATCGATGCCTTGTAGCGCCTGCAGCAACTTGAAGCCGCCGCCCGGGCCGCAACTGCGGCAGTGATAGTTCCCTTCGCCGAACTTGTCGGTGTACTGGAAGCGATCCGTGCCACCGCACAAGGGGCACGGCAGATTGCGCCGCTTGAGGATGCGTTCATCGACCCCCAGGCTCGCCAGTATCTCCGTCCATCGGCCATGGGCACGCTGCTTAACCGCTTCGATACGGGCCTCGTACTCACGATTCTGCATGGCATGCTCCTTCTTTGGTGATCAGGGCCACCGAATAGCTGGGGGCTATGCCCACGCCGACGGTGACCTGGAAAGCCTTGCCATGCAGCAGGGGATAGCGGCCCAGCCGCAACGCCTGTAACAGCGAGTCCAATGTCTGCACCGGATCGACCGAACGCAGGCGACGGATCAAATCGGTCAGTGCATCGCGGTCTGCGTCCAAGTCAGCGGCGAGGAACTGATCGTTCTCGTCGATGAAGGACGAGGCCTGTCGCACCGATTCACCGGAGGTCTCGCCGGCCGGGATGTACAGCACGTCTCCGTGACAGACCCCCGCGTCGGTGATTTCGGCCACGTCCTTAGTACTCCGCAGGATCACTGAGTCGCACAGGATGACGTTGGGCCATACCCAGCGTCCTTCCAACTGGACGCGGATCTGCTCGGAGACCGCTTCAACCTGCACCGTTTCCTGGTCCAGAAAACGCACGTAGCGCCATGCCCAGTGATTGGAGCTCAGGCCGATCCAGTCGAAAATTAGATAGCCCTTGGCCCGGGCCAGCATCCAGCGTGCCGCGTTGTCATCGCCCAACCAGTCGAGCGAAACCAGGGTCACGGCGCCGCTCTCGACCGCTTGCCGGGTAGGCGCCACGGCAACTTGCCGGACATAGCTGCGGTCATCATCCTGGATTGGATAGTCGACGATTTCGTCGAACAACTCGACCGGCAGCACATCGAGGTCGTTGAGTAGGTCCAACTGTCCCCAAGCGCGCATCGCCTCATAGTAGATTGCGACAAAACGTTCAGGACAAAGCTGGCTTTTGGCAACTTCCAGCGTCAGCCGCCAGCAGGCGGCCAACTCGGCATTGATGCGCTTACTCTGGACGTCTTCGTCGATCAACTTGTCGCGATCCGGCAGGCGCGCCATGAATTGGCGCGAATCTAGGTGTACGACATTGGCCTCGTCGAACGAGCCGTAGTTGGGTTTCATGACGCAGAAGCCTTGCAGAAAGACCAGGGCGTTGTAACTGAACTTGCCGTCCCGCGTCCCAGTCAGATGAACCGTACCCATCGGGCTCGCCATCGTCGCCAGGTTCGCGACGGCAAAGCGGCGCGTCAGCGGCTTGCCGTTGAACAGCACCTCAACCGGAAAACCCAGGCACAAGGTCTCGATACGGTTGCCCAAATCGGGCAGATCGACCCCGTGCAACTCTATCCAGGTGCCGGTCACTGCCTCGGCCATGGGCTCGACGTCGATGGCCGCCTTGGCCAGCGCTGCCGCGGTGTCGATGTCGACTCGCTGATGGCGGGAGGCGACGATGCAGCGCGTCGCGGCATAGAGGCACTTCGAGAAGCCGACCCCGAAAGGGCGTTCCTCAGCACTGGTGGCATCATCCCAGCCCGACTCGTGGAAACTCAGAAGTTTCTGGAAGTCGTCGAGTCCGCCGCCATCATCCTGGACCACCAGGATCCGTGTGCCAGCATCGTAGTCGACTTCGATATGCGTCGCCCCAGCCCGGCGGGCGTTTTGCAACAACTCGGAGACGAGCGTGAAGCGGTCGGTGAAGGCATAACGCTGGTTGCGCAAGGCGCCTTCCTCGTTAATTCGAACCTGTATCTGCATGATGTTCTCCATGAATGCAGGTGGCACCAGTCCCGGCGGGACTAGCCCACCAAGGCGGAAAAAGACCAGTCAGCCGAGACGGCGGACGGGCGGGGTAAACAGTTGGCCGGCGGCCAGGGCTTCCATCAGGCTGTGCCGGCGGAATTCTTTGGGCAGCAGGTGGCGGACGCTCAGAATCTGGCCGGCAGCGTCGAGACGCTCGACCTTCAGACCGATCGGGTGCCAGTGCACCCGGTAGGCCAGCCAGTCGGCACTGGCGATGACAAAAGTACGACCTGCCCGGCCGGTGAGAACTTCGCTTTCCTTGACGAGAAACTCGATGTCTTCGGGGGCCTGAACGGTCAGCAGGGCCGTTGAGCGTCCGGCGCGATGCGTTGCGGTATACATACGCTTTCCTTAAAGCACGGACGGGGAGCAGGGCAGGCCATCGGCAGACAGTCCGGCATCCATCTCCTTGCTCGCCGGATCGAGGCGTTGGTCGTTGATCCGTGCCAGGGCATCGTGGTCCGCCGGCGGGTCCATCAGGCAAGCGGCATGCAGCCGTTCCTGGCGGATCTGTTCCAGCCCGACTGCGTCTTCATAGTCCAGACGTCCGGCGATGCCGTAGAGGACGAAGATCGCCAGCAGGCAGAGGACATCCTTGAAAGTGCTCATGACGATTCCTTCGAAAGGGGGGGGCTTGCACGTTGGCAGCAAGCCTGAAAAGTTGGACGGGATTAAGCGAACAAATCGCCTTGCACGGACATTCGCTTGATCTGTTCGTTGATCCACTGGGGGTTCTTGGAAAGTCGTGCTTCGATCCAGGCGGGTTTATGGACGACGGCGTCGCGCACCCAACTGGGGTAACGCTCGAGCGAGGCGTTGAACCAGGCTTTAAGGCTGTGGCGGATGTGGTCGCGGATTTCTTCGACGTCGACCAAGCCGCAATAGGCGATGGGTGACAGCGGGCTGCAACCGACCACGCGCAGACAACTGGCGAAGGAGAACGGCAGACCGTCCTTTTCTCGCTCGCTGAACACCCAGCGCAGCGTGTCGAACTTCTCTTCAAGGGGCGTCGCGGGATCAGCCAGGTGGCTGACTTCTTCAAGCAGGCGCCAATGCAGGAAGACGATGTCTTCCTCGCTCCATTCGATCGGTGCGTCCGCATCGTCGAGCATCTGCTCCAGCGCGGCACGATCAGGAATCGCCGCCGGGCGGTGATATGAGATAGCCGGCCAAGAGGAAAAGATGGGCTGGAATACGGGGCCCACGGGCGTGGGATGGGAAACTTTGGGGGATAAGCTCTGATTCAGCATCGTTGGCTCCAGGAAAAAAGGAGGCAACGCGCACCACGGCAGGGGGCAGATGCCCCCGTGGGGTGACGAACGGCCGAGCCGCTAGAGGCGGTACGGGAAGAAGAAACTCCAGGGCTGGCTTGAGCAGGCGGCGTGAACCGCCGTGATCGGTATGCCAGCGACCGATCGAGGAAGGCTTTCGGGGGAGGGGCGTCCGGGATACGGGAACAGAGACGCCGCGCCCCTGCCTCGAAAACTTCCCGCGATGGCATGGGTACGATCGGCAGCGAGATCGCTACCGGGAAGACTGTTGTGCGCAGCACCGGCGAAACTTAATGGTGCGCGACAAACGAATAACTCCAAGGCTTGCCTTGTTTGAATGCAGGGCCAGCTACTGCATGAGGTAAAGGTAGCGGCCAGCATAGCCAGGGTCAATCCCGAAAAACCACCTCGATCGGCCCCGATGCCGAAAGGCCCCTCAAGCGTCGGCCATTTCCGGTGGCGAATGAACTGCACTCTGCGGAAGATTGCTGCGAAAGTGGTATTTCGAGGAGTAAGGCATGTCGGAGATCCAGATCGTCAAGATAGATGAGGGTGGCGTTAACGCACGCATCCTCGCCAAGGAGGCCAAGGCTGATTTTCGGCGCGTCGAAGCCGCCAGCCTGAAAATGCCCACGCGCTTCACTAGCGCCGAGGGCAAGCGTTTCTTCGCGCGGCTGTTCAATACCCTGCAACTCAACACGCACTTCATCTCGGTGATTGCTCGTACCCGCCTGGACCATGAGGACGTGGCCAAGATCGAGGACACCATCCGCACCCAGATGGACACGGTAAGCGAGAACTTGAACAAGGCCATCGATGGCGCCGAAGTTCTCTTCAAGGCCCATGCCATCACCAGCACGGCGACCTACGACACTGTGCCGCTGGATGTCGAAGTTCATGTGCTGTCATCCAGCGGCCGCCGCTTTCTCGAGGTGCTAGGCAAACTCGACCAGTTGATGCCATTGTTGCAGACCCTGGAAATCCACGAAGTGATCACCACCCAGGCGGTGGATATCCAACGTGCCAGCCTCAAACGACAAGTGCGCGATATCGCCAATGGCGCGCGCAATTTCGCCATGGGGTTGCGGCGTCGAATGAATGCCATGGGTGCGCACGCTAGTGAGGTCCGAAGCGCGAATGGCCGGCAAGAGACCGTCGTAGTTGATGGCGCAGAAGAACCCAGAGCGGAAGGTGACGGGGAAGTGGAACCGGTAGTGATGAACTCCGACATGCGATTGCCCGAAGCCTTGGAAAGTGGCCCGCCTTCGGTTGGTGACTAGCATCGATGTTTACTACGCGTTCCTTTTGCCGTTTCCCCTGAACTGTAACCAACAACTATGTAGGTATACATAACAACATAAGACACCCTGTTTCGATGCTTCGGAGACCGTCATTCTTGTTGATTAAGAGGACAACATGATGGCGGTAAAGAAAAAAGACTCCGCTGGTCTGGCGAAGCACCTTGGGGGCAACCTATGTGAGCGGCGCAAACAGTTGGGATGGACACAGGAAATAGTTGCGGAGCGGGTCGGCGTGGATGTCGAAACCGTCTCTCGCATTGAACGCGGAGCACATTTGCCATCGCTGCCTACGCTAGACAGGCTTGCAGTTGCATTGCGCTGTTCTGCTGGCGACTTGTTGTCGAAAGAAGGTCCCGCCGAAGCCAGCGAAGCTGCGACCTTTAGCGCATGGATTTCCGAACTGGGACCTGATGATCGGGCATTCGTTATGTCGGTTGTGCGGAATTGTTGTGAACACTTGGGGCAACGCTCGAAGTAGCAAGTATTCCTGTCGACAGGAGGAATACAAGGATCTCAATGGCGTATGTGACGCACTTTAAGAGGCTCTTGTGAGATGCCGCCAGCACAAATCATGGCCCTTTTCACCAAGGCAAGCTTGATCCTGGCCAGATTTGCCCGCGATCCGGTTTTCCGGCCGCAAGCTTGATCTCGGCGAGCCAGAATGGGTTCTCTACCTGTGCCATCTCCAATCGCTGGCCGGCACGGACTCTTGAGGCGGGCGGGTTCTGGAGCTTCTTGCATCTGCCAACGAGCACTCATATTTTGTAGCCAGGTTCTCCGTCAGCACGACCCGGTGCAACGGGCACCTTTACCGCTTTCGTGGCGGCGTCGCAGTCGATACCTGCCTGTTGTCCGACGATCCGCTGCCGCATGTGCAGCGCGGTGCAGTGCCGGATCAGCTATTTTTTCCCGACCCGTACGCCCTTGGCCATCAAGTGGCGAAATTCAATTTTTTGCTCATCTTTCCATGCTGTGCGACCGGGGCGCCCGCAGCATGCCGTCGAGTTCAGCGTTCCCTATCGGCTCGCGCCATCCTGACCTAGCGCGGCCACTACAGAGCAGGTCATTTCCTTTAACAGCGTCAGCTGCAACGAGGTTCGATCGTGCCAAAAATCCGTTCCAGGGTCTCCGCTACGGCGGCGACTTCCAACCCTCTTTCTACTACACCAGTCATGCCGACTGCGATCCTGAAGCTCCCCGAGACCGGATTCCTGCGTCAGCGGCAGGTCCTGGCTTTCGTTCCTATTTCAAAATCGACCCTCTGGCGGCGCATCCAGGCGCGCACTTTTCCGGGCCCGGTCAAGCTCTCGGAGCGCGTGACCGTCTGGCGTGCCGAAGATATCCGCCGCTGGATCGGGCAGCAAGGGGAACCGGTCTGATTTCCGAATCAAGTATGGGAGATTGGCTCGTAGCGGCGTCGTTTGCGCCGCAACCGGGCCGCTACCGATCCACTGCGCAATGCGTGCATACCGTCTTCGATCAGGGGGGACTCTACCGAGCATCATGGTGCTCTTGATCTGATGACGAAATCCCGCACCTTTCCCGGCGATTTCGCCTGGCAATGGGTGCGTCGACGCTTGAGTATTCGGAAAAATGTCGGTCGACATGTGATGGGAGATGCAGGTCATGCAAGACAGCCAGGAGGTCAGCAAGCACCACGAAAACGCATTGCAATCGGTTGAGATGCTGCGTGCCGTCATCGGCGGTGATACCTACGAGACGGTAGCCGTGCGCTTCGGTATCTCGCGTACGGCAGTTGAGCGGCGCATCAAGTCAGTCGCCATCCAACTCACCCAGGTAGTCGGCGTGGACGGTCTCAAGGAAGAAGGCGCCGCATTTGTGCGCCGGCTGCGCCTGCATCGCGAGGCCATCCTGGTCGCGCTGGCCGGATTCGTGCCGCTGCTGCCGGTTGGTACCCGCCCGGCGCGCGTATTGTCGGCGGCGGAGGTGGCCCAGGGCGCGGTGCGCATCAAGGGCCGCACCAGTCGCACCTGGCACGACCTTGCCCTGTACTACATGCTGTTTGCCACTGGCCTGCGCCCTCTCGAAATCGCTCGGCTCGAGGTCCGCGACTACCTGCATGCCGACGGCAGTGTGTGCCGTGAATCGGAATTACGTGCCGAGGTGGCGATCAATGGCAAATTGAGGCCACTTTATTTCAGTAGTCGCCGGCTCGATGACGCGCTGACGGCCTATTTCCGGGAGCGCTGCGATGGCGGGCACGGCGTCGGGGCGCCAGACTACTACCGAGGATTACGTGCGGACAGCCGCTTGTTTCTGTCGCCTTGTGGCGAACCCTACCGAATCGCTTCAAACAACGGTGAGCCAGGCCAGAATCGCTTTGTTTGCCGGGCACTCCTGGAGATCTATCGCAAGTTGTTCCGCTACGCTGAACTCAAGGGACTGAGCGCCCAGTCGGCACGTCTTACAGTGATGTCGCGGATGTATGAGCGAGGTGCCGACGAGGATCAGGTTGGTGCCATCCTGGGTATCGGCGAGCGCAGCGCGGTGCGGGAACTGCTACCCCGGCCGAAGCCGACACTGGCTGAACTGCTCGACGAACTGGTTTAAGTAAGGTCTGACCGCCATGGACCTCCAGCGCTTTGCCATCAAGGGCCGCGTAATCGGCGCCGATGATTCACAGTTGCAGGAAGCTTTGGCCCAGGTTCATGACACCCTCGAACGGCCACGCTGTTTGTGCATGCCGGGTGGGGTGGAAATGTACGTGGCGCGCCACAGCCTGTTCGTAGTCAAACGCATGCCGGACAGCGGTAGCGCTCACCATCCGGGTTGCCCGTCTTATGAGCCGGAGAGTCAGCAATCGGGCTTGGGCGAACTGCTGGGCGAAGCGGTGCTGGAAGCTGAACCGGGACGGGTCGAACTGCGCGTGGATTTTCCGTGGACGCGGGTAATCGGGCACAGCGTGCCGCGCGGGGAAGCGCAGGAAGTGGCAGAGGTGGACGTGCCGCGTCGGCGCATGTCACTGCGCGCCCTAATGCACTTCCTGTTCGAGCGCGCCGGCTTCAACCGCTGGAGCCCGGCCATGGCCGGCAAGCGCAACCAGGGCGTGCTGCGTAAATACCTGCTGGAGGCGGCCGAGGAAATCACAGTCAAGGGCGTGCCGCTGGTGGAGCGCCTGTATGTCCCCGAGCCCTTCAGCGAATCCGGCAAGGCCGAAGCCGCCCAGCGCCGCCGTGAGAAGTTGGCGGTGCTGGGGCCGCGCGACGGCCAGGCGCCGCTGGCCGTCGTCATCGGCGAATACAAGGCCAGCGAGGCAACAGCCCAGGGGCACCGGGTCTGGATTCGCCACATGCCGGATGCGCCCTTACTGATCGCCGGCCGTACGTGGGAACGCATAGAACGGGTCTTCGCCCCACTGTTCGAGGCCCGCGATGCTGACATTCGCCACTCGGTGAGGCTGGTCATGGCCGCACTGATCTGTGCCCGTCGTGAACACACCTATGAGATTGATTCGGTAAGCCTGATGCTGACCAGCGAGCAGTGGATTCCGATCGAGGGTGTGCATGAACTTCCACTGATTGGTGCCCTGGTCGCGCAGCAGCGTCGCTTCATCAAGCCGCTACGCTACGATGCGCGCAGTGCCGCGCCATTTCCGAACGCGCTACTGCTGGATACCGGGCCATCACCCATGCCGCTGCATGTGCTGAGCGTGTTCATGAACCCCAAGGAGCGGGCGGTGAAGGAGAAAGCAATTGCGAGGGTGGGAGAGATGGCCTGGGTATGGTCGACAGATCAGGTGATGCCATCCTTGAAAAGCATTTCTGATTCACGCTGACGGGTGTCGGCGATTGCGCCATAGGCGGGCTGGTCGATCAGCAAGCGTTGAGGAGAAACTGACGCCATCACTCGTTCACGCAACTCCTTTCCTGCCTTGAAGGCGGGAACCCATTTTGCCGGTACTGCTACTGGCTCACCTGTTTTTGGATTACGTGCCTGGCGGGGTGTGCGGTGGTTCAGGTCGAAAACGCCGAACCCGCGAATCTCAACCCGGTAACCGTGAACCAGCGCCGCATGGATGGCCCCGAGAATCTCTGTTACCGCCATTTCAGCATCCTTCTGCACCAGTTGTGGGAAGCGTTCGGCGAGTAGAGCGATGAGTTCGGAGCGGGTCATGGAGATATTTTAAGACCGAGGTGGCCTTCGGCCAAGGGGGGGCCGTGAGTGATTCCGTCGGGGTTGAAACGGAGGCAGGTCGCGAGAGCATGAATTGTCGAAATATCCCAACTTTCATGGAGGAGCGCCGTCATGGTCCATCTCAACCCACATCCAGCGGTTGCCGTACCGGGTGGCGGCATCACACCAACCCTGCTCGGGCAAAGCCCCGCCCGTATTCCGACCGGCGGCAAAATCCGCGCCGGTATCAAGGTGCTGACGAAGAAAGCTGCTGAGCAGTCCAAGGCCAAGGCAATCTACGAGCAGGGCGTAGCTGCTGGCCAGTCCTTCGAGCAGATCGAACGCGCTCTTGCCGAAGCACTGCCTAATCTCAAGACACCCTTGGTGCCGCGCAACGTGCCGTGGTTCACCGTGCGTGGCCAGGATTTCCCCAATCCCGAGGTCGCTGCACAGATTCTGGCGGCCTACGCAGAGGAGCGGGGCGAGGGGCGGCACCTGTATCGCTTCCCGGTGGTATTTCCTTCCGACTACTGGCAGACCGTGATGCCGCACGAACTGGCGGCCTGGGGAATGCACGACAAGCATTACTGGTCGCAATATTCGGCCGATGGCCGGGTGCGCCATTGCATGTGCCATGCGCCGGTGCCGGTGGACGATACGGGGCGGCGCACGATCCGTCTCTTCGGTGGGCGCAAGACCGTGGTCCGCGAGGAGAATAACGGTCTGTGTGAACCGGAGGCCTGCCGCGAGTACCAATCGCGTCAGTGCAACCTGACCGGGCGATTCCTGTTTTTCATACCTGGCATCCGCTCGATCAGTGCTTTCGAATTGCACACCAACAGTTTCTACGCGATGAATGCGGCGATCCAGAAGTTCGAGACAGTCGGCTTCCTGCGTGGCGGGCGCATCTCCGGTTTCCTTGATCGGCAGCGAACACCGTTCTATCTGACCAAGAGGTTGATGGAGGTTGCCCATATCGATGAGCGGGGCCGGGCCGTGCGCGTGCCGCAGTGGATCATTGATCTTGAGGCACCGGTGGACGTCACTGCCTTGCTGCGCGATAACGAGGACACCGAGACGGCCCTGCTGCAGGCGCAACTAGCGACGCAGGTACTGCAAATCAGTACGGTCGAGGCCTCTGCTGAAATGGCGCAATCTGATGAGGGCGAGGTCCGCTCATCCCCAATGGTCGATGCCTCGCCTGGCGACGAGCCGCCGCTCCAGAACGGGCATCCCAGTTTCGAGCAACTGATGGCACGGGTGCAGGCTTACGGCATCGTGCCTGAACAGTATCGGTCCTACGCCGACCGGCGCTGGGGACCAGGCTGGAAGATCAACCCCCATGGTCGCGCCCAGGCTTGGAATGAACTGGAGCGCTACAGCAACGATCCACAGGGCTACCGTGACAAGATCGAGAGCGAAATGCAGTTGGTGTCGCGGGGGAGAACGGCATGATCCGCATCGCGCATTTCTCCGATCTGCACTACGGCACAAAAAACCGGGTGGAGGCGGATCGCTGTTTCGGCGCCGCCATCGACCGGGCCATTGCCCTGGGGGTAGAAGCAGCCGTGCTGTCGGGGGATGCCACCGACCATGCACTGGACTTGCATGCACCGGCCGCCGAACGACTGTTCGCCCAGGTGCGGCGACTGGCCGAGCATTGTCCGGTGCTGATGCTGCAAGGTACGTTTTCACATGAGCCGCCGGGTACCCTGGCTATTTTCAAGCTGCTGGGCGGTCGCTATCCGGTGCATGTGGCCGAGCGTATTGAACAAGTGGCACTCACCGCCCAGGGGCAATGGCTTGTTTCGACAGGCTGGTGCTTCGACCAACTGCCGGCCGGTGCTCGTGCCTTATTCTCCTGTGTACCCACGGTGAACAAGGCGGTGGTCGCCGCAGCGGTCGGTGCGGCGGATGCAGCACAGGCAGTTGGCGAGCACCTGGCCGTCTTGTTGCGCGGCTTTGTGCCGACCAATCGGGCCGCACAGTTGCAAGGCCTGCCCACCATTGGCATCTCGCACGGCACCGTATTCGGCTGCTTGAGCGAGCACGGCGTGCCAATGGCCGGCTTCGATCATGAATTCACCACCGGGGCGCTGTTCGCAGCCGAGGCGCAGGCCTTCATGCTTGGGCATATCCATCGGCATCAATTCTGGGAACAGGCGGGCAAGGCTGGTCGGCAGTGCATTGCCTATCCCGGTTCCATCGGCCGTTTTCACTACGGCGAAGAAGGTGAGAAGGGGTTTCTGGTGTGGGAAGTCGATTCCGATCAGGCACGCTTTGCACTGGCGCCGACGCCAGCCCGTCGAACGGTCGACGTTGTGTTCGACGGCAAACCAGACCTCGAGGAACTCCGCGCTGCCATCGCCCAACAGGATATCGCCAGTGCCTTCGTGCGGGTGCGCTGGACGGTTGCCGATGAAGATCGTCATCAAGTCGACCGTCGGGCGATTTTGCGCTTGCTGGAGGGGGCGGCGGAAACCAAGTTAGAAGGGCGCATCGTACCGGTGGTACGGACACGGGCAGCCGGTATCTCGCAGTTGGCGCAGATGGAAGACAAGGTGCGAGTATGGGCGCAGGTAACCGAGATCAGAGTGGAGCCACTGCTCGACTGTCTTGAGGCGCTGGCAACCCAGAACCCTGAACAGCTTGCTGATCGTTTGCTTGACGGTGGTCGTTGCGCGCCTCCGCTGCCTGCCTGTGATGAGGCGAGACCTATGCCAAGTATTCCGCTACTGGAACACACACCCAGAGATGGGCACCAGTCGGCAATACTGGAACTATTTTGAAGCGTGAGTATTGCCCAGGCGGTGTTACGTCGTATTCGTGGCGTATTCCAGAAACTCCACGAGAGGAGATCGGGCTTCATCCCAACGGCGCCGATATCCTTCCGGCCTTTCCCGATGATTAGCGACGGTCAGATAGAGCCGGCGTTTGGCTCGTGAAATTCCGACGAAAAATGCCGAGCGCTCATCGGCACGCTTGCCAAAGAAAGTTTGTTCTTCAATGCCCAGCATGATCACGCTATCGAATTCCAGCCCTTTGCTTTTGTGAATGGTCATAATTCGCACAGCGCTATCCTCCGAGAATCGTGACAGGGCCCCCGCTGTATCCGTATCGAGGGCAAGAAGGTCGGTGATCCGATTCAAGGTTTGTGCGATAACTTCATCCAGACGGTTGCCTCGCTCGTAGTCTGCCGATAGTGCTGCTAAGGCTTCCCGTCCCAGAAGTGCGAGGAAACTGTCAGCAAGTTTGAGTAAGGCTGCGGCGTTGTGCGCGACGGGACCCTCTTCGCGAACCTGATTGCGTGCGCCATCGATATGGCGATTCCAGCGTGCTCGCAGTTCGTAGGCGGTGTCCTCGTCCACTCCTGTGGCGAGGAGCACGTCCATCAAGCGACCATAGGCATCCGGCTCTCGCTCGCCCGCCACGACGGACAGGAAGTCGACGATGAGCCGTGCCGCCGGCTCGACGGACAAATCCTGCAGATTTTGTTCGTTACGGAACGGTAGGTGGCGGCTCGCCAACTCCGCCATCAGTCGGTCAGCGTAGAGGTCGGGGAGTTTGGACACCAGCACGGCGATTTCAGAGGGGGGCATGCCTTCGTCGGCGATCCACGCTTGGATCAGGTCGGCCAGCGCCTCGGCTTCCGTTTGGCTATCGGCGAATGCCAGGACATCGACCGAGCCGCCTTTGCCTGCCAACTCGCTATCCGGTACAGCAGCCTTGGGGTCCATTATTTTGACCATCGCATTCTGCATGCGACGCAGACGTGGCTGAGAACGGAAGTTCTGATAAAGGTTGAGGGGGAGGGCCTGAAAGTCTTCGGCGAATGCCTGGAATACGCCTTCGAGCGCGCCAGCCCAGCCCATGATGCGTTGTTTGGTGTCGCCGACAGCAGTCAACGGAATGCCAGTACCGAGAAAGGCGATTCGGATGAGTTGGTATTGCGGATCGGTACAGTCCTGAAATTCGTCGAGGAAGACATGGCTGTAGGTCTGTCGAACGGCATTGCGCGCCACTTCGCTGCTCTGCAGGATTTGCACCGCCAGGGGCACCATGTCCTCGAAGTCGATCTGACGTCCTTGGACTCGTGGTGAGCCGATCGAGTAGTCCGGATCCAGCGCATTCCGACCGGTCAGCACGGGGCGAAAACGATCGATCAGTCGTTTGGCAAATGCGTGAAAAGTATGGCTGTCCAAACGCGCAGCAAGTTCAAAGCCACAGCGCCGACGTACTCGATCCTTGAGATTGCGACTGGCGTCGACCTTGAATGAGATGGCGAGGATGCGCTGCGGATAGCGACAGATGCCGGTACGCAGCAGAAAGTCCGCACGCTGCGCGAGCATCTCGGTCTTGCCGGCCCCGGGGCCGGCCGTCAGTGCCAGGCTGCGCTGGGATTCACGTGCTGCGGCCAGCGCATTGGGTTCCAGTTTCAGGCCGTCAGATGGTTGCCAGCGATCAGCTTTGATCACTCCGGGAGTCCCTTGAGGCGTGCCTCGACCGCATCAATTAGCCGGGCGATCCGTGGCGGCATGTGGTCGACCAAGTCTTTGTCACTGAGTTCGGCCATGGCCGCGAGGTGTGCAGCCGGCTTGCTGCCAAGTTTGAACCGCTGGTGATAAGCAGCAAAATGCTTCTGGTGTTCAGCGTTGTATTGCTCTACGCCATGGTGTTTCTTGCCCAGCACTGCAGTCAGCGTAGATGTCTCGGGTGCAGCAAGTTCTGCAGCAGCCAACTTGTACGCCGCGCTGTACCGACGCAGCATCGCAAAGTCGAGGTCAAGGGGGGATGAGAAAAAAATTGATTGTGTTTCGAGCCAACTCAACCATTGTTTTCCAGACTCGGATGTCATCACTTGATCGGTGCCGTTCCACTCGGGGAGGGCTTCGATGGTTGTCTTTGATAGGCCTTTGATCGGTTTGCCCAGCGCAAGGATCTGCTTGGCGGCATAGCGCACGCGACCCCATCCGCCCTGATAGCGCCCGAGATCGAGATCCAATAGCGTCACGTAGGGAATGTCCAACCCATCAAGGAGTCGCCAGAAATGGTTAACGTGGCGGCCGCCCAGCGGCGCGACCGAAATCGAAGTGTCGTCATCGGCAAGCCCCTTGGCCCGCAGCATGCGGGGCAGGACGATCTCTTCGCTGTCACCTTCGCCGAGGACGACCAGCCGAGAAAAATACAACTCAGGGAAGGCTTGCACCGCTTCCCGGACAAATTTGTGGGCTTCGTCTGCGGCGTCCGGCATGATGATCGACTTGACTACAGTCTGGCGGTCCCCATTCAGGCGAAGGTAGCGGATGTTCTCCGGCGCAACGCGCTTGAGTAGTGATGGCGCATGAGTGGCGACGACGGCTTGGGCGTCATGATGCTCGGAGAAGGTGGTCAGCGCCTTGATCACCCGGCCCAGATAATGGGGCGACAGACTGTTCTCAGGCTCTTCCATCGCGACTAGGGTGAACACGGCAGGTCTCAGCTTGTCCACATCGAATGCGTCGAGTTTGCCGTCCAGGACTTCGCGACCGATTGCCTGGATGGACAGAACCAGTGACACGTAGAGCAGGGACTGCTGACCGTCGCTCAAGCGCGAGAAGTCGACGATCTGCTCACCATGTCCGGGCGTGAAACCGACTGTCAGGTGACGGAGGAGGTTGTCGATTTCGTTGCGCTCGAACGAAACACTGGGTTTAGTGTAGTAGCTTCCTTTGTGCAAGGTGCTCCAGTGCGCGGACAACTGTGCGCCGATGCCGCCCACCGCTACGTTTTCTGCCAAAGCCTCGCTGATGTTCTGGGTCAGGCCGGCAATTTCGTCGCGTTCGGCCTGCCAATCGGCGGCACGCAAGGCGCGCCCCAGCAAGGAGTTGGCTGCATAGGAAATATGGTCGCTAGGGTCGCGTCGAGCGGGGAGGTAGTGCACCTGGATCGCATTGCGGTCGTGCTTTTGCACCGCCACCATCTTGACCGGCTCTCCGTCGGTGTCGACCTGGATCACATAGTGCAGGGTCTCTTCTATGTCGCCATCATCGTCCAATTCAGCGTTCAGGCGAAACCGTACCCGGGGGACACCGTCGACGGACTCCAACTGCATGTGGGCGAAGTGCCCCGGGATAGTGGCATGTTTGCCTTTGGACTTCTTGAGTTCGGGAAACTCGAATTGTGCTTCGATCCACAGTGTCAGTGGTCCGATATCGCTCTTGGCAAGGTCCGCCGGGGTAACGTGAAAGTCGCTTCTGCGCACCCGCCGCAGTGCCGGATCGAAACCGAATAGACGTGAGAGCGCTTGAAGCACCGCTGTCTTGCCAGTCCCGTTGGGGCCCAGTAGGAAACTCATCGCTGACAAATCAATAATGGTCGAGGTCGGGCCGAAAGATTGAAAATTGTTGATCCGTAGTTGTGTGAGTTTCACGCTGTTCCCAAGTTGAATATTTTGATTGCATTGTAATCAGCGATGGTACAAGGACCAAAGGGGTCTTTGTCGGAACTGGCAGCTGCCATTCGGGGTTGAAGTCGGGTAGCACTGGCGGATATTGGTTACTGTCATCTTCCTGGGAAAAGCCGGCATGCAACCGCTTTCACTTACGCTTAAAGGCTTTCGCGGTATTCGCGCCGGTCTGGGACGCGATGTCCTCTCCCTGAATTTCGAGCAACTGGCCGACGGTGCAGAACTGGTCGCCATTGCCGGTGCTAACGGGCGCGGTAAGACCACGGTGATGGAGAATATGCACCCCTATCTCACCATGCCCTCGCGTGCGGCGACGGCGGGTCCGGGTGGCTTCTCCTATTACGATCACGTCTGCCTCCCGGAAAACGAGAAGGACTTGGTGTGGTCTCACGCTGGCCGAACCTACCGTTCGCAGGTGGTGATCCGCCTCAACGGCCGGCGCAAGACCGAAGCATTCCTGTTTGCACTTTCTGACGGCGGTGCGTGGAAACCCATGGCATTGGAAGATGGGACCGTCGCGGACGGCAAGGTAGAGACCTATACCCGCTGTGTCGAGGCGATCTGCGGCAATGCTGACACCTTCTTCACGTCGGTGTTTTCCGCTCAGGGGAAACGGCAGTTAAGTGCCTACCGCAATGCCGAGATCAAGACCCTGCTGGCTGATCTGTTGGGGCAGGAGGAAATCCGGGCGCTGGGCCTGAAGGCGGCCGAAACGGCACGGCTACTCAAGATTGGTCTGGCGACAATATGGCAGGAGCAGTCCGGCTTGGATGATGATGCGCAACGCATCGCCGGAGATTTGCGACGGCTTGAGGGCGCTACGGGACGCGTCGCCCAGAGTCTGGCGGCACGCCAAGGGGCTCTGGCGACTCTGGAAGCGGCCCGAAGTCAGCATGCGCAATTGGCGGCCGAACGAGAGCAGTCACTGAGTGTTGAGCTGCGTCGGACGCAGCTTCAGGGCGAATGCAGCGCGGTGATTCAGGCTGGTACCGAGGCCATAGAAGCCTTGAAGGGCCAGGAGCAGGGCGAGGCTCAGCGCCTGGAGCGACTGGAGCAGCGTATCGCGCAACGCCTTACCCAGGACCTCAATCGCCGGCAGGCTTTGCACAATCGGCGCCACCAATGCCTCAAGGTGTTGGCCAGTACATCGACCGTGCAGCATGCCAAGGCCCGTCTGCCCATGGCCGAACACGCCCTGTCGCTGCACCGGGCTCAGGTCGCCCACTGGCGCCAGCAGACCCAGCACCTGACCCAGTGCAAAGCTTCCGAGCGCCTGATCCTGCAGAAATTATCAGGGATCGAGCGCGAGGCTGGGCAGGCGGCGCTCAAAGCCGAAGAATTGGCGCGGCGCTTCGGCCTTGCCGGGGTGGTGCCTTGTGCCGGTAGCGACCTACAGGGGCAATGCCAGCTCTTGGCGGATGCGCGGGAAGCACAGGCTCTGATTCCCAGTGCTCAGGCCGCCATCAAGCGCCTGGCAGACCAAAAGGCAGCGGCACAAGGGGAATTGGCGGCGCTTGGCGGGCAGTATGAAGGGATTGCTGCCGCGCCCCAGAAGCTAGCGTGGGCTGAACATCGTGCCGAGGTGGCCGACGTGAGAGGCTCGCGGTATGCGGTACTGGCAGCCATGGCGGGAGAACAGGCCCGGGCGAAGAGCGCACTCGCCGAGATTGAGGCGGAGTTGGCTGCGCAGGACGGCGAAACATCGTTCTGCCAGCAAGAGGCGGAAACACCGGATGAGTTGGCCGAGCGCCAACAAATTGGTGCCGCACGGCAGGCGATTGCAGCCCAACACGAACAACAGGCCAAGCACTACCGCGCCACGCTGGACCGGCTCAAGCAGGTGTTGGCGACCTTGCCTCCATGCTATGACGAGCAGCGTCTGAGCGAGTCGCGCAGGAACATGGAAGAAGCTGCGCAGTTAGTCGCTGCCGCCGAACAGAATTACCTGAGCGCCGTGCGGGACGCCGAAAACTTCGCGGCCTTGGCGCAGCAGGCAGCAGCTTTGGCTACCCGCCGGGCCCAGGTGACGAGCCGTGTCGCCAAGGTCCAATCCGAGTTGGGTAAATGGACCTTGTTTGCCAAGTGCATGAGCAATGATGGCTTGATTGCCCTGGCCATTGATGATGCCGGACCGGCCTTGGCGGGACTGGCCAACGATCTGCTGCTTGCTTCCTACGGTTCCCGTTTCACGCTCTCCATCTTGACGCAGGTGGAGACCGTCAAGGGCGAACAGAAGGAAGGTTTCGATATTCAGGTGCACGACGGCGACACTGGCGAAAGCAAAAGCGTCAGCCTGATGAGCGGTGGCGAACGGGTGTGGATCAATGAGTGCCTGATCCGGGCAGTGGCACTGTATCTCGCCCAGAACACCGGACGCTGTTATGGCACCCTGTTCTCGGACGAAGCCGATGGGCCGCTGGACCCCGAGCACAAGCGAATGTTCATGGCGATGAAGCGGGCGGTGCTTTGTCTGGGGGGCTATCAGCGAGAGTTCTTTGTCTCCCAGACGCCGGAACTGACCGCCATGGCTGATGTCGTGATCAATTTGGAAGTCTGCGCACAGATGCCAGCATGAACAATCCTCTCCGCAGTCCAATTTTATCTGTGTGTTCGTTTTAAGCATTTTATCGGCTGGGTGTTAATTCTTCACCAGAATAATCATCAGTTAATCGAAGTTCTGTGAAAGTCAGGAGATATAAGTGTCAGATTGGATCGGGTAAATGTTGGAAAAAGCAGGGCGTCAGCCTGTCGGCCCAACGCCCCCCAATGGAGCTGCTCGATAGTCGCCTCCTCAGTCGGCTCTCTTCTCATCCGCCGTTTGGTCGACGTGGTGCCCTACTACGATGTTGCCTGCATTGAAACGTTGATCCAAATACACCGCTTCGATCATCTCATTGGGTACACAGATTTCGAGGTTGCCAAGTTTCTCAGTTAGCGTGTCAATGTTTGTCCAGTCGAGGCCTGGCTCATGGAGACTGTCGTAAACAATCTCGTCCTCGCCGGCGAACAAGTTCTCCCGACAGCGAAATACCTGCAGGAATAGTTCGCCTAGGGGCCGGTCATAGCCGGCCACCACCAATACGGCTCGGCCCTCGTGCATGAGCCGGATGTGATGCCGACTCATGAGGCCAGTTCCGGCATTTCGAAAATCGGCAGGCCGTCAATTACGGCTGCTTCGCTGTCGAATTTCAGCCAGACGATGCCGGCCAACTCGGCGACCTCGAAAATCGCGGCCAGGTCGGTTTCGATCGGGATGCTGTGGCGCGGCGCACCGACGTAGAGGATGCCGCCGCAGTCGGTTGGATAGGCGTTGACCGACAGGTCGTTGTCGGCCAGTTTCAGGCGCGTGTTCGAACTCAGATGCAAGAGCGAAATTGCGGCCAGGGGTTCAGCCTGTGTTCTCAGGCATGTCACGGAAGTGTTTTCCATGCGGGTCTCCTCCTTTTTTAGAGCGTGTCGACCTGGTCTTCGAGTGCTGGCCAGTTTGACGGTGGTAAGTCATGCCGCAGTCGCGGCAACGGAACCAACGCAGGTATCCGAGCGTCCCCAGGGGGACGCCATCACCTGCGCAAAGCGGGCAATATGAAGTGGAAGTCATTGATTCTTCCCCTTCACAAAGCAATTATTGAAGTCCGACCCGGTTGCCTCGGAGAAGCACATCCAGATCGGGCTCAGCACGGAAAGCGGGCGACTCATGACGCTAGATCAACCCAAGTTCGGCAAACGAAACGACTTTGTCACCGGCCACGATGAAATGGTCGATGATCCGCACGTCCACCAGGCTCAGTGCCGACTTCAGGGTTTGCGTCAGCAGTTCATCGGCCCGCGAGGGCTCGGCTTCGCCCGAGGGATGATTGTGGGCCAGGGCCAGCGCTGCAGCATTTCGGGTCAGCGCTCCCTTGACCACTTCCCGGGGATAGACGGAGGTCTGGGTCAGGGTTCCCCGGAACAGTTCTTCAGCCTCGATCAGGCGATGGTGGGCATCCAGATAAATCACCAGGAACACCTCATGCTGCAGGCCAGCGCAGTGCAGACGTAACCAGTCGCGCAGAACTTGCGGTGAGGCCATCACCGGGCTGTCGCACATCTGCTCGCGCAAGTCGCGCAACAGCAGTTCGCGCGCCACGTCCAGGCGGTGGGCCAACTCAGTTTCGGGCAGGTTGCCCATGCCCATGTTGGCAACGGCATCGCTGACATGCAAGGGTAGGGCACTCGATGCGCAAACTGTGGGCGCGAGTAATTCGCGGACGAGGTCGGCGCGGGATAGGATAGACATATTCATGGCGTTCTCCTCTACAAATGGGAAAAGCGGGAACGCCGATCCCGACGGGGACGAGGTCCCCGCGTGGGATGATGGTGTGGACTAATGTACAAATGACAGTCGGCAAGACGAATGAGGCAGGTATCGACTGCGACGCCGGCCAAAAACCGGGTGGCATTCCACAATGGAATGTATTTAGGCTTGGCTAGTTTCTCGCATCGGGTTCTGGGCTTCAATGGGCTGGTAGGGACGCCATGCGCAAGCCGGTCGGATTCCGGTCGATTATGTATAGCGTTATCGATGAGGGTGTCGTGCGAAAACTATGCCCCATAGCCTTGCTTTGGCGACGTCAGCGGAAGACGCGCGGCTCGATCGTCGCGCCGCACATGAAGGCGAGGTAGGCGCCGGCCTGGCCGATATCCCGGAAACTGGCGACGACTTCTTCGCGCCGGAGTACGTCCCAGGGACGTTCGGCATTGGCTGATGGCTTGATGCTCAACTCGGCTTCCCGATAAGCGTCATGGCGGTACAGGAAGTTGCCGGATGCCCAGTCAACGATAGCCAGGATGCAAGCACACAGAATGGCGCTGCCGCCCTGTTCGCCAGGCTCAATCAGAAGTGGGACTTTCAGGGGTCCGATCGAGCGGCCAATCCGGCCGACGACATCGTGCTCTTCCAGCCAGGGTTCGCCGGTAAGCGTGTCGCCCAGAATCAGACGGATCTTTCGTTCGTGAGTCCGACAGGACTCGATAACCTTGGCGGCCCGGGCATCGGTGCCTGGATCGAAGTAGGTTGTGCGCGTCAGCGGCGATTCGCTCCAGGCCTGGACGGCATGGCAATACCTCTCGTAGCCAGCGAGGGTGGCATAGTCCTCGTCCGTGAAGGCCAGGTCTGATCGGTTCAGTTTTCTGGCGATCTGATCGGCATGATCGCGGGCGTTGGCAAAGCCGAAGCAGGAGTAGCCCTCGCCGCAATCGATCACATAGAGTTGTTGTTCGGCATTAATGCTGACCTTGTTCATCTCGGGTTCCTTTCAAAAACCCGTGGCGCCCGTTCCCCACAGGGTGTGAGCCCCACGGGGTACTGGGTAGTCGGCTGTCTGTTGAATTGGCAGCCGATACGTTAGCCGCGTCTCAGGCTGCTTGGGCGGCCGGTTGGAAGCGTTCTTCCTGGGCTGCGTCATCGGAAATGACGACCATCTGTTCAGATACCAGACGATCCAACTTCAACAGCAGGGCGTTGGCGTGCTCCTGATCATCAGGGCACAGGGAAGGACGCAGTTGCCGGACTTCTTTTTTCATGCGGAGAAGTTCTTGGGCGATGGCGCATTCGGCATGTGCTTCGATGGCATTCAGGATTTCAGTAATGGTTCTCATCAATGGATTCCTTGCTTAAAAAGGCCGGCATGCAGGGCAAGACGGCGGGCGGGGGGGGAAAGCGTGGCGAGCAGATTTCGCGGCAGGTGCGTTCGTCTTGCCGGTGCTTACGGGCATTTAATGGATAGGGTGGGATCGGGACGAGCGCTGCACGTGCCGCTCGATGAAGCGGGCGTGGGCGTTCGGCGATCAAGATGCGACTGCAACTGCTATCGCGTTGCAGGCCGGGACGATATGGGTCCAGTGCTTCTCGGGTCAGGCAGCCGTGCGCGTTGTTTTTGCGCTGGGCGCAGCCTGAGTTTCAGTGGATGCGGGTACTTGTTCGGCCGCTGATGCAGCCGTCCGTTGGTTGAAGGCTGTGCGCGCCGTTTGGAACTCGGCTTCCCGAGCCAGGCGGCGAACTTGGGCGATGGCCGGTTCTTTGGCTACCCCGGGCAGGCATTCGACGGCGATGTCGCTACCGTGACACCACAACTTCTGCAGACCGCGCAGTGGCTGGATGAACAGCCCGACGCACAGCCAGCGGACGAACTGACCGATCCGTTTGTGGCGCGTTTGGCGGGCCTTGTGCTGGCGCAGGGATTCCCGGCAGCACAGGTAGAGCGCCAGATGGCTGCGCTTCATTTCAGGATCGGACTCCAACTGGGCCAGAACTTCGCTAGCGATGGCCGGATCCCGGCCGACGCGCTGGTAGAAACCAACCCAAGCACGTTCTTCCTCGGATTCGAGGCTGGCGCGCCGCGGATGAGGACGGGACTTCTCGATTGACATGGTGTTATCTCCAAAGGTGAACAGAGGGAACACCTGTCCCCGGTCGGGGAAGCGGTAGACTCCCCGGGGTTGCACGGACATGTGGCGCTGTTAAGCTGAATGCCCACACGAGACAAGAGGTGCCAACACCATGCTGCGTGCAGGCGACGTACTACGGTTCACGCCCGACGAAATCGAGGATTTCCGAAAACTCGGACTCGACTTCGATGGGGCGCGAACACCGGACGACATCGAACAGGCATTGACCCGGTGGGCCGACACGCTGAACGACGAACGTCCGAATCTGCTGGAAAAAATCGCTGCGGAACTGGCTAAGGCCAAAGGCATCCAGTTACCCGCACGCTTGACGCGGGTACGCTGATACGGCCTTGCTGTTCTCCTCGGCAATCTTGATCCAGCGGTCGGCAATCCGGTCCAGATAGACCAGATCGTCGGCTTCGATCTCGCCCGACTCTCGCAAGCGGGCGATGACCTCCTTGACCAGGGATGGATCGTCCTTGGCCAGTTGAATCACGGTGGCGGCAATGCGTCGGCGGTAGAGGCTGATCGGCATGATCAGGCTCCCATCGCATGAGGCTCGGAAGCGCCGCCGGACCGTCCGGGGATGATCGGCAGCGGCTTCAACAACGCCGGGATGGCCGGTGTGCGTATGGCAGGCCGGGCATGCCCGGAACCACCTAACAGCACAGCAACTGGGCGCGACGTTTGGGTCACAGGGGTTGCGAACATGGTGTTCTCCTTCGGGAATGAAAGGGAACACCTGTCCCTGGCGGGGAACTTGGGGTTCCCCGTTCGGGATGCTCCGCCCGGATCGGCAGAGCGGCTCAGGACATGCCTGGTGGCATGTGCAGGATGACGGCCTACGGCTCTTGCGAACAGTGCCTTGGGTCAATGCAGATCAACCCGAAGGTCGAACGGCGGCGAAACACAACATTCGGCCCGAAGGCTGAACATGACTCTCGGCCAAGTAATCGGCCGGTCCCGACGGTAGTCGGGTATTCGGAAGGCAGGTGACGACTGCGACGCCAGCGAGGCCGGACTTCAGGGCAAGCAGAGTTGCCGATGAAGGCTGTGCAGACACGATGTCCGCAGAAAGCCCTTACAGTATTGCGCTGTTTTCGTCCTTGGCTCAAGCCTGCCTAGCCTTTTGCCACCTGCAAGCGCCCGGCGCTGAGATCGCTTTTACTCGGGATTATCGTTTCCGAACCGTCCAGCCATAGGGGAACAGGATGCGTTCATGAGCCTGTTTGTCGAACGAAAGGTAATTGATGGTCAGTAAATGGGAAGGAACCGCCATTTGTTCGGCCAGTCGCGCCTCAAACTTGGCGATGGTCATCTTTTCGGCATTCGGGATTTCCCCCGGTTCGACTGCGTAGTCCTCATCCTCCAACCACATGATGCTAGTACCGCCGCAATGGATTGACTTAAGTCGATACGTATTGGCAGCACTATCGGGAGTCGTCGCGACATCGACCACCACAGGGTGTTTTCTGCCAGGGGTCGAGTAGAAACGGCCGGCCTCGGGAAGCAGACATTCGGTGATAAAGTCAAAGCTGGACGAGAGGTTTTTATGCTGCTGGAGGGCGAATAGATCCTCGAACCTGCGGGTCTTGAAGTCTTTTCGGAGTTTTGCCTTGGGGTCGAAGAAGACCTCGAACAGCATGCCGTCCAGTAGCGCTTTTCGTTTCTCGGGTTTCGCCGCCTGGGTCCGGGCGGCGAAGTCGCTCAGGTAGGCAATGGCACTGTTCGATCCGCCGCATGCCGCCTGATAGATGTTCCGCCCGAGAACGAAGAGAGAGTCCAGCGACGCCTTGTTGGCGATATCGGACAAGAACCCGTCAATAGCCGGATTCTGCACTGGCCAAGTCAGGCTTTTCAGAGCCTTGATAATCCGATGAGATGCTTTGGCTTCGTCGGGCACGAACAGGCCGTCGCTGAGCGCGCTGTCGGAGTAGTCGTCAATGCGAGCCCCAAGGCTCAGGTTGAAGTAGAACTCGCCGGATAGCGAGGTATGCTCCCAAGAAATCTGTTTTCCATGTGTGGCGGCACTGAGCGTGTTGCGGACCCGCTTGAACATGTTCTCGATCGAACAGTCGGGAGTGGCAATATGTTGAAGTAATGCAGCGGTATACGCCCCATTGCGTCCGTGCCCATCGCTGGCGGTTTGGCCTGGCGAAGTGGCATAGGCGATCAAGGTCCCTTTGGGGGCATACACGGGGGCCAGGCCGCGGGTTGCCGCCGAACGATGCCAGGCCCGTTCGAACGGATTGTCGCGACAGGCATCCAGGATGGTGATGCTGGTCGACGTTGCCGCCTTTTCCATGGTTTCGATGACCCGGTTCAAGGGCAGCGAAGAGTATTTGGCCTCAACTTCCCCGGCGGTATCGGTGTCCACCGCCGCCAGATAGTTCTCGCCTTCGATCTGCATGCCATGCCCGGCAAAGAAGAAAAGGCCGACATCGTTGTCTGGCAGTTCTCCCTTGAATCGCTTGAGGGCTCGGTCCATTGCAGCGGCTGTGCAGTCGATTTCTTTGATCACCGAGAAGCCACAAGCCTCGAGCTTTGCGGCAACATCCTCGGCGTCGTTGACGGGGTTTTCGAGTTCGCTGGCATCCTCGTAGGCGCCGTTGCCGATGACGAGGGCGGTTAGCCGCCGACTCATGAGTTCGCAGTCCGAATTTCCGCCAGATCCAGCAATTCACCGACCGAGATGCTTTGGCTGTAAGCGCAGGGGATCACCCAGGTCCCGGCGAGTGGCAGTTCTTGTACCGTGATCTCGTCCGGCGCATGGAAAGCCTGGTTGAGTAACTGCTTGTGAACGTAGTGGTCCCCGTAGTGGCCGCCACATTCACAAACCGTCATGAAATACGAGTCGCCGGCAGTCATGCTGTGACGAATGACAAAATTCGGATGATGCTTGAGGATTTCACCAAGCAATCCCGCTGGCAGTTCCTCCACGTAGCTCAACAGGAACCCATCTTCCTCCTGCTCTTCCTTGGCGGAAAGATTATTGGTGGCCAAGGCGGCGACCATGTTCTCCTTGCCGCAGAGGTTGCATAGCTGCATGGCGCTGATGAGGAAGAGGGGGGCGCTGACTGAGATTCCGTCGATGGTGTCCATGATTCTGGTCGAGCATGAAAGCGCAGAACTATAGCCCAGCGACATCGGTGAGAGCCAGTCCGATTAAGGGAAATCCGGATTTTGTTACTTCAGTTATTTCATTGAGGTAGGGCGACGAATGCACTGAGGTGACTGGGGCTACCGATATGGCCTGAAGATGTCAACGAGAACCTCATTGGTTACGTTAACGTCATTGGCTCAACGGTCATGCAAATTGAGTTATCAGCTTTCTTTTCAAGCCTTGTGGCGCCGGTAAGAGAAAGAAATTGGTCAACAACATATAGGACTTCGGTTTCACCAAATGACGATAAAACAATTGATGCAGCTTTGCTATGCACAGGGATTGGATGGTAAGCAAACGGATATTTGTGTGAAAGGTATTGCAGTAAATCTGCTGTCACCAAAGATGCCTGTGACGGCCATCGACATGGACTCCCCGGAAGATTTGCTGCGGATGATGAAAGGCGCAGACTCAGCGCATATGTTTGTTGAAGGCGGTACTTGTCATTTCAATGCGCTTTATTCGGTCGCCGAGAATTTTCCGACGCCCAGAATTTACTTCATGAAATCGCACCTTCTCGATGAAATTGGTCGGTTGGGCCTCTTCCTTGAGCGCCATGGATTCAAACTACCTGTTGTCAATACAGCAAAATTCTCGGAACTTATCGAAGATAGGGAGTACGCGAGCCGCTACCACCGTTGGCACGAAAGCTGGGAGGCCAAGAGCAAAGCGTTTCGGGGTCTTGTCGCCGGACGGGTCGAAAATACGGGGGTTGAAAAGGGCATGTGGCTTGCTACGGATGGTTGCTTGATATGCGGAGAGGAAACCGACTACATGTCGACGGGGACGCTTATCGGTGCAAGTGGTTTGATAATCGGACTCCGCTTGTGCAAGCAGCACGAGGATGAAGCCCGAGATCACGCATCGCTCATCGAATACATCGCAAAGAGAATGGGCGTTCCCGCCCCGTTCTTCTCTAACATGAAACTCGTCAAACATACGAACGAGACATTGGCCATGTCTTGCCTTGCGGTTCAAAACGAGCTTGAGTGTGACATCGAGAAGGTCGACGAGAAGACAATTACTGCGGTTCGACGAACCGGGTTTCGCATCATTCTCAGACAGGATGCACTGGATGATTATGCCTACATGATTCAAGATCCAAATGGAAAGCCAATCTCGCGGATTGACTCAGCCAATCACCATGCGGTCGAATATGGTCCCGACCATGTTCATCGGAACCTCAGCAAATCGAAAAAGAATCAGGTCGATTCAAGTTTCACTTATGGGTTTGTATTGGCTGACCTCAAAGCGATCAAGACGTTGGTTGAAGAAGCGGAGTCGCTCTCGAAGCCGCATTGATACCCAAAGAAAATCCCCACAGTCTTTCGACCGTGGGGGTAAGGTTAATCAAGCAGTTTGCCGCAGATCTTCGGTGTCGATTTTCCCGATGCCCGCCTCATCTTTGTCCAGGTCGAGTTGCCTGAGCAGTTCGCGCTGCCGAATCAATAGATCGGTCAGGCGGCCTTCATACTCGAAGGGGCGGGTCAGTTCCAACCGAAGATCCTCCAGCCTCTTTTGCCGGGTTGCCAACAGTGTCCCGGCATCGGTGTGGTGCTTGGCTATCGATTCCAAAGCACCAAGCAGGGCGGCGACGAGAGCCGGACCCGTTTGATAGGGATCGGCCTGGTACAGGCAGTGCCCGGACAAGTAGAGATTGGGCACTTCACCGCTCCGGGTGGCTCGCACACCGAGATCGAAGCCGCCGAAGCGGCCGACGACGCGTTCGATCGGGCGGTTTGCCGTCTGCACTTCGTCCTTCGCGGACTTCACCAGGCCGCGCAGCGCCTCGCCCACGGCATCGGCGCCGACAATCCGCCGGCGGCCGAGTTCCAGGGCGAGGCCCTGGAAGGTTGGGGTTTCAACTCGTTCCAAATCCTGTGCATAGAGCGCGATCTTGTTTTCCAGCGCCTCGATCATAATCGGCAACCGGCTCACCTCGCCCTCATTGGCAAAGCGCTGGTTGCGCCACACCGAGAACAGCGTCGAGAACTTGGCTACCTCCGCGTCTACACCGGCTTTCTCGATCACCAATGGATTGCCCGAGGCCAAGGCTTTCACCTCGGCGTAGGACAGGGCCGCCAGTTCTACATCTTCCAGCGAACGGATTCCCTTGTCGCCGGCCATGACTTGAGCGATGAAGCGTGCCTTGGTTTCCAGCGTCTGCCATGAGTAGCTGTCGAAGCTTTGCTGGGTGACGTAGCGGAAGATTTCCACTTCCTCGCTCAGATTGCCCTGGCGCAGGATGCGGCCCTCGCGTTGCTCAACATCGCAGGGACGCCACGGGGCATCCAGGTGATGCAGGGCCACGAGGCGCGTCTGCACGTTGGTGCCCACCCCCATCTTGGCGGTGGAGCCCAACAGCACCCGCACCCGGCCTTCCCGGACCGCCTTGAACAGCGCAGCCTTCTGAGCATCGCTCTCGGCGTCATGGACGAAGGCGATTTCCTTCTCGGGAATGCCCGCTGCCATGAGCCGCGCCCGCAAGTCGTCGTAGACGCTGAACGTCTTGCCGCCCTTGGGGGACGACAAGTCGCAGAATACCAACTGCGCACCGCGGAAATCCATCGTGCGCTGCCAGATGGCATGCACTTCCCGCACGCAGGCAGCCACCTTGCCGTTATCGTCGAAGCGGGCCGTCGGTGCCACCAGCCGGAAGTCCAGCGCGGCCTTGCGGCCGTCGGTGGTCACCGCCAGCATGTTGTCGTCCTTCGGATCGACCTCGCCGTTGCGGATCGCCTCGGCGCGCAACACCAGGGTCTGCACGAAGGCCTTCAACGACGGGCTGGCCGGGCAGGCGACGACTCGCGGCTTGCCGCCACGCAACTTTGGCACCGGCAGGGCCAGCATCTCCGCCGTGCGGATGTCGGCCACTTCGCCGAACACCGCCATCAGCTCGGGCACGTTGATGAACCGGGCGAAGCGCGTGTGCATGCGATAGCCGCTGCCGTCCGGCGCGATTTCCAGCGCCGTCACGCTCTCCCCGAAGGTCGCCGCCCAGGCATCGAACTGTTGTAGCCCAAGTTCCTCCAGCCGCTTGGGCTGCAGGTAGCGCATCATCGTGTGGACTTCGGCCATGGTGTTGGCCACCGGTGTTGCCGTCGCGAACACCACGCCGCGCTGCGCATTGCCGTGGCGCTGCATGGTGTAGCGCGTCTTCAGGAAGAGGTCGAAGGCGCGCTCCGAACTGGTCAGCGGCAGGCCTGCCACCCGGGTCATCTTGGTGAACCGGTAGAGGTTCTTGTGCAAGTGGGCTTCATCGACGAACAGCCAGTCGATGCCCAGTCGCTCCCAGGTCAGCAGATCGTCCTTCTTGCTGTCGGCGGACAGCTTTTCCAGCCGGACCTGCCAGCTTTTCTTCATCGCCTCGAGTTGCTTGACGATCCGGTTCGACCGGTCGTTGCTCTTCTCGGCGCGTACCGCCATTTCTATTTCATGGATGATCTCCTTGATGTAGCCCTCGGTGAATTGCGGCGACAACTTGATGCGCTCGAAGCTCGAGTGGGTTATGACTACCGCATCCCAATCGCCCGTGGCGATGCGTGACACCAACTCGCGCCGGCGATCGCCCTCCAGGTCTTCCTTGCTTGCCATCAACACCGAGGCGTTCGGGTAGAGCCGGACGAACTCCGCGGTGTATTGGGCCAGCATGTGATTGGGCACCACATGGCAAGGCTTGTTGGCGAACCCCAGACGGCGCAGTTCCATGCTGGCAATGACGCAGACCGCCGTCTTGCCGGCACCGACCACGTGAAAGAGGCCGGTATTTCCGGACTGCACGATGCGCCAAACGGCATCCGGTTGGTGCGGATGCAGATCGAAGCAGCGGGAGAAACCCGGCAACTTCAGGTGCGAACCTTCGAAGTGGCGCGGCCGCGTCGCATTGAACAGATCGTTGTAGATGCGGCACAAGCGCTCGCGGCGTTCAGTCTCCGAAAAGGCCCAGGTTGCAAAACGTTCTTTGACCAGGCCCAGTTTTTCCCGGGCGGCCAAGGTTTCGTCGGCATTGACGTAGTACTTGTCGGTCTCCGGGTCGCGGTCGCGCACCGTAGGCACCTGGACGTTCAGCGCGCACTGCACCAGTTCGATGGCGTTCATGCGCGAGGTGCCGAATTCCTGGGTTACCTTGACGTTCTGCCGGGCTTCCCACTCGCCGTACTTCACCGACCAGGCACCAGCCTCGGCCGAGTAGCCCACTTGGCAGTCCTTCAGTTCCAGCACTTCCTGGACGAAAGTCTCGACGTCATGGGCCGGAACCCACACCGCGCCCAGGCGCGGCTCGATGGCCGCCGGCGGCAGATCCTCGGGCTGTACCCGTTCCAGCGCCTCGACATTGCGCCGATACGCCGGTCCCGACAGCGCCGCCTGTTTGAGCTTCGTTTTCACGTTGCCCGACAGGTAGTCGTCGGCGGTCTTCCAGTCCCCATCCATCGGGTCCAGGAAAATGTGGCCGGCGCTGGCAAGCATAGCCATGACTTCGGCTTCCGGTGCTTCCAGCAGCCCGGCCATGTAGGCCGGATCGACCCGGCCTCGCCACTGCACCGAGGCGGCCAGTGCCTCGCTCGGTTCGCCTGCACGATCGGGTTCGACTACGCGGCTCAATGTGCGCTGGGAGAACAGCGCCGCCTTGCGCGCCGTGCCCGATTCCTCATCGTAGTGCTCCAGGGACAGCAGCAGCGGATAGTCCGGGTCGCGCCGAAATGCCAGCGCGTTGGCCCGGGCCGTCAGGCAGCCGTACTTGGCGACGAAGCGGTCGTAGGTGCCGTTGAGCATGGCCCGCTGGTGACCCAGACGACCATTGTTCTCGTCCTCCAGTTGCGCATCGAGCAGGGTCCGGGCATGGTCGCGGATCGCGCACATGCCGGTGATCTGGCCCCGCTGCGTGGCATTGAGTTGGTCATGGACATCGACCAGTTCGCCGCCTTCGACCCGATGCACCCGCCCTTGATGCAGACGGAAGCTACCGGGACGGGCACCGGCTTCGGCCGGCACCACGACACGTAGCGGTGCCGTTGCGTGCTTAACCGGCTCGAAGACGCCGGTGGGCAGCAAGGCGATGCGCTCGCGCAGGGCCGCTTCCAGGTCGCCCTCGAAAACTGCCATCGGGACTTCCTCGTAGCCGTTGCTCTCGCTACGGATGCGACCGATGCAGAACTCGGGGTGCCGCATGTACCATTCGTTGATCGGCAGGTAGCGATTCGGCGGTGCCAAAGGGTGCCTCAATTCGTTCGGCACCGCGGTGATGTCCAGCCACTCGGCTTCGACCGTCTCCGAGCGTTGCCGCTTGCGCAGGAACAGGATGTCGGTCTGCACCTCGGTGGCGGCGATGCCGGCGAAGGCACCTTTCGGTAACCGGATGGCCCCCAGCAGATGGGCCTGGCTGGCGAGATACTGGCGTACCGTCTCTTGCCGGGACTCCATCGTGTGGCTGCTGGTGATTAGGCAGACCAGCCCACCGGGGCGTACCAGGTCGATAGCGCGCCCGAGAAAATAGTTGTGGATGTTGTAGTGGGCATAGGCCCGGTTGCTCTGGTCGGCGACCTGGTACTTGCCGAAAGGAACGTTGCCGATCACCAGATCAAACCAGTTCTCGGGCAGCGGCGTTTTCTCGAAGGGAGCGATCCGCACGTCCGCGCCGCCGGAGGCATAGAGCGCCTGGAGGATGCGACCCGAAAGGCGGTCGATCTCGATGGCGGTGACGGTGCTGCACCCGGCCAAATCCTCCGGCATGGTGCCGATGAAATGGCCGATGCCGGCAGCGGGTTCGAGCACGCGGCCGCCGCTGAAGCCGAATCGATGTATTGCCTGCCACATGGCCTCGATCACGTGAATCTCGGTGTAGTGGCTGTTGTTCACGGAGGCCCGCCCAGAGGCGTAATCCTCGGCTGGCAGCAGGTCCTGCAACCGTCGGGCGCGTTCGGCCCAAGCGGGCTCGTCCGTATCCAGGTTGAAACTCGCCGGCAGACCGCCCCAGCCGGTGTAGCGCAGGAGGGCCTGGCGCTCTTCCGCACTGGGTATGCGGTTCTCGTTCTCCATCCGTTGCAGGGTGTCGATGGCCACCAGATTGGCCTCGAACTTGGCGACGGCGCCGACCGGATAGAGCCGGCCGGCACTGGTGAGGCGCGGCCACAGGATGCGTGGTGCGGCCTCGACGACCTGGCTGGTCGTGCGCCAACTGGCGCGGGCAACTATGGCAGGTTCGGGCGTCTCGATCTGAGTCGCTTCGATGCATTCCGCCAAGGCCGCGTCCACCGTCGGAATGACGATGGGGATTGCCAGTTTCGGCAGGGTAGGGGGCTCGGGCTCGTCCGGATCGAATCCGGGCAGCCACATGGAAGGCGCAGTGGAACGACGGGCCATGGGTGTTCTCCAAAGAAAAATGAGGAACACACCGCTCCCGGGGGAGGTGTGCTCCCCGGCGGGATGGCAAAGGCATGGCGTTGACCGATGGTTTGGTCACGGACAGGCGCGAGGAAACTGCATCGGACTTCAAGGTGAAGTCGACGGCGTGGGCAAATTGGATGTGCCTGGGTTCAGGGAACCGGTCGACGGGCGTCGGCAGGCATGGGTCTCAGTTCGGGATGAAGTGCGGACCCCGGACAGGGCGGCGGTGAATCGTCAAGGCAGGCAGGTAACGACTGCGGCGCCAGCGAGGCTGGCTTCAGGGCGATGGGTTTCGCCGTGAAGGCTGTGCGGACACCATGCCCGCGGATAGCACTTGCAGTTTGGCGGCGAGTAAGTAAGGGCTCAAGAGTGCGGTGAAAGTTGCCAAACTCAAGCGCCTCTAATTGGAGGGGCTTTTCCGTCACAATTCCCGACAAGACAATCCAACAGGGAAATCGGGAGCAACGATGGCGATCGTCAGGGAGCACAATTTCACGCTAGCCACTGCGCGCCACGTCTTTTTGCATCCATCTCGTGGCGTAATTTTTACCGCCGATGGTTTACCGCTGGCCGAGGCCGAAAAAGTAGGATTCTCGCCGTTGATTATGTACGGCGTTTCCTTACCAGGATTGCCGGATATTGCCGTCCGATTTGTGCGCCTCGACGCCCCGCGCCCGATCATCGATGTTCTGACCGAGTTCTGGGATTGCCTGCCGGAACTGCGAGGTAAGCCCGAGCGTTTGCGAATCAGCCGCAACTGCGCGGCCGCCGACCAGGGCTTTATCGAGGTGCTTCAGGGCGCGGGCATCGCGATCGATGTCGCCGCGTCAAACGATAAGTCTCATGCTGCGGTACTGCGAAACGCACAGAAGGACGCCAGGCAACTTCAGTTCTACTTGCCGAAATCGCTAGATGAACTCCACCAAACCGCAGACAAGGCTTTCCGTTTTCGTTGCCAGCATTTCAGCAAGGTCGCCCAGCGCGAACTCGCCAATCAGTGGAAAGTACTTCCGTTCGTTGAGCCAAAGGTCGACGTACCCGACAACATGGACTGGATACCGGGGGATTGGCTCTCTGCTTGGCAAATGAACGTCCCGGCAAACCTCCCGCGCTACCGGGACGCATCGAACGATCCAAAACTGAGAAACTGGCTCTTCTCAGGCGATGCGGATGATGCGATGGCCGATCCGATCAGCGGGGATATCCCTGCTAAGGAGCCTACGGAGTATTTCGATAGCACGGCAAGCAAGGAGGTCAGCAGCATGATCCAATGCTGGCCAGGTGGCAAAAAGGCAATCGCCGATTCGATCGAGGTCACCGTCAAGGAGATCAGTTGGATGATCGCCGGGCAGCAGGCTCTGCCGCCGGAAAAATTCGACCGCTTGCTGGATATCCTGGGTTTCCAAGCCAAGCATGAATATTACGAGCCAAGCAAGCCGTGCATTCTGATTGCCGAGATGGGAAAGCACGCACGAGAAGCCTACCTTGCCTTGACACACGGCGGAGACTTGGCGCTTTCCATCGACGCCGTGCCGGATCGAGGCGTACCGGACCCAAGTTGGCAGTACCTGACTTTTGCTGCCCATGGAAGCCAGCCGAGCGTCATCATGGTCCCGCGAGGGAGCAGGGTCAGTACACAGATGCCTGACTACTTCATGAACTATACCGGGACACAAACAATTCCCGAGAATGTCTACCGGGACATCGTGGCAACATGCGCGGCCATTGGGCGGAAGCCTGCCCAGAACGTCGCGTTGACGAAAGGCCTTTACCAGCGGCATAGCGAAACCTTCGATGGACTTATGCGATCTTCCCGCTACTACTAATCGGGCTCCGTGATTTTCCGATTGATGCGGTCCTCCTGTCACGTACGCCGGGAAAGCCTATCGTTTCTGATTTTTTCCATATCCGATGAGTTGTTCTGATTCAGACTGGGTCTTGTAAATAAACGATCGGATGAGACGCTGGGGGCATGGATACCTCTGCGACTCGTTTGATCGGCCCGCTCTACCACGGCACCCGCGATACTGCCGCCCGCACCATCTTGCGCGAAGGCTTCCGGCGTTCGCGCTCCCGCAGTTACACCGGCACTGGCATCTGCCTGAGCGAGTCACTTTCCATCGCCTACGAATTCGGGATGTATGAGACGGGCGGTTGCGTACTGGAGGTGCGACTGGCGCCGAATGCCCGCTGGACGGATCAACTGGACAGCAAGGCCACAAGCCGGGATGTGTGGGACGAGTTTTTTTCCGAGTCAGGCATGGATGCGGTGCGCAACTTCGGCGGCAATGTCTGGGTGGTGTGGAACCCGACCGTGCTGGTGTCCATCACCCGCTTGAGCTACCGCGAAGCGATCCGGTGCCTGTGCGCCGAGTTCGATGAGGATGGGCCGCAGTGTGGCTACAACGGCGTCGTCTCCGACTACGCGAACCTCTGGTGGAAGCAGGATGCCACCGACCCGAACCTCACGCGGTTTCCCGATCATCGCCAGCAGTTGATGGGGCGCCTGAAACGCTTTGTTGGCCGCACCCACTCGACGAGCGCCTGATATGCCTCTGGAAAAAAACCTGCGCGATCGGATTACCTTGGAGGAGCGCATGGCGCTGATCGAGGTCCGTCACCTGCTCGACAAGGCACAGCAGGCGTGGAATCGGATTGAGAGCGGCAAGCAGTGCGAATTGAACGCCGTGCACCACGATGAAAACTCGCTGGCCCACTGCCTGCAGTGGGGCACGCAGGCGGTGGAAGAAATGATGGAACTGACCAAGGGCGCAGGCAAGCTAGCCAATACTTGACGGGTGCCCCGAGGGGGCGGGGGGCGTTTTTCGGTCCGGGCATGCCCTTGAAGGCCGCCCATCCCGCGAGAGCATGAAGGTATCCCACCGCAGGAGACCCTCATGGAAACACCCGCCACGCCCACTTTGCCGCTGCGCCTCATTGTTCAGGGCAAGAACCCCCGCGAATACTTCGATCCCATCGAAATGGCCGACCTCGAAGCTGGCCTACGCGCCGCCGGTCGCGTCGTCCAGCCCATCATCGTCCGTCCCATCCCCGGCACCGATCTGTTCGAAATCGTGGCCGGCGAGCGCCGCTGGCGGGCCGCGAAGAACGTCTTCGGCGACGACTACGACATGCCGGTGGTGATCGAAGCCCTTAACGACGAGGAGGCCGAGGCCATCGCCGTCATCGAGAACCACCACCGCGCCCCCATGTCCCATGCCGAGGAAGCGCATGCCGCCAAGCGCCAGTTGCTGCGCCACAAGGGCGACAAGGAAGAGGCGGCGGCGAGCCTGGGCTGGAAGCCCGAACTGCTGGAACGTCGACTGGCGCTGCTGACCTGCACGCCAGCCGTGCTCTCTGCGCTCACCTGCCGCCAGATTCAACTCGGCCACGCCGAACTGCTGGCTGGCGTCCCACCCGACAAGCAGGATGCGGTGCTGACCGGCGTCCTTGCGCACAAGGTACCGGTGGGCGTGCTGAAAGAGCAGTTGGGCCGCTTCGCCCGCCAGTTGTCGGCCGCCATCTTCGACACTGCCCCATGTTCGGCCTGCCCGCACAATTCCGCCCGGCAGGCGGGGCTGTTCGATGAATCCCTCGGCGAAGGCTACTGCCAGCACCCCACCCACTATGACGAACTGACCCTGCTAGCCGTCGAGGCCAAGGCCCAAGGCCTGCGCGACCAGTATCCACTGGTCCACATCGTGAAGGCGACCGATGGCAGCGCCTATCTGCCGGTCGCGGTGGACGGCGAATTGGGTGTCGGCGCTGCGCAGTACACCGCCTGCCAAGGCTGCGCCTCGTTCGGTTGCGCGGTGTCGGCGCTGCCTGGCAGCTACGGCGACGTGACCCACGCGCAATGCTTCTACGCGGCCTGCCACACGGCGAAAGTGGCGGCTTGGCGTAAGGCGCAACGCGAGAGCGGGCAAGAAGCCCCTTCAGGAACCGGCAAGACGCCGGCCAAGCGCAAGCCATCCGGCGCGGTGCATCCTGCTGCCACTGTTGCGCCGCCTTCGAACCAGACCCCGCAACGGGTGAAGGACTACCGCGTTGCCCAATGGCGCAAATGGGCGGCGAGAGAACTGATGGCACAACCTGAGCGCAACCGGCGCGTGATGATCGCGCTGGCCCGCGCCGGCCATACCGGCGATGTCCGCACCGCCGAGTTCGGACAGGTCGCCCAGCGGATCGCCGGGCCGTGGGTAGTCGAGCGCCTCGACTTCGCCACCATGCTGCCCGAGGCCGAGGCCATCGACCCGCAGCATCTGGAGCAGTTGATGTTGGCGGTCACCGCCTCGGCGGCCTTCGGCGTCGGTTTGCACGATCTGGAAGCCTTGCTCAACTATATCGAGGTCGACGAGGGGCGCCACTTCAAATGGAGCACAGAGTTCCTCGAACTGTTCACCATCAGCGAGTTGGAATCCCTGGCCAGCGAGGTCGGCCTGAAAGCGAAGATGGGGGCGGCTTTCAAGCTGGCTCGGGCGAAGAAGAAGGGCGATTTCATCAAATCGCTACTGGCCGTGCCGGGATTCGCCTACGAGGGTACCTTGCCCGTCGTCATGCAGTACCCGCGCCGCGCCGTTTCAGCAGCGTCCATCGTTCAGGCAAACGACGACCTCGCGGTTTCAGCGGTCGAGTCTGCCGAAGAAGCCCTTGCTGCCTGAGCGGCTCAGCCACTGGCAAACCCCCAATGCCTTCGTAGCATGGTCTCGAAGGCATTTCTTTTTTGAAGGAGCGTGACATGACGATGTTCAAAGAGCTTTACGAATTGGCGACCAGCGCTGCGCTGACGATGGTCATCAGCGCCGACGAGAAGAGCGGGCGGATGACGATCAACGTGGTCCCGAAGCCCAAGATGGACGTGGACGAGCCGGCCCTGACCAAGGCATTGAGCCTGACGGCCACGCCGGACGAATTCGATGCGGAGTTCGTCGGGGTGTTGAAGGGCTACCGCGAGGTTCGCCAGAGCCTTGTCGAACAGGCCGAAGCGACACAGGAAGTGCTGCAAGCGGCCAAGGCGGCATCGGCTAAGAAGGCGGGCGAGGCAATGACCAAGGCGGTCAAGCCTGCCCCCCAAGCCGCCGCGCCGAAGGCCCCGGTCAAGGCGCAGACCGACACCGCCGATGACTTGGGCGATGACGACGCCGGGGCCGCTGGCCGCGCACCGCAACCGAGCGCTGCAACTACTGCCGACAGTGCTTCTTACGATCTGTTCGGCTGAGGTCCGGCCTTGAAAACGGGCAGGGCGGCGAGAGACTGATCGCAAGGGCCTCCCGGTGGGAGGCGCCAGACGACAGGAGCCAAACCATGACGATTGCAGTCAATGAAATCCGGCGGGTCTTCCGCTACAACGGTGTGCAGTTGCCCGATGTTCCGGGCATGGAGCCAAAGGAGGTCCGCGACCTCTACAGCGCCCAATACCCCGAACTCATCAGCGCCGAAATCGAGGCGGGAGATGTCGTGAATGGGGTGCAGGAATACACCTTCCGCAAAGCGGTCGGGACCAAGGGCCGGACCGGTGGCGAAGGCGAACGGCTTGCCGCCCTCAAGGCCGCTGTCGCGGTCGAGATTGAGGGCCGCACGGACGCCACCGGCAAGCTCGCCCAAGCCCTGACCCGGCGCGGCACGCAGGAGCGCGGTAGCGCTTGGGGCGCCTTCGTTTTGCGCACCCGGCGCGATGGGAACGAACGCCAGACGGCCCGCATCCTGCCGCCCAGCGACATGCTGGCACCGCTGCCATGATGGCTCTCGTTTTGCCGCGCATCGGCCCGCAGGTGCCGCGCAGCATCGCGCCGGGGCCGCTCTTGGCGGCCAACGCCATGGTATCGCGCTTCCTGATCGAGGCCGAGGCCTTCGACGAGGCCGACATTCCGGTGACCTGGAGCGACTCTCTCGACGCCTGCCGGCAGGCGCTCGATGGCTGGCTCAAATGCCAGATCGGCGCGCTGCATTGCCTCACGCCGCGCTTTGCACTGCATATGGTGTCCCGCGATGGCGAGTCCTACCGCTACTACGGCAGCCAGCCGCCCAAGGACTTCGACTTCAATGCGGTGGAAGCATCGTGGTGCGAATACCACGAGCAGGAATGGCCGGTGGGGGCGGGGCTGGAAGCCTTGAGCGCCCGCCTGCACGGCTTGGGCACGGTCGTTCTGCATGTGTTGTGCCGCCAGAGTGCTTTCGTCTATCCGCTGTTTACGCCCGACATCGCCTGTGACGTGGCGACCTATCTCTACTGGTGCGGCGAGGATGATGAGGAAGCCGCCCTCGATATGAACTGCGGTGAGGACGAAGAAGAACGCGAGGCGATGCGGGCCGAGATGGTCACCAAGTCCATGCTGGAGGCGTCTTTTCCCGCATGGACACGGCGCTGGCCGCGTGGGCTGGAACTGGCGCAGTGCGCCCGCTTCCTGCGCCGGGCGACCAACCGTCTGTCCGATCCGGGCGCCAAGGCCACTGCCGAGGATGCGCTGGCGCTGGCTACCTTGGAAATCGACGACAGCTTCCGTCCCGACATGGAGGGTGAGTTCGTTGGTTTCGGCGCGGTGCTGTCATGGCGCGACGGGGACGTGACCACCCGTATCTACGACGATCTTCTCGAACTCGCCCATCAAGGCGAATACTGCGAGCACATGGGCGAGGTCCAAGTGCCGTTGGACGACCCCGCTGCCTTCGGTGCGTGGCAGCAGGCGATGGCCAGCCGCTTCGCGGCCATTCGGCTGATCGACCGCTTGATTCATCACCTTTCGGCAGGAAACTGATCGTGGAGGTAACGACCATGAACCAAGCCGAGTTTTTCATACAGGCCCCGAGTGCCGGCACCGTGCATCTGCGTCGGGCGGTCCTGATCTACGACGGCCAGCAGGGCAGTGCGCTGGCCACCGTGCATGACATTGAAGAGGTCGATGGCGAACCCGTTATCGGTGCCGGGCAGGCAATGACACCGCGTGCGGCGATGGACCTCGCCAAGGCGCTGCTCAAGCGCGCCGCCCACGGTGGTTTCCTGCCGGAGACGGTGCTCTACATGGATGGCGACCTGATCGTCTGGTGGATGCCGCCGGCCCGCCGCCACATCGCCTTTCGCGTCGACGCGGAACAGGCAGAGGCCTTCGGCGGGCAGGAACGCGGGGAGAGCGTGCCACATCCGGGACTAGTCTTTGCAGCATCCAGTCGTGTCTGGCGGGTCTGGGCGGTGAAGGGGGCAGGGCGCCCGACCCCGGCCACGGCCTTGTTCCAAGTGCCGTACTTCAACGTCAACGTGCAGGGCAACATCTGCCACGGCAACGCGCCGGTGCCCGAGGGCACCACGGTCGAGAAGATCGCCGCGTGGAACGATGCCTTCCTGCGCAGCTATTTCACCCACCCCAACGGCCCCGGCAAGCTGATTCGCTATCGCGGTGGCGCTTACACCTTCTGGCGGGACATGCTCGACGGGCGATTCCAGCGCTTTCCCGAGCGAGTGCTGGTCGATGTCAAAACCACGCTGGGCGGGCTACTCGGCCTCACGGAGGAGGCATGATGGATGTGCGCGACCTCGCCTTGCAAGCGGTCTGCCCCGTCATTGCCGCACCGCGCTTCGGCCCGTTGCCCGACATGGCGAACGGCCAGCGCATCATCCTCGCCGCCAACGGTGTCTTCGTGCAGGTCAAGCTCGACTGGCTGGACTGCATCCAGCGGCTCTCGCCCGCGCTGCCGATCACGCTGCCCTACGGCGGCATCGAGGAGCGGCTTGCTTTCACTTTCGGCGTATTGCCCATCCGGGTGATCGAGGCCTTCATCGAAGCCGCTCGCCGGGGCCTGCCCAACGAAGTGGCGGGAGCGCTGATCTACTCCCGGCGCAACCAAAGTCTGCGGCTCGCGCTGTGCGAACCCATCGAGGTATCGCCTCACCAGATCGATTACCGGGTGCCGACGATGGATGCCGACGAAACGCTGGCCGTGGACCTGCATACCCATGGCTACGGCAGCGCGTTCTGGTCGGCCAAGGACGATGGCGACGATCAGGGCATCAAGGTGGCCGGCGTGTTCGGCTGTCTGCACCAGCCCAAGCCGCAAGCCCTGTTTCGGCTGGTGGTCAACGGCAGGTTCCGCCCATTGCCCCATCCGTGGCAGGCCGACACCGACACGGCGTGTGACGTGGCGCCTGACCTTGAGTCCGGCCTGCTGCGCCGGATACTGAATTTCTACCAAGGAAGGAGGTTCGGACCGTGGAACACCTGATCGATCCCGCATTGCTCGACCGTCGCGTCAGTATCCATCTGGTCGGCGTCGGCGGCAACGGTGCCCAGATGGCGGCCTGCCTCGCTCGCCTCGACATCGCCATGAAGGCGTTCGGCCATCCCTACGGCCTGCACGTCACCGCTTTCGACGCCGACCGGGTGAGCGAGGCCAATGTGGGCCGGCAACTCTACAGCCCCGCCGACATCGGTAGGCACAAGGCCATCGTAACCATCCACCGCCTGAATCAGTTCTACGGGCTCGACTGGATCGCCCATCCGACGCGCTACGAAGCCTTCGAGACGAACCGCTATTCGCCGCTGAGCGCCGACATTCTGGTGAGTTGCGTGGACAGCCGCTCGGCGCGGCGGATTCTGCATGAGGCTGTATTCGATGGCGGCGGGCGCTATCGCTATTGGCTAGACCTCGGCAACACCGAGGCGAGCGCTCAGGTGGTGTTGGGGCAGGGGCCGCGCCGGGCAAAGGGCGAGGTAAACCTGCGCCTACCCTGTGTCACCGAACTGTTCCCCGAACTGTTGGACGCCTCGGTTCCGGATGACAACCGGCCATCGTGCTCGGTTCGTGTATCGCTGGTTTCCCAAGGGCTGTTCATCAACGATGTGGCGGTGCGCTTCGCGGCGCAGTTGCTCTATGAACTCTTCTCCAAGGGGCGGCTCGACCAGCATGGCGTGGTGGTCAATCTCGACTCGAAACGGACCGGCCCCATCGAGGTCGATCCGAAGACCTGGGCACGCTTCGGGTGTGTCATGGCGGACGAGCGTCAGGACGAGGAAGAAGCGGTCTGAGTGCAAAGGGTCAGGCATTCAACGATGAATGGACGGGGTGAGGAATTGGTTATAAACTAGTCAGGTGACTAGTTTATTTGGAGGTCGTCATGAATACATGGCCAGTTCAGGATGCAAAAGCGAGATTCAGTGAGTTTCTGGCAGCTTGTTTGTCGGAAGGGCCGCAAATGGTGACCAAACGCGGGACGGAAGCTGCGGTGCTCGTACCGGTTCAGGAATGGAAGCGCCTGCAAGCGGCGGCGCGGCCTAGTTTGAAAGCGCTTTTGCTGTCCGTTCAGCCTCGCGGCGAAATCGGAATACCGCCACGGGGACGAGCCAGGCGTCGCAGCGTTGCCGAGATCGGGTGAGCGGTGTTTCTTCTCGATACCAATGTCGTCTCGGAACTGCGCAAGCCGAAGCCACATGGGGCCGTCGTGGCGTGGCTGGAATCGGTCGACGATGCGCACTTGTTTCTCTCTGCCGTTACCTTGGGTGAAATTCAGGCGGGTATCGAACTGACCCGTGAGCAAGACGCGGCAAAAGCATCGGAAATCGAGGCTTGGCTGGCGCAGGTCGCATCGGCCTACAATATCCTGCCGATGGATGCGGCAGCTTTCCGGTGCTGGGCAAAGCTCATGCACCGCAAATCGGATACGTTGTACGAGGATGCCATGATTGCAGCGACCGCGTTGGTTCATGGCCTTACCGTGGTGACCAGAAATACTGCCGATTACAAGGCGATAGGTATTGAGACCTTCAACCCATTCCAATGTTGGGGGGCTTAGGGTGGCGCGCTGTTTCCTCGATCACATCACCGTTACCGCCTTCTCCCTTGACGCAGGCGCTGCCTTCGTTCTTGAGACCCTTGGTGTTTTCCCGCAGGTCGGCGGCGAGCACCCGCGCATGGCAACCCACAACCTGTTGCTGCGCCTCGGCGACTCCACGTTCCTTGAGGTTATCGCGCCAAATCCTGCGGTCCCTGCGGCTTCGCGGCCTCGCTGGTTTGCCCTTGATAGCATCGGCTCTCAGTCGCCGCCGTCCCTCTCCACGTGGGTGGTTCGCACTTCAGATATCCGTGCCACTGTTGCCGCCTCCTCCGAACCACTTGGAAATGTCGAGCCCATGAGTCGTGGTGCGCTCAACTGGTTCATTACCATTCCCGCTGACGGTTCAGTTCCGCTGGACGGTATTGCGCCGGCGCTAATCGAGTGGCACACCGATGTTCATCCCGCCGCCAAGCTTGAAGATAAGGGGCTCTCTCTTGTCAAACTTGAGATCATGCACCCAAACCCCGACCGTGTCTCTCGGTTGCTTTCATCGCTGGAGCTTGATGCTCCGGTATCCGTGCTGTCGGCGCCGTCTGGTGAATCGGCGCGTTTGGTCGCGCACATCAACACACCCCAGGGGCTTCGTCTCCTGTCTGCCCACCAACCCCTCGTTCCAGGGGACCGCCGGCAAGCTGCGCTTGCCGGTTCGCTCCGGGCTGCGCCCTCCGCCGGCCCCTGAACTCAAACGATGGATGTGCCTTGGGGCAGTTGGGCCTGAATTAAGCAAGCGAGAGGTGATCTGTGATTGACCATCCCATCATCAAGCAGTTTGAAGCGCATGCTGAATTGCTGGACATTAGCGGCAGCGCCGAAGCCATCGACGATGCCGTCGTCCAGTTGGCCATCTGGATGGATACCCTGGAACTTGCCGAGGACGATGAGGCGCTGCTTTGTCGCATCGGGGGAATCCTCTACCGGGAGGGATTGCGGCGCCGCATGGAAAGCTGAAGGAACTCCAAAGGCAGGAAAAGCGGGGGCGGGGAAGTTTCCCAGTTCCCCGTTTCGTTTTGAACGGGCCGCATGGCCCCAGTTCAATGCCCTCCGGGTGATTTTTCCGCATCGGATGTGCAGGGCAGGCTGTCTTTTGCCTGGTCCTTCAACGCCGCTTGTCGTGGCAGTAGCCCACCTAAATAAGCGCCTGCCGCCCTAGCGCGATTGTGTCCGGCCAGCCGGGCGGCCGAGAGTCTTGCCGCCGCGTCCTCCTCGGGAGGCACATCACCGCCGCCTCGGACCGGTGGCGTCCCGCCAGCCTTGGTCGTGTAGTGGTCGATCATCGCTTCATGGCGCAGCCCGTGCGCCGTGGCACCCAGGCCGTCCGCCGTGATGCCGAACTTCGCCATCACATAGTCGAAGCGCCGCAGGTTGTGCTTAAGACTGTGGCGAGGATCGCCCAGATGCGCCTCCTCTCCCGGAACGACTGCCTGGGCGAATTCTAAAGCTGCGATGCGTTGCTCTGAATCCAGTGGCACAAAGCGCCGCCTTCCACCCTTCGCGCCTTCCTTGATTCGCACGTAGTTGTCGGCCTGCCTTTCCCCGGGTGGCAGGCCTGTGGCTTCGAAAGGCACCACGCACAGATGCGGGCGGATCATCACTGATTCCTTGCGGCGCAGGCCGAACGTCCGGATCAATCCCAATGAAGCGCCGACGTAGCGGTCGAACGCAATGACCTGTTCAACCACGGCGTCGATATCGATGCTTGCCGCCGTCCAGCTCTTGTCGCGCTGAGCGTTTTCGTCGCGCTGATATTCATTGGGCGAGAGGCCGTAGTAGGCCGGCGACCGGATGAAGCCAGGTTTTCTCAGCCACAGCGCCAGTCCACGTAGGAAGCTCAGATAAGTCTGGATTGTCGCCGGAGCGAGTCTCTCTTCGCGCCAGACGGCGACGATGGCCCGGATGTGCCGGTCACCGAGATTACGGGGATCGGGTACGGTGGCGAAATTGGCCTTCACCTTGAGGTCTCGGAAGAAACGGCGCAGGAAGTCGGCCCGTTCCTGTCGTGTCTTGTGCGAGACCGTCTTGTCGAGCGCGGTGTGCTGCGTGTTGAACAGTTCCAGCAGGACATCGAGCACCTGTAGCGGATCGGCCTTGCCCGGCCGGTAGCGGCTCAGAATCTCGGTGGGCGTGAGTGAAGCCCACTCCTGACGGCGTGCTGGTTGGTGTTGGGCAGCACGGCCCGAGCCAATGGAACCTTGAGCCCGGCGGCGGGAATGGGAAGCGTTAAAAGTAGACATGGCAAATCTCCGAAGCGAGCCGTGCGCTGTCCCGTCAACCCACAGCAGATGTATTGGGTGGAATCCATCGGTTCGTTGCGGGCGCAGATTCCGTCGCGTCCGCAAAACGTGGTCGAGTGCTTCGGCACGGTGTGCGACCACGAGCACGCCACACCTACCCAGGGATTGCCGGTGTCGCGCCTTATGCACGGCCTCCGGCTCGGTCAGTCTTAAAAATGAAACGGTGATCCGTCCGCTTCCGCATTTCTGCGTTCGACGGGATTGGTGATGCAGCCTCGCCTCGAAGGTGGGGACAACATCGGCGCGAAGGTCTGGCCTTGCGCTACAGGGGGATCAGTCCTCGATTCGTAGCGTCATCCATCTGCATGGGTCCGCCCCTGACCGAAAGTCCAGGGCAGTACAGGCGTACGAGCGGCTTCACACGCGGAGCCCAAGAAGGCTTACACGACGTGTGCTGCGCAATGCGCGTGCTCGAACGATGACGGGGAACAGGGGCGTGGCATCGGGTGCCGGCCGTTTGAACCGAACGCAAGACACGCCCTCAAGGAGCATTCGACAGGGAACTGCCGGCAAGGTCTAGCGTTGCACTACGTTTGGAACAGCTTCGGGCAGGGTCTCAGGGACCGTGCCAACCCGACTCAAGGTCGGGGCTGAAGAGGCGGGTAACGACCGCAACGCCTTTTGCTCCGCGATGGAGCAGGCCAGGAGGCCTCGGGAGCCTGTAGTTCACACCTTGAGCGAGAGTAGGTCAATGGGGGAACCAGGTAACGGCCCCCAGATGCAGGGGCTTGCGGATGGCACTTGAAACCGAAACACAGGGTGCGTTTATTTTTCAGGCGAAGACCGGAGCGAGGCCAAATAAGGGCTTGACGGGCGCTAACTCGGCCTCTGGTTACCACCGTGAGCGTTTCGACTTCTTGCCGCAGTTTTCCCTGGGATAGCCGCTGGAAATGTGGCCTTGACGTACCCCGATCCAGTGAGAGCGTAGTGCGACGCGGAAGGCGCTTGGGCACCCGGCGCAGGAACTTGACTTTCATCGCAACTCAGGTCGACTGGACTTCGAATATGGTCGAGGCTGATTGCGATAGCCGGGGTAAGCAGAGCGGGTTTCGCGTGGACGGACCGTATCGGGATGCCGATGCTGGCCGCTCGCAAATCTATAGAGGAGCCTCACATGGACTATATCGTCAGAGCGGTGGATGTCGGTTTCGGCAACACCAAATACGTTAGTAACGTGGTCGGCAGCGATATTCGCTGTACCAACTTCCCCTCAGTCGCTTACCCAAGCATGCGCGAGCCCTCGGGGCAGCCCGGCTACGAGCGGCGCAAGACGGTCGCGATCCCGGTCAATGGTCTCTTCTACGAGGTCGGCCCAGAGGTAGAACTGGCTGCGGACACGTTCCGCGCAACCCAGATGCATGATCGCTACACCGAGACGCCGGAGTACACGGCGCTACTGAGGGGGGCGTTGGCCTTGATGAAGCAGCCTGAGATCGATCTGCTGGTCGTGGGGCTGCCGGTGGCAGCGCTCACGACCAAGAAGACGGCCCTCGAGAAAGCCGTGACCGGGACGCACGATATCGGCAATGGCAAAAACGTGGTGGTTCGCAAGGCGCTGGCCATTGCCCAGCCCCAAGGGGCATTGGTCGACTTTGTCGAACAGCACGGGAAGACGACCACCATCGAGCGGGAACAAAGCCTGATTCTCGATCCGGGTTCGCGCACTTTCGACTGGTTGGTGGCTAGAGGTATGCGCTTGGTGCAGAACAAGAGCCATTCAGTAAACCGAGGAGTCTTCGACATCCTGCAGGCTATTGCGGCTGAGATCGGGCATGACATCGGTACTCCTTACAACGATATCGAGGCCATCGATCTGGCCTTGCGTACCGGAAAGAACCCGGTGATTTACCAGAAGCCCTACGACATCTCGCGGGCCATGCCCATGGCGCATTCGATCGCCCAGCAGGCCGTGGCCTCGATGATGCGCTGGATCGATGCGAGTTACAGCTTCCAGAACATCATTCTGGTGGGCGGTGGCGCCTATCTCTTCAAGAAGGCGGTGAAAGAGGCGTTTCCCAAGCATCGCATCCTCGAAGTGAAGGACCCGCTACACGCCAACGTCCGGGGCTTCCAGATTGCCGGCATGAATCACGTGGACAAACTCTTCAGCGGTACAGCCACTGCGACCCATGGAGGTGCGTGATGAACGAGAAGAAAACGCTGGAGCACGAGACGATCCGCTTGTTGTTCGAGTTGGACCGGGCTGACGACACGCAACTGTACGATGACCTGATCCGCTTCAAGAAGGGGACGAAGCGGATCAACCGGTTGCGCTTGCTGGCGCGCGAAGGGGTAATTGGTCAATTGAGCCTTGCTGGGGGCGGCATGGTGCCGCGCCTGGTCCAGGTGTCAACTGCGAACAGCACCGCCGCCGAGTTGCCGACGGTGCCAGCGATCGCCATGCCGTTCGCCTCTGAGGTATTCGGCGAACCAATCACCGATCGTTGATCCAGCAGTGCGGATCAGGAGGATATCCATGGATCAGAAAGACTTTCGGGTTATCCACGGCTGGGTGGACGACATAGTGCGCGATCATGCGCGCAGCGGGTATCGGCTGCTAGTTAGGCAGGACGAGTGGCAAGTGGCCGATCTCGCTTTGGATCAGCTGCTTTGTTCGATGAAGCTTGAGGACGAGGTGAGCGTGGTGGTCGCAAGCACGCGACCTGGCCGCGTGTTGGTTCTTGTCGACCGCACGACGGGCGAGGGGGCGAACTTCGTTCGCGAAGGAATACGGCGGTGGCCTGGCGAAGGTGACCTGCTGGTGATCTTGGCGACCGCCGGATACTTCACGATCGCCTTGGGGTGGATGGCCCTGCCAGCCTTGCTGTGCTTCGTGCTGCTTTACTGGCTGGTGACGCACCGAATCCCCGAGGCGAAGCGACGGCGCGCCACGACACGAATTGACTACTTGATCGACCGGGAGTATTGCCGCTGGCACGCGATGCGGACCCGGCAGGGGGGGGCGGTGAGAGCCAATCGCCGGCCACGCTCCGGCCGGCGCGAGCGTGTCAGCGCATCGAAGCTTGCCCAGATGGGTGTCTGTGAGCGTCTGGTGCTATTCGAGTATCGTTATGGTCAGCGGCGCTCCGCCCAACAGCGAAAGGACATGGCTCGAGGGGGCCGAGAGCACCGGTGTTTCTTTCGGGAAGGACAGGTGCAGCCTATCCGCAAGGGGCCGTGCTTTATCGCCACCCTCGTCTATGGCGAGGGGCGTGAGGTCTCGGCACTGCGCTTGTTTCGCGATCGGGTACTGCGTCGCTCGATGCTTGGCCGAGGTGTGATCCTAGCCTACTACCGTGCGGCACCGGCCGTGTGCCGGATACTCGCGGGGCATCCGTGGCTGATTCGGGCGATGCGTGCGCTGCTTCGCCCTGCTATCTGGATGGCGGCAGGGTTGGAGAGGTGGAGGGGAGGGCGATGATTGAGTTGATGATCGCTGGTGCCGTCTTGATCCTCTTGCTCATCTGGGTACTTTGTCGTCTGGAGCGCCAAGGGGATCAAACTTGGTTACCGCGGGAGTTGCGACGGTCGACGCTTGTCTACGCAGAAAAACTATTCCGTGCCCCTGGCCTAATAACCCTGACGGCGAAGGTCGACCGTGGATACCGTGATCCGGCCGGGATCATTATCCTTGTTGAGCTGAAAAATCGGCAGCGTGACCGCGTGTCCCCATCGGACGTAATTGAACTCTCCGCGCAGCGGGTGGCTGTTATGGCGGAGACAGGAGGGCAGGTGGCCTTGCATGCCTATGTGATCGTGCAACGACCATCGGGTCGCCGTGTTGTTCACCGAGTCGGATTGCTCGATGTTGTCGAGGTGGGAGCCTTGATCCAACGGAGGGAGTCGATTCTGATAGGAAGAGCAGCCCCCCGATGTTCGCGCTCAGTTCGTCTGTGCCGTGGGTGTGTTTTTCAGCGCCGGTGTACGGAGCTGCCGTGGTGCGCCGGTCCCTGAGGCGGCATTTTTGCGAGCCTCGGGTGATTTCTTGGGGGGCGGTATGTTCTTGGCGGCGGAGTCTGCTGTGTTGTTCATATGGAGTCCCGCCAGACGTGTCAAATTCTTACCAAGGGCCTTCCAGGCAGCCTGCATTTCGTGCTCGTATGTATGCCGTTGGTAAACACGCTTCGTCCGATTCTCTTCGATATGGTTCAGGCAATGCTCAACGACATCGGGTAGCACATGTAGCTGCGTCATCATTGTGGCGCCAGTTCTCCTCAAGTCATGGGGTCCCCATTTGCCACCTGGTAGTGCCAAGGCAGAGGTAGATTTGCTACGCCGTTTCATCGGCTCGCTACTGCGTTGCCTATCCCCTAGCTGTTTGGTTATCGACTTGCTGGAGAGTGCCTTCTTGCAATCTCGGCCTGGGTAAACCCATGCAATATCAGGATTACTAAGTACTTTTACTTTACGGAAGTGCTCCACGGCGAAGTCCGACAAGTAGATTTCGTGAGGTTTGCCATTCTTGGTTTCGGGGATACGCCAGCGTCTGTTGTCAAGGTCAATGTCAGACCATTTCGCGCTCGATAGCTCCCCGATTCGGCAGAGCGTTGCAAGGACGATCCAAACCGCCGCCTCTGTTTGCGGCATCAGTCTTGCGCTGGGCAGTTGGTGGCGCAGCGTTTGAATTTCGGCTCGGCTCAGAACGCGCTCACGTTCAGTGTCCGGACCGCCGATCTTGACCTTTCGAATGCTGGCGGTTGGATCGGCTTCGATGTAGTCTCGATCGACGGCAAACCGGAACATCTGCCGTACTAAAGAAAATACAAGTTTGGCCATTCGGTTCACGCCTCTTGCTAACAGAGGATCAGTGACCAGTGTGATGTGACCTTTCTTGACATCCGTGACGAGGAGGGTGCCCAACTTCGGTAGCACATCCTTTTCGAACATGCGCCGGACTTCTTTCCCTCCGTCTTTGCGACGTATGAGATCGACCTCGGCCCAGTGCTCAAATAGCCCTCGGACGGTGAGCCTCGTCTGCTGGGCGACAATTTCGTCAAGCCGCTTCTGTTGTTTTTCTATTTCTTCCAACTGGTCGACTTTGACCTTGAGTCGTTCCGCTTTGCGGCGTTCTGTTGGATCGGATCCACCGTCAACCTCTACTTTCAGTCGGTCTCGTTCGGAGCGGATCGATGCGAGAGATAGCTTGGGCCAAGCACCGACAGCAATTTGCTTCACCTTGCCGTCGAAGCGGTAGCGCCAATCGAAGTAAACCGACGCCCCGTTGGCACCGCAGCGTACCGACCCAATCAGGCCACCATCTTCGCGAAGTTTCTTGCCCTGGTCCTTGTTGCCAAGTGCCTCAAGTTCCTTGACGGTCAGCTTACCCATGCTTGCCTCCTTGTCTGGGGGAGGTTAGTGGGGTAAAATTCCCCCCACATTTCCCCCCACAACTTTGCCGGATGTGGTTGGATTGTATGGGACGATGCTGGAATGGTAAAGGTATTTTTCTACATACAAAACAATGTGTTGAGATGGTTTCTGGGATGTCGTTGGATGCTCTGGGATGCGCTTTTACCCTCATGGGGTGCAAGGGGTCGCGAGTTCGAATCCCGCCGCCCCGACCAAATTAAATAACCGGCTTTTGCCGGTTTTTTAATTTGTGGCGTTGATAAATATAATAAGACAAATTAAATTATTGCCACGCATTTAAATAAGGAGGTAATCATGGATTTGTCCACTTTGACTGTGTCTCAGTTACGTGACTTGCAGCAACAGATTCCGGCCGAGATTAAGCGCCGTGAAGCTCAGGAAAAAGTTAATGTCCTGAATGAATTACGTGCCTTCGCAAAAACCCGCGGTTATGCCATCGAGGAATTGCTGGGCAAGGAAGCCAAGGTAAAGGCTGCGACCGGGAATAAGGTCAAGGTTAAATATCGTCATCCACAGAATCCTGAATTGGAATGGACCGGTCGTGGCCGCAAGCCAAAATGGGTTGAAGCCTGGGTGGCAAATGGTGCCACCTTGGAAAGTTTGTTGGTCTGATCCATGCGTATTCTGCTCAGTAATGATGACGGCTATTTCGCACCGGGTCTTGCCGCACTGGCTGAAGCTCTGGATGGTCTCGGCGAGGTCGTCGTGGTTGCCCCTGAGCAGAATCGCAGTGGTGCCAGTAATTCGCTGACACTGGATCGGCCGCTGTTGCTAAAAAAAGCGGCCACTGGTTTTTATTTCGTGAATGGCACGCCGACTGACTGTGTCCATCTGGCTGTGACTGGCATGCTCGACAAATTGCCGGATATTATTGTGTCCGGAATTAATCTGGGTGCCAATATGGGCGACGATACGATTTATTCCGGAACCGTTGCAGCAGCAACGGAAGGGTATTTGCTGGGGATTCCCTCCATCGCTATTTCCATGACTAGTTTTGAGGGAAATAACTTTGCCTCGGCTGCTCGGGTGGCGCGTGAATTGGTTGAGCGTTTTATTCGCAATCCAATTAGCGAGCCGGTTTTGCTGAATGTAAATGTTCCCGATATTTCCTATTCCGACCTAAAGGGCACAGAGGTGACTCGTCTTGGTCGTCGGCATAAGGCGGAACCAGTTGTCAAAATGCAGTCGCCTCGCAATGAGACCGTTTACTGGGTTGGTGCTGCAGGTGCGGCGGCGGATGCGGGGCCGGGGACTGACTTTAATGCGGTCGAACGAGGCTTTGTTTCGATTACGCCCTTGCAGATTGATCTGACGCATTCGGCGCAGCTATCCCATATCGATCAGTGGATGAAGTGAGTCAAGGCGTGTTGCACGGTATTGGCATGACTTCGCAGCGGACGCGGGCGCGCATGATTGAGCGCCTGCGCGAGAAGGGGATTCGCAACGAGGCGGTTCTCAAGGCAATGGCGGCTGTTCCTCGGCATGTCTTCGTTGAAGAGGCTTTGGCTTCGCGGGCTTATGAAGACACTGCGCTACCGCTTGGCATGGGGCAGACTATTTCCCAGCCTTTTGTCGTGGCTCGGATGATCGAACTCTTGCTCAACGGGCGAAGTTCTTTGGGTAAAACCCTGGAGGTCGGTGCAGGTTGTGGTTATCAAGCTGCCGTTCTGGCGCAATTGACCAAGGATGTCTATGCCGTTGAGCGGCTTGGTCCATTGCTGGAAAAGGCCAAAGCCAACATGCGGATCTTGCAGCAGTTCAATGTTCGCCTTAAACATGCCGATGGACAACTTGGCTTGCCCGAAGCCGGGCCATTTGACAGTATCATAGTCGCTGCTGCCGGTTCCCACGTTCCTCCTGCACTGCTCGAACAGCTTGCGCCAGGTGGGCGTTTGGTCTTGCCAGTTGGGGCTGGTGAACAGTATCTTAGCTTTATCGAACATACGCCTCAGGGATATGTCGAAACGCGGCTTGATGCCGTACGTTTCGTCCCGCTACTTTCAGGAACGCAATGATTCGAATCGCCGCTGTAATTCTTTCTACACTGCTTCTGGCTGGTTGCATGTCTCAGCAGCCGGTGCCGGCTGTGGACCGCTCGGGAACGGCACAATCCAGAGCCGCGAGTGTCGCTCAACCAACGGGGCCGGGCTATTACACGGTCAAGCGTGGCGATACCCTGTATCGGATTGCTCTGGAAAATGGCCAGGACCATCGAGATATTGCTGCCTGGAACAATATCGCCAATCCGTCGGCGATCAAGGAAGGCCAGGTTTTGCGCGTACAGCCGCCGGGGACTTCAGAGTCCGTTGATGGCGTGACGACCAAGCCAATTGCAAGCGGCGCTGTCGTTGAGGCGCGTTCGCTGGATCAGCCCGTCGGAACTTCGGTATCGCAGCCTAGTGGCTTGAAACGTGAGCCGCGTGTTGGCAAGGAGCCGTATTCCGACGAGGCTTATGCTCGCTTGAACAAGACGGGCGAACCGGCCAAAGCTGTCGAGGCCAAGCCGGAAACGAAACCGGATGTGCCGGCTGCGGCCCCAGCCGTGGCTTCTGGTCCGGATGATGTGCCCTGGTTATGGCCGAGTTCGGCCAAGGTGTCCGCGCCGTACAGCGACTCCGGCAACAAGGGGCTGGATTTTGCTGGCAAGGCTGGCGATCCCGTCCTTGCAGCGGGCGATGGCAAGGTGGTCTACGCTGGCAGCGGCTTGCGTGGTTTTGGCGAGTTGGTCATCGTCAAGCACAACGCGACCTACCTTTCTGCGTATGCTCATAATCGCAAGATTCTCGTCAAGGAAGGCCAACAGGTCAGCCGAGGGCAAAAGATTGCCGAAATGGGCAACACGGATGCGGAGTCGGTCAAGCTGCATTTCGAAATCCGCAAACAGGGTAAGCCGGTTGATCCGGCACAGTATCTACCGAAGCGATGAGCGATACCGGCGAGGGTCTGGAGGAAGAGTTCGAGGGGCAGCCCGATGAAACGGTCCTGCCTCCTGAGCCTGAACGCGTTCTGCCGGAAATTGAACTGCTTGAGGATGTCACCCAGCTTTACCTGAGTGAGATTGGCGCCAAGCCGCTCCTGACTCCCGCTGAAGAACTGGCCACCTCCCGGCTTGTCCGGGAAGGTGACTTTAGCGCACGCCAGCGCATGATCGAACACAATCTGCGGCTGGTTGTAAATATCGCCAAACATTACCTGAATCGGGGGATTCCTCTGCTCGACCTGATCGAGGAGGGAAATCTGGGATTGATCCATGCCTTGGAGAAATTCGATCCGGAGCGTGGCTTCAGGTTCTCGACCTATGCGACTTGGTGGATACGCCAGAATATCGAGCGCGGCATCATGAACCAGTCGCGGACGATCCGTTTGCCGGTGCATATCGTCAAGGAAATCAATGTCGTCCTGCGGGCTATGCGCCACTTGGAATCGGCGGACAAGCGGGATTCGACGGTCGAGCGCATTGCGCTCCTGATTGATCGGCCGGTCGCCGATGTACGGCGTATCCTGTCGCTCAATGAGCATATTGCGTCTCTCGATGCGCCACTGGAAATCGACCCCAATCACACGATGGCCGAGGTTATCGCCGACGATGGAGAGAGCGATCCGGAGTCCTTGCTGCAGTCGAGCGAGGTCGGTTCGCTGGTTGATGACTGGCTGGAGCAATTGACCGAACGGCAACGTTCAGTGATCGAGCGCCGCTATGGCCTGAGCGGGGCCGATTTGGCGACGCTGGACGTGATAGCCTGCGATCTCGGATTGACCCGCGAACGGGTCCGGCAGATCCAGATGGAAGGTCTGGATCGCCTGCGCAAGATCATCAAGCGCGGCAATATTTCTCGCGATTCGTTGCTGTAGCCGGTTGGCTGGCGCACATCCGGCTGCGGATTTCTTCTGCCAGCTGGAAAACCGACATGGCGTAGAAGCTGGAGCGGTTGTAGCGGGTGATCACGTAAAAGTTATCAAACCCCAGCCAGTATTCCGTTTCGCGCCCCGGTGAAACGAGGTCGATCAATGCGGCGCTTACCTCGGGATCGATTTCGGCACGAACCCCTTTCTCGGCCAGTTCAGCCACTTTCAGGCTTGGCCGAACGCCTGCCTGGATCAGCGCGGCATCCGGAGTGCCCGTGGTTATTGCCGGGACGGCAATTGGTTGGCCCGCCTGCCAGCCATGTTGCTCAAGGAAGTGCCCAACGCTGCCGATAGCGTCGTCCACGCTGTTGCCGAGATCTATACGCTGGTCGCCATCAAAATCTACGGCGTAGCGACGCTGGCTGCCCGGCATGAATTGGGGAATGCCGATGGCGCCGGCAAAGGATCCCTTGACGGCGAGTGGGTCGAGACTGTTTTCCCTGGCTAATAGCAGGAATTGCTCCAGTTCAGTACGGAAAAACTCAGCCCGTGGCGGGTAGTTGAAGGCCAGCGTGGCCAAGGCTTCGAAGACACGGAAACCGCCCATATTGCGCCCATATTCAGTTTCGACGCCGATGATGGCGACGATGATCTCAGCCGGCACACCATAGAGTGCCTGCGCTTTGGCCAGTTGCCCGCTGTTCTCCTGCCAGAAGCGGACCCCGCCGTCGATCCGTCGATCATTCAGGAACCGCGGCCGGTAACGTTCCCACGAGCGCTGTAGTGGCGAGGTGGGTGGCTTGATCAACTGTAGTACCTTGGCGTTGGGGCGGGCCTGAGCGAACTGGCTGATTATTTCGTCGGCATTGAAGCCGTGGCGTTGCTCCAGATCGCGGGCAAATTCGATGGTGGCCGGGTCGTCGGCAAAGGTCGGGGCATTCGGCGCCGCATTGGCCAGGGTGGTCAGTGTGGCAAGGAATAAGGTGGCCAGGGTGTTTTTCAGATTCATCATCGCAATTGCGCGATTGCTTCGCGCAGGGTTTTCAGGTTGTTGTCAGAGCGGCCGTAGCGTGCTTGCAGATAGGCCTCGGCCACGCGCTGGAAGGCATCAGCCAGTTCGGGGTGTTGTTCGCTGACGCGTCGGGCCAATGCCAGTGGTGTTTCCCAAGGCGCGCAGTCTACCTGTCTTCGGGCAAGCTGTCGCAGGGCCTTGTGCCAGAGTCGTAACGCAGGATCCTGTGGCGGGCGTTGATAGATCGTCCAGGCCGTTATGGCGGCGACCAGCAGGCTGCAAATTATTCCCAATAGGGTGACGAGGCTGCGCCAATCGGTATCGGCTAGACCCAGGCGGGAAAGCAACTCGCGCTGGCGCTGCGGGTCATAGCCGAGAACGTTCTGATTCCAGGTGTTGTTGATGGCCTCCCAGCGATAGCGCAGGCCGCGTATCCACTCGGCCCGCCACTGGACAAGTGCAGGCAAGGGCTCGCCAAAGGGCAGGGCATCGGCGATGCCGGTTTCAATACGGTTTGGTGAAACAGCAGCCGTCGGATCAACGCGAATCCAGCCTCGACCGCTGATCCAGACTTCTGCCCAGGCGTGGGCGTCGGACTGACGGACGACGAGATAGCCGTCGAGCGGGTTGTATTCGCCGCCCTGATAACCACCAACAACACGGGCCGGTATGCCGGCGGACCGCATCAGGATGATGAAGGCCGCTGCGTAGTGTTCGCAGAAGCCACGATGACTTTGGAAAAGGAATTCGTCGATGCCGTTCCGACCAAGTAGTGGCGGTCGCAAGGTGTAGGTGAATTCGCTGGCGAACAGGTCAAGTGCCTTGTCAATAATGGCTTGCTGTGGAATGCCCGAGGCTTGCCATTGCTTGGCCAGGGCGCGGGTTTTCGGGTTGAGTCCCTCGGGTAAGGCAAGATTGCGCTGGATGATCCGTGGGTCTTCGGTGCTGTTGAAGCGGTAATCCAGCGTTGCGGAAAGCCTGAAACGTTGTCGTTCGGTGATTGCGCCGCGGCTGCTTGCACTCAGGGTGCCGTTCAGTGTGGTTTCAGGTGGCAGGCCGGTTGGTGCTTCAAGAGCCAGCAACCAGCGCTGGTTGTGGGCTTCCAGCGTGGTTTCATAAGGGATTGGCAGTGACAGGCTTTCGACCCGTTCAGGCGGCTGGCTGCCTTCATGGCGACGCCAGGTTGTGCCGTCGAAGTTTTCCATGACCGGGCCGCGCCAGTAGAGCTTCTGCTTGGGGGGGAGTGGTCCGTCGAAGCGAACGCGAAAGGCGATATCAGCGCTTTGAGCAAGTTGGGAGAAGCTACCGGGCGACATAGTGTCCGATAGTCCGGTCATGCCGGCGTGGGCATCTGACGGTAGCCCCCAGAGCGGTCCTGAAATGCGGGGGAATAATAGGTACAGCGCCAACATGAATGGAACTGCCTGCAGGCAGAGCAGGGCTGCATAGCGCAAGCTGTGGCGAAGGTTGCTGGCCGGGCCGCCATGCAGGCGGATCAATGTAGCGGTGACCAGCCACAGGCAGGCCAGCAGCCAGAGACCGGTGGGAATGCTCTGTGAGTATAAGTAGTGGGTCAGCAGCAGGAAATAACCGAGCGTGACAAGCACCATTGCATCGCGCCGCGATTTCAATTCGAGCAACTTCATGGTCGTGAAGATGACCAGCATGGCGACACCGGCGTCACGGCCGAACAGGGTGTGGAATTCAATGAGGATTCCGGCGCAGCCGGCGCCGACCAGCGGCAGGAGTATCCAGCGTCCCGGCAGGCGCTGGTCCCGCCACCATAGCCAGGTGGCCCAGAGCAGCAGCATCCCGGCCAGAGCGCTGAGCCACGGTGGTTGATGCAGCATGTGCGGTGCCGTGGTGACCAGTGCCGTGGCGAACAACCATGGTGTGGCGCGGCGGTCGAGCGCTTCGCTGGCTTGGGTGCTCATGGCTGAAAGAGGGCAAGGGTTTCGAGGCAGCGGCGGCAATGCTGCTCACCGCAACCTGGTTGAAGCTTGAGGTGCGGCAGGTTCAGGCCATATTGCAGGCCAGTGGTGTCGGCGGCAATTAGCCAACCGGTCAGGATTGCGATGCGGGTTTCGTTTGGCAGTGTCGGGTCGGTCTGTTGCCAGTCGAGCATCAGCTCGGCCTGTGCTCCGCCGGCGAACTGTTTGATCAGCAGCGGTCTTTCGGTATTTTTTGCGCTGGCTTTCCAGGCGACATGGCGCGGAGAATCGGCCGCCTGGCGCTCGCGAAAGCCGGCGAAGTCCTCCTGGCCACCCTCGCCGTTGCGCTCGCCATTGGTCGATGAGGGCATGGCGGCTGGCAGGGGGCTGGCTATTGGTCGGGGATAGATCAGGCAGCGCATTGCTGGCTGCAGATAGGCCCAGGCGGTAAATAGGCCTAGCGGGTAGCGTGTGGACAGGCGGGCACGCGGCAGGTCAAGCCAGCCTCGTTGCGTGGCGTTCAGAGGTATGTTGATTTTCACGCTGCTTTGACTGGCGACCGATGCCGTGACCGGCTTGCCGGCTTGGGCTTCGAGGTCGAGCATCAGGCGAGGTGTCGAACGTTCGTTCTCCAAGGTGAGCGGAAAGTGTGCCGTTTCTCCGGCAAAGACGGACTCGCAACGGCCCGGCGTGATGATCAGGCCGTACAGGTTGCGAAAAGTGTGGATCATGCCGGCGATGCCCAGTCCGGCGAGCATGAAAACCAGGGCATGGCCGAGTGCCAGGTTGTAGTTGATGGCGCCGATCAGCATGACGATCAGTGCAGCGGCGAAGAGCAGGCCGCCGCGTGACGGAATAATGAAAATTCGCCTCTGGCCAAGGCGCAAGGGCGCCGTACCGTCGCTACGCCAACGGAACAGGTACTGCTTGAATGTGGCGAGGAGGCTCACCTGGATCAGGGAATGGCGACGCTGCGGATTAGGGCGGCGATGTCTTCTGCCTGGGCATAGCCGCCCCCCTGAGCCGAACGCAGCCGGTGCCGGGCAACCGATGGGAGGACTGCTTGCACGTCGTCCGGCAGGACCATGTCACGTCCATCCAGCCAGGCCCAGGCACGGGCTGCGGCGAGCAAGGCAAGGCCGGCGCGGGGCGACAGTCCGTGCTGAAAGGCAGTGGTTTGCCGGCTTGCCTCGACCAGCGCCTGAACGTAATCAATCAGCGGACTGGAGGCATGGGTGCCAGCGACCTCATGCTGCAGTTTCGGCAGGTCTTCAGTCTTGACCATCGGGGCCAGTTGTTCCACCTGGCGGCGTTGTCCACCGGTGGCGAGCAGGGCGCGCTCGGCGGCGCGGTCCGGATAGCCGAGTTCGATGCGCATCAGGAAGCGGTCAAGTTGCGATTCGGGGAGCGGGAAGGTGCCGATCTGGTGGGCCGGGTTCTGGGTAGCGATGACGAAGAAGGGCTGGGGTAGGTTGCGGGTCAGGCCTTCTGCGGTGACCTGGCCTTCTTCCATGGCCTCGAGCAGCGCGCTCTGGGTTTTGGGCGTGGCGCGATTGATCTCGTCGGCCAGCACCAGTTGGGCGAAAACAGGGCCCGGCAGGAAGCGGAACTCACTCTTGTCACGATCAAAGATGGAAACGCCGGTGATATCAGCCGGTAGCAGGTCGCTGGTGAACTGGATGCGTGAGAACTGCAGGCCTAGCAACCGGGCTAGCGTATGGGCCAGCGTGGTCTTGCCCATGCCCGGCAGATCCTCGATCAGCAGGTGTCCGTTGGCCAGCAGGCAGGCAATCGCCAGACGGATCTCGGTATCCTTGCCAAGGATGATCTGGCTGGCTTGCTTGAGAACTGCCGCGAAAGGTTGTGGACGGCCGGCCATTGGCGAAAGTGGGCTTTTGAGCATTATGGGTTTCCATTGTTCCAATTCAATCCGATTCTAATGCTTGAAGCGCCGGACATAATGGGACGATAATGCCATTTCGACATGCGCCGTTTTGTGCGCTGCTTCGCAGAGAGAGAACAAGTGACGACCACTGCCTTCATTACCCATCGCGACTGCCAGTTGCACGATATGGGGTCGCATCATCCTGAATGCCCGCAGCGTTTGACCGCCATCAACGATCACCTGATCGCTCAAGGGATCGACGCTTACTTTACCTACTACGACGCACCGCTGGCCACTTTCGAGCAATTGTTGCGTGTTCACCCGGCTTCGCATCTTGAGCGCATCAAGCGTGCCTCACCGGAGCTGGGGGTGGTGCACCTGGATCCGGATACCGCGATGAACCCGCATACTTGGCAGGCTGCGCTACGCGCCGCTGGTGCAGGCTGCATGGCGGTTGATCTGGTGCTGAACAAGGAGGTCGAGAATGCTTTCTGTGCTGTTCGCCCGCCTGGTCACCATTGCGAGAAAGCCACGCCGATGGGCTTCTGCTTCTTCAACAACATTGGCGTTGCCGCGCGTCACGCCTTGAAGGTACACGGCCTGGAGCGCGTTGCCATCATCGACTTTGACGTGCACCACGGTAACGGTACTGAAGACTGCTTTGCCGGCGACGAGCAGGTGCTGATGTGCAGCATCTTCCAGCATCCGTTTTATCCGTATAGTGGCGCCGACAAGCCAGCTGCCAACATGTGCAATGTGCCACTCGCCGCAGGCTGTGGCGGAGAAGAGTTCCGCGATGCAGTGATGCAGGTATGGACGCCGCGCCTCAAGGAGTTCAAGCCGCAGATGATCTTCATTTCCGCCGGCTTCGACGGACACTACGAAGACGACATGGGCGGTCTGAAACTGGTCGAAAAGGACTTCGCCTGGTGCACCGAACATTTGAAGAAACTGGCCGCTGAAATGTGCGAAAAGCGCATTGTCTCCATGCTGGAGGGCGGTTATGTGATGACCTCGCTGGCCCGTAGCGTGGGCGCACATCTGCGGGCGCTGGCAGACCTCTAGTGCCAGCCTCCGGGTTTATGGTGGCAAGTACTGATTTCTTTAGAAAAAGAACCGGGTGGGGTAAAATCCCGCCCTCTTTTTCATGTTTCCAACGTTTAACCGGACAAATCCATGGCGTTGATTGTTCAAAAATACGGCGGCACGTCGGTCGGTAACCCCGAGCGCATCAAAAACGTCGCCAAACGCGTTGCCAAGTTCCAGGCCCAAGGGCATCAGGTCGTTGTCGTTGTTTCCGCGATGAGCGGCGAAACCAACAAGCTGATTGCACTGGCCAAGGAAGTCCAGGCCAATCCCGATCCGCGCGAACTGGATGCGATCATGTCAACCGGCGAACAGGTCACTACTGGCCTGCTTTCCATGGCATTGATGGACATTGGCTGCAAGGCCAAGAGTTACACCGGTGGCCAGGTCAAGGTGCTCACTGACAGCACCCATACCAAGGCACGCATCCTGTCGATTGACGAAGCCAACATGCGGCGCGATCTCGATGCCGGCTATGTGATCGTTGTTGCCGGCTTCCAGGGCGTCGATGCCAACGGCAATATCACCACGCTCGGTCGTGGTGGTTCCGACACCTCTGGCGTGGCGCTGGCTGCTGCCCTGAAGGCAGATGAGTGCCAGATTTACACCGACGTCGATGGTGTCTACACGACCGATCCGCGTGTCGTGCCTGAAGCCAAGAAGCTCGACACCATCACCTTCGAAGAGATGCTGGAAATGGCCAGTCTCGGTTCCAAGGTGCTGCAGATTCGCTCCGTCGAATTCGCCGGCAAGTACAAGGTCAAACTACGCGTTCTTTCCAGCTTCCAGGATGAAGGGGAAGGCACGCTGATCACTGTTGAGGAAGACAAAAACATGGAACAACCGATCATCTCCGGTATCGCCTTCAATCGCGACGAAGCCAAGCTGACCATGCTCGGCGTTCCGGATACCCCGGGCATCGCCTATCAAATTCTCGGTGCCATCGCCGATGCCAACATCGATGTCGACATGATCATCCAGAACGTTGGCCACGACGGCACGACTGACTTCTCCTTCACCGTCAATCGTGGCGAGTTCGCCAAGGCCAAGGAAATTCTTGAAGGCGTCAAGGCCAAGCTGGGTGCTCGCGAGATCACCGGTGACAACAAGATCTGCAAGGTCTCCGCTGTCGGCGTCGGCATGCGCTCCCATCCGGGCGTGGCCAGCCAGATGTTCAAGGCACTGGCTGATGAGGGCATCAACATCCAGATGATCTCCACCTCCGAGATCAAGATTTCCGTCGTTCTCGACGAAAAATATCTGGAACTGGCCGTTCGCGTGCTGCATCGGACTTTCGGTCTCGATCAGTAAGTTTGACCAAAGGGCGCGGAGGCTATATCATCCGCGCCTCGTTGAAGGTTCGGAGACGTGGCCGAGAGGTCGAAGGCACTCCCCTGCTAAGGGAGCATGCGGGCAAAACCTGCATCGAGGGTTCGAATCCCTCCGTCTCCGCCAACCATTTCAACGATGCTTAAGGCCCTGATTATTCAGGGCTTTTTGCTTTCTTGGTTTGGGGTATTAACCCAAGTATTAACCCAAATGCTAACCCAACAGAGAAGCCTTCAGAGCTACGCCATCTTTGTAAATATCTTGGGTGTATGACCAAGAATAAGAGGATTTGAGTGTGGTCTGAATTTGTTAGACCCAACAAAGAGTCTTTTGCAGTGGGTCTTGGTAGGTAGTGGCATTGCCTGGGCTCCTTCAGACCGCTGAAGACATCTACCGCTCAGACCACAGGGGGTCCTTGTTGCTGGCATCCTGTGGGAGTCTAGGTAGGTTATCTTCAGATAGCCCATAGAGTCCTTACTTCTTACTACTCAGTACGTGGTCATCCTAACCAGGGCATCCTGGAGGGGGCTATCTGTAGGGCATCTATAGATAATCTAAAGAGTACATCTATAGGGTATCTATAGGTATGTAACCGGGGGGAGGGATTGGGCCCCCTTGCTATAGGTAGGTTTTACCCTCTTGTTTTGGTGTAACATATTGATATATAAAGAGAATATGCCAATCTGCGCCATAAGAAATTCTACTAGATAATATTCGTGGTGCATTCTTGGGAAGGCAGCCCAGAGGCCCACTGAGGGGCCCCCGAGCTTGCTGCTACTTACGCGTTGTCTTCCAGTCCATGTAGCTCTTGGCGACTGTCTCCACATTCTCAAGCCTTGCCAGTGTTGGGCGGACTCTGAACATGGTTACGGCCTCTTGTACCTGCTTCTCCCACCAGAGAGCCGGGGTAGTGGCTTCCTGTTGAACTTGAGGGATCGTAGAGGGTATGACCATGCCTGCCTCTACAGCCACCAGGAAGCCCTCCAGGGCCACTAGGAGAGCCTCCAGAGTTCCCTTGTGGGTGCGGTCAAGGAAGCCGTAAAGGAGGCCCTGGAGGTGCGGCAGCCAGTATGTGAAGGGTTGCATCATCGGATGAACCTCAAGGCCTCTCTACGGTCGTTCTTCTCCTCGTAGTGCTGGGCTCTGACACGCTGGGCTTGATCCTGGATGGCCTGGATGGCGACTTCTTGGGCTGGCTGGCTCAGTGCCTCCTGACCGTTGATATATCCGCCATGCTTGCGTATGGACGGGATGACCACGGAAGTAACCCACTTCTTGAACCGCTTGGCTAATTCCTTTCGGCTTCTGAAGATGAGCGAGTACAGGCCGGATTCACTAATGATGGCAACCTGCTGGATTCCTCCAAGGGTGTGCGTACTGCACACACCCTTTTCATCTTCATCAAGGCGGCTGGTTGCGGTACGGTCAAGGCCCAGAGCTTTGCATACATCGGCAGCAATGAACCACGCTTGCCCATCCTTATCCAGGGCGGACAGTGCGAAGCTGTCCCCGGTTGCTACGTTATCGAACTGGTAGAGCTTAGGTGAAGGAATACCCTGCGCAGTGCGCATACCCTGTGCCTCATGGATGTCTTCAGGTTTCACGGCTTATCCTTCTGAGCGGCGGCAACAACCTTCTGGTTATTCCCGTAGGCCCCTGCCACGCCACCAGCGATTTGCAGAGCGGTGCCCACGCTGGATTGTCGCTGGATGCCCGACAGTTGCACCTGAGCGCGGCTTGAAGAGGCTACGCCTTGGGTCTGGGCCTGCTTGGCTTGCCACTGCCGGTTATTCTCAAGGGTGGCTGCATCGGTGGCTGCATTGTTCTCAGCCTCGGTCTGCACTCGGTCATGGCTAGCACCTTGCATACCAGACTCGCCTTGCATTGCAGAAATACGGGCGGAGTCGATGAGGTAGTTCGTATGGAGCTGCGCCTGCTCATCCATAGAGGTCTTCTGGATTTGCTCATACTGTCGCGCTGTGGCTGCACGGTCGAGGGCTAGACCATCTTGGATGGCCTTCTCTTGACGGTTAGCCATCTTGTCAGATTCCATCTTGCCGCCGACCGCACCCACTACGGCAATGACGCCCATAGTGATGGATACTGGATCACACATTTACAAAATCCCCTTGGTTCATTTGCTGCTTCCCTTCTGTGATGGTGTCTGCTGCTGGTTACGCTTGCAGATGATTGGTGGTTGTCTGAGCTTCATGGCCTAGCCCACACGAGTGAATGGCTGAGCCGGGTTGAGTTCTTCCAGGACCCCAGAAGAGTTACGGCGTAGGAGGCCCGCCCCTATGGCGTTTTTGATGGTCATCTCACAGGAGCCCACCTTGATTACCGTATGGTGGTCATTTGCAGCGCTGCTTGTGTTGAGGGGGCCTGTTCCTAGAGCCTTGGCTGTGGCTATCTTGGTGCCGCCTGCATTTACCGTTGCACCTATAAAGCTCATACCAGTCGAGCCTTAACAGCAGCGCCTACGGTCATCCAGTGACCCTTGAGCTTAACCGTGACATCACCTCCCTTTTCTGTGACAGGGATGCCGCCAGCCTTCAGGGCTGCCACGGTGGGGATGGTGTTATCAAAGTAGTCATTCACCAGGGCGCTGTAGCCCTTTGTGGAGCGCTGGAAGAGGTGACCATTAACCGCCTGCTGAAGCTCATTCTTGCGGTTGTCTCTTGCCCACTGATAGAAGTCATCAGGGTCCGCTCCGTGACGCTCAACGGCAATGTCAGCCTGCGCCTGCCAGATCATTGAGCCTTCATCTAGCATGGCTGCTGCTGCTTTAGGCTCTATGCCCATAGAAGAGGCCAGACGTGGAGCCAGCTTCTCAGAGATACTCCCCAAGTCCAGGCCTTCACCAATATGGACGTTTGCAGAAGCCAGGAGGGAATCATAGACACCCTGTGGGACATCTTTGATGAGTTCCCCGTATTCCGCCTCGAAGCCACTACCAAAGAGTTCTGCGCCATTGTCTGGGGCATCGTTGGGCGTACGTTTGGACTCCTCCAGGGGGCCACCCTCAGAAGAGCCCTCATCTTTTCCCAGGCGGGAAGTCTCCACATAGCGGCCATCACCTGTACGCGTCAGGTAGCCTAGGCTCTCAGCAACTTTCACAGAGGTACGCCCGAAGCCTGGGATTTCGATGGTGCTATTGGGGGTGACGTTGGTGGTGATGAACCCGCCGTTATTGCGTACCGTACCCATCATTCCCTTTTCAGAGCTCGGGGCTAGGTCGCTCTCAGATGCTCGGTAGGTTGAGAACTCAGTAGCTTGCTGGCCTTGTACCAGGGAGACGGTGCCCCCAACGACGCGGTTATTTACTTCCCCCGGCTGTGGGTTGCTAGGGATGCCGATACGGTCATCTACAGAATCCGGCATATTGGACCAAGTGGTTACAGACATTTGTTTGACTCCTTGAGGTTTTGGAATGGGCGATGGAATAGAAGAGGGCAGGTGTCGTCTTCGCAGTGCTTGATGGTCTGGGCATTGCCTTTTGTGCACAGCAGGCAGTAGGCGGTGATTGCTTTGCTTGCTCTGACACGAGACTCATAGGCGGCAATGACTATGGGTCTGGATATGCCAGGGACCCTCTTGAGGGCTTCTTGCTGGCTCTCGGTTAGCACGGCTGGGCTTCTGCTGGGGTATCTGTCGGGATGCCTAGCTTGGTTCGCTTGGGGGCCTCAGCGCGTAGCCAAGACGTGATGTCACTCATAAAGTAACGAACGCGGCGCTGGCCCATACGGTAGTACTTGGGCCCGACATCAGCACAGCGCCAGCCTTCCAGCGTCTTCTCAGACACCTTTAGATACTCAGATGCTTCCTTCGGGGTAAGTAGGTTTGAACTCATGGGAGTTCCTTTCAGGGTGGTTGTTGCCTGCTACTGGTGTGCCAGAACAGGGCATCAGCGAGAGTGCTGTATGCAATAGGTAGGTTTTACCCCCTGCTATCCCCTTGGAAGCCCCGTGCTGTATGGGTTCTGAGGGAATCTGTAGCGCCAATGAAAAAGGCCCCCGGTCGGGAGCCTCTGGAGTGCGTTGATAGAGCAGGAAGGATGCTCAGACAAACAGCCCTTTGGTGTCATTTTCGATAGTCTTGAAGTGCGCCTCAATGTGCTCAAAAAGGTCAATGCCGAGGGCTCTAGCAATTACACTCCCGCCGACATGGGCACACCTCGCAGTTTCATCCTCATCTTCTGATATGTCGTAGTACGAAGTAACCCATCCCCCCTCGATAAGAGCCTTCCAGAGATTCAACGGAATATCAGCAGGGGCGGTTAGTTCAGGTGGCATCAGGACAGGGCATCCACTAACCAGGCTATAGGCTCGTGAAAGCAAGGAGCCCCGCAGCGCTCCCCAGCAAACAGAACGGTAATCATCAACAGCTTCAAAATACGCACCGTAAGCCCAAGTTCTTGCTTCCGCTGGCACTGGCTCACTAGGGCTGTCGAAATGGACATTGATCGCCGGAATGTGGGAGCGAAGATCATCGATGGTGGCGCTAACATAAGCCTCGATATGGGCGCTCAAAATAGTTTTGGCGGTAGAGGTCAAGGATGGGTTGGTAAGAGTTTTCGCGTTCATGTCATTCCTTTATTGGTTGCTGGTAACAGTTGGATTTCTAAATTGCTATAGGTAGGTTTAAGACAAATGGATACTTCAGGCCTTGCCGATGTCCAGGCTTAACGGACCAGCTAGCAGATTGAATCCGCCCCCAACCTCGAACCAGGACGCACCTAGTAAGGGCGATCCCCTGCCGCTTCCTGTAAGGGAAACCTCCAGGAGCCCCGCTAGATGAACGTAGGCGGATGAGCGAGAGATGGAAATGGAGAGGCCGGGAAGGGATAGCGAGAGGGACATGCAGGGGCTCCAGGAGCGGTTAAGGAGCCCGCAATTTATCCCTTGAGGTGGGCTTGCGGGAAGCCCTATGTGCTATAGTTTCCCTATCAAAACAAATAGATAGATACACAATCGTATTGTGTATTACCTGTTGATACTTTCTGCTAACCTCTAAAGGTCGCTACTTGGAGGCTCTACAAATGAAAACTATCGCTGTCACGATCAAGCTTGAACTCGAAGTCCCCGACGAATGGGAAGTTGTCAAAACGTCTGAAGGAGTTGATGTGATAAGTATGGGAGAGGGACAGTATCTTGACCTGACCTTTGAGCCCATGGTCACTGAGGACATAGAAGGAACATGGACTAACTCGCTTGAAGACGGGTTTATGAATGATTTGCTGGATAAGGTCGTATCTGAAGATGTCGCCTACAAGGTGATAGAGCCTTTGTCCCACTAGCCTCCACCTACGGTGGTGTTACAGTTGTGTTGATGCTGATGGTATAGGTTGATCTCCCCCAAAAACTCCTCTGGAGGGACAAAATGGTGCGCGTCCGCCTTACGTTGATACTTCTTGTCCTCGCGCTGTGTGGATGTACTTCCATGAGCTACAGCGATACAAATAAAGGCGTCTTTACAGGGCGCATGTTTGTTGAATGGGTGGAGGGGGTTGGGTTTATCTTCAGGCCAGACGAGGAGTCCCCGCTTACATTTACACCGGATGATGGTAATGGGAAGCCTATTCGCCCAGGAGTGATGTACACAGATGGGGGCTCAATCCCTAGATTCCTTTGGGGGCTGCATGGATTTTCACCGTGGGAATACGCTAAGGCCTACATCATCCATGACTGGTTGTTCGAGGCGCAGCACTGCGGTTACAAACCTGATAACAGCTACTCGTTTAGCGACTCCCACAGGCTTATGGGTGAAACCCTAAAGACCTTGATGGAAACCGTTCCAAAATTGAAAAGTGAGCTTGTCTTTGACGCTGTAACAGATGCAGTTTCTACTCCTATTGCCCGGTATCTCTGGGTGCGGGGTGGCTGCAATAGCCCCTTACAGCGGAGGGAGGGAGGCGTTGCGATATTAGGCTTCGAAAGCGTACCGAAGGGTAGGGTGGTGCTGACGATTGAATAGAGTACGTGGGGCGCCAAGTTGCTGCCTCTACATACTTCATCAGGTCACACCACACAGCGAAGCGGACATCCTGCCAGCGGGCGAAGAAGACGGCCAGCTTGGGGTGGAGGAGTGTGCCCCCACCCTTGCCCCGCTTGGAAACCCAAATGTCCGATTTTCGGATATTAAGGGCAGCCGCAAGGGCCTCCATGTACTCATTTGTTCCTGGCAGCTCAAGGAACTTGGCAGGACGCTTCCCGTGGTACTGGGCTACCTTAGTCATGTTGATATAACCATCCTCGCGGAACACGATGGGCAGCCCGTTGTAGTCTTTGGTGATTACAATGCCAGCGTCAAAAAATCTGTTGAGGTCCTTATGGTGCTTTTCCTAGCTGTGTGTATCACTGCTGTATCCCTACGCCTGTTCCTTCAGGGCTCCCAAGCTTGTCTGTACTGGGGAAAGCGCATGGCCTCCCCTGAGGCATTGTTAGCGCACCCAGCAGGGTTTCAAGATGCTATCAGTCCGCCGCTATGGGTGCGGTGCATGATTGCCTCCTCGGTAGGGCTGCTGGCCTTGCTCGGGTATGGGTTCTACGCTGAGGGGGTTGCATTCGGCGCTGGACTAACTCTCGCTGCTTTTGTGGCATTAGCGGTAGCCGGCAGCTTGTTGCTTCCCGCACCTGATAGCCCGAAGTTCTTGAGCTACATTCTTGCGGACCTAATCCGACGCTCGGCAGACTTTGAGAAAGCCGGGGATATAGGCAGAGCTGAAGCCGCCAAGGAGGCGCACCGAATGCTTTTTGAGGCTGCCAATTAACTCATCACTTCTGAGGAGTTCTTCAACCAAGGCACCAGTGGAATCAAGGCGGACGAAGTTTGTTGGCTGGTGCGTCTTAGCCCCTCCAGATGCCTTATGGAGGTCATTCAGGCAGAAGCGGCCATGGGTGTCCTGCTTGATGGTGATGCTGAATATATAATGTCAGCGTCAATTATAAGGGGTGTTGAAATGCTCAAATTCCTTATGTACGCGGCCATTCCGCTCGTTGTCTCCGCCTGCACCACCTTTGGGGGGCATCGAGAAGAACATCGAGCAGAAGTACCTAGGGAAGCCTATAGACGCAGCGATTGATGGCCTTGGCTTCCCAGCAGCGGAGAGGACCATTGCAGGGCGGAAGCTCTACACCTGGACAGTGGGGCGGTCCCAGCCGAATCTCATAGCAGGCCCTAACGGGACGCTGATGGTTTCGGGAGCTACCTCCCTGTCCTGCACACTCAACCTGGAAGTGGATTCCCAGGAGGTGGTCAAGCGGTACAGCTACGACGGCCAGCTTGGGGCCTGCGCCGCGTTCGGTAACTAGGGAGTCTTCCCGCCTGTCACGAAGGAGCCAGTCTTGCGGATGCTCGGTAGGACTTCCTTGGTGACCCAATCTTGGAACTTCTGGGCCTGCTGTGTGCGACTGCGGAGCACCATCTTGTACAGGCCGGATTCAGCCAGCAGGGACACGGTAGAGACTTGCTTTCCGAACAACACCCCCAACGATTCGTTGTGGTCCTTTCGCGTACCAGAAATCAGCCGACAAATCGGTCACATCTCCCAAGATGCCCACCAAAACTAGCTTTTCGTGCCATCGAGCGTCGATCAGCAATGACATCGGTCTGTGACTGTGGTCAAATTGGGAAGCACATAGCCCCAGCAGACAATTCGAATATTCGGCGCTGAGGGTTAGATGGTGATCAAGCCAGGGAAGGCACTATCAAAACGGAGGAACGATGATCAGCAGAAAATCACTCTCATATTTGACGATGGGCGCTGCAATGTTTTGCAGTGCCTGTGCAATACCATCTAGATACGAGAATCCAGACCCAGCAAAGGTGCCGGTGGCGCGTATGCGCTACGGTACAAACATACCGGACCAAATGGCATTGTCCATGTATAAGGAATCGCAGAACACCTGCCTGAAACGCACGCCTGATGCCAATCTCCCATCGCTTGGTCTCTTTCGCGCAGCGCCCAAAGTTGGCATGCCGGTGACCGATACAGAATGGCGAATGCGACCTATCGAGGTATACCTTGAAGCAGGAACACCTTTCACGGGCTATGCAATTTACGGCACAGGAACTTCTCCCGGTTGGCAATATAACTGTCAGCCCGTATTCCGCTTTACCCCGAAGGCAGGCCGTGATTATGAGGCCATGTTTCGCCTCGATATCTTGGCTGTTGGCCGACACGTTTGCAAAGTCGAAATCAACGAACTGAAACGAGATGCCTCGAACGCGCTTATTCGCGAGCCTGTGCCGACCGAGCAGTTGTTACGCACGCCTAATTGCAAGCCGTGACTTTGCGGGTAACTGTGGTTTTCTCGGAAGAATCAACCCGGTGAAGATGGTGGGAGTGCCCGCCCCGAGAGTGGCGAGTGAAACCAAGGACCTTGCACACATCCTCAGTGACAAACCACGGGTTCCCCTCAAGGGTCACCACGCGGATGCTGGAGGTGTTGGGGCTGCAAGTTCCTAAAGTGCCCTAGGGGGAGTTGCTTAGGGCAGGATTTCCGACTCTCGCAATGTCATCAGGTTCTTATGGTTTAGCGATTGAAGGAGATGGTCTTTAAAGTACCGTTCCTCAATTCTCCGCACTTCAGCAGAGGTTTTCCCGAATACCGAAGCGCATATATAAACAGGCCTCCCTGTTCTCTTTCTTCCTTCTAGCGCCTTCGCGAGATTAAGGCGGTGCATGTTCAGTGGGTCAAACCCAAACCCAAGAAAACAGATTTGGTCAGCCCAGTCGGCCCATTCTCGAACCGTTTCGAAGACGCTGTCATCCTCCCGTGTCTCAGGGATAACTCTGAGATGTTTTGCGGCACCGTCTATTTCATATTCCTTACCGTTGAAGGCGTACTGCCGCCCTTCGCTGCTCCTGATGCTGCTGAAAGGGGCGAGTCCTCCATAGACATGGATAATTTTGAATCCATTTCGAATCGCTGCTGCGGCTTGGTCAGCTAAACCCCAGGTGTTCTTAATGGATTCATGGAGAAAGCACTCTAGCGAACGGTCGTAATTGAACGTAACGAAACGGACAGCATTGCGAGTCACATCTGTAGGTGTGTGGGCGTTATCTTGGAGTGAGTTCCAGAGTGCTGAATACCAATCATCGTCAAGGTCTGCATTGAATAAAGATTCGGCCTTTTCTAGGTGAATGAGTTGTGCCGCTATAGCCAGTTTTCCAATGTGTTCCAAATCAGGACGTTTGGCTAAGAATGCATCTATTGATGGCTGCCTAGATTTTAGAAAGGTCTCAGAGAATTTCTGAATCGCACCTTCGCTCTCGAACATGACATCACGCAAGAGTTGACCAAAATAAAACGCAGTTCCTCCGCACAGTGTCTTGCGTAGCTCAGCGCCAGAAGGAAAGCCATAGGGAATGCTTGCTCCTGCACCCAGAATGAATAGTGTATTTCGTTCGAACATGCTTTCACTCGCCCCCGTTACGTTTCTCTTTCCGGTAATCCCACGGGGGCACCGGGTTGGGGTCAGGCCATAGGCCCACACGCTTAGCCTTGGCGGCATCCAAGAGGGTGAGGGTGTCTCCATCGGTGACGCCTACTACGCGCCCCTGGAGAGTGTCTGCGGAGGCCTGGAGAGGGGGCAGTAGGGCGGCTAGTAGGAGGACTGCGGTGATATTACGCATGAGCTAGGTCCACTACTTTAACAACGCTAATGCTTGCGTAAGCTGTGGTAGCCCTACAGCTACTGTGATCACATTCGCCATAGCGGTTAGGCATTCAAAGATTCTGTTCCCGAGTTTTTCGTTCTTAAGAAATGAGCGGTAGTTTTCATCAACAAAAGCATGACCAAGGAGAGTGCCTGTGGCCTCAAGTATAGGAAGTGCTCCTGTTAGAAAGTACTCATCAATGCTGTTTAGGATTTTCCTAAGATAGCGAGTTAGGTACGTCTTTACTTCAGACGGAATGTTGCTGGTCAATACTTCTTGGTATAGCTCATCAATCTTGGCTCTAACTTCAAGTATCTGGTCATCAGCGATGCTCTTAGTGTTTGCCTTAGTCTGGAGTAGCTCTGCGGTAAATCCTAGATAGCTAATCGTATGGCTGTCTATTTGTCCTATAAAGGATGACCAGTTTCCATTCAGGACTTGTGCGTAGAAGGCATTGCGTACCTGCGATTCCCAGTGTGTGCAATTCTTACGGTGAGTAGGAAAGTTATCGTCAATCGCTTGGGTTATTTGCTCCGGGAGAGCGAACAGGTGACCAAGGCGCGACATCAGCACAGCATGGTCGTTTCCAGTTTTTAGCAGTTCGTTCCAAGTTTGACGGCAGTTTTGATTGGCATCTTTCTGCTGCCCCTCTTCCAGGATGGCCAATAGGCGAGCGGCTGGGTTGTCGTAGTCCATAGCATCTATCTTGAAAATTAGAATCTAAGATGATGCAGTCTTCATCAGTATCTATGCAAATAGTATTCGCTCTCCTTTGGCAGTCGTAAAATATCGGCTGTTAAACAGCGAGACAAAAGATGCTTGATGACCTGACCAAGGAGATAAAGGCGCAACTATACGAGCGCGTTAAGAGCCCATTGTTTGGGGCTTTTGCGTTCTCCTGGGTGGCTTGGAACTACAGGGCGCTGTTGGCTCTGGTATCTGACCTAGAGTTCGCTGACAAGATGGCGTTCATAGATAAGGCGTACCCCACCGCTTGGGAGCTCTCGTTGCATGGTGCATTGGGGCCTCTAATATCAGCACTTCTGTTCCTTTGGCTGTATCCGTACCCGGCCAGATTTATGTATTCGTATTGGGCGAAGCAACAGAAGGAACTGAAGAAAGTACAACAGAGCATTGAGGATGAGACACCGCTGACCCAGGAGGAGGCTAATGCACTCCGTAAGGCTGGTTTTGCTCAAGCAAAAGAATACCAGTCACAACTCAAAGAGCTTTCAGCGACCAACAAGGAACTGGAAGAGCGTATGAAATTGCTCCAGGAGGAAAACGGCAGGCTAGCAACAGAGCGGGACCAGTTTGGGGAGGCTGCTAAGAAAGCTCAGGAGCAGGCTGCTCCAGGTTTGGCAAGTGTATTAGCCCAACACCCACCGTCTGTTAGCAAGGACGCCGCCGTTATTTTTCCTAATGGTGATATTCGCTCGAAGGGTAAGGTTATCTCTATTGATTCACTCAGCGATGAGCAACGATTTCAGCTAACGCAAGAGATAGGAAACGGGGCAGAGATTCAACGTGTCATGCTGGCTTTGGTGGTCCTGGATGGAGAGGGAGATTTCGATTCAATTGCTGGGGTTGCTGGATTGGGAAAGATAGAAACAAGGCATGGTCTAGAGGTTTTGAGGTCAGAAGAGCTTGTTTCTGCGTCTGCCAATTCCGTTAAATGGTTCTTAACTTCTAGTGGTCGGTCGCTTGCTGTTCGTCTGGGCTTGCGGGAGGCGGCTCTAAAGGTGACTGATGGGGGGGTAGTTGGGGGCTGAGGCTTACTGGTTAGCAAAAAATAGGGGAGAGGAGGTAGAGATAAAATAATAATGGTTCGCATTACATAAAAACATTCAGGCTGCCAGAGCGAGTCTCTCCAGCAGATTCCCTACAGATGTCTTATGCCATGCACCCCCTCTAGGTGTCCTATAGCCGCCCCCATTCAGAGCCTCAGCCAGAGCCCCTAGCGATGTCTTACCCTGGGCCTGTAGATGCTCGATAACAGGCCTCATCTGCTTGGCGTATTCCTCAGCCTTAGCCTTCACAGCCACCACTCCAGCAGCATTACCCTTCCCAGCCTTCAGCAGCGCAGCAGCCCCGTTAGGGTTACCCAGCTTGGTGCCTCTGGCCTTGGCAGCCTGTAGAGCCTCCTTGGTGCGCCTGGAGATAGCCTCTCGTTCCTCCTGAGCAACCAGGGCCATGATGCCTACTGTCAGGTTGTTAGCCTCTGGCATGTCAGCAGCCACGAACTTAACTCCTGAGTCTCTTAGTGTCAGGAGGAAGGCTGCATTACGGGAGAGGCGGTCTAGCTTGGCAATGACCAGAATAGAGCCTGTTACCTGGGCATGATGTAGGGCCTTCAGTAGCTCAGGGCGCTCATTGTTCTTACCTGACTCCACCTCTGTGAAGGAAGCCACCAGGGAGGCCCCTATGCGGTTCCTGTAGGCTTCTATAGATGCCTGCTGGGCCTCTAGGCCTAGACCACTGGAGCCTTGCTTGGAGGTACTTACGCGGTGGTAGGAGACTAGCTTAGTGGTGGTCATGGAGGGCTCCCTGGAGGTGAGTATAGAATCAACTAACGGTCGTTAGGTGGATTTATGCCATGCTCTGGAAGTGGGTGGCAAGTAAGGGTAGTCAGCCTACCCCATGCTTGAAGTAGGGTGCTTCTTCGGTTTGCTACCATGGAAAAGAGACGAGTAGCGCCTATATGGCCGTGACCTTCCGCAGCCAGTTTTGGGACCCCTACGGGGGTAACTTCCGGGGGTCAAATAAGGATGGATACCTCGGAAATTTTCTCTATTTACTCCTGAGCGTCTTTAGGGAATGGGTAGCTGATCTTCTCCAGGGCAGCCTTCTTGGTTGCCATATCGGCACCTCCAGAGTACAGCCCATAGGTCATAGTGGGCTTCTCGTGGCCGATGATGTCAGCAGCTACACCTTCAAGGACCCCAGCATTCTCCAGGAGGGTTGCCACCGTGGAGCGGAACGAGTGGAAGGTATGGGCGGAGGTGAAGCCCTGCGCTGTCTTCAGTCTGCCAAACCGCTTGCCGATAGCGTTAGACCTGTCCTCATACTTATTGAAGGTCAGGCCCGAGATGAGATAGCCATCCTTAGAGGACTCCTTCAAGCGCTTTACTAGAGGGGCGATGGCTGAATGGATTGGGACTTCTCGCCACCCTGAATCAGTCTTGGCATCCTCTACCTTGAATGAGTGTCCTGTGACCTTGGTAATCTTGATAGAGCATAGCTCTTCAATCCGGGCCCCAGTATAGGCACCCAGCATGATTAGCTCGGCAAGTTGCACATCCTTTGGGGCGTTCTTTGCGGTCCCTAGAGGGCGCTCAGAGGCAGCCTTCCATAGCTGGACTACATCATCAGGAGAGTAAGGTAGGTTGGTCGTCCTGCGCTTCTTCTTGGGGGCAGCCTCGAAGACGCCATCGAAGGGGGCTGACTCCTTATCTACAGCGTCATAGCGCTTTATATATCTCCAGTAATGACGGCAGAAGGAGAGAATCCGGCGTATTGATGCGCCCCCCTTGCCGTCACCTAGGAGCTTGTCTATCCAGTGCCTAACGGCTGCCTTGTTGACTGCCTGGAGAGTGGAGAACTCTGCAATCAGTAGCCCAACATCCTTAACCATCTGGTCCTTTGTCTTGGCTACAGAGGTTATCTGGGCTTTCCAGGTTTCGAAGTATTGATTACTGGGCGTGGCTATACCTGTGGCTAGGTCGCTGAAGTCCTTGGCTGCTTGATACCCCTTAGCTTGCTCAATGGACTCGACCTTGTCTGATAGGACGTTCTCCCAAGTTTCCTTGGTGTCCTCGTCAGGGGCCTGCATGAGGGCCTGCTTCCAGCGAAGAGCCTCATTTGCCACGGCATTGGTAGAGCCCCTGGCTTGCTTTATCTGGGCCTTCCAGTGGGACACGATGGGGGCGGCTAGGTGTATGGCTTCTCGTCTATTGGCTGTCCCGAGAGACTGCTTGAAGCGGACCTTACCTAGGGCCTCCCTGGCATCCTTGGGGACTAGTAAAGATGCATACCAGACACGGCCAATAAGCTCTATGTTCATGGTTGAGTATCCTGGGTTCGAATTGAATTAACCCATAGATTAACCCAACAATTAACCCAATAATAGTGCCTTGTAATTACCGTCCAGTAATGGTTTCAGTAACTTAGACCACGTTTGGCGGAATGTCCCTCCGTCTCCGCCAGATAACGAGCAGACAAGCACCCTCCGGGGTGCTTTTTTGTTGTACCCATCAAAGAGCCCATCAAAAATAAAACGGTTGAGCCTGTGATACTTTTGATGGAAAAACGATTAGAACTGCGGGCCGGATGGCCATCCTAGTGCTTACCTAGTCATTGGTAGGTGCTGCTAGTGCCCCCGTGATTACTTCCGATGAACTTGGAGGTACTTCGGGTGTCGTTCAAATTGGAACTATTGGTGAAGTGTGCTTTGGAGCGTTAAGCGCATTTGATAAAGCAAAGTATGGCTATGCCTATTTGGCAGCGTCGCATAGCCACTTCAAATGCCTGGCGGTATCGGTCGGTATTACTTTTTTGCATCCGAAAGCCCCTCTTTGTGTCAAGACTGTGCCGGCACGGGCAACGCATCTGGGATTACCACATGGGCGCCCAAGTCAGAAGGAGCAGTTTAGGTGTGGCAAAGTACGGACTTATCCTGCATGGCGCTGTCAGCCATTAGTTGCAGGCTGTCTATCACTAGACTGCTGGCTTTTTCCATGTCTTCCACATGTTTCAACATGGCAGACATGTTGCCTCGGTTTTTGGCTTCCAGCGCTTGGATTCCCATCTTATGAACTTCAATATGTGGTGGCTCAATCTCGCGATATCCAGCCAATTTACTAAAGCACTCCTTGCCTTCGCCCTGGTAATACCATTGGCCTAGACGGCAAGCAGTATGGGTAGCCACTTTCTCCGGTGAGACATTTTCCAGATCGAATAAGCCGAGGTAGATGCGGAACTTGAATACCAAGTGATCCACCTTGGCCACTTCAACAAAGCTCTTCAAGGCACTGCCGGCGATGACTGCTTCCGTCTTTCGGGAAAGCTGCATCAATTTCTGCATATTTTCGGTTGCCTGATTCCCTCGCTGGCTAAAATCATTCGCCGTGTTGGAGAGATATTCCATGGCATCTTTAGCTGCGCTTGAATTGTCACGAATGCCAATCACCAATTTTTCAATGTCTTTGGTGGCTTTGGCAGTCCGCTCGGCCAGTTTTCGAACTTCATCCGCCACAACTGCGAAGCCTCGACCAGCTTCACCTGCGCGTGCAGCCTCAATGGCGGCATTTAGAGCCAGTAAGTTTGTCTGGTCGGCAATTTCGTGAATTAACTGAACGATGACGCTAATTTCACCAGCTTGTTGAGCCAGCCCATCGACTTCTTTGACAGTGTGAGCAGAACTTTCGGCAAGCAGATGGAGATCTGCAGCAATTTCGCTGGTGGTTTGACCACTGGCGATAGAAACTTCTGCTGCTTCCAGCGCGAGTACCTTTTCTTCTTTTAGGACGTTCGCCATTTCGCCAAGACTACTCTGCGAGCCCTCAAGCGTAGTACTGAAAGTTGCCAAGTTGCGGAGCACGGATCTGAGTGTTTCGCACTCAATGTCTTTGTCCATGGCAGCCTGTTGCTGAAAACTGAGTGCATCCTTTAATGAAGCAACTTCCGCTACAAGTGATGCCTTTTCGGTTTTGCAGGCCAAAAGTTCATTTTCGACTGCAGACAACCGCTGGTTACTTCTCCAAAACATACCTTTCTCCGATTAGAGTTTTTATTGCTTGCACCTAAGCATGGCGGCCATTCGAAAGTACTGGCGCAGGCGCATTATCGGTAGAAATTTCCTTCGCAAGAGATTCCTGATTTCATCGCACATTAGCAAATAACCATTGTAATTCCACATATAACAAAAGTCATAAATATCCGTAACATTTGTAGGGTTTATCGCTGCGATCATGCCGCTTGGGTTGCCAACGTTTGCTTTCGCACTACCCGGCCAGCCAAAAATTGACCCCGCCGCCAACGATGACCAGGTAAGCAAAGAGGATGGCGCCAAGGAGCAGAGGCTTCAGGCCGGCCTGGCGGATCAGGGTGAGGGTGGTTTCCATGCCGAAGGCGGCCATGGCGAAGCTCAGGCAAATGACGCCGGTCTGACGCAGGATGTGCAGCAGATTGTCGGGCAAGGCGAACAGCGAGTTGAGGGCGGCGAAGAGTACGAAGATCAGCGCAAACCAGGGCACGGCAATGTTTCTCTGCTGAGCCGCTGGCTCCCCGCGGGCAAGCCATAGGCTCAGGCCCAGCAGGAAAGGTACCAGCATCAGTACCCGGATCATCTTGATGATCACCGCGTTGTGCGCCGCGGCACCACCGATGGCGTTGCCGATGGCAACGACCTGGGCGACCTCATGCACCGTCGAACCGATGAAAATGCCGAACAGCGGTCGGCTGCCGCCCAGCCAGGCAAACAGCAGGGGGTAGAGGAACATCGCCGCTGTGCCGAAGAGCACCACGGTGGCGACGGCGGCCGCTGCCTTCCTGACGCTGTCGTTTTCTTCTAGGCGCAGCACGGAAACCGTGGCGACGATCGCGGCGGCGCCGCAAATGGCGCTGCCGGCGGCGATTAGCAGAGCCGAGGCAGGCTCCATTCGGAGCCAGCGGGTACCGACGAAATAGCCAACGGCCAGGGTTGAACACAGCATCAGCATATCGATCAGCAAGCCGGAACGGCCGGCTTCGGCAATTTGCTGCAGATTTAGATTGAAGCCGTAGAGGGCGACGCCGCCGCGCAGCAGAACTTTCTGTGCAAAGCGTAGGCCGGGCTGCCAGCTGCCGTGGGCCAATGTCGGCCTCAGATTGCCGAGCAGGGCGCCGAGGAGGATCGCCAGGGTCAGCGGCGAGGCGCCGAGCACACTAAGTTCTGGTCTCCGGGCCGCGAGGCCGGACAGAACAACCAGCAGGGCGATCAGGCCGAGGCCGGGGAAAAGTTTGCTTGAGAACATGGCGAGCGCTTCCGGGAGGTGGTGCTGGAATGTTAGTGCTTGCTAATTCAATAAGTAAAACGTATATTTTTTATACTTATAATCGGAATTTCTTATGAAAATTAGCCTGCGTCAGCTTGAGGTTTTTGCCGCTGTCGCCAGCCATGCTCAGGTGACACGGGCGGCACAGGCGGTTGCCATGAGCCAAGCGGCGGCCAGCATGGCGCTGGCCGATCTGGAGGGGCAACTAGGCACGCCGCTGTTCAATCGACAGGGGCGACAGTGGCAACTGACCGACAGCGGTCGGGAAATCCTGCCGCTGGCCCGCGAAGTGCTCGATCGGGTGGGCGATATCGAAGCCGTCGCTCAGACCCGCGGGGCGGCTTTCGACATTCATCTCGGAGCCAGTGTGACCATCGGCAATCATCTGCTGCCCGAACTGATCGTCGACTTGAACCGCCGCTATCCAGCCAGTCATATTCAAGTGTCGCGCCACAATACCGAACAGGTCGTGGCGCGCTTGCTGACTTTTCAGATCGATCTCGGTTTCATCGAGGGGCCGGTCAATGATCCACATATCGCCTGTTTTCCGTGGCGCCGGGATGAGTTGCAGGTGTTCGCGGCACCGGATCACCCTTTGGTCGATCGGCAAGTAAGCGTGGAAGACTTGCGTTCAGTCGGTTGGGTCTGTCGGGAGTCCGGGTCCGGTACGCGCGAGCATTTCGACCGGGCCATGGCAGAGTCCAGTATTGCGCCACGTATCGTGCTCGAACTCGAACAGCCGGAAGCCGTGCGCCAGTGCGTGCGCTTGGGCCTCGGGCTGGGCTGCCTTTCGTTGCTCGAATTGCGCGATTCATTTCAGGCTGGTTGGCTGGTGCCGTTGGCGACGCCATTTCTTAACCTGTCGCGGCAGTTGCGAATTGCGCTGCATGCCCAGAAGCATCGAACCCGCGGCATCCAGGCCGTGCTTGATCTCTGCCAGAGCGAGACGTGAATGGCTGGCCGATTTTTGGCAAGAATGTGCCGCCCATCGAGTGCAAGCTCAGATATAAAGGCCCGTCCGGTCGGGCGACATGACGGTGTTGAGAAAGTCGATGAGCATGACCATATGCCGCTTGATGTCTTCGCACTGATCTTGGCTGCCCGGCATCAATAGCAGTTTGAGCAGCTCGCCGGGGCGCTTGGGGTAGATTTCATCCGCCGCGCTGACCGGCACCATGACGTCGGCCGTACCGTGCGGGGCGAACGTCGGCTTACTGGCGACGATGCCTATTCTCCATACCGGCCAAGAACGGTCTTGTATCGCTTTCTCTGAGCGGTCATTTAAATGACCGCTCTACTTTAAAACCTGCCTGCAGATATGCCGAACGGTACGGCAGCTTTCTGTCAGCGGATTTCCGCTTGTCATCCGGCTGCGAACTGCACCTATACTTGAGCGCGTTGCTCTAGACTCAGGAGGCGACAAGATTGAACCAACGAGAGATTAAAGGAGAGAACGATGTTAAGAAAATTGCTGGCTAGTCTTCTACTTTGTGCAACGGTCGCATGGGCCGGCCCTGATGCCCCGTCAAAGTTTGATGATTCCCCGCTGGGTGCGCAAAAAACGGTTTATCAATTCAATTTTGAAAAACCCGAAGATTTGTATCAGGCATTGGGTTACGTTAATAACCAATTGAACGGCTTGAAGGAATTTGGCGATATCAAGCACTCGCATATCGTTGTAGTGGCCCATGGCAATGAGTTGCACATGTTGTCACGCCTAAATCGAGCCGCCTATCCCGACATCTATGACCGCCTCAAGGCGCTGACCGACCAAGGGGTAACGCTGCGCGTCTGCCGTAATGCGGCCAATTTCCGGGGCTACAAGCCGGGGGATTTCTATGATCTGGTGACTGTCGTTCCGGCGGCCATGACTGATCTCGCGAAGTGGCAAAAGAAGGGCTACTCGTATATCTCTGGTTCCGTGATTAGTCGTAGCAAGCGAAGTGAGTTTCTTGAGAAACACCCAGAAATTATTGATTGATTAAACCCGCGGAGTTGCTGTTTGGTGATCGTAAAGCTGTCAGTTGTCATGCATTGAACATCAACCTGTGTAGGGTATGCCTAGTGATCCTGATACGTCGAAGGCTCGTATAGCCAAGAGTGAGCGGAATCAGTAATCTTTGTTGCTCAATTTTTCGAACTTTTGCCAGTTAAAGTTCCCACAAGGCAGCCATTTTCGAGGCTGCTTTGTGGCTGAGAATTGCCGTTGAGGCTCTGAGGCTCTGAGGCTCTGCGGCTTTGCCGATCGCTTTGGACCCGGAGTAGGCGCATTCGCCAGATTGGAACGCTGCCGTTCGCGACCGCTCAAGGCTGAACGAGCAGGTAAGTGGCGGATTGCTGCCCGATTGAGCGCCTCTGGCCAACGGCCGTTATGGCCGAAGTGTCGGTTAGCTGAACTTGCGCAACAGCACAGTAATATCTGAAATCAGCTGGATGCGTTCGGATGACGTTTCCCATTGCCTGCCTACAACCCAAAAAAAATGCCCCGTCTCCGGGGCATTCGCAGTGTGCTAAAAGGGAACTTGATCGTTCAGTAGCGGGCGTCGGCCGGCTTTGGATCCTTGGGCCAGTCATTGACCTTTTCCGGGAAGTCCGGACGCGGCTGGTGGCTGAAGTATTCGGCCACATCGAGTGCTTCCTGGTCGGAGAGCCCGCCCTGACCGAGCGGGAACTTGTCGTGGAAGCCGATCGGCATGTTGCGCTTGACGAAGGCGGCAGCCGTGTAGGTGCGGGCCATGCCGGCGCCGATATTGAAGGACTCGTCGCCCCAGAGTGGCGGGTAAACCATCGTGCCAACCGTGTTCTTCAGGCCTTCGCCGTTTTCGCCGTGACAGATCGCACATTGCTCCGCATAGACCTTCTTGCCGTTGTCACCGTCCGGCTTGAGCGAGCGGTCGATCTTGCCGACGCCGCGTCCGGGCACCTTGTCCTCCGGCTTGGTTTCACGCTTCATCCACTCGAAGTAGGCGACCATGGCCTTCATGTCGGGCGACTCCTTGGGCAGGGGCTTGCCGTTCATCGAGCGCTTGAAGCAGCCGTTGATACGGTCTTCCAGCGTGATCGTCCGGCCGGCACGTGGTGCGTAGCTCGGGAAGAAGGCCGAGACGCCGACATAAGGCGAGCCATCGGCCACGGTACCGGCATTGAGGTGGCAACTGGTGCAGTTCAGCTGATCGCCGACATGTCCGGGCAAGATATCCTTCGTTTCCAGGTTGAGGCGCATGCCGCGGACCAGTTGCTCTGCATTGGCAGCCTTCAGCATGTCCGCAAGGCGCGGCGTGTCGAACTTGCTCGAATCGGTCGTCTTGGGATCGAGTTTGGCGCGCATATTGGCTACCGTCGCGACATCCACGCTGGGTGCGCCATCACCCCAGCTGTTGCGGACGAAGCTAAGAATCTCGGCCAGTTCTTGGTCGCTTAGGCGGGCAAAGGCCGGCATGACGAAAACGCGAGGGTGGGTTGCGGTTGCCGCGGTTTGGCCGCCGGTCAGTATGATGTGGGACAGGGTAGAGGCATCCTTCGACATCACGGCCGGGTTGCCGGCCAGGGGTGGAAATATCTTGGCCACACCGCCGCCATCGGCCCGGTGACAGTCACCACAGAACTGGATGTAGCCCAGGCCGCCGCGTGTGGTGAACAGCTTTTCCGGAACATGGGCGGCAACCACCGGTTTTGGCGCGCCGGCCGGCATCGGCTTGTCGTATGGTCCGGGAGGTAGGGACTTGAGGTAGTTGGCGACTGCGGTCAGGTCAGCTTCCTTGAAGTGCTGGGTGCTGTGCGTGATGACTTCGGTCATGCTGCCCGAGGCAGTGGCAAAGCGATTCTGTCCGGTCTTCAGGAAGGTGGCTGTGTCCTCGACGGTCCACAGGTTGCGCAGACTGAGCGCGCGCCAGGCTTCGACGGTTTCGCCGGCCAGGAAGTAGCTGCCATTCGATCCGGCATCGCTCATCGCCTTCTCCTGAAAGAGCAGGCCGCGCGGCGTATGGCAGGCACCGCAGTGACCTAGCCCCTGAACCAGATAGGCGCCGCGGTTCCAGGTCTCATCCTTGGCCGTATCCGACTTGAACGGCGTGTCATCCAGGAAGAACCAGTTCCAGATGGCAAGGCCCCAGCGCATGCTGAATGGCCAGTGCATTTCGTCTGGCTTGTTGGTCTGCTTGACGGCGGGCAGACCCTTCATCAGGTAAGCATAAAGCGCCTGCATGTCTTCGCCCGTCAGCTTGGCGTAGGACGGGTAAGGCATGGCCGGGTAAAGGTTGTGGCCGTCGGCGGCAATGCCCTTGCGCATTGCGCGGTCGAACTGTTCGAAGCTGTATTTGCCGATGCCGGTATCGCTGTCTGGCGTGATGTTGGTCGAATACAACTTGCCGAACGGCGTCTCCAGCGCACGGCCGCCAGCCATCTCGGCGCCCTTGTCCGTTGTGTGGCAGGCCACGCAGTCGCCCAGGCGAGCCAGGTAACGGCCGCGTTCGACTTGTGCGTCGTCGGCGACAGCCTGGCTCGTGATACCGAGCAGGGCGCTAACGATAAGCAGCAAGCCGCCAATCCTTTGCTGGATGCTCTGGTACTGGCGGATGACTGGAGGTGTCTGGCTGGCGCCGCCGACCGAATACGCTTTCTTCGACATACTTTTCTCCCTCTTCTAGATGTGAGGTCAAGTGTAGGTAGAGAAGCCGGGACCGCCTATCCGGTCATTGGGTTAACGCAATAGCCGAAATCGATTAGTCGAGGCCGTTCGGGTCAGCGCGCAGGATCAGGCGGGCCAGTTCGGCGGCACTACCGGTAGATGTTTTTTCCATGACGTGTTGGCGATGGACGTGCACCGTATTGTCGCTGATGCCCAGTTGACGTGCCACTTCCTTGTTGGCCAGGCCGAGGGCGAGCAGGCGGGCGACTTCGCGCTCGCGAACCGAGAGTCGGTCGAGAACTTCGCGTGCTTCCTGGTGACGGCGGTTGGCGGCGTGGCGTTCGAGACTGAGTTGTACCGCCCGCTCCACGGTATCGAGAAAGATCTGGTCCTTGAAGGGCTTTTGCAGGAAGTCGACAGCACCGTTTTTCATCGCCTGTACCGCTAGTTCAACTTCGCCGTGGCCGGTCATGAAAACAATTGGAAAGGGCGAATCAGCGGCACGCAGGCGACGTTGCAATTCAAGGCCGCTAATGCGTGGCATGCGAATGTCGAGCACCAGGCATCCGCCGCCGGCCTGCATCTCCGGTGCCGCCAGCAGGAAGGCTTCGGCGGAATCGTGCCCGACGGCTTGCCAACCGACGGATTCGAGCAAAAAGAGCAGCGAGCGGCGGAAGGGGGCTTCGTCGTCGACGACATGGATGACGGGTAACAGGTCGGGCAAGGTCATGGCGTATTCACGGTATCGGTATCGGTGCTGTGGGCGAGGGGCAGACTGAAGCGGAAAACGAGGCCGGGGTTGGCGTTGCGGGCAATCAGTTCGCCGCCGTGAGCTTCGACGATAGTCTTGCAGATCGGCAGGCCGAGGCCCAAACCGTCGGGTTTGGTGGTGAAGAACGCTTCGAGGAAATGGGCCTGCAATTCCGGCGTCAGGCCGGGACCGTGGTCGCGCACTTCGACAGCGCAGCGGTCATCTTCCCGTTCCAGGCTAACTTCGATCGGATGCTCGTCATCCATCGATTGCTGCGCATCCCAGGCATTCTTGAACAAATTGAGCAGTACCTGCTGGATTTGCAGCGGATCGACCAGCACCTGACGTTCGGCCAAGGAAAGATTGTGCCGAAGTTCGATAGGCCGGGCTTTTGACAACATTCCGCCAATGAAGCTGCCGGCTTCGTGCACCAAGTCGGCAATGTCGCAAATTTCCTGTCGGCGGCTGCGTTTTCGAGCGAAGCTGCGGATACTGCCCAGAATGCCGGCGGCACGTTCGGATTCGTTGGCTATTTCTTCGGCCGCCTGACGCAAGGCGGCTTCCGACAGCGTGCCACTATCCTGGCGGCGCAACAGGCTGCGCGCATAGTTGCCGATGGCGGCCAGTGGCTGGTTAAGCTCATGTGCCAGTCGGCCGGACAGTTCCCCGAGGATCGACAGACGGGAAAGGTGATCCATCTGTTGCTGCCCGGCCTGAACACGGGATTCCAGATGGTGGCGCTCGTCAAGGGCTTGGGTCAGTTCCCGTGTACGTCGCTGGACCAGGTGCTCGACATGCAAGGTATAGGCTGCTCCGGCGAGCATGAGCAGAACAAGGCCGAGCACCCACGCCCAATATCGGCGTAGCTGGGCTTCCAAGCTAGTCTCGCGCAGAAAAGCATAGGGCCCGGTCTGCAACTCGCGCAGCAGTTCGTGCACCGGGTGGTAATCAGCTGGGACACTCCACCATTGCTGGTTGGTATCTGGCGGCAGGGAAAGCAGAGCGAGCAGTACTTCCCGCGATAGGGCTGGCGGCGTCCGGCTAGCTGCGGCAAAGGCCCAGCCAGGGTAGAGTTGCGAGGTGACGGCGCAGTTGCCGATTTCCGGGCGTGGCGAGAGCACACGCAGGCGACCAGCGGCTACGCTTCCCTCTTGTTCCATGTGTTCGAGCAGGCAGGCGCGCAGGATGCCGGCATCGGTTTTGCCGTCGACCACGGCATCAATCACTTTGGTCATGGGGAAGTCGGTGAACACGGGTGTAACGCGGCCATTCTCAGGATCAAGTCCGAGCCTACGCAGTTCGGCGCGGATTAGCTGGTAGCCGCCGAAAGCATCGGGTGATACGGCGGCTAGGGTTTTACCGCGTAGATCCTCCAATCGCTGGATGTCCTGGCGCCGGTCGAGTACGACGACGGCTGAACCGACCACATGTTCCGGGTTGCTTGTTTCGTCGGAGACCTGGGTAGCGATTCGCGTGATGCCGCTTTGCGCCTCAAGACTCACGTAATGGCCGGGGTTGGTGACAACAAAGTCGAGTTCACCTTCCTCAAGTGCAGCGGCCATAGCACCTAGGTCGAAATGGCGTAACTCGATACGTTTCCCTCCGAGGCGTTCCTCAAGGTTGCGAACCATCGAAGACCAGTGGATTTCGGCCTCTTCCGAGCCCTGCCAGGCAAGGGTTCCAATGCGTACAACATCCGTAGCAAAGACGGCGCAGCACTGCAAACAGCCGATTAGGCCAATAGTAAAAAGGAGAGCGCAGCGCTTCAAAAGAGTCATGGAAGAGATTTTAAGAATCTCTCCCTAGGAATGCGAGTTTGGCATTGCAAACCACTCATCATTACAACTTCGAATGGCAGGTCTGAGCAGGTTATAAACGGCAACTCATGGCCGGGTCACCTTTAAGGTCATCTAACGTAAGCAACCCCCCGATCCATAAAGGGTTTATATGGTTATCCCCAAAAACTGTGGATAACTGTGTGGAAAAGTCCTGTAGAAGCTCGCTAAGTAGTAGTTCCGTAAGGACTTTGCTTACGTCGCACCAATATTAATCATGTGTTTAACTAATTGATTCTATTGGTGTATCTGGTGGGTAAAATAAATTTGAAATAAATATCATGCTGCGTCGCACAAAGTTGGATGAGAAAAACAATGATGTGAACAAGTCAAGTCTTGACAAGAAAATAGTTGCTCTTTTTGAGGGGGGTAAGGCCATTCTTGAACCCGGTTGCCCCAATCGTCTGCTTTGCGAAGCGGTAGCAGGCATTTAGCGATGTAAGCAAGCTGCCGAAGGATCGCAACTCACTCATGAGGCGGCAACTTTATTCGATTTATCGATGTTCTTCATGGGGGACTAATGCCGATTGTGTTAGGCGCCCGGCGCCGCGATCAGCGTGGCATCAACGACCGTGCCACGCATCATAGACAGACCTTTCTCCGATGCACCATATTGACCTCGGGAAAGATCGCTACGGCCAAGTCATGCTTCTCCGGCAGCGCTGAAAGCGAAGAATGGCGCTCTCGTCCGGCATCACATCCTCGAAGGCATCAAGCCCCGCAAACCGGCGCAGCATCGGCACATCGTACAGCGCTTCTTCCATCGCCGGATTGGAGTAGCCATTCAAGGTATGACCACGGCTCCACCGTATTCCACCTCCGCTAGGAATACTGCCTTGCGGGTTTGCTTCCCCGCCTTCTGCAGGAAATCCATCACGGCGAGGCTCAATTGCTTCATCGATTTCCTCTGATTGGTCGGCACCATGACGGTTGCTTGAGCAGAGTTTCCCTAGCTGCAGAAAGTAAAACAGCCCATCAGAGCCAGAGGAAAGTAAGAGCGCTTTTTCCGTTGGTAAGAGTCTGGGCCAATTGTTCATCACACCGTCCAGTCAAGCATTGGCTTGGGCGCTTGCTTTGCAATTTGGTGTAGGCCAGTCTGCATGGTCAAAAAAATTTCAGATCAAAATAAATTACCGTTATGTTTAACTGTTGCATTATTAAATTGCCATATGTTGCATAATGCAACGAAGCGATTAAATTTATGTTATTTTATTTCAATGAACTGCGCTTAAATATAAAAATAAAATTCAATTGCGTTTCATATTGAAACGCAATGCCGCAATATAAAACATATTGGCGACACTGGTAATTATGCCATGGTGCTTTTTTCGAAAGTCGGCTGAAAGAAAACTGTAACAAACGCTCATTAGCATCCCAGCTACGCCAAACATTATTTTTTGGCTAACCATTAAATCAGCTGGAGTATTTATGATTAAAAAATCGGTTTCAATATTATCTATCCTTGGCGTTGCGATATTTGGTTCCAATATTGCTCATGCGCAAGTTATTAAAATTGACGGCTCCTCCACCGTCTACCCGATTACCGAGGCTGTTGCCGAAGAGTTCCAGAAGGCCAAGAAGAATGTCGTTAAAGTGACGGTCGGTATTTCCGGTACCGGCGGTGGTTTCAAGAAATTCTGCCGCGACGAACTCGATATTTCCGATGCTTCCCGCCCGATCACCAAGAGCGAAATGGAACTGTGTAAGGCCGCTGGCGTGCAGTACATCGAAATGCCGGTCGCCTTCGATGCACTGACGGTGGTTGTTAATCCGAAGAACACTTTCCTCAAGCAAGCGACCATCGAAGAGATGAAGGTTCTGTGGGAGCCAGCCGCTCAAGGCAAGATTACCAAGTGGAATCAGGTCAACCCTGCGTGGCCTGATGCGCCGGTCAAACTGTTCGGCGCCGGCGCCGATTCTGGCACCTTCGAGTACTTTACAGAGGCGATGGTCGGTAAGGCCAAGTCCTCACGCGGGGACTACACCGCTTCCGAGGATGACAATGTGCTGGTTCAGGGCGTGTCGCGTGACGTCAATGCTATTGGCTATTTCGGTTATGCCTACTACGCAGAGAACAGCAGTAAGCTGAGGGCCCTGCCGATCGTAAATCCGAAGACAGGCAAGGCTGTTGAGCCCTCTGCTGCTAACGTTGAAAATGGCACCTACGCTCCGCTTTCTCGCCCGATCTTCATCTACGTCAAGGCCAAGTCGCTCGACAAGCCTGAAGTCAAGGAATTCATTGAGTTCTACATGAAGAACGGCGCCAAGCTGACCAAGGAAGTGAAGTATGTACCGTTGCCGGCTTCGGCCTACACCGGTAACGTCGAGCACATGACCAAGAAAAAGCTTGGCACCGTCTTCGGCGGTCACAACGAAATCGGCATCACGATTGAAGATGTGATGAAGCGCGAAGCCAAGAACTAATTTGTAAAAAATAGATTTAGATAGACCCCGCACGCCCTCAAGTGACGCGGGGTCTTCCCTTCTGGCGAATACGTACTCTGTGCCCAAAACGGCCATCCCAATTTCCCGATAGCTGCCGCTCAGCCAACCCCGAGTTTTCGAACTGGAGTTCTCCGAAGCGGACGTTGCCGACCTTACACTCCCGGCCATGACCGGACGATCAGCCGAGTCCGATTGCGGACATTCAAAGGGCTCTCCACTCTGAAAACTGCCGTACGGCCAATTCGTGCTCGTCGGCCATTGTCACCGTTTAGGCTTTTGTTCCGATCAGGCAGCTATGCACCGCTTTCCTGCCGCCCCGGAGAATCGCGCCGTGAATGCCTTTCCTTACCCATCCTGGCGAACTCCCAAGTACGCCAAGCCATTTCGTACTGTCGAAGCACAGGGAATGACAGGCGGACCGGCGAGGCGCAACGGCATTCGGATCGGCCCGATCTCGAAGCGCTCGCGATGCCGTCAGGGGGCATTGATCCAGCCAAGGAATGTGGGTGTTTTTGACAACCACTGGTAGTATACAAACTGACTACAAAACATATAAAGGTGCCTGCGGTGGGAATCGTTAAAATTTCAGAGCATATGCATGAGAATCTGCGCCTGACCAGCGCGGCCCTGAGTCGCTCGATCAATGCGCAAGCAGAGCACTGGCTCCGCGTCGGCATGCTTTCTGAGCTCAACCCCAACCTTCGGTACGGTGAAATCTGTCGCTTGCTTATCCAGGCCGAGCACCAAGCGCTTGAAGATAGCGACCTGCCCGTTTCATTGTCGAAGAGGGCGGCATGACTGGCGCCAAAGGTACGCCCATCCGCTCGGAGGCGGAGTTAGCCATGGCTCGGCGTGCCGGCAAGTTGGCTGCCGATGTTTTGTCCATGCTCGCGGAGCATGTTAAGCCAGGCGTCACGACCAATGAGCTGGACAAGCTATGCCATGACTATATCGTCAATGTGCAACGAGCAATTCCGGCCAATATCGGCTACCACGGCTATCCCAAGACCATTTGCGCTTCAGTCAATCATGTCGTTTGCCATGGGATTCCTTCTGACCGGAAATTGAAGAATGGCGACATCATCAACATCGACGTCGCCATCATCAAGGATGGCTGGTTTGGCGACACCAGCCGCATGTACTTTGTTGGAGAACCGGGCATTCTGGCGAAACGGCTGGTTCGTACGACCTATGAGGCGATGCGGGCAGGCATCGAGCAAGTGCGCCCGGGAGCGACGCTTGGCGATGTCGGTCATGCGATCCAGACTGTTGCCCATCGCGAAGGGTTCAGTGTTGTTCGCGAGTACGGTGGTCATGGAATAGGAACGGTATATCACGATGACCTTCATGTTCTTCACTTCGGAAAGCCCGGTGCAGGTTTGAAACTTGAGGCAGGCATGGTGTTCACCATCGAACCGATGATCAACGCTGGAAAAGCCGAGATCAAGCACTTGCCAGATGGCTGGACTGTGGTCACCAAGGATCGGTCGCTCTCTGCTCAGTGGGAGCATATGGTGGCGGTCACCAAGAACGGCTTCGAGGTGCTCACACCTTGGCCGGATGGCTACGGGGATTACGCCGCGATCGTGTCGTTTCCCGAAGAACGAAGTGCTGCATAGGTGTAGAAAACGGACTGAGCAAAATGCCAGGCAGTCCGTGCTCGCGGGGGGAGAGCGCTAGGCATGCAGCGATGTGGCGTTGATTGGCCGGTAGCCGCTGACGCATTCAAGTCCTTCGGGAGAACGACCTCCGCCAAGATCGGCTCGCCGTGGGCTCACATTGAATCTCTGCTTCGCTGCCTCGGCCGGGCGCGGCTTAAATCAGTACACGGCTGTAAGCGCGCATGCCCTCACTCGCGGATGGCGCAAAGCGGTCATTGACCGCCCTTATCGATTGAGCGGCAGGTAACTGACGCATAGCCGCCCGGTTTTCGTCAAAGACCCAAGGTCGGCTTTGGCCGAAGAACAGCCTGAGGCTGAAGAGAATAAATTGACTTTGGTTTATGGCATCAAGGAAGCGACGTAATTGTCCTGAGTCCTTTCTCAGTAGAAAGTTTGTTCTTGCACTGCAGTCCCCAGTCGGACATGAGGGCAATTCGCTTGGCGAATTGAATCCCACGTTGATAGGCGCGTTCAACTGCATCAGGCAACTGATGGGCCTGTGCAAGTTCAGCAACCTCTCGCGGATAGTTGGTTGTCTCAGCCGCCCACATGCGAAAAGTGGCGCGAAATCCATGGACGGTGATTACTTCGCCATCAGGCGATGTCCATTTGGGGGCTACGTCTCAGCCATATAACGAGCAGGCAAGCACCCTCCGGGGTGCTTTTTTGTTTCTATCGATCAAGAAAAAAAAAGAAAAAATATTTAATTCTTTGCCGGGTTTTCAGGTCGGGCACGGATTTGCGACGAGAGCTGCTTTGGCTGCCAAGAGGGTGCGAAATGGGGTGTCGTAATTTGGTTACAAGTAAATAGCCATAAAAACAAATGGTTATGTTTTTGCCTGTCTGCGATGTCGCTAAATGGCGACAGTATTGGCGGCTTATTCTCGTCCGGTTGAAGAAAATTCAATAATAAACAGTTGGTTACGTAATGGCATGGCGATTGCTAACTGATCCATGTGAATCTGTACCCGCATGTGGCGTGGTTCGAATGGATTTTGGCGCTACTGTTACCGGCAGGATTAATCATGACCCAAAGTGTTCTACTGGTTTTTGCCATCTCGGTATCCTTGAGTCTCAATCTCGTTGCCGGTGTTTTATTGTTTAGATCGAAGCGGAACGACTCAGCACAGACTGCTGCCCTTGAGGGGCAAAAGTCAGTTTCGGTGCCGAAAAGTTCGCTCTTATTGGATAGCGAAGCCTTGATGGTTGAGGAGACGCCCAGTCCTTTGGTTGAAGCCGAAATCTATTTTGTTTATGGGCGGCGCGATGATGCCGAGGCGGTGCTTGCTTCTGCTCTGCGTCAAGGACAAATCAGCCCGGACGAGGTTATTCGCTTGCGAGACAAAATGGCTGCAAAGCGACGATTCGAGGTTCCCTTCGTAAGTTAAATCGCTCGGAATGAAAGTTCATATCCGTCAAATTGAGGTTATTCATGAAGTATCGTGCCATCAGGGCTGCTTTCGTTTGTCTTGCCCTTTCCTTGTCGCTGCCGTCGTTTGCCGACCATGATCATTACGACCGACACGAGCATCGCGGACATCATCATCGCCATGATTACGACAGCTATCGCGGTGGCTACGCGGATCCCGGATGCCGGGTTGAGGGATGGTATGACCGCGGCGGCTATTACCGCGAGCGCCAGGTTTGCCGGGGTGCCCGGGTTGGCCTGCCATTCCCGCCTGCACCACCTACAGTTTATCTGCAGCCGCCTTCTGTGATTATCCAGCCGCCGGGGGTCTATTTCCGGTAATTGACCGAATGCCCGTTTGTTCAAGCGGCATTGCGTAGCCGTCGTTGCATCAGCAGGGCGTAGATGGATGGGATGACGGCCAGCGTCAGCACCGTTGAGGAAATCATGCCACCGACCATCGGTGCCGCGATCCGGCTCATGACTTCCGAGCCGGTGCCGGTGCCCCACAGGATGGGCAGCAGGCCGGCCATGATCGCGCTGACCGTCATCATCTTCGGGCGCACCCGTTCGACGGCACCTTCCATCACGGCAGCGTAGAGATCCGAGGCCTGCGGACGATGGCCTTCGGCGGCACATTTCGCCTGCACGGTCTGCCAGGCATGGTCGAGGTAGATCAACATGATGACCCCGGTTTCGGCAGCCACGCCGGCCAGCGCGATGAAGCCAATGGCCGCGGCGACCGACAGGTTGTAGCCGAGCCACCACATTAGCCAGATGCCGCCGACCAACGCGAAGGGAACCGAGAGCATGACGATCAGCGTCTCGGTGATGCGTCGGAAATTCAGGTAGAGCAGCAGGAAGATGATCAGCAGCGTGATTGGCACGACGACCTTGAGCTTTTCAGTGGCGCGTTCCATGTACTCGAACTGGCCGCTCCAGGTGGCGTAGGTGCCGGGGGAGAATTTGACCTTCTCATTGACCGCCTGGCGCGCCTCGGCAACGTAGGAGCCGATGTCGCGATCGCGGATGTCGACATAGATGTAAGCCGAGAGCAGGGCGTTTTCGGTGCGGATGGCCGGGGCGCCGGTGCTGATCTTCACTTCGGCCAGCTGGCCGAGCGGAATCATGCTGGCCGCCCCACCCATCTCGGCCGGTACCGGCACCAGCACTTCACGGGCGATGGCCTGCGGGTCGCTGCGCAGGTCGCGCGGGTAGCGGACGGTGACGCCGAAGCGCTCACGGCCTTCAACCGTGGTGGTGACCATTTCGCCGCCCAGCGCCGCTGCCACGACGTCCATGACTTCGCCGACCGACAGCCCGTAGCGGGCCAGCGCGTTGCGGTCGGGCACGATATCGAGGTAGAAGCCACCGGTGATCCGTTCGGCGAAGGCGCTGCTGGTCCCTGGCACGGCCTTGACGACGCTCTCGATTTCCTTGGCCAGGCGTTCCATTTCGATCAAATCCTTGCCGAAGACCTTGATGCCGATCGGGGTGCGGATGCCGGTGGACAGCATGTCGATGCGTGCCTTGATCGGCATCGTCCAGGAATTGGCGACCCCGGGGAATTGGAGCGCCTTGTCGAGTTCGGCGATCAGCTTGTCAGTGGTCATGCCGGGGCGCCATTCGCTTTCCGGCTTCAGATTGATCACCGTCTCGAACATTTCCATCGGCGCCGGATCGGTGGCCGTCTGCGCTCGGCCAGCCTTGCCGAACACCGAGGCGACTTCCGGGAAGCTCTTGATGATCTTGTTCTGGGTCTGCAGCAGTTCAGCCGCCTTGGTCACCGACAGACCGGGCAGGGTGGTCGGCATGTAGAACAGCGTGCCTTCGTTGAGCGTCGGCATGAATTCCGAACCCAGACGGCTGGCCGGGACGAGGGTGATTGCCATGGCAACGAGGGCGGCGGCGATGGTTGCCTTCTTCCACTGCATGACCCAGGCGATGATCGGGCGGTACAGGCGGATCAGCACGCGGTTGACCGGATTCTGCGCTTCCGGCTTGATGTCGCCGCGAATGAACAGCAGCATCAGCACCGGCACCAGCGTCACCGACAGGAAGGCGGCGGCGGCCATGGCGAAGGTCTTGGTCCATGCCAGCGGCGCGAACAGCCGGCCTTCCTGCGCTTCGAGCGTGAAGACGGGCAGGAAGGAGACGGTGATGATCAGCAGGCTGAAGAAGAGGGCGGGGCCAACCTCCTTGCAGGCGGCGATCATCGCATCGCTCCGTGATTCGCCCGGTTGCAGCCGCTCCAGGTGCTTATGGGCGTTTTCGATCATCACGATGGCGGCGTCGATCATCGCGCCGACGGCAATGGCGATGCCGCCCAGGCTCATGATGTTGGCGTTGACGCCAATCGCCCGCATGCCGATGAAGGCGGCCAGGATGCCGACCGGCAGCATGATGATGGCGACCAGCGCCGAGCGCAGGTGCAACAGGAAGACGACGCAGACCAGCGCGACGATCAGGCTTTCCTCGGCCAGCGTGCGCTTCAGCGTGGCGATGGCGCGCTCGATCAGTTCGGAGCGGTCATAGACGGTGGCGATGCTGACGCCTTCCGGTAGCCCGGCGGAGATTTCAGCGACCTTGGCCTTCAGGTTGTGGATGACCTCCAGCGCGTTCTGGCCGTAGCGCGACATGGCGATGCCGGAAACCACTTCGCCTTCACCGTTCAGTTCGGTAATGCCGCGCCGTTCGTCAGCCACCAGCTCGACCCGGCCGATGTCGGCGATGCGGACTGGCGTGCCATTCTGTGCCTTGAGGACCAGTTGCTCAATGTCGCTCTTGCCGCGCAGATAGCCGCGGCCACGCACCATGTACTCGGTTTCGGCCATTTCCAGCGTGCGGCCGCCGACGTCGCGGTTGGAATTGCGGATCACCTCGGCGACGCGCATCAGCGGAATACCGAATGCGCGCAGCTTCACAGGATCGACGGTGACCTGATACTGCTGCACAAAGCCGCCGATACTCGCCACCTCGGCGACGCCGGGCGCCTTGGCCAGCTGGTAGCGCAGGTACCAGTCCTGCAGCGTGCGCAGTTCGGCCAGCGTTTTATCCTTGGCCAGCACGGCGTACTGGTAGACCCAGCCGACCCCGGTGGCATCCGGGCCGAGGGTCGGATTGACGCCCTTCGGCAGCTTGCCGGACACCGAATTCACATACTCCAGCACTCGCGAACGCGCCCAGTAGATGTCGGTGCCATCCTCGAAAATGACGTAGACGAAAGAGGCGCCGAAGAACGAAAAGCCGCGCACGACCTTGGATTTCGGTACCGAGAGCAGGGCGGTGGTCAGCGGGTAGGTAACCTGGTCCTCGACCACCTGCGGCGCCTGCCCGGGAAATTCGGTGTACAGGATGACCTGGGCGTCGGACAAGTCGGGGATGGCGTCGAGCGGCGTCTTCAGCACCGACCAGGTGCCGGCGATGATGATGAACAGCGTGGTAAGTAGCACCAGGAATCGGTTGCGGGCCGACCAGTCGATCAGGGCGTTGAGCATGGTGGGCCTAACGTGCCTTGAGCGAGGTGATCACCCATTCGCCGGGTTGGCGTTCGACGAATTCGAAGTCGATGGCTGACCCTGGCTTGACGCCATTGACCAGCGCTGGATTGGCAAGCACGAAGTCCATCTTCATGGCCGGCCATTTCAGACTGGCGACGGGTTCGTGCGAGATGCTGACCGTGCCGGCCGTTGCATCGATCGAATTCAGCTTGCCGACGGCCTGGTGGCCGACGGTGGCCGGCTTGGCGGCTTCGGCCTTCTGCATCCCACCCAATGCCGCTTTCAGATTGCTTTCCGCATCGATCAGGAAATTGGCCGATGAAACCACCATCTCCCCTTCCTTGATCCCCTCCAGTACCTGCACGAATTCGCTGCCACGCTGGCCCAGGCGCACAACCCGCGGCTCGAAGCGGCCTTCGCCGAGTTGCATGATGATCACCTGCTTGCTGCCGCTGTCGATCACCGCCGAGTTCGGCACGGTGACGACTTGCACCGCGCCAGCAAGCGGAATCTCCACTTCGGCATACATCGCCGGCTTCAGCCGGCCCTTCGGGTTGGCCAGCTCGATACGCACCGGCACGGTCCGCGTTTCCGCCTTCAGCGTCGGATAGACATAAGCGATGCGCCCCTCGAAGACCTCGCCGGGATAGGCATTGATCCTGATTTTCGCCTTCTGGCCGACGCCAACCGCCGCGATGTCCTGCTCGAAGACGTCGGCCTGGACCCAGACCGACGAGGTATCGGCGATCTGGTACAACGCCTCGCCGGGCATGAAGCGCATGCCCTGCACAGCCTTTTTCTCGGTGACGATGCCGGCCACCGGGGCGCGGAAGGTCAACGTCCGCTTGGCGTTGCCGGAGTGGGCCAGCGCCTTGATCTGCTCATCGGAAATGTCCCAGTTCTTCAGCCGTTGCAGGCTGGAGTCGGCCAGTTGCTTCATCGCCGATTGTGCTTCGCCGCCGGCTTCGTTCAGTTTGTTGACGCCTTGTGCGGCGATGACATATTCGCGCTGAGCCGAGACCAGTTCCGGGCTGTAGACCTCGAACAGCGGCTGGCCGCGGCCGACCGGCTGGCCGGTGGTATTGACGTACAGGCGCTCGATGTAGCCTTCGAACTTGGCGGTCACCGTGTAGGTGCGGCTTTCGTCGATTTCAACCCGGCCGCTGGCGCGCACCGTCCTGTCGAGCACCTGCAGTTTGGCCGGCTCGGCCTTGACGCCCATTTTCTGGATTTTCTCGGCGCTGATTTTCAGGCCGCTGTCGCCGCCAGCATCGGCTTCGCCTTCATAGACCGGGATGTAGTCCATGCCCATCGGGTCTTTCTTGGGCGTTGGCGAGGTGTCGGGCAGGCCCATCGGGTTGCGGTAATACAAAAGTTTCTTGTTTGGCGCTTTTTCCGGGGTGACCGCAGCAACTGCGGTCGTGCCATCGGTTTTCTGCCGGGCAAACTGATAACCGCCGGCAAAACCGCCGACAGTCAGGGCGACGGCGATAAAAATGAACAGGGGGCCGGTTTTCACAGGTCTTCTCCAAGCAGGCGTTCGATCTCGGCCAGCCGCAACTGCTGGCTGGCCTGGGCACGCAGCAGCGCGAGTCTGGCATTGCGAATCTGGCGCTGGGCGTCGAGCAGGGTAGCGAAATCCACCTTGCCGTTTTCGTAGCCGGCCAGCGCCGATTTGAAGGTCAGTTCGGCCTGCGGCAGCAGGCGGGTGCGGGTGATCTGCTCGGTTGTCCGGGCGCCTTCCAGATTGCTCAACGCGGCGTTGAGGTCGCCCTGCAGCCGGTGGCCGAGCGCTTCCTTGCGGGCCGACGCGGCTTCCAGCATGCGCTCGCTTTCGCGCTCCTGACTGCGTCGCGTTCCCTGCTGCAGCGGCAGGTTCATTTCCAGCATCAGGCTCCAGGCATCGACACGGTTTTGCACCTGCATTGGTGCCACGCCCAGCGTCAGGTCGGGATAACGGTTGCGGTAGGCCAGCTCGCGGCTTTTTTCAGCGCCGCCGACGCGGGCGGATTCGATGGCTAGTTGCGGATTGGCGGCGAGCAGGCGGTCGTTCAGTGCGGCACCATCGAGTCGCGTCGGAATCGGGCGCAGCGCTGCCGGTTCGGCCAACGTGGCACCGCTCGGGCGCGCCAGCATGGCGTTGATGAAAACCATCAGGTGATGGAACTCGCTTTCCATGCCGACCAGTTCGGTGTCCATGGCGCTGCGCTCAAGCTGGGCGCGGATGGCGTCCTGCTGGGCGGCCAGACCACCGGCGTAACGGACCTGGGCGATCTGTTCGAGGCGGCGGGTCAGTTCGATGTTTTCGCGGGTCAGTTGCAGCGACTGGCCGGTCAGCCAGTATTGCGCGTAGAGCGTCTTGATGCGGCTGGCCACTTCCGCCCAGGTGTCGCTGGCCCGGCCTTCGGCCTGCGTCGCTTCGGCCGTCGCCACCTCGCGCTTCAGGTCGCGCTTGCCCCAGAAGGGCAGCGGCTGCATCAGCGTGTATTTGGTGTCGCCGGTCCGCGTCGGGTCGAGCGTCGCGCTCTGGTTGCCGTTTTTGGTGATGTTTTCCAGCTCGATGCGCAGGATCGGGTCGGGCAGGGCGCCGGCCGGCTGGATGCGCTCGCGCGCCGCCTCGGCTTCAAGGCGCACCATGCGGACCTCCGGACTATGCTCGCGGGCTGCGGCGAGCAGCGATTCGACGCTGGCGCCGGGCAGCGGTTCGGCGTGGGCCGTTCCAGCCAGAGCCAGGAGCAGCAGCGCGGCAGCCAGTGCAGGTTTCATCTCGCCCTTATTTCGCCATCTCGTAGCGGCTGACGATGGCGTTGCCACCCTTCATTTCGGCCGCGAAGCGGATCTTGTCACCGACCTTCAGCTTGCCCAGCCAGCTCTTGTCGGCGACGCCGAAGGCCATGGTCATCGGCGGCATGCCGATGCTGTCGAGCTGGCCATGCTGGATGACGATTTCGCCGGCTTTGGCATCGATCTTCTTGACCTGGCCTTCAGTCAGCGGTGCATCCTTGGTTGCAGCAATGTGGCCGGCATGGTGGTCGTGCTGGGCAAACGCAGGCAGGCTGAGGGCGAGCATGAGGGCAAAAATCAGGCGCATGGCGGTTCCTTGGTGGATTGATGCACCGAGTTTGCGCTACTGCGACCAACAGGCACCTGACGGCAAAATTACAAGTCTGTAATTTTCGTCGGCGCAAAGCGTCTGCTAGGTCATCACGTAGTTGACGACTTCGGGTGGCGAGCTGCGCGGGGTTTCTCCGACCAGTTCGCAGACGGAAACCTCGATCCCGTGACACATCGAGGCCAGTGCCAGGTCGTTTGGTTCCTTGCCGAAAGGCTCCTCGATTTGTTCGCCGATGACATCCAGCGCGAGGAAAGTGTAGGCGATGAATGGCGCGACCAGAACCGTTAGCCAGCCGATCGAGGTGCTGAGGCCGATCGGCAGCAGCAGGCAATAAACCATCACGGTCCGGTTCATCAGCACCCGGTAGGTGTAGGGAATGGGGGTGTTGGCGATCCGCTCGCAAGCCCCGGAGGCCTCCGTCAGCAGATTGAGGTTGCGGTCCAGCGACTGCAATTGCAGGTCGCTGATAACACCGGCCTTCTGTGCGGCGCCGAGGTCCCGGGCCAGACAGAGCAGCAGGGCGGATGGCACGAAGCGGGCAGTGCAGACCTGTTCAAGCTCGGCCTCGTCGAGACGGCAAGCCAGATCCTCTCGTGGATCGGTGGCACGGAGCTGGTGCTTGAGCGCATAGGCAAAGGCCGACAAGATACGCGCTACGCGTCGCTGCAACGCCACTTCGTTCGTTGCGAAGCTGGCTATCTCACGAGTTAATGAGCGGGCTCCGATCAGCAGGGCCCCCCACTGCTTGCGAGCTTCCCAATAGCGATCGTAGCTGACCGAATTACGGAAGCCGAGAAAAATGGCGAGGGCGACCCCCATCAGGGTGAAGGGCGGAATCGACAGGGCCGATGCCGCATGTGCACTCATCCACCAGTCCCGGCTCAGGACGCTTAGGACGGATACCGTGAGCACGAGCAACAGACGGGTGATGATATAGGGCAGCACCGAGCCGCGCCAGACGAAGAGCAGTCGAAACCAGTGCAGATGGGGGCGTTCGATCATGGGGGCAATCGGATAAGGGATTGGTTGGGCGGATAATCAGTGCATCTCTTCCGTGACCATGCTCATTTTGGCTTCGATCACAAGACTTCCGCTGGCTAATCTACGGTGGCGCGCAGCATAGCGGAGGGCGGGCGTTCAAACAATCCGCCTCACCCCTCGCTCAATAAACATTACAAAAACTCGATCAGGCGTAACGCCCCGTTACATCCGGTCACGCTGATTACGATGGGGAAATGTTGTGTATCCGGTATATTTCCGACGCAAGTAACCGGGAAACGGCATGGAATCGAAACTGAAACGCGTGCTGACGCCTCCGTTCATCATTCTGGCGGCAGTGCTCTTGTGGTTCTGGGAATGGCTATGGGAGCCGCTGGAACGCGTCATGGCGAAAATCGGCCAGTGGCCGGTGTTGCGCCTTGTCGAAGCGTGGATTGGACGGGCCCCACGCTATGTGGCGCTCGCCTGTTTTTTGATCCCCGGTGCCGTGCTGCTGCCGTTCAAGCTGATCGGCCTCTATTTTCTGGCACACGGCGCACCGCTTCTCGGTGTCGGTACCTTTCTCACCGCCAAGGTGGTCGGGACGGCGCTGGTGGCGCGGATCTTCGCCTTGACCAAGCGGCAACTGATGGAAATTGCCTGGTTTGCCCGTGCCTATGCCGGGGTGGTGCGCTTCAAAACCTATGTCTTTGACACCTTGCACCAGCATCCTGTTTACCTGCGAACCAGAGGCATGCTGCTGGCGCTTCGACTACGTGTGCAGGGGATTCGCCGCGGGCTGTTTTTCCATTCCATGCGCCGCTGGCGGGCGGTGTATCGGCTATCCCGGCGGCGTGGCCGGCTGACCTGTTTCTAGCGTCGGGCGGCTAATCACACAAGGTGACTGGTTGTCGGGCAAAATGCGGTCATGAAGATCCTCATTGTTGAAGACGAAGCGAAGACTGGCGATTACCTCAAACAGGGGCTTTCCGAAGCTGGCTTTGGCGCCGATCTCGCCCGCAATGGGCTGGATGGGATGCATGAAGGTCTGGCCGGTGAATACGACCTGCTGATTCTCGACGTTAACCTTCCGGGGCTGGATGGCTGGCAGGTACTGAAAGCCTTGCGTGCTGCCGGGCGCGATCTGCCAGTGCTGTTCCTGACGGCGCGCGACCAGGTTGAGGATAGGGTCAAGGGGCTGGAACTCGGTGCCGATGATTACCTGGTCAAACCCTTCGCTTTCTCGGAGCTGCTCGCTCGCGTCCGAACACTGCTGCGTCGCGGTCGTGCCAAGGAGACGGGGAATCTGAGCATTGCTGATCTTGAACTCGATGTGCTGAAGCGGCGGGCGATCCGGGCCGGTCAGCGCATCGACCTGACGGCCAAGGAATTCGCGCTGCTTGAACTGTTCCTGCGCCGGCAGGGCGAGGTGCTGGCACGCAGTTTCATCGCCTCGCAGGTCTGGGACATGAATTTCGATTCCGACACCAATGTGGTCGAAGTTGCCATCCGCCGCCTGCGGGCCAAGGTCGATGAGGAGTTCACGCCCAAACTGATCCATACCCTGCGCGGCATGGGCTATGTGATGGAGATTCGCTGATCGTGCCGGGCTGGCGGTATTCGATCACGCTGCGCCTGTCGCTGGCCTTCGCGCTGCTGGCGACGCTCGTGTTCGCAGCGCTCGGTCTGTATTTCAGCCGCGCTGCCGATGACCACATGGCCGAACTGGATGCCCACGATCTGTTCGGCAAGCTGGCGCTGATTGGCCATGTTGGCGCGCAAGAGGAAACGGCGGAAGCCTTCGCAGCCCGGCTCGGCGATGCCCTGATTGGCCAGAATGGGGTAATTGCGACAGTCGATGCCCAAAAAAGGGCTGTTTTCAGATGGCCGTCAGCCGAACTTGCCGATCCGCTGGCGGCAGCCGGTGTGGCCTTGAGCCAGAGGCCGATCCGGCAAACCCTGGGCGGCGCCGAGTACAGGGTCATTGCCGCCGATATGGAAACCCCTTGGGGTGGCACGGCACACGTCGTGGTCGGCCGCGACATTCGCCACCACACCGATTTTCTCGATCAACTGCAGCAGGATTTCTGGCTGGCCATCGTGGCTGCGGCCTTGCTGACGGCCGTTGTTGGCGCCCTGATCGTTCGTCGTGGCATGCACCCGGTGCGCGATATTGCCAGTGCTGCAGGCCGCATCTCCGCCGGGCAACTGGCCGAGCGGATTCCTGAACAGGATGTGCCGACGGAATTAGCTGAACTGGTCCATTCCTTCAACGCCATGCTGGGCCGTCTGGAGGAGTCATTCAAGCGCTTGTCTGATTTTTCGGCCGATCTCGCCCATGAGTTGCGGACGCCGATTCACAGCTTGCGCATGCAGACCGAGGTATCGCTAGGCAAGGCGCGTAGCGTCAATGAATACCATGATCTGCTGGCGTCGAATCTGGAAGAATACGAACGCCTGTCGCGGATGATTGCCGACATGCTGTTCCTGGCCAAAGCCGAGCATGGCCTGCTTGTGCCGCAGAAGGCGGCGGTGCCATTGCTCGATCTGTGTCGCCGGCTCGTTGATTACTATGGCATTCTGGCCGACGATATTGCCATCGAAGTGCTTGGCGAAAACCTGGTGGTTCAAGGCGACAGCCTGATGCTGGAGCGGGCCATCGGCAATTTGCTGAGCAATGCCATCCTCCATACACCGGCGGGCGGCATGGTCGGATTGTCGGTGCGCCAGCGAGACGGCGAGGTGGTGCTATCGATTGCTAATACGGGGCAGCCGATCCCGGCTGAGGCCTTGCATGGCATCTTCGACCGCTTCGTCAGGCTCAATCCCGGTGGTGAGGGGAGTGGCCTTGGGCTGGCGATTGTCAAATCGATCGTGCTGGCCCACGGTGGCGTTGTTTCGGCGACTTCTGGCGACTCGATGACCGAGTTCGTCATTGAGTTTCTCGATAAGGGCGATCAGCCGGCCTGAAGCGTGGCCGCGTAGCGCTGTTTTTCGGCGGCGCTCAGTTGCTTGATCCGGTATTCCGCCTTTGAGGCCGATGAGCGATCGGGATGGGTTTCATGCCCCAACAGCCTGAGCGGTGGATGCGAACGGGTGTAGCGGGCTCCGGTGCCCTGGCAATGGGCGGCATAGCGGGCGTCGACATCGACGGTGATGCCGGTATAGATGCTGCCATCGACACACTCGATCATGTACAGGAACCACGGCTTAGTCATGCTGGCTCACTCGCGTCAGCGCCAGTCGAATGCGCTGGATGGTTTCTTCGATGGGCGCGTGCCGCGATACTTCGAGGCCAAGGCTTCGGGCGATGGCATTGACCTTGGCCGCATTGAGCGGGATTCCGCCGCGATCAACGGCGGCGATCAGTTGTCGAGCCCGTTCGTCGTCCGAAAGCGGGGCGGCTTTGCCGAAAAGAATGGTCTTCAGCCACGAGAAAAGGCCCTTGAGCCAGCGTGATCCCATACACTTGCATCTGTTCAAAAAGCGAAGGATACATGGATGCTGCCGCCAAGGTTGATGGGCCGAAATCGAGGTGCTGACTTTTGAGCGATGTGACGATGAGCCGCAGCCAGTTGGCGGCCAGCGAACTGCCGGTTTATACCGGGGTTTCCATTGCCCAGGTCACACTGGTCAATAGCCAGGTGCTGGCGGCGCAGGTCTTGGCCGCGCTGCTGGCGGCGCCGGTGATCGGCTTCGATACCGAATCGAAACCAACCTTCCTGAAAGGGGAGGTATCGACCGGCCCGCATCTGGTGCAACTGGCCACTGACGAGCATGTTTTCCTGCTCCCGGTCGCATTTGCCGCAAACCATGAAGTGCTGAGGCGCATCCTTTCGGCAGCGGACATCCTCAAGGTCGGCCTCGGGCTGGGCAATGACCGAAGCGTGCTGCGCTCCCGTCTGGGTATCGAATTGAACAATGTGCTCGACCTGGGCGAAGCGATGCGTGGCCCGGGGCATCGCGGCACGGTCGGCGCCAAGGTGGCGGTGGCCCACTATTTCGGCCAGAAATTCCAGAAATCGAAGAAGGTGGGTACCAGCAATTGGGCCAATCCACGCTTGAACGAGCGCCAGTTGCTGTATGCCGCCAACGACGCCCACGTCGCCTTGCAGCTCTACCATGCCTGGTTGCGTGACCCAAAGCACCGCGAACCGGGCGCCACCGCAATCAATCCACAGGAAACAACCCATGGCTGAATCAACGCCCAAGCTTTCTTTGCTTGAAACCCGCATTCTCGGCACCCTAGTCGAAAAGCAGCGGACGGTTCCCGATACCTACCCGTTGTCAGTCAATGCCCTGATGGCCGGCTGCAACCAGAAAACCAGCCGGAATCCGGTGATCGAAACCAGTGAGGCCGAGATTGTGCATGCACTCGACAGCCTGAAAGATCTCGGCCTGGTGCGCGAGGTCAGTGGTAGTCGGGTCAGCCGTTTCGAACATCTATTCGAGAAGGCGCTCGGCGTGCCAACGCAGGCTTCGGCCTTATTGACCGTGCTGATGCTGCGCGGACCGCAGACGGCCGGCGAGTTGCGCCTCAATTGCGAACGCCTGCACCGCTTTGCCGATATTTCGTCGGTCGAGGCTTTTCTGGAGGAGCTGGCCGCCAAGGAAGACGGTGCCTTGGTGGTCGAACTGCCTCGCCTGCCAGGATCGCGTGAAAACCGCTGGATGCATCTGCTGAGTGGTGAGCCGATGATCGAGGCGGGTGCCGCTGGCCGCTCGCCATCGACGGGCATGCAGGACATCGAGGAGCTTCGGGCGCGGGTATCGTCTCTGGAGGCCGAAGTCGCCGAATTGCGTGCCTTGCTGCTCGAACGGAGCCGCGAATAGGCGTGCATTTACGGCAGTTCTGCCGTGTGCATGACCTATAATTCGCCCGCCATGAAACCCCTCGGTTCCCTGAAATACTCCCGCATTCGCATCATCGGCGCCGCCAGCGGCCTCGGCGCGCAGGATCAGGCTTGCGAGGACGGGCCGGTGGCGTTTCATCATTCGCAGGCGTGGCATGAACTGGAGCATCACCCGCTGGTCGATTGGGGCAAGACCTTGTTTGCGCCGGATAATGACGGCACCTCGACGACTGCCCGGATTGCAGAATTGTGTCGCCATCTGGCCGACGAGGTGGCGCTGACACTGCGGGCTGACGAGTTTCCGGTGGTCATCGGTGGCGATCATTCCATCGCCATCGGCACCTGGAGCGGCTTGGCTCGGGTGCTCGGCCAACCCTTTGGTCTGTTGTGGATTGATGCTCATCTCGACAGCCACACGCCGGAAACCAGCTATTCCGGCGCAGTCCACGGCATGCCGCTGGCCTGCCTGCTCGGGCGTGGCGACAAGCGACTGCTCAATATCGGCCTGAACGGCCCGCAAGTCAGCGCGGCGCACACGGTCATCCTCGGCCCGCGCAGCTATGAACCGGAAGAGCTTGAATTCCTGCAGCGGATGGGCGTTCGTATCATCGATAGCGAGGAAATCCAGCTGCGTGGCTTCGCCGCCTGTCTGGACGAGGCGATAGCCATCGTTGCCGGTGCGCCGGCCGGTTTTGGCGTAACGCTGGACCTGGATGCCATTGACCCGAGGTCGGCGCCGGGCGTCGGCAGCCCCGAGCCGGATGGCCTGACCTCGTACGACGTGCTGACGGCGATGCACTGGATTGCGGCACAGGCCGGCCTCAAGGCGCTGGAAATCGTCGAATACAACCCGGATCGTGATCGCCACGGCACGACGGCGGCGTTGATTTCCAACATGATCGAGCAGATTTTGCCGGTTGGCGCAAAGTAAGCCATGGACATTGATCCTTACGAAATTCTCGATGTGGCCAAAGATTCAGGCCCGGTTGAGTGGAAACGGGCCTATCGTCGTCTTGCCATGCGCTGGCACCCGGATCGTAATGCTCACCCGGAGGCCACCGAGCGTTTCAAGGCAATCAACATCGCCTACGAGCGCCTGACGACCGGCGATTTGCCGGAAGAGAATGATGCCGAATCGCCGGAAAACCAAGCCGCTGAACCGGAAGAGAGTGTCGCCAAGGCTGCTGATATCCGCCTGAACCTCGAGGTCAGCCTGGAAGAAGCCGCCACCGGTTGCCGCAAGACGGTTCATTACGCTCGCGGCAAGGATTGTCCGACCTGCGAGGGCAGCGGCGAGGCAGGCATGTCGCGGACCCGCTTTTGCGATGCCTGTCATGGTAGTGGCCGTATCCACGATGCTCAACGCAAGCTGGTTCGTTGTGATGCCTGTGACGGCCGAGGCTTGTTCAGGGAGCGTATCTGCCCGGATTGCGGCGGCAGTGGTCGTGAAACGGATGATGTCAGCCTGACAATCACCGTGCCACCCGGCATGCTGCCTGGCGATGAGCTGCGGCTGGCTGGGCAGGGCGAACCGGGCAACGATGAATGCACGGCAGGCGATCTGTATCTGACGCTGATCATTCGTTCGCACCCGCTCTATCAGTTGCAAGGCCGCGATCTACATTTTCAGATGCCGGTCAGCGCGCTGGCGATGATTGCCGGGGCTGAGGTTGAACTACCATCCTTGAACGGTGTATTCGGTTATTCGCTGGCGCCTGGTGTTGCCGAGCGCCGCGAGTTGCGGCTGGCCGGCAAGGGTTATCCGGGGCGTGGCACGAATCCGGTCGGCGATCTGGTGGTTGAACTGGAGCCAGTGTTTCCGCACAAGCTCAGTGCTCGCCAGCGCAAGCTGCTTCTGCAGGCGAATGCGGCGTTGCTTGACGATGCCGCTGAGGCATTGCCGGAAATCGCCGAGTGGCGGCAAAGTCACGGCCTCGACTGAACGCTGTCTTCAGGGGCGGGGATTGGGGTTGAAACTGAAGCGTTTGGGCAAGTCGGCAGCCGCAATGGTTTGCACGCGCAGGTTTTGCCAGTGGATGTCGCCAGAGCCGGTTTCCATCAGATGGATGATTGCCTCGTCGCTGGCGAGTTTGCCATTGCCAGCACGGCATTCGGCCAGGATACCTGCCAGATCGCGGTCATCCAGCAGGCCGATGCCAAGTTCCGCTTCAAGCAGCAGGTTGCCGTCTTCATCGAGATAGAGCGCCTTCAACAGGCCGGTCGGTGCGCCGGTATGACTGACGAAGCCAGTCCCTTCTCGGCGAAAGATCCAGGGGGTGGAGGCCAGCGCAACGAACACCCGTTGCGGGCCGTTTTGCAGAAACCAGCAGCCTGATTCATCACGACCATACTGCCGGTTGATGAATTGAATCAGGCCGCTGTGCGTCACACGCTCTCCCTGCAATCGCCAGTCGCCCCGCCGGTCGAGCGACAACCAGTCGTAACAGGCGGGGACGTTGGGCCATTTGGCGATGGCAGAGAGATCGATAGCCATCAGTCGGCGTAGGCTTCCATCGGCGGGCAGGCGCAGTTCAGGTTGCGATCGCCATACACATCGTCGATGCGATTGACGCTCGGCCAGAACTTGTTGGCCGCCACCCAAGGCAGCGGGAAGACGGCCTGCTGACGGCTGTACGGATGCTTCCATTCGGCATCCATGACGTCCGCCTGCGAATGCGGGGCATTCTTCAACGGATTGTTGTCGGCCGTCCAAACGCCATTTTCGATCTGGCGGATTTCCTCACGGATGGCGATCATGGCGCCGATGAAGCGATCCAGTTCGGCCTTCGATTCGGATTCCGTCGGCTCGACCATGATCGTGCCAGCGACCGGGAAGGAGACCGTCGGCGCATGGAAACCGTAGTCCATCAGGCGCTTGGCGATGTCGATCTCGGCGATGCCGGTAGCGGCCTTGATCGGGCGGATGTCGAGAATGCACTCGTGCGCCACGCGGCCGTTCTTGCCGACGTAGAGCACCGGGTAGTGCGCGTTGAGCTGCTTGGCGACGTAGTTGGCGTTGAGGATGGCAACCTGCGTCGCCTTCTTGACGCCGGCGCCGCCCAACATGGCCAGGTACATCCACGAAATGGTCAGGATCGAGGCCGAGCCGAAAGGCGCTGCGGAGACTGCTCCCTGGCCGGCGTTGACGCGGTTGGCGTCGCCGGTTGGCTGGACAACGTGGTCGGCCATGAACGGTGCCAAGTGAGCCTTGAGGCCGATCGGGCCCATGCCCGGTCCACCGCCGCCGTGCGGGATGGCGAAGGTCTTGTGCAGGTTCATGTGGCTGACATCGGCGCCGATGAAGCCGGGCGAGGTCAGGCCGACCTGGGCGTTGAGGTTGGCACCGTCCATATACACCTGGCCGCCGTTGGCATGCACGATGGCGCAGATGTCGCGAATGGCTTCCTCGAACACGCCGTGCGTCGACGGGTAAGTGATCATCAGGCAGGCCAGGTCGTCCTTGTGCTCTTCGGCCTTGGCCTTGAGATCGGCGACATCGACATTGCCGTTCTCGTCACAATCGACAACCACCACCTTCATGTTGGCCATCTGGGCGGTGGCCGGGTTGGTGCCGTGGGCCGATTTGGGAATCAGGCAGACGTTGCGGTGCTCTTCACCACGGCTGGCGTGGAAACGGTCGATAGCGACCAGACCGGCGTATTCACCCTGCGCCCCGGAGTTCGGCTGCATGCAGATGGCGTCGAAGCCGGTGACGGTCTTCAGCCACTCGGTCAGGCTGGTGATCATTTCCAGATAGCCAACGGCCTGATCGCGCGGCGCGAACGGGTGTATCCCGCCGAATTCCGGCCAAGTGACCGGGATCATCTCGCTGGTCGCGTTCAGCTTCATGGTGCAGGAGCCGAGCGAGATCATCGAGTGGTCGAGCGCCAGGTCCTTGTTCTGCAGCGACTTCAGGTAGCGCAGCATCTCGTGCTCGGTGTGGTGCGTGTTGAACACCGGGTGCTGCAGCACGGCATCGCTGCGGATCAGGCTGTCGGGCAGAGCGGAGTCGGCTGCGGCGACTTGCGCATCGATGGTAGCAACGTCGAGCGTGGTTTGGGCGATCAGCTTGAACAGGGTGGCGACATCGTCTCGCGTGGTGGTTTCGTCGAAGGAAATACCAAGCACACCGGCCGAGACGCGGCGCAGGTTGTAACCGGCGGCGAGCGCGTCGTTGTAAACCGATTCGGCGCGGGCGCCAAGATCAAAATGCACGGTATCGTAGAACTGCTTGGTCAGCAGATTGACGCTGGCACGCTTGAGGCCTTCGGCCAGGATCGCGGTCAGGCGGTGGATGCGACCGGCGATGGTACGCAGACCTTCGGCGCCATGATAGACCACGTACATGCCGGCCATGTTGGCGAGCAGTACCTGCGAGGTACAGATGTTGGAGTTGGCCTTTTCGCGGCGGATGTGCTGTTCGCGAGTCTGCAATGCCATGCGGTAAGCGGTGTTGCCGCGCGCATCCTTGGAGATGCCGATGATGCGGCCGGGCATCGAGCGAACGAAGGCTTCGCGGGTGGCGAAGAAGGCAGCATGCGGCCCGCCGAAGCCCATCGGAATGCCGAAGCGCTGGCTGGAGCCAAGCGCGATGTCGGCACCCATGGCACCGGGGGATTTGAGTAGCACCAGTGCCATCAGGTCGGAGGCGACAGCAACGGTCGTGCCCTTGGCCTTCAGGCCGGCGATCACGTCGGTCAGGTCACGGACTTCGCCGTTGTCGCCCGGGTACTGGAGCAGGGCGCCGAAGAAGTCACCGTCCTTGTGCGCGTCGATGTTGCCGATGACCAACTCGAAGCCGAAATAGGCGGCGCGGGTCTTGACCACGTCGATACTCTGCGGGAAACAGTTGGCATCGACCAGGAAACGGTTGGATTTCGACTTCGAAACACGGCGCGCCATGGTCATCGCTTCAGCGGCGGCGGTGGCTTCGTCGAGCAGTGAGGCGTTGGCGATTTCCAGTCCGGTCAGGTCGATGACCATTTGCTGGAAGTTCATCAGCGCTTCCAGGCGGCCCTGGGCGATTTCAGCCTGGTAGGGCGTGTAGGCCGTATACCAGCCCGGGTTTTCCATGACGTTGCGCAGGATGACCTTGGGCGTCAGTGTGTCGTAATAGCCCATGCCGATGCAGGACTTGTTGACGACATTCTTGCTGGCCATGGCCTTGAGGTCGGCCAGCGCTTCGTGTTCGCGGCGCGGGGCGGGCAGCGGCAGATCAGCCGGCAAACGGATGGCGGCGGGAACGGTCTGGTCGATCAGCTGCTCCAGGCTGTCGGCACCGATGGCGGTCAGCATGGTAGCCATTTCGGTCGAGCATGGGCCGATGTGGCGGCCGATGAACTCGTCGTGCTGCTCCAGGGCTGAAAGGGGAAGATTCAACGGCATGGGAATCCTTGCATTAGATATACTTGAATACATCATCCCCGCCCAGGCGGGGATTCACTGATTTGATGTTTTTGGGTTCCCGCTTGCCCCCAGAGGGGACTCCCTGTGGGGGCGGGAACGACATGCCGCTTTTAGGCGGCGTCAGCAACGGCCTGGTAGGCAGCGGCGTCAAGCATCTTGTCGAGGTCGGCGACATTGTCCGGGGTCATCTTGAACAGCCAGGCGGCGTAGGCGTCCTGATTGACCGATTCCGGGGCATCGGCAGCGGCCTGATTGACTTCGGTCACGGTGCCGGCGATCGGGGCGTACACGTCAGCCGCAGCCTTGACCGATTCGACGACAGCAATTTCCTTTTCGGCATCGAAATGGGCGCCGACTTCCGGCAGTTCGACGAAAACGAGGTCGCCGAGGGCTTCCTGGGCGTGGTCGGTAATGCCGACAGTGACCGAGCCGTCAGCGTTGAGCAGCATCCATTCGTGGGAGGCGGTGTACTTGAGGTTGGAAGGAACGTTCGACATGGTTTTCTCCTGAATGGGTTGAATTAGATGACTGCTTTGCCGTTGCGGGCGAATACGGGTTTGGTGACCTTGGCTTTCAAAGCCTTGCCACGGATATCGACTTCGACTTCGTCGCCAATCTGCACGCCGAGCGGTAGGCGGGCGAGAGCGATGGACTGCTGGAGCGTCGGCGAGAAGCTTCCGGAGGTGATTTCACCGTCGCCTTGCTTGGTCATGACCTTCTGGTGGCCGCGCAGCACGCCCTTGTCGAGCAGGATCAGGCCGAGGAACTGCTTCTGCTGGCCGTTGGTGACCAACGCAGCCTTGCCGACGAAATCACGGTCGGTGTTCAGCGAAACCGTCCAAGCCAGGCCGGCGTCGAGCGGCGAAACCGTCTCATCCATGTCCTGGCCGTACAGGTTCATGCCGGCTTCCAGGCGCAGCGTGTCGCGGGCACCGAGGCCGCAGGGGGCAACACCAGCAGCATTGAGCTTGTTCCACAGAGCCTCTGCTTCGCCGGCCGGCATCATGATTTCGTAACCGTCTTCACCGGTGTAGCCGGTGCTGGCAATGAAATACTGATCGACCTCAGCGGCGAAGAAAGCCTTCAGGCCTGCGGTCGCGGCCTTGGTCTGCGGCAGCACTTCCCACACCTTGGCACGGGCATTCGGGCCCTGGACGGCGATGATGCCGAGATTGTTGGCGCCGTCACGGCGCTGGGTAATGGTCACGTCGAGCTTCCATTCGGCGACCTTGGCCTGCATCCAGGCCAGATCCTTCTCGGCGGTGCCAGCATTGACCACGATGCGGAAGCGCGTGTCGGTCAGGAAATAGATGATCAGGTCGTCGATGACGCCGCCGGCTTCATTGAGCATGGCCGCATAGAGCGCCTTGCCGGAAACCTTGAGCTTGGCCACATCGTTGGCGACGAGGCGGGACAGGAAGGTGCGGCAATCCGCGCCAACGACGTCGACCGGGCACATGTGCGAAACATCGAACATGCCGCAGTTGTTGCGGACCGCGTTGTGCTCCTCGATCTGCGAACCGTAGTTGACCGGCATGTCCCAACCACCGAAATCGACCATCCGGGCATTCATTGCGCGGTGAGCGGCGTTCAAAACTGTTTTCTTCAGCATATCAATCCTTTACAGGCGGTTGTTGGCGCCAGTTCTAGAAACGAAAAAGGGGTGAAACGAAAGATACACATCTTGCGTTTCACCCCTCTGTCCTCGATACCTGAGAGATTTGCCCCATCGGTGGGCGCTGTTAACGCCGCTCTCCAGAGTTTCAAAATGGCCAGCCATTTTGGTTCCGCGGTCCTTTTGCCTGAGCGTTTTCGGGTGAAATTGCGCCTTCGGCGGCAGACGGATCTGCGCTCTCCCACGGAACGGGAGGCACTATAGCGGGATGCACGGGTCTAATCAACCTGCTGCACCGCACAAGGGGGGCCGGGCCATGGCCTCCTTCGTGCTAAACTCTTCGTTTGCCTTCAATCGCTTGCCTGTGACGCCTACCAATTTCGATTTTCACTGCCATTCCATCGTTTCCGACGGCCTGTTGCCGCCCGAAGTGGTGGCTAGACGCGCGGCAGAAAACGGCGTCGATCTTTGGGCGCTGACCGATCACGACGATATCGGTGGTCTGGTCACAGCCCGGACGACTGCTGAGGAAGTCGGCATGAGCTTCGTCAATGGTGTCGAAATTTCCATTGAGTGGCGCGGCACCCCGATTCATATTGTCGGACTCGGTTTCGATGCAGCCAATGCAGCACTGACCGGTGGCCTTGATGAGCTTCGTATTGGCCGTGTCGAGCGGGCCAAGCGCATGGGCGACGCCCTCGCAGCGATCGGTATTCCCGGCGTCTATGAAGGTGCCCTGTGTTTTGTGACCAATCCCAGTCTGATCTCGCGAGCGCATTTTGGACGCTATATGGTCTCTATCGGGATTGCCCGGGACATGGCCGGTATCTTTCAACACTATCTGACACCCGGCAAGCCGGGCTACGTCGACCATCGCTGGGCGACGCTCGAAGAAGCGGTTGGCTGGATCGCCGGCGCCGGCGGCGTGGCCGTTGTCGCGCATCCCGGGCGCTACAAGATGTCCGGTGGTGACATGCGCCGCTTCCTTGATGATTTCAAGGATGTTGGCGGTCAGGGTATCGAAGTGACCTGTGGCAGCCATTCGCCGGATCACGTGATGCATTTCGCCCGTCTGGCTCGTCATTATGAGTTCCATGCTTCGCGCGGCTCCGATTTTCATGGGCCCGAGGAAAGCTATGTGGATCTCGGTAAACTTCCTCAATTGCCTGAAGACCTGAAACCGGTCTGGCGTCTGGTGTTCTGACATGGCACGCGTTGTCAATATTCATCCCGAATCTCCGCAGCAGCGCCTGCTCGCCCAGGCAGCCGAATTTATTCGCAATGGCGCCATCGTCGCCTTGCCCACCGACTCCTGCTACGCGCTGGGTTGTCATCTCGGCGACAAGGAAGCGCTGGACAAGATTCGCCTGATTCGCCAGATGGATGATCGCCATCACCTGACGCTGATGGTCCGCGACCTTTCCGAAATTGCTCATTTCGCCCGGGTCGACAATGCACAGTACCGTCTGCTCAAGGCGGCGACGCCGGGCAGCTATACCTTCATTCTGGAAGGTTCCAAGGAACTGCCGCGCCGGGTCATGCATCCGAAACGCAAGACCATCGGCCTGCGTGTGCCGGATCATCCGGTCGCGCTGGCCTTGCTTGAAGAGTTGAATGAGCCGCTGCTGACAACGACGCTGCAGTTGCCGGGCGACGAGTTTCCGCTGACCGAAGGCTGGGAAATCCAGGATCGACTTGAAGATCAATTGGAGCTGATTCTCGATGCGGGGCCTTGTGGTACTGAGCCGACAACCGTCATCGATCTGACCGGTTCGGCACCCGAGCTGATTCGCGCCGGCCGCGGTCCGCTCGAAATCTTCGGTCTGGGCTAAAGGGCCCATGCTCGAAAGCCTGATCCAGACCCTCGCCATATCGGCTCTGCCGGTGATTTTTGCAATCACGCTGCACGAAGCGGCACACGGCTATGCGGCACGACATTTCGGCGATCCGACCGCCTGGATGCAGGGGCGCATCAGCCTGAATCCGCTGCGCCACATCGATCTGGTCGGCACCATTATCATCCCGATTACTATCCTGCTCTTTTCGGGTGGTACCTTCCTGTTCGGCTACGCCAAGCCGGTACCAGTCGATTTCAGTCGCCTGCGCAAACCCAAACAGGACATGTTCTGGGTGGCTGCCGCCGGTCCTGGAGCCAACCTTTTCATGGCTTTCGTCTGGGCTGCCTTGCTCAAGCTGGCCTGGCTGCTGCCAAGCAGCGAATACACGCTGCCGCTCTCCGAAATGAGCAAGATCGGCATCATGGTCAATTGCGTGCTGATGGTGCTCAATCTGCTGCCCCTGCCGCCGCTTGATGGTGGCCGCATCGCGGTCAGCCTGCTACCGCATCAGCTGGCATGGAAGTTTGCCCAGCTCGAACGCTGGGGTTTTCCGATTTTGCTGCTCCTGTTATTCACCGGTATCCTCGGTGCTGTCATGAACCCGCTGGTTGTTTTGTCAGCCCGGGCGATCGAGTTAATTTTTGGTCTTTACTAAATAATCTATGTACGCAGAACGTGTTCTCTCCGGCATGCGCCCAACCGGGTCGCTGCACCTTGGCCACTATCACGGTGTTCTCAAGAACTGGGTCAAGCTCCAGCATGAATACCCCTGCTTGTTTTTTGTGGCTGACTGGCATGCGCTGACCACCCAATACGACAATCCGCAGGGGATCGAAAAGTCCTCGATGGACATGGTCATCGACTGGCTGGCGGCTGGTGTCGATCCGAATCAGGCGACGCTGTTCATCCAGTCCAAGGTGCCGGAGCATGCCGAACTGCACCTGCTGATGTCGATGATGACGCCGCTCAGCTGGCTGGAGCGGGTGCCGACCTACAAGGACCAGCAGGAAAAGCTGGCAGGCAAGGACCTGACAACCTACGGCTTCCTCGGCTACCCGCTGCTGATGAGCGCCGACATCCTGATCTATCGTGCCGACAAGGTGCCGGTTGGCGAAGACCAGATTCCGCACGTTGAATTCACCCGGGAGCTGGCCCGCCGCTTCAATCATATGTATGGCCGTGAGCCGGGTTTCGAAGACAAGGCTCGCGAGGCCGTCAAGAAGCTGGGCAGCAAGAAGGCACGTTTGTATGAAGAGTTGCGCACCCGTTTTCAGCAGAACGGCGACAAGGAAGCCGTCGAGCAGGCCAAGGCCATGCTCAACGAAATTCAGCACATGTCGGCGATCGACCGTGAGCGCCTGTTCGGTTTCCTCGAAGGCACGGGCAAGATGATCCTGGTTGAACCCGGTTACCTGCTGACCGAGGAATCCAAAATGCCCGGCCTGGATGGGCAGAAGATGTCCAAGTCATATCACAACACCATCACCATGCGCGAATCCGAGGAATCGGTGGCCAAGAAGGTGAAGAGCATGCCGACCGACACCAATCGCGTGCGTCGCACCGATCCGGGTGATCCGGCACGTTGCCCGGTCTGGCAGCTGCATCAGGTCTATTCCGACGACAGCACCAAGGAATGGGTGCAGCAGGGTTGCAAGACCGCCGGCATCGGTTGCATCGAGTGCAAGCAACCGGTCATTGATGGCATCCTGAAAGAGCAGGTGCCGATGCGGGAGCGGGCGCAGGTCTATCTGGACGATCCGACGCTGGTCAAGAACATCATTGCCGACGGCTGCGAGAAGGCTCGTGAATACGCCCGTGAAACGATGCGCGATGTCCGCGAGTCGATGGGGCTGGAATACCACTGATGTTCGGTTATGACTGGGAAGCGCTGATCTGGATCGGTATTGGCTTTGGCGGCCAGGCGCTGTTCATGATGCGCTTCGTTATCCAGTGGTGGAGCAGTGAAAAGGCCAAGCGGGTCGTGATCCCGGTTGCCTTTTGGTATTTCAGTTTGGCAGGAAGTTTGGTGTTGGTGATCTATGCAATTCACCGCAGGGATCCTGTCTTTATTTTCGGGCAGGCGTTGCCGGTGGTGATCTACCTGCGCAACCTGCATCTGCACTACAAGGGCAAGGGCCGCGCCGCGGCCTCCTGAGATGATTGCCGAGCTTGATGTTCCTGAAATTGGCAAGACTGCGGAGCTTTTTACGCCGGTCGCCCGCATCTATGGCGAGCCCATGGAGCATCTGCCGCAGGATCTTTATATCCCGCCCGATGCGCTGGCCATCATGCTCGATGCCTTCGAGGGGCCGCTTGACCTGCTGCTTTACCTGATTCGCAAGGCCAATGTCGATATCCTCGACATTCCCATGGCGCCGCTAACCCGGCAGTATCTCGATTACATCGAGTCCATGCATGCCAGCAATCTAGAACTGGCGGCCGAATATCTGGTCATGGCCGCCATGCTGATCGAGATCAAGTCGCGCATGCTGTTGCCGCGTCCCAAACTGGGTGAGGGTGACGAAGCAGAAGATCCTCGTGCCGAGCTGGTTCGCCGCCTGATGGAGTACGAGCAGATCAAGCTGGCCGGGCAGAAGCTGAATGAAATGCCACAAGCCGAGCGGGAGTTTTTCTGGGTCGAGACGCTGATTGAAAAATCGCTCTATGTGCGCCAGCCAGAAGTCTCGGTTGATGATCTGAAGGATGCCTGGATGGCTGTGGTGCGCCAGGCTGGTTTGAAGAAGCACCACAAGATTGGTCGTGAGGAGTTGTCGGTGCGTGAGCACATGGGCATCATCTTGCGTGCCTTGCAGGAAAAGGGTGGTTTTGTGCAGTTCGAAACCCTGTTTGACCCGGAAATGGGCGTGCCTGGCCTGGTTGTTCATTTCATTGCCATGCTTGAACTCGGCCGGGAAAAACTGATTGAAATTACCCAGAGCGAAGCTTTTCAACCCATTTACGTTCGAGTGCATCAAGGTGGAACCGAGCCTGATCAAGAGAGTGCTTGAGGCGGCGCTGCTCGCCGCGCGTGAGCCGATGACGCCCAGCGACATGAAAAAGATGTTCGACGAGGAATTTTCGTCCGAAACCCTGCGCAAGCTGCTCGACCAGCTCCGCGAGGAGTGGGCCGAGCGGCCGGTCGAACTGATCCAGCTCGCGTCCGGCTGGCGCTTCCGGACGCGGGCCGAATACCTGCCGTACATCGAGCGTTTGAACCCCGAGCGGCCGCCAAAATATTCGCGCGCCGTCCTTGAAACCTTGGCCATCATCGCCTATCGTCAGCCGGTAACGCGGGGTGATATCGAAGAGATTCGTGGTGTCGCGGTCAATACCAACGTCGTCAAAACCCTTGAAGAGCGCGGCTGGATCGATGTTGTCGGCCATCGTGATACACCGGGGCGGCCAGCGCTATTTGCCACGACCAAGCAATTTCTCGATGATCTCGGTCTCAGAAGCGTCAGCGAACTGCCGCCGTTAGAACAAATCAGCCAGACACTGGAGCTGGAACAATGAAAAATAAACGCACACCATTCCGTCAATCGTCGAACAAATCCGAGGGGGCTGCCGAGCGCCGACCGGAAGATGCAGGTCCACGTGTCGGCGCACCGTCGCGTGGACGCGCGGCCGCGCAGCGTGACCAGGTGCCAGGCGATGCTCAGGGGGCGAAACCTGCGCCGCGCAGAAAGCCGGCACCCAATACCGGCGGAAGAGCCAATCGTGGTAGCGTCGCCCGCGACGGACGGCCGCTTGCTGAGGCCAAGCCAGTGCGTTTGCAGAAGGTGCTGGCCGAGGCTGGTGTCGGTTCGCGTCGCGAAATGGAAGAGTGGATTGCTGCAGGCAAGGTCAGCGTCAATGGCGTCGTGGCGACTGTAGGGCAATCGGTTGTGAATTCCGACAAGGTCAAAATTGGTGGCCGCCTGATCAATATCCGCTTTACGGGCAGTTCTCGTCCGCCGCGCGTCTTGATGTATCACAAGCCGGAAGGCGAAATCGTTTCGCGCGACGACCCGGATGGTCGGCCGTCGGTGTTTGCTGCGCTGCCACGGATGCGCGGTGGGCGGTGGATCAATGTCGGTCGCCTCGACTTCAATACCTCGGGTTTGCTGTTATTCACTACTTCTGGTGAGCTGGCCAACAAACTGATGCATCCGAGTTCGGAACTGGTTCGCGAGTACGCCGTGCGTGTTCTTGGTGAACTGACCCTGGATGCACAACAGAAGCTGTTGCACGGCGTCGAACTGGAAGATGGTCGAGCGAACTTTGGTTCGCTACACGACGGTGGTGGCGAGGGGGCGAACCACTGGTACCGAGTAACGATCTCCGAGGGGCGTAACCGTGAGGTCCGTCGCATGTTCGAGGCGGTCGGTTGCACGGTCAGCCGATTGATTCGCGTTCGCTATGGCCCGTTCATCCTGCCGCCGCAACTGAAACGAGGTATGGCCCGCGAGTTGAAAGAGGCGGAAATCAAAATGCTGATGCGAGAACTCGAAAACATGCCATCGTCTCAGCGAAAAGGCCCTGAAGGCACGTAAATCGATTTACTGGGGGGAATAAACTCGTTATAATTCACGGGTTTGTTCCTCCCGTCGTTTCTGGCGGGCATCTTTTTATTGTGATGTGGGCGTTTCGCCCATTTTTTATTTGTGGCTATGGATTTAAACACGCTGCTTGAAACGACTGTTGTTGGTCTGGGTTATGAACTCGTTGATGTCGAGATGTCGCCGCGCGGTCGTACGATTCGCGTCTTCATCGATGCGCCGGCGAAAGAAACCGGTATTGATGTTGAGGATTGTGCCAAGGTTTCCAATCAGCTGACGCGTGTTTTCGAAGTCGAGAATTTCGATTTTGATCGTCTTGAAATTTCTTCGCCGGGGCTCGATCGAGTCGTCAAGAAGGCTGCAGATTTCGAGCGTTTTTCTGGCCAGGAAATTCAAATAAAGGTTCGTATTCCCCAGGGGGGGCGCCGCAATTTCCAGGGTGAACTGCTTGGCCTGAAAGATGGCAAGGTTGGTTTGCGCCTGGCAAAAGATGATGTGGAACTGGAATTCACCAATATCGAGAAGGCACGTCTGGTGCCTCGTTTCGACTGAAGGACTAGGAGGTTTTAGCCCATGAGCCGTGAAATTTTGCTGCTGGTCGATGCTCTGGCCCGCGAAAAAAATGTCAGCAAGGAGATCGTCTTTGGCGCCCTTGAGCTGGCACTCGCGTCAGCGACCAAAAAGCGCATCAATGACGAGGCCGATGTTCGTATCTCAATCGATCGCGACACTGGTAGCTTCGAATCATTCCGTCGCTGGCAGGTTGTGCCGGATAACGAATACGTCAACGAATTCCTCGAAATTCCGTTGTCCGATGCCCAGAAGGATGATCCTGAAATCGAGCCCGGCGACTCTCTGGAAGAGCCGCTTGAGCCGATCGATTTTGGTCGTATCGGTGCTCAGGCTGCCAAACAGGTTATTTTGCAGAAGATCCGCGACGCCGAGCGCGAGCAGATTCTGGCTGACTTTCTTGGTCGCGGCGAGCATGTCGTTTCCGGTACCATCAAGCGCATGGAGCGTGGCAACGCCATTATTGAGGCTGGTAAAATTGAAGCCATGCTGCCGCGCGACCAGATGATCCCCAAGGAAAATCTGCGTGTCGGCGACAGAGTTCGTGCCTATTTGCTGCGCATTGATCGCAATGCCCGTGGTCCGCAAATCATCCTTTCGCGCACCGCTCCGGAATTTGTCATCAAGCTTTTTGACATGGAAGTGCCGGAAATTTCCGATGGCCTGATGGAACTCAAGGCCTGTGCCCGTGACCCCGGTCTGCGCGCCAAAATCGCTGTCAAGTCGAACGATCCCCGTGTTGATCCAATCGGTACCTGCGTCGGTTTGCGCGGTTCCCGGGTTACCGCCGTTCGTAACGAAATCGGTGGCGAGAATATCGACATCGTGCTGTGGTCAGCCGATCCGGCGCAATTCGTTATCGGCGCGTTGTCGCCAGCTGAAGTGTCCTCCATCGTGGTTGATGAAGAAAAGCACGCAATGGATGTCGTGGTCGACGAGGATAACCTTGCGATCGCCATCGGTCGCAACGGGCAGAACGTTCGCCTGGCCTCCGAACTGACTGGCTGGACCATCAATCTGATGACGCAGGACGAGTCGGCCAAGAAATCCGAAGCCGAATTCGCCGAGACGCGCGTCGTCTTTATGGAAAAGCTGGATATCGATGAAGAACTTGCCGATCTGCTGATCGAGGAAGGGTTCTCGACGCTGGAAGAAGTGGCCTACGTGCCGCTGGCAGAAATGCTGGAAATCGAAGGTCTGGATGAGGAAATCGTAAATGAGTTGCGTAATCGGGCTCGTAACGTCCTGCTCACCGAGGCTATCGCAACTGAAGAAAAGCTGGAAAGTGTTTCCGAAGACCTGATTGGTCTCGAAGGCATGAGCAAGGAACTGGCCGCCAAACTGGCTGGACACGATGTCAAAACCCGGGATGATCTCGCGGAATTGGCTGTTGATGAATTGACGGAAATGACCGGCATTGACGATGAGCGTGCCAAGGATCTTATCCTGAAGGCACGGGCTCACTGGTTCGAGTGAGCGGGAGGTAGCAAATATGTCCGCAACAACTGTTTCACAATTTGCCGTTGAACTCAAAATGCCGGTTGTGGCCTTGCTCGAGCAATTGGGCAAGGCTGGCGTTGGCAAGTCCGATGCTAACGATATGCTGAACGATCAGGATAAGACACGGCTTCTCGACTACCTGCGCCGCGCGCACGGCGACGAGTCCCAGACCAAGATCACCCTGACGCGTAAGCAGACTTCTGAAATCAAGGCGACCGATTCGCATGGTCGAGCCCGTACCGTCCAGGTCGAGGTGCGCAAGAAGCGTGTCCTGGTCAAGCGCGATATTGGCGAGCACGCGCCAGAGGTTGAACTGGAAGCGTCCAATGCGCTGCAGGAAGAGGTTTCTGCTCCGGAGGTGATTCCTGAGCCGGTGGTCGAAGTTGTTCCTGAACCCGTTATCGAAGTAGTCCCTGAGCCGGTCGTTGAGATTGTTCCCGAACCGGTGGTCGAAGCTCCAGTTGAGGTTCCCGTAGAGGAAGTGGTCCTTGAAAAGGCTGCCCCTGTCGCGCCAACTCGTGCTTCGATTATTGGTGAGAAGGAACTGCAGGCGCGTGCGGAAGAGTCTCGTCGTTACAACCAGTTGCGCGAGATTCAGGAGCGCGAACTGCGTGAAAAGCAGGCCCGCGAAGCCCAGTTAGTTCAGATGCGCCAGCAGGCCGAATTGGCTGCAGCCGCAGCCAAGGCTGCCGAATTGGCCAAAAACCAGGCTGCCACACAAGCAAAGACTAGCGAAGGTGCCGAGAAAGGCACGCTGCACAAGAAGCCGGAAACCCCGGGCAAGAAGGGTGACAAGGGCGGCCGTGCGGCTGATGATGGCAAGAAGAAGGGTGGTATCAAGACCCGAGGTTCCGATGGTGCGGGTGGCTGGAAGGATAATCGCCACGGCCATAAGAAATCCCACAAGGTTGATGATGGTCAGGGCAGTTTCCAGGCCCCGACCGAGCCGGTGGTTCGTGAAGTCCATATTCCCGAAACCATTTCCGTGTCTGATCTGGCGCACAAGATGGCCATCAAGGCTACCGAGATCATCAAGGTCATGATGAAGATGGGTTCGATGGTTACCATCAACCAGGTGCTTGATCAGGAAACGGCCATGATCGTGGTCGAGGAAATGGGGCACCAGGCCCTGGCCGCCAAACTTGATGACCCGGATGCCTTCCTGGAAGAGCACGCCGAGCACAAGGATGTGCCGCTCGAGCATCGCGCTCCGGTCGTTACGGTCATGGGTCACGTTGACCACGGCAAGACATCGCTGCTCGACTATATTCGTCGCGCCAAGGTTGCTTCCGGCGAAGCTGGTGGCATTACTCAGCACATTGGTGCCTACCACGTCGAAACCGACCGTGGCATGGTGACCTTTCTCGATACCCCGGGTCACGAAGCCTTTACGGCGATGCGTGCGCGTGGTGCCAAGGCAACTGACATCGTTATCCTGGTGGTCGCTGCCGATGATGGCGTGATGCCGCAGACCAAGGAAGCGATCCACCACGCCAAGGCGGCCGGTGTGCCGCTGGTCGTGGCGGTCAACAAGATCGACAAGCCCGATGCCAATCCGGAGCGCGTCAAGCAGGAACTGGTTGCTGAAGGTGTTATCCCTGAAGAGTACGGTGGCGACTCGCCCTTCGTGCCGGTATCGGCCAAGAAGGGAACTGGTATCGATGAACTGCTTGAGCAGGTTCTGCTGCAGGCCGAAATTCTCGAACTGACGGCACAGAAGGATGCGCCGGCCAAGGGGTTGATCATTGAAGCGCGTCTCGACAAGGGGCGTGGTGCCGTGGCGACTATGCTGGTTCAGTCCGGTACCTTGAAGCGTGGTGATATCGTGTTGGCTGGCCAAGTTTTCGGTCGCGTTCGTGCCATGCTTGATGAGAACGGCAAGCCGATCAACGAAGCAGGTCCATCCATTCCGGTTGAAATTCTCGGTCTGTCTGACGTGCCGGCGGCTGGCGAAGAAGCCATTGTGCTCGGTGATGAAAAGAAGGCCCGTGAAATTGCGCTGTTCCGTCAGGGTAAGTTCCGCGACGTCAAGCTGGCCAAGCAGCAAGCCGCCAAGCTGGAGAACATGTTCCAGCAGATGGAGGAGGGCGAGGTCAAGACTCTGCCGCTTATCGTCAAAGCCGACGTGCAGGGTTCGCAGGAGGCTCTGGTTCAGACGCTGTCCAAGCTATCCAACGAGGAAGTTCGTGTCCAGATCATCCATGGCGCGGTCGGTGCAATCAGCGAATCCGACGTCAATCTGGCTCAGGCTTCGGGTGCGGTCATCATCGGCTTCAACATCCGTGCCGATGCCGGTTCCCGCAAGTTGGCCGAGAGCTTCGGCGTTGATATCCGTTACTACAACGTGATTTACGACGCAGTTGACGAGGTCAAGGCTGCACTGTCTGGCATGTTGTCGCCGGAGAAGCGCGAGCAGATTACCGGTATGGTCGAAATTCGTCAGGTCTTCCTCGTTTCCAAGGTTGGCGCCATTGCCGGCTGTTACGTGCTGGAAGGTTTCGTCAAGCGCAATTCCCGCGTTCGTCTGCTGCGCAACAACGTCGTACAGTGGGACGGCGAGCTGGATTCGCTCAAGCGCTTCAAGGACGATGTCAAGGAAGTGCGTTCGAACTTCGAGTGCGGTCTGTCGCTGCGTGGCAATAACGACATTCAGGTCGGCGATCAGCTCGAAGTGTACGAAATCCAGGAAGTGGCGCGTTCCCTGTAATGAAGAAAAAGGGTTTTCAGCGCAGTGATCGGGTCGCGGAGCAAGTGCGCCGCGACCTTGCCGATCTGATTCGCACCGAACTCAAGGACCCGCGTGTCGGGATGATCAGCCTGACTGCCGTCGAGCTGACGCCGGACTACGCGCATGCAAAGGTTTTCTTCGCAACCTTGAATTCGGAGCATCTGGAAGAAGTTGAACGTGGCCTGAAGCGGGCAGCGGGTTTCCTGCGCCGCGAGTTAGGTAAGCGCATCCATATACATACCTTGCCGGAGCTGCATTTTGTATATGACAGTTCCATTGAGCGTGGTGCCAGCCTGTCGCTGCTGATTGATCAGGCCAACGCACTTAGCGACCAGACGCCGGAAGAGTAATTCCCCAATGCAATTTAAAAGGGCCTGGAAACAGGTCGATGGCGTTCTCTTGCTCGACAAGCCGCTAGGGATGACCTCCAACGATGCTCTGCAAAAGGCACGTCGCCTCTTTTCGGCGGCAAAGGGCGGCCATACAGGGACACTGGACCCCCTGGCTACTGGCCTGCTCCCATTGTGTTTCGGCGAGGCGACCAAGTTTTCGGCCGATTTGCTTGATGCCGACAAGACCTATGAGGCCGTTCTCAAGCTTGGTGTTACGACTGATTCAGGGGATGCAGAGGGGCAGGTGACGTCGACTGCGATGGTCGATATCCAAAAGGAGCAGGTTTCTGAAGTCTTGCCCAGATTCGTTGGCGACATCCAGCAGATTCCGCCCATGCATTCGGCCTTGAAACGCAATGGTCGGCCACTCTATGAATTGGCTCGCCAGGGGATCGAAGTCGAACGCGAGCCGAGGGCGGTTACTATTTTTGCCATCGATTGCCTCGATTTTTCCGGTGATTTGCTGACGTTGCGCGTTGCTTGCAGCAAGGGAACCTATATTCGTGTGCTGGCCGCTGATATCGGCAAGGCATTGGGTTGCGGTGCGCATCTGGCAGCGCTCCGCCGAATCGTGGTGGGCGATATACGCCTGGGCAACTCCGTCACACTGGCTGAGTTGGAAACCTTGGACGAGGCAGGCCGTATGGAGAGGCTCCTGCCGGTTGATGCCTTGCTGCAGTCTTTGCCCATCGTCGGCGTCGAGGGGCCGGAAGCGGAACGCTTCCGCCATGGCAATCCGGTGAGCTTGCCGGCCGGGTTGGCCGGTAAAGCTCGGGTCTATGCCGAGGGGCGATTGATTGGTGTCGGTGAGCCGGGTCATGGTGGTTTGCTTTGGCCGAAAAGGCTGGTTCAACTGGCTGATTAAACTGTTATAATCTTTTACTTTCCGTCTTTGGCGGAATTTTCCCAACGGGCGCCCGCTCTATCAAACTGGGGCAGCGTCGCATCAATGAAAGAGAGTTTGACATGGCATTGACCACCGAAAACAAGGCGGCTATCGTCGCCGATTACGCTCAGTCCAAGGGTGATACCGGTTCTCCGGAAGTGCAAGTTGCGCTGCTGACCGCACGTATCAACGACCTGACCCCGCACTTCAAGGAGCATTCCAAGGATCATCACTCCCGCCGTGGTCTGCTGCATCTGGTTTCCCAGCGTCGCAAGCTGCTTGACTACTTGAAGGGTAAGAATGTCGAGCGTTATCGCACCTTGATTACCCGTCTCGGTCTGCGGAAATAAGCTAGACCGTAGCGAAGGAAGAGCGGCCCGGAAATCTCCCGGCCGCTTTTTTGTTTTTGTTGCTTCGTTGTTTTTTGTTGATATCGTAAGTTGTTGTTATTGTTGTTAATTGTGATGAGAGAGAAAGGAAGCTATGTTTAACGTCGTTAAAAAGACCTTCGCCTATGGGGACCATCAGGTCACCATCGAAACCGGTGAAGTTGCCCGCCAGGCTGGCGGTGCTGTTCTCGTTTCCATGGAAGAAACCGTGGTTCTGGTTACCGTCGTGGCTGCCAAGAATGCCAAGCCGGGTCAGGATTTCTTCCCGCTGACCGTTGATTACCAGGAAAAGACCTACGCTGCCGGCCGTATCCCCGGTGGCTTCTTCAAGCGCGAAGGCCGTCCTTCCGAAAAGGAAACGCTGACCTGCCGCCTGATCGACCGTCCGATCCGTCCGCTGTTCCCGGATGGTTTCTACAACGAAGTCCAGGTCATCGCCACGGTGATGTCCCTGAACCCGGAAATCGATTCTGACATTCCCGCCTTGATTGGCGCTTCCGCCGCACTGGCTATTTCCGGCGTGCCGTTCAACGGCCCGATCGGCGCCGCTCGCGTTGGTTATATCGATGGTCAGTACGTCCTGTGCCCGACCCTGAGCCAACTCAAGGGTAGCCAGCTCGACCTCGTCGTCGCCGGTACCGAAGCTGCTGTGCTGATGGTTGAGTCCGAAGCCGACCAGCTGTCCGAAGAGGTCATGCTCGGCGCCGTCGTTTTTGGCCACACCGAAATGCAGAAGGCGATCAACGCCATCAACGAACTGGTTGAAGAAGCCGGCAAGCCGGAATGGGAATGGGAGGCTGCGCCGAAAGACGAAGCGTTGGTTGCCAGCCTGTCCGCTCTGGTTAGCGCCAAGCTCGAAGAAGCCTACAACATCACCGTCAAGCAAACGCGCAGCCAGGCCGTCAAGGCCATCCGTGCTGAAGCTGTTGCCGCCCTTTGTACCGGTGCCGAAGGCGCCCCGGACGAAAACACCGTCGGCAACCTGTTCCATGAAATCGAAGCCTCGATCGTTCGTGGCCGCATCCTGAGCGGTGCCCCGCGTATCGACGGTCGCGACACGCGCACTGTGCGTCCGATCACCATGCGTTCTGGCGTTCTGCCGCGTACCCATGGTTCCGCCCTGTTTACCCGTGGCGAAACCCAGGCGCTGGCAGTTGCCACGCTCGGTACCAACCGCGACGAGCAGATCATCGATGCCCTGGCTGGTGAGTATCGTGATCGCTTCATGCTGCACTACAACATGCCCCCGTACGCCACCGGCGAATGCGGTCGTGTCGGTACGCCGAAGCGTCGTGAAATCGGTCACGGCCGTCTGGCCAAGCGTGCACTGCTTGCTGTGCTACCAAAGCCGGAAGACTTCTCCTACTCGATGCGTCTGGTTTCGGAAATCACTGAATCCAACGGTTCGTCCTCGATGGCTTCCGTCTGTGGCGGCTGCCTCGCCCTGCTCGACGCCGGTGTGCCGCTCAAGGCCCACGTCGCCGGTATCGCCATGGGGCTGATCAAGGATGGCAATCGTTTTGCCGTTCTGACCGACATTCTCGGCGACGAAGATCACCTCGGTGACATGGACTTCAAGGTGGCCGGTTCGACAACCGGTATTACTGCGCTGCAGATGGACATCAAGATCCAGGGTATCACCAAGGAAATCATGCAGGTTGCACTGGCCCAGGCCAAGGAGGCACGCATCCACATCCTGAACCTGATGCAGGAATCGGCTGCCGGTCCGCGTGAAGAGATGTCTGCTTACGCTCCGCGTCTGTATACCTTCAAGATCAATCCGGAAAAGATCCGTGACGTCATTGGCAAGGGCGGTGCTGTTATCCGCGCCCTGACCGAAGAGACCGGCACGACGATCGATATTCAGGATGATGGCACGATTACCATTGCTGCCACCAGTGGCGAAGCTGCTGCTGCGGCTCGTTCGCGTATTGATGCGATTACCGCTGAAGTCGAGATTGGCAAGATCTATGAAGGAACTGTGCTGAAGATTCTTGACTTCGGTGCAATCGTCTCCGTGTTGCCGGGCAAGGATGGTTTGCTGCACATCTCCCAGATCGCTCAAGAGCGAGTCAATAAGGTCGAAGATTACGTCAAGGAAGGCCAGATTGTTCGCGTCAAGGTTCTGGAAACCGATGACCGTGGTCGCGTCAAGCTGTCGATGAAGGCTGCTGCAGCGGACGAGGGTACGGTAGCTCAGCCGGTCGCTGCACCAGAGGCCGCTGTCCAACAACAGCAGTAATTCAGCATCGTCTGAACGCAAAAAGGGCGCCGAAAGGCGCCCTTTTTTTGTGCTGCCGATTGAGATATAGGCAGCGGAAAAACGTGGCGAGTTACTTCGCCATCTGCTTTTCCTTGAGTTCGTCCAATGTCTTGCAATCAATGCACAGCGTCGCGGTCGGGCGCGCTTCCAAGCGCTTAATGCCGATTTCGACACCGCACTTGTCGCAGAAGCCGTAGTCACCGCTTTCGATGCGCCCAAGGGTTTCATCGATCTTTTTGATCAGCTTGCGCTCGCGGTCACGGTTGCGCAATTCGATCGCCATGTCCGTTTCCTGGCTGGCGCGATCATTGGGATCGGCAAACACCGTCGCTTCGTCCTGCATGGTGTGAACCGTGCGGTCGATATCTTCGCTCAGTTCTTTCTTGAGCGTTTCTAGAATCTTGCGGAAATGCGTTAGCTGCTTGGTGCTCATGTAATCCTCGCCAGCCTTTGGCTGGTAGGGAGTGAAATGTTTGTGGAGCAGTTCTTCTGCCATTTTTTTGTGCGTCCTGGTGACGAGAAAAGCGATTAAATATCATGAAGACGGCCATCAGGCAAGGATTCTTTCTTTCAAAAAGATAGTCGCTTGATCTGGTGCGGTTTTTCAGGCGGTGCTAGAATGCGGTCTCTCGTGTCGGGGCGTAGCGCAGTCTGGTAGCGCATCTGCTTTGGGAGCAGAGGGTCGTGAGTTCGAATCCCACCGCCCCGACCAATCCCTCCTAGTTTCACCCTCAAGTGCCCGTAGCTCAACTGGATAGAGCAGCTGCCTTCTAAGCAGCAGGTCGGGGGTTCGAGTCCCTCCGGGCACACCAAAAAAATCAGATGGTTAAGCTGTACCATGATGTTGGCTGAATGCTCTATCCGGCATTTGTCTCTCAACAGCATGGGCTAGGTAGCCTTCAATGGGATTTCCATCAGGCGCCTTGCCGTTTGATTAGTCCTTGAAGAATTTTATGGGATGCGTGCCGGACCAGCAGGCCGGGGGGCATTCTCAGCCAGTGATAATGCAGGCGTCCGAATTGCTCAGCGATACGCTTGCGGAAACCAGTATTCCTATCAGGTAGGCTGGGTAGGCAGCAGTGGGTGAGAATGCTGTCCATAAGTCTACGCGCTACTGCAGGAGGTGGTGGCAGGGCGAGGTTTTCCGGCGCTGGTGTGTCCAGCCAAGAATGGCAGTAGTGCAGCGTGTACCAGAGATAGCGGCTGGCACCGTGTGCTTCTGCGCGCAGCAGCAATTGCTCCCAGTTGGTCGTGCTGCGTACGGACAGTCGAATCATGCCGTCAATGTCGACAAAATCGCGCAAGCGACCACTCAGTTCTGAATCCTGGAAGAGATGGATGCTTGCGTGGATGATCTGGTCAAATGGATGCAGGCAGAGAAATCGCGATCCAGGGATAGTCTGCAGGCCTGAAAAGAGGATGTTGTCGTCTGCGCGTACCCTGCTTGTGACCGGTGTGATTGTATGGTGCAGGTCGACCTCAAGCGCATGGCCTGGTAGGCGCATTGGTGGTAGCTCATGGCTCCATTCCCGATAGTAGTGCTGATCGTAGGCATCTTGTGTATCCGAAACCCAGCCGGCTGCATTCAGGATTGCTTCAGTGCGATCAAGGTCAGTACGCGTGACCAGCAGGTCCACATCATTTGGAATGCGCCCTTGCGCATATTCGGCGCCCTGGGCAATGTAGGCTGCACCTTTTAGGAGGATAACCGGTATGTCCTCGGGAATCGCCTTGTTGATCGTATCAAGCTCCATGAGAACCATTTGCTTTCGGTGCGCGGAGTAATTGATTGCGGAAGTTAAGTGTCCTTGAACGGGAGGGGGTATTTGGGCCCAAATATCCTTTTGCTCGCATAGCCGGTGGCCGAGTAGGCCAAGCAATCGGGCTTGCCTGGCAAGTCGAAGCGTATCGTCCCAATCGGTAAGAGTCATTGCTGCAGCATGGGCAGTGTCTCTAAGGAGTGGAAGGAGGTTGTGGCCGGCCGGAATTGTTGTCCAGATATTAAACATCGTTTGTATGGGTGTTCGCGACGAGGTCGCGCAAGCAGTTCACGGCTTCATCAAGTTGGCTGTAGCGCAGCTCGTAAGCTGGGCATCTTGCAGCGAGAGCGGCTACGGCAGTAAATGAAATAGGGCCGAGCAATGCATAGTTAAAACTGTTGAATGCCAATCTGGAAAAAGCAAGGTCCGGTGACTGGAGGGTCAGGGTAAGCTTTGCTCCATCTTCGTAGCGCGGAAAGATAATCAGGGCTGGTGTTGCCGCTTGGTGCCGGGCAATGACGCTTGGCCGGTCAGGGCCAAGATGTGCAACATCTCCCTTTTTCGTACCCACAAAGGTAGTTCCTAGCGACGCACTGTCAGAAAAAAAACGGATGATATCGATAGATTGGTTTTTCAGTGCAATGGGTTTGAGCATCGGAAGTAACCCGCCTGTCGCTGGATCAAGCACCCCGAACTCATCGGAAAGAAGGCGGAATCCCCTCAGCATCATGGCGGCGGAAAGAGTGCTCTTGCCCGACCCCGGAACGGCTGCCATGACGATACCTTTGTTGCCCTGTGCCAGTGTTCCTGCATGTAGAAGAATGTATTGATTGAAACGCTGAGCAAAACACCAATTGATTCCCCATTCGTAAAGAGGGAGTGCGTTGGAGAGGGGGAAAGGGTCAAAAGGTCGAATGCCGTCGATCTGAAAGTGAACAGTGGGGCGAATATAACGGCGAATCTTTGAGCCGCGCTGCAGGTTGATATGAAAATCAGAGAATTCTGGGTTTTCGATGAAATCGAAAGCGCCGTAGACCGTTTTTAGTGAGGTCTCGAATCCTGTATGTGGTGCAACAATCCTGACGGTGCATGCGCCGTAATCAAGACTCAGGCCGACATTTTTTAAGGATGACGCGATTAATGCAGGAGGAGTGGATTCAAGAGATTGGAGTTGCAGGCTCATTCGTCGAGCATACCAATTTCCCTTAATGTTCCCAAGAACTGACGTAGGGAAAGCGCGTCCAACTCGATTTTGTATTCGCTTCTCAGGGTGTGTTCCAGCTCCGCTTCGGAAACATTTCCAGATTGCTCTTTAAGCTCTTGAGCGATTTCAAGCAACACAGCCGCTTGCGCAGGTAAAAGGTGCGACTCCCATGTACGGCAATCAAAGACTGCTAACGCATCCCCGAAATTGGCTACAAGAAAACGTTCTTTGGCAAGTCGCAAGTTCTTGATTAATTCAATACAGTCGAGCTGATCTGTTTATTTGGTGTGACAGAGTTCCAGCAACTATTCCCGGCAACGGGAGAGGTAACTTGATTTTCACTGCCCAAAAATACAAAACTCTGCGGGGAGTTTGGCTGATTCTGGTATTTTGACTGGTCGACCAACAAGAAATATCCCCCTGTCTGCAGAACTGGGGTGTATGTTGTATCTCGATTCAGGCTAACGTTCGCGATGGTGTTAGCGGCACCGGTTACGCTATACCATTGGTTGTTAAGACTGAATCCGAGAACTTTTGAACTGTCTTTTAGTTTGATTTTGTATTTGGCTACACTAAATCGAACCCATGTATCGGCTGCCGTCGTCACTCCCATCGGTGGCGTTTGAGCAGCAAAAGCCTTACTTTTATCAACGCAAGTCAGGCTCGTCTGGGCTAATGCAGCCCCTGTAGGTAGCGTGAAAATAGCAGGAACTGCTGTCGCAGCTTTTAGGATGTTGCGGCGCCGTTGTTTTTGCTTGTCTGAGTCGGAAGTCGACATGTGTAGCCTCTTTGTTTCGTTATCCACCTATAACTTACGATATGAATAACTACCTAAGGTGGAAATATTTCTCAGTGATGCTGTTTTGGACGCAATATTCATACCAAAAAACAATTGTCCCGTAAGATCATCGACATAAGGCCTTTTAGAGAAGAGTTGGAGTGTTAGGCAGTCAATAATGTAAAAAAAGCCGACAACTTCTTCATTGGGTCAGAATTTTCTCAACGCATCAATTAAGTAGCGGACGGGTATGGCGTAAGTGATGCCTGATGGCTGGCTGAGGATGGCTTCTTTGCTTCCTTTAATGAATACCATATTGATAATGCCAAGGACTTCACCTGTTTCCGGGTCAAAAACCGGACTTCCACTGTTGCCTGGATAGGCCGTCGCATCCAGTTGGAGAATATCGAAGGTGCCACTTTTCAGTCGTTGGATCAGTTTTTCGTTGAGTTGTTGCGCATTCCCACCAGGAATGGCGATGGGGGTGATGGCGGATATTATGCCGCGATGAGTAACGGGAGAAAAGCCGAGAGCTCCCCCGATTGGGAAGCCGGTAAAAGCAACTGCCTGCCCCTCACGAACGCGATAGTTGTCGGCAAGATGAAAAGGCGGAAGAGGTGATCCTTCAACACGCAATATGGCCAAATCATGGTCCTTGTCACTGGCTATTTTTTGGGCTCGCCGTAACTGGATGTCGCCATTAGTTGCCCTTGCCTGAATGACAAGTATCGGACCATCCGGGTCCGATTGCTCGGCGACAACGTGTGCATTGGTGGCTACAAGGTTGCCATTTCCTACAACAAACCCTGTGCCGCGTAGCGTAAATGCTGGACTACTCGTTTTCTTGTAGCTTCCGACGACGACAATCGAGGGTTTTATTTTTTCGATTGTTTCCGCCAGGTCGGCACTCGCCGAGGAGGGCGAGGCAAGGAGTCCTGCAAGGCAAAGAAGAGAAGAAAAATGCTTGAGTAACAGAGGAGCGTATGCCACGGCTACATGAGTTGCCGACGGGTTATTTTCGGCAATTCCGGTGATGGTGTTGTCACTGATGGATCAAATGGATGATCATCGCGTTTGAACATCTCCCGTATGCGCTTTACGTAGCCTTGTGTTTCCGCGTATGGCGGAATCCCTGCATAGCGATTCACCGCGCCTTCTCCTGCGTTGTAGGCTGCTGCCACCAGTGTGATATTCCCCTCGAAGTAGGCCAGAAGCCAGCGCAGGTATGAAAGCCCACCCCTAATGTTCTGCTCCGGGTCAAGCGGCTTCTTGACGTTAAATCGTTCTGCCGTTTCCGGAATCAACTGCATCAGCCCTTGTGCATTCTTCGGTGATATGGCTCCGGGGTTGAAGTTGGATTCTGTACGAATAATTGCCATTGCAAATCGTGGGTAAATGCCGTATTCCGGTGCCAGTTTTTGAACAAGGTCCATTACCTTTCGGTGTTCTAGTGGAGCCTTGGATACGATGTCATCGCCTTCGCTATCAAATAGGCACGCAGGAGGCTTGGCAATCGGCTCTCCGACTTGGCGAAGCATGCGTGCAGCCAACGCGTCTCCCTGCTTGGCAGCCATGGTAAAGAAATAGGCCGCTGTCGCGTCGTCGCGCGTGATGCCTCGGCCCATTGCGTACATCCAGCCCAGATTGTATTGGGCCTCCATATCCCCAAGGCGAGCAGCTTCGCAATAGAGTTCTACCGCTTTTTCCGGGTTCCGTGGATTTCCATTTCCATGTTCAAAACTCTTGGCTTCTGTGCGAAGAGCGGCTGCTCGTTTGCCCTGTTCGGAGAGATCGGCAATGGCAGGCTTTACCACGGAAAAAGCGGCAAGAAACGCCAAAAGCAGCCAAGGGCGTTGCCATTGGTTGGCTTGCTTTGAGCGTTTCGTAGATTTCATTTTATAGTCGCCAAACAGTAATACCGTTTTCCGAAAAGGCCTTGCTATCAAGCATGCTCTTGACGTCGGCGATTACGCCATCTTTTTCCAGTCTAGCCAGAAAGTCGCCAATTGGAAGGGCTTTGTATTCCTTGTGATTGACGGCTGCGACAATGGCTGCTGCCTTTGGCAGATCGTTCCAGGCAACTAGATCGACGCCATATTCGTGACGCGCCTCGGCTGCATCGGCAACTGGGTCGTGAACTACCACCTTGGCGCCGTAGGATTCCAGTTCCCGAATGACATCGATGACTCTTGAGTTGCGTAGGTCGGGACAGTCTTCCTTGAAGGTAAGGCCCAGCACAATAATTGGGCAATCCTTGACCGGGTGCCCTGCCTTGACGAGCATCTTGATCGTTTGCTCGGCGATGAACTTCCCCATTCCGTCATTGATACGGCGGCCGGCAAGAATGACCTCCGGGTGATAGCCCAGCTTTTGTGCCTTGTGGGTCAGGTAGTACGGGTCAACGCCAATACAGTGCCCACCGACCAGGCCCGGGCGGAAGGGAAGGAAATTCCACTTTGTACCGGCCGCTTGCAAGACCTCCAGTGTGTCGATGCCTATCTTGTCAAATATGATCGCCAGTTCGTTCATCAACGCAATATTCAGGTCACGCTGCGTGTTCTCGATTACCTTGGCGGCTTCTGCAACCTTGATGTTCGATGCTGGGTAGACACCGGCCGTGATTATGCTGCCGTAGATTTCCTGTACCGTGGCCAGTGTCTCAGGGGTGTCACCAGAGACTATCTTGATGATCTTGGTGACGGTTCTTTCCTTATCGCCAGGATTGATGCGCTCAGGCGAATAGCCAACGAAAAAGTCTTTCTTCCACGTTTTTCCGGATTCTCTTTCGATAATTGGAATACAAACTTCTTCGGTGGCACCGGGGTAAACGGTCGATTCAAAAACGACAATCGCACCTTGTTTTAGATTTTGGCCAACAGCCGTCGATGAGCCGACTAGTGGGGAGAAATCAGGCTGATGGGCATCATCTACAGGAGTGGGCACGGCAACAACAACAAAGTCAGCCTCACGGATGGCCGCGGGATCTGTGCCAACTTCTAGCAACGTAGCTGCTTTTAGATCGTCGGTACTGACTTCCCCCGTGGGATCGTAGTGCTTTTTATAGCATTCGATCTTGTGCGTCGAGAGATCAAATCCAATCGTCCGATATTTTTTGCCAAATTCCACTGCCAAGGGCAAACCAACATATCCCAAGCCCACCACTGCTATTGTCGTCATCGAAAATTCCTATTTATTAATGGTTTGTTAATTATGTTCAAAGAGCCTGCAGCAGTTTAGCAACCTCCGGTTGGCCGGAGAATTTGTCGCCTAGCTTCGCAAGGGCCTCAAGCTCCTTGCGGGCCTCTTTTTTCTCGCCGGCGGATATCAATACCTTCGCGAGGTTGAGCTGAATCGATGCGGCGTTTGGCGCGGCGTTCATAGCATTACGTAAGAGGTCAATGGCCCGTTTGGTTTCGCCTTTTTGCGCAAGTAGCATTGCGAGGGTGTCCATGAATTGTGGTTGCCCTGGCGCCAGTTGGTTGGCCTTTTCTGCATACTCGATTGCTTTTGGTGCTTTGAGTTCCCCGGATACCCAGGCTAAATTGTTCAGGACAAGCGCATTGTTTGGCTGGATGTCGAGCGCTTGACGATAATGTTGTGCCGCCAATGAATAGTCCTTGCGAGCGGTCGCTACGTCCCCTTGATGAACGAGCAGTGCAATGTCTTTGGGGTGTTCTTTCTGCCATGCTGCTGCCATCCGTCCTGCTTCTTGGGGGTTACCCGATGCCAGTAATACGGAGTGAAGCTTGATGGCAATGTCTGCGCTGCCGGCTCGTTTTATTGCATTACGATAGGCATTTGCCGCCTCAGTCCAATTCTTTGATGTGGCGTGGATGTCTCCTTCTAGCGCAAAACCAACGGCTTCCTTGGGGCGTTGTTTTTCAATCTGTTGGGCAATCTGCAGCGCTTCGTTCGGCTTTTTTGCGTCCAGTGCCAACAAAATTAGACCTCGCTGCGCTTCAACCAGGTCCGATTTGATCTCAAGTGCCTTTTTTAGACTCTTTGCTGCTTCATCCTTATTCTTGTTCGCGAGATGAACGTCTGCTGTCCTTACCAAGGGCAATGGTGAGGCTGGCTGAAGTGCTGCGAGCTTGGTGTAGCTTGCCAAAGCCTGATTCAGGTCTCCGGCCATCTGCTGGGTACGACCGAGGGCATCTATGATTTCTGGCTTGTCTTTAATTGCTGCAGCGGCGTCATTCGCAGCGCCCAAGGCCTTTTTGGTCTCTTTTTGGCTAAGGTAATACTGGATCAGAGCGAGCCGTGGGCTGATTTCTGTTGGATTGCTCGTGATGGCTTTCCCGATTAAGCCGGCAACTTCATCAACAGAACCTTTGTTCGCAGCTTTTAATTCAGCAAGGGCAAGTAACGCGGGGACGCTCTTTGGGTCGGCAAGGAGTACGTTTTCAAAGCGTTTTTTTGCGTCGTCTGGCTTCTTTTCTGCCAGATCGATTTTCGCGAGACTGGCGGCTGCGGGGAAGAAGGCCGGATTGATCTTTAACGCAGCCTCATAGCTTGAGCGGGCGCCAGCCAGATCTTTCTTTAACAACAGCGTCTGGGCGCGCAAGTTATGCGTTGCAGGGTTGTCAGGCTGTTTCTTTTCAAGGCTGTCGATTGCTTTCAGCGCCTTGTCGGCTTGGTTGGTACGGATAAAAGTGGAGATCAACGCGAGGTCTGCCCTCACGCCTTTATCGGTTTGGGCAATTTGTTCCAGATCCTCAACTGCACCAGAAACATCGCCCTGAGCCAAGTGGGTCAAAGCAATTGACGTTTTCTTCCCGGGGTCGTTCGGATCAAGCTTGCTGGCCTTTGCAAAATACTCTTCGGCTTTTTTGGCATCCCCATTTTGCAAATAGGTCTCTCCTGCCAGCGTTAGTAGTGCTGAATCAGTATCTGCCTTGTCAAGCATCGGTTGGAGCGTGTTCAGAGCTTTCGCTGCTTGTCCGTTACGAAGATAGGTGGCAACTAAAATGCGTCGTGCTAAGCGCAATTCAGGGGCTTGCGAGAGGGCTTTATTCAGGTAAGTTTCCGCCTGCATATACGAACGTAGTTGGAATTCGACGGCACCCGCAAGCTGTAATGCAGTTGGATTGTTTGTGTTGAACTTGAGTAGATCTTGAAGTTTTGAGCGTGCGCCTTGGAAATCCTTCCGCTGGTAGCTGGCTTGGGCATCCAGATAGAGCGTTTGCGGATGTTTCGGCGCAATTTTCCTCAAGGCATCCAACTGGGTGGATGCCTCGTCGAATTTCTGTTGCTGGAATAGCGTGGTAATGAGCGCAGCGTGCCCGGCAATAAAGTCAGGCTTGGCCTCGATTGCCTTGCGATATTCAGCTAAGGCGGCTTCGGGACCCGACTTGACTCCTTGCAGGGAGCCATTCAACAGCAAAGCGTCGTGATTTTTTGGGTTCTTCTCCAAGACTTGGGCGACGAGTGCTTGGGCGCCATCAATGTCTCGATTTGTGACTTTGCTACGAGCCAGGGAAAGTAGGGCAGGAGCGAAGTCCGGTTGTGCCTTTAGAGCATCGGAAAGTGCTGATTGAGCAGCATCTTGGTTGCCTTGGATGAGGTAAGCAACGCTCAAGGTCGTCTTGAGCGCAGCAAGAGATTCCCCGCTAAGCGAATCAGTTTTTCCGAATTCGTCGATTAACTTCTTTGCTTGGCCAGCGCCAAGCATCGCCTTGGCCAGAAGAGGAGTTGTTTGTTCTGGGGAGTATTTCAGATCTTGGGCCTTGCGGAGCTCAACTTCCGCACCCGCTGCATCGCCAGTCTCAAGAAGCGTTTTCCCGAGCAAAAAGCGTGCTTCGCCAAGACTGGGATTTTGTTGAAGGGCATTTTTTAACTGAATAACAGCCGCCTTATTGTCATTCTTGGCGAGAAACTCTCGGCTTGAGGCGATGAGCGATTCAGGGGAGTCGCCGCAGCCCCCAAGGAATGCAGCGAGCAGTGCAGTAGTGAGAGCTGACGTAATGAAGAAACGGTTTTTTTTCATGATTGTCTTCTTTGCTGGATTTGCGTCGGATTATTTCAAGCCAAGGCGGTGCATCAGGTCATAAAGGGTCGGTCGGCTAATACCCAGAATTTCGGAGGCGCGAACCATATTGCCATCTGCTCGGGATACAGCAGTGGCTACAGCACGTCGTTCGGCCTCTTCGCGAACCAGTCGCAAATCAATGAAGTTGGCAGTACCTTCAAGATGGTCAAGGCCAATGTCCTCGCGAGTGATTTGGTGACCATCGGCCATGATCACGGCACGTTTCACAGCATTTTCAAGTTCTCGGACATTGCCAGGCCAATTGTGCGCCTCAATGGCCCGTACGGCATCTTCCGTTAAGGTCATGCCGCCTCGCTTGTGGTCATTGGCAAAGCGGTGGACAAAGGCATGTGCGAGTAAGGCAGCGTCCCCATCTCTGCTGCGAAGTGGTGGAATATCGATAACAATTTCCGCCAATCGGTAGAAGAGGTCCTCCCGAAAACGGCCTTCCTTGATGTGCGATTTGAGATCCTGATGGGTAGCACAGACAATCCGGACATCAACGGGTATTTCATGCCTGCCACCGAGTCGTTCGATGACACGTTCTTGCAAAAAGCGCAGGAGTTTTGCCTGAAGTGCTAGTGGAAGATCGCCGATTTCATCAAGCATCAGAGTGCCACCGTGCGCCGTTTCGATCTTGCCAAGCGTGGTCTTGGCTGCACCGGTGAATGCGCCTTTTTCGTAGCCGAACAATTCGCTTTCGAGCAGGTTTTCAGGTATTGCCGCGCAGTTAATTGCGACAAAGCGCTCATTCTTGCGTGGGGAGGCTTCATGCAGGCCACGTGCGAGAACTTCTTTGCCTGTACCGCTCTCGCCGAGGAGCAAAACTGTTGCGTTGCTGTTGGCAACCTTTTCGATGGTGCGGCAGATACGCTGCATGCCGGCATCGCGGGTCAGCAAACCGCCAAGAGCTGTCGGATGCTGCGCAGCCTGCAGTCTTCGGTTCTCTTGCTGTAATTCATACAGGCGGAACGCACGGTCGATCGTTAAGGTAAGTAGTTCTGGCTCAAACGGTTTGGCGAAGAAGTCGTAGGCACCGAGGCCTATGGCACGCAAGGCGTTAGTCCTGTCGTTTTGACCGGTCAATACGATGACCTTGGTATCTGGTTGTGCGGAAAGTATTTGTTCCAGAAGGAGAAACCCTTCAGAGACCGAGTCTGCATCTGGCGGCAGACCCAGATCCATCGTGACCACTGCTGGGCGGTGGCGGTGAACCAGAGCCAGCGCGCTTTCGCGGTCGCCTGCCGCAAGGGGTTCATACTGATCGAAGGACCAGCGCAATTGTTTTTGCAGTGCCGGATCGTCTTCTACGATCAGTAGCGGGAGCGTCTTGTCAGTACTCACGCAGCCTCCTTGTGGTGCAGGTCGGATTCTTGCCGAATTTCCAGAAGAGGAAGAATAAGGGTCATTCGGGTTCCAATGCCTGGGGTGCTATCAACTGTAATTTCGCCTCCCAATTCCCGGATGTACTGGGCACTTTCGTACGCACCGATCCCCATTCCGGCATGCTTGGTGGTCTGGAAAGGTTTGAACAGTCGATCGCGAATAAATTCAGGTGTCATTCCTTGGCCAGTGTCGCCAATTTCCAGCGAGGCGCGATCACCTCGGCGCTCAAGATTTATCCATACGCGGCCTTCGATTGGGGTCGCATCAAGTGCGTTTTGTGCCAGATGTCCGATCACTCTTTCCAGTCTTTCCTGATGTCCGCGGGTTGTAAGAGAAGTTGTGATGCTGACTTCTATTTGACGCCCCTGTCCGCGCTTGTCACGTTGAACTCTCTCAATGACATCTGAAAGACTAACACCGACAGCCGCTCCAGGAGGCGTGGCTCCTTCACGAAGTTGCATCATAAGTTGGCGCATGCGCTCCACAGAGTTTTCGACAGTCATCAACATGTCTTGCTGGAATTCGGGGTTGTCTCGATGACGCTCAGCATTTTTCAACATCAGAGAGAGTTGAGTAACAATATTCTTTAGGTCGTGCACCACGAATGCAGACATCTTGTTGAATGCGTCGAATTTTCGCACTTCGAGCAAAGCCTCTGTTGCCTGCATCTTGGCCAAAAAACTAGCTGCTTGGCAGCCGGCTGTGCGTAACAGATCGTTGACTTCCCAATTGACATTTAAAGGTGTGCGAGAGCTTGCGAGAATCACAAAGCCCTGCATTTCATTGCCAGCCATCAAAGGAACAATTAGCCAGGCATTTGGGAGTTCGGAAAGCCAGTCAGGGATTTCCAGATTGTTGTAGCGGGCAGGATAGCAGCGATACTCCTCAAGATTGATGACCCAGCCACTGGCAAGCAAAAAACGACAGAGAGGTGAGTCATATTGCGCTGCCGATACGCATTCCGGAAGATTCCAGCGCGCACTTTGCCGATACGTTGCTTGGTTAACATCCCTTAGCCATAAAGTTCCGGCTGGGCTTTCTACCATGTTCGCAAGTCCGCGTATGACCTGTTGGCCCATGGTTTGAGGTGAGTCCTGGAGAGTCAGTGTCTGGGTAAAACGTAACCACTCCTCACGATAGTCGTAGCGGTAACGGAAAAAATGTTTTCCAACCAAAACTTTCATCTTGGCGCGCATCGATCCAGATACCAGCAAAATACCTAGAAGTAGCGTGGCAGCGACGATCACGGCTAGTTGGAAGGCGCGGCCCCATTCCCCACCAAAGTAGCGAACGTAATAGCCAACGCTCGCCATGAATAACAGATAAATCCCGGCGAACAGAAGTGTGGCAGAGTGAAAGGCCGCTTTCTGTGACAGATGAATTTTCGATGTCCAGTCCTTGCTTCGTTCTGTCGCGAGAATCAGCAGAGGAATCGACATGACCTGGACGAATCCGCGAACGGTCAGGGCATCAGTGTCGAACCGGTTGAACATCATGGCGTCAGAAAATAGATAGACGTCAAATGCGAACAGGAAGAGTAAGCCAAGGCAGAGTGGCTTGAGGTTCCAGCGTGAATCCTCGGCCACCGTTCGAAATAGTTGCTCGATGAGTATCAATCCCAGAACCGCCTCAGCGAGCCCGTGAAAGATCGTATTACGCAGCCACTCCTGAGGAGAAAGTACGCCCATTGCAAGCGTAAATTGAAGGACCACTCCACCAATAACCAGCAACCAACAGGCTTTGGGCAACCAAGTGACAACTTGTGGCTTTTCTGCTGATGTGTCGGTTGGCTGCAATAGCAAGGATAAGAGAAAAGCGTACCAGGTACCGTACCTAATGACATCAAGCACAGACGCAGTAACCAGCGTGATTGGTTTGGTGTCAAGCGTAAAGGCCAGGCTGGCGAAGGCCCAGAGTGCCGAGATAAACCCCGTAGCAAGCATTCTCTGGGGGCGCTTGTCCTGACGCCAATCATTGCCAAAAGAGAATAGATAGGCGGAAAAAAACAGGTAGCCGAAGGCGGCGAGTCCGAAACCCCAAGAGATCAGCGATGTGTTTGTTGTATCCATGAAATGGGGTTCTTGGTCACGAGTGATCGTGACGATGGCGACTAGTGAGCACCTTTGCCTGTCAGTACGACTCCCACTGTTTCAAAAAGAACCACAATATCCAGAAAAAGAGAGTGATTTTTTACATAGTAGAGATCGTACTGCAATTTTTCAGCTGAATCTTCGACCGTGGCGCCATAGTGATACCGTACTTGTGCCCAGCCGGTTACGCCAGGCTTCACGCTGTGACGTACCGCATAGAATGGAATTTCCTTGGTCAGTTGATCCACAAAGAACGGACGTTCAGGGCGTGGTCCGACTAGGCTCATGTCGCCTTTCAGAACGCTAAACAATTGAGGTAGTTCATCGATACGAAGTTTGCGGATAATTTGGCCGATACGGGTGACGCGGTTGTCTTGCGCCTGCGCCCAGATCGGTTTTCCATCTTTTTCGGCATCGCGTCGCATGCTGCGAAACTTGATGACGTTGAACAGGCGACCATTTAGGCCAACCCGCTCTTGCTGATAGAGCAGAGGAAAACCATCTTCCACGACGATCAACAATGCCGCCAGGAGCATGATGGGCAGGGCGGCAATGATCAGAGTAGCGGCGCAGACAATATCAAATACACGCTTTACGGCTGTCCTCAACGCGCCCTGGCGGAAACCATCACCAAAGATGAGCCATCCTGCGTACAGTGAATCAAGCCGAATCTGACCAAGCGTTTGTTCGAAGTGGCTTGCCAAATCGAGAACGCGAATACCCTGCAGTTTGCAGTCAAGCAGTTCACGTAGCGGCATTGCTCCACCTCTCCGTTCACTTAGTGCGACAACGATTTCATCCGCATTTATATTGCGAGCGGTGTCGGTTAACGACTGGTCACGGCTGAGTATTAGATTTGCTGGAACTTGAGATTGATCTTCATTGGCACCAGGGAAGAATCCAATAATCTGTGCAGACGGGTCTGAACGCTCCAAGGCAAGTTTGACGGCCAATGCTTGGTAGCCAGTCCCGAAAACCAGAATACGGCGCCGCAACATCTTTGCAGCGGGGGCATGAGCTGCCCCCACCCGGGTAACGAGCATGCCAAATACGGCCGACATGGCCGAAAGATGAATCAATTCACGATTGACTGCTGCCAATGGCAACAATGCGTAGAGCAGGTACGCTACAGGTATCGCGAGATAAAGGGATAAAACGACTCGAGCACGGGTTTCGGTCGAGGCACGAATGGACAAGCGCTGATATAGCCCCAGCACGGTATTGATACAAAGCATCACTATGGCAAACAGTGCGGCATAGATGATGATGTGTAGAGGATTGATTGGTAGGTCACTGTGTACCCACATCAGCGTGATGGCGAGGCTGACAATTAGAAACGACAGGTCGAACAGCATCCCTGCAGCACTCCGCCAAGAAAACCAGTGATTGAATAATCTGATCATGATGCTGATGCTCCATCCTAGCTTTGCTGCTTGAAAGTTAAGCTGGGTAATGGTGGCACTATCCCCAATTGCTTGTATCCCCACGCCGAACCACGATTTTAGGAGTCAAAAACGAGGTGGGCTTGGTTCCGTACACAGTCTTAAGTCTATTTATTCGGGCATATCCTGCCTGTGCACTATTTCACAGAGACTACGAATGGATGCTAAGAGTTTCGTTAGACAAGGGCGGTATTGTAATGAAATGCCATTCAAATTTCCTTACTACGAATGGCATAGCCAGTGTAGCCCCGATGCCCGGACACCGGTGAGAGAATGATGTTGAAAATACTTCCCTTTGTATTCGGAGATAACTGACTCTCGAATCTAAACGAGAACTTCAGTAACCTCAGGGTGCCCAAGAAAACTCTGTGGGCTGGCGCTGGCGCCGTAAGCGCCCGATTGGAATACCACCACCAAGTCCCCCGGCATCGCAACAGAGAGTGCCATTCGGTCACCGAGTATATCCAGTGGAGTGCACAGGGGGCCAACGACAGTGGCTATTTCGATATCCTCAGCATTCATTCTGTTGCCGATTGAAACTGGGTAATTCTTGCGTATTACCTGCCCAAAATTACCAGATGCCGACAGGTGATGGTTCAGTCCGCCATCTGTCACCAGATAGGTTTGTCCACGCGAGATTTTTCGATCAATGATTCTGGAAACATAGATTCCTGCCTCGCCGACAAGATAGCGTCCCAATTCAATAACCAACGAGGCGAGAGGGAAATCCTGAGCTGCTCGGGAGGCAAGCTGCGCCAAGTTGTCGCCGATTGATGAAAGATCGAGGGGGCGTTCACCAGGAAAATAGGGGATTCCGAATCCTCCACCCAGGTTCAGGAAACGTACTGGTGACGGTGCATGACGGGATAGTGCAAGCGCAAGTTCGTAAGATTTTTGCTGTGCTTCGCAAATGGATTCAGGCTTGAGGTTTTGCGAACCGGCAAATAAATGAAATCCTTCGAAACTCAGTTTTAATTCACCAATACGGGCCAGCAGGAGCGGTACCTGTTCGGCATCGACGCCAAACTGTTTTGGTCCGCCGCCCATCTTCATGCCCGAACCCTTTAGCTCGAAATCGGGGTTCACACGGACCGCCACTCGCGCAGGCAGGCCAAGTTCAGTCGATATACGGGCGAGTAGATCGAGTTCACGAAATGACTCGACGTTGATCAGCACGCCCGCAGCGACTGCCTGTCGAAGTTCTGCATCCCGTTTGCCGGGGCCGGCAAAACTGATTTCTTGCGGGACTCCGCCAGCATCCAGAGCGACCTTCATTTCGCCGCCGGAAGCCACGTCAATGCCATCAACCAGGGACGCCATGAAAGCGACCAACGCAGGCATCGGATTGGCTTTCATGGCGTAGTGCAATTTGATTCCGGCTGGTAAGACAGCCTTCAATTCCCGAACCCGAGTACGCAACAATTCGCGGTCGTAGGCATAGAAGGGGGTTTGGCCAACTCGCTCAGCGAGGCGAGAGAGTGGTAGCCCTCCGACCTGTAACTCGCCATCGACAGTGGCAAATTGGGTCATTGGCGAGTGAGTTGGGGGCACTTTAGCTTCCATGAGCTTCGATCCATGCTGTAGAAAGGGTTTTTCGGTCAATCTTGCCATTCGGATTGCGTGGTAGCGGGCCATCCTGGATTTCTATGCCGCTTGGTACCATGTACGCAGGCATACGAGCACGGCATTCGGCAAGGAGCGCGGCAGTGTCGAGTGTGCCATTGGGGGGGGCGGTGGCAATAACCTGAATGGCTTGGCCGAGTCGGTCATTGTCTACGCCAAAGGCAACGCATTCTCCAACCATCTTGGTTGCGTAGAGAATTTCCTCAACCTCGGTTGGGCTGACCCGGTAACCGGAGGTTTTCATCATCTCGTCACGGCGGCCGATAAAATACAGGAATCCTTCTTCGTCCATGCGTACGGTATCGCCGGAAAAGACAGCGATTTCGGGCAACACAAGACCGGCCTCGCGGCCAGGAGCATGGACGGGCAGCGGTTTGTAGCGCTCGGCTGTCTTTTCTATATCGTTCCAGTAACCCATGCCGACCAGCGCTCCTCGATGTACCAATTCACCAGGTTCGTTTGGTGCACATGGTGTGCCATCTTCGCGCAAAACCAGAATTTCGGCATTGGGGATTGCTTTGCCGATCGAGTCCGGCCGCTTGTCTACTTCACTAGGTGGCAGGAAGGTTGAACGGAAGGCCTCTGTCAGGCCATACATCAGAAACGGTTTGGTTTTGGGCAAGTGCTGCCGCAGTGAATCCAGCGTTTCACGCGGCATTCGACCACCGGTATTGGCGAAATACCGCAGGTGATCGGTGATCGATTCAGGCCACTGGAGTTGTGTCAGCTGGATATACAGCGGCGGAACCGCCGTCAGCCCGGTTACCTTTTCGCGTTCGATGGTCTTGAGTACATCTCGCGGCAAAAGGTAATTGAGAAGCACAACCCGAGCGCCAACATGAAAAGCTGTGGTTAGCTGGCTGAAGCCGGCATCGAACGAGAGGGGGAGGGCGGCCAGTAGTGTGTCGTCGGCCCGGTTTTCCAGATAGCTGGCGACACTTTTTGCACCAGCCACCATGTTGCGGTGCGAAAGCACAACTCCTTTGGGTTTGCCTGTGCTGCCGGATGTGTACAAAATACCCAACACGTCGGTATCTATTACACGATGGCCTCTTGCCGGAGGATTTGCGAGCAGGGTACTCCAGCGAATCGTGTTCAGACCATTGATTACTGGAAGTGGCTCAGCAGAATCAAGTACCACGACATGGCGAAGATCATGGCAAGCGGCAAGAGTATCTTGCAACTGAGCGAAGCGTTCCTGCGATGTGACCAAAATGCGGACATTGCAATCGCGCAAGATGTAGCCCACTTGCTCTGGTTTGAGTAAGGGATTCAGCGGCACAAAAACGCCACCTGCAGCGGGGGCACCAAAGCTGGAAATAACGGTCTCGAAGCGTTTTTCGAGATAAATGCCGACTCGCTCGCCGCGCTGAAGACCTAGATTTATGAGGCCGCCGGCAAAGTGATTGATTGCGCTCTGCAGGTCACCGTAATTCAGGGTGGACTTGCCGTAGGTCAGCGCAGGTGCCGTAGCATCGCGCTGCGCTGCACAGAAAATCAGTTCGTGAAGAAGTGTGGAATCTCTCATGGGGACTGAGTCTTGCATGTGGGTTGAGTATGACGATATGTAGTATCTCACAGTCGAAATCATATTCTTTCCCTATAATTGCAAGCTTGATTCCTTGGAAAAGATGGAGCGAAGCTTGAATACAGAAAAGGAAGTGTTATCTCTGCTGGATGAAATCCTGGGCTTGAAGGGGCGCTCGGCAGAATTTACTAGTGATACCCCTCTTCTCGGGGCGATCCCAGAGCTAGATTCAATGGCTGTTGTTGCTCTCATTACTGCTCTTGAAGAACGTTTTGGTTTTGCTATAGAGGACGACGAAATTGAGGGAAGTTCCTTTGCTACGCTGGGATCTTTGGTCGAATTCGTTGAGTCTAAGCTGGCTGGCTGAAATTGCAGTTCAAGATTGGGATTCCTATGTTCGGAACGTACTTTAGTTCGGTGAATGCGGTTTTCCGAAAATGGAACTCGGTGACTTGATTGCTTGAAGGCCGTTTTCGAATGCTTCGGGTTTTCAAGTCGGCCATTGATAGCCTCGGCTTCATCAATGGGGTGCTCTACCTGATTGGTCGGGCAATGCAAGCCTTGAGTGGCGGCCGTTGCCGCCTGATACGTTATTACTTGGTTGCGCAGCCAATCCACACTCCATTCGTGCCGGCCTGCCGGGCTTCCTCACTTGAGGCAGTTCATCAGGTGGTCAAAGGAGATTCTCTGGTCGGCATGTTTCCTCGCCCTGATGCTGTCCTCGAGTCTCGCTTCGAGAGGGGGCATGTTTGTCTAGCAGCCGAGAGCAAAGGTGTGTTTGCAGGTTTTCTCTGGTATGCCCAAGGGCATTACGACGAGGATGAGGTGCATTGTCGATTTGTTCTTGATGACCCGAAAACGGGTGTTTGGGACTATGACGTGCACGTGGAGCCTCGTTATCGGATGGGTAGAACTTTTGCTCGGCTATGGGATGCCGCCAATGAGCGCCTGGCTGCTGCCGGTGTTCTCTGGAGCTTCTCACGTATTTCAGCGTTTAACCGGCAATCTCTGCTCTCTCATCAGCGCTTGGGTATCCGTAAGCTTGAATCGATGACTTTCTTCTGCTTCGGGCCTCTGCAAATAGCCCTATTTTCCTGTAAGCCGTATATCAACCTTAGTTGGAATGGCGTAGGTTCTCCGAAGGTTCTGGTTGGGCTTTGGCAGGCCGACTGTGAATTAGGGAAAGAAGGCCGTTCCAAGCGATGATGTCGGTTCGGTATCTTATTTGATGCTTAGAACATGATTTATGCTGAAGCAGAAATTGGATCTCAAATGGAAAACTCTGTCCCTCATGAATGAAACTCTTTGCTTCAATCGGGCGGTAGCGGAGCTTAATCAGGTATTCCGTATGTTGGACTATTTCCGCCTTCGGGCTCGTTTCGCCGATTGGTTAGAGGGGTAATGGCCTTGCAGCCATTCTTTCTCAAGGCTGAAAAAGGGCAGCGTTTTTGTATTTATCACCCTGCCGAGGCTAGTGGAGCGCGAGGGGCTGTCATTTATCTGCATCCATTTGCCGAGGAGCTAAACAAATCCAGGCGCATGGCTGCATGCCAAGCGCGGGAAATGGCCAAACTTGGATTTGATGTACTTCAAATTGATTTGTTAGGGTGTGGAGATAGCAGCGGAGACTATGCCGATGCCACCTGGAACGCATGGCAGGACGATGTTCTTCTTGCTTATCGCTGGTTGCGTGCTCGAAGTGAAGCGCCGCTAACACTGTGGGGGTTACGCTCAGGATGTTTACTTGCAGCAAGCGCTGCAGTTAATTTGCCGGAAAAAGCCAATTTTGTCTTCTGGCAGCCCGTTGTTTCGGGCAAGCAGTATTGGCAACAATTCATGCGTTTGAAATTGGTCTCTGAGATAACTTCAGGGCAATCCAAAAGCGCTTCGGAGGAAATCCGAAAGCAATTGATCGCGGGGACGCCTGTCGAGATTGCGGGTTATACGGTTGCTCCTGCCTTAGTTAATGACTTCGAGCAATCTCAACTTAACCCTGCTCAGTATTGCAATGGTCGAGTCGCGTGGCTTGAGCTTTCGATGCGAGAAGGCGCAACGCTCTCTCCGGTATTTGTCAGACTTGCTGAACAATGGCAACAGTCCGGCTATGAAGTGGATCTTCGCCTGGTTCGTGGCCCTGCTTTTTGGCAAACATCAGAAATCGAGGAAGCTCCGGAATTGATTTCATCAACCATCGCGTTAATGGAGTCATGGGGATGAGTTGCACTGAACGTGCCTTCACTTTTTCGTGTAGTGGTGAAGCGCTACTTGCAATTCTTGCCGAGCCGGAAGCATCCGGACAAACGGGGGTTCTGATCGTTGTGGGGGGGCCCCAATATCGCGTTGGGAGTCACCGCCAGTTTGTTCTTCTGTCACGCGCGCTTGCAGACGCTGGATTTCCTGTGTTGCGCTTTGATTCTCGCGGTATGGGCGATAGTACCGGAGTATTTGGCGGTTTCGAGCAGATAGATGAAGACATTGCTGCTGCCATTGACGCTTTTTTTGAAAACTGTCCACAGGTAGAGCGCATTGTTGTCTGGGGCTTATGCGATGCAGCCTCGGCAAGCCTGCTCTACTGGGATGCCACGCATGATGAGCGTGTTTGCGGCTTGGTGCTGCTCAATCCGTGGGTTCGCTCTGAGGCTACGCTGGCGAAAACTCATATCAAGCATTACTACGGACAACGTTTATTACAGGCCGATTTCTGGCGAAAGATGTTGACTGGAAAGCTTGGTTTTTCCAGTTCGCTCAAGGGTTTTATCTCAAGCGTCCTGAATGCCAGACAGCAAGGGAAAAAAGTAGTTGATGGCAAAAAACTTCCTTTTCAGGAAAAAATGGCGAGAGGCCTTGAGCGATTTTCGGGCCCCGCACTTTTCGTCCTAAGTGGCAATGATTTCACAGCAAAAGAGTTTCTCGGCGCCTTGAAAACTGAGCCTCTTTGGAATGCAATACAACAGCGTAGCCATGTTGAGATGGTTCATGTTGATGATGCTGACCACACGTTTTCCTCTGCGGTCTGGCGAAATGCGGTTGCTACTGGTGTTACTGATTGGCTCCAGCGTAGATTCAATTAGAGTATCTGAAGCACCGCGACGGCCACCTCCTAACCCAAGACGACGAAGCCCATGAAATCTCCTGTCGATCAAGTAGATGGCCGGTTAGCCTTCCCCTTCATGATCTGGGTGGGTTATCTTTTTTTTCTCGCCTACGGAAGTCTGGTTCCTTTTGAGTACCAGTACGTCTCATGGTCGGATGCCTGGGAGCAATTCAAGCATATACCGATGTACCGCTTGGATGTCGATACGCGTGCCGACTGGGTTGCTAACCTCATTCTTGCTATTCCAACGGGGTTCCTGACAACTCACTTATTGTTGGATAGATTCTCCAAGGCGAATAAGGCTTCCCTATTTTTTATTTCAGGGCTTTTCTCTCTCTCTTTTGTAATCTGTATCGAGTTTGCCCAGCTTTTTTTCCCTCCGCGGACTTGTTCGCTTAATGACATAGTCTCTCAGTCAGTGGGCGCTTTGATTGGTTTGGTCTTGGCAGCCAAATACTCAGATTGGTTTAAAGATTTTTTTTCTATTGATGGCGATTCCAGGCGATTGGCTTTTCGACTGCTCGAGGCCTATCTTGTTGGCTATGCTGCCTTCAGTCTTTTCCCATACGACTTCCTGTTTTCTGGAGCGGAGCTCGAGCAAAAACTTTCGGGGGGCAATTGGGGATGGCTAATGGCAAGAGGTGGTTCGCAATTAGGGGCGCTCAGCGGTATTAAGCTGTTGTTCGAAATTATCCTGACATTGCCATTTGGTCTGTTTCTTGGATATCGCTCAGAAAGTCAGTCCGGAAGTTATAGGCAGGCGCTATTTCTTGGCATCCTGTTGGGGGCTTCCATCGAGATTCTGCAGTTCTTCATGGCATCGGGAATCAGCGAAGGGCTTTCGATATTGACGCGCGTAACCGGCGTTTGTGGCGGTTTGGCGCTATGGAAACACCATGCAACTTGCTCACCAAAAAGGTTTCAGGCGCTGATACGCCAATTTCTGTACCCGCTTGGTGCTATTTACATGTTGGTCCTGTTGCAGGCGAATGGCTGGTTTTCTGGTCACTGGGATGGACTTGGTTTTGCTGGTGCGCAGCTGACTGAACTGCATTTCACGCCCTTTTACTACCATTACTTCACTTCAGAGGCCAAAGCTTTGGTCAGTGTTGTAATGGTTGTGATGATGTATGCCCCAATCGGATTAGTAGTTTGGCTAATGCGGGGCTCACCAAGGCAGGCACTTTTCTCTGCCGTCTTGCTTGCTTCTGGCATAGAGGTCGGCAAGCTTTTTTTGCAAGGCATGCATCCCGATCCAACGAATGTGTTGCTAGGCGGATTGTCTGGATGGGGCGCATTTTGTTCAACCAGGGCTCTTTCAGCGATGAGTGCGCTGTTCTCCGTCAAGGAAGTAGGAGAAAGACATATGCAGAAGTCGACCAAAATGCCTCCGCACTCTTCGCAATTTGGTGTAACTACGCCATTTGCTGGAAGATCCAATCGCCAGGGAAAACTTCGCTTCGCGCATGTCGCATTGCTGCCCCTGCTGCTATTTTCAGCATATTGGGCCATTACCTTTCCGACTCAACCGATATTGCTCAGTCTCTTTCTCTCCGTATGCGCAGTCGCCATATGGCTTAGGCCGGTACTGATCGCCGTCATTATTCCGTTCGCGTTGCCGTCGCTCGATCTGGCCCAGTGGAGCGGGCGCTTCTATTTTGATGAATTCGACTTGCTGTTGCTGGTCGCTCTTAGTATCGGGTTTGCTCGCATTCCTTCTAAACGCCACAAGCGGAGAGCAAACACCTTCTTCGTTCTTGCTTGTGGACTTGTGGCGCTTAGCTTATTCATTAGCGCCATTCGGGGGATGCTTCCGTTCCAATTTCCAGATTCCAACTCATTTAGCAATTATTACAGTGCCTATAATTCACTTCGCATTGCTAAAGGTGCGATTTGGGCTTTTCTGAGCTTTGGATTGCTGCGTCGCATGCTTGCTTCAGAAATGGATATCGAGCGTCCGTTGACGACTGGTGCAATCGCTGGTCTTGCTTTTACAGTTGGGGTCATTCTCTGGGAGCGACTGACGTTTAGTGGGTTATTCAATTTTTCCAGTGATTACCGTGTTACCGGTCCATTCTCTTCCATGCATACGGGCGGGGCTTACATTGAGTGTTTTCTTGCAGTTTCAACGCCATTCCTGTTACTGCTGGTACTGCAAACGAAAAGTTGGCTGGTCAGGCTGCTGGGCGGGGGGCTGTTGCTCGCAGCGACCTATGCCCTGATGGTTACGTTTTCACGTAATGGTTATATGGCATTTGGTGTGGCATCGGCGATCACCATGTTTTTTGCGTTGTTTAAATCTGCTCGCTGGAAACAACGCGGTCTGATCTTGGTAGCTCTGACAGGTGCCATGTTTGCGGTGGCCATGCCAGTCTTTACCGGGCAGTTTGCGCAGGAGCGGATCGCTACGCTGGGGAACGACTACTATGTCCGTCAAGCTCATTGGGAGGATGCGCTTGACATTCGCAGCCCGGATTTGCTGACGACGCTATTTGGTATGGGGCTCGGTCGCTATCCGGAAAGCCATTATCTCTTAAGCAGGGAAGAGAATCACGCTGGTACTTATCAGCTGGTTTCAGAAGAGGGCAACAGCTTTCTGCGACTGGTCTCCGGAAGCTCAATCTATTTGGGGCAACGCGTCTCTGTTGAACCTCTGCAAAAATACATTCTAAAACTTGATGCGCGTGCCAATAGACCAGATGCCACAATCACGATTCCAATTTGTGAAAAATGGCTGATTTCCTCCTTTGAATGCATCTGGAGCACGATTGAGATCGGCAAAGAGATAGGGATTTGGCATCATTTCGAAAGGGTTATTACTTCCGATCACTTCAATGCCAGTCATTGGTATTCCCAGCGACCAATAAAGTTCGCTCTCTACAACGGCAACCTCAAGACAATTGTTGATGTGGACAATGTAAGACTTGAAACGCTCCAAGGCGACAATCTGCTACGAAATGGTGACTTCTCGAAAGAACTGGATCACTGGCTCTTTACCGCCGACAGCCATTTGGAATGGCATGTCAAAAGTCTTCCCATTTCGGTCATCTTCGATCAGGGTTGGTTTGGCTTGGTCGCTATCGGCTTGTTTTCCTTGCTCGCCATAAAAGGTGCAATGGGTCGAGCGTGGCAAGGAGATCTTGGGGCTGCCGCCTTGCTGGCATCCTTTAGTGGATTTCTGGTGGTTGGGCTGTTTGACACACTTATCGATGCTCCGCGCTTCCTGTTTTTGTTTTTGATGCTTGGAGGATTCTGTGGTTATGACGTTGACAAGAAAAAGATAGTCCAAAGGGCGTAAATCGAGGTTGGCTCAAATACACTGTGGGTCTTCGCGGTGAGGTCGGCTGTTGCGTAATCACAAACGTAGAATCCGGGGGGCTCGTCCACGTTGTTCTTCGGCTCTCAAACTTAATTGCTTAAATTCATGTTAAAAAATCCAGATATTCTTGTGGTTGGAAAACACAGCTTCAATGACGCGGCTTTGTCTCAAATTGCCAAGTCCAAAGGTGACGAAGCTGCTTGGCAACAAGCCTTCCAGCGCTTCGGCGTCAAGGCGGCGGAGCACGTATCTGGAGATTTTGCAGTAGCGCTTAATGAGCCGAATGGCCAGGTCTTTCTGGCAATTGATCGCTTTGCCATACGCAGTCTTTGTTATCGCCAGATTGGAAATCGACTGCTCTTTGCCGAGCGCGCCGATGAATTGGCGGATGCGAGTACGGAAATTGATCCTCAAGCGATCTTTGACTATTTCTACTTTCACGCAATCCCATCCCCGAGGACGATCTTCAAAGGAGTCTATCGGGTACCCCCCGGCCACTATGTTTTGTTTGAAAATGCTCAATTAACTGTTGCGCCCTATTGGATACCCACTTTCGAGGAGACCAGGAATCAGCCCTTCGAGAAACTTCGTGATGAGTTCCGGGACATTCTGCAGCAAGCAACAACTCGCCAATTGGATGGCGGTAAAGCCGCGTGTTTCCTGAGCGGCGGAACCGATAGCTCTACCGTGGCAGGGATGATTGGCCTCGCTCACGGTGCGCCGGCAGCGACATACTCCATCGGATTTGAGGCCGAGGGCTATGACGAAATGGCATTCGCCCGCATTGCCGCCCGCCGTTTCAATACTGAACATCATGAGTATTACGTTACTCCAGACGATCTCGTGAGTAGCATTCCGATGGTTGCATCCAGCTACGATCAGCCCTTCGGTAATTCTTCAGCTCTCCCTGCCTATTACTGCGCGAAGATGGCAAAGGAGGGCGGTGTCTCCAAGATACTGGCCGGTGATGGTGGCGATGAACTCTTCGGCGGAAATTCGCGTTATGCCAAACAAAGAATTTTCAATAGCTACCGGCATCTCCCGAGCTTCTTGCAAAAAGGACTTCTTGAGCCGTTATTCAGCCTGCCTGGTATGGATCAAATCCCCTTGCTTAAAAAAGGCAGTAGCTATATTGAGCAGGCTAGCATTCCGATGCCAGACCGCCTTCAGCTATACAACCTGATTACACGCCTCGGTGTTGATCAGGTGCTGACCCCCGGATTTTTGCAAGCTATTAACCTAAATGCGCCACTGGGCCTTCAACGAGAGGTTTGGTCCTCTGCAGTTACTGACAGTCTGACCAACCGGGAACTGGCATTCGATTGGCGTTTTACGCTGGCGGAAAGTGATTTGCCTAAGGTTTGTGGAACTACTCGCTTGGCTGGTATCAATGTCGGATTTCCGATGCTTGATGACGAACTGCTAGCGTTTTCATTACGCTTGCCAGTCGAGTACAAACTGAAGGGGCTGAAGCTGCGCTGGTTCTTCAAGGAGGCACTGCGCGGATTTTTGCCCGACGAAATCATTGTCAAGAAAAAGCAGGGGTTTGGTCTTCCCTTTGGAGTCTGGCTGAATCGTCACGATGCGTTAAGAAAGCTAGCCAGAAACTCGGTCATGGGATTGGTTGATCGTGGGGTGCTTCGTGGCGAATTTGTCGATCAACTCTTCAATAAACATCTGCAAGAACATCCTGGCTACTATGGCGAGATGATCTGGATATCAATGATGCTTGAGCAATGGCTAGTGCATCATCGAGCGAACTATTCGATCTGAAAATTGTGTGACGATTTGCAGAAATGATGTTGAAAAAAATTGATACTAAACTGATATTTCTCTTCGGTATGCCAAGCACCTCCAAGTAGACAATGATTTAAGCGGAGAAAAGTGGTTGGCTGTTATTCGCTATTCCGATTCTGTCTGGATTAGATATAGGCAGTATTACGATAAACAACAATGAAGATAATTCACCTTCCTCGATTGTTTTTCGATAAAAATTCGGGATGTATCGATATTCTGTATTGCTCTTGATAGAAATCATAAATACATGCCGATTGTTCTATCTTTATATCTCGATCTAATAAGATTTTTTGCTTCACTAGGCGTGCTTTTTGAGCACATTTCTTCGAAGCTAATAACGTCAGATATTTTTTGGTGGAGGCTTGGAAATTATGGATCTATTAGTGTGATCGTATTTTTTGTGTTGTCTGGATATGTTATAGCGTATGTTTCATCAAGTAGAGAAAGTGATCTTGGTGCATATTGTTATAGCAGAATATCAAGGCTTTATTCGGTTGTACTTCCAGCATTAATTTTAACCTTTGCTTTTGATTCGTTTGGAATGTTTATAAACCCCGATTTTTATAATATAAAAACAATACTCTGGAGGCCGGAGAGTTGGTCGGGCTATATATCTTCGCTCTTCTTTGTGAACGAATATCAAATTTTTAATTTTGGTGGCATTTCGCCAGGAACAAATGGACCATATTGGTCCCTGAGTTTTGAGGCGACGTACTATCTAGTCGCAGGGATAGTTATTTTCTTTCCACGAAAAATGGCCATCCCTGCAGCAATTATAATTCTTCTAATTGCTGGTAGAACAATCGCGGCTTTGTTGCCAGTTTGGATGTTAGGTTATTATTTATATAAATATAGCTGTAGAGCAAAAATAAATATATTTTTTGCAGCTGCTGGCTTTTTGTTGAGCCTCCTTGCCTTGGCGTTATTTCCCTCCATAGAGGATCAATTAGCAAACGATAATTTTGGCTTGTTTTTGCCATGGGGTCGTGCGGCATATAATAGAAATATATCTGCCGACTATATGGTTGCCGTTCTGTTTGGAGTTCACTTATTATCAGCGCAAAGCATAGCTCGAAGCGTGGATCCTCAAACATATAATTTTTCTGCCGCGATTCGGTGGCTTGGTGGGCTAACTTTTCCTTTGTATTGTATCCACTATCCGGTGTTATGTTTTTTTAGGGCTGTCAGCCCGTGGGGGGTAGATACTTGGCAGAATGCATTATTTCTATTGGTTGCCATATTCGTAATTACGATTGCGATAAGTTATTTCTGCGAATATCTAAAAAGAACAATGAGAAATCAGCTGCTACGATTGGCGTATTAGTAAAACTCCTTGATTAGGCTGCACCGGTTTTCGTACCTGTCTTAACAGGACATTTCCGGGTTGAAGGAGTAACTTAGATGGATTTTTTGGCAAAGTATGCTGCGGCCATTTTAAGGATGCCGTGCTCCTCGCTGACTCGCTTCAACTCAGCCTTAAGTCGGCAGATTTCTACAGCTAGGCTTTGCAGTTTGCTGAGCTCCGACTTAGGCAGGCTGTAGTGCTTCAGAACTTATACAGAGTCGGCAGCGATACCACCACCGATTGACCACGTCCTACGTGGGGTGACCCCGATTCGCCACCTGCTTGACCGCTTCAGTTTTGGATTCTTCCGGATACCGCATGCTGCTCATGGCTTCTCCGTTTGTCTAAGTTTAAGTCTTTGGAGCGACTAGAGATTCCGTCGGGGTGAGGTGCCCCCGGATTTAGTGCCAAGGGCGTTTTAGTAAAAGTCCTTGGTTTGCACTGCTAAAGACATCCTTTCCCGACGGGGTCATCGGGATCACAGGATCGATGCTTGGCCGCAAACTCTGCAGGCGTCAGGTAATCCAGTGAGCTATGCGGCCGATGCTGATTGTAGTCTCGGCGCCAAGCAGCAATCAGGATACGAGCCTGGGGCAAGCTCGTAAACCAATGGTCGTTCAGGCACTCATCCCGGAACCGGCCGTTGAAGCTCTCGATAAACGCGTTCTGTGTCGGTTTGCCCGCCTGGATCAGCTTTAGCTGCACGCCGTGCTGGTAGGCCCATTGGTCCAATGCCTTGCCGGTGAATTCAGGCCCCTGATCAGTCCGGACCGCCTTGGGATAGCCCCTGAAACGAGCCGCCTGATCGAGCACTCGGGTCACGTAATGTCCTGATATTCCGAAATCAACGGCGAGATCGATGGCCTCCTTGCTGAAGTCATCGACGATGGTCAGCACTTTGATCCGGCGGCCATTGGCCAATGCGTCACTGACGAAATCCATCGACCAGACCTGCTTCGGTGACGACGGCAATTCCAGCGCCTGCCGCTCAACGGCTACACCATGTCGTTTCTTGCGGTGCCGAACCGACAGCCCGGCACTGCTGTAGAGGCGATAGATACGCTTGTGATTGACCTGGACTCCCTCGCGGCGAACCAATGCATGCAGACGGCGATAACCGAACCGACGGCGCTCGCTGGCTACTTCAACCAGCCTTGCCTGCAATTGCTCGTTCTCTGGCTGTACCTTTGATTCGTAATGCAGGACCGTGCGCGACAAACCCGCCAGCAGGCAGGCACGGCGCTTGGAAATCGTTGTCGATTCTCGCATCACCATGTCTGCCTCACGCTTTTGCTGGGGGCTCAGCGTTTTCGGCCTAAAGCCGCTTTCAGCGCCTCTGCATCGAGAATCGATTCGGCCAGCAATCGTTTGAGCTTGGCGTTCTCGGCTTCGAGATCCTTCAACCTCTTGGTATCCGGAACCGACATACCGCCAAACTTGGCTCGCCAGTTGTAGAACGATCCGTCACTGAAACCATGCTGCCGACACAGTTCCTTGATCGGCATGCCGGCTTCTGCCTGCTGCAAAAAGCCGATGATCTGCTCTTCTGAAAACCGCTTCTTCAAGTCCATTCTCCTTCTCGAAAACGGACTTTACTAAATTCCCCGTGGCACTGTTTATAGGGGGCATCTCAGGGGGATTCACTCAGGAATGATGTCGGAAAAACTTACACTTGACTGATGTTGTTCTTCTGTATGCCAAGTTCCTCCAAGTAGAGTGTTAATAAATTCAATTGCTTGCAGAATGAATTTTTCTGTGGATTGATTTTTGCTTTAAGAATCAAATACATTTTGGTTCGGAAAGAATTGGAGCGCATGATGAAAGTTTCTCGTTTAGCTGACCGCAATAAATCCATGAAAAATTCATCCTGGATAGGAAAGAGGGCGAGAAAGGCGGCATCCCTCTCTCTGGTAATGATTTGCTTGAACAGTACTTCAGCTACTGCAGCGGTCGATCTGAGCTATCTTCAAGGGTTACTGGCTTCAACTCCTGAAGGTGGCTGGGTTCAGGTTAATACCAACAAGTTTTCCGATGCGTGGGCCTCGACTCAAGCCGGAGGTGTTCCAGGCTCGGATCCAGCAGCCATAGTCCATGCTTGGAGTTCCGTTGCATGGGATTCTACCCGTGGTGACCTGCTTCTATTTGGGGGGGGGCACGCTAACTACGCAGGTAATGAAATGTACGTTTGGCAGGGGTCTGATGGCGCCTGGACCCGAGGTTCCCTGCCTAGTCGAATGGAAAGATATGGTTCAACGGCCACGTTCTTCACCGTAGATAATGCTGCTCCGCAGTCTGCGCATACGTATGACAACAATATATATGTGCCAATAAACGACATGTTTGTCACGTTTGGCGGTGCAGCCTACAATTCTGGTGCTGGCTTCGTCGTTAAAGGGCCTGATGGCAATCCTCTGCCTGCAGGTCCTTGGATGTGGGATCCACAAAAAGCTGATCCGAATAAGGTTGGAGGAACGGATGGCTCTGGATACCTCCCATCGACGCTTGGCGGAATGATGTGGAGCAACCAATACGGCAAGTGGGTCGGAGACCCTGGCTCAACGTATTTGGAAGGTTCTACTGCCTATCGCCAAGAGAATGGTCATGATGTTATTTACGTAACCGGCGCAGGTGGTGGTGGTTGGCCTTCCTTGTTCAGGTATGAGTTAGGCAACGTTCGGGCCGGTGAACTTGGAAGTTTTGAGAAGGTTGCTGTTGCATGGAATGCTCCAAGCTTCCAAGGAACATCCACAATTGCAAATAACCTCTTTATAAGAACGTCGAGCGTACCAGGATTTCAAATGGGTTTTGGCGTATGGGATCTTTCCAAGTCCAATGCGAGCAATCCAGATGGCAATCGTGATATCGCCATCTATCTTGTGAATGAAGACGGAACCCCTTTCATGATGAACGTTGATTACGGCATCGATTTTGATAGCGTCAACGGAAAGATTCTGATGTGGGATGGCCGTGATAAAGGGACAGTCTGGGAAACCGAGGCGGTATACGACAGTTTGGGAAATTTGGTTACGACGTGGGTTGTGAAAAAGCGCGTGAGTTCCACTGTGCAGCAACCTACCGGAAATTTTCAAACAGGGGTGCTCGGAAAGTGGGATTTCGTTGAGCAATTAGGCGCATTTATAGCGCTGGATGAGTTTACTTCGGCTACGCAAGATGCCGGGGTCTGGCTATATAAACCATTTTCCGATGTCCAAGAACCTCCTTCGGGAGACTTGCCTGAGCCGGCCACACTAGCATTGAATATTTTTGCATTGCTGATACTGTTTTGGCGGTTTAGATTGAAGTTGGGCTAAAGACGGGGGAGAGCGGGCTTAATGTTCCATAGGTTCTTGAATTTCGTTTTCTCTTTCTGATTTAATCGGCTCAGAAATATGTTGGTCTGGGGGAGAGGGCTTGATTTGAGCCTCCTCTTTCCATTTTCCAGCTTTCTGTAGTTTGTTTTTTAGTCCAGGAAGAGGAAAGCCAAGCGAATAGGCTTGTTTAGCATATTCAAGTGATTTTTCGAACTGCTTGAGTTCAAAATAGGCCAACCCTAGGTTGTACAAGATGTTTGGATCATCGCTTGCAAGGGCAAGAGCGGATTCGAGTTTAGGAATTCCATCTTTTGACTTTCCTGAGCGAATTAGGTGAAGACCATGTAGCAGCTGTACTGTTGCATCATCAGGTCGAAATCTCTCGGCGCGATCGAACCAGCAACTAACTGTATATATCATTTCTGGCGGGGGGTCTTGCTTGGTTTTTTCCGAGAATCTAACGGTTGCCATCAAGGCCCGTGGGTGGTTCGGAAATGCTCTCAGCGTGTATGCGAGGTCGCCTCCTGGCGTGGATGCAGTGCTTCCCCCTTTTAGCGTTTCCACCTTTGGTGTGAAGTGAAATTTTTCAACGAGTTCTCTTTTTGCGATCTCTGTTGATCGATAGTCAAATGGACCGTAGCCACCGTACTCAAGGTTGCCACAGGCTTGGTAACCACTTTCACTAATTGCAGCGAAAGGTAGGCAGAGTAGGGTGGATAAAACGAATTTGTAAGGTTTTGTGGCCATCTTGGTAGTTTTTCAAAAAAGTGTTAAACGCTCGAAAAAGAGGTGTTTGAATATATATAAAACTGAATTGTGGCAGATTGAGGAGGCCTACAATCAAGCTGAATAATTTGCCGATAAATACTTTTTTACGCTAGCTTAAGCGCATTTCAAGTTTTATACACTCGTTGCTAACCAGTGTTCGCGTGCATCTTGGCAACCACCAACCACCAACCACCAACCACCAACCACCTTAAGGCATGCATGGACCATGCTGGTCTGGCATCTTACTGCGACAAACCGATATAACAATGCTATTCAATACATTCGGGTTCATATTTGCTTTTCTGCCGGCGGTTTTTGCAGGTTTTTTTTCCCTTGCAAAATACTCGCCCCGTTGGGCTGCCGCATGGATGGCATTGGCTTCTCTCTTTTTCTACGGAAGTTGGGACTATCGATATCTTCCCCTGCTTCTGCTCTCCATTACGTTCAATTTTTATGCCGGCAAGCGTATCGCCAATTCTTGCCAGCCGCTCCGTAAGCACCTTCTGGCCGTCTCTGTTGGAGCAAACCTCATCCTGCTCGGGTATTTTAAGTACGCTGACTTTTTTGTCGCGAGCATCAGAAGCATAACCGGCATACCGCATGAGCCATTGGGGGTTATCCTGCCCATTGGGATATCTTTTTTTACATTTACACAAATTGCATTTCTTGTAGATACTTATCAAGGCAAGGTGAATGAATACAAATTTGTTCACTATCTACTTTTCGTTACCTATTTCCCTCATCTCGTTGCGGGGCCTGTTCTGCACCACAGAGAGATGATGCCGCAATTTGCAGATAAATCGACCTATCGTCTGTCATACGAGAACATCGCTGCAGGCTTGTCGATCTTCATTCTCGGACTGGCAAAGAAGGTCCTGATCGCCGATAACCTGGCGCCGATGGCTAACCCGGTATTTGAAGCGGGAGCCAATCCAGCGTTTCTGGAAGCATGGGTTGGCTCCATCGCATACGCTCTGCAGTTGTATTTTGATTTTTCCGGTTATTCGGACATGGCAATCGGCCTTTCGCGCCTGTTCGGGGTTCGCTTGCCCCTTAACTTCAACTCCCCTTACCAAGCCACGAACATCACCGAATTCTGGCGTCGATGGCACATGACCCTGTCGAGATTCCTGCGTGACTACCTCTACATACCGCTAGGCGGTAATCGGAATGGTCCGGTGGCCAGATACCTCAACCTGATTATCACCATGCTTCTTGGCGGACTCTGGCATGGTGCGGGCTGGACTTTTGTGATCTGGGGTGGTCTGCACGGGCTCTTCATCGCCAGCAACCACTACTGGCAGCATATTCGCCAAAAATTCGGGTGGGCCGGGGGGCAAGGACGCTTCTGTATTTTTGTGTGCCGTGCCCTCACGCTTTTTGTGGTGACCGTGGCATGGGTCTTCTTCCGTGCTCCTGACCTGTCAACGGCACTCGATGTATTGGCCGGGATGTTCGGCATGAATGGACTTGCCCTTCCTGCTTGGTCGCAAGCCAAGCTTTCGTGGCTTGCATCGCTAGGAATCAATGCACGCTTCGAGGGTATCCGCTGGATCGATATTTCCTCAATTGGGCCGCCACTCCTTGTCATTGCATTATTGATCGCTTTGCTTGCCCCAAACACTCAGGAAATTATGGGCCCTACTCAGCCGTGCCTCGATCCGGTAACACCTCGGATATCCGGCTGGAAATTCTCCTGGAGCCCTTCATCTTACTGGGCGCTGGCTCTCACCATCGGTTTCTTCAGTTGCGTATTTAGCCTTAATCGCGCAACTGAATTTCTATACTTCCAGTTTTGAACCAATGACCGCCAAGAAATTCGTTTTCATTCTGGCTGCGCTCAATCTTCCGGCCATGCTGTTAATCAGCGCCCTCAATTTCGTCATCGACGGGGATTCAAGCCGGCATCTCCCAGGTGAACCCAGTATTTTCCCCCGTAGCACCAATCATTCCGCGCTTTCAAAACTGCACTATCTTTCGTTGGAAAAGCCGGAGGTCATTTATTTTGGATCTTCGCGAACCGAAATAGGCCTGCCGGCAGATCCTGCGTTGATTGGAGGGAAAACCGTGTACAACGCAGGGCTGTCAGCGAACACGTTGGGAAACACGCTTCCATTGATACAGCACGTTCTGGCGATATCCGAGCCCAAGGCCATTGTTCTCGGAGTTGATTTTGTATCTTTTTTGCCCAAACCCAGCACCTTTTCCAATCTGGACATGTCGCTGCTGTCCTCGGGTATCACAGAATATCGCTTCAAGCGCTTGTTCCATGACATCAAGCGAACCTTAACGATTGAAACGACAGCAAATTCAATACATTCACTCTCTGCACTCTGTGCAGGCAAGCCTTACGATGAGATTGACGGGCTGGCATCAATTGGCGGCCAGACCAGCGACGCCGAAATGGAGTTGCTGACAACTGTTCGCGGAAAATCCCTAACCGCCTTCCAACGGAAGCTTCAGATGGCTGCCGGACGCCCCCCAGATTGGAAAACAATCGAAAATGGGCTTCATATGCTGGACAATTTCGTCGATTTTGCCTGTCGGCGCCATATCACAGTCAGAATTTACACAAACCCCAGGCATGCACTTGCCGAGCAGATGCTCGAGCAAAATGGTGCGTGGCCTCAGGTTGAGCGCTGGAAGAGTGCATTGGGGGAGATCGCCACGCGCTATCAACCGCAATGCGACATCAGAATTTTTGATTTCTCAGGCTACAACAGCGTTACTACTGAGTCCGCTGTTGGCCTGGCGCCTAGCAAGGGCATGACTCATTACTGGGAAGCGTCACATTACAAGAGTGTAGTAGGGGCAATGATTCTTCACCGCCTGTTCACTACCGATAGCTCATCCCTGCCTCCCGACTTTGGTCGCGAACTTACAAAAGACAGTACGGACAAGGTCAATGCCCTAGTGCGGAAGGAGCAGCAGGATTACATTAGGGCCCACGCAAACGAAATTGCCAAGGCCAATCAATGGGCATCAGCCAGCCAAAAATATTGAGTTCCAAGCAAGCGCTGCTTTCAATGCGACATCCGCGAACTGTAATCGTTTTCCCGATATCCAGATATTCTGAAAAATGTCTCGGCCTCAGCTAGAGCGCTGGGGCAGCAAACACTTCGCCAGCCAGGCTTGGCGCTTGACCAGAGCTAGCAGCACAAGGGGGCCGCACACCCCAAGCAGGAATGCCACCAATCCGTTCAAATAAGCCATTTCCGAGATGCGGGTGAGGTGCGCAAAAGCCTTGTTTTGGATGGCTTGATGAAACATCAGAATAAACAAGCTCCCGGATCCTATCATCGCCAGTGAGCGTGCAACTACGCTGGCTTGTGGAATCAGGGCTGAAAGCGAAAGGATGATATATATCCCGCAAATCGCTTGCAGGGAGGCTATGGCGGGATTTCCATATAGCCTGGAGTTCAGGTCGATCGTTTCGTTAAAAATGTAATGCAATGCAGAAAACAGAACCACGGCGACCAAAACGCTTGTGGTACGAAACTTCAGTGACTTGACTTTTTGGTCCATAAAAAACCCCAAAAGCATAAATGCGGTAGTCACCGGCACAAGGTCAGCGCTAAAGGGCAATCCGCGTACCAGCATTGCTGTTCCACCCATCCCGCTCGCTCGCCCAGCAAGCGGAATCCACTGCTGTCTGAATGCCTCTATCAATAGGCTTCCGCAGAGGATGAGCATGGTCAAAAATAGGCCGATGGATACTCCGTTCATGCCCATTTTTCTTATGAAACGCAAGGTCACCTGCGCAAACAAGGTGGCGATAAAGAGATGAGGGAGAAACCAAATTGGCACCATGGCTATCGTATCTCCCGTAGCCAGTGCGATGGCATCTCCCGTCCCATACATAACTTCCGCCAGATAGGCCAACGGTGGAGTCTGCTGATATATGACCAGTACGCCCCCCAGCACCGCCATCACGCAGAAATAGGGTTTCAGGATTGCGTCGGTTTTTGAAGCGACCAGATCCTTCAATGCCACGGAGTCTTTTAGAAATATCCCTGACAAAAAGAAAAACAAGGGCATATGGAAAGAAAATATGATGCGAAACAACTCTCCGCTATCGTGCAGCACGATCCAGTTGTGGCCAAACACAACCAGAAGCATTCCCAATCCCTTCGCAACATCGATCGAGTTATATCTCATTGCCATGTTAACAACGGCAAAATGCTACGAAAAAAGCCGGACTTTTCCTGCATTCCAGGCTGAGTCTTTGCGGATCAGGGGCGCACTCTTTCATGAAATCAGGGAGTTCTGGAAACATGGTCAAGCAGCGCGGCCAGATCCTTAGTCAGGCTGCTTCGCTCATAGCGTGCCGCAGCCCCAGGAATTCGCTCTGAAAATGCTGTCGATCCATCGGCAGCGCACAATTTCTCAATCGCCTTGGCCAATCCATCAATATCGCCTGGGGCGACTACACAATTACCACCGACGGACGAGAGGACCGCTGTCACCTCACTATCCGGCAGGCTGGAGGCGATGATTGGGCGACCGCTGCCTAGATATTCGAACAGCTTTCCCGGCAACGAAGCCTTCTCATATATTCCCTTTGAAACAGGGAGATAAAGAGCACTTGCGTTCATCATGAGATCAACAGCACGGCCATGGGGAACCTGACCCAGTTCCTCAATAACGTCGTTAATGCCATATTCCCGGGCCCGTCCAGGCGGAAACCCGGCAACGGTCACCCTTAACCTGGCCAGACACGAGGAGCCTGCATCCTTCAAGCGACGTAATGCCTCGTAAAGGTTGTCCGGGCCATATCCAGGACGCCAAACCCCCGTATAGGAGATTTTGACGAGGCTGTCCCGATTGGAGTCGTCCGACGCGGTCGAACCCAAGAAATCATCAGGATCGAAACCATTGGTAATGCATATCGCCTTGCCTCTCGCACCTTCCTCGTCCAGAATTTTGGCAAAGGAGGGGGTTGTTGTGATGACAGCGGCGGCATTGCGCAAGACCTTTTTCTCGAGATGCGGCTGCAGCCATTTCTGCAACTTGGTGTGCTTGTCCCACTCAGCGTCCGAAGGTTTCCACAGATCCCTGTAATCGACCACGAAGGGAGTGCCCGTTTTACGGCTGACTTCCGCAGCAATGAGAAACGAAGTCCAAGGCCACCCGGTAGCGTAGATAGCATCGAATCCTTCCTGTTCATGCAGCGCAACGGCGTGGCGGATTGCCGTTGATTTCCAGGCAGCGCAATCGTCTGGAATCTGGAAGAAGCGTTCTATTCTCCATTTGAGTCCATCGGCCAAGCGATTTCTGTTACCGAACATTCCAAAGACGGCGGCAATTTTTTCTGCGGCGATGTCGCTCCAAAGCGGAACCCGCTCTACACGCGTTCCGGGGCGTACCTCATCCAGCAGCGATGGTTCGCATGCCTTGGGTGCTGGATTCGCGACGGTAAGCACGATCGGCTCCCACCCGTTCTCTGGCAGATGATTGACGAATTCTAGGCTTCGTCTTGTGCCTGAATTGGCTATAGGGGGATAAAGATAGGCAATGAACAGGACTTTTTTCATGGTTTTGTTTGGTCGAGCGATGGGCTGTCGATCGCTGATCTCCGGGGGCTCAAGTCTAGCGCGGAGGGATTTTTGGTCCGGGATTCCACAGGAGCCGCAGGGATCAGATGTGTGGGCAAGCGGCACCGAACGGCTCGAATCGCCCTAGTGGATCTGTACGGCATAGCGAGAGCGAGGTTCCGCATGATATCGGAGTTTGCCGGAGGGAGTTTCAATTTTTGCCAAAATTTCCGGTTGGCCATAAGGGGGCTCTGGCCATGCAGAAATGCGTCGGAATCTAGATATTTGCTGAGTACCGGGGGGCTGGGGCGTGTAGAGGTGGCTGGCAAGCGGGACGGCGGCAGAACGTGTTTTCGCGGTTTCTAGTCGCCAGTTGAGAACGCTATTCCTTGCATAGTCGTTATACTGAGCGGGCGAGCAGGCCAATTTGATGGCCGCGCTCCCTGAAAAGCAACAGGGCTTCCTTGAAGTAACCACAACTGAAAAGACTTGCGGCAAAGAGCAAGCGCAGTATTCCGTTGCGTAGGCCCCTCGGATCGGACGGATAGGGGTCCCAAGTCCGGAAGCTGACGATTTCGAAGCCTTCCGACTTAAGCAGCGTTTTTAATTCCCAGGGGGAATACTCGTAAACGTGGCACATGAAATGTCGAGGCCCGAAATCCTGACTGTAGGGTTTGGAGTCATACAGAGGTGCTTGCTGGAACTGGCGCATCATCTTTGCCCAAGCATTGACATTCGGCGTCCCGAAGAAGAGATATCCCCCGGGTTTCAGAACGCGCTTGATTTCCCGGATGAATTGTCTGGGGCTGCCAACGACATGCTCGACGACCTCGAATGCTGTGACAAGGTCGAACGCACCCGGATGATAGGGAAAGGTGGTCTCGAAGTCGAAGGCATCGGTTGTCCACTCATAGGCTTGCCCCCCGGGAAGCTCGAAACGCGGCTGATCGGGTTTGATGGTCGAGTCCTGAACAGGTGCTACATTGCCAACAAGTTCGGCTCCTGCCCGGGCTAGCAACAGGCCGACGAAGGTGTCATGCCCGAGATCGAGCGTCTTCAGACCTTTCAGGTTCAAGAAACGCTGTAAGGCTTCGACTGATGTGAATATGCGCTCCTTGTTCCAGGTGATGTAATCTGGGTTGGCAACGGCTGCTGCTAAGGCTTCGAATTCTTTTCTATCCATCATTTCTCCCATGGGAAAGGTCAACGCGACAGGCCTGGTACTTGGCGATCATACGAGCCTCATGCGTTTGAGCAGATTGCGGATATTTGAATTGAGTCGGGCGCTAAACGAGTACCGGGGCAAGGACACAGGGGTTGCAGCAAGACGGGCATAAGTGTCGAGGTAGCGTTGTCTCAATACCTTGATGTCGTAAAACCTTTTTGCCGTTTCGACGCCTATTTTTCCTAATTCGGCATAAGTGCGGGCATCGCGTTGCTGCAGCACAGCCGCTAGTGCTGCCGGTTGTGTCATGTCGACAAAAATACCATCCTTGATGATCGATTTCTGATTGGGATGATTCGTTGAAATCACTGGCAAGCCCATAGCCATCGCCTCAATGTAAACGATGCCGAACGTTTCGAACAATGAACCCAGTGTGAAGACATCTGCTGCGGCATATGCTTTGGGAAGTTCGTCATGGGGCATGGTCGTGAAGACAATGCGCTCCCCCATCAACTCGCGCCCCAAGGCCTTGATCGCAGGCGAATCGCCGCTTTCCTGGCCGACGATCACCAGCCATGCATCGGGCACCGCCGCCACTTCCCTGATCACATAATCCATCCGCTTGTGCCAGTAGCATATAGTGCCGACGCTGATTACGACGAAAGCATCTTCGGGAATGCCGTGGCGTTCGCGGAAATCTGTTTGCAAGCCCGGATGGAAGCGTTTGAGATCGACTCCATGTGGAATCATGAAGGCCTTGGAACGATTGCTTCTCTGAAGATTGTATTCGGTGTGCTCTTGAACGAAATCGCATTTCGGTTGGGCTGACTTTGGAAGAGCTCCTCCGTTAGACCAAAGTATCTTTGGTGTATGCCGAAACAGGTGACGATTTTCATAGATAACGTTGCAGACCTCCTGTTCCAGGCAATGAATAACATTGAAGTCACCTATGAGAAGATGTTTGAGGGCGGCATAAGCGAAGGTCAATCCCTCTATGCGCATTCGTTCTTCTTCCCGAACCGCACTTTCCCATCGAGGAGAAGCGGAAATTTTCATTTCGCTTAGAAAGTCAGAGTTTCGCCCAATGTTATCGACAACTATTTCCGCGGTGTCTGTTTCTCCACCGCCTTTAAATAGTGTGATGTCTACATGGCCTTTGAGGGTGTTGAAAATGTCGCGAGCAAATACTTCATGTCCGCGGTTAATTATTCCAAGTCCGGAGCAAAGAAGTGCGATTTTCATGGTTGTTTCAGAAGGTGGCGGCAATGAAATAAAATTATAAACTAGTGTTCTGATAGTAGGAGCGAATAGTCTTCTTCGTTATATGTCTTACGAATCTGGTTGTCGTTTCCGCCGGAAAATTGGTTCGAGTGAAATAAAGCCATGTCTTGAGTATCCGGGGTGTCAATAACTCCCCGGATAAGGTTGTTTGATATTTGTTTTATCTTAAATCCTGATCGTATTGCTATTGCATGGAGCCATATGTCATCGGCTTTTGGGCAATAGTTAATAAATGAGCGGCCTGCTAATTTGAGTTTATTCTGAAATTCAGGTGGATAGATAACGCCAAATATTCCGAGCGCGAAATTTCGGAACGATGGCTCCGAATTCGAACAGTAGCTCCAGTTTAAGTAAGGGGCTATTTTTCCATTGGTGAATTTAATGGTTCGAGCACCATGGGCATTAATGTATTCCGGGTTTTTTTTCCATGCGTCGAATAATTGAGAAAGCCAATATTTGGGATAGATTACATCATCATCTGCTGTGACGAGAGGGAGGGTTGGATTTTGTTCATTTTCAATGTATGGAAAATACTTTGTGTGGGGGCCAAAATTTTCGCATAAATAGACTTCTAAACCTCGTTTCATAAGACGCATTAACGAAGCTGGTTTGTTTTTAAAAATCAAAGGATCATCAAGCCATAATATTATCCGGCTTGGGAGTATCGTTCCTTTGGCAATCGATTCAATAGTTAAGAAAACACTGTTGACGCGTTTTCCATAAGTTGTAAGTGAAATAACAGGGTTTTTTTCTTTGTTTGTTATTTTTTTTGTCGAAAAATAGTTGGTTAGGTGAAAAGAGTATATTTCCCTTATTTGATGTAGTTTTGAATCAATTTTCCAATAAATCTGTTTGATTTTTTTCATTTTTATTGCGTTTTATGTGATTTTTTTTTAAAAATGCCGAGCGTTCTTTTGCTGATTGATAAGAATATGGTTTCGTTAATTAATTGGTGCTTAATTATGTGCAGGCTAATGTACCATCCCGTTGCCGCTGCAATGGATGCAAGTAGGAGTTTTGGAAAAGTAATTGTCAATATTTCAAATTCGTAATTTGCAAAAATTAAAGTTGGGGTCAAGCTAAATGCAGTTACAATCAGACTTTTTGTTAGATTTTTGGTTAATAAGCGCCAATTGTTTGGAAGTACTTTATTCTTCATGAAAAAAGCATAAGGGGAGGAAAATGCAGCAGCGATTACAAAAAGTATGGGAGGTGTCTCAATATGGGGAAAGATGATTAAGCCAATGACAAAGAACGACGCCCGTAACGGGTGGGTTATTAATTCAATTTTCGTCGCCGTTGTAATGTTTCCCGTTGCTGTTAGTAATGAAATAATCAAGTAGCTTGGGGTTAAAACTGCGCCTGCTAGGCAATACCATCCGACAAAACCGGCGGCGGAATCCCATTGGGGACCAAATAGTAAGTTGAGTATTTCAAGAGAGAATATTGAGACAAATCCATAGAATGGCCATGCGAAGACGGATATTATCGCTATGGAATTTATGTGGTGGGTTTCCAAGTCTTGGTTTTGACGGTGGGCATTTGCAAATGCGGGATAGGCTACTCCATGAACGGCGGCCATCAAGTCGCGCTGGAATAGATTCATCAAACCTTGGGCTCGGCTGAGGATAGCTACGGGACCAAATCCTAAAAGCTTTCCTGCAACTAATTCAGTGATATCTGAGGATATTGTTACTGCAATGCTAGCAGCAGATCGCTTACTTCCAAATCCTACAACTGATCGCCATTCGTGCAGCGCGGGGAGCAATATCACACGCTCTTTTCGAACTATCCAAGCTCCGAATCCACTGCATATATTTGTAGTGACGGTGCCGATCGCCATGCTATTTGCACCAAATTCAAGATATGCAAGTGCAATTGTTGCTATGAATCCTAGGATTGTTGCAGACAGGGTAACGTATAGAATTTTTTGGAATAGCATCTCTCGGCGAAGCATCGCCAGAGAAACTGTACAGAACGGTAATATGAGAAAATTGATCGAGCAGATTTGTAGTGTTAATAGCATTCGAGGTTCTGCATAAACTCTGACTGCAAGCGAAGCGCCAGCGAGAGTAATTATGAAAAGCAATAGCCCCATGATGAGTGCTACGCCAAATGCAGTGCGAATGTGTGCTTCAGTGAGGTTTTTTTCTTGAATGAGGTAGCCGCCAACCCCAAAATCACGAAGGACTTGAGCGATACCGATGACAGCTAAGCTGACGGAGTAAAGGCCAATTTCTTCTGGTGAGAGAAGACGGGCGATTAAAATATTACTGGCGAGCGATATTGCGATCAGCGCGTAACGTTCGATAAACGAGATAGCAAGAGCTCGGCGAACGCTGGTCATTTGGAGGGCGCATTCTGCGATAGGGAGCGCAGGATACTGCGGCAGGCCAGTTTCCATCCACGCAACTGGCGCCAGTCACTACGCAAGGACATGAGGCTGCCATGGCGGGCGCGTTCAAGGTTGCCTACCGCCAGATGGGCTCCGGCAAAATCTCGCCAGGTTCGTGCGAGGGCAAGATCGACTTTTCTCTTGGCTGCGTGCTGGCCGTCCGGCGAGTTGTAGCCCCATTGGTCAATGGCACGAACAATGACGAGTGCTTGGTAATTTGTATCAGGCGCTTTTTTTGTAATGCTATCCGGGTGCATGCGGTAGAGCGCCAGTGGTTTTGGAATCCGGACAATCGGCGTTACTTGGGAGGCGCGCAGCCACAAATCATAGTCTTCACCGATTCGCAGCTTCTCATCGAAAATGCCAATTTCGTCGAACAGTGAGCGATGCATGAGTACGGTCGATGTCCAGACGCAGCAGTCTTCAAGCAAATCAGGATAGATCCAGCCAGTGGGGCCATCCCACAGAGAGGCATCGGTGCTGCGCTGAGCAAGATCCTTTAGGAGAGCTGCTTCAGGCTCTGGATTTGTGCAAGGCCAGACATGCCAAGCGGTATAGGCCATGCGTCCCCCCGGCTGGAGCGTAAATGCCTGCCATTGCGCATGCAGTTTACCGGGCAACCAGATATCGTCGGCATCAACAAAGGCAATCCAATCGCCTTTAGCATTCGCAATTCCGTTGTTACGGGCCACTGCAACACCGCTATTCTTTTGCTGCACCAGCGTTACGCCGGGGAATTGTGTGCGTACAAGTTCTGCTGAGCGATCAGAGGAGCCATCGTCGACTACGATGATTTCTAACCTGGGCCAGTCTTGCGCCAGCACCGAGCGCAGCGTCGCTCCTAGCCAGCGTTCGGCGTTGTAGCAGGGGATGACAACCGAAATCATCGGGAGCGCATCGCTTGGATGATCCTGTTGATTCTTCGCAGCAGGGGCCTCTTGTGCAGGGCGGGGGGCAGAGCCGACACCGAAGGTATGGCTTCCCTGTTCAGTCGCAGAAGCGCCGGTAGTCAGTGCTGCATCGTGCTGCCGAATGTTCATGAGAAGGCGCAGGCCGAAGCGCCAGCGACGGGCATCCCAAGGGGTGAAACGAGGCAGTTGAAAGATATCGGATGCTTTGGAGCAGGTGCCCCAATTGGTTGCAACAGCAGCATCGAAGCCAAGGGATTTGACAATGCTGGCATGAGCGGGAGAGTAGTCGGTCCCGAGCCTGCCGTTGGGGTAGGCAAAGAGTCCCACCCGTTCCCCCAGTATTCCCTCCAGGTGATCGCGGCTGTCGGCAATTTCGCGTTTGGCGACTATCTCATCAAGCTTGGCAAGGATCGGATGACTGACCGTATGTGCGCCAATTCCCGCCCCTTCGGCGCGCAATTGCTGCAGTTGCTGTGTTGAGAGCATCAGATCGTTCGGGAGAGTCGCTTGGCAGTACTCCGTGATGCGTGCAACTGCCTCCGAGCGCTGTTCCACGGGCAGATGTTTCACGGCCGGAATGATTTTCGCCAAGGCTGATCGCTTGTCTGCAATGCTATTCAGGGGAAGCGCGCCAAGACCCAAGAATGCTCCGTCGATTTCAGGTAGGGCTGCGCCACGGACAGATTCGATAATCGTGTCATTCCACATCCTTCCCCCGTCAAGGAACCCGGTCGCGATGAAGAATGTTGCTGGGAGGCCATGCTTGCGGAGGATGGGGTGAGCGCAAGTGAGGTTATCTGCATAGCCGTCATCGAAAGTGATAGCTGCTGCACGTGGGGGCAGATTGCACCGCTGCAGGCGTAACACAGCTTCGTTCAACGGGAGGACATTGAACCACTCTTTCAACCAGCGGGCTATTTGTTCGAAGCGAGCAACGTCAGGCTCATCCGGAAAGAGCGGGTCAGGTACTGGGAGCACCCGATGAAAAATCAGAATCGACAAATGCGCTTTACTCCCTCCCGGGGAGGCGAGCTGGAAGGCCTGTTTGAGAAACATGGCCTTAGTATCCCTTTGCAATGCGCTGAGTAGGCAAGCTTGTTGCCGGAGAGGGCTTGGGCTTGCGAAGCCCTGCGTATTCCAGAAAAGGTATCTTCGGTTCACGCTCCCATGCTTTGGTTTCCACCCAATTTCGAGCAATTACTACCAGTACCATCATGTAGTACGGTAGGTCGAAATACGCCAAGCTAAGAAACGCTCCCCCAACGGCATAGCCTACTAAAGCAACCTGGACCATGCCGCCTAAGTTTGCAGCCCATTTTGCCTCAGGAATCGATATCGCATGCTTGTTCAACCAGCCCCCATAGCGATATGTGGAGAACCACAGGCAAACAAAAATAAACAAACCGACAAATCCGTGGTTTCCGAGCACTTGGAAGTAAATACTGTGTGCGGCAATGGGGCCAGCTCCATCACCATAAAGAGCGAAGATGGAGCCATGCTGATAGGACATTCCGGCACCAAATAACTCGTGTTTGGCGACCGCCCAGGCAACTCCCCAGGCGTATAGACGTCCTTGCGCCGATTGGTCCTCTTCGTAGGTGCCGATTGTTTCCATTCGGCTCCACCATTCCTCCGGCATCATCGGCAACATGGCCATAAGGAAAACCAGAATGAGCAGTGAGGTTGCACCTTTCCGCCGACTGCGCCACCACAACATTGCTCCCATCGCCGCAATGGCAAGCAATCCCCCGCGAGAGTGTGAGCCAAGTGCCGATGCCGCACAGAGAAACATCGTTGCGCTCAGTCCGTGACGGACCCATTTGTTGGTTGCCTGTAATTGCAGGAAATGCAGCAGGGGAATCGTGATAATTAGTGCCAGCGCAAATTCGTTGTTGTCTTCAATAAAAGATCCCGGCGGCCCCCAGACACGAAAGCTGCCGCCATGGAGAATGGTGAACACTCCTCCTTTGGCCCCGAGAATGGCTAGCGAAGCAGCTGCTACCCAGGCGAAAGCAATGATGTGATGCTTCGTTTGAAGTAGCGCAAGCGCAATAAAGGTCATGAAGTAGATCTTCATGACTTTGCTCCACTGCAAATAGTCGCCATCGGTATCTACCCCGAATAGCCAAGATAGAGTAATCCAGATAGCGAAGGCAGCGAAGATTCCAACTGGCGCCCCCTTGAAAGGGGATTGACGTTCTTTCGTCATGAACAGCCCGAGCAGGGTAGCGACTGCTGCGATAGCCGCGAGTGGTGCATCGTAGGCAAATCCCCAAGTAAAGCGGTGGGGGTTCATTAGACTGAGCCAGGTCCATAGCAATACACCGATCCATGGGCGCCTCAATGCCATGACTGCCAAGACTAAAACCATGGAAACAACGATTACATCGCGCATGAGTCGTACCTATTCATTGATCTGGACATGGCTCACGATGTATCGGAATTTGCCAGAGTTCTCACGCGGAATATCAGCGACACGTTCAACGGTAACGTTGACCATTTGTCCAAGGCGGGCCTTGATACCTGCCGTTATCGTCGCTTCGACCTCAGATCCACAAACTTCGCCAGGAACGATCTGAACTGTCATTTGTTCCTTGGTGTGTTGAATGACCTTGAACGCGGCAATGCCGGGTATATCCCGGATTGGATAAATTACCGCCAGACCATGCACAATTGTGCCGTCTGCCGCGACGACGAAATCGGTGGTTCTTCCCTGAATTTCCTCAAGAAGTGGCAAGCCGCGTCCACAAGCACAACGTTTATCGGACATGACTGCTACGTCGCCGGTACGGTAGCGGATGAACGGGTAATCTCCCGTTGCCAGGTGTGTTACGACGACTTCTCCCGCGGTGCCATGGGGCAGGGGAGACCCATCCTTGTCGACAATCTCGATAATGATGTCTTCGGCCGTGATGTGCATCCCGCCCTGCGGGCATTGATGCGCAATAAAGCCAGCATCGCGACCGCCGTAACCATTGGCTACAGGGCACGCAAAGACGCGGGAAATGTCGTCGCGCTGGTGGTCGTAGAGCCGTTCAGAGGTTACGAAGGCGACCTTGATGCCGAGATCGTTCATCGCTATTCCGCGCTTTTCAGCATGTCTGGCGATTAAGGAGAGTGAAGATGGGTAGCCAAAAAGCATGGCTGGTTTTTTTCTGCGGATACACGTGATGAAATCATCAAGACGGGATTCGCTCATTTCAAAGGCTGACAGGAGTTCCGTGCGCATTAGTCGATCACGAATCTGGCGCATTCTGTCTTGGGCGGTTAACTCAATGGGAGAGCCCCAGACGACGATTTCCGGGTCGCCAATATCAACATCCCACCAGCGGGTCGCTCGCCACTTGGCGGCGACATCGTGGCTGATCCGCTCGTTGCCAATGAAGAAAATAAGGGGTTCGCCGGAGGATCCGCCGGTATTGAAGCGTGCTAGTCCTTGGGCAATATCGGATTTCATGCGCTCACCTTCGGCGCGGATGATTGCCTTTGTCAGAAATGGCAGTTTCTGTAGGTCAGCTGTTGTCGTCACGGCCTCCGGGTTGAAACCCAGCTTGGCGAACAGTTCCCGATAATACGGCACGTGTGTGCCAGCCAAGGTAAGCAGACGGCGCAGTCGCTCGACTCTGAGGAATTCCAGCTTGTCGCCAGACCACCACTGAGAATCGTCCATTGCCTTGCGGACCTTCAGCGTTGTATGTCCCTTGTAGGTTTCCTGAGCGGGAAACAGGATATTGGCAACGAAGGATGTGTATAGACTCATGATTGCCTTAAAACCAGTTTGGGGTTTTTTGAAAGCGCCAATTTGTAGACTTTTTCCCACTGAGGCCAGACGTTGTCCCACGTATAGCGCCGGACTTCGGCTAGTCCATTGTCGATCAATTGGTTGCAGAGGCTCGGTTCGTCGATCAGCCGCATTAGTGCGTTTGCCATGGCTTCGGGGGAACGGGCCGGTACCAGCAGTGCTGTTTCGCCATCGCTGACAATATAAGGCACGCCGCCCACATTGGTACTCACCACGGGAACTCCGCTGGCCAGGGCTTCCAAAACAGAGTTAGGCATGTTGTCGACCAAGCTTGGATTGATCGCAATGTCGACCGCTCGATAGAGGCTGGCCATGGCTTGCGGTTCGAGTCGGCCAGTGAACTTTACTGCAGCTGAAAGCGATAGATTGTTGACGAGAGATTGCAACGCGTTAGCTTCAGGTCCTGAGCCAGCAATGGTCAGGGTCACGTCGGGGTAACGGGAGTGCACCAAGGCAAAGGCGCGGATCGCAGTTTCATTGTCGTAGATGGGCTCAAGATTTCGCGCGATCAGTAGGTGGCGTCGGATGTTGCGATGAGGATTTGGATTACGGAAGCGCTCCAGATTGATTATGTTCGGTACCACTTCCGCCGTGATCCCGAAGCGCCCGAAGACTTCCTGCAAAAATCCCGAGGGTACTGCGAGAACCGATGCTCTCGAAAGGCTCCAACGAATTTTTGACGCTGATCTATCGAGGAATGCTCCAGCTTCTCCGCCACGATAATTGACTACGACCGGTACTTTTCGCCAGTGAGCGATCCAGATTGCAGGAGCGGCAAAGAGATGCCATGACCAACCTGAGTTGGCCATGACGTGCATAAGGTCGGCGCGACCTGCCAGACGCCACAACGACAGGATGTAAGGCAGCAGTCTGAAGACTGCTCGCAAAAATGGCACCTGGCCGATCCAGGTTGGGCAATATGGAGCATTTACCTGTGCCATTGAAACCGTTATTCCCTTATCGGAAAGCAGCTCCGCGAGTTGTCGCGTCTGGTTCGCCATGCCGCCAAAGGGCGGAGGCAGAGGCCCGACCAGCCCAACTCGGAGCTTTTCTGAAATCATGAAACAACCTGGCGGCCAAGCAGCTGACTGTATGGTGTGACGTAATTGGCCACGCTGTTAGGCCAATTACGTATTTCCTCAACAAAATGGCGACCGTTTTTCTTTATCTCAGGCCAGCTTTCAGGATCGTTCAACAGGTGGGAAATGGCTTGTGCAAGTGCGTCGCGATCGCCGGCTTTGAACAGAATGCCGGTTTTATTGTGCTCCACAAGTTCTTTGTGCCCACCCACATCGGAGGCGACAAACAGTTGGCCTTGGGCCATGGCTTCCAGCGGTTTGAGCGGGGTGACCAGTTCGGTCAGGCGCATCGGGTGGCGTGGATAGGCCAGCACGTTGATCAGATCGTAGTAGCGCCCAACTTCCTTGTGCGGCACACGGCCAGTGAAGATGACGTGCTCGTTGAGCCCGAGCCGTTCGGCCTGCTGGCGCAAATTTTCTTCCTGTGGTCCGCCTCCGACCAGAAGCACGCGAACGTCCGGGCGTTGTCTGATCATTTCTGGCAGGGCGTCAAGCAGAAGATCGAGGCCTTCGTAGGCGTAGAAGGAGCCGATGAAGCCGACCACCGTCTTGCCGATCAGTCCCCATTTTTCCTGGAGTTGCGGGTCGGGCGGACTGGCGAGTTTGAAGGAGTCGACATCGACTGCATTCGGGATAACAGTCACTTTGTTAGCCGGGGTACCGCGTGCGACGATATCGGCCCGAAGTCCTTCACAGATGGTGAAGATGTGGTCAGCCTGCTGGATGGCTCTGGTTTCAAGTTTGCGGGTGGCACGATAGCGCAGGCTACCTTCAGTGGTACTGCCATGGTCGACTGCCGCATCCTCCCAAAAGGCGCGAATTTCATAGACGACAGGAATGCCCAGGCGCCGAGCAACCTTGATGGCTGGCAGAATGTTAAGTACCGGTGAGTGCGCATGAATGATGTCTGGCCTGACATCTCGCGCAACTTCTTCCAGTCTCTTTTCAAGTTGCTTCATAAGTGCCAGTTCTTTGCCTATCGGCAAAGAAGCAAGTGTACCCCTAGCTAATGGCGTGCGGTGGAAGCGCAGGCCATCTACATCTTCCCACTGGGCTGATGTTTCACCTTGTTTGGGAGATGTCAAATGATAGGTTTCCCATCCCAGGGCACGCTGCTCGCGCAGCAGCGCCGCCGTGCGGAAGGTGTAGCCGCTATGTAACGGTATGGAATGATCCAGGACGTGGAGAATTTTTATCATGCGGCTTCGCCTTGTTCCATGACGTTGCGCAGGAAGGCTTCGAACATCAGAATGGTCCAGATCGAAGCACTGTAGTCTCGGCTACCGTTGTTATGGTCGGTAACCAGTTTCTGCAGGTAGTCGCGGTTGAACCAGCCCGTATCGGCCAGTCGTGATCCAAGGATGGACTCTTGCACCCGCGTCTTGAGCGGGCCGCGGAACCAGCGAGCGAGCGGCACGCTAAAGCCCATCTTGGGACGATAGAGGACGTCGTTCGGCAGATGCGGTTCCATGCTCTTCTTCAGCAGATATTTTCCTTCCTGGCCTCGGATTTTCAGCGTCGAGGGCAGGGTGGCGAGCCATTCGACCAGCTTGTGGTCCATCAGCGGTTCGCGTACTTCCAGTGAATGGGCCATGCTGGCACGGTCGACCTTGGTGTTGATGTCGCCGATCAGGTAGGTTTTTAGATCGAGATACTGGATCAGCGCCAGCGGGTCAGTGGTGTCTGCCTTTGCCGCATGGTCGGTGAATACCTTGAGGGCATCATAACCACTGAGCGCAGACTTGAACTGGGTACTGAACAGCCGGTCGCGCATCGGGGCGCGCAGGATTGAGACAGAGTGGAAATAGGCTTCCACAGAGTTGCGAGCCATGCCTTCAAAGGTCGTCTTGGCGCGGAAGACGCGCGGTGCCCAGTCGGCTTTCGGATAGAGCTTGCCCAGCGCACCGAAGAGCGGACGGCGCAGGCCAAGTGGCAGTGCCGAGCGCATTTTCTCTTCCATCATGTGCAGCCGGTAGCGGCGATAGCCGCCGAAACTCTCGTCGCCGCCATCGCCGGAGAGGGCAACGGTCACATGCTTGCGGGCGAGCTGGCAGACGCGATAGGTGGGGATGGCCGAGCTGTCGGCGTAGGGCTCGTCGTAGAGTCGGGCCAGTGTGTCGATCAGGTCGAAGTCGTCACTTTCGACGATGTCGAGGTGATGGTTGGTCTGGTAGCGGTCGGCCACCATCTTGGCGAACTCGGATTCGTTGAAGGCTGGATCGGAGAATCCGATCGAGCAGGTATTGACCGGTTTCTGCGAGAGGCCGGCCATGAGGGCGACAACAGCGCTGGAATCGACTCCGCCGGAAAGAAAGGCGCCGAGTGGCACTTCCGAGATCATGCGAAGTTTGATTGATTCTTCCAAACGGTGCGTCAGCTCGGCCTGGGCATCTGCATCGCTGATCGGATTGTCGAGGGTGAAACGGACGTCCCAGTACTCACGGGGAGTGCCGACCGGCTGGCCACGGCGCACCAGCAGGGTACTGGCGGGGGGGAGCTTCAATGCCTGCTTGAAGATGGACCGCGGTTCGGCTACGTAGCCAAGGGCGAAGTATTCCTCGACGGCACAAGGATCGATGTCGCGCTTGAGGCCGCCGTGGGCGAGCAGGGATTTGAGTTCGGAACCGAAAAGAAAGGTGCCGTCGTCGAGGAGGGCATAAAACAGTGGCTTGACGCCGAGGCGGTCGCGGGCCAAGAAGAGCGTTTCCCTATTGCGGTCCCACAGTGCGAAGGCAAACATCCCACGGAAGCGGTCGACGCAGCTTTCGCCCCAGGCTTCCCAAGCGTGCACGATGACTTCAGTATCGCTACGGGTGTGGAAAACGTGGCCGAGCGCCTGCAATTCCGGAATCAGTTCCTGATAGTTGTAGATTTCGCCGTTGAAGACGACGCAAACACTATTGTCCTCGTTGTAAAGAGGCTGCTGGCCGGTGGACAGGTCAATGATCGACAGCCGGCGATGGCCGAGCCCGACGCCGGGTTCGACATGGGTACCGCCTTCGTCTGGACCGCGATGGATCTGCGATTCGTTCATGCGGTGCAGAACGGCACGATCAATATCGCGTTTGCTTCGGGTGTCGAAAATGCCAGTGATGCCGCACATGCTGTGTCCTGTCAGTGCTTGGGGAGTGCACCGCTACGGTGCAGTAATTGGTCGTAGATGCCTTGGTAGGCTGCAACCATGGCGTTCATGCTGAATTTCTGCTCGACGCGTTGCCTTCCTGCGCGGCCAATGGCTTTTGCCGCGCCAGGGTCACTCGCATAGCGCACAATGCTTTTGGCCATGGTTTCATGATCTGTCGGAGGAATGATTTCCCCGGTAATGCCGGAATCCACCAAGTCTGAATTGCCACCGACGTCGGTGGCAATTACGGGTAAGCCCGAAGCCATCGCTTCGAGAATGGTATTGGAAATACCTTCAGCCAGCGAAGGCAGAACGAAACAGTCCAGAGTTCGCATGATCTCGGGAATATCGGTGCGCTCGCCTGGCAGCCAAGCCAAGCGTCCAATTCCCGCGGCGTCCAGAACTTGCTGGCATTCAGCCCTGAGCGGGCCATCGCCGACGAGTAGCAGGCGAATGCGGGGCTGAAGTTCTGGTGCAATTTCGAGAGCTCGAACAAATGCTCTGGCAAGCGTCACCTGATCTTTTACTGTTTGCATACGCCCAACGGTACCGATCACCCAGTGATCATCAGCTGAAAACGGGTAATTCGATATTGGTGAGCGAGTGCCTGATGGGGTAAAACGTTCAGTGTCGACACCGTTATATACCTGCAACATCTTGTTTTCCGGGACATGAATAATACCATTTAGATACTGGGCAAGATCCCTGGACAGGGCGAGGTAATAACTCACGAAGGGACGGTAAAATCGGCGGATACGTTGATAGGTGATATTGCTGCCATCCAGATCGCCTACGTCACGGCCATGTTCGCCGTGAATACGTATGGGAACTCCGGCCAGCCAGGCTGGCAATTGGGCTTCTAGCGCTGCGAGGTTGCGACTATGGACAATGGCCGGACGTAATTGGCGGAATAAACGAAACAGCTGCGGAAAAATCCAGAAAGTTTGCCCTGGTTGTTTTCTCAACGAGAAAAACTGAACATCGTTTCGCTGGATGCGCTTACGAAAATCGGTGATCTCGGTGAGTGCGATAACGGCATGTCGGTATCGATCCGGCGACATATGGTTGATCAGGTTGATGACACCATTTTCCAGCCCCCCCGTGTCGAAACGGTACACCACATGCGCAATGAGCGGGCGTGGATCGTCGTTCATCGAGCGTCGCGAGTCGCCGCAAGCCATTGGTTGATGGTTCCCGCAGCCTGGGTTGAGAAAGCGGGCAATGTGTCGGCAGCTGATTCGCTTGGTGCATAAATCATGATGACGGCAGAATCATCACCGGCGCCACGCAGACGAGACAGGGCTGTCTGTAGTTTGGCCTCGGCTTCGGAAGTAACGAGCTTGCCGTTGACCCAGTACCACTGCCAAACAATGAGATTGCTTGGAGGGCTGGTGTCTTTCCCTAAAATCTGGGCTGTACGAACCACCGGGGGGAGGCCGTCGATATTTATATTTGCAGTGTCCCGGGATAGAACAGACCACACAGTGTCGTTGGACTTGGCCAGCATATTGGTTGATGTGACCAGCTTGCGTTGATAGTCCTGGTTCCGGTAATAGGCCACGTACAGACCAACAGTTTTAGCATCTTGACTGAACGCAGTCTGAAGTTTTGCAGGCGGGGAATCGTAGGCAGGTTGCCAACTGGCAAAAAGGGGCCGGTTCTGCCAGCCATTCTCTATGGATAGTGTTGGAAGTTTCGGTTCGCTGGCCTTGTCCAACTTGTCGATGGCGGCGAAAGCAAGTGGTCCAGCTGCTGCAAGCAAGGCGATAATCAGGCTGGCTAGCCAGCCTGATTTAGCCGTAGTGGGCGAGGTAAAGAGAGCTGGTTGCGAGGCGGCGGGGGACTCGGCCCACCGGGTCCCGATCATGAACATTGCCATGATTACCACGCCAAAGAACAGCCATCCATAGATCAGGTGATCGACACCGGCCGCGAGTTTGTTGCCGGAAAAGTGGCCGAGCATGACGATCATGTAGGCGCGCAACCAGTTGGCGACCACTGGAACCAGCATCGAAACCAGAATGAAAATCAAGCGACGGCGTAACGTGACAAAATTGAGATAGGCGAAAAGGGTACCGACCGTTACTGACGCGATGATGTAGCGGATGCCGCTGCATGCTTCGACTACCGACCAATTGCCGGATGGAATAACAAATTGGTTGCCTTCTTGGTAAACCGGAATGCCGGTCGCGCGTAGCGCGGTAACCGTGAAGGCCGCTGTCCAGTCCATCAATTTCGGCATCATGAAATCACCGATTGGGACAGAGAAGAGCAGGAAGGCGAGCGGAAAGGCGATGTGGCGGCTGATCCTCAGTCCCAGGAGGGACATGATGGAAAGAATCAACGTAATCACAAGTGCAAACTGGGTCAGTGCATTGACTGCCGTCAATTGGCCCAGGAGCCAAGCGAAAGTTGCTACTGCCAGCGGTAGAGCCAGCCAGCCGGAGGCTGTTGGTTGGATAGCAAGAAGTTCATCGCGCTTGCGCCAGATCAACCACAGGGCGATAGGCGGCACGATAAACGCATGGGCGTAAGTGTCTGAGCGCGCCCAGATTTCCAGCATCGCCGACATTGTTCCCCAATACCAGAAGAGGATCCAGCCGATCAGAGCCAGCAGTAGCGGTAAAGTGCGTAGCCAGGCCGTAGGGAGTCTAGTGACTAGGAACATGTCAATTCTGGCTGTTCAGGGAAATGGAGATAGGGGTTGATACCGCTCAGGTGTGCCTCCCAGCTGTATCGGCCCACGACCCGTGTGCGGGCTGCCTGACCGATGGCGTTGCCGATCGTCGGGTTCGCCAGTTGCTTGTCGATCGCAGCAATGAACTCGCTGGCTGTTGCTGCTGCGAGCAATTCTGCATCGATTTTGGCGTCGACCGCAGCGGCACATTCTGTCGTGGCAATGACGGGGCGTCCCATGGCCATGGCCTCCAGAATCTTGTTTTGGATGCCTCTCGCGACGCGTAGCGGGGCGACGACGATACTCGCGTGTTGCAAATAGGGGCGGACGTCTGGAACGGTTCCCGTCACAACGACATGCTCATTTGCCAGCGCAAGTACTTCAGGGGTGGGGCTACGGCCAACGATATAGAAGCGAACTTCAGGACGCTGCTGCCTCACTCTTGGCAATATTTCGTTCACAAACCAAATGGCAGCGTCAATGTTCGGCCAGTAGTCCATTGCACCGGTGAATACAACAGGAGTTTCTTTATCGCCAAACGGGTTTGGTCGCTCAGGATCGGGCGAGAAGAAGTCGGCATCTACGCCATTGCACATCGCATCGATACGGACGCCACATTCTGGTGCAAGTCGCTTGAACAGGGCGACTTCTGCGTCGGTGACAAAAAAAGATCGGATTGCCAAGGAGGCCATCAGTCGTTCGTAGGCAAGCAGTAACTCGCCTTCACGACGATAAATCCAGGACATGGGCCAGCGATGCTTATCGGCATACTGAGTCCATTTGGCCGAATCAACGTCGACAAAGTCGATCAATACCGGCACTCGTCGTTTGTCTTCGATGTATTGCGCCATCGCTGAACTAAAGATCACGATCGCATCAATCTGGTGATGCTTGCAGATGTTGTCCACCCATGCCTGTAAGCCAGCATCACGATAGTAGCGAAGAGTCAAAGGTTCGCCGGCAAGCAGGCCATTGAGGCTGCGAATCTTGGCGAAACGTGGATCAAGGCGGGCGACATACAATTCAGTGCAAAGGCCTCGTACGGTTTCAATATGCACCTCGTCTTCCGGATCATCAACGAAGGTTCCGAGGAAGACCTTGTGCTCTTTGACCAAGTGTTTAAGCAGGTGGAACGAACGTACCTTGTCGCCTTTGTTCGGCGGATATGGCAGTCGGTGGACGAGGTAGAGAATGTTAGCCATTCGATCTCAGCCCAGGTTGCGGACAATGTGCGGTCCGAGCAGGTTGGCGAGTCCGATTGGCAGGCGTCGCCAAGCTGCGATGAACAATTTGTATTTGGCGTTGCTGGGATTGTTTTGAGGGATATCGTTGCCCTTGTACAGGCAATATTCATAAGACAAAGGGCGCGGCTCAAAGCCCCAGTTTTTCTTGAATGCGTAGGGACCTGTACCTACCTTGCTGCGGCCGTAGTCGAAAATCTTTAGTCCGCGCTCGCAAGCACGACGCATGAGTTCCCAGTATTTGAAATCGTTGGCTGCCTGGTCACGGGCTGCTTCATCGTCACCAGCGTAATAGGGAAGGACTTCGTCGCGGAAATAAAACGAAAGTACGCTACTTAAGATCCGTCCATCCGGGCCTGTCACCGTAAGGATTTCGCAGTCGTTACCAAAAGTCCTGAGCAGACTGTCGAAATAGCGCTTTGGCAGGGCTGGTGTGCCATGGCGATGGACATTGTCGGCAAAGAGCGAGAAGAACCTGTCACAGGTAGGGTCAACCGTACTGATCAATCCGTTCTTGATGCCTTTGCGGACCATCGCGCGCTGTTTGCGAGGAATAGCCAGCATGTTGGCTTCGACATCGGGCAGAATTTCCTTGCGGAAAGTTACGTAGAGATCCTGGATTGGCCACTCGCTATGGCGTGGTGTGAGGTTCCGGAATTCGAGGTGGTCTACCTTGAGTTCCTGTGCGAGCTTTTGGGCTTCTTGCTCCAGCATGGAGACGACATCTGGACGGCTGGCCACGACTCCACCATAGACAGCAAAGGGTAGGGAGGTCAGTGAATTGCCGAAAAGCAAACTATTGATCTGCGCCAGTGGCAAAACGCCGACGATTTCGCCATTTTCTTCGGCATAAAGATACCAGGTGGGGTGTTTAAAAACTTCCCGAATAATGCCTTGCCAGTCCGCGCGATGAAAAAAGGTGGCTTCTGGGCTGGCGTAAACAAAAGCATCCCAGCGCGCAGCGCCTTCCTTGTCTGAAGGATTTAGTTGCCTGATCTGCATGGGCTAGTGATTATCGAGAAAAAGCTTGTCCATGCGACCCCATGAGAAATCCTTGAGAAGGCAGCGCAGACGGAGTTCCATGCGATGGAGATTCAGATAGTGGCGAAAACGTGTTTTGGTGCTAATGCCAGCGATACGCGGCTGACCGGGGTCAACTTCCCATGGATGAAAGTAAAAAACCGCCGGCAATTTATCGATTTCATTGACTCGGCGGATCATCCAGGATGACAGCTTGTAGGGCATTAAACGAAAATAACCACCACCGCTTGCTGGCCAGTTTCGGCTCAGGAGCCGCAACGTGGTCGGCGGTATTTCCAGTAATTGGCCGATTTGGTGCGCATGCCGCGGGGCATCTGGCATTCCGTAATGGTCGTGGTGAATGGGATAGACGCTGGAACTGTAACGGTAGCCAGCTCGCTCAAGGCATTCAAATGCCCACAGGTTCATTTTTCCAATGGAGAAACTGGGAGCTCGATAGCCACTGACTTTTACTCCGGTAATGTCTTCAAGGAGTAACTTGGCCAGATTGATATCAGCGAAGAAGTTTTCAGGGGTCTGGTCGCTGGCACGCTCGTGACCATAGCCGTGGCTGGCAACTTCGTGTCCGTTATCTACAATACTTCGAACGAGATTTGGATAGCGCTCGGCAATCCAGCCAAGGGTGAAAAAGGTTGCCTTGGTCGCGTGCTCATCAAGCATCGCAAGGATGCAGTCGACATTTCGTTCAACGCGACATTCACGCTCCGGCCATTCAATACGAGGAATGTGAGGAGCGAATGCCGAAACCTGAAAATAGTCTTCGACATCAATGGTAAAAGCATTGCGGATGCCACTGGGTTCCATTGTCACTGAATGGACGACTGAGATTGATGACGATCGACAAGCCATCTGCCGAGATCGGCTGCTATACGCTGGGCGGCATGGCCATCCCAAAGTTCCGGAACACGGCCTGATTTGCCGTGGCCTGCCAATGTTTCGTGAGTGTGCCGACGAATGGCTTCAATATCCCTGCCCACCATGGTATTGGTGCCTTGCTCGACAGTAATTGGTCGTTCGGTATTTTCGCGCATGGTAAGACAGGGAATGCCAAGTGCAGTAGTCTCTTCCTGCAACCCGCCGGAATCTGTCAGCACAATACGGGCGTGCGCCATGAGGCCCAGTATTTCCAGATACCCCTGGGGGGGTAACATGATCATGCGTGCTGTATCGATCAGGTCACCTAGACCGAAACGCTCGATATTTCCTTTGGTTCGAGGATGAAGCGCGAAGACCAGTGGCAGCGATTCGGAAATTTCCCGTAATACCGCAAGCAAGGAGCGCAGAACCTCTGGATGGTCGACGTTTGATGGCCTGTGCATTGTTACCACGCCAAAACCTTGGGCTCCGGTGATTGCAGCAGGATCAGCACCGCAGCTACGAAGGGTATCTTGAGGGTCACGCGCCTTTTCACGGTTGCTCAGAAGCGAGTCGATCATTACATTGCCGACAAAACGAATACGTTCTTCTGAGATGCCCTCACGAGTCAGGTTGGCTGTCGCACTACGTTCGGTTGTGTAGAGAAGATCGGCAACCTGGTCGGTCAAGATGCGGTTGATTTCTTCGGGCATTGCTCGGTCGTAACTACGTAGTCCAGCTTCCACGTGAACAACAGGAATTCCCTTTTTTACAGCGACCAAAGTGCAGGCAAGTGTTGAATTGACATCGCCAACGACAAGAACGCATGAGGGCTTTTTTTCGTCCAGCACTGGTTCAAAACGACGCATTACTTCTGCGGTCTGTACGGCGTGGGTGCCGGAACCAACTTCAAGGTTGATGTCCGGATGAGGCAGGCGCAGGTCCTCGAATAGCTTGTCGTTCATGTCGCGGTCATAGTGCTGGCCGGTATGCACTAACAATGTGGGAATCGCGGGCTGGTTGTCAGAGAAAGCACGAAGAACCGGAGCCATCTTCATGAAATTGGGGCGGGCACCGACGACACAAATAACCGGTCCCAGGTTCTTCGGCCACGTACTAGGCATTTGTTTTCTCGATTTCAGGAATTGGGGTTTGAGTACGATTGCCAAGTACCTGCTGAAGCAGGGCAAGCGTAGCACTATTGGTTTTCTGGAGCTGAGTCAATCCGTGTTCAAGGCGCGCAAGGCGGTCGCCGAATTGCTGAACGTTCAATGAGGCCAGGAAATCTGCAGGATGACAAATGGAACCGTCGGCAAGGGAGAATTGGCTGTTATCAACATCAGATAATCCGTTGGGCGCTGATATCAATGTGGAGCCACCCATTGTTTCTTCGTAGATTTCTCTGGCAACTTCTTCAACATCTTCTGCCTTGAATTCTTTCTTGTTGCTCAGGAAACCGAAGAGCAATAGTCGGTCGCAGACAGAGTTAATTCTCCTGGGAATACCGCTACTGGCTTTGAAGATAGCTTCGTGTGCGTCAGGGGAAATAACGATGCTGTCATTGGCTCCAGCGCATTTGAGACGATGATCGATATAAGACTTGGTTTCATCGACATCAAGTGGTCCAATATGGCAGGCAGCAATTACTCGTTGCCGAAACTGCATCAAATTCGGGCTCTGCAGGATATGGCGGAATTCTGGCTGACCAACGAGGAAGCTTTGCAGAAGTGCGTGATTGCCAAATTGAAAGTTTGAAAGCATGCGCAGTTCTTCGACCGCACGTTGCGTCAGATTCTGGGCCTCATCGACAACCAGAAGGCAGCGCTTGCCCTTGCCGGTCATGCTGATCAGGAAGGCCTCCAAGGTCATCAGGACATCAGCCTTCGATACATCTTTGGTACGCAAGCCAAAGGCCGCGCCAACCAGGCGAAGGGTATCGTCGGCATCAAGCTGGGTGCTGACTAGATGGGCGGCAATCACCTTGTCCTGGTCCAGACTGTCAAGCATGCCTCGGACAATGGTTGTCTTGCCGGCACCGACTTCTCCAGTGATGACAATAAATCCTTCATTTTGGTGTAGGCCATATTCGAGATAGGCCGCGGCGCGCCGGTGCTGCTTGCTACCGAAGTAGAAGGAGGGGTCTGGATTTAGTTGGAAAGGCTTGCTGGTCAAGCCATAGAACGCTTCGTACATGTGTTTAATAAATGTAAGTAACCATGCCGATCAATGCGTTCTCGATGAAGGGTGTGGTCGAATTGTCGAATTCTGAGCGGCGAACGCTCAGAGAGCCTGTCGTTTTTGCACCCAGTTGTGTCGATACATTGAGTTGATAGATTGTCGTCGTCGCCTTCAGCGAACTGCCAGTGCCGCCGGTGTTCTCCTGGCGCGATAGCAACAAATTCAAATTGGAAATCTCGCTCAGGCGGTGGGCAAAATTGACACTGAGTCCGCTCTGGCGAATTGTGGTGCTCTTGGAAAAATCATCATTTCCTATGCTCGTCGCCAGAAGTGATTGGTTTTCGCTGCGATTGGCCAGCAGAGTTATGGAGTTTCGTGCCCCATATATTACATAAGAGAGTTGCTGGCGACGTTGGATGCTGGCCTGCGATGAGATAAAGCTGCTAACGATTTGGCTTTTGGGGTTGATACCGAATGCGGCGAGAAATGCATTAACAAAATTGGCCCGCAGAACTGGGTCGGAAATGCCACTGAATAATTGGTAGTACTGGTCGTAAACTGTTCCCCTGCCAACATATCCAAATTGATCTGGCAGCACCGATACATCGCGGGTATTGGTGTACTGGATACTGCTCATTGGGAAACGGTGGCTGAAGGAAATATTGTGGCCATCACCAAAAAAACGCCGCTCCTTAAAGACTGACAACTGTGTCCGCTCTGTCGGATTCCAGTCGAAACCATATCCATGGGTAGTACGGCTTTCCTGGGTAGCGGATGCGTAATTGTTTGACTCCCAGCCACCACTGGCTGATATCCGAAATTGTGGGAATAGAGAATAGGTCAACATTCCTCGATAGGTTTCTGCATCCGTGGTGCGCCCGGTGCTGTAATCGGTAGTTTGTTGATTTCCATCTATCGTCCATTTCAAACGTTGAAATGGTGTGCTTCCCTTCAACTGACCGCTAAGTTGGGAGATATCAATCCCAGCGGCAGTACTAGAGTCAGAGCGCGTGGTCGATACGTTATAACGAAGCATGTATTCGGCAATGCCACCGAATTGGCCACGAACATAGGGCGAGAGTCGATAGGTCGATGTTTCGGTACTGTTGCTATTGACAGAGGTGCTGGCCGGAGATTGTGCGCCGAATGCTGAGATAGATTGCTGGGCAATTACTCCACTGAAATCAAGAAAGAGCCAGTTGTCGATGGCTTCCAGGGTTCCGAAGGCATTCAGCGAGTTTTGAGTGCGAGCGGAATTGGTGTTTTGTGCATATTGCTGACCACGTAGAGAATAGTCGAGGTAGCCTTTCAAGCGAGCAGTTCTAGCTTGGATTTGGATGCCTGGCGCTACCTCTGTGATCAAGTCACTTTGCTTCGAGTTTGTGCCTTGATTAAGGTTGGCGTTATCAGTCCACGTTTCCGTCAGCGAAATACGGGGCTTGATGACCCAAGTTGGTTGCAGGGTTGCTTCCAGCTTATTCTGGTCTGATACTTGGCTTGGATCGGCTGCCGTTTGTTGCGCCAACGCGTTGCCCGTTACAAGCAGCATCAGGCTGGAAAAAAGACAGATTCTGGAGAGATTATTTCTCATTTCCGTACCTGTTTCCGTACCCATAGCCATAACCGTAGCCGTATGTGCCGGATCCTGCCTGACGCGCCTGATTGAGGAGCATCATCTTGACTGGACAAGCCTCAATGGTGGCGATCGCCTCTTTGACCGCCGCTTGAGTTGTGTTCTCGGCATTGACCACAATGACAATCTGCCCCATGTGGGTTGCCAATGCTCGCGCTTCGGTCGTTAACAACAGGGGAGGGGAGTCGAATATGATGATCCGATCGCTGTAGCGCCTTGACATATCATCAAGGAGTTTGATCATTGCATCACTTGCGAGCAACTCAGTTGCTCTTGGATGTTGGGTCCCGCTCGGCAGAATGGATAGCTTGTCGATGTTAGTGCGTAGCAGAACACCGGAAATATCTACCGAGCTACGGTCAACCACATCCAGCAGGCCTGGAGCAGGGGAAAGCCCCAGCATATTGAGTATTGATGGACGTGCAACATCAGCATCGACCAGCATGACCGTGTTGTCGAGTTCCATGGCAATACTGATGGCGAGGTTGATAGCAGAAAAACTCTTCCCCTCACCGGGAAGCGCGCTTGTCACCATGATCAAATTGCCGTAATCGATCTGCGCACCACTGCGGCCCATTGCGTTGGCGATTAAGGGACGTTTGATCACACGATATTCGTCAGCCAGTTCGCTGCGGGCCGCATTAGGTACCAGCAAGCCGGACGCAGAGATGGCCTCAAGGTTCAATTCAACGCGATTCCCTGAATTGGATGAAGCCTTTTCAGCGTCGAGTGTCGGCGAGCGGGGGGGCTGAGTTGCTTGGTGGCGGTTTGGTGCTATCGCAGGCGCAACTGCTTCTCGTTTTTGGGGCGAATTGGAAGCTGATAACTCCAACCCCTGTTCCGGTTCGCTATTGGGGAGCTCGACCCCAGCTTGGCGCAGTTGCTCTAAACGCTTGGCAGCTTGTTCAATCAGACTCATCAAAATTCCTCAGGCTGCGCGTTGGGTGAGTATAAAAAGCGCGGCTATGCCAAAGCCATACGCTGAAATTAGGCCAAACGTGGCGATGAGAAATCTCTTCAGACTTGCTCGTTCCTTCTGTTTTCGAACGGGGTTTGGCAGTAGTGAAACCGTGCCAAGAAGAGGCAAGCCTGATACTTCGCGAAGGGTCTTGCCATCAAAGAATACCGGGCGAATCTGGCTAGCGACAAATGCAACAAACAAGCCCGCAGCCAAAGCCAAGGCAAGTCCGCCAGGAAGGAGCAAGAGGCGGTTGGGGGCTACAGGCTTTGACGAAGCCCGTGGCGGGTCGATTAGCCGAAAGTCAGCGCCAGAACCTGTTGACTCAAGATCGCCGGACAGTTCGGCGGCTTCTCGGCGGGTAACCAGCTGTTCGTAGTTTTTCTTGTGAATGTCGTAGTCGCGATTAAGTTGGGTATATTCTGCTTCGAGTTGCGGTTGTGTCTTGAGCAAGTCAGTAGTGCGCTTGTAACGAGTTTCGTACTCGCTGACACGGGCGCGCAACGAGGCTACATTGGCTTCGGACTCGGCTAACGACACCTTTAGTTGTTGATACACGGGGTTGTTGCTGACGGAGGCTCCAGGATTGGCCGCTGCAAATTTTTTGCGAGCCAAGAGCTCCTGACGTTTCTGCTCTTCAATATCCTTGATCAGTCGACGTGTTCCAATGACATCGGGGTGTTGATCAGTGTAGCGCTGTAATAAATTGTCAAGGTTGCGCTTCTGTACATCCAGTCTGCCATCAATCTCGGGTAATGAAACACCTGAGTCGCCGCTAGATGATTCTGGCAACAACACCGGCTCTTCACCGAGGATTTGCCTGCGCAGTGCATCACGTGAATTCTCGGCTTCGCGAAGTGCAAGTCTTGAACTATTCAAAACATTGGTCAATTCGGAGAGTTTATCAATGCCGCTTCTGCCTTCGCCGGTATTCAGCTCAACGTTGCGAAGCTTGAAATCCTTCAGGCGGCTTTCTGCATCTTCGAGTTTCTTTTCGTAGTTCCTTATTTGTTCATCAATGAATTTTAGTGCGGAGTCACTGTCCTGCCGCTTGTCCCCTAAGCTTGATTCAACAAAAATCGACACCAGAGCCTGTACGACCCGTTGCGCCTTTGAAGGATCAGTGTCGCGGTAGGCGATGGTGTACAGGTTGTCGCGGCCCAAACTTTGAATCACGAGAGTCTTCATTAACTCGTCAATCAGTGCTTCTTGTTCGCGTTTCCCCTGAATCTTTAGGTCAAGATCAGCCATCCGAATCAATTTTTCGATATTGGGTCGGCTGATTAGCGTTCGACTGAGCATCATCACTTGTTGTTCTATGTTCGGCTGAACGGTCAGTCCGGACATCAACGGCTTAAGAATGGATTGTGTATCCACGTAGATACGGGCTGAGGCTTCGTAGCGATCAGGCATCTTAAGCACGATGCCTGCGGCAACTGCTCCAACGACCCACGCGACGAGCATGCCAAGGCGACGGTATTTCCAGGTCGCTCGGAGAATTGACAGGGCCTGACGAAGAATTTCTTCCATTTAGAAGTCCAGACAAACACACGCTCGGCCAAATGGCCGAGCGGATGGTATTGAGTAACGACTTAAGATCAGAACCAGCTTTGGGGGATGATCAACACATCGCCAGGTTTCATCTCAACGTTGGCCGAAACGTCACCGCGTTTGACCAGATCCTTGATGCGCACACTATATTGAGCATTGTTTTCGGAGGTGCGTAGAATCGTAGCTCCATTGCCATCTGCAAAGTCGGTAATGCCGCCTACTGCAATCATGACGTCAAGCAGGGTCATCTTTTGTTTGTACGCGAGAATTTGTGGTTTGGTCGCCGCGCCAATGACTCTGATCTGCTCGCTATATGGTCCAACAAAGCCCGTTACGATCACAGTGACGACTGGGTCTCGAATGTATTTTGCCAGTTCTTTTTCAATATCACGAGCAAGTGAGGTCGAATCCTTGCCCATGGCATTCAGGTCGTCAATCAGCGGAGAGGAAATCTTTCCATCGGGACGAACCGGTACAACCATTGAAAGCTCTGGATTTCGCCAAACGACAATATTTAGATTGTCTCCTGGGCCAATTTTATAGCTGTATTCGGCCGATGCTGCTTCTGCGGGAGCGGCCGGGCGGTTGCTGGCACATCCGGAGGTAATAATTAGAACGGCAACACTCAAGGTTAGCCAATGCTTAGTGGATCTAACGGTCGAACGAAACATGATTGTCCTCTTTTCCCTCGATCTGGCCACAGGAAGCTGCGGCCGGTAAATGGTCAGGGCATAATGATAACGGAAACGTTTCAAGAATACCGTGCTTTCAAAGCCGGTGGCATGGAACTATTTCACGGAAATGGATGCTTTCAGAATAGAGTCATTTTGCCCGATGGTTACATAGATTTGCTGATTTTCTCCAATTGTTTGCGCAGAAGAAAACGCATGAGGCGTTGCAATGGGTTTCGGTAGCCACCCGGTCGCCAGGTGCGGACATATTTCATGCGGTAGGCATCAAACTGGCTACCCCAAGGGGCGTACCGAATTTCTCCACGGCCTAGAAGAAGTTTAAGCGTCTCAACGGCAGCGACGCCGGCGCATAGCTGGCATGATGCGATGGAGGATGGACCTCGTCGTTCGGGGAGGCTAATGCGGCTCATGTCCGCAACATAGCCGCGTTGCAAAACTGCCGGCGAGAGACCGACAAGAAAGCGAATAGCCATTTCTAGTTCGTCGCATCCCTCGAAACCAAAGTAGTCTTCACTGGACATACCAGTTGGGCTGAAGACAAGTACTGCTGTGCCTAGACCTAAAGGCGCTGCTGTAACGACCGGAATTCCCTTGGCCTGACAGGCGGCAAAGGTCTTTCGTCTAATATCGAATACGAAAAAATCCAAGCCGTCGACATAAACGTCAACGCCATCCAGAAATTCGTCCAGATTTTTCGTGGAAATACCGTCGGGGAAGAGGCGGAGTTCCAGTTCCGGGTTGATATCCCGCGCCATTTCTTCAAGGACGTCAATCTTGGGGCGGTCAATCGAACTCATGGTTGCGCCAACCTGTCGGTTGAAATTGACGAAATCGAATTTGTCGAAGTCAGCAACGTTGAATTTTCCAATGCCCAAGCGAGCGAGGGTTAGCAGATGCACGCCGCCAACCCCACCCAGTCCAGCAATAGCAACACGGCAATTTCTTAGGCGTGCTTGTTCGTCTTCGGTAACCCAGCCTATATTTCGGGAAAATGCGGTGTTGTAGTCAAAGGTGCGCATTGTCGGTCTCCTGGTTTATTGGTGGTTATCCCCGGATTAGCAAGAGAGGTGAGTCGGTTTTAGATCTGATTCTGTCGCAATGCATCGATGACTGGCAGCTTGGTTACACGGATTCCAGGCCAGAGACAGGCGAGCGTTGTTGCCAAAAAGCCAATTGCGAACGAAATAAGAATGTCGATCGGAGCGAGTTGTATCGTAGCCATGTAACCGAGGTTTGCGTTTGGAGGCGGTGGCATAGGAATCCCTATACTGGATATCAACAGAGCGGCAGCGATGCCGAGTACAACGCCTAATCCTGACCCGATCAAACCTAGCAGTGCGCTTTCAGTTATCAACATTTTAATGACATCTATTGGGCGACTTCCTATGGCCATAATTGTTCCGAACTCACCTGTGCGCTCAAAAATGCTCATGCTGACACTGTTGGCTACACTCAAAAGAACCATGGTCAGGATGATCAATTGCAGAAAGCCGAATTGCTGTTCATAAAGGGCAACAGTCTTTTCGTAGAAGTCATTAAGCTGAATCCAGGTTCGGCTTTCATATTGATCAGGGTTGAGTATGGCCTTCAGTTTAAGTGACACTGTTTCTGTGTCGGACGTCTGCTTTAGGGAGATGACCAGACTATTTATGCCATTCGATCCAAGTAGCTCTTGAGCTGCTGGTAAGGGTAAGCGAATGAAACGGGCGTCGTAGTCTTTCGAGAAGCTCTGAAAAATACCTACGATGTTGAGTTCCATCGTATTCAGGGCGCCTTCTGGTGTATTGACTAGCAGAGACACCCTGTCGCCCGGTTTGAGATTAAGTGCCTTGGCAATTCCTTGCCCAACCGTTACTCCGAAATTGTCTTTGTGGGTAAGCTGTCGCCCTTCGACGATCTGCATGAAGCTGCCAAGTCGTGCTTCACCATCGGGTTCGACACCATCAGCGACGATTGGCCAATCCGTTTTTCCGTTGTTGAGTAGCCCTGTGAAACTGACTCGTTCGAGTACTTCCTGTATTTCAGGAATCTTTGCCAATTCACGCTTCAGGGACGAGGAGTCGGTGATCAGAAATTTTTCCGGAGACCTTGAGCCATAAGTGAAGTAACCGGTCTTGACTACTTGCAAGTGGCCAGATTGGGAATGGATCAAGGCTTCGCCGAGTTGAAAAAAAATGTCCCGGACAAAGCCGCCTCCCAGGATCAGTCCGACAACGCCAAATACAATTGCGGCTAGCGTGATTGCTGTACGAATGTACTGGCGAAAAATGTTGCGGAATGCAAGTTTGATCATTGCTGCTTAGCGATTGTGACGTAACGCATTGACGATTTCCATGCGCGATGCCTTAACTGCAGGGATCACGCTGGCCAGCAGCGTTGTAATGATGGCAAGCAAATATGCATCCAATGCCATCTGCCAAGTAATGAGAATTTCCGCGGTATAGCCAAAGGACATGCCTGGCGGGGCTGGCATGGGTATGCCAACGGCAGAGATCAGTGCACCAAAAGCGTATGCAAGTACAAGCCCTAGCGCTCCTCCGATAAGGCCCAGTATGACTCCTTCTGCTAAAAACTGACTAAGCACTTCTTTGCGCTTGACGCCAGTGGCCATAATCGTCCCTATCTCACCCGTTCGCTCCATAACGTTCATCATTAGCGTATTCGATATGCTTAGTACGATGATGACGGCAATGATCAGTCGAACGATGCTTACCTGGCGTGAGAATAGTTCTGCCGTCTTGTTGTAAAAATCAGCCATGTCATACCATGGTATGAACTCAAGATTTTTCCCGGCAAAATGCTTTTTTAGATCGCTCAAGGTTTCTGATGTGTTTTCGGTCTTGTCCAGGAGGATCGCGTAGGTGTGAGCCCCCTTGACGCGTAGCAACTGGCGAGCGAGGGTGATTGGGACTCGCAATGCAGCATCGTCGTAGGCTTTCGTGATGGTCGCGAAAAGCCCAAGTACAGTCACCTCTGCTGCGTTTACCCCTCCTGTCGCACTATTTGCCATCAGAACTAGAGTATCGCCAGGCTTTACCCCTAAGTTGTTTGCCAAGCCTTGGCCAATGATAATTCCTTTTTGCTGCTCAGGTGACAGGGGGCGGCCTGAGACAATGGTCAAGGATTTGCTCAAATGCTCCTCGAGAGTGGGGTCTACGCCTTCTCCGATGAAAGAGATTGTTGATTCTCCGTAGCTAGCCAAGCCATTGAAAGATAGTCGAGGGGTCAGTAGCTCTACATGAGGTAATTGTAGGACTGCTTTTTCACGACTGGCATCCGCATCGAGCAGAAACTCAAATGGATCAGCTAAACCTGATTGCAAATAACCCGGTTTGAAAATGCGAATATGACCGAGTTCGGAGTGGATGGTTGATTCGCGACCGTAGCGCAGATTCCATTCGATAAAGCCGCTGGCCAAGAGCAGTGCTGCGATTCCGGATGTGATTGCCAATACAGCTGTCGTCGAGCGACGAAACTGCCTGAAAATGCTCAAAAAGGCTAGTGAGAGCGTTGTCATCATCCAAGGGAGGGGCGATATGGTGTAGGGGAAGACTACTACGAATCGCGTGCCTACTTCTACTAAATGCTATTTAGTTGGCCCGATGAAGAGACGTCGGATTTCTTTACACTTGGCCGGGAAATGAATCTTGTTATTTTTTTAAGATGATGATTTTAAGTGTAAATATATATGTGGCACGTGATGTGCTTAGAACTTCGCGAGTAGCACATTTGATTAATTCGTTCATGGAGGTTGTTATGAACACCAAGTCTAAACTTTCGAAGGCCGTTGCAGCTTTGGCTTTCGTTGCAGCTGCTTCTTCCGTTCAAGCGGCAAATGTTTTTCAGGAATTCACGGTTGCGGAAGGTAGCGTTGCAGGCGCTCTTACTAACACCTTTGTTGCTGACAAGCTCAATGGCGGTTATGCAGAGTATTTGACCATCAATACGGATCTTACTTTTTCTAGTGTTGCCTACGGGGATATTGGTCAATTCTATAAGAATGAGGGATCATCTACGGTATCTTCCCAGCTTGGTTCTTTTACCCCGAATCAGTATGGGATGTATGCCTTGTTTGACTCGTCGGGTCTCTTGACGCCGGGCGGGTTCGTGGGGACGGCTGGTAATTTCCACCTGTGGATTGATCCGAATTCGGATACCACCAAAACTTTAACGGAAAGCGGTAATGTTGCTTCAGTCGCTCTGACTGGGACCGCTGATGATTATGAGATTTTGTTCTCCATCGATCCTACCAAGTTGCTCGGTTTGCCTGGTACGCCTGGGGCATACGATTTTATCTTTAAGGATTTGGTATTGACGGCTGCTGGTGGTAGTTACTTTATTGCACCTAGCCCATTCCATGCCGTAGTGGATGTGAATGGCGATTTCGATGCCTTTAATGATGTTGTGAATGATGTGAATTCGCGTATCGCAGCTGGGACCTTCACAACAACGACCTATAAGGGATCCCAAGGTACGGGTCTCACAGGGGACGTCAGTGCTGTTTTCGTGGTGCCTGAACCTGCATCTCTGGCATTGGTTGGGTTTGGGTTGTTCGCAGCAGGTATGAGCCGTCGCCGTAAATCTGCTTAAATGGCTTTGCTTTAGTCGGTTAAGCCCATGAGCCTTAAACCCCCTCACGCCCTGCGTGGGGGTTTATAAGATGGGTCAGCCTGATCCCCGCCAGCGGTAAGCTGAGTGGGGATTCTTTTTGGAGGCCAGCCCGTGAACGCCATTCATCCTCGTCGGCATTGATCTTGGGAAGTGTTGCTTTCTCTGAGGCGCCGGGGTTCCAGATGCCAGGCGCCTGCAATAGTTGGAAGCCGGGAGAGGCGTGCAAGCGACTACAGGCAGAATTCATCCTCGATGCCGGGGCGCTCATGGCTGCCTTGGGTCGAAACCCTAGCAAAAGCGTAAGGCAGTCATGGTGACGCAGGAGTTAACAACGATTTCTGAGCACCGTGCCTGCCAGTTGTTGGGTAGAGGTAGCCCCGCGCTGTTCGACTGGAGTTCGGTTTTCTAAAGTGAGCGCTCTGTAGCTTGAGCCGCTGTGAGGCCTGAAATTAATTTTGCTCTATTACAAAACTAGTGCGCTCAAAAGCTATAGCGCATTTCAGAATAAATGCGATCGTGTTGATCATATCGCCCAAACATCCCCGTCGGGGGGCCGTTGAAGATGTCAGCGCCCAATAGCAGACGCCAGTTGCGCTGGAGGTTCCAGGTGACGCGGGGGCGGAGTAGCCAGTCGGAGCGGTTCAGGCTGGAGATGAATGTCGCCTGTGCTTCCCAGTTGTTGGTGAGCTTTGTGCTGGCAAAGAGGCTGTAACCATTTTCCAGGCGGTCCGCAATGAGGTCCGGGTTGTGATCGAAGTGCTGGCGTTGGAAGAACTGGATGTTGAGCCGGCTTTCGGCCGGAAGTGTGAAGTCGAGTCCGACGGCCCAATCCAGTGTGTTCTGTTTTGCCAGGCCATCCGGGTCGGTCATGTTCAGTACTGCGAATTGGCGGTCGCGAGTGTAAACCCCTTCCGCCTTGAGAACGATATCTCCAAAATCCTTGGCGAGCGTTCCACCAAACTGGTGAATTCGATCGTGGCGAGCCTGGTAGATATACGTTGGTGTTGGGCCGAGCACGATCTCTCGATAGAACGTGGGGTTGGTGTCTGAACTGCGGTAATAGAAACCGGAGACATCCCAGCCGTTCTTGAGTGTTGAGAGGCGGGCCCCGTAGTTCATATTATTGGCGTTCCGGTCGGGGCGTTGTTCGGGAAGATATTGAACGTTGGCGCCGGGCGGGAGCGGCTGGTAGGGGAAATACTCTGCTCCCGGCTTGCCGATATTGTCGTAGGTGGCGACGGGAATCCAGAGCAATTCGGCGTGTGTGTCATCGATGAAGTATTCGGCGCGCGCTGCCCACTGTGGGGTGCGCATCTGGTCGAATTCTGGCAGGATAAACTCGCGCTGGTCACGGGCGGAAACAACATCCGCAAAGAATAGTCCAACCATTTCGCCCCAGACAACGTGCTGTCGTCCGATACGGAAATCCCAATTGCCGGCGCTGTAATCCAGATAGTTCTCGCGTAGCGCAACATCGAAACGCTGGTTCTGCTCGACGGCACTGTTGTAAAAGTCGTTGATGCCGTAGACGAAATCGTAGTCGAGTCTAACGCCCAGTTTCCATTTCAGGCCTTCTCCGAGTTTTCCGTTGCTATTGAGATCAGCACGAGTTCTAAGTTTTGACCAATGATCCGGAGATGACGTGGTTCTGGCTCCTTCGAACTGGACAAAACCTTTTACGCCTCCGCCCGATCCGGATGGGCTGGTGGCTACCGGTTTGATGTCGTCGCCAAAAAGTGCATCTCGACCGAGTGGGTCATCATCTGCGGCGAGGCAATTCAGTGAGAAGCAGGCCGAAATGGCCAAAGAGAGCTTCAGTAGTTTGTGTTTTTGGGTAATCACGATGTGTGCAGGCAAAGGACGTTAGTCGGAGTCAGCTTCGTCATCGGCGTCCGGCATGGGGCGAACGCGGGCAATATTCCAGGTTTTTTCGCCTTGAGTGCGTATGCCAAAGGCAGTGATGTAACCATCTTCGACCTGAACCAGGCGGTCAGCATGGTCGATGACTTTTTGGTCGTGGGTCGAGAAAATAAAGGTAGTTTTCAGGTGGCGATTGATCTGTTTCATGAGCCGCAGAATCTCGCGGCCTGTTGCCTTGTCCAAGTTGGCGGTCGGTTCATCGGCAAGAATGATGCTTGGCTTGATGGCCAGGGCGCGAGCGATAGCGACCCGCTGCCTTTGGCCGCCGCTTAGTTGGTTTGGGCGATGGTCGGCAAATTTGGTCAGGCCGACGATATCCAGGAAGTAGGCAACCCGCTTTTTGCGCTCCTCTGCTGAGATGTCTGAACGTCTGAGAAGCGGGTATTCGACATTTTCTGCCGCAGAAAGTACTGGCAACAGATTGAAGGTCTGGAAAATAAATCCAATGGAATGGGAGCGGATGTCAGCCAGTTCGTTGGCCGATTTTTCGGAGACGTCTTCTTCGTTGATGAAGATTTTTCCGCTGGTCGGTTTGTCGATGCAACCGATCAGGTTGAGCAGGGTCGTTTTGCCGCTCCCCGATGGTCCGGAGATCGCCAGGAATACTCCGGCGTCAATTGACCATGTAATATCATGCAGGGCTTGAACGGTTTGATCGCCAAGCTGATAGTCCTTGTAAACATGTTCAATACGAACGACGCTCATGGCATTAGGTGGGCAACTAATTGAAGGTTCTGAACTGGATGGAGCTACTCATGCAATCGACAATCGAAAGGCGTTTTTCGATACATTCTGCATTGGTTTTGGTCGGTGCTATATACATGGCAGTCCTATCATTTCCTTTGCACGCAGAGGAGGCAGGAGCAACGTCGGCTAGTGATGCTTTAGCGCGCAGTATAGTTGAAAAGGCAGACAAAGTTCGATTTCCAGCCGAGGCATTTCAGGTTGACGTGGTCATAAACAGTGTGCGTCCGGACAAGGAGGCTGATCTCCACAAATATCGCGTTCTCTCCAAGGGAAATGAGAACGCAGTAGTGATGGTTACTGAGCCCGCTTCGGAGCGTGGTCAGATCATCTTGATGAAGGGCCGTGACCTGTGGGTCTTTATGCCGGAAGTTTCACAGCCGGTGCGGATTTCCTTGGCCCAGCGCCTGACTGGGCAGGTGGCAAACGGCGATCTGGCACGGGCTAATTTTTCTGGGGATTACAATCCGAAAATTATCAGCACCGAGAAAATTGGCGGTGAAAGCTATCACGTACTGGAGTTAATTGCCGTTGATCGTAGTGTGACTTATCAACGTGTGGTTTATTGGGTTAATGAAAAGTCAGGTTGGCCCTTGAAAGCTGAGTTTTATTCGCTATCCAACCGGCTGTTGAAAAAATGCACCTATGAAAATTTCCAGACCATGGCTGGGCGAGTGCGTCCGACGCGGCTGGTAATGGAGGATGCGCTGCGCAATGGAGAGAAGTCAGTGCTTGAGTATAGCGAGATGAAGTTACGTGATTTGCCGGACAAGATTTTTACCAAGGAGTATCTGAAGAAACTGGATTAGTATGCTTTTTGGTTATTCTTCTATTTGGTTGAAAGTTTTTGAAAATGACGCAAGTGATACCCGTTGTGCTCTCCGGAGGTTCTGGAACCCGTTTGTGGCCCTTGTCCCGCGAAAAGTATCCCAAGCAGTTGCTGCCGCTGGTTGGCGACAAATCGATGTTGCAAGAAACCGTGGCGCGGTTGGATGGGCTTGCCGGGTTGTCTGAGCCTTTGCTGGTCTGTAACGAAGAGCATCGTTTTGTCGTGGCCGAACAGCTTCGGGTGCTGGGTAAGCATGGCCAGATACTGCTTGAGCCATTTGGTCGCAATACCGCACCGGCGCTAACGCTGGCAGCCTTGTTGGCGCGACAGAATGGTGATGACCCTGTTCTGGTGGTCATGCCGGCGGATCATGTGATTCTTGAGGGAGATGTTTTCCGGGAGGCGGTTGCCAACGCGGTAAAACTTGCTGAGCAAGGATATGCCGTTACTTTCGGGATTACTCCGGATTGCCCAGAGACTGGCTATGGTTACATCCACCGTGGTGCCGCTATTGCATGCGAAGAAGAAGCCTTTTTGCTTCGCCGCTTCGTCGAGAAGCCGGATCGTGGTACCGCTCAAGCTTATCTGGATTCAGGCGATTACCTGTGGAATAGCGGTATTTTCGTGCTGCGCGTGTCGACTTGGCTGTCTGCGTTGGAGATTTGCCGGCCTGACATCTTGGCGGCTTGTGGTAAAGCCTTGAACTGCGTCAGTCAGGACGGCGATTTTGTGCGACTCGATCGTGCCGAGTTTGAGCGTTGTCCATCGGATTCCATTGATTACGCAGTCATGGAGCGCCTTTCCGGTGGGGAGGCAAATTTGCCAAAAAGTGCGGTTATTCCGCTTTCCGCTGGCTGGTCTGATGTCGGTGCCTGGGATGCACTGTGGAAGGTGTTGCCGAAGTGTGAGGCGGGAAATGCCATCCGCGGTGATGTCATGCTCGAATCCTGCAGCAACACTCTGGCGTTTTCCGAGAGTCGTCTGGTGACCTGTATTGGTCTCAAGGATCTGGTTGTGGTTGAGACTAACGATGCTGTCCTGGTCGCTCACCAAAATGCGACGCAGGACGTCAAAAAGATTGTTGATCGTCTGAAGGCCGACAAGCGTTCAGTGGCGCAGTGGCATCGCAAGATTCATCGGCCGTGGGGGTGGTATGACGGAGTTGATTCTGGGCAGCGTTTTCAGGTGAAACGGATCTGTGTGAAGCCGGGGGCTTCGTTATCCCTGCAGATGCACCATCATCGTGCCGAGCACTGGATCGTTGTTACCGGTACAGCGAAAGTAACCAAGGGCGACGAGGCGTTTCTGGTTTCCGAGAACCAGTCGACCTATATCCCGCTCGGTACCAAGCATCGCCTGGAAAATCCGGGGATCGTGCCGCTCGAAATGATCGAGGTGCAGTCTGGAAGCTATCTTGGCGAGGACGATATTGTCCGCTTTGAAGATACCTACGGGCGCAACTGATCAGTCGAAGATGAGGGCTGCAGCCACTTTGCGGCCCTCGGCAGCAAGGATGTTGTAAGTGCGACAGGCGGCTTGCAGGTCCATGACATCCAGCCCAATGCCGGCTGCGGCAAATGGGCGGAGCAGGGCGCCGGGAGGGAAGCGTAGTCGGCTACCGGTGCCGAGGAGGATTATTTCCGTCCCCAGTTCAAGCAATCGTTGCATGTCTGCTTCGGTCAGCGATTCAAGCTTTGCCGAGGTCCAGTCGGGAATGATCGACTCTGGCAGCAGGATCAGGTTGGTGCTGTATTTTTCCTGATTGACCGCAATGTAGTCGTCGCCGTAAGCGGTGAACAGGTTGAGGCCAGCGGTGTTGGGAATGTGAAGTTTCACTGCGGGATCGTTCCAAAAAGTCCGCGCAAAATTGCGGTGCACCATTCGATAAAGTAGGATTATACCTTTGGCCTTTGTTGGCCAAGCCGCCACGCCGGAAGATTCGCATGAAACACGTCAAGAAATCCGCCAAACTCGCCAACGTCTGCTACGACATTCGCGGCCCCGTGCTGCAAAAAGCCAAGCAGATGGAGGAAGAGGGTCACAAGATCATCAAGCTGAACATCGGCAACCTGGCCGCGTTCGGTTTTGATTCGCCCGAGGAAATCCAGCAGGACATGATCCGCAACCTGCCGAATGCGGCTGGTTATACGGATTCCAAGGGTATTTTCGCGGCGCGTAAGGCGATCATGCATTACACCCAACAGAAGGGCATCAAGGGCGTGACGCTGGAGGATATCTACGTCGGTAACGGCGTGTCCGAACTGATCGTCATGGCCATGAACGCCTTGCTCGATGCCGGTGACGAAGTGCTGGTCCCGGCGCCGGATTACCCGCTATGGACGGCAGCGATCAGCCTGTCCGGCGGAACGCCAAAGCATTACCTGTGCGACGAGAGCAAGGGCTGGCTGCCAGATCTCGACGATATCCGCAGCAAGATCAACGCCCACACCAAGGCGATCGTGCTGATCAACCCGAATAATCCGACCGGCGCCCTTTACCCGGATGATCTGCTGTACGAGATCATTGACATCGCCCGTCAGCATCACCTGACTATCTACGCCGACGAGGTGTACGACAAGGTGCTCTACGACGATGTGAAGCACACGTCGATTGCCTCGCTGGCCGAGGATGTGCTGATGATCACGTTCAATGGTCTGTCGAAGAACTATCGTTCTTGCGGTTATCGTGCCGGCTGGATGGTGGTTTCCGGCGACAAGCGCCATGCCAAGGACTATATCGAAGGCCTCGACATGCTGGCCTCGATGCGTCTGTGTGCTAACGCACCGGGGCAGCACGGTATCCAGACGGCCTTGGGTGGTTATCAGAGTATCAATGATCTAATCAAGGACGGCGGTCGCCTACGTCGTCAGCGCGACATCGCCCACGAGCTGATTACAGCCATTCCTGGCGTCACCTGCGTCAAGCCGAAGGCCGCGTTGTACATGTTCCCAAGGCTTGACCCGAAGATTTACCCGATCAAGAACGATCAACAGTTCATTTCCGAGCTGTTGCAGGAAGAGAAAGTGTTACTGGTTCAGGGGACTGGCTTCAACTGGCCGCATCCCGACCATTTCCGTCTTGTCTTCCTGCCGCACGAGGATGACCTGCGGGAAGCAGTCGCACGTATTGCCCGCTTTCTTGAAAATTATCGCAAACGTCACAACACCAACCAACTTATCAAAGACTGAACATGAAACCCATCAATGTTGGCCTTATCGGCATCGGCACCGTCGGCGGTGGCACCTGGACCGTTCTTAAGCGCAACGAGGAAGAGATTACCCGTCGTGCCGGTCGGCCGATTCGCATCACCGCTGTGGCCGACAAGAACGTTGAACTCGCCAAGCAGATTACTGGTGGTGCAGCCCGTGTTACCGACGATGCCTTTTCGTTGGTCAATGACCCGGAAATCGATATCATCGTCGAACTGATCGGCGGTTATGGTGTTGCCAAGGAAGTGGTCATGCAGGCCATCGCCAACGGCAAACATGTCGTGACGGCCAACAAGGCACTGCTTGCCGTGCATGGCACTGAAATCTTTACGGCCGCTCAACAAAAGGGCGTGATGGTCGCTTTCGAAGCGGCAGTAGCCGGCGGCATTCCCATCATCAAGGCATTGCGCGAGGGCCTGACGGCCAATCGCATCGAGTGGGCGGCCGGCATTATCAATGGTACGACCAACTTCATCCTGTCTGAAATGCGCGACAAGGGCCTGTCCTTTGGCGATGTGCTGAAAGAAGCTCAGCGTCTTGGTTATGCCGAAGCAGATCCGACTTTCGACATCGAAGGTGTCGATGCGGCCCACAAGGCGACATTGATTGCTTCGATTGCCTATGGCATTCCGGTCCAGTTCGACAAGGCTTACATCGAAGGCATCACCAAGCTGGAAGCCTCCGATATCAAGTATGCCGAACAGCTCGGTTACCGCATCAAGCTGCTTGGCATCGCCAAGCGTCGCGAGAAGGGTATCGAGTTGCGCGTCCATCCGACCCTGATCCCGGCAAAGCGCCTGCTGGCCAATGTCGAAGGTGCGATGAATGCCGTCATGGTCAAGGGCGACGCGGTTGGCATCACCCTGTATTACGGCAAGGGGGCTGGTGCTGAGCCGACCGCTTCCGCCGTGGTGGCTGATCTGGTCGATGTTGCTCGTCTGGCCACCGCTGATGCCGCGCACCGCGTGCCGCACCTGGCCTTCCAGCCGGACGCCATGTCCAACCTGCCGATCCTGCCAATGAGCGAAGTCGAGACTGGTTATTACCTGCGTTTGCGCGTTGAAGACAAGCCTGGGGTACTGGCAGATATCACTCGCATCCTGGCCGATCAGGGTATTTCTATCGATGCCATGCTGCAGCGCGAGCCGGAAGAGGGTGAGGGCGAGACCGACATTATCATCCTGACCCACATCTGCAAGGAAAGTGCGGCCGATGCGGCGATTGCCAAGATCGAAGGCTTGTCTGCGCAAAAGGGCAAGGTCAAGCGTATTCGCCTGGAAGAGCTGCAATAAGCCAGGTTTCTCCAAGGCACTGAAACGGGAGCTACGGGCTCCCGTTTTTATTGATGCGAGCTTTGTTGGTCAGCCTCTTGAGCCAACAGACGCGCATAATTCAAGTTTGGGTGCTCATTGATTTCTGCAGAGACCATGCCTTCACTTCACGATCAGCTTCGCCATGCCATGCCGCAATTGCACCTGACGCCGCTGCTGATCGCGGCTAACGTCCTGATTTTCGTGGCGATGTTGCTCAATGGCGCAAGTCTGTGGCATGCGCAAAACACCATCCAGCTAGCCTGGGGCGCCAATTTCGGGCCTGCAACACAGGATGGAGAATGGTGGCGCCTGGGTAGTGCGCTCTTTCTGCATTTCGGTATCCTGCACCTGCTCCTGAACATGGCGGCTTTGTGGGATGTCGGTCAGTGGGTCGAGCGCATGTACGGCACCCTGCGATTCGCGGTGATCTACCTGACTGCCGGCCTGACCGGAAATCTACTGTCGCTGGTGGCGAATGCCGGGGCAGCCGTGTCCGGAGGAGCATCCGGCGCCATTTTCGGCATTTACGGTGCGCTACTCAGTTATCTGTGGCTGGAACGTTCGAGTATCCATCGCGGCGAGTTCCGCTGGTTGTTCTGGGCCGCGATCGGTTTTTCCGGGGCGACTATTATTTTCGGATTGCTGGTTCCCGGCATCGACAATGCCGCCCACGTTGGTGGATGGATTGCCGGTGTTCTGATGGGCGTGCTGCTGATCAGGTCCGAGCCTGGCATTGTGGCCGGGCCTCAACTTGGTAGATGGGTGTCGGGGCTGTTTTTTCTCTTTCTCGTCGCGGTTATCGTGGGCCAGATTCCAAAGCCAGCCTATCGCTGGAGCGAAGAAAAGCAGATTCGCGGGGAGGTCTTCGAGTTCCTTCAGGAAGATGCGGCGATTACTCGAAATTGGGACAATCTTTTGTGGCAAGGCGGCAAAAAGGGTGTCTCCGCCGACGAACTGGCCGATGCGATTGAGAGCATGGTGGCCGAGCGATACGACCAAAGTTTTGAGGAGCTTTTGGCCTTACCGATCGATGAAAATTTGCCGTCTGCGCCGACGGTTGAACATTTGAAGCTCTATGCCGAACAGCGGCGTGACGCATCGCGGGCGATGGTCGAAGGATTGCGGGCCCGGGATAAATCAAAGATCAAAAAAGCACTGGATCAGGCGCGCCAGTCCGGCAAAGTCAATTAACGGGAGGCGCCATTTTCTTCAGATGGCCTGATGGGGGTGAGGTTATTCCAATCCTGATCAAGGAAATGGACTGGGAGGATCGGCAAAATCGCTATCGATTGCCATCCCGGCAAGCCAATTTAGGAGCTAAGATGCAAACCATTCACCCCGTACATTCCTGTGACCGTCCGACTGCTGAAGCACTCTATCCCTTTGATGCCCGCGGTATCGCCAAGCGCTTCCGTCATGCGGCCATCTTCGGTGCACTTGATTCACTTCAGCCTGGTGAGACCATGCGTTTTTGCAATGACCACGATCCTTTGCCGCTGTTGGCCCAGTTGCAGCATCGTTACGGCCCCCATCTGAGCATCGAATACAAGCAGCGTGAGCCAGGTGCCATCGTGATCGACTTTACCGTCGTCGGCTGAGTGATACCCACCGCGAGCCTCAGCCTGTTTTCATTGATCGCCAGCGCCATGCTGGCGTTGCGTGGCTGGGGTTCGCCATTGGCGGTGGCGCATCTGGCGTTTGCCGTCGGCATCGTGCCGCTGATCTTTGCGGCGATGATGCATTTTGTGCCGGTGCTGACGCGTACCGGTGATCCCGGTGAGCGTTTGGGGCGCTTGCCGATGGCAGCACAGGCCACTGGTTTGATCGCTGTTGGCGGGATGCAGGGCTGGTTGCCCTATCCACTGGTTTATCTGGCGGCTGCGCTTGATCTTACCCTGGCAGCCATTCTGCTTAACTGGATTGCCCTGCGAGCCCGATCAACGCTTGGTTCGCCACATCCGGGCTGGCGCTGGTACGGTACAGCGCTGGGTTGTCTGCTGCTGGCTTTGCTGGCCATTCTGCTTATTCCGGTTTGGCCATCCTATTGGCGAAGCCTGCGAGTTTTTCATTTGCATCTCAATACGTTAGGGCTGGTTGGATTGTCGGCCTTGGGTACCTTGCCGGTCCTTTTGCCGACGGCGCTCGGCAAGCCCGACCCGGAAGCCGCTGGCTGGTTACAGCGGCGCTTATGGCTGGTTGCTTCCGGTGCGCTGGTGATAGCGACCGGGGCAGTCATTGCGTGGCCATTTGCCGCGCCGGGAACAGCGCTTCTTGTCGTCGCGGCGCTCGGGCTGGCCGGGCAATGGGTGCGCCGCTTCGGGGTGTGGAGCCTGCTTCAGGATGGTGTAGCTGCTTCATTGCTGGCGGCGGTCGTCGGCTTGCTGGTCACTTTGGTCGCCGGGTTGCTGCATGGTGCCGGAATATTACCGACTCGCCCGTCTTTGCTGGCTTGGGGGGCCGGGTTTTTGTTGCCCTTGGTGACTGGTGCGCTCAGTCAGTTGCTGCCAGTATGGCGCTGGCCGGGGCCGACGATTCCAGCCCGCAACCTGATGCGCCAGAAGCTGGCGGCAAGCGGTGCTTGGCGCGGCTTGTTGTTCCTCGCCTCAGCGATGGCTTTGCTCTCCGGTCGTGAACGCTTGGGCGGGGCTTTGGTGGCCTGCGGATTGGCACTCTTTATCGTTGCGCTCGTCCAAGCCGTGCGCATGCATCGCTCGACGCGGTAAAATCGCAGTTTTTCGCTTTTCAGGTTTCCGCCATGCGCTATCTCTCGACCCGCGGTCACGCCGCGCCCCAGGCTTTCTGCGACATTCTCCTTGGTGGCCTGGCCCCGGATGGTGGTCTCTACCTCCCGGAAAGCTACCCGCAGATCAGCCGAGCCGAACTTGATGCCTGGCGCCAACTGTCGTATGCCGATCTGGCTTATGAGATCCTGTCCAAGTTCATCACCGATATTCCGGCAGCCGATCTGAAGGCGCTGGTCGCCAAGACCTACACTGCCAAGGTTTATTGCCATACCCGCAACGGGGGGGATGCTGCCCAGATCACGCCGCTGACCAAGCTGGAAGACGGCCTCTACACTCAGGAACTGTCCAACGGCCCGACGCTGGCCTTCAAGGATATGGCCATGCAGTTGCTCGGCAACCTGTTTGAGTACGTGCTCGACAAGCGTGGTGAGTCGATCAACATCCTTGGCGCGACTTCCGGCGACACCGGTTCGGCGGCCGAGTACGCCATGCGCGGCAAGCACAACGTCAAGGTCTTCATGCTCTCGCCGGATGGCAAGATGAGCGCCTTCCAGCGCGCCCAGATGTATTCGCTGCAGGATGCCAACATCTTCAACATTGCCGTCACCGGCATGTTCGACGACGCGCAGGATATCGTGAAGGCTGTCTCGAATGACGCTGCGTTCAAGGCCAAGTACAAGATTGGCGCCGTCAATTCGATCAATTGGGCACGGGTCGCTGCACAGATTGTCTATTACTTCCAAGGCTACTTCCTGGCTACCCGGTCGAACGACGAGCAGGTCGCTTTCGCCGTGCCGTCGGGTAATTTCGGCAATATCTGCGCCGGCCACATCGCTCGCCAGATGGGCTTGCCAATCGCCCGTCTCGTTTTGGCCACCAATGAAAACGACGTGCTCGACGAGTTTTTCCGCACCGGTGTCTATCGTCCGCGTACCTCGGCTGAAACCAGCATTACTTCCAGCCCGTCGATGGATATTTCCAAGGCCTCCAATTTCGAGCGCTTTGTGTTCGACCTGGTCGGCCGTGATCCGGCTGTCGTCAAGGAGTTGTGGGCCAAAGTGGACAAGGGGCAGGCTTTCGATCTGTCGGCAACGGCCTTCTGGAAAAACATGCCGAAATTCGGGTTTGTGTCTGGCAAGAGCACGCACATCGACCGCATCAACACGATCCGTTTTGCGCAAGGCCGCTATAACGTGATGCTCGACACCCATACCGCCGATGGCCTGAAGGTGGCGCTTGAGCATCGTCTGCCGAATGTGCCGATGATTGTTCTGGAAACTGCTCAGCCGGCCAAGTTCGAGGAAACGATTCGTGAGGCACTGGGCACCGAGCCGGTTCGTCCAGCTGATCTGGCGGGTATCGAGAACCTGCCACAGCGCGTCGTGGTCATGGCGCCGGATGTGGAGGCCATCAAGCAGTTCCTCGTCGAGCGAGTGTGAGTTTCGACCACGAAGCGCACTGGTCTGCCCGCTATCGTGATGTGGGGGACGAATACTTGTTCGGCACGGCGCCGAACAAGTTCCTGGCTTCTCAGGCGGAGCACTTCGGGAGCGGCATGAGCGTGCTTTCGGTTGCCGATGGCGAGGGGCGCAACGCTGTCTGGCTGGCCGAGCAGGGCTGTCAGGTAACCGCGGCTGAAATTTCTCCAGTCGCCCAGGAAAAAGCGGCCAAGCTGGCGCGGGCCCGGCATGTGGCCGTCGAATTCATTCGGGCGGATATCCTGAACTGGGATTGGCCGGAGGAGGCCTACGACGCCGTAGTCGGCATCTTCATCCAGTTTGCTTCTCCTCCCGAGCGTCCACGCCAACTGGCGGGGATGAAGCAGGCGGTGAAACCGGGAGGCTTGCTGCTGTTGCAGGGCTACACGCCGAAACAACTGGAATACCGGACGGGGGGGCCGTCAGCAGTTGAAAACCTCTACACCGAGGCGATGCTGCGCGAATTGTTTGCCGATTGGGAGATTGTTCTGCTCCGTGAGCACGAAGATATGATCGGCGAGGGAGTGGCCCACGTTGGCCGATCTGCCTTGATCGACCTGGTGGTGCGCAAACCTACAGGTAAATAACCGCAGGAAAGACGGCAACAGCCAGAACCAGAACGAGCCATTCGAGGTTATGCCGGGCCAGGTAGCCCGTGAAATGCATCACCAGGATCGAAATGGCGACGATGTAGAACAACGCGAACAACATTTTGGGCTCCCCTTGTTTCTCGTTTTTGGCCTTCTGGTGGTCGATTATGAAGACAATCGACTAAAAAGCCTAGCCAACGAAGCGCATCGACAGGTCGAGCGCCTTGACGTCCTTGGTCAGCGCGCCGACCGAGATTCTATCGACCCCGGTTTCGGCAATGCCGCGAATGGTTTCCAGGGTGACATTTCCCGATGCTTCCAGAATGGCACGGCCGGCGTTGATTTGAGCAGCCTCGCGCATCATGTCGAGGCTGAAGTTGTCGAGCAGAATCATCGTGGCACCAGCAGTCAGGGCCTGATTCAGTTCGTCGATGCTTTCGACTTCGATCTGGATAAACTTGCAACGACCTTTTGCCTGCTCGGCCACCTGCTTGGCTGCGGCCATTGCCTGGGCGATGCCGCCGGCTGCATGAATGTGGTTTTCCTTGATCAGGATGGCATCCCAGAGCGCTAGGCGATGGTTGCCACCGCCACCCGCCCGGACGGCGTATTTTTGCGCAATGCGCAGGCCTGGGAGGGTTTTGCGGGTATCGACGACCTGTGCCTTGGTGCCGGTGATGGCATCGGCGTAGACGCGAGCCTTGCTGGCCACGGCCGAGAGCAGTTGCAGGAAATTCAATGCACTCCTTTCGGCGGTGAGCAGGGCGCGGCCGTTGCCGTCGATTTCGCATAGCAACTGGTTGGGAGCAATCCGGTCGCCATCGGCGCCGTGCCACGTGATGCGGGCGGTCGGATCAAGGCGGGCGACACATTCGGCAAACCAGGCGGTACCGCACAGGACGCCGGCTTCGCGGGAGATGACGGTGGCTCTGACCTGGCGTTCAGCGGGAACAAGAGTGGCTGTCAGATCGCCGGCCCCGACGTCTTCGCTCAGGGCGGCATCCACGTTGCGGGAAATCTCGGCAGCGAGTGGGTAATCGAATTCGATGGTCATTTCAGTTTTCAGGCAGCGTTTGAGGCGAACATTTTACAGGCAGGGGGGACGGCTACCCACTCGTTGAATATATCTCGTGAGGTGTCGATGATTTCGCCAGCCGTCAGGCCGATCGGACCGCGGCCATGGGCAACCAGGCGATCAGCTGCCGCGCCATGCAGATGGACGGCGGCGAGCAGGGCCATTTCCGGCGGCCAGTTCTGGGCAAGCAGGGCGACGATCAGGCCGCTCAGTACATCGCCCATGCCGGCAGTGGCCATGCCGGGGTTGCCGGTGGTGTTGATCCACCAGCGACCATCGACCGTCGCAATGAGGGTGCCACACCCCTTGAGGGCAATGTGGCTGCGATAGCGCTCGGCCAGTTCACGGGCAGCCTTGATGCGGTCGCTTTGAATGTCGCGGACCGAACAGCCGAGCAGGCGGGCAGCTTCGGCTGGATGCGGGGTCAGGATGGCTGGCCCGACGCGATTGTAGAGCTTGCCTTCGAGGCGGCTGTCTTCGGCCAGCAGATTCAGCGCATCGGCATCTAGAACCAGCTGGACGGGGGCCTTCAGCGACTGTTCAAGGAGGCGGAGGGCTTCGGCTGAACGACCGAGGCCGGGACCGCAGGCCAGCGCTTGCAAGTCGGCCTGGAGCAGGGCATCAGCCCGGCGCATCATCAGTTCGGGTTGAAGGAGATCGACTGACGGCGCTTCAGGGTCGAGCATGCCGAGATAGACGCGTCCGGCGCCCATCTTGAGCGCAGCCCGGCCAGCCAGGAAGGCGGCGCCGACCATGGACTTGGCGCCACCGAGGATGCCGGCGCTGCCAAAACTGCCCTTGTGCGTATTGTTGCGGCGGGGTTTCAGGCGCGAATCAACGTCGGCCAGGCTGAGCCGTTGTCCATCTGGTGGGATTTCACTGACGGGGTCGAGATCAAGGCTGGCGACACGGATTTCACCGCAGTGGTCTGGCCCGTCGGCCGTGAATAGGCCGGGTTTGGCGGCAATGAAGGTGATCGTGTGAGTGGCATGGATACTCGGCGCCTGGGCGATGCCGGTATCGGCATTGAGGCCGGACGGACAGTCGAGGGCGAGCAATGGACAGTGGTCACGTTCGGCGAGCCGATTGGCGGCTGTAATCCATTGGGCGTAGTCGCCTTCCGGTGCGCGGGTCAGTCCGATGCCGAACAGACCGTCGACGATCAGCGACCAGCGAGTCTCTTCCGGGATCGCATGGGTTGTGACGCCACCGGCGGCCACGTAGCGCTGGCGGGCTGAAGCGGCGTCAGCGGGGAGCTTGTCCGGGGGCGCGGCAAACACGACGCAGACATCGAAAAACCGTTTCTGCAACAGACGCGCCACTTCGAATGCGTCGCCTCCATTGTTGCCGGGGCCAGCCAGGACAAGGACAGGATGATTCTGGTCGCCGGCCAGCGTTGCCACCCATTCGGCTGCGGCGGCACCGGCGCGTTGCATCAGTGGCTCAGTGGCGTGCCGGGTTTCAACGCGACGCAGCGTGGTGCTCAGGTAGAGGCTGGATGGATTCATGGTGAGTCGTATGTGACGTTTTTACCAGGCTCAAGGTTTGTTGTTGCGAACATGCTTGAGAATAACGCCTAGCAGCTTGTCCGGTTCGATAGGCTTGGCAATATGGTCAACCATGCCTGAGGCAAAGCACGCTTCCCTTTCTTCGGTCAGCGCGTGGGCAGTTTGCCCGATGATCGGCAAACCGGGAGCGATGCGCAATATTTGACGTGTGGCGTCATGGCCATTCATGACCGGCATCTGGATATCCATCAGCACCACGTCGAAGCCGCTATCGCCATGCTGCTGAATTTTTTGGACGGCTTCCAGGCCGTTGCTGACCATGCTGACCTCGGCGCCGAAGTCATGCAGTATGGCCTCCATGATTTCCTGGTTGATATCAATATCTTCAGCCACCAGGATGCGTAGTCCGGACAGTGGCTTGGCTGCCAAGGCCGGGGCTGCCAGTGGAATTGCGGCGGACTCCGCAACGATGGGGTGGTAGGGAAGTCGGATTTCAAAGCGGCTGCCGTTATCCGGGGTGCTTTCGAGATGGATAGTGCCCTCCATCAATTTGACCAGATGCGAGGTGATGGCCAGCCCGAGACCGGTGCCGCCGAAACGGCGGGTGGTTGAATTGTCACCTTGCTCGAAGGGGTTGAATATTTTGCTGGATTGTTCGTGGGTGATGCCAATTCCGGTATCGCTGACCTTGAAGATGAGTTGATGACCGTCAAAAGAGGCATCGAGCGTTACCGAGCCGCTCACGGTAAATTTCACGGCATTGGAAAGCAGGTTCAGGAGTATCTGGCGCAGGCGTAGTGAGTCGCTTTGGCAGTGGGCCGGCAGGTTTTCTGCCACCCGGAGTTGCAAGGACAGTTTTTTGGCATTCGCACGTTCCTGCATCAACTCCATCGACTCGGCGAGGATAGCCGGCAAATCGATATCGGTCGATTCGATCTTGAGCATGCCGGCTTCCATTTTCGAAAAATCGAGAATGTCATTGATGATGCCAAGCAGGAGGTTGCCAGAGTGGGTGATCTTGGCAAATGCTTCATGTGCCTTGCTGCCTTCGCTCGTGTTACGGCCACCAATATGGGCCATGCCGAGCACACCATGCAAGGGAGTGCGGATTTCGTGGCTCATCTTGGCCAGGAATTCGCTCTTGGCCAGGGCCAGCCGCTCGGCTTCGGCACGAGAGGCTTCAAGGTCGGCGGTTCTGACCTTGACCAGTTGTTCGAGGTGGTCGCGATAGTGTTCAAGTTCGGCCGACATGGCCTTCATTTCAGAGATGTCGGCAATAAAACCGTGCCAGAGCGTGCTGCCATCCTTGCTGCTCTCTGGTTGAGCGTTGATCATCAACCACTTGGTTTTGCCATCCGGCAGGCAGATGCGGTAATCGACGTGCCATGGAGAAAGCGTTTTTGCCGACTCGTGCATCGTTGCCAGAAAGTGTTCTGCATCATCCGGGTGCATCATGTCGCTTAGTGGGCGGACGTCGTTCTCGACTTGATCGGGGGCCAAACCGTAGATTTCCCGGATGCCGTCGCTGGCAAAGGGGAAGGCGCTATGGCCATCCGGAAAGAGGCGGTATTGAAAGACGATGCCTGGTATGTAGGAAACGATGTGCCGCAAGCGGTTATTGGCGGCATGTTCGGCGGCCATCGCTTCTTCGGTGACGATGACTTCCTGCAGGCCGTTCAGCGCTTCAGTCAACAATCCGATTTCATCCTGCCGTATTACTGGCAGTGCCTGCCTGGGGATTTCGCCATCCCGCATCTGGCGCAGCAAGGAGGATATTTCGGAGAGGGGGCGGAATTGCAGGCGCAGCCACCACCAACTGGCGAAAGTCGCGATGAGCGTCAAGATCAGCGAAATGACGATCAGGTGGCGCTCCATGGCATGGATCGGTGCGAAAGCCTCGTCTGTCGGGAGTACGGCTTGCATCAACCAGCCGGTGCTGGCGATTCGTTTATTTGAAGATAGTTCGACAACGCCGCGGGAGCTCATGGCCACGCCTGAGCCTTCGTAGCCGCCGATATAGCGGTCATAGACCGGGTTAAGGCCGGGTGGTGGCCCGGCCTTCATGACGCGTCGCTTGTCCGAGGAGGCCACAAAGAGCCGCTTGGCCGGAGCGGTGATGAGAAAGTCACCCGTGTTGCCGTATTTGGCGGAGCCGATTTCGTCAAGAAAGTTGGGCAGGGCGAGATTGGTGACGCCGATGACCAGGCCTATGGTCTTGCCGGCCGGATTCTGAATGGGAACAACTATCGTGAAGACCGGCAAACCGCTGTTCGGGCTGAAAACAGGATCGGCGATCTGCGGAATGCCCGTGCTCAGGGCTTTCGAGATGAAATCATAATTGGCGTAGTTCGTACCTTTGCGATCCAGTTCAAGCGGCGTACTGGCAATGGCAGTGCCCTGGCTGTCGGTGACAATGATCCCCCAGTTGAAAATCCGCTGTGGAATCTTGCGTTCTTCCACGAGGCGCTGCGTGGCTGCAGGGGAGGCAAGGATGGTGGCGGTAAGGCTGCTGGCGACAGATTCGGCGATGCTCTGGCGTTCAAGGATGGAACGGTCAATTTCATTGGCGATCAGCGAAACCGTTGAAAATTGCTGTGCCGAAATGGATTCCTCCATATCGCGATGCAATAACTGGCCGAGCGCAATGACCGTTGTCCAGAGTATCCCCAGCACCACGATCAATGTGCCGACCGCAATCCGAGTCTGAAGCGAACGCCAGTTGAACAGGCCGAACATCGTTTTCAAATCTCTCCTGAGTCCATCGCAATACGTTTGAATGGTTCAGTCTTCATGGGAACCTGGCATCATTTTTTAGTCGCTATTTTTTTGATCGGACCAGCAGTTCGTGCCTAAGCGTAACTCTAACTGCCCAGCAGCGCTTTGGCGAGGTGAATCGTCGTGCTGTGGATGCTTACCGTATCGTTGATCTGACGGGCATATCCCCCTGCCATCGCAATGGCGACGGGGATCCGGTTGGCTTTGCATCGGGCAAGGACCAGCCGGTCCCTTTCGGCCAGTCCAGCGAAGCTCAGGCCAAGGCGGCCCAGGCGATCATCGTGATATGGGTCGGCGCCGGCCAGATAAATGACGAGATCGGGCCGGGAGGCGTCAAAAGCGATACCCAGGCCTTCCTCAAGATGGGCGAGGTAAGCGTCGTCGGAGCAGCCATCGGGCAATTCGATGTCGAGATCGCTTTGTTCCTTGTCGAACGGAAAATTGCGGGCGCCGTGGATGGAGAAGGTGAAAATGCTGTCATCGCCGCGCAGGATGCTGGCGGTGCCGTTGCCCTGATGAACGTCGCAATCAACGATCAATACCCGCTTGGCCCGGCCTTCGGCCTGCATGGTGCGGGCGGCGACGGCCGCATCGTTGAAGATGCAGAAGCCCTCGCCGTGGTCGCGAAAGGCGTGGTGGGTGCCGCCGGCCAGGTTGGCAGAAACGTCTTCTGCCAATGCGGCGCGACAGGCGCAGATGGTGGCTCCGGCCGAGCGCCGCGAGCGTTCGACCATGCCTTGGCTCCACGGAAAGCCGATGGCTTTCTGGGCTGCTTCGGAGAGCTCGCCTATGGAAATGGCCTGGATGTAGTCGAGATCGTGGGCCCGGCCCAACTCTTCGTCGGTGGCGGCGTGGGGAAGCTGGAAATCGCTTTCGCTGAACTCGCCGCTGGCGAGCAAAGCCTGGCGCAGCCGGGAATACTTTTCCATTGGAAAGCGATGCCCGGCCGGCAGGGGGAGAACGAAAACATCGGTGTAGAACAGGCGCACGGCCGATGTTTCCGGATGGCGATTAGTTTAGCGCGGCGGACATCTTGCGGCGGAATTCGCGGATCAGGTCGTCGTACTGTTCGCTGCCGCCCAGTGCTTCGAACAGTTGCAGCAATGCTTTGCGGCCGGCGCCTTCGTCGAAGGCACGGTCGCGGATGACGACTTCGAGCGCCGCTTCCATCGCTTCGCGGAAACGGCTTTGCGCGGCGTAGGCGCGGGACAGTTCGAGGCGAGCACCGTTGTCGGCCGGGTTGGCGGCGAGCCTGGCTTCGATTTCCGCCGTGTCGGCAGCGCCGCCGGCCAGCGCCAGACGAGCACGCAGGGCGTTGGCACGGTCCGCTTCATTGACGTATTCGCCGGCCAGCAGCTGCTTGGCTTCATCGATTCGGCCGAGTTGCAGCAGCACATCGACGGCATCGAGCTGGATCGCCTGGTCCTGCGGATTGGCTTGGCTGGCCTGGACCAGCACGGCCAGCGCTTCGTCCAGCTTGCCTTCGACGACCAGGGCAGCGGCCTGCTCGCGCAGGTTGATCTGCTCCGGGCCTTCCGGCAGGGCGATGCGGTCGAGAAATTCGCGGATTTGGCTTTCCGGGATGGCGCCGTTGAATTCGTCTACCAATTGGCCCTGGAACAGTACCTTGACCGATGGAATGCTGCGCACGCCGAAGTGCTGGGCGAGTTCCGGGAATTCATCGGAATTGACCTTGGCGAGCAGGAAGCGGCCCTTGTATTCCTCGGCCAGCTTTTCCAGCATGGGCTTCAGTACCTTGCAGGGCTCGCACCACGGCGCCCAGAAGTCGACGACCACCGGTACTTCCTGGGCGGGCAGGAGAACCTTGGTTTCAAATTCTTCGAGGGTAACGTCAAAGGAAAATTCGGACATGGTGGGTGCCTGTGGAAATTAGAGTCGGGTGAATTCTACCGCCAGCCGTGGCGCCGCGGGTGAATGCAGGGAAAGGCTGGCGGTTTTGCCATGATTCAGCCAATCGGCCAGCCGTGCCGGGAAATCTGGCGTGTCGGCCTGTGCTTCTTGTGACGGCTCTGTTGCTATTTGAAGGCTGGCAAGCGAGTTTTCAAGGGGCTCCATGCCCACGCATAGCCAGTGGCCGCTGGCAGTGTCGGGCCAAAGATTGAGTTGGGCGCAGAGGACTTGGGCATAACGCTCCTCGTTCAGCCATTCGATGGCCAGATTGAGTAGCAGCGACCAGTTGGCGACATTCTCACTATCGAGCGGGATATGCATGGCAGAGTGCGGTCCGGGCAGCATGGGCTGAATCTGGGCTGCAGCAATCGCTGGCTGGGTGGCCAGAAAATCGTAGGGCATCGGCTCGGCGGCTCCGTCACAGATTTCCTCCAGCAGGGTGATCGTTTCGAGCCGTGGGCCGCTGGTCGATTGCCAGAGCAGGGCGGTTGGCAGGTGCCGGCGCTCTTCCGGCAGGCAGGCGAAGGCGCCGAGCAGGGCGAGTTGAGTCAGGCCGGCGGCGCGGCGCAGCGGTTTGCCAAGCGCAGCACGGACCGCACCCGGAAGGTCGGCCGGGGGGAATTGCTGGTTGAGTGCGGCGTGAAGATAGACCATCAGGTGCGCTCCACGATCATGGTGGCCAGTCCGCCGCCGAAGCCAATCAGGTTAAGCATGGCTCGGCGAACCGGATCATGGTTGCGGTGAGTGATCGGCATTAAGCCAAGTTCGGGGTCTGCTTCGGCGAAACCGGCGGTTGCCGGGATGATTCCTGCATCGAGGCAGGCCAGCAGGGCCGCCAGTTCGGCAATACCGCTGGCGCCCAACGTGTGGCCAAGGGCCGGTTTCAGCGACAGCAGCGGCGGCATCTCCGTACCGAAGACCTTGTGCAGCGCATTGGCTTCGGCGAGGTCGGTGCCGGGCGAGCCGGCGGCCTGCAATTTGACCAGATCGATTTCGGCCGGACCGACATTGGCCGCTTTCAGGCTGGCGATAGCCGTGTTGGCGATTGGCCCGCCATCCGGGTCCGGGCCGGTCGTCGAGTAGCCATCCAGCCCGGTACGCAGTCCGGTTATCTTCCAGCGGCCAGGTCTTGCGCTCAGGCGAACGGCGGCGACCGCCTCGCCAAGAACCAGCCCATCGCGTCGGAGATCGAAGGGGCGACAGGTCGTGCGCGACAGCAGTTCCATCGATGCAAAGCCAGCCAGCGTGGTGTCATTGGCCAGTTCGAAACCGAGCACGACGGCTTCATCGATCTGTCCGGCGGCGATCAGTGTGGTGGCGGCATCGATGGCCGAGAAACCCGAAATGCAGGCATTCGAGAAGCTGTAACGCGGGCCGGAAAGCCCCATCCATTCGGCGATTTTCCGGCTGAGCGAGGCTGTCGCCAAAGGGAGGTCGAACGGCGCTCCCTGTTGCTCGAAATGGCCGATCTGGAACGAGGAGGAGGCGATGAACAGCGGTGTTGCCGGGACGATTGCTTCCATTTGGCAAGCAACTTGGTCAATGGCCTGCTTGGCACGTTGCAACCAGTCTTCTTCGGTCAGCGGCAGCGCAAAGTAGGGGAATTCACGTTCGCCCAGGTGGCGCTTTCCGGTGCCGGATTCTCCCCGCCACAAGGCTGCGGCCACGGCCGCCGTCGTCTCGCCACGCGCACAGAGCAGTCCGCTGTCGGCGATATAAACCGGCCGTTTCATGCGCGACTGGCCAGCCAGGCTTCGAGGTGCTCGGCCATGTTGGCGACACTGGATAGGATGCGGCGGGTTTCCTTGCTGTCCGGCAGGCGCAGGCCGTATTTTTTCTTGATCGCCATCGAGACCTGCAAGGCGTCGAGCGAATCGAGTTGCAGCGGGGCTTCCGGGCCGAACAGTACTTCGTCGTCGGAAATACTGGCTGGTTCGCAGTCCTTATCGCAGGCTTCGATGATCAGGGCCTTGAGTTCGAGGCGGAGTTCGGCAGTCATGATTGGGCGGCAAGAGAACGGTGGTTGAGCCAGACGGCAGCGGCCAATGCAGCGCCAGCAAAGACGAGCAACTGGGCCAGGGAGGGCAGGATGTCGGCGAAACTGCCGTGACGCAGCATCACGATATGGAAGCCTTCGAGGCCCCAGGCCATCGGTGACAGGGTAGCGAGTTTTTGCATGGCGGCCGGCATGATGAATTTCGGCACCATGATGCCGCCGATGGCGCCCATCAGGATATTGCCGACGCCGCCGATGACCGTCGCCTGTTCTGAGGTCCGTGCCAGGCTGGCGACGAGCAACGCGAGCGAGACGGCGGCCAGGCTGACGGCAGCAGCGACGGCCCACAGGTTCAGCAACAGCGGCAGGCTGCCCGGCAGCTCCAGGGCTTCGCTGCCGAACAGCGGCACGAGGTAAATGCCGACCAGCACCATCAGCACGGCTTGCAGTTGATTGACGATGAAAAAGGGCAGCAGCTTGCCGGCCAGGATCAGGTGGAAAGGAAGGCCCATGGCGCGCAGGCGCTGTAGGGTGCCTTGCTGGCGTTCGATGATGAATATCGACGAGACCGGAATGACCACGAAGAACATCGCGAAGATCAGCCAGGCCGGTACGTTCTGCTGAACCGACGAAGGCGGGCGAACGCTGCGGTCGTTGCGCACGGCGACGCTGTGGATTTCGTCCGGCCATTCGCGTTCGGTATCTGCACCGGGAGCGATGGGCAGGCCGAACAGCTTGCCGGCGCTGCGCGTCAGTTCATCGGCCCGCACTGCGCCGAGCGCGGCCATGACCTGATTGCGGAAAGCGAGTTGCAGGGCCGGGCTGAGGGCCGGGTCGAGCAGCAATTGCAGGGCCTCTGTCGGCTGTCCATCGGCGCCGGCCGGTGCCAGCAGGCGCTCGCCAAATCCCTTGGGCAGGACCAGGGCCAGCACGTGATGGCCATTGAGGATGCCTTGGCGGGCGTTTTCGGCATCGTCGGCGGCTGGCAGGCGCTTGAAGGAAACACTCTTGTCGAGCCGCTTGATCAGTGCTTTTGAGTGCTGGCTGTGGTCGAGGTCGACCACGACATAGGCGGCGTCGATGCTGACGCCCGGCGAAAAGGCGTCGCGTAGCGCCATGGTCATGACCAGGATGAAAATGGTCGGCATGATGAACAACGCTAGCAGGCCGTGCCGGTCGCGCAGCAGGGCGATCGATTCCTTGAGCCAGAGGGCGAGCAGGCGAGGCGACATGGTTTAGTCCCGCAGCGAGCGTTTGGTCAGGCGCATGAAGAACTGCTCCAGATCATGTTGGCCGAGGTTCAGATGACGGACCGTGCAGTTCGCCGCCGCCAGTTCGTCGAGCAGCTTGGACAAGGCAGCGGTTGAAGTCAGGCTTAGGCGATATTGCAGATGGCCAAGCGGGCTGGCGGCGTAGCGCTTGGCGATATCCTCGGGCAAAGCTTGGTCGAGTTGGAGCTCGAGCTGAGGTTCGGGGCTGTGCAGAATGTCGGTCAGCGCACCTTCGGCCAGCAGTTTGCCCTGATCAATGATGGCGATGCGCTGGCAGATGGCCTCGACTTCTTCCATGTAGTGGCTGGTGTAGATCACCGTCGTGCCGGCCTCCGGCAGGGCAGCAATGGCGTCGAGCAGGAAGTGGCGAGATTGCGGGTCGACACCGACCGTCGGCTCGTCGAGCAGCAGCAGTTGCGGCTGGCCGAGCAGGCCGATGGCCAGGTTCAGGCGCCGGCGAAGGCCGCCGGAAAGCTGTTCAGCCCGCTTGCCCGTGACCTGCTCGAGCCGGGCGAAGGTGATGGCGGCATCGGTCTGCGCCTTCAGGTCGGCACTGCTCAGCCCGAGCACGCCGCCGAAGAAACGCAGGTTTTCGGCGACGGTCAGCATCGGGTAGAACGCGTAATCCTGCGGCACCAGGGCAATGGCGCGTGGGTTGGCGGCACGGGCATCGGCCAGAGGCTGGTCATGCAGCGAGATTTTTCCGGTGGGCGTTTTCAGCAACCCGGCCAGCAGCGAAATCAATGTTGTCTTGCCGGCACCGTTTGGGCCGAGCAGGCCATAGACGCCACCGGCCGGGATATTCAGCGTGAGGTCGGTCAGCGCCGGGCTCGTCGCATCACGGTAGCGGTACGAGACCCCCTCGATATGCAGCATCAGACGGCGCTACGCAGGTTGCGGAAGAAACCCTGTTCGCGGTCGGCGATCTGGCGCAGCTTGTCGGCCAGGGCCGCCGGGGCGAGCGGGTCGCGGTCGCGGATCTGGCGGGCGGTGGCCAGCGCGAATTCACGCCATTCGTCACCGATGTCGATCAGGGTTTCGGAGAGTTCGTTGAGCCCCGGACTCGCCAATAATTCAGCGGCTTCCTGCAGGAACGAGGCGTAAATGAAGCGGAAGCCGCCCCCCCCTGTGCCGATTTCTTCCTGCATGCGCACGACCTGGCCGATGAACATCTTGGTGCGGGCCGGGTCGCCGCTGGCGTCGAGCCTTTCGATGGCCTTGGCCAGATGCCGGATGCCGCGCACACCAATGATCGGCAGCGGCGCGTCGAGCATGATCCGCGTCGTCTTCTTGATGGCGGCGGGCAGCACCTTCTGCCAGTCCGGTGTCTGCGGCTGGCCGACCGGGTAGTAGAGCAGGCCTTTCGGGGCCAGTGCACCCTTGGCGAAACGGGCCCGTTGCAAATCGGTGGCCGGGCAACTGACGGTGGTTTCGGCTACCGGGTCGGACAGCAGGTAGTCGCCGGAGGTCTGATCGCGGCCGAAGGCCAGTACGTTATGGGCGTTGAAATGGAAGCGCAGGTCTTCCGGCAGGTAAGGGAGCCAGAATACCGAGGTTTGCAGGCCGACGATCTTGCCATCAGCCAGCAGCTCATTGAGACGAGCGACACCGGCGGCCGGGTTGCGGAAGGTCTCGAAACGCATCTTCAGGCCGAGCGGTTTCTGCAAGCCCTTAATGATGGCCTTGGGTGGCATGCGGTAAGCCACCAGCGGCAGCCCGTTGATCTTGATGATCGGCAGGTAGGCGAAGGAGAGGGCAGATGACAGGCCGAAGGTCATCGGCTCCGAAAGTGGCAGGCCGTGATGGCGCAGCATCGACGACATGACGCCGCTTTCGCAGTGGGAGGCCTGGCTGTGCTGGAAGTCCATCAGTCGGCCTTTTCCAGTTGTTCGACACTGAGGCCCATGGCGTCGGCGTAGCGGGCGAGCAGGGCGGGCGACAGGCTGGCGAAAACCGCCGGGCGAAAATGCCGGCGAATGCGCCATTGCCAGACACCGCTGGCCTGCGAGAGCAGCGGGACGTCCATTCGCACCCGGTACATGTGGTATTCGAGTGGCGAGGTTTGGCCGGCAAGCACGCGCTGACGGGCCTCTTCGGTCAGCCGCAGCAGGTCATCGATGGCCTGGCGGGTAACGATTTCCTCGACCTCCCAGCCAGCCGACTGGACGATGTGCAGCTTGCCATCGTCACCACGGGCGTAAAGCGCCTTGCGGTGCCCGCCCAGTGTGCTGTTGCCTTCCTGCGGGACTTCGCTATCCAGCATGGTCGACCGCCGTCAGGTGCATCAACGAACCGGTGAAGCGACCACTTTCCGGTACAAAGCAGAGCAGGCGATCGCCTGCTTTTAACCGGTTGCTGCGAAACAGTTCATCGAGCATGATGAAGATCGACGCCGAGCCTGTATTGCCCTTGCTTTGCAGGTTGGTGAACCATTTGGCCTGCGGCAACTCAAACCCGGCCTGCGTCATGTAATTAGCCAATGGCTGGCGGAAATATTCGGATGACATGTGCGGCAGGAACCAGTCGACGGCTTCCGCCGTCAAGCCGCGGCTGGCTTGTGCTTTGGCCAGTGGCTTGCCGAAGGTCTGCTCGACAATGGCTTCGTTGAGCAGGCGAACGTCCTGCTTGACGGAGAAAATCGAGCGTTCGCCCCACTGGCTGGCCGCGTATTCCTGCCAACCCTTCAAGGATCCATCGTCCGCCTTGTCGCCGCCGGCATACATGCAGACCGGCATGCTGTCGGCCTGCGACTGGATGTCGATCCAGTCGATGCGCAACGACAGCCCTTCGCTACGTGGTGCCGGTTGCAGGAGAAAGGCGCCTGCACCATCTGACAGCATCCAGCGCAGGAAGTCCTTCTCGAAGGCGATTTCCGGATTGTCTTCCAGTTCGGCCACGCGATGTGCCGATTCCGGTTCGTAATGGCGCGCCAGCAGGCCGCCGGAGGCGCGTTCCGAACCGCTGGCCACCGCTTTGTCAGCCAGTCCGGTCAATACGGTCATGTAAGCATATTTCAGCGCGCCGATCCCGGCGGCGCAAATGCCGGCAGTCGACACTACTTCGCAAGGCGGAATAGCCAGTTCGCCATGCACCATCACGGCATGGCTGGGCATCAGCTGGTCGGGGCAGGACGTGCCGCAAGCCAGGACATCGATTCCGCCAGCCTCGAGGCCGCGAATGGCTTCGGCCGTCAGTTGGGCATTGGAATGCGTAAATTCGCCGCTTACCGGGTCGATGGCGTAGTGCCGGCTACGGATACCGTTGTTGCGCAGCACGATGCGCCGGGCACGCGAGGGCTTGCCACCGATCACGCCGAGCACTTGTTCGATATCGTCGTTGGCTATCGGAGCGTTGGGCAGAAAGGAAGACGTGCCTGTGATGTAAGCACTACCGCGACTGGTCATATTTTTCTAGATTGAATTCTTGGGACCCGCTCGGCAGTTCCAGCTGAGTGCGCAACCCCTCCAGGCGCGATTTCAGCAGCGGGGAAAACAACCATTGTAACAATAGGCTTGTCGGAACGACCGTCAATACCATCGTAATTAGATAAATGGCGAATACGAGCAGGATAGGGCGGCGCTGCCATTGCCCACGTTTGCCGAAGGCGCGGATTAGCCGGGACCAGACGCCAAAGGCCCGCCGACCGGCCCGTTCGCTGATGGCCAGCCGCGGGTTGACGGTGACGGCGCGTAGTCCGGTCAGCATCGGGCGGCCAGTCTTTTCTTGGTCTTTGTTCAATGCATCGGCCAGCGCCCGGCCGAAACGACTGGCGGCAATGATTTCGTCGGGGGCGACGCCGGCCGGTGGCATGCCGAGAAAGCAATCACGTTTTCCCGTCAGTACCCAGCGGGGCGTGGTGATGAAGGTGGCCAGCGGGTGCCCGCGGTCGGTGAAGGCGAGATGGTCGCGCAATTGGCCGCCAGCCGCGGCAATCAATCGCTGCATTGTTTCCTGTGCCGAAAGCCACATGTTGCGACAAGCGACGAGTGTGATGACCGGTTTGCCTTGGATCAGGCGCCGGCCTTCGGGGCTTTTCAGAAAAGCGGTCATGGGCAGGCCTGGAGACAGAAACCAGACCTGATAACTGAGTATGACCAGATCGAAGTCGGCATCCAAAGGAATGCTCAATGGTTTTAGCGGGGGCGCATCAAGCTGGATGCACTCGGGCATGGCGTCGACAAAATCGATAATCGGCCACGGAAAAGGGAATGAAGTCTCTGGCTGCAGCGTTTCCAGATGTACCTGATGTCCGGCATTGCGCAGCGGGCCAATCAACTGCGCGGTGATGTCCGATAGTTGGCCGGTTTGCGAAAAATTGACGACGAGAATGCGCTTCAAGGAGGTTTCTGGTGATTGATTAACAAGCGATTCTACCAAATGCCTGTGTGCTGCCGCTGCTACGGCACTAGTCACTTTGAATGAGGGCTTGTGTCGACGGGCTTGGGAAAATGTCAGCTTATCGGCTATCATTCTGCTTTCCCGCAGCCTGTCTTTCCATGACCAAATATGTTTTCGTTACGGGTGGTGTCGTGTCCTCTCTGGGCAAAGGCATCGCCGCCGCGTCGCTCGGGGCCATTCTGGAATCCCGCGGCATCAAAGTCACCCACCTCAAGCTTGACCCCTACATCAACGTCGACCCCGGTACGATGAGTCCTTTCCAGCATGGAGAGGTTTTCGTCACCGATGACGGAGCCGAGACCGATCTGGATCTGGGGCATTACGAGCGCTTTACCAGCGCCAAGATGGCCAAGCGCAACAACTTCACGACCGGCCAGATTTACGATTCGGTGCTCAAGAAAGAGCGTCGTGGCGAATATCTCGGCAAGACCGTGCAAGTCATCCCGCACATTACCGACGAGATCAAGGATCGCATCAAGGCCGGCGCCGAAGGTGCAGACGTGGCCATCGTTGAAGTCGGTGGCACGGTTGGCGACATCGAGTCGCTGCCCTTCCTCGAAGCCATTCGTCAAATGGGTATCATGGAGGGGCGTAACAACGTCTGCTTCATGCATCTGACGCTGTTGCCCTACATCCCGACTGCCGGTGAGCTGAAGACCAAGCCGACTCAGCATTCCGTCAAGGAACTGCGCGAAATCGGTATCCAGCCGGACATCCTGCTGTGTCGCGCCGATCGTTCGATTCCAGTCGAAGAGCGCCGCAAGATCGCACTGTTCTGCAATGTGATGCCGGAAGCCGTCATCGAGTGTCTTGATGCCGATTCGATCTACAAGATTCCGGGCATGCTGCACGAACAGATGCTCGACGAGATCGTCTGCCACAAGCTGAATATCCTGGCCAAGGCAGCCGACCTGACGGTCTGGGAAAATCTGATCGTGGCGCTGGAGCACCCGCTGCACCAGGTCAAGATCGCTTTTGTCGGCAAGTACGTTGATCTGACCGAGTCCTACAAGTCCTTGATTGAAGCCATCAAGCATGCCGGTATCCATACCCGCAGCCAGGTCAACATCATTTATCTCGATTCCGAAGATATCGAGAAGAATGGCACCGGCGTCCTTGAAGACCTCGATGCCATCCTCGTTCCCGGCGGTTTCGGTCGTCGCGGTACGGAAGGCAAGATTGCCGCGATCCGCTATGCCCGCGAGAACAAGGTGCCCTATCTCGGTATCTGTCTCGGCATGCAACTGGCCGTCGTTGAATTCGCTCGTGATGTGGCCGGTATGCCCGGTGCGCACTCCACCGAATTCGTGCAGGACACGCCATACCCGGTAATCGGCCTGATTACCGAGTGGCTGGACGCTTCCGGCAAGATCGAGAAGCGTACCGAGGATTCCGATATCGGCGGCACCATGCGTCTTGGCGCTCAGGTCTGCAAGCTGGGTGAGGGCACGCTGGCTCGTAGCATCTATGGCGCGCCGGAAATCACCGAACGCCATCGTCACCGCTACGAAGTGAACAACACGCTGCTCGCCAAGCTGGAAGAAAAGGGCCTGATCGTCGCCGGTCGTGCCCCTGGTACCGATCTGTGCGAAATGGTCGAGTTGCCGGCCGATGTGCATCCGTGGTTCGTCGGTTGTCAGTTCCACCCGGAATTCACCTCCAATCCGCGTCAAGGTCATCCGCTCTTCTCTTCTTACGTGAAGGCGGCGCTGGCCAATCAAAAGGCCAAAGGCAAATGAAGCTCTGCGGTTTCGAGGCTGGTCTTGACCAGCCTTTTTTCCTGATTGCCGGGCCATGTACTGCTGAATCCGAGCAGCTGTGCCTCGATGTGGCTGGCCATATGAAAGAGGTTTGCGCTCGCCTTGGCATCAACTACATTTTCAAGGCGTCCTACGACAAGGCCAATCGCAGCTCCGGCAAGTCGGTACGCGGCCTTGGTCTTGAAGAAGGTCTGCGTATCTTCTCGGAAGTACAGCGCCAGATTGGCGTGCCGGTGCTGACCGACGTTCATACCATCGAAGACATTCCCGCTGTAGCGGCAGTGGTCGATGTGCTGCAGACGCCGGCTTTCCTGTGCCGCCAGACTGATTTCATTCACGCGGTTGCTACCTGCGGCAAGCCGGTGAATATCAAGAAGGGGCAGTTTCTGGCACCGGGTGACATGAAGAACGTGGTCGACAAGGCGCGTGAAGTGAACAACGGTGCCGACAACATCATGGTTTGTGAGCGCGGAGCCTCTTTCGGCTACAACAATCTGGTTTCCGACATGCGTAGCTTGGCAATCATGCGCGAGACGGGTTGCCCGGTCGTATTCGATGCCACGCACAGCGTGCAGTTGCCGGGCGGCCAAGGGACGACTTCCGGTGGTCAGCGCGAGTTTGTGCCGGTGCTGGCGCGAGCCGCGATCGCGGTCGGCATTTCGGGTCTGTTCATGGAAACCCACCCTTGTCCTGAAAAGGCGTGGTCGGATGGCCCGAACAGTTGGCCGCTCGATCGCATGGAAAGCCTTTTGGCAACACTAGTTGCGCTGGATAAGGCCGTAAAAACTGCTGGTTTTGAAGAGTTGAAATAAGCCGCCGCTTAATTCTGATAATAATATTTTAATTTAAGTTGTCTATTTAACCTTCTGATAATAAGGAAGAAACATGAGTTCTATCGTTGATGTTATTGCCCGTGAAATTCTGGACTCCCGTGGCAATCCCACTGTCGAAGCTGACGTTCTGCTCGAATCCGGCGTCATGGGCCGTGCTGCCGTCCCGTCCGGCGCCTCGACCGGTACCCGCGAAGCCATCGAACTGCGTGATGGTGATGCCAGCCGTTATCTCGGCAAGGGCGTCATGCAGGCTGTCGAGAACGTCAACACCGAGATCTCCGAAGCCATCATCGGCCTTGACGCACAAGAGCAGGCTTTCATCGATCAGACCATGATTGACCTCGACGGTACGGACAACAAGTCCCGCCTCGGTGCCAACGCCATTCTGGCCGTGTCGATGGCTGTCGCCAAGGCTGCTGCCGAAGAGTCCGGTCTGCCGCTCTATCGCTACTTCGGTGGCATGAGCCCGATGCAGATGCCGGTGCCGATGATGAACATCATCAACGGTGGTGAGCACGCCAACAACAGCCTGGATATTCAGGAATTCATGGTGATGCCGGTTGGTGCTGCCAATATTCGTGAAGCGATCCGTTGCGGTGCAGAAATTTTTCATGCGCTGAAGAAGCTGCTGAACAAGAAGGGTCATTCGACCGCCGTCGGCGATGAAGGTGGCTTTGCCCCGAATCTGGGTAGCCATGCCGAAGCCCTGCAGATCATCATGGAAGCCATCGAAATTGCCGGTTATGTGCCGGGCCAGGATGTGCTGCTGGCGCTCGACTGCGCTGCTTCCGAGTTCTACAAGGACGGCAAATACAAGTTGGCTGGTGAGGGACTGGAGCTGACCTCGGCCCAGTTCGTCGATTACCTGGCCAACCTGGCTGACCAGTTCCCGATCGTTTCGATCGAAGACGGCATGTCCGAAGCCGACTGGGATGGCTGGAAGCTGCTGACCGATCGCCTCGGCGACAAGGTACAGATCGTTGGTGATGACATCTTCGTCACCAACACCAAGATCTTCAAGGAAGGTATCAAGAAGGGGATCGGCAATTCGATCCTGATCAAGATCAACCAGATCGGCACCCTGTCCGAAACCTTTGCTGCCGTTGAAATGGCCAAGCGTGCCGGTTACACCGCCGTGATCTCGCATCGCTCCGGTGAAACCGAAGACAGCACCATCGCCGACATCGCCGTTGGCCTGAACGCCGGTCAGATCAAGACCGGTTCGCTGTCGCGTTCCGACCGCATTGCCAAGTACAACCAGCTGATCCGTATCGAGGAAGATCTGGGCGATACCGCTTCCTACCCGGGCCGCGAAACCTTCTACAACCTGCGTTAATCACGCATGCGTTGGCTGACGGTCGGCCTCCTCGCAGCCATCGGCCTGCTCCAATACCCCCTGTGGGTGGGTAAGGGCGGCTGGCTGAAGGTATGGGAGTACGACCGTCAGTTGCAGCAACAGAAAGAAGTGACGCGCAAGCTGGAAATCAGGAACGCGGGCCTCGATGCCGAAGTCCGCGACTTGAAACAAGGCTATGATGCGATTGAAGAACGTGCCCGTTTCGAGCTGGGTATGGTCAAGCAGGACGAAACTTTCGTCCAGATCCCGGAAAAAGTTCCCGGAAAATAAATCTCGAAACTCTGCCAAACGTAGTAGTCACCCGGATTTACCTCCGCTAGAATCGTTCTCAGCAGTCCCCCCGAGGAGAACTAGATGCTGCTCAAGGTTGGCGAAAAAGCCCCTGTGTTTTCACTGCCGGATGCCGACATGGAGACTGTCGATCTGGCCAGGTACCAAGGCAAGCACATCGTGATCTTCTTCTACCCGAAGGATGGCACGCCGTGTTGCACCAAGGAAGTGACCGATTTCTCGGATCACGAAGACGAATTTCTCCGCCATAACTGTGTCTTGCTCGGCATCAGCCGTGACGATTGTCTGAAACATGCGGAATTCCGCGACAAGGAAGGTATCGGCATCGAGTTGCTGTCCGATACTGAAGGTGTCGTCTGTAAGCAGTACGGCGTCTGGCAGGCCAAGGATGTCGATGGTCACCGGAAATTCGGCGTTTGCCGATCCACCTTCGTGATCGATCGCACGGGCACCATCCGCCATGCGCTCTATGGCGTCAATTACAAGGGGCATGCCCTTGAAGTACTCCGTTTGGTCAAGGAGCTGAATTCATAAACCGGGCGGCAATAACTTCTATCAAGCATACAAGGGGCCGGGCGGCCCCTTTTTGTTATGCCCCATTCTTCATCAGGGGTTGGGTTGGTAGTGGTCTTGTATCCTGATAGCCTTGGCTTTATTTCGTTCGCCGTCGATACACGCCGGGAGAGCTGCCGGTCCATTTTTTGAAGGCGCGATGAAAAGTAGTCGGGTCGTCAAAGCCGATCTGATTGCCAATGACGGCAACCGGCAACCTGGTTTTTGTAAGTCGCTGAATGGCCACATCGCGCCTTAGTTCATCCTTGATCGCCTGAAAGCTGGTTCCTTCTTCGCCGAGGCGGCGGGAGAGGGTGCGTAGCGAGAAATGCAGGGCCTTGGCGACTTCCTCGATATTGGTAGTCTGATCCAGTCGCTTTTCAAGATGCTCGCGAACGCGGTGACTGACGATGCGTTCGGCAAAGGAAACGAAGATCCAGTCGGCCGGGGCATGGGCCAGGAATTCGCTCAGTGAATGCTTGTCCTGGCGAATTGGGGTTTGCAACTGCGATCCCTCAAAGTAGAGCGCAGTCAGTGCCTGATCGAAATAGGCTGGGCCAGGATATAAAAAAACATATTCGGAGACGTGCGCCGGACGCGAATAGGTGAAGTCGATCCGGGCTAGCGGAATCTTGCGCCCGGCCAGCCAGGAGGCGATCCCGTGCACCAGCTTGAGCATCATCTCCTGCGCAAAATAATTCTGGCTGACTTCACTGGTTTTTGGAATCAGTGCAATCCGTACCAGGTTTTCCTTGTTCTCCAGTTCGAACTCCAGGTCATCAAGGATCAGCCGGAAGAACTGGGTAAAGCGATACAGCGCGGCGATCAGGTTGGCCGATTCGAGCATGCTGAGGCACAGGAATTTCAGGGTGCCACCCCGCAGCGGACGAGAGAACATGCCCGGCGTTTCGTCATCGATTTCCCGGGCCAGCAGACGGTAAAGGCCGGCAAACTGGTCTGTCGTGACGCGGGCGCTGCCTTCATCCAGCAAATCCATCGAAATGCCGATTTGCTGCATGTATCTGGCGCGCTGTTCGAGGCTCAGGCTTAGTCCGCCGAGCAGGTTCTTGATGAAATCGATGGGGACTGTCGTTGCCGATTTGTTCATTGTAGTGGGTGCCGGGAACGATTCGCCTTTGCATAACCGGATGCAAATATTTTGGCCGATTATGCAATGTTTTCGGCGTGACCGGCAAGCGCGGCAAGTTTCTGATTAGTACAATCCATTTCACCAATTGCCAAGGTAAGCAGAAAACCAGAAGGTTTCGGGCGTTTGGCGGCCTCTGTTGGAGGCTTGGAGACTGAATGGGAAAGGTGTTCCGGCTGGCCTGAAAGTCACGTTCATGCAACGACTTCAGGGCGATAGGGAGCATCCGGTAACAAGCACAGGAGGAGGCCGGCGTGAAAACGAATTTATCCAATCCGATACTTGAATTATCCGGGCTAGGATTGGCTTTTGGCGGGGTCAAGGCGCTTAATGGCGTCAGCTTCGAAGTGGCGCCGGGTTCCATTACTTCGGTCATTGGTCCGAATGGCGCCGGGAAGACCTCGTTGTTCAACACGATCTCGGGTTTCTACCGCCCGAGTGCCGGCAGCATCCGTTTCGACGGTAACGACATCTCGGCCTTGCGGCCACCGGCTCGGGCCAAGTTGGGGTTGGCGCGCAGCTTCCAGAACATCGCCCTGTTTCGCGGGATGACCGTTCTCGACAACATCAAGCTTGGCAGACATTGTCATCTTGAGACCGGCGTACTCGATGCGCTGCTCTATTTCGGCAAGGCCCGTCGGGAAGAAAGCGAACTGCGCCGCGAGATCGAGGAAAAGGTGATCGACTTTCTCGAAATCGACCATATCCGCCATCAACCGGTGGCAGCCTTGTCCTACGGCCTGCAGAAGCGGGTCGAGATGGCCCGTGCCCTGGCCATGAAACCACGGGTGCTGATGCTCGACGAGCCGGTGGCCGGCATGAATCGCGAGGAAACCGAGGACATGGCGCGTTTCATCCTCGACGTGCGCGAGGAGTGGGGCGTGACGGTGCTGATGGTCGAGCACGACATGGGGATGGTGATGGACATTTCCGATCACGTCGTGGTCCTCAACTTCGGCCAGGTGATCGCCGATGGCCTGCCCAAAGAGGTTCAGGAAAACCCGGAGGTGATCCGTGCCTATCTCGGCTCGGGTGATGTCAGTGAGTTGCGCGCCCGTTTGCATCAACCCGTTGTGGCAAAGGCAGCCTGACATGGATTGGCTCTACTTACTCGAAATTTCCCTGGCCGGTATCGGTAGCGGTGGCCTGTACGCCCTGACGGCGCTGGCTTTCGTGATGATCTACAAGGCAACCAAGGTGGTGAATCTGGCCATTGGCGAAATGCTGATGCTCGGCGCCTACCTGATGTTCGGCATGGCCTCCAATCTTGGCTGGCCGATCTGGGTCGCCATCGTTGCCGCCATCATCGGCAGCGGCATTGGCGGCGCCATCGTCGAGCGGCTGGCCATCCGGCCGATGCTGGGCGAATCGCCGATCTCGGTCTTCATGGTCACGGTCGGCCTGTCGTCGGTGATGATCGGCCTGGTGGAATTGATCTGGACGGCTGACCAGCAGCGTCTGCCGGAATTCATGCCCTCCGATCCGATCATGCTGGGTGAAGCCTTCATTTCGCCCAAGCTGTTTTACGGCTTTCTGGTGGCGGCGGCGCTGATCATCATCGCGCTGGTGGTCTTCCGCTTCTGGCGTGGCGGTGTGGCGCTGCGGGCTACCGCTTCCGATCAGGCTGCGGCCTACTCGGTCGGCATCAATGTGCCGCGTGTTTTCTCGCTGGCCTGGATTGCCGCTGCCATGATCGCCGCCATCGCCGGCATCGTCGTCGGCTCGATTGGCGGCCTCTCATCGAGCATGGGCGTTTTCGGCCTGTCGGTGCTGGTCGTCGTCATTGTCGGCGGGCTGGATTCCGTTCTGGGCGCGCTGGTTGCCGGCCTCGGTATCGGCCTGCTGGAATCCCTGGCTGGCGGCTATCTCGGTGGCGAATTCAAACTGCTGGCCACCTTCTCCACCCTGATCCTGGTGCTGATGATCCGTCCCTACGGTCTGTTCGGCACCCATGAAATCGAGAGGCTCTGATGCGTATCGGTACCGCCAAGCAAAGCTACGCCCACGACGAGTCGCTGTTCGACACCAGGACCCAGTGGATCTGGCTGGGCCTCCTCGGCGTCAGTCTGCTGGTCTTCCCCTTCGTCGTCGATGATTACTGGCTCTATCTGGCCTGTCTGGTTGCGATCAACATCGCCAGCGCCACCGGGCTGAACATCCTGACCGGCTATACCGGCCTGGTCAGCCTTGGGCAGGCTGCTTTCATGGGGCTGGGCGCTTACACGGTGGCCATTCTGGAACAGCGTTTCGGTACGCCGGCCGTGCTTAATCTGGTGGCCGGCGGCGCCGTTGCCATGCTGGTCGGCGTTGTCGTCGGCATTCCATCCTTGCGGGTCAAGGGGCTGTACCTGGCCATTTCGACCATTGCGGCATCGTTCATCCTGCACTTCGTCTTTGCCAACTGGAGCAGCCTGACCGGTGGCACAGGCGGGATGACAGTGCCGCCGGCCAACTTCTTCGGTATTCCGCTGGATACATCGTTCCGCCTGTACTGGCTGATCGTCCCGGTGGCGCTGACCATGCTGGTCTGTGCCGCGAACCTGTTCCGCACGCGGATCGGCCGGGCCTTCATCGCCATCCGTGATCGCGACATCTCGGCTGAGGTGCTGGGCATTCCGCTGCTTCGCTACAAGCTGACCTCATTTGCGCTGTCGTCGTTTTACGCCGGCGTCGCTGGTGGCTTGTGGGCCTACTTCTTCCGGGTCGTTACGCCGGAAAGCTTCCCGCTGATGATGTCCATCTTCTTCCTGGCCGCGGTGATCGTCGGCGGCATGGGCACCATCCTTGGCGGCATCCTCGGTGCCATCTTCATGACCATGGTGCCGGAAGTCCTCAAGCTGATCGTTGGCTGGCTGCCGCTGGGCAGTGAGGGCGCCGTGATTCTTTCGCCGGTGCGGACCATCGTGTTTGGTCTGCTCATCGTCGGATTCCTGATCTTCGAGCCCCTTGGGCTCCAGGAACTGTGGCGCCGTGTGCGCCGCTTCTTTCACCTGTGGCCTTTCCGGGCTCAGGGATAACAACGGAGGAGACACCGTGGAACAAAAGAAAATCATCAAATGGCTGGGTTCGCTGGCTGCTGCTGCCAGCCTGATCGCTGCACCGCTGGCGCAGGCCGAGGAGGAAATCGTCATCGGCGGTTCGATCCCGATGACCGGCGTCTTTGCTTTTGCCGGCATTGGCATCCACGCTGGCATCACCGACTACGTCAAGATGGTCAATGACGCCGGTGGTATCAAGGGGCGCAAGATCAATTATGTGCCCGAGGATACCGGCTACAAGGTCGATGCTTCGGTCGCCGCGTTCAAGAAGATCACCAGCCAGAACAAGGTGAACCTGTACTACGGCGATTCGACCGCCTTCGCCAAGACGATCAATCCGGAACTGGAACGCATGGGCAGCATCATGATGGCCGGTGCCTCCTTTGCCACCGAGATCAACGATCCCAAGAAATATCCGAATCAGTTCCTGGTCGGCCCCGATTACACGGAAATGATGGGCATCCTGATGCGCCACATTGCCAAGGAAAAGCCGGGCGCCAAGGTGGCACTGGTCTATTCCGACACCGAGTTCGGGCGCGATCCGATCGACGAAGGCGAGGCGCTGGCCAAGAAACTCGGTCTCAATGTGACCGGCAAGATCATGACGCCGCCGGGCAGCGTCGATGTCTCTACCGAGATCGTCAAGCTGCGTCGTGCTGCCCCTGACTACACCATCTTCCATGGCTACGTCCTGGCCCCGATTCCCGAGTTCATCTCGCAGGCGCGCAAGATGGGCATGACCAGCCAGTTCATGGGTACCTTCTGGTCGATGGACAACTCGATGGTCATGAAGATGGGCGAGGCGGCCGAAGGCTTCATGGGGGTCATGCCTTTCCGCTACTACTACGAGAGCGATGCCAAGGCCCCCATGCTGGACAAAATCCGCAAGATGCGGCCGGAGTACCAGTCCAACGCCTACATGCAGGGCTTCCTGACCGCCATGCTGTTCACCGAGGCCACCAAGCGCACCCTTGATGCCGGCAAGCCGCTCGATGGCAAGAACCTGAAGGCATCGCTGAACACCATCAAGAACTTTGACACCGGTGGCGTGGTTGGCGTGCCGATCACCATTCGCGGCAATTCCATCCCGGTTGGCCGTATCTACCGCTTCGATGCCAAGCAACAGAAGATGCTGCCGGCCTCGGACTGGATCCACCTGGACTGATACCGGCATGAGCAAGCCCCTGGTTCTCGACCTCAACAACATTGAGGTCATCTACAACAACGCAGTCCAGGTGCTGCGCGGTCTCTCCCTGCAAGTGCCGCGGGGAGAGATTGTCGCGCTGCTCGGCTCCAATGGGGCCGGCAAGAGCACCACGCTGAAGGCCATCTCGAAGCTGCTTTCTCTGGAAAATGGCGAGTTGACCGGGGGCACCATTCGTTTCAATGACCGCGACACGGCCGGTCTGGCACCGCACGAACTGGTTCGTGCCGGCCTCTTCCACGTCATGGAAGGCCGGCGGGTATTCGAGGATCTGACGGTCGAGGAAAATCTGGTCGCCGCCACCTATGCGCTGAACGGGCGGGGTGGTGCGAAGCCGGATTTCGACCTGGTCTATGAATACTTCCCACGCCTGTTCGAACGGCGGCGCGGCCTGGCCGGCTACCTTTCCGGCGGTGAGCAGCAGATGCTGGCCATCGGCCGGGCGCTGATTGCCCGGCCGACCCTGATCCTGCTTGACGAACCGTCGCTCGGCCTGGCGCCGCTGCTGGTCGAGAACATCTTCTCGATCATCGCCCGCATCAATGCCGAGCAAGGCGTCTCGATGCTGCTGGTCGAACAGAACGCTTCAGTGGCGCTGGCGGTGGCCCATACCGGTTACATCATGGAAACCGGCAAAGTGGTCATCGATGGTCCGGCCGAGAAGCTGGCTGCCGATCAGGATGTCCGCGAGTTCTACCTCGGCATGGGCCATGGCGGCGAAATGAAGAGTTTTCGCGATATCAAGCATTACAAACGGCGTAAACGGTGGCTGTCATGAGCATGGAACTGGAAAACCTGACCCTGCCGCAGATGCTGCGTCAGCGCGCCCAGCAGCAGCCGAACCGGGTTGCCATCCGGCAAAAGGATTTCGGTATCTGGAACCCGATCAGCTGGGACGACTACTACCGCCGCGCTGGCCATTTTGGTCTCGGCCTGTGCGCGCTGGGTGTCCAGCCAGGCGGCCACATCGGCGTCATTTCCGAGAACCGTGTCGAATGGGTGCTGGCCCAGATGGGCGCCGGCCTGGTCGGTGCAGTGACGGTCGGTGTTTATCCGACCAGTCCGACCAATGAAGTCTCCTACGTGCTGGAGCACGCCGATATCGATGTGGTGATCTGCGAGGACCAGGAGCAGAGCGACAAGGTGCTGGCGGCCATCGACAGCCTGCCGCGTCTGCGCAAGATCGTCGTCATGGAAGAGAAGGGGCTGCGCAACACGCCGGCCGAATTTCGCGACAAGGTGCTGGCATTTTCCGAAGTTGAAGCTCTGGGCGTCGATTACGAAGCCGTGCATCGCACCCTGATCGACGAGGTGCTGGCCAAACAGTCGCTCGACGATATCGGCCTGATGATCTACACCTCCGGTTCGACCGGCAAGCCGAAGGGGGCGATGATCAGCTACGGCAACATCCGCGCCGTGGCGCCGGGCATCATCGAACGCCTCGGCCTCGACGAACATTCCCGGCATCTGTCCTACCTCCCACTGTGTCATGTGGCGGAGCAGATGCTGACGACCTTCACGCCGATCTATCTCGGCTCGCAGGTCAATTTCGGCGAATCGCTGCGCACCGTGCAGGAAGACCTGCGCGAAGTGGCACCGACGCTATTCCTCGGCGTGCCGCGCATCTGGGAGAAGCTGCATGCCTCGATCAGTATCCGCATTCATGAAACCGGGCGTTTTCGTCGCTGGCTGTTCGACAAGGCTCTGGTGGCCTGCGAGACCTTTGCCTGCAAGGCGGTGCACCAGCGCACGCTGGGCGAAAAGCTGACCTTCGGTTTCTACTATGTGCTGATTCTGCGCGCCCTGCAGAACTACATCGGCCTGCGCAACGCCAAGGTCGCGCTGACCGGTGCGGCGCCGATTTCACCAGCGATCATCAGCTTCTTCCGGGCGCTTGGCGTACCGCTGGTCGAGGTCTATGGCCTGACCGAATCGAGCGGCATGATCTTTGGCCAGCGTCTCGACCATGTGCAACTCGGCACGGTCGGCGCGGCGATCAGCGGTATCGATTACCGCATTGCCGAGACCGGCGAACTGCAGGTCAGGGGCGGGGCCGTGTTTGCCGGCTATTACAAGAATGCCGAGGCCACTGCCGCGTCGATCCGCGATGGCTGGCTGCACACCGGCGACGTGGTCAGGGAACTCGATGGCGATATCAAGATCGTCGATCGCCTGAAGGACATCATGATCACGGCCGGCGGCAAGAACCTGACGCCGTCGGAGATCGAGAATGGCATGAAGGCCAGTCCGTACATCAAGGAGTGCATCGTCGTCGCCGACGGCCGGAATTTCGTCGCGGCGCTGATCCAGATCGACTTCGAAACGGTCGGCAAATGGGCCGAGCGCAATCGCATGGCCTTCACGCATTTCCGCTCACTGGTCGAAAGCCCGCAGGTCCGGGAGCTGGTTGCCGAGGAGATCAACAAGGCCAACGCCAAGCTGGCCCAGGTTTCGCAAATCCGGAAATTCCATTTGTTGACCAAGGAGCTGGATCACGACGATGGCGAAGTCACTGCGACCATGAAGGTCCGCCGCAGCAGCATCTACAAGACCTACGAGAAGGAAATCGAGGCGATGTACGGCAAGGGAGGGCTGGCCAATGCCTGATGGCGCAATTCTGATCAGCCGGGAGGGAGGCATCGCCACACTGACCCTCAATCGCCCGGCCAGCCGCAACCTGCTCGACATGGAGATGGCGTTGGCCCTGCGTGCCTGTCTCGACGAAGTGGCGATCGATGCCTCGGTGCGTGCCGTCGTGTTGCAGGCGGCCGGCAAGCACTTCATGGTCGGCGGCGATGTGAACTGGTTTCACGGGTTGCTTGATGCCGCACCGACCGAGCGCCGGACCCAGCTCAATCGGATGATCGACGAGGTGCATGGCGCCATCGGCCGTATCCGTAGCATGGACAAGCCGGTATTGGCCGCCGTGCGTGGCGCCGCGGCCGGCTTCGGGTTTTCGCTGATGGCCGCCTGTGATCTGGTGGTGGCTGACCGGACGGCCTTCTTCACGCTGGCTTACAGTGGCCTGGGGGCCTCGCCGGATGGCGGTTCCACCTACAGTCTGCCGCGCCTGCTCGGGCCGAAGCGCGCCATGGAAATGGCTCTGCTCAACGAACGCATGGATGCTGGCAGGGCGCAGGAGCTTGGCCTGATCAACCGGGTTGTCGAGGCAGCCGATCTCGATGCGACGGTGGCTGACCTGGCCACACGACTGGCCACCGGCCCGACACTGGCCTTTGCCCGAACCAAGCGCCTGATCAACGAATCCCTCGAACACAGCCTGGCCAAGCAGTTGCAGGCCGAGGAGCGGGGTTTTCTTGAATCTTCACTGACCGGGGATTTTGCCGAAGGCGTTCGCGCTTTCGTGGAGAAGCGTATGCCTGAATTCCACGGGCGCTAGGCCCATCCCCTTCCTTTGCCGCTGCCGAGAGGCGGTTCGGCAAGTTATTACCTAACGCTAAAACATGACCTGAATGGGGTCAATGGGGCTTGTTCGCCCAAAATTTTGGAGAAACACACCGATGGACTTTTCCCTCACTGAAGAGCAACGCATGATCCAGGACTTGGCCCGGGAGTTCGCCGATCGCGAAATCGCGCCCCTGGCGGCCCAGGCCGATGTGGACAAAGTATTTCCGCTCGCTGTCCAGCAAAAGGCGCTGGAACTGGGCTTGCTGAACATCGTCCTGCCCACCGAATACGGTGGTGCCGGCCTCGGTTGTCTGGAGGTTGCCCTGATTACCGAGCAGTTTTGTCGGGCCTGCCTGGGCATTGGAACGACGCTATGCATCAATGCCCTGGCTGCCGAACCCATAGTGCTGGCTGGCAACGAAGCGCAAAAGCGCAAGTATTTTTCACGTCTGGCGGCCGGCGAATTTGCCAGCTTTGCGCTGACCGAGCCGGCAGCAGGTTCCGACTCCGCGGCGATTCGTACTTCGGCCAAACGGGTCGCCGGTGGCTACGAGCTGACCGGCAGCAAAATCTGGATTTCCAATGCCTCGCTGGCCAGCTTCATGGTGGTCTTTGCCAAGACCGATCCGGCCGCCGGGCACAAGGGCATCAGCGCCTTCATCGTCGAGCGCGAATCGGCTGGTCTTTCCGTCGGCGAGCCCCTGGGCAAGCTGGGCCAGCGGGCAGCGCCGACCTGCGAAGTGTTTTTCGATCAGGTCTTCGTGCCCGAAGAAAATCGTCTCGGGGCGGAGGGTGAGGGCTTCTCGATCGCCATGCGCACCTTCGACCAGTCGCGGCCGATGGTCGCTGCCTTCGGCCTGGGCCTGACCCAGCGTTGCATCGACGAATCGCTGGCCTATGCCTGTGAACGCCAGTCGATGGGCAAACGCCTGATCGACCATCAGGTGATCGCGCACCGCCTAGCCGACATGCGCATTCGTCTCGAAGCCTCACGCCTGCTGACCTACCAGTCGGCCTGGCTGGCTGACCAGGGCTTGCGCAATACCAGCCAGGCCTCGATTGCCAAGGCCTTTACCTCGGATGCCGCGATGTGGGCCGCAACCGAGGCCATCCAGATTTTTGGCGGCATGGGTTACAGCACCGAGTACCCCGTCGAAAAACTCTTCCGCGACGCCAAGGTGCTGCAAATCTACGAAGGCACCAGTGAAATTCAACGCAACATCATCGCCCGGGACATGGAACGGGCCTGAGCCTGTTCCTCCCGTATTCATCGCAAAGGAATCAACATGCAGAATTCTCAAGATCCGGTCATCCTGGCCGCCGTCCGTACCCCGTTTGGCCGCCGCAATGGGGCCTTCCGTCAGACCCGTCCCGATGAACTGCTGGCCGGTATTGTCAGTGAAGCCGTCAAGCGTTCCGGCGTTTCGGTGTCTGGTGTTGCCGACGTCATTGCCGGCTGTGTCAGTCAGGCTGGCGAGCAGGGGGCCAACATTGCCCGCCAGGCCTTGCTGCTGGCCGGTCTGCCAGCCGAGATTCCCGGTGTCAGCCTGAACCGGATGTGCGGATCGAGTCAGTATGCGGTACATGCGGCTGCCCAGTCGATTCTGGCGGGCGATGCGGAATTTTCGGTAGGCTGCGGCGTCGAGAACATGAGCCGGGTGCCAATGTTTCTCGACCTGACCCTGGGCAAAGGCGATTTCAAGGGCTTCGACAACCTGCACCCGGGTATCACGGCCCGCTTCGCCATCCCGCATCAGGTCGAGAGCGCCGAACTGATCGGCGACCACTGGCAGATCAGCCGCGCCGAGTGCGACGAATTTGCCCGCGAAAGCCATCGTCGCGCCCATGCCGCCCGGCTGGCCGGCGTGCATAAGGAAATCGTGGCGACGGCCGGCGTCGACAAGGAGGGCAACGCGATTACCCTCGATTACGACGAGGGCGTTCGCCCGGTGATTGATGTCGATAAGATGTCGGCCATGCTGCCGGTGTTCCGCACGCCTGAAACCGGTGTCGTGACGGCCGCCAACGCCAGCCAGATGTCCGACGGCGCGGCAGCGGTCGTGCTCGGCAGTGCCGAATCTGCCGCTCGCCTGGGCCTGAAGCCGAAGGCTCGTTTCAAGGCGCGGGTCGTGGTCGGCTCCGATCCGGTCATGCAGTTGACCGGCGTCATCCCGGCGACTCGTCTGGCACTGAAGAAGGCCGGCCTGAGTATTGCTGATCTGGACTGGATCGAAGTCAATGAAGCCTTTGCCACTGTGGCGATAGCCTGGGCGCGCGAGTTTTCTCCCAATATGGATAAACTTAACCCGTGGGGCGGGGCGATTGCCCACGGGCATCCGCTGGGTGGCACCGGCGCCGGCCTGATGGCCAAGATGCTGTCCGGGCTGGAGTCGTGCAACGGCCGTTTCGGCCTGCAGGTCATGTGCATCGGCCACGGCATGGCGACCGCCACCATCATCGAACGTCTGGCCTGATTGCGGAGCATTCTCATGGAGCACAAATTGACACCGGAAATCAAACAAAGCATTCGCAACACGCTGGGCGACGCCCTGCAGCGCTCGGTTCGCCGCTGGCCCAGCAAGGAAGCCTTGCTCTATGGCGCTCGGCGCTGGACATTTCAGCAACTGGCGCAGGCGGCTAATCGCGTGGCCAACGGTTTGCTGGCCAGGGGCCTGCAGCCGGGCGACCGGGTGGCCGCTTACGGCAAGAACTCGGATGCCTACGTGCTGCTCTGGCTGGCGTGCAACCGGGCCGGCCTGATTCACGTGCCGATCAATTACGCCCTGACCGAAGGGGAGTTGAAGTACATCCTAGACCAGTCGGGTGCCAAGGCGGTATTTCACGATGTAGCCATTGCCGGACATGTCGAACATCTGAAGCCTGAGTTGCAGTGTGCCCTTTACGGTACCTTCTACGACGGCGGCGATCTCGATGTCCTGGCCATGGCGCAGGCGCGCGGAAACGAGCAAATGCCGGCGGTTACCATCGACGAAAACTGCGTCGCGCAGATTCTTTATACCTCTGGCACGACGGCCAACCCCAAGGGGGCCATGATGACCCACCGGGCCCTGCTGGCCGAATACGGCAGTGCCATCGTCGCGCTTGAAATCAGCGCCTCCGACCGCTCGCTGGCTTCACTGCCGCTCTACCACTCGGCGCAGATGCATGCCTTCCTGATGCCGCAATTGCTGATGGGGGCGACAACGCTGATCATCGCGGCGCCGGTGCCCGATATCTGTTTCGACGTGATCGCGCGGGAGGGCATTACCTCGTTCTTTGCGCCGCCGACGGTCTGGATTTCTCTGCTCCGCCACCCGGGTTTCGATACGCATGACTTGTCCTGTCTGCGCCGTGGCTATTACGGGGCGTCGATCATGCCCGTGCCGGTGCTTGAAGAGCTGCGCCACCGCCTGCCTTCGATGCGGGTGTTCAACTGCTACGGTCAAAGCGAGATCGCGCCGCTGGCTACGGTGTTGTCGCCCGAGGATCATCTGATCGCGCCGGCTTCGGCCGGGCGGCCGGTGATGAACGTCGAGACCCGCGTCGTCAATGAACAAATGGAAGACATGGCGCCGGGCGAGATGGGGGAAATCATCCATCGCTCGCCGCAGGCGATGATCGGCTACTGGGACAAGCCGGATCAGACCGAAGAGGCTTTCCTGGGCGGCTGGTTCCATTCCGGCGACGTCGGTTACATCGACGAAAACGGTTTCCTGTTCATTTGCGATCGCATCAAGGACGTGATCAACACTGGCGGCGTGGTGGTTTCCAGCCGCGAGGTCGAGGAGTGTCTCTACACCCATCCGGCCGTCGCCGAAGTGGCAGTGATTGCGCTGCCCGATGAAAAATGGGTCGAAGCGGTGAGTGCCGTCGTCAGCTTGAAGGTCGGGGCTCAGGTCAGCGAAGCGGAGTTGATCGATTTTGCCAAAGGCCGGATTGCCCCTTTCAAGGTGCCGAAAAGCATCTTCTTCAAACAGGAATTGCCCCGCAACACTGCCGGCAAACTGTTGAAACGCGAGTTGCGTCGGGAATATTCGGTCTAGATAAGATAAAGGAGAACCTGATGTTTTCAGGGAAATGCATGGCAGTCCATCGTCTCGACAATGATGTTGCACACCTCGTTTTCGACCGCCAGGAGAGTGTGATCAACAAGCTGGATCGTGCCACGCTTGAAGAAATCGAAATTGCAGTCAAGCTGGTGGCAGCCGATACCAGCCTGCGCGGCTTGCTGGTCAGCAGCGCCAAGGATAATTTCATCGTCGGCGCGGATATCAAGGAGTTCGGCGAACTCTTTGGCCGGGACGAAGCAGCGCTTGATGCCCATATGCGCTGGGCCAATCAGATATTCTGTGCCTTCGAGGATTTGCCGATTCCAAGTGTCGTCGCCATCAATGGCATGGCGCTGGGTGGCGGTCTTGAATTTGCGCTGGGCGCGACGCTGCGCGTGATGGCCGAGAACGCCCAGATTGGCCTACCCGAGGTTACTTTGGGAATTTTTCCCGGCTACGGTGGCACGGTTCGCCTGGGGCGTCTGGCCGGTGCACAGGTCGCCGTCGATTGGGTGGCCTCCGGAAAGCCGCGGCGTGCTGCCGAGGCGCTGGTCGCCGGGGTGGTCGATGCCGTCAGTCCGGCCGAGCAACTGCAGGAGCAAGCCCTGAGTCTTCTGGGCAGGGCAATGGCGGGCGAGATCGATGTTGCGGCAATTCGCCGGAAGAAGCAGGGCGCGATTCCCGGTCACCATGATGCCGTCTTCGCCGACGCCTTGACCAGGCAGGCAAAGGCACTCGCTGTCCATTTGCCGGCGGCAGCGATGGCCATCGCATCGATGGCGCGCGGTGCGGGTAAAGGCCGGGATCTGGCCCTCGATGAAGAACGCCACGCTTTGCTCAAGGTTGTCAAAACCCAGGCGGCAGGCGCGATGATCCAGGGATTCCATAACCAGCAAGCCTTGAAGAAGCTGTTCGGTCGGCACCGTGCCAATGCCCGTCGGGTCCGCTCGGCCGCGGTGCTTGGCGCCGGTATCATGGGGGGCGGGATAGCCTTCACCAGCGCCCTGAAGGGCGTGCCGGTCCGGCTCAAGGATATTTCCCGGCAGCAGCTTGATCTGGGTATGGCCGAGGCGAAAAAACAGATTGGTCGCCAGATCAAGAGCGGTCGGGTCAGCGAGGCAAAGGGGCAGCAGGTACTGACCTCCATCCAGCCGCAGCTCGATTACGCCGGCTTTTCCGATTGTGATCTTGTCGTCGAGGCCATCATCGAGAACCTGAAGGTCAAGCATGCGGTGCTGAGCGAACTGGAACAGGCGGTCGCGCCGGATACCGTCATCGCTTCCAATACGTCCAGCCTGCGTATCGATGAAATCGCCATGCCCTTGCAACGCCCGGAAAATTTCGTGGGCATGCATTTCTTCAACCCGGTCCCCGTGATGGCGCTAGTCGAGGTCATCAAGGGCAGCAGGACCAGCGATGTCGCGGTTTCGACTGCGGTCGACTATGCAGTAACCATGGGCAAGACACCGATTGTCGTGCAGGACTGCCCGGGGTTTCTCGTTAACCGTATCCTGACCCCTTATGTTCGGGCTTTTCTCGACCTGGTGGCCGATGGGGTCGATTTCGTGCGTATCGATCGCGTGATGGAAGTCTTCGGGTGGCCAATGGGGCCGGCTTATCTGATGGACGTGGTGGGCATTGACACTGGTTGCCATGTCTTCGATGTCATTTCGGCCGGTTATCCCGCCGTGATGCCGATCCAGGAAAACAATGCGCTGGCCGTGATGGTCGCCAACCAGCGCTATGGCCAGAAAAACGGTATTGGCTTCTATCGCTACGAGAACGACCCCACCGGCAAGCCGAAGAAAACGGTTGCCGAGGACAGCTATCCCCTGCTGAAACCTATTCAGCTTTCGCCGCCAAGAGAAGTCTCGGATGAAGAGATTGTCGAGCGCATGATGTTGAGTTCCATCCTCGAAGCGGCCCGGGCATTGGAAGACGGTGTTGTCGCCACGGCGGGGGAACTCGATGTCGCCATGCTGCTCGGTATCGGCTACCCGCAATACCTCGGTGGCCCGCTGAAATACGCCGACTGGCTTGGGCTTCCGAAGGTCGTTGCGCTCGGCGAGAAGCACGGCCATCTGGGACCACAGTATCGGGTAACCGACAAAATAAGGAGCATGGCGGCTTCGGGCGCGCAGTTCTATTGACTGAACGAACGGCAACCCCCCAGGAGAGACAGTGGGCTAGCCTTCTCTTGGGGGATGATCCGGGGCACCAAGGTCGCTAGTGTTCGTTGGCGCTACCGGATAGGGTAGAGAGGGTGTGGTGGTAGAATTCGCCAATCTGGCGGACTCAGGATGTGCCACGTGCTGGCGGCAATATCCGTAGTTTGCTGAAAAAGCCCATCAATACTAGGAATGCCACAGAATGAACATGCAAGTCGCCAAGAATACCGTCGTTACCCTCGACTACCACGTCACCGATCCGGATGGCGAAGTGGTCGATGAAGGCCGTGAGCCGTTGGTCTACCTGCATGGTGGTTATGAAGACATCTTCCCGAAAATCGAAGAAGCCATGCAGGGCAAGAAGATTGGCGAATCGATCCAGGTCAAGCTGCAGCCCGACGAAGCCTTTGGTGACTACGATGCCGAGATGGTGCAGATCGAGCCGCGCAAGGATTTTCCGAAGGAACTCCAGGTTGGCATGCAGTTCGAAGGCGGTCCGGAAGATGGCGGCGAGGATGACTTCATCATCTATCGCGTCACCGATATCGCCGACGACAAGGTCGTCCTCGACGGCAATCACCCCTTGGCCGGCATGGCACTGGTGTTCACCTGCACGGTGACGTCGATTCGCCCGGCTAGCGAGGAAGAAGTCGAACACGGTCACGTCCATCACCCGGATGAAGATGGCGAAACCTGCCACTGATTCCGGTTTCAGCCGGATGGAAAGATACCCGCTGCGGCGGGTATTTTTTTGCCCCCGATTTATTGTGCTTCCTGCTGTGCTGCGTCAATCCGGCTTTGGCGGCCAGGGGTGATTTTCGAAGCGGAACAGGGCAGGCGAGGTCGTATCGATCGTGCCGGTGGTCCAGCCCATGAACGGATAGCCGAAGGTTTCAATCCGGATGAAGTTCTGTATCGGACGGCCGGCCTGATCACGCATGGGGTGGTCGATCCGGTTCATGTGGGTATCGCCGTGAACCGCGACGACCTGACCCTGAAAATGCAGGGTTTCTGCGCTCAGGGTGTCGAGAAAATCGCGATAACCGCGGTGAGCCAATCCCTGGGCATGGTGAGAGAAACCCGGATTTGCCTGGAACAGCAGGACTATGCCTGACAGCTTTTCGCGGCGGGCCAGGGCGAAATTTTCCTTCAGCCAGGCGAGTGTGACGGGATTCCGGGCTGCATACTCGGCCCTTGGTTCTCCGGTCAGCCCCCAGTTGTTGTTGCCACCGGGAAGATTGAGCGTGACGAACAGCACCGGACCGAGGCGAAACCGGGCGTGCTCGGGGTAGCTTCCCGGTTGGCGCTCGACGGTCAGCGTCTGTTGACCGAGCGATTGGTTGCTGTTCCAGAACAGGCTGCGCAGCTTTTCCAGTCGCTCAAGCGGTTCGTAAGCCCCGTTATTGAGGCGCTCGCAATCGGTCCATTCGTTATCGCCCGGGACGAAGACAAAGGGCGCCCGGCTGGCATTGAACAGGGCGAAGCGATCGGCATATACCTCGTCATCGCAGCGGCTGGCGCCGGACTTGATGTCACCGATATGCGTGATGACATCCACCTGACTGTCGGCGATAGCGGACAGCATCTTTGGCAGTTCGGAGCGCTCATGGCTGCTGTAGGGGGTGTCGCCAATCAGTGCAAAGCGCCAGCTTTCCGCCTCTGCCGAGATGGCCACTGCAACAAGTGCCAGGGCCGGTAGCAGATTGCGGAGCAGGATGCAGCGCGATATGGCGACCGACCACCAGCCTGTCACCGCAAAAGGCCTTTCAAGGCATACAGGGCATCGAGCGCTTCGCGCGGCGTCAGGCTGTCCGGATCGATGGCGGCGAGTTGCTCTACGACTGGATGCGGCTCCGGTTCGGCCGGCTCGGGTGCGCCCTGAGCGAAGAGGTCGGGCTGCAGCGGATCGACGGCCGCCCGCTGTTCGAATTCGCGCAGTTGCTTGCGTGCAGCACGGACGACGGCGGTTGGGATGCCGGCCAGTGCGGCGACCTGGATACCGTAACTCTGGTTGGCCGGGCCTTCTTCGACGGCATGCATGAAGACGATGCGGTCGTTGTGCTCGACGGCGCCGAGATGGACGTTGGCCAGTTCGGAGTACTCGTGCGACAGCCGCGTCAATTCGAAATAGTGCGTGGCGAATAGCGTCAGGCTTTGGTTTTTCTCGATCAGGTGGCGCAGGATGGCGAAAGCCAGCGCCATGCCGTCAAACGTGGATGTGCCGCGTCCGATTTCGTCCATCAGCACCAGGCTCTGATTCGTCGCGTGGTGCAGGATGGCGGCCGCCTCGGTCATCTCGACCATGAAGGTCGAACGTCCTGAAGCCAGATCGTCGGAAGCGCCGATGCGAGTGAAGATGCGGTCGAGCGGGCCGAGTACGCAGCGGTCGGCCGGCACGTAGCAGCCAATGTGGGCAAGCAGGGCGATCAGCGCCACCTGGCGCATGTAGGTCGATTTACCGCCCATGTTCGGGCCGGTGATCAGCAGCAGGCGGCGGTTTTCGGCGAGCAGGCAGTCGTTGGCGATGAAGGTTTCAGCCTGGTTGGTCAATTCGCCCTCGACCACCGGATGACGGCCGCCGGTGATGCTTAACTGGGTTTCGGCGGCGAATTCCGGTTTGCACCAGTTGCGCTTCAGCGCCGACTCGGCGAAGCCGGCCAGCAGGTCGAGTTGGGCGATGGCGCGAGCGATTGTCTGCAGGGTCGGGACAACTGGTAGCAGCGCATCGAGAATGGCCTCATAGAGCAGCTTCTCACGGGCCAGCGAGCGTTCCTGGGCCGACAGCGCCTTGTCCTCGAAGGCTTTCAGTTCCGGCGTGATGTAGCGCTCCGCATTCTTCAGCGTCTGACGGCGGCGGTAGTCGTCGGGAATCTTGTCGACATTGGCATGGGTGACCTCAATGTAGAAGCCATGCACCTTGTTGTATTCGACCTTGAGGCTGGCAATGCCACTGCGCTCGCGCTCTCGGGCTTCCATATCAACCAGGAAGGCGCCACAGTTGTCGTTCAGCGAGCGCAGTTCGTCGAGATCAGGGTCGTAGCCCGGGGCAATGACGCCGCCGTCGCGCACCTGGGCGCCGGGTTCGGCCGCGATGGCACGAACCAGAAGTTCGAGGGCCGGGTAGGGCGTTTCGAGTTCGGTAAAGAGCTGGGCAATCAGCGGTGCGGGGCTGTCAGACAATGGCGCCCGCAGGCCCTCAAGGCGCGCCACCGATTCGCGCAGGCTGGCCAGGTCGCGCGGACGGGCGTTGCGCAGCGCGACACGGCCGGCAATGCGCTCGATGTCAGCGATGCCGCGCAGGGCTTTTCTGACCTCGTTGCCCAGTCGGCCGTAGTCTTCTAGCAAGGCTTCGACCGCGCCATGACGGGCAGCGGGAATATCGCGCGCGCGCAGAGGGTGGTGCAGCGTGTGGCGCAAGAGACGAGATCCCATGCTGGTCACGCAGTTGTCGAGCAGAGAGAACAGGGTCGGCGACGGCTGGCCGCGCAGGGTCTCGGTCAGCTCCAGGTTACGCCGGGTGGCGAGATCGAGGCCAAGATAGGCGCCCTCGATTTCCACGGTCAAGCCGCGCAGATGCGGCAACTTGCCGGACTGCGTCGCCTGGGCGTATTGCAGCAGGGCCCCGGCAGCGGCAATGGCCGGCTTCAGGCCCTCGGCACCAAAACCGGCGAGCGAAGCGACCTCGAACTGGTCGCAAAGCAGGCGGCGCGCCGAGTCGAATTCGAAATACCAGTCCGGCTGGCGAGTGCGGGCAACGTCGACGCCGAAATTTGGCGTCCAGCTTTCGGGATAAAGAATTTCAGCCGGCCGGATGCGCTCCAGCGTCGCCGGTATTTGCTCGGTGGGTACCTCGATCAGGATAAATTCGCCACTGGCCAGATTCAGGCGGGCGATACCGGCCGTGTTGCGGTGCGTCGTGACTGCCAGCAGCCAAAGATCCTGCTTGTCGTCGATCAATGCCGCATCGGTCAGCGTTCCGGGCGTCACGATGCGCGCCACGGCGCGCTCGACCGGCCCCTTGCTGGTCGCCGGATCGCCGATCTGCTCGCAGATGACCGCCGATTCGCCCAGCTTGACCAGACGGGCCAGATAAGGCTCCAGCGAGTGGAAGGGAATGCCGCACATCTTGATCGGCACGCCGGCTGACTGGCCGCGCGTCGTTAGTGTGATGTCGAGCAGGCGTGCAGCCTTTTCGGCATCCTCATGGAACAGCTCATAAAAATCGCCCATCCGGTAAAACAGCAGGGTGTTCGGATGATTGGCCTTGAGCGCCAGATATTGGCGCATCATCGGTGTGTGCTTGGACAGGTCGGGGGCTTTGTCTTTAACCATTGTTCTATAGATTGTTCTTCTGTCTTGCCTGATTACTGGCGGATTTCGCGGGTGTTGTCAGGGGCCGCGTAGTCGCCAGTGCTGCGGAATGGGTTGATGTCGAGTCCGCCGCGCCGGGTATAGCGGGCATGGACGGCCAGCACTTCAGGCTGGCAGCGCACTCGGATGTCCGAGAAGATCCGTTCGACACATTGCTCATGGAATTCGTTGTGATTGCGAAAGGAGACGATATAGCGCAGCAAGCCGGCGCGGTCGATGGGCTTGCCGCGGTAGCGGATGACGACCATTGCCCAGTCTGGCTGGCCAGTGACCAGGCAGTTTGATTTCAGGAGATGGGAATACAGTGTTTCCTCGACGTTTTCACCCGGCAGGGTGGCCAACAGTGCCGGTTCCGGTTGATAGCGGTCACAGGTGATATCGAGTTCGTCAAGCAGGATGCCGTCGGGAGTGCCGATCGAAGCCAATGGTGATGCCGATAGCGGCTCCAGTGTCACGATAATAGGGCTGCCGGCTGCGGCAGAAAGGTCGCGGCTCATCGTCGCGCTGACGGCTGCGATGTTGTCGAAAGAGGACTGGTTGAACGAGTTCAGATAGAGCTTGAACGATTTGGATTCAATCAGATTCGGGCTATTGGCCGGTACCCGGAAAGTGCCTACGGCGACCACTGGCTTTCCCTTGGAATTCAGCCATGATAGTTCGTAAGCGTTCCACAGATCCTCGCCGACAAATGGCAGATTGGCATCAGTGATGCCGAGTTCGCTGCGCTTGAGTTGGCGCGGGATCGGGTAGAGCAGCTCAGGCGCATAGTGGCTCTGATATTCGGTCGCCTTACCCAAGGGGGAGGCGTGGCTGGGATCGGCGATGTGCGTTGTGGTCAAGGTCATGGGGGCGAATTTTACCTGCAAGGCTGTTTGCAAGCCGCTTGCATCAGCATTGCCTGAGTTCGATCAGGTGCGGGCCGCCAGCAGCAAATGCGTGGCGCAGGGCCGGCCGTAAATCGTCATCGGAATGGGTAGCGGCATAGCCTAAACCGAAGGCCATTGCCGCGTGCTCGAAGTTTACATTTTGTGGCGTACGCCAGCCTTGGGTGAATTCGGGCAGATCACGTTGGGGCAGGTGATCAAAAATACCGCCGCCGCCGTTGTTGACCACGATGATGACTATGTTCTGGCCCTGGGCCAGGGCCAGGCCTCCAAGGTCGTGCTGGCAGGTCAGGTCCCCAATCAGGGCAACCGCCCGCCCACGGCTGGCCGCAATTCCTGCTGCAGTGGAAATATTGCCGTCGATGCCGCTGGCGCCACGATTGGCGTAAATGCGAAGTGTCTTGTCGGCACTGCCGGAATGGGTGTCCATTTGCCGAATGGCCAGGGAGTTGCCGACGAATAGATCCGTATCGTCCGGCACTTCTTCGAGCAGTACGTGAATATGGTTTCTTTGCTCGTCCGCTTCGGCGTTCCCTTCAAACTTGGCCAAGGCGGAAAGCCATGTCTCGGAAAACGGCACAAGAGAAAGATCCAGCAGTGCTTTACAAATAGCCGCAGGTTCCGAGCGTAGCAAGTGAGTCAGTCTGCGTGCCGGATCGATCCAGCGTGGCCATGGGTCGACGAGCGCGTGTGTCTCCGTGATCTCGGAGACGAGCTTCTGCAAGTTTCGGGTAACTGGATAGGCGCCAAAACGAATGACCCATTCCGGCCTGTACTGACTCACAAGATCGGTTTTGCCTAGCCAGTCGTTGTAGCGGACGCAAAGGTGCGAGCGATCATGTGGACCGAAACGAAGACCGGACAGGGGTTCAGCGAAAATCGGGCTACGCAGCCGAGTTGCCAGCGCGACGAGCGCTTCGTTTTGTCCATCGCGGGACGGCATCTCGCCACAAACGATGATGCCAGGCCGGCCGGAGATACGTCGGGCCAGATCGCCTAGTGCATTCAGGTCCGGCTGGAGGTCGGGATGGGAGATGCTTATTTTTTCCGGCATTTCCCCAGAGAGTACTGGCTCTGATGGCAGCATTGGCTCACGGAATGGCTGATTGATATGGACGGGGCCGGGGTGTGGCCAGCTTGCCTGCTCGCAGGCCTGTCTGGCCACGCGATGCAAGTAGCCAGGGTTAAAGCCCGGCTCCGGTGTGCCCAATGTGTAGCTGGCTCGCGTGTGGGAGCCGAACAGGCCTGGCTGGCTGACGGTCTGGTTGGCGCCGCAGTCTTGAAGCTCCGGTGGGCGATCGGCGGAAATCAGAATCAGTGGTATGCCGGACTGGCTGGCCTCAATCACGGCCGGCAACCAATTCGCCGGTGCAGTCCCCGATGTAGCCAACAATAGCACCGGGCAATGGCTGCTCTTGGCTAGGCCCAATCCAAAAAAAGCGGCGCTACGCTCGTCAATCGCGATATGGCAGCGCAGACCAGCTTGTCTGAGCATGGCAAGCGCCAGAGGTGTTGAGCGTGATCCAGGCGAGATGACCGCGTCAGTAATGCCGGCAGCGACGAAACCGCCAATGATGGCTTGCGACCAAGTGAAATTGAGCGTGCCGATATCGGTCATTACATCATCTGCGGGTTTTGAAAAGCGAAATTGTAGTCGTTGCCGCCTGCTCGGAGCGTGCTATTATTCGCCCCGTTCTTTGCCACCAGGATATCTGCGTGGTCCAACGCGGAGTGGTAGTTCAGTTGGTTAGAATACCGGCCTGTCACGCCGGGGGTCGCGGGTTCGAGTCCCGTCCACTCCGCCAGAATTATTGTTAGAGCCCGAAAGCCCCGCTTTTCGGGCTTTTTCTTTTTCTGGCAGCTAGCTTCTGGCAATTGCCGGCGGCTGCTGAATTATCAATCTCTCCCTAGGGTAATGCCGAGTTCACGGCCTTGCGCCATTGGTTCTAAGCTGTGACCAAACAATACAAAAAAGTCTGGGTGCCCGGTAATGGCGGAGAGAATCAGCAATCTGCAGGGCGATAGCCTCTGCAATCTAGAGTACCTGTTGGTCAACCTTGGTCGTAATCACGCGACCGCAGAGCGCTTGATCAAACTCTTTCTGGAAAGCCATCTGGTTTTGATACAGCGGATGCAGGGTGCGCTCAAATCTGCGGATATTCCTGCCCTGAAGGATGCGCTGCACGACATTCGCAGCAGTTGTGTGTTGTTCTCGGGCCATCGATGCGTCGATCTGGCCAAGGAGTTTGAGCAGGCAGTACATGAGGGGGAGGGCGACTGGAATTCGATGGCCGACTCTCTAAGTCAGTGCATGCTGTGCATGGCCGGCGAACTGGCTTCCTATCTGGAAAAAGATTTGTGAGCTGACTGCTGAATGTCAGCAGACTACGCCTGTTTGTAACGCAAAGCGGGTAAGGCCGGTGACATCGTGAACGCCGATGCGCTCCATCAGTCTGCTGCGGTGAAATTCCACTGTTTTTGGGCTGATTCCCAAATCCCGGGCAATTTCCTTGGTGGTTCTCCCGGAGGCAACCAGTCGGAGAATTTCCGTTTGTCGAGCAGTCAGCTGGGTGCCGCTTCCGGAGGTGCCCTCTGCGTCACTAAATCGCGACATCTCACGGATTTTTGGCGAAAGAAAACGCTCTCCATGCAGCACCATTTCAAGCGCCTGGAGTAGTTCGGCCAAGACAAAGTCTTTCAGTAGATAACCATTGACGCCTGCTGCCAGCGCTTGTTCGATTATTTCCGGACGATCAACGCTAGATAGCACCAAAATCTTCGTGTTCGGGTCAAACTGTCGGATGGTGCGTGCCACCTCGATGCCGGAAGGGCCGGGCATCGCAATGTCGAGCAATACAACATCAGGCTGCAGACGTTGTATTGCAGAAATGGCTTCGTAGCCATCGGTGCATTCTGCTTCGATCTGAAAACCGGGCAAGGTTTCAACGATCGCCCGAATCCCAGCCCTTATCAGTAACTGGTCGTCAGCGAGAATGATGCGAGTCTTTTTCATGCCGGAATTGAGTATGGTTCAGTTATCCCTGTTTTTTTTGATTGCCCGTTAGGCCATCTTTGATTGGGCCTCGGTGATTTTTACACAATCGTCTTGGTCTGGCGTGACTATCTCTGGCGTTCTTTCATGGCGCGCTGTGCTTCGCGCTTTGAATCCTTGTCCAGTTCGTCGGCACGTTTGTCGTGCTGCTTTTTGCCCTTGGCCAAGCCAATTTCAAGTTTGATTCGACCCCGTACGAAATGCAAATCAAGCGGTACCAAGGCGTATCCGGCGCGCTCGACTTTGCCGATCAGTTTGCTGATTTCCTTGGCGTGCAACAACAGCTTGCGCGTGCGTGTCGGATCGTGGCTGACATGGGTCGAGGCGGTGGCCAGCGGTGATATATGCATGCCAATCAGGAAAAGCTCGCCGCCCTTGATGATGACGTAGGATTCCTTGATGTTCATCCGTCCGGCGCGAATGGCTTTGACCTCCCAACCTTCGAGGGAAATGCCGGCCTCGTACTTTTCTTCGACAAAGTAGTCGTGAAAGGCTTTTTTGTTGACAGTAATGCTCATGCTGCCGGGTGATCCATTAAAATCGTGAATTCTACAGGATACAGGAATGCTGCTGCCGCATGGCTCTGGTTGAAAAGACAGTCTTGATCGAGCAATCTGCCGAACGCATGTTCGAGTTGGTGGATCGCTGCGAGGATTACCCGGTGTTTCTGCCCTGGTGCAGCCATACCGAGGTGAAATTTCGTGACGCGTCCAGGACAGTCGCGACGCTTCACATCAACTACCATTCGGTCAAATCCTGCTTTACTACGGAAAATGACAAGGAATATCCTCGCCTGATGAAGATCCGGCTGGTCGATGGTCCGTTTCGCCGCTTGGAGGGATCATGGCATTTCAAGGCTTTGGCCGAAAATGCCTGCAAGATTGAATTCCAGTTGCACTATGAGTTTTCCAGCAAGTTGTTCGAGAAAGTGATTGGCCCTGTTTTTAGCCATATCGCGAACACGTTTGTCGACGCTTTTGTGCGTCGTGCTGCACAGGTCTATGGAGTCAGCCATGGCTGAAATGCTGAATATTGAAGTTTGCTACGCCCTGCCCAACAAGCAGGAGCTCGTTCGTGTGAAATTGCCGGAAGGTGCATTGGTGCAGCAAGCGCTTGAGGCTTCCGGTCTGTTGGATAAGTACCCTGAGATCGATCTCAAAAAGAACAAGTTTGGTATCTGGAACAAACTTTCCAAAGTCGATTCGGTGTTACGCGACAAGGATCGCGTCGAAATCTATCTGCCACTGATTGCTGATCCCAAAGAAGTCCGCAAGCAACGTGCGGCCGAGGGGAAGGTCATGAAAAAAGGCGCCGGTGATTCCGACGCCGCCGAGAGTTAACGCGGACTTCCTTATTTGCAGTACTCGGCGACCGCCCTGCGGGCACGGTCCAATTCCTGTTCGCGCTGAGCGCTATCCATCTGTGTCTGTTGACCTTTATCATCGTAGGTTGCCATCGGCTGGTTGGCTTCCAGCGCAGCCAGGTTGCGACGGGAGTTTTCACAGTTATCCCGCTTGTCCTTTTCTGCCGCTTGTTCCTTGGCTTGCTTCTCGGCTTTTTCCTTGGCGTCCTGTTGGCGCTTTTTGAACTCGAAATCTTTTTCTGCCGTGGTCTTCGGTGCATCGTTGGCCTTTGCGCCGTCCGCTGATTTCTCTGCAATCTTCTCCGAAACGACGACCGGTTGCTGACCTCCTATAGAGCGTCGGCCCTTGGCGCTAGCCGGTGGCGGCACGTCAGAAATAACTGTCTGCCCGTTACTGTCTTTCCATTGAAAGGTTTCAGCATGGGTTGTGACACTGGTTGTGGCGGATGCGAAAACAAGGGCAAAAACGAGAGAGGATTTCGTGGTCATCTGGGTTTCCTTGGCTTTTCTGTATAATACGATTTTGTGACCTTGGATTAAAGGCTAAAGGCCATGCGACTGCTGCAAAAAGCCCTGACATTCGACGACGTTCTGCTCGTCCCCGCACACTCTCAGATTCTGCCCCGTGACGTAAGCTTGGCAACCAGGCTTACGCGCAACATTACCCTGAACCTGCCGTTGCTTTCCGCTGCCATGGATACCGTGACGGAAGGGCGCCTTGCGATTGCAATGGCCCAGGAGGGTGGTATCGGCATCATTCACAAGAATCTGTCACCGAAGGCACAAGCTGCCGAAGTGGCCAAGGTAAAGCGTTTCGAATCCGGTATTCTGAAGGATCCGATCACGGTTTCTCCGTTGATGACTGTGCGTGATGTGATTGAAATCACCCGTCAATACAAGATTTCCGGGCTGCCGGTGATCGACAAGTCTGGCAAGGTCGTCGGTATAGTCACCAATCGCGACATGCGCTTCGAGACCAATCTAGATCAACCGGTCAAGGCGATCATGACACCGCGCAAGCGTCTCGTCACGGTCAAGGAAGGCGCCAGCGTCGAGGATGCCAAGGAACTGATCCGCAGGCATCGCCTGGAGCGCGTGCTGGTCATCGACGATGAGTGGCACATGCGCGGCCTGATCACCGTCAAGGATATTCTGAAATCCACTGAGCATCCGCTGGCCAACAAGGATTCCTCTGGTCGCCTGCGCGCTGGCGCGGCAGTTGGCGTTGGTGCCGGCACCGAGGAACGTGTTGAATTGCTGGCCGAAGCTGGTGTTGATGTGATTGTCGTCGATACCGCCCACGGCCACTCGCAAGGCGTGCTCGACCGCGTCCAGTGGGTCAAGAAGAATTTCCCGCAGATCGAAGTTATCGGCGGCAACATCGCTACGGCTGATGCCGCTCGGGCGTTGGTTGATATGGGGGCCGATGGCGTCAAGGTTGGTATTGGTCCTGGTTCCATCTGTACGACGCGCATCGTCGCCGGTGTTGGCGTGCCACAGATCACGGCCATCCAGAATGTATCCGATTCGCTCAAGGGTACTGGCGTACCGATGATTGCCGATGGCGGCATCCGTTACTCCGGCGACATCGCCAAGGCCATCGCGGCTGGTGCCGATACCGTCATGCTTGGCGGCCTGTTTGCCGGTACGGAAGAGGCTCCGGGCGAAGTTGAACTGTTCCAGGGGCGTTCCTACAAGTCATACCGTGGTATGGGGTCGTTGGGCGCCATGCAGGCCGGTTCGTCGGATCGCTATTTTCAGGAAACGACATCCAATGTCGACAAGTTCGTACCGGAAGGCATTGAAGGACGTGTTCCCTACAAGGGTTCCGTGCTTGCCGTGATCCACCAGTTGATGGGCGGCCTGCGCTCGTCGATGGGTTACCTCGGCAGCCCGACCATCGACCACATGCACGATAACGCCTGTTTCGTCGAAATCACTTCAGCCGGTATCCGTGAGTCGCATGTCCACGACGTGCAGATCACCAAGGAAGCACCGAACTACCATCTCGACTGATCGTTCCTGTGTCCCAGAGGGGCGGCTCCGGTAGCCGCCCTTTTCATTCAAGGTCTTGAATATGTCTCACCAGAAAATCCTCATCCTCGATTTCGGTTCCCAGGTCACTCAGCTGATCGCCCGTCGCGTGCGCGAAGCGAAGGTCTTCTGCGAAATTCATCCGTACGACGTTTCCGAAGAATTTATTCGCAATTACGGCGCCAAGGGCATCATCTTGTCGGGTGGCCCAAGTTCGGTGACCGAGGGTGATACGCCGCGAGCGCCGGAAGTGGTTTTCCAACTCGGTGTTCCGGTTCTCGGCATTTGCTACGGCATGCAGACCATGGCCCAGCAACTGGGTGGCAAGGTGATGACCGCCGAGGCAGCGGGCAAATCCCGCGAATTTGGCTACTCGGAAGTCCGCGCCCACGGCCACACGGCACTGCTCAACGATATTGCCGACTTTTATAGTCCGGAAGGTCACGGCATGCTCAAGGTCTGGATGAGCCACGGCGATTCGGTCATGGAACTGCCGGCCGGCTTCGTCAAGATGGCTTCGACCGCCTCGTGCCCGATTGCGGCGATGGCCGACGAGAGCCGCAAGTTCTACGCTGTTCAGTTCCACCCGGAAGTGACGCACACCCAGCAGGGCCGCGCCATCCTCGAACGTTTCGTGCATGGCATCTGCGGCTGTGGCACTGACTGGGTCATGGGCGACTACATCGCCGAGGCGGTCGATGCCATCCGGCGTCAGGTCGGCGACGAGGAAGTCATTCTCGGCCTGTCCGGCGGTGTCGATTCCAGTGTTGCCGCGGCGCTGATCCACAAGGCAATCGGCGACCAGCTGACCTGCGTTTTTGTCGATCACGGCCTGCTACGCCTGAACGAAGGCGACATGGTGATGGAGATGTTTGCCCGTAATCTTGGCGTCAAGGTCATCCGTGTAGATGCCGTTGATGACTTCATGGGCAAGCTGGCCGGTGTCTCCGACCCCGAGCAGAAGCGCAAGATCATCGGTAAGGAATTCGTGGAAGTTTTCCAGGTTGAATCCAAAAAGCTTGCCGCTGCCAAGTGGCTGGCCCAGGGCACGATCTACCCGGACGTGATCGAGTCGGCCGGCAAGGGCAAGAAGGGCGCTCACACGATCAAGAGCCACCATAACGTTGGCGGCCTGCCGGAAGATATGCACCTCAAATTGCTTGAGCCGCTGCGTGAGTTGTTCAAGGACGAAGTCCGTGAACTGGGCATTGCCCTCGGACTGCCACGCGAGATGGTGTATCGCCACCCGTTCCCGGGGCCGGGCTTAGGGGTTCGGATTCTTGGCGAAGTCACGCTGAAGGCGGCTCATCTGTTGCAACGCGCTGATGCCATTTTCATCGATGAACTGCGTGCCACCCACGCAACCGAACGTGATGTGGCGGCCGGTGCCTGCACTGAAGCCGACATCGGCAAGAGCTGGTACGACCTGACCAGCCAGGCCTTTGCCGTTTTCCTGCCAGTCAAGAGCGTTGGCGTGATGGGGGATGGTCGGACCTACGAGAATGTCGTCGCCTTGCGCGCCGTGGTGACCAGCGACTTCATGACGGCACACTGGGCGCACCTTCCGTATGAGCTGCTTGGCCGGGTTTCCAATCGCATCATCAACGAAGTCCGGGGTCTGAACCGCGTTGTTTATGACGTGTCAGGCAAGCCGCCGGCTACGATCGAGTGGGAATAATTTATCATCATTTCAAGTCGTTTCACACCGTCCAGATTTTGTAAAATATACCCGCTATAACAACCAGTTAGCGTCTCATGGCGTCTCACGCCGTCCTAGCAAAGCTCGACTAAAGTGTCGGTATTGCTGACGGTATAGAGATCTGGTCCTTGAACGACCCAAGTTGATACCGTCAAATGCTCTGACGGTATCGGATGACGGTATCAGTTTAAGGAGGATCAGATGCTCACTGACATGCAGTTGAGGGCTTTGAAGCCCACAGGGCAGATTTATAAGGTTGCTGACCAGCAGGGCCTCTATGTCGCAGTTACGCGGACAGGGGTTGTCAGTTTCCGGTTCGATTACCGGGTAAACGGGCGCCGTGAGACCCTGGTGATAGGCAAGTACGACCCGACAGTCGGGACCAAGAAGCCACGCGAACTGGACGGGTTGGATTACGGCATGTCCGTGTCTCTGGCCGAGGCGCGTTTACTGCTGACACGGGCGCACAGATCCGTCGAGCAGGGAGAGAGCCCCTCGCGTTCCAAGGTTGAGAAGCGGACCGAAGCTGCTGACGCGCTAACGTTCGGTAGCTGGGCAGAAAAGTACTTTGCCGAGGCTGATCTGGCTGAGTCCACAAAGGCCATGCGTAAGTCGGTCTACGATCGCAACTTGGCAGACGAGTTTGGCCGACTGAAGCTGGAAGAAATCACCCCGGTGCGTCTGATGGCCCGATGCGAGAAAATCAAAGAGCGTGGCGCGGCGGCGCCGGCAGTACATGCTCGCGAGATCGTGTTGCAGGTATTTCGCTTCATTCAGGCCCGCGGATTAAAGATCGACAACCCTGCTGAGTCGATTCGACCCAGTGCCATTGCCACATTCAAGGCCCGCGACAGAGCACTGATGCCGGCCGAGATTCATACTTTTTTTAAAGCGCTTGAGCAGACTGCAACGGCGGCCACGCTGCGCTTGGCAGTCAAGTTCATGTTGCTGACAATGGTGCGCAAGACGGAGTTCATCGAGGCTAAATGGGACGAGGTTAACTTCGAGACTGCAATCTGGACGATCCCCAAGGAACGTATGAAAGCAGGGCGCCCGCATAATGTTTACCTGAGCCAGCAGGCGCTCGATATCCTGGTGGCCTTCAAAACTTGCTTTAGTGCTAGTTCGTACCTGCATCCTGGGCGGTACGAGACCGCGCTTCCTATCAGTTCGGCCACGCTGAATCGGGTGATCGACGCCACCGTGAAAGTGATTCACGATCGAGGGGAGGAGTTTGCCCCCTTCACCGTGCATGACTTGCGCCGTACGGCTAGCACGCTACTGCATGAGGCTGGTTTTAACACTGACTGGATCGAGAAGTGTCTTGCGCATGAGCAGCGCGGTGTGCGTGCTATCTACAACAAGGCTGAGTACGCCGAGCAGCGCCGAACCATGCTTCAGGCCTGGGCTGACATGTTGGATGCCTGGATCAAAAATAGCGCCAGCGTGGTGCCCATTAGACGCAGTGCTGGCGTTGCTTGAGGTATGGATATGGTCCGTCCGAAATATATCTACAATTTTCGGACATCACTTCTTGCAAATTGTCCGAAAAAATTATACAAATATCGGACAAGGAACCCCATGTCTGATCTCAAATCCGCCATCTCGTCGCAAATCAATGCCGCCGGTCCAGGCCATGTCTGGGTGCCGACCGATTTTGCACATCTCGGCAACCGTGATGCGATCGACAAGACGCTCCAGCGCATGGTGCTGGCGGGTGACCTGCGGCGTATTGATCGAGGTTTATACGACAAGCCCAGCATCAACCGTCTGACCCAGCGTCCCAGCACTCCCGACTATCGCGCGATTGTCGATGCCATCGCGCGGCGCGACCAACTGCGTCTGCTGGTGGATGGGATGACTGCAGCCAACGATCTTGGCCTGACGGATGCCGTCCCGGCTCGTGTCACCCTTCATACCGATGCACGTCGCCGGGCGATCAAGCTCGACAAACTCGTCATCGACTTCAAGCAAACCGCCCCCAGTCGGCTTTATTGGGCCGGTCGTCCCGCCATGCGAGTTGTGCAGGCCCTACATTGGCTGAAGGACACGCTGATCTCCGACCATGACCACATAGTGAACCGACTAAGCCAACTACTCGTCGATTCCGCCCAAGGGGCTGCGATCTGCCAGGACCTGCGCGATGGCTTCAACGTGTTGCCAGCGTGGATGCAAAGTCTGGTCCGTGATCTACCCGGTTGCGATCCACTTGGGGCCGTACCCATGACCTTGCAGGCGCCTAGCGGCGTGAAGCCCCCGGCAGATTCATCTTGGGCCAAGGGCATCAGGGGGGGACGTTGAACCCTTCATTTCACGATGTCATCACCGCTGCCGATGGTGATCGACTCGATTTGTTTCTCGGCGCAGCCACGCGTTTGGGTACGGCGGTTCAGAACGTCGAGAAGGACTTCTGGGTCTGCTGGACACTGGATGCCTTGTTCAACGGATTGGCTACTGGCGGACCTCGGCTCTTGTTCAAGGGGGGCACTTCCCTGTCCAAGGCCTTCGGCCTGATCTCCCGCTTCTCCGAGGACATCGACATCACGGTTTTCCGTGGCGATCTGGGACAGGCCGCTGAGGTGGCAGAACTGGACGCCTTGAGCGGCAAGAAGCGCCGGGCTCGTCTTGAAGCCATCCGGCTGGCTTGTCAAGCCTACATCGCCGGCCCATTGGCGGATGAATTCACTCAGATCGCCGCTGCCGTCATTCCCGATGGCCGCTTCCGCCTGGAACTCGATCCGGACGACAAAGACGGCCAAACCCTGCTGTTTTGGTATCCCGCCGTCACGCCCACGACCAACGACTACATCCATTCCGCCGTGAAAATCGAGTCCGGCGCGAAGTCGGCACTCGACCCCCACATTGCGGCAACGGTCACGCCATACGTTGCGCAGGACTTGCCCGCGCTGGATCTCACCGTAAGCAACGTGATCACCGTAAAGCCGGAGCGCACCTTCTGGGACAAGGTCATCATCCTGCATGGCTTGCGGCAGTGGCACGACCGTCGCGGAGAACTGCGGCACGGCGGGCAGCGCGTCTCGCGCCACTATTACGATGTGCACCAACTGATGCAGGCAAGCGCATCGCCCGAGTGGCAGGCCGATCAGGCACTCGCTATAGATTGCGCTCACCACGCCAGGCTTTTCTTCGGTAGCGCCGATCTGGGCCTGGAGGCAGCCCAACCCGGGTCCTTCACGTTGAGCCCGAGTGCGGCCATGCATGAGGCGTTATCCAGGGATTACGAAGCCATGGCCGGCATGGTCTTCGGGGAAATTCCCGCACTTAGTGCGGTACTGTCCAGCATCGAACGATTTGAAGAGATCGTAAACAGCGCGGTAGTTGCAGAGACACTGTTGCAGAAAGAACCACGCACGTGAGCGACTATTTCAGTGACCGAGAAAATGGGCCGCGGGCGCGAACCGAGCAGGTGATTTCACCCGCCGTTTGGGCGGGCTTGGTGGCAACGGTACAGGCCCTGATCAACAGCGGGGCCTTCGGGTTGCGTTTTCCCGAGCGCTGTCCAGATGGACAAGCCGTTTGCGGTTGCGATACGGATGCTCTGGCCGCTTCCGTGATTGCGGAGATGCCGGGGTTGGCTTGGCCGCTCGAAACCATGTGTCTGGTGGAAGAAGGTTTCCTGTCGCAGCGAGAGCCCTTTGCGCCGGACACGCTGCTCATCATGGATTTCATCGAGTTCATCTACGCTTCGGTGGCGAAGCCGATTCCCGGGAAACACCACGATTTCTTCAGCCACCACCATTTGACCTTCGACCAACAGTCGGGACAGGAAGAGTTCCGGGCGACCGTAAATCGCATCTTTTCGCGCAACGGCGTGGCCTTCGAGATGTTGTCGACCGGCCGCATCATGCGCGTGCTTCCGCCGGTGCTTGGGGAAGAATTGAAGCGGACAATTTTTCGGACTGGAGACCGGACCCTCGATAACATGTTGGATGAATGTCGGGCCAAGTTTTCTGACCGGAGTCCCCTGGTACGGCGCGAGGCCTTGGAGCGCTTGTGGGATGGGTGGGAGCGGCTCAAGTCTCTTGCGGACCCCGGCGACAAGAAGAGGTCTATCAAGATCATTCTTGATGCCACCGCCGCCGAGCCATCACTCCGGGCACGAATGGAGGAAGAGGCCACAGAACTGACGTCCATCGGCAACAGCCATCTCATTCGGCACTCGGAGGTCAGTCAGGTGCCCGTCATCGATGTGGATCAAGTCGATTACCTGTTCCATCGGCTGTTCGCGATGATCCAGTTGGTATTGAGGAAGCAGGGCCCCGTATCGGAGATCGGCCGGGGCGGCGGGTCTTGGTAGTGGAAATGTTAGCTGGATAGGTCGCCATAGGCTTGCAACCAATGCCACCAGAGCTACTCTGAATTCAAGAGGCAGAGATGAGAAAATTCATTTTTATTGGATTCATTGGGCTGGGTGCGCTAATTGGCTTGCTCGCTGCTGCAAATAGCGATTGGAACACCCGTCTGGCGATGATGGGAGTCGGGGCACTTTTTGGATGGCCCATTGGGGGGGCTTTGGCCAGCATTGGCAAGAAGGAGTGGCAGCGTCTCGAACGGGATGAGAATTCGCTCCCCGGGATAGGCACTACACCGAAGGATTTGGCTGCGAATTACTGGCGTGACAAAGGCCATCCACCTTTTATGAAGCCGTCTGAAGTTGAGCCCGACCAACACATGTTCGACCCTGATCGACTCGGCTGACTATTTCCGCAGTAAGTCCTTCACCATATCCTTTGTATTCTCGAGCGTCGCTCCGGCGTCCTTCCCTACCTGTTTGCCCGACTGAACTAATAGCGACTTTTTGGACGCAAGCGTTCCGTCATCGGTTTTGACGATCTCAGCCTTGGCGTCAAATTCTGCACGGCTTGATGCCGCATCCGTGCGAATTTGATTGCCACTAGTGCGAACATCATCTCGAATCGGCGATACGGTGGTTGCCGCTCGCTGGGTCGGTGAGTCAGTCGCAATCCGCGAGGTTTGTTGTCGGTTGGATTGATGTAGACCATCAATGTCGGGCGTCAGCTCAGCATCGCTTCGCTGTTGTGCATGTTGCTCTCTGATGTCTCCAAAGGATGCGGGCAGGGCAGTTCCGTCGGAAAACACCCGGTTCGGCCGAAGCGACTGCCGCGCCAATTCAGATTCCATCAATGCATGCGCTGCGGCACTGTTGCCACCATACTGCTCAGCGTAGCGCATAAACATTTCCAAATTGTGCGGATCCTGAGCGATATCGATGGAAATGCTTTCTCCCTTTTCGTGAGCTGTAGAGACACGCTCCGCGAAAGCTATGCGTTCGGCGAGGTTTGCTTCGGCGCGTTCCGAACGCGCATGCGTGGAGGCGAGCCGGGAAGTCATGTCGTTTGCTTCGCGGGAGTCATTTGATATCGCGCTCATGAAACCAGCATCGCGTGACACCCTGTCACCGAACTGTTTGAACTCTGCTAACTGTTCGCTGCTCATGCTGCCCAAGACCTTTTGTTCCTGGGTTGATAAGCCAGATAGGTAACTCTTATTTGCGCTAGCGCTTAGGCGCCCCCCAACTGCGCCGGCGTTAAATCCTAGATGCCCCGTTGCTCCGAACGCGATACTGGCAACTTGAGACTGCGACATTCCAGTATTTTCGGCCACGCTCTTTGATATCTGATCCAGTCTGTTCAACGTTTCACCCGTTTGTTCGAAGCTACTGGACGTGGAGCCACTGCTACTGCGCGATGAACGCAATTTGCTCAATCCTCGAGAGAACGCCTCTGACAAGATTGCTGAGCGTTCGGTGCTAGCTGCGACGGCTTCGTTTTGTGCTGCATCAACCTGCTTGCTGGCCTGGGCCACATCCTGCTCAGACACCCGCATCGAAACCATCCGGGAAGCAAATCCCTGGTTGCGAAGCAACGAGACGGCAGTACGACCGGTCAGCGCGTTCGACGAGAACGTATTTCCGGAGATGTCGTTTTGCCAACTGCCCATGAATGCCGACGTACGGTTGGGCGCCAGTTGCATCTGGTCCATACCGACGTTCCCCATTGAGACGTTACCAACGGTGGCGGCCGAGGTTCCGCCCGAGATCATTCCTTGCAACCCCGACAAGCCACCGACCAACGCTGTTCCAAAGTTTTCCATGCGCTTCAGGGCGGCCCACGCAATGAATGGAATACTGATGGCGAGGTAACCGACAACGGCTTCCCCCGAGATTGCCCGCGAATAGATCGTCGAAGCCGTCTGCAATGCCAGCGATTTGCCCCCCGTTCCGAGGTCGGCAGCGGCGGCGAGGTCGTAAGCCGCGTAGATCGAAGCCATGTAGTTCAGGATGGCGTAGAGCGGCGGCCACAACTGAATCCAGATCAGCACGGCCGCATAGCCTTTGAAGGCGAGCATTGTCTCCCGTCCGCTGGTCAGCAGCAGGAGCATCACGAAGAGTGGAAACATCGCGTAGGTCACCGCCTCGACCACGTTGCGGAACACGGGCAGCGCTTGCTCGGCCACCTTGCCGTAATTGAGCCAGGAGGCGTTCTGTTGTGCCACCGCCTGGGCGCGGCCGACCGCCAGAACCATAGCCGCCGGATCATTGACCTTTTGGCCGACGATCTTGCTGGTGTCCTCAAGCGCGTTGAGCATAGCGTTCTGCCGAATGATGTCGGCCGCCGTCGCCGCTGCGGTGGCGATGCTGTTCTTGATATAGGCCTGCTGAATCTGTCCGGCAATGGCCGCTGCAGCAGCGGCGCCGGGCAAGGTCGGATTGAGCTGAAAGGCCAGGCGCCCCTGGATGCGGGTGATCTGGGCCGGCAAGCGGCCATTGAGGCTCAGATAGACATTGGGGCAGGTATCGACGCCGACACTGCCGCCAGCACCGGTCAGCGTACTGAAGCGCGCCGGATTGGGTGAGGCCATCAGCGGCCAGACATCATCCGATGCAGAAAAGACCGCCGGATCGAGCGTGCCATCGATCAGATCGTAGGTCGTGCAGTTGTGGATGAAGTTGATCAGGTCGGTGCGGAAAGCTGGATCCTGAAACACCACATTGCCAGTCTCGCGGATCAGTCGGTTGCCGAACATCAGGCCGTTCTGCTGGTAGCTCAATTCAACCGGGAGCGCTCCGGCACCTGGAATGACCTGGAATGCCGTTTCGAACAGACTGGTCAGCGTGTTGCCGATCGTGCTGGTGATGCTGCCGAGTGCGGCCACCCCGAACGGCACGTTGCCGACGACTTTGATGGCCGAACCGCCGGTCTTGTCCACGATGCCCACCGTGACCTTGGGCACGATCAACACCGAAAAGACCAACACGACTGTGCCCAGCCACTTCCAACCCTGCAACTTCTCGGGAGCGAAAGCGTAGGCAATCAAGGCGGCCACAAAACCGCAAAATGCCACGGCAGCCAGGGCAGCGGCGTAGTCGCCCGAGGCGTGAATCGCTGCCGCTGCATTGAAGACGCCGAACAGGCTGTCGGCATTCTGGTAGGCGTAGATTTCCCACATGGCGCTTTCTCCTGTCGCTCTATCGCATCGTCTCTATTGCGACAGATAGGCGGCCTGCTGGCCGAGCATGTCCATCACGTGTTGCGGCATGCTGGAACGTAGTTGGCGTTCGAGTTGCTCCAGGTGGTTCGATACTGCCCGGAAGGAGCCGACCTTCTGGTAGAGCAGGTTCTTTTCCTGGGAGAGTTGCGTGAGCATGGCTTGTGCCCGCTGACGGACCTGGTTGGCCTGCTCGCGTTGCGACTGCTGCAGGGTGTAGTTCTTGTCCAGCGCGGCCATGCCGAGCCGCAGATTGCGTTCAAGGAAAACATAGGCGTAGTCGGCGGCAATCACATCGCGGTACTGGGCGATCAGGCTGTCGGCCAAGCCCGATCCCGGAATGCTGGTGCCGATGGACAACATCTTGTAAACCGGCTCGGTGGTCTGATTCACGAAGCCGACCTCGGTCGAGTTATTGGGGATGGCGGTGCGCGTGGTGATCTTTTCGGCAATGGAGCGCATGATCGCCTCGACCTTGGCGGTAAAGGGCGTGTGGGTGTACGTGGTGTTCAAGGTGACGACGTCGCAATTGCTGTAGTCGTTGCACTTCAAGACATGCTGCACGACATCCGTACCGGCGGCCGCACCCTGTCCGTAGAGCAACTGGCTGATCGAGGTCAGCGTCGGGGCGATCGGCTCGGGGTCGCGGGCCGACTCTTCCGGGTAATAGATAATGGTGCCAACCAGGCTCATGATCAGTTCGCGCTCCTGATCGTCGAGATAGGCACCGGTGTACTGCAAGGCTTTCCAGGTTAGGTTGCCGACGAAGGGCGCCTTGTTTTTCACCTTCGGGTCGGCCGAGGAGCGTGCTGACGACAGAATGCTCGGCCGATCCGTCGCACAGCGCCGACGCGCTGCATCACGATCGCTTTCCATGCCCATCTCGATGGCCAGATCGGCACAGGTTTCCTGCGAACTGTAGCCAATCGATTCGGCTGCCGTGCTGACTATGGCCTTGGCGGTCTCGCAGGAATTGATCCGGGCATTGTTGATCCAGGTCTCCAGTCCCTTGGCCCATTTGGTCAGTCCGCCGAGCAGCGGCGAGACCGCTTCCAGTGCGAGTTGGAAAGCGATTCCCGGCAGGGCAGCCGTGATGTTCTTCAGCATGTTCTTGAACTCGGTTGCCGAAATGTGCGAGAAGGAGCCGCCAAAGACGTCGATGCCGCCGCAGCCGGCTTTGGCGCTGGGGAATTGGATGGCAGCCAACTGATAAACCTTGTTCGGCGAGCGCATCATCAAGTTGCCGCCGGTGTAGGTATTGAAGGTCTGGCCACGGAAGGCACCGGGGGCGGTGTAGTTGCCAATGGAGCCTAGATTGTTGAACATGTTGTTCACCTCGCTATTGAGGTCGCCCGCCTGCAGTTGGAAGGACGGGATCGCCAGCAGCAGCGCCAGGAAGGCGGCAGCGCTGCGCCGCAAATGAGGATGGTCGTAATGTTTCATGGCACCTCCGGGGGTAGGGCGAGACCTTGCGTGGTTGTAGGCAGCAGGGCCTCGGCTTGCGGAGCGGACACCGTGGCAATGCGTTCGAGTAACTGGGATTCCGAGAGCACACCGAAGCCGATGGGGGATATCTTTCCGGTGAAGGGTTGAGCCAGAAAAACGGCGGGTACCTGGCTGACCTTCAGGGTGGTGGCAATGCCGTTGTCCGGGCGGGCATTGGGGAAACTCGGCAGCGGACCACCGTCCACGCTGATGGCGACGACTTGGATGCCGTGACGGGCCTGGAAGGCTGCCAAGGTCGGTGCGAAGGCATGGCAGTACGGACAATCCGAGCGATAAAAGAAGAACAACACGTGATCCTTGCCCAGGTCGGCAATGGCGCGCGAACGATCGACCAGTTCGGCCTGGTCGAAGACTTCCAGGGCCTTGGCATTGACTGGGCGGCCCTGCAGGGTTGGGTCCAGTTGCGGTGTAGCCCAGGCCACGCGCTGCGCGACGTCGGCGAAATAGGAAGCGCGGGCGACGACCTGGGACTCCAGTTCCATGTAGCGCCGGACATTGGCTTCGCTCGGTCGCATGATGGCGATATTGCGCGTCTCTTCAAGGGTTTTCTGGAGGCGTTCGAATTCGACCAGTTCCGGTGCGCGCGGCGGTAGAGTCGGTGGCGCAGTTGCTGAGGTCTTGCCCGGTGGCAATGGAAGTTCGTGTTCCTCGGGTGCTGGCATTTCATAGAAATGCCAGCCGCGCCAACTGTCGGCCCAGTAGCGGGAAGTCGCATCCTGGGCTGTTGCGCTATCGCTACCGAACATCACAACAAAGGTCAGCAGCAGCGGGAGGGCGGGGCGGTTACGGATCGTCATGCGTGGCCCTACTTCAGGGATTGCGGCGGCTGGCCATCGAGGCAGTAGTTGATGCCGAAATCCATGGTCTGGCGGCGCGGGCTCGAGGCGCCGGGCAGCAATACCCCGTCCTGCCATAATCTGACATTCAAGCGGGCACAACCGGCATGGGTGTAGCGCTTCTCGGTTGTGACGTCGATGTAGATCGGCGAGGTGGCAGCAAAGCGTTGGGTGAGCGCCTCGGCAATCTCGCCACTGAGAATGCCATGGGCCTCGCCATTGACTGATCGGAGGGCGGCCAACATGACCGGTCGCGGATCCGAGACCGGGGCTCTGAGCATCTCGTCGGCGAGGACTGGCGCCGTGAATCCGGCGATCAAGGCAGCAGCACAGGCGATCTTCATTGGCACTTCCCTTGTCCGTAGTAGCAAGTCGTCAGGCGCGCGGCATTGCTGCCCTGCAGCGCGCCGGTATTGGGCAGCGTCGGGACGATGGAGGCGTAGAACTCCGTGAGGTCCATGGCCGCAAAGTCGAGGCTCTGGAGTTGCGCGATGGTGAACCCCGAGCAGTCGGGGCTTTCGCCCGAGCCCCAGCCCTTGCCGACCTGCACGCGGCCCTGTTCATTGACGATGCGGGCGAGTTTGCTGTTGAAGCAACACTTGCCGGTGCTGTGTTCGAGGCAGGAGACGCACTTGCCGAAGAGGCGGAAGCAGGATGAGCACCAGGTGCCGACGGTATGGCACAGGCCGGCCCCTTCCTTCATGGCGAGCTTGCCTTCTTCCTCGTTGCAGGAAGACATCGACATGATGATGTAGATGACGATCGCGATGACTAGGGACCAGGGGTCGAAGGCGACGACCAGGCTTTCACCGGAATAGAGTACGGCCGAACTGGCCGGCAGTGCCGTGCCGTTGACCGCGACGGTGATGCCATAGGTGGTGAAGCTACCGCTGAAACCGCCGCCTAGCAGCAAGGCCTGCATGCCCTGATAAAGGAACTCGCGGTTCTGGGAATTCATCAGCACGTCGTAGACCAGACTTGAGCCGGTGCCGAACAGGCTCTGATTGGTCATGCCGGCGCCAGCCGAATCTGAACTGCAACAGTTCTTCAGCAGGCGGTGGCGGCAGCGGTTGCCTTCGCCCTTGAAGACCTGCATTTTGGTGGTGTCGAGGTAAACGCCGGCCTCACGTCCGGCTTCCATCATGGACATCGAGCGGGCAAAGTCGGCATCGTTGGTGTAACTGGTATTGAAGCAGTTCGCACCCAGGCAGTAGACGTTGGCCGGGCAGTTCGAGGCGGTGGTTGCGGTTTGCGCGGCGACCGGGCAGGTAAAGGTGTCCTGGGTGATCTCGCACAGCCCGCTGCCGACATTCATCTGCTTGCAGTTGCTGCTGGCCGGGGTGCAGCCGCTGCTGGCCAGCGCTGCACACTCGTCGATCGGGGCGCCCGAGGTGCAGGTCATTGTGCGCTCATAGGACCAGCAGGCACGGGTCACGGCGCGGCCTTCGATGGCCTTCGTCGCCGGGCCGTCGACGCAGGTGTCGGCAGTAGTGATAGCGCAGCGCCCACCCGCATTGAGCACGGCACTCTTGTCGACCCAGACATCGGTCTCGTGTTGCACCATGGCCGGCTGGATGAATGACAAGGGTAGGCTCCAGCTTGAACCAAACTGGAAGGTGTAATTGCACGCCCCGCCCGTGCAGCCGGAACCCGGCATCATGGTGACCGCGAACGGGCTCCAGCAATGGCCCTCCCAATGGGGAGCGAGGTTGGTGACATAGGTGGTCTGGGTGGCTGGTGCGGTCGGCAGGTCGACGGTTTGCCAGCCGATGCAGGCCCCTTTGCCGCCCGCCGCATAGAAACGAAAACGTTGCAGCCCATCGCTGCGCAGTTGGCATTGAGCTTCCGCCACCATATAGTCGGCGCCATTGCGGTTGACCTGGCCGTGGGCGATCCAGGTGCCTTCGATGCAACTGGGCTGGAGATCTATCTCCACCGTCAGATCGCGCCGCGTCGTGTAGTTGCCGACACCGCTGTAGCGGTTGCAGACCTTGGTCGTGGTGCCTGCTGCGGTGCTGACCTCGGCAGTCGTGCAGCCGGAGTAATAGTCAGCCAGGCTGCCCAAAGCACTCGATGGATTGCGGGTGATGTCGCGGGCCGCAGTGACTGCCGGATCGTAGACGGAGACTGCCGGGCGGGGCGTGTTGGCCGAGGTTAGCGCGCCATCCTGGGCCTGGCAGACTGGATCGTTGGCGCTGGCCGCGCAGGTGCTCAGGCGGACATTGGCTGCACCCGACAGGTTGGGCTGGCCGTAATACGCCGTTTCGGGGGGCGTCGTGGTGTACTCCGGCACGGTGCTCGAGGCGCTGGGCATGTTAACTGTGCCGCGGATGACCGGGTTGGCCGCCTGGCCGGCGGCGGTGCCTTCTTCAAATGGCCCGGCGATGGCGGCGCTCTGCGTCGTGATGAAGCAGAACAGCGTGATCCAGATGATCAGGCGGCGCATGGCGATCATCTATCCTCTGATGCGTTTCAGGAAGAGTTCGGCGGCTGGAGCAAAGGCAGGCGCCGAGCGCTGCATGTGTTCCAGCGCGTAATCCAGGCTGACGTCACCAGTTGATCGCAGGAAACTGTCGGCGGAGGCGCAACTGCCGCTGGCGCAGACGACGGGACGTGTACCGTCACGCACCAGGACAAAGCTGGGTACCTTGCTGATGGCGAACCGGTCGAAGGCCAGCGGATCGATCTGGATTGCTACCTGCCGTTTGCCGATCAAGCCCTGGACCAGGGCAACCGTGTCGCGCAGCGAACCGTTGGCAAAGCCGCGGATGACGATGGTGGCCTTGGCCCGTGCCGCCTGGTCGACCAGACCTTGCAGCGTGGCGCGGGGCATGGTCAGGCTGACGAAGAGGAAAAGTCCTGGCCCGGCAGTGAGCCCCTGCGCCTGAGCCATCGCATCGGATTGCCCGGCATAGCCGCGAGCCAGCGCTTCCAGATCGACCGGTATCTGCGTTGCCGGCTTGGGTAGCGCCTCGATATTCGGGCTGTTCAGCGGGGCGAGCCGTTGTCCGGCATCACCCGGCAGGGCGTACTTCTGCCGCGCCAACTCGATATCTTGCTCGGTGACGGTGGGGGTCTCGCGCCGGGCGCGTTCGATGTCCGCCTCTATGACGACCGGCGAAATCTGGGCCTGGGCCGAACTGCCGGCAACGAGTGCGGCGCTGAGACCGAGGATCATGGTGACGAGGGTTCGTTGGAGGTTAGTAGCCGACACAGCAATTCCTTTTGCGAAACAACATGAAGGCAAAGTCCTCGCCGCGGACCGGGTATTCCTTGCCGGCACCCCAGAGCACGGTGGTCCGCCCGAAGGGCTGGCAGCAGCGGCCGCCTTCCTTGTCGGTGTTGGGAATGGGATAGGTGAGTTGGGTTTTGTAGGCGGTCTTGTCCATCACCGGCTCGAAGTACGGACCGCACAGGCCGTCTTTGCCATGCCAGCCCCAAGCCACCAACTCGCGGTGCATCTTGGCGCTCAAGCGCTGGGCCATCAGCGCGGCAGTCCGCACGCCACCGAGGTGGTAGGGGACGTGACCGTTAAGGGGATAGACGCCGCCCTGACAACCGGCGCACCAGAACAGCTCGCGTATGCCGAAGCCGACTGAGGCCGCCACGCAATCGGCGGCGCACGCGGCAATGGCGACCGGATTGGCAAACAGTACGGCATCGGGATTGAGGATCAGGGTGAGTTCGTCGTCGGCCCACAAGGGATCGACTTCGGTCATGTAGGCCAGATCGAAGGAACTCTTCTCCAGGCAGGGAAAGTCGGTGACTACTTCCAGCCAGTACATCACCGGGTTCAAGTAGTAATGCGCCTGATAGAAACCGCCACCGTCGCCATCGCCTTCCGGACGGGTAAAGCGGGCTGCCTCGGGGGCCGGGATGCCCGGATCGAGGTCGACGCCGCCGAGCGAGACGAGGCAGAAGGGTTTGCGCACCACTTCGACATGGCGCGCCGGTTCCCAGAAACCGATGGACAGACCGACGATCGGATTGACCAGGCAACTGCAGACAGGATTGGGTGGATTGTCGGTATCCTCCTGGTCGCCGAAGTTGGCTATGCGCGCACTGCCAATGCTGATCGGCAGGATGCAGGACCAGCAAATATCTGTGATCGGATTCGGAAACTTGCCGGTGCAGGTGGCGGTGCCGGCGGCCTGGGTCGGCAGGGTGGAGAAACCGAGGAGCAGTGCCAGAAGGATAGGGAGGCTGTTTAGGAAGCAGCGTTGGCTCATGGCGCGATCTCCAGTTCGTCGATGCGTAGGCGCAATCCTTCCTGCGATACCAGGGCCGGTACCTGAGTGATGCCGAAGCGACGGGTGAGCAGACCCTGCTGATCGAAATAGACCGGCATGCGCCATGACTTCATCAGTTCGAGGTAGGAACCGCCGACCAGGATCGGCTTAACCCGCCCCTGGTAGAAGGCGATCAACTGCCGGGCACGGCCGACCTGACGCGCGTCGCGCCCATCGAAAAAGAGCAGGTGTCGGGACAGCGACACCACCTCCAGCGGGTTCTTGCGGGTGCCGGCGGCAAACAGCAACTCGCCTCGCGGGCCGAGGATGTTGCGATCTAGCGTGAAGCTCGGGTCGAAGTAGTAGGTTCGGGCTGTTTCGGTCGAGTGCAGGCCGGCAACCGGTGGCGGGTTTTTGACGGTTGCGATGCCGCGTTCCCGGGCCTGTTCTTCCCGGCGCTTGAGTTCGCCGCTGCGTTCCTTGTCGCGCAGGCGCTGTTCGATCATCTGCAGCAGATGCGGTTCGCTGATCTCGTAGGTCGGCCCGATGACGCCCAGATCAATGGCCCGCGCGCCCGGTGCGGCCAGCAGCAGCGCGAAGAGAACGAGCGGGATGGCGATCAGGCGTTTCATCGTGCGGCCTTGCCCGGACAGTGGATCTGTCCGGCGAGTTGTTCGCGCCCGGCGGTCTCGCCCAAGTGGTTCGCCCGAATCAACGCCATCAATGCCGGATCACCGTCGCCGTCGGCCATTGCTCGGCGCAATTCGGCTGGCGTCAGGGGGCGGCCGCAGCGCTGCGCGAAAGCGGCGAGGTAATCCCGCGCCCCGGCTTCGGCGGCTGGGGCGATTTGCCGGAGCAGGGCGAGGTAGTCGGCCAGTGGCACGTTGTCGGAGGGCTGAGTTCCTTGCGTTGGAGCGCTGACCGGAGGGCTCTGGGCCCATGCGCTGGAAAATGCCAGAACACCGAACAAGGTGAGGCTAGAGAGGGTGCGGGGCATCACCGGCATCTCACAACAGAGGGACCACGACGCCGATCACCTGCTCCGCCCGGACCAGGCCACTTTCCTGATAGCGCGAGTCGAAGGAGTCGGGGCTGGTACCCTGCACGTAGTAGTGGCGAGGCGGGATGACGGTCGGCGCGATCGGCGCGAGTGGCCTGAGGTCATAGGCCTTTGTCTTGGCCACGCCGACGTCCTGGCCGTTGATGGCCACTTGCCGGCCGGCGACGGTTACGGTGTCACCCGGCAAACCGCGCACGATCTTGAAGAAAGGTTGACCGCGTAATCCCGGATAACGGTGCTGCGCCTCGCCGGCAAAGGAGAAAACGATGAAGTCGCCGCGCTGCAGTTGGTGCGGGCCGTGCTGCAGCCAGGCAACGCGATAAGGCAGGCTTGGCGTCCAGTTGAAAAGGACCGGCACGCGCGGTGTCGCGTCGACGAAGAGGCGGACATAGGCCAGGCTCCAGATGGCGACGATCGGCAGGTAGAGGTACCAGCGCTGGCGGGCATGGCACAGGAAGTCGCCCACCCACCCGAGGATTCGTCGCCCATGGTCGGGGCGTGCGGCGGGAATGGCGACTGCCGGTTGATGCGGGGCGTTGTTCATGGTGCGGTCACCTTTCTACGCAGTGCGGCCGTCAGATCGACGGTATTCGGGGTCGCTCCGGCCACGGCCGCCTTGAGGACGACCAGGCAACCGCATTCGCGCGGCAATTCATCGAGGGCGACTGGCAGGCGCTGGGCAAAGCTTCGCGCCATGAACAGGGCTTTTTGTCGGTCATCTTCGGAACTGGCCTTGGTCAGCATCTGGGTAAATTCGGCTTCCTTGGCGCGGTACACCTCGGCCACGTCGACCACACCGATAAGCAGTGCGGGGCGCAGGACGAGACGGTCGTAGGCGGTCAGGGTGGCGCTCACCACGAGTAGCGTCAGCAAGCCCTGGCGCAATAACTGGGAGGTATTCGGTTTCATACCGCGTGCCCCCGATGGCGCAGCAGTTCGCTGATCGCCTCGTCGATGGATAGGCCCTGGGCGCGCAATTCATCGATCGGGGCGTTGTCTTCCAACTTGTTGGAGAACAACAGGTGGGTGGCCGGATCGAGGATGTTGCGGGCGACGCCTTCGCCGACCGGCGACGAGATGTACAACTCGGAGAAGACGCCGGCCTCGGTGCGCAGGGAATTGAGCAGGCGTTTCTTCGGTTCATCCATGGTCAGCCGGCCCTTGCGGTCGAGCATTTCGATGGATTCGGGCTTCTGACGCAGCAGGAAGACCCAGTCTGAGCAGTTGAAGGCCGCTTCCATCTGGGTCGAGCCGTAGAAGTCGTCGGCACTCTGGGTCGCAGTGCCGAGCGCACCGCCGTACTTGCGGGCACGCCGGGCCGCTTCCTCGATCACGGCAGCCTTGACCGGGTCGTCGGCACCGATGTCGCCCAGTTGCTGTTTCAACTCGTCGACGAAAAGTACCTTGCGCCGGTTGCGCGTGAGGTACATCTCGCCGGTGATCCGATGGAGCAGCAGAATATTGACGACGGCATGCAGGTCGGGCCGGCGTTTCAGTTCCTCGTTCTCGATGACGATGAAGTCATTGGAAAAGTCGATGTTGTTCTGGCCTTCGAAGAAGCGTTCGTATTGCCCGCCACGCGAGTAGGGGTTGAGCATGATGGCGAGGTCCTTGATGCGCTGGTCGCCAACGATGCCTAGTTCTTCGATGCTCCCGCTCTTGAAGGCATCGCGTAGCCCGGTGATGCGCAGTTCGTTGCCGTATTCGCGCCAGAGCTTGAGGACCATGGCCGAGATGGCCTTGTACTGAACCTCTTCCAGGGTGTGCTGCATCGAGCACATCTTGGAAATGCCGGGTACCAGCATGTCGATGTCTTCATTAATGTCGACGATGTGGGTGAACGGATCCAGGCAGATATTCACGTCGGGCCGGAACTCGATATAGGTGCCCTTGGCCTTGCGGCACAGCTTCTCGAAGCTGCGACCAAGATCGAGCATCCAGACCTTGGCGCCGATGGCGCGGTAGGACCAGGCCATTTCGTTCATCAGTACCGACTTGCCCGAGCCGGGGGCACCGATGATGGCGAAGTTGTAGTTGCCGAGATCGTTGTCGAAGATATCGAGCGTCATCAACTGCCCCCGCCGTCCCCCAAACACTAGGGCCGGGGTGCGCGTGCCGCGCCACTCGGCGATCAGCGGCGCCATGTGGATGGCGTTGGCCATGGTCTTGCGCGTGACCCGGCGCATTTTGACCAAGTCCTTGTGGAACTTCTCGGTCAGCGTCATCGGCAGGCTGGCGAGCAGTGCCTGGCGGTGCATGTAGGCGTCGGCATTGAGCTGGAAACCCCGGCCGCGCCAGATCGCATTGGCCGCTTCGTGAGCGGCGACCGATTTGTTGGGTGCGGTGAATATCGCCAACTGGTGGTACAGGCTGACCAGATTGCCGCCGGTGTCGATGGCATCGGCCGCGGCCGTCCAGTCCTGCAGCTTCTTGTTGACGTCCGGCATGACGTCAGCCATCTTCGATTTGGCGTTTTGCGTCGCCCGCACATGGTTGGCGGTGACCACCGACTTGGTGAGGTTGGGGTCGAGAATCTGGACGCCGAGGGTGAGCAGAAACGGTGCGCTGTACTGCAAGGCCGGCTGCATCAGGTCGCCGATCAGCGACCCCATCTGCCACAGGGCAAAGCGCTCGGGGAAACTCTTGATCGAGTAGAAGCGCGCCTCTAATACATCGGGACTGGCTTCCTTCCACAAGGTCAGGCCACTCGGATGCGGGTCCTGGATGGTGTCGAAGTCGACGATCTGGTCGCGCAGTTCTCGACCATCATCGTAGTTGAGGTCCGGCGCATCGGTTTGGGAGATGCGGTCGGGATTGGTGAACAGCGCACACCAGTTGATCAGGTCGGCGGCATCACAAACGCGATTGGGCAGCGAGGCTGAGCGCAGGCTGGACGACATCGAGTCGCGCAGGGCGAGCAGTTCGTCGCGTTTGTTGAGGTCTTCCGGGTCGCCCGGAAAGGCGACGCTCAGCATCAGCCGAAAATCCCGGATCGTGTAGTGGAAACCGGCGGTCAGCGACTTCTGTGCCCCCTGCAGCAGGTGCTCGACGCGCTGCCTGGCCAATTTGCGGAACAGATTTCCGTTGCGTGCCGGACGGCCCCACTGTTTGGCCTGCTCGGCCTGATCCTCATCCTCGACCCGCAGATTGGCGTACTGGCGCAACTGGCTGCGCACCTGCGGCGAGGCGAACAGATGGAACTGGATACCGGTGCCGGGCGGGCAATTGGCGTAGAGCGAAATCAGCACTTCCGCCATCCGCTCGTCGGCGCCCGACTGCGGCATCAATTCGAGCATGACGCCCATGCTGTCGCGGTTCACGAAAATCTTCTCGGCGGCGAGATAGCCAGAGTAGGGCAGCCAGTTGGCGAACTGTTCAGCCGGTGTGTCCGCCGGCTCGCCAAAGGGAAAGCGCGGCGCATGGGCGTGGTCGCGCTGACCAATGAAATGGGGATCGCCGTGGGCGGTGTTCATATGGACCTCAATGCGCAGGGTTGGCGCCGGCCCCGGACAGCGGCGGGCGTTGCAACATCGGTAGGGGCGGCGGTGTATTGGCGCCGGGTTCGTTTGCTGCCTCAGTGTCCGGCTTGGGCGGGGGCTTCAGCGGCGCATAGAGATCACGGATCTGGCGTTGCACGTGGTCGATCTGCCACTGGCCGTTGTCCACCTGGACATAGACGTAGCCCTGATCGTAGAGATCGCCGTCGGCGTCTTCCCAGGGTTTGATCCACAGCCGCAGGATACGGGCCTGGGTTCGCAGGGGGGCGGGCGTTACGGCCATGCCGGAAGCGTTGGCTGCTGCCGATGAGGTGGTACGTCCAAGCGTCGGGGAGGGGATTTCTTCGGATAGCTCTTTCTGTCGGCGAGCGAATCGTTGTGCCTGCTGGCTGGGCAGATTGTTGTGTAGGGCGTTGGCGTAGGTGCCCGACACCGAGTCGCAGGCGACGCCATCGGGGGCCTTGCAGGCGTACTTCGAGTCGCCGCCCAGGCCGGACATGTTCATGCAGGCGGCCAAGGGGAGGAATAGGCAGACTGCAACCATTCGCAGGACGAGCGTCTTCATGGCTGTTTCTCCGGGGCAACTTGTGAAGCGGTCGCGGCGAGTCGTGATTCGATCACGGTCTGTCCAACGAACCCTTCGCTACGGGTGCCATCCGCCCAGATCAGTGTGGGCGTGCCTTGCACGCCGAGTTGGCGGGCCAGCGCCAGGTTGCGACCGATCGGGTGGTCGCAGGCGGCGCCGGTGTTGAGCAGACTGTCGTCGCCATCAAGCATCAGGCGCTGCCAGGCCGCCGCACGATCCGCCGCACACCAGATGGCGATCGGTTTGGTCTCACCCAGGAAAGGCAACAGGAAGGTGTAGATGGTGAGGTTGTCGAGGCTGGCCAACTCCGTTTCCAACTGTTTGCAGAAAGGGCAGTTGGGGTCGCTGAAAACGGCCATCCGGCGCTGACCGGTACCGTGCACGGTCTTGATCGCGTTGCTCAGAGGCAACTGTTCGAAGCGGATCGGTGATGCTGTGGTTGGCTGGTATTTCTGAGGCGCTTCATCGGGGCTTTTTGCCTTGCCGGCCTGCGCCATTTTCGGGTCGGTCAGGTCGCTCATGCTCTGGGTGTCGAACAGATGACCAAAGAGGAAATAGCGTGGTTGCCTGGCCGACACGTAGGCCACATTGCCGTTCATCCAGACCTCGTAGAGGCCGGCGATGGGCGTGCGGGCGACGCTGGAGAACTGCGTCCCCGGATGGGCTTTCTGCAATGCCGTCAGCAACTGCGTCTCGTCGGGCTTGGCTGCATTGGCGGCGAAGCAGGCGCCTAAAAGGATCGTGCTCAAGGCCGCGACGAGTGCTCGCCGGCGCATGGGTTTAGTAGTTGCCATCGTCCGAGGTCTCCAGATAACGGGTTTCAGGGGAATTGGCGAAGCGGGCGGAAGGCGGTTCGCCGCTTGTCATCGGCACATCGATGCGCACGCCCTTGGTGATCACCACGTCGACTTCGCGACCGGCGTCCACTTCGATGACCGGAAAGGTGTTCTCGGCGAGCTTGATGTAGTACTGGGCCAGCCGGTCGAGGGCCTTGCCGACACCCGAGCCGAGGCCGGCGCGATAGGCTTCGGATCCGGTGGCACTGGCGACTGTACCGAGAGCTGAGGTGCTGTACTCGGTCGACGAGGTGGCCAGGCCCTGGCCGATGCCGCTGACCACACCGGCTAGCAGGGCGTTGGCGAGCATTTGGCCCTGCTTGGTGACCAGTCGCCCGCGCATGCCGACCTTGCCATCCTCGCCGTAGATCGAACCCTGAATCTTGACTTCCAGCGTCGCGCCGTCGGTTCGTACGCAAGACAGACTTTCGGTCCGCAGATAGGCACGCTCGGAACTGATGTCGCCATAGCCGGCGGCTACCACGAAGCACTCCCGGTATTCGGCGCGGAAGCGGTTGGGCAGGAAGGAGTTGTCTGAAAGACGGATCAGGACCGGGTGCGGATTGGATTGCGATTGCCCACCGGTCGGCGCATCCAGTCCCCCCAGCAGCGTGCCACGGGTAAAGCTGACGGGCAGGAAGGTGGATACGGTTCGGGGGTTTTGTGATCCAGCCCCGGCGGCGCGCTCGGCTTTCTCTCCCGGGCTGGCGAGCAGGGAGCGCTCGGCCACCGTAATCCGGGTGATCGCTGGCGTTTGCGCAATCAGCGGGCTCGGAGGCAGCAGGTCGCCGGGCGTGCCGCTCGGCATTGCCCCAGTGGACAAGCCCTTGGAGGGTGGCGGAGCAGGGGGCAGACTCGCCGCCGGTGGCATGGTCGGGACTGGCGTGGGAGGCATGGGCGTCGCAACTGCCTGCTGGGTCGACGTCAGTCGCTGTTCCAGTTCGGCAAAGCGTTGCATCGTCTTAGCTTCGAAGGTCTGGCGATCCTTGTTGAGTCGTCCCTGTTCTTCGCGTTCGTTCTCGTACTGGGCAAGCTTGCGGCCGGCTGTGCCGACCCACTGATCGACCGGATTGACCTGAGCGCCAGGCGACATCACGCCGATGTTGGTGACCGAACTGGCTGGCCCGGTGGCGGGTTGCGTGCTGATCGCTGGCGGACTGCTCGCCGTGAATGCAAAAATCGTCCAGAGCAGCCCGACGCCACCGACCAGCAGGGCGCCAAGCATGGCGTACTGGCGTTGCCGCGGGGAGAGGTGCTGCAGTAATTGCTGCGGTAAGCCCCGCAGCGTTTGCATCCACTGACGCGGCGTCGTCATGGCGTTTCTCCGCGGCGGATCACATAGACGCTGGTGCTCTCGCTAGGGCGAAGGTTGTGGTGCTCGACGGCAATGCCGACGACGCTGTCCCGTTCGCGGTCGAATTCCGGTTCGGCCAGCACCATGGGGGCATCGCTGATGTTCTGCAGCAGGTATTTCTCGCCAACCAGGCTGCGCCCCTCGTACTGACGCACCCGCGAAAACCGCGCCTCGTTCCATAACGGAAGCGTGCCGTGGGTCTCTTCGACTCGGATATCCGGCGGTACCCGATCTGAAGCCATCGCCACCAACAGCGCTTTCATGGCTCGTACCTGATTGGGTGAGGGTCCGGCCGGGGCTGATGGCGCATGCTGCAAGGCCTTCGGTGTCCTGTCGCGGATGACGATCGTGTCGGCCGGGGTATCCGAACGGCGCAGCAGCAAGGTATAGGTGGCGTTGGCCGATGCGACGAAGAGATTGATCGGTTTGGTGGAATCACCAACTGGACGGACATAGATTTCGCCCTTGTCGCGGTCGCAGGTCAGGGCAATCTCGCCGGCTGGATTGATCGGTGATGAACCCATACCGGCGGGCGTCATGCCCGGGCTAGCGGGAAGCGCCGCCGCCATGCCGCATTGGCTCGAATGGATATTGCCAAAGACATCGGTGATCGCTGCCCCTTCGATGCGGATGCGGGTCGGTTCGCGGATTGACAGGATGGCTTCGACCGCCGCGCCGTCACTGGCCTCGACGAGTTGCAGTGCCTGAGCGGGCAGGGCAGTCATGCTGGCGACACAGGCGATGGCCAGAACAGCGCTCATCGTCCGTCCGTGTTTCGACGCCGGCTTGGAATCGGATCTGGATAGGGCCGGGTGGGTATCAGTTGCCGACATTGGCTACCTCCTTGAAACTTTTCAGATGCATGCGCGCGCCGGCGTAGTTGAACTCGACCCGATAGGCCTTGAGGTCGTTAGCCGTCTCGAAGCCATTGACCACGGTGCGCAGGCGGCCGCGAATGACGACGCTCTGGCCTTCTTCACTGGGGACCAGTTGCTGGGGCGCGAAGACGGTGGCGGCGTTGATGCGCTTCAGGCGTTCGGCTTCGACTTCCTGTCGGGTCTTCAGCGGGCCGTACTGTTCCGGTTCGACGTAGCCGAGCAGAATTTCCTTCTTCCAGTCGATCGAGGCCGGCGTCACATCAAGGACAAGCCAGGCGATGAAACTGCCCATCTGCTCGAGGTACTCGTTGCTGGCCTTGTCGCGGGTGACCCAGAAGGTCTTGTCGATCGAGGGTGGCACGACGACGGTACGCACCGTGCCGAGCAGGTTGAGGATGACTATCAGAGCGAGGATCTGGCCGGCGGCTAGGACACCGACGGCCAGACCGAGCCCGCGGTTGCGGCGGCGCATTTCCTTGATGTCGCCGTTGAGTCGTTCGAAGTCCATGGGTTCTTCTCCTTGGCTTAGCCGACCATGCGGCGGATGTGCGACGGCGGCGTGGCGCGCATCGTGGTCAACGGACTGGCCGGCAAGTGCCAGTACAGCCAGTGGATGGCAAAGGCCGGATGCTTGTCCGCCTTGATGCGCGAGATCCAGCGTGAGACGAAGATGCCCGCTGCCATACATACGGCGAACGAGGTCTTGCTGCCAGACATATAGCCAACGAAAAACATGAACAGGATCGGTGCGGCGACATCGACATCCCAGAAGCCGATCTTCCATTGATCATCAAGACGCCGCGGAATATAGGTGTCTGCTTGCATTTCGGACTCCTGGGTGTCGATGCCGGCGTTTCAGATCACCGCGCCCATGATCGCGCCGGCGATTACCAGACCCACGGCGGCGAAAATGGCTAGCCCGATGTAGAACAGGACCGGGCCGAAGTTGCGCAGCGCCGACAGCGAGATGAGGGCGACAACAAAGCCGACGAAGCCGACCAGGGCTTTGATTCCCGGGCCGAGCGCGGCGATCTGGGTCAGGGCTGAAGTGAGCGGCCCAGTAATGCCGGTGAAGGCCACCAGATCCAGGGCGTAACCGGGAAAGGCGGCGCCGAGACCGAGGACGATCATCGCCAGCAGCACGGTAACGTTCATCGGCTTACGGTTGGCAAGGTGAGGAAAAGAAACAGGGGCTGTAGCGTTCATGAAAACCTCCGAACAGAAAATTGGGTAATGAGGGGGGTATTAGGCGGGTGGGCACATAAATATGCCGGTGGGTGAGAGCGCTTTCGCTCGGCGGTGATGGATTTGAATTTCAACAAGCGGAAGCTGCGAGGTCATGGCTGCGCCTTGTCACTCAGATCAAAGACCAACTCGACCCGCCGGTTCTGCGTACGGCCGGCCAGGGTGTCGTTCGCGGCGATGAAACAGCAGGTGCCGCGAGCCTTGACGCTCAGCGTGGGTGTGAGCATCGGGTGGGTGCTGAGCAGGTGGTCGCGAACTGCCAGAGCGCGGGCGAGGGCCAGTGATTCATTGAAGGCCAGCGGCCCGGTGTTGTCGGTGCGGCCGATGATCGTGATCTGGCGCGCCGAGAGCAGGGCACTCATCACCTCATTCAGGCTGGAACGGGCAGCTGGGCTTAGCATTGCGCTGCCGAGGCCGAATTGGACAATGATCGTCCGTGAAGTGTCGATCTTTGGTGTTGAAGGCGGGGTGGCAGGTTCAGGGGGGATGGACTGGGCCGGGAAGGATGGTGCGGCGCGGTCGACCGTCCGAACTGAGGAATCCGTTGCGAGGGTTTTGGGGGTCCGGGTCGGGCAGGCTGGCGGTACGCAGCGTCCGAAAGTTGCTTGGCGGCCGAAATCGAGTTGCGCCAGTTGCACGGGGGCAGTGTCAACCGAGTTCTTTGGGTGATCCTGTGGCGCCGCGTTATGGAACAGGCTGCACGATGCGGCCAGAACGGCGCAACAGCCAATGATGCCGAGACTACGGTAGTTCAGAAGGGTGGCCGTCATGGCGCTACCCTTACCGATATGGGGGGCAATGTTTCGCCTTGGGGTGTCTGTTTGCCCTTCTTTGTTACACCGGCAAGTTGGTTGCTATGTAGCGCGGACAACTGGCGATACACCCGCCAAGCGTATTGGGCGCGGGCTTTGGAGCAGGCTTCACCCTTGAGCTGCGAGCAGGCGGCATTGTAGGTACCGACCGTATCCCACGTCGCGCCCTGCCGGGAGAATAGGTCGGACAGCAGCCAGGCGCCGACCTGGATATTGGTGCATGGCTCGAAGAGATCGATTTCCCGAATGCCGTGGCGTGATAGGGCTGAAAGATGGCCGCTGTTGATCTGCATGAGGCCGATGTCGTAGGAGCCGGTACGCTGGAGGTGCGAGCGGTTGACGGCCTGGGGGTTCAGGTTCGACTCGACCCGGGCAACGGCATAGAGCAGGTCGGCCGAAATGCCGTAGCGCTGGGCAGCTTCCTCCCAGCAAGCCCGCGCCCAGGTGGGCGCGGTCGCCAGGACGGCCAGTGCAGCAAGACCAGCAAAGTTCAGCGGCAGACGCATGAGTCACCTCTCCAACGAAACCGGAACGACCCGCCGGGTAGGCGGGCAGCGAGGGTTTGGGCCGTCGGCGGTGCGCGGACGGTCAGGGTCGGGTTCGGGTAGGTCCGGCGTCTAGCCGGGCAGGGTGACGGTGAGCGAGCGGGTCAGAAGCGGGTGGATGCCAGTCAGGGGGCGTCGTAAGCCTCAGCCGGGCGGCGCATCTCCCCCGGGATGGGAACGTTCGACCATGTTGCGGCGGGCCTGCCGCAGGATGCCTGCGCCCGAGCCATCCTCTACCCGGCACAGGGCGACGCAGGCCGTGGTCAATTGGTCGAGTTGGAACTTGGGGTTGGGGTGCCGGTTAGCGGGTGAACGTTGTAGATCCAACAGCAGCTGGTACTGGTGCCGCCACATCGATTCGCGTCGGCGCGGTGTCTCGGGCGGGCGGAGAACAAGCTCGCTCCCGAGAAACCGGAAGATGCGACAGGGGGCGTCCTGATGCGTGAAGACCAGCGAGACGCTGGCGCTGATGAGATCGGGAAAGCGGAAGGTCGGCGACACATTGTCTTGGCTGCGCAGCAGGCGATAGAGCCAGTCGTGCTCCTCGAGCCAAAGGCGCGTCTCGATGACATCCTGTGCGGCACTATCCTCGATGCGCCGGGCAGTGCTCTGCTGGCGAGTGGTCGGTGTGGCGGTAAACATGGCAGTGACCTCGATTCAGTGGCGTCGTATTGCTCGTATGAGCGCATGACTGAAGGATAGGCAGTCGAGGCCGTGGTGTCCCCCGGAAATGGATATCTAATGCGGGGGATTTCGCTATCAGGGGAAAGGTCGATAGGCGCGCTGAAGAGACATTTCCATTGCATGTTATATGTAAACTCATTGACAGCTTTCCATCACTGAGATGACCTTTTGAAAAGGCGGGTCCGGCGATGGTACTCGGCCAAGTCGCCGGTGAGGTTCCTTGCCAAATCTGGCCGCTACACGTAGGCGACCGGATATTCATCCGTGGAGGCTGTGTGAAGCTCCGCTTTACCCAAGTCCACCGGGTGAATCGTGCCAAGCGAACCTTATGCGTCGCCCATCGAGTTAATGCCTGGTTATTCGGCCATCGCAACGCGTATCCATTTCCAGTAAGGTGATGCTCAGGTTCTGGCGATTACCGAACAAACCATGAATCGGGTCGTCGAGGTCTGCCCTGTCTCGGTCGACCGGGATTCAGGATGCGTGCATAATCCAAAATTTGCCCTTTGTCACAGGGCAGGGGATACAGGAAGCTCCGCCATGCTCACAAATATCCGCGGTCTGGTCGATCGGCTCGAACTTGCCCCTACTCGCGGCGTTATGCCATTGTTCGAGGCGATATCAAACGCGATGGACGCCATAGAGGAAAAATACCGGAACCCGGCGGGCGGCGCCGTTCGGATAAGGCTTTTGGCGTCGGACGATTTGGTTCGGCAGGCGGGCGATGAAACCCAGGTATTTGACGGATTTGAAATCACCGATGATGGAGCAGGATTCACGGACGCCAACATCGCTTCATTCGGCGAAGCCTACACGCTGTCCAAGGTGAAGCTCGGCGGGAAGGGCGTGGGCCGATTTACTTTCCTCAAGGTTTTTTCGAAGTGCGAAGTGCGCAGCGTGTTCGAGAAGGACGGCAAACGCCTGTCCCGCAATTTCGGATTTTCTATCGTTAGCGAACTGGAAGGAGCAGACAAGACTGAGCCGACCGATGCGCCCACGGGGACGACCATCACCGTTCGCGGTCTGTCTGATCGGTATCGCGGCGCATGGCCGACGGACCCGGTAGTGCTGGCGGAGCGCATCATCGCCCATTTCCTCATTCGGTTCGCCGCCCGGTCCTGCCCACCGATGTCGCTCGAGTCCCCCGGCAACGCCCCGATCGATCTCCAAGCGCTATTCCAATCCACGGTCCAAGCTCACATTGAGGAGAAGTTCTTCGATGTCCTCGGCCACACATTCGCCCTCCAGGCGTTCCGCCATCGGGACGGCAGGGCACGCCACGATTATCACCTTTGCGCCAACGGCCGCGAGGTGACGACCGCCAAGCTCAGGGATTTGCTCCCGGAGTTGCCAGAGCGCCTCGTGGACGAGGAGCAAGAGGCATACACCCTCATCGTTTTGGTGACGGGAGAGTATTTGGACGATAACGCTAACCAGGAACGTACGAAGATCGCATTCCAGTCTGAGGATGAGCCCGAGTTAGAGCAGACGCTGGTGTCCCGCCAAGCTCTCAACAAAGGGCTCGCAGAAGCGCTCCGTTCTGTCCTTGCCATCGACTTAAAAACCACCAACGACGAAAAAATCGCGCAGATCGCGCGGTTTGTCGAACATGCGCCCGAATACCGCGTGCTGACGCATGAAAAATACAGACAGCTCATCGAGCAGCGGGTCCAGCCCGGCCTTAAGGAAGAGCAGCTTGACGAGGCTCTGCTCCACATCCGCCGCGACATTGAGGACGGGATGCGGAAGGAGGAGCGGCATGTCGCGGCGCTTATCGAGAAGGAATCGTTCGACCAGTACCAGGAGCGGATAAAGACCCTTATGGAGGAGATGAACGATGTCGGCAAAGCCAAACTGGCCGACTATGTCGCCCATCGGCGCACCATCCTGGATCTGGTCGATCAAAGCCTTAAGCGCGTGCAGTCCGACGACAAATACCCGTTCGAGAAGGTGCTGCACAAGATGATTTTCCCGATGGGCGTGACATCCAAGGATGTGTTCCTCGATCAGCAGAATCTCTGGCTGCTAGACGAGCGACTTTGCTTTCACACGCTGCTCACATCGGACAAGAAACTGAACAAGGTCGCCGGGCTGGAGAATACATCCGGCAAGGAACCCGATATCCTGGCGTTTTTTTACGACACGCCGATTGGCGTAGCCGAGCCGGACAACCTTCCAGGAGGAGGGCTGGTCGTCGTCGAGTTCAAGCGGCCTGGCCGGGACGACTACGATAAGGATCCGGCTGACCAGATCATCCAGCGCTTCGTGGAAGTCAATCAGGGCGCGGTAAAGGACGTCGACGGCAGGCCCGTCAATCCCGATCGGCTCCGGTATACAGGGTATCTGATCGCTGACCTTACCCCGACCCTCCGAAAGCAGGTGTCGCTGCGATATCACAAGACTGCCGACAACGAGGGGTACTTCTTTACCCTGCCCGAAGGCAATGGGTACGTTGAAATCATCTCTTATGACAAGTTGGTGCGGGACGCGAAGCGTCGTAACCGTATGCTCTTCGAGAAATTGGGACTCCACAAGCATTAAGCCAGTGGGAAGAGTGCCGGACCGAACTGCCATCTCAGTACAAATCTTACGACGGTCTCGTTTCTTACTCCTGTGAAGCTGATACTCAGCAACGCAGTTATGTCACGCTGCCAACGCGTTTTCGTTGCCATTTGTCATCAAGTGTACATGTGTTTTGGCTGATCACGGCCAATTGCACCGATCTCATCGCGGAGTAACGTCTCATCCTCGCTGATGAAAACACCCCACGGCCCGCCCGGCCAGCACCCCAACCACCAGCGGCTCGCAAGGCAGCAGCAGCGGATGCAGCGGCACTGGCAGTACGAAGCCGACGACCGTCGCGCAGAGCGTCACGATTGCCAGACTCGCGTACAGCGCGAACATTTCCGGATCGTGCTGCAGGAATTCCTTGGCCTTGATGAGCCGCGCGAATCCGCCGTCGACGATTGCAGCCAAGACGAATACCGCCAGCCAGGGCAGCCATTGGAGCAGGGTGGAGAGTCGATAGCTGGCGAGCAGGAGCAGCGCGTCGACGGCACGGAAGTAGGTGTTGTTGAAGAGGCGCTGGTTGACCGAGGACATCTCCCGGGACACCGCGCCGTTCACGCCCGCTGGCGAAGGCGCATCCTTCGCGGCAGGAATCGGCGTGACCTGGGCCGTCGAATCTTGCATGCGCATCGCCCGATCCAGCATGCGGGTGGCGGGCTCGGCGCCCCAGTAAGCTGTGGCCGCCTCATGCTCGGCGCGTAGCTGCGCGAGGAAGCGCTCCGGGGGATGGGCCGACGGCACGTACAGCACCAGGACCAGCAGGACAAGCAACGACAACACGGCGACGGCGCGGATCATGCGGTCGCCTTTCCCTGGGCGCGGCACGACTCCGCATCGGGATCGAGGATCGGAAACCGTCCCTTGATGATCCGGCCGCCCGACACCGAGGCGAAGTACTGGAGGTTGGGCAGCTTGCCCAGCACATCCGCTGGCACCATCTCCTCAAAGCTCTCGGTGAGTTGGGTGGAATAGCTCGACGAGAAGTCGCCCAGGTGGGCATCCGATCCGTGGCTCAGGCCCACCCGCACCGTATGGATCGCCGTCTTGCCGAAGGTCTCGACCACGAATTCCTGGGTCGGCCGGTCCTTGGTGCGCAGCGCGATCAGGTTGTTGAGGTTGCCCAGCGCCATGCGCGCCGCGTCCTCGCTACCCAGCCGCTTGGCCAGGTCCGCCAGGGTCTGCATGGCGCAGGTGGTGAAGATGCCGCCCTCGGCGCCCTTGTTGAGGATCTCGATCAGCGGCTGGTTGATGACGTTCGAGACCTCGTCGACGAACAGCGCGATGCGTCGGTAGCCGCCCAGGTTGTAGCGCATGCCGGCGCGCGCTGCCTGATCGGCCAGCGCCAGGGCGCCGATGGCCGAGGCGACCGACGGATCGGGCAGGGAATCCAGGCACATGTAGAGCACGTGGCCGGCGCGTTCGATTTTCTCGAAGTTCATGATGGGCCGCCTGTCGTCCGCATCGAAGGGATCGGGCGAGAGGCTGCGCCCCAGGTCGCCCGAGGTCAGCATCGACAGGATGGGCAGCAGGTTGGCGGTGATCTTCTGGTAATGCTCCCGGTTGTGGCGGAAGGTGCGCACCTGGGCATCGATCACCTTGTTGCGCTGGTTCTGGGCGATGAAGTGCTCGTAGTAGGCGACGAAGGCCATCAGGTCGGCGCTGGCCGCCTCCGACGGGCGCTTCAGGTTGCCGCGATGGGCGTCGTTGAGCAGCTTCTTCATTTCGGGCAGTTCACGCCAGCCCGCTCCGAGGGTCTGGTCGTAGTAGCGGCGCAGCGACCCCTCCAGCACCGGCTCGATGCCGCCCTCGATGTACTTGGTCAGTTTCATCAGGTTCGGCCGTTCTTCGATCTCGACCAGGCCCTGGACCACGACATTGACGGCATCCCAGCCGAAGGCCGAGAAGGCGCCGGCCGTGTCCGGCGGCATGATCGACTGGATACGCGAGGCGATCTCGGTGGGCTTCTGCCAGTTGAAGGTGAAATCCAGCCGTACCCCCCGCTCCGGAAAGGCAGGGTGGAATTCCATGAAGGTATCCGGCTCGCGGTAGTCCGCGCAGGCGCGCTCCACAACCCGCTTCAGGCGCCGGCTGTTCTTCGGATCGATGACGATCACCACGTCGCCGCGCCGGATCGCCTGGGTGATCAGATTGGCGAGTGCCACCCCCTTGCCGGACTGGGTGGTGCCTACCAGCAGTGTGCCGCCCTCGAAGTTCTGCAGCGGCCGGTGCAACGGGCCTTCCTTCGGTTCGACGCCGTGGATATAGGGCAGACCGATCTCGGCGTCCGGCTGGGGCTTGCTGTCGTAGCCCAAAAGTTGCAGCAGGCGCGGCGATACGGTGAACTCCCGGTAGTCGACCTTGGACAGTTCGTAGAGCCGCTGCGAATGCACGGGCTGCCATTCGAAGCCGAAGCCCAGGAACACTAAGGCCGGATCCTGGCACCACCGAGCCAGGTCGTCGGTACCGACGACCTCGATGCCGCGCCCGCCCAGCGACGCCCGCAAGACCAGCATGCGCAGGGCCTGGGTCACCCGCAGCACGCCCATCGCGAAGCAGACGAGTGCCAGCGGCATGGCCAATTGAAGGGGGAGAGCGCCGACTACGCCTACCCCCAGGAAATAGAGCAGTGCCAGCCACCAGGCGATGCCGGCATAGACCTCGTAGGCGCGGCGCCAGGGCATCTCGTAGCGGCGTACCAGCATCTCAGCTTCCCTCCGCCGGTGGTGCTGCAAAGCCCGCCAGATCGAGTCCGCTTACGCACCGCGGATCGAGCACAATGCCGACGGTGGGATTGCCGTTGAATTCACGCGACAGCGTCGGCGGGCCATTGCGGTTGGGTTTCACCAGCAGGTTCGCCTCGATGAGGGCACGCATGGCCAGCGAAGGCTGGACGCCGCGCCGCCCGAATTCCTCCAGCGGTACGAATACTCCCTGGGCGACGGTGCACACGGTGGGCGGACCCATGCCATCGTTGAGCGTGCGAACGGCCTCGGCCAGGGCGTCGCGCACGACTGGGTTCAGACGCATCGGAGCTTGCAAGTCGAATGTCGCCGACGGCGGTGCCGTCGCCGGTTCAGGCGAGGCTGATCCGGGTGTTTCCTCGACCGGCGCCACGCGGACGTCACTCTCGGCGGGCGGCTCGGACGGCGGAATGAGCGAAAACTGGGTGCCGCTCTTCACCGGTGCCGGCGGTGGCATGGATGGAGGCGTCTGCCGCGCAACTGGCGCAGACGCCGGCGCCGGCTTGAATTCCAGTACTTGGGGCAAGGCGACGGGGGGCGGTTCGATTCCCGCGAGGAGAATGGCCGGGGTCGAGAGCTTGACGGCTTCCAGCGGGGCCTTGGCGCCGGGCGGCTGGATGGACCAAGTCGCGCGGCCCGCTGCCGCCGCTTCGAACACACCAGCGGCCACCAGCAGTTCCAGCATCGTCTCGGGCGCCTTGGGGATGCCGGCCAGTTGGTCGGCTTCGAGCAGTTGCTGAACATCCTCGGCGGCGCCAGGCCAGACCAGGAACAGACCGTCCTGTCCGAACCACAGGCGCGACTTCTCGCGGTTGGCTATCCAGGCCGAGTTGCCACTGGTGAGCCGGCGCAGGGCGTCGACCAGGTAGCGCTCCAGGTGCGAGCCGTATTGCGGCGAACCGTAGCGGTCGGCGCTGGCGACCAGGTTGCGGTCGATGACTAGCGCCAGCGAGCGGCGGACCAGTTCGTCGAGGATGTTGTGGTCGCGATAGACCGGAATGCCGCCGATGCTGGCCAGCAAATGCGGCACGATGACTGCGTTGCCCTCGGAGAGGTCGGCCATCACCGCGGGCGGCACCACATGGGGCAGGGCGAACAGGCCCAGGCCGCGCGCCTCGACGGCTTGGGGCCGCCAGCGCAGGAAATAGCGCTCGCTGCCCCGGCTTGCCAGCCAGTCGGCCAGCGGCCGCAGGAAGGCCGGCCACGCCTCGCCGGCGGCATCGGTGACGATGATATGGCTCATCAGCCGGTGCAATTCGCAACACAGCCCGGCGATGAATGTTGCATGGCGCCAGCGCGGTTCCAGTTGGCGGCGTGCCGAGATGCTCATCCGCCCCGAAAAAATGTGTGCGTCGGTGCCTTGCAGGCTGAAGAAAGCGGTCTCCAGGCCGAGCCGCAAGAGGCCGCCCGGTTTGCTGAAGTAGTTGTCGGCGGTCGCCGGCAGCAGATGCACGCAGGCGGCGTAGCGGCGCACCAGCATTAGGACATCGCGCTCGAAGCTGTCCCGGTCGATGCCGTAGCAGAGCTTGATGCGTGCGATCAGGTCTGCTTCGCCGGCCAGCAGATCATCGACCGGCACGGCGGCGAAACCGGGGTCGGAGGCGGGGTATAAAGTGACAGGCGTTGGCGTGGCGGGCATGGCGGTACGGCGATGCCGGAAAGAATGCGAAGTAGGCATTCTTCGGCGGGTTATCTCGCTTGTCGCGCTGAAACGGGACCTATTCCGAGGGGCTATCGCCTTCGGCCTCGGGGCTAAGTTTGTGAAAGAGCGCGAGCATGCCCAGTTGGCGCTCGGTCATGTCGAGGGCGGGGCGAGCCGGGTAAGACGCTTGGATGCGATGGTCCAGGTGAAAGCGTTCCAGCAGCTTGCAGAAGGGGCAAGGTTCGCCAGGGTGCGCCACGGTGCCGACCGCGGCGATGAACTCGCAGCCACACCCGGGGCAGGTCAGCACGGACAGCGCCGGTGCGTTGGCCAGCCAGATGCCGTCGATATAGGAGACGAGGTTGAAGGCCCGGTCCAGGCTGATGCGGTAAGGCGGCAGCGTGGCAGCCTGGTAGGCGCGGTAGGCGAAGACCAGGGCTTCGCCGGTGGCGAGTCCCTGGTTGCGCAACTGGCAGTACCTGGCGCCAATGAGGCAGGCGTCGGTCCGCAGGATGAGGTTGGCGCCGTGGTACCACTCGGCCGAATCGGGGGCGCGTCCGCGCGGGATGGTGCGGGCATCGGGGAAGAAGAGGCTCTGCACTTGGCGCGGCGGGATGCCGGTGATGAGGTGGATCGTCTTCAGGCGTGCGCCGAGCGCCGCCAACTGCTTCGCCAGTTGCATGGCGCGCAGGTGCCGGTCGCCGCGGGTCGGCATCGGTCGTGGTTCCTACCGCCGGCTTTGCATCGGCATGGGGGGATGGACGAGCGCCATCGGACCCGCCAACGCTCGCGGCGTGCTCAGCAACGTCACCAGGTCGGCGCGTGGTGGGAACAGGGTCGTGTCGCCGACGTGGATGACCAAGGACCACAACTCGTCGAGGCTCAGTTCTCGAAGATGATTGGCTTGCGCCGTATTGAGCCCGTACCTGCAGCAGGTCGAGGCGGGGTCATACTGGAGACCGGCGCGAATGACGACCAGCACATTCAGGTTGATCCATTCGACATCGGTAAGCGTCACGCGACTCATGGTCATGTTCTCCAGTTGGTTCTGCTGAAACGGGTGTCTGAGCATCGAAGGTGGAAAGTTTTATGAGCGACCCGTCATGATGATTGGGTTATGGCAATAAAAAGCAGCATAGTCATTGGTATTGTGTTATGGCAGGGACATTTGTTCAAAAATCCGGAGGGCGATCCTTTTGCCACACGTAAGGTCCGACAGAAGCTGTTGCTTGGGGAATAGCCGCCACCGGGAGGATTGTTCGGCATATCGAACGGGCATAGCTTGAAGGGGGACGATTCCAACGAATCAGACCAAGACCGGCGGCGAAGCCGACGCAGCTACTCAGCCCGATCGCCGGCCTGCTGGGGGGCGTCGCAGAAAACGGAAAATAAAGCACGTTAAGCTATTTTTGAGCGGCTCAGTGCCAGCTAAGTCAGCTTCCGTAATCTCTCCATTGCGCAAATACCTGCGTTCTTTTTGGAGAAAAACCATGAATCGCTACAGCAAACTTTCTCTCCTGGCCGCTGCCATTGCCGCTGCGGGCACCGTTGCCTATGCCGCCCAAGGCGGCATGGAAAACGATGCCATGGCCATCACCAAGGCCAAAATCCCGATGGCTCAGGCTGTCACCACTGCCGAGCAACACGCCAACGGCAAGGCTTCACGCGCCGAGTACGAGAACTCGAAACAGGGCTGGGTCTACGACGTGGAGGTCGTCAGTGGGGCCAAAGTCTTTGATGTGAGGGTCGATGCCGACAAAGGCACGGTCATTTCGTCCGCCGAAGACAAAGCGGATCGCGATGACGACCACGACAAGCAAGACTAACTACACGCCACAAGGCCGGGTCGCCCCAGTTGGGTGATTCGGCCCCGGAGACCACATGGAAGACCTCAATCACGCACTATTTCTCTGGCTTAATGCACCAGAGCACCCAAGCACACTGCTACTGGCCATCGCCACTTTTTTCGCTGAATACGCCATTTGGGCGCTTCCGGTCATCATCGGATTCGGTTGGCTACGCGGAAACGAATATACCCGCAAGGTTTTGCTCGAAGCGACCGCGTCCGGTCTGGCTGGTTTGCTCATCAACCAGATCATCGGACTGGTTTGGCAACATCCACGTCCTTTCATGATTGGTCTGGGGCACACCCTGATTCCCCATGCTGCTGATTCTTCGTTCCCGAGCGACCATCTGACGCTCCTATGGGCCGTCGCTTTTAGTTTTCTGATGCACCGCAGCCCGCGCCTGGCGGGAATGGCGCTTGCATTGCTGGGATTACCTGTTGCATGGGCGCGCATTTATCTTGGTGTTCATTTTCCGCTAGACATGGTTGGCGCGGCCTTGGTCGCCGGGCTGAGTGCCTGGCTGGCGTTTCGTGAGATGCGCGTATATCTGCCTGCGACTTGCCGCCTTGCCCTCTGCGTTCATCGAGTCCTTTTCGGAAAACTCATCCAAATTGGATGGGTTCACAAATGATGAGCCTATGGCTGGCCTAAGTTTGGCCGGTCAGACTTGCAGCAAGAACAACCCGCCTTTGCAGGAAATAACTCCATGAATACGCTGACCACGCCTTCCGCTTCAAACTGGCTCAATAAAGTCCCAGAAGTGACTCTCTCGTTCTGGGTTATCAAGATTATGTCCACGACGGTCGGAGAAACCGGAGCCGACTTTCTAGCTGTCAATGCAGGTTTCGGCCAAGGTATGACTCGTACAGTGATGGGCGCACTGTTAGCTGTTGCCCTATTCATGCAGTTACGCACGCGGCGCTACACGCCCTGGATTTACTGGCTTACAGTCGTGCTTGTCAGCGTGGTGGGCACCCAGATTACTGACCTACTCACCGATGGGCTAGGCGTTAGCCTGTATGTCAGCACGTCGGCATTTGCCCTGGCGCTTGCGGGGATTTTTGCGGTTTGGTTTTGGGTGGAACGCAGCTTGTCTATCCATGAGATTTTCACGCGACGTAGGGAGTTGTTTTACTGGTCGGCCATTCTCTGCACATTTGCATTGGGTACTGCGGCGGGTGACTTGGCGACCGAAGCGCTTGGCCTGGGCTTCACTTGGGGAGCCGTGTCGTTCGGAACACTGATCGCTTTAACCTTTGCGGCATTCCGTTTAGGCGGTAACGCCGTACTGACCTTTTGGATTAGCTACATCCTGACTCGCCCCTTCGGTGCAGCGCTTGGTGACCTGCTGACCCAGGCCAAAACTTATGGCGGACTTGGCATGGGTGCCATGTGGACCAGCGCTTTGTTCCTGACAGTGATTGTGATGTTGGTCGCCGTTGCGCAGTTCAGCGTTGGCCGCCGCATGAATGCACAAGCCGCCGAATAACCTCTACCCAATAACTCAAGGAAAAAACATGCGCCATCATCATTCGCTGATCCGCCCCGTTGCTGCAATATCGGCCATCGTTCTCTTGGCCCTTGCGGCTGGATGCTCAAAGTCCACCGACGCCGGTACAGCAGGCTCTGCCTCAATAGCGACAAGTCAGACCACCTCCGCGCCGCAGGCAAAGGCCGCGTCCAAATTAGGGGATTTGTCTGCATTTCGGAACATCGCCGCAGACGTCTCCGTCATCGTGGATAAGGGCGATCTGCCAACAGCGAAAGCACGGATCAAAGATTTGGAGGTTGCATGGGACTCGGCGGAGGCGGGCTTGAAGCCTCGTGCAGCGGATGACTGGCACAGGCTCGACAAGGCCATTGACCCTGCCCTTAGCGCGCTGCGTGCAGATGCACCCAATCAAACCGACTGCAAAAAGGCGATGGCTGATCTATTGAGCACTTTCGACTCGCTACAAGCGAAGCTCTGACCAGAGAAAACGAATCAATATGAATATTTCAGCAGAAAAAGCCCTGAGCAAAGTCCCAGAGGTCACTCTCGTTTTTTGGATCATCAAGATTGCGGCCACCACGCTCGGTGAAACAGGTGGCGATGCCGTTTCGATGTCTATGAATTTGGGCTACTTGATTGGTACGGTTATTTTCGCAGCCGTATTTTTGGCTGCGGTCTTTGCGCAAATCAAGGCCAAGACCTTTCAGCCATTCCTTTACTGGACAACCATCATTGCAACCACCACGGTCGGCACGACACTGGCTGATTATGCTGACCGATCCCTCGGTATTGGGTACGCGGGTGGCTCGACCTTGCTTATGGCTTTGTTGTTCGGTTCACTATTTATATGGCATCGAACGCTAGGCTCAGTTTCGGTTAGCACGGTCAGTTCGTCGAAGGCCGAGATGTTCTATTGGGTGACCATCATGTTCTCCCAGACTTTGGGAACGGCACTGGGCGATTGGACGGCGGATACGGCAGGATTGGGTTACACCGGCGGCGCCATTGTGTTCAGCGGGCTTTTGGCCTTGGTCGTTGCAGCTTACTATTGGACAAATGTGTCGCGAACCCTACTTTTTTGGGCCGCATTCATTTTGACCCGCCCTCTCGGTGCCGTGGTGGGGGATTTTCTGGATAAGCCGCTCAGTGCAGGCGGGCTGGCCCTGAGTCGTTATTCAGCATCAGCGGCACTATTTGCCTTCATTTTGACTAGCATTTTGCTATTCAAGCAAAGAGCTGCCAGAACGGCGCACTGATTTACTGTTATCTATTGGAGGAGGAATGCGAGTATTGCTGGTCGAAGACGACTTCATGATTGGCGAAGCCATCCAAGGGGCGCTGAAAGACGCTTCGTACGCTGCCGACTGGGTAAAGAACGGCCAAACTGCCCTCACGACACTGGGTTGCCAGCACTATGACCTGGTGCTGCTCGATCTTGGCCTTCCAGGTAAGGATGGGTTGGAGGTGCTGACCAGCATTCGCGCCAAAGACAATCCGGTTCCCCTTCTCATCATCACTGCCCGCGACGGCCTCAATGATCGACTGCGCGGCTTGGATGGTGGAGCCGATGATTATTTGCTCAAACCTTTTGAGATGGCCGAACTGCTGGCCCGCATGCGTGCGGTGCTACGACGTAAGGGAGGAAATGCAACGTCCGTGCTCAGCAACGGCGTCGTGTCGCTCGATCCGGCCACGCGGGAGGCGGCGGTCAACAACAGTGCCTCGGTGCAACTCTCCAATCGTGAGTTTGCCTTGTTGCAAGCCTTGCTGGTACGCCCTGGAGCCATTCTCTCGCGCAGCGATCTGGAAGACCGTATCTACGGATGGGGTGAAGAGGTCGAGAGCAACGCCGTCGAATTCCTGATCCATGCACTGCGGCGCAAGCTGGGCGGCGAAGTCATCAAGAATGTCAGGGGGGTTGGATGGATGGTTTCAAAAAACGTCTGAACGAGTCGGTTCAGTTCAAGCTGTCCTTTTCGCTGTCGCTAGCCATTTTGGTTATTGCGGTGGTGGCGGGCATCTTTTCCTTCGTTTCCGCATTCGACGAAGCTCACGAGCTACAAGACGACATGCTGCGCCAAGTTGCGGCGTTGTTTGATCGGCAACACCTTCCGCTTGCACATCTTGGAGACGATGGCCGCGCCAAAGACAGCGATGAGGAGTCACGTGTAGTCGTTCAATATCTTGCAGATGATGGCAAGGCGGCCGGGAAGGGCGATGCAGGCGTACCGCTGCCACTACCGATTACGCTGCCCGATGGTCTGCATACGCTTGATGTCAGCGGCGAGCCGTTCCGTGTGCTGGTCAAAACAACGTCCAACGGCGAGCGAATTGCCGTGGCGCAAGAAACCGGCGTTCGCGACGAAATTGCACGCGACAGCGCCTTGCGCACATTGATGCCGTTTCTTATCTTGGTTCCCATCCTGCTTTTGATCGTGGCTGACCTTGTGCGCAAGATGTTCCGGCCCATTGCTTCTTTGTCGGCAGAAATTGACCAACGCGCCGAACAAGAATTACATCCCATTGAGGACAGCCATCTTCCTGCCGAAGTGCGCCCGTTCGTGGTGGCGATCAACCGTCTGCTTGCCCGCGTTGACCAGTCAATGGAAACCCAGCGCCGGTTTGTCGCGGATGCGGCGCATGAGCTTCGATCCCCGCTTACCGCCTTGTCACTGCAAGCGGAGCGACTGGATCAGGCGGATATGTCTGACCTCGCGCGTGAACGTCTCATGACATTGCGCCGAGGCATAGAGCGTGGCCGTAACCTGCTGGATCAACTTCTCACCTTGGCCAAGGCTCAGGCTGCACTCGACCGACCCAAGTCGCCTGTATCGGTGCAGCACGTTTATCGACGCGTGCTGGAAGACCTTATGCCGCTGGCCGAGGACAAGCACATCGACATTGGCGTCGAAGGAGAGCAAGACGCCCAACTCTGGGTGAACGAACTGGATGTAATTGCCGTAGTCAAGAATTTAGTCGATAACGCCATTCGATACACGCCGGATGGTGGCAGGGTTGATCTTTCTGTCACCACGGAGGAAGGCCGCGCAATACTGAGAATCCAAGACTCAGGGCCAGGGATTCAAGTTACTGAGCGAGAGCGGGTGTTTGACCCGTTTTATCGCACCCTTGGGAGCGATCAAGTCGGGTCAGGTCTGGGCCTTTCCATTGTCAAGGCAGTCACGGACCGAATTGGCGCTGAGATTCACCTGGGGTTCTCAGACGAAGTGAGGTATTCCGGCCTGTGTGTCCGCGTGCACGTGCCGATGGCTAAACCACTTCAAAGGGTGCCTCAGAAAACGGAAAATCAACGTCCTTTACGTCACGACGCCGATTGAATTTGGTATGACCGGAAAGTTTTAATCAGCCAAAATTCAGTAATTCACCAAAGGGAGAATATATGGCGACATCTACCGGCTGGTTTTATTGGGCAATTCTGTCTGCCGTTTTCGCAGCACTGACCGCCATTTTTGCCAAGATCGGCATCCAAGGCGTCGATTCTGATCTGGCCACCTTGATCCGTACGGCGATCATCATCGTTGTACTGTCGGTGTTCGTGGTTTACACGGGCAAGTGGGCCAATCCCTTCGAGCTCTCGTCCAAGACTTGGCTGTTTCTTGGGCTGTCTGGCCTAGCTACTGGCGCGTCTTGGATCTGTTACTTCCGGGCACTCAAGATAGGAGATGCGTCCAAGGTAGCGCCAGTTGACAAGTTCAGCCTCGTTCTAGTGGCTGTGTTTGCGTTCACCTTTCTGGGTGAACGACCATCACTTCGCGAGTGGTCGGGCATTGCGATGGTCGCCGGTGGCGTTCTCTTGCTGGCCTTCAAGCGTTGATGCGTCAGATTGAGCTATGATCCTGTCGTTGCACATCAAGATCACTGAACTGCTGATGGAGGTGGACGAGCTTCACCCACCATTTCACGCATCTGAAATCGGGCGACCTTGCCAAGGACAAGAACCTGCCGCTGACCACCATCCTGGCCGACGCGATCAACCTGGGCTTGACCAAGATGGCTGACCGGTACGACCTACGCCAAACTCGCTTGGTTGCAAGCCTGGCATATCCGCGACGAAACCTATTCCACGGCGCTGGCCGAACTGGTGAGCACCCAGTTCCGGCAGCCGTTCGCCGTGCACTTGGGCGATGGCACCACGTCATCCTCGGACGGCCCGCGCTTCAAGACGGCGAGCAAGACCGAGAGCACCGGCCACATCAACCCGAAGTACGGCAGCGAGCCGGGACGGCTGTTCTACACCCACATTTCCGACCAGTACGCGCCGTTCCACACCAGTGTGGTAAACATCGGCGTACGCGACTCGACCTACGTCCTCGACGGCCTGCCGTACCACGATCTGACCTGTGGATCAAGGAGCACCACACCGACACGGCGGGTTTCTCCGATCACGTCTTCGCCCTGATGCACCTTCTGGGCGTTCGCTTCGCGCCGCACATCCGCGACCTGGGCGACACCAAGTTGTACATCCCGAAGGGCGACGCCGCCTATGACGCGCTGAAACCCATGATCGACGGTACACTCAACTTCAAGCATGTCCGCGCCCATTGGGATGAAATCCTGGGGCTGGTCACCTCGATCAAGCAGGGCACGGCGACTGCCTCGCTGATGCTCAGGAAACTCGGGAGCTACCCGCGCCAGATCGGTCTGGCCGTGGCGCTGCGCGAGTTGGGGCGCATCGAGCGCTGAACCGGCTGCAAAGCATTGAGTTGTGCCGCAGCGTGCATGCCGAGCAGAACAAGGGCGAAGCGCGCAACGCTCTAGCCCGCGCCGTGTTCATCAACCGGCGGGGCGAAAACCGCGACCGCAGATTCGAGCAGCAGCGCTACCGGGTCAGCGGCTTGAACCTGTTGATGGCGGCCATCGTGCTGTGGCACACGGTCTATCTGGCGGGCCACCAGGCACTAAACGGTCACGATGTCGCGTTGCTGCAATTCCTATCCCCGCTCGGATGGGAGCACGTCACCTTACCTGCGATTACGTCTGGCGCAGCAGCGCCAAACTCGGCGCAGGGAAATTCAGGCCGCTACGGCCGCTGCTACCGGGTTAGCGTACGATTTTTTCCGTTTTCTGAGACGATCCAAAAAAGGTCGAAATGACCACCCGACTTACGATCCGATCTCTTTCAGAAGTTCATCCACTTCCGTTTCGAGCACCGACGACAGTTGGCTCATAACCCGAAGCGACGGATTCCCGATGCCGCGTTCAATCTGAGAGACGTAAGTGCGATCAATTTCCGCTTCGAGGGCTAATGCTTCTTGCGATAACCCCCGTCGTATTCGGGCTTGGCGCATATTGCGCGCGAGTCGGCGCTGGAGTTGTGAAAAAGGCGTCACCATGCGCGAAAGCATGGTGCTTAAGAGACTGACAATCCACGGAATATATTCTACAAACGGGGGCCGTTTAGGCCACAATTGGGGTATTGGATGATGTCGATGGAATGGTAATGCCCTGCTTATGACAAAACGGCCCAAAGAGACCCGTAGAAAAGATGGTTCATTAAAGCAGGGAGAACACATGCGGGCTATGTTGCTCGCCGGCATATTATTGCTCGCGATTGCCACGCTCGATGTGCTTACGCGAGTTCAATTGCGCATCCCCCAGTTCTACCTCATCCCCGTCGTATTGATTGCCTGGCGCGTCGGGCTTCGCGCAAGCATCGCAACTGCCATCCTCGCCGCCATAATCGTTTTTTTCAGCAGTATCCAGGCCGGAAACCACAACGCCCGCGCCTTTTTGTTTTATGCCGAACAACTCGCGACACTCACGTTTTTTATCGCCGCCGGCGTGCTCGCGGCGCGCTTGCGAGAAATCCAAGACCAGACGGCCGAGTTCGTTCGACGCGATCAACTGACCGGAATCGCCAATCGGATGGCGCTCATGGAGCGGCTAAAACTCGAACTCGCCCGGCACCGGCGCACCTCACAATCTTTTGCCCTTGTGTTCATCGATTGCGACAACTTCAAAGAGATCAACGATAGGCGCGGTCATCTGGAGGGCGATCATTTCCTGCAAATTGTCGCCGCTACGCTTCAGGGGGCAATGCGAATGACTGATTTGGTGTCCCGCCTCTCCGGCGACGAATTCATCGTCTTGTTGCCGGACACTGACCCCTGCGGGGCACAATGCGTCGCCGACACGCTGGAGGTGCGTTTGCGGGAAGAGACTATCCGGACAGGGTGGAGCATGACTTTCAGTATCGGTGTTGCCGTGTTTCCCACTCCACCGGCAAACCCGGATATTGCGATCCAACACGCCGACAATCTCATGTATATGGCAAAACAAGCCGGCAAGGGACGGTCGATCCTTGAAGTGTTCGAAGTATGACGATAGGTTGAGAGCGCCGAAAAGGTGGTGGTAAGCATCATCCATTCCTGGCATGGGGCTGCGCGTCCCCGGGAATGTCCACGCCGCCGTCGGTATCACGGTGTTCTGGAATAGTTGAGAGCCGGCCGGGGCAGTGGCCCCGGCCGGCTCTCAACGATTTTCTGGATCAGGCCGCTTCCGCCAAGCCTTTCCACTCATGGGCCGGCAAGTCGATCAGCCGGCCGCCCAGTGCTTCAAACTCCGTCGCGCGATCGTAGTCCTCGATCTCCTGGCTGTAATGCGTCACCGCATTGACCAGCCCATAGCCCGACAATTGACCTTCGGTGATCAGATGGCGCAGCACACCGGCGCGCTCGCTGTCGTTCAGGGCGTAGCGCTGGGCCAGCACCTCGACCGTCTTCACCGGGTCGCCCACCAGCGGGATGTTGAGCGTCTTCTGCATCTTCTGCGCCGTCTGGCGGAAGGTCGCTTCCGAAACCGCCGCCTGCACGACGTCGCGCACCTTGAGGAAGAAGGCTTTGTCGTCGGCGCGCAAGGTGTCGTCCTGGTAAACCTGGATGCGTTCGTCCTCGGTGCCCAGCGCGCGGCCCACGTGGGTCTTGCGCAGCGACCGGTCGGCAGCGATCAAGCCATTGCTGCACACCAGCCGGAACAGCAGCGGCTGCACCGACAGCGTGCCCTGGCCGACCTCCGAGTTCGAGATCACGACGCCGGCCTGCACGACATCGCCGGGCGCCATCTCGTATTTTAGGCGTGGCGTAATGCATTTGAGGTACATCTTGGTCTCGGTCAGTTCGACCGATTCGAAACGTACCTCGGGCAGTTGCTGCAGGATGGGCAGCACGCTCTCGGCCAGGTCGAAGTTGTCCAGGCGGCGGTAGCGATCCGACAACACGGCGCGCACCTGACCGTCCAGGGTGCGCAGCATGCGCCGGTCTTCCTCGCTCTGCAGCCAGGTGTTCACGTTGCGATCGAGCAGGGCCGGCTGGTTTTCGCGCATGCGCTCGAAGTAGGCATACGGGATCTTCAGCTTGTCCGCCAGCTGGCGGCGCGCCAGCGGGGTGACACCGTAGTGCACCGGGCTGCCGCCTTCCTCGATGACGAGTCGGGTGGCCCCCAGATCGTCGGTGGCATGGCGCACCAGCGTCGAGGGCACGATCAAGTCCTTCTTCGAATCCAGCTGGCGCTCCAGTTCCTGGGCCAGGCTGATGAGTGAACGTCCGTTTTTCATAGCAATCTCCTTTTCGGAAAAGAAAAGCGGAGACGGCATCACCCCTCGGGGGAAGCGCATCCCCGCCAGGGTCGATGACGGACCGGCGGTTGCCGGTCCAGAAAGGGCGCGAGAAATCGCGCCGGAACTCCAGGGCTGTCTTTGCGGTGCCGTGGGGCGCCGCCTGGTGTGACAACTACCAGTGGGGCAAACAAAGGGGCCTTTTCACCGTCACCGCCTGATGCAGTGCCGCTGAAAAGGCGGGTGCAGCCGACTGGCCGCACCCTTCATCAAACATTCATGCCGCACGCGGCGCCTGGGCTTCCAGGCATTGGCGCCAGACATCGGCCCAATCGGTGCCGGCATGCTTGGGCAGGAACACCCGCACTTGCCGCCGACCGCTATTTTTCTCTTCCCGCTTCAGTCGACGCGCCAGGGCAAACGCAAAGGCCTGGCCGGCAAAGTCGCCATCGGCGTCGTTGTCGGCATAGATGCAGACCTTACGCACCGTGTCCGGCAGCCACAGCTTCTCCAGATTGCCGGCGTTAAGGCCGGCCCAGACCGGTTTGCCGGTCGCCAGATGCAAGGCGAGGCCGGTCTCGATACCTTCGCTGATCGCCAGTTCCTCGGTCGCATCGAACAAGCGGACCGCGGCGCCGTTGATCCCGGCCGAGAGCACCTTCTTCGCATCGAGCGCCGCGAGCTTGCCGCCGTCCCGCAGATAGGTCCGGTGCAGCGTCACGGCGTGGCCGTCGGCACCCTGGATGCAGGCGAGCATCGCCGGGTACTCGGCCACCTTGCGTGACTTGCCGGCGGCTTCCTTCTGGTAATAGCCTAGGGCAGGGTGGAAGCGCAGCACCTTCGGGTACACCGGCAGGGCGAGACCTCGTCCGCTCAGGTAGCGATCGACTTCGTCGCCCACCGTCACTGGTTTGGCCTCATTCCAGATGCGCTGGGCCAGCTTCTTCATGCGCTCGGCCGAAGGCTCGCAGCTTCGGGACGGTGCCGTCACCGGCATCATCCCCAGGCAGCGCTCGACGTCACGCAGCGCGGTGTTGAAGTCCACGCCCAAGACGGCTTGCAGCAACTTGAAGCCGCCACCCGGGCCGCACTGACGGCAGTGGTAGTTCCCCTCGCCGAACTTGTCGGTGTACTGGAACCGATCCGTGCCACCGCACAAGGGGCAAGGCAGGTTGCGCCGCTTGAGGATGCGTTCATCCACGCCCAAACTCGCCAGTATTTCCGTCCACCGGCCATGGGCACGCTGCTTGACCGCTTCGATGCGGGCCGCGTACTCACGATCCTGCATGGCCAGCTCCCGTGTTGGCAGAACCCGCTTCGGCAACCAGGGCCACCGAATGGCCAGGCGCAGCACCCACCCCCACGGTGACCTGGAAGGCCTTGCCGTGCAGTAGGGGATACCGGCCCAGCCGCAATTCCTGCAGCAGCGAGTCCAGCGTCTGCACCGGATCGACCGAACGCAGGCGACGGATCAAATCCGCCAGCGCGTCGCGGTCCGCGTCCAGGTCCGAGGCGAGGAATTGGTCGTTCTCGTCGATAAAGGACGAGGCCTGACGTACCGGCTCGCCGGAGGTCTCGCCGGCCGGGATGTACAAGACATCCCCGTGGCAGACGCCCGCGTCGGTGATCTCGGCCACGTCCTTGGCGGAGCGCAGGATGACGCTCTCGCACAGGATCACTGTCGGCCACACCCAGCGGCCTTCCAACTGGACGCGAATCTGTTCGGAGAGCGCTTCGACCTGCACTGTTTCCTGGTCCAGAAAACGCACGTGGCGCCATGCCCAGTGCTCGGAGCTCAGGCCGATCCAGTCGAAGACCAGATAGCCCTTGGCCCGGGCCAGCATCCAGCGTGCTGCGTTGTCGTCACCCAACCAGTCGAGCGAAACCAGAGTCACTTTGCCGCTCTCGACGGCATGTCGAGTGGGTGCTACGGCAACTTGCCGGACATAGCTGCGGTCGTCATCCTGGATCGGATAGTCGACGATTTCGTCGAACAATTCGACCGGCAGTACATCCAGATCGTTGAGCAGGTCCCAATGTCCCCAGGCGCGCATCGCCGCATAGTAGATCGCGACAAAGCGTTCGGGCGAAAGTTGGGTCTTGGCGACCTCTAGCGTCTGCCGCCAGCAGGCCTTCAACTCGGTATCGATCCGCTTTCTCTGTACGTCCTCGTCGATCAACTTGTCGCGATCCGGCAGGCGCGCCATGAACTGGCGCGAATCCAGGTGCACGATATTGACCTCGTCGAACGGGCAGTAGTTGGGCTTCATGACGCAGAAGCCCTGCAGGAAGACCAGGGTGTTGTAGCTGAACTTGCCGTCCCGCGTACCGGTGAGATGGACCGCGCCCATCGGGCTGGCCATCGTCGCCAGATGCGCGGCGGCAAAGCGCCGCAACAGCGGCTTGCCGTTGAACACCACCTCCACCGGAAAACCCAGGCACAAGCTCTCGATGCGATTGCCCAGGTCGGGCAGGTCAACGCCGTGCAACTCGATCCGTGTGCCGGCAACGGCTTCGGTGATGGGCTCCACCTCGATGGACGCCTTGGCCAGCGCCGCCGCGGTGTTGATGTCGACACGCTGATGCTTTGAGGCGACGATGCAGCGCGTGGCGGCATACAGGCACTTCGAGAAGCCCACCCCGAAAGGGCGCTCCTCGGCACTGGTGGCCGCATCCCACCCCGACTCGTGGAAGCTCAGGAGCTTTTGGAAGTCGTCGAGGCCTCGGCCATCGTCTTCCACCCGCAGCACTTGGGTGGTGGCGTCGTAATGGATCTCGATGCGCATCGCCCCGGCACGGCGGGCGTTCTGCAACAGCTCGGAGACGAGCGTAAAGCGGTCGGTGAAGGCATAGCGCTGGTTGCGCAGCGCGCCTTCCTCGTTGATTTGAACCTGTATCTGCATGATGTGCTCCATGAGTGCAGGCGGCACCCGGCCCCGGCGGGACGGGCCCGCCAAGGGGGACAGAACGATCGGTCAGCCGAGACGGCGGATCGGCGGGGTAAACAACTGGCCGGCGGCCAGGGCCTCCATCAGGCTGTGTCCGAGGAACTCCCGGGGCAGCAGGTGCTGGGTGGAATGAACCCCACTGAGGACCCGGCCCTCGGCATCGAGCCGTTCGACTTTCAGGCCGATCGGATGCCAATGCACCCGGTAGGCCAGCCAGTCGGCGCCGGCGATTACGAAGGTGCGGCCGGCCCGGCCGGTGAGGACTTCGCTTTCCTTGATTAGGAACTCGATGTCTTCCGGCGCGTGGACGGTCAGCAGGGACAGGGCGTCGTTCGCGATGCGCGTTTGGGTATGCATGGCGGCCTCCTCACAGCACGCGCGACGCGCAGGGGTGCCCGTCTTCGGGCGCGGCTGCGTCCGTGCGGCGGGTAGATGGATCGAAGGGCAGATCGTTGATCCGCGCCAGGGCTTCGCGGTCGGCTGGCGTCGTCATCAGACAGTCGGCGTGATGCCGTTCCTTGATAATCTGTTCCAGCCCTACCGCGTCTTCATAATCCATGCGTCCGACGATGCCGTAGGCGACGAAGATTGCCAGCAGGCACAGGACATCCTTGAAAGTGGTCATAACGACTCCTTGAAAGGGGAGGGCCTTCGCGTTGGCGACCAGCCCGAAAAATGGGAGACGGCATCAGGCGAACAGGTCGCCCTGTACCGCCATCCGCTTGATTTGCTCGTTGATCCACTGGGGGTTCTTGGCAAGCCGGGCCTCGACCCATGCGGGGTTGTGGACGACGGCATCGCGCACCCAGTCCGGGTAGCGCTCGAGCGAGACATCGAGCCAGGCCTTCAGGCCGTGGCGGATGCAGTCGCGCACTTCCTCCGCGTCGACCCGACCGCAGTAAGCGATCGGCGACAGCGGACTGCAGCCGACGACGCGCAGGCAACTTACAAAGGAGAACGGCAGGCCGTCCTTCTCGCGTTCGCTGAACACCCAGCGCAGGGTGTCGAACTTCTCTTCCAGCGGCGTTGTGGGATCAGCCAGATGGCTGACCTCCTGCAGCAGGCGCCAATGCAGGAAGACGATGTCTTCCTCGCTCCATTCGACGGGCGCCTCCTCGTTGTCGAGCAAAGCGTCCAGGGCGGCACGATCGGGGATCGCCGCCGGACGGTGGCGCGAGGCGGCCGCGACGGAGGGAAGAATGCGCGGCAAAACAGGCCCCACGGGCGTGGGACGGGAAACTCGGGGGGATACGCTCTGATTCAGCATCGTTGGCTCCAGGAAAAATTGGAGGCAACGCGCACCACGACGGGGGGCAAATGCCCCCGTGGGGTGAGAAACGGCCGGCCCGCTACGGGCGGAACGGCGCTATGGGAAGAAGCTCCAGGGCTGGCTTGAACGGCCGGTGAGAACCGCCGTGATCGGTGTGCCAGCTACCGATCGGGGAAGGCTTTCGGGGGAAGGGCGCGTAGGGAAGGATGGAAGCGCCTCGCCCCTGCCTCGAAAACTTGCCTCGATGGCATGGGTGCGACAGACACCCTTGTCGGTGCTGGCAAGGTCGGCGCACGCGGCACCGGTGAAGCCGATGGCATACGCGACGGACAGGAAACTCCAGGGCTTGCCTTGTTTGAATGCAGGGCCAGCTACTGCATGACGTCAAGGTAGCGGTGCCGGATTGCCGAGTCAATCCCGAAAACCTGCCCGAATCGGGGCCGATGCCGAAAGGCCCCTCAGGTGACGGCCATTTCCGGTGGCGAATGAGCATGCTGCTGCGGATGATCGCTCCGAACGCGGTATTTCGAGGAGCACGGCATGTCGGAGATCCAGATCGTCAAGGTAGACCAGGGGGCCGTCAACGCCCGCATTCTCGCCAAGGAGGCCAAGGCCGACTTCCGACGCGTCGAGGCGGCCAGCCTGAAGATGCCGACGCGCTTCACCAGCGCCGAGGGCAAGCGCTTCTTCGCGCGGCTGTTCAACACGCTGCAACTCAACACCCACTTCATCTCGGTGATCGCCCGCACGCGGCTCGACCACGAGGACGTGGCCAAGGTCGAGGAGGCCATTCGAGCCCAGATGGACACCGTGACCGAGAACCTCAATAAAGCCATCGATGGTGCCGAAGCGCTATTCAAGGTCCATGGCATCACCAGCACGGCGACCTACGACACCGTGCCGCTCGATGTGGACGTCCATGTGTTGTCGTCCATCGGTCGACGCTTCCTGGAGGTGCTGGGCAAACTCGACCAACTGATGCCCTTGCTGCAGACCCTGGAGATTCACGAGGTGATTACCACCCAGGCTGTCGACATCCAGCGCGCGGGTCTTAAACGGCAGGTGCGCGATGTCGCCAACGGTGCGCGAAACTTTGCGATGGGGTTGCGGCGGCGGATGAATGCTCTGGACGCGCACGATGTCGAAGACCGCAGCGGGCCAAATCGGCAAGAGGCCGAAGCCGTGGGTGCACCGGATGGCGCGGACGAACCCGGTCCTGAACGCGACGCGGCGGTCGATCGGATTGAGGCCGACGCCAGCGCACGATCGCCGGAAGCCCTCGAAAGCACCGTGTCTTTGGTTGGCGATTAGGGGCGATGGCTGCTTCATGGAGGGGCCTTCACGGTCTGTGTATTCCGGTGAAAACCACCAGCCGTTCCATTCGCAAACCCGCCGGTGGTTCCGATTGCAATCCACCAGGTGCAACGCAACGATACCGCCACAACTGAATCGCAGGTAGGCCAACTGCGAACCGTAAGGCAGTGCAGCCTCTATGCCTGCTTCAGGCTGATTCCGGCCTGCTAACAGAGGTGGCCCCGCGCAGTTGGACAGAAATTCGGTTTTCTTAAGTGATTTCTCTGCGGGTTAAGCCGCTGCGGCGAGCAGCGGCTGGTTGAAGTAAGCCGTATCCGGGGTTTGCCCGTCAAGCGTTGAGTGCGGGCGACGGCGATTGTAGAAATCGAAATAGCGGGCCAGCGCCTGCCGGACCTCGGAAACGGTGTCGTAGCCGTGCAGGTAAATCTCCTCATACTTGACCGATTTCCAGAGGCGCTCAACGAAGACGTTGTCCCGCCAGCAGCCCTTGCCATCCATGCTGACCTGAATGGTGCTCTCCTGAAGCAAGCCAATGAAGGCGGAGCTGGTGAATTGGCTGCCTTGGTCGGTGTTCATGATTTCTGGTCGGCCGTACTTCATGATGGCTTCTTCCAGGGCATCCACACAAGGATCGGAGGTCAAACTGTTCGATAGGCGCCAAGCCAGCACCCGGCGAGTGGCCCAATCAAGCACCGCGCTCAAATAGACGAAGCCCCGGCGCATTGGGATGTAGGTCGTATCCATGGCCCAGACCTGATTCGGACGGTCGATGGCGAGGTCGCGCAGCAGGTAGGGATAGATGCGGTGCGCCTGGTTGCGCCGGCTGGTGTTGGCCTTGCGGTAGATGGCCTGAATATCGAGCTTCTTCATCAGCGTACCGACATGCTTGCGGCCGATTCCATGGCCTTCCAACTTGAGCATGTCACGCAGCATCCGCGCCCCGGCAAAGGGGTATTCCAGATGCAGTTCATCGATTCGACGCATCAACCGAAGATCGTCTTCGGGGATGGGCTGCGGCTGGTAATAGACAGAAGAGCGGGAAAGTTCAAGCAACTGGACTTGCCTGACGACAGGCAGATCGTGGGCCTTGTCGATCATCGTTTTGCGCTCGCATCGCCGATGCGACCGAGCGCGCCGGCCAAAAAATCGATCTCCAACGCCTGCTGGCCGATCTTTGCATGCAAATCCTTCAGGTCCGGCGTGGCCGCCTGCTTCTCGGCAGCCGTCGCAAAGACACCCGAGGCGTTCTCGAGCAGTTGCGTCTTCCACTGCGTGATTTGATTCGGATGAACATCAAATTTCTCCGCTAACGTGGCCAGCGTCTCGTCACCCTTGAGGGCGGCAATCGCCACTTTGGCCTTGAAGGCGGCTGTGTGGTTACGGCGAGGTCTTCTCATTGCTTCTGCTCCTTGGCAGGCGATTTCCATCGCCCATTGAAGCAGAGATTTCACTTAACCGGATGTCCTGATTCGCGGGACCACCTCTGTGGCCGAAACGATCAGGTGGCGTTGTGAGTCAGTACAAGCGAATCCACTCTGACGACATTTCATATCTGTCAGGAAACGCAGTGTTGCTTTCAACAATGTAATTGCGCGATCACGTTCCTGTTGGTATCGCACTCCTAAGATGACATCACGGTTGGACGAGATCAGTCCGACACGATTAACCCGATGTCACAAGGAGAGAATCATGAAAACCAACATTACCCAATTTATTTTGGCCACAGTTCTCGGCTTTGCCATTACAGGCACTAGCTATGCTCACGAGGACTCCTCCGAAGGGCAAAGTTTACATTGGCTTTCGCACGTCTCGGAGTCCAAGAGTCAGCCGACCACGAACCAACTCGCACCCTATGGTTACGCCGCATCCGGCACCGCTGCACGGGAAGTGATTATCGATAGCGGCACCAAGTATCTGAATGTGACGCGTCTCGAAACCATCCGGATCAATGTTGGCGGCAAGAGCGTCACCTGGATGTTCGATACGCTCGGCACGGCCTCGTTCCCGCTCGCCAATATCATTCCCGGGGCTGGCGACGTGACCGTGTATGTCACCGAGAACCCGGCCTACCGCGGCTGAATTAAAGATTACGTGGCGATGACACCATTGTCATCACCACGTTGGGGAACTGTCAGGTTCCTGTAGGTAGCATCTGAAATGCAAGTTCATAACTCTCAAGGAGAAAGAAATGCTGAAAAAACTGTTGATGGTTGTCGCGATGAGCACCGTGGGTATTTCGGCTTACGCGGTTGACGGCGCACAGGTCGAAAAATCGATCGAGTTGAAGGATGGCTCGACGGTCTATATCTTCAAGGACGGCAAGATGGGCATGGAAGACAAAATGGGTCATGCGGTGCGCATGAAACAGGACGCCGTGATGGAAACCAAGGATGGTCAAAAGATCATGATGCACGGCGACGAAGTCATGCGTTTGGACAATATCCTTCACAAGGATCATCGCGGCTAAGCAATTTCAAAAGCCATGATCAGCGCTCCGGTGACGGAGCGTTTTTCATTGGTGGGCCATTTTCGCTACGCCAGGCGTACTTATCCCATCATCTGGCAAGGTTGGCATGGACAGCTTGGCCAAGCGCCGCTGATTCTGTGCCACATCCGCCAAGGTGAACTCATCGAATGCACCGCTCGGCGCGAGTGGATCGCATGAACGGGCATATCACATAAAAAGCCTCCCCGGCCAGCATGGCGCAATGGCCGTGCCACTGGATATCACTGCGAAATGACTGCTCGCAGGGCGGTTACCTTTTTGCGGAACCCGACCCTTGCCTGCGTGTCTATGTCATCATATCATTTTCGCAAACGTCTAAATGAGAGGTGGTCTTGAAACCGGCAGCCAACGTGATCGAGAGTCCGATGTGCAACGTCACCTGCTTCGAGCAGGAGAAAGTCGCCCGCATCAAGGCTGCACTCGCCGAGGACGAAGCGGCATTGCCGCAGCTCGCTGAACTCTACAAGCTTCTGGGCAACGTCACGCGCCTCAAGATTCTCCTGGCTCTTGCCCAGGGCGAATTGTGCGTCTGTGACGTGGCCCATGTGCTGGGCCTCACTGTCGCAGCCACCTCTCATCAACTGAAGCTGCTCCGTGACCAGGGCTGGCTCGCCATGCGCAACGACGGGAAGATGGTTTATTACCGCCTGAACAGCCCGGGGCTCCTCGAAGCCCTGAAGGGCGACCTGTGCCTGCTTGAGGAACGTATCGCATGAGTACGCCTGGACTCGACGCCATACAGGAGCAGATGCACCTGGCCATGGCGGCGACCAAGTGCCACCGCTGTGGCTGCTTCCAGGATACGGTGCAGGCGCTGGAGAACTCGCCGCGTATTCGGGCGGTGCTGCCCGAGCTGATCGCGGAAGCACGGAACCTCTTCGAGCCCAAGCGCTATGAATGCCTTGGCTGCGAGGTGTGCTGGCCGGCGGTGGCCACCAACGCCGCAGCGGAGATCGATCCGGCGGTGGCAGAGACTGCTCACTGCGCGACCGCCGAACCGCAGGAGCGTGAAGGCTGGCCGCCGCTGCCGGGGGACTATCACGTCGTACGCTACCAGGCGCCGGTGGCGGTCTGCACCCTCAACTCGGATGACCTAGTGGTCCGCCTGACCGCCACCCAGGCGCCGGGACTTGCCGTTGTCGGGAGCCTGCATACCGAAAACCTCGGCATCGAGCACCTGATCCGCAACCTGCTGCCCAATCCCCATATCCGCTTCCTCATAGTTTGCGGCGAGGACACCAGGAAAGCCATCGGCCACCTGCCGGGCCAGTCCCTCGTGGCCTTGATGCGGAACGGCCTGGAAGATGGCGGCCGTATTCGCGGCGCCGAGGGCAAGCGTCCGGTAATCAAGAACGTGCCCCCGGAGCATGTCGAGGCGTTCCGGCGGCAAGTGCAGGTGGTGGACTGCATCGGGATGACCGATCTGGAAGGCATTGCCGCCGAGATTGCCAGGGCAGCCGCTGACGACCCCGGGCCGGCGCCGGAAATTTTCACCGACCTACCCGCGATCCCGGTCCGGCAGGCGGAAGAACCCAGCCGTTTGGTGTCCGACCCGGCCGGCTACCTGGTCCTCTACCCCGACCGGCGACGAAGCCGCTTGGTACTGGAGCACTACGCCAACAGCGGCACCTTGACCCGGGTGATCGAGGGGACGACGCCGACCGCACTTTATAGCACGGTGATCGAAGAAGGACTGATCTCCCGACTGGATCACGCGGCCTACCTGGGCCGGGAACTCGCCCGGGCGGAAGCCGCGCTCCGGGACGGGCACGACTACGCGCAGGATCGGGCGCCCGGAGAAATCGAAGCCCCCGCACCGGTGGCCAAGTGTGGCTGCTCGGGTGCCTGTCATTGAAAGGAACAAGAATGCGCCGTGCGCTCTTCTTGGTCGTTCTCGCGGCCGTGGCCGCACTCGGCTGGGCCAAATGGCCGCAGCAACCCCAGTCGGCGGCCTTGGAGACAGCAGCCACCGGCCCTCGCATCGTCTTCTTCAAGGGCGACGACAGTGCCAGCTGCCAGGCCATCGCCCGGATCGTGGAAGAGGCCGAAGCGCGTTACGCCGGTCGTGTTGGCGTGACCAGGGTCGATTGGTCGCCTGAGAACCCTCTGATCCAGGCGTACAAGGTGCGTTTCCTGCCCACGGTGGTCTTTGTGGATGGTGCCGGCCGCGAGCGCAAGCGCATCATCGGTGAGAGCGCTGCTGTACAGGCCGCGCTACGGCAATCTCTCGCCAACGCCGAAACCCTGCTGCGCGAGTAGGCTGTGGACAGCTTTGCCGACTGGCTGACGCCCTGGCTGCAAAGCGGCTCGCCGCTCCTGATTCCACTGGTCCTCTTGGGCGGATTGGCCACCGCCCTCAATCCCTGTTGCCTGCCCATGTACCCCGCCGCCCTCGGCTACCTGGGACAAACTGGGCTGCACCCGGAAGCCGGCGCCAAGTCGGGCCGGATCGCCTTCGCCTTCATAGCCGGCATGGCCACCGCCACGACCGTCATGGGCGTGGCGACGGCTTCGTTTGGCTGGGTCTTTGGACAGCTGCCAGTGCCCCTGCGGCTGTTCCTCGCGGTGTTGCCCTTCGTGATGGGACTCGATCTCCTTGGCGTGATCCGGCTGCATCCGGCCTTATACGTTCCCTGGCTGTCCCGCACCTCGCCTCTGAAGCAATTCGTCCCCCGGATGGGCCACGCCTTCGTGGTCGGCTTCCTCTTCACCCTGGCCATTGCGCCCTGCGCGACCCCCATCCTCATCGGCATCCTCAGTGCCATCGCCATGAGCGGCAGCCCGCGCTACGGGGCGGCGTTGATGTTCCTTTACGGCCTCGGTGCCGGATTGCCCTTGCTCGCCGTTGCGCGAGGCGCCCATCTCATGGGTCAACGGCTTATTTCGTCTCGCGCCCGGCGCGCCGTGAATGCGATCCTAGGTGGCATGCTCGTCGTCCTTGGCCTGTTCCTGCTATGGAAAACGTAATCGGCGTCCCCACAGAATTCGAAAAAATCGTACGATGAGACTTGGCGCTGCTGCGTAGTGGCCGAAACGAAAGTTCGGCGTTGTATTTTGTCGCTGACGGATTTGTCCGTAATTCTTCAGCGCGGTGCTTTGTTAACGCTCAAATTTGGCCACCATCCCGGCGTTTTGGCCATATAGATACGATAAACCTCGCCGAAAGCCAGTAGTGCTTGCGCCTCCTCGCGGTGCGCCAGGCGGACGTAGATCACCACGAGGATCGGGAACAGGATCAAGGTGATCAGGGTCGGCCATTGAAGCAGGAAACCGATCATGACCAGAATGAATGCCGCGTACTGTGGATGCCGGATGCGCGCATAGGGGCCGGACAAAGCCAGGCTTCCAGTCTTCTGGGCGTTGTAAAGAACAGGCCAAGCTGTGGCGAGAAGCCAGAATCCGCCAATGATGAACACGTTGGACAGCAGATGGAAGGGGCCAAAGTGGGGATTTGCCTTCCAGCCAAACAGCATCTCCGGCAGATGCCCCGCATCGTGGGACAACCAGTTGATCCCGGGAAACCGTTCAGTGAGCCAACCCGACAACAGGTAGAGGGTCAGAGGGAATCCATACATCTCCGTGAACAGGGCGACGACGAAGGCCGAGAACATACCCAGGGTGCGCCAGTCTTGGCGCGTACGGGGCTTGAAAAAACTGGCGGCGAACAGAATGAAGAATGCCGAGTTGATCGCCACTAAGGACCATAGTCCGTAATCTCCGCTGGCAGCGTTCATTTTTTAGCCTCCTCATTGCCATCAGGGTGCCCATGTCCGCCATGCCCGCCGTGTCGGCCATGCATGAAAAAATGCATCAGCGGGCAGGCCAGAAGAAAGAGATAGGGCAAGATCCCGAATAAATGCGCCCGGTGCTCGGTCAATAGATAGAACAGGGCAATCACGGCGAAAAACCACCAGCCCCACTTCACCCGCCGTTCATAGCGGTGATCGCGGTTCTGCTCCGTTTGCTGTTCTCTACGGATTTCGTCAGCCATGATTGCTCTCCTTTTTCGCGGGTTCAGTCAGCGAAGTCTGACCGGTGGGCGGTTGCAGCACGCCCCACTGCTGGGATGCGCTGCGTTTTCCAATTCTCCGGCTTCGAGGTATTTCCAGAGACGCCGTCTGAGCCCGTGGAGGCCTTCTTTGAATTTCAAGCCTTCGGCGGCGGCGACCGCCTCAATTTGGGACAGGATGGTCTGTCGCAAATCGTATTCGACCAGCAGGCAGCCGTTCTCCGCCGCGACCTTGACCACGCCCATCATTTCACCCAGACGCTGGCAGGCGCGCCAAACGTCCAATTCGCTGCTGTCCGCCAATCGGAGCTTGCGTCTCTTCGGGATGGGCCGGATGTCGGCGATACGCTGCGACCCGGTATAGAGCGCCGGTATGTCGTTGAACCGTTCTAGGCACTGGGCCGAACAGAAGTGGTAGACGATGCCCCGATGGGTGGAGAACAAACTGGACTGGGCAACCTCGACATTCATTCCGCACACCGGATCGCGGCTTGTAGTCATAGCTTTTGTCATGATGGTGCTCCTTCAGCGATGGCAGAAACGAACGATGCCCCTGTGCCGTCAGCCTCCGCATCCGTATTGAAATAGCGAAAAATGGCCGAACGCAGTTGGGCGTGTAGTTCAACTTCGCTGACCATAGCGACCTCCTGGTGAAGGCGACCGATGATGCCGCTGAAAGCAATAACGATCTCCGGATCGAAATGCCGGCCCGACTCATTCTCGATCAGCGCCAGGGCCTTTTCGAAAGGTATCGGGGCTTTGTAGGGGCGTGCCGAGACGAGGGCGTCGAACACATCCACGACGGCGAACAGCCTTGCCCCAGGTGGAATCTCCATCCCACACAGCCCATCCGGATAGCCAGAGCCATCGAAGCGTTCATGGTGATTGCGAATGACCGGGGTGGCGTTCATCCACGCATTGCCGGCGACGATGTCGAGGCCGAGAAGTGCATGGGTTTTCATGATCTCGAACTCCTCGTCGGTCAACTTTCCCGGTTTGAGCAGTATGTGGTCAGGGATGCCGATCTTGCCCACGTCGTGAAGGAAGGCGCCGGCAATCAGGTGGGCAATCTCACCTTTTGGCCAGTGCAGTTTCTCAGCGAGCGCCACGGCGTAGAGAGTGACGCGGTAGTTGTGTGCGTCGGTGTCAGAGTCGCGCTTGGCGACTGCATTGCCGAGGGACCGGATAATGGACAGGTTGGAGTCAAGCAGGCGCCGAGACAATCTTGTTGCATGCCGAAGGAGACCGAGTAGGAGGGGGTACAGCAGCAAGGCCGTGGAAAATACCGCGACAACTGCCGTAAGGACGCCATCCAGGATCTGCTGTTTCTGGTTGGCGAGCGTTCCCTCATCGATGCGGTACGTTCCTTCCAGATAGCCATCCAGGCCGCCGGACTCTTTGGCTAAGGGAATGATCACCTGAATCAGGTGCTCGTTGCCGATGTGGATTCTATTGCGATGATCCCTGCCCAGAGCCGGCCAGTCGTGCCGGCGCAACCGGAGTCCGTCGGCAACGCCAGGCGGCAGGGTTGTCCACGTTTCGTAGACAAGTTCTTTTTTGACGTCGAAAACCCGTATGCCAACAAAGTTGTTCTTGTCCAACAGGGCAGTCAAGGCGCTGTGGTTTTCCGGGGACTCTCCCCGGGATAGGACCTGCATGGCCGGTGACTCCAGGTGGCGTGCCCCACCAGCTGCTAGTTCGAGGACAATGGATTCGACACGCCGCGTTTCAACCTGATACGCCACGATGCCGGCTGCCGCGCCGATGACGAGCGCCGCAACGCACAGCCGAATGGCGAGCATTCGGTTCAGTTGGTGCGGTGCGCTTGGCAGACTCATTTTGCTCTCCTGGTCGCGGAGCGGCCTATTCGTTTTTTATGAGAATTGCCTTGATCGGATCAATCGGGCCGACGTCCCGCCATTTGTCGCTATTTTTGAATTGCGGCACGCCATGCTGACAGCCATGGTTGCATTCAAGATGCCAGTGTTCCATTAAAACTGTTCTGCAATACTCAAAGCGTATTGTCTTAGGGTCGCACCCCATGACCTCTGCCAACAGCCTGCATGTGCAAAGGTTGCCATGCTGCCGGATGTTGTCGTTGCCCATGGGTGCGGACCGATCGCCCCGTGAATTTGAAGGGCTGAAGGCAAGGGACTTATTTCCCGTCGCGCGGGTGATAGTGTTTCTTCTTGTCCTTCGAGGCATCCTTCTTTGCTGGCTCAGCGGCAGCCGGGGCTTTCTGCTCGATGCCCGTCTTTTCTTGCATATGCGAATGCGGCTTGGCGGCCTTCGTGCCCTGGTCGGCCTTCATTTCGGCGGCAGGAGCGGCTTTTTCGGCATCAGCGGCCTGAGCACCGAGCGATAGTGCAGCAACGGTTGCGAACAGAACGGCTGAGAGTGCGGATTGCAGTTTCATGGTGGTTCTCCAAAATGGTGGCTGGAAATGTCTGGATCGCCCTTGCTCTCCTGACGCTGTGAAGTTTGCACTTTTTTAACCGTCACTTGCATGACTTGCTGATTACGTTTTCGTAAGGAATGCTGTCTCTTCAAGTACGGCGCGGACTCTTGGTCTTATCGTTCATTTCAAAGACTGGTACAGCTCCATCAGCATCTTGAAATGTCCGCTGACCCGATCGACAGAGAATTGGTACATGATTGAGTTTTCGGAAAACTTGGTTCGCTCTACATCCATTTCAACCGTATTTCCGTCCGCGCTATCCTGGCTTGGCACTTGGTATTTGAGGGGATAAGGCGGCTGGGCAGAAACGGCCTCCCCAGAAATGTGGCCGATGCTGGTTGTCGCCAACATGGTCGGAGGTATTGGAGATGCCGATTGAGCGATTCGCATGGCTTCCTCAAAATCGATGTCCACGGCCTTGTAGCCCGGGGTATCGGCGTTGGCGATATTGGAGGCAATCAACTGCTGACGGTAGGCGCGCACCCCGAGGGCCACTTCCTGAACACTATGAGTCTTTCCACCATGTCCCTGGCTGTTCAGGGGAACATGTTGAGGGTGCGTATCACCGCCCGGTGTTGTCATGCCGCCATGCTGTCCATTACTTGAAGCGCCGCCATGATTGCCATGAGGCGATACGACGGTCGGCTGGCCTATTGCTTGAGAAAGCGTTTCTGCAAATGAAGTTCCCGCTGGTGCGCCATGATTGGCATGGCCACCGTCGGCAGTCGGCTGAGGAAGAGAATTGGCGATGGCATTGATCGGTGGCATGGGGTCGGTTTATTCACAGATGCCCGTGACCTCGCCTCGCGTATCCCATTCGGTCGTGCCAAACGCTTACTTCGCGGCAAGGTACAAGAGAACCCCTTGCCGCAGGAGCCGTCATCTCTTCGCCAACCCGGTCAGTATCTTCCGCTGAAAATCAGTGCCGCAGGCAAGCATAGAGGACCAATAGTCCATAACGATCCGACTCGATCCCAAGATGAGATCCGTACCACCATCTCGCGTCCAGGGCTCGCCATCGGTTTTTCCATGTGCCAGAAACGCTCGCGCTGACTGCCCATTGATTTCCGACAGACGCTGGCAGCATTCCAACCAGGAATTGCAAAGATTCAAGGACAGTTCAAGTTGTGATTGACACTGGTTTTTCAAATGGTCAGCAGCTTCCAGCATGTTTTTCTTCCTTCATCGAGGGTTTTTCAGCAACTCCAGTATGTGACTGCGAGGCTGACTCACACATAACCCCGTGGTTACAATTCGGTCATGCCAATGTCAGCTACGGCATGGAATGGGAATCGCAGAAAACGCTGTGGCCAACAGTCGCCCGGACGTTTTCGCGACATTCCCGCTACATCGTCTTCCTGCTCGTTACGTGCTTGATTCACGCGAAGACGTTAATCAAAGCCCCGGTGGCTTGGCCTTGGGCATTTACGACCGGCTGTAGCGGTGCTTCCTCCGCTTTGCGCTGCGATATTTCATGTGTCTTGGTTTCCTGGCGGTCAGTCTGTTTTACCTCTTGGGCTAAACGACTCTCGACAGGCTGGCGCGTAGCGCTGGCATAGGGGGTTCGGCTTATGGCGTCGATCGACATCAGAATCTCCTTGGGCTTTGGCCCGATTGCCATGAGATGTCAGCGAAACGGGCGTGTTTTCGACCGCTGAATGACGGTGCGGCAAGCAATTGGCCGTAGTGGCCGTTACTTCATATCCCTGGGATGGAAGTGCTTGGTCATGTCCTGATAGGCGCTTTTCTTTCCGGCGGGAACCGCAGCAGGTGCAGTTTGTGGAATTCCCGTTTTTTCCTGGACATGCGAATGCGGCTTGTTGGCGATGTCGCCCGTGTCAGCCTTCATTTCAGCGGCAGGAGGCGCTTTGTCGGCATCGGCAGCCTGGACACCCAAGGACAGCGTAGTGACGGTCGCGAACAGAGCGGCTGAAAGTACGGATTGCAGGTTCATGATGGTTCTCCAAAATAGTGTCTGGAAATGTCCGGGTTGATCTTGCTTTCCCGACACCATGAAGTCTGCGCTCTTGCAGCTGTCGCTCGGATGTCTCGCTGATTACATTCTCGTCAGGAGTTTCCCGGGTTCAGTCCGCCTCACATCCTGACGAAATTAACTTACCTCCAGATACGACCTGCAATCCAAATCGGATACAAGGATATGGCGAACCCACCATTCAGAGAGGAAACGAAAGACGCCGATCTTGTCCAGCTCGCCTTGCATTGCGGAGAACAGGAAATCGGCTAGTGCGACTTGGAAGCGTTCATGCTCTTCAGCGTGCTCGACCAGCATCGGGTAGTTTCGTGCGAGCAGCAACGCCTCTTCCTTCGCAAAATGCTCTCTGGTACAGACAGCCATTTCGTGGAGCAGGTTGTGAAACTTTTCGCGACTTTCGAGACCTGCACTCTCCAAGCATTTCTCGGACTCTGCACATAACATCAGCATCCTTTTATGCTGCTGGTCAATTATGACGTTCCCAACGCTGTAGCTCTCGCGCCATTGGTATTCTGTGATCATGCTGGGCAGTCGTGAGGACATAAAGGGGCCGTATTTTAAGGATTTAAGTGCAATCCAATCCAAAAGCTTTAAGTACCGCGCAGGCGCAAGGCATTACCGACTACGCTCAGAGACGACAGGCTCATGGCAGCGGCAGCAATCATGGGGGACAGCACCAGCCCGAAGGTCGGATAAAGTATGCCGGCGGCGATCGGCACGCCGAGGGCGTTGTAGATGAAGGCGAAGGCCAGGTTCTGGCGCATGTTGCCGACCGTCGCGGCGGACAGCAGGCGTGCCCGGGCGATACCGCGCAGATCGCCCTTGACCAGTGTGAGTTGGGCGCTGTTCATGGCGACATCGGTGCCCGTCCCCATGGCGATACCGACGTCGGCCTTGGCCAGTGCCGGGGCATCGTTGATGCCGTCGCCGGCCATGGCGACGACGCGTCCCTCACCCTGCAGACGCTCCACCAGCGCAAGTTTGTCCGCTGGTTTGACCTCGCCATACACTTCATCAATGCCCAACTTGGCACCGACGGCTTTGGCGGTGGTCAGGCCGTCACCCGTCGCCATCACGATACGCAACCCGGCCTGGCGCAGGACTGTCAGCGCCTCCTGGGTGCTTGCCTTGATCGGGTCGGAGACGATCAGCAGGCCGAGAATGTGGCCGTCGGCCGCCAGGTGCATGACGCTGGCGCCATTTTGCCGCAGGCTTTCGGCATCCTTGGCGAGAGCGCCGACATCAACTCCATCCTGGGCCATCAGCGCACCATTACCAAGAGCCAGTCGCTTACCGCCGACCGTCCCGCGCACGCCGATGCCGGTCTCCGATTCGAACTGTTCAGCTTTTTCCAGGACCAGCCCACGTTCCCGTGCGGCGCGGACGATGGCATCGGCCAAAGGATGCTCGCTGCCCTGGTCGAGACTGGCGGCAAGGCGAAGTACCTCGTCCTCCGCGGTGCCCGGCACCGCCACGGCGCGCTCGAAGGATGGGTGCCCTTCGGTCAGCGTGCCTGTCTTGTCCACGATCAACGTATCGACATCGCGCAGCCGCTCGATGGCCGCCGCGTCCCGGAACAGAATGCCCTGCGTCGCCGCCTTGCCGGTGGCAACCATGATGGACATCGGCGTAGCCAACCCTAGGGCGCAAGGGCAAGCGATGATTAGCACTGAGACGCCATTGATCAGGCCGAAAACCCAACCCTGCTCACCACCGAAAAATCCCCATGCGAAGAAACTGATCAGCGCGATGGCGAACACCACCATCACGAAATAGCCGGCCACGACATCGGCCAGGCGCTGCATCGGCGCCTTGGAACGCTGGGCTTGGGCGACCATCTGGACGATCTGGGCGAGCATGGTCTGGGAACCCACCTTTTCGGAGCGGATCACCAGACTGCCGGAGGTGTTCATGGTGGCGCCGATTACCTTGTCGCCAGGGCGTTTCGTCACCGGCAGCGGTTCGCCGGTCAGCATCGCTTCGTCAATGGCGCTGGAGCCTTCCAGTACCTCGCCGTCCACCGGCACCTTCTCGCCCGGCCGAACACGCAGGGTATCGCCGACATGTACGTTCGACAGAGGAACATCTTCTTCGGTTTTGTCGGGGTTGATACGGCGGGCAGTCTTCGGGGCGAGACCGAGCAGCGACTTGATGGCAGCCGAGGTCTGCGAGCGCGCTCTTAGTTCGAGCATCTGCCCAAGAAGGGTCAGGGAAATGATGACGGCCGCGGCCTCGAAATAGACCCCGATGCGGCCGTGGGCGACGAATGAAACGGGAAACAGGCCAGGCGCCAGCGCTGCCACCATGCTGTAAGCGAATGCCGCGCCTGTCCCGAGGCTGATCAGGGTCCACATGTTTGGGCTGCGCTGGATGATGGACTGCCAACCGCGAACGAAGAAAGGCGCTCCGGCCCAAAGCACGACCGGGAGACTGAACAACAGTTCGGCCCAGGTCCGAATGAGTGGCGACAACACTTCAAGCAGATGCCCGGCCATAGCTAAAACAAAAACCACGATGGTCAGCGGCAGACTGAACCAGAAGCGTCGGCGAAAATCCAGATACTCGGTATTGTCATCGTCCTTTTCAAAATCGGGCAATATCGGTTCAAGGGCCATGCCGCACTTGGGACAGGTGCCGGGGCCGATCTGCCGAATCTCGGGGTGCATCGGGCAGGTGTATTCGGCGCCGGGGACGGTACTCTCCTCCTGCTTCGGGGCAAGGTAACGCGCCGGTTCCGCATCAAACTTCGTTTTGCATTTGGCGCTGCAAAAACGGTAGTGGATACCGCCCAGGTCAGTCGCGTGGGGGGATTCCGGTTTGACGGTCATGCCGCATACCGGATCTCGATCAACCATGTCTGGCGTATCGCTCCGGGAAGAATGTTCGTGGTTCATGACGACTTCTGGCATCGGTTTGGCACCTTGGATTAAGAAATGAGGTCCGGTCGAGTAGCATCGCTGCCGTTATCGCTCGGTAACGGAAGTCGATTCCCGCGCCTGCCCGGCTGCTCGCCGTTATTTCACCGGCATTTGAGTGGCGCTGCCATCCTGACGTTTCATCATCTGTTCCATCATGTCCATGCGCTTCTCCATCTGCTGCATGCGATCTGCCGGATCGCTGGAAGGAACACCCGGAGAGGCGCTGTCTCCCAGTTTGCCCATACTCATCCCTTTCCCCATCATCGGGCAGTCCATTTCCATACCGGATTCCAAGCTGTGCGCCATCATCATGCTGCTCTTCATGGTGTGCATGTGCTCAGCCAAGGCTTTCTGTTTTTCCCCTTCGGTCTTGGCCTTGGCAATACGGTCAAGTTGGGCGCGCATTTTCTTGACGTTGTCTTGCATTCCCTTAATCGTCTGGGCCGATTGCCCATCCGATTGCTCAGCTGCAGCGGCCTTTTCCGGGTGATGCTCGTCGTTGGCAAAAGCAGGCGAACCCAAAGCGAGTGAGGCAGTGATCGCAGCCACGGCAAAAGTCAGGTGTTTCATGGTGTCTCTCCTTGTTATGCTCATTTACCTGTCCCCAAGCAAAGGACACGCGGAACTCGAACTAAAGTCGCCTGTCGCAGTTTGATTGGCAGCGCTCCGCTGGTCAGTGTGCTACCCAACATTCGGCCTATGCATTTTCCCCATTGGGCAAACCTTCCTGGCCGCGTTGCAGACGCCACTGTTTGACCAGCGCATAGATCGCCGGGATGACTGCCAGCGTCAGCACGGTCGAGGAGATCATGCCGCCGACCATCGGCGCGGCGATGCGGCTCATCACTTCGGAGCCTGTGCCCGTTCCCCACATGATGGGCAGGAGGCCGGCCATGATCGCCACCACCGTCATCATCTTCGGCCGTACGCGCTCGACTGCACCTTCCATCACCGCCTCGTAAAGATCGGCTACGCCCGGTTCGCGGCCTTCGGCGCGGCACTTCGTCTTGACCGTTTCCCAAGCATGATCGAGGTAGATCAGCATGATCACCCCTGTCTCGGCCGCCACCCCAGCGAGTGCGATAAAGCCCACGGCTACCGCCACCGAAAGGTTGTAGCCGAGCAGCCACATCAGCCAGATGCCGCCAACCAGAGCGAAAGGCACCGAGAGCATGACAATCAGCGTCTCGGTAATACGCCTGAAGTTAAGATAGAGCAGAAGGAAGATGGACAGCAGGGTGACCGGGATGACGATCTTCATCTTCTCAATGGCGCGCTCCATGTATTCAAACTGGCCGCTCCATGTGACGTAGTAGCCGGCTGGGAACTTGACCTGTTCAGCGACCGCTTTCTTCGCGTCGGCGACGTAACCGCCGATATCGCGGTCGCGGATGTCGACGTAAATGTAGGCGGAGAGCAGCGCATTTTCCGTGCGTATCGACGGCGCGCCCTTGGCGACGACCACTTTGGCGAGTTGCCCGAGGGGAACCATGGCGCCGTCCATGGTCGGGATCAGCACTTCGCGGGCAATCTGCTGCGGGTCGGCGCGCAGTTCCCGCGGATAGCGGATAGTGACACCGAAACGTTCGCGTCCCTCGACGGTGGTCGTCACCATCTCGCCACCGAGCGCCGTGCCGATCACGTCCTGCAGGTCGCCGATGGCCAGACCATAGCGCGCCAACTGCTCGCGGTCCGGTTCGATGTTGAGATAGAAGCCGCCAGTGATACGTTCGGCGAAGGCACTGGTGGTTCCGGGAACTGCCTTGACCACAGCCTCGATCTGCTTGGCCAGAACTTCCATTTCGCCGAGATCCTTGCCGAAGACCTTGATGCCGATCGGCGTGCGGATGCCGGTGGACAGCATGTCGATACGTGCCTTGATCGGCATCGTCCAGGCATTGGCCACCCCGGGGAATTGCAGGGCTTTGTCGAGTTCGGCGATCAGTTTGTCGGTCGTCATGCCGGCGCGCCATTCGGCTTCCGGCTTGAGGTTGATCACCGTCTCGAACATCTCGGTCGGCGCCGGGTCAGTCGCCGTGTTGGCGCGTCCAGCCTTGCCATAGACCGAACTGACCTCGGGAAAGCTCTTGATGATCTTGTTTTGCGTCTGCATCAATTCGGCTGCCTTGGTAATCGACATCCCCGGCAGTGAAGCGGGCATATACAGCAGCGTTCCTTCGTTGAGCGTCGGCATGAACTCGGAACCGAGTTGGGAGGCCGGGTAGATCGAGATAACCAGGGTCAGCAAGGCCGCAACGATGGTCACTTTCTTCCAGCGCATCACCCCAGCGATGATCGGTCGATAGATCCAGATCAGGAAGCGGTTCACCGGGTTTTTTGCTTCTGGCATGATCTTGCCGCGAATGAACAGCAGCATCAGTACGGGCACCAAGGTTACGGACAGCAGTGCCGCACCGGCCATCGAGAAGGTCTTGGTATAGGCCAGGGGCGAGAAGAGCCGGCCCTCCTGACCTTCCAGGCTGAACACCGGCAGGAAGGAAACGGTGATGATGAGCAGCGAGAAGAACAGCGCCGGTCCGACCTCCTTGCACGCTGCAAGCATGGCATCGACGCGATCACCGTTTGAATGCTCCTCGGGCAGGCGCTCCAGATGCTTGTGCGCGTTCTCGATCATGACGATGGCGGCGTCGATCATGGCGCCGATGGCGATGGCGATGCCACCCAGGCTCATCAGATTGGAGGTCATGCCGAGCAGGCGCATGGCGATGAAAGAGATGAGTATGCCGACCGGCAGCATCAGGATGGCGACCAGGGCACTGCGCGCATGCAGCAGGAAAACGAAGCAGACCAGCGCGACGATGATCGATTCTTCAAGCAGTGTTCGCTTGAGTGTATCGATGGCGCGGTGGATCAGTTCGGAGCGGTCATAGACCGCCTCGATCGTCACGCCTGCCGGCAGGCCTGGACCAATTTCGGCGATCTTAGCCTTCAGGTTATGGATGACTTCCAAGGCGTTCTGGCCATAGCGGGCCATGGCGATCCCCGAGACCACTTCGCCTTCACCGTTTAGCTCGGTCAGGCCGCGACGCTCATCCGGCGCGAGCTCGACGCGGGCGATGTCGCGGATCAGGACCGGCGTTCCCTTGTCGCTCTTGACGACCAGCATGTCGAGATCGTCTTTGCCGCGCAGGTAGCCCTTGCCGCGCACCATGTACTCGGTTTCAGCCATTTCGACGACACGTCCACCGACATCCCGGTTCGAATCGCGGATGACCTGCGCCACCTTCATCAAGGGGATGTTGTAGGCGCGCAGTTTTACCGGATCGACGGTGACTTGATAGGTCTGCACGAAGCCGCCGATGGATGCCACTTCGGCAACACCGTGTGCCTTGGAGAGCTGATAACGGACGTACCAGTCCTGGATGGTGCGCAGTTCGGCCAGCGTCTTGTCCTTGGCGAGCAGCGCGTACTGGTAGACCCAGCCGACACCGGTCGCATCCGGCCCAAGCGAGGGTGTGACGCCCTTGGGCATCCGGCTTGATGCAAAATTCAGGTATTCGAGTACCCGTGAGCGCGCCCAGTAGATGTCGGTTCCATCTTCGAAAATGATATAGACGAAAGATGCGCCGAAGAAGGAAAAGCCCCGAACCACTTTCGAGTTCGGCACCGACAACATGGCGGTAGTGAGCGGATAGGTCACCTGATCTTCGACCACCTGCGGCGCCTGGCCGGGATACTCGGTATAAACGATGACCTGCACGTCCGACAGGTCGGGCAAGGCATCAATCGGTGTGCGCAGAACGGCATAGATGCCACCGATGGTGATGAACAGGGTGGCGAGCAGGACCAGGAAGCGGTTTCTGCCCGACCATTCAATGATGTTGGCCAGCATGGTCGAATCTCCGTTGCTGTCTGTCAGTGACCGGCGTGAGGGCTGGCAGCGGAGGCTGGTGCGCTAGCCCCTGTGTTGGGCGCTAGCAGCGTGGCCGCTGTGATGACCCATTCGCCAGGCTGACGCTCGACAAACTCGAAGGCGACCTTGGCGCCAGGCTTCAGCGTTTGTAGTAGCGACTCGTTGGCAGCCTTGAACTCCATGGTCATGGCTGGCCATTTGAGGCTGTCCACCGGGCCGTGGCTGATGCTCACCGCCCCTGTCTTGGTGTCGATTTCCTCGACCTTGCCCTCTGCATGATGTCCCGCGCCTGCTGAAGCGGGTTTCGCGGCGCCTTCGGTCGGCGGCGTTTTGCCACCGTGGGCTGCGTGTCCAAAACCGCCGACCGCCGCCTTCAGGTTGCTCTCGGCGTCGATCAGGAAATTGGCGGCGACCACGACGGGTTCGCCGTTCTTTACGCCGTCCAACACCTCCACATAGTTGTCGCTACGCGCCCCGAGTTTGACTTCACGCGGCTCATAACGTCCTTCCTTGGCCTGGACGAGGACGATCTGTCGGGTGCCGCTGTCGATAACGGCGGAGACCGGTACGGTGACCACAGAGCCCTTGGCCGAGACCGGCAGTTCTACCTGAGCAAACATGCCGGGTTTGAGCAAGGCGCCAGGATTGGCGAGTTCGACCCGAACCGGCACGGTTCGGGTGGCCGCCGTCAAAGTCGGATAGACGTAGGTGACGGCACCTTCGAAGGTCTTATCGGGATAGGCGCTGATTTTGACCTTGGCCTTGGCACCGGACTTCACCAGTCCGATGTCCTGCTCGAAAACTTCGGCGACCACCCAGACGGCGGACAGGTCGGCGATCTGGTAGAGCGCTTCGCCCGGCATGAAGCGCATGCCCTGAATGGCTTTCTTCTCGGTGACGATGCCATTCACCGGTGAGCGGAAAGTCAGCGTGCGTTTGGTCTCACCGGATTTAGCCAAGGCTTTGACCTGCTCTTCGGATATATCCCAGTTCTTGAGACGGGCCAGGCTCGAATCAGCCAATTGCTTCATGCCAGACTGCGCCTCGCCGCCGGCCGCGTTGAGAGACCGCACGCCATCGGCTGCGATGGCATATTCACGCTGGGCCGAGACCAGTTCCGGGCTGTAGACCTCAAACAATGGCTGCCCCTTGCCCACCGGCTGTCCGGTTGCATTGACGAGCAAACGCTCGACATAGCCTTCGAACTTGGGAGCAATCGTGTAGGTGCGGCGCTCGTCAGGTTCAATGCGGCCGGCGGCGCGGACAATCTTGTCCAGCGCCCGCAGACTGGCCGCCTCCGTCTTGACGCCAAGTTTTTGCACTTTCTCTGTGCTGATACTGATCTGGTTTGCAGCGCCGGGTTCCTCGTCCTCTTCACCCTCGTAGACCGGGATGTAGTCCATGCCCATCGGGTCTTTCTTCGGGACTGGGGAGGTGTCGGGCAAACCCATCGGGTTACGGTAGAAACGCAGTTTGCGCTCCTTTTTGGCCGGCGCTCCGGAGGTGGCTGCTGGCTGCGCCATGGCATCCGTCTGGCCGGTCGATTTGTGCCCGGCCCAGTAGCCGCCAGCGCCAGCCAAAATCGCGACGATTGCTACTGCCAACACGCCCTGTTTCATCCCAGAGGGATTCGCTCCGGTCATAGGTCTTCTCCGAGGATTCGTTCAATTTCTGCAAGGCGTGCCTGGCCTTCAGCCTGCGCCTTGATCTGGTTTTGTTTGGCCTGGCGAATCTGCCGCTGGGCATCGAGCAGCGTGGCGAAATCCACCTTGCCATTTTCGTAACCGGCCAGCGCCGACTTGAAGGTCAGTTCCGACTGGGGCAACAGGCTTTCCGAGGCCAGTGCTTCGGTTCGGCGGGCTGCGTCAAGACCGGCAATGTTTTCTGAAAGGTCGGAGAGCACCTGATTGGAGGTCGCTTCGCGACGCGAGCGAGCGGCCGCGAGCATAGCTTCTGATTCGCGTTCCTGGGCGCGGCGTGTGCCCTGCTGCAAGGGGATGTTCATCTCGACCATCAGATCCCACTGTTTGACCGAGTTCTGCATCTGGTTGGGAACAACGCCGAAGGTGAAGTCCGGGTAGCGGTTTTTGTAGGCCAATTCACGATTTTTCTCGGCACTCTTGAGGCGCGACTCATCGGCGGACAATAGGGGATTGCGGGCTCGCGCCCGATCCTCCAGCGTGACGTAGTCCAGTTTCGCCAGCGCAGGAATCGGCCGCAGCTTCTCCGGCTCAGATAACGGTGCGTTGGCGGGTCGGGCCAGCAGCGCGTTCATGCGCGTATGCATGTGGTGGCGCTCGGTCTCCAGCGCGATTAACTCGTTTCGCATCGAGGTCTGCTCAACCTGCGCCCGAATCACGTCCTGCTGGGCAGCCAAACCACCTGCATAGCGGGCCTGGGCGATTTTTTCCAGACGGGAGATCAAATCTAGGATTTCTCGGGTCAGGCGCTCGTTCCGCGCCAGGAAATACTGTTGGGCGTAGGTCGTCTTGATTCTGGCCGAGACATCGGCCCAAGTTCCCATAGCCCGCCCACGGGCACTCTCAGCCTCCAGTTCTGCAATCTCGCGTTTAAGATCGCGCTTGCCGAACCAGGGGATGTCCTGCATCAGCGTGTAGCGAGTGCTGCCGACCCGGCTTGGTGAGAGGCTAGGACTTTGCGCTCCGCCTTTGGTGATGTCCATCAACTCGGTGCGCAATTTGGGGTCCGGAAGTGCGCCGGCCGGCTCAATGCGCTGAGCGGCAGCCTCGGCCTCCAGGCGCATGCCGGCGTACTCCGGGTTGTTATCCCGAGCGATGGCCAGCAGCCCCTCCACATCCGCACCGGGCAAAGCCGTCTGCGCCAGTGCGGCAAAGCACCACGCTCCCGCAATCGCGGCGAACAAAAGTTTTCTGGAGCTTACAGGGAGCTTCATGGAGGGTTCCTGGGCAGATTTCCGGAGGTGACCGGTGAAGTCGGGGAATGAGATTATTGCGCCGTTTCCAGCCGGACGATGGTCATCTTGTCATCCATGGCAAAGCGGATTTTCTGGCCTTCCTTCACTTTATCCAACCAGATAGCATCCTTGACACGAAAAGCCATGGTCATGCCCGGCATGCCGTTGGGCAGCGGTCCGTGGGCGACGGTCAGCTTGCCGGCATTTTTGTCTACTTTCTTGATCAGACCATCAGTCAGCACCGTGTCGTTAGTTGTTGTGGCGTGCATGGCACCGTGATCCATATGCTCCATCTTGTCGATGGCCAGGGCAGGTGCGGCAAGTCCAGCAGCAAAGGTGGCGACGGCGATGAGGGTGAGCGGGTATTTCATGATGAATCTCCTGTGGGATCAGTGTTTGGCGAAGACGGTGGTGCTGCCGTCGGCTTGGACGAGCAGCGTTTCATAAGGAACAGGCGTGGCGGTTTCCATGCCGGGGGAGCCCTGCGGCATGCCCGGGGCAGCGAGGCCGACGGCTTTGGGTTTTTCCTTCAACAGGCGCTGGATGTCGGCGGCCGGGACGTGGCCCTCAATCAGGTAGCCGCCCACTTTGGCGGTATGACAGGAACCTACACGGTCAGGCATACCCAGGCTCTTGCGTGCTGCCGGGACGTCGTTTACGTTGTGGGCATTCACCTTAAATCCATTTTTTTGCATGTGTTCGATCCACTTTTCGCAGCAGCCGCAGTAGGGACTTTTGAACACTTCCACCTGTGTCGCGGATTGCGCCCAGGCCGTGCCTGTAGCGACCAGCAGAGCCAGCAGCAAAGAAAGAGTGCGGAGTGTCGGTAGTGGTTTCATGGCGGTTTCCCGGTGGATTCGAATGGGGGCAGTTTGAAGGGGCGATCCCTACAGGAGGCTGACCTGCGGATTACATTTCAGTAATCTTGCGAAGTCGGTCAATGTGCGTGCTCGCCGTGTTCGTGGGCGTGTGGTTTCACGTCGTGATGGTGCTCATGGTCGTGGTCATGGGGCTGCTCCGTTTTCTGCGCGGTCTCATGCCCGTCCATGCCACCGTGGGAATGTCCATCGCTCGCCTCGACCTGCCGGCGGTATTCCTCCGGGGAAAGGCTGGGCAGGATTTTGAGGAAGGCTGTCAGATCCCAGATTGCCTCATCCTCCATGCCGCCTTTCGACCAGGCCGGCATGCCTGAGCCCTTGACGCCGTGTTTTACAATCCAGAAGCGTCTGGCGTCCGTTGAGTTGGAATCGGCGATGGGTTTGGCAAGGTTTGGCGGCGTCGGATAGAGACCCTTGCGGATTTCGGAGTCCTCGATGCCGGGCGCCAGGTGGCACTCCGCGCACATGGCGTCGTAATTGCCGGCGCCGCGACGAATCCGGCTGGTATTGGAAAGGTCGGCCGGCACCGCAATGTCTGTGGCCCGGTGAGCGATGGACTGTTCCCGCGCCCATTCGATCAAGCGATGGACGACCGGGCTATGCGGGGTATCGGCGGCGAAGTCGAGAATGCCGATCTGTATCAGTGCGGCTGCCGCTGCGGCACCGAGACCTAGCGTGCCCACTGCACCCAACAGAATTTTTTTCATGGGAAGTTTCCCGAATTGTGAATAACGCAATTTTCCGCCGTGCCGGGTAACGGGAAACTGACTGGCGTATTACATTTCCGTAATCTACGAGTCCAGCCCTCCGTGCCGGCGCAGAATGGCATCGATATCTGGTGGCAAGGGAGAGTGAACATGAAAATCCTGGTCGTGGAAGACGAACAGAAAACCGGCGATTACCTGCGGCAGGGGCTAATGGAAGCGGGCTTCATCGTCGATCTGGCGCGTGACGGATTCGACGGGTTGCACCTGGCGCTGACCGAGGCCTACGATCTGGCAGTCCTCGACGTGATGCTGCCCGGCATCGACGGCTGGCAAGTGCTGCAAGGCATTCGCCGGGCCGGCAAGGACATGCCGGTGCTCTTTCTGACGGCTCGCGATGACGTCGAGGACCGAGTCAAGGGGCTGGAACTTGGGGCCGATGACTACCTGGTGAAACCTTTCGCCTTTTCTGAACTGCTGGCCCGTGTCCGAACCCTGCTTCGGCGCGGCGGCAAAGCAAAGGAATCCGATCTCCTGAACGCGGCCGACCTCGAACTCGACCTGATGCGTCGTCGGGTTACCCGATCCGGCAAGAAAATCGACCTGACCTCGAAAGAGTTCGCGCTGCTGGAAGTTCTTTTGCGGCGTCAGGGCGAGGTGCTGCCGCGCTCGCTGATTGCCTCCCAGGTGTGGGACATGAACTTCGACAGCGATACAAACGTCATCGAGGTCGCCATCCGGCGGCTGCGGGCCAAGGTGGACGACGGTTTCGAGCCGAAACTAATCCGGACGGTTCGAGGCATGGGCTATGTGCTGGAGACAGCCGAGTGAATCTGATCGGGAAAAAATCCGTCACCTTTCGGCTGACCATGCTTTTTGCATCGGTCTCGACCACGGTGCTTCTTATGCTGGGACTGCTGATCGGCTCGCTCGTCGAGGGGCATTTCGAAGAACTGGACATGGAACTGCTCGGCGGAAAAATGGAATTGCTCCGCCACGCTTTGGAGAAAGTGCGCTCCCCCCAGGAACTGGAAGCGCTGCCGGGACAACTGGAAGATTCGCTGGTCGGACACCACGGTTTGGCGGTGCGCATCTTGAAAGTGGACGGTCAGCTCCTGTATGCGACGGAAGGATCGACGTTCCCACCTGGACTGCTTGCCGATGCCGGGAAGCTGCCTCTTCGTCCGACACTCTGGAGCGATTCGGAAAACCATCTCTATCGTGGCATCGCCGCCCTGGCACCCACCGGTATCCAGGGCATGGCGCCAGTTGTAGTAGCGGCGTCGACCGACATGACCCACCACGAGCATTTCATGCACTCATTCAAGGCGGCGCTTTGGTCAGTCGTGGGATTTGCCGCACTTCTCACTGGATTTCTTGGCTGGGTGGCGGCTCGCCGTGGTCTGGCGCCCCTTCGTGAGATTAGCCGCTCAGCCGCTGGCATTACCGCTAACCGCCTTAACCGGCGGTTAGCGGTGGAGTCCATTCCCGTCGAACTGGCAGAAGTCGCCCAAACCCTCAATGAGATGCTGGCCCGCCTTGAAGAGTCCTTCCGCAGGCTGTCTGATTTCTCCTCCGATCTCGCCCACGAACTGCGCACGCCCGTGAGCAATCTGCTGACACAGACCCAGGTAACGCTGTCCAAGACGCGGACGCTTGACGAATACCAAGACGTGCTCGCCTCCAACGCCGAAGAGTTCGAGCGCCTGTCGCGGACCATTGCCGACATGCTATTTTTAGCCAAGTCAGACAACGATCTCATTGTCCCCAATCGAGAAACGGTTGATCTGGCGGTCGAGATCGCCAGTCTTTCTGAGTTTTACGAGGCCTGGGTCGAGGAGAAGGGCATTCACCTGACCTGTTCGGGCGGCGGCCTCGTGCTTGGGGATCGGCTGATGCTGCGTCGGGCCGTCGGCAATCTGCTTTCCAACGCAGTGCGCCACACACCGGAAAAAGGAATGATCACGGTCTGCGTGGCCGATGCTGACAACACGTGCATCGTTGTGTCGGTTGAAAATACGGGCGAGACCATCGCCCCGGAACATCTGCCCCGTCTGTTTGACCGCTTCTATCGGGTTGATCCGTCCCGGCAACGATTTGGCGAAGGCGCGGGTCTGGGGCTGGCCATCACACGTTCCATCGCTAGTGCCCATGGCGGTGATGTTCGTGTCCGTTCGGAGAACGGCATCACGGCGTTCGAGATTTGGTTGCCGGCCTGACTGTTAAGCAATAAGGATCTGTTCGGGCAGTCGACAGGGAATTACTCAGCTTGGCACAGCAGTGTCAGTCTGAGCTATAGCTCAATCTGACACACATAGACCCATGCTCATACCAAGGCACGCAGCCCCTGATCGCCCACATACAACCAGACCAGCACAATCAAACCTCCAGAGAAGTTGGAACCCCTCATGCTACTGACGGACAAGCCTTAGTCCATTAGCCACGACCAACAGACTCGCACCCATATCCGCAAAAACCGCCATCCACATGGTGCCCATACCCAACATCGTGAGTACCAAAAAGATTGCCTTGATGCTCAATGCCAGCGTGATGTTCTGAACCAGCACTGTTCGGGTGGTACGAGACAGGCGAACGAACCGCGCAATTTTATTGAGGTCATCGTCCATCAGCGCCACGTCAGCGGTTTCGATGGCGGTATCGGTGCCGGCAGCCCCCATGGCAAAGCCTATGTCGGCTCGCGCTAAAGCGGGAGCGTCATTGATGCCGTCACCCACCATGCCCACTTTACCGCGCAGGGCGTATCGCTCAATAGCGCGCAGTTTGTCCTCCGGCAATTGGTCGCCCAAGGCTTCGTCGATTTGTACTTGCGTCGCAATGGCCCGTGCCGTATGCGCGTTATCACCGGTCAGCATGACCGTCTTGATACCCAACTCGTGCAGCGCTTTGATCGCTGAAAGGCTGCTCTCTTTCACCGTATCGGCCACGGCGAACAGCACCAGCACCCGCTCGCTATCAGTAAGGAGAATGACCGTCTTCCCTTGCTCTTCCAGTTCGCCGAGTTGTGCCTCCAGCGTTGGGGTACATACGCCAAGCTCATGGATTAAGCGATGGTTGCCAAGCTGATAATTGACCCCGCCAACGGTTCCACGAACGCCTCGTCCTGGAATGGCGGAGAAGTCTGCCACCTCAAGCAGGTTGGTATTGTTCTGCTCCCCGGCTAACGCAATGGCGCGAGAAACGGGATGGTCAGAGCGTGCGGCAAGGCTGGTGGCAATTCGAACGGCCTCTAGTCCGGCCGGCTGATCCAACAGGACGGTATCGGTTAACGCAGGTTTGCCGTGCGTGATGGTGCCGGTCTTGTCGAATGCCAGCCACGCGAGTTTGTGACCTTCTTCGAGATATACCCCGCCCTTGATCAGAATGCCGTGGCGCGCTGCGGCAGCCAGGCCGCTGACGATGGTGACAGGTGTCGAAATGACCAGGGCGCATGGACAAGCGATAACCAGCAACACCAGCGCACGGTAGATCCAATCGTGCCAACTGCCATCAAGCATCAATGGTGGCACAAGGGCCACCGCCAATGCGAAAGCGAACACTGCCGGTGTGTAGATTTTGGCGAACTGATCAACAAAGCGCTGGGTCGGAGCCCGTGCGCCTTGGGCTTCCTCAACAGCATGAATGATGCGCGCCAGGGTTGATTGTGTAGACTCGGCGGTGACCCGGTATTCGAACGAACCGGACTCGTTGATCGTTCCAGCGAACACACTGTCACCGATCGCTTTCTCGACCGGCATGCTTTCTCCGGTAATCGGCGCTTGATTGACGGTCGACCGGCCGGTTGTCAGCACGCCATCAAGTGCGATTCGTTCCCCCGGTTTGACTCGGACAATTTGGCCTATAGCAACAGCTTTGGCCGACATATCCATCCAATCGCCATTTGTCTGTTGAACGGTCGCCTGTTCAGGCGTGAGTTGTACCAGGCTGCGAATGGCGTTACGTGCCCGATCCAGCGACTTTGCTTCGATCAATTCGGCAAGTGAGAACAAGACCATGACCATTGCCGCTTCCGGCCATTGCCTCAGCAGTACCGCACCAGTGACAGCGATGCTCATCAGGGCATTGATATTGAGATTGCCGTGGCGCAACGCAATCCACCCCTTTTGGTAAGTGCCGATCCCACCGATGGCGATGGCGATGAGCGCCAGCAGCGCCGATACCCATTCCGGCATACTGACCCAATGCACTATTTCCGCTGATAGTGCAGCCACGCCTGCCAGCGCCAACGGCCACCAAGGCTTGTCGATCTGCTCAGTCGGTGTCGCCGAAGCTGCCACCTGCATGGGCTCGGAGGACATCCCTAATTCCCGGATGGCCGCTTCAACAGCGGCTAAAGCGTCGTTGTCATGCACCACAGACAACACTCGCTGCATCAAATTGAACTCCAGTCCTTGCACGGCAGCCATGCCGCCAAGCTTTTTGCGAATCAAAGCCTCCTCGGTCGGACAATCCATCTGAGCAATGCGGAGGCGGGTCAGCGTCGATCCCATCGGGATGTCACTGGTAACCAGGCTGACTTCATCAGCGGGCGTCGCTTGCGACGAATCACCTGCACAGCACTTCCGGCCATGATCGTGGTCACATGCGTCACGCTTGGGCGCAATTTCTTCTGGGCGAACGGACATGTTGCGATCTCGATTAGTTGGATATTGCTCATTTCATACCCTGTAGCTACTATAGGGTCAAGATTTTTGGAGATGAATGATGAAAATTGGCGAACTCGCGCAAGCATCGCAATGTACGGTGGAAACAGTGCGCTACTACGAAAAGGAGGGGCTGTTGCCTATCCCTGCGCGAACGGAAGGCAACTACCGTAGCTATGGGAATCCTCACGTTGAGCGCCTTCGCTTCATCCGCAACTGCCGCGCCCTGGGTATGACGCATCAGGAAATTCACACGCTATTGGGCCTGATGGACCAGCCAGCCAGCGATTGCGGGGCCGTCAACGAACTGCTGGACGAACACATTACCCACGTCGACGTGCGGATTACCGAGTTGACCCAACTCAAGCACCAACTCAGCGAACTGCGTCAATCCTGCCAAATCAAGCAGGACGTAAGTACGTGCGGCATCTTGCAAGGATTGGCATCCATGGAGACTGAGGCAAGGCGCGATAGACACACGCACCTTGGTTGATCCGGCTCACTGTACGATTAGTTCACGACACCCCTTGAAAGCCATCCTCCTACTGGGTAGTGCCCGAACCAATGGTCAGACAGGAAAAAATTGACGCAATAAGCTCCATCTCAGGATAATCTCCAGCCATGTTCCGCCGATTCTGTTTCCGTTCGCGTTCGCTCCTGGCGATGCTGCTGGCCTTCTGTCTGGTCAGTGCGTCGCTATGGGGGTATGGCGCGGAGGCAATGGCGGATGCCTTGTCCGACGAAATCAGCTTTTCTGTCGCCGCTGGCGATGCCGGCGATCACGCTGCGACCGAGAAGCTCTGCAATCATGGTTGTCATGCCCAGACTCATTTAACGGGCCTCGATTCCAGCATACCCACGATCAATTTTCCCGCTACCGAAACCGTTTTCAGTAGCGAGGGATCAATCGACGTTGCCTCCCAACCCTGCGGCAGTCTTTTTCGTCCACCCCGAAACACCTTTCAAGCCTAAACCGACATCGTTCGTCAGCGGATGCCTCATGGCAGTCCGTTTCTTCATCGCTTGAAAGGTTTCTCCCATGTTGTTCGACACCCCTGCCGGGGAGCGCGGCTTGCTGCGTCGTCTCGGCATGCTGGCGGGGCTATTCCTCGCTGGCAGCAGTGCTTTCGCAGCCGGCCCGCTAACCCTGGACGAAGCCTGGCGCTTGGCGGAAACCGCCAACCCGACCCTGCGCGCCGCCCGTGCCAACCTCGATGCTGCTGAAGGCCAGTTGCGGGATGCTTCCGGGCTCCTTTACAACAACCCGCAGCTTTCGACTGACCAGACCCGTCGTCGCGTGCCCCAGGCTGGTTTGCCGGACAACCGATTTCATGAGCAGACGCTAGGTGTTTCGCAGACCTTCGAGATCGCGGGACAGGCCGGTTACCGGCGCGAGGCCGCCGGCCGAGACCTGGCCGCCGTCACCGCGAATATCGATGAAGTCCGCCGTTTGGTGCGCGCCGAAGTCGAGCAGCGCTTCTATCGGGTGCTGGTCCTGCAACGCCGTATCGAGACCGAACGGGAGGCTCTGGCCGCCGTCACTGATGCCGCTGCGGCGGTTAGAAAGCGTGTAGCAGCCGGTGAAGACAGCCGGCTCGATGGCAATCTGGCGATGGTCGAAGCCGAGCGCGGCCACAACCAACTCGCCGTCCTGGACGAACAACTCCTCCAGGCACGTGCGGAACTCAGTGCTGCGCTGCAACTGCCCATCACTGCCTTGCCGGAGACGACCGGCGAATTGCGGGCAGCACCAACCGTCGCCACCTTGGAAACGTTGCAGGCTTCGGCCCGTGAACGGCCATTGCTGCGTTCGTTGGAACACCGGGAACAAGCGGCCCGCAACCGGCTGGGCCTTGAACGCTCCGCCGCCTACCCAGATGTCACCGTTGGCCTGAGTGCCGGCCGGGAAGCCCCTTACGATGCCCGTGAGCAATTTATCCGTCTGACCATCTCGGTGCCGTTGCCCCTGTTTCGCCGAAATGGCGCAGGAATCGGCAAGGCGACAACGGAACTGACCCAGGCTGAGATCGAACGGCAAAGCAGCGAGCGCGATGTGATGGCCCAGGTGAATGCCCTCTGGCAACGCATGGAGAGTCTGCAAAGTCGCGTCAAACGCCTTACCGAGTCGGTCCTGCCGGCTCTCGACGAGAACCGCCGCCTGTCATCCACCGCCTACCGGGCTGGCGAGATTGGCCTGCTGCAACTGCTGCTGGTCAATCGCCAGTTGCTGGATGCCCGACGCGACTACCTCGATGCCCTCGGCGACTTTATCCAGACCCGCATTGCCCTAGAGCAAACGGCCGGCTGGCCCGTCGCTCAAGCCAACCCATCCCCCGAGAAAAACAAATGACCCGCATCCTCCCGACAACCCTCTTGGCCCTCTCGCTGGTGCTGGTCGCCTGCGGTCGTAACGCGCCTGAGAGCAGCACCGTGACGGAAAAGCCCGCCGCTGCCCCAGAAAAAACTGCTACCGGCGAAAAAGCAGCACCGACCGAAGCGCCGGAAGCCGGCCAGTTACATCTGACGGAGGCGGAAATCAAGGCCGCCGGCATTCGCACCGAAGACGCCACTGAAGCGGAGGTTCACGAGCGGATCGCCGTAACGGCAACCATCCAGGCCAATCAGGATCGGCTGGCCCATGTTGCCCCACGGGTGCCAGGCCGCATCGTCAGCATTGCCGCCAAATTGGGGGATCGGGTTAAGGCGGGGCAGGCCCTGGCCAGCCTGGACAGCATCGAACTGGGTGAAGCCCACTCCACCTACCTCCAGGCCGACAGCCAGTACCGACTGGCCCAAGCCGATTTCGAGCGGGCCGAAAAGCTTTACGCCGACCAGATCGTGCCGCAAAAGGACTACCTGCGCAGCCGTGCAGAGCACGAGAAAGCCCGCGCCAACTTGCGGGCGTCAACCGACAAGCTGCGTCTGATGGGCGTGACGCCGGCCCGCTCGGAAACCGCCATGTCGGTGTTCCCGGTCAATGCGCCATTTGCCGGAACAGTGATCGAAAAGACAGCGGTGTTAGGCGAACTCGCCCAGCCGGACAAGGCACTGTTCACCGTGGCCGACCTATCCGTGGTCTGGATCGAGGCCAGCCTGTTCGAGAAAGACCTCGGAAAGGTAAAAACCGGTGCCACGGTTGGCGTGACAGTCGCTGCTTATCCGGACGAAGTGTTCAAAGGGCGTCTGACCTACATCAGCAGCGTCATGGACAAGGAAAGCCGCACGATCAAGGCACGGGTGGAAGTCGCTAATGCCGACGGTCGCCTGAAGCCCGACATGTTCGCCAACGCAGCCATCGACACGACGACGGCGGGCAAGGCGCTGACGGTGCCCTCGGGGGCCGTGCTTTTGCTGGAAGGCAAGAAAGCGGTCTTTGTTCGCGAGAAGGAAGGCTTCGAGAAGCGAGAAGTCGAACTCGGGGACAACCTCGGTGGCCGTTTCGTGATCAAGAGCGGCATCGAAGCCGGCGAAGCCGTGGTGGTCGACGGTGCCTATGCGCTCAAGGCGCGGCTCCTGAAATCCAAAATCGGCGATCACGACTAAGGAACGGCCATGCTCAACAAGATCGTCGATATCTCCCTGCGCTACAAGCTGCTGGTTCTGGTGGCTCTGGCGCTGATCGTACTGCTCGGGGCACGAGGCTGGCAGCGCCTGCCGCTGGATGCCTTCCCGGACGTGACGCCGGTACAGGTCAATATCTATACCGAGTCGCCTGGTCTAGCGGCCGAGGATGTGGAAAAACTGGTCACTTTCCCGGTCGAATCGGTTCTCGCCGGCCTACCCAAGGTCGAGGAAATCCGCTCCACCTCTTTGTTTGGCCTGTCCTTTGTCAGCGTCTATTTCAAGGACGACATGGACATCTACTTCGCCCGCCGCCTGGTGGGCGAGAAGCTGGTTGAATCCAAAACCCGCATTCCCGATGGGTATGGCGAACCTGTCCTCGGGCCGAATGCCGCAGGGCTTGGGCAGGTGTTCTGGTACACCCTGGAAACAATGGACGACAAGCTCACCGGGATGGATCTGCGAACTGCCCAGGACTGGGGCGTGCGCATGATCCTGCGGACGGCCCCCGGCGTAGATGATGTGACCTCCTGGGGCGGCGACGAAAAGCAGTTTCAGGTGCTGATCGATCCGCGCCGCCTGATTAAGTACGGTCTCGGCTACAAGGAGGTGATGACCGCCATCGCCGCCAACAACCGACAGGTCGGCGGGCAGTACATCAATCTTCAGCGCGAGCAATACCTGGTACGTGGCCTGGGACTGGTCGCCAATGCGGAAGACATCGGCGGCATCCTCGTTACCCAGCGCGACGGCACACCGATTTATGTGCGGGACGTGGCCGACATTCGTCCCGCCCCGGCGCTGCGTACCGGCGCAGTGACCAAGGATGGCAAGGAAGTCGTACTCGGCATGGCCCTGGCCCGTACCGGCGAGAACGCCCAGCAGGTAGTCGAAGCGGTCCGCGCCAAGGTCGCTACTGCGCTCAAGACCTTGCCTGACAACGTGAAGCTGGAAGTCGCCTACGACCGCACCGAATTGATTGGCAAGGCGATCTCGATGGCCAGCAGCGCCATGCTGGAAGGTGCTGCACTGGTGGTGCTGGTGTTGTTCCTGTTTCTCGGCGAAGTGCGCTCGGCGCTGATTGTCGTCGTCGCCATTCCGGCCGCCTGGCTGGTCGCTTTCCTGTTGATGGATCAGACCGGGGCCAGCGCCAACCTGATGTCCCTGGGTGGGTTGATCATTGCGCTGGGCATGACCATCGACGGGCCAGTGGTGCTCGTGGAAAACGCCTTCCGGCTACTGTCCCACCATGCCGGCAAACCGGTCAACCGGACGGCCGTGGTGCTGGAGGCGGCTCGCGAGGTGATGAATCCGGTCGCCTTTGGCGTCATCATCATCATTGTGGTCTTCCTGCCGCTCTTTGCGCTGACCGGTATCGAAGGCAAGCTGTTCAAACCGCTGGCAATCAACATGACCTTCGCCATGGTGGGTTCGTTGATCCTGACCGTTACCCTGATGCCGGTGCTCTGTGCCTTGGCGCTGCGCCCAAAGAAGGAAGAAGACCCACGACTGGTGCGCTGGCTCAAGCCGCGTTTTGAACCACTGCTGCTGTGGACGCTGGCGCATAAGAAGCGGGTGATGATGACCACTGGCGCGTTGTTCATCGCGTCGCTGGCGCTCTTCCCCTTCCTTGGCAAGGAGTTCATGCCCACTCTGGAAGAGCAAGGCATCATGTTCCGGGTAACCAGCATTCCCTCCACCTCGCTGGAAGAGTCCATTGCCGTTTCCGAGCGCATTGAGGAGGCGTTAAAGACGTTTCCCCAGGTCAAGCACTCGCTGGCCATGATCGGGCGCGCTGAAAAAGGCGAGACGGCGGACGTGAACTACATGGAAATCCTGGTCGATCTCCAGCCGCACGATACCTGGCCGGAGCGGATGACCTACCGCGAACTTTCGGCCAAGATGCAAGAGCGCCTGGAAAAGGAAATCCCCACGGCGGTACTGGCAGCAACCCAGCCCATCCAGATGCGGGTCGAAGAGCTTATTTCCGGAGTGCGAGCCACGCTGGCTTTGAAGCTGTACGGTGAAGACCTGGCAACGCTCGACCGCCTGGCAGCCGAAGCCAAGGAGATTGTCGAAAAAGTGTCCGGTGCCACCGACGTGGCGCTGGAAGCCAATCTCGGCAAGCCTCAGATGGTCATCAAGGTGAACCGCCCTGAAGCGGCACGTTACGGCATTAACGCCGACGACGTACTCGACGTGGTGCAGGCCGGCATCGGCGGCAAGGCGGTCAGCACTTTGATTGACGGCGTACGCCGTTACGATATCCAGGTCTGGTTGCCGCCGGAGTTCCGCAACAGCATCGAGGCGGTGAGCGCCATCCCAATACGCACTGCCGGTGGTGCCCTGGTGCCCTTGTCACGGGTCGCTACGGTGGAATTGACTGAAGGCTATTCCTTCGTGCGCCGCGAACAATTGCAGCGTTATGCGGTACTGCAACTGGATGTGAAGGGACGTGACGTGGATGGTTTCGTGCGCGAGGCCGAGGCACGGCTCAAGACGCAATTGAAGCTGCCCGCCGGCTACTGGCAGGAATGGGGTGGGGCTTTCGAGAACCAGCAACGAGCCATGGCCAAGCTGGCGCTCATCGTGCCATTGACCATTGGCCTCATCTTCATCCTGCTCTACACCGCGTTCAACTCAGTGCGCTATGCTACGTTGATCATCGCCAACGTGCCTTTTGCCGCCATCGGCGGCATCCTCTCTCTCTTCGTTAGCGGCCAGTATCTGTCGGTGCCGGCGGCGGTCGGGTTCATCGCGGTCTTTGGTGTCGCCATGCTGAACGGCATCGTGCTGATCTCTTTCCTCAATGGTTTGCGCGAGCAGGGACTGAACATCCGGGAAACCGTGGTGCAGGGCGCGGTACTGCGCTTGCGGCCGGTGCTGATGACGGCGCTGGTCGAAATTCTGGGGCTACTCCCGTTCCTGCTGGCGACAGGTGTCGGCTCGGAGGTACTACGCCCGCTGGCAACAGTCGTGGTAGGGGGACTCATCTCTTCCACCGCACTGACGCTGTTTATCTTGCCGCTGGTCTATGAGTGGATGGAGCAACGCAGACAATCACAAAATCTGGAAGGAGCAAGCCAATGAAAGAGATCAAGGCATTCATTCATCCGCACCGGACGGCAGCGGTCATCCAGGCACTAAGGGAGTCTGGGGCATGCGATACAAATGCTGGAGCATCGTGCTTCCATATCGCCATTTCCCAAGTGCAATGCGTGCATGCGACCAGCGATGGCTCCCAGCACTATTCCGTCGAACTGGCGGAGCCGGTCGTACTTCAAACTAAGCTCGAACTGGTTTGTGAAGATGATACGGCAGATCTCCTGGTGGATCTTATCGTTCGCCATGGGCACGCGGGGCAAGTCTGTTCGGGATGGGTACATGTTCATGTGCTTGAGCGACGAATACCGATTGGCTGATTTTTTTGCGTGCACAAACTGAAAGGCGGTATGCAGAACCCCGGAACCGTGCCCATAAACTTCGCTACTCTTGAAAATGGATATTGGGCCTTAACATCGTCCACTATCGGGTAGCAGTGCGAACGTTCCTGGTCATCAGAGCGGGCGACCGCTTTGGCCGCCGACTTATCAGTGAGTATCCTACTGGAACGGCTGCTGTCCTCAGTTACCTGTCGCTGAGAACTAAGAGGGGCAACAGACCGTTTTGGGCGTGCGCCGTGCAAAGGCGGCGCTTTTCCAGTGGGTGAAAGCCCCACCCGGCGAAATGCTCCAGCCGGAAGCAACCGGAGCAGTCATGGAGGTAACGAAATGGCTGAAGCCTTCGGATAGCGGGCCACAAATTCTGGTGGCAGCGCGAGTGTGCAGGCCGTAACGCGAGTGAACGCTGAATAAGCCTCGAAAAGGACGATGCACAGGCCGACCCAGCAGCCCTTCTGGGGAAGGCTGATACGACTGAAGGGATGAGCAAGGATGTACCGTCAGTCGCTGTGCCGGGGTATTGGCGACAGCATGTACACAAGGAAAGCGCACGCAACACGGGAAGCCCTATGGCGTGGTCAGGGATGGCCAACCGAACACCCGTGAGGGATGGTTCGGGCGTCATAGGGTGGCGGAGAGGTCCGTAGTACCGGGGAAGCCGGGTAATGCCGGTGGAGGGAAGGGGCCTTGGTTCATGACAGACGCACTACGTAGTGAGGACGTGGAGATTGGGCAACCTATCAACTCCGTTGCATGTTCAGAAACTGCAGATGGCGTTACACGCGAAAGCGAAGTCGGAATCTGGATATCGTTTCTACGCGCTGTACGACAAGATTTATCGCACGGATATTTTGGCGCATGCCTATGCCCAGTGCCGCTCCAATAAGGGCGCGCCGGGTGTGGATCGTCAGGATTTCGAGGATGTCGAGGCGTATGGTGTGCGGCGATGGCTGGAGGAACTGGCGCTTGCGCTCAAAGAGGAGAGCTACCGACCGGATCCAATTCGGAGAGTGTTTATCCCGAAAGCCAATGGCAAGTTAAGGCCTCTGGGCATTTCAACGCTGCATGATCGAGTGTGTATGACAGCAGCCATGCTGGTACTCGAACCTATCTTTGAAGCTGATCTTCCTGATGAACAGTATGCCTACCGGCCGGGCCGCAATGCCCAGCAGGCGGCAGAAGAAGTGAAGAACCGGCTCTACCTTGGACAAACGGACGTTGTCGATGCCGACCTGTCGGACTACTTCGGCAGCATTCCACATTCTGAACTGATGAAGTCGCTGGCGCGACGCATCGTGGATCGGCGTGTGCTACATCTTATCAAGATGTGGCTGGAGTGCGCGGTTGAGGAAACCGATCAGCGAGGACGGAAGAAACGGACGACCGAGGCCAAAGATCAGGGGCGAGGTATCCCGCAAGGCTCACCGATCTCGCCGCTGCTATCGAATTTGTATATGCGGCGGTTTGTGCTGGCGTGGAAGAAACTGGGGTTGGAGCGAAGCCTTGGCAGTCGCATCGTCACCTATGCCGACGACCTCGTGATCCTGTGCAAGTGTGGCAAGGCGGAAGAAGCCTTGCAATGGATGCGCACGATCATGGGGAAACTGAAGCTCACGGTGAACGAGGAAAAGACACGAATCTGTCAGGTACCGGCAGGGACGTTCGACTTTCTGGGTTACTCGTTTGGACGGCGATATGTGCCGCGCACAGGGAAGCCGCAGATCGCTCTGTGGCCGTCGAAGAAAAGCATTCGACGCATGGTGGAGAAAATCCATGACATGACTGAGCGGCAAACGGGTTGGCAAGAGACCACGGAGCTGGTGGGCAAGTTGAATCGGACGCTACGCGGCTGGGCGAACTACTTCAGTGTAGGGAACGTCAGTCGCGCCTATCGTGCGCTCGACAGTTACACGGCAACGCGGTTGCGTCGGTGGTTGCGCTACAAGTACAAGCTCAGACATTGCAAGGGCGGGAGCTATCCACTCTCGCACCTCTACGGGTACTTTGGTCTCGTACGTCTGGGCGCACGTGGGCGCAGCGAGGCGTGGGTGAAGGCGTGATGTCGTGTCCGAGAGCCGGATGCGGGAAATCTGCATGTCCGGTTCGATGAGGGGGATGTGAAAACGGGGTTACGGCAGAGTTACTTGGGCACCGCCAGACGAAAGGGGCGGACAACAGACATACCAAGCCTAATGCTACCGCGTCACATCTCTACTCTACACCGAAGGGACCGTCCTCTATTCGGATTCATCGCCTGAAAGCAGCCGCTGAGGTTCCGCTACCTGAAAGCGGCCGGTCGTCACTGAGTGCTGCGCAGCCCATTGCTGTCAGTCAGCAGCGCGCAAAACCATGACTGCTTTCTGCACCAAAGCAGCCCTATCCAATCTACAAAATTAGTGAGGATGACTTACGTGGTGCACATCAGGAAAGTGCGCATGGGTATGGGAAATGGGCTGGTGCCGATGGATGTGTGAATGCTTCCCCCCTGGCGCCACCGGGTAATCATGGCCGTGCTGATGATGCTCATCATGGAGGTGTTCATGGCTGTGCTCCATGGCTTCATGGGTATGCTCATGCTCATGTTGCTCAGTCAGGTGCAGCCAAATTCCAATGGCCATTAACGAACCGGCCACGATAAGTCTGGTCGTCAAGGGTTCGCCCATGGCCAGCGCGATAAACGCGCCACAGAAGGGGGCGACAGAAAAATAGGCACCGGCACGGGCGGTCCCCAGATGGCGCAGCCCAACGACGAACAAGACCAGGCTGATGCCGTACGCCAGCAGACCAACCAACAAGGCGGCAGCCAGCATCGGTAAACTCGGTAACTGATCACCCAGCGCGAACGCAATTGCCAGGTTCACAGTTCCTGCGACCAATCCCTTGACGGCAGCAATCCAGGTTGCATCAGCCAGCGAGACTTTCCGGGTCAGGTTGTTATCGACGGCCCATGCCAGACATGCCCCCAGCACTGCAAGCGCCGGCAATGCGCCGGCAAATTGCATCTCTCCTGGCCAACTGAGGACTACTGCGCCAGCAGCAATGGCAAACATGCCCAAGGCGATGCGATAGTCGAAATTCTCCTTGAAGACGAGCCAGGCGAGCAGCGCGGTCAACACACCTTCGGCGTTCAAGAGTAATGCAGTTCCCGAAGCCGGCATTCCCGAGAGGCCATACATCAACAGGACCGGGCCAACCACCCCACCGGCCAGGATGGCTCCGGCAAACCATCCCGTTTCAGCGCCAGGCAGCCTGACAGGTTCTGCCCTGCTGACAAGCCTATAAAGCGAAAGTCCAGCCCCGGAGCCCAGATAAAAAAGTCCAGCCAATAGCCATGGGCTCACGTCTTGCAGCAACAGTTTTGCCAACGGCGTTCCCGCCCCAAAGAGCAGTGCAGCACCCAGTGCCGATGCGATGCCGGGTGAAATGAATGGATGCTGGGCGTTCATGACTGTGCTCTCAATTCAACTTAGAATCCAAAGGACTCACCGGCCCCCAGAAGGGTGGCGACTCCAAGGATGGCGAAGATGGCAGCGGCAATGCGATGCACCAGCTTGACCGGCATTTTGTCGGCAATTTTGTCGCCCATGATGACTGCCGGCACATTCGCCACCATCATGCCGAGGGTTGTACCAGCGACCACCGCGACCAGGCTCTGATATTGGGCTGCTAGGGCAATAGTGGCAACCTGCGTCTTGTCGCCCATTTCGGCGAGGAAGAAGGCAATCAGCGTGGTCGTGAAGACGCCAAAGCGAGCCAGCTTGGCATCCTCTTCGTCGAACTTGTCAGGGATCAGGGTCCAGCCGGCCATCGCAATAAATGAAACGCCAAGCACCCAGCGCAGTATCTCCGGTCCCATCAGCGTAGTTATCCAGGAGCCCACTGCACCCGCGAAACCATGGTTGGCCAGTGTAGCGACCAAAATGCCGAGAACGATAGGCACAGGCTTGCGGAATTTCGCCGCAAGAATGAACGCTAGGAGTTGGGTTTTGTCACCGATTTCGGCAAGGGCCACGATGCCGGTGGAGATGAGAAAGGCTTCCATGTTGGTTTCCTTGGCCGGAATTCGACGAATGACCACACCACCTCCCCGGCCATTCGGAAGGCAGTATGGTCAAAGGTCTTGCCAAGCAGAAACCGCTTACGCCATGGTCGAATGACCAAGTATGTTGACGCAAGCCTCTTCAGATTGAAGAGCGGCTACTCCCCAATGACTCAGGAACATTCTATCGATTGCGTCGTTATCCGTCTATCGGGAAAGCTACGCGGTCGTGCTGGGGCTCCAGAAAGCTGGGTATCTGGCCGAGCACTCCACGAACATTGGATTGGCTGTTGCTAACGTCGCATCGTCCTAGACGCGACATGATCAATTTTCTGGTAAGCCTCTTGCCGACAAAGTGCTCCCAAGGACAAATCACGAAAGAATCGGGCAAGGCCGTTGCGTGGATTGCCTAGATACGTCGCTTGACGGTCAAAAGCAGTCGTTACTGACCAGTTGCTGCAGTGTCCGGTTGTGGCCGGATTGCGGCAGTGAGGTCGTCAATTTGCTTGCCGAAAACCGGTCACTCACCTCGATCACCGGGAGCCCTACCTGCAGAAATTGAAACGTAACACCGACCGACTGGTAGTGGCCGGGTGCCGACCGCCACCTGAATCAAATTCTACCTGCTGGACGGCAGGTGGACTCAGTAAGCCGCCGCTCAGAACCTCTCCGGTTAAGCCCCGCCAGTGACCGCTCCCGCTGCATCGCGAGCATTCAGCGCGCGTCCGCCGTGACAAACCTTTGCGAGTCACTGCGGACTGTCAGCAATCGCCGAAAGCTCTATTCGATGGTGGCGGAACGCCATTGGCAACACTGGCAAGGTTCGAATCGTTGCTTGGGGCGGGTTTCAGTTGTTTTGGCTGGCTGGTTTGGGGTGGAATCCGCACGGTCAGCGATTCTGTTATCGGGGCCGCTGAACCTGCATGGCGGCGTTCGCGCTCATGGCAATCGCATTGGCATTTCCGAAGCCGTTTGACGTTTTCCAGTCGACGCACCCATACATCTGATCGGCGAAGGCGTGACCGATTTGCGTTGCCACCATCCAGAGCGTGATAACACCAATCTGATCCATCTGCCCGGGCTCACTGTAAGCCAGCCGACCGCCATTGGCTGCGGACGCCAGAATATGACCCTTTCGTCATGTTGATTCGCCAGAACTCAACAAGTCTGTAGATAGCAATAACTACATAAGTCACCCTGTTTCGATAGTCCAGTGACCGTCATTCTTGTTGATTGAAAGGACAACACGATGGCGGTAAAGAAGAAAGACTCCGCCCGTCTGGCGAAGCGACTTGGGGGCAACCTATCGGAGCGGCGTAAACAGCTGGGATGGACACAGGAAATGGTTGCGGAGCGGGTCGGCGTTGACGCCGAAACCATTTCGCGCATCGAGCGCGGGGCGCATTTGCCGTCCCTGCCGACGCTGGACAGGCTTGCGGTGGCGCTGCGCTGTTCCGCCGGCGACCTGTTATCGAATGAAGGGCCCGAAGAGGCCAGCGAAGCTGCAACCTTCGGCGCATGGATTTCCGAACTGGGGACTGACGATCGGGCATTCGTTATGACCGTCGTGCGGAACTGTTGTGAGTACTTGGGCAACCGCTCGAAATAGCCAATATTTCCACCCACAGGGGGGAGCATGGGCCGCACGGCCGCGAAATGTTGTGCGTGAAAACCTCTTCCCGGGCGATGACTGGCAGGCGGACAGCAAGGCGCCTGATGGGACGCGGGCACAAATCATGGCCCTAGCTGCCATCGCGGGTTCGAGCCGGATCGGCTTCGTCAGCGATCCGACTTCTGGACCGCGACCTTGATCACGGCGTGCTGGAATGTTTTCGGCATCCGTGCCATCTCCAATCGCTGGCGGACGCGGTCTATTGAGGCAGGCACGTCCTGGAATGTCTTGCATCGGCCCACGTGCCTCAATATCGTATCGACAGGTTCCACGTCAGGCTGACCTGACGCCGTGGGCACCCTCACCGCTCTCGTGGCGGCGTCGCAGTCGATACCTGCCTGTTGCCCGACGATCCGCTGTCGCGCGTGCTGCGCGGTGCAGGTGCGGATCGGCTGATCTTTCCCGACCCGGACGCCATTGGCCGTCATGCGGTGGGAATCACTTTCTTGCTCATCCTTCCATGCCGCGCGACCGGGGCGCCGGCGGCATGTCGTCGAGTTCTGCGTTCCCTATCGGCCCGCGCCATCCTGACCTAGCGCGGCCGCAACAGAGCAGGTCATGTCCTTTATCGGCACCCGCCGTGACGAGGCCCGATCATGCCCAACATCCGTACCAGTACCGCCGCGAAGGTGGCGGCTTCCAGTACTTTTTTGACTACGCCTGCCACCCCGGTTTCGACCCTGACGCTGCCCGAGACCGGCTTCCTGCGCCAGCCCCAGGTGCTGGCCTTCGTGCCCATCTCCAAATCGACGCTCTGGCGGCGCATCCAGGCGCGCACCTTTCCCGAGCCGGTCAAGCTTTCGGAGCGGGTGACCGTCTGGCGCGCGGAAGACATCCGCCGCTGGATCGCGCAGCAAGGCCAGCCCGGGTGACGGGCAAGGGAATGAGCGGGGATCGGTTCGGCTCGGAACTGCGTCGTCGTTCGCGTATCGACCGAGTCGGCGCCGACCCGCCACGTGCGTCGCGCGTGCGCTCATCGGTCCGGCCGTCAAGTTCTTTCGCGACGGCGGCGCGCTCGGCCTGATGACGAAATCCCGCGCCTTTCCCGGCGTTTTCGCATGGCGAAGGGGGCGTCGGCGCACGAAGATTCGGGCTGATGACGATCGACAGATGATGGGAGAAGCAAGCCATGCAAGACAACCAGGAGGTCGACAAGCACCACGAGAACGCATTGCAATCGGTCGAGATGCTACGTGCTGTAATTGGCGGTGAGACCTACGAGGCGGTGGCCGTGCGCTTCGGCGTCTCGCGCACGGCGGTCGAGCGGCGCATCAAGTCCGTCGCCGTCCAACTCACCCAGGTGGTGGGCGTGGATGGTCTCAAGGAGGAAGGCGCGGCTTTCGTGCGGCGGCTGCGCCTGCATCGGGACGCCATCCTGGTCGCGCTGGAGGGCTTCGAGCCCCAGCCGCCGGCCGGCGTCCGTCCGGCGCGGGTGCTATCGGCGCCGGAGGTGGCTCAAGGCGCGGTGCGCATCAAGGGGCGCACCAGTCGCACCTGGCACGACCTGGCCCTGTACTACATGCTGTTCGCCACGGGCCTGCGGCCGCTGGAGATCGCCCGGATCGAGGTGCGCGACTATCTGTATGCCGACGGCAGCGTGTGCAGGGAATCGGAGTTGCGCGCCGACGCAGCGATCAACGGCAAGCCCCGGCCACTCTACTTCAGCAGCAACCGGCTCGACGATGCACTGGCCGCCTATTTCCGCGAGCGTCTCGCCGGCGGGCATGGCCTGGGTGGGCCGGACGTCTACCGTGGCTTGGACCCAGGTAGTCGACTGTTTCTTTCCCCGAGCGGTGAGCCCTACAAGATCACACCCAACAATGGCGAGCCGGGGCAGAACCGCTACGTTTGCCGGGCGTTGCTGGAGATCTACCGGAAACTGTTCCGCTACGCCGAACTCAAGGGGCTGAGCGCCCAGTCGGCGCGCCTCACCGTGATATCGCGGATGTATGAGCGCGGGGCCGACGAGGATCAGGTGGGCGCGATCTTGGGTATCGGCGAGCGGAGCGCGGTGCGGGAGTTGCTGCCGCGGCCCAAGCCGACCCTGGCAGAACTGCTCGACGAATTGATTTGAGCTCGCCATGGACTCCCAACGCTTCGCCATCAAGGGCCGCGTGATCGGCGCGGATGATTCGCAACTGCAGGATGCGCTCGCCCACGTCTACGAGACACCCGAGCGGCCGCGCTGCCTGTGCGTGCCTGGCGGCGTGGAGATGTACGTGGCGCGGCATCGCCAGTTCGTGGTCAAGCGCATGCCGGACAGCGGCAGCACCCACCATCCGAGCTGCCCTTCCTACGAGCCGGAGGTCCAGCAGTCCGGACTGGGCGAACTGGTCGGCGAAGCGGTGCTGGAGTCGGAACCGGGGCGGTTCGAATTGCGTGTGGATTTCCCCTGGATGCGGGTAATCGGGCGCGCCGTGCCGCGCGGCGAACCCCAGGAGGTGGCAGAAATCGGCGTGCCGAGGAGGCAGATGACGTTGCGCGCCTTGATGCACTTCCTGTTCGAGCGCGCGGGCTTCAACCGCTGGAGCCCGGCGATGGCGGGCAAACGCAACCAGGGCGTGCTGCGCAAGTACCTGCTGGAGGCGGCCGAGGAGATCATGGTCAAGGGCATCCCGCTGGCCGAGCGCCTGTATGTGCCCGAACCGTTCAGCGAGAGCGCCAAGGCCGAGGCGGCACAGCGCCGGCGCGAGAAGCTGGCCGTGCTACGTCCCAAGGACGGGCAGACGCCGCTGGCCGTCGTGATCGGCGAATTCAAGACGAGCGAGGCCACAAGCCAGGGCCGCCGGGTCTGGATCCGGCACATGCCGGACGCGCCGCTGCTGATCGCCAGCCGGAGTTGGGAGCGGATCGAGCGGGTGTTCGCGCCACTGTTTGAGGCGCGCGATGCCGATACCGGCCACCCGGTCCGGGTCATCCTGGCCGCGTTGATCCGCGCCCGCCGTGAATACACCTACGAGATCGATGCGGCGAGTTTGATGTTGACCAGCGAGCACTGGATTCCCATTGAGGGCGTGCATGAATTGCCCCTGATCGACGCCCTAGTCGCCCAGCACCGCCGCTTCGTCAAACCGCTGCGCTATGACGCTCGGAGCGCGGCGGCCTTTCCGAATGTCCTGCTGCTGGATGCCGGGACGGCGCCGGTGCCGCTACACGTGGTGAGCGCTTTCATGGATACGAAGGAGCGGCTTTCCAAAGAAAGGGCAATTGCGGAAATCGGTGCGCAGGGCGCTTGGGTCTGGAGGACAGAGGAACCGATGCCGCCCTTCAGACGAGATGTAGAGCTGGCGCTGCCGTCTTGATTCGCGCTATTGAAGCGTAGGCCCGCACAAGCGCAGCAACTGCGATCGGATCTCGGCCGGAGATGCTGCCAGATCCACGGTGGCAAACCGTATGCTGTGCCCCTGGATGAAGACCGTCTCATCTACCGTGTGTCCAAGGCAAGGATAAAGAAGCAACCCGCTGCCGCACTTCCACAAGTGCAACGTCATTAATCAGCCCCCGCTTTATGCCAAACCGAAGGTCTTTGACAAAACCTTTCCTTCAATCACAAATTTCAACTCTCCGCTCTCTTCAAGGAAGGTCACCGATTTTCCTGCATACCTTCGATAAAGTGGGAATTTGCGTCCCTTGTAGATGACGCTACCGTCATCCTCCACAAACACGCTATCGCCAGATGGCGGTATTGAAGCATGACTCGGCATTGTTCGAGTGTCGTTGATCGATGGGCCTTGGCTCACAATCTTCTTTTCAGAGAGCAGTGTCATCAAGCCGCTGGGCTCTTGACCTTTGTTGCCCCTGGGGAGGGAAGCCGCTTCGGCATACTCCGTAAGTTGCCTTTGGGCTTCCTGAAGGCGGCGGTTGAATCCGTCCGGGTCACGAAGGATGGATATCCAAAGTCGTGCTTTTTCGGAACCGATGTCGTGATCGAGAATTATTTCGAGCAGGTTGCAGGCTTGACCGATAGCGTCTTTGGCATCATTCCAAAGCGATTGAATCTCTTCCTGCTCGTCGGACTTGGTGGTCTCCTCAAAATCCTTGAACGCGATGTCCGTATTCAGTGAGCCTTCATAGGGAGCCAACCCCTTGGCCTTATAGCGGCGAAGTTGCTCTGGGCTCAGCGTGCAATGATAGGTCAGGAGCCAGCGTTCCTTGATGAAATAGACATTCCCTTCCTTATTCAGGAGCATGAACTCGCCCGTCTTGGGGCGCGCAAGCTTCTTGGCTAGGTCGGACGGTGAAAACTCCGCATCGGTCAATCCTTCGCGAATCTTTTCGCGATCTCTGTTTGTTTGCAGCTTACCGACAATCCAGGTCGCGCAATTTGAGAGGCCCTTATAGTCAATATCACCTGGATTTTGAGTAGCCAGGATGCAGCCGACACCAAAGGCGCGTCCTTGCTTGACCAGAATATTCAGCGCGGGTTTGCAGGAGGATGTATAAGGGTAAGTGGGATAGAAAGCGGTCTTTCCGCCACCACCGCCGATCTCATCCAGGAAGAACAACAGGCGTGGTCTGTTTCCACCGGGGGCGCTACCCTGTTTGCGCATCCAGGCGTTGATCGCGAAGGCGATTTGCGCAACAACAAAGCTCTGATCCTCAAAGTCGGTGATGTGAGCGAGGCTAATAACGCTGATCTGGGTCTTGCCGTCGACACGGTTGGCTCCCACCAGCTTGTCGATGCTCATCTCTTCGCCACGAACCCAGTTGGCTGCCGCGCCGACGAGTTGGCCGTTCACCGCCTGTGCAAGCTTTTGACGCCGGTTCTCGGGAATATGGTCATCGATCCCCAGCACACCAATGGTGGCAAAGGGCGGTTCCAGAATCATGGAGACCAATTGCCCGAGACCCGCCTCGCCAGTCAGATCAACACCCGTACGCCAAGCGTGCTCAATGAGCGCTGTGACAAAGTCTGTTTCCCTGTCCCGCTGTCCCGAGGGAATCACCCGACGCACCAGTGCTTCCGCCATGCTGGTCACCATGACCGAAGCCGTATCCGGGTCCTCGTCAAACAGCTTATTGATGTCCGGCGGCGGGGAAGAAATGAGCGGAATGGATACCCTGCGGCCGAGCTCACTGCGAGGAGTGAAAATCTCAACGGCTACCTGATTGAAAAACTCCCGCACGTTGGTTTCGGCAAGTCCCCAATCCCATAGCCGTTTCCGGAAGGTGTTGGCTTCAGCCAATGCGGCTCTGCCAAGCGTAGACTTGTCTTCTACCTCGATCCATGGCGCAACGGCCGGGGCTGCCAGTTCACCGAAAGCAAGGGCCAAGGAAGACAAATCGCCCTTGAGATCCACGATAATCGAGGGAACCCCCTTGAGTGCAGCTTCCTCAATGATGGCTTTGCCCATTACCGTTTTACCGGAGCCTGAGCCGCCACAAATAAAGGTGTGAGTGATCAGGTCACTCAGCTTGTGGCGGTACAGCTCTCCAGGCATCCCATTGGGATCGAGATGTTTCCCTATATAAAGCTCGCTCACTCGCTATCCTCCTCCGGGAGTTCAAGCGTTCCTGTTTGCCATTCACGGAATTTTTCTAAAATGAACGGGAGGTCGTTTTCCTTGAGCGGGTCGCCATTGGCACGGCGGCCGACGTAGTCAGCTCGCGCCATGAAGATATCGCCCTGAACATCTCCCGGGCGCTTCTTCTGCAGATACACGACATTTGTCGGAATGGAGGTTCCGGTAGATGCAAAGGTTTCGCTTGGCAGGGACCGGTTCGGGCCGAAGACGTATCCGATGGTGAGCGAAGCTAAGTTGGCGCTATTTGACGACTTCTGGGCCGCGACGCAGGACAACGACCAGCTTTGGGCCATGGACTAAAACAAGAATCAGGGGATCAGCATGACAGTTCAGATTGCCGAAACGCTGCGCTACGACGCCACCGGTCCGCACGGCACGACGATTTAGGAAACCATCCAAGGTGAGAAGGCGGCGGATTTGCGCCTTGGACAAAGCGCTTGATTTGAAACGGCTCGGTCAGGGATAAGGCTCGGAACAAGAATGGATCAACAAACCCAACCCCGCAGAAGCGGCTCGTACACAGCGAACCTTCTCGGAAACATCAGGAGTCACTTGGCTGGACTCCAGGGCTACGATGTCATGGCCCTCGAGCTCATCCAGAACGCGGATGACGCAAAAGCGGAGGCGGTTGTTTTCGACATCAGCGACCGGGGCCTTCTTGTCGTCAACAGTGGCAAGTTCACCTACTGCGGTGAGCCCTCCCGACATTCAGGGCGATGACGTTCAGTTTGACGAATCGCCAAGTCGAGATAGTCAGGCGGCCAAAGTCAACGCCCGGATCGTTGATCTTGTTGCGAGACAGGGGGTTGCTCCTGGAGACATTACCGTATTGATTGCCGATGCTTTGCACAAGGCGGAGTACTACGCGGCACTTCGACGGTTACCCCTTCCTCGACCCGCGACTTGGCTTGAGGAGGGTGTCCGGCGCAACAATACCGTACTGATTGACACGATCCAGCGCTTCAAGGGCCTCGAATCGCCGATCGTGATCTTGTGGGGCCTGGATACCATTGATCTTTCCCGGAATCTGGAGCTGCGTTATGTCGGCATGAGCCGAGCAAAGTCTTTGCTTGTCGTCGTCGGAAAGGCTGGTACCTGTGCGGCCTTCAGATTGGACGCTGTTCCGAAGGATTGAAGGGAGAAATTGCAGGAAGGTGTGCGCTGCCCCAACGTGTAGCCAACTTGCAGATATGGGTTCGGTTGCTTAATGCCATCAAACTGGCATGGGGTACGTAAACGCCAGCCGTCCGGCGCGGGGTTGAAGTGCGGAAAATTCGCGAGAGCATGAATTGTCGGAATATCCCGACGTTCATGGAGGAGCGCCCTCATGGCCCATCCCAATGCCCAACCCGTTATTGCCGTGCAGGGCAGCGGCGCTATTGCCGCGCCGACCCTGCTGGGGCAAGGCCCCGCCCGCATTCCCACCGGCGGCAAGATCCGCGCCGGCATCAAAGTGCTCACGAAGAAGGCCGCCGGCGAGCCCAAAGCCAAGGCCATCTACGACCAAGGCGTGGCCGCGGGCCAGTCGTTCGAGCAGATCGAGCGTGCCATCGCCGAAGCCCTGCCCAACCTCAAGGCGCCGCTGGTGCCGCGCAACGTGCAGTGGTTCACCGTGCGGGCCCAGGACTTTCCCAATCCCGAGATCGCCCGGGAGATTCTGGACGCCTATGGCGAGGATCGAGGCGAAGGACGGCGTTTGTACCGCTTCCCGGTGGTGTTCCCCTCCGACTACTGGCAGACCGTGATGCCCCACGAGTTGGCGGCCTGGGGCACGCACGAGAAGCATTACTGGTCGCAATATTCGGCCGATGGTCGGGTGCGGCACTGCATGTGCCATGCCCGGGTGCCAGTCGACGAGACGGGCCGGCGCACGATCCGCCTCTTCGGCGGTCGCAAGACCATGATCCGCGAGGACAACGGAGGTCTCTGTGAACCGGAGGCCTGTCGCGAGTACCAGCAGCGCCAGTGCAACCTGACCGGGCGCTTCCTGTTCTTCATCCCCGGCATACGTTCGATCAGCGCATTCGAACTGCATACCAACAGCTTCTATGCGATGAACGCCGCGATCCAGAAGTTCGAGACCGTGGGCTTCCTGCGTGGCGGGCGCATCTCGGGTTTCCTCGACCGGCAACGCACGCCTTTCTACCTCACGAAAAGACTGATGGAGGTGGCCCACATCGACGAGCAGGGCAGGGCAGTGCGCGTGCCGCAGTGGATCATCGACCTGGAGGCGCCGGTGGATGTGACGGCCTTGCTGCGAGACAACGAAGACACCGAGACGACCCTGGTGCAGGCGCAACTGGCGACGCAGGTGCTTCAGGGCAGTCTGGCAGCAGCCAGTGCCGAATCGCTGCCGCCGGAAGCCGTCGACGCGCACTCGACGGCGGTGGCCGATGCAACGTCCGCCGAGGAGCCGCCGTTGCGCGACGGCCGTCCCAGCTTCGAGCAATTGATGGCCCGCGTGCAGGCCTACGGGATCGTGCCGGAACAGTATCAGGCCTACGCCGACCGGCGCTGGGGACGGGGCTGGAAGATCAACCCGAGCGGCCGCGCCCAGGCCTGGAATGAGCTTGAGCGCTACGGCAACGATCCGCAAGGCTACCTCGACAAGATAGCGAGCGAGATACAACTGGCCTCGCGCGGGAGGACGGCATGATCCGCATCGCGCATTTCTCCGATCTGCACTACGGTACCAAGAAACTGGCGGAAGCCGACCGTTGCTTCGGCGCTGCCATCGACCGGGCCATCGCGTTGGGTGCGGAGGCGGCGGTTCTCTCGGGCGATGCCACCGACCATGGCCTGGACTTGCATGCACCGGCCGCCGAACGGCTTGTCGCGCAGGTGCGGCGACTGGCTGACCACTGCCCGGTGTTGATGCTGCAAGGGACATTCTCGCATGAGCCACCGGGCACCCTGGCGATCTTCCGGCTGCTGGGCGGACGGCATCCGGTGCATGTGGCCAGCAGTATCGCGCAGGTCGCGCTCACGGCCCAGGACGAATGGCTCGCTTCGACCAGTTGGTGTTTCGATAGTTTGCCGGCCGGTGCTCGTGCCCTGATTACCTGCATCCCCACGGTGAACAAGGCGGTGGTGGCCGCAACAGTCGGTGCGGCGGAAGCCGCGCAAGCCGTGGGCGAGCACCTGGCCCTGCTGCTGCGCGGCTACGCGCCGATCCACCGCGCGGCACGTCGGCAGGGCGTGCCGACCATCGGCGTGTCGCACGGCACGGTGTTCGGCTGCGTGAGCGAGCACGGCGTGCCGATGGCCGGTTTCGATCACGAGTTCACGACCGGTGCCCTGTTCGGTGCCGAGGCCCAGGCCTTCATGCTCGGGCACATCCACCGGCATCAGGCATGGGAGCAGGAAAGCATCGCAGGGCGGCAGTGTATCGCCTATCCCGGCTCGATCGGTCGCTTTCATTACGGCGAGGAAGGGGGCAAGGGGTTTCTGTTCTGGGAAATCGACGCCGACCAGGCGCGCTTCACGCTGGAGCCCACGCCCGCGTGCCGAACTGTCGATATCGTTTTCGAGGGCAAACCCGACCTCGACGCCCTGCGCGCGGCTGTCACGCAGCAGGACATCGCTGGCGCGTTCGTGCGCGTGCGCTGGACCGTCGCCGAAGAAGACCGCCACCAGGTCGACCGCGCGGCGATTGAGCGGCTGCTGGAGGGGGCGGCGGAAACCAAGCTGGAAGGGCGCATCCTGCCCGTGGTGCGCACGCGGGCGGCAGGGATCTCGCAATTGGGGAATCTGGCGGACAAGGTTCGTGTCTGGGCGCAGGTGACCGAGGCGCGGGCGGAACCCTTGCTCGCGTGCCTCCAGGCGCTGGCAAGCCAGGAACCGGAAGCCATCGCCGAACTTGTGCTGCTTGGGCTGGAAGTCCGCGATGGCGAGGGAGGCGTCGACACCGCTGTCTCCCGGTCGCCACCCATGGCCGATCTTGAACCCACACTGTCGTTTTGACCTTCCCGGGCCTGTCCCTCGGGGACGGTCTTGCAGAGCCTCTTTCGTGCGGGAGACTGAACTGGTCATCCGGCTGGAGTATCGCCATGCAACCTCTTTCACTCACTCTCAAGGGCTTTCGTGGCATTCGCGATGGCCTGGGACGCGATGTCCTGAAACTCGATTTCGAACGACTGGCCGATGGCGCCGAACTGGTCGCCATCGCTGGCGCCAACGGGCGCGGCAAGACCACCGTGATGGACAACATGCACCCGTACCTGACGATGCCATCGCGTGCTGCGATGGCCGGTCCGGGCGGTTTCTCCTACTACGACCATGTTTGCCTGCCAGAGAACGAGAAAGATCTGATCTGGGCCCACGAGGGCCGTAGCTATCGCTCGCAGGTCGTGATCCGCGTGAACGGCAGGCGCAAGACCGAAGCCTTTCTGCTCATGCTTGCCGACGATGGCGCATGGAAGCCCGTGGTGCTGGACGACGGCACCGTGTCAGACGGCAAGGTGGACACCTATACCCGTTGCGTCGAAGCACTCTGCGGCAGTGCCGACACCTTTTTCACGTCGGTGTTCTCGGCGCAGGGCAAGCGGCAGTTGAGCGCCTACCGCAATGCCGAGATCAAGACGTTGCTGGCTGACTTGCTGGGACAGGAAGAAATCCGGGCGCTGGGCCAGCAGGCGGGCGAGACGGCGCGCCTGCTCAAGGCCGGCCTGGCGGCCATCCGGCAGGAACAGGCTGGACTGGATGCGGAAGCGCAGCGTATCGAGGGTGAACGGCGCCGGCTCGACGGCGCCCAGGCCCGCGTCGCGCAGCGCCTTGCGGGTCGCCAAGCGACCCAGGCAGCGCAGGAGTCGGTCCGAACCCGGCACGCGCAATTGATGGCGGAGCGCGAGCAGTCGCGCGGGGTGGAAGCGCGCCGGGAGCAACTTCAGGGCGAATGCCACGCCGTGATCCAGGCCGGAACGCAGGCCATCGACGCCTTGAAGGCCCAGGACCAGGGCGAGTCGCAGCGGCTGGAACGGCTGACGCAACGCATCGCCCAGCGCGTCACCCAGGAGCGCAACCGCGGGCAGGGTTTGCAGAACCAGCGCCGGGAATGCCTCACGGTGCTGGCTGGTGCCCAGGCCGTGCAGCGTGCTGAGCTCCATCTGCCCTTGGCCGAGCGGGTCTTGTCGCTGCGCTCGGCACAGATCGGATCTTGGCGCCAACAAGTCCAACGTCTGACGCAGTGCCAAGCCTCGGAGCGGATGGTCCAGCAGAAACTCTCCGGGGTCGAGCGCGAGGCCGGCCAGGCGGCGCTCAAGGCCGAGGAATTGGCGCGACGCTTCGGCCTGACCGGGGAGGTGCCGTGTGCCGGCACTGATCTGCAGGGGCAATGCCAACTCCTGGGCGACGCGCGGGACGCCAAGGCCCTGATTCCCAGCGCGCAGGGGACGATCCAGCGGCTGGGGCGCGAGAAGGCGGCGGCACAGCAGGAACTGGACGCTTTGCGCGGCCGGCAGGCGGAACTCGCGGGTGCGCCGCAGGCCTTGGCCTGGGCCGAGCATCGGGCCGAGTTTGCCCGGGAACGGGCGTCGCGGTTTGCGCGGCTAGCGGCCCAGGCCGGTGAAATGGCGCGGGCGCGGACCACACTGGCCGGGATCGAGCAGGAATTGACGGAACTGCAGGCCGCGCTGGGACCAGACGCCGTTGCCGGTCAGCCGCCGGTGGAGACGCCCGAGGAGGCGGCCGAGCGTCAACAGATCAATGTGGCACGGCAGGCCATCGGCGCCCAGCACGGCCAGCAGGCCAAGCACTACCGAGCCACCCTGGATCGGCTCAATCAGGCGCTGGCGGCCTTGCCGGAACCTTGCGACGAGCAGCGCCTGATCGATGCTCAGACCGCGATGGAACAGGCGGCGCAGTCGGTCGCTGCCGCCGAGCAGGCCCACCTGGCTGCGGTGCGGGACGCCGAAACCCTGGGGGCCGTGGTGCAGCAGGCAACGGCCCTGGCCGGTCGTCAAGCGCAGGTGGCCAACCGCATCGCCAAGGTCGAAACCGAGTTGGGCAACTGGAATCTGTTCGCCAAGTGCATGGGCAACGACGGCCTGATCGCGCTGACCATCGATGACGCGGGTCCGACCTTATCGGGACTGGCCAACGACCTCTTGCTGGCCTGCTACGGTCCGCGCTTTACGGTATCCATCCAAACCCTGGTGGAGACCGGCAAGGGCGAGCAGAAGGAAGGCTTCGACATCCTGGTGCACGATGGCGAGTCGGGCGAGAGCAAGAGTGTCGGTCTGATGAGCGGCGGCGAACGGGTGTGGATCAACGAGTGCCTGATCCGGGCGGTTGCGCTGTACCTCGCCCAGCACACGGGGCGACGCTACGGTGCACTGTTCTCGGACGAGGCCGATGGACCGTTGGACCCCGAGCGCAAGCGCATGTTCATGGCGATGAAGCGCGAGGTGCTGCGGCTGGGGGGGTATCAGCGGGAGTTCTTCGTGTCCCAGACGCCGGAACTGACCGCCATGGCGGATGCGGTGATTGATATGGATCTTCAGGGCCGCTTGTAGGATTGCCATGGCTTCTCTGGCGCCCCGCCGCTAAAATGTCTGCATGTCGAAAATCCCCGAATCCACGCCTGCGTTGAACAGGCTGCGTGCGGCGGCCGGCTTAATCCCTCTTATTGAGGATGGCCTCCGCCACTCGAAAATCACCGCCGAGAAGGCTTCTTTAATGTCGGAGTTTTGCAGCTGGGCGGCCCAGCAAGGAACCGAAGGCGGCCCGGAGGCCTTACGCCTTGGCGATGACATCAAAGCGGGCTTGGAACGGCTTAAAACGCTACTGGCATAGCGGTGGCCGGGCATGTCCGGCCACCGTCACTATCGTTTGGCCCCGTTGTGAGAGCTGGATTGCCGACTCACGGCTCGGGCGTTGACGGAATTTGTTTCATTGTCCTATCATGTACTCACGGTTCAAGCCGAATCGTGGGCAAGTTGGCGCCCGTCAGTGCACGCACCGGAGTCTTTCCGGCACGGCAAAGCCAGTTGAATACCCGCAAGTAACCTCCCGGCTAGGTGAACTCCTGGAAAGCCGGACAACGCGTGCCGTCCTGAAGTGCTTTCCGATATGGAGCTCATCAATGACAGCGACCGTTGTGGCATCTGTGGATGCCAATCCCCCCTCTGAACAGTTTCAGGCCGTCTCACTCTGGACTTTCGTCCACCTGAAAACACCTCGCTTTACTTCGGAAGCAGCACTCGATGTGGTTCGGCACCTGATGCCAACCGCTGACGAGGATCCCAAGCATCTCGCGAAACGCCTGCGTAAATCCCTGCTAGAGCACGGCATCGCCCTCAAGCACGTCAATTCGCTCGATGCGGCGGCGCGCCTGCTTGGGCACGCCGATTGGCACGCGGCAAATCGCGCGCAGCCGAAGACGACCCTCAAGCTGACGCCGATGGCCGATGCCGCGGAAGAGTTGTTCGAAGACTGGCGCCAACTTGCACCACGTCTGTGTGCATGGTGCGATGCATGGCTTCGGGGAAAAGGTGGCAAGGTCTTTGAGGTGCGTTTCGGCCCCGGCTATGTCATGGTCAGCATTCCTACACCCAAGGAGGGTGGGCCGGCAGGAAGCATGGACGAGCTGCCGCTGCTTATGGTCAATCCCGTCGGGGATGCCGAACATTGGTTGCAGGAAGCCCCAGCGGCATTCGAAACTCTGCGCCGTCACTTGGAAGAGTCCGGACAGGCAGTTCTGGACGGTGTTGCCGTGCTGCAGTTATGCAATCGCAACAGTCGGGAAGCATTGGACCGTTTGCCGTCGATACCGCAGCCGGTGCGACCAACGGATGCCGGCAATTCGGAATTGGTCTTGCTGCGCGAGGACGATGAGCTCATGCCGGGGTCGGGCTACGAGATTGCCCGTGGCGACGAGCTGACATGCTGGGCACAGCTCCATCTGGCGATGAAGGACCACAAGTCCGAGGGAATTACTTTGGATGACGGGGCCTGGCGGATCGGTGGGGGCCGCTATGTATGGCAGTTATCGACAATCCATCCCAAGGACTTTGTCCCCGGGCTGGTGATCACGATGCTGAGCGAGACCGATTCGGAGAAGCTGCTGCGTCGCTACAAGCTTGTACAGCGGGTACTTTCGCAAAACTTCAAGCATCATGAGGTGACCAAGCGCTTACAGTACTTGAGTGGCCCGTCGGATATCTACCGTGTTGATTTGCACAAACTGCTATTGGCATTGAACGACGCGGGTCTGACCTGGGAGGGCTTTTGCCAGGAGGTCGAGGTGCAGCAGGCAATGGTCCCCGAGCTGCCCGTTGGTTTCGCGATGACCATCATCGAACGGCTCAAGCCGAAGGACCCGAATCTCTTCTTCGCACTGCCGAGCCGTGCAGAGCTGGCCCGAGCCGATGACGATTCCCTGCTGCGGACCTTGTTGCCCCGCATTGACATCGTGCGGTACCGGATCGTGCGTGGCGTGTCCGATGAAGTTAAGCAGACCGTCCGCGACGCGATTGACGAGTTCGGTACGTCGATCCGTATGCAGGCGCTGACGGCTGCAGGGCAGCTGACCGATCCGAACGATCCGCTGCCGTATCTGGTCTATGCCGGCGATGGCGAAGAACTCCGACTAAAGCTCGAATCTGAAGGGCTCGTAATGTACGCGGGAGTCATGCCGCATTTGTTTCCAACCGAAGGCGTGGTCGAGAAACTGCCCAACATGTGGTCTTACGCCTTCGGACATAGCCTGTTTCTGGATGTCGACTTCGCGGAAGGTGGTGCGCAATGAATGGCACCATCGAGAACCTGCGGATATTCCTGGAAGAGCGCGACATCGGCGGCTTCCTCGCTGCCTACGAAACGATGGTGCCGGGTGCCGACGTCCTTAGCAGCCAGCTGACCAAGATTACGCAGCAGATCTTTCCGACGGTGCTCCACGAGAAACTCACAAGGGGGGCTTTGGTTGCAGGCGACACGGTCCGCCTTTGGCGTCTTGTTCGTTGCGGTAGGCTGCTGGTAGTCGACAACGACCTGCTTGAAGGCATCAATGCACTGCTTGATGCCGCATGGCGCGAGGTCGAGGGACCGGATGCCCCGCTCCCCACGAAGTTGTTGACCTATCGCGAGGCGCCGGAGGGATCAGTACAGGGCCGACGTTCTGCAAGGCCAGCAGCAGCTGCCGCGACCAGCCAGGGTGATGTGGTGCCCATGCGCCGCATCGTGATGGCCAGCGCATTTACTCTCGGGCCAGTGCATTTGAGCGATCTTATGACCTTCCGTAAGAGCGTTTGCGCCAGCTCCCAGGAACGCGAATTTTTACAGGCGGTGCGGCAATTCTTCCCCAGCCTGCGCGCCTACCCCAACGTGCCGCTACGTAATTTCATGGATGTCGATGGCTTCGTCCTTCGTCTTTCAGATCGACACCGGCGCTATTCGTGGGCGGCACAAGTCGATGTTCTGTTATGCACCGAGGACGAAGATCCCGTGGCTTGTTTCGAGCTGGACTCAGCTCTGCATGATGACGATGATGTCCGCGAACGCGACCAATTGAAGGACGAATTGTTCGCATTGGCTGCGATTCCGTTGCTCCGCGTTCGGGCTGACGATACGGCGAACGTGCGCGCTGAGGACTTCTACGACCTGCTGGTTGCCGATAGCGAGACCCTGGACAGGTTGCGTCCCCGTCGCCTGCGACCGCGAAGAAACCATGACATGCTGGTTCCTGCCGAGGTACAGGTGCGCCGATCTGCAGCCAAGGCCTATTGTTGAGAGGGCTAGTCGTGGGACCTACCGTACTGGACGAACGTGGTGCTTTTGCTGTCGAGAATCCCGAGGTTGCCGAGGTAATGGAGATCGCCTCGGGGGATCATCTCGATCATGGCGAAGTCATCGGCACCGATTACGAAAAGGCGATCCAATTGCGGATGGCGCTCCGCACCGACATCAAGCGAGGCACGCCCCACTATGCCTGCTCATTGTGTGGGGTGCCTGTCTACCTAGTGTCGCGCGCCGAAGAGCGGCGTTTCTTCTTCCGGCATACGCTGGAAGATGGGCGTTGCTTGGCGCGCACGCGGGGTGAGCTATCGCAGGAGGAGATTGATGCAAGGCGTTACAACGGCGTCAAGGAAAGCGCCCGGCACCTGCAGATGAAAGAGTGGGTCGCACAGTGTTTGGCGGCTGACCCCCGGTTCACGGACGTGGCCACCGAAAAACGATGGTCTGGCACACTGACGGCAGAGTGGCGAAAGCCTGATGTGCGTGCAATCTATCGGGGCATTCCAGTGGTTTTCGAGATTCAGTTGTCCACCACGTATGTGAATGTGATTGCCGAGCGCCGCGAGTTCTACTTGCAGGAAGGTGGTTTGTTGATCTGGATCTTTGCCCACTTCGACGGCGGGGCGCGGCGGTTGACTCAGGACGACGTGTTTTTTAATAACAACCGTAATGCCTTTGTAGTGACGCAGGCAACTCGCGATGCTTCCGTGCAGCAGGGACGGTTCATGCTGGATTGCATCTGGGCCGAGCCGACATTGATGGGAAATGCAGACCTGCAACGCCGGGTGGTTGGGTTTGACGACTTGACCTTGGAGCGGGAGAGCCAGCGTGCCTACTACTTCGATTTCGACGGAGCACGGGACGCTCTGCAAGAGCAGGTCCGTGAACGAGAACGACAACGTCTTGCCGAGGTACGGGAGAAGTTCGAGACTTGGTGGCTCGACTACGAAACGAGCGACACGCCGGACTATCGTGGCTGGGCTGAGCTACGGCGGGCATTGGCGGCTGAAAGGGTTGAACTTCCTCAATACCCCAACCATGTACCCCGCACATTGTTGAATGCGCTGTACTCCGCAAAACATGGGCGCGTGATCGGTTGGCGCTTCAAGACCTTTATCGAGGTCGCACACCGTGTCGAACCGGCGCACAGGCGCTACCTGCATTATTTCCGCCGGGCACTGGCTGCCTACGACCGCGCCGACCAGTTGCGAGCCGAGGATAAATCGGGGAAGTGGGCGCTCAAGGTGAAGCATTACAAGGCGCAGATGCAGATCAACGATCCTGCCTACACGCCGGATACCTCAGATATGAAACTGGTTGTTCTTTTATTCCCAGAGATCTTTGTATAGCGCTGATACCTCCGGAAGCCCCAGAGAAAGGGCAAGGAGCGTTGGCCGCGTGGCGCAACGCCCTGCCGTAGATAAGTTATGCTCGGTTGGTGGGCAGTACTTCAAGTGCTTGGTCGGCATGGTGCCAAACCACGACGTTGCCTGTAGTGAAGCGCTGGTCCAGATACACCGCCTCGATCAACTTCTCGGGCACGCAGATGCCGAGCGCAGTGAGTTTATCGGTCAGCGTACCAATGACGGTCCAGTCCAGGGCCGGTTCATGAAGGCTGTCGTAGACGATGTCATCATCGCCGGCCGGCCCGCTCTCCTGGCAGAGAAACACCTGCAGGAAAAGTTCGCGCAGGGGCCGGTCGTAGCCGGCCACTACCAAGACCGGCTGGCCTTGGTGCATGAGCCGGATGTGGTGCCGGCTCATGATGCGGGGTCCGGCATCTCGAAGATCGGCAGGCCGTCGATCACGGCTGCCTCGCTGTCGAAGTTCAGCCAGACGACGCCGGCTAACTGAGCGACCTCGAAAATCGCGGCCAGGTCGGCTTCGGTCGGGATCCGGTGGCACGGCATGCCGACGTAGAGGATGCCGCCGCAGTCGGTCGGATAGGCATTAACCGACAACTCGTCATCGGCCAGTTTCAGGCGGGTGCTTGGACTCAGATGCGAGATCGACAGCGCGGCCAGGGGTTCGGCATGCGCTTGCAAGCTTGCCACAGCGGGTGTTTCCATGCGGTTCTCCTTCATCTTGATGAAACGTCGACTTGGTCTTGGGGCGCGTGCCAGTCTGACGACTGAAGTTCATGCCGCAGTCGCGACAACGGAACCAGCGCAGGCGGCCCAGCGTACCCAACGGCACGCCGTCGCCTGCGCAAACAGGACAATGAGGCGGGACTATCGTCGACATGATGATCTCCTCATGCGACAGAAAAGGCAGCCCGACCCGATGAGGTGGGCATGCTTTTGAGCATCGGACGCGATGCGATTGGCCGGCGGCGCATGGCGTCACACCAGCCCGCGTTCAGCAAACGACACCACCGTGTCGCCGGCGACGACGAAATGGTCGATCACCCGCACATCCACCAGGCTCAGCGCCTGCTTCAGGCTCTGTGTCAGCAGCTCATCGGCCCGCGAGGGCTCGGCTTCCCCCGAGGGATGGTTGTGCGCAACGGCCAGCGCGGCGGCGTTACGGGCGAGCGCCCCCTTGACCAGTTCCCGAGGATAGACGGAGGTCTGGGTCAATGTCCCCCGGAACAACTCCTCGACTTCGATCAGGCGATGCTGGGCGTCCAGGTAGAGCGCCAGGAACACCTCATGCTCGAGCCCAGCGCAATACAGCCGCAGCCAATCGCGCAGAACTTGCGGCGAAATCATCAGCGGGCTGCTGCGCATCTGCGCACGCAGGTCGCGTAGCAGCAGTTCGCGGGCAATGCCCAGGCGATGGGCGAGAACGGTATCGGTGGTGCCGAGCATGCCCATTTGCGCCACGGCATCGCTGACGTGCAAAGGGTTGATACTCGACGCGCAAACCAGGGGCGAGAGTAATTCGCGGACCAGATCGGCGCGGGACAAGGCAGATAGATTCATGGCGTTCTCCTCTAGAAAACCAGAAAAGCGGAAACGCCGATCCCCAAGGGGACGAGGTCCCCGCTTGGGATGAATGTGCGGACCTGGGTCGGCACGATGAGTGAGGCAGGTATCGACTGCGACGCCGGCTCGGGGCCGGACTACATTCCACGATGGAATGCAGGTATGCCCAGTCAGTTTCCGGCATCAGTAGGGTGGATTCAAGGGGATGCAGAGGACGCAACGTTCAAGCGGCCGGAATCCGACGGGCTTGCGAATGGCGTTGGTGATGAGGGCGTGCCGATCGGTTCCTGCGGCGCAAAGGTGCCGCCAGCTTGGTCCAAAGGGCCTACTTGCACTCCAGTGTGACCGGGATGTCAGCCTATTGGCACTGCATAAATTTTTTGCGGGACCGCCGTAAAACCCGCGACAAGCCTGAAAAATTTGATCAAGATGAAGGCTCAACCCTTCACGTAGAACGACGATGATCCGCCTCGGCTCGCAAATTCGACTCACTCGCCGGGAGGTCGAGCGCTTTCGGAAGATCACCGACATCGAGCCGGTGGACATCCGCACGCTCGACGACCTGGACGCCTACATCGCCCGATGCAAGGCGCACTACTGGGGCGTCTCCAAGGACACCCAGTTCCTGCACTGGCTCATCGACCGCGAATACGCCCAGTGCCGCCTGGCGGCGTAGCGCTGTTGGTTTTCTGCGGGCGACCGCCTCCCCAGCGTTTCTGCCGGGGAGGCGTTGCTCCATCGGGTACTGCCCTCGAAGTCACCGGAAGACACGCGGCTCGATCGTCGCGCCGCGCATGAAGGCGAGGTAGGCGCCGGCCTTGCCGATGTCCCGGAAACTGGCGACGACTTCTTCGCGCCGCAGAACATTCCAGGACCGGTCTGCGTCGCCCGAAGGTTTGATGCTCAAGTCGGCTTCGCGGTAGGCGGCATGGCGATACAGGAAGTCGCCGGATTCCCAATCCACGATGGCAAGGAGGCAAGCGCACAGGATGGCGCAGCCGCCATGCTCGCCGGGCTCGATCAGCAAGGGGACCTTCAAACTCCCCGTCGAGCGGCCGATCCGGCCGATGACATCGTGTTCCTCCAGCCAGGGTTCCCCGGTGCTGGTATCACCGAGGATCAGGCGGACCTTCCGTTCGTGCGTGCGGCAGGATTCCAGGACTCTGGCGGCCTTGGCATCCGTGCCGGGATCGAAGTAGGTCGTGCGCGTCAGGGGCGACTGGCTCCAGGCCTGGATGGCTTTCAGGTACTTATCGTAGCCGGCGAGGGTCGCGTAGTCCTCGTCCGTGAATGCCAGGTTGGCACGGCTCAGCTTGCTGGCGATCTGGTTGGCGTGGTCCCGGGCATTGGCGAAGCCGAGGCAGGTATAGCCCTCGCCGCATTCGATCACGTAGCGCTGTTGCGCCGCATTGATACTCACCTTGTTCATATCGGGTTCCTCTCGAAATATCGTGGAACCCCACCCCGTCGGGCTGAGCCCCACGGGGTTGTTGGATGTCTGGCGAGCCGGCGGGCGAATCGCCGGTGGTGTCGCCGCGATTCAGGCTGCCTGCGCCACTGCCGGAAATCCTTGCGCCAAGACGCCGGCTTCGGTGGCGACGACGACCTGGTCGGACAGCAGGCGGTCCAGCTTCAGCAGCAGGGCGTCGGCGTGCTCCTGGTCATCCGGGTAGAGGGACGGGCGCAGTTTCTCAACCTCCTTCTTGATGAGGCGAAGCTCTGGGACGATGGCGCGCTCAGCGTGCGCTTCGATGGCGTTCAGGATGGCGGTGATGGTGATCATCGATGGATTCCTTTCATTGCTGAAAAAAATGGGCCGGCATGCCACGGGCAGAACGGCGGGCGGGGTTTGGCCCGACGCGCGCAGATGGCGAGGCGGGCAGGTGTGGGTGCCCCGTGAAGTCGCCTTGCCGGCGTTCACGGGCACTCGATGGGTTGTGCGGGGATCGGTGCGAGCACCGCACGCGCCGCTGGGTGAGCAGCGGGTGGGCGTTCGGCGAACCGGATGCGACGGCCGGTGCCGCCGCATCACGGGCCGGGCCGGTGATGGCCCGGCGCTTCTCGGGTCAGGCGGCCGAGCGCGTTGTTTTTGCGCTGGGCGAGGCCTGGGCTTCAGTGGATGCTGGTAACGGCTCGCCCGTAGGCTGGGCCGCCTGTTGCTCGAAGGCCGTGTGTGCCGTATTGAACTCGGTTTCCCGAGACAGGCGGCGCACCTGGGCCACGGCCGGTTCCTTGACTACTTCGGGCAAGCATTCGACGGCGATGTCGCTGCCGTGACGCAGCCCCTTCTGCAAACTGTGCAGCGGCCTGACGAACAGGCCGTGGCAGAGCCAGCGGACGAACTGACCGATCCGCTTGTTGCGTGTCTGGCGGGCCTTGTGCTGACGCAGCGATTCCTTGCAGCACAGGTACAGCGCCAGATGGGTACGCTTCATTTCGGGATCGGACTCGAGCTGGGCCATGACTTCCGTTGCGATGGCCGGATCACGGCCGACGCGCCGATAGAAGCCGACCCAGGCACGCTCTTCCTCGGACTCGATACCGGAGCGCCGGGGGCGAGGGCGGGGTTTCTCAAGGGACATGATGTTTTCTCCAAAGACAGATAGAGGGAACACCTGTCCCTGGTCGGGGATGCGGTGGACTCCCCGGGGTTGCACGGATCTGCGGCGCTGCTAAGCTGAACGCTCACAGGTCAAGAGGTGTCCACACCATGCTGCGTGCAGGCAATGCACTACGGTTCACGCCCGACGAAATCGAGGACTTCCGAAAACTCGGTCTCGACTTCGACGGGGCGCGAACACAGGACGACATCGACCAGGCATTGGCCCGATGGGCCGATACGCTGAACGATGAACGTCCCGATCTGCTGGAAAAGATCGCTGCGGCAATGGCGAAGGCCAGGGGCATCCCGCTACCCGCGCGCTTGACGCGGATACGTTGATGCGGCGTGCCTGCCGTTGTCCTCGGCAATCTTCATCCAGCGGTCGGCGATCCGGTCCAGGTAGACCAGATCGTCGGCTTCGATCTCGCCCGACTCTCGCAAGCGGGCGATCACCTCCTTGACCAGGGACGGATCGTCCTTGGCCAGTTGGATCACAGTGGCGGCAATGCGCCGGCGGTAGAGGCTGATCGGCATGATCAGGCTCCTGCGGCACGGTACTCGGAAGCGCAGCCAGACCGTCCGGGGACGGTAGGCCTCGGTTTCAACAACGCCGGCACAGTCGCCATGCGCAGGGACGGTCGGGCATACCCGGAACCACCCAGCAGCACTGCGACCGGGCGCGACTCTCTCGTTGCAGGAATTGCGAACATGGTGTTCTCCTTCAGGAATGAAAGGGAACACCCATCCCTGGCGGGGAACTTGGGGTTCCCCGTTCGGGATGCTCCGCCGTGGACGGCAGAGCGGCTCGGCGACGTGCCAGGCGACACGTGCAGGATGAAGGCCCACGGTTCTTGCGAACGGGGCCCTCGCTCGATGCCGATCGACCCGAAGGTCGCGCGGCAGGACACAGCGTTCAGCCAGGCGGCTGAACCGGACACTCGGCCAAAGGCATGGCCGGACCCGACCGAAGCCGGGGACCCAAAAGGCAGGTAACGACTGCGACGCCAGCAGGGCTGGACTTCAGGGCAACCGGGGTCGCCGATGAAGGCTGTGCAGACACGATGTCCACAGAAAGCGCTTGTAGTATCGCGCTGAGCTTATCCGGGGCTCAAGCGAGGGACCTGGATTGCCACCCGCAAGCGCCGGGAGTTCTGGGCGTTCTTCATCGGGATATGCTGGAAATGTCAGAGAGGGTTGGTATTCTCCGGCGCGGCATCGAACACATCAACGGGCGGTACGCGCGCCAACCTTGAAGCTTCGTCGGTTGATCCGTACAGCCAAGTGTCAACATCGGCCAGTTCGATCGGCATGACGCTACGCTTGTCCTGCTGATCTTGTGGCAGCTTCGGGTCCGGCTTGTGCATGCGCGACATCAGCGGGTGATGATCGGCGTTCACCGTGAACATCGTATAAGTCTCGAAGACTTCACCGGTACCCTTGTCGCCCCACGCGTTCCATAGGCCAGCCAATCCCCAAGGCACCCCGTCGGCTCGACTGAAACGCCACCAAACGTTGCGCCCGGTCTCCCAACAGGGCTCATCGAAGGACCAGGCTGGGATGATGCAGCGCTTGCCGTGCAGCCACGGGTGCTTGAAGGATGCTTTGCTTGCGATCTCCTCGAACCGGGCATTGTTGGTCGAATAACTCAGCTTCGCGGTCTTGGCGAACCATGGAATCAAACCCCATTGCCCGACGACGAGTTCACGTTCGTGTTCGGCAGATCCTGGGACGGCGCGAATGAATGGGCCGGACACGCGCGGGAAAATCTCTGTTTGCCCTCGCCATGGGTTGTTGTTCCGGCCAATGTGCCAATAACGCTCGATGGCCGCTTCGTCCGGAGAGACATACCGATTGCACATCACTGCTGTCCGGTTAAATGAAGGGTCGAAACCCTGAAGCCCAAGACTGATGCGGGTTTCCGAGCGATGAAGGGTGGTGTCGATTTGAACGGCGATTACCGATTCTGGCAATCTTCCGGGGTTTTGCCCGGAGGCCGCCATGAATATCGGCAAGACGCTGTTCGCACAACTCATGGACTTTCTGCCATGGACGACCTTCGCGCGGTACGTTGCGCGTTACGAAGGCGACAAGGGAGTTCGCACGCTGACGTGCGCGGAACAGTTCCGAATCATGGCCTTCGCGCAACTGACCTACCGCGAGAGCTTGCGCGACATCGAAGTCTGCCTGTCGGCGCAGGCTGGCAAGCTCTACCCCATGGGATTCCGGCAGGAGATCAAGCGATCTACGCTGGCCGATGCCAACGAGACACGGGATTGGCGTATCTACGCCGAGTTTGCCCAGCGCCTGATCGAGCAAGCGCGCAAGCTCTATGCGGGCGACAGCTTTGGCATCGAGTTGGAGAACACGACGTACGCGCTGGACTCGACGACCATCGATCTGTGCCTGTCGCTGTTTCCTTGGGCGTTGTTTCGCACCACCAAGTCGGCGGTGAAGATGCACACGCTGCTCGATCTTCGCGGCAACATTCCCAGCTTCATCCACATCTCCGACGGCAAGCTGGGCGATGTCAATGTGCTCGACATTCTGGTGCTGGAGGTTGGGGCAATCTACGTCATGGATCGGGGCTACTTGGACTTCGCCCGGCTTTATCTGATGCATCAGGCGCAAGCCTTCTTCGTTACCCGTACCAAGTCGAACACCCGATTGCGGCGAGTCCATTCGGCGGCGGTAGATCGCAGCACCGGCATCATCTGCGATCAGACCATTGCACTTACCGGCACGACCAGTCGCCAGGACTACCCAGAACATCTCCGGCGCATCCGATTCAAAGATCCCGAGACTGACAAGACGCTGGTGTTCCTCACCAACAACTTCACCATTCCAGCAGCCAACATCTGCGCGCTCTACAAGCGCCGCTGGCAAGTGGAACTGTTCTTCAAGTGGATCAAGCAGCATCTGCGGATCAAAAAGTTCTACGGCAATTCAGACAATGCCGTCAGGTCGCAAATCTGGATCGCCATTTCGGTCTATGTTCTCGTCGCCATCGTCAAAAAACGCCTCAAGCTCGACGCCTCGCTCTACACTTTGCTACAGATTTTGTCGCTCACCCTTTTCGAGAAAATGCCCTTGCAGCAAGCCTTTTCACCCAGCGAGTACATTCTTCCAGAGGGCGCGCACAACAACCAATTGAATCTATTCACGATTTAACCGGACAGCAGTGATTGCACATACCGTAAGTTTAGCTCTGCTATTCCCTGCTATATCGACGCCTAGTGCACCGTGCAACTGAGAGGTGGCCCATGCGCCCCGTGATTGGTCAAACTGGAAAATCGGCAGTGATTGCGTAGGCGTGTGATGGTTAATTTGCGCAAAGGCGCCACTCGATCTGAGACATCAACTTCAAGGAACGTTCGATCCCAGGTTAATGGAACTGTCGCAGGCTTATTGGTCATTGGCCTCAAGCCTGAAAATCAATCCGTCAATCAGCGTGGGAAGAACACCGCACAGGCCAACGCGCTCGGAGATTTCTGTGCGGTAGGCTGGGAGCTTCGCTTCATCAAAATTTCCTCCGATATAGATTGGGCCTGGCTCGCCCATGCTCATGCGCGACGCCATTCCCAACAGGCTGGGGTGGCTGAACAGATGATATTTGCGGCGGGCTGCTCGTAACCTATCGACGGCGGTTCGGCTCACGCCAAGTAGATCGCAATTGAGCGCAAGCTGGCAGATTGATTGGTGGGCATAGGCTATCGGGTCCTGGGCTTTCACCTTACGCCAATAGTCGACCTTCATAGTTGCTTTGCCTTTCCCTTTCCCCTTACTAACAAACACGGGTCGGCGGGACGAGCAAAGAATCGCGACTGCGATGCCCTCGATGGCTTGCCGCATCAAGTTGCCAGATGCGACCATCTTCCCGCTCACAAGGAGCTTAGACGACACGACAAGATCGTCGAAGACGCCGAAAATGAAGCCTGCGACGAACGCGGCCTGCTCATCGCCGTCGGCAGACATCTTGTCGAGCTTCGGGAAGCGTTTGAATGAGTCCGCCAGCGTCTCGCTGAATTTCAATAGTTCAGCAGACAAGTGCTTGGCGAATTCATCCTTAATCCACTTGTCGTCGTCAAAAATTTCGGCGATGACATGCGATGGGTTGGTGAGATCGATCATCGGCGGAGGCATATGACGTAGTATGCCATTGCCGTCGATCTTCCCGGGAGGATTCCCACGCAGATTGGAGCAATGGGACTGCATACAGTTTGAGTGGCGGCCTTGGCCGGAATATCCCATGAGCGTCAGCTCCGTCAAAGAAAACCCCCACAGCCTTTCGGCCATGGGGGTGAAATCAACTCAAGCGGCTTGCCGTGCCTCGTCGGCGTCGACCTTCGCGCTACCGGCTTCGTCCTTGTCCAGGTCGAGCTGCTTGAGCAACTCGCGTTGCCGGACCAGCAGGTTGGTCAGCCGGCCTTCGTGCTCGAATGAGCGGGCCAACTCCAGCCGGAGGTCTTCCAGCCGCTTGCGGCGAGTTTCCAACTGGATCCCGGCATCGGCGTGATGCTTGCCCACCGAATCCAGCGCTGCCAGCAAGGCGGCCACCAGGGCCGGACCCGTTTGATAGGGCTCGGCGTTGTACAGGCAATGTCCCGCCAGGTACAGGCTGGGGGTCTCGTCGCCGCGGGCCGCGAGGATACCGAGGTCGAAGCCGCCGAAGCGGCCGACGATCCGTTCGATCATCCGGCTGGCCGTGCGTACCTCTTCCTTGGCCGTCCTCACCAACCCGCGCAGAGCCTCGCCGACCCCATCGGGGCCGACGATCCGGCGCCCCGCCAGTTCCACGGCGATGCCCTGCATAGTCTGCGGCTCGATCCGGGCCGCGTCCTGTGCGTACAGCGCGACCTTCTTCTCCAGCGCCTCGATCATCATCGGCAGCCGGCCCACTTCGCTTTCGTTGGCATAGCGCTGGTTGCGCCACACCGAGAACAGCGTCGAGAGCTTGGCCACCTCCGCGTCCACGCCGGCCTTCTCGATCACCAGCGGATTGCCCGACGCCAAGGCTTTCACCTCGGCATAGGACAGCGCCGCCAATTCCACATCCTCCAGCGACCGGATGCCCTGGTCGCCCTTCATCACCTGGGCGATGAAGCGCGCCTTGGTCTCCAGCGTCTGCCACATGTAACTGTCAAAACTGCCTTCCGTGACATATCGGAAGATTTCCACTTCCTCGCACTCATTGCCCTGGCGCAGGATGCGCCCCTCGCGCTGCTCGACGTCGCAGGGACGCCAGGGCGCATCGAGGTGATGCAGGGCCGTGAGACGTGTCTGCACATTGGTGCCCACCCCCATCTTGGCGGTGGAGCCCAGCAGCACCCGGACCCGGCCCTCGCGCACCGCCTTGAACAGCGTCGCCTTCTGGACATCGGTCTCGGCAGCATGGACGAAGGCAATCTCCTTCTCGGGGATGCCCGCACCGATCAGCCGCTCCCGCAGATCGTCATAGACGCTGAAGCTCTTGCCGCCCTTGGGGGACGACAAGTCACAGAACACCAACTGGGCGCCGCGGAAGTCCGCCGTGCGTTGCCAGATGGTATGGACCTCCCGCACACAGGCGGCCACCTTGCCGTGCTCGTCGAAGCGCGCTAGCGGCGCCACCAGCCGGAAATCCAACGCGGCCTTGCGGCCGTCGGTGGTGATCGCCAGCATGTTGTCTTCGTTCGGCTTGACGTCGCCGTTGCGGACGGCTTCCGCCCGCTGGACCAGCGTCTGCACGAAGGCTTTCAGCGACGGACTGGCCGGGCAGGCGACGATGCGCGGCTTGCCGCCGCGCAGCTTCGGCACCGGCAGGTCCAGCATCTCCGCCGTGCGGATATCGGCTACTTCGCCGAACACCGCCATCAGCTCTGGCACGTTGATGAACCGCGCGAAGCGCGTGTGCATCCGATAGCCGCTGCCGTCCGGCGCGATCTCCAGCGCCGTGACGCTTTCGCCGAAGGTGGCGGCCCAGGCATCGAACTGCTGCAGCCCGAGCTCCGCCAGCCGGTTGGGCTGCAGGTAGCGCATCATGGTGTGGATCTCGGCCATGGTGTTGGCCACCGGCGTCGCCGTGGCGAATACCACCCCACGCTGCGCATGCCCGTGGAGCTGCATCGTGTAGCGCGTCTTCAGGAACAGATCGAAGGCGCGCTCCGAACTGGTCAGCGGCAGACCGGCCACCCGCGTCATCTTGGTGAACCGGTAGAGGTTCTTGTGCAGGTGGGCCTCGTCCACGAACAGGGCGTCGATACCCAGCAACTCCCAACTGAGCAGGTCGTCCTTCTTCTGGTCGGCCGATAGTTTTTCCAGCCGCACCGTCCAGTTCTTCTTCATCGCCTCGAGTTGCTTGACGATCCGGTTGGACCGGTCGTTGCTCTTCTCGGCGCGTACCGCCATCTCTATTTCATGGATGATCTCCTTGATGAATCGCTCGCTGAATCGCGGCGACATCCTGATGCGCTCGAAGCTCGAGTGCGTGATGACTACCGCGTCCCAATCGCCCGTGGCGATGCGCGACACCAGCTCGCGCCGGCGGTCGCCTGCCAGGTCCTCCTTGCCCGCCATCAGCACCGATGCGTTCGGATAGAGTCGGACGAATTCTGCCGTGTACTGGGCCAGCATGTGGTTGGGGACCACATGGCAGGGCTTATTGACGAAACCCAGCCGGCGCAACTCCATGCTGGCGATGACGCATACCGCCGTCTTGCCCGCGCCGACCACATGGAACAGCCCAGTGTTGCCGGACTGCACGATGCGCCACACCGAATCCAGCTGGTGCGGATGCAGCACGAAGCAGCGGGAGAATCCCGGCAGCTTCAGGTGCGAGCCATCGAAGCGCCTGGGCCTCGTGGCGTTGAACAGGTCGTTGTAGATCCTGCACAGCTTCTCGCGGCGTTCGGTATCTTCGAAGGCCCAGCCGGCGAACCGCTCCTTGATCAGGCCCAGCTTCTCCCGCGCCGCCAGCGTCTCGTCGGGATTGACGAAGTACTTGTCGGTCAGCGGATCGCGGTCGCGCACGGTCGGCACCTGCACATTGAGCGCGCACTGCACGAGTTCGATCGCGTTCATGCGCGAGGTGCCGAATTCCTGGGTCACCTTCACGTTCTGCCGCGCTTCCCACTCGCCGTACTTCACCGACCAGGCGCCGGCTTCGGCCGAGTAGCCCACCTGGCAGTCCTTGAGTTCCAGGACCTGCTGGATGAACGCCTCGACATCAAGGGCCGGAATCCACACCGCCCCCAGGCGCGGCTCGATGGCCGCCGGGGGCAGGTCTTCTGGTTGCACCTGTTCCAGCGCGTCGATGTTGCGCTGGTAGGTACTCCCGGACAGCACCGCCTGCTTGATCTTCGCTTTCACGTTGCCCGACAGGTAGTCGTCGGTGGTCTTCCATTCCCCGTCGGCCGGGTCGAGGAACACCTGCCCCGCTCCGGCCAAGGCCTCCAGCACCGCAGCTTCGGGTGCCCCAAGAATTTCGGCCATGTAAGCCGGATCGACCCGGCCACGCCATTGGATGGACGCAGCCAGGGCTTCGGCCGGCTCGGCCGCCGTGCTCGGTTCGACGACACGGATCAGCGTGCGCCGGGAGAACAGCGCAGCCTTGCGGGCCGTGTCGGCCTCTTCGTCGTAATGTTCCAGCGACAGCAACAGCGGATAGTCCGGGTCGCGCCGGAACGCCAGCGCATTGGCGCGCGTGGACAGGCAGCCATAGCGCGATACAAAGCGCTCGTAGGTCCCATTGAGCATGGCTCGCAGGTGACCCAGCCGACCGTCGCCCGCATCCGCCAACTGCGCATCGAGCAGGGCCCGGGCGTGGTCGCGGATGGCACACAGGCCGGTGACGCGGGCCCGCTGCGTGGCATTGAGCTGGTCATGGACGTCGACCATCTCGCTGCCCTCGACCCGATGCACCCGCCCCTGGTGGAGATGGTAGCTGCCAGGACGGGCACCGGCATCGGCCGGGACCACCACTCGCAGCGGGGCTGCCTTGTGCGCCACCGGCCGGTAAGCACCGGCAGGCAGCAAAGCGATGCGCTCGGCCAGGGCCGCCTCCAGGTCGCCCTCGAACACGGCGACCGGTACTTCCTCGTAGCCATTGCTCTCGCGGCGGATGCGGCCAATGCAGAACTGCGGGTGCTCGGCGTACCAGGCGTTGATCGGCAGGTAGCGCTCGTAGCACTGAGGGTGCCGGAGACTATCGGGCACCGTGCCCAGTTTCAACCATTTGGCCTCAACCGTCTCGGCCCGCTGCCGCTTGCGCAGAAACAGGATGTCGGTCTGCACTTCGGTCGAGGCGATGCCAGCGAAGGTGCCCTTGGGGAGCCGGATGGCACCCAGCAGGTGAGCCTGACTTGCGATGTACTCGCGCACCGCGTCGTATTGGCCATCCATCGTGTGGCTGCTGGTAATGAAGCACACCAGCCCACCGGGGCGCACCAGGTCGAGGGCGCGGCCGAAGAAGTAATTGTGGATGCTGAAGCGGGAATAGGCCCGGTTGCTCACGTCGGCGACCTTGTACTTGCCAAAGGGGACGTTGCCGATCACGAGGTCGAACCAGTGGTCGGGCAGCGGGGTTTTCTCGAACGGCGAAATCCGCACATCCACGCCGCCGGGCGCGTAGAGCGCGTTGAGGATGCGGCCGGAAACCCGGTCGATCTCGATGGCAGTGACGCTGCTGCGCTCGGCCAGATTCCGCGGCATGGCGCCGATGAAATGGCCGATGCCGGCGGCAGGTTCCAGGATGCGTCCGCCGGTGAAACCGAAGCGCTCCACCGCCTGCCATATCGCCTCGATCACGGGGACCTCGGTGTAGTGGCTGTTGTTGACGGAGGCGCGCGCCGATTCGAAGTCCTCGGCACTGAGCATCGCCTGCAAGCGACGGGCACGTTCGCCCCAGGCACTGTCGGTGGCTTCGAGATTGAAGCTGGCGGGCAGGCCGCCCCAGCCGGTGTAGCGCCGAAGAACCTGGCGATCATCCGTACTGGCCGGCCGGACTTCGGCTTCGATCTCCCGAAGGAGCGTGATCGCTGCCAAGTTGGCCTCGAACTTCGCGGTCGGGCCGGTCAGGTGCTCCTGGTCGGCGCGGGTCAGTTGCGGCCAGAGGATGCGCGGGGCGGCCTCGGGCGCGGTGGCCACCACCCGCCAGTTGGCGCGGACAGAGACTACAGACTGCTCTTGCTCGACGTCGCTGAGGTTCTCGACGTGGATGACTTCGACAGGCTCGCCGGGCCCGCAAGAAACGGAAAGGCAAACCTGCTCTGCAGGGCGGGGCAGGGTCGGGGCCGCCGGGTCGAAACCGGGCAGCCACAGGGAAGGCGCGGTAGGACGGGCCATCGGTGTGTTCTCCAAGGAAAACGGGGAACACAACGCCCCATCGGGGAGGCGGGCTCCCCGGGTGGGATGGGCAAGAAAACGGTCGTGGACGACCGGTTGGCAAAGGCCAGACGTACGCGACTGCGCCGGACTTCATGGCGAAGCCGGCATATCGGGTACGAGGCGGCGAGCGCCAAGGGCTTGGAAACCCGCCGACGAGCGTCGGCCGGCGCAGGGCTCAGTTCAGCGTGGTGCGCGGAACCAGGGGCAGCCATTGAAGGCTGCCACGACAAATATGCGGGTAACGACCGCAACGCCCGAGGCGACTCGGGAGCGCTCGAACGAGCGCGCGTTGGCCGAAGCCAGATGCCCTAACAGTGTGCCGTCCGGCGAACGGCCGCGCGCACCGGTCGGCCATTCGCCTGCGAAATCCCTGGTGGAGCAGGCGGGTTGCGGGTGGCAATGGGTTGAGCGGCCATGGGCCCACCAGCAGTGAGGGGTTTGATGCGCGTCCAATCGGGTGGTGTCCAACGATGCCGGCATCTGGTGTGAGACGCGGCCGAGGATCCGACTACCCGTCGCTTTCCCGTTCATCGATGGCGATGGGAACGGACGCTGAAGCAGTCTGACGGTCGCACGCAGTCGCCGTGGCCGCCTGCGCAGAGCGCGCCGGTGGAATGCTCAGGCGGACCATCGCCTTGCCCAGCTGCTTCGCATCGAGCAAGGCGGCATCGGCACGCTCCAACACCTGCCCCAGCGATTCAGCAGCATGAAGCTCGGCGACACCGGCAGAGAACCGCAGCGGCACGGCGCCACCCGGCACTGACAGGGGTGATCCGGCGAGTGCCTGCTGCAGGCGTTCCAGCAGCAGGCACGCATCGTCGCCGCTGCATTCCATGAGGATCAAGGCGAACTCGTCGCCACCCAGCCGCGCGATGGTGTCGGCGGGACGCAGATGCCGGCGCAGCGTCGTCGCGAAGTGAGCCAGCGCGGCGTCGCCGACTGGGTGGCCGTGGCGGTCGTTGATGGCCTTGAAGCCATCCAGGTCGATCATCGCGCAGCAGGCCGACATTGCCATCGGGCCGTTGCCGGCCCACCGGTCGCAGGCGCGCCGGAATCCGCGGCGGTTCAGGAGCGGAGTGAGATCGTCCTGGTGGAGGAGGTGCTGCGCCTGTTCCAGCGCCCGCTCCAGACCCGCGATGCGCTGCATGACGACCGAGCGCCGATGTCGCCGCTGGGAATTGGAATGCATGAAGGCCTGTGTGGGGAGAGGAAGAGGGCCCCAGCGTAGTGGTTGGCGACAGGGGCGCCCAGCAGCAACGGCCGGTTTGGCGGTACCGTTTCGAGATCAGGCGCGACACCGGCGAGCCGATGGATCGAGTCGAATGCCATTCGACTTGCATTGGCTCTGCCGTCAGTGTTCGCGCATCACTTCTGACAGCGACGCCCGGAGGCTTGAATGACGGGGTTGGGGTGAGATTCTGGACTCATGGACATGCCCCTCGGCATGCCTCCTTCAACCGTTCAGGAGCCCTCCGCATGAAATTCACCAAAGCCGAAATCGACGCCATCGTCGAAGCGTCGCCCCGTACCTTCGTCCCCTTCAACAAGCTGGTCCTCTCGCAGGACTATCAGGCGCGCGCCGGTGGCACTCCGAAGTTGAGCATCGCCGAACTCGCGGCCTCGATCAAGGAATGCGGCGTATTGCAGAACCTCATCGTCGTGCAGGGCGCACGTGGCCGCTACGAGGTCTGCGCGGGTGGTCGCCGGCTCGAAGCGCTGACCCTGCTGGTGGGCAAGGGCGACCTCGCCGACAACTACCCCGTGCCCGTGTTGGTCGTGCCGGCCGACCGGGCGCTGATCGCCAGCCTGTCGGAGAACTGCTTCCACATCCCCATGCATCCCGCCGACGAGTTCGCGGCCTTCGCCAAGCTGATCGGGCAAGGCAAGTCGGTCGAGGACGTGGCCGCTGCCTTCGGCATCACCCCGTTGGTGGTCAAGCGCCGCATGAAGCTCGCCACCGTCTCGCCCAAGCTGATGGCCCTTTTTCGCGAAGCCCAGATCGGGCTGGACTGCCTGATGGTGCTGGCCTCGGTGGACGATCACCAGAAGCAGGAGCAGACCTGGGCCGCGCTGCCGTCATGGAACCGCCGTTCTGACTACCTTCGCCAACTGCTGACCCAGGGCGAGATCGAGTCCGACCGCGATGCCGTCGCCAAGTATGTCACCCTCAAGGCCTATGAGAAGGCCGGCGGTGCGCTACGGCGCGACCTCTTCAGCGACGACGACAAGATGGCCTACCTGCTCGATGCGGCCCTCCTGGAAAAACTGGCGACCGACAAGCTGCAAAAGCGCGCCAAGCAGATCGCGGCCGAAGGCTGGAAATGGGTTGATGTCCGAGTCCGCTATGCCTTCGACGAGTACGTCAAGTACGGCGAACTGCGCAAGACGAAGCGCCAACCGGATGCCGAGGAAGCAGCCGCCCTGGAGGACCTGGATGGTCGCATCGCGGCGCTGCACGCGCAGATGGAAACGCTGGCCGACGAAGACGGCGACGAGGAGACCTTCTATCAGCTCGAAGGCGAAGCCGAAGGCCTGAAGGAACAACGCAAGGCGCTCGACGAGGCCCTCAGCGTGTGGCCGGCCGACCTGATTGCCCAGGCCGGCTGCGTCGTCCATGTCGGCAATAACGGCACCGCTGCGGTGAAGTATGGCCTGATCCGCCCCGAAGATCGCAATGACATGGTCCAGGCCGCCCGCCAAGCCGCCGAAAACGGCACCGACGAACCGCTGGTGTCGCTGCCGTCGCCCAAGACCCGCCCGGTGCATTCCGAGAAGCTGGTGCGTTGTCTCTCCGCCCACCGGGTCGCCGCCGTCCAGGCCGAATTGCTCGACCGCCCCGATGTGGCGCTGGCCGCGATCACCGCGCATCTGGCGCAAAAGATTTTCCGGGGGAACGATCTCTACTATTGCCGTTCGGAGAACGTCTTCGCCATCAGCGCGACCGACAGCCAAGCCGAACTGCGATCCGCCGCCGAGGACATGGTGGCCAGTGCCGCCTGGGCGAAGCTTCAGGCCGAGCGCACCGCCTGGGCCGAGCGGCTGCCGGAGAACCTGGAGGACATCTTCCCGTGGGTGCTCGCCCAGGAGCAGGCGACGGTGCTGCACCTGCTGACCTTCGTCGTTGCGGTCACCGTCACCGGTATCTATGGCACCGAACCCGAGCGGCAAAGCAACGAGGCGTTAGCCCGGGCCTTGGGGTTGGACATGAGCCAGTGGTGGACGGCCACGGGGGTTTCCTACTTCAACCACGTCTCCAAGGCACGTGTCCTCGAGGTCGTCACCGAGGCCGTTGATGCCAATGCCGCCAGCCCGCTGGCCGCGCTCAAAAAGGATGCCGTGGTGACGGGGGCGGAACAGACGGTGGCCGGCACGGGCTGGTTGCCATCCTGCCTGCGCATCAACACCGCCCAGACCAGGCAGACCGAAGCGGCAACGGACGACACGCGCAAGGTGCCCGCCGAGCCCGCCCTGACGGCGTGAGGAACGCCGCAAGGCGATGCCGGGCGGCGCAATCGTTCCCGCCCGGCACCGCCTTGTCCGGACGCCGCTCACACCGGCACGGCCGCCCCGTCGTCATCGTCGCCATTCGGCTCGGGCGAGCCAACCGGCCGGCCACCTGGCTTGATGATCGTGCCGATGTAGGCACCTGCGGCCCTTGCGCGCGCATGCCCCGCCAGTTGCGACACTGCCAGCCGCGCCGCCCGATCCAGTTCCGGTGATACCGGCCCGCCACCCCGGACCGGCGATGGCACCCCGGTGATGACTTCATAGGCATCATTCAACACCTCGTGGCGCAGGCCATGACCTGTCGCGCCCCGCTTGCGCAGAGTGATGCCAAATTTCTCCACGACGTAGTCCAGCCGCCGTAGGTTACGCTTCAAGTCCCGACGTGGGTCGCCCATGTGGGCGTCGCGTCCGTCGACCACGCCTTGGGCAAACTCCAGCGCGGCCAGTTGCAGCGGATCGTCCAGAGGAATCCAGCGCACCCGGCCGCCCTTGCCCTTGATCCATGCATACCGATCCGCCTGCTGCTGGTTCTCTGGCAGCCCGGTCTCGCAGAACGGCATGACGTGCAGGAACGGCCGGAACTGCACCGACTCCTTGCGCCGCAGCCCCAGGGCCGACATCAGCCGCAGCGACGCGCCGACACGGAGGTCGAACTTGCACACGTCGGCGATCACCGCCTCGGCATCGATCCCCTGGGCGGTCCAGCTCTTGTCCCGCTGGGCGGTCTCGTGGCGCTGGTACTCCTCCAGGCTCAAACCGTAGTGACCCGGCTTGCGCACGAAGCCGTGCTTGCCCATCCACATCGCCAGCCCCCGCAGGAAGCTCAAGTAGGTCTGGATCGTCGCCGGCGCCAGATGCGCCTGCTGCCAGACCTGCACCATGGCGTGGATGTGCTTCTGCCCGAGGTTGCGCGGGTCCGGCACGGTCTTGAAGCCCGCCTTCTGCTTCAGGTCGCGGAAGAAACGCCGCAGAAACTGCGCGCGTTCCTGCCGCGTCTTGTGCGAGACGGTTTTCTCCAGCGCCGTGTGCAGGGTGTTGAAGAGTTTGATCAGGACCTCCAGCACCTTGAGCGGCGGTGCTTTGCCCGGCTGATAGCGGGCGAGGATTTCCCGGGGGGTCTTTCCCGCCCAGCCCTGGGGGCGAGCGGGCTGCTGCTGGCTCGAGCGACCCGGGCTGGCAGGTTCCTGCTGCCGGCGGCGTGCAGTGTTGTGTGAGCTACGGCTAACAGTCTTGCTGGGGACTACGTCCGACATGTCGATGGCTCCTTGGCCGGAGGCCCGCCGCCCGAACGGCAAGCCGATGTTGGCGATGAAAATGGAATCCAGGGCAGCTCCCGGCGGGACGGATTCCGTTGCCCGCGCCGGTCAGTGGTCAAGAACTTCGGCACCGCGCGCGACCACGGCGTCGCGGCACCTACCCAGGGGATTCGTCGGCCAGCGTGTCCGCGCTCGCCAACTCGGTCGGTCTTAAAAACGAAACGGGTTGATCCGGCCCATCCGTGCATTTCTGCAGCCATGGGGGTGGTGATGCCGGCCGGCCTCTGGGGCATGGCTTGGGCATCGGCGGCGAGGTCTGGCCTCGCGCCATCTGGTGGATCGGTTCTGGAGTCGTAGCGCCATCCACTCGCATGGGTCCGCCCCTGACCGAAAGTCCAGGGCAGTGTCGAGCTTGTGAGCGAAGGCGCGCGGGGAGCCCAATCGGGCAAACACAACCGCGCGCTGCGTGGAACGCGTGCTCAAGGGAAGGCGGGAACAGGGGCACGGCATCGGGTGCCGGCCGGGTGCTCTGTTGGCCGTGGTGCGCTTCAGGGAGCGCCCAGCGATGAACGCTGGCCAAGCCACGGCGACTTGCACTACGAGAAAGACCTCGGGACCGCCGCCTCAAGGGCGACGGCATTGCCGGTTCAAGACTGGCGCTTCAAGGGCAGGTAACGACTGCGACGCCTTTTGCTCCGCGATGGAGCGGGGCCAGGATGGCCCTCGGGAAACCGTAGTTGACACCAAGCGGGTAGGGCGGTCAAGCGGGCGGCTCGAAAGCGCGGCGATTTGCGGAGGATTGCGGGTGGCACTTGCACGCCCGGGAGAATGCGGTAAGGCGCATTTATTGTCGCAAAGCGGCGGGCAACGAGGCGGCGGGCGGGCTTGACGGGGGAAATATCTGCCTCTGGTCCTGAGCGGGGGAACTCAGGGCGATGCTCGCGCGCGGACCGCTCCGGTGGCAACCGCCGCGCATGGGGTTGATGTCCGCCATTTGAATGAGAGCGTAGTGACACACACGCAGCCCCGCCGGGGGATGGCGCTTTCAAGTGTCAGCGAGATGTCCGTGTATCGCCGGTTCGCTGACAGCGGGCCGGGCCCGATGCCGAAATCGGCCTTTTTGAGTGGGGATTCCGTGTGGCGGGATCAGATCGCCCTGTCGATGCTGATCGACCTGAAACCTATCTCGGAGCCTTGCTATGGAATTGATAGTCAGAGCGGTGGATGTCGGATCCGGCAACACCAAATTCGTCACGGCCGCAGCCGGTACCGATATCCGCTGCGCCAGTTTCCCGTCCGTCGCCTATCCGTCGAGCGACGACTCGCCGTCGTGGCCGGCGAGCGAGCGCAAGAAAACCGTGTGTATCCCCATCGGCCCGCTGTTCTATGAGGTCGGGCCGGACGTGAGCCTTGCCGCCGATACCTTTCGCGCCAAACAACTGCATGATGAATACACCGAGACGCCGGAGTACATGGCGTTGCTGCGCGGAGCCCTTTCGATGATGAAGGTGAGCCACATCGACCTCCTTGTGGTGGGGCTGCCGGTGGCACTCTTCACGGTCAAGAAATCGGCGCTGGAGAAAGCCATGACCGGCCGGCACGACATCGGGAACAATAAGGTCGTGACCGTGGGCAAGGCGATGGCCGTGCCTCAGCCGCAGGGGGCGCTGGTGCACTACGCTTCTGAGCACCAGAAGATGGTGGAGATCGGCAACGAGCAGAGCCTGATCATCGACCCGGGGTCCCGCACCTTCGACTGGCTGGTGGCCCGGGGCATGCGTTTCGTCCAGAAGCAGAGCTACTCCTTCAACCGCGGCATGTCGGACGTGCTGCGCTTGCTGGCGGCCGAGATCACCAAGGACATCGGCTCGCCCTACCGCGATTACGACGCCATCGACCTGGCGCTGCGCACGGGCAAGCAGCCGCTGATCTTCCAGAAGCCGTACGACATGAAGCGCCTGCTGCCCCTGGCCGAGACCGTCGCCGAGCAGGCCGTGTCGACGATGAAGGAGTGGATCGAGGCACCACACAGCCTGCAGAACATCATCCTGGTCGGCGGCGGGGCGTTCCTGTTCAGGAAGGCGGTGAAGGCGGCGTTCCCAAAGCACCGCATCCACGAGGTGAAGGAACCGATGTTCGCCAATGTGCGGGGTTTTCAGCTGGCCGGACAGAACTACGCCCGCAGCAAGATGACCGCCACCGATAGGGGGCAAGTTCAGGGTGCATCGGGAGAACTCGAATGAGCACCAATACCGTGAAGGACACCGTGCCCATTCGCCTGGTCTTCGTATTGGCGCGTGCCGACCATCCCCGTCTGTACGACGATCTGATCCAGTTTCAGAAAGGCGTTAAACGCATCAATCGCCTGCGGCTGCTAGCCTACGATGGGTTGCTGGCGCAGAGCGGTGTATTCGCCGGCATGGGACGTGGCTCGCCTCATCTGCCTTCCGCAAGTAGCGCGCAGGAGGGCAATGGCGACATCACCAACGACCTCTTCGCGCCAGCGATCGACGCGTGAGCCGGCCATGGGCAAGCGATCGCGCCGGCCGGTGAGCGGCCGGATGGTCAGTGCTTCGGACTTGGCGCAGATGGGCCGCTGCGAACGGCTGGTGGTGTTTGAGCATCTCCATGGCATCCGTCGTACGGCCGGGCAGCAGCGAGCCCGGGCACGTGGGCTGGTCGAGCATGAGCATTTCTATAGGGAAGGCTTGGCGGCGACCGCGCAGGTCGCCCGGAAGGGGCGGTGCTTCATCGCCACCTGCGTGTTCGGCGAGGCCTGGCAGACGGAGGTGCTGCGCCGGTTCAGGGACGAGGCGCTGCGACCGAGCGCTTGGGGACGCCGGGTGATCCGCCTCTACTATCGGGGGGCACCCAGCATCTGCGTCATCCTGCGCCGATGGCCCCATTTGCAAGTTCCTATGCGCATGGTCTTGGGGGCGATAGCGAGCGGACTTTGCTGGTGGTCAGGCTTGCGTGGAGGCGGCAAGTGTCGGCGCTAGCGTGGGGCGTCGGTTGCGCCGTTGCCGTCGTAGGCGTCGCGCTGGTCATGGCGTGGAGGCGATCACTTAAGACCCGCGCCGCACGGGCTGAGCGGGCCTCACGACCGGCAGCGCTGTGGGATGCCGAGTTGGTTTACATGGAAAGATTGTTCCGGATTTCCAGGCCCGTCGGACTGGTGGCGAAACTTGACCGGGCATACCGGATGCCCTCCGGTCTGCTCGTGTTGGTGGAGTTCAAGACTCGCTGGAGCAACCAGCCCTTCCTGTCGGACGTGATCCAGTTGTCCGCGCAGAAGATGGCGGTGGTGGGGCAGACGGGGCAGACGGTGGCGTCGTACGGGTATGTGATGGTGAAGGCCCCTACCACGCGAGCCTTACCGACCGCATATCGCGTCGAACTGTTTTCCGACGATCAAGTAGTTGCCTTGGTCAGGAGGCGGGAAGCGATTCTCGCCAATTGCATCTCGCCGCGGAGAGCCTGGTCACAGAAAGCTTGCCGTACATGCGCGCTCCGACAGCAATGCGACTCCCTACTACCGTAGGCGCGGAGCATGATCTCGAGCCATCTTAGTGGCGGGAAGCGGCGCAGGAACGCCGAGCCCACTGGTCGGTCCGGTGCGAACCCGAGTACGGTGCGGTCTACGGGCCCGACTATGGCACGCTAGGTTGCCCGAAGGGAATTCGCTGCGCAGCGAATATGGCGTTTATGCCGAATATTCGGTATGGTGCGGTTATTCGCTGAACAGGAAATAACGGCAGCCATGACTGAGTCACTCTTCACGGAACGCGCCCTGATTGAACAGCTCCTGGATTCACTCCGGGCGTTACCGGACGTGCATGCCGAGTTGGATCTGTCGGAACCAGCCATGCAGGCTGCCGGTCGCCTCGATGCGAAGATTGATCTGCACGTCGCCGGCAAATCGATTGTCTTGCTGGTCGAGGCAAAGAAGTCCGTCTACCCCCGAGATGTGCGTCAGGCGTTGTGGCAGTTGAAGTCGACGCCGCACAGTCGCCAAGCTGAGGTACAGCATCTGCTCATGGCCGAGTCGCTCTCGCCGGGAGCGAAAGAACTGCTCAGAGCCGAGCGTATCGGCTATTTCGACAGCGGCGGAAGCTTGTTCCTGCCGACCTCAGGTGTCTATGTCTACATCGACAAACCGGTTCCGAAGACTTTGGAAAAGTCGGTGCGGTCGCTCTTCTCCGGGCGGCGTGCCCAGGTCCTGTACGCGCTTCTGGTCAATCGCGAGGAATGGTTTGGTGTTACCGAAGTGGCCGAACGGGCGCAGGTGGCTCCATCCACAGCCTCAGACGTGCTCGGCGAATTGGAGCGGTTCGACTGGTTGGTGTCGCGGGGGCAGGGACCGAGCAAGGAGCGGCATCTGCGCGAACCAGGTGCGTTGCTCGATGCTTGGGCGAAACAGATCACCATGCAGCCCGCGCCAGTGCTGCGCCGGTATTTTGTGCCTGGGTTGAAATCTGATGCGCTGATTGAACGGCTCAGCAAGATATTCGATGCGCATCAGGTCCCTTATGCGGTGAGCTACGAAGCCGCCGCACAGCGCTACGCTCCCTTCTTGTCCGCCATCTCACAGGTACGCGTTCGACTGCTACCCAGCACCAGTGCCGAGGCGGCGATGGCTGAGCTGGATGCACGAGTCGTAAATGAAGGGGCGAATCTCGCGGTCATCGAGACGAAATCGGCGGAGGAACTGCTGTTTCGTCAAAACGTCGGTGGTGTTTGGCTGGCCAGTCCGGTCCAGGTCTATCTCGACCTCTTGCGCGGTGAAGGCCGCTCCAAGGAAATGGCCGAGCACTTGCGCAAAGAAAGGATTAGCTTCTGATGGTCAAACCCGCAACGCTCGATGGTTACAGCGACCAGTACACACTCGATTGCGAACGCGTCCTGGTGACGCTGCTGCGCGGGTTGGGGCCGTGGAAGGACTCGGTCTACCTGGTCGGCGGCTTGACCCCGAGGTATCTGGTCGCCGCCCGGCCACCCGCGGTCCCAGCGCATGCGGGCACCCTCGATGTCGACATCGTGATCGACCTGCAGATCCTCGCCGACACCGAGGCTTATCACACATTGGAGGACAACCTCAAGAAGATGGGCTTCGAGGGTGCCGAAAACGAGGCGGGGAAAAAACTCTCCTGGCGTTGGCAAGCCCGCACCGAACACGGTGCACTTATGGTGTTGGAGTTGCTCGCAGATGCGCCTGACATCGCCGGCGGCAAGGTGCAGCCGCTGCCGACCGAGGGCACGATCTCAGCGTTGAACATTCCGCATTCGTCCATCGTCTTTGACCTCCATCAGGTCACCGAGATCCAAGCCGAACTGCTGGGGGGCAACGGCGTGGCGACCGAGAAGGTAAAGCATGCCAATCTCGTCAGCTTCACCTGCCTGAAATCGTTCGCATTCGACCAGCGCTTCGAGCGCAAGGATGCGCACGACCTGATCTATTGCATCGAGCACGCACCCGAGGGATCGGCTGCCGTCGCCGACGCCTTTTGCAAAGAGCTGGCTGGCAAGCACGGCGCAGTGATCCAGACGTCTCTGGCAATCCTGCGCAACAGATTCGCCCAGGACGAAAAGACAGAGGGGTATCGCAAGGATGGCCCGGTGTCGGTCGCCAAGTTCGAACTTGGCGAGAGCGACGAGCCCGAGCAGCGCGAGGCGAGGGCGTTGCGCCAACGCCAGGCCAGCGACGTGATCGAACAACTCTTAGCGCGAATCGGATAGGGGGCGGCGTGGCGAACGGCCTAGATGATGACTGGTTGCGCAAGAGCGTCGGGGCGGAGACAGCCGCGCGGTTGAGGCCGAAGACAAAGGGGACGGTGTGATGTTCCAGAAGAATGAGGGAGACCAATGATCCTGACTGACAACGAAACCAAGATCGATCTGCTGAACAATGAGGCGATCGCGACGACGATTATCGGGTTGTTGCGTGAGAAGCCAGACCGCCCCGTGACGATCGGCGTCCATGGCGACTGGGGCGCTGGGAAGTCCAGCGTGCTGGAGATGATCGAGGCCGGGTTCGCGGGCAACAAGGACGTCCTGTGCCTCAAGTTCAACGGTTGGCGGTTCCAGGGCTTCGAGGATGCAAAGATCGCCCTGATCGAAGGCATCGTTACAGGGCTTGTCGAAAAGAGACCCGCGCTGAGCAAGGCCGCGGGTGCAGTCAAAGACGTTTTCAAGCGGATCGACTGGCTGAAGGTCGCAAAGAACGCGGGTGGCTTGGCATTGACAGCCTTTACGGGCATCCCGACGCTTGATCAGGTCGGCGCGATTGTGGGCAGCCTCGAAGGGATGCTGTCGAACCCTGGCCAGCTCGCGACCAAGGAGAACCTCAGTTCCGCGATCGAGGGCGTGAAGGCTGTATTGAAGCCGTCAGAATCCAAAAACGTCCCCGAGGAGGTCGAGGCATTTCGCAAGGCTTTCGACAACCTGTTGAAGGAAGCGGGCGTTGATCAGCTTGTCGTGCTTATCGATGACCTCGATCGGTGCTTGCCAGATACGGCGATCGAGACGCTCGAAGCGATACGGCTGTTCGTCTTCACGGCCCGTACCGCATTTGTGGTGGCCGCTGACGAGGCCATGATCGAGTATGCGGTGCGCAAGCACTTTCCGGACTTGCCGGACACCACGGGTCCGCGTGACTATGCCCGCAACTATCTTGAGAAGCTAATCCAGATTCCTTTTCGCATTCCGGCGTTGGGCGAGACGGAGACTCGCATCTACGTCACCCTTCTTCTGGCAGGGGCAGAGTTGGGTGAAGAAGATCCCGGATACGGTGAACTGATCAAGGCGGCGCGAACACGACTGAAGCGACCGTGGGAGAGCGCACCGCTGGACGCCGCCGCCGTAAGTGCGGCGCTTGGTCAGAATGCCAACAAGGCACACAACGCGCTGATCCTGAGTGATCAGATCGGTCCGATTCTGGCCAGCGGCGCCAAAGGCAACCCGCGGCAGATCAAGCGATTCCTCAACACGCTGTTGTTGCGGCAGAAGATGGCTGAGGCTCGTGGTTTTGGCGAGGAAATCAAGCTGCCGGTGCTGGCGAAGTTGATGCTCGCTGAGCGGTTTCTACCCAGTCTGTTCGATCAGATTGCTACTGTTGCGGTGACAGATTCGAAGGGGCACTGCGCGGATCTGGTGATGTTGGAAAAGGTCGACACGCCCGAGAGCTCCAGATCACCCACGAAGACCAAGCCGGCGGATGCGACTGAGGCCAAAAGTGGCGCGGTGCAGGCCAAATCAGAAAGCGCGTTACTCGCGGAATGGAAGTCGTCAGAGGCCATCCTTGCTTGGGCTCGGGTGCTGCCTCCCGTGGCGGACATCGATCTACGGCCGTACCTGTTCGCGACCAAGGACAAGAAGGACTACTTCGGGCCAGCTTCGGTGCTTGGCCATTTGGCGGCGGTCGCGGAGAAATTGCTTGGTCCCAAGATCTCCGTCCAGGCATTGGAGTCCGAGCTGAAGCAACTTGCTCAACCGGAAGCGGCGAAGCTGTTTGAAGCTGTTCGGGCCAAGATCGTGAGCGGGGACAGCTTTGACACGCAACCTGCCGGTGTAGACGGCATGATTGTGCTGGTGAGGGCGCAACCGAGTCTGCAGGGAAGCCTGGTTAATTTTCTGCAAGCGCTGCCAACCGGTCGATGTGGTCCTTGGGTGGTCAGTGGCTGGCAAGGGGCACTCAAGGACACTGATGCGCAGGCACGAATGGCTCAGTTGGTCGTCGGGTGGGCAACGCAGTCCGACAACAAGATGCTAAGGGCCGCTGCCGAGGCTGCGAATAAGACACAAAAGGGAGGCAGATAATGGGAACCTCAACAGCATACGGCGGACCAGGAGGGGGCACGCCGCTCGTGCCGTCATGGCTCGGTTCGGACGATGATGCGGGCGGGCCGGCCCCACCAGCTACTCCACCCGCAGGGGCACCGGCAGATGATCCGGCCAGTCCCGCGCCACTGCCACCGGCGCCGCCAGTCCGACCGGCTATTCCGACACCGGCGGACAGTAGTCGGTTCACCGCGCCGCGTAGCAATTTCACCCGCTTCGCGCACTCTGGTGGCGGCGATCGCGCGAGCTTGGGGCGCGCGGTCTCAGGGTATGTATCCAAGTCCTCGGGTGGGGCGCGGCAGGCGGCTCAGCGTATGGGCGCCTCGCGTGGTTCCGGCGCCCGGCTGCTCGGCTTCTTGGCGGACGTACAGGCTCGCGGCGCAACCGAGGCGCTGCGCTCTTTGGATCTCGAAGGGCTGGCGGGCCGCCCGATCGACGAAGTATTCATGGGGTTGGCCGACTACATCTGCCCGAACGCTGGTACGGTCGACGAAGGTATTGCAAGGGAGGCGTTCATCGAGACGATCGTGGACCTGAGCACGTTGGGCGTGACCGACCTGGATGCACTCAGCCCTGACCAGATGCAAACGGTTTTCGAGTTGTACGCAACCCGCGCAATCGAGGCCCGACTGTGCAATGACATAGGTACCAAGCTGGTCACCGCGCCGGCCGACCCGCAGGTAGCGCTGCGTGTTCAGAGCCAGTTGCGCGACTTCATCCGCAATGGCGTCAGCGATGCTTTGACGGCCGCGCGTGCTGAAACACCAACTCTCACGCAGGACCGCGTGCACGCATTTGTCGACACGGTTTATGAACGTGCCTTTGGCATCTTGCAGGCACTCGGAGACGCGGAGGCAGACCAATGAATCGACACCTTCTTGTGGGCCGGTATGGTCCCGACGATCAGATTTCGATTCCCGGTGCGTCCGATGAACAGGTGACTGACCTGCAACTCGTGTCCGGCGAAAAATCGCTGGACCACGGCATTGGCGGGGCTCTAACCAGTTTGAAGGCCCTGGGCGTGCACCCCACGGAGATCGGGTTGGACTTGCTGGTGCTTGCCGCGCACGTGCATGCTGCTGACACGCGCATCTCCAGGGCTGAACAGTCACAAGATTCTTGGACGCGCGAAATCCGTCTTGTCGTGCCCGTGAGTGACCCCAATCGGTGGAATGCTGCCGCGCAGACCGTGAAGCGAACGTTGGATTTTCTGACCGGGGATCGCTGGACGATTGGCTTTCGTCAACGTCCCGAACGTTTCGCTGAAATCATCACGCCACCAGAAACGCTGTTGCCCCCGGGCTTCGATGCGGTCAGCCTCTTCTCTGGCGGCTTGGATAGCCTGATTGGAGCCATCGACCTCTTGGAAGCGGGGCGCACACCATTGCTGGTAAGCCATGCGGGAGAAGGCGCGACCAGCGATGCCCAGAATGTGCTCTTCGCTGCACTGAAGAAGCACTTCAGCGCAGTCGCCTTTGATCGCCTCAGAGTTTGGATGCTCTTTCCGGCCGACCTGGTTCAGGGCGTGAGTTCCGAGAACTCAACTCGCGGGCGTTCGTTCCTGTTTTTCGCACTCGGCGTATTCGCCGGAACCGGGCTTGGGACGGACTTCGTGCTCCGCGTGCCGGAGAACGGACTGATCGCATTGAATGTCCCCTTGGACCCGCTGCGCCTCGGCTCGAACAGCACTCGGACCACACATCCGTACTACATCGCGCGGTGGAATGACCTCTTGGGCCACCTCGGCATATCCGGCCGTGTCGAGAACCCGTACTGGGCCAAGACCAAGGGCGAGATGGCTTCGGCCTGCGCGAATCCTGTGCTGCTGAAGGCGCTCGCTCCATATGCGCTGTCGTGCGCTCACGCTGCGAATGCTCGGCACCTGGGCATCAAGGGCCGCGGCATCGAACAGTGCGGGTACTGTCTGCCGTGCCTGATTCGTCGCGCCGCGTTGGATGCTGCCTGGGGGCGTGGCAATGACACGACCCCATACACCTTGCCGGACCTGCGAGCCCACCCGCTGGGCACGCGCGAATCCAACGGACAACAGGTGCGGTCATTTCAGTTTGCGATAGAGCGCCTCCGCACCGCACCGCACTTGGCGAAATTGCTGATCCATAAGCCCGGGTCGCTCGCCGATGAGGCCTTGCGACTCGATCAACTCGCCGCCGTTTACCAGCGTGGTCTTGCCGAAGTCGCCCAGCTGATAGAGGGCGTGGAAACGACGCCAGGATAGGTTACGTATGAGTACAAGCAACGGTCTCGTGGACTTTCATTGCCACCTTGATCTCTACCCGGATCATCAGGCTGCGGTGATGGATGCAGAAGAAGCGGGCGTGTTCACCCTAGCGGTGACCACGACGCCGCGAGCTTGGCCGCGCAACCACGAACTGGCTCAACGCACCAAGCACGTTCGGGCGGCGCTTGGACTGCATCCGCAGCTAGTTGCGGAGCGGGCTTCCGAGATTGAACTGTGGGATAGGTACCTGCCGGAGACGCGCTATGTTGGAGAGGTCGGCCTCGATGCTGGCCCGCGCTTCTATAAGTCCTTGGATCTGCAGAAGCAGGTTTTTCAGCACGTCCTTCGGCGTTGCGCCGAAGCGGGGGACAAAGTCATCACTATTCACAGCGTTCGGGCTGTGAACACGGTACTTGACCATGTCGAATCGTTCTTGCCGCAATCCAGAGGTAAGGTCGTATTGCATTGGTTCACCGGCAGCAAGGCAGAGGCGCTGCGGGCCCTCGAACTCGGGTGCTACTTCTCAATCAACGCGGCCATGCTGGGGAATGAGCGGCATGCACCGATTGTGGCGCTTATCCCGCTCGACAGGCTGCTGACTGAAACCGACGGCCCGTTCACAAAGACGGATGAACGCCCGTCCAGACCTGCCGATGTGAGGGATGTGGTCGAAGCGCTTGGCCGACTACATGGGATGGCGGCCTCAGCGGTTGCCGCAACGATGCGGGTGAATCTTCGCGCTTTGCTCGAGCCGAATGGCGGGCCGAAGAACGATTCAGTGCTCCCGTCAAAGGCTGCCAATCAATAAGGGAGATTATCGAAGTGCCAAAAAAATTTCATGTCGCACTGTCCTTTGCCGGCGAAGAACGTGTGTATGTCGATGCCGTAGCCAAAGCGTTGCAGGCTGAAGGTATCGATGTCTTCTACGACAAGTTCGAAGAAGTCGATTTGTGGGGCAAGGATTTGTACACGCACCTGAGCGATGTCTACCAGAACCGAGCTGTCTTCACTGTCATGTTCGTCTCCGACGCGTATTGCAAGAAGCTGTGGACGAATCATGAGCGCAAGAGTGCTCAGGCTCGAGCATTCACCGAAAACCGCGAATATATCTTGCCAGCCTTCTTTGACGAGACTGTCGAAGTGCCTGGTCTCTTGAAGACAACAGGGCACATTGCTCTTGCAGGTCGTTCACCCGCTGCCCTGGCCGACCTCATCACCAAGAAGCTACGAAAGGCCGGTGTACGCCTGAAGCAAGCCTTTTCGTATTCGGATGAAGCCAAAGCCGATGTGGATTTTCCGCTAAAGAACGGAAACAAGATCGCTGGTTTTATCAAGGCGATGAAAACCTACAACTGGTATCAGCAGAATCCGGCCGTCGTCGCCATACTGGAACTCGATTGGGGCAAGGTCAGCGCTGACGAGGCCTTTGTGCTGGGGCGCAATCTATATCAATGCGCTAGTGGAAGCGAAAATCGGGCGGTCGCGTTCTTGGACAAACTGCGTCAGGAATTGGCTTCCATTCCAATCGAGCGGGCGCTCGACCTATTGAACGGGATGTTCTTCGAGGTCTATTTCAATGCCGCTGGCGAATTTCGCTCCGGCAAGATCAAGGGGCGATGTTTGGAGAAGTTGTTGGCTATTCAAACGGTGAAAAAGTATGAGCCCGCAATGCTATTCATCCAAAGGACGCTTGAGCCATATCGTGACGAACTTCCGTTTGTGCCTTCCACCGCACCTCAGGAAGTGATCCTAGAGTTGAGCGTCAGGCGTAGTGCTCCGCCTCTCGTTAAGGCGCTGACGATTGGCGGACGCAGTCTGTTGAGTGAAGACAAAGATAGCGATAGCCCCGAAGGGCGGGTATGGCGCCTGTCATTCCGCGGCTTCACAGTTAAAGAACTGAAGGCGCAATTGTCCGAGGAATGGAGCATTCCACTCGAACTGCTCACGATTGCTTCAGACCGCAAGCTGGATCCGAAGCTTGAACTCGAGCTTCCAGACGGTGTGAGTATCCGATGGTCGACGCGCTGACGACCAAACTAGCCGTACAAGGAACCAATGGCGAATACCACCACCCTCGTAAAGCCACTGTTTGAACACGCGCGCAAGGTGCCGTTCAACATTGCACCGGCGCAGGGCGCGCGGCTAGCCTCCGAGATGTTTAGGAAAAAAGGTTGGGTTTTTCTCAACGAAGCTGAGATAGGGCAGGGTTCTGATCATCCGCCAGCGTTCAACCGGTTTCGGGAAGCCTCCGCCCTGTTTCAAGGTCTCGGTTTCCGCAGTCCGGCGCTCGAGAACGCCACCTACCTGTTCAAGGCAGTGTTCGATCCTGAAGCAGTATCTCCATCGTTCGAAAATCCATCCGAAGGATTTGACTGGATGGTGGCAAGGCTGGAACAGCTGTTTCCTCGATAGGCACAGGCGGAAATGTTATGGATGACGCTGACGTAGAACTGCTCACCGTCGCTCAAACGCCAGGCGGATATTTACATGGATAAGCAGGCTGAAACTTTGAAGGAACTGCGGACGATCATTGCCGCACAACAGGAACTCTTGCGCATCGCGTTGTACACGATGACGCAAGGGCCGATCGCTTACGGCGATCAAGAGTTGAAGTGCATCCTAGAGGAAGACCAAGTGCGGGCAACGTGCGCGGTTGCCATGGGCGCCGGTCAGTCGCTGAATACCATCCTGAAGCTGTCGGACGATCAAGGCATTGGGATCCGCGACCTGTACCCGATCGCGCGCTCAGTTGTGGAAGGCTTTATCAATGCAGCCTTCTTCGTAACGCAGCCCGCTGACATTTCGCGCCGTGCACTGGAACACAGGCACTTTGCGGCTTGGAAGCACCACAACCGCATCATTGGCAACGGCGATATCATGATTGCGATTGGCGCAGCCGACCCCAAGACTGAAGCAGCAAGGCTGTTCCCCAACTTCGCGGAGAAGGGAAAGGACTCTTGGACTGCGCTGAACGCCGTGGACCGCATCAACAAGGTCGGCAAGGTCGTCAAGGCGTCTGCCGGTGCGTTGATCGGTGCATACGCTGGCATCTACGCTGTGTCGTCCGAAATCATCCACGGCTCTGTGTACGGAATGAGCTACTTTTTCAGCGCCCACGTCCGAGAACAAACCGTTGAGGGCTTCAAGTCGGGGACAGTCGAACAAGTCATCGACATACTAATAGCGGTCTCGCACGCGTCCAGCGGCTTCCTGTCCGCATTCGCAAACGTACAAGAGCTTGGCCCTTTCGTGCTGGCCGAACACGACATGTTCAAACGCTTGTTCAAAGCGGCGACGGGCGACGAATGGCAGGGGCAGGACGAATGATTGCTCTATACACGTAGGTAGTCCTAGATGTCGAGTCAATCCTCTGTTCGGTACATTCACTGAATCGGTGTTGACGCTGGGTCGCGCGGGTTCGAGTCCTCCTGTTGCGCGATGGCTTGCTTGCTGGCAAAGCAGAGTCCCGTGGCGCTCAGTCCCCAGGAATGTGTCGGATATGCCAATTTCGACAGGAGCGTATGTCGTCCTAATAGATAATATCGTATATGAATGAATCGACGATGGTGGATAAGGAGCTTGCACAATGGGAAGTCGGGATGCGTATCGGGCGTTTCGCGACGCAGTCCTGAAGAAAAGCGATTTTAAGCGCGGAAGTGGCTGGCGACCCGCACGCTACGATGACAAGAACGAATTGCATCCATTTGGTGTGCGGCGGGCCGCGATTACCGAGTTTCGCAGCAATGTGGCTTACCGTTTGGAAGCAATATTGCGCGAGTCGCCCGAGCATGAGTCCCACATTCGGCGAGCCTTGGGAATTCCCGCTTCGATACCGCTGCTCCCCAATAGGTGGCAAGTGGCAGGACAATTCGGACTGTTTTTTTTGCCGGAGGCAGTTCTGCTGCATCGCGCGTATTCGCTGCTTGGGCGGGTGCGCTGCTTCGAAGGCCGAAATCACGTCTTCATGCATTTCATCCGGCGCACACTCCCTCGATGTCATTACTACGATGATCGACTCGATTTCTCGCTGAGGCGTTTCCGTCCGGCACGAACCGTCCAGGCGTTGGAGCATCTTCAACGCTTCGAGGTGGGTGTGCTCAAGGCTGCTCTTTGCCTGGGCCTCCGCACCCCGGCCGAGGTGGTGAAGGCTTTCCCGTTGACGCATGACCGGCTGGCGGGGAGCCTGTTGCTGGCACTCGTCGAAGAAGGGGCCATCCAGCGCGCCGAAGAACTTTCTTGGGTCGGGCGTAAGGTCTGGAATCCAAGCGGGCGCGAGCCTCAAACGGAAGAGGTGCGCCACGCCAGGGGCATAATCCGCTGTCTGCTGGCGAACGGTGTTGAGCGTCGTCTTGTGGCCGCCATCTTCCAGTATGCTCTTGGGGGCTTGGCGCCCGATCAGTTGGCCGAGAATCTGGATCTGTTGCTGGCTGCTGGCATAACCGATGTGTCTATGGTTTTTGTGCGGGTAGGTGATCGGTTGTGGCGGGCATCGGCGGCAAACTGGAAATTCGTATTAGACACGGTCGGTGCGCGGAGCGCTGAGGACATTGGCCGCTTCAAGTCCTTACTTGACTCCCCGCGGAACGTGTCGGCGGAACTCGTGCGCAGACTATTCGCCTTGGGCGCGGATCTCGAGGGTTTGGCCGGCTGTCAGTCGCTGCTGCTGGCGGTCGCGCGGGACCACGGTGGCGTGCCACCACCAGTCGATGAACTGATGTTGCTGACCTCACCCCCACACGCCCTCAACATCGACCAGATCGCGCAGTGCACAACCTACCTGGGCGGCAAACGTGAGCTCGCGGCCTTCCTGAAGGTGCTGGCCGATCACGGCTACGGCGGCGCAGAAGCGGTGCTGGCGTTCCAGGTCTGCTACAGCAGCGTATCGCCGGAGGTGCTGGCCCGGCTGCTCGCCATACTGGGGGAGCGCGGGCGCGGAGAATTGATACCGTTGGTTGCGACCTGGGTGTTGCAGGCAGGCCAGGGAGGCTACCTCGATGCCTTCAAATACTTGGTCACTGCTGTCGACATGCCAAGCTTGGCCGCCTTGCAGCAGGCATTAAAGCTGGTAGCACTGGGCACACCGTTACTGCGCTATCTGGTCGAGGAGCGCAGTCTGACCAGTTTCAAGGAAATTCGCGACTGGTATTACCGGGATGCTAACGGCATCGATGGTTATCGAAGCTGGCGCGCCTTCGACGCGGTCGACAAGGTACTGCTGGATGACGCGTGCGAACGCAAGCAATTCAATCAGTTGGATGGCAATCAGCGGTGCATAGCCGATGCGGTCAACCAACGGATCAAGGTCGAACTCGGGTCATGGCCCTTCCAGGCTGATGAAAGCGTTCGGGAAAAATATCGAATAGCGAGCGAACAGGCGGTACAGCGAGAACGGGCGCCGCTCCTGCCCCTCCTGCCGGTTATCCTGCGCAGGACAGGAGGCATCTTGCTGCAAAGCCTGCTCGAAGGCGCATGGAAGGGATCCCACGACCTTGAGGCCAAGCTCGCGCAACTAGCCCCGCTAGTGAAGGAATTGCTGGCTGGGCGGGGGCCGACCCGCTTGAGCTTGAGTCCGTTGGAAGTGGACGCCATAGCGGTGCTTTATCGCACTTCGGCGGCGAACGTCGCATCGCAATGGCCGCAATTGATCGGGAGAGAGCAGGACCTCGGACAGTTGAGGCTGGACTCATACTATCCACTGGCATGGACACGGGCACAATGGCAACTCCAGCGGCCATTGGCACGCAGTGGCTTCTTCGCCTTGCTCAAAGCAGTTGAGTGTGCCGGCCGCTTCGCGCCCAGTCGGTTCGAGAACATGTTTACTGCATGCCAGCGACTGAGTCCCAAGCAATTGAACGAGCGATCCGCAGACGTTGGATCGATGGCGCTGCACCTGGGCATTCTGTTGGCGATCGCCGCAGAGGACGAGGTTGTCGCGCAGTGGATGCACCAAGGCTTCGACGCACTGACCCGAATCGACGAGGAGAGCCTACTTGCCTACCAACGCTTAGGGGAACTGCTGGCGCTGTTCGACGTGGTATTGCCCGATGCGCTGGATGCCCATGTCGAGCGATTCGTAAAGCGTTTCAGCGACGACGACGCATTTCACTTGGCGTCCCGCCTCGGGAACATCTCCTCCGAGGCAGAGCCGATGGACGGTCGGACTCGGCTCAGGAGCACCTTGGTGCGGGTCCGGGACAAGGTATTGCGCATTTACCTGACATGGGCACGCCACGAGTGGCGAAAATACGGCAAGTCGAGCAGTGCTAGTCACGAGGCGACGCCTTTGCAGGCTATCGTTTCCAAGCATCCGGCGGCGTTTTTCGCCAAGGCGGCGGTTAATCTGTGTACCAGTGGCAATGTCGAGATGTGGCGGGAATCGCGGCAATCGCACCTGCTGGTGGTCGACCCGGCAGGCCAGCGCTTGGCGGGCATGGCTTTACTCTACGTCGAGGTGGTGCCGGGGCTCGACCCAAAGCGCCCCAGTCTGGTGATACGCGCGCTCAATCCGACGGACGAGATGTTGGTCGGCCATGCGGCCGACTCCATCGTGGACGGCTTCCTCGACGTGGCTATTCGCATCGCCCGGGACAATGACCTGGCCTGCGTGGCCTTCCCGTCGCCGCTCGGGATGCACCTACTGTCGAACCGTGAAGCTATCGAGGCGGACCTCAAGAATCGCTACGTCAAACGGTCGGTGCATCACTTCGCACGGGTAGGGCACGCGTCTCTGGAGACTGATCCCCCTTTCCTGCGGGATACCCCACAGCGTGTGGAAGCGCCATTCGACGCATATGAGCGCGGGCAGACCACAGTCGATACGCTCTACGTTATCTGGCGGCCGGAACCCATCGCAGAGGCTGCGAGCGAAGACGAGTGCATGGCCGTGGCCTGAGTATTCGGTGTCTGGCGTGGAGCAAGAGGCTGTGTAGACCGGTCAAGGCGGGGGGGCATCTTGTCGCCTGCCAGCAATGCAATTTACTGGTCGACGCGACGCACTTCGAGGCCGAACATCCGGGCGAGTCTGAGGAGCGCTACGTCGCCTCGCTACGCCGCTGGCGACCCGCCCGAGCGAAGATCAATCTGCGCCGTCCGAACAATGTGGTGAATGTCCTCGCCGCCAACGCTGAAACGGCCCGCCGAAGTCGTGTAGCCTCGCGCAGCCCGTTCTACTTCTGGATGGAAGAGCAACTCGGACGCACCGATCCGGTCGGCGACCTAGCGCAGGATACCGGCAGGATCGGCACTTCCCTGTCCCGGAAGCCTCCCACGATTTGTTGCGGCGCTACATAGAAGGTGTCGCGCGGGACAGGGCTGTAGTGAATGCTTTCGATGAGGCGTGGGTCGAATTTGCACAACACAACGGCATGCGCCCTACCATGCCGTAACGCAGCACGCGCTACAGCAAGCACTCGTCAATCCCGACATAAATCTCGATGGGGTGGAATATCATGTAGGAGCAAGCTGCAAGAATCTTCGCATCGTTGCCATGGTGTTTTGGGCTGATGCAGTCTGAGTTGGATTTCCTCGGCCTTGTATGCGTGCGATTGCCGCACCGAGTTTGACGGTATTGGAGGAAAACACCGCCCGCTGATACCGTCAGGTGCCGATTTTGAACGACTTACGGGGCAAAAGCTTCTGGGAGAGTCTCGTGCGTGGGACGGAGTGGATTGAAATGGGATTAGACTGGATCGCCGCTGCAAAGGCAGAAGAGTTTGACGGTATCACTAGCGGTATCAACGGACTATGGATGGCATAACATCTTGTTAGAAAAAGACAAAACTTGTCCTGTTGACGATCGAGTGGGAATAATCGAGGAAACCGTCGCCGGACTCGGCGATGAATTTTTCATGCGCGAGGCTATTTCGCTAGCCCGCGCAGCCGAGTGCCTCGGCGAGGTGCCGGTTGGTGCTGTCGTCGTCCTGAATGGCGAGATTGTAGGGCGTGGATTCAATTCGCCGATCGGTGAAAGCGATCCGACAGCTCACGCCGAAATTGCAGCATTGCGCGATGCCGCGAGGGTTTTGGGCAATTACCGCCTGCCGGGGTGCGAGTTGTTCGTGACTCTGGAGCCCTGTGCCATGTGTGCCGGGGCGATCATGCATTCCCGGATCAGCCGTGTCATTTACGGAGCGCGTGATCCGAAGACAGGGGTGCATGGGAGTGTCGTCGATCTGTTCGGCGTTGAACGCCTGAATCATCACGCCACTGTTGAAGGCGGGGTGCTTGCGGAGGAGTGCAGCACGTTGTTGTCGGGCTTCTTCGCCAGTCGTCGCAAAAAATCGCAATGAAGCTTCAGGTATCCGTCGCCCGGCAGCTGATGAGTGTCATCGACGACGCTGGTACTACGCTCCACGAGTATCCTGTATCGACAGCGCTGGCTGGTGTGGGCGAAGTTTCCGGCAGCTACCAGACACCCCGCGGTCGACACATCATACGGGCCAAGATCGGCGGTGGTCTGCCGGAAAATGCGGTTTTCGTTCGTCGTCGGCCGACTGGCGAAATCTGGACGCCGGAGTTGGGCGAGCAGTTCCCGGATCGCGACTGGATTCTGACGCGCATCCTGTGGCTGTCGGGTTGTGAACCTGGCTGTAATCGTCTCGGCTGTGTCGATACCATGCGCCGCTACATCTACATCCACGGTTGCCCAGATAGCTCGGAAATAGGCTCGCCCGGTTCGCATGGCTGCATTCGTATGCGTAACGCGGATATCGTTGAACTGTTCGACCTTGTACCCTGCTATACGGAAGTCGAGATTACCGAAGATTGAAGCGGCTGCCCGAATGGGCCGAAGCTTTTCTCGTGGATGGTGATGTCGCCATTGGCGCCTTGCCAGACGAGCGTCGAGGCCCGGGTGCCGTAGTTTTCTGATTTGACGAAAATGGCTGATAGCAGGCGTTCCCATTCGATCGGTGCGCCTGTGCTGGGCAGGTTCTTGTCATCAACAATGCCTTGGTCGGCCAACAAGTCGAAGAAGGCCGGTTCATCAGGCAAGCGGGGCAGCGCTTCGGCGAATCGTTCGCGGGCCTGCAGCAGTTTTGGCCACGGGCTGTCCAGCAGTTGGTTGGATAGCCCATAGACGCCGGGGGCCAGTACGCGCGGTTGGCCATCGCGATTGGAGCAGTAAACCAGCGACTCGCCATCGCTCAGTAGCAAATTGAACCCGGAATATTGAGCGTAATCGATCTGCGAGGCGTATTCGCTTGCTGTTAATTCAGACGTCAGGAAATTGCGGGTCAGGGCGCCACGTGAAAGTAGTCCCTTGACCACGCCGGGCTCGCGAACATTGGTCACCGCTGCAAAGCGCCCCATGCCGGTGATGCCCAGCCAAGTCCCTCCCGCTTCCAGATCGAGACCACCAATGACTTGTGGTGCATCGGGCCAGCGAGCCAAAGCGGCGGTAGGGCGGGCGTAGAACTCGTCACGGTTGGCGGCGACGACCAGCGGGTAGTCCGGATGCACCCGCCAGCCGACGACGATCAAGCACATGACTGTGGGTATTTAAGACGGATTGACTGCAGCCGCCTGGACGCTTGGGCCTTCCAGAGAACCGAGGCGGATATTGCCCGCAAAATTGCTCTGGACGACGGCCAGCGCTTCGAAGCCACCAGCCGGCGAGGGCGCTACGGTCATCACCGTGCCGCAGGATTGATCGGGGTTGTCTGGTGAGTGCAGCGCGTCGCCAGCCTTCAGGGGTTGCTGGCTGGTCAGCCGATAGAGGTGGCGTTTTACCTTGCCTAGGTATTGGGTTCGGGCGACCACTTCCTGGCCTGGGTAACAGCCTTTGTGGAAGCTGACGCCGCCGATTTTCTCGAAGTCGGCCATCTGCGGCACGAATTCTTCCTTGGTGGCCAGGGTGACCAGCGGGAAGGCTGCTTGCACATCGAGCCAGCGCCAGACGGGCAGACCGGCCGGGCGAGCCTTGATGGTCAGCTTTTGCCACAGTGGTGCCATGGCAGATTCGGAGGCCGAAATAATGAAGCGGTTTTGATCAAGGCGGATGACGGTCACGCCGTCCGAAATGACAGTAGCCATGGCATCGGTTGGGCAGGGCAGTGCCGCATCGGCCAGCGCTTCCTCTGCCTGCGGGCCGGCAAGGCCGAGCATGATGGTGCTGTCGGTCAGTGCTGCAAGTTTGACCTTGGAGCGAAGAACAAACATCAGCAGGCGTTTTTGCGTGGCTTCCTGCAAATCGGCGGAAAGAGCCAGCAAATAGCGTTCATCGTGGCGCCAGACGAGGAAACTGGCCTGCATCCGCCCCTTGGCCGTACACCATCCGGCATGCTGCGCCAGGTTCTCTGGCAGATGGTTGATGTCGCTGGTGAATTGGCTGTGCAGGAAAGCCTTGGCATCTTCACCGGTGGCTTCGATCAGTCCGAGATGGGTGAGCGGGACGACAACGGTTTTTTGCGTTGCTGCCTGCAGTTCGCTGGCGGCATCGCCAAAATTGAGAAGCTCGGCTGAGTCAGCAGCGAAGATACCTTCGGCTGATTCCAAAAAGCTGCGCCAGTGGGGATTCATGGGGGCTCCTGATGGGGTTTCGGATATTATATCGCTCGTTATAACGTGCTCGTTCCACACGGGCAAGACCTGCTTGCAGCCGACGAGTTCCCGTGCGCACCCTGACCAAGATTCTTTTCGCTGTTTTTGTGTTGTTCGCGATCGCGGCTGGCGGGCTGTGGTGGTGGGCAAATCAGCCATTGTCGCTGCGCTCTTCACCGCTCGATTTTCGTATTGCGGCCGGTAGCAGCCTGCGTTCGGCGATTACCCAGATGCGGGAGTCGGGTATTGAGGTCGAGCCTGGCTTGCTCGCCTTCCTGGCACGGCTTAACCGGGCCGATACGGCCATCAAGGCAGGTAGCTATGCGGTCAAGGATGGGGTAACCCCGATCCGCCTGCTGGATAAATTGCTCAAGGGCAAAGTTACGCAAGGTGAACTGACCCTGGTTGAAGGCTGGACTTTTCGGCAATGGCGAGCCCGTCTGGATAAACATCCGGATCTGAAGCACGAATTGCTTGGCTTGAGCGAAGCGGAAATCATCGAAAAGCTGGGTTTGAGCGTTGCAGGACTGGAAGGGCAGTTGTTCCCGGATACTTATCTGTTCGACAAACAATCCAGCGATCTCGAACTGCTCGCGCGGGCCCAGCGGGCCATGCAGCGCAAACTGGATGCGGAATGGGCAGGCCGCGCCGCCGGTCTTCCCTACAAAACTTCGAATGACGCGCTGATCATGGCATCCATCGTCGAGAAAGAAACCGGGCGCGAATCGGATCGAGAGCTCGTTGCCGCAGTCTTCGTCAATCGCTTGCGCAAAGGGATGTTGCTGCAGACTGATCCGACTGTGATCTACGGCATTGGCGAGAAATTTGATGGCAATCTGAGAAAGCGCGACCTGCTCACGGACACCCCGTACAATACCTACACCCGTCCTGGCTTGCCGCCAACGCCGATCGCGATGCCGGGGCAGGCTTCCATCAGGGCGGCGCTGAATCCGGCGCCCAGCGACGTCATCTATTTCGTGGCTCGAGGCGATGGCAGCAGTGAATTTTCCCGGACCCTGGACGAACACAACCGGGCGGTTAACAAATATCAGAGAGGTGGGAAGTGAAAGGCAAATTCATCACTTTCGAAGGCATCGACGGTGCCGGCAAAAGTAGCCACGTCGAATGGCTGGCTGGATTGCTGCGCCAACGCGGTATCGTTGTTCATGTAACGCGCGAGCCGGGCGGCACCGAATTGGGTGAAAAGCTGCGCGAATTGTTGCTCAACGAACCGATGCATCTGGAAACCGAAACGCTGCTGATGTTCGCTGCTCGTCGTGAACACCTGGCGCGGCTGATCGAGCCGGCCCTGGCGCGGGGTGAATGGGTGGTCTGCGACCGCTTTAGCGATGCCACCTATGCCTACCAGGGGGGAGGGCGCGGTCTGGACCGGGCCAAGTTCCTCGCGCTGGAACATTGGGTCCATGGGCATTTGCAACCCGACCTGACGCTACTGTTCGATTTGCCGCTGGACGTTGCGCGTGAACGCATCGTGCTGGCCAATCGTGTACTGGACAAGTTTGAGCAGGAGCGCGTCGATTTTCATGAGCGTGTTCGTCAGGCTTATCTGGAAAGAGCGCATACCAGTCCGTCGAGAATCCGGGTAATTGACGCCAATCAGAGCATTGAAAATATTCGCAAACAGCTTGAACAAATCGTCTCAACTGACTGTTTATGAATGTAATTGAGCTTCATAGTAAGGTATGGTTAGGCTTGCAGGCAAGGCGAGAGCGCCTGCCCCATTCCTTGTTGCTGGTCGGGCAAAAAGGGCTCGGAAAATTCGAACTGGCGCGACGTTTTGCCGCCAGCCTGTTATGCGAGTCTCCTCAGTCGAATGGTCTGGCTTGTGGAAAATGCCTGGCCTGCAATTGGTTCGAGCAAGGAAATCATCCTGACTTTCGCCTTTTGCAGCCCGACGCACTCGGCGAGGATGTCGAAGTCGAAGATGGCAAGAAGAAGCCGAGTCAGCAGATCACTATCGATCAGGTTCGGGCGCTCGATGAGTTCTTCAACGTAGGAACGCACCGGGGTGGTTTGCGGATTGTCATCGTCAATCCGACCGAAGCAATGAACCGCAGTACGGCAAACTCTCTTCTTAAAACACTTGAAGAACCGTCTGCAGATACATTGTTTTTATTGGTTTCAAGTGAGCCTATGCGCTTGCTGCCGACGATTCGAAGCCGTTGTCAGGTGGTTCCCGTGCCCGTTCCTTCGGCGAAGCTGGCAGGAAAGATACTGGCCGACGAAGGGCTGCAGCAATCCGAGCGTTGGCTGGCGCTGGCCGGTGGTTCGCCGGTATTGGCGCTGGATCTTGCTGCATCCGGTCAAAGCGCCTGGATTGAGCTGTTGGTGGCCAGATTGGGCAATGGCCGGAATGCAGACCCTTTGGCGATGGCGGCTGAACTGGAAAAAGCGGTCAAGGACAGCAAAGGAAAACTTTTGCTGAAGCATGTTGTAGAAGGGGTGCAGAAATGGCTGGTCGATTTGACGCTGGCCAAGAACGGCATGCCTGTGCGTTATTTTCTGCCGCAACAGCCCACAATTTCAGGGCTGGCTGATATGATTCCGGCTGCGCGGCTGATACATTCTTATCGAGCCGTAATATCGCGCCGCCAGGAGGCCGAGCAGCCGCTAAATGCGCGCCTCTTTCTGGAAGGCCTCTTTCTGGATTATCGAGCCCTGTTTGCCAATTGATCAACGATGAGTGAAGCAAAACCCGCTCCCCAGCGCCCGAGCGTTCTCTCGCTGAACATCAATTCAAAATCCGCGCTTTATGCTGCGTTTATGCCGCATTTGCGAGCTGGTGGTATCTTTATTCCGACGACCAGAGGCTACAAGATCGGCGACGAAGTGTTCATGCTTCTTTCGTTGATGGACGACCCGGCCAAGCTGCCAATCGCCGGCACTGTGGTCTGGATTACTCCGGCGGGGGCCCAGAATGGTCGGGCGCAGGGTATCGGCGTGCATTTCAACAATGACGAAAGCGGTCAGGAAGCGCGGCGCAAGATCGAAGGCCTGCTCGGCGGTGTCATGCAATCTGCACGGCCGACGCACACGCTCTGATCAGCCATCATGCTGGTCGACTCCCACTGCCATCTCGATTTTCCTGATCTGGCCAATCGCCTGCCTGATGTGCTTCGGCACATGCAGGACAACCAGGTTGGGTTGGCCGTCTGCATCGGCGTCAATCTGGAAGATTTTCCCAAGGTTCTCGCGCTGGCCGAACATGAGCCACGCCTGTTCGCTACCGTGGGGGTACATCCGGAATATACGGATGTCGAAGAGCCTGATGAAAATCGCCTTGTCGAGCTTGCCTCGCACCCGAAGGTCATCGCCATCGGCGAAACCGGGCTCGACTACTATTGGCAAAAAGACCAGCCAGAGTGGCAACGCGATCGTTTTCGCACGCATATTCGTGCGGCAAAACGTTGCGACAAGCCGCTGGTTGTGCATACCCGCGATTCCGCTCTCGATACGCTTATGCTGCTGAAGGAAGAGGGAGCTGATGCAGTCGGTGGTGTGATGCATTGTTTTACCGAAAACTGGGACATGGCCAGGCAAGCACTTGATCTCGGCTTCTATATCTCGTTTTCGGGCATTGTTACATTCAAGAACGCCGCCATCGTCAAGGAAGTGGCTCAAAAATGCCCGCTTGATCGCATTCTCGTCGAAACCGATTCTCCGTACCTGGCCCCGGTGCCGTACCGGGGAAAGCCTAACGAACCGGCCTATGTTCGTTATGTCGCTGAAGAAATTGCTCGCCTGCGCGGGCTCTCATTTGAAGAGCTTGCCGCCGCGACGACGAATAATTTTTTCCGCTTGTTCAAACACGCTTGCCGCCCGTGAAAACCATGAAAAAAACCTTGTTGACCGCTGTCTTTGCGCTGGCCTTTCCCGTGCTGGCCTGCGCTGCGACCTATGATGATTTGATCAACTCTGCAAAGATGGGCGATGCCAATGGCGTAGCGGGGCTGGTGCAGAAAGGGGCTTCGATCGATACGACCGATATCGATGGCAATACGCTGTTGATGCTGGCTGCCCGCGATGGCCATGCCGATTTGGTCGGCTACCTGATCAAGCATCGAGCCAAACTCAATGCACGCAACTCGGCGGGCGATACCGCCTTGCGCCTGGCGGCATTTCGTGGCCACCTCAAGGTAGTCGAGCTATTGGTGGCTGGCGGTGCCAATGTAAATATGACGGGCTGGACGCCACTGGCGTATGCCGCATTCAGTGGGCATCTAGAGATAGCCAAGGTGCTGCTCAACGCTGGGGCAGATATCAATGCGCCGAGCGAGAATGGTACGACTCCCTTGATCGCTGCTTCCCGAGGCGGACACGCCGAGATCGTTCAATTGTTGTTGAGCCAAAAAGCTGACCCGAATCGGAAGCTGGATACCGGAGAGACGGCGCTCGATATCGCGCTACGAAACAAGAATACCGACATCGGCGAAGTGTTGCGACGCGCCGGTGGTGTGTCGGGTCGATCGGTGACCATCGAGGTCAGATAAGCTTGGCTCAGCAAGGCCTCGCTGGCAAGCGCGGCATGGATGCCATTCTGTTTCGATAAGTTTTGTTTGCCCCGCGATGCGGGGCATTTTGCGCTGAGGTCAGCTTGTCCGCAGCGAGTCGCCAGTCTTGCTAGGTGCTGACTAGCGAACGATTGCCGTAATGATGTCGATGTCGCGTTCGGCTGCCTTTTTGGTAGCTGGCTGTGAGTTTTTTTCGACATATGCCCTGTTCGCCTGCTTTCGTTCAGCTGTGTGCTCAGTCGCTTTTCTGCTCTTCTGCTGCGCGGTTTCTTCCCTTGCTTCCGGCTTAGTAGCCTGGCCTGAATTTGCTGACTTTTTCGATTCCGGCGCGATTGAAGCGAAAGGTGCAGATTCATCGCTTTTAGCTGAATTTGCCAAGACTGCTTCCCTGCTTTCCTGAATGACTGCGCTCCCTCCGCCGGTAGAGGCGGGCGATGAATCTGCGCCCCTGGATGTGGTGGCTTGCGAGGGGCTGCTGCTCGGGGATTTAACTGCTTCGGTGTTTAGACTGCCTTGATCCCGCCCTATGTTTGCGGTCAGGATGTTTTTTGAGGCGCCATCGTCTCGCTGCAGGGTAAAGACGAGCCAGCTGGCCCACAGGAGAACAAGCAGCAACGACAAAATCCAGGTAATCGACTTCCACCCGGCAAATGAAGATTGGGTGTGAATTTTTGCGTATTTTGGGTCGAGATCTTGCAGGATGCTCATCATTCAGCCTTTGTTTTCTTCCGGTTTTGATATGCATTCATCGTGAAATTGTCGAATTGCATATAGTCAAAAGTCATTATAATAGGACGTTGGCAAGTTCATAAAGAAATCCATTTGTATTAAAATAATACGAATTGATTATTTGCATGTTCTGTTCGCCTCGTCCGGGTGCGCCTTGAACGGCTATTTGTGAAGGTTTCTCGTGGTTGCGGCTGCCGTATTGGCGTATTTCCTGATTGTTGTGCTGGGTGTGTTGCTGATCGTTTTTCCGGGCTATCGCACATATGTCATCTCGACGCTGCTGGGCGCGTTTAATCATGGCGCGATGCCGGTTTTTCGTGCTGGGCTCAAATTTTATTCGGGCGTCATCGTGGCCGGGCAGGCGCTTTGCAATGGCATCAAAGGGGTTGGCCGCTTCGTCAGTTGCAGTCCTTTGCTCACCGCCGCTGCTTTTCTATTGGTCGTTGCCCCCTCGCTGACCGCGCTGGTTTTGCACAGTCCGGCTGTGTTCGACTTTTCCGATGACCGTCGAGTTGCCGACCGGCAGATTGCCGTCTTGCTCGAAGGCGAGCAATTGGTGCCGCCACCGCCGTTGCCGCCCGAGGTTTTTACGACCAGGGAAGTGGAGATGGTTCGCCCGGATGTCGTTCATGCCAGTCGCAACTGGAACTTGCTTGATCAGGTATTTACCCAGCGTCTTCTGGTCGTTTTCAAGCTAATGAAGGAGCGGCATGGTTACGACATGGTGTTGATTGAAGGCTATCGCAGCCCGGAGCGCCAGGCTCGATTGTATGAGCAGGGAGCCCATGTCACTCAGGTCGGCGCCAACATGAGTTACCACCAGCACGGCCTGGCTGCAGATTCAGCGTTTTACCGGGATGGCAAGGTTGTTATTTCGGAACGTGATCCGTGGGCCATGCGCGGTTACCAGTTGTATGGAGAAGTCGCCGAGCAGGTCGGGCTGACTTGGGGGGGCAGGTGGAAGATGCAGGATTACGGGCATGTCGAATTGCGCCGTAGCGGAGTCCTGGGGCGGGACAGCAATCGGTAATCAAATCCCTGTACGGGCTATTTCGTATCTTCTGGAGTAATCGATGAGCAGACCTTTCATTCTATTGGGCGACAAGACGGATCACGGCGGGGTGGTAATCACCGCATCCGAATCGAGCGACTGCAACGGAAAGGGCGTGGCCCGGGTTGGTGATCAGGTGACCTGCCCGAAGCGTGGTCATGGCAACGTAACGACCATTGTTACCGGAGATTCCACGGCGCTGATTGATGGACGCCCGGCGGCTCGTCATGGGGACAAAACTGCTTGTGGTGCGATATTGATCGCCAGCCAATCGTTGACAACTGATTAAAAAGCGGCGTTCGATATCCATGTGGCCTAGCGTATTCAAAGTAGTCGGCGGCAGCTTGCTGACATTTGCCCTCGTCTGGGCGCTTGTGCTCGGGTGGTGGCAGTCGAATGATTACGAGCCAAGCAAACTTGATCTTGCGCTCTATCTTGGGGCCTTGCCGCTGGCCTTCGTAGGTGGCTATTTGCTGTTACGCAGTTTTATCGAACATCTCAAGGCGCCGCCAGTCGTCGACAAGCCGGCAGCACCGGCCTTGCGTGACGATGACCCCCTGGCTGCCACATCGGCCAAGACTGCGGCCGTTGAGCGCGCATTCAATATTTGTCTGCTTGAAGGCTTTGTCACGACAGCGGTTGGCGCATCGACGGATGACGTACTTTCTGCAATTGATGGCGGTCAGCGGCCGGTGCCGAGTTTTCGCTTGACTGACGAGGCTGGCTTCCCTGTCTTCCTTGCCGAGGTCAAAGACCTCGACGTCGACGGCTTGCAGGAAAAAATTGCAGCCGATGCCGCACCAATTCGCGAATTTGCTGGGAGGGAAGGGGTTGCTCGTACTCTGGCGTTGCTCGATCAGTTGCTGGGCACGGTCAAGGAGCGCCTGACGCCTTTGTTGGCGCAAGAAGGTGAAGCCTTGAAGCTGCGCGTCATCTGGTTGATTCCGGCCAACTGGGATTCTTCGCAGCTAGCCGGATTGCGGGCCTGGTTGCAGTTGAACTACTGGCCGGATCAGGCGCGTTCCAGGCTGGAAATATCCCTGGTGCCTGTGGGCACTGAAGTTGACGCGATGCATCAGCTGGATGAAATCAACCTGCGAACCAATCGTGATCCGTCAAATAGCGAAGTCACCTTGTTGCTCGGGGCTGTGTCGGCCGTAGATGAGCAGACGGTGGAAAGCTGGGCTGCTGGCAACAGGCTATTTTCCGCTGATCATCAGGATCGAAGGATACCGGGAGAGGGGGCCGTCGCTTTGCTCCTTGCCAGTCGGGCAACGGTAGAGCGTCTTGATCTACCGGAGGTGGTGGTGCTCAGTCGGGTCAGCATGGGCGCTCGCGACAAGCCGGTTGATTCCGGCGGGCGAATTGGCGGCAAGCTGATCGAACAACTCGTTACCGGGCTGCTTGATGTCAGCGTTGTCGAGAGTACGCAGGTCAAGACTGCCTTGCTGGATGCCGATCATCGCGCTACCAGGGTTGCCGAAGCCATGGAAGGGCTCGGGCAGACCTTCGCGCATCTTGATCCGATCAAGGATTGTCTCGCTGTTGGTACCGTCAGTGGTGATCTGTCGCCAATTGGTAGCCTGATTGCGCTTGCCTGCGCCAGAACGAAGGTTCAGGCGACCGAGGCACCGGTGCTGTGCCTGAGCAACCAACATGAACGCGATAGGGCAGTGCTGCTGGCCATGCCTTTTACCGCGCAACCGAATACCGAATCCAGCCCTACTTGAGTCAATGAGCAAAGCCAATTCATGATGTCCCAAATCCGTTCGTTTCTGACTGACTCCCGATTTCTTTCATTTGTCGGGGTGGCCGCCGTGGCGGCATTCTTTTTCCTGGGGGCCAAGACGCTGAAGGTGGCGATGATTTGGGCCGGGATCGCCAGTCTGGCCATACTCGCTGTCTGGGCTGTGGTCTGGTTCGTGCGCCGGCAAAGGGCACGCAAGGCGGGCGAGGCAATCGGCTCCATGCTTGAGCAGCAGGCCGATGTTTTGCCAAAGCGTTCTGGTGCCGCGACCTCGGCTGAGATCCTGGCACTCAAGCAGCGCATGCAGGAGGCGGTCAAGACAATCAAGACCTCCAAGCTTGGCCAGGTCTCCGGGGCTGAGGCCTTGTATGAATTGCCGTGGTACATGACGATAGGCAACCCGGCAGCCGGGAAAAGTACGGCCATCGTCAATTCAGGTCTGAAATTCCCGTTTGACGACGGTGGCGACGCGATCATCAAGGGCATTGGTGGCACCCGCAACTGCGATTGGTTTTTCACGACCGATGGCATCCTGCTTGATACGGCGGGCCGTTATTCAGTGCATGAAGAAGACCGCGAGGAGTGGCTCGGCTTCCTTGGCTTGCTGAAGAAGCATCGGCCGCGCGCGCCGATCAACGGCATCATTGTCACCGTCAGCATTGGCGAATTGATGGGTAATTCGCCCAGTTTCGCGATCAACCTGGCCAAGAGCCTGCGCCAGCGGGTCCAGGAACTGACCGAGAAGCTGGAGGTATTTGCCCCGGTCTATGTGCTATTTACCAAGGTCGACCTGATTCCGGGGTTTCATGAATTCTTTCTCGATCTCGACTGGAACGAGCGGGACCGGGTTTGGGGGGCGACCATTCCATATGACCAGTCGAACGGCAACGAATTGATCACGCTGTTTGATCGTCATTTTGACGAGTTGTATGAAGGTCTGCGTGCCATGAGCGTCGCTCAAATGTCGCGGCTGCAGGGCGAAAACGCACCGCCTGGACTGCTGACTTTCCCATCCGAGTTTGCCTCGATCAAACCCGCCCTGAAGGCCTTTATCGCTACCCTGTTCGAGGATAATCCCTTTCAGTTCAAGCCGGTTTTCCGGGGCTTCTATATCACCTCGGCCATCCAGAGCACCGATATCAAGCCGGTCTCCAACGACCGCATCCTGAGAAAGTTTTCCTTGAATGGCGGTGGCAGTGCTTCAGTGCGTACCGCTTTGAGTCATGGTTACTTCCTGAAGGAACTGTTCTCGAAAGTGATTTTTCCTGACCGAAATCTGGTCCGCCAGCACACGACCAAGGCAAAGGCTCAGTTACGCCAGTTCGCGGTGCTGGGGGCCTTGTGTTTCCTGGGCGTAGCACTGGGTGGGTGGAGCTGGTCGTATTTCAATAACCGTAGCCTGCTGGCCAATGTCGAGCAGGACATCGCCAAGGCTGTGAAGGTGCAGGAGGGGCGGATTGATCTGCAGTCTCGTCTTGAAGCGCTCGAAATCATCCAGGATCGCCTGGCCCAACTTGAACAATTCAACGAGGATCACCCACTTTCCATTGGCCTTGGGCTGTATCAAGGTGAGTTGATGGCTGACAAACTACGTCGGGAATACTTTGCCGGCGTCAATAACGTCATGCTGATTCCGGTCAAGGATAACCTCGAAGCTTTCCTGAACGAGGTCAATGCCCAGGGTGACCGTCTCAAGCCACAAGGCGCTGCAGTAGCCAATCAGGCCGCCAAGCCGGCGCGTAGCAAACAGTACAAGGATGCGACGCCTTCCGATGTCGAAGACGGCTACAACGCGCTCAAGACTTACCTGATGCTGTCCAGCCACGAGCATGTCGATGTCGGACATCTTTCTGACCAGATGACGCGTTTCTGGCGCGGCTGGCTGGAGGCTAATCGCGGCACCATGACGCGCGAGCAGATGATTCGCTCGGCCGGGAAAGTGCTGACCTTCTATCTGGAACACGCAACGCATCCTGAGTGGCCAGTCATCGACAACAATCTGGTTCTGGTCGATGAAGTGCGCGACAAGCTGCGCCAGGTCGTACGTGGCATGCCGGCGGCCGAACGAGTCTATGCCGAAATCAAGGCACGGGCATCGACACGCTTTGCTCCGCTGACCGTCGCCAACATCGTTGGTCCGGACAATGCAGCGCTGGTTGCCGGTAGCCACGTTGTGTCGGGGGCATTCACGGTTGAGGCATGGCGCGAATACATCCAGAACGCGATCAAGGAAGCGGCAACCAATGAACAGAACAACGCGGATTGGGTACTGCAAACCTCGACCAAGGACGATCTGACCCTGGAGGGCAGCCCGGAGCAGATCCAGAAATCGCTGGTGGTCATGTACAAGCGTGATTACACGGAAGAGTGGAAGCAGTTTGTGCAGGGGGTCAGTGTCTCATCCTTTGAAACGTTCCCCGAGGCTGTGGCGGCGATGGATCGTTTGGGCGATGCGCAAATGTCACCGGTCGGCACGCTGATCAAGGTGGTTTTTGACCAGACGGCCTGGGATAACCCGGCGATGGCCAATCTTGGTCTTGAGCGGGCCCAGAAGGGGTTTATCGAATGGTTCAAGCGATCGGTGCTGCAGATGGCGCCGAGTCGTGTCCAGATGGATGTCAATGTGTCCGCCAAGCCGGCTGAAATCCCGATGGGGCCGATCGGCAAGGAGTTTGCCGGATTTGGCCGCTTGGTCATACCGCGCGACAAGGCTGATCCCTTGGTCGATACCTACCTTAAGCAGCTATCCAAGGTTCGCACCCGCCTGAATCAACTCAAGAACCAGGGAGATCCTGGGCCGGGAGCGCTCAAGCTGATGCGGGAAACCATTGATGGCAACGGCTCCGAGTTGGCGGAAACACTCCGTTTCGTCGATGAGCAGATGCTGACCGGTCTGCCGGATAATCAGCGTGCCGTCTTGCGTCCGTTGCTGGTTCGCCCTTTGTTGCAGTCTTATGCCGCGATTATCAGGCCTGCCTCGGAAGAGCTAAACAAGACGTGGGAAGCCCAGGTTTACGAGCCGTTTAACCGCAAGCTCGCGATCAAGTATCCGTTTGCCGCAAAATCCAATATCGAGGCTTCGCCGACTGAAATTGCCCAGGTTTTCGGGCCAGAAGGCGCCGTCTCCAAATACGTTGAATCTGCAATGGGGGCGTTGGTTGTCCGTCGGGGCAATACCGTGACACCGCGGACCTGGGGGGATCTTGGCATTACCTTGCAGCCTGAGTTCATGAGCGACTTCGCGCGCTGGGTCTCGCCGCTGGAGGGGGGCGCTGCAACCGATGCCGGCGGTGGGGCTGGCGGTGCCGGTGGTCAGGCGCAGACCGTCTTCATGTTGCGCCCGCAGCCATCGCCGGGAACCAGCGGCTACGTGATCGAGATTGACGGGCAGAAGCTGGCTTATCGCAATGGCGCGCCGCAATGGGCCAATTTTGTCTGGCCGAATGCCGCTGGCGCACCGGGGGCAAAGATCACCGCGACCACGTTCGAGGGCAAAATTGTCGAGGTCATCAACGTTCCAGGCCGCTTCGGGCTTGAAAAAATGATCAATGCCGCCAAGCGTACCCGTCAGGCCGATGGTTCGTTCCATATGACCTGGCTGGCAGATGGTGTAGAGGTCGGTATCGACCTCCGCGTGGTCAGCAGTGCGCAGGCGCAGGCAGCGGGCAACGCGAACGAAGGTGGCAGTGCCCAGCGTGGCCTGGCCGGGGTCGTACTGCCCCGATCGGTGGCTGTCGGCAAAGCTGGCAAATATCAGGAACCAGCGCAGGAGACAGCCGCGCCGGCCCCAGTCAATACGGGAGGAGGTGTCCAATGAGTACGGTGATCGCCTCTCAGGCCACCTGTTTCGGCAAAATTCCTTCGCGCGGCGATTTCGTCAAGGGAGCCGGGCAGCATCAGCTGATCAGCGTCCTTGACCGCTGGGTTTCGCAAACCATGGAGTTGCTGTCGGAAGATCCGCGCTGGAAGAGCGCCTACGACAGTGCCTGCGCGGTGGACTTCGCCTTTATCGGGGCTAGAAGCCGGCTGTCTGTCGTCGGTCACCTGCGGCCCAGTACCGACTCATCCGGCCGTCGTTTTCCGTTCATTGCAGCGGCAACGATCGAGCGTGATGATGCGCTGATGTTCCGCTGCGCTCCTGTAGGACTTGCCTATTCCTTTGGCGCTTTGGCACGTATTTCCGAAGCCGGGGTCAATGGCGCGGAGGTCGGAGGTCTGCTGGCCGAACTTGACTCGATCAATTGTGCTGCTGACTTTGAAACGGCCGTCCAGACTGATCCGCTGGGCAATTTTGTCCGGCGTAATACGCTCGATTCGTTGGCGAGCCTGGTCGGTTCTCCGAATGCCGAATCGGTGCGCCGGATCATTCTCGCGATTGGCTTACTGATGCGTCCGATTCTCGGTCAAGGGACGGTCTCTGTCGAAAAAGACATCGTCTTGCCGCTGCCCAACGAAGAGCGCAATCGCAATCTAGTGGCCGGTCTGTGGTTATATCTGGTGACAGCATTCCTGCGCAAAACCTCGGTTGAGCTTCAGGTAATCATCGAACGGCGCGCCGGCGACCCTCATCTGGTACTCGGCTTCAATGGATCTTCGGCTTCAACCCTGTTGGCAGCACTTTCGCCTGAAACGGCAGCCGAGAGGATTATTTCCCTTGTCGACCCCGAGTGGATTGACGACCAGCCGGATATTGTCAATGACTATGGGGTTGCCAAGCTTTCCTCATATCTCGCTCAGCCGAATATTTCCCTTGAGCATGCCATCAATACGTTCAGAGAAGTTTTTCTAGGCGAATGAATATGAAAACCCCACTAATCGTTGCTGCATTGTGTCTCGCCTTCCAAGGGGCAGCTTTTGCCCAGTCAAAATCCCCCGAAGAGCCAGGTAAGGTGATTGCATCTGGTACCGTTCCGGATGAGGCATCGCGTGCGGCGATCCTCGGCAAGCTTCGCGATCTTTATGGCGCGGGTAATGTGGTTGATCGCATGGAAGTTGGCGGGGTCGTTCCGCCAAGTAACTGGACCGAGAACATGACCAAGATCATCGGTCCCAATCTCAAGCAGGTTCATAAGGGCCAAATGCAGGTTAACGGTACCCAGATCGCGATCAAGGGCAATGTGGCCAATGAGGCTTTGCGCCAACAGGTGGTCAGCAATCTGGCCACTTCGCTCAACCCAACCTATACCATCGATAACGGCCTGGTTGCAGCTGCTGGCGAGGCACAGAACGTGCTGGACAAGACGCTATCCAATCGTGTCGTTGAATTCGAGGTTGGCGCAGCAACGCTGACGCCGGCTGGGCGTGTCATTCTTGATGAAATGTATGCCGCTATCAAGCAAATCGGCACCCCCAAGGTTCAGGTGATCGGCCACACTGATAGTTCGGGAAGCCGACAAGCCAATATCGCACTCAGCTTGTCGCGGGCTAATTCGGTCCGCTCTTACCTTATTGAAAAAGGTCTTCCGGCAGATGGTTTGACTGCAGTGGGCTCGGGGCCGGATCAACCGGTGGGTTCGAACGATTCGTCAGAGGGGCGGGCGAAAAACCGACGCATAGAATTCAAACTGGCCGGTCAATAACCAAATACAGGCGGTTGCCAGTCAGCAACCGCCTGATAAGACTGTTTTAGTTTGATTCCCCGGTGTTGGGATCGACGCCCAGCAACTCTTCCATGCGCAGCAGGGCGCTGTCGTCCTTGACCACTGTGCGTAGCCATTCGTGGAGTGGCATCGTTCCCCATTTGGCCGCTTTTTCCGCCAGATAGGCCACCGGGCTGTGCGGTTCCGTGCGCCGGAAGAAGGCGCCAATTTCCTGTAGTTGGCGAATGGCCTGGTCGCGGGAGCGAATTGGCCCGCAGGCTACCTCGCCGATTTCTCCGCCAATGCTTGGCTCGACCCGTTCGATGGCGCCAAGAGCCTTGTTTCCCGCTCCATCACTTGCTTTGTCCTGTGTTTCCAATGGTTTTGTTCCTGCATCACCAGCATGGCGCTGGAAAAAGCGATAAACGTCGTCAAGTGCTTCAAAGCTTGGACTGAAGGCTGGTGAATATTCCCCCATCTTTGCGTCGAGCACTGTTTGCAGGGATTTGACAGAATCCTTCAGGAGCTCGGCATTGCGCATGCCGTCGACAAAATAAGGTTTGGGTGTATCTTTCAGTGCTGCTTCGAAGGTTTCCAACCTGACGTGAGCGGTGCGGCTAAGTTCGTCGGCCATGCCCGGGTTGCGTTCAATATTTTTGGCCGTAGCACGGGCTGACTCGTGGTTGATCAATGAAAACCTGCCCTTGTCGGAATGCGTTAGCGGCGTTTCACGAATCAGGCGAGCCGTCTGATTGACCAGCCAATCAAGCACGCCGACCCGTTGTTCAATATCACCATCTTCCGGTTGCGGGTGGATGTCATTCCAGTAGGTTTCGCACAACCGCCCAAGTAGCGTATAGCCGTTGTCCAGGCCACCAAGGCCTTCGAGCTTGCAGCAAGCTTCAGTCAACCAGGCGGCAACGCGCAGATCTTTGGACTTCTTGGCCAGGATGCCTTCGCAGATGCGCACCACGCTTGCCCAGTCAGCCTCCTTGACCTCAGTAACCCATTCACCCTGAGACAGAGAAGGGTCATCAAAGCGCCTGGCTTCCTGAATTTCGTCGAATTCGGTAGAAAAGACCAGATCGTCACCGCACGGGCCGTGGTTGGAGGGCAGCGCTTGGGTTAGCTGTTCAAAATCCATCGTCGTATGCCTAGGTGTAAATTGGCATATTTTAAAGGCTTAAAGTGATTTAAAGTAAATATATGTCATATTTAGCTGTTCAATGCCATGTGGTTTCGACGATATTTATTTTGATTATCCCACTGGGAACCTTGGGGGGAAGGAAGATAAGCATTCCGCGGCGCACTTTGTGGCGTTGGCGTCATTGTTCACTATTTCTGAGAAACACAACTTGAATAAAATGCTGTTGGCAAATTCAGGACCGACTCATTCGACCAGAGGGCTTCAGGGTAGTCGGCGAGAATCTGGCCGATCAACGAATGAAGTTGTCCAAAATTTCTCGTATTTCATCTTTGGATATTCGCTTGGAGTTAAGAATTGACTCAAGGTCGCTTTTTGTCAAAGGATAATCACGTAAAAGTTTTAACAAATCCTCTTTGCTGGGCGCAACAGCATCAATAGGATCAATTTCAGTGGGGTCGCTCAAGTCATCCAGCTTTAATGGCATGCGATCAATATTTATATATATCTTGTATCGCGTAAAACCTTCCGGGTAAGATTTGTCAAAGTACAAAACAGTGCCTTTTGGAAGCATGTGGGTATTTTTTGAAGCCGATTCACTTGATAATATTAACGGGTATTCTAATTTATGGATTTTTGTCATTGTTTTATGCTCCGGTGCGAAGTGATTTACAGAAAGGCATAATATGAAAGTTATGGCGCTGGCGCCAATAGCGATTCCAGTTTTATTCATTTTCCGTTGCCATAAATATCTACTCGTAGAGGTTTGACCGGTTGTCCTGTATTTAAGAATGCCAACAGATTTGCTGGTAAAAATAATCGGGATGATCCCCCTTTTGCTTTGAGCGCCATTCTCTCAGTAAAAGTCAAAACATCCTCAGGTTTGTTGTTTTTTTCAGAGCCTTGGTCAATGTTATTAATGGCTTGTTTGGCGCCATCAATACTTAAGGTCGTGCAATTTGGTCCGAGGGCATGATAGTCCGTGGCTAGCTTATAAACGAGTTTTGTGGAGGTGCTTTTTCCTTCGATTTTTTTTCCTGATTTTATTAGGCAATCAAAGTATATATTCGATAAAGAGGCTTGGTGATCAAATATTGAATATACAAATCCTGTTGTTTTTCGCTGCAGGGCAATTTCCCCGCTTATATAAGGCTGAAATGAATTCCACACTCTAAGTATCCCCTCGCCACTTTCGCCAAAAGTACCACTAATTTTTCCATAGCGGCCGAAGTCGTATGTTAAATCCGAATTTTTGGTTTTAATACGCAACGCAGTGTGACCGTATCGGTGCTCCTCTCCGGAGGGGTCAGTATATGGTCCGCCCACCAAGATATGCATTTCTGCGCTTGGTTTCAGTTTGTCGTCGACAACACTCTTGGGCGTATCGTTGGTCTTCGCTTGAAAGGGTTTCTGTCCTCCTGCCATGTCATGTCTCGCTGGGTGGCATTTCACCCCAATATACTTTTACTGTGCTCGGCTCGGCAGATCCGATGCGCATGGTTTTTCCTTCTTGGTCAGTAAATCCATAGAAGACCTCGCCATCTCCTGTCACCATTTTGTATGGCATCTCGGCAATAGGCTGCCCAGTTTCAGAATGCAGCGCACGAATTTGTTCATCGAACACCTTCGCCCGTGAATCCGGCAACCCCTCCACCTGGGCCGGGTCACTCCCCGGCCCCATAAACGCATTCCCACTCCCCTTGACCGAGAAATTCCCCGGACAAGCGAAGGTGATATTGCCCCCCTCCAGCGTCACGGAAGACTGCCCGGCTTGCAGGACGATCTTGTCCTTGGCCAGGATGTGAATCTCGTCATTGGTGCTGGTCACGGTCAGGGATTGATCGGCGAGGATTTCCAGCTGATCGGTATTCGCCTGAATGGTGTGTGTTCCAGCCTGGGCAAAGCTCTTGATCCCGCCGGCGTGACTGAACCAGCTGGCGCCTTGTCCTACTGCCGTCGACACCGTATACGCACTGGCGATATGCATATCCTGCTGTGCCGTCACATGCAGATTGGCCCCAGCGAAGAGCAGGGTACTGGCCGGGCTGGCCAGGCCGATATCGCCCGGTGCTTCGGCCAGGATGAACGGTTCAGCATAACGCTCAGTCGGATCGCCCAGTTCGCGGCTCCCCGGTTGCGCCTTCTGGGCCGCCTGCCCACCGACACTGCCGGAGAATTTGCCTTGTTGCTTGGGATCGATGCCTTCGATAAATTTCGTTTGCGCCGCATTCGCCTTCAGCGGCAAGGCCTGTTGCTGGCTCGCCGCATCGGACAAGGCCTTGGCCGTTTCTTCAGCTACCTTCAACTGCGCCACGGTTTCGGCCACATCCATTTGGGTACTTTGGGCATTCGGGCGAGCTGTGGCTGAAATCAGGATGCCTTCGCCGGCTCGCACCGCTAGCCAGCCATCGGTTCTCAGTTCAAAGCCGCTGCCGCGCCAAGCACCTCGGCTGGCGCTTTCCGGGGCTTGGTGCACCAGATGTCCCAATCCGAGCTGGCCGGCATTCTCGCTGGTGGCCAGACGGGTGCGCAGTTGCCCCGGTGCATCATCGACCACCCACTGGTTATGGCCTTCCTCGTGGTTGTGGCTCATCCAGCCTGACAGTACACCGGGGTGATTGGCATTCGCCTCGTGGCCAGCCGAGAAGGGCGGCAGGTCCGCTCCGTTATAGCTCTGGCCAACAATCACTGGTCGGTCGATATCACCGTCGAGGAAATCGACCAGAACCTCGTTACCGATCCGGGGCAGGAAATGGCTCCCCCAGTTCGGACCCGACAGCCATTCGGCGACGCGCACCCAAGTGCCGGATTGGTCGTTGCCCGGTGCATTGCCGGTCTTGCCGGCGCTTCGCCCGTTCGGGCCGGTTGCGGAGATACCGCCGGTGTTGGGTGCTTCACCGCGCTGCCAGTGAAACTGGATCTTTATCCGGTGATCGCGCTCGGTGGTGATGACCTGATCGGATAAGCCAACCACCAGCGCGGTCTGCGGGTGGGCCGCCGGTTTGGCCAGCAGCGCGGAGACGACCGGGATCGACGCTGGCTGCGCATTTAGCGTATTGCGATAACTACCGGCCTCGACCTCGGTGCTGCCCAACAGCTCGGCAGCACTGGCGCCTAGATTGTTGGCTCCGTGATGATCAACGGACAACACCTTGAAACGCGACTCGTCACTGACATAGGCCTCATGCTGGGTCAGCGTGATGACGGTTCCTTCGGCTAATTGACGAACGCTGCTTTCACCGGCAAAGCGGCGATAGTTTGCTTCGATGGCGGCGAGCGCCAGGTCGGTGCGCAACTGGGCGGCAGCGCTGTCTTCAAAGCGGTAAGGGCGGGAGGCGTCGTGGATTTCCAGCCGGGGCAAGGCGCCGTTGTCATGGCTGCTCTGAGCCTGGGCACCGGTCGCGACCAAGGTCTTGTAGTCCCAGCCGGCCAGCGACACGGCGTTGGGCAGGGCAGTGCGGATTTCATGCCACTGTTGCAGAGTGTCCGACGCCTCCGTTGCGTTGTTGCGGTGGAAACGGATGGTCGGTTGTACCCCATCGGGCAGCTCGGTCTCCCGGTCGAAGACGATCAACTGGTGGCGGGCGTGGGTGGCATCGTCACCGGCTGCGGCGGATTGGTCGTGTTCGAAACGGAAGGAGAGGCCTTCTTCGGAGAGCAGGCGATGGATGAACTCGAAATCCGTTTCCCGATACTGGGTTGCCACGCTATGGGAGCGTAGCGACTGGGTCACCTGATTTGACCAATGGGCTTCCGGGTAGTCGGCCAGAATCTGGCCAATGATATCGATGACCGTTTTGTCCTGAAACAGGTAGCAGTCCCGACGCTGGGCCAGGAAGGCGAGGAAGGGCTCCATGATCAGGCGGTAGCGGGCCAGCCCGCCATCGGCACCGAGTTGCATGGCTTGCGTCACGTAGCCGTGCCAGGAGCGCTTGCTGCCGTCGGCCTGCAAAAGGCGCAGGGTGATCTCTTCGCCGATCAGTGGCTTGAGGTCGAAGTAGGCGTTGGTTGAGACGCAGTCGATTTCGAAGCGGAAGGATTCAGAGATGGCTTCGCGACCATTGAAGCGTTCGACAATCAAGGCAGCGTCAGGCAGGGCAGTCTTGAGTTCGAGCAGGCGGGCGTGCTGGTTGAACAGGGGGTCGAGGAGGAGCTGAGTCATGGCTGGCTGATCAGGGCAGGGTGATGGTCAGCGTTGGCGCCCGAGGGGCCAGTTGGACAATGTTTTTGAAGGGTGACAGGGTGTTCTGGACCGTGCTGCCGGCATGCCAGTCAAGGCCGATATAGGCGACTAGGCCGAGTAGCGCTAGTACGGAGGTGATGACCCAGAAAGGAATGTCGCGTTTGATGGCGTTGGAGATGGTGTCGGGAGCTGCCCAATTCGGGGCGAACGTCGCTGCCTTGCCCTTGATGTGGGCGATTTGCTCGCCAAGTTGCAATGTCAGGTATTTGAGCTTTTCCGGACCTTCCAGCAGGTAGCGCCCTTTGAAGCCGATTAGCAGGCACATGTGGAAGACTTCGAGGGCGTTGATCCGGCTGGCGCCACCATTGCGTGCAATTTCAAGCTTGTCAAAAAAATGTTCGCCGGCCAGCTGGTCGCCGAATAGCACCAGCTGCAAAGGGCGGCGTTCCCAGACATCGCGAATGTTCATCCTGGAGGAAAGAACGGACTCGTCGATCGCCGCACAGAAAGCGTACTTGGCATCGAAAATGTCTTCGGCATTGAAGTTGTTTTTCTTGGCTGCCCGCTCGAACTGGTCAAGAAATTTCTGGATGTTTCCGGAGAATTCGTCAGGATCCTTCGGAACGCTGCGGTTGTTGAGCAGGATCAGCATGTAGAAGCCGTCGTACAGCAGGTCGACAAGGTTCTTGGCCGGACGATCAGTGACTGAGTCGTCTGGGCGTGTACTCGGAGCGATGGAAAAAAGACTGGGGGCTGTGGTCATGGCGTAACGGCAATCAATTCAATGGTGAGATCCCGGTAACTTTCCGGGGCGTAAATCATGATGGATTGGGCTTTGAGCATTCGTTCGTAAAGCGGGCCGTGGGCATCCAGTGCGAAATAGCAGGCGCCGGGACGAACCGGAATGGCGGCTGGAACTTGGGCGGCATGGGTCAGGCGAACGCCGGACATGGCGGAGAGTACGAGTTTTTCGACATCGTCCGGGGCGCCCAGCTTGATGCGGAAAGGAATCGACTCGATGATTTCGGACTGTGGATGCGCTGCCGTGATCGAAAGGTAAAAAGCTGTTTCGCTATTGATCTTTTCGGAATCCAGATGGCCGGCGTAGAACGCCGGCTTGGGCTGAGTCAGAGAAATCGCGAAGAAACGGGTGGAAATCACGGTGTCGAGCAATTCGCGCAAAATCTGGTCGATACGGGCAAAGCCAGGGCCGGGCTGCAGGTGGTCGTAGCTGGGCAGGTCGTTCAGGGTATACGCCTTGGAAAAGGTCATCAGTCCACCGGCCAGGCGCAGCAATTCCTGGAATAGTCGTTCCGGTGAGGTGTCCGGGTTGCGGAACAGGTGGGTCAGCGTGGCGCAGGCACTACTCGCCGTGTGGAGCAGCCAGAAGGAGGCAATGTCGCCGGAGCGGAATTCGATCACGTTTTTTGATGGCTCTCGATGAAAGCCATAAAGCGCATCTACCTTGGCAAGAAGGGCATCAATCTGCCGGCGGAGCAGCGTGTATAGATTGGGGGCGCTACGCAGGCTGATCGACGGCGGAACAAAAGAGGGATCAACTTCAAAACCGTTGCTGGAAGTGCGGCGAATTCGTGCGACAGGCAGCGTCAGGAACTGGTCGCGATTCTCGTTGGCGGATTTAAGGTGCGAAATTTGGCTGAGCGTGGCGATGTCGGCTTCGGCTGCCTCGGTATAAAGATCGGCCCTGTCGCGGGGAACGATCAGATAACGAGCCTGGCCCGAGTCGGAAACGTCTTCAGCACAGTTGCCGCCATGGGCGTTCAGGTGATGCAGCGCCAGAAAGAACTCGGTAGCTCCGTCTTCGTCGACGGCAGCATCCAGAGCCAGAGGGGCGGGTAACTGGTCAATATCGGGAGCCGTGAAAAAATTTCCATTGGCAAAAACTGCATCAATGCGGTTGAAGCGCAGTACCCCGTTTTTCAGCGAATCGAGATCGAGATCCAGGTCGCGCATGCCCCAGGCGAAGGGGTTGGCCGAGAGCAAGGTGCGCCGGTTCATGGCGTCGGTTTGGATGTCCTGCTGTTGGAAATGCTGTGGACGAAGAAAAAGCCCTTCACCCCAGAGAATTTTTGCGTTGTTCATTGTTTCAGTTTGTTAAGAGTTGCATTGGATGCCGACCAGTGATCGCACTGATTCAGGGCTGATTTCGGTGACCAAGGCGCCTTTGCTGGCGCTCAGGGCACAGGCGTGCGCCCCGATGGTGATTCCGCTATCGAATGACTGCTTGCTGTCGAAAGCGAGTTTCCATCTGGACGAATACGGCGCGCGAAACATGCCAACGACACCGATCGTTGTGGCATCTCCGGGAATCTTTAGAACAGCGTCGTAGGATTTTCCGGGGAGCAGAATAATTTCACGGACTGAAATCAACTCATCGCCAAGAGCCTCCTTTTCGCTCTCGGTGGAGGTTATCTGCGGGTAGGTGAGTGTTTTAAGGCGTTCAGAAGAACGCAAAACGTAAATCTTGATGACCAGGGACAGCGGTTTGCTGTTGCTAGTCAAATTTAACTGATCACCGGCAAAAATCCTTATTGGCAGATCTTTGGTGATTTTGCTTTGGTCGCCATTGTCTTTCTTGGTGACGCCCGTCGCTTCGAGAACCATCCCCACAGCGGTTCCGGCCATCTGCAAGGCGGAAACCTGAGCACAGCCGGAAAGCAGCATGGATAAGAACATCACGGCTGCCAACTGGGTGCTGAAAAACCGTATCGGTGTTGCAATTGTCATTGAAGGTGCATTAATTATTGAAATTGGCTAAAAATCATATAAATGAGAAACGAAAATATGCATATGTGTTGATAATTGCCGAGTTCGTAATGTACTATTTCGGTTTCATCTAAGCAAACCAAATGGCATGTTATACGCCATTTGGCATACTCAGGAGTCTGAATGTTTACCTTTAAACGTCTGTCAGTTGCACTTGTTTTCAGTGCCTCGGTGGCGATTTCTGGTTGTGCCGGCAACAAGCCATCGATGAGCCAGGAAGAGTTTTCTGCTGCAATGGCTCAATCCAGCATGAGCGTAGATTCCTTGTTGGAAAAGGGTAACCAGGAGGAAGCGGTAAAAGTTCTCGGTGATTTGGCAAAAAGGAATCCTGGGCGAAAGGAACCTTGGATACGCATGGCCAAGGTGCATTTCGACGCCGAGAACTACGCGCAGGCGATTGTTGCGGCCGAAGAGGCTTTGCAGCGCGATGGTACGGATCGATCGGCAAAAAGTATTCGTGCTGTCGCCGGCTTGAGGGTGGCGGCCCAGTCTTTGACTGATCTGCGTGGAGATGTCGAGTTGAAAGGTGATGCTCGCTCTGATGCCGTTGGCTTGGCCAAGGTCATGCGCGATACCTTGGGCGAGGATGTGTTGGTTCCGCCAGGTGAAGAGAAGAAAAAGAAGGCGATACCTGTAGCTCGTCCCAAACCAGTGGCGGCAACAACTCCCAAAAAGGCCAGCGCGGCGGCGGATACCGCGCCAGCGGCATCTGGTGCCAATCCGTTCAGCCTTTTGAAGTGATTTTTTAAGTTAATTATTGATCGGCCCTGAGGCGTTTTTCGCTTTGTGTGGCCGGCTGGATATCCATACCGGAGGGTCTTGTGGCGAAAAAAGAGAGTGTTCAAAAGCGGTTGCAAAAGGTTCGTCCGCCGCGCGTTCAGCTAACCTACGATGTTGAGATCGGCGATGCCCTCGAGGTCAAGGAGTTGCCCTTTGTGGTTGGCGTACTAGGGGATTTTGCTGCCCAGTCAAAAGAGCCGCAGGGCAAGGTTCGCGATCGCAAGTTTGTGAACGTTGATATGGACAATTTCGACGATGTCATGGAAGGCATGGCGCCGCGCGCTGCATTCCGCGTCAAGAACCGACTGACCGAAGCCGGTGGCGAACTGGGCGTCGATATCAAGTTCGAAAAATTCGAGGATTTTCGCCCGGAGTCTGTGGTTCAGCAGGTTGAACCGCTGCGCAAGCTGCAGGAAGCGCGGGCCAAGCTGGCCGATCTCCGTAACAAGCTGGCCGGCAATGAAAAGCTTGAAGATCTGCTGAATGATGTCCTGAACAGCACCGAGCAGTTGCAGAGTCTGGGCGGCAAGACGAACGCAGGAGACGGACAATGAGCGCGCAGGCTGCAGTTGCCTCCGCGCCGGCCAATGCTCGCGAATCGGGCCTGCTCGACCAGATCATCGAAGAGAGCCGTGTCGCCCAGTCCGATCAGGAAAAGAACCGGGCCCGCGACATTATCAGCGAACTGGTCAATCAGGTGCTGGATGGCGAAGTGGTTGTTTCCGAGAATCTGGCAGCATCCCTCGATGCCCGCGTGGCCGAACTCGATCGCCTGATTTCCGAGCAGCTAAGTGAAGTGATGCATGCTCCTGAATTCCAAGCCCTCGAAAGTGCCTGGACCGGTCTGCATTACCTTTGCAAGCAGACCTCGACTGGCCAGCAACTCAAGATCAAGCTGTTCAACGCTTCGAAGCGCGAATTGGTCAAAGATTTCAAGACAGCCATCGATTTCGACCAGAGCGCCTTGTTCAAGAAGGTTTATGAAGAAGAATTCGGCACTTTCGGTGGTGCGCCGTTTGGTACCTTGATCGGTCAGTACGAAATCAGCCGTCAGCCCGAGGATATGTACTTCGTCGAACAGATGTCGCATATCGCCGCTGCCTCGCATGCGCCGTTCATTGCTTCCGCCGCGCCGCAGTTGTTCGGCCTGGAGTCACATACCGAACTCGGCAAGCCGCGCGACATGGGCAAGGTGTTCGATACCGTCGAATACGCCAAGTGGAAGTCCTTCCGTGAGTCCGAGGATTCGCGCTATGTCGGTCTCGCCTTGCCACGCTTCCTCGGCCGATTGCCCTATAACCCGATTGATGGCGAAGTCACTGAGGGCTTCAATTTTGTTGAAGAGGTTGATGGTACTGATCACGACAAGTACCTCTGGTGCAATGCCGCCTTTGCCTTTGCGGCCCGTCTGACCGATGCCTTCGAGAACTATGGCTGGTGTGCCGCGATTCGCGGCGTTGAAGGTGGTGGCCTGGTTGAAGATCTGCCGACGCACACCTTCCGCACCGACGACGGTGAAGTAGCACTCAAGTGCCCGACGGAAATTTCGATTACCGATCGTCGCGAAAAAGAGTTGAGCGATCTTGGCTTCATCCCGCTGGTTCATTGCAAGAACACAGATTACGCGGCGTTCTTTGGCGCGCAATCAGCGCAGAAGGCAAGAAAGTACGATACCGACTCGGCCAATGCCAATGCTTCGCTGTCCGCCCAGTTGCAATACATGTTTGCTGTGTCCCGTATCGCTCATTACATGAAGGCGATGATGCGCGACAAGATCGGCAGCTTTGCTTCCGCGGCCAATGTGCAGAACTATCTGCAGCGATGGATTGATCAGTATGTAACCGCCGACGATTCCGCTTCCCAGGAAACCAAGGCGCAATTCCCGCTGCGCGAGGCTTCCGTGGAAGTCAGCGAAGTGCCGGGTCGCCCTGGTGTTTATCGGGCCGTGTCGTTTATCCGGCCACATTTCCAGCTGGATGAGCTTTCGGTATCGCTGCGTCTGGTTGCCGAGTTGCCGCAATCGACCAAGAGCTAAGCGTTGTTTAACCTCCAAGGAGAAAGTAAGAAATGAAGGATATTTACGTCGAATTCAAGGGTAGTGACATCAAGGGCGATTCCCGCGATGCCAAGCACAAGGACACGGTTGAGGTTTACAGCTGGAGCCACACCATGCGCCAGCCGAAGTCGGCAACGGCATCGGCTGCTGGCGGCCATACTGCCGAGCGCGTCGAACACGGCGAAATGATCTTTACCAAGGATATCGACGGTTCCAGCCCGAAGCTGTATCAGGCTTGTTCGTCCGGCCTGGTGGTCAGCGATGTCATCATCTACTTCTACCGCGCTTTCGGTGGTCAGAATACGACCGGCAATCCGTCGGCTACCCAGAATCGTCATCAGTACCTGAAGATCGAACTGAAGAATGTCATCATCGCCTCGGTTTCCCCGGCTGTTGATGAGGAAGGCATTCCCAAGGAAAGTTTCTCGCTGAAGTATTCCGCCGTGAAGTGGACCTACGACGAGCTGAACATCGACGGTACCAAGTCCGGCAAGGTCAATATCCAGGGCGCCTGGAACCTGGCCAAGAACACGCCGAATCTGACCTGATAATCATTTTTGTGGAATCCACGGCGGAAACTCGTTTCCGCCTTTTTTATGATCAAAGGTTTTGAGCCTTCCCTGTTCGATAAATTATTCGACGATCAGCCCGTTGGGGCTGCCCGGCGTCGTCTGTCGCTTGAGCAGTTGAAGGACTCGGTCGCCCGTGATCTTGAAGCGCTGCTCAATACACGGGTGGTGCTCGATGATGGGTTCGAGACAACCTACCCGCTGACGATGCGCTCGGTCGCCGGTTTTGGTTTGTCCGACTTCGCCGGGCTCAGCCTGGCTAATGTCCATGACCGACGTCGAATCTGCGCTTCGATCGAATCGGCCATTGCGGCTCACGAGCCGCGCTTGCGTGAGGTTCGTGTCGATCTTGAATTGCATCGAAAGACGGTGAACGCCCTGTATTTCTCAATCAATGCCGTGCTGGTCGTCAGGCCAGCCCAGGAACCGGTCAGTTTCGATGCACTGCTGCAGCCGACCAGCCTGCAGTATTCCGTGACCCGGCACCGTCCGCGGCTGGGGGGCTAGGTGGAAGATCTGCTGCCTTATTACGAGCGAGAGCTGGCGTTTTTGCGCCAGCATTCCCGCGAGTTCGCCGAGCGCTACCCGAAGCTTTCTGCACAGTTGTTGCTGTCGGGCGAGGGCTGCGACGACCCGCATGTCGAGCGGATGATCCAGTCCTTCGCGTTGCTGACGGCGCGGGTTTCCAAAAAGCTGGAAGACAGCTACCCGCAATTCACTGAAGCACTGCTCAACGTCCTCTACCCGCACTATCTGCGGCCGTTTCCGAGTTGCTCCATCGCTCATTTCGAACATGGCGGCGGTGAGCTGACCTCAGTTGCGACCATCTTGCGGGGAACAGAGTTGCAATCCCGACCGATCAAGGGTGCCGTCTGCAAGTTCCGGACGGCATGGGATGTTCAACTGGCGCCGGTTTCCATTGGCGAGCTGGCATTCGATCCGGTGGCCAGTGCGCCCAGCGAAGTACGTCTGCCGGTCGGTTGTAATGCCATTCTTTCGTTTTCGCTTACCTTGCGTGGCAACAACCCCGAGGCCGGGCTGGGCAAGCTCGAGAAGTTGCGGGTCTATATCGATGCCGAGCCGTCGGTCGCTTCGGCGCTGCGCGACGCCATTTTCCTGCGCAAATTGAAAGTTTATGCCGTCGGTGCAGACGAGCGCTGGCGTATCGCGCGGGAGAAGCTGATCAGCGAGGTCGGCTTTGCCGATCAGGAGGCGCTGATCGACATGCCGGACACGTCACACGGCGCCTATCGCTACCTGACCGAGTATTTCTGTTTCCCGGAGAAATTCAATTTTTTTGATATCAACATCGGCGAGATTCCTTCCGGCTTGCACGCCGAAGGGAAGATATCCCTTCACATCGCGCTCGGTGATCTGCGGGCGGACAGTGATGCCTCCCGTTTGCTGCAAACGCTAACCACGCAGAACCTGCGCTTGGGTTGTGTGCCGGTAGTCAATCTGTTTGCCCAGCGGGGTGATCCGATCCGGATCAGCAATCGCCAGACGGCCTATCCGGTGGTTGCCGACGGGCGACGGGCTTACGCCTACGATGTTTATTCGATTGACTCGGTCCGACGAGTCCGCCAAAGCGCGCAGGGCGAAGCGATTACCGAGTTTCGCTCCTTCTTTTCGCTGCGCCATGGCGAAACCCCGGAGCGCAACGGCTATTACTGGTATGCCCAGCGTGATCACCTGGTTGCAGAAAGCAGCCCGGGTTACGAAACCTCGCTGTCCATCGTCGATGCCGATTTCGACCCGGTGCAGCCGAAGACCGACGTGCTCAGCCTGCAGCTGACCTGCACCAATCGCGAATTGCCGACCTTAATGTCAGTCGGCATGCCGTCCGGCGACCTGTTTCTCGAAGGCGGCTCGAGCGTTCGTTCGATCAAGCTGCTGCGTAAACCGACTCAGCCCTATCGTTTCGATCATCGACGGGATGGTCAGTGGCGGATCATTTCGCATCTGTCGCTGAATCATCTGTCGCTGACCGGCAATGGTCTCAAGGCATTCCAGGAGATGCTGGCGCTCTACGATCTGCCGAGAACGGCGGCCAGCCGCCGGCAGATCGAAGGCGTGCTCGATATCGAGCAGCGAGACAAAACGGTGTGGATGGCCGGAAAACCGTTTGCCTGCTTTGTGCGAGGCCAGGAGGTTCGCATCACCATTGACGAATCCAGCTTCGTCGGCAGCGGTCTTGATGTGTTCGTTCGCTGCATCGACCGCTTCCTCGGCCTGTACGTCAGTCTCAACAGCTTCATTCAACTGGTTGTGGTTTCCAATCGAACCGGAGAGGAATTGATCCGATGCGCACCTCGCAACGGCGACTCGATCCTGGCCTAGTCGATAGCACCCTTGAGGCGCCGGAACGCTACGAGTTTTTCCAGCTCGTGCGTCTGTATGAAAGCGTCTTCCGGAAAACGGCCCGGACAGCCGGTGGCGATGTCGTCAACGAGCGGATTCGCTTCCGTAATTCGTTGCGTCTCGGCTTTGCACCCAGCCAGGTCGACGCCATGGCACCGAGTTACCGGATCGATGAAGAAGGGCTGGCTACCGCCGATCTGGAGCGGGTCGAGATCACGCCAAGTTTCATGGGTATGCTGGGCGTCAATGGCACGCTGCCGATTCATTACACCGAGCAGGTCATCAACCAGGCGCGCTTCAAGCGTGATGACTCCGGGCGGGCATTCCTCGATCTGTTCACCAATCGCTCGGTTGGTCATTTCTACCGCGCCTGGAAGAAATACAAGCTGCCGATCCAGTATGAAACGGATCGGCAGAACCGTTTTCTCCCGATTATTCTGGCGCTGAGCGGACTGGGCTTTGATGCCTTGCGTCAACGCATGAATGAAGGACCAGGCGCCATCGACGATGAGTCGATTGCCTTCTTTGCCGGCCTTTTGCGGCAGCGGCCGGTCTCGGCCGAAACCCTGCAGCGCGTGATCAGCGGCTATTTTCGCGAAAGCGTCGAAGTTGAACAGTTCGTCGGGCATTGGTATGCCATTCCTGCTGAGCAGCGCTCGACGCTGGGTGGCCACAACGTCGTACTGGGCGGCAACGCCCTGGTTGGCGAACGGGTCTGGCAGCGTAATTTGCGACTGCGCATCCATATTGGCCCCCTGCGTCACGAGCGCTACCTGGCCTTCCTGCCTAATGGCGAGCTGGCTGCCGCCCTCAAGAAAATCCTTACGCTGGCGACGGGCGGCCAGTTCGAATACGAAATCTGCCCGATCCTGCGCGCTGCCGATGTGCGCCCGGCCGGCCTGGGCGCTGCGAACGGCTGCCGCCTGGGTTACGACAGCTTCATGCTGACTAGTCCGGAAACAAACGACCGCAGCGATACCCGCTATCTCACCAATTTCATTCACTAAGACAACGAACGACCGCGATGAGCACCTCCCTGAAAACCCTGATCAGCAAACTGAATAGCACCTGCCGCCAGGCAGCCGAACGCGCCGCCAGTCTGTGCATGTCGCGCGGCAATTACGAGGTTGATCTTGAGCACCTGTTGATCGCGATTCTCGAAAATCCCGGGGCAGACCTGCTGGTCATCGGCAAGCGTTGCGGTATCAGCCCGACCGGCCTGGAGCGCGAACTGAACCAGGAAATCGACCGCTTCAAGACCGGCAATACCCGGACGCCGGTTTTCTCGACGCACATTCTCAAGCTCTTCGAACAAGCCTGGCTGATCGCCTCGCTCGATGCCCGCCTGCCGCGCATTCGTTCCGGCCACCTGTTGCTGGCGCTGCTGACCGAGCCGGAGCTGTCGCAACTGGCTTTCCGTGGTTCCAAACTGCTGGGCAAGGTTCGTTTGGACGAACTGAAGCACAACTTCGACCAGATGACCGAAGGCTCGGCCGAAGCGGCCGAAGTAGCCGGCCTGGCAGCGTCGGCTGAGGGCGGAGATGAATCCGACCCCTTGCTCGCCGGTAGCCCGCAAGGTGGCAAGACACCGGCGCTTGACCAATTCACCACCAACCTGACGCAACGGGCTCGCGATGGCAAGGTTGATCCGGTGATCGGCCGTGACAGCGAAATTCGTCAGGTGATCGACATCCTGATGCGGCGCCGCCAGAACAATCCGATCCTGACCGGTGAGGCCGGTGTCGGCAAGACCGCCGTTGTCGAAGGGTTGGCCTTGCGCATCGCCCAGGACGATGTGCCGCCACCGCTGCTCGGAGTCGAACTGCACACGCTGGACATGGGGCTGCTGCAGGCCGGCGCCAGCGTCAAGGGCGAGTTCGAGAACCGCCTGAAAAACGTCATCGATGAGGTCAAGAAGAGCGTCAAGCCGATCATCCTGTTCATCGACGAAGCCCACACCATGATCGGGGCAGGGGGGCAGTCCGGCCAGAACGACGCGGCCAACCTGCTCAAGCCGGCGCTGGCACGCGGCGAGTTGCGCACCGTGGCGGCAACGACCTGGGCCGAGTACAAGAAATACTTCGAGAAGGATGCCGCGCTGGCTCGCCGCTTCCAGGGCGTCAAAGTCGAGGAGCCAACCGAGATACTGGCCTCTGCCATGTTGCGCGGCATGGTGCCGTTGATGGAAAAGCATTTCGGTATTCGCGTTCTCGACGAAGCCGTGACCGAAGCGGTTCGCCTGTCGCACCGCTACATCAGCGGCCGCCAACTGCCGGACAAGGCAATCAGCGTGCTCGACACGGCTTGTGCCAAGGTGGCGCTTGGCCAGAGTGCCACGCCAGCCTTGATAGACGAAGCTGACAAGCGGCTGCTGCGCGAGCGGGCCGAACTGGCCGCCCTTGAACGCGAAGCCGCCAGCGGCGCCTGGCACGATACGCGGATCAAGGAACTCAAGGCGCAGATTTCCGCCATCGAATCTGATCTCAGCATCTTCAAGACGCGTTTTGAAGAAGAAAAAACCTTGGTCAATCGCGTTCTCGAACTGCGTGGACAGCTCGAAAATGGCGAGGTGGCCGTCGACGCCGCACCAAAACCCAAAGCCAGGGCGCGCAAGAAAGGCGAGGGCGAAGCGGTCGGTGATAGCGAACTCGACAAGGCCCTGGCGCGTCTGCGCGAGTTGCAGGGCGAGTCGCCGATGGTTCCGCTGCAGGTCGATGGTCACGTCGTCGCCGAGATCATTGCCGCCTGGACCGGTATTCCGCTCGGCAAAATGGTCAAGAACGAGATCAACACTGTCCTCAACCTGAAGCCGCTCCTAAAGGAACGGGTCATCGGCCAGGATCATGCGCTGGAGGCTGTGGCCCAGCGCGTTCGCACCGCCCGCGCCTACCTCGAAGACCCGAACAAGCCGAAAGGCGTCTTCATGTTTGTCGGCCCCTCCGGTGTCGGCAAGACCGAAACCGCCCTGGCGCTGGCCGATATCCTCTACGGCGGCGAACGCAAGCTGGTTACCATCAATATGAGCGAATACCAGGAAGCTCACTCGGTGTCCGGTCTCAAGGGCTCGCCACCGGGCTACGTTGGCTACGGCGAAGGCGGGGTGCTGACCGAAGCCGTGCGGCGCAATCCCTATAGCGTTGTCCTGCTCGATGAAGTGGAGAAGGCTCACCCGGACGTGCTGGAACTCTTCTTCCAGGTCTTCGACAAGGGCGTCCTCGACGATGCCGAAGGCCGTGAAATCGATTTCCGCAACACCCTGATCATCCTGACCAGCAATGTCGGTTCGACGCAGATCATGCAGTCCTGTCTGAACAAGCCGGCCGAAGAACTGCCGGAAGCCGATGCGCTGGCCGATGCCCTGCGCCCGATCCTGTTCAAGTCCTTCAAGCCGGCCTTCCTTGGCCGTATGAAGGTGGTTCCTTACTACCCGATCTCCGACGACGTGCTGGTCAGCATCATCGAACTCAAGCTCGGCCGCATCCGTGACCGGATTGCCGCCAACCACAAGGCTGAGTTCATCTGGGACGACAAGCTGGTCGAAGCCGTGCTGGCTCGCTGCACAGAGGTCGATTCCGGGGCGCGCAACGTCGATCACATCCTCAACGGCACCCTGTTGCCCGAGATCGCCGAGGTGGTATTGGCCCGCATGGCTGAAGGCGCTGCGGTCGAGCGCATCAAGGTAGGGGCCGGCAAGAGCGGTGAATTCAAATACGCCATCAAGTAAGCGGCGCATTCCATCGGTCAAGGAACTGGAGAGCTATGCATGTTTAACCTGAACTACGCCAACTTTGCCAATGCCTACCGGCGTTATACCGCGCTGGACAAGGATAGTCTGTTCAATACCCTGGGCTGGGCCGATAAGGTCGGTTCGTTAGGCTATGCGCATAACGGCGCGGTGCTGACCAGTCTGGCGCTGCTCTCCTGTGGCGTACCGCTCAGCGGGGCATTGCGCATCGAGGCCGGCCCGCTGGCGGGTGGCAAGGCTTTCAATGGAGCCAACCGACTCGCCGACTGGTTGAGCGTGCGTCATGAAACGCCAGAAATTTTGACACTCGACAAGGGCTTGCCTGAAGTTGCCTACCAGTTGTTTGGCCGGCGCGGCATTATTGCCTTTATTCAGGGCTCAGGCCCACAGGGTGGCTTGATCGGACTGCTCGATGGGCGAAATGCTGGCGCCTTGTGCTGTGCGGCAGAAATCAAACATCCGCTTGAAGTCCGCTTCTGGCAGCTACCTTGATCAGCTATATATCCCATTGGCTTAATAAAATTCGTTTAACATATCGCGTTGGGCTCGATCCGGTTTTCGATGAGCTGCTCAAAAGTTCATCCTGCCGTTTATTTACACCACACCAACCGTTGATTGCATGACCATGAACAGCTTCCTAGATCTGATTTCCGGCGGCGCCGCCTGGCGCCAGACCGACCGGCTACTGACGCTGACCACGCCGGCCGGGCCGGATGCCTTGCTGGCCGAAACGGCCAGCATTGACGAAGCCCTCGGCCCGGTTGCAGAGCACGCCGGTTATCGCATCCAATTAACGGTTCTGACGGCCAACGCCGAGCAATCCCTGACCGCCTTGCTCGGCCAGCCAGCCCGTCTGGACCTGCAAACCAGTGCCTTGCGCACAGTGCGGCGGCCTTTCCACGGTCACATTACGCAAGTCACCCGTCTTGGTGCCAACGGCGGTTTCGCCCGTTACAAACTGATCATCGAACCCTGGCTCGCCTTCCTTGGCCACAATCAGGACAACTACCTGTTTCAGGACAAGAGCGTCATCGAGATCATTGACGAACTGCTCGGCGACTGGAAGTCCCAAGGCAAGCTCGTTCCCGACTGGCGCTGGGTCCTGGCTGACACCGCCGCTTACCCCAAGCGCGGCATGACCGTGCAATACCGCGAAAGCGATCTCGCTTTCCTCAAGCGTCTGCTGGCCGAAGAGGGGTTGTTCTGCTGGTTCGAACACCAGGCTGAAGAAGGCGACACCCTGGGTAAGCACACCCTGATCATCGCTGACCATAACGGTGCCTTCACCGATAACACGCAACCCCGCATCCGCTTCACCCAGGCCGGCGCAACGCTCTCCGAAGACAGTCTCGACCGCTGGCACGGCCTGCGCCAGCTCGACACCGTCGAAACCAACGCCAGCAGTTGGGATTACCGCAGCCTCTCGACCCGGCCGCAAGGCGCCCGCAGCAGTATCGACAGCGGCAGCCTACCCAAGACCGCTGCCTGGCACGACCCCGGCCAATACGCCTGGCAGAACAGCGCCCACGGCGAACGTATGCTCGGCAACCAACGCCAAGCTATCGATGCGCGAATGAAACAATTCGACGGCCAAGGCACCGTCCGTAGCGCCGCCCCCGGCACCACCTTCAGGCTGGCCGACCACCCCGAACACGACCTCGACGCCCCGGAACAACGCAAGTTCCTGATCACCGCCGTCAGCCACCAAGCTCGTAATAATCTGGACGAAACCGTCAATGGCGAACAAGGCCGGGAGCAGGGCAGCGAACAAAGCGTCGACCTCTACCGCAACCAGATCACCGCCATCCGTGCCAGCATCCCCTGGCGCCCCTTGAGCTCGGACAGCCACGGCCGGAACATCCACCCGCGCCCGACCATCAACGGCACGCTGACCGCTGTCGTCGTCGGCAACGGCCAACCCACCCACACCGACCGTGACAGGCGCGTCCGCGTCCAGTTCCCCTGGCAACGTGGTGCCCAATCCGCCGGGCGCAGCGAACACCCCACCGGCGCGGACAACGGTCCGGCCAGCGACGCCCTTGGCGTCTGGCTCCGCGTCATGACCCCCGTCGCCGGTGCCAACTGGGGCGGCCACATGACCCCGCGCCCCGGCCAGGAAGTCCTCGTCGCCTTCCAGAACGGCAACATCGACCGCCCGATCATCATCGGCACCGTCTACAACGGCAGCGGCAACACCGACGCCCAAGGCAACCAGCAAGCCGGCAGCACCCTGCAAGCCAGTGCCAATGCCCCCGCCTTCTTCGCGGGCAAGGAAGCCGAAGCCCACACCCACAACGCCAGCCTCTCCGGCCTCAAAAGCCAGCAACTCAATGCCAGCAAAACCGGGCAGGGCGGCTACAACCAACTCGTCTTCGACGACACCCCCGGCGAATCCCGCATCGAAGTCTCTACCACCGAATACCAGAGCATTCTCCAACTCGGCCACCTCAAACAACAAAGTGACAACGCCCGCCAAGCCGACCGTGGCCACGGCGCCGAACTGGCGACCCAGTCTGCCAGCGCCATACGCGCCGGCAACGGCCTCCTGATCAGTGCCGATGCCCGCCCCAATGCCAGCAGCAGCCACCTCGACAGCCGCGAACCCATCGCCCAGACCCAGGACGCCCAAAGCCTGACGCAAAGCTTGGCGGAGGTCGCCGCCAAACAAAACGCCGCCCTCAAAGGCGACCCCCAAGCCGACAAACTCCCGGCCAGCGAAGCCCTCAAACACGCCATCGACGTCATGAGCGCCACCGCGACTCAAGGCCAAACTCAAGCCGGCAGCGACACCATCAAAGCCACCCTCGGCGGCACCGGTACCGTCCCCGCCTGGTCAGAACCGCGCATTCAATACAGCGCCCCGGCCGGCATCGCCCAACTCACCCCGCAAAACCACATCCTCGCCGCCGGCAAACACCTCAGCATTGCCACCGGACAGGACACCAACCTCATCGCCCAAGGCCACCACAGCCTCTCCGTCAAGGATGGCATTGCCCTCTTCACCGTCGGCAAAGCCAAGGGCAAAAACAAACCCAACACTGAAACTGGCATCCACCTCCACGCCGCCAGCGGAAGCGTCAGCCTGCAAAGCCAAAGCGGCAAAACCACCGGTGCTGCCGACAAGAAAGTGACGATCGCCAGCACCACCGGTAACCTCAACGCCAGTGCCAAACAACACATCCTCGCTATGGCCCAAGGGGCTTACCTGAAGATCGAGGGCGGGAATATTAGCCTGCATGCACCGGGCAAGGTGGAACTGAAGGCGAGTCAAAAGAATTTGACGGGGCCCAAGAGTGCTTCAACAAACTTGCCGGCCTGGAACGTTGGCGAACTGAACTTGGCCAATTCTCCTGAGCGAAAAGCAACCTGCCTCCAGGCGGCAAGCCGTAGCGGCGCTGCATTCGTTCAACTGGATAAGTAACTATGGCGTGGCACTACGAATGCATCCCGGCCCAAACGCCGGATACGTTGGCGGCCTGGCTTTCAGAACCGGACCAAACTGACCGCTATGCGCTCATTGACGCCCAGCGTTTGAGTGCTGCACAGATTCAAGCAGTCGATAGACATCAATGGGGTATTGCCGTCAATTTGTACGGTGATCTCGAAGGCACGGCGATCGCCGCTATGGGGCCGAGGCTGGTTAAGCTTCCCCGCGAAGAGATACCCAATATTGTTCAGCTGGCGCTGGCGAGCCGATCCGTCAGTTTCTTGATTGGAAAATGTGATTTCTCGACGCTGTCAGCGCATCTGCAAGCAATACGCGAGGTAGAGATTCCCAACCGGACGGCGGTGCTGTTTCGCTATCAGGATATTCACGTCACTGCCGTGCTCTTTCCAATTCTTCCATCGGGGGAAATGGCACGTTGCCTTGGTCCGCTCTCCGCATGGGCTGTGCCGGATGCCTGCAACAAACTTCATATCATTTCGGCAAGCGGCCAACAACGAAGCAGCGGTTCGTTGCGCTTCGATCAGAAGACGGTTGAAATTCTTGAGGACCGCCTGTTCGTGCATGCTGCCATAGCTCAGGTCAATGATGCGGATAGCCTCCTGCTGGCCTCCTACAGTGAATGCGAAGCAGAAACCTTGGTCCGGGAACGTATCGAAACGGCCAGATCATTCGGCCTTGAGCAACGAGAAGACTTGGCGCTGTATTGCGTACTAAGCCTGCAATTTCCGCCCGGTTTCGAGAAAGAGTCACCGTTTGCCGAGGCAATCCACTATCGGGATAAAAGCAAGCCGTCCTTTGGTGCAGCCTTGGATGATGCATCCTCCGAAGTTTGGATCCGATGGGATGATCGTTTGAAAGACAAGGAGTAATGATGGGATTCTCTCGAATACTTCAATCCATTTTTATGTTCATGGTTATTCTTTTGTTGTCAGCCAGTTTTTCTGCGCTGTTGGGCTATGGGGTGCTGGAGGTTATGCCGTGTCACTGGTTCGGCTCGTCCTTTGAGGGTACTTGCGGCTATAGAGCAATGTTTTTCACCGTCGCGGGTGGCCTTGTTCTGACCTTCGTCCTCACTACAATCGGAATGGCGAAGTTTTTAGGCGTGATTCCGCCTCGCAAAGGCAAGGAGAAATAAACCATGGAAATAAGGAGATTTTTTGCCAGCGTGAACGGTGGTGGGCGGAGCGGCTTGTTTGATAAAGCGGTCTTTTACGGGGTGGTAGTCGCGCTATGTTTGGCTGGGTGCCAAGCCAGGGAACCGGCAACAGTCGGCTTGAGCGGGATTGTCTATAACTACTCGCAGGATGCTCTGATAGCGGTATACATCGACGGCAAAGACATCGGAAGCATGGACGACGTTAAACCAGGCGAAGTAACCAGCGGGGGAACCATTTGCTGTTTCAAATTGCCGGCAAACGCAACCGAGGTTGAAGTTGAGGTAAAGCTACCCAAAGGGCAGGGCTACAAAACCATCGCCAAAATCGAAAAATGGTGGCCCGATCTGGCGCATTACGGCGTGGTGCACATCTTGCCTGGGCGGAAGGTAGTGATGCAGGTGACGCCTAGCGCACCTTCTCCCAGAAAGGATTTGCTGGAAGCTCAGCAACGCGCTCTCGGGATGGAAGTGAAAACCTTATTCAAAATTTGGGATGGCGGACCAATTGAACGTATTGATGGGAAGGGGAAATAATGGCTGACGTGCTTACACCCAAGGTTCGTTCAGTCGAGAACATGGTTCAGCGGGCAAGGGGAGCGACCCGAAAATCATCTTCACCGGCTTGCCCGGTATGCCATCTCAAGGCTTGGATTTCGGTATTTTTTGATGGTACGGGTAACCACCGTGAACGGGATTTTCCAAAATGCCATTCCAATGTGGCGGCCTTGTTCGATGCGCATCAGGACAATCCCGACGAGGGGATCATTCGTCTCTATTACGAAGGCTTGGGCCGTTCCTTCAGCTTTCGGGAACGCTACGAGGAAACCAAGGTTTATACCCGCGGTGGCGTACGTACATTAAAAACCGAGGGCTATCAAGAAGCCGACGACAGAAAATTGGGCAAGGGTTTTGCCGATGGCATTACCGAGCGCCTGGAAAAGGCATTGTTTGAACTCACTGACCAAATTGACCGCTTGAGGGGAAAACTCAACGTCGATGAAATCAACCTCGCCGTTTTCGGCTTCTCCCGTGGTTCGACGGAAGCGCGAGCTTTCCTGCATTGGCTGGCAGCCCATAGCAAGGTCAAGAAAGCCGGTACGAAACTGACTTACGACGATGTTCCCCTGAACGTGAAATTTCTCGGGATTTTCGATACCGTCGAGTCGGTTGGCTGGGCGGGCACCAACAAAATGCCCGAACTGATCAAGACCAAGGTGCCGGCTTTCGTGGAAAAGTGTACGCATATCGTCGCCGCCCACGAATTGCGCAGTGCGTTTCCGCTGACCCAGGTCGACCGCAATCATCGGTGCGTGGTTTATCCCGGTGCCCATGCCGACATCGGCGGCGGCTATGAGATGGATGAGCAAGGGCGCTCCAGTCAGCTTGCCCGCATTGCCCTCTTGCAGATGCTCGACGAGGCGCGCGGGGCCGGGCTGAAGATGAGGTCGCTGGGGGAAATGAAGGCAAGCAAGCGTTGGGACGAAAGGTTTAAACCTTCCTTCGACGTCCCCGCCACCGCTCAAAAATCCCTGAACGACTACCTTGCCGCTGTCAAACCGGCGGGTTCCATGACGCATCATTTTCAGGCGCACATGGATCATTACTGGCGCTGGATCGATTCGGGTCTGGCGATGGAGGATGTCGAGCAGAAACGCCAAGCATTCAAGGGCAACAAGGACAGGGAAGCGGATTTCCGCATCATGAAACACTTGCTGACCTTCACTGCGCGAACGCCGGAAGGGCGCGGCCAGGGCAAGATGCCAGTGAAGCGCGAGGGTATTCCAGCACCCGTCGAAAGTTTTTTTGAAACCTACGTGCATGATTCGTTTGAGCACTTTTCGGCAACGGGTGGAACCTTACAGACTGATGCCAGTACAGCAGACTATTATCATTTACGAACAGTTCTTCAGCCAGTTGGTTGATTGATTCATCGCGCCAAACTGATTTACTTCCGACTCATTCCAGCGGACGGCCCAAAGTGCCACTTTGGGCCGTCCGCTAAATTCACATCGACGAACTGCTCTCCGGCTGGAAAACCCAAGGCAGGCTCGTTCCCTACTGGCGCTGGAATCTGTCCGACACCGTAGCCTACCCAAGCGTGGCTATGAACGCTGTTACCCACATAGGAGCGCACGAGTCAAAACCATGACCTTACGGCCTTTCATTTTCTCCCTGCTATTACTTGCCTCTGTATCCATCCCCGCGCTTGCTTCCACCACGTCGCTACCTAAAAGCATCATGCAGCAGATACCGGCAGGCTACGAGGTTATCTCAACAGCGGAGGGAAACCTGGACGAAGACCAACTACCGGATTTTCTAGTGGCCCTTGGCCGAAAAGTTGAAGTGCAATTTGCTAAAAAAAACCCAACAGGGATTATTGGATATGACGCCCAACCTCGTCCATTGCTGATCTTCATTCAAAACAAGGATGGCACCTACCGACTGGCCAAGCGAAACGACCATTTGATTCTGCGCATGAATGAAGGTGGCCAGTGCGATCCCTTCGAGGACGGTGAGGATGGTTTAGTGATCAACAAGCGGTTTTTTACGGTCCAGAATTCCGTTGCATGTGGCCAGCACTGGAGCCTGTATTACACCTTCAAGTACAGCAAGGAACTCAAGGACTGGATTTTCCACAAGGAAATTTCTGAAACCTGGATATTGAATCCTCGTGCCAAAAATTCCGATGACGAAGCTCTGGTTCGTGGCGGCTCAAGTGTTATCTCGGCAAAAAAGAACGCACCGGTTCGATTTGAAAATTATCGCCCCAAGAATTAACTGCTGTATCGGGAGGAGCAATTTTGCCGATTCAATGCCAATTGTTATACGGACCCCAGGGTCCGTATAAGCAATGCTTGAGCGACCAAGTCATCAAGACAACCCATCCGATTTCCACCCCCCACCCAGCGCCTTGAACAGATCAATCGCCGCACCTAACCTGGCTTGGCGCATGGTGATCATCGTTGTTACGGCATCGTTGTGGGTGCGTTGGGCGTCAAGCACTTCGAGGTAGCCAGCATGGCCGGCTTCGTAGCGCAGGCGGGAAACGTCAAGCGCCTTGCGGGCGCTATCTACGCGGATGTTTTGGGCAGTTTCGGCTTCGCCGTCTTCACGCAGGCTGACCAGGGCATCCCGGACTTCCTTGTAGGCGGTTTGCAGGGAATTCTGCCAGGCGATCAAGGATTGCTGGTTGAGGGCCTTGGCTTGATCGACGCGGGCTGAGGTGCGGCCGAAGTCGAGGATGGGCATCAGCGCGCTAAGTCCGAGCGACCAGGTGCCGGAACCGGCGCTGAACAGATCGGACAGTATCTTGCTCTCGCTGCCGATGCTGCCGGTCAGCGTGAATTTCGGGAAGTAGCCGGCCTTGGCGATGCCGATACCGGCGTTGGTGGCGATCAACTCGGCTTCGGCCTGGCGGACATCGGGGCGGCCTTCGATCAGGTCGGAGGGCAGGCCAGCCGGGGGGAGCGGCGGCAGAGGCAGTTGGCGCAGATCGCCAGCAGCGAGCTTGAGTTCCGGGTTGCCGGTCAGTAGCGCCAGCTGGTGTTCGGCCAGGGCACGCTGCCGACGTTGTTCGGCGATTTGCACCTGTGCGGCGGCGAGCGCGCCTTCGGCCTGGTAGCCATCGAGTGGCGATACCAGGCCGGCATCGACACGGGTTTTCACCAGTTTCAGGCTGTCTTCGCGGCTCTTCAGGGTTTCGCTGGTCAGGGCTAGTTGGGCATCGTAGGCCCGTAAGGCCAGGTAGTTGCTGGCGACTAGCCCGGCCACCGTGATCCGGATGGAGTCTCGGGAATATTGGCTGGCCAGCAGGGTGGCTTGGGCGGCTTCGTTGGCACGGCGGACGCGGCCCCAGACATCGAGTTCGAACGATGTGCTGAGCCCGGCGCTGCGGGCGTGGCGAATCGCCGGTTGCGAAGCGACGTAAGTGGCCGTCTTGGTGCTTGCCTTGGTGTTGCTGCTGGCGGCCGAACCATCGATTTCCGGGAAGAACGAGGCGCCGGCTTCACGGGCCACGGCTTCAGCCTGTTCGACGCGGGCGATGGCCTGGCGGAGGCTGGCGTTGTTGCTTAGCGCCTGATCGACCAGATCGTTCAGCGTGGCGTCGTTGAACAGCGTCCACCAGCGCGGATCAATCGCCGGGTTGGGGGCAATCGCGACCGTCTCGGCTGGCTTGGCTTCGCCGAAGAGGCTGGGCAGCAGTGCCGAGGGGCGCAGGTAGTCAGGGCCAATGGCGCAGCCGCTAAGGGCAAAGGCCAGTGCCAGCGGTGTCAGACGGTAAAGAGCGGGGGAAATCATGCTTGTTCCTCCTCGTTGTTATCGAGGTGCGAGGGGTCGATCTGCTTGCCGCGTTCCAGCCACTTGAAGAATAGCGGGATGAACAGCGTGGCGATGAAGGTGGCAGCCAGCATGCCGCCGAAGACGCCGGTACCCATTGACTGGCGGGCCGACGCGCCGGCACCAGTGGCCTTGACCAGCGGGAAGACGCCGAGCACGAAGGCGAGTGAGGTCATGATGATTGGGCGCAGGCGCAGACGAGCCGCTTCGACCGCGGCTTCGGCCGCGCTCATGCCTTCGGCGTACTTCTGGGCGGCGAACTCGACAATCAGGATGGCGTTTTTCGATGCCAATCCGATCAGCACGACGAGGCCGATCTGGAAGTAGATGTCATTCGGCATACCCCGCAGCCAGATTGCAGTCAGTGCGCCCATCAGAGCGAAGGGCACAGCCATCACGACAGCGACGGGCAGCGACCACTTTTCATATTGGGCGGCGAGGATCAAGAAGACCATGATGATGGCGAAGCCGAAGGCTTGCAGCGAGGAACCTGAACTGCGTTTCTCCTGGAAAGCCTGGCCGGTCCAGGCAATGCCATAGCCGCTGGGCAGGGTTTCTTCGGCCACTTGTTCAACGATCTTGATTGCGTCACCGGAGCTGATGCCCGGTTTGCTGTCACCCATCACCTTGGCGGCGATGAAGCCGTTGAAGCGCTCGACCTGTTCAGGGCCGACGACGTTCTTCACCTTGCTGACTGCCGACAGCGGAATCATCGCGTTGGTCGTTGCGCTGCGTACGTAGACCTTGCCGATATCGTCCGCCTTCATGCGGTAATTGGCTTCGGCCTGCAACTGCACGCGATAGACGCGGCCGGCCTTGTTGAAGTCATTGACGTAGAGCGCACCCATCGTGCTTTGCAGCGTCGAGTAGATGTCGCCAATGGGAATGCCCAGCGCCAGCGCTTTCTGTTCATCAACTTCGACGAACAACTGCGGCACGGTTGGGCGGAAGAAGGTGGAAATTCGGGTGAATTCCGGATGCGTCTTCAGCGCTTCCATGAACGTCTGGATGATGTCGTTGAGCTTGCGGGCATCGCCATCGACACGGTTCTGCACGTAGACCTCAAAACCGCCGGCCGAGCCCAAACCCATGATCGGCGGGGGGTTGAACACCAGACCCATGCCGTCCGACTGCATCATGCCAATGCCCATGAACTTGCCAGCCAGATCCTGTGCCTTGCCTTGCCGTTCGGACCAGTCCTTGAGCGGAATGAACATGGTGCCGGCGTTGGGCTTGTTGCCGCCGCCGATCAGGTCGAAACCGGAGACGATGAAGGTGTGCTTGACGGCCTCGTCCTTGGCGATCATCTGGCGCATGCCTTCGCCGGTCTTTTCCGTGCGTTTCAGCGTCGCACCATCCGGCAGCATCAGCGCCGAGATCAGGTAACCCTGGTCTTCGGCCGGCACGAAACTGCCCGGGATGATGCGGAAGAAGGCCAGGGTGGCACCAATCACAGCCAGGAACACCAGAGAGCCAACGATACCGTGCTTGAGCGTGAAGCCGACGGCGCGGGTGTAGTTGCCGGTCAGACGTTCGAACATCCTGTTGAACGGAGCGAACAGCTTGTTCTCGGTGTGCTGGGCCTTGAGGAGCAGGGCGCAGAGCGCTGGCGTCAAGGTCAGCGCGACCACGCCGGAGAGCACAACGGCCACCGCGACGGTCACCGCAAACTGTTTGTAGAGCTGGCCGGCAATGCCACCGAGGAAGGCGACCGGGATGAACACGGCACACAGCACCAGCACGATGGCAATCAGTGCCCCGGTGACTTGATGCATGGCCTTGATGGCGGCCTGCTTGGGCGGCAGCTTCTCTTCGGCCATCAAACGTTCGACGTTTTCGAGCACGACGATCGCGTCATCAACGACGATACCGATGGCCAACACCATGGCGAACAGGGTCAGGGTATTGATCGAGAACCCGAACAGCCACAGGCCGGCAAAGGTGCCGATCAGCGAGATCGGCACGGCGACCATCGGAATCAGCGTGGCGCGCCAGCTCTGCAGGAACAGGAAGACCACTGCCAAGACCAGGATCATCGCTTCGACGAGCGTATGCACAACCTCGTGAATCGAGGCCGAGACAAAGCGCGTGGTGTCGAAAGGAATGACGTAATCCATCGCTTCGGGGAACTTGGTCTTCAATTCAACCATCTTGGCCTTGACCAGGTCGGCAACCTCCAGTGCATTGGCGCCGGTCTGCAGGAAAACGCCCATGGCGATGGTTGGCTGGCCGTCCAGCGTCACGCGCTGGTCGTAACTGTAGGCACCCAGTTCAATGCGCGCGATGTCCTTCAGGCGCAGCACGCCGCCAGGGCCGCTGGCGCGGATGACGATGTTGCCGAATTCCTCTTCACTCAGCAGGCGACCTTTAGCGGTTACCGTATAAACCAGTTGCTGGTCATTCGGAGCGGGTTCCTGGCCGATCTTGCCGGCGGCGTTCTGGGCATTTTGCGCGCTGATCGCGTTCGATACTTCAGTCGTCGTCAGGCCAAGCTGGGCCATGCGGTCCGGCTTCAGCCAGACGCGCATCGAGTAATCCTGCGCACCAAAAATGGTAACGTCGCCGACGCCCTTGACTCGCTTCAGTTCATCGACGATGTTCAGACTGGCGTAGTTGGACAGGAAGAGCGTGTTGTACTTGCCGCCTTCCGACTTCAGGGCGACGACCTGAAGAATGTCGTTGGAACGCTTCTGGACAATAACGCCATTGCGTCGAACCGCTTCCGGCAGGCGCGGTTCGGCCGCCTTGACCCGGTTGTTGACGTTGACCGAAGCCATGTCGACATTGGTGCCGACTTCAAAGGTCGCCGTGATGGTCACCGCGCCATTGGCACTGGCCGATGACGTGAAGTAGAGCATGTTCTCGACGCCGTTCAGCTGCTCCTCGATCGGCGCAGCCACCGTCTTGGCCAGCGTTTCAGCCGAAGCACCCGGGTAGGTGGCGGTGATCAGCACCGTCGGCGGGGCAATCTGCGGGTATTGCGCGATGGGCAATACCTGCGAGGCAACCAGCCCGGCAATGACGATGATGATCGAGATGACCGACGCGAAAATCGGCCGGTTGATAAAAAACTTTGCCATGGCCGTTCCTTACTGTTGCGTACGGGTGGTGGCGGATGTTCCCGATTTGCCGGCTACTTCCTGCGGCTTGCTGCCAGCTTGCTCGGCGCCGGGCACAACTGGCGGATGCGGATCGACCGGCATGCCAGGACGCAGCTTGATCAGATTGTCCACAATGACTTTGTCGCCAGCATTCAGGCCGCCGAGGATGACCCAGTCCTTGCCGTACCACTCGCCGGCCTTGACCGGGCGGGGGGCAACCTTGTTTTCCGGGCCGGCGGTCATGACCAGCGTGCCTTGCTCGGTTTGAAGTACGGCTGATTGCGGCACCAGATAGACACCATCGCGCTCACCGGTTAGCAGGCGGACACGGACGAACTGGCCGGGCAGCAGCTGGCCGCCGGCGTTGTCGAATTCGGCGCGCAAAGCCTGGGTACCCAGGGTGGTATCGATGTTGGTCGCGAGGAAATTGACTTTGCCGGGCTTCTCATATTTCTGGCCATTGGCCATGACCAGTTCGACGCCCTTGACGTCCTTGGTGCTGATGCGGCCAGACGGGAATTTCGCCAGATCGCTTTCGCCCAGGCTGAAGCGGACCCAGATCGGGTTGGTCTGGTAAATAGAGGTCAGCAGGCTGTCGCCGGTTGAGATCAGGTTGCCGTCCGATTTGATGGCGCGGCCGGTGGTGCCGGCGACCGGCGCCGTCACGGTGGTCCAGGAAAGATTCAGTTCGGCCTGGTGCAAGGCGGCCTGAGCCATCGCATTGGCGGAGACGGCATCGTCATAGTCTTTCTGGGCGATTGCCTTGGCTTCGGCCAAGCCTTTCAGGCGGCCCACTTCGCGGGCAGTCTGCTCGGCCTTGGCCTTGGCCTCGGCGAGAGCGATTTCATAAGGGGAGCGGTCGATCTGGAATAGCGGCTGGCCGGCCTTGACGGTTTCGCCTTCCTGATAGAGACGCTTGGTCAGAATGCCGCCGACACGGGCACGGACTTCAGTTTCGCGGGCGCCTTCGGTTTGCGCCATGATCTCGATGCTCGACGGCACCTTCTGCGGTTGCATGTCGAGGACAGTGACCGGCATTGGCCCCATTTTGGGTGGTCCGCCAGCGGTCTTGTCGCCGGAACACCCGGCGACAGCCAGTGCGCCAATGATGGCTGAAACGACGAAGGGCAGGGCCTTGCGAGGGAATTTTGAGGTTGGGGTCACGCCGGTTCTCCTTGATTATTTTTGCTGGCTAGATTATAAACATTCATGAATGTATGTAAATACGAATTTGTAACTAACCGTTATCAAGCATTTTAGGACGCATAAATTAACGGAAGTTCGTTCAGGAGAGAAAGTGGTACGCAAAACCAAGGAAGAAGCAGAGCAGACGCGGAAGCACCTGATCGACGCGGCGCGCACTGTGTTCCATGAGTGTGGCGTCAGCCGTTCGACGCTGGAAAAAATTGCCAAGGCGGCTGGCGTGACACGCGGCGCCGTTTATTGGCATTTCAAGGACAAGGCCGAGTTGTTCTTCGCCATGCGCGAAGATGTTTTTGCCCCGATGGTCGAACGGACCGATGCTTTATTGCTGTCGGATCAATTTGCCAATCCGCTCGACGCCATCGAAGCCTCGATCAAGGAGTTCTTCCGAGTCCTTGATGACTGCTCGGTCGTTCGTGAAGTGTTCGAGATCATGATTTCGCGCTGCGAGTATGTCGACGAGTTTGCCGCGGTACAGGAAGAAGTCGGCCGGCCGGCCCAGACCTTTCTGGCCAAGATTGAGCGCGTTTATCTACAGGCCGCCGAGCGGGGCACCTTGCGTCAGGGGCTTGATCCACACGCCACGGCCAAGGATACTTGGGCGTTTACCACAGGGTTGGTGCATCTGCTGCTCGGTTGCCAGAAGGGTTCGGATCTGCCGTCACGGGTGCCGGAAATGATTTCCGCCCACATGGCCTTGCGGCGGGCCTGAGCCGCAAGGCGTTCTTGATTATTTACTGCAGGCAGCGCGGATGATGCGCTCGGTCTTGGCTTCATCGAGTTCGGCGTGACCACCTAGTGCCGCATTGCCGTGATCGCGCAAGGCCTGCATGACGCGAGTTGCCGCTTCGGGGTCATTGGCGTCGGTGTCGCCCAGATGCAGCGGCATGTTCAGGCTGCGATAAAAACTTTCAATAGCGGCAATGGTCGTTTCGGCGGAGGGCTGGGTCAGGCCGAAAACGGCACGTCCCATTTGTTCCAGCTTGGCCCGTTTGGCTTCAATCGTTTCTCTCAGCAACGCCGGCTGGATGATAGCCAAGGTCCGTCCGTGGTCGATGCCATAAAGGGCGGTTAGTTCGACGGCCATCCGGTGGGTGGCCCAATCTGTCGGCACGCCAACACCGATGATGCCGCACAGGGCCTGGTTGGCCGCCCACATCAGGTTTTGCAGCCAGCCGATGTCGCGACGTTGCTCGAACGTGTCGGCCAGGGTTTTCAGGGCGCGCATGACGGCCTCGGCATAGCCGTCCTGAACCAAGGCGCCGACCGGATAGGTCAGATATTGCTCGCAGACATGGACGAAGGCGTCGACGACACCATTTTCCAGCTGACGGTCAGGCAAGCTGGCCAAGACCTGAGGATTCAGGATGGCAAAGCGTGGCCGGGCCGGCTGGACATAAAACACCCGCTTTTCGTGATTGGCGGCGCGAGTCACCACGGCGCCGGCATTCGATTCCGAGCCGGTCGCCGCCAGGGTCAGCACCACGCCCACCGGCAAAGCGCGTTCCACTTTGTGCTTGCTGCTGACGATGTCCCAGCCGTCACCGTCGTACAAGGCGGCGCAGGCGATGTATTTTGCGCCGTCGCTGACCGAGCCTCCGCCAACAGCCAGGATGAAATCCAGCTTTTCGGCCCGCACCAGGTCGACGGCGCGGTTGAGCGTTTCGAAGGTCGGGTTCGGCTCGACGCCAGCGCATTCGACGACCTGATGACCGGATAAGGCCTGTGTTACTTGCTCATAGACCCCGTTTTTCTTGATCGAGCCACCACCGTAGAGCATCAGCACCCTGGCGCCTTGGGGCACCAGTTCTTTCAATTTGCTGAAGCTGTTCAATCCGAAGTGAATCTGGGTCGGGTTGTGATAGCTGAAGTCAAAAAGGTGCGGCATGGCGGTTTTCCTTCGTGAGGGTTTGTTCGGTGCGGAGCTGTCAGGATTTGTCTATGGCTGATTTTGCCCGATTGCTTCGGCTAGCGGCCCAGCTTAACAGGGGCAAGCGGGGCCATCGCGATGCAGTTGGCCAGGGCGATATCGCCGATTCAATCGGTGGTGTTCTAGCGCGTTTCGTCCACAATCATCACCATTTTGGCTTCAATCTCGGAAGCAATCCGGGATAGTTCGGCATTTTCGCCAAGCTCCGCCAGCATCGTGCTCGGGCGGGCCAGGCTAATTTTGGTGGCGCCGTTTTCGGTAAAGATTGAAATCCGCCACGGCATGGTCAGACTGAGTTGCATATCGGTGGCGAGCATTTTCTCGGCGTACCGGTAGTTGCAGATCTCAAATACCTGGCATTCTTCGTCGAGGCCGATACCTTTGCGGGAGAGGATTTCGCTGAAGTCGTAGGTATGCAGGATGACAAAGCCAAGGCGCTGGATAACAGGATCCAGGTCGAAGCAAGCTTCGTAAAATGATTTGCTGCTTTCAACGATGTAAAACAAGGAAGTTCCTTTCTGCGGCCCTCTCGGGCAATCCTCGGGGCGCAACAGGCGACAGCCCTAATTTAAGGGAAAAGCAGAATTCTGCCTGATCCGGCGCGTAAAAACAGATAGCCGGTTCAGTTCGCTGCGTTTGCTTTCGAAAGCGGACGGAGCAGCCCATTGCAGCAGGGTTTTAAAGTCGCAGCCGAGGCGGCTACTGCCTAATCAACGGAAATCACGACAATTGATTTCAGGCCACAATGCGGCGACAGGAACGGTATAGCCATACTGCTTTTTAGCCGCTTTCGGCGACAACTCGTCGCGGCAATACAGGCGCGCCAGTTCATCTTTTGCGTTCCACAGAACGACGACTTCCTCGCCGGATGGTGGGGCCGACGAAAAGACCAGTCCGGAGTCGATTCGCCAGCCACTGATCGGCCTACGGCTGGATGGATCGACTCCGAATGTCTGCGCCTGGCGTTGGCCAAGCCGCTCCAGATAGGCTTCGACCAGAGGCCAGGAGGCATGCGGAAAGCGTAGCATCTGACTACGCAAGCCGTGCTGCCCAAAACCAAAGACGACGATATGGGCCGGAATACCCCAAGCCTCTCCGATATTGGTCCAGCAATCGTGGGTATCGTCTTCCTGCAGTCGGTTTTGCGGTTCCAGTTCCGCCCGGCTGAAACAGCTCAGCCGATGCCCGCCAAGCGCAACGCGTGACTTGAGTTCGTCAACCGAGAGTTGACCGGGCAGAGTGTCAAATTCATGTATCCACGGCTTGGCTGCGCGACGCTCGGCTTCATCGCTGGCCGCGTAGCCTTGCTCTCGCGCCCGATAATCAGCGTAGCGTTGATAGATGAGCATGCCTGCCACAGCCATCAAAATGAGGGCAAGACAGGTTTTCAGCATTTCGTTTGCCGGCGTGTTTTTTCCGCACGGCAGTTGCTGGCGCGTCGCAGGTTTTGCCTGATCGAGAAAGGCGATGAGCAGGATGCTACAAAATGTCGTGCTTACAGCGGCACCCCAGCGTACGCCATTGCCCAACCCCGGCAGAAAGAAGCCAATCAGCGTCAGTGTGCATGCCAGCAGGGCGGTGAGCTGACCAAACCACCAAAACCAGCGGCCGACATGATGATAGGCGGCCACCGCATCGACGCCATCAATGCGGTCGATGATCGAAGCCAATGCAACGGTAATTCCGCAATAAGCGGCAATTGCGCTCAAGATCATCGGAGGCCCCTGCAAGGCGGTGTACAAGCCTAGAGGCAGGGGAAAACGCCCAGCCAGAAGGATCAACACGCCAGCAAGCAGGATAAGCCCGCCACCGAGCATTTTGGTGTCTGGTATGCCGCCAGCTTTTTTCATGGCTTGATCTCACGAATGGCAGTTATCCGGCGGATGGTGTCGGGGTGGGTGCCCAACAAGTCACCACGGGCTTTGCCTGACTCCTGCAATTTGCCCAGCGCGCTGACCAGCGCCTCGCTTGAGGCGCAGCATTGCAGCAAACGGCGGGCAGCGAATGCGTCCGCCTCGGCTTCTGCCTCGCGGGAATAGCCTGACATGGCGAGCAGGGCTCCGGCGCTGGCGATGACCGACGACATATCGCCAAACCAGGCGGCCATGACCAGAGATATCGCAGTTCCTTCGATCAGTTGCTGTATGCCGTGGTGGTGTACCACGTGGCCCAATTCATGGGCCAACACGCCGACGATTTCTTCGTCAGTGAGTTTGGCCACCAGGCCGTCAAGGAGAACGATGTCACCTGCGGGCAGCGCGAAGGCATTGGCACCCAATGTGGGCGATCCCCTGAAATGCAGGCGCCACACCGGCGAATTGGTGTCATTCAGGCGCGCCCTTGCGTATTCGAGAATCTGTTGCTGGCGTGGGGCAGGAAGCACGCTGCTTGTCAGCAGACCTTGGTCGGCCTGGGCCAGCGCCAGATCGGAAATGCGCTGGACGGCAGGACTCGGCACATGCGGGGCCAGGCCTTTTGCCAGGGCAGGCAAGCCCCAGATATAGGCGCTGGCAAAGATCGAGCACAGTGCGAGCAAGGATGCCAATGCCCAGCGCCAGTGGCGCTGCATACGGACCACCAGTGATTCGCGAAGGTCGGCTTCTTGCAGCAATTTGGCCAACGCCGTCTCGTTGCTTACTTCGCAACAGGCCCCATCGAGGAATTCGATGCAGCGAGATGCACCGGCCAGCGGTTCGCCAAAATCAATGTCACTCAGCTGGTCGGTGCGATTAACCGTTGGGCCAGACAAATACAGGCGGCCATCGCGAATGCTCAGACTCACGTCGTGCCGGCGTGCGCTGCGGCCATCGTAGTACGAGGCTTCAAGCATCAGAAAGATACGTCGAGACCCATGACGTCAAGCGCTTCGCTGCCCAGCGCCGCAGGATTCTCTGCCGCTTCGGAAACTGCCTCGCGCAGGGTCTGGGGGCTGGCAATGGAAAGATTGTTGGCCCGGAAATTGGCAAGACGAATCTGGGCAAATGGCCAGAAAAATCCAAGCGTGAGTACCGTCATCAGCCAGTTGGTGACAATCAGGCCAATATACGAACCGACTTTCTGCGTGCTGATGAATGTCGTTTTGCCATAAGACAGATGATTCCAGAACAGGTTGATACCGACCACGCGAATCCATGGCACGACGATTGAATAGACCAGGACCAACGCAACTATGGCTGCCTGCAGGAAGAGCATGGCCATGACCAGGCCAGCCATGCCGCTTTTTCCAATGATTGGGATCACGATGGCGAATAGCGAACCAATCAACAAGACCTGGGCCAGTACGCCAAGGATCAACGGTGCTTTCATGGCGCTATAGAAGATGGAAACTTGCCCGGCATAGTTGCACTGGCGATCGCCAAAGTGCAGATGGCTGGCCAGGAAAGCTTTTTGTTTCTGGATGAACGCCGGGACATAGATACCAAGTGTGATCAGCGACAGACCTCCGTGCACCAGATAGAGGAGAAGCGCTTGCTGATAAGTACCCGAAAAACTGAGGCGAACGCCGCGATAGCTGGTGTTACGGGCACGAAAGCGCATCGATTGAACCATCAGCCACGGAAAAGCCAGGCCAAAAAAGGCCAGCCCACCGAGCTTGGCCGCTCCACCGAGTTTGTCGGTCACGCTCAGAATAGCCAGCAGGATGACCAGCAGGATGCGTCCAAGGAGAATGGCTTTGGGCTTGCCGTGATAATTGAGGGCGGCACCGTCAATAATCAGGTTGCAATGGAAATACTTCTCTCGCCGAACTTTGGCCCAGGCCGAGTAGATGCCCAGCGTCAGGAAGCTCAGGACCATGTTGACCAGCCAGATCCGGAAATACTCGCCCCCGTTACCGCGAAACGCGACCTGGATTTCCTCGTCGTCCCGGGCGACGCGTGGCGGTGCGGAGGGGGGGGCTGCAGCGGTCGACAACGGCGATTCAGATATGGCTGACCTTGAACTGCTCGGGCTCGTTGCATGTCGTGACAGATCGTATTCAGCCCGGCAAGCAGGATCGGAAAGCACCCGGTAAGCCTCGCGAATTGCTTCAAAATGCGAGACCGGTAACGGGTTTTCGGAGTTCATCCGCTCGCGAAATTTTTTCAAGGCCTGCGCGTAGGCATTCTTGATCTGTGCCTCAAGGGCATCGGCGGTCACGCCAAGCGTGGCGTAATGGCAAGCGGCTTCCAATCCTTACTCCCTGACTGATTTTTTGTTTTTCGATATTGGCAGCCGATTCCGCGAGGTACGAGGATTTTGTATGCCAAATGCGTACTCTATCACGGCAACTTAACTTCTTATGATTTTGATGATGTTCCTGGCTTGCTGTCCCGAAGTGCGGATTTCCGCACTATTTTATTTTTCATGAGCGGGAAACCGCATTATTCTTTGTTCCCGGGAGTATTCAAGGTTTTGTTTTTTCAATTTATTCAATTGCTTGACAGATTTGTTCTGGCTGGCACATCTCCTGCAATTGCATTTGAACAATCCGCGCTGCGGCTAACGAAAAACTCTGGAGGAAATATCCATGTCCAAGACCATTTGCCTTGCCCTGATCGCCGCCTTTGGCGTTGCTACCCCTCTGGCCGCCCAGGCCCAGACGCCTGATGTCGTTCGCCTCGGCAACCTGAAGTTTGCCCACTACGGCGCCGTCTCCTACATGAAGGAGGCCTGCGGCAAGTACAACCTGAAGGTCGAGGAGCGCATGTTCCCGAAGGGACCGGACATCATGCCGGCCATCGTCGCCGGTGAAATCGACATCGCTGCGCTGGCGTCCGACGGTGCCATTTCCGGCCGGGCCAATGGCGTGCCGATCTACACCGTGGCAGGTTTCGCCAAGGGCGGGGCACGGATCGTTGCGGGGATCGATAGCGGCATCAAGAGCATTGCCGATCTCAAGGGCAAGAAGGTCGGCGTCACCCGTGGCGGCGCCCACGAACTGCTGCTTTACGCGGAACTGGAAAAGGCCGGCCTGACCTGGTCCGACAAGCCGGGCAAGGACGTGCAGGTCGTTTTCCTCGCCTTCGCCGACCTCAACCAGGCGCTGGCCGCCAAGCAGATCGATGCGATGAACCAGTCCGAACCGCAGTCTTCGCAGGCGATCAACAAGAAGTTTGGCGTCGAAATCATGAAGCCCTACACGACCAGGATGGGTGAGCCGGTCCGTCTGCTGGTCATGACCGAGAAGATGTACAACGAGAAGAAGGATGTCGCCCAGCGCCTGATGAAGTGCTTCGTCGAGACCACCACGCTGTTCAACAAGGACACCGCGCTGGCCGACAAGTATGTGCGCGAACAGATGTTCAAGGGGCAGATCACCTCGCAGGATTTCAAGGATGCGATGGATAACGCAGATTACACCTACGACGTGACGCTGGAGCATGTGGATATCACCACCGAGTTCATGCAGAAGTACGGTGTCGGCCGCATGGCCAAGCCGCCGAAGGCGGCCGAGTGGGTCAAGCTCGACCTGCTGCAAAAGGCCAAGGCCGATCTGAAGGTGAAATAAGCCATGCTGCAGAAAATGAAAGACTTCGCTCACGGTGCGCTGGTGCCGGTGCTCTTGCTGATTCTGTGGGAGGCCGGCTCGCGGGCCGGCCTGTTCTCGGAGGTGCTGCTGCCGTCGCCGACGGCGGTGGCCATCAAGTGGTGGGCCTACCTGATGCCGGGGCAGCCGCAGGAAGCAGGGCAGAGTACGCTGGCCTGGATGTTCTCCGGCGAACTGCCGCATGACGCTTACTCCAGCCTGTTCCGCGTCATTGCCGGCTTCCTGATCGGTGCCGGTCTGGCCTTGCCGTTCGGTCTGCTGATGGGGGCCAGCACCCGCATCTACGCCCTGTTCAACCCGCTGATGCAGATCCTGCGACCGATTCCGCCGATTGCCTACATCCCGCTGGCGATCCTCTGGTTCGGGCTGGGCAATCCGCCTTCCTTCTTCCTGATCGCCATCGGCGCCTTTTTTCCGGTGCTGATGAACACCATCGCCGGTGTGCGGCAGGTGGATGGCATCTACCTGCGGGCAGCGCGCAACCTCGGCGTCAATCAATGGACGATGTTCACCCGAGTGATCCTGCCCGCCGCCACGCCCTATATCCTGGCCGGCGTGCGTATCGGCATCGGTACCGCTTTCATCGTGGTGATCGTTTCCGAAATGATCGCGGTCAATGACGGCCTCGGCTTCCGCATCCTCGAAGCCCGGGAATTCATGTGGTCGGACAAGATCATCGCCGGCATGATCACCATCGGCCTGCTTGGCCTGGCCATCGACACGGCGGTTAGCCGACTGAACAACCACCTGCTGCGCTGGCATCGCGGCCTGGAGCACTAAGCATGGCGCAAATCCATATCAACAACGTACAGAAGGTCTTCAAGACGCCGGGCGAGGATGTCGTCGCCCTGAAGGACATCAATCTCGAAATCAAGGCCGGCGAGTTCGTCTGCCTGCTTGGCCCATCCGGCTGCGGCAAGTCGACCCTGCTCAACGCGGTGGCCGGTTTTGCCTTGCCCTCTGGAGGTGAAATCACCGTTGAAGGCAGGAAGATCATCGCCCCGGGGCCGGATCGCGGCATGGTGTTCCAGGAGTACGCGCTTTTCCCGTGGATGACCGTGGCCCAGAACATCGCTTTTGGCCTGGAAGTCCAGAAAAAGGACAAGGCGGAGATCGAACTGACCGTGAGCCAGTTGCTCGAACTGCTGCACCTCAAGGACTTCCGTGATCGCTTCCCGAAAGACCTGTCCGGTGGCATGCGCCAGCGCGTTGCCATCGCCCGCGTGCTGGCCCTCGACTCGCCAATCATGCTGATGGACGAACCGTTCGGCGCCCTTGATGCGCTGACCCGGCGCAACCTGCAGGACGAGTTGCTGCGCATCTGGAACAAGTTGGGCAAGACCATCCTGTTCGTCACCCATTCGATCGAGGAGTCGATTTACCTGGCCGACCGCATCGTGGTCATGACCTACCGCCCCGGTACCGTGAAGCGTGATCAATACGTCGATATGCCGCGCCCGCGCGATCCGTCGTCGGCCGCCTTCAACGATCTCAAGCGCGAACTTGGGCGACTGGTCATGGAAGAGCAGCAGCGCCATGCCAACGACGAATTGAAATTGGCTGCGGTCGACTGAGAGAAATGGCCCAAATCGCTACGACGACGGCGTGAACCACATCGATCACGCCGTCCGGCCCAGCCGCCGCAACTTGCTTATGCTCGGGGCGGCGGTCGCTTTTTGCCTGCTGCTCGGCTGGCTGGCCTACCGTACCTTGTTCGCCGTCACCCTAGATAATGAGCGACGACTGGCTGCGCAGCGCCTTGATGCCTTCGCGTTATCGCTGGAAGCCACGCTGTCGCGGCACGAATCCTTGCCTGGCCTGCTGGCGCTGGATCCTTCGCTGGCCGCCGTGCTCGGTGAGCCGGACAGCCAGCCGCGGATTGCCGCCGCCAATGCCTATCTCGAAGCGGCCCAGCAGGGGGCCAACGTGGCGGTCACGTTCCTGATCGATGCGCAGGGCAAGACGGTGGCCGCCAGCAACTGGCGCCTGCCGCGCAGCTTTGTCGGCCACAACTACGCGTTTCGCCCGTATTTTCGCGATGCGCTGGCCAATGGCCTTGGTCGTTTCTACGGTGTTGGTGTCACTACTGGTGAGCCCGGTTATTTTCTTGCAGCGCCGGTGCGCGAGCAGGGCAGGGTGCTCGGCGTGATCGTCCTCAAGGTCGGGCTGGAGAGCATGGAGCAGGCCCTGGCCAATGCCGGCGATACCCTGCTGCTGGCCGATGCCGATGGCGTCGTCTTTTTGTCATCCGACCGCCAGTTGCGCTATCGGTCGCTGGCACCACTCGGCGATGCGGTCCAAGCCCGGCTGGCTGAAACACAGCAATACGGTATGCAGCACATCACGCCGTTGGCCGACCAGCCGTTGATGCTCACCGCGACGCAGCCGGTGCGCCTTGCCTTGTCTGGTGAAGCGCCGCGCGAACGGCTGATCCACGCTCGCCCGGTTGGTCACTCCGGCTGGCAGGTCGTGCAGCTTGGCGACCCCGGCGAGGCCCGGGCCACCGCCCTTGGGGCCGCGGCGGCGGTGGCCTTTGCGGCTGCCTTTACCCTCGGTCTGGCCGCCCATTTCCGCCACCGGGCCCGCCGTCGCGACGAGCTGCGCCGCGTCTATGACGAACTGGAAAACCGCATTGCCGAGCGTACGGCCGATTTGACCGAGCAGATCGCTGCCCTCGAAAGCACCAAGGCCATCCTGCGCGAAACCCGCGATGCTGCGGTGCAGGCCGGCAAGCTGGCGACGCTGGGCCAGATGTCGGCCGGCATCAGCCACGAACTGAACCAGCCACTGGCCGCGTTGCAAACCTTTGCCGACAACGCCTCTGCCTTGCTGGCGCGCGGTCGTTACGAAGAGGTCGCCGAAAACCTGCAAATGATCAGCGAACTGGTCGATCGAACCGGGCGCATCGTTCGGCAGCTCAAGACCTTTGCCCGCAAGGAAGCGCCGACGCCGCAGGCGGTGACGGTGGCCAGCGCCATCGAGCATGCGCTGATGATCGTCGAGCCGCGTCGCCGCGAAATCGGTGCCCATATTGTCGTCGAGCCGCAATCGGCTGCACTGCTGGTCATCGCCGAGGCAGGCCGGCTGGAACAGGTTCTGGTCAACCTGCTGCGTAACGGGCTGGATGCCATGGCCGGTCAGACTGCGCCGGTGCTGGAAGTGGCTGCCCGACGTGAAGGCAGCGTGGTCAGCATGGCCGTTCGCGATCATGGTGCCGGCTTGTCGGACGAGGCGCGCAACCACCTGTTCGAACCTTTCTACACCACCAAGCCAGCCGGCGAGGGCCTGGGCCTCGGGCTGGCGCTATCTCTGACCATTGCCGAAAGTTACGGCGGCACGCTGAGCGCGCACAATGCGCCCGATGGCGGCGCTGTCTTCGTGCTGACCTTGCCAACGGCAGGAGACCCGAATGCCTCATCTGACACTTGAATACACCCGCAATCTAGCCGGCTTCGTCCCCGCGCACGCACTGGCAGCGGTCAATGAAGCGATGTTCGATTCCGGCCTGTTCAGCGAACCGGATATAAAAAGTCGCGCCATTGGGCTCGATTGTTTTCAGGTCGGTGTCCGGCCGGGCAAGCGTGGGTTCATCCATGTGCGAGTCGCCATGCTGGCCGGACGCAGCAGCGATGAGCGTCAGCAACTTGCCGAGGCGGTGCTGGCTGCGTTGAACACCACGGTCAATGGCGAAAAAGGCATGGACATCCAGCTCAGCGTGGAGACGGTCGATCTCGACCGCCCGAGCTATGCCAAGGCGGTGATCCATGGCTGATCACCCGGTCTTTCTGGTCGAGGACGATGCCGCCGTTCGCAAGGGCTGCGAGCAGGCCTTGTCGCTGGCTGACATTGCGGTGCGCGGCTTTGCCGATGGCGAATCCATGCTCGCTGCGCTGGCGACATCAAGCCCGGCCTTGGTGGTGACCGATGTCCGCCTGCCCGGCAAGGACGGCCTCAGCCTGTTGCGCGAACTGCGCCAGCTTGACCGCGAACTGCCGGTGCTGCTGATGACTGGTCACGGTGACGTGGCGATGGCCGTCGAAGCCATGCGCGAAGGGGCTTACGATTTCATCGAAAAGCCGTTTCCTTCTGAGCGCCTGATCGCCGCCGTGCGCAGCGCCCTGGAAAAAAGGGCGCTGATTCTGGAGAACCGCCTGCTGAAGGAGCGTATCGGCGACAACGGCGTGGCCCCTATCATCGGCCAGTCGCCGGCCATGCAGCATATCCGGCAACTGGTCGCCACGCTGGCGCCGACCGGCGTCGATATCCTGATTAACGGCGAAACCGGCAGTGGCAAGGAGGTCGTGGCTCGTGCCATTCACGAAGCCAGCGGCCGGCGTGGCCCTTTCGTCGCGATCAATTGCGGCGCCTTGCCGGAAACGGTGTTCGAGAGCGAATTGTTCGGCCACGAAGCCGGCGCCTTCACCGGGGCAGGGAAGCGACGTATCGGCCGCATCGAGCACGCCAACGGCGGCACACTGTTTCTCGATGAAATCGAATCGATGCCGCTCAACCTACAGGTCAAGCTGCTGCGGGTGTTGCAGGAACGCTGTGTCGAACGACTCGGCAGTAATGCTTCGATTCCGGTCGATTGCCGTCTCGTCGCGGCCAGCAAGGTCGATCTCAAGGCGGCCTCGGAGGCTGGCCAGTTTCGGGCTGACGTTTATTATCGGCTCAATGTCGTCAGTCTCGAATTGCCGCCGCTGCGCCAGCGTCGCGAAGATATTCCGCTCCTGATGGCGCATTTCCTGCACGAAGCGGCGCAGCGCTTCTCGCGGCCGGATGCGGTCTGGTCGGCGGCCGAACTGGCCCGCTGGTCAGCTCATGCCTGGCCCGGCAATGTTCGCGAACTGAAGAATGTGGCCGAACGCTGGGCGCTCGGCTTGCCTGATGCGCTGGGGGGCAACGCAATCCAGCCAGACACCACGCTGCCGCTGGCCGAGCAGGTCGATATCGCCGAGCGCGCCATTATCGAAACCGTCCTTGGCCAATCGGCCGGCAATGTGGCCCGGGCCGCTGAACTGCTGCAGACGCCGAAGAAGACGCTTTACGACAAGCTGGTTCGCCACGGGATCAATGTCGAGAGCTTCCGGTAGGGCATCGCCGGCCGTTTTTCAAAAATAAGAGCGGGTGGCTAATAGGTCATCTGCAGCCCTAATGTGAGGGGCTGCGCTCAACTCCGGCGCCATTGGTTTCCACCGGAAGCAAGGCCTTCAGCAGTGCCTTGTGGAAGCCATCCGGATCTTCGATCTGCGGTGCATGGCCGAGGCCCGGAAACTCAACCAGCTGTCCGCGCGGAATTCGCTTGATGACCGCCTTGCCCAGAACGTCGTAACGGCCAAGTTTTGCCTTGATTTCCGGGGCGGCGATGTCGCTGCCAATGGCGGTGGTATCCGCATCGCCAAGCATCAGCGTGGTTGGTACTTTGAGCAGGGGAAATTCATAGACCACTGGCTGGGTAAAGATCATGTCGTAGATCAAGGCCGAATTCCAGGCGACCAGCTTGTGGCCCGGACCTTGATTCAGCCCGGCCAGCATGTCCACCCAGCGTTCGTAGGCCGGCTTCCAGCGGCCGCCGTAATAAACGGATTTTTCATACTGACGGACCCCGTCGGCCGATAACTTCAGTTCCCGTTCATACCATTGGTCAACGGTTCGATTCGGGACACCGAGTGCTTTCCAGTCCTCCAAGCCAATCGGATTGACCATGACGAGCTGTTCAACGGACTCCGGGTACATCAAGGCGAAGCGGGTTGCCAGCATGCCGCCGGTTGAATGTCCGACCAAAATGGCGCGTGTTATGCCGAGCTGCTTCAACAGCGACATAGTGTTGGCGGAGAGTTGCTGAAAACTGTATTGGTAATACGCGGGTTTGCTGGATGCGCAGAAGCCTATCTGGTCAGGAACGACCACCCGGTAGCCAGCATTGGTTAGCGCGCTGATCGTGGTTTCCCAGGTTGCGCCGCAGAAATTCTTGCCGTGCATCAGTACCGCTGTCCGTCCGTTAGGCTGGCCCGTAGGTGGCACATCCATATAGCTCATCTGGAGGTTTTGCCCCTGTGAGACAAACGTGAAATGCTGAATAGGATAAGGGTAAGGGAAGCCTTGGAGTTCAGCACCGTAGCCAGCCGTGTTGCTTGCCGAGCAGGCGTAGCCGGTTGCAGTGAGCATCAGCGCCATCAAGAGTGCGTTCATCGATCTGCGCATCAACAGCTCCTTTATGGGGGTAGCACACGTTCATCGATCGGTTACGGCATAGAGCCCACCGGAAGCCGCCATTTTACTACCGGGCCTCAACAGGCATTTTGTGAACCCGATTCACCAGGTCGTCAGCCACGGCCATCGTGCTCTCGCGGCCAGCGTGATCAATGGATGCTTTTTTTAATCGCTAACGTTTGCCACCGTAATTGCTTTTCAGGAGTGGCGTTACAAGTTTTTCCAGGGTGGCCAGATCGATCTTCGGATCACCTTCATAACCGTTCTTGCGCAATATTCCATTCCAGTCAATCACGAATTATTGACCAGAGCGGCTTTGATGAAGCCAGGTGGTGACGACCAGATTTCGACCTGACATTCTTCGACGGCGGCAAACTGTGGGCTGGCTGGCCAGTAGCAGGTTTCAGACGAGCTTGCCGTTGACATATTGCTCGAGCCATCAGGTGATCGGTGCCGGACGCCGCCGCCTCGGATCGTCGGTCTGCAGGCGGGTGACCTAGGCCTGGGCGGCCGATTTGCCATAGTCGATATCAGCCACGTATTTCGTGACGTCGAACAGCGGTCATGGCAGCTTCGCGTTAGGTGTCTGACAGAAATGGAACCTGTGGCCGGAACCTGCAAATTCGATGATTGTCCTATCGGTTGATTGCCGCCTGGTTTGGCCGCTCGAGAGCGCCCGGTTTGCCCTTCTCGCGTTGTAGATCGACTTCGTCCGCGATGATGCGGGCTGCCGCGAGCAGTCGGGTATCCTTGGCTTTGTTGCCCGCCTTTTCATCCTTGCCGTCCGTATCGGGTTCGCGTTCGCTATCGAGCAGGCCGTCGTCGGCACGAGCCAGCCCGCTTAGGCGTTTTTCCAGGCTTTCATTTTCGCGGCGTCTTTCTGCTTCGTTCAAGGAGACGCTCGTTTGCAGGCGTAATCGCTGGAGTTCCGAGGCCGTTTCTTCGAGGCGCTGAAATTCCGGGTCGTTGGCCGCCCGCGCGACATGGCGGGCGAGCAGGGCGGGAATCACCTCGCCCTTGTCGGCAACCCGGTCGTAGGCGGCAGCGCGGATGTGCGTCCAGGGCAGGGCATTGTCGTTGCTGGCCTCACCGGTCAGCGTCGGATCATTGGCGGCCGGCAGGGCGATGTCCGGCTGGACGCCGCGTACTTGCGTGGTGCTGCCATTGATCCGGAAAAACTGGGCGATGGTCATCCGCAGTTCGCCAAGCGCCGGCTTCTCGCTGCCGACAGCCTGGTCGAGGTTGAGTACGGTCTGGACGGTGCCCTTGCCATAACTCTGCTCGCCGATGACGATACCCCGGCCGTAGTCCTGAATGGCTGCCGCAAAAATCTCGGAGGCCGAGGCCGATTCGCCATCGATCAGTACCCCCAGCGGGCCATCCCAGGCGGTGCCGGGAGTAGTGTCGCCATCGACAAAAACCTGGCCCTGTGCATTGCGTTCCATGACGACCGGCCCGGTGTCGATGAACAGTCCGGTCAGCTCGATGGCTTCCTTCAGCGAACCGCCGCCGTTGTGGCGCAGGTCGAGCACGACCCCATCAACCTTCTCCTTGCCCAGTTCCTTGAGCAGCTTCGCCACATCGCGGGTGGCGCTCCGAAAGTTCGGGTCGCCCTTGCGGCGGCCTTCGAAGTCGTCGTAGAAGGCGGGCAGGGTAATCACGCCGATGCGCCGGGCGCTGCCATTGTCCGTGACGTCGAGGACGGCTTTCTTGGCCGCTTGCTGGGCCAGGTCGACCTTCTTGCGGACCAGCGTTATCTGTCGATGTTTGGCATCCGGGCCAGCGTTGGCCGGCAAAATGTCGAGGCGAACCACGCTGTCGGCCGCGCCGCGGATCAGGGCAACCGTGTCATCGAGACGGGCGCCGACGACATCGACGAAGGCGCCTTTCTCGCCCTGGGCGACGGCAACGATTCGGTCACCAGCCTTGAGCTGGCCGGAACGGGCGGCCGGCCCGCCGGGGGTCACTTCGCGGACCATGGTGTAATCGTTTCGTTCCTGCAGCACCGCACCAATGCCGGTCAGTGACAGGCGCATCGATATGTCGAAGTCAGCCGAAGCACGCGGCCCGAGGTAGGTGGTATGGGGCTCGATGGCGGTGGTGTAGGCGTTCATGAACATCTGGAAAGCGTCGTCGCTCTTCAGACGGTTGATGCGCCGGATCGATTGCTCATAGCGTTTGTCGAGGGCGGTAACGATCTCAGGATCGCTCTTGCCAGCCAGTTTCAGGCGCAGCCAGTCGTTCTTGACGCGCTGCTGCCAGATTTCGCGCAATGCTTCGTCGGAGCTTGCCCATTCGGCCTTGTCGCGGACAAAGGTGAAGCGGTCGTTCTGATCGAAGCGGAAACCGCCTTTGAGCAGGCTGCGGGCATAGGAAAAGTGTTCCTCCGCCCGGCGCGCGTAAAGGTTGAAGATGGCAAATGGCGCTTGCAGGTTCTCTTCGATGATCGCATCGTCGAGCCGGGTTCGGTATTCACTGAGCTGGTCGATGTCGCTCTGGGTGAAATAGTATTTTTCGCTATCGAGCGTCTTCAGATAGCGCTCGAAGATCGCCTCTGACAGGGCATCGTCGAGGACTGCCGGTTTGTAATGGTAATGGCCGAGCAGGGCGGCGCTGATCCGGACGACGCGCTGGTGCTGCGGTTGCGGTGCCAGTTCGGCCGCTTGTGCGCTGACGGTAAGGCCGAGGACGATCCAGCAGAGTTGCTTCAACAAGGTAGTTCTCCAAAGGGGGCTGGACAGTCCATCCATCGCTTGTCGCGGGCGTCTTGTCATGGCTTGCTGTGACACGATTGTCGGCCACGAGTTTCTAGTGGCCGGTACGCAGTCTGGCAAAGATATTCCGCGCTGTATAGCCGGACCGGCTGGACATTGTCGCAGCCGGCCCGGCCACCTTGAATCCCTTGCTGCTCAACAGGTCGCCGACCGCGCCGGCGCGATGAGCGCGGTTCGAGACGGTGACGATGGTGCGGTCCTTGGGAATGTAGCCGAGGCTTTTTTGCAGACGTCAGGCTAATTCCGCCTCCGGATCGCAGACAGGGATCTGAAGGGCCTCGCCGACCGGTGCGCAGGTGAGCTTGCCGCGGTGAATGTTCAGCCCGGCCCGCAAGTTTGGATCATCGCGCAGGGCCTGGCGATAACCCTTGTTCGCCAGCGTCAGTACGAAGGGAAGGGTGGCGTTGTTCAGGGCGAAAGTCGAGGTTCGCGCTACGGCCCCCGGCATGTTGGCGACGCAGTAATGCACGATGTCGTCGACGATATAGGTCGGTTCGGCATGGGTAGTCGGTCGGCTCGTCTCGAAGCAGCCGCCCTGGTCGATTGACACATCGACCAGCACGGAACCCGGGCGAATCCGTTTCAGCAGTTCGCGGCTGACCAGATGCGGTGCCGAGGCGCCGGGAATCAAGACGGCGCCGATGGTCAGATCAGCCTCGCTGACGCTGGCTTCGATCGATTCGGCGGTTGCATACAGCGTCCTGATTCGATTGCCAAACTGGCGATCCAGCCAGCGCAGACGATCCAGTGATCGGTCGATGACGGTGACGTCACCCCCCATGCCGACCGCGATCTGCGCAGCGTTGTAGCCAACCACGCCACCGCCGAGGATGGTGACTTTCCCCGGCGCGACGCCGGGAACGCCGCCGAGCAGAACACCGGACCCCCCTTTCGATTTTTCGAGCGCTGCGGCTCCGGCCTGGATAGACATTCGCCCGGCGACCTCGCTCATCGGGGCGAGCAGGGGGAGGCTGGCGCCCGGGCCAGTCACCGTTTCATAAGCAATGGCGGTGACCCCCGAGGCCAGCAGCAATTCGGTCTGGCGACGGTCCGGGGCCAGGTGCAGGTAGGTGAAAAGCACCTGTCCATCCCTGAGTTGGCGGCATTCGTTGGGTTGCGGTTCCTTGACCTTGACGATGAGTTCGGCCCGGATAAACACCTCATCGGCGGTGTCGACCAATTCGGCTCCGGCACCTGCGTAGAGCGCATCAGTCAGGCCGATGGCAGTGCCGGCATTCTTCTGCACGATCACGCGATGACCATGCGCCACCAGCTCGCGTACGCTGGCCGGTGTGAGTCCGACCCGATATTCATTATTCTTGATTTCCTTCGGTACGCCGATCTGCATCGCATTGCCTCATTAGTAGGGTTGGGACTCGCCTGTCAAACATAGCCCTTGGCGCCTGGTCAGTAAACGATCAATTCGTTCTATGGACATCAGATATGCATTGTCAGGAGAAGGCGAACTTCAGGTCAGCTCCTGAATATTGCAGATGCTTATGTGGTCCGGGGCAATAAACAACCAACAAGAACGTCGTATCAGCGCCTGGCGCAGATGGCTACATTGAGGCCATGGTCATACAGGGAGTACGTCATGGCAGCGTTGATCGTTGGTGGAGATCGTGTCGATTCATTTCGTGACTATCTGTCGCAGCAAGGCTTTGAGCCGATTCGCCACTGGAGCGGACGCAAGGCCGGCGAATGTCATCACCAGATTCCGCTCGATACGCGAGTGGTGATCGTGATGGTCGATCAGATCAACCATGGCCTGGCGCGCAAGGTTCGCCGGGAAGCCGGCGACATGCTGGTGCCAGTGGTTTTCAGCAAGCGGAGTCTGAGCCAGTTAAGCAACGCGCTGGCCTGCGTTCCGGCTTGAGGGCGATGGTTTGGCGCGGGCAGGGTGGTCGTCTGGTTTTAGAGTGGAGCAGCCATTTTTAAATGGTTTCTCCCGGCCGAGACTGTGTAAAAACTCAAAATCCGATGATTTTCAGGGGTGTGCAAACCATTCCCAATGGGAAGAAAGTCGATTGTGGAGCGATTGCGAAGGCTGAATTCCATTGGCATCTCCCCTGTCGGAGTTTTTACACAGTCTGGGCCAGGAGCGGACATGAGGAATGCTCACCCAAAGCCGCCTTTTGGGCGCCAGCTTCCGCCAAGAATGACAAATGCGTTGATTGCGGGAAAAATTTCGTTATTGGCTTAAACATCCCCCCCGCAGTCGAGCGGACCTGCACGAAAAGCCCCGTAGGCCGCTCACTTCAGCGGTTATACGGTACGTTTCGCCGCATCACGGACCATTTTTTCTTGGTTCCTATCGGCGGCCATTTTGATTTAGGCTAGATCGCATGAACATCAACATTAAATTGAACTCTCTTGCGCTTGGCGTGCCTGTTGTTCGCAGCATCTTTTTTGGAGGGTTTCTTGCGAGCCTGGTTTCGGGTTGTGCACTTCTCCAACCGCCGACTATCGACCCCACGCCCCTGGAGATCGGCAAGCTCCCGGCGCCCGATATCACCGTCCGAATCCCACAGTTGGGTCCCTGTACCGATGCGCCGGAGAAGAATATATCCCTCGACTCGTCACAGCCGGTCACCGTTCTGGTGCACGGTTGTAATGGTTCAGCGGGACGGTTCCGCTCCCTCGCCCAGCTCTATGCGTTTCATGGCCAACAGGCGGTCTGTTTCAGCTATGACGACCGGGCCAGCCTGGTCCAAAGCGCAACCCAGCTGGCTGAGGCGGTCGGGGCTCTGGCGGGGAAAATGCGCAATCGCGACATCACGGTTATTGGTCACAGCATGGGCGGACTGATAGCAAGGAGGTCGATGGAAGGCGAGCACAGATCCGAGTGGGAGCGCGATGCGGTTAACGTGAACCTGGTAACAGTCTCGGCGCCACTTTCCGGCATTGCGGCGGCGAGTCCATGCGGCTATAGCGGCTTGCACTGGGCTAGTTTTGGTCTAGTGCCGCTCAGTTGCCGGGCGGTCACCGGCGACAACTGGTATGAAATCACTTCATCTTCTGATTTCATCCGCCGCCCCGGTCCGCTGATCGCCTCAGTCCAACGCTACCTGAAGGTGGTGACGGATGAGCGCGATAGATGCCGCCGTCGCGACGACGCGGGCGCTTGCGTGGAGAGCGACTATATCTTCAGCCTCGCCGAGCAGTACCAGCCGATCATCGACAGCTACCCGCGCCTTGCCAACGTTGAAGTGGCGGCCGGCCACGTGGAGATCGTTGGCTACAAAGGGGTCGCGCCGCGCCAGTTGATTTCGATTCTGCAACAGCAGGGTTTGCTGGCCTCCACCGCAGCGGAACGCGAGGCGGCCTTCAACCTGCTGATAGCAGAGCTCTACTGACGCCAAATTTATTGCCAGCTCCCGCAATGGCAAGAACAATAGGGGGGGCACGGTTTTCCATTTTGATTAGCCGCTTTCAGACAGCAGCTAGGTCCGCAATGGACACGAAACTGCCTAGGAGTTGCAACTCAATCAGCATCAGGCAATAGGCGACTGTCAGTTCCTGGCCTCTCCTTGAGCTTTCAATGAAGCAGCCCTTCAGGAATTCACTTTTCCCTGATCAACCGCATCTGCAGTCTGTGGCGGAGCTTCCTCAAGTTGCGGACGGCTCGGCACCCCGCAGCGGCCGCGCTTGCAACTCCCTGGTGCTGCGATATCGATGCCTTCTTCACTCATATTCTTCAGTATCAGATAGATAGCCGCCACACCGGCGGAAAGAATGACGAGGGCGATGAGTACAGCGAACATGGCTAAGGCTCGGATGAGGGGCGGGGTTGGACTATACCGCGGCGAACTGCATGGTCAATGAATTGCAACCTTGTAGATGGGAATCTGCCCAACAGCTTTGAACGATTGTAGTAAGGAATGTTTATGCCGACATCACCGGGTCATCAGCCCATAGACCCCGACACTCCCAAGCCCAAAGATCCTATCCATCACCCCCATAAACCGGACCACCCGTTTCACGATGAACGTGAAGAGGAAGGGATCGAAACGGATGTCGATGAAGATACCGGGGCAGACCCCTGGTGGATGTAGGGCGACTACCACCTCGGCAATAACCGGTATTTTTGCGCTCCCGGGATCGGTAATTTCTGGACAATCTGGCGTGTGACTTACCACCGCTATGGGCAGCGCGATTCTCCGGTCAGGCCGATAGCGGGTTCGCTCCTGACCGGAAATGTCTCCGCCAGATCAATCAAAACAAATGATCAGCCTGAGCCAGCGGGGCGCCACGCCGGATGGCCTGGCGGAGCAGGGCGCGGGCTTCTGCCGGGCTGAGTTCGTCAAGCCAGATGGGCAGGGCGCCAAAGCGGCTTTCGTAGCTGGTGAAGGGATCGAAGCTGGCCGGGCGGATCGGCAATTCGAGGGTGAGTACCATGGTTTGCTCCTTCTCCCCTGTTGTGTCCGGCGTAACCGGCTCCCGGGGAGTTTGGAGCGAGCGACGCTTTAGCCAGCATTTATTACCGCCCTGGCAAGTTATCGATTAAATCCGGCGGGTGAAGTGATTCTCCGTATATCTCGCCGCCGGGGGAAAGAATTTCTGGCTATTTCGATATGCATTCCGCTGTCGATAAGCATCGAATAAACGATTCGTTTGCTTGAACGAAAGTACTGCCTAGCCTGTGCCTCCAATCACCAACAACGACTGGAGAACTTTCGTGCGTATTACCCCTTTGCTCAAGGCAGCCTTGCTTCCCGCCATTCTCGCGCCAGGATTGGCGCTGGCCACCAACGGTTATTTTTCCCACGGCTACGGCGTCAAATCGCAAGGCCTGGCCGGCGTCGGCATTGCCTTGCCACAGGATGGTCTGGCGGCGGCGATCGTCTTGACGTCGGTGCAAGCTGGTTCCGTCCTGATCGCGGATCGGAAGTGACCGGCAACGGGGCCGGCCTGAACGGCACCTATAACGCCAATGACAGCAAGGATTTTCTGATCCCCGAGATCGGCTACGTCAAGCAGCTTTCGCCGCAATGGGCGGCCGGGGTGGCCATCTATGGCAATGGCGGGATGAATACTGACTACGGGAACAATCCTTTCCGCGCTTTTGGCAGTACCGGTTCGGCCGGCGTCAATCTTGAGCAATTGTTCATTTCGCCGTCGGTGGCCTACAAGCTCAATGAATATTACGCGCTCGGCCTGGCCGTCAATTTCGCCTATCAACGCTTCGAGGCCAAGGGGCTGGGGGCTTTCGACAATCCCTTCTTTTCATCATCTCCGGGCAATGTGACCAATCGCGGTACTGATACCTCGACTGGCTGGGGTGCCCGCCTCGGCTATACGGGCAAGATCACGCCCGATATAACCATTGGCGCCACCTGGTCCTCGAAGATCAGAACCAGCAATCTCGACAAGTAAAAGGGCCTGTTCGCCGAGGATGGCGGCTTCGATATTCCGGCCAATTACGGACTGGGCTTGGCCTGGAAGGCGACCTCGGCGCTGACGCTGGCCGCCGACTGGCAGTGCATCGAATACAGCGACATCAAGTCGGTCGGCGGGGCGCTGAACAACAACCTGTTTGGCAGCGCCAATGGTCCTGGCTTCGGCTGGAAGGATGTCGATGTGATCAAGCTGGGCGTCGCCTACGACGTCAGCGACTGGACCCTGCGCGCCGGCTACAGCCACGCCAGTCAGCCGATTCCAAAGGATCAGACCTTCTTGAATATCCTGGCCCCTGGCGTCATCCAGGATCACGTCAGCTTGGGCGCGACATGGCGCCAAGGAAAGTCGGGCGAATTGAGCCTCGCCTACACCCATGGCTTCAAGAAGACGGTCAATGGCTCAGGTTCAATTCCGGCGGGCTATGGCGGCGGCGAAGCCAATATCCATCTGGCCGAAGACATTCTGGGCATCGCCTACGGCTGGAAGTTTTGATGCCTGGCGCTGATGGCGATAGACAACATCCTTATTAGGGTAATTGTTATATCGATCTGAATTTTTATTCGTTCTTGGGATAAGCGGCGGGGAATAAATTGGTGGCTACAGGCATCAGTGAGCTTGTTCAGTGATCCCCGCCCCCGAACAAAGCCGGTTAATCCGGCTGGCCGAAAGCGAAAGGAATCGCCATGACCGATGCAGTAATCGACGCAGTAAACGACATTCAATCGTCTGCCCAAGTGTCCCCTTCGTTTGCCGAAGGCAGCAATGCCGGCGGCGCCTCACCGATTCTTGAGCAGGCGCGCCAGCAGGCTGCCGCCGACAACCTGCCGTACGCCGGCAGCGTCAGGCCGCAGGATGCCTGGGCGCTGTTCCAGTCCGGCGAAGCCGTGCTGATCGACGTTCGGACAGCCGAAGAGCGCAAGTTCGTCGGGCATGTGCCGGAGACCAAGCACGTCGCCTGGATGACCGGCCTGTCGTTGTCGCGCAACCCGCGTTTCGTCAAGGAACTGGAAGCCAAGGCCGGCAAGGAGACCGTTGTGCTGTTGCTCTGTCGCAGCGGCAAGCGTTCGGCTGCCGCAGCCGAAGCGGCGGCCAAGGGCGGTTTCAAGAACGTTTTCAACATCCTCGAAGGCTTCGAGGGCGATCTCGACGAACAGCAGCGGCGTGGTTCCTTCAATGGCTGGCGTAGCGCCGGCCTGCCGTGGATTCAGGACTGATTCAAACATTTTCAGGGAGAAAACAGCATGTCCAAATGGTTTGCAGATAATTCACAGTCGATCGGCCGCACGCCGCTGATCAAGCTCAACCGTGTCATCGACGGCGCCAAGGCTACCGTGCTCGCCAAGATCGAAGGTCGCAACCCGGCCTATTCGGTCAAGTGCCGGATCGGCGCCGCCCTGATCAATGATGCCGAGAAGCGTGGCCTGCTCGGTCCGGGCAAGGAGCTGGTCGAGCCGACTTCCGGCAACACCGGCATCGCGCTGGCTTTCGTCGCCGCCGCCAAGGGTATTCCGCTGACGCTGACCATGCCCGAAACGATGAGTATCGAACGGCGCAAGCTGCTGACGGCTTTTGGTGCCAAGCTGGTGCTGACCGAAGGCGCCAAGGGCATGTCCGGCGCCATCGCCAAGGCCGAGGAAATTGCCGCTTCCGATGCCAAGTACGTGTTGTTGCAGCAGTTCAAGAACCCGGCCAATCCGGCCATCCACGAACTGACCACCGGTCCGGAAATCTGGGACGACACCGATGGCGCCATCGACATTCTGGTGTCCGGGGTCGGCACTGGCGGCACGATCACCGGTGTTTCGCGTTACATCAAGAACACCAAGGGCAAGGCGATCCAGTCGGTCGCCGTCGAGCCGACCGCCAGCCCGGTGCTGACCCAGGCTCGTGCCGGCGAGCCAATCAAGCCCGGTCCGCACAAGATTCAGGGGATTGGCGCCGGTTTCGTGCCGGCCGTGCTCGATCTGTCGCTGCTCGATGCCGTTGAGCAAGTGTCTAATGAGGATGCCGTGCTTTACGCCCGCCGCCTGGCCAAGGAAGAGGGCATCATCTCCGGGATTTCCAGCGGTGCTGCGGTTGCGGCGGCCGCTCGTCTGGCCCGGATACCGGAAAATGCCGGCAAGACCATTGTCGCCATCCTGCCTGACTCCGGCGAGCGTTACCTCAGCTCCATCCTGTTCGAAGGCTTGTTCAACGAAGCCGGGCTGGCCGCATGAGACACCCCGTTGCCAACTCATCCCTGGCCTACGAGCAGGTGGGTGGCTGGGGCGTCAAAGGGATCGTTGCCGAACTGCATTCGGCACGAGATCGCTGGCGTGCAGCGCAGCAGCGGAGTCTGGAATTCGCGGTGCGCGAATTTCCGTCCCGCGAAGCGCTCAATCGGTCCGACCGGGATCGGCGTGGTCTACGGCAAGAAGGCGCTGCTGGAGCAGATGCCTCCCTGGCAGGGGGGCGGCAACATGATTGCTGACGTCACCTTCGAGAAGACGTTGTTCCAGCCGGCACCGAACAAGTTCGAAGCTGGTACTGGCAACATCGCCGACGCGGTAGGGCTGGGCGCTGCTTTGGATTACGTCGACCGCATCGGCATCGAGAACATTGCCCGCTACGAGCACGACCTGCTGGTCTATGCGACGCGCGGCCTGTCCTTGATTCCTGGCGTGCGCCTGATCGGCACGGCGGCGGACAAGGCGAGCGTGGCGTCCTTCGTGCTGGCCGGTTACACGACGGAGGAAGTGGGCCGGGCGTTGAACGAGGAAGGCATCGCGGTGCGCTCCGGTCACCACTGCGCCCAGCCGATTCTGCGTCGCTTCGGCGTCGAGGCGACCGTTCGTCCTTCACTGGCGTTCTACAACACCTGTGAGGAAATCGACCGCATGCTGGCTGTGGTACGTCGTTTGGCCCGTGGCAAGGGCAAGGTTGCGGCCTGATTCGGTCAGGCCACGACAAAAAAGGAGCCGGCGGTAACGTCGGCTCTTTTTTTACCTGCCGGTGCGGCGCTTGCGTTCGAAGGTGATGGCGCGGTGCAGGTAGGCGCCATATTCGCGCATGCCGATGGAGCTATTGCTGTAGCCCTGCTGTTCGAGGTCGGCATCGATGATCTTTTCGGCTTCCTGGGAAAGCGAGGCGGCGGGGTAGGTGGTTCGTTTCTTGGCGATTTTCATGGTGCGTCATTCCGTAGGGAGCCGCTTTATAGCAGAGGAGCGGCCCGGTTGCCTACGGGTTGTGATGCTGGCGGCACAGAATTTTTATCCCCGTTTCCTGTGGATAAGCTTGGGGGTAGGGACTGAGTTCCCTATCTAATGCACTGTTGCAAAAACGGTTTATATGGTTTGCTCAATTAACAGGCAGGTCGCTCATGCGCAATAAATTCCCTGCAGCATGCCAATGATTTCGGTCAGTCGCCGATCATTGATCGCGTAATAAACACGGTTGATTTCCTTGCGTGACTTCAGCAACTTCTGGTTGTGGAGCACGAGCAAGTGTTGGGTAATGTTGGGCTGCGTCGTTCCTACGGCCTCGCATATGTCGCCGACGCTGCGTTCTCCATCGGCGAGCAGGCAGACAATGGCCAGTCGGAGTGGGTGAGCGACTGCCTTGAAACGATAGGCGGTCTGCTCGATCTCTTTGTCGCTCCAGAGCTTGTCCATGTTATTTCTTCAGATAGATCTGGTCGAAGGTGCCACCATCGGCGAAGTGCGTTTTCTGCGCTTTCTGCCAACCGCCGAAGCTGTCGTTGATGGTGACCAGTTTCAGTTTCGGGAAAATGGCCGCGTACTTGGCCGCCACCTTGGCGTTGCTCGGCCGGTAGTAGTGCTTGGCAGCGATCTGCTGGCCTTCTTCGGAATACAGGTAATCGAGATAGGCCTGCGCTGTCAGCCGCGTGCCGCGCTTCTCGACGACCTTGTCGACGACCGCGACCGGTGGTTCGGCCAGGATGGACAGGCTCGGCGCGACGATCTCGAACTTGTCCTTGCCCAGTTCCGTCACCGCCAGAATGGCTTCGTTCTCCCAGGCGATCAGCACATCACCCAGGCCTCGCTCGACGAAGGTGGTGGTCGAACCACGGGCGCCGGAATCGAGGACCGGCACGTTCTTGAATATTGCGCTGACCAGATCCTTGGCCTTTTGCTCATTGCCACCGGGTTGTTTCAACGCCCAGGCCCAGGCCGCCAGATAGTTCCAGCGGGCACCGCCCGAAGTCTTCGGGTTCGGTGTGATGACCGCGACGCCTGGCTTGGCCAGATCACCCCAGTCCTTGATCGCTTTCGGGTTGCCCTTGCGGACCAGGAAGACAATGGTCGAGGTATAGGGCGAGGAGTTGTTCGGGAAGCGCTTCTGCCAATCGGCGGGGATCAGCTTCCGCTCGGCCAGGGCATCGATGTCGTAGCCAAGGGCCAGGGTGACCACATCGGCTTCCAGACCGTCGGCCACCGAACGGGCCTGCTTGCCGGAACCGCCGTGTGACTGGCGGACGTTAACGATCTGGCCGGTCTTGGCCTGCCATTGCTTGGCAAAGGCAGCGTTGAAGTCCTTGTACAACTCACGCGTCGGGTCGTAGGAGACATTGAGCAGCGTGGTCTGGGCAGCGGCGCTACCGAGGCCGAAAGCGAGAGTCAGTGCAGCGAAAAGGCCAATCTTGCGCATGGGGAACCCTGTCGAAAAGATTTTGATATGCGCAGTTTATGGGGCTGTGAAAAAAACCAAAAAGAATGAATTATTCGATACTTATCAGGTTTTGATATATGAATTCAGGCGCCGCGCAACTGCTCGAACAGGCGCAGGCCATCTGGCCAGGGGCCATGACCGGAGTCGACATTGATATGCCCGGCCTCGCCGATGTTCCGGTATTCGCTGCCCCATTGTCTTGCCCAGTATTCGGCGACCGGCGCCTTGACCCACGGGTCGTTGCTGCTGGAAACGACCAGGCTGGGAAAGAGAAGTTTTTCTTCGAGCAAGGCGGCTGGTTCACCGAAGCGATCCGGGTCGGCCGGTGCCACGAGCAGGGCGCCGCGTATCCGTTCCGGCCGGGTGAGCGATGCCGTGACCGAGGCCAGGCAGCCGAAGCTGTGGGCGACGATCCACACCGATTCCGTCAGCACATCGATTTCTTCGCCAACGCGAGCGGCCCAATCGGACAGGCAGGTTTTCTCCCAGTCAGCCTGTTCGACACGCCGGGTGTTCGTCAGTTGTTCCTCGAACCAGCTTTGCCAATGCGTCGGGCCGCTGTTGCGCAGCCCGGGAACGATCAGGATGGTGGTCATGGAGATGTCCTCGTGAAATCGGTTGATCCATTGTCGAAGCAGGGCCGGGGAAGGGGAACGATGATGTTCTTATGTGCTTATGCAGCACCATGGGGTTTGTCGATAGCCGCCGGTTGTGGTGTCATTGGCCCGGACAATTTTGGAAAGTTACAGCGATGGCGGCAAGACCGATCCTGCGTATGGGAGAACCACTCCTGTTTGAAGTGGCAAAAGCGGTGACCGAGTTCGGGACCTCCGAACTGCGTGCGCTGATCGAGGACATGTTCGATTCGATGGAGGCTGCCGGTGGCGTCGGGCTCGCCGCGCCGCAGATCGGGATCGGTTTGCAGATGGTGATTTTCGGCTTCGAAAAGAGCGAGCGTTATCCCGACGCCGAAGCGGTGCCGCTGACTGTCCTGATCAACCCGCTCATCACGCCCGTGGGCGACGAGGAAGAACTTGGCTGGGAAGGCTGCCTGTCGGTACCTGGTCTGCGGGGTGAAGTGCCGCGCCATACCCGCATCCGCTACCAGGGCTTCGACCCGGAAGGCACACCAATCGATCGTACCGTGGAGGGCTTCCATGCCCGTGTTGTCCAGCATGAGTGTGATCACCTGATCGGTCGGCTTTACCCGTCGCGGATCCGTGACTTCTCGCGCTTCGGCTTTACCGACATTCTCTTCCCGGAACTGGTCCGGGAAGATTGAGGGCCACTATTTCGATCGCCTCTCATCCTTCCAGCGGGCGATAGCTCCAGCGCGGAATGATGAGCAGGGCAAGCACCGAAATGCCGGCCCCCAGAATCAGCAGAGACAGGGTGAATGGCTAGGCAGGTGACCGGGAAGTCGAAAACCAGACATTCGACCGGCAGTTGCTTGCCCTTGGAAGCAGACTGCATGGTGACCAAGCCAGTCCGCAGTGTAAGTATCAAACAGCGCCAGCGATTGCTGGTGCTGGAGAGTCAGGTTATTCATGACGAGGGCAATTTTTATATCGGGGGTATATCGATATGCCTATTTCGTCGTTCGCTTTGCCTGTTGCGCTGCCTAATGTTGTAGCGTCAGATAACTGATCTCAACCCTTACGCATGTGATATTCCATGGTCGGTGACAATAATGGCGACACGCCGGATTCTTCTTGTCGCATTTCCGCTAGCCAACGGGCGTCACGCTTTGCCGCCGAGGCGATGAAGTTATTGCCGACCTTGCAGTGCAATGCACTGCGCAAGGTTTTCGACCGCCATGATTTTCTGCCGGAGGAGGTGGCCTCCCTTGGCTACAAGCGGCTCCAGCAGGCCGAAGGGATTGGCAACAAGGGCCTGGCGGCCATTACCGCCTGGCTGAACAACTACGGCTTCGAGTTGAACCCGCCACCGTTGAGCCCTCATGCCGGCGCAGCTCCCAAGCGGACGCGCCAGAGAATCGAACAGGCGCTTCGTTTACTTCGCACCCATGGTTACGAAATTGTTCCGCTATCAAGTGGCGATGGCAGCAAAGAAGGTCGGCGCTAGGAAATTAACCGCCAGCGACTTCTATATGCCCGATTTGAATTTTTATTTAAGAATTTATTATTTCTGATTATAAGCGTGCTTCAATAAACTGGTCTCATCGACGCTGCAACGCAGCCGCTCAACGTATCAGGAGACCATTTCATGAGTATCGCCGTCCGCAATATCAGCAAGCACTTCAGTGCCTTTCAGGCGCTGAATAACGTATCCATCAACATTCCTTCCGGTGAATTGGTCGCGCTGCTCGGTCCATCCGGGTGTGGCAAAACGACCTTGCTGCGGATCATCGCCTGACTTGAGCATGCCGACGACGGCCAGATTATTCTGGAAGGCGATGATGCCTCTGATCGTCACGTCCGCGAACGCGAAGTCGGCTTCGTCTTTCAGCATTACCGCCAGAACGGCGAACTGCTGGAGGTTTCCGTCCTCCGCGACACGCTGGCTGCGCTGGGTTTGCGGGATGGTGACGATGTTTCTGTTCGACCCCGGCATATCCGGGTATTCAACAATAACGACAAACTGGCCGCCTGACGGCCTCCAGAGAATAGAGCGGAGAACAGCATGAATTTCCAGCAACTCAGAATCATCCGGGAAACGGTACGTCAGGATTTCAACCTGACCGAAGTGGCCAATGCCCTGTACACCTCGCAACCCGGGGTCAGCAAGCACATCAAGGATCTCGAAGACGAACTCGGGATTGAGGTCTTCATACGTCGCGGCAAGCGTCTTCTCGGCCTGACCGAACCGGGCAAGGAACTGGTCGGCGTAGTCGAACGCATCCTGCTCGATACGCAGAATCTGCGGCGCATTGCCGATCAGTTCGCCAGCCGGGAAACTGGCCATTTTGTCGTGGCGACAACACATACCCAGGCCCGTTATGCGCTGCCCAAGATCATCCAGTGGTTCAAGGCCGATTACCCCAAGGTGCACTTGACGCTCTTACAAGGCAGTCCGCGCGAAATCGCCGAGCTGCTCGAGACAGGTCAGGCCGACGTTGGTATCGCCACCGAATCACTCGACAATGTGCCGGAACTCGCTTCCTTCCCGTTCTATTCGTGGCATCACGCGGTGATCGTGCCTGACGGCCACCCGCTGCTCAATCTCGAAAAGGTCACGCTCGAGGCTCTGGGTGAATACCCGATCATCACCTATCACGAAGGATTCACGGGGCGGGCGCATGTCGACAAGGGCTTCGCCGATGCGGGCATCGTCCCGGATATCGTGCTGTCGGCCATCGATGCCGATGTGATCAAGACCTACGTCAGTCTTGGCTTGGGCGTCGGTATCGTCGCCTCAGTAGCCTACGATCAGGAGCAGGATCGCAATCTCGCCCTGATTCCGGTTCCCGACCTGTTCCCGGCGAACACAACGCGCATCGCCGTGCGTCGTGGCACCTATCTGCGCAGCTATGTTCATGCCTTTATCGAGAAGGTTTGCCCGGATCTCGGCGAGGATGCGATCAAGGCAGCCCTCAAACCGCAGTCCGGCAACGATTGAGGCAGGGCTTGTTATTTGCCGAGAACAAATAAGTTGTTTTTCTTCGCGATTTCAAACTGGGTTCATTCCCGCTTTTTTACAATGAAGCCACTTTGATCATTCCGGACTACAGGCTTGGGCAGGGAAGTTTTTTCTCGACCCAGTGGATGAAATCGCTTGCCATCGCCTCGGTAATTTCGTGCCGGGCGGGGTAGAAGTTAGCCTCGAAGGGCACTCCGAGGTCACGTAACTGGGCCGAACTTCGCTCAGCCCAGGCGATCGGTAGCGTGCTATCCAGTTCGCCGTGCAGGATCAGCGCATCGAGCTTGGCCAGGGCATCCCGGTGGGCGATGAGCGGCGCAATTTCCGGCAGGATACGGCCGGACAAAATGCCGAACCCGGCGACACTTTCAGGACTGGTAAGTGCCAGGCTGGCCGACATGATGCCGCCCTGGCTAAATCCGGCGATCAGCGTCCGGCGCGAGCTTAGGCCGGTTCGTGCCTGCAGTTCGGAGACGAATTTCACCAGTTTCCGGCGGCTTGCCTCCGCCGCGGCCTGATCGATGACCGGGCCGTTGGGCGTGAAATTGACCGGGAATGCACAAAACGCATTGGAACCCATCGGAATCGGCGAACGAACGAGCGCAACGGCATACCGTTTCGGGAGCAGGGCGGCCAGCCCCGCCATTGAGCTTTCATTGCTGCCGACACCATGCAGCAGGATGATCAGGCCTTGATCCGCTTTCCGTGGCGCGCGACTGCGGTAGGTGAGTGTCAGGTCTTCGACCAGGGGCGGGAGTAATGGGGTTTCGGTCATGGGCATCGGTCATCCGGCGGTTTGGTAATTCAAAACGGTTGGCGGACGCAGTCCGCCGACAACAAGGTTTGGTCAATTCAGCTGCTGATTGGTTCTTGGCCACCGGCGGCAACCGCTACCACAAGAGATTAATGTCTTCTGGGGTGGCTGGCAGGTTCCCGGGTAACCCAGGCCCCCAAAAGGCGAAAGCCCCGCAGGGGGAGGCGGGGCTTTCTGACGGCCAATTGGGGGAGGGGGAGGTAGGCCGTCTGCACTGTTGGGGGTCAGCGCATGGATGTAATTTAAGGCCCATGCCTCTCCGTTTCAAGTAACAGCTTGCAACGGTTTGTATCCAAAGACGCGGGGCGATCAAGTCCTTACCCGGTGCGCCGCACCAGGTTATGGAACTCGCTAGGTGAGACCGGTTTGCCGAACAGGTAGCCCTGACAAAGATCGACTTTCAGCATGCCGAGCAAATCGGCTTGCTCTTCCGTCTCGACGCCTTCGGCGATGGTCTCAAGATCTAGCGCCTTGGCCATCGCGACAATGGCCGTGGTGATGGCAACCGCATCGGCCTTTTCCGGCATGTCGCGGACAAACGAGATATCGATCTTGAGCGAATCGATAGGGAATTGACGGAGATAGGACAAGGATGAATAGCCGGTACCGAAGTCATCGAGCGAGATGGCGGCACCCAGCGCCTTGACTTCATGCATGCGCGCCGTGACGAGCTTGGCGTCGTTGGCCACCACCGACTCGGTCAGTTCGATGACCAGTTTTGCAGGATCGACCTGGTTCTCGGCGAGGAGTTTGCCGATTTTGGTGACAAGATGTGGCTGGAGAAAATCGAGTGCGGATAAATTGACGGCAACGGTAATCGACTGGTCGGCGCAGGCGGCGATCTCGCGCATCGACTGGCGCATTACCTCGTCTGTGATGCAGCCAATCAGCCCAAGGCGTTCGGCGATTGGAATGAATTCACTCGGCTGGACCAGGCCAAGTTCATCATCGATCCAGCGAACAAGCGCTTCGGCCCCGGCAATCCGGCGATCAGCCAAGCGAATTTTCGGTTGCAGGGCGAGGGACAGCCCGCCGTTATGCAGCGTTTTGCGCAGGTGGGTTTCAATCTGCAACTCGCGCTGCGTCCGCCGACACATCTCGTCGTCGAACGCGTTAACGCGGCCTTTGCCCTGCGGGCCGGCTCGGTCGCAAGCCAGTTGAGCGTCATGCAGGCGTTGCTCGATGCTGCCCAGGGGCCGGGAAATGCCGATCGTGCAGGTCAGCGGGAAGTACATGCTGCCCTGCGTGAGCGGTTTTCTCAGCAATTGTCGCAAGCTTTCGACCCGGCTGCCGGCGTCACCCGGAATCAGGACGGCAAAGGCGTCCTCGCGCACCCGCGCCGCCATCTCGCCGGGCTTCAGAAATCCCTGCAGGCGCAGCGCGAACTCATGCAGCGTGGCCTCGCTCCAATGCCGATTGTAGGCAACTGCCAGGCGTCTGAACTCTTCAAGACGAATGAAAACGACCTGGGCTTCGCCGTCCGCGGGCAGCGGGCTGCCGCAAAAGCCCCGGTAGTTGAGTAGTCCGCTATCCGTGTCGTGAATGGCCAGGAAGTGCATGTGGTCTTCGTTTCGTTGGCGCTCGCTCATGTCGCGGACGAAACCCGTGAAATAGCGCTTGCCGCCCTGGACGAAGGCGGAAATACCAACCTCGACGGGAAAGCGAGTGCCGTCCTTGCGCTCGCCATCCAGTCGCTGGCCGCTGCCGAGCACATGCTTGATCCCCCGGTCAGGGCTGAACGCAGCGAGGAAGCCGTCATGCTGTTCTTTGAGCGGGCTAGGCACAATGCAGGAAATATTGCTGCCCAGGAATTCCTCGCGGCTCCGACCGAACATCCTTACTGCCGCGTCATTCAAATCGACGATACGACCTCGCTCATCGATCGTGAACACCGCGTCGAGGCTGGTCCCCAGGATTGAAGCGACGGTGATGCTTTCGTAACTGAACATGGCGCGCCCCAAGGAAAGAGACTTCAGACGCCAGGCCTTGCCGGCCGGCGAAAATCAAGACAATCCAGTTTGTTGACTGGCCCGGCACGCTATCGTTCAGGCGCTCGCGGACCCAGTGCCCCATCTGATTTGGATCATGGTCGCTCCACCTGAAGGTTCCGGCATTTATCACTGATTCCCTCCTGGCGCAGGAAGGCCAGCAGGTCGTGCCGCTCAGCATCGTTCTTGACGCCGTCGTAGCCCATGGCAGTTCCAGGCATGAAGGCCATTGGCGCCTTGATGAAGCGATCGAGATTGGCTTCGCTCCAGATAAGGCGTGACTGGCGCATGGCCGGCGAGTAGGCAAAACCGGGCACGCTGCCGGCACGGCGCCCGATCAGGCCGCAGTGGCGTGGTCCGGTACGGTCGGTCTGCAAGGCATGGCAGGCAGCGCAGCGTTCGTAAATGATGGCACCACGTGCATGGGCATCGGCCGGGCTGTCACCGGCATGGACCGGTGACAGGGCCAGTGACAGCAGGATGGCGAGGAGGCCCGGCCTGGGCGTCCGGCATTTCATGTCGCGTCACCGCTGATCAGGAGACGAAGGCGCCGGGTACCGGTACGTCGCCCACGGCGTTGCGCAGGATGGCCCAGTGCATGGCTTCGTCGCCGAGGATGCTGCCGGCTGCCTTGGCCAGATCCCGGTTGCCGAATACCGGGATGGCCCCGAGATAGGCGCTGACCGCACCTTTTTCCAGCCCGGCGGCGAAGCGCAGCACATCGACTTGGGTTTTCAGGGTTTCGAGCGGGAAACTGTACTTGCTTCTGGCGGTCACGGGCTTGCCGCCAAGCTTCATGATGGTGCTGCCGAGCAGATCGGCATGCTCCTTGTGGTGTCCCTGAAACGTCATTGCCAGATCGAGTACCGGTTTTTGCAGCAGGCCGCTTTCGGCGCCCAGCTGATAAGCGGCGATAGCCTCGAGTTCGGCTCCCAGCGCGGTGTTGAGGATGCGCAGATCGGATTCGACACCGTCTGCGGATTTGGCCGCGAGGGCGTCCTGGCCGGTGAGCAGCGCGACGGCGGCGCCTGAGAGGAGCAGCCCGGATTGCGAAATGAAGGCACGACGGGGGATAGCCTTGGCGCTGTCGCCAAGCATTTTGAGCATGGTCATGATGAATCTCCGGTGGGTTTGCGGCGCTCAGGAAATCTCTTCTTCCAGTCGCCTGAAGACACCGGCTACGATGCGGTCGCATCGATGGCCGGCGAAGGAAAATGCGTCACCGACAGCAATATCGATGTCCTGCGCCAGGGTCTCGCGTAACTGGTGCCGGGCGCGAAAGAAGCGGGTGCGGACGGTGGCCTCGGGCAGGCCGAGCGCGCTGGCGGTTTCTTCGACATCCAGTTCCTCGACGCCGCGCAAGATGAAGACTTCACGGTACATATCGGGCAGGCGGTCGATATGTGATTCAAGCAGGCGTCGCAATTCGCCGTTTGCCGCGTTTGATTCGGGGGTTTCGGTTGGACTTGGGTGCATATCCTCGACCTCGTTTTCAGCAGAGTCGACGCGTATCGTTGTGTCGCGCATCTGGCCTTGCCGACGGCGCAGCGCGAGATTGACGACGATGCGGATCAACCAGGTGGAGAGCTTGGCCTCGCCACGAAAACCGTGCAGCGCGCGGTAGGCGAGCAGCCAGGCCTCCTGGACGATTTCTTCGGCGTCGGCATCGTTGCGCAGGACGGCGCGGGCGGTGCGGTAGAGCGTTTGATTGTGCCGCCGCATCAAGGTCCGGAAGGCATCAGAATCGCCTGCCGCAACCTGTCGTGCAAGTTCCAGCTCGGTATCGTGCTGGCGTGGCTCCAGTGCGCTTCTTGTTTTCATTTTCGCCCCTGTGTTGGCTGCTCTTGACCCATTGGATGCAGGAAAGAGAGACGGCGTTTCAAGGTTCGAGAAAATTATTGCGGCGATCTGGCAAGTGGCCAGCAACGCTTGACGGCCTGGATTCTTGAACTCATACGCCGATTGACCGGCGGGTGCGACGATGTCCTGTCCTGGATAGCCGATGGGCTGAATCGCCCCGATCAACGGAGATCAGCGCAGCGGCCGGTCTAAATTTCAAGAGACTGCTGGGCGGGCAGATCAGCCAGCGTTGACGCGGATGCCAGTGCCGAGGCTCGAACCCCCAGCAAGCGAATACGCTTTTCCAATGGGACGCGCTTCAGACATTCTCCAGCGGCCCGACGAATCGTCATTCCGTCATCGGTTGCCAGGTCCAAGGTGAAATCCCGCGTTACCGCCTGAAAGTCAGCGTAACGCACCTTGATTCCGATGGTCTTGGCGACCAGACCCTTGCGTTTCAGGTCATCGGCAACACGCAGGCAGATGCCGGTGAATATCTCGGAGAGTTCGGAACGGTCCTGTTTGGCATGCAGATCGCGCTGAAACGTACTTTCCCGACTGATCGACTTGGTCTCCCGGCTTGTCTTCACAGGACGATCGTCGCGCCCGTGGGCAACCTGATGCATCCACTGCCCCGTGCTTCGTCCAAAATGATTCAGCAATAGCTCAACCGGGGTGGCCGCCAATTGCCCGATCGTCTGGATGCCAAGTTTCTCAAGGCGCTCATTGGCCTTCGGGCCGATTCCGTTGATCTTTTTGGCGGCCAATGGCCAGATGCGGGATTCGATATCCGCTATGCCGAGGATCGTGATGCCGTCCGGCTTTTGCAGGTCGGAACAGATTTTCGACAACAATTTGTTTGGCGTGATGCCAATGGAACAAGTCAGTCCGGTCGCATCGAAGACCGCCTGCTTGATCCGGCGAGCGAGCGGCAGGCTCTCTTCATCGATATCACTCAGGTCAATGTAGATTTCATCAATGCCTCGATCTTCGATCAGCGGAGCGATGGTGGCGACTGCGGCCTTGAAGCGCCGTGAATAGTTCAGGTAGGCATCGAAGTTGGCCGGTAGCAGGATAGTGCCTGGTGCCATTTCCGCCGATTTCATCAGGCCCATGCCCGAGAAGACACCGAAAGCCCGTGCTTCGTAGGTCGACGTCGTCACCACGCCACGGCCGACATACTCCCGCAGGCGCCCAAAGCGTTTCGTGCCATCTGGCTGGCTGATCGGTTGATTCACATTGCGACCACCCACCACCACGGGCTGGCCACGGAGTTCCGGGTAGTTCAGGAGTTCGACGGACGCGAAGAAGGCATCCATATCGAGATGCGCAATCCGGCGCTTTGGCAGGGAGGTGCTTGCTGAGTCAGTCATGCGAATACGACCATCCAGGTCCGTGCGACTTCCTGGTGTCGATCTCCGTCGGCATGAATTTCCAGACTGGCAAAGAACAAGGCCTCGAGCTGGAGACTCGCCGCACGGATCGGGCAATGAAAATTATTGTTCTCCGGCCACACCTTCTGGGGCTGGTTAGCCCGAATGGCCGGCGCAGCATCAAGCTCGCTTTGTTTCAGGAAAATGCCGAATTGGCGAAAACGGGTGACGGTAGCTAGCATGGCTGTATAAATATACAGCCTTCGGTGGCGTTAGCGAAGCACTTGACGTAACTGCCTGAATTTTAGGTAGCAGATAAGCCGCCAGACCGACATTCTGAGCTAGCGGGAATGTCAAACGAGGTGGGGTAGGGGGAACTGCAATTGCCGTTTTTCGGCCCAAGCGCACAGTGGCCTACTCATTGAAAAATGGCTGGCTATAAATTCAGAACGGCAATTGGCATTTGCCGCCTTGTCGCTTGGCTGCTGAAGAATCCGGTTCTGCGTAAGATACCTCACCACAAAGACGGCGCAACACACCAAAATATTTTCAAATAACTTCAAGCACAGATGAACTGCAATCTAGGATCTTTTAATTGTGGGACTGGCTGAGAATATTCAAAAATGTAGAAGGAGCGAGAGTGTTCACGCACAACGAGGTTCTAGCATTCTGGTTTGAGGAAATCGAACCAAGGATGTGGTGGGCGACAGATCCGGCATTTGATGATCAGATCCAGCGAAGGTATGGATCGCTTCTGGACAAAGCCTCAAAAGGTGAGTTGTATCTTTGGCGTAAAGAAGCACAAGGCCGACTCGCAGAAATCATCGTGCTAGATCAGTTTTCTAGAAACATACATCGCAATTCACCCGCTGCTTTTTCACAGGATTCAATGGCGCTGGCCTTGGCTCAGGAGGCTGTTGCTGCGGGATTCCATACTCAGCTTTCTGAAATTGAGCGTGCATTCTTGCTAATTCCATACATGCACAGTGAGTCGAAGTTAATTCACGAGCAGGCTGAACGCCTGTACCGTGAATATGCTCCGGCGGGCAACTATCAATTTGAACTTAAACATAAGGCCATCATTGACCGTTTTGAGCGCTATCCGCATCGCAACCAGATTCTTGGTCGCGAATCTACATCAGAAGAAATCGAGTTTTTGAAGCAGCCGGGCTCAAGCTTTTGAGCGACGGGGCTTAAGAGCAGGGTTCTTGCCTTCGAAAAGTTCACTGAAACTTTGTTGCTTGCGCCAGCAATGCAGATGCGGAAAGCATCAAAACAGGTGCAATTTGCACACCTCGCCGCCTGCCAACTTCCTAGTCGGAATTTCTCAATTGCATCGCCACATATAACAGGAGCCGATCATCGGTATTGGTCAGGTTCAGGCCCGTCAATTCGCTAATTTTCTGCAAGCGATAATCAAGCGTGTTGCGATGAATATGCATGGCCTTGGCGGTTAAAGTCGGCTGGCTGTTATGGCTGAACCAGGCCACCAGTGTCTTCATGAGTACTCCGGATTTTTGATCAAAGGCACCGAGTCTGGCCAGGGGTTCCCGTAGTTGCTCGGCTTGCCAGCCTGACTCAAGACCGGCAAGAAGCACGGGCAAACTCAGGTTGTAGTAGGAAAAGATGGGGGACTCTGGCGATCGCAATCGCCCGACCCGCCCAGTCTGTTTTGCCGACTCGTAGGAGGCTGCGGCGCCATCCAGCCCAGGCAAGGCGATCCCCATGCCCGGCTGGCCTCGGACAGCAAGGATGTCCTTGCAGCAGCGTTCAGTTCCTCCAGGCGTTTCCGGGCTCTCATTGCACGAATGCTCGGGCTGCCGGATGTGTCGAAGGTTTCGAACATCGCCAGTTCGCCTGGCGAGATCACGGCCGTGAGCAGCTCCGGCCAATGGGCCGCCAGTTCGGCTTGCACACCTTGCAGTTCGAGCATGGCCAAGTCCGGACGCGGCGTGTCGTTGGCCAGTTGCAACACAAAAAATGCGCCGGGTTGTCGCAAATCCACTTTCAGCCGCGCCGCCCAGGCTTGCATGCTGGCCTCCGAAATGCCGGATTTGTTGGCCAGCTGAAAAACAAACTCTTCGCGATAGCGCTTTTCATGCTGCAATTCACCGATCAGCAGCGCCTGCTCAAGAATCATCTCGGCGGTAAGGCGAACTAGTTCTCCAAACTGACGAACTTCATCGGGATTCCCGGTAATCCCGACGACACCCCAGATCGCCCCGCGCACCGACAGCGGGAGATTGATACCGGCCCTCGCTCCCGGCAGACTGGGCGTCGCCACGCTGTCGATCTCGACCGCATCCTGCTTGGCCAGTGCGAGTTGCGCCCCTGGGTGCAAGGAGCCAACCCGCTCGGGATTTCCACTGCCAATGATGATGCCGCGTGCATCCATCACGTTCACGTTGAATGGAATGATTTTCATCGTCCGCTCAACGATTTCCCTGGCCAACTCCGCTCCGATTGTTGCCATCTTTCCCCAACGTGCACTTTGGGCCAAGCCCTTGGTTTGTAATAACGCACAAAATTATTATTAATTGCTAATGATTTTACATGCATCCGCACGATGTTTGTCCATTGCCGGCACCCTACCATTTGCCTGCGTTATTGCAGTGGTAAATCAATTCACTATTAGGAGACAAACATGGCCAATGCACAAAGTGCCACGCTGCCCGCCAACATGTCGGCGAATCATGCCGAACTGGACGGCGCGTATCGCAAGGTAACCCTGCACCTCATTCCCTTCATTTTTATTTGCTACCTGTTCAATTACCTGGACCGGGTCAATGTCGGCTTCGCGAAGTTGCAGATGATCGACGCTCTGAAATGGAGCGAAACGATCTACGGTCTTGGCGCCGGAATCTTTTTTATCGGCTATGTCCTGAGCGGCGTGCCGAGCAACCTCCTGCTGCACCGTCTCGGTGCCCGCAAGGTGATCGGCACCCTGATGATTGCCTGGGGCATCGCCTCGGCCTCGCTGATGTTCGTCAAGACCCCGGAAGCCTTCTACACGCTGCGCTTCATCACCGGCGTCTTCGAAGCCGGCTTCTTCCCCGGCATCGTGCTCTACTTCACCAACTGGTTCCCGGCCTCGCGACGCGGCCGGATCATGGGCCTCTTCATGTCGGCCATTCCCATCTCCGGGCTTCTGGGGAGCCCGCTCTCGGGCTGGATGATGCAGTCCTTTGCCGGTCAGGGCGGCCTCGCCGGCTGGCAATGGATGTTCCTTCTGCAGGGCATTCCGACCGTGCTGCTCGGCCTCCTTGTTTATGTGATGCTCAATGACGGTATCGCCCAGGCGAAATGGCTGAGCACCGATGAAAAGCAGATGCTGATCGCCGAACTGGAAAAGGACGAAAAAAATCGCCGCGAAAGCAGTCTGGCGGCCGACACTTTTGCCAGCGTGCTGCGTAATCCGCATGTCTGGCTACTCGGCCTGGTCTACTTCTGCATCCAGATGGGGGTCTATGCCATCAACTTCTGGCTGCCGAGCATCATCAAATCGCTCGGCTTCCAGAGCCCGCTGACCGTTGGCTGGATCAGCGCCATTCCTTATCTGTGCGCCAGCATCTTCATGATCTGGATCGGCCGCTCCGGCGACGCCCGCAAGGAACGTCGCTGGCACTTGAGCGGTCCGCTGCTGATGGGCCTGTGCGGTCTGATGATTGCCACCATGGCCGGCGGCAACGCTGTCATCGCCGTCTTCGGTCTCTCCCTGGCAACGATGGGGGCGCTGTCCGGCCTGCCGATGTTCTGGCCGCTGCCGACCGCCTTCCTGGGCAGCGCCGCCGCAGCCGGTGGCCTCGCCCTGATCAACTCGCTCGGCCAGATCGCCGGTTTCATCAGCCCCTTCCTGGTCGGCTGGATCAAGGATGCCACGGGCGGCACCACGGTCGCGCTCTACATCCTGTCCGGTGTGCTCTTCTTCGGCGCCATGCTGGTCTTGCGTGTCCCGGCCAAAATCGTCAATCGCTAACCCGGTGAATTGCGGCTTGGGCGACCTGCCTCGCCCAAGCCGCATGACGAAGTCACACCCACTCCGAGGATTTCAGACATGACCACTCCCATCCAGCCGCGCCATTTGCTGCAGCAGATGTTCCACGCCGCCATCGAGGCCGCCCAGTCGACACATTGCATTCCGCCATACCTTCCAGAAGTACCTAACGGCCGCCTGATTGTCATCGGTGCCGGCAAGGCTTCGGCGGCGATGGCCCAGGCCGTCGAGGACAACTGGCCCGGCGAACTTTCCGGCCTGGTCGTCACCCGCTACGGCTATGGCGTTCCCTGCAAGCGCATCGAAATCGTCGAAGCCGCCCATCCGGTGCCCGATGCCGCCGGGCTCGCCGCCGCCGGTCGCATTCGCGATCTGGTCAGCGACCTTACCGCCGACGACACGGTGCTCTGCCTGATCTCAGGCGGAGGTTCGGCGCTGCTTGCCTTGCCGCTCGCCGGCATCACGCTTGAAGACAAGCAGGCAGTCAGTCGCGCCCTGCTCAAGTCGGGGGCCAGCATCAGCGAAATGAATTGCGTGCGCCGTCATCTGTCGGCGATCAAGGGCGGTCGCCTGGCTGCTGCCTGCCATCCTGCCCGAGTGGTCACGCTGCTGATTTCCGACGTACCCGGCGACAATCCCTGCGACATCGCCTCCGGTCCCACCGTCGCCGACGCAACCACCTGCGCTGATGCGTTAGCCATCGTCCGCCGCTATGGCATCGACCTGCCGCCGCATGTCCGGGAAATTCTCGAAAGCGGCGAGGGCGAATCCATCAAGCCGGACGATCCCGTGCTGAGCAGGATCGAAACTCACATGATTGCCACACCCCAGATGGCGCTCGAAGCTGCCGCCAAAGTCGCTGCTGCTCATGGCTACCCAGCTCACATTCTGGGAGACAGCATCGAAGGCGAAGCTGCCGATGTTGGCAAGGTCATGGCCGGCATGGCTTTGCAGGTTTCCCGTCATGGCCAACCGTTCAAAGCCCCCTGCATCCTGCTCTCCGGTGGAGAAACCACAGTTACCGTCAGCGGCAGTGGGCGGGGCGGGCGCAATGTCGAGTTTCTTTTGTCACTCGGCGTGGCTCTCGAAGGCCGGGCCGGCATCCATGCCCTGGCCGGTGATACCGATGGTGTCGATGGACAGGAGGAGATTGCCGGCGCCTATCTCGCGCCCCACTCGCTACAACGCGCCTGGGGCTTGGGCATCCGTCCCAAGGATAGCCTCGACAACAACGATGGGCATTCCTTCTTCAGTGCCTTGGGCGACTCGATCATTACTGGCCCGACGCTGACCAACCTCAATGACTTTCGCGCCATTTTCATTACCGGCGAGACGGCTTGAGTCGCTCGCTTGAAAGGACACTGAACATGCACCGTAACCGTAATGCCAAAATTGTCGCCACCCTCGGCCCAGCCAGTTCTGATCGCGACACGATCCAGAAGCTTTACTTGAATGGGGCCGATATCTTTCGTCTTAACTTCAGCCACGGTACCCATGAGGATCACAAAAGAAGCCTGGAAACCATCCGTGATGTCGAGCGAGAAGCCGGTCGTCCAATTGGCGTGCTCCTTGATCTTCAGGGCCCAAAGCTGCGCCTCGGCAAATTTGCCAATGGCCCCATCACTTTGGCCGAAGGCGACAAGTTCCGCCTCGACCTGGACTGTGACAGGCCGGGCGATCAAACCCGGGCCCCCATGCCGCACCCGGAGATTTTCAAGGCGCTGAGCGTACAGTCCAGCCTCCTGATTGACGATGGCCGCATTCGCCTGTTCGTCGAAAAATGCGGGCCCGACTTCGCCGAAACCAGAGTTGTTGCCGGGGGAACACTATCTGACCGCAAGGGCGTCAATGTCCCCGGATCACTTATTCCGATGTCGGCAATGACCGACAAGGATCGCGCGGACCTCGATTTTGGTTTAACCCTGGGAGTAGATTGGGTTGCGCTCTCCTTTGTGCAACGAGCCGAGGACATACTGGAAATCAAGAAAATCATCGATGGCCGTGCCGGTGTTATCGCCAAACTGGAGAAGCCAGCGGCAATCGAGCGTCTCGAGGCCATCGTCAATGTCAGCGACGCCATCATGGTTGCTCGTGGCGACCTGGGCGTCGAAATGCCACCGGAACAAGTGCCAGCGATTCAAAAGCGGATCATTCGTGCCTGCAGAAGCGCCGGCAAGCCGGTTATTGTGGCAACGCAGATGCTTGATTCCATGGTCGCTGCACCGGTGCCGACCCGCGCCGAAGCATCCGATGTAGCAACAGCGATCTACGATGGTGCCGATGCCGTCATGCTTTCCGCTGAATCGGCCTCTGGAAAATATCCAGTTGCAGCAGTAAAGATGATGGACAGCATCATCAGCAGAACCGAGTCCGATCCCTACTATCGGGTAGCCATCGACGCGTCACAACCACCGGCACGGGCCAACAAGGCGGATGCCATCGGTTCTGCTGTACGCCATGTCGCCGATCTGCTGCATATTGCCGTGACCGTTGCCTATACCAGTTCGGGCACGTCTGCATTGAGCATGGCGCGAGAACGACCCAAGGCCCCGATCATCGCCCTGACGCCACGACTGGCCACGGCCCGTCGACTGTCTCTGGCCTGGGGTTTGCATGCCGTCATGTGCCATGACGTTGTCGATGTGACTGAAATGACTGACCTGGCCTGCGAAACGGCCAGAAGGCAGCATTTTGCTTCACGAGGGCAAAGCGTTGTGATCTCGGCTGGCATGCCTTTCGGTAGGTCTGGCACGACCAATTTGCTGCGCATCGCCGAACTTAGCTGATCAGCTGATTAACCATGGCAAGGACTAAGCGGCAGTCGCAGCGCGTACGGGAAAATCACACTATCGCACGGGCGGCAAATTGGACAGAATCACCAATAATTTTCTTGTGGTGACCCAATAAGATGACGCTGAATGAAGCCCTTCTCGTTGCCCTCGGCGCATTCCTGGCTGGAGGCATGAACGCTATCGCTGGTGGAGGTACCTTTTTTTCCTTCCCGGCCATGCTCGCTGCGGGAGTGCCGCCCGTTACGGCCAATGCCAGCAATACGGTCGCTCTATGGCCAGCCAGCTTGTCCAGCGCCTGGGCGTATCGCAAGGAAGCCATGCGCCACGGGCGCTGGGCCATCTTGCTGATCGCCGTATCCGTCATCGGCGGCCTCGCCGGCGGTTTGCTGCTGCTCTCTACTTCAAATGCTGCCTTTTCGGCACTGATCCCTTGGTTACTTCTGGTCGCCACCAGCTTGTTTGCCTTCAGTGCCCGGGTCAGTCGGCTCGTCGCATGGGGCAAGCGGCGCTTCGGAGCAGAGTCAACCGGCGAGCCCGGTGGCGGTATTGGTGGGGCCTTGTTTCAACTTATCGTCGCCATTTACGGCGGATTCTTTGGTGCCGGCATGGGTATCCTGACTCTGGCTGCGCTATCCATTCAAGGTTATGAGGACATGCAGGAACTCAATGCCTTGAAGAATCTGACTTCCGCGGTGAACTACAGCATCGCAGCAGTGACCTTTCTGGTTGCCGGCGCAATCAGTTGGCCGCACACCCTAGTCGCCCTGGGTACAGCGACCATCGGTGGCATGGCTGGTGCAGCGGTTGCCAAGCGCATGCCGGCGATCTGGCTACGGCGACTGGTGATTGCCGTCGGCGCGACGTTGACCACCGTCTACTTCTTCAAAACCTACTGATCGATATCGCAGAGTAATAAGGCCCTAACTGGCCGGGTTAGGAGGTAGCAAAGGTCCCGAAGGACCAAGTGATGCCGAATGTTCGCTTCCATACGCCGGGGAGGGCAGGTTCGTGCCCAAAAGCGACTGATGACATTTTCAATGTGCTTTGGCAGCTTACTGATCCTTAAGCCGCCATTCGCTGAAAACAGACCCTGTCGGCACCTCGGCCAATGAGGTCAGTGGTGTGCTGCGCCCCCAACGGCGGCAAAGCTCAAGTCCTATTGATCCAGAACGAAAGCTCACCGATGAGACTCAGAAGTTCATTGTCCTGTATCAATCTCCCAAGTCAGGTTGGGCTATGCATTGGTGTTCGGTAAGAAACAGCCCTTCAAGGCTCACTGGCTTACACTCGTTGCGAGCAAAGCGATTGCTCGGTCAATAGCTTTCCAAGTGTGCTCAAGCAACGCTAGTGTTTCAGGTGTGATTTCTCCAGGGCGAGTTGCGTAAAAAGCAATGATCAGGCGTTTGTCAAAATCGATATACAAACTTGTTCCATGTGCACCGAAAAGCGCCACTCGATTTGGTGCCCCACCCAAGTGCACAAAACCGTAGCGTTGCTCACTGCCCTTGGATAGCCCCTTGATTTCCGTAAGTCGCATGCCCGATGATGCGACCAAGGCCTCAATGAACCAACTTGGAATTTTGGCACGATTGCGACTGCTGCGTGCCTCGACAAGCAGTTGGCCCAGTTTTGCAAAATCCCGCAAAGATAAACCTAGTCCAGACGCTAATTCGACCCCTTGCGAGTCGCTGACCCAAAGTGCGGAGTGTTCCGGCGGGTTGCGGCTCAGGAGTCCTTCGCAAAATAGTCGCGAGAGCGGCATGGCGTTACTCTCAGCCAATACCCAGGCCAACAGGTCGTCATCCGGGTTGGCAGCAAAGGTGTTTGTTTCCGGTTCGCCCAGCGGCTTTTCCCAACGCCCGGCCTGAGCAAGCCAGGCCCGGATGCCGTTGCCAGCCTGATTCGTTGTCCAGCCACCGGCTTGCTGCCAGGATTCCAAGTCTTCCGAAGTCCAGGAATGGCGCTGCTCGTTTTCGAGGAGGCGCCTTATCGACAGCTTGCGTAGCCCGGCAGACGGTGCCATTTTGGGAAGAAAACGGCTGACGGATTTGTCGGCGGCCAGCTTGCCCTGGCTGACGCTCATGGCGCCGAGCAGGTTAAGTAAAGGACGGGTTGCCTGGAGCAATAGCCTGGGTTTGTCAGGTGTCAGCCCGTTTCGATAGCGTTCTGCGACGACACGGCCGTTGCGCAGGACGACGAGGCCGTCGACATAGAGGCGACTGTCGAGCAAGAATGCGAGGTCGCGGCTACTGCCGTCGAGCGGATCGACAACCTGAAAATCATCTATCGGGCGTTGCTTTGCAGTCGTGATCTGACCATCGCCAGTCGGGGCCAGTCGCCAGGCGGGCATGAATAATTCGCCGGCCTGTAACGTCAGGCGCTGGTTTTCAATGGCCAGCCAGTTGCTCTTGTCGATCCAGGGGCCCTGTTTTTGTGGGCCGACCGGCACCTGCTCAAATTGACAAGTCGAGTTCGCCGCCCAAGTGCCCGAGGCAATGAACAGTGACAACAAGGTTGCAGGCAACCGGCGGATCATTTTGTCTTCTCCTGGAATTGATCGTTTTTGCCCATCAGCCGTTTGCTGGCTTCGCGCACCACATCGTTCAAGTTGCCATGCTGGTTTTCCCTGGCCCGCAACCAGGCTGCATCGCCCGTATTTTCAGCGACCGCCTGCTTGAGCGGGCTCAGCCAGTCGGCGCAGTCCAGTTCCCGGGCATCCTCTGAAACGGCTTCGAGCAAGTCGGCCAGGGTTTGCTTTAATGGCGTCTGGCATAAGTTAACCGGGTCGGAAATCATCGCCTCGAAGCCATAGCGACAGGCCTGAAATTTGTTGTAACGGGCAACATGAGCCTGCTTGGCGGTATGCAGTGGCGGACGGGTGCGCAGCAGCCAACGGGCAAGAGATTGAGCCAAGGCAGCCAGCGAGGTCGCCTGTTCGATGGTCAGCGGCGTATCGCAGACGCGTATTTCAACGGTGCCGAATTCCGGTTTCGGGCGGACATCCCAATACAGATCCTTGATGCTCTGGGCGATGCCGCAGGCTTGCAGGAAGGCGAAGTGTTCGGTGAATTCCTGCCAACTACCGAGCGGCGGGCACTGTCCGCTCAGCGGAAAGGCTGAAACCGCATTGAGCCGGGCCGACTGGTAGAAGCTGTCCACGCCATCTACAAAGGGCGATGAGGCGGATAAGGCGATGAATGCCGGCACATAAACGCCGAACGCCTGGGTCAGCCAAATGGCCTCATCGGCCGAGGTGCAGCCAATATGGACATGCTGGCCGAATACGGTGAATTGCTTGGCGAGATAACCATAGCGCTGGTAAAGATCGTTGAAGCGGTCACCGGGACAGATGCGTCGTTCTGGCCAATGATGGAAAGGGTGCGTGCCGCCGCCGCAGATACCGATGTTGTTGCGTTCGCAATGCTGGCGCAGGGTGTCGCGTAGGCCGCTGAGATCAGCGGCAATGCCGTCGACGGTCGACTGCGGCTGGGTGCTGATCTCGATCATGCTTTCGGTGATTTCCAGCTTGATCTCGCCAAAACGTTCGTCGTAATCGAGGCTGCCGAGCAGGTCGGTGGCGCCACGCGTCAGGTCGAAATCGCGCTTCGAGACGAGTTGCAGTTCGAGTTCGACACCGAGCGAAAAAGCGGCGCTGTCCTTGAAATCGCCCAATGCTTTGGTCGTCATGCGATACCTCCTCGATCACGCTCGCCGCTTTCGCATTCGTCTGATCTATGCAGCGCCAGTCGGCATAGGGCAGGGCCGACCAGTTCCATCATGGCGGCGGCGAAAAGGGGCAAGGTTAGGGCCGAACGCCCGACTTCCGGGTACAAACTGGCGATTTCATAGGCCATGAATACGGCCGTGGCCGACAGTGGCTGGATACCCATGCCAACCAGCAGGCGTTTGGGCAAGGGCATGCTGCCGCCCGACCAGGCCATCGCCCCAGCTTTGGCTGCCGCGCGCACCAGCAGCAGGCCGAGTGCCTGCAGGCCGGCCTGCCAAGTGAAGTCCTGCCAGGGCAAGGAGGCGCCGACGATGACAAAAAGCACGATGGCGAGTAGCCAGTGCCCTTCGGGCAAAGCGGTGTAACGCAGGGTTTGTTGCCGGTCACGCGAAGCGAGCAGAACGCCCATCAGAAAGAGGGTCAAAAAGACCGGCACGGCGAGCATGCGCGCGATGCCGACGGCCAGCAGGGCACAGGCGATCAGGACAAAAACCTGGGCCAGTGAGCCTTTCGGTAAGGTTCTAGCAATGCGCAGCGCCAACCAGGTGCCGATGCCGCCGACCAGAAACGCGCCGACGACCACCCACAGCGGATGGACAAGGGCATTGAGCCAGTCTTCGCTCAGTTCGGCGTGAACGATGCCGAGCACGACGGCGAAGGCAACAAAGGATGCGGCTGAGCCAAGAGCGGTATGCAGGATGATGCGTTCGGTGACCTGTCCCTGGGCCTTGGCTTCCTCAATGGTCAACAGGACCACGGCCGGGGCCGAGGCCATGGTCACGGCGGCCGTGGCGGCGGCCCAGGCGGGTGTCAGACCGACCAGCCAGAGGGCGAAAATGAAGATCAGGGCAAACGACAGCGTGATGTCAGCCAGTGTGCTGCGCACCAATTCCGGATTGCGCCGGAGCCAACTCAGGTCGAGACGCCGCCCGACCTCCATCATCAGCAAACCTAGGGCTGCGTCGGCAATCGGTCGCGCCTGAGCCAGGGCCTCGATGCTGATCCAGCCCAGTGCCGATGGACCGAATACGATGCCGGCCAGCACGTAGCCGGTGACCTTGGGCCAGCGGGCGTGGGCGTGCAGCCATTCGCCGAGAAGCAGACCGACGACCAGCAACAGGCTGAACAGGGCGAGCGAATCAATGGTCTCGGGAAAGGGCGGCAGGAAAAACAGGCGTTCGAGCAGGCTTTCCCAAATGGTGCGCAATGGCGCAGTGATCGTCTCGATCATGTCTGGCCCTTTGCTACGGTCAATGGTAAAAAACGGTCAAAGATCACCAACGCCTACCTCGCGCCGCACTCAGGAATTCATCGAGAATCGGATTGCAGTTCAGCAAATCCAGGGCGCCTGGTGGGTGAAACTCCGGGTGCCACTGCAGACCCAGCACATAGGGCTTTCCTTCAAGGCGGATCGCTTCGATCAGCCCATCTTCGGCGCTGCGCGCCTCGACGCGCAGACCCTTGCCGAGGGCCTTGATGGCCTGGTGATGAATCGAAATAACCTTGCTGCTACCCGGTTCGGGATACAGCTTGGCCAGGCCGCTACCGGCTTCCCAAGTGATGTTGTGGGCGTGCTTGTCGTAGTCCTCGTTTACATGGATTTGCGGCGCCTCGTACTGCGTGGCGATATCCTGGTACAAGGTGCCGCCCAGCGCCACGTTGATCAGTTGGGCGCCCCGGCAAATTCCGAGTACCGGCCGGCCGGCTTCCATGAATTCGTGCAATAGTTCCATTTCATAGGCATCACGCAGGCGGTCGCCCGCCCACTCGGCTTGCAGCGGCTGTTCGCCATAGGATTGCGGGCTGATATCGGCACCGCCCTGCAGGACCAGCCCGTCGAGGTATTGCGGATAGTCCGAAAGGCGGATGCTGCTGCGGTGCACGATGCCGTCACCACTGACCGAGGGGATCATGAAAACCATCACCTCGCGTGACATCACCCAATGCGCCACCGATTGTTCAAGGTATTGCAGTGACTTGGACTGCAGCCCGGTGGCACCGGGCTGTGGATGGTAAATTCGGGCCGAAAGCCCGATACGCAAGGGGCGTCTGCTCATGATGTGCCTCCATGGTTCTCTGCGGGTATTTCGTTTTTGGTTGTGGGGCGAAGTCGAGTTGCCTCGCCGAATCCCTTGATCGCCGTTTGAGTCGCCAGCGGACCAAATAATTGCATCAGCAGGATCGTTGCCATCAGCATGCCAACCAGCTTGGCATCCATGCCGCTATAGAGCATCTGGGTGTTAACCAGAAGTACCAGCGCGATGCTCGACATCGGTTGTAGTCCGATACTCAGGAAATAACACTCACGCATATTCAGGCCAATAAATTTGCGCGAAATAAATATAGACACCATTTGCCCAATCAATCGCACGACTGCAATCAATGTGGCTTCCAGCCAATAGTCGCGCAGATAGGCGATATCAAGTGCCGCTCCGGCAAGTACGAAGGTGATGACAAGAAATACACGGGCATCACTGGCAATCCGAATGGCAATCACCTTCCGTTCGCGGTCGATTGTGCTCACCAGAATGCCAAAGATCAGCATAGGCAGAAACACCGAGACATCCAGATAAACGGCAGTGCCGACACCGAGCACGATGGTCCCGAGAATCAAAAGATGCTGGTATTCAGCCTGCCTTTCGAGTCTTTCAGCGCCCATTAGGACCAATCCGGTACAGGCCCCACCCAGGACTATCGAGCCGATAATGCTTCCCAGTGCACTGCTTACGCGTGCGAATCCACTCATCGGCTCGTTGTCGATAAGGAAAGGAACGAGCAACACTACCGCCGCAAATGCAACAGCACCATTGATCGCTACCATCGTATAAAGCAAGCCGGTAAGATCCCCTTTGGCCCCGACATCACTGCAAGTGGCAATGGTGATGGCAGGCGAAGTGGCAACGCAAAGTGCCGCCGCAAACAAAGCAGAACCTGCTGAAAAGCCCCAGTAGCGAAACAAAACCAATACTAGGAAGCCCGTCATTAAGGAAAGGGCTAAACCAGTTAGCAATCGATTGCGGCTGTTCTCAAAATTACTGCGCGGAACCAGATAGCCTAGCTCGAACAAAATCAAGCCAAGCGCCAGATCGATGAAAAGCTGCGCAGATTCGATGTGTAAAAGCGTCACCCAGTTTAGGCCACTCTGACCAACCAGCAATCCAAACAGCACATAGCCGATCGTTCGCGGCAAGGCGAAAAATCTTCTCGAAACTTCTCCGGCGGTCAATCCACCCAGCAATACCAGACCAAAGAGTTGAATCGAGTTGAACATATAAAAAGGGGGGGCTAGCCCCCTAAAACCTTTGTCGATAAGGATTGTTGTAACAGTCGCTCAAACTACATTGATTAGCAATATAATTTCAGCTCCGAATTTGTGCAACCAATCATTCAATGAATGACACTACAGCCCCGTTGGCCCTTGAGGTTCTTCAACAGTTTCGCGTGATCTACGGCAGCATGCGGCAGTATTTTCGAGAGCTTGAGGAGTGCTTTGGATTGCCCGGTTCCCAGGCCTGGGTTCTTCAGGAGGTTGAACGTACGCCTGAAATCGGGATCACCGACTTAGCTGGGAGGCTGGCGATTCATCAATCTACATGCAGCATTCTTGTTGAAAAGCTGGTCGCAAAAGGGTATCTGGTCAAACGAAAAGCGACTAAGGATCAGCGACGAATAGGCTTGCGCCTAAGTGCGTCGGGCGAAGAGCTTATTGCAAGATTGCCTGGTCCGGCGGAAGGCGTGCTTCCAGAGGCACTATCAAGCATCCCTTTGGTTAGCTTAAAAACATTGCATATCAATTTAGATGAGTTGATACAGCATATGCCAGGAAAGAATGAAACCTTTGCAGCAACGCCGCTGGCGGAGATGGTTCGTGGCCAAGAGTAAGCCCCGTGCAAAGTGGGGCATATGCATACTTGGAATATGCTGGCTAGTGGGATGCGCATCTCCGCTGCCAGTCCAACTGGAAGCCAAACCTAAGCCAGTTGAATATCTGGCTCCGACACCAACAGTGCCTCTATCTGCAAATAGCTCTTTAAGTATGGAGGCTCATCCTGAGCCAACTGAAAAGGGTGCGCGAGAAATCCGTGACGACGAATGCGTCTTTTTCTCCCTTGGCTCATCAACGGTCAGCAACAAAGAGAAATACAAGATTGATTCCCTCGCCCGAAGATTGCTCGACGACAAAAGTCTCGTTGCAACGCTAATCGGACATGCAAATGACAACGGTAGCTCGTCTTTCAATCTAGCTGTTTCAGACAGCAGAGTTATGGCCGTTGCAGAACGACTACGAAATCACGGGGTTCAAAGATCGCAGATAAGAAAAGAGGTGCTTGGTAGCGAACGAACTCCTAAGAGTTGTCGCTCTGAGGAGTGCCGCCTGAGATCGCGTCGGGTGGAGTTTGTTTTTACAAAGCAACGATAGATTCAGTGCTATGAAAACGGAGGGTAGCATTTGCTGCTCGCACATGAGTTTAAAGAGTAGCCATGGATAAAATAAGTCTTACACTCAAGCATTCTCATGAGAAATCATCGGCTCTTGCGCATCTTTGTCGGCAACTCGATTGGGATGCATTGACCAGTTACTCGTCTGATCATGCCCAGTGTATTCAAACGCGCTACACCCTTGCCGCACTAAGGTTTTTATTGACTGATGCCGGCTATATGGCGAACGTGCCAAGTCAGTGATTACCGTAATTTTTTAGTCGTATGTCGCGCTTTAGCTGCACTGCCTATGTGCGCACAAAATAATGGCCGGTCTGGACTCAGCACCGGCCATTTGTCATTGAGCCCCCAAACGGCTGCTAAGTCCGACCAAGAGACTGATGAATAAAGCGATTGAAGGCGGCTTGGAGATCAGTTACCTGCCGTTCGAGCCTGACGACTTTTCATAGTCGCTATGTCCGCAGTTGGCCCAGACTGTGTAAAAACGTGAACGAAAATTGGCAGTCGCGATCAATGCAATAGGCATTGACGACAAGGCGACCAAGATGAAGCGTTTTATCCAGGGCGAGAGCCGAACCCAAAGCACTTTGCTTCCCGCAGTGCTGGATGACTACATCGCGGATACCAACCCGGTTCGGGTTGTCGATGTCTTTGTTGATGAACTGTCGCTGGGAGTCTTGGGTTTTGCGAGCGTTGATCCGGCGACGACAGGGCGTCCTGCTTACCACCCGGCCGTGTTGCTGAAGCTGTATATCTACGGCTACCTCAACCGTATTCCGTCGAGTCGGCGGCTGGAGCGGGAAGCCCAGCGCAACGTCGAACTGATGTGGCTCACCGGGCGCCTGACGCCCGACCACAAGACTATCGCCAATTTCCGTAAGGACAACGGTCCAGCGATCTGCAAGGTCTGCCGGCAATTCGTGGTCATATGCCGGCAACTCAAACTATTCACGGAGGCGCTGGTCGCCATCGACGGCAGCAAATTCAAAGCCGTCAATAATCGTGACCGGAATTTCACGAGCGCCAAATTACAGCGGCGGATGGCTGACATCGAGGCGAGCATTCAGCGTTATCTAACTGACCTCGAGACTGCGGATCGGCAGGAACCGGAGATTGCCCAGGCCAAGGCGGCTCGGCTCAATGACAAGATCGCGGCCCTGAAGGCACAGATGCAGCAACTCCAAGTCATCGAAACCCGGTTGGGGCAATCACCCGACGGGCAACTCTCTTTAACCGACCCCGATGCCCGCTCGATGAAAACTCGGAGCACCGGGATTGTGGGCTACAACGTGCAGACCGCAGTGGAAGCCAAACACCATCTGATTGTGGCACACGAAGTCACCAATGTTGGCATTGATCGGGATCTTCTGGTCGGCATGGCGAAGCGGGCACGAGAAGCCATTGGTGGCGGTGATCTGACAGTGATTGCCGATAGAGGCTACTTTAAAGGTGAGCAGATTCTGGCCTGCGAAGAAGCGGGGATCACGGCCATCGTCCCTAAAACCAGCACCTCGGCCGCTAAGGCTGAGGGCCGCTTCGATAAAGCTGATTTCATCTATGACCCTACGGCCGATGAATACCGCTGCCCGGCCAATCAGCATCTCATCTGGCGCTTCGCCCGCGTCGAAGGCGGTCTGATGATGAACCGTTACTGGAGTTCAGCCTGTCCACAATGTGCCATCAAGGCGCAATGTACGCCGAGTGACTACCGGCGGGTCAGTCGCTGGGAACACCAGGCGGTGCTTGATGTCATGGAACGCCGGCTGGATCGCGCGCCAGACAGCATGCGCATTCGCCGACAGACGGTGGAGCATCCGTTCGGGACCCTCAAGGCATGGATGGGCGCCACCCACTTTCTGACCCGTACCCTGGAAAAGGTAAGAACGGAGATGAGTTTGCAGATACTCGCCTACAACCTGAAACGGGTGATGAATCTCTTGGGCGTGAATGAGTTCATGGCAGCATTGCAGGCGGCCTGACGGCCAGCCCGTCACCTTCAATTTCTCCCTGCCTTCCGCCTATGCCCAACGCCCACGCCAGCCACCCTTGCTACCTGGGGTTTTTACACAGTCTGGGCCAGTTGTGGCCTCATGCCGATTGAGTTGCACCTCCTAGGCGGCTTCGTGCCCATTGCTGACGGACATACCATCAGAGCTTCAAAGGTAGGTAACGAATAACAGCAGTCCTTCCTGACGACCGCTCACTGACAATTTCTTGGCCAAAACCGACCTTGGGTTTCTTGCCAAAATCGGGCGGCAATAGCTCAATTGACTGCCATTAGGCCGCTGATCGGAGCTAACGGCTATTTTTATCTGCTGTCTAGGACGGCACGCTTCCCATAACATCGCGAAATTGTTTGCTTAAAACCGGCGCCCCAGCATGAAAAAAATACGTGGGTTGCGATCGACGTTTTCCGAGGTTGAGGGGCCGCCTTGCGTGCGCCAAGCGACGGTGGCGTCAAGACTCCAGCCGTCAAGCATGGCACGGATACCGACACCGGAGCCGGCCAACTTGCGCTTGGCTGCTGAATTTGCATCCCAAGGCTTCGCATTCGTGTCCGTTTCGCCCATATCGTGGAAAACGAAAGGCGTTACCTGGCCAATCGCGTAGCGCAGTTCCAGCTGGGTGAACCATCCCTTGTCGCCAACGCCTTCTCCCAGCGGATAAGCGCGCACACCATAGAAACCACCGAGGTTGAATTTCTCGGAGGAATCCAGATTCTTGTCCGCCCATTGCCCGGAATAGCGCGCGTAGGCGGTCACTGTGCCGAACACTTGCTGGATGCGGGCAATGTCCAGATTTACCTTGTTGAAGCTGCCTTTGGTCTTTGCCGTTTCGCTATCCGTGGCCGTCATGTTGGCATCGAGTTTGAGATTTCCGGGAAGCCAGCCGAGCGAACCGTAGGTCACACCTCCGCCCCACAGCGTATCGCGCTTGTCGAACTGTAGCCCGACCGGAATGCCATCGCTGCTCTTGTTGCGAATGGTATGTGTGCTGTCGTAACGATCTTCAAGGTCCTTGTGCTGGTAACCCAGTGTCAGCAGCACATTCGTGGCTTGCGAGCGAATCAGTGGATAGCTCAATCTGGCCGTCGCTACGTCCGCATAACCTTTGGCATTCAGCGCTGCAAACTGCGCGCCCAACTGATAACTGGTATGTGCAAAACCGACCTGACCGCGCAAGCCGGAAGCGCCCAGCGGCAATTCGTAATCCAGCGAACCGAGCCACATATCCTTGTCGGTGTACAAGCCATTCAGCGAAAGCTTGTCGCCGTACATGAACGGGCTGTTGGCATACAACGCGGCTCGGGCTCGATATTCGCCGGTGGAGCGTGCGCCGGTGTTGTCCACACCGGCCTCGCCGCTGATATACGAGGCACGCTCGACGTTCACCTCCAGATCAGCCTCGCCGAAGTTGTCGCCGGGCCGAATGACCGGGCGAATTTTCATGCCCGGCTGATCGTCAAGTATCAGCAGTCTACGTTCAAGCACCTTGTTCTCGATTGGATCACCGCCGTTCAAGCCAAAGTCGAGGAAAGGCTGGGCGCCCGCCGGCAGCGTACCTTTTCCGGTAGCGCGAATGAGGCCATACCGCCCCTCGATGACATTGATTCTGAGGACACCGTCCTTCAGGTCCTGCGGCGGAAGGATCACCTGGGTGAATGGATAGCCGGCAGCGCGATACTGCGTTTCAATATTTGCAGTCAGGGCATTCAGGCCAGCCATGTCGAAAGACTTGCCCGACACTTGGCCAAGACCGGAAAGCAGCGTGGCGCTATCCAGGGTCTTGTTGCCGGTAATTTCGACGGACTTGAGAAGCACGCTTACCCCGCCGGCCTCGGACGCCTTCGCCTTGATCGCGGGAAGCGCTGGCACAGCCCCGGCGTCAGAGGGCAAGGGCTGGGGCGGTACCGGCCCCTGCAGGGACGAGCCTGCCTGCGCAGCGGCTTGCGCCACGTAGGCCATGAGTGCCATGGCCAAGCACGTGCTGAATTTGTTCTTCTTCATGCCTATTCCTAACGATTGTTCAGCAAATCGAGCGTTACCGTGCGAGCAATGTTGATGCCGCTATCCACAACGAATACATCGAGCGGACCGGAAGAGCTGGGTACTGTCACGTTGTTTACGTTGAGTTCCTGAGCCGCCTTGCGCTTGCCAGCCTCTGCTGGGGGATTGCCGGTGCGATCGGCGGCTAGTTTGCCTTCGGCCGAATCGTCACCCACGAAATTCAAGGTCGAGCGCGATCCGGTTGGCTGCTCTCCGTTGCCTTCTGCGGCCAGGCGTCGCTCTTCGCCCGAGTTGCCAGCCTGGCTGCTAGTGCCGCTGCCGGTACGATTGCTTGTTGCATCTCCACCGGCGTTGCTTGATGTGCCATTAGCTGCGGCAAGGTTGGTGTCAGCCGAATTGTTCGTCACGTCGGACAGTGCAGAACGAATGCCAGTGGTTTGCTCACTACCACCCGCTGCTGGATTGTTCGGCTGAACGCCAGCGCCATTGCCAGCAACCTCTGTCGAGGTATTGCCGACAAAGTTAAGAGAAGAACGTCCTGCCTGCGCCTGATCGCCACTGGCACCGCTTTGCGCGACGGATCCAGCGCTTTGCCCGCCGCCGACAGGAACGTAGCTGAGGCCGCCAAAACTCGCCGGTCTGACCGCTGCGCTCAGGGCCGACGAACCGTTGTCAATGAACGCGGGCACAATGATCGGGTTAGGCGGCGGGGGGGGCTCGTTACGAGCCAGGATGTCCAGCTTGCCGTCAACCGCGGTGATCGCATAATTGCTGTTGTTCAATCCTGCGTGAATGGCGTATTGCCCCAGACTTTCGCCGGAGGCCCTGGCGAGGCTGCCGGCAAGGCTGTCACCGGCGGCCAATGAGCCGCTGGCGATTTGGTACGTCAGCCCGGGATCGGTGTCGCCGACGAATTTCTGCTGGTCGTCTGCGGCAACGGTGATTGCTCGGCGAGCAAGCGTCGCGGTATTGGTCGCACCGGAGCCATCCAGCGCGTTACCGGCCGTGGCCGGCGTCGTGTTCACCGAACCGTCGAGCACGTAGTTGCGCAGATCGAAGGTGCCGGTGCCGGTCAGCGAAACAACCTTGCTGGCACTGGCGACGTTCTTCGAATCCAGCGTCGCCGTGTTCAGGCTGATGCCTGAGTCTTGACCGACCAGGCCATAGCCCGTGATCGTTGCGCCATCAGCCGTCGATACCGTGCTCGTGCCGTTGTAGGTGCCGCTCACTGCCACGCCCAGCGGGGCGCGGACCAGCGTGGCATTGTTGTGCGCCGTGGAGATGGTCGCGCCGCTGGTGGTCGTGTTGGTATTACCGCTGAGAGTGTAGTTCGCCAGGCTGGCCGTGCCCCCCGTCAATGCAGTGATGTAGTTGCTGCCGTTGCTGAAGACATTGGCGTCATGCACCGTCACGCTGGTCAACGTGTCACCGCCGACCAGACCGTTGGTCGTGATCGTGGCGTTGCTCGAAGTAAAGCTGGTCGTGCCGTTGTACGTGCCATTGACGGCTACGCCCAGGGTGGCCCTGGCCAGGGTCGCGGTATTGGTCGCACCGGAGCCATCCAGCGCACTACCGGCCGTGGCCGGCGTCGTATTCACCGAACCGTCGAGCACGTAGTTGCGCAGATCGAAGGTGCCGGTGCCGCTCAGCGAGGCAACCTTGCTGGCACTGGCCACGTTCTTCGAATCCAGCGTCGCCGTGTTCAGGCTGATGCTCGCATCCTGCCCGACCAGGCCATAGCCAGTGATCGTCGCGCCGTCAGCCGTCGACACCGTGCTCGTGCCGTTGTAGGTGCCGGCTACAGCAACGCCCAGCGGGGCACGGACCAGCGTGGCATTGTTATGTGCCGTGGAGATGGTCGCGCCGCTGGTGGTCGTGTTGGTAGTACCGCTGAGAATGTAGTTCGCCAGGCTGGCCGTGCCACCTGTCAGGGCGGTGATGTAGTTGCCGCCGTTGCTGAAGACATTGGCGTCATGCACCGTCACGCCGGTCAGCGTGTCGCCGCCGACCAGACCGTTGGTCGTGATCGTGGCGTTGCTCGAAGTAAAGCTGGTCGTGCCGTTGTACGTGCCATTGATGGCCACGCCCAAGGCGGCCCTGGCCAGGGCGGCGGTATTGGTCGCCCCGGAGCCATCCAGCGCACTACCGGCCGTGGCCGGCGTCGTATTCACTGAACCGTCGAGCACGTAGTTGCGCAGATCGAAGGTGCCGGTGCCGCTCAGCGAGACAACCTTGCTGGCACTGGCGACGTTCTTCGAATCCAGCGTCGCCGTGTTCAGGCTGCTGTCTGAGTCTTGACCGACCAGGCCATAGCCCGTGATCGTCGCGCCGTCAGCCGTCGATACCGTGCTCGTGCCGTTGTAGGTGCCGGCTACAGCAACGCCCAGCGGGGCGCGGACCAGCGTGGCAACGCTGGTTGTGGTGCTGCTGGCGTTGCCGTTGATATCCAGCGTGGCGTTGTAAGTCTGGTTGATCGCGTAGTTGCGGATATCGGTGCTGCCGCTGCCGACCACGATTGATTTGACGAAATTGCTGCCGTTGGCATAGACGTTAGGGCTGTTGATTGTGGCACTGGTCAGCGCGGTGATGGTGTCGCTACCGAGCAGGCCGTAGGGGCTGAACGAGGTCGGGGCGATGCTGGTGGTGCCGTTGTAGGTGCCGCCGATGGCAACGCCCAGTGGCGCCGCGGCGAGCGCAACCACGTTGGTGGCGGCCGAGCCGTCGGTTGCGCCGCCGGCAACGACCGACGAGGCACTGCCGAACGTGGCGCCGTTCAGAACGTAGTTGCGGGCGTCGATGCCGCCATTGAGCGTAACCCCCGTCACCTTGGTGGCGCCCACGACGTTGGCGTTGTCGAGCGTGAAGCCGCCCAGGGTTTGCCCATTGACCAGACCGGCGGCGGTAACGTTGCCGCCAGTGGTCAGGCTGCCGGTACCGTTATCCGGAACGCCGGAGGAGGCGGTAAAGCCGGTCGAACCGTTGTAAGTGGGCGCCGCGGCAATTCCCAACGGTGCCGGGGTGATGCTGACCGTGTTGTTGCTGGTCGTGATCGCGTTGCCAACCGTACTGACGTTGTAAGTCGGGGTGCCTGCGTTGTACAAGGCGTAGTTGCTAGCCAGGAAGCCATTGCTGCCGACGGTGCCGGTGACGTACTTGTTACCGGTCACCACATCGACGTTGGCGTCGGAAACGGTCACGCCGGTGAGCCTTTCGCTACCAACCAAACCTGTGACTGCAAGCGTGCCGCCGGTGCCAATCGTTCCGGCGCTGGCATTCGTGGCACCGCCGGTGCTCACGAAGGCATTGGTGCCGTTATAAACAGCATTGACTGCCACACCCAACGGTGCGGGGTTGATGAGGGCCGATACGGCGCCGCCCGTCAGCGTGTAGTTGGATGCCTGGGTGCCGGTCAGCGACAGGCTCGACGAAGTCCATTGGGTATAGGTGCCGACGTTCTTGCTCGCTACGTCGGCACTGCCGGCCAGCGCGACGCTGTCGCCACCGGCTACGCCGGCGCCGAGGTTGAGTTGGCTGGCGCTGAAGGTCGCCGTGCCATCGTAATTCTTGCTGCCGCCAACGCCGATAACCGTCACGCCAAACGGATTGATCGTCGCGGTGTTCTGGGTGCTCCGTGCCGATAGCGACGGCAGGACGTAGTTGCTGGCCAGGCCGGCTGTACCGGAAGCACCGTTGGCGAGGGTCAGGCCGCCCAGGGCAGTCAGGAAGTTGGTTGTGTTGTCCGTCACCTGAGATGAATTTGCCGTGGCAGGGCCGCTACCGGTGAGCGCAAGCGTTTCCCCATTGACGCCGGATGCGGTGATCTGAGCGCTGCTGAAGCTGGCATCACCGTTGTAGGTTTTGACGGCGCTCAGCGTGGCCGTGGCCGGGGTAATGGTGTAGCTGGGTGAAACCGTGAAGTTGTAGCCCACGACGTAGGTGTTTCCGTTAGCCGTGTAATTGCGCGACAGCGAACTGGCCGACAGATTGGAATAGGCACCAACGTTGGCGCCAGGCGTGACATAAGAGGCCGAAGTAACGTTGGCACTTGAGTAACCGGACGTGTTGGGATCCAGGATACTGATGTTGCTGAACCCCAGATTGGTTGCTGCCAGTGTGCCGTCATAGGCTTTTGTGCCCGTCAGTGTGGCCGATACGTAGACCGGCAGCGTCGACATATTGACGGCGTTGTAAGTGGCGTAAAGGTAGGAATTGTTGGCGCCGCTGACAAACAGCATGCCGCAATTTGGATAGCCGGTACGACAACCGGAGGTTGGCGGGCTGTACGTGAAGGTGGCACCCGTGAGGCCACCGTTCAAGATGAAAATCAGGTCGGCGACAGAATAGGCGTTGAAATAAATGTTACCGGCCAGACCGTTGGTCGCCATGTTCAGTGCGTAAGTCCCCGGTGTGTCGTAGGTGCTGCTACCTTCAATACGAATGGCGCCGGTAGTCGTGGAGGCGGAGATGGTCGTTTGCCCACCGCCGCCGCTCGGGTTGTCAATCTTTACGCCAAAGACCTTGTTGGAATTGCCGCCGACACCGCCAACATACTTGCCGGAGATGTTGATATAGCCACCGTACGACGCCGTGGTTGCCGATGGCGCGTAATAACCGCTGTCGATCACTGCACTGGCGCCGACGTGCACGCCGGTCGTGTCGCTGTTACCGGCAACCGGTTGATTGGAATAACCGTTAATCGTGATGTCACCACCACGGGAGAGGATATTGGCGCTGGAGCCGATGGATACAGCCTCCTGACTCGCGGAGTAGTTCAGGGCATAGCCGATGCCGTGGGAAAGCGTCTGGGCGCCCGCCACGCTACCGCCGGCACCGCCGATGAGGATATTGCCGCCGTTTGAGTTCAGCGTCTTGCCACTGACGATCTGCACGCCGCCCAAGGTTCCGGACGCATTGTTGGCGGCGCTCAGTTCGATATTGAGCGGTGCGCCGATGGAGGTGATCGAAGCATTGACCTCAATGTTGCGCTCTGCCAGGAAGGTCAGCGAAGTGGTGCCGGCAGCCGCGGTTTTGGTGATGTTGTCGTTAATGAAGATGTCGCCGCTGCCGCCGGCCGTGCCATAGCTCGCCGTTGAAATCGTTACGTTGTTGCTGTTGATCAGGCTGGTGAACGAAGCGCCGGTTGCGTTGCCACCGCTTGCCGCGACCGTGTAGTTGTTCGGATCGACCAGCAGGGTTCCTGTCTTGCCATAAGGCGCCAGGGTGGTGACGGCCAAACCGTCTGCCATGTTGACGGTCATCGCGCTGGTTTCGATGAAGCCGCCATCGCCTCCGCGCGGTGCGCTCGCATCCAGCGTGCCGCCAACGTTGAGCGTGCCGTGGCTCATATCCCCGATCAGCCGGATCTCGCCTTTTTCGCCTGTCGCCAGGGTCTGGGCCCGGACCGTTCCGGTGTTATTGACGGTAGCGCTGGTCAGTTCATTGACCGCCTTGGCGGTAAGGTAAATGAATCCCCCGTCCGCCTGAATGGCGCCGCCATTTTCCACCAGCGCATCCAGTGTTCCCTGATTGACCTGAAGCTTGACCGGGCCGCCGAGATCAAGCGTCACGCTGCTGGCCGCTGCCATCAACACGTTGCCGCCGGTGGCTGCCAGATTGCCTTCGTTACTCACCTTGGCGGCGATCAGCGCGATGCTGCCACCCTTGCCGCCGTCTCCCACGGCAGTAATGTTGCCCTGATTTACAACGGCATTGCTGCTCGTACCCGATAGCTTGTAGTTGCCGGCCATGAAATCGGCGGTACTCATGTTCAAGGTCGATGCCAGCAGGCTGCCGACATTCACTTGGGCCGTCGGGGAAAAAAGCACCCCGTTCGGGTTAATCAAAAATACCTGTCCGTTTGCTTTGATCGACCCTTGAATGACCGAAACATCGGATCCAAGCACGCGGTTCAGCGCCACGGCATTCGCGCCGGGCTGAACGAAATTGACCTGGTAGCCTTGCCCAACGGAAAAGCTTTGCCAGTCGATTGCCAGCTTGCTGGAGGACTGGTTGATCGTCATCGCGTTGCCGCTCTGGCTAATGCTGCCAGTGCCAGCCACTACGTTGCCGCCTGTCGGTAAGGTTCCGGCAGCAAGCGCTTGATCCGCGCCGAGCAGCGACAAGCCAGCAGCAACCGCAACCGTCATGAGTTTTTCCGACTTGGTTTTGCCTCGACCTCGAGCGCATTCAGCCACGGCTTGCCACGTGTTTTTCACGTGATTCCAGACAACGCGATATGTGCGATTCACCTGTTATCCCTCCAGAACAGTCGGCGTCGGTGTAACGAGGTGCCCTCAATTTGAGTTGGACCGACCGATCTACCTTGGCAAGCCCCAAAAACACCTGTATTCCAAAAACACAAAAATAGTTAGCTTGTCGTCACATTAATTGATATTGTTATTTTTGGCAAATAGTGTGGCGTGTTGATCGTGGCATGCAGCTTCCACTTCGATGTTTTCTATCACGCGAATGCAAAAAATCTGCCTCTGGAAAGACAGATAGCAAAGGGAATCATGTGGGCTGTTTCGTTGTCAGAAGCCAGTCTTACGCTTTTTTCTCAGTCTGCGCAGTGTTGTTTGGTACTTAAGAGTAGTTGCAAATAATTCATATCTATTTTTATTGTAAAAATCATTAGAATCGCTGAATCTGATTTGTGAAACCCTCATCGCCACAACACTTTGACGAGGCATTCCCTGCAATGAGCAATGCGGAAAACGACCTTTCGAACGAACGATTGCATGATTTTTCTCGCAGTTCTGCTGACTGGTTTTGGGAAACGGATACTGATCACCGGTTTACCTATCTGTCCGATGATATTGAGTCTAAAGTCGGCGTCCCTATTGACTACTTGATGGGGAAAAGCCGCAGGGAACTGGCCACGCAACTCACTAACAATCCTCCCGGAGACTGGGAGAAGTACTTGGCCGCCTTGAATGCGCGAGAAGCTTTTCGGGATTTTGAATACTGCGCCTTAGCGCCGAATGGCGTGGCCTATTGGTTCAGCATCAGCGGCGTCCCGTTCTTTGACGAACAGGGGGAATTTCGTGGCTATCGGGGGGTCGGGCGTGATGTCACCGAAACGCACTCGATGCAGGTTGAGCTGCACCGTTACCGGAGCCACCTTGAAGACGAGGTCCGAAGGCGCACGGAAGAATCATTGAAGGAGCGTGAACGGGCAATATCGGCGTCGCAGGCAAAGTCGATTTTTCTCGCCAACATGAGCCATGAAATTCGTACGCCGATGAATGCGATCGTCGGACTGACGCATTTGTTGCGCAAAGAGATCACGACGCCCGCACAGCTTGAAAAGCTCGCCCAGGTTTCTGCGTCTGCTGACCATTTGTTATCGGTCATCAACGATATTCTCGATATCTCAAAAATCGAGTCCGGCAATGCCGCCCTGGACGAACTGGATTTTGAGCTGGAAGGCATGATCCGGCGGGTCAGCAGCGTCATCGCACTGCGCGCCCAGGCCAAGGGACTGGAACTCATCGTCGATATCAGAACGCTGCCGACTGTCCTGCATGGCGACCCCACCCGACTGAGCCAGGTCCTGATCAATTTTCTTGGCAATGCAGTCAAATTTACCGTGCAGGGGTCGATTACCTTGCGCGGCCGGATAGAGGCCGAAACGGCAACAGATATGGTTGTCCGATTCGAAGTCGAAGACACCGGCATCGGCATTTCGCCTGACGCACAAGAAAAAATCTTTGAGGCGTTTGAACAGGCGGATCAATCAACCACCCGCAACTATGGCGGAACGGGATTGGGACTGGCGATTGCCAAGCATGCGGCGAAAATGATGAAAGGCGATGTCGGGGTACGCAGCACGCCTGGCGTCGGCAGCGTATTCTGGATTACCGCCAGACTCGGGAAAGTCAATGCAGCCGGCCCGGAGTTCATTGTCCCGGAAGCGGTAGGCGTATCCACTTTGGTGGTAGACGACTTGCCGTTAACGCAGGCGGTCCACTCTCAATTGCTCAAACGCATCGGCCTCAACCCGATAGCGGTGATGTCCGGTCAAGAAGCTTTAACCGCTGTGCAGATTGCCGACCGCGAACTGCATCCGTTTGGGATTGCCTTTATTGACCTTCACATGCCCGACTTGAATGGCCTGGAAGTCATTGCGAAAATCCGAGCCTTGCCCTTGCGATACCAGCCGCATTGCGTTCTGGTCACTGCCGCTGGTATTCAAAGCATTGTCGACGAAGCCAAGTCAGTCGGATATGCGGCAGTTTTGCAGAAACCAGCCAGCTTGGCTGGCCTGCGTGAAATTGTCAGCCAGCTTCTGACAACACAGGGAAGCCAATTTCAATATCTGAAAGAAAAAAAACGTCCTTGCGAAGCCTTGCTTCGGGAACACAAAGCCGGTTGCCGCATTCTGCTGGTTGAGGATGAACCAATCAATCAAATGATCGCCCGCGAATTGCTCGAAGATGCTTCGCTGGTTGTCCACGTGGCGGACAACGGCCAACAGGCGGTTGAAATGGCGCTATCAACGCCTTCTCCTTATGACCTTATCCTGATGGACGTACAGATGCCGGTTTTGGACGGCATTGCCGCTGCCCACTGTATCCGCGAAAAGCGCCCGGATCTCCATACGCCCATCATTGCGCTGACGGCAAATGCGTTTTCTGATGACCGCCGCAAATGTCTGGCTGCAGGGATGAATGATTTTGTCTCCAAACCCGTTGATCCGGATGTTCTATTCGAGATCATCTGGAAATGGCTGTCAAAATAGGTACAGGTGTTCGTTTGAGCGCTGCCCGCCAATATTTTGTCGTCCTTGCCCACTCGTTACTGAACGTCAGGAAAGCAGTGAATGGCTGCCTGATTAGCAGCGTCCAGCCAATGCCCGTTATGGCCAAAAGCCTTCCTTTGCCATCGGCATGGGGGAGCCATAGACCGGTGGCCGACGTTCTATTACCGATTTGTCGCGCTACGTTTTGTCGTCCGCGCCTTCTTTTTCTCTCCCTCGCCACTCGATGAACGGCCGGTCGCCGGCTTTGTCGGGTCAGCGTAGTCCAGCCAGATCAGCGTATCGATGTAGGACATGAATCCTTGCAGATAGTCAGGCGCGATGTCGCGCATGACTTGCAGGCTGCGCAGTACGAGGTGCTGGGAATTCATGGGGCCGGCGTTTTCCGGGGCTTGGGCAAGGGTTTGCGTGAGGTGTTGCTCGGTGCTGAGCTTCGACCAGGTGTTGCGGAAGTAGGCGACAGACTTGAGTTCAGGGGTTTGACGGGTGGGGCTGGTTGAAGCGGTGTGTGAATTTCGCAATGAGTTCCGCTTGGCCGACGCATTCTCCGTCGCGGACTGCGCCGTTTCGGGCTGCTCATGGGCGTGCTGGCTGATATAGGCGAGCAGGTCGGTGAGCGGGCTGGCAGGGTTTTTCGTGGTTATTTCAGTCAGCGGAACGGCCGGTCGGGCAGCGAGTTGATCGGCCAGGGCGTTGAGCTTGATGAGCAGCGGCTGGCGAATCGGCTCGGGCTGCGTGGCGGCACGGCGTGCCAACGCATCGATGTAGGCGAAGCGCACCGGATATTGTTCGGCGGCACCGCTGGCGCGAAGGCCGTCGAGGCGGGTTTGCAGATCGACCGGAGTGCCTGTTGCTTCAGCCATTGCCTTCCTTGCCGGCCGGGCTGGTTTTTGGCACGGGCGCCATTTCGACGCGGCGGTTTCGGGCCCGGCCTTCGGCGGCGGCATTATCGGCGACCGGTTGCTGCGCGCCGAAGGCGGCGGCGAAGATGGACGAGGCGGGCACGCCGTCGTCGATCAGCGTGCGGGTGACGGTCAGCGCGCGCTGGGCGGAGAGTTCCCAGTTGTCGGCGAACTGGCGGTTGCTGCCGCGCACGGGCATGTCATCGGTAAAGCCGCTGACCATCAGCATCTGTTCGCTGGCGCCGAGGTAGGCGGCGATGGGCTGGGATAGGCTCTTGAGCAGTTGTTTGCCTTCCGGCTGCAACTGGTCGGAGTTGAGCGCGAAGAGGACGTTGCCGCTGATGCCGATCTTGCCGTTGGTCAGCGTTACGCGGCCGGAGGCGAGCGGGCCGGCGAGGGCCTTTTCGAGCGCCATGCGGCGTTGTTCTTCCTGCTGGCGTTTCTGGATTTCGCTTTCGAGGCTGGTGACGAGTTCGAGCTGGACGCCGAGCACGCCGACCAGAATGAGCACGAAGGCGCCGAGCAGGCCTGACATTAGGTCACCGAAGACGGCCCAGATGGGCGTACTGTGTTCGACGCTGGCGTCGATGTCTTCCATGCTCACGCCTCGCTACCCGCTGCGCGTTGCAGGTCGTCGACCATTTTTTTCTGCGACATGATGCTGAGGTCGATGATTTCGCGCGCCTGGGCAACGTAGTAGGCGAGTTGCTCGTCGCTGCGGGTGAGCGACTTGGCCAGCGCGCCTTCGATGCGCTGCAGCGCAATCATCATCTTGTCGTTGGATTCGCTGAAGAGCTTTACGGCATGGCCGAAAGCCTCGCCCAGGCTGGCGACTTCGAGGGCGCCGCCGGTGATGCTGGCGCCGATGTCGACCAGCTTGCCGGCTTCGCCTTCAACCTTGGCGGCAAACTGGTTGCCAACGCGCTCGAGCAGTTCGGCCGACGAGGCGACCAGCGCATCGATGGCGCTGCGCTGCTCGGTCGAGGCGTGGTTGATGGCATCGAGCAGGGCGCCCAGCGTTTCCATGATGCGGCTGCGTTCTTCAAGCAGGCTGTTGTCGCGGGCCATGCTGGCGGAGAGCTCATGGCGCAGTTGGCCGATGACCTCGGCGGCCGCCTTGGGCGCTTCGGCCGCGGTCTGCATCAGGCGGGTGACTTCGGCGATGGTCGTTTCGGCCTGGCGCTGGTGGGTTGCAACGAGGTCGCGGGCCGTGGCACCGAGCGTTTGAGTGATTTGCTCCTGCTGAGCCAGCGTGGACTGGCCGGCCTGTTGCCACTGGGCTTCCATCTTGGCGGACATGGCGGTCAGGGTATCGGTGAAGGTGGCCTGGCGTGCTTGTTCGCCGGCCGACCATTCGCTCTGCCAGGCAGCTTGAGTGGCGCGCATGTCGGCGAGCAGCGCAGCAGTGCGCTCGACGAAGGTTTCGGCCAGCGTGCGCTGGGTCTGGTCCAGTGCCTGAGTGAGGCGCTCACTGGCTTGCTCGTGTTTGGCCAGCGCCCCGTTCCAGGTGTCGGAAACCGTTTGCACCGTGCCATCGAAACGCTCGGCAATGCCATCGAGCTGGCTGGCGACCTGCTGGGTCAGGGCGGCCTGCTGGGCCTGCATGCTCTGGGCGAAGGTGGTGTGGCTGCTGTCTACGGCATCCAGCAGGTTTCGGGTGCGCTCGCTGAAGGTGTCGGCAACCTGGCTCACGGCCTGATCAAGGCGGGTGGTGACGCCGTCGAACTGGCTGGCGAGTGTGCTGGCCAGTTGCTGCTGACTGGCGGCTGTTGTCTCGGCCAGCAAGCTGTGTTGTTGCGCCGCTTCGGTCTGCAGTCTGGCCTGGGTGCTGTCGACCGAGGCGAGCAGCGCAGCGGCACGTTGATCGAACGTGTTGGCGTAGGTAGTGAGCGCGTCTTGCAGTTGCTGGTGCTGCGCGTCGGTGGCCTGTTCGTGGCAGTTCAGCGCGTGTGTCCAGGTGTCGCTGACCGTGCTGACGGTTTGTGCGAACTGGCCGGCGATGCCCGAGAGCTGGGTTTCCATGGTGCCGAACAGCTTGTCGTGCAGGCCGCGCGTTTCGTTGGCAATGCCTGTCATCGTGGCAGTGACCACCGGTTGTATGGTTTCTGCCGCGACCGTTGCACTGTCCCTCAGGCTGGCCTTGAGCGATTGATCGACGGACTGGGCGAGGTTGGCATAAAGCCCCCGGGCTTCGTCATGGAATCGCTGCTGGCCGGCCTGCAGCTGGTCGCCGAGCTGGCGACTGTGCTCGGCCATCTGGGTCATCAAGGTATCGAGTTTGCCGACCAGGTCGGGCAGTACCTGGGCCTGCACCTGCAGGGCCTTGAAGGTTTCCTGGCGCTGGTAGTTGAGCGAAAAATCCCGCAACACGCTGGCTGTCTTGCTGTCGAGCAACTGTCCGACCTGCAGGCGCTCACGCCGGCAGAGGGCGGAGATCATGCCGAGCATGGCCGAGGTGGCAACGCCGGCGATGGAGGTGCCGAAAGCGACACCGAGGCCCTTGACCGGCGCGGCCAGCGCGGCGCGGATGGTTTGCAGGTCGGTGGTGCTTTCCAGCGCCAGCACGGCGCCGTTCAGCGTGACGACCATGCCAAGGAAGGTGCCGAGCATGCCGAGCAGGACCAGCAACCCGACAAGATAGGGCGTGATGTTTGGCCCCGGCAAGGCAACGCGTTCGCCTTCGATGCGCAGCCGGACGGCGTTTTGCAACGCGACTGGCACGTGTTGCAGCCATTCGCCGAGGTGGCCGATGTCGTCCGGAATATTGCCGAGCGCCCTGGCCAGCGCGGCGGTATTGGCGTGGAAGCTCCGCATTTCGAGGGCGCCGGCGATATAGACCATCGCGATGATGCAGGAGACGGAAAAAGCCAACGTGTGGCTGCCGATGTAGCCGATGGCGACCCAGACAACGGCAAGCAGGCCGAGGATGAAAGCGAAGAGACTGAGTTGGCGGTTCATTGGGGTTTCGTTTCGGTAGTTTCGCTGGCGCAGCCCAGTGCGGCGATCAGGCCGGTGACGGGCTTCAGGCGCAGTTCGAGTTCGGTGAGCAGCACGGTCTGGGCATCCTGGCAGAAGGCCTCGAGCCAACCGCCCGCCTGGGCCCAGGTGGCAGGGTCGTCGGTGCAGCCCTCGGGCAGGGCTGCGCGGTGCTCGGTGTAGTACTGGTTGAAGCGCTTGGCGAGCATGATGGGGATGTTCGCCAGCAGGTTTCGCTCGCGGTCGGCCAGGAATTTCTCGAAGGCGGCGTCGAGCTCGGCGAGTTGCCGACCAGCGGCCGACTGACCGGCTAGCGCCTTGCGGGCGTTGGCGCGCAGGGCGGTGATGGCGGCGTTCATGTCGCGCTGGTGGGCGAGGTAGTAGCGGTGGTAGGGCGAAAAATCGGCGGCGTTTTCCGGTGTGGCGTTGGGCAGCGGCGTCGGAAACGGGATGCGCGCCGGGGTGCCTGTATTGGCGCTGAAAACACCGTCGTTGTGGATGGAATCGTTCAGGTTGCGGCGGAGTCGGGCCAACTGAGCCGGCAGGTCGCTGTCTGCCTGGCCTGTGGACGTGCCTTTGCCGGCCTCGGTATTGAGGACCGAAAACAGCGTCAGCGCATCCGAAAAGTCCAGCCACTGCCCGAGCCGTTCGCCGAAATCGTATTTCGGATCAGGGGCTTCCGGGAGCGTGTCGGACAGGACGCGGACGAGGGCAGAGCGGTTGAAGGTGGCGCGTTGCAATTCACGCGACATGTTCATGACCTGGTTCGACGTCGAAAGGGGACGCAAGGCTACTACAACTTTGCGGCGCGGTCAGCGTTCGTGCGAACAGGACTCCGCTGATCGCACCGGGTACGCTTGCCTGGCGCGCGATTGTGGTCCTTCGGTAGTCGCCGGAATACTTTCGATTTTGGCCATCTTCTCCGCGTGGCCGATGGGGTTTAGCCGGCTATCTCGGCACCGCAGCCAGCTGCATGGCGTTTCGATCGGCCGGGCATTCAGTCCGCAATGCACTCCTTCGTTGCACCGTCATCCTTCCGGTAGATCAGCCAGTAAATGCCACCGACGAACAATGCGCCACCCACCCAGTTACCCAGCGTCACTGCGGCCAGATTGATCACAAACTGATCAATCGGTATGTCTGCCGGTGCGATCTGAAGGTGGGCCAGGTCTTCCCAGAAGGATTGCGGCGCCCACCACTTGATGAACAGGCCGTAGGGAATGAAATACATGTTGGCCACGCAGTGCTCGAAGCCGGCTGCGACGAAGGCCGCAATCGGAAAGAACATGGCCAGGATTTTGTCGGTGATGCTGCGTGCCGCCATGGCTACCCAGGCGGCCAAACAAACCAGGACATTGCACAGAATGCCGAGGAAGAAGGCCTTGTCCGGCGCCAGGCTGCTTTTCGCCGACGCCAGGTAGAGCGCGCTGGCCCCGACTTCTCCGTGACCAAAGGCGTATTGCCCCGACAGAAATACCAGGGCAGCGACGCCCAGGGCGCCGACGAAGTTGCCGAGCCAGACGGTTGTCCATACCCGCAACATTCGGACGGTTTTCAGCCGGCCGCTGGCCCAGGCCATGACCATCAGGGCATCGCTGGTGAACAGTTGTGCCCCGGCGATGACCACCAGCATCAAGCCCAGCGAGAAGGTGGCGCCCATCAGCAGGCGCATCACGCCATAGGGCAGATGTCCCGCCGCGCCGGAGATGGTCACCGTGGCAAATAGTCCTCCCAGTGCGACGAAGGCGCCGCCGAGCATCGATAAACAAAAGATGGTCCACAGCTTTTGCTTGGCTTTCTTGACGCCGACATCTTCGGCGGCCAGGGCAACGGCATCGGGCAACAGCGGGTCGAGCGACAGTGCGGCGATCGATTCGGCATGCGGGGCGGTTTTGAAGCCGCCATCGGCATGGTGATCGTCGTGGCCGAAGTCAATTTTCTTGAGCATGGAAGGAAATCCGGAAAGGGCCCGTGGTCGTGCCATTCAATGCACCACCACGGCAACCCTGTGATCAGCGACGTTGGCGACTCAGGCGTTACCCATCATCTGGCCCAGGACATTGATCGTGTGCTTGGCGATCATCATCTCTTCGTTGGTCGGAATGACGAAGACCGGCACACGGGATTCAGGTGCGGCAATGTAGTATTCCCGCTCCCTGTTGGCGCAGGGATTGAGCCTGACGCCCAGCCATGCCAGGCGCTCGGCGATCAGGGCCCGGATTTCCGGCGAGTTTTCGCCGATGCCCGCCGTGAAGACCAGGGCATCCAGCCCGCCCATCGACGAGGCCAGTGCGGCCACCTCCTTGGCAACCCGGAAACAGAACAGATCGACCGCCTTTTGGGCGTTGGGATCTTTCGATTCCTGGAGCACCTTCATGTCATTGCTGATGCCGGAGACGCCCAGCAGGCCCGATTGCTTGTAGAGCAGGTCTTCGATGGCTTCGAGGTCCATCTTCTTCTCGCGCATCAGGTAAAGGATGACGCCAGGATCGATGCTTCCTGTCCGCGTACCCATCGGCACGCCATCCAGGGCGGAGAAGCCCATCGAGGTATCGACGCTGCGCCCCCCCTTGACGGCACACAGGCTGGACCCGTTGCCCAGGTGGCAAATGACGATGTTGCCTTCCGCCAGATCCGGCCGGCTGTCCAGCAACTGGCTGGTGACATACTCGTAGGACAGGCCATGAAAACCGTAGCTACAGACGCCCTCGTCGGTCAGTTCCTGCGGCAGGGCGAAAGTTCGTGCCAGCCAGGGCTGGGTGCTGTGGAAGGCGGTATCGAAGCAGGCCACCTGATCCAGATCGGGGAAGTTCCTGGCCAGAATGCGCATCGGGGCCAGGTTGTGCGGCTGATGGAGCGGCGCCAGGGGCACCAGGCCATCGAGTTCCTCCAGCAACTTCGGACCGACCCGCATCGGTCGGCCAAGGTTGCGTCCGCCATGGACCACGCGGTGCCCGACGGCGACAATCTCGTCGTCCACCAGGGTCGTGCGTATCCAGTTCAGCACATATTGCAGCAGGGCATCGCGGCAGGCGGAATCTTCATCGTTCCACGTATGGTCGGCCAGCAGGCGATGGTCGGCCCCCTTGGCCTGGAACCTGGCAACGCGGCCAATGCCGGAGATTTGTCCCGAGAGGAGGGTTTCCAGATCATCGGTCTGCGAGTGCTGGCGGAAGGCGGAAAATTTCAGGCTGGACGAACCGGCATTCAGAACCAGGTAGGCGGGCTGTTTGGCATGCATGATGAGCTCCTCACTTGATCACGGGCGCATGGCGCGCTGTGCGATTGGCGGCGGCCAGGAGTGCAGCCACGGCGCAGGAAGCCAGACGGCTGCGCAGGTTGTCGGCCCGGCTGGTCAGGATGATCGGCACCTTGGCACCGAGGACGATGCCAGCCGCGTCGGCATTGGCCAGGAAGGAAAGCTGCTTGGCCAGCATGTTGCCGGATTCGAGATCGGGCACGAGCAAGATGTCGACCACGCCGGCAACCGGCGAACAGATCCCCTTGGTCTTCGCTGCCTCGGCCGATATGGCGTTGTCGAAGGCGAGCGGGCCATCGAGCACGCCACCGGTAATCTGGCCGCGATCGGCCATCTTGCACAATACGGCCGCTTCCAGTGTGGAGGGAATCTTCAGGTTGATGTTTTCAACTGCAGACAGGATGCCAACGTTCGGTTTCTCGACACCGAGCGCATGGGCCAGGTGGATGGCGTTCTGAACGATATGCACCTTGTCTTCCAGGGTCGGGGCGATGTTGATGGCGGCATCGGTGATCATCAGCGTGCGCTCGTAAGTCGGCACGTTCATCACGAAGACATGGCTGATCCGCGACTTGGTACGCAGGCAGTTTTCCTTGCGGACCACGGCGCCCATCAGTTCATCGGTATGCAGCGAGCCTTTCATCAAGGCCTCGACCTCACCGGTACGGGCCAACTGCGCGGCTGCTTCGGCCGCATCCGGGCCGAATTCTGCATCGACCAGACGGTAGGGCGAGATATCGATGGCGAAGGTCGCGGCGATCTCCCGGATCAGCTCGGCCGGACCGACCAGGATCGGGTCGATCAGGTTGGCCTGGGCGGCTTCGACAGCACCGCGCAGGGCGCTCTCATTGCACGGATAGACCACGGCGGTCGGCACCGGGTCCAGCGCAGCGCACTTCTGCAGCAGCGCATCATGCTGGTCGTGGTGAATCAGTTGCACTTCCGGCAGGTCCTGCGTGTCCTGATGCACTTTCTGGGTCGGTGCCGCGACCTTAGCGGTACCCGTCACGATGACTTGGCCATCCTGATTGACGCAGACGCAGTCGAGGATGACTTCTTTGCTTTCAGTGTGTTTTTCGATGACCGTGACGGTGGCTGTAATGATGTCGCCCAGGCCGACGGTGTGCAGGAAATTCAGATCCTGCCCCAGGTAAACCGTACCTGAACCAGGCAGCTTGGAGCCGAGGACGCCCGAGACCAGCGCTCCGGACCACATGCCGTGGGCGATGATCTTGTGATGTCGCGTCTTGGCGGCATATTTTTCATCGAGATGGACCGGGTTGCTGTTGCCCGAAACGGTGGCGAACAGTTCGATGTCATCCATGGTCAATTGGCGCGACATGCTGGCCGACTGGCCAATCCTGATTTCGTCGAAGGGGACGTTGTCATAACCTTCGGCGATGACTTCATTGGTGGCAGGCGTTACCGGCGTGCCGGTAACCAGGCCAATTTTTGTTGCAAGTTCTGTCAACACGCTATTCTCCAGATGCTTCATAGGTCATTCGTTACCGGCCGGCTCGTGACGCTCAGTGAGCCAACAGCCCGGCGGCGCGAAATATCTCGCGGGTTTGTTCGATCAATGCTTCGGAGGGCGGCTGGACGCGCTCCAGGCGATAATCCAGGCCGCGATCCCGCCATTTGTGCTCGCCCAGCTTGTGGAAGGGCAGGACATCGACCCGCTCGACATTGCCCAATTGGGCGGCGAACCGGGCCAGGGACCTGATGTCGTCCAGCTTGTCGGTCAGCCCGGGAACCAGGACATAGCGCAGCCATACGGCCTTGTTCAGCGACGCCAGATCCTCGGCAAACTGGATCGTCGGTTTCAGCTCGGCGCCGGTCAGCTTGCGATAGGTGCGCCCGGTGGCCGCCTTGATGTCGAGCAGGACCAAATCGACGTCGGCCAGCAATTCGGCATCGGCCAGCGATCCCAGGTAGCCCGAGGTGTCCAGCGCCGTGTGCAGGCCCATGGCCTTGCAGCCGCGCAGGATGGCCTTGCAGAATTTGGGCTGGACCAGCGGTTCGCCACCGCTCAGCGTGACGCCTCCCTGGCTGCGAATGAAACCGCGGTAGCCGGCAATATCGGCCAGCACGTCCTCAACGGGGGTTAAGGTTCCGTCCTGGCGATGCCAGGTGTCCGGGTTGTGGCAATACAGACAGCGCATCGGGCAACCGGACAGAAAGAGCACGTAGCGAATGCCCGGGCCATCGGCCGTGCCAAAGGTTTCCGTGGAATGTACCCAGCCTTCCAGGGTCGCCTTGGCCGCCACTACCCCCGAAGAGGTAGCGGCCGAGCCATGCAGGGTTTGATTAGTGGGAGACATGGAAGGTGCGGCTGATCACGTCCAGCTGCTGTTCGCGGGTGAGCTTGACGAAGTTCACCGCATAACCTGATACCCGGATGGTGAGTTGCGGGTACAACTCCGGGTGATCCATGGCGTGCATCAGCGTTTCACGATCGAAGACATTCACATTGACGTGGTGACCGTTGCTCGCGAAATAGCCATCGAGCATGGTCGCCAGATTGCCCACTCGTTCCTTCTCCGTCGGGCCAAGCGCACTGGGCACGATGGTGAAGGTGTAGGAAATACCGTCCTGCGAGCAGCCGTAGGGCAGCTTGCAGACCGAGGCCATGGAGGCCAGTGCCCCCTTGTGATCCCGGCCGTGCATCGGGTTGGCGCCCGGCGCGAAAGGCTGGCCGGCCTTGCGACCGTCCGGCGTGTTGCCGGTCTTCTTCCCATAAACCACGTTGGATGTAATGGTCAGCACCGACATGGTCGGTACGGCATCGCGATAGGTCCGCTCGCGACGCAGATAGCCCATGAAGGTCTCGACCAGCCAGGTGGCAATCGAATCGACGCGGTCATCGTTGTTGCCATAGGACGGGTAGTCGCCTTCGATGCGGAAGTCGCTGGCCAGCCCACGCTCGTCGCGCACGACATGGACTTTGGCGTGACGCATGGCGGAGAGTGAATCGGCGACCACCGACAGGCCAGCAATGCCGCAAGCCATGGTGCGCAGGATGTCGCGGTCGTGCAGCGCCATTTCAATGCGCTCGTAGGCGTATTTGTCGTGCATGAAGTGGATGGTGTTCAGCGCCTTCATATAAACGCCGCTCAGCCATTCCATCATGGGCAGGAACCTGGCGACGACCTCGTCGTAATCCAGCACCTCGCCGACGATAGGCTCAAAGGTCGGGCCGACCTGCTCGCCGCTGATTTCGTCGCGACCGCCATTGATCGCGTAGAGCATGGCTTTGGCCAGATTGGCCCGGGCCCCGAAGAACTGCATCTGCTTGCCGATGCGCATGGCCGAGACGCAGCAGGCGATACCGTAGTCGTCGCCCCAGTGCGGGCGCATCAGGTCGTCGTTTTCATATTGCAGGGAGCAGGTCTCGATCGAGGTCTTGGCGCAGAAATCCTTGAAGCCCTGGGGTAATTTCTCGGACCACAGCACCGTCAGGTTGGGTTCCGGGGCGGGGCCCAGGTTGTTGAGGGTGTGCAGGATACGGAAACTGTTCTTGGTGACGAGCGGCCGGCCATCCTCACCGACACCGCCGATCGATTCGGTGACCCAGGTCGGGTCGCCCGAGAACAGCTGGTCGTATTCCGGGGTGCGCAGGAAGCGGACGATGCGCAGCTTGATGACCAGGTCGTCCATCATTTCCTGGGCCTGCGCTTCGTCGATCAGGCCGGCGGCCATGTCGCGTTCCATGTAGATGTCGAGGAAGGTCGAGATGCGGCCGATCGACATGGCGGCACCGTTCTGTTCCTTGATCGCCGCCAGGTAGCCGAAGTAGGTCCACTGCACGGCTTCCTGGGCATTGGCCGCCGGGCGACCGATGTCGAACCCATACTTGGCGGCCATCTGTTTCAGCTCGTCGAGGGCGCGATATTGTTCGCTGACTTCCTCGCGCAGGCGGATGACGCTTTCGGTGAATTCGGCGCTATCCAGCTCATGGAATTCCGCTTTCTTGAACTTGCGCAGCGCATCGACGCCGTACAGGGCGACACGGCGATAGTCACCAATGATGCGGCCACGCCCATAGGCATCGGGCAGGCCGGTCAGGATGGCCGATTTGCGGGCCTTGGCGATTTCCGGCGAATAGACGTCGAAGACGCCGCTGTTGTGATCCTTGCGATACTTGCTCCAGATCTCGGCCACGGTCGGGTCGAGCCTGAAACCGTAAGCCTTGAGGCCGCCTTCGACCATGCGCACGCCGCCGTTCGGCATGATGGCGCGCTTCAGGGGCGCATCGGTTTGCAGGCCGACGATGATTTCACTGTCGCGATCGATATAGCCTGCGTCGTGGGCGGTGATGGTCGAGGGGCGGTCGGCGGAAACATCGAGAACGCCCTTGGCCTGTTCCTGCTTGAGCAACACTTCGAGTTTGGCCCAGAGGGCAGTGGTACGCTGGGTCGGGCCCTGCAGAAAGGCGCTGTTGCCGGCGTAAGGGGTGAAGTTGGCCTGGATGAAGCCGCGGACATCGACGGAGGTCTTCCAGTCGTTACCGACAAAACCTTCCCAGGCATCGGCCCGGCTGGTGATCTTGGTCATGGTGTTCATGTGTTGCTCCTTGCGATTGGAATTTCTTGTGGTTTCCGATTGGCGCCGACCGGGTAGGCCGGCGCCGTCACTGCACGGAGAAGCGGCGGGTAGCCGCTTGCTGCCTTACTCAGGCGGGACTGACAGTCAGGGCTGACGGGATGCTGTTCGATTCGCCGCGGGCCTTCCACAACACCGCCCAGCGCTTGAGCGAGGCGGCCATGATGACGAAGCCGAGGACCAGCATGACCGAAGCGATACCAGCGTTGAACAGGTTGTAGCCCTTGCCGGCGCTATTCAGATAGACGTTGGAGATCATCCAGTAGCCGGCGTAATTCACCGTGACGAACAGGTAAGCGAGCGGGATCAGGCAGGTCAGGATGTAGGCACGCTTGCTGGACAGACGGAGCACGATGGTGGCGCCGATCATCAGGCCGATGGAGGCCATCAGCTGGTTGGAGACACCGAACAGGGCCCAGACCGAACCGATGTCACCGGAGAGCAGCAGGTAACCCCACAGGACGCAGGCGATGATGCTGGCGATGATGGCGGCGGGCAGGGAGTCCAGGCGCTTCATGAACGGGAAGAAGTCGCCGAGTAGATCCTGGATCAGGTAGCGCGAGACACGGGTGCCGGAATCGACTGCCGTCAGGATGAAGACCGCTTCGAACATGATCACGAACTGGAAGAAGTAGGCGGCCAGGTGGCTGAACCAGGAGATCTTGGTGAAGATGTAGGTCATGCCGACGGCCAACGTCACGGCACCACCGGTTCGACCGTAGAGGTCGATGCCCATGGCTTCGCTCAGTTGCGGCAGATCGACGACTTGCATGCCCAGGGTCTTGAAGACTTCCGGTGTCGAGTTGATGGCGAAGTAGTCGGCCGGGTGCAGCGAGGTGGCGGCAATCAGGGCCATCACCGCAACCAGGCATTCGGCCAGCATGGCGCCGAAGGCAACCGGCTGGATGTCGCTCCACTTATCGACCAGCTTGGGCGTCGTGCCGGAACCGATGAAGGCATGGAAACCGGAGATGGCACCGCAGGCGATGGTGATCGAGATGAACGGCCAGACCGAACCCTTGAGGATGGGGCCGCCGCCGTTGATGAACTCGGTCAGGGCAGGGAACTGGATGGTCGGGTTGATGACGACGACGCCGACGATCAGGGCCAGGAAGACGCCAACCTTCATGAAGCTGGACAGGTAACCACGGGGGGTCAGCAGCATCCACACCGGCAGCGCCGTCGCGAAGAAGGCGTAGATCGGCAGGATCCAGCAGACAGTGGTCTTGTGCAGCGTCAGCCAGTCGCCGAGCAGGGTGCCCTGCAGGTGCGGGCCGGCGGCCACCGAGGCCATCACGGCGGCAACGCCGACATAGGTGGCCCACTTGGACGAACCGACATAGCGTTCATAAAGACCCAGGGCGATGGCAATCGGCACCGTCATGAAGACGGCGAAGGTACCCCAGGCATTGCGTTCCAGCGCATGGACAACCACGATGGAGAGGCCGGCCATGGTGATGGTGATGATGAACAGCATGGCGAGACCGGTACTCCAGCCGGCGACCGGGCCGAGTTCGGCCTTGGCGACTTCGGAGAGCGACTTGCCCTGGTGCTTCATCGAGGCGAAGAGCACGACGGTGTCGTGTACCGCGCCGCCGACCACGGCGCCGATCAGCAGCCAGAGGAAGCCTGGCAGGTAACCGAACTGGGCGGCGAGGACCGGACCGACCAGCGGGCCGGCGGCGGCAATGGCGGCGAAGTGCTGGCCGGCATTGACCCATTTCTTGGTCGGCACGTAGTTCTTGCCGTCCTCGAGCTCGTGCGACGGGGTGATTTCCTTGTCATCGGCAGCCAGTACTTTGCGCACGAAGAATATCCCGTAGAAGCGATATGCCAGGGCCAGAATGCAGACTGTCAAGACTACGAAGTAGATGGCTTGATCCATTTTTCGTCCCTCCAGGTAGTGTTGAATGGAATGTTCTACACGGTGAATATTAGGAGTCGGCAAGCAGAGGTTCCCGGCTTTCCCGGGAGCGGTTGCCGGTTGCCCCCGAGCGGCGGATTGGCCGGGGTCAGCGGTTGGGGGATCTGGGAAACAGATCGAATTTGTTGGCCAAAACACCTGTTTTCCAGCCGGTAACTAGCTGGCAACTGCCGATCTGTGGACTTTTTTGGGTATTTCCTGCATTTCGGGCGACGTTTTTCCGCCAACGGTCGCCAGGAAGGGGCGAACGGTCGCCGAGCGTGGGCAAGTGGTTATATTCAGCCGCTTTGCACGGTTTGAAATCTCGGTCCGCCACGGTTTTTCCAGTGCCGCTGGTTGCTGCCCGGCAGTCTAGCTGCCACTATTGGGGAAACGTCGCCGCCGCGCGCGGTGCAACAGAGGCAAGTCCCATGTTCTTCGAATCAATTACGCTCAGTCTGACCCTGCTGCAGCAGACTTGCGTTTATCTGGTGATTGCGTATCTGCTCAGCCGGACCCGCATCTTCATCCCGCTGATGCACGTCACCATTCGCCTGCCACACCGGGCGACCTGCTACGTGGTGTTCTCGCTGTTCTGCATCATGGGCACCTACCTCGGCCTGAAGATCGACGATTCGATTGCCAACACGCGTGCCATCGGCGCCGTGCTCGGCGGTATCCTGGGCGGCCCGTCGGTTGGCCTGGCGGTCGGTTTCACCGGCGGGCTGCATCGCTATTCGCTGGGCGGTATTTCGGCCCAGGCCTGCATGATCTCGACCATCATCGAAGGCCTGATCGGCGGCATGTTCCACCGTCACATGATGCAGCAGGGCAAGGTTGGTGCCATTTTTCAGCCGCTACCGGTGGCGCTGGTCACCTTCGTGGCAGAAATCGCCCAGATGCTGACGCTGTTGTTGCTGGTCAAACCTTTCTCGGTGGCTTTCCACCTGGTCGAACAGATCGCCGTCCCGATGTGCCTCGCCAACGCCCTGGGGGCCGGACTGTTCATGCGCATTCTGCTCGATCGCCGGCAGTTGTACGAACGGCAATCGACGGTGTTCTCGACCAAGGCCCTGGCCATCGCCGCCCGGGTCGAGGGGGTCTTGCGCGATGGCTTCAACATCGATACCAGTGCCCAGGTGGCGCAGGTGCTGTATGAGGAAACCGGTGTCGGCGCCGTGGCCATTACCGATACCGAACACCTGCTGGCCTTCATCGGCATCGGCGCCGACCACCATATCCCGGGAACGCCGATCAGTTCTGTGCTGACCCGCCAGGCAATCGAGCGTAACGAGGTGGTTTACGCCGACGGCAATGAAATCGCCTATCGCTGCTCGATCAACCCGAAATGCCCGCTCGCCGCCTCGCTGATCATCCCGCTGGTCGGCGAAGATGGGCGGGTGATCGGTACCATCAAGCTCTACGAACCGCGCAGCCGTCTGTTCTCGACCATCAACCGGACGCTGGGCGAAGGCATCGCCCGGTTGCTCTCCAATCAGATCCTGGCCGGCCGCTACATGCGCCAGCGCGAAATGCTGGCGCAATCGGAAATCAAGCTGTTGCATGCCCAGGTCAATCCGCACTTTCTGTTCAATGCGCTGAACACGCTATCGGCCGTCATCCGGCGCGATCCGGAAAAGGCCTGTCATCTGGTGCTCAATCTGTCGACCTTCTTCCGCAAGAACCTCAAGCGGCCGAGCGAGGAGGCCGCCCTTAGCGAAGAAGTCGCCCACGTCGCGGCGTATCTGGAAATCGAACAGGCCCGCTTCCTCGACAAGCTGGAGGTCGAGTTCGACATTCCGGACCATCTCAAGCATGTCCGCATGCCGGCATTTTCATTGCAACCGGTGGTCGAAAATGCGATCAAACACGGCACCTCGCAACTGCTGGGCGTTGGCCGGGTGCGTATTTCGGCACGGGAAGAGGGCGATGATCTGCTGCTCTGCGTCGAAGACAATGCCGGCCTCTATGTGCCATCGACCGACAGCGGCGGACTCGGCGTCAATCTGGTTCGTCGTCGTATCGTCAATCGCTATGGCTCGCGTTACGGTATGGAAATCGAATGTGAACCCGAAGTTTGCACGCGAGTGACCCTCCGCTTGCCGATCCCGCCCAGCGACTGTCGGCCCATCCAAGGAGCAAGCCTTGAACGTATTGATCATTGACGACGAAACCCCGGCCCGCGAGGAAATCGCCCGCGTCCTGGCCAAGGAGCCGGATATTGTCATCCTCGGCGAATGCGCCAACGCCATCGACGGGCTCTCGGCAATCAACCGGCTGCATCCGGAAGTGGTGTTTCTGGATATCCAGATGCCGCGCGTCAGCGGCCTGGAGCTGTTGAGCATGCTCGATCCGGAAAAGATGCCGCGTGTCGTTTTTCTCACTGCGTACAACGAATACGCCTTGCAGGCCTTCGATCAGGATGCCTTCGATTACCTGCTCAAGCCGATCGATCCAGCGCGGCTGGAGATCACGCTGCAGCGCCTGCGCCGCGACCGGGCGCCAAATGAGGCTTTGTTCAAGGCCGCGGCGCCGCTCAAGCAGATTCCCTGTCCGGGTCATCAACGGGTGCAACTGGTCAAGGTCGATAGCGTCGAATATGCCTATTCCAATACGACGGGGGTGTACGTCGTGACTCAGGATGGTGCCGAGCATTTCACCGAATTGACCCTGCGCACGCTGGAAGAAAAGACACCGCTATTGCGTTGCCACCGGCAGTACCTGGTCAATCCGGAGCAGATCCAGGAAATCGTCTTTCAGGATATCGGTGGCGCCGAGATCGTCACCCACGGTGGTCGTCGGCTACCAGTCAGCCGGCGCCTGTTTGGCGAACTCAAAGAGCACCTCGGTTTATCCTGAGCGCCCCTTTGGCGCCCGCTTCAGTGGGCGCCAAGCAAGCGGCTGAAGAAGCCGAAACCGCTGAAGCGCGGCCGGGGCTCCTCGATCCGGCCGTTCGGCGTCAGCCGATTGATGGCGTGGGGTAGCGCTTCCGCGAGGATGGCACTGGCTTCGTCGGCTTCGAGATCAAGGCGGCGGGCCAGGCGATGGTAGGCCTTCTCGCCGAGTGCCTCGCGGACGGCGCAAATCGGCATTTCAAGATTGTCGCCAGTTCCGATCCAGGAACGCAGTTGGCGCTCCAGCCCGCCTTGGCGGAAGCGCTCGGCCAGCGTCAGCAAGCCGCCATCATGATGTTCGATCAGTTTCATCAGACTGTTCACCAGCCGGCTATTGGCGCCGCCGGCGCGTTGTGCGTTGCGCGCAAGCTGGATGGCCATTTCCTCAAATTCGCAGCACATCGGCGTCTCCAGAAATATTGGGGTTGGGGTGCTGGATGCTCTGCGGCATCCGTTGCTGTTGCGAAATTACAGGGATAGATTTTGGGTGTCCAGCTGCGAGTCATTGATTTGATTGAATATTGACTCGTTATCCAGCTCTTTTTGCCTGGCCGGATACCGTTCAATCCGGCTATCCGACCGTTCGCGATCGGTTTTCTGCCGTTGCTGTGAAATTAGAAAAAAGTCACTTTTTCCCCCTTTTTCGGGGTGATATTTACTGGTTTCGGCAAGGCTTGATCTCAGAAAGACAAGGACAGTAGTATTTCCAGGTCATTGCTCAGAATCGCCCTTGGAACTTTTCTGCCCGCTCCGGCTCTATTGCGGGCATTTCCACATCAGATACCCTCCCGGAGTTAAGTCGTGCAAAAGGTCATTGAAGGTTTCTTGAAGTTTCAGAAGGACGTCTTTCCGGAAAGAACGCAGCTGTTCAAGCAATTGGCGCAGCAGCAGAACCCCAAGGTGCTGTTTGTGACCTGTTCGGATAGTCGGGTGGTGCCGGAATTGTTTACACAGCAGGAACCCGGCGATCTGTTCGTCATTCGTAACGCGGGCAACATCGTGCCGTCCTACGGGCCAGAGCCGGGCGGTGTTTCGGCAACCGTCGAGTATGCGGTATCTGTCCTTCAGGTCAGCGATATCGTGATTTGCGGTCATTCGAATTGTGGGGCGATGGCGGCAATTTCCAGCTGTCAATGCCTCGATCATCTGCCGGCGGTCGCCCACTGGTTGCGCCACGCGGATTCCGCCAAGGCCATCGTCGCCTCGGAGACGTACGCGACCCAGCAGGAGAAAGCTGATGCGCTGGTTCGCCAGAACGTGATCGCCCAGCTCGCCAATATCCGCACGCATCCGTCGGTTGCGCTGGCCCTCGCACAGCGCCGCCTGAACCTGCACGGCTGGGTGTACGACATCGAGAATGGGGTGATCGATGCCCTCGACGGTGCAAGTGCGAGCTTCGTGCCGCTATCCGCCAATCACCAGGTGGTTGCCACCTAGCGCCAACCACCGAGGTGGCTAGTTCCGGCATGAAGCGGTGGCGAAAACGGAATCTCTTCATCACCGTACGCCGCGGCTGCCTGTTTGCAGGATAAGGATGCGCGGTGAACCGTAATTCGCTTATGTTTTTCATGTAATCGAAACGCGCGGGTGGCTCTGTGCGCCAGCACACAGAGCCGCCGATCCGGAAGGCGTAGCCTTGGCGCCAACTGCCGAAAGGGCAGGTGTGGCATCGGGGATGTATGAATAAGAAGATGGTTGTGCTTGCGCTGGCCTTTTTGCCACGTTTGGTCATGTCAGCGGAGCCCCTGGCCGGGTGCGCTGCCGAAGCGGATGATCGCTTGCGGCTGGCCTGCTATGACAATGCCTACAAGCGATTGAAAGCAGGGAGCGAGACGGTCAGCGATGCCCAGGTCGATGCGCAGGTGGCGACGAGCAACAGCCAGCGTGAATCGTCAGTCATGTCGAAAACCTGGGAACTGGGGCCGACCGACAAGCGCAACACCTTTGTCGTTCGAACCTATCTGCCCAACTTCCTGCTTCCGCTTCACTACACCTCGAACATCAACCGTACGCCGCATAGTCCGACCCAGCAGGCCGGTGCGGCCAATAGCGGCTACCGCAGTATCGAAGCCAAGCTGCAAATTTCATTGCGGGCCAAGGTCGTCGAAGACCTTCTTTTGCCGGGCGCCGACCTGTGGGCTGCCTACACCCAGCGCTCGCTTTGGCAATTGTGGGATGCCGGTGATTCCTCACCATTCCGCAGCACCGATTACCAGCCGGAAATGATCTATGTCGTGCCGGTACCCGAGAAATTCGGGAAGCTGCCACTGGGCTGGAACCTGCGCATGCTTCAGCTGGGTTTTGCCCACCAGTCGAACGGACAAAGCGATCCGCTTTCCCGTAGCTGGAACCGGGTCACCATGGGCGCCGGCTTCGAGCACGGCGACTTCACTCTTCAGATTCGTGGCAATCAACGGATTAGCTTGCAGGGCAAGGATGACAACCCGGATCTCGCAGATTACATCGGGCGGGGTGAGGTCAACATGGCCTGGTTGCCAGGTACTTCGACGCTCGGCCTGACCTGGCGAACCAATATGAAGTCGGCCAGTCGCGGCTCGCTGCAACTTGACTGGACCTACCCGGTATTCGCCAATCAACCGACCGGACTGCGCTGGTATGCCCAGTTGTTCCATGGCTATGGGGAGACCCTGCTAGACTACAACCAGCGGCAGACCAGCCTGGGGCTGGGGTTGACGCTGTTTCAGTTCTGACTCGCTCTTCAATGCGTACCCGATTATCAAGCCGACATCCTGAAAAGCACCGGACAACGCGGATCGGCTGGCTACGGGCGGCGGTGCTTGGTGCCAACGACGGCATTGTGTCCACGGCCAGTCTGATCCTGGGTGTTGCAGCGGCCGGCGTGGATGCCAAGGCGATCCTGATTTCCGGTGTTGCGGGACTGGTAGCCGGTGCCTCATCGATGGCTGCCGGTGAATATGTCTCGGTCAGTTCCCAGTCGGATACCGAACGCGCCGATTTGACACGTGAAAAAGAGGAATTGGCGACTGATCCTGCGCATGAACATGCGGAGATGGCAGCGATTTACGTCAAGCGTGGTCTTGATCCAGCGCTTGCTGCCGTGGTGGCCACGCAACTGACGGCACACGATGCGCTGGGCGCGCATGCCCGCGACGAGCTTGGGATTACCGATACCTCGACCGCCCGGCCGCTCCAGGCGGCACTGAGTTCGGCGCTGGCATTTTCGCTGGGGGCCGCATTGCCGTTGTTGGTGGTATTGCTGGCACCGGGTCATTGGCTGGCCTTGGCGGTGGCGGGAAGTGCATTGCTGTTTCTTGCTGTTCTAGGGGCACTATCCGCCGCCGTCGGCGGTGCTCCGGTGCTCATGGCAACCCTACGGGTGACCCTTTGGGGCGCGCTGGCGATGGCCACGACTGCAGGAATTGGCGCCTTGTTCGGGGTTAGTGCTTAAGTCTTCTGGCGCTCATCGCGAAGCGTTTTTTCCTTATGTGCGCCAAGGGACAGATGGCTTGGCACTGAGCCCATAAGCTGGGTTCATCCGATCCCATTGCAGCCATTGCTGCGGGAATCGCCGCCGCAGTCACGCTGCGCGATTCCGGTGAAGAAAGCGGCAGCACCTGCCGCGGCGAAACGAATCACTTCCATCAAGGAACAACATGAACAAGTTCAACATCAACGTAGCCGCACTCGCAATTGCTCTGGCTTTCAGCACCGGCGCCATGGCTGAAGGTATGTCAAAAACCGAGTACAAGGCCGCCAAGGACAAGATTGGTGCCGAGTACAAGACCGCCAAAGCATCCTGCGGCTCGCTTTCGGGCAATGCCAAGGATATCTGCTCGGCCGAAGCCAAGGGCAAGGAGAAGGTTGCTGAAGCCGAACTCAAGGCATCTTACGAGCCGACCCAGAAGCATCGCTACGAGGCGCGCGTTGCCAAGGCCGAGGCCGATCATGATGTCGCCATCGAAAAATGTGACGACCTGGCCGGCAATGCCAAGGATGTCTGCGTCAAGGAAGCCAAGGCGGCCGAAACGACTGCCAAGGCCGATGCCAAGGCGCAAATGAAGACGTCGGAAGCCAATACGAAGGCCGATGAAAAGACGGCTGATGCGCGTAGCGATGCCAGCAAGAAGGGCACTGATGCCCGCAAGGATGCGGCAGAAGACAAGAGCGATGCCAACTACTCGGTCGCCAAGGAAAAGTGCGACACCTACTCGGGTACCGCCAAGGACTCCTGCCTGAGCCAGGCCAAGGCGCGTTTCAACAAGTAATTACTGACGCTAATTCAGGCGTCAGACACGATGTTTCATCAGGAGTAAATCCCATGAAAACCATGCAGAAAGTCTCGTTCAACGCTGTTGTCGTGACCGTCTTGCTCGGTCTCGGCGCCTGTTCCGGCATGTCGTCGCAAGGGCAGAGCACCGCCATCGGCGCTGGCGCCGGGGCAATCGGCGGCGCGGTGCTGACCGGTGGCAGTGCTGCCGGAACCGTCGGTGGCGCTGTCGTTGGCGGCGTCATCGGTCACGAAGTGGCCAAGTAAGGGCCGGTGACCAAACGCGATGCGCCCGGCCGGCATGGTCGGGCCATCCGTTTATTGCCGGCTTAAGGAGAAGCAAATGATCAAACCAGGAAAAACACTCAGCGCAGCCGTGATGATGGCCGCTCTGCTCGTCGCACTAAGCGCTTGCCAGAAGAAGGAAGGGCCGGTCGAACAGGCGGGCAAGAAAGTCGATCAGGCCGCAGAAAAAGCGGGTCAGCAGATCGAGAAAGCCGGCAACAAGATTCAGGATGCCGCTCAGGGCGACAAGAAATAGGCTGGGCAACGGACAAAGGAGTTTCAGCATGAAATTATTCCTGCTTGCAGTGTTACTGGCTGCCGCATCGGCGCCGACACGGGCTGCCGATGTCGGTGTATCGGTCAGTGTTGGTCAGCCCGGCTTTTATGGCCGTCTCGATATCGGTGATTATCCGCAACCGCAACTGCTCTATCAGCAGCCACGGATGATCGAGCGCGTTCCAGAGGGGCGTCCGCCGGTCTATATGCGTGTGCCGCCTGGGCATGCCAGGAACTGGCGCCGGCATTGTTCCGCCTACAACGCCTGTGACGAGCGGGTCTATTTTGTTCGCGATGGCTGGTACAACAACCAGTACGTCCCGCGTTACCGGGAGCAAAACCGTTACCGTGATGACGGACGTCATGATGGACGCCGCGATGATCATCGCGGGTACAACCGGGATGACCACCAACGGGGTGGTGATGACCGTGGTCAGCGTCGGTGAGGCCAGCCATGACTAATCTCGCAGCAGTCTCTGTCGGCAAGGCGCAAACGCGCCATGGTCGCCTTGGGGTCATTGCCATGGTGCTGGCCTTGCAATGTTTGCCAGCGCTAGCCGTTGATGTCGACGATGCCGCAAAAAGCAATGTCGCCAGCAGCACGCAAGCTGAGGTTTCCTGGATCAGCGGTGGCGTTGGTGACGAAGCCATGACGGAAATGCACAAGGTGGCGGCGGCCTATAACGTTCATGTGATGATGACCGGGGTGCTTGGCAACTATCTGGCCGGGGTTCCCTTTACGGTCAGCCGCCGCAACGGGCAAATGAAGGTTTCCGGCGCGACCGAGGGGCCGCTGCTTTACCTGAAACTGCCTGCCGGCAGCTATCAGATTGCCGTTGAAATCAACGGAGCGTCGCAAACCCGGCGCATTCAGGTGTCAGCTTCAGGGCCGGCAACAAAGGTGCGCTTTGTCGCCAAGAGCGAATAAAGCGCTAAATGCCTCAGCCGGCCTTTCGTCAAATTTGGCATGGGCCGGGAAAGGGCGAAATCGTCCTGCCAGCAAATGATCAGCTTTGATCGCCACCTCTGGCTGCGTTTTCGCAAAATCGCCGCACCCTACTGGTTTCGCGAGGAGAAGTGGCAGGCCAGGCGACTGCTTTTACTGCTCATTCTGTTGCTGCTCGGGCAGACTGGCTTTGCGGTCTTTTTCAACGAGCAGACCGGCGAATTTACCTCGGCGCTGGCGGCGAAGGATATCGACCGTTTCTGGCTTTCCATTCAGAAAAGCCTGCTTATCCTGGTCATCGGCGTGCCGGTCTTTGGTTTTTACTACGTCCGGGACCGACTCGCCTTGCACTGGCGGCGCTGGCTGACGCGGGATTTTCTCGGTGATTATTTCAGCCATCGCGCCTATTACGAACTGAACGCCAGTGCCGATATCGACAATCCGGATCAGCGGATTGCCGAGGATATCAATACCTTTACCCAGCGCTCACTGCAGTTCCTGATGGTGCTGTTCGGGGCGCTGCTTCAGCTGGTGGCCTTTTCCGGCGTGCTCTGGTCCATTTCGAAAGAGCTGGTTGCCTTCCTGGTCATCTATGCCGCCGCGGGTACGGCGGTGACGCTGCTGGTTTTTGGCAAGATCCTGATCGGGCTGAACTTCTATCAGCTCAAGCGCGAAGCCAATTTTCGCTTCAGTCTGGTGCGCATCCGCGAGAATGCTGAGGCTATCGCCTTCTATCGCGGCGAAGCACGCGAATCATCACTGGTTGGCGGGTATTTCAACGAAATCTTCAAGAATCTCAGCAAGCTGATCCGGGTGCAGTTGAATCTGAACCTGTTCCAGTTTGGCTACAGTTTCCTGACGGTCGTGCTGCCCAGCGCCATCATTGCCGAGCGCGTGATCTCCGGTGAGCTTGAAGTCGGCCGGGCTGTTCAGGCGGCGGGGGCTGTCGCCGCCATCCTGAGCGCGCTGACGGTGATCGTCGACAACTTCGACAACCTGAGCAAGTTTGCGGCCGGGATTCGGCGTCTCGACACCTTCCGCAAGTTTCTCGTCGACAGTGGCAGCGCATCATCTGCCAAAGATCGCGTTATCAAGTTTGTTCCTGGCCAGGATCTGGCCATCGAAAAGCTGACGCTGCGCACACCGAATCACGAGCGGACCTTGCTCAAGAACCTGTCGCTGACAATCAGCCCCGGACATGGCTTGCTGATCGTCGGCCCCAGCGGTTGCGGCAAGAGTTCACTATTGCGCGCCATCGCCGGGTTGTGGCACTCGGGCAGCGGACGGATCATCGGGCCGGATAGCCGGGAAATGCTCTTCCTGCCGCAGCGGCCTTACATGGTTCAAGGGAGCCTGCGCAACCAGCTGCTTTAGCCGAATGTCGAGAAAGGCCTGACCGATGCCGAGCTGCTGAATGTGCTGAAACAGGTCAATCTGCCCGACATTGCCACGAATTTCGATGGTCTGGATGCTGAACTGGACTGGGGCAAGGTACTGTCGGTTGGCGAGCAGCAACGCGTCGCTTTCGCCCGCGTCCTGCTGATCGAGCCGCGCTATGCCATCCTCGATGAGGCGACCAGCGCCCTCGATATCGCCAATGAGGAGAGTCTGTATCGACTGCTCGCGGCAACGAAGACGACTCTGGTCAGCGTCGGGCATCGGCCATCGATCCTGAAATTCCACCCGCAGGTACTGGAACTGAGCGGCGATGGGGCCTGGAAATTGACTGCGGCGGCCGATTATTGTTTCGAGTGATCTTTTCGGGGCTCTTTGTGCGCCAGCGAACGGAGCGGACAAGGACGTCGGGGTACTTTGACGTGGTAACTCCCGGTGCTTGCATGGCTGCCAAGCGGATGGGCTCTCATTCAATAGCCAGGAGGAATTTCCATGAAATATTCGATCATCTTTGCGGCAGTTTTGGCTGCCTTGGCGTTAAGTGCCTGTGACAAAAAACCGACCGTCGTGACACCGACTGTGGTCACCGTGCCTGTGCCTGGTCCGGCTGGCCCGACAGGGGCCACTGGTTCGAGTGGCACGACCGGGCAGACGGGTGCGACTGGATCAACGGGTGACACCGGCGCCACCGGCTCCAGTGGTGGCACTGGCGCCACCGGCTCGACCGGGGCAACCGGCGAGCCAGGAAAAACCAGCAGCGACACGGTTATCGTCATCCCGCCAACCCCTGCGCCGGCCCGTTGAGCCTTCGCTAGATCGAGTCTGGGACAGGCGGTGAGAAGGCAATCGTGGTTTTGCTGCCCAGCCCGGATATCGACCGCATGGTGAAGGCCTGTTCGCACTTGAGACTGGCGCTGACGTCAGCGTTTCTGCTGTTCGTTGCCGCCGGTTGTGCGATGCTGCCCGATACCGATGCCATCATCGCCCGTCATTCCGCGCAAACGGCCCGTTTCGAGAGTGCGCGCGGGACGATTTCGCCCGAGAAAAGCGCCGCCATCGTCGCCAGTCTGAAAAGCAGCGCTGGCGACATCGATATTCTCGACAAGCAAATCGCGCTCGAGCAAGCCATCGTGGGCAGTCCGCTGATCGTCGGCAACAAGGTCATCCTGCTTCAGGACGGCGAGGCCACCTACGCCGCCATGTTTGCCGCCATCCGTGCCGCCCGTGACCATATCAACCTGGAGTCCTACATCATCGAGGACGATGAAATCGGGCGCCAGTTTGCTGACTTGTTGCTGGCTCAACAGCAGCAGGGCGTGCAGGTCAATGTGATCTATGACAGCTTCGGCGGCATGAATACCCCAGCGGCGTATTTCGACCGCCTGCGGCAAGGCGGCATCAACGTCGTCGAGTTCAACCCGATCAACCCGCTCATCGCCAAGGGGCAGTGGCTGTTCAACAATCGGGATCACCGGAAGCTGCTGGTCGTCGATGGCCGGATCGCCTTCATTGGCGGCATCAATATCAGCAATGTCTATTCATCGAGCCCTGGCTCACGGCGCGCCAAGAAGGCGCTGGGTAGCGCGATTGACTGGCGCGATACCGATTTGCAGATCGAAGGGCCAGTCGCTGGCGAGTTGCAGAAATTGTTCATGGACACCTGGTCCAAACAGCAGGGAAAGCCGCTGGCTGGCCGAAATTACTTTCCGGAACTCAAGGCGCAGGGCAAGGATATCGTCCGTGCCATCGGCAGTACGCCGGACGACCCCTACAGCCTGATTTACCTGACGCTGATCTCGGCCATAGGGAACGCCGAAAGAGAGATTCACCTGACCAATGCCTATTTCGTTCCCGATCCCCGGTTGCTCAAGGCCCTCAGCGATGCGGCCGGGCGCGGTGTCGATGTCAATCTGATCTTGCCCAGTCAGACCGATTCGAAAATTGTCTTTCATGCCGGCCGCTCGCACTATTCAGCGCTGCTGAAGGTGGGCGTCAAGATTCACGAGAGGGGCGGGGCGCTGCTTCATTCCAAGACGGCGCTGATCGATGGCGTCTGGTCATGTGTCGGTTCGACCAATCTGGACTGGCGCAGCTTTCTCGATAATGACGAGGTCAATGCCGTGATCCTCGGTCGCGATTTCGGCTTGCAGATGAAGGCCATGATTGCCCGCGACCTTGCGGCATCGAAGGCGATCAGTGCGGAAGACTGGGCGAACCGATCCCTGTTGTTGCGCCTCCAGGAGTGGGGCGCCAGCCTGCTGCAGAGACTGCTCTAAGTCGAATTTGCGTTCGCACGGTTCAGCGGGGATCGAGAGCGATGATGCAAAATCTATATTCGTCTCGCTTCTGCGGCCTCTATCTGTGTCCTGGCGTACAGACCAGAAACCGACGTCAGGTCACGATGCGAACTGATTGCCGCGTCGCCGGTGCCTTGACGGCTTTTGTCTGGGCTAAAAAGGAAGGGTTCATCATGTTGCGCTACGCCATTGTGTTTTTCATCATCGCGCTGATCGCAGCGCTATTCGGCTTTACCGGTATCGCAGCGGGGGCTGTCGAAATCGCCAAGATCATGTTTTTCATCTTCGTGCTTTTGGCCCTGGTCTCCCTCGTCATGGGTTTTACGCGGCGCAAGTGAATCTCTTGAACGTCACGAATGAAATGCGATTGGCGGTGCTTTGCGTCAATGTGGCCGACGGAACGAAGCGGGTGCAGAGTCTCGGCGACCCGGAAGCGCGCTACGTGATTGAACGCTGTGCCAAACGCATTCGGCGCGCTGTTGAGAATCACGGTGGCCGCCTGGTGGATTATCAGGGCAGCAAGCTGATGGCTTTTTTTAACGATGGCGCCATTGCCTTCAAGTCCGCCATCGAGATACAGCAGCGGGTATCCGATTTGCCCCCGCATTCCGGATTTCCCCTGGCCGTGGGGGTCGGTCTGTGCGCCGGACATCAGGCGAGGGAAGGGCGGTATTTTCCAGCCGAAGGAAACAACCCGGCGGCCAATCTTTCTGCCGCCGCCCAGCCCGGCCGGATCCTGCTCAGCGTGCCCCGACGGGCCAGGCTTTTTCCCTGGCTGGAACTGGCTGGCGACCGTGTGCCGGATGTCGTGCTGAATTGTGGCCAGCGGCGCCTGGGCGTGTTTCAGGTGCCGACGCAGGAACCAGAACAAATGGCATTGAGCCTTGCCCTGGCCGATGCCGGCGATGGCGCTGGGCGACTCAGCCTGCGCTTCCGGGGGGCCGAGATGGTGCTTGACGAGAACCAGCCGATTACCCGGATCGGTCGCCTGCCGGACAGCGATATCGTTGTCCGTGCGGCCCGCTGCTCGCGCCAACACGGCAGGATTGAACGCCGTCTCGACCGTTTTGTCTTTATCGATCAGAGCACGAATGGCAGCTTTGTGACCTTTGATAAACAGGCCGAGGTGTTTGTTCATCGGAAGGAATTGCTCCTCTTTGGCCGGGGCCAAATCAGTTGCGGCTCGCCAGCTTCGAGGATGGGGGCTGAGGTGCTACGATTCCAGACGCTGGGACTGACCGATTAGCCGATCTTGATCAAAGAGGGTGGCTTCTAGAATGGCAACAGATTCGAATATCCGGCCCTGGTGGCTTCAGCCGCTTCCTGATCCGGCAAGGGCAACCGCTCCGGCGACCACCGGCTTGTCGAGTGGCGAAGCCAAGCTTCGCCTGAGTAAATTCGGCCCCAACCTGTTCAGTGATCATCAGGAACAGCCTCTGTGGCTACAGTTCCTGGCCCGCTTCAAGAATCCGTTGGTCCTGCTGCTGCTCGTCGCCAGTGCGATTTCGGCCATGACCGGCGAGATGACCAATTTTTTCATCATCTTCGTGATGGTGACGTTCAGCGTCACGCTCGATTTCGTTCAGGAACACCGGGCCGGCAAGGCGGCAGCCAGCCTGCGCCAGTCGGTGTCATTGCGGGCAAGCGTCATTCGCGACGGCCAGCGGCTCGACGTGGCGGTCGCCGAGGTGGTGCCAGGGGATATTGTCGTGCTCTCGGCCGGCGACATGATTCCGGCCGATGGTTTGGTGCTGGAATCGAATGACTTTTTCGTCAAGCAGGCCCTGCTGACCGGCGAGCCCTATCCGGTGGAAAAGCGCCCGGGCGAACTGACGGCCACGGCCACCGATATTCAGGACGCCGCCAATGCGGTGTTCATGGGGACCACGGTGATCAGCGGCAGTGCCAAGGTTCAGGTCGTCAATACCGGCGCCGGTACTGCCATTGGCGCCATTGCCGACACCTTGACCCGGAAGCCGCCACCCACGTCTTTCGAGATCGGCACGCACCGTTTCGGCATGCTGATCATGCGCCTGACCATCCTGCTCGTGCTCTTCGTGCTGCTGGTCAATGCCTTCATGCACAAGCCCTGGCTGGATTCTTTCCTGTTCGCCGTGGCGCTTGCCGTCGGCCTGACGCCCGAACTGCTGCCCATGGTGGTGTCCGTCACCCTGGCCCGCGGCGCCTTGCTGATGGCGAAAAAGAAGGTCATCGTCAAACGCCTGACGGCGATTCAGAATCTGGGATCGATGGATGTCTTCTGCACCGACAAGACCGGCACGCTGACTGAAGCCAAGATCCGCCTGGAACAGCACACCGATCCGCAAGGCAAGCCAAGCGATCGGGTGCTGGAACTGGCCTACCTCAACAGCTTCTTCGAAACCGGATTGAAGAGTCCGCTTGACGAAGCCATCCTGGCGCATCAGGACATTGATGTCAGCGCCTGGAAAAAGATCGATGAAGTGCCCTTCGATTTCGAACGGCGGCGCGTCTCGGTCCTGCTCGACAAGGGGCAGGGGCGCCTGCTGGTCGTCAAAGGTGCCTCGGAAGAAATCATTGGCCTGTGCTCGACCTATGAGGAGCAGGGCAATGTCGCCCGAATCCCGCTCGACAAGGCGGCCCGGGAAAAGATACACGCGGTGCATGTCGATCTGGAAAAAGAGGGCTTTCGTGTACTGGGCATCGCCTGGCGGGATGTTGCCGCCGACCACCCCCATGCCGTGATCGGAGACGAAGCGGAACTGGTCTTCGCCGGCTTTGCCGCCTTCCTCGACCCGCCGAAGGAGAGTGCCGGTAGCGCGCTGGCTGCCCTCAAGGAGAGTGGCATCAGCGTCAAGATCGTCACAGGTGACAGCGAACTGGTGACCCAGCATGTTTGCGGCCAGTTGAACATTCCGGTCATCGGCATCCTGACCGGCAAGGAAATGGCGGTAATGGATGACGCCGCCCTGCGCATCCATGTCGAAATGGCCAACCTGTTCTGTCGGGTGAATCCAGCCCAGAAGGAGCGGGTCATCCTGGCCCTCAAGGCACGCGGCCATGTTGTTGGCTACCTCGGCGATGGCATCAACGACGCACCGTCGCTGCACGCGGCCGATGTCGGCCTGTCAGTGGATTCGGCCGTCGACGTGGCCAAGGAGGCGGCTGACATGATCCTGCTCGATCATGACCTGCATGTGCTGCACGACGGCGTGCTGGAAGGGCGCAGAACATTCGGCAACATCATGAAGTACATCATGATGGGCACCAGCTCCAATTTCGGGAACATGTTCAGCATGGCCGGTGCGGCTTTGTTCCTGCCTTTCCTGCCGATGATGCCGACCCAGATCCTGCTCAACAATGTGCTTTACGATATCTCCGAGGTACCGGTTCCGCTCGACAAGGTCGATCCCGAGGAACTGCGCCGGCCGAGGGTCATGGACATGAAATTCATTCGCAATTTCATGCTGACCATCGGCCCGATCAGTTCAGCCTTCGATTTCCTGACTTTCTACCTCATGCTCAGCGTCCTGCAGGCCGATGAGAAGCTGTTTCAGACCGGCTGGTTCGTCGAGTCGCTGTGCACCCAGGTGCTGGTGATCTTCGTCATCCGTACCCGGGGTAATCCCTTCCAGAGTCGCCCGCATCCGGTATTGGTCGCCACTTCGCTGGGGGTCGCGCTGCTCGGCGCCGTACTGCCGTTCACGCCGCTGGGTACCTACTTCGGATTCGTGCCGCCACCGGCCAAGTTCTACTTCATCCTGGCCGGCATGGCACTGGCTTATCTGGTGATTGTCGAAGTGGCCAAGCGGGGGTTTTATCGCTGGCATTCGGCCAAAAGCCCGGCCCTACCGTGACGGATGATGGATCATCCGGCCGAAAATGATTGTTGTTGGCGCAGCGATTACTTTACGGGCAAGTTGCCTACCCAGTCGCATTTCAGTGAGCGGCAGCGATAGCGCTGAACCGGTGTGAATAGACTGAGCACCAGATCGATGAAACGTCTTGGAATGCGGTTCATCGAGCCGTGGCACAAAGGGCAGCGCCGGGCATTGCTGACCAGGGTGTGATCAGCGGTCGATAGCGTTGTCATGGCGGCCTCCTGTGAAATTCTGATGATGGCCATTTGAATTTGTTTGATGGGCTGACACAGGGAAAGTTGCTGACTCCCCGCGTCAGGCCCAAAGGGATCAGCGTGTCGGCGGGACGACGATCACCGTGCTGCCACTGGTGGTGCCGCCGGTCGAGCCTGTCTTGCCCTTGGCGCCGGTTGCGCCAGTGCTGCCCTGGGTTCCTGTTGCCCCGGTATCACCAACGGCACCGGTCGAACCTTGCGTTCCGGTTTCACCCTGGGCACCGGTGTAGCCGGTATTACCCTGATTGCCGGTCGATCCCTTGGCGCCGGTGTTACCGGTACTGCCTGTATTGCCCGTGTTACCGGTATTGCCGGTGCTACCGCGCTCGCCTTGCGGGCCCATCGGTCCGGTGCAGGCGCCCAAACCGAAGGCGGCGATGATCAATAGCGTGCTGAGTGATTTTTTCATGATTTTCCTCTTGAGTCGTATGCGGCCGAAAAGCTGCATGGCCCAGACTGCTCCCGGGGAGAGGGGAGGTCTGTTCGCTGGCACGCACAGCCCGGAATTGCTGTGGCCTTCAGCCGGTGCAGCTCACGCACGATGTTCGGAATGTTTGCCAGCACACTGACTGCCATGCGGCAAACGGGGTTTCATCCCCTCTCCTTAGTGGGGGGAATCCCGCATGCTTCATTCAATTGACCTTGTCGCGGCCAGCAGCCTTGTTGTGGACCACATACTTCCGGCCCTGATGTTGTTCGTTGCCCTGGCCCTGATCATCGTATTCATCGATTGAAGCGACTCACTCCGCGGCCCCTGTGTGGCTTGGCGCACAGTATGCGCAATGAGTTTGCCCTATTCTGGATTCATGTCGGTGATGGCACCGGCGTATGACGAATCAGGAGAACCCCATGAACCAGAAACCCAAAGAGCCGCTCCATAAAACCGGGCAAACACCACCGTCCTATTCGGATGAAGTGATCAAGCAGAAACAGAAGGCCGAACAGCGGGAAATCGCAGGCCGGCACAAGAATAGCGGCCCGAAGGATCACAAGGGCGCCCGATAAGCGATCTTGGTCTGCCCCGGGGCTTCCGTGAACGACTTTCCGATTGTTTGCGTTGGCGGTTCGGCCGGTGGCCTTGAGGCCTACATCAGGCTATTGCGTAATCTGCCGGCCGACATGGGTGTGGCCATCGTACGCATTGTCCAATGCCGGATTTGAACGAAAGCATTTAATGCCGGCCAATTATTTTTGCCTTGTGTGTGCAAGCGAACCCAGGGCCTGGTCGACGGATTATGAGCATCACGGCATAGCGCTAACCAGCGCTAATGCGTTGGCAAGCCAGTGTTGCAGCAGCAACCGGGCAGTGCCTGCGCAAAATCGTCGTGGCGGAACCATCCATCACCGTAAAGGGTAGACACCATGTATATCAAACTCGCTGCAAGCTGTTTCATCAGTGCCGCACTGATGCTTCCAATGGCCGGTTATACGGCGGATTCAGACAAATCATCGGCAACCACGATGGTCAAGGACTCAGTCATCACCACCAAGATCAAGGCAGAACTGGCTGCCGAGAAAATGTCCAGCCTCGTCAATATCAGCGTCGATACGGATCACAAGGGCGTTGTGACCCTCGGCGGCACGGCCGCCAGCAAGACTGCGGTAGACAAGGCTGTATCGATTGCCAAAGCGGTCAAAGGCGTCACCTCAGTCGACAATCAGATCAAGGTCGTGGCGGACAAGTAACCCATTTTTTTCCGTGATCAAGCGCACGTTTCGGGCTGCGATGCGGTCCCGGGACGTGCGAAATAGGAGTTGTAATGAACGGTTTTGTTCAGGATATTCAAAAACTCGCCCTTGAAAATGACGACTTTCGCCAGGTGTTGTACACGGCAAAGAATTCCCAACTGGTCCTGATGTCGCTGAAACCGCAGGAGGACATCGGCGCGGAAATTCACAAGGTGGATCAGTTCTTCCGCGTTGAGGAAGGCACTGGCGAGGCAGTTCTGAACGGGGCCCGAACGCCGATTCAAGCCGGCTTCGCAGTGCTCGTCCCGGCCGGGGTGAATCACAACATCATCAATACCGGCACGGTGCCGCTCAAACTTTATACGCTCTATGCCCCGCCCAACCATCGCGATGGGGTCATCCACAAAAGCCGTTCAGATGCCGAGGGTGATGCCGAGCATTTCAACGGCAAAACGACTGAACAACGGAGTATCAAATGAATGACGTGGCGATCAATAGCCATGTAGTGAGTTCAGGCTAGGGTACGCCTTGCTGATCTTTATGGGCCACCACAAGCACAGTTTGACGTGATGCCTGATCCAGTCCTGCGTATTTCCTTGCTGCCTTTTCCCGACCGGGCGGGCAGCAAGGCTGATTTCTATTGGTGGAGACTGATTCCTGCTACGGGGGACTTTGGGCGGAAAAGGAACCACCAGCCGGCCAGTGCAATCCCGAAGACGGCATGGGCGGCCATGGTTACCCAGTCGCGGCTCACGGTGAACCATGGGAAGACGGCCGTAAAGCCATGAAGATTGACGGCGTAAATGGCCAGGCCGTACAACCCCCCGATGGCCATTGCCTGGCGCGCGCCAAGGCGGCTGGCGAGCAGGGCAGGAATAATGGCGTAGATCGCAGACAGCCCAAAGTGGAGCAAGCTGGCGACCATCAAAATATCCCACTGTGCGGTTGCTGGCGGTGGCAAAACGTCCGCTCCCATGACGATGGCAGCGGCCAGGCGTGCATCGCGTAGCAGCGTTGCGAGCATGGGGATGTCGGTCAGCCACCACAGGGCAAGCTGAGCGATTGTGGCTATCGTTCCCGCGAAAATGCCAGAAAGAAGAACCGTGACCGGATTGATTCGGCGACCCCGATGCCAGGGGAAGCGATCAGACCTTGGCGGTTCATCCTTTGCCATCAGATCAACGCTTTTCTGGCCAACAAGGGGCGACTGGAGGTGGGCAGCCAGTCCCTTGCCGCCTTGAGCCATTAGTCGCACATGATTTCTGATGAAAATGGACCGGGCAAATGGAGCGAGCAGATTCATCCACCATTTGGTGCTGTGAACATGCCATTCAAAACGCACGACACTGACTTCCCCGTCGCAAGCAAAGCGCCAGCGGCCAATGCCTTGCAAGTCACCTTCGGCCATGCCCTCGATGGCTTCCAGATTTCTGATGCTGGTGGCACGTATCTCGAAGACGACCGGGTAGGGAAGTTTTCCGCGCCAGACATAGCGCCGGATGCTGTCGATGCCATCGTCGTCACCATCGACAATGGTTTCCACTTTTTCCGCCCCTTGCCACCAGTCCGGCCAGTGCATGGAGTCGTGAATGGCGTCGTAAACCTGCGTCAGCGGCGCTTTGATGTGCCAGATCGTCAGCAGGTGGTATTCGGCCACAACGTCTCCACGGCTTCTGGTGTTGTTAGTTCCAGACCGGTTCGCCCTTTGCCCGGCGAGCCGATTTTTCCAGTTGTACCAGTGTGATCAACAATTTCTGGATCAGTTTCCGGCTCCGTTCATCGGTCAGGCGGCCATCCTGGTCAAATCGTTCGGCGGCATTGCCGATCATGACCTCGGGTTGAACGACAACGGGCATATCGAGCGCCACGAGAATTTTCCGCAGATCGTACTGGGCGCGGGCAGTGCCGAAATTACCGATCGAGACGCCCATGATGGCGGCTGTCTTGCCTTGCCAGGCACTTTGGCCGTAGGGTCTTGAGGCCCAGTCGATGGCGTTTTTCAAGCCACCGGGCAGCGAGTAGTTGTATTCCGGGGTGGCGAACAGGATTGCATCGGCGGCAATGATCTTCTGCTTGAATTCGAGCACGGCGGCGGGTGGTGCCATTTCCTCGTCCTGATTGAAAACCGGAATCCCCTGAAGATCGGCAATATCCAGCGTGACGCCTTCAGGGAGTAATTCCTGCGCTGCTTTCAGGGCAAAACCGTTGTACGAATTCTTGCGCAGACTGCCCACGATTCCGAGAATATTCAGCGTAGCCATTTCATTCCTCCATTTGTCAGTTTGCCAGCATGCCTGCCAGCGAATGCGCGCTCTGTGCGATAGCGCACATAGGCAATCCCCTGTCCTATATGCGCTGCCGAACGGAGAACCTGCAGATGGAAAGAGATACTGATTGCAGGCTCCTGATATTTGAGCGCTTGGTGTGATTTCCAGTTCAAAAGGAGCCGGTTGTAATGTCTTTTTCCGTCTGGGCGCTGATCGTCGGCGCCTTGCTGATCACCATGGCTTTGGCCGGTACGCTGATGAAGCGATTGCCGGTCAGTGCTTCGATGTTTTATCTGGCGGTCGGCTACGGGCTGGGCAGTGCCGGATGGGGGCTGATGGCGCCTGATCCACGGCAGGTATCGGTCATTCTCGAGCGGGTCGCCGAAGTGGCCTTGCTGATTTCACTGTTTTCGGTCGGCCTGAAACTGGGACTGCCGTTTTCCAGCCGACACTGGCGCTTGCCCTTGCGTCTGGCTTTTGTCTCGATGGCGCTGACCATCGGCCTCATTACGTTGGCCGGCATCTTCCTGCTGGGTATGCCGCTGGGGGCTGCGATCCTGCTCGGCGGGATTCTGGCCCCGACTGACCCGGTCCTCGCTGCGGATGTCCAGGTCGATGAACCTAGTGACCGTGATCGTCTGCGCTTCAGCCTGACCGGCGAGGGCGGTTTCAACGACGGCGCCGCTTTCCCCTTCGTGATGCTGGGCCTGGGACTGCTGGGCATGCACGAACTTGGCAGCTGGGGCTGGCGATGGATCGCGATCGATGTCCTCTGGGCCTTGGCCGGTGGCTTGCTCATCGGGAGCCTGCTGGGGGCATTGATCGGCAAACTGGTGGTCTATCTGAGAACGCGCCATCAGGAAGCGGTCGGGCTGGATGAATTTCTGGCACTTGGGCTGGTTGCCCTGGCTTTCGGTGTGGCGCAATTGCTTCAGGCTTCGGGATTTCTCGCGGTCTTCGCCGCCGGGCTTGCCTTGCAGCGAGTCAAGGAACGCTCGCGCCACCAGAAGGCGCCAGACGAAGGGCCGGCCGGTTTGCAAGGCAAGGATGCGCACCTGGCTGTCGCCACCCATCCCAATCTCGCCAGCGCCTACATGATGCAGGCGGTACGTGGCTTCAACGAACAACTCGAGCGGATCGCCGAACTGGTGATTGTCCTTGCCGTTGGCGCCATGCTGGCCTATGTCCGGATCGATGCATGGGCAATTGCCTTCCTTGCCCTCCTGTTTTTCGTCCTGCGCCCGGTGTCGGTCTGGCTGGGATTGCTTGGCGCCTCAGTGTCCGGTGATCAGCGTTTCCTGATTGCCTGGTTCGGCATCCGCGGTATTGGCTCTGTCTATTACCTGATGTTCGCCCTGAATCATGGCCTCTCAGGTTCGCTGGCCGATCAGGCGATCAATATCACCCTGCTGGCGGTGGCTGCTTCCATCATCCTGCACGGGGTTTCGGTGACCCCTTTGATGGCGCTCTATGGCAGGCGGCAGGCCGGCAGGAGCAGGCGTTCGCTATCAGAGAACCGTCGCCACGACATTCGCTGATCGCCCCGCTTCGGCATCGGCCAGCAGGCAGGCATCGTTGCGCACGGCATGCGCAATCGGTAGCTTGGCGTCTTGCTGCCAGGCGAACAAAGCGGGGGACTTTTCAGCACCGGTAACCAGGACCAATTGCTTGCGGCAGGCCCGCAGTGTCTGAAAGTTCAGGCTGACCCGCTCGCTGGGGGGCTTGGGTGCGCTGTGTACCGCGATCACCGGTGCGACGTGGTGGCCGTTCAGCGAAAACAGACTGGCGGTGTGCCCATCTTCTCCCATGCCAAGCAGCACGAGATCGAAAGGCTGTTTGTCTCGAATGGTGGCTGAGTATTCTTCCGCCGCACGTGTTGCGCCATGTTCGGCCGGCATCGGGTGGATCTGCCCGGCCGGCATCGCCACGCGGGAAAGCCAGACCTCATTTGCCAGGCGTGAGTTTCGTCCGGGGTCGTCAGCAGGCAGGCAGCGTTCGTCAGTCCAGAATATCTCCCAGGCTCGCCAGTCCTGAACCATCCCGGCGAGCATTTCATAGGTCCGTCGCGGTGTGTTGCCTCCGGCCAGGACGATGCGAAATACTTGCCGCTCGCGGATCGCAGCCTCGGCTTCGGCAATGATGATGCGGCAGGCCTGAGCCGCCACTTCCTCAGGGTTTGCCAATATTTTGGTGTTGACCGGCAGCATCAGGTTTCCCCTTCGGATTTGCCATTGCAGCTCAAAGTCTGCCGCCATGCCCGATCCGCCTGGCCAAATATCTGGTCGGCTGCTTTCGGCCCCCAACTGCCGACCGGATACTGCAATGGCGGGCGTTCATCGTCAGCCCAGCCGCGCATGACAGGATCGACCACATTCCATGCCGCCTTCACCTCGTCATAACGCAGGAAGAGGGATCGATCGCCTTGAATGACGTCCATCAGCAAGTCTTCGTAAGCATCCGCCTTGCGTTCGCCGGGATTGCCAACCGAGGCATCCATCGATATCTGACGGGTGCGCGTTTCCTGGCCGGGCACCTTGGCCGATATTTCCATCTGCACCACATCGTCCGGCTGAATACCGATCAGCAGCCAGTTCGGATGAACGGCGGAGGCACCTGTTCCTTGGAAAAGCTGCATTGGCGGTTCGCGGAAACGCACGGCAACCATCGAACGGCGTTCCTTGAGGCGCTTGCCGGTACGCAGATAGAACGGCACATCGCGCCAGCGCCAGTTGTCCACATACAGCTTCAGCGCGGCATAAGTCTCGGTATGGCTGCCGGCGGCGACTCCTGCTTCCTGCTGATAGCCGGCATACTGGGCGCGCACCGTATGGCTGGCCAGTTGCGGCAACTCTAGCGGGCGGATCGAGCGCAGCACCTTGACCTTTTCATCACGCAGCGACTCGGCTTCCAACGAAACCGGCGGCTCCATGGCCAGCAAGGCAAGAACCTGCAACAGGTGGCTCTGGATCATGTCGCGCGTTGCGCCGCCATGCCGGTCGTAATAATTGGCCCGCCCATCCAGGCCGACCGTTTCGGCATGGGTGATCTGTACCTGGTCGATGTAATGCCGGTTCCACAGGGGTTCGAGGATCATGTTGGCGAAACGCAGGACCAGCAGGTTCTGGACGGATTCCTTGCCGACGTAATGATCGATCCGGTAAATCTGCTCTTCCTTGAGGTGCGTATTGAGTTCGTGCTGCAAGTCGCGGGCCGATTGCAGGTCGTGGCCGAAGGGCTTTTCAATCACCATCCGTCGCCAGCCAGCGCGCTCCGCCAGCAAACCGGCCTGGGCCAGCCTGATGGTGATCGGCGCGTAGAACTCGGGACTGACCGAGAGGTAGAAAATCACGTTGTTGCCGCAGTCGCTGGCCCCGATCCAGCTGTCCAGCGCCTGATAGAAGGCGGCATCTTCAAGGTCGCCGGCGAGATAGTCGAGGCGCTGGAGAAAGCGGTCGAGCAGTGCTGGATCGCTTGTTTCCAGGCGCTGCCGAACCTCGCTGCGCCAGCCATCCCGCGTATGAGGCGTGCGGCCGCAGCCGAGAATGCGGACATCCGGCGCCAGCTGCCCGAGGCGGTGCAGCTGGTACAAGGCGGGCAGGAGCTTGGCCATGGCCAGATTACCCGTCGCCCCGAAGATCACATAGGCATGCGACTCGGTGGCGCAACTCATGGCAGTTGCTCCTCGACTCCGTCACCCAGCCAGCGGGTGTGGAAGTTTTCCGACCCGTCGCGGTCGGTGCGCTGGTAGGAATGGGCGCCGAAGAAGTCGCGCTGCGCCTGAATGATGTTGGCCGAACCATTGGCGCAACGATAGCCATCGTAGAAGGCGAGGGCAGAGGAGAGAGCGGGCGCCGCGACGCCGCTGCCGACGGCGAGCATCACGGCCTGCCGCCAACCGGCTTCGGCGGCCTTGATTTCGGCGATGAAGAAGGGATCCTGCAACAGGCTGGGCGGCACCGGTGTACGGGAAAAGCTGGCCTTGATGTCGGCCAGGAAGCGGCTGCGGATGATGCAACCGGCGCGCCAGAGCAACGCAATTTCGCCGTAGGGCAAAACCCAGCCCTCGGCTTCGGCGGCCGCCTGCATCAGCATGAAGCCTTGCGCGTAGGAAACCAGCTTGGCGGCATAGAGCGCGTCGTGCAGGGCGCTGAGACAATCGGCGCGAGCTGTTTTCGCCACCGCGACCGGTTTGCTGCCGAGCAGGGCAGCCGCCGCCACCCGTTCGGCCTTGCGCGCCGACAGCATCCGGGCATGCACCGCTTCGCCGATCAGGGTCAGCGGCACGGCGTGGTCGAGCGCGTCCTGAGCCGTCCATACGCCTGTGCCTTTCTGGCCTGCACGGTCGAGAATGTTATCGACCAGCGGGCTGCCGTCCTTGTCGCGCTGGCGCAGGATGCGACTGGTGATATCGATCAGGTAGGACTCGAGGCGGCCGGCATTCCATTCGGCGAAGGTGTCGGCCATTTCATCGTGGCTCATGCCCAGCGCGTGCTGCATCAGGTGGCAGACTTCGGCGATCAGCTGCATGTCGCCGTATTCGATGCCGTTATGCACCATCTTGACGTAATGGCCGGCCCCGCCGTCGCCCAGCCACTGACAGCAGGGTATGTCATCGACCCGGGCCGCAATCGACTGGAACATGTCGCGTATGGTCGGCCAGGCCGCAGCCGCGCCGCCCGGCATCAGCGATGGCCCGTGGCGGGCACCTTCTTCGCCGCCGGAGATGCCCATGCCGACGAAATGAATGCCCTGGGTCGCCAGTTCACGGCAGCGCCGCTGGCTGTCCCGGTAATTGGAGTTGCCGCCATCGATCAGGATATCGCCCGGTTCGAGCCTTGGCAGCAGTTGCCCGATCACAGCATCGACCGCCCGCCCGGCGGTGACCATCAGCAGGATGATGCGCGGCGGGGCCAGATGGCTGACCAGTTCCTCAGGGCTGCCAGCCGCTGCGATCACCCGGTCCAGGCCGTGGGTGGCGACGAATTCCGTGGTCACGGCCAGCGTGCGGTTATAAACGCTGAGGCGGAAACCCTGGTCGCTGAGGTTGAGCGCCAGGTTGACGCCCATCACCCCGAGGCCAATGACGCCGATATCTGCTGTGCTCATGCCTGTCTCCGCCTTTGAGGCCTGGTCTACGCTGGACAACGGGAAAAGCGGCTTGTTCCCAAGCCTTGCCTGCCTCAGAGAATGAAGTGGGTGTTGATGAAGTTCGATTTGTTACCGAGCACGATGGCGTCGAGCAGCTTCTTCGAGGCCTCGGTCTGCTTGGCGGCGACCATGGTGCGGATCGAGAAGGCGCGCAGCGCGTCATGGACGGACAGGGTGCCTTCGGCCGAATCCCTGCGCCCGACGAAGGGGAAGACGTCCGGGCCGCGCTGGCACTGGCAGTTGATATTGACCCGGCAGACCTGATTGACCAGCGTATCGACCAGCGAGGCGATCTGCCCCGGATCGCTGCCGAAGATGCTGACCTGCTGGCCATGGTCGGAGGTGATCACGTACTCGAGCGGCGTTTCGATGTCCTCGAAGGTCGCGACCGGGATGATCGGGCCGAACTGTTCCTCGCGGTAGAGCTTCATGCCCTCGCTGACCGGAAAGATCACAGCCGGGTAGAACAGGGTTTCAACCGTGGTGCCGCCGCCGGGGTTGATGACCTTGGCGCCCTTGCTCAGGGCATCGGCAATGCACTCGTTCATGTAGGTGACCATCGCCATCTCGGGCAGCGGGGTCAGCGTGACCCCGGCTTCCCAAGGCATGCCGATGGCCAGCTTGCCGACTTCCTCGCAGAAGCGACGCAGGAAAGTTTCGGCGATCGACTGATGCACCAGGATCATCTTGATTGCCGTGCACCGTTGGCCATTGAAGGAGAGGGCGCCGGTGATGCATTCCCTGACCGTCAGCTCGATGTCGGCGTCGGGCATGATGATCGCCGCGTTCTTGGCGCCGAGGCCGAGGATGGCGCGCAGGCGGTTGGTCTTCGGGTGCGATTTCTTGAGCTGGTCGGCGACTTCGGACGAGCCGATCAGGGCCAGCACATTGACCTGGCCGGAGCCCATGATGTGCGGAACGACGACGTGGCCCTGGCCATAGACGATGTTGATGACGCCGGGCGGGAAGGCACTACGGAAAGCTTCGAGCATCGGGTAGTAGAGCAGCACGCCAAAGCGCGGCGGCTTGAAGAGCACGACGTTGCCCATGATCAGCGCCGGGATCAGCGTGCTGAAGGTCTCGTTCATCGGGTAGTTGTACGGCCCCATGCACAGCGCGATGCCGACCGGCGAGCGGCGGATCTGGGCGATGGTGCCGTCGACGATCTCGAAGCGCGAATTGCTGTTGTCCAGCCGTTTCAACTCCTCGACGGTGGCGCGGATGTAGTCGATGGTGCGGTCGAATTCCTTCTGCGAATCGGCCAGGCTCTTGCCGATTTCCCACATGATCAGGTTCACGATCTCGCGGCGGCGGGCGACGATCTGGTTGGTGAAATCGCCAACGCAGGCAATGCGCTCGGCCACCGACAGGTTCGGCCAGGCGCCACGGCCGTGATCGTAGGCGGTTACCGCCGCGGCCAGTGCTGCATCGGCCTCGACGGTGCCGGTGACCGGCACGCTGCCCAGTTCGACATGACTCAGCGAGCCGTCACTACCCTGCACGCAGACCGGCGAATGCACCGTCCGCGTCTCGCCCTTCCAGATCCGCATTTCACCGTTGATCAGGATCGCGCGCTGGTGAATTGGCGCAATGATGCGGCAGTCGCCGGGGATCTCGCTTTCGCGAGGGAATAGCGCAGTCAGCTGATCGGCGGTTTTCATCCGTTAGTAGCGGTTGGGATTGTTCGGGCGCGAGTCTTGACGGTCAGGTACACCGTCGCGGTCATGGTCCCTGTCGCCCCGATGGGATCCGCCATCGCGCCCGCCGCGATGTTCGCCACCATCCCGGTATGGACCGTCGTAAACCACGCAGCCGGAGAGCAGGCTAGCCAAGGCGAGCATCAGTACAAGTATTTTTTTCATGGTTTTTCCTGATCAGGTTTCGAGTTTTACCGACAGCGTGATCGGTGCGTTGAACAGCTTGGATACCGGGCATTCGCGTTTGGCGATATTGGCGAGTCTTTCCAGGCTGGCCTGGTCTGCCCCCGGAACATTGGCGACCAGTTCAAGCTGGATGGCAGTAATCGAGAATGCGTTGTCGACCTTGTCGAGTGTGACAGTAACGTGGGTTTCGAGGCGATCCGGCGTCATGCCTTCGTTCTCCAGCAGCGCCGCCAGTGCCATGCTGAAACAGCCGGCATGGGCGGCGGCGATCAGTTCTTCCGGGTTGGTGCCGGCGCTTTCCTCGAAGCGCTCCTTGAAACCGTATTGGGCATTGTTCAGGATGCCGCTTTGCGTTGAGATCTTGCCGGCGCCTTTTTGAAGTCCGCCAGTCCAGGCGGCTGATGCAGTTCGTTTCATGGTGATTCCATTGATGGTTGCTCAGTTGGCAATGCGCATCGGCTTGCCGGGGAGTTGGGCCCGGATTTCGCCGTTCGGGTAAGCCTGGCTATGTACGTTCACATACAGGTTGCCGGCCAGGTAGCTGGTGTATTGGGCGTCGCTGAATTTGGCGTCGGCCGGGATGGTGAAGGTGTTATCGTCCTTCCTGATCAGGGTGATGATCGGCGGCCCATTCTTGCCGACGGCGCCCTCGTGGATATGGGCCATCGTCGGCACCATGCCCTTGGTGTCGATACTGCCGCTGACGGTGCGATTGGGCAGAACGTTGATCGTCACCATGCCGGTGGCCGCAGTGGTAACCGGTGGCACCTCGGCAGCGCCGGTCAGCGAAATCGAGATCGGCGAGTCGGCATAGAGGTTGAAAGCGGTCAGCAGCAGGGCGAACGGCACAAGGCGGCTGAGCCAGCGAGCGGAACTTGATTGCATGGTCATTTGCGGCACCTTCAAATGAATTGTCGAGTCGTGATGGTGCGCCGGTCGGGGGGGCTTCTCTGTTCGCCAACACACACAGGCGGAATTCACCGGTATCTATGTTGGCTGGCACACTGAAACCTTTGCCTTTGTCATGCATAGTCGTGACGGCAGCAGTTGGCTGCTCAGGCATTGGAGATCGCAAATGAATGACGAAATCGAACACCTGCCGGGTACGCGGCACCGCGCGACACAAACCGGTTGTCGCCACTGGGCGCCGATTGCGCCACTGCTGGAGGATGAGAAAGATGGGTCCAAGGAAAGACTGGTGATGCCGCAGCTCGGCGAATTCACCGTTGCGCACGTCGAGCCACCCGGTCCTGAGTAAAGCCTCGCCATGGAATTCAAGGACTATTACAAGATCATGGGGGTGGCGCGGGATGCGACCCAGGACGAGATCAAGCGCGCCTATCGCCAGCTGGCCCGCAAATATCACCCCGATGTCAGCAAGGACCCCGAGGCCGAGATTCGGTTCAAGGAACTCGGCGAAGCCTACGCGGTGCTCAAGGATCTGGAAAAGCGCGCCGCCTACGACCGGCTGGGTGCCAACTGGCAGGCCGGGCAGGATTTTCGGCCGCCACCCGATTGGAACGCCGGTTTCGAGTTTTCGGGCGATGGCGCGAACGGCAGGGGCGCCGAGGATTTCAGCGACTTTTTCGAATCCTTGTATGGCCGTGGTTTTGCCGGTGCCGGCCGGGGCCAGCGGGAGTTCCATGCCCGCGGCGAGGACCGTCACGCCCAGATCATGATCGATCTGGCCGACGCCTATAGTGGCGCCACCCGGGTCATCACGCTCGGCACGCCCGAGGTGGATGCCAACGGCCGGGTGACGATGCGTTCACATCAGCTCAACGTGACCATACCGCGCGGTGTTCGCGCCGGTCAGCACATTCGTCTGACCGGGCAGGGCGCACCCGGTATCGGTCAGGGCAAGGCAGGCGATCTTTATCTGGAAGTCGCATTCAATCCCCATGCCCATTTCCGGGTCGAGCAGCGCGATGTCTTTCTCGACCTGCCGCTGGCGCCATGGGAAGCGGCCCTAGGGGCAACGGTCAGCGTACCGACGCCGGATGCCACGGTCGACCTGAAAATTCCGCCCAATTCGAAATCCGGCGGCAAGCTGCGACTGAAAGGCCGCGGTATCCCGGGCAATACACCCGGCGATTTCTATGTCGTGTTGCAGGTGGTCTTGCCGGTGGCGGAAAGCGAGGCCGACAAGGCCTTCTACGCCAGTATGGCCGAGCAGTTCAAATCATTCAAACCGCGGTCTAGACTGGGAGCGTAAGCATGGACAAAGACAAGATGCTGCCGCAACCGAGCGCGATCATTCTTGAAGAGCAAACCGACCTGACGCTGAGTGACGTCAGTCAGGCCTGCGCCGTGCGCGTCGAAACCATCGTCGAACTGGTCGACGAGGGGGTACTCACGCCCAGCGGCCGGGAGCCGCATCGCTGGCTTTTTACCGGCACCCACCTGCGTCGCGCCACGGTGGCCATCCGTCTGCAGCGTGATCTCGGCGTCAATCTGGCCGGCGCTGCGCTGGCCCTGCAACTGCTCGACGAACTCGAAGCCCTGCAAGCCCGGCTGCGCAAAGCCGGCGCTCTATGAAAACGGAACAAGGATAAGCCAATGCTGACCACACACACGCCGCTCGCCGCCGACGAACTGGATCGAATGAATGCCTGGTGGCGCGCCGCCAACTATCTTTCGGTCGGCCAGATCTACCTGCTCGACAACCCGCTGCTCAAAACACCACTCACGCTGGCGCACATCAAGCCGCGTCTATTGGGCCACTGGGGTACGACGCCGGGACTGAACTTCATCTACGTGCATATGAACCGGGTGATCCGGCAGCACGGTCTGAACATGATCTTCATTGCCGGCCCCGGCCACGGAGGCCCGGGCGTGGTGGCGAATACCTGGCTCGAAGGCAGCTACAGCGAGTTTTACCAGAATATTTCACAGGACGAGGAGGGCATGCGCCGGCTGTTCCGCCAGTTCTCCTTCCCTGGCGGCATTCCCAGTCATGCCTCGCCGGATACACCGGGATCGATCCACGAAGGCGGCGAACTCGGTTACGCGCTGTTCCATGCCTATGGTGCGGTGTTCGACAACCCGCACCTGATCACCTGTTGCGTCGTTGGCGATGGCGAAGCGGAAACCGGGCCGCTGGCCACCTCATGGCACTCCAACAAATTCCTCAATCCGCGCACCGACGGCGCCGTGCTGCCCATCCTGCATCTCAACGGCTACAAGATCGCCAACCCGACCATCCTGGCCCGGATCAGCCACACCGAACTGGAATGCCTGTTCGTGGGTTATGGCTACCAGCCGCTCTTTGTCGAGGGCGACGATCCGCAAACCATGCATCAGTTGATGGCAGCAGCCGTCGACACGGCAATCGCCAGCATTGCCGCCATCCAGCGCCGGGCGCGTGAAGGCGGCGACGAAAGCCGGCCGCGCTGGCCGATGATCATCCTGCGTTCGCCAAAAGGCTGGACCGGGCCGAAAACAGTCGACGGCAAGCAGAGCGAAGGCTCCTGGCGTTCGCATCAGGTGCCGTTCAGCGACATGGACAAGCCGGAGCATGTGCAATTGCTGGGCGAATGGATGGCCTCCTACAAACCCGCCGAGCTGTTCGACAAGGATGGCCGGCTGATGCCCGAGATCGCCGCACTGGCCCCCGCTGGGCAACGGCGCATGGGCGCCAACCTGCACGCCAACGGTGGCGCCTTGCTGCGTGACCTGCGTCTGCCGGATTTTCGCGACTACGCCGTGGCGGTGCCGACGCCAGGTGGCTCAGTGGCCGAGGCGACGCGCGCCATGGGCGTCTTCCTGCGCGATGTGATGCGCCAGAACCCGGACAATTTCCGCGTCTTCGGTCCGGATGAAACCGCTTCCAACCGCCTCGGCGCGCTGTTCGAAGTCACCAACCGGACATGGATGGCCGAACACCTGGCTGGTGACGACCATCTGGCGCCCGATGGCCGGGTCATGGAAGTGCTTTCCGAACACGCCTGCCAGGGCTGGCTCGAAGGCTACCTGCTGACCGGCCGTCACGGCCTGTTCTCCTGCTACGAAGCCTTCATCCACATCGTCGATTCGATGTTCAACCAGCACGCCAAGTGGCTGAAGATGTGTGGCGAGATTCCCTGGCGGCGGCCGATTGCCTCGCTCAACATCCTGCTCACCTCGCACGTCTGGCGCCAGGATCACAACGGTTTCTCGCATCAGGACCCGGGCTTCATCGACCACGTGGTCAACAAGAAGGCCGACATCATCCGCGTTTATCTGCCGCCCGATGCCAACACCCTGCTTTACGTCACCGACCGCTGCCTGAAGAGCCGCAATCTGGTCAATGTCATCGTCGCCGGCAAGCAGCCGGACTGGCAGTGGCTGGACATGGAAGCCGCGATCAACCATGCCAGCGCCGGTATCGGCCTGTGGGAATGGGCTTGCAACGACCAGCCGGGCGAACCGGACATCGTGCTCGCCTCGGCCGGGGATGTACCGACGCTGGAAATGCTGGCTGCCATCGACATCCTGCACCGCATGGTGCCGACCCTGAAGATCCGCTATATCAATGTTGTCGACCTGATGACCCTGCAGCCGCAGGAAGAGCATCCGCATGGTCTGTCGAGCGACGAATTCAATTCGCTGTTCACCACCGACAAGCCGATCATCTTTGCTTACCACGGCTATCCGTGGCTGATTCACCGTCTGACCTATCGGCGCACCAACACCAATCTGCATGTGCGCGGCTACAAGGAAGAGGGCACCACGACGACGCCTTTCGACATGGTCGTGCTCAACAATCTGGACCGCTACCATCTGGTCATGGACGTGGCCAAGCGGGTGCCGAAACTGCACGCCCAGGCGGCGCACATCAAGCAGGCCATGCGTGACAAGCTCAACCAGCACACGCAATACATCCTCGAACACGGCGAAGACATGCCGGAAATCCTCGACTGGCAATGGCCGGGAGCGAAGTCATGAATAAATCCAAAAGCACCAACCCGCTGCTGGCGATCAAGGCGCTTGGCCAGCACCTCTGGCTCGACAACCTGTCGCGCACCTTGTTGCGCGAAGGCGGCCTGCAACGCCTGATCAACGAGGACGGCATTGATGGCGTGACCTCGAATCCGGCCATTTTCGAGAAGGCCATCGCCGGCAGCCCGTATTACCGTGAAGATCTGGAACGCTTGCGTGGTGCCGGCCTGGATGCCGAGGCCTGTTACGAATCGCTGGTCATCGCCGACATTCGGGCGGCCTGCGCCATGTTGCTGCCGGCCTTCCGGGCCAGTCGTGGCGAGAGCGGTTACGTCAGCCTGGAAGTTTCGCCGGCGCTGGCCAACGATACGGCGGGCACCGTTGCCGCAGCCCATCGCCTGTTCGATACGGTCGGGCGCGACAATCTGCTGATCAAGGTGCCAGGAACACCGGCGGGAATTGACGCTTTTGAAGCCTTGAGCGCGGCCGGACTGTCGGTCAACGTCACCCTGATTTTTTCGCTGGCGCAATACGAGGCAGTCGCTCAGGCTTATTTGCGCGGTGCTTTGCGCTGGGTGGAGAGCGGGGGAAAAGCCCGGCATCTGCGTTCGGTCGCCAGCATCTTCCTCAGTCGTGTCGATACGGTGGTTGATAAACGCCTCGATTTACTGGGCACCGCGCATGCCGAGCGACTCAGCGGGCGCGCCGGCGTCGCGCTGGCCAAATGTTGCCATGGCCGATACCGCGACATTTTCCACGGGCCTGATTTTGCCTTGCTGCGTCTGGCCGGCCTCCGGCCGCAGACACCGCTCTGGGCCAGCACCGGCAGCAAGAATCTGGCGTACAGCGATGTGCTCTATGTCGAACCGCTGATCGGCGCAGAAAGTATCAATACGCTGCCCGATCCGACGCTGGCGGCTTTTCGCCAGCATGGGCAGGTGGCCAATCGCCTGCAGGAAGGCCTGGAGGAAGCTCAGGCACATATTCAGGCCCTGCTGGACCTGGGTATCGATCTGAACGCAGTGGGCGAAAGCCTGCAAAGCGATGGTGTAAAACTGTTTGCCGAGGCCTATCAGAAGATCTTGCTTGGCTTGCAGGCGTGAGGTCCTGGCCGATTCGTGCGCTTACTGCTCGGTCAGCTTGAGCAGGATGTCGGCGTACCAGGCGCCGTTCAGTCCCAGTGCTTCATCAGCGATCAGGTCGCGATTGCCGACGTCGAAGCGCGATGAATGAATGCCGAGCAGCATCCATGGCAGATCGCCGTGGGTTGGTGCCGATTCGGCAATGCGCATGACTACCGGCGCGCCGCTGCTGCCGCGATGGGTGCGGGCATCGGTCAGAAAGAAGCCTTCCCCCTGAAAGCGCAGGCCGAATGACGAAGCGATGATGGCATGGCGCACCACCGGGGTGTGATGCAAGGCGTCATGGAAGCCGAGCGGGAAGCCGACAATGAGCAAGGACGAGCCGACCTCGACCTGATCGAGGCTGCTCAACAGATGGCGCGGGCTGAAGGCCCGATAGACGGCGGTCTTGGGCAGAGCCTTGCGGTTGATCTCGATGACCGCGACGTCAATTTCACCGGCCGCATCCAGCCCCTGGCGCCAGAGGCTTTTTCCATCGCGGTAGAGCGGAATGGAAAAGCCGGTGGATTCGGCCACGTTGGCGGCATTGGTGTGCAGCTCGATCTCGATTCGGGTCGGAAAGTGCTTGCTGGTCTTGCCGAACAGCACATGCCGGCTGGTGACCAGAAACAGCCGTTCATCGCGCTCGAAGAAAAAGCCGCTGGCGTTGGTCAGCAATGTTCTTTCGTTGAAAGTCGAGATACGGGCAGCGGTGAGTAGTAGCGGTTCGATCATGGGCGAGGGCGGCAGCAGACGAAAGGGTAACGGTTCAATTGATGGCTACTTTGCCACAGCGTTTCAGTGCGCAGCCCCCTTGTTGGCAAGGCTCGTAATTACTTCTTCTGTGAGAGGATTCTGCCAACAATAGGGTATCGCGCCATTTTTGCAAGGACGCATTGTCGTCCGGCCGTCCAACGGTGGTCAGTGCACCTGGCTGTACTCAAGAAATGATTAGTCATTGCGTTGCTGTTTGCAGCCACGTTCGACCTTTGCCCGAGCGCTCCCGTCAGGCTCGAACAGGCTGGCCGGACGGGATCAGGACTGAATGCGAAGAAAGAGCGCCTTGGCCGTAGTGCCGGCCAAGGTTTCGAATGCTTATTTACCCTTGCTGGCATCCTTGACGTCTTCTTTCAGGTCGCCGTAGGCCGCCTGGACTTTGCCCCCGGATTTTTGAATCTTTCCTTTCAGTTCCAGTTCGTCGTTGCCGACGAGCTTGCCAGCGACTTCCTTTACTTTACCTTTGGCTTCTTCAATACGACCCTTGGCTTGATCTTTGTTCATGCTTGGCTCCTGAGCGTTACATCAATGGTGGGACGGGGCCGGAACTGCAATCCGACACCCGTGATGCATAGAATAGGCAAGGTGCTACCGGCAATCGGTACGCTGGCACGCATAGCGAACCGCTCTGGCCAATGTTCGAGAGCAGACAGAGGCCGCTGCGGGTATGGCTTGATAATCGGGCCACTGACGACACCGCTTGGAGGCTGCTCAAATGGCAAGGCGAATACGAAAAACGGTCTGGAGCCGATCATTCCAGAGTGCACTGAAGGCAATGACGCGAACGGCAATGCGTGTCGGCACCAAAGCAATCAAGCAAAGTTTGCGGGCCGCGCCGCTGACGAGCCAACGCAAACCCGTCAAAAAGGCGACGGCGCACTCGGCCAACTGGACGAAGGGGATCGCCATCGGCGCGGCGGGGCCTCGTGGCTATCGACTCTATAAGCCATCCGGCATGCGGCGCAATGAGACGCGGCCCTTGCTCGTCATGCTGCACGGCTGCGGGCAGGATGCCGAAGCGCTGGCTGCCAGTAGCCGGATGAACACGATTGCAGCCCGTGAGCGATTTTTTGTGCTCTACCCCGAGCAGGATCGCCTGTCGAACGTGCAAGGTTGCTGGAACTGGTACGACACCCGGACAGGCAGGGCGCAGGCCGAAGCCAATTCGATCAGTGCGGCCATCGAGCAGATTTGCCTGTCGCAAGCGGTAGACCGCAGTAAAGTTGCCCTGGCCGGAATTTCAGCCGGGGCGGGGATGGCGGTGTTGCTGGCGACGCATCATCCGGAACGTTTTCGGGCCATTGCCATGCATTCGGGAATCGCACCGGGGGTTGCGCATTCGTCGGCCAGCGCCATCAAGGCCATGTTCGGGCAAAGCGTGACAAGCTCGCCGCTCCCGGCCATTCCGCCCGACGTGAGGCTGCCGGCCTTATTGGTCATCCACGGTGCAGCCGACCACGTGGTGGCGCCGGGGAATGGTGCCGAAGCGGCCATGCGGTGGGGGGAACGGGTTGGCGCCAAGACGAGCAAGCCGCGCCTGGTGCAGCGCGGTGCGCGTTATGCGGCGACCATTACCGATTATCGAAAAAGCGGCCGCTTGGTGGCGACGCTCTGTGCAGTCGACCGGCTTGGGCACGCCTGGAGCGGTGGCGCCGCAGGGCATTCTTACAGCGATCCCAAAGGCCCGGACGCATCTCGAATGATCTGGTCTTTCGTCGCCAGGCAATTTGCCCGTTCGGCAGACTAGCAAGCGGATTGGGTGCAGTCGGCCGGTTCTCCATCAAATTGTTTTAGCGTTGAAGTGCTCAGTATTCCCCCTGGCATCCGGGGCATTCAGCAGTGACCTTCATAAACATGGAAGAGCTGGGCAAGCTGTCATTTGCCATCCCCGTCTCGATTGATCCAGAACCATGAAAAATATTGAAACAGGACCAGTTCCCAGTTGAAATATCCGATGTCTGGATGCTTGATTGCCTGGTCAGGGCAAATATTATTTATCTGGTGGTCGTAGGCGACCTTCGAGTCTGGACGTTTGAGCGTTCTGTAGGCCTCGGCGACATCCTTGAATTTCTGCTCTCCATCCCGATCATTGGTGACGTCTGGATGAAAGCGTTGGGCCAGCGTGCGGAAAGCCGACTTGATTTCGGCACAAGAGGCGCATCGATCGATGTGCAAGGTTGCATAGTGATTCTGGCGATTCATTGCTTTCTCCTTCGCGTTGGCGGCCCGCTTCGCTGGATATTGCCTGTCGTCGATAGGTTCAGCTGTCGCCTGCCTCCAAACTACTCGCCGCTGAGTATCCGTCTGTTCGCTACCCCGCATAGGGCTTGATCATTTTGCGGACAGGGCCATTCAGGCGGATTCTGCTCTCGTCTATGTGCGCCAGCGAACGGTTCCATTGCAGTCTTGATCCTATGCTGAACCATCAACGCCAGTGACCCGTCCGCGAGAACGTTGTTGCGTTCGCCTCGGTGTCGATCTCTCAATCTTCATCCAATTCAACATAGACAGGACAAAACCATGACTACCAGACGCCACGTTTTGAAAAACATGCTTCTCATCACAGCCGCCACATTTTCGCTGGGTACATTGAGCAGCCAGGCCATTGCTGCAAGTGCAGAAGACCTTGACCAGGATGCTTCACAGGCGCTGCAAACCCTTTACAAGAGCAGCCCGGTGGCCGAAAGCCTTGGTAAAAAAGCCAAGGGCATCCTGATCTTTCCCAAGATCGTCAAGGCCGGACTGGTCTTCGGCGGCAGCTATGGCGAAGGCGTCCTGACCAAGGACTCGAAGCAGTCCGGCTATTTCAATTCCGTGTCCGCCTCGTGGGGCTGGCAAGCCGGTGCTGAATCCTACGGCTATGTCGTCTTCCTGATGAGTGACAAGGCCATCAAGTACCTAGATCAGTCCAAGGGCTGGGAATTCGGTGTCGGGCCAAGCGTGGTCGTTGTCAATGAAGGAATTGCCAAGAATCTGTCGACCTCGACGCTGAAAAATGACGCCTATGCCTTCATCTTCGACCAGCAGGGTCTGATGGCCAGCCTGAGCATCGAAGGTACCAAGATCAGCCGTATCAAGCGCTGATATAACTCGTGCCTGCTACCGGCAGGCATGAGCGGGGCGAGGGTGGCCGAGCGCTTGCCATTGTCCCGGTAACGCACACATTGGGGCGCTTGAGCGGCCGTTCGTTCCTGTGCCGGGCAAGCGGATATAAAAGGAGAAACACCATGCTCTATACGATCGCAGTTGTCTTGATCATCCTCTGGCTACTTGGACTGCTCACCGCCTACACTGCCGGCGGACTGATCCACATTCTTCTGGTCATCGCCATTGTCGCCATCCTGCTTCGGGTGATCCGGGGTGGCAACGTCCTCTAGTTTTTTGGCGGTTGCAGGTTTGTTCCTCAAGCATGGGGCAGCGCCAAATTTTCGTTCCCGTTGAACGGCCATCAGGAGTTGCCATTGCTGCCATTGGTCAAATGGGGTGCCAACTGCACTGCGCGGCGTAGGCCGAACCGGAGCGGCCGGCGACAATGATGGCCGTGATCAACGGCGCGAATTCGCGCAACATCGATAGGCCAACCAGATCAGCGACAAAGATGTTGGCGCCGTACTGCCTGAGCTGGTCTGCTCCCTGGTAGGCGACGACGATGCCGAGCAGCAAGGCGAGAATGCCAACGATGGGCAGGGCGTCGAAGCCGGCGCTGCGAATGTTGTAGAGGATAGGGCGCCAGCGCAGGCAGCTCGGGCGGGCAAGGCATCGTCCGAGAGTGAGGGTGCATTCCCCGACAAAGCCAAGGAGTGCCATGCCCTGTTCAAAAGCCGCCGCCGCGCCCAGGCCAAGGCTGGTGAGCCGAGTCGGGGGCTCGCTGGCAGCCTGCTTGCCGGTTTCAGCTTGACGACTGACTTCCTAGCCAACAACTTCAAGTAGTTTAGCAAAGACAGGCTGCAAATATATGATTTCAATAACGATAGAATCACCGCCAAGGCGACGGTGCAGCTTTTCCATGACCCAGGCACCTGTCGTATCAAAGGCCTCAATCCGCGAAGCATCAATGACCATGGTCGAGCCAAAAGATGCTGACAGGGCCTCGAGTTGCGTTTCGATCTGACCAATGCCATGCGCCGTCCAGGAACCTGATGCCGCCAGTTCCTGTGAGGATGTCCGGGTGATTTCAGCCGGCGCCACCGGGATGAGAGTCATGGCTCGCCTAAGCTTTTGTGCTTGAAAAACGCCAGGCTTCCAAAGACTTATCGGCCACGTCCCTGACTACGCTCGTCCGAGTTGTCCCGTTCCCGTTGTTGTCCTTGGCGCTGGCCTTGATCCGGCTGGCGGGAACCTGGTCGTTCCTCATTGGGCGGCCGAGCCTGCTGCTGGGCAGGTTCAGCCTGTGGACGCAGGTTGGTCTCGCGCGGAGGCTGCGGATTATTGCGCGGGGCAGGGCGCTCATCCATCCGTGGGTCCGCCTGGGGGGCGCGCTGTTGCTCCCGGTTTTCCCGGACCCGTTGGGGTTGCTGTTCCTGATTGGCGCCAGGGGCATCCTGCCTGACTGAAGGAGCGGGGCGTTGCGGTGCCGCCGAAGGCTCGGCGTTTCTCCGTTGGGGGGCTTCCGCTCTGCCGCGTTGATCATGTTCGGGCTGGTTTCTCGGCGGTGGCGACGCCTGGGATTGCTGGCGAACCAGCGGATCGCGTGCTTCGTGGCGATAGTTCTGGCTTTGCAGGACCGGCTGCCGATCCGGGGACGGGTAACGCTCCCCGGCGTAATTGCGTTGATAGGTCGGTAGCGGGGCCGGGACGGGCGTGGCTCGGCGGTTCCAGTGATCCCAGCCGCGACGGCGTTGCGACCAGTCGTTGCCCCAATGCTCATCCCAGCGCGGCGGCGAGTTTCCTTGCCAGCCCATGAAAAAGGTCGGTGGACGGCGGTAGTAGCGCACCGGAACACGCAACAGGTAGAGCGGAATGAAGTCCGGATCGACCATCATCCACGGGCCGTTGTACCAGGAACTCGAATACCAGCGGTCAGACTCGAAAATCCAGTACATGCCGTCGTAGAAAAAGTAGTTTGAATTCAGGCCAGAGGCGTAATAGACCGGGTAGCCGGGCACCCGAACCAGATTCGGGTAGGTCGACAGGCTGATGCTGACGTTATCCGTCTGGAAACCGAAGCCAAAGCTCACCTGAGCCGGTGCCGGCGCAGCAAAATGGAGCAATATCCCCAGGACGATCAGTTGTTTACGCATTGCCTTCCTCCGTTTCAACAGGTGGCAACGGTGAGTCGGTCAATGGCCGGCCGGTTGCCCATTCATCAGAACGATTGTCCGGGTGTGACGGCGAAGGTCTGTGGGGTAGCCCACACAGCGGGATGCCAGGCTCGATTCGCCGCCCATCCTGTCTTTACATGACAAAGAAATGGCGCCCTCAGGCGCCATTCTGATTACTGCTTGAATTTCGACTGTGCGTCGCTCAGTCCGGTCTTCAGGTCGTCCCACATCTTGTCGGCGGTCACTCTGACCTGTTCCCAGGCGTCGCCGGTTGACTTGCCGAGTTCCTTCATCTTGTCGCCAGCTGCGTGCTGCTTGGCGCGCAAAGCCTGAATCTCTTCCGCGCGCATGATTTTCATGTCGGCGGTAAAGCTGTCTATCTTGGCTTCCAGCAGATTGACCTGAGCGCTCCACTCCTTGAGTTGTGCGCCCATTTTTTCTCTATATTCTTTATGCAGTTCCATGATTTGCTCCTTTAGTGCGGGTGGTGGTTCGTACTTATTTGCTGGTTGTAATGACGAGCTGGTTAGTCACGTCCTTGACACCGCTAATCGCCATCGTTCGGGCCCTGGCCTTGTCACTGTTGGCTTTCGAATCAACCGTACCGCTCAGCGTGACAACCCCCTTGATGGTGTCGACACTGATTTGCATCGACTTGAGGCCTGGTTCACCCATTAGTTCAGCTTTGACTTTGGCAGTGATTTCCGTGTCATCGAATACCTGAGCGGTTTTCTCGCCTTGCTCGGTCATCTTCTTTTCGACTTTTCCGACGGTATCGCCGACCTTCTTGTCGGTATCGCTGGCGACCTGATCCATTTTCTTGCCCGCCTTTTCGGCTGATCCTGGCTTGTCGCAAGCGCTCAGGCCAAGCGCAAGGAGCAGTGAAACGGTAATAAACGTGCTTTTGTTTTGCATCATGACTTGAATCTCCGGTGTGGTTTTGGGGGCTAAATCCTGCCCAGCATCACAAGAACGAGCAGGATGACCACGACCAGCCCGATGCCGCCGCTTGGGCCATATCCCCAGCCCCGGCTATGCGGCCAGCTTGGAATGGCGCCGATCAATAACAGGACCAGAACGATCAACAGAATGGTTCCCAAGCTCATTTCTTTCTCCTCAGTGTTGCGGGGCATTAACGATTAATGCGGTGCCTCTCATCTTACGGAGGCGATCACCGTGGTCTGTTCGCCAGCGCACAGACCCGGCATTTGCCAGCACTGAAGATGCATGTCAGAGGAATGGAATGGCCATCCAGTCGGATGGTCCGTCCTTCCCTACAACCACGCATTGCAGACACCAGGAGAAATCATGAGTACAGAAATCACTACCACCCCGGGATCGACCGAAAACCCGAAGGAAAGCCTGTTCAAAGGGATGGTCGGCAAGGCCGACCATCTGCTCAAGGACGCCAGCCATTCCGTGGCCGAAGAGTTCTCCGCAACGCGCCATGCGGTGTCGGAAAAGGCTTGTGGCGCCGCCAATTTAACCCACGAATACGTGCGGGCGAATCCCTGGAAAGTCGCCGGCATCGCCGCGGCCGCCGGTGTCTTCATCGGCGCCTTGATCATCCGCCGCTGATCCACGCATACCCCCATCAATTCAGGAGGCATCAATGTCTAGTGTCGGTTATCACGAACCCGTCGACGAACTACCCGCCGAAATCCGCGACATGCACCGGGCGCTGGTTTCACTGATGGAGGAACTGGAGGCGGTCGACTGGTACAACCAGCGTGCCGCTGCCTGCCAGGATGTTGGTTTGAAAGCCATCATCGAACACAACCGCGATGAGGAAAAGGAGCATGCCGCCATGCTTCTGGAGTGGATACGACGGAAGGACGAGGGCTTTTCCGGACAGCTCAAGGAGTATCTCTTTACCGAAACACCGGTGCCTCACCCGTGACCGGCGAGCTGTTCTGAAGCAAGTCAGGAGACCGGGCGATGAATGATGCTGCGCTTCACGTACTTCTGGTTGAAGACAATTCGGACGACGCCCGACTGATCGAAGCGGCACTGGATCACCAAGGAGGGGCGACCTACCAGATCGATAAGGCTGCACGTCTGTCTGAGGCCCTGAACTGTCTGGGCAAGGCGAATTTCGATATCGTCCTGCTCGATCTCAGTTTGCCTGATGGACAAGGCATAGCAGTTTTCGAGCAGGTCTCCCGCCTGGCGGCCAATGCACTGATTCTCATCCTGAGTTCGGCCGACGATGAAGAGGTGGCACGCCTGGCCGTACAGAATGGCGCCGACGATTACTTGGTCAAGGGCCTGGTCGATGCCCACTGGTTGCCGCGCACGCTGCGCTACCTGATAGAGCGCAAGACAACACGCCAGGCCCTGACTCTCAGCGAAGCCCGTTTTCGTGCCATGAGTGATGCCTCGCCGCTTGGCATCTTCGTCTCGGACATCCACGGCGAATGCGTCTATACCAACGCGGCCTATCACAAGATATCGGGGCTGAATCTGGAACAGACCCTGGGCACCAACTGGAGCATGGCGATTCATCCCGATGATCGCCAGCGCGTCCTGCTCGAATGGCGGGCAGCGGCGCTCGGCGAGGCAACATTTCAGACGGAAGCCAGGTTTCTGCGAGCCGACGGCAGTATCGTCTGGGCCCGCCTGAATGCGGCGGCCATGCTGGATGGCCTGCATCTGCGCGGCCATGTTCAGACGGTGGAAGACATCAGCGAACGCAAGATAACGGAGGACGCCCTGTTCGAGGAAAAGGAGCGCGCCCAGGTAACGCTCAATTCCATCGGCGACGCGGTATTGACGACCAATCTGAAGGGTGATGTGACCTACCTGAATCTTGTCGCCGAGATGATGACCGGCTGGCCCAGGGAGGCGGCTATCGGTCAGCCGCTGTCCGAGGTATTCAGAATTCTCAACGGTACAACTCGTGAGGTGGCGCCAAATCCAGCGCAGCTGGCCATTCGCGAGAATCGAACGGTCGGGCTGGCCGCGGACAGCATCCTTATTCATCGCGATGGTCTGGAAGCTGCTATCGAGGATTCGGCGGCGCCGATTCATAACCGGGACGGCCAGGTGGCCGGTGCGGTCATTGTTTTTCACGACGTCAGCGAGTCGCGGGCCATGGCGCTGAAGATGGCGCATCTGGCCCAACACGATTTCCTGACCGGCTTGCCGAATCGGGCTTTGCTGACTGAGCGTCTTTCGCGAGCGATTGGCCAGGCGCGGCGGCACAACAAGCGGGTCGGAATGTTGTTTCTCGACCTCGACTATTTCAAGCATATCAACGACTCCCTTGGGCATGCCGTCGGCGACCAGTTACTGCAACAGGTCGCCGAGCGTCTGATCGTCTGCATCCGCGATACCGACACGGTTTGCCGGCAGGGCGGGGATGAGTTCGTGATCCTGCTTGCCGAGATCGAGCAGGCGAGGGATGCCGCACCGATTGCTGAAAAACTTCTCGCCGCTTTTGCCGAACCCTGCCTGATTGCCGGGAATGAGCTTCACGTCTCCCTGAGCATCGGTATCAGCATTTATCCCGATGATGGGATGGATGCCGATACCGTGATGAAGAATGCCGATACCGCGATGTATCACGCCAAGGCCAACGGCCGGAACAATTACCAGTTTTTCACCACCGAAATGAATACCCGTGCCGTCCGGCGCCTGTTTATCGAAGGCAACCTGCGCCGTGCACTGCGCCAGGGCGAGTTCATGCTCTATTACCAGCCCAAGATCGATCTGGCTTCAGGGATGATGATCGGCAGCGAAGCCCTGATCCGCTGGCAGGACCCTGAACATGGGCTGGTTTATCCCAAGCAGTTCGTGCCGATCGCCGAAGAATCGGGTCTGATCGTCCCGATTGGCAGTTGGGTACTGCGCGAAGCCTGCCGTCAGGTCCGTGCCTGGCAGGAATCCGGGCTGGTGGCCGTGCCCGTTTCAGTCAACATTTCAGCCGTCGAGTTTCGCCACAAGGACTTTCTCGAAGGGGTGGCACTGATCCTGAAGGAAACCGGCATGCTGCCCAGTTATCTCGAACTGGAATTGACCGAAAGCATCCTGATGCACGATGCCGAATCGTCGGCGACGGTACTGGAAGCGCTGAAGACGATGGGCATGCAGCTGGCCATCGACGACTTTGGCACCGGCTATTCGAGCCTCAGCTATCTGAAGCGCTTTCCGATCAATACACTGAAGATCGACCAGTCGTTCGTTCATGACATTGCGATCGATCCGGACGATGCCAGCATCGTCGGCGCCATGATCGGCATGGGCAAGAACCTCAAGCAGCGCGTCGTTGCAGAGGGCGTGGAAACCGAGGAGCAACTGGCTTTCCTGCGCACGCTGCATTGCGATGAAGGGCAGGGCTTCCTGTTCGGCCGTCCTTTGCCGGCCGATGAATTCGCCCGCCTGCTGCTCAATGACCGTGGTTTTTCCGCCGACCTGAACTGATACCGGGTGCTATGTGTGCCAACACACCGACGCATTCGTCATCGCTGACTAGTCTCTGTCATTGAGGCGTCGAAGTTCCAACGGGAAGCGGTGCCGGAATCAGGAAGTCCCGTGTTTCCCCCAATTGGAGAGTCCCATGAATCAATTCAGCAAATATCTGTCCGCCCTGTTTCTGTCACTGACGCTGCTCACCGCCGTTGGTTGCGCATCCACTTCCAAGTCGGAAAGCACTGGCGAATACGTCGACGACGCAATGATCACCAGCAAGGTCAAGGCCGCCATCCTTGGCGAATCCACCCTGAAATCAGCCGAAATCAATGTCGAAACCTACAAGGGTGTCGTGCAGTTGAGCGGTTTCGTCAGTTCGCAGGCCGCTGCCAGCAAGGCCGTCGAGGTCGCCCGTACGGTCAAGGGTGTCAGCTCGGTCAAGAACGACATGCGTATCAAGTAATTGACGATCAGCCCGCGGGCCGGTGCAGGAATTTGGTCTGGCACCGGACCGGCGGATTGAAGTAGTCAATCTCACGGTGCGCCATGCATCGTGAGATTTTTTGTTTCTGGAAAGGCCGTTCAATTTGAAATCAGGCAAGTCGCTCCCGGGATATTTTCGCCAGTTGATCAAAGGCCTCGGCGAGGCTGAATGGTCGGCCGCCCAGTCCACCGAAGAGGCACCGTTACGGGCCGCCCTGTACAGTGCCGATCAGATGGCGCAGCATGGCAAGGCGCTGGCCGCCGCTCACCGGCTGGCGGCGAGTCCGGTCGCGGATCGCCTGCTCGGTCGCCTGGCCGCCAATGAAAATACCCTGGTCGATGTTTGCCGCCGACTGACCTCGGTTTCTACCGAAAAACGACGGATCACCCCGGCTGGAGAATGGCTGCTCGATAACTTCTACCTGATCGAGGAGCAGATTCGCACCGCCAAGCGGCACCTGCCCAAGGGTTACAGCCGCGAATTACCGCGTCTGGCCAACGGTCCATCGGCCGGTCATCCGCGCGTTTACGACATTGCGCTGGAAACCGTGGCGCATGGCGATGGCCGGGTCGATCCGGAAACGCTGAGCCGTTTCGTCGCCGCCTATCAAACGGTCACCGACCTGCGGCTCGGCGAGTTGTGGGCGATCCCGATCATGCTGCGCCTGGCCGTGATTGAAAACCTGCGCCGGGTCGGGGTTCGCATCGCGGCCGGCTGGGACGAGCGCAACCTGGCCGAACTGTGGGCGGACCGGATGATCGAGGCCGCCGAGCATGACCCGAAGAACCTGATTCTGACCATCGCCGACATGGCGCGCTCGCAACCGCCGATGGTCAGCGCCTTTGTCGCCGAACTGGCTCGCCGCCTGCAGGGCCGCGGCCCGGCGCTGGCGCTGCCGCTGACCTGGATCGAGCAGCATCTGGCCGAATCGGGCCTGACGATTGCCCATATGGTGCAGGCCGAGACTCAGTTGCAGGCGGCCGATCAGGTGTCGATCAGCAACAGCATCGGCAGCCTGCGCATCCTGGGCGCCATGGACTGGCAGAAATTCGTCGAAACCCAGAGCATTGTCGAACAAACCTTGCTCGGCGATCCCGGCGGCGTTTATGGCGAGATGGATTTCGCCACTCGCGACCGCTACCGCCACGCCACCGAAGCGATAGCCCGCAAGTCCGATCTGAGCGAAGGGGCGCTGGCGGCCCGGGTGGTCGAACTGGCCCGCACCGGGGCGGAAGAGGGCGGGGCGGCTGGCCACGTCGGTTTCTATCTGCTTGGTCCGGGCTTGCCAAAGCTCGAAAGCGCCGTCGAAGTACGTCATACCTTCCCAGAGAGCGTGCGCCGGGCGGCAAGCCGCATGCCGCTGACGATCTACCTCGGCGGTGTCACCGCAATCGCCATGCTGCTGGCCGGCAGCCTGGTCATGCGCGCCATTCCGGCCGGTTTGCCGCTGTGGGCAATGATTTTGCTCGGCCTGGTCGCCTTGCTGGCGACCAGCCAACTGGCCGTCTCGCTGGTGAACTGGCTGGCCAGCCTGCTGGTGTCGCCGCACCCCCTGCCGAAAATGGATTTTTCGGAAGGCATCCCGTCAGCCTCGCGAACGCTGGTCGTCGTACCGACCATGCTGACCAGTGCGAGCGGTGTCGAGAGCCTGATCGAGGCCCTGGAGGTCAGGTTCCTGGCCAATCGCGATCCCAGCCTGCACTTCGCGCTGTTGAGCGATTTCCTCGATGCCGCACAGGAAATGCTGCCTGAAGACGCCGCCCTGATGCAGATGGCTGGCGAACGAATCGCCGCCTTGAACACGAAATATTGCGCTCAGGCAGAATTCACCGCACCCGACATCTTTTTCCTGTTCCACCGGCCACGCCGCTGGAATCCGCAGGAACACGTCTGGATGGGCTACGAACGAAAACGCGGCAAGCTGGCCGATCTGAATGCGCTGCTCCTGAATGGCACGCGCGACGGATTTTCGCTGATTGCCGGTGATACAGCAGCGCTGCTTGGCACCCGCTATGTGATCACGCTCGATACCGACACCCAGTTGCCGCGTGATGCCGCACGGCAGTTTGTCGGGACGATGGCGCATCCGCTCAATCGCCCGCGCTTTGACGAGGCCCGGCAGCGGGTCGTCAGCGGCTACGGCATCCTTCAACCGCGTGTCGCGGTCAGCCTGCCGGGTACCAATCGCTCGCGCCTGGCTCGGCTGTACGGCGGCGAGCCCGGCATCGACCCCTATACCCGCGCCGTGTCGGATGTTTATCAGGATGTCTTCGGCGAAGGCTCGTTCATCGGCAAGGGCATCTACGATATCGCCGCCTTCGAGCGTGCGCTGGGTGGCTGTTTCCCGGAAAACCGCATTCTCAGCCATGATCTTCTCGAAGGCTGCTACGCCCGGGCCGGGCTGCTCAGTGATGTGCAGTTGTACGAGGATTGCCCGGCCAGCTACCGGGCCGATGTCATTCGTCGCCATCGCTGGATGCGCGGCGACTGGCAACTGGTCGGCTGGCTGTTCCGGCGCGTACCGGGTGAGGGCTTGTGTCGGCATCGCAATCCGCTCTCGAATCTGTCGCAATGGAAGTTGATCGACAACCTGAGGCGCAGCCTCGTTCCGGCCGCGCTGAGCGTACTGCTCGTGCTGGGCTGGACCGCACTCGCGCCGGTGGCGTGGTGGACGCTATCGATTCTCGGCATCCTGATCGTGCGGCCGATTTTTGCCGCCTTGCTCGATGCCTGCCGCAAACCTGATGAAGTCCTGCTCCGGCAGCACTTTGCCGCCGTGGCCGGCTCGGCCCTGCGCCATTTCCGGCAGCTAGGCTTTGAACTGGCCTGTCTGCCCTATGAAGCATTGTTCAGCCTCGATGCCATTGCCCGCACCACCTGGCGCCTGCTGGTGTCGCATCGTCAACTGCTCGAATGGAATCCATCGAGCGAGGTCGAGCGCCAGTTGGCCGGGCGCCGCCGTAGCGAGCTGGTCGCTTGCCTGCGCAGCATGTGGGTCGGACCGTTGCTGGGCATCGTGCTGGGAGCCTGGCTGATGCTGGCCGGTCCGGAACAGATGTTTATCGCGACGCCGGTTCTGTTGCTCTGGCTGGGTTCACCGTTCATGGCCTGGTGGCTCAGCCGCCCGCTGGCGGCCCCCAAGGCTCACCTGACCGCCGAGCAGGGCTTCTTCCTGCGCCGGATTGCCCGGCGGACCTGGGCCTTCTTCGAGCATTTTGCTGGCCCGGAGGATCACTGGCTGGCCCCGGACAATTATCAGGAATACCGGGTCGCCGCCGTCGCCCACCGCACCTCGCCAACCAACATGGGGCTGGCCCTGCTGGCCAACCTGAGCGCCTGGGATTTCGGCTACATTCCGACTGGCAAGCTGCTCGAACGCACGGCCAACACGCTGCAGACCATGCTTGGGCTGGAACGTTATCGCGGCCATTTTTATAACTGGTACGACACGCAGACCCTGCAACCGCTGCCGCTGCTCTACGTGTCGACGGTCGACAGCGGCAATCTGGCCGGACATCTGCTGACCCTGCGCGGTGGCCTGCTCGGGCTGGCCGAAGCACCGATACTGCAGCCACGCTTGCTGGCCGGTCTGAACGACACGCTCGGCCTGCTCGCCGAATCTGCGGATGAAGCCGTGGCCGGCACACTGGCCGCCTTCCGCAAGGCGCTTGATGCGGCGATGCTTAATCCACCCGCGACCATCACGGCCATGGCTCGGCTGTTGCAGCAATTGGCTGAGGGCGCCGACGAGTTGGCGACCGAGGTTGCGGCGAGCCTTTCCGTGCACGATGAAACGCCGCTTGAGAATGAGTCCGCCGAATGGGTGCAGGCGCTCGTTCGGCAGTTGGCCGAGTCGCAGTCTGAACTGGAGCAACTGGTCCCCTGGCTGAGTCTGCCGCCACCGCCGGTGGGGTTGGAAGTGTTTGCCCGAATCTCCAACGAGGCAGCCTTGCCGACCCTGCGCGGTCTGGCCCGGCTGTCCACCGAACGCTGCCCGGACATCGAGACACACCTTGCGATGGACTTGAATGCCGAACAACGGAACTGGCTGGTCGAACTGTCGCGCCAGATTGTGGCCGCCGGCGATGGCGCCAACCGGAGAATTGTCCAGATCGAGGAGTTGGCCGTTCAGGCAGGCGAGCTGGCCGAAATGGACTATGACCTCCTGTTCGACAAGGCGCGGCACCTGCTGACCATCGGCTACAACGTGACTGAACGCCGGGTCGATAGCAGTTACTACGATCTGCTGGCTTCCGAAGCACGCCTGTGCAATTTCGTGGCCATCGCGCAAGGGCAACTGCCGCAGGAAAGCTGGTTCTCGCTCGGCCGTCTGCTGACCGGCACCGGTGGCGAACCAGCGTTGCTGTCGTGGAGCGGCTCGATGTTCGAGTACCTGATGCCGATGCTGGTCATGCCAAATTATGAGAACACCTTGCTCGACCAGACCTGCAAGGCCGCCGTGGCGCGGCAGATTGAATATGGCAAGCAGCGCGGCGTGCCGTGGGGCGTGTCAGAATCGGGCTACAACACGGTCGATGTCCACCTCAACTACCAGTATCGCGCTTTTGGGGTGCCGGGGCTGGGCCTGAAGCGCGGGCTGGCCGAAGATCTGGTCATTGCCCCCTATGCTTCAGCGCTGGCGCTGATGGTGGCGCCGGAAGCGGCCTGCCTCAACCTGCAACGAATGGCCGACGAAGGCTTCGTCGGCAAATACGGTTTCTTCGAGTCCATCGACTACACGCCGGCCCGTCAGCGGCGCGGCCAGTCGCACGTCGTGGTCCGTTCATTCATGGCGCACCATCAGGGCATGAGCCTGCTGGCACTGGACTACCTGCTGCTCAATCAGCCGATGCAAAAGCGCTTTGTCGCCGACCGCCTGTTTCAGGCCATCCTGCTGCTGCTCCAGGAACGCATTCCCAAGGTCACGACGCTGTTCTCGCACACGGCCGAACTGGCCGATGCGCGTTCGGCATCGATTTCCGAAGAGACGCCGATCCGTGTCTTCACCACCCCGGATACGCCGGTGCCGGAAGTCCAGTTGCTGTCGAACGGTCGCTATCACGTGATGGTGACCAATGCTGGCGGCGGTTACAGCCGCTGGAACGATCTGGCCGTGACGCGCTGGCGCGAGGATGGCACCCGCGACCATTGGGGCAACTTCTGCTATATCCGCGAACTGGCCAGTGGCGCTGTCTGGTCGACTGCCTTTCAGCCGACGCTCAAACGGCCGGATCATTACGAGGCCATCTTCTCCGAAGGGCGCGCCGAATTCCGCCGCCGTGATTCGCTGGCCGGCGGGGAAGGGGAGTTCGAAACCTATACCGACATCGTCGTTTCCCCCGAGGACGATATTGAACTACGCCGGACCAAGATCACCAACCGGTCCCGCCAGCGCCGCGAAATCGAGGTGACCAGCTATGCCGAGGTCGTCATCGCCCCGGCGGCGGCCGATGAACTGCACCCAGCCTTCAGCAACCTGTTCGTGCAGAGTGAAATCCTGCACGGGCGCAATGCTGTGCTGTGTACCCGCCGGCCCCGTTCGCTCGACGAACAGGCGCCGTGGATGCTGCACCTGATGGCGGTCCATGATGCCGTTTCGAGCGCCGTTTCCGCCGAGACGGATCGCTCCCGCTTCATCGGTCGCACCCGTAGCACCGCCAGTCCGCAGGCCATGGATGAAGCCGGTCGCCTGTCCGGCACCGATGGCTCGGTGCTCGATCCCATCGTCGCCATCCGTCACCGCATCGTGCTTGAGCCCGAGCAGTCGGTGACCATCGATCTGGTCACAGGTATCGCCGAAACGCGAGCCATGGCCCTCGGGCTGATCGAAAAATATCAGGACCGCCACCTGGCCGACCGCGTCTTCGAACTGACCTGGACGCACAGCCAGGTCGTGCTGCGCCAGCTCAATGCCACCGAAGCCGACGCCCAGCTTTACGCCCGCCTGGCCGGCTCGGTCATCCATGCCAATGCCTCGCTGCGCGCCGATGCCTCGGTGCTGATCCGCAACCAGCGCGGCCAGTCCGGCCTGTGGGGCTATGCCATTTCCGGCGACCTGCCGATTGTGCTGCTGCAGATTGGCGATGCCGCCAATATCGATCTCGTCCGCCAACTGGTGCAGGCCCACGCCTATTGGCGCCTGAAAGGCCTGGTCGTGGACCTGGTGATCTGGAACGAAGACCACGCCGGCTACCGGCAGCGCCTGCAGGATCAGATCATGGGCTTGATCGCATCGGGCATCGAGGCCAGCGTCATCGACCGGCCGGGCGGCATTTTCGTGCGGCTGGCCGAACAGATTTCCAGTGAAGACCGCATCCTGCTGCAATCCGTGGCGCGGGCCGTGATCACCGACGGCCGCGGCAGTCTGGCCGAACAACTCGACCAGCGAGCCCCGGTTGAAACCCGCGTGCCGCGTCTGGTGCCGAGCCGGCGCTATCGGCCCGAAGCCCCACCGGCCGCCACCGTGAATGGCCTCGATCTGCTGTTCTACAACGGACTGGGTGGCTTTTCCACCGATGGCCGGGAATACGTCATTACCCTGGCCCAAGAGCATGCCACGCCGGCACCATGGGCCAATGTACTGGCCAACCCGAAATTCGGTACGGTACTTTCGGAAAGCGGCAGCGCCTACACCTGGTGCGACAACGCCCATGAATTTCGCCTGACGCCCTGGCACGATGACCCGGTCAGCGATGCCGGTGGCGAGGCCATCTACCTGCGCGACGAAGAAACCGGCCACGTCTGGTCGCCCACACCTTTGCCGGTGCGCGGCGCCATGCCTTATACGATCCGCCACGGTTTCGGCGTCAGCACTTTCGAAACCAACGCCGGCGGCATTCATTCCGAACTCAAGGTTTATGTCGCCATCGATGCTGCCGTCAAATTCTCGGTGCTGAAACTGACCAACAATTCAGGTCGCCCGCGGCAAATCTCGGCCACCGGCTACGTTGAATGGGTGCTCGGTGATCTGCGGGCCAAATCGGCCATGCATGTCAGCACCGAGGTCGCGGCTGACAGTGGCGCGCTGCTGGCGCGCAACCCCTACAGCCCCGAGTTCTCCGAGCGCGTGGCCTTCCTCGATATCGATGAGCCGAGTCGAACGCTGACAGGCGATCGTAACGAATTCATCGGACGCAATGGTACGCCGCAAGAGCCGGCAGCGCTGAAGAGGGCCCGTCTTTCCGGCAAGGTTGGCGCCGGGCTGGACCCGTGCGGCGCCATCCAGATCGTTTTCGACCTGGCCGATGGCGAGGAACGCGAGATCATCTTCCGCCTTGGTGTCGGGCATGGCACTGACGAAGCGAGCCAGCTGATCCAGCGTTTTCGTGGCCCACTGGCGGCGCGCATGGCGCTCGAAGCGGTTGAAGAATACTGGATGCAGTCGCTCGGCGCCGTGCAGGTCGAGACGCCGGACCCGGCGCTCGATCTGCTGGCCAACGGCTGGCTGGTCTATCAGACGCTGGCCTGCCGGATCTGGGCGCGCAGCGGCTATTACCAATCGGGAGGCGCCTTTGGCTTCCGTGACCAGTTGCAGGACATGATGGCGCTGGTCCATACCGAACCGGCACTGGTTCGCGCCCATCTGCTCCTTTGCGCCAGCCGCCAGTTTGCCGAAGGCGATGTCCAGCACTGGTGGCATCCACCCTCGGGGCGTGGCGTTCGCACCCGTTGTTCCGACGACTACCTTTGGCTGCCGCTGGCCGTCTGCCGCTATGTGCAGTGTACCGGCGACACTGGCGTGCTGGATGAAAGCACCTGTTTCCTCGAAGGCCGACCGGTCAACCCGGAAGACGACTCCTACTACGATCTGCCGGTCCGTTCGGGCGAGGTCGGCAGCCTGTACGAACACTGTGTCCGTGCCATCCGCCACGGCCTGCGCTTTGGCGTCCATGGCCTGCCGCTGATCGGTTCCGGGGACTGGAATGACGGCATGAGCCGGGTCGGTATTCAGGGCAAGGGCGAGAGCGTCTGGCTGGGCTTTTTCCTCCATGACGTGCTGCATCAGTTCAGCGCACTGGCGACGAATCATGGCGATACGGCATTTGCCGAATTCTGCCGGGGCGAGGCGGCCAGATTGCACCAGAACATCGATCAACAGGGGTGGGATGGCGCCTGGTACCGCCGTGCCTATTTCGACGACGGAACCCCACTCGGCTCCAGTTCTAGCGCCGAATGCCGGATCGATTCCATCTCGCAGAGTTGGTCTGTCTTGTCAGGTGTGGCCGATGCTTCGCGCGGGCGACAGGCCATGCAGGCCGTCGACGAGCATCTGGTGCGCCGACCGGCCGGGCTGATTCAACTGCTCGATCCGCCTTTCGACAAAACGAAGCTCGACCCCGGCTATATCCGGGGCTACGTGCCGGGCGTGCGGGAAAACGGCGGGCAATATACCCACGGCGCGATCTGGGCCGCCATGGCCTTCGCTGCCCTTGGCGACCGTGAGCGGGCCTGGGAACTGACGGCGATGATCAATCCGATCAGCCATACCAGTTCGGTCGCCGCCGTTGCCACCTACAAGGCTGAGCCTTACGTGATGGCTGCCGATGTCTATGCACTGGCACCGCATACCGGTCGTGCCGGCTGGTCGTGGTATTCCGGCTCGGCCGGCTGGATGTACCGGCTACTCGTCGAATCGCTGCTTGGCCTGCGCCTGGAAGGTGACAAACTCCACCTGTCGCCCTGTCTGCCGGCGGGCTGGCCCGGGTTCAAGATTCGCTACCGTTATCGGGCGACGATATTTCATATTGCCGTACAGCTGATACCGGCCGGCCCGGAGTTTGCCGGGAGTTCGGTCAGCGTCGATGGCCTTGAACAGGCGGAGCAGGCGATTTCCCTGGTCGACGACCTGGGCGAACATCAGGTCGTGATCAGGCTTCAGTCCGGGTTATCGGTTTCCCGGTAGGGCAGTTCTGGCGGCCCGGAGTTCGGCTTCGAGGCGTTTCGCCTCGCTGATGTCGATGAACGTGATCACCACGCCGTCGATCACGTTTTCGAGCGTCCGGTAGGGCATGATCCGAACGATGTACCAGCATCCGTCGTTGCTGGTGATCTGTTTTTCACAGAAGGCCAGCGTTCGCAAGACCTCTTGGGCATCGTCCTGCAAATCGGTGTAGTCGAGCTTATGGACGATATCGGCCAGCGGCCGTCCGATGTCGCTCGGAATGAACTTGAATATGTGTGTCGCCTGGCGGGTAAAACGCCGCACATGCAGCATGTTGTCGAGAAAAACCGTGGCGATGTCGGTGCTGTTCAGCAGGTTCTTCATGTCGTTGCTGGTCGCCGACCATTCATCGACTTTTGACTGGAGTTCGGCATTGACCGTCTGCAACTCTTCGTTGAGAGACTGCATTTCCTCCTTGGAAGTGGTCAGCTCCTCGTTGGTCGACTGCAGCTCTTCATTGGTCGATTGCAACTCTTCGTTGGCCGATTTGAGTTCTTCGTGCGAGGTCTGCATTTCCTCCCGAATGCTCTGAAGCTCTTCCCTTGCCTGGAGCAGGGCCTGCTCCAGTTCGGCGACCCGGGCATCGACAAGCTGCTTCCGCGAATGGCGTTTGGGCGCTGGTTTTGCCGCGACAACATCGGCAAAAACGATCATTGCCATGCCGTGGAGGGGTGCGGGTTCGTCGATGGGATAAACGGTCAGGTCAAGGCTCTGGCGTTCGCTGCCATCCTCAATCGTCAGGTCTTTGACGACGACGGCCTCGCCGATACGCAGTGCTTTGGGCAGGGCGAGAATCAGCTCCTGACGCAAGCCTTCGTGGGCCATCGCATGAATGTTCCAGTTGGCCTTGCCAGCCGCCGGCTCCAGGTATTTTCCGGTCCGCCCGCTGATGAAAAGGATGTCCCCATCCGCATTGGTCAACACGGCGGCCGGCGAGAATTTCTGCAGCAGCAGTTGGTCGGCCAGGGTTTGCAGGTTGGCAGGTTGCATGGTCGGTGACGGTATCAGGGCAGGGTTGGGGGAGTCGCCTAAATAGCGGGTCGGGAAATCGACATCGATTGCTCGTTGGTTAACTTCTTCCCGGCGATAGATTCGCGCCTTGGGCTCCAGCGGGGAAAACAGCTCGGCAAAGTTGCCGATGCTTTCGGCCGAACCCAGAAAAAGCGTGCCACCGGGTTTCAGGCTGTAGTGAAAGAGGGGCAACAAGCGCTTTTGCAGGTCGGCGCCCAGATAAATCAGCACGTTCCGACAGGTCAGGATATCCAGCCGGGTAAAAGGCGGGTCCATCGTGACATTGTGCGGTGCGAACACCACCATCTGGCGGATTTCCTGGCAGATCCGAAACCGGCCATTTTCTTCAACAAAAAACCGCGCCAGCCGCTCCGGGGAAACGTCGCCGGCAATACTGGATGGATAGATTCCCTGTCTTGCCTTGGCAATGGCATCCGGATCGAGGTCGGTGGCGAAAATTTGCAGCTCGATCCGGTTGGTGGGTTTGGCATGGTCCATCGCTTCGCCGAAAATCATGGCCAGCGTGTAGGCTTCCTCGCCACTCGAGCAGCCGGCCACCCAGGCGCGCAGCAGGTTGTCGTGCGTTTTGGCGAGAATCATCCCGGGTAGCACTTGTTCCTGCAGGTAGGCCCAGGCCGCGGGGTCGCGGAAGAAGCTGGTGACGCCGATCAGCAATTCCTTGAAGAGCAGGTCGACTTCCTGCGGGTTGGTCTGGAGAAAACCGACGTAGTCGGCGATTCCGCCCAGACGATGAATGCCCATGCGGCGCTCGACGCGCCGATAGATCGTGCTTTTCTTGTACAGCGAAAAATCGTGGCCGGTCTGGGCTCGCAGCAGGATGCAGATCTTCTCGAAGGCCGAGCTCTTGGCCTCGCTATCCGGCACAAGAAAGGTTTCGGGGGGCAAAAGGCGAGGCGGGTGGTGCAGACGATCAATAATCCGTCTGGCTAGATCGCCCGGCGGGGCAACGATATCCGCCAGCCGGGCATCAATTGCGCTGCGTGGCATGGCATCGAACTTGGCCGTAGTAGGGTCTTGTACAACCGACAGGCCACCATGTTCGCTGATCGCCAGCAGGCCCTGGGTTCCATCTGATCCCATGCCGGAAAGGATGATGCCGATGGCTCGTTCGCGCCGGTCTTCGGCCAAGCTACAGAGAAAGGAGTTGATCGGCAGACGTAATCCTCTTGCCGCTACCGGATCGAGCAGGTAGAGCGTGTCGTGGAGGATCGACAGATCCTTGTTGGGTGGGATCACATAGACACAATCCGGCTTGATCTTCATCCGGTTTCCTGCCTGCTTGACCACCATCGGGGTGGACCGTTGCAAGAGCTCCGGAAGCATGCCGTAGCGATTGGGGTCGAGGTGCTGGACGACGACAAAAGCCATGCCGCAATTGACCGGCACACCGCCCAAAAACTGCTCGAGTGCTTCCAATCCTCCGGCTGACGTACCTATGCCGACGATCGGAAAGTACTTGTCCTCAGCTAATGCGGAGGAGGGTAGCAGGGCTTGCTCGTGCTTTCCTTGAGACGGCATTGGCGGATCATACCCCCCAGAGAACTGGGTTGCCGGCCTTTATGGCGCGTTCGAGCATGTCGATGAAGGGGGCTGCGCGTTGGGCGAGACTAACCGGCGGCTCGTCATCGGGCTCGGTTTCGCTCGGGCTGGTGGCAGTTTCCGAGGAACTGGCCTTCTCGGCAGCGGTCGCTTGTTGCAGCGTCGCAACCGCTCCGGGCAACTGTTCGACCGTGATGATTCCACGCGCTTCATCCGGATTCTTGCCGAGCAGGAGCAGAATTTCCTTGCCGCTCTTCTCGTGCATGATCAGATCGGCATTGGTGGCGGATTTGAAAGTAATAAGCATGATGATTATTCCTCTGAGGGGATGTTGTCGCTGGTACGACGCGACAGGTGCTTGGTGCTTGTTGCATTGCCCGAGGTGTCGATGACGACCATGCGGCATTCGCGGCCGTCGGCATCTGGCACTGCCTCGATCCGGATGTTGGTGGCCGGGCGGTGGGCATTGGCAGCCAGCACGGATTCGCAGTGCAGCTTCTTTCTTGAGCAGAGAACTTCCTCGACAAAGTGATTGAATGCCTCGGCATGATTGGGCTCCAGAAAAGCGGCAAAGCGATGCCGGCCTTTCTGGGATCCCTTGGTGCCGAGCAGCACGGCGCCGGCCAGATTCATGTCGATGATGACGCCGAGCGGATCGAGCGTTATATAGCCGACCGGCGCGAAGTCATAGATATCGGCGTAGCGTTCACGCAGATTGTCTGATTCTTCATAGGCGTGGCGGAGCTCTTCGTTGCTCATGTCAAGTTCGATCTGGTGCACCTGCAGTTCGTGCACCAGTTGGGCGTTGTCCCAGGCGGTTTGCGGCTCCGGATGCGGCGATTGCAGTAAGCGGGCTTCGGCGCGATTGCGCACGCTGGCCGGGTTGGGGCGAGGGCGCCCGGAGCTTCGAATATCGGATTTCAGGTGAAATATCCGGTCATATTCGGTCTTGACGGCGGCGTAGCATTCGCATGCCCGGGCTTTCAGGCCGGGGCGATCCAGCACTGTGATATGGCCACGGCTGTACTCGATCAGGCCGGCTGCCTGCAGTTTTCCGGCAGCTTCGGTGATCGCCTCACGGCGCACACCGAGCATGTTGGCAATAAGTTCCTGCGTCATGTTCAGTTGATTGCCGGGCAGCAGGTCGAGGCTGAACAGAAGCCAGCGGCACAGTTGCTGATCGACTGCGTGGAAACGGTTGCAGACGATGCTTTGTGCCATCTGGGTCATCAGCGCCTGGGTGTAGCGTAGTGCGAGATGCTGCAGCTCGCCCCCCTGGTCGAGTTCCCAGCGGACGACTTCGACCTTGAGCCGGTAGGCGGCGCCGGCGCTCTGCACAACGACCCGGTGCGTGGTGGTTTCGCCGCCCAGCACCAGAGGAATGCCGACCAGACCATCGTTGCCGGTAATCGCCAGTTCGGCGGTGCCGCCTTTTCTGGTGGTGAAGATCAGGGAAACGATGCAGGTGATCGGGAAGTAGATGTAGCCAAACGTATCGCCGGATTCATAGAGAACCTGGCCCAGTTCGAGATGGACAAGATCAAGGTCATCTTGCAGGCGTGCGTAGTCATTGGTTGGCAGCGAGCCAAGAATGCGGTTCTGTTTCGGGCTGTATATCAATTCGGATGGCATCGCGCCTCCATTTTTATCCGCCAGGTACTTCTCGGAAATTTGATGACACAAATTGCTGGTGTCGATCGGTGTCAGGGGTTGTTTTGAACTTTCTCTAATGTGAGGCTGGCTTCGTTTGGCGCCAGTCATTTATAAAACCCCCAACCAATTTGCATGATACAGAACAAATCAAAAACGATATGTGCGCTCGCCAACATACAGAAAATTGTTTTTTCGCTAGTTTCTGTAGTTCCCCATTAACAACAAGGAGAACGACCATGGGCAAGGAAAAACACGGAACGAAGGAAGGCAAGAAACCGGCCGTTTTGACGCATAAGGAAAAGAAGGTGGCCAAGCAAATCAAGAAACAGGAGAAGGCCGCGCCACACCCGCTGATTCCTCGCTAAGTTTGTGCTTTGTCACGGTGCCTCCCAGTTTTTCAAATGTCGGGCAAGAATAGCCAATCACACAAGGTCGAAGACTGTATGGAAAATTACTCTGTGAGGCCCGCATCACCATTGCGGCAGGAGGATGTAATCGTTTCCTCCGAGGAAGAAGTAGAAAAGGAAAATCTTTTCCTGGATGCGTCTACTGCAGCAGAAAGGCTGACAAAACGGGCTGAGACAACGGCGCTTGCTGTAATAGCCGCCGAGGCAATAGTGCTGATGGCACTTTCAGCGGTGACGGCAGTTGCAGGCAAGTTGGATAACGCGGCTCAGGAAACCCTGCTTGTGGCGAAGAAGGCTGCTGAGAAAACGCTACAGGTGGCAAAGGATGACGCTGAGGAAACGCTGGCGCTTGCAAAGGAGGTGGCTAAAGAGCTACTCGAAGATGCCCGTAGAAAAAGCGAGAGGCATGGATCAGATTCCACCTAAGGGCCGCATAACGAATGAAAGGGACTTCCCCGTCCCGAACTAGCGGCGGAAGCCGCAGGCAGCGTGAGCTGCCATGATTGAGTTTCCACACTGAATCATTTGCTCGAAAGGGGAAGTCCATGAATATTGTCACTGTAGGCATCGATCTCGCCAAGAATGTATTCGCTTTGCATGCCGTTGACCAGTATGGCAAAGCCATTTTTATCAAGCCAAAAGTAGCGCGCGGCCAATTGCTGGAAATGGTCGCCCAGCTGCCGCCCTGCCTGATCGGCATGGAAGCCTGCTCCGGTGCTCACCATTGGGCGAGAGAGTTCAGCCGCGTCGGCCACACCGTGAAGTTGATGGCACCCAAGTTTGTGGTGCCGTACCGGATGAGCGGCAAGCGCGGCAAGAACGACGCCGCCGATGCCGCGGCCATCTGCGAGGCCGTCACGCGGCCGAACATGCGTTTCGTCCCGGTCAAGGATGTCGATCAGCAGGCCATCCTCTGCCTGCACCGCACCCGGCAAGGTTTTGTTGAAGAACGCACCGCGCTCTACAACCGCTTGCGCGGCCTGATCAGCGAGTTCGGCATTGTGCTGCCACAGAAAGTCGAACGCCTGCGCCGGGAAATCGGTGCCCACCTCGAAGCACTGCCCGGCTGGGCCAACCGCTGTGTCGGTGATCTGCTGGCTCACGCCGACCGACTGAATGAACACATCGACGAGTACGACAAAGCCATCGCCCTGGCCGCCAAACAAGACCAGCGGAGCCGGCAGCTCATGCAACTTCCTGGCATCGGCCCGACCACCGCCAGCGCCCTGGTTGCCAGCCTGGGCGGCGGCCACGACTTCAAGAATGGTCGGCAGCTTGCCGCCTGGGTCGGGCTCGTTCCCGGCCAATACAGCAGTGGCGGCAAAGCCCGGCTGGGCAGGATCACCAAGGCCGGCGACGCCTACCTGCGCAGTCTGCTCGTCATGGGCGGCCGATCTGTTCTCGCCGGACTCGGTGACAAGCAAGACCGCTTCAGTCGTTGGGCCAGAAATCTAGTCGAGCGACGCGGGTACTGGAAAGCGGCGGTTGCCATCGCCGCCAAGAACTTGCGACTCGCCTGGGCGGTCATGCACTACGGAGAGGAATTTCGGCGTATCGAAGATCTCGCCTGAAAAGCAAAAAGCGTTTGCAAGGAAAAACCTGAAAGGAATCACCGGCCGTTCGCTGGCGGCCCAAGACCAGCGAAGCACTGCCAGCGTTGATGTGAAGCGGGTTGGACCCGCGCGGGGAGCGCCTGATTAACTCAAGGGGAGGCAAGCGACTCCCGGCTAACGATTGAGGCCCCCGCGCGCGTCTTTCATCAGGGTCCGGGCAAAAGCCCAAGATGACCGGTTGTAGTACCGCAGTCCTTCACCTTCTCGCACCGACACGACAGGGTTCGATCAACAGTCAGAAAACAGGATCAGGAATGAAACGATAAAACTTCAGAACGCTTGCAAAGAATGGGGAAGCCCTTGTAGTTAGTTAACTGCCTTCCGCCACGTTCCAGAAACGCGCATAATTTGCATTATGTTAAATTATCTGCACAGAAAAAAGGATCAATTCAGATCCTCCTCCTTTACTGCCGGCAGATGCAAAACCTGGATACCTTCATCACGTAATGCATCGCACTCATCCGGAGTTGCCTGGCCACGAATCGGACGCTCCGGCGCTTCGTTGTAATGAATCTTCCGCGCTTCTTCCGCGAAGGCGTTGCCGACATCTTCGCTATTGCTGACGATTGTCTGAACCAAATGCCGGTAAAGTGCCATGGCTTGAGTGCCAACAGGCATCAAGGCCGTGCTGTTACCCGAACTCCTGGGTTTGGCGTCAGCACGTCGCTCCTCGGTAGCATGAGAAGAAATGGCTACCGCCGATGGGATGCGGTGAACTTTATGGCTATCGCACTGTGGGCAGCAAAGCAGACGGCGTTCAATCTGATCATCGAAGGCATCCGCGCTACGAAACCAGCCTTCGAATTTGTGATCGTTGTCGCAGCAGAGGTCGTAAATGATCATGTGTTCAATCTTAGTGCCGGACGGGAGTCGACTAAATCTCCAAATCCATTGCAGCACAAGCAAATCAATTAATAGAAATCGGGGGTTTCCCCCAGCGTTTCCCGGCGAGAACCGGCTAGTGCCTTTTTCGTTGGGGCGCGAATCATACCACCCTACACCAACGCTTCCTGATTGAGACTACAGAGTATTGAGAAGGCAACGGTGAATCCATACAGTAAGTTGCTATCCATACCCAAGGCAATGGCAATAGCGTGCGCTTATCCCCGATCTCGTGAAGAGATCAAGGTGTCGCAGAGCGTATTCTCGGTTTGCTTGAAATGGCCAGAAGGCCAGGCTTGGAAGCTTTGCAGTGTGTTGCCCGGTTCAAATACCCGAGGACCAGTCACTACCCTGCTCTGCAGAAGCTAATCGCTGATCCATTCAGCGCCCGGGCGCCAAAATCTTCTGTTCTCCAGACCGGAAAAAGAAGGGCAACTAATCAAACAAAACCGTTAGTAGCCGTCACGTACTCGATCAAGGATTTCAGCCGCCTCGTCAAACAGGTTGGCGTTACTGCTCACCACTTTTCCGAATGAGCCGAAGTATTTAGCAAACTCGTCCGGAGATAACTGAGCCTCTTCGGCAGCAGGCAGGCGACGTTCAGCGCGGCGGCGACGCTCGGCCCAACCGCCAGGTGGGCCAAAATCGAACTGGCGACGATCAGTCGTTGCTCTATGAACGGTCATTTTCGGCCTCTCTTTCCATTATGCCTTTACCATAGCTTCGATTGATGTAAGTTTCAATACGCGACCGTATTTAATCGAAGCAATTCATCGCATCCTGTGAAAACAATAAGCAAAAAAACCCGCACTTAGGCGGGTTCTCTGGACTTGCTTGGACTACGTCAAATGCTTGATTGGTGCCCGGGACGGGAATCGAACCCGTACACTCGAAGAGCGAGAGATTTTAAGTCTCTTGTGTCTACCAATTTCACCACCCGGGCTGGGTTGTCGATTATATCGGCATCCCGACATGAAAAAAGGGAAAGCGACCGGCGCTTTCCCTTTTTGAATTTGGAGCGGCAGAAGAGTCTCGAACTCTCGACCTCAACCTTGGCAAGGTTGCGCTCTACCAACTGAGCTACTGCCGCGTATTCTGGAGGCGCGGGCCGGAGTCGAACCGACCTACACGGATTTGCAATCCGGTGCATAACCGCTTTGCTACCGCGCCCCGCCTACTAGCTATGCATTACTAATTTCACTGCAGAAAAAACCAAAGGTTCTTTCCAAAATTCTGGAGCGGCAGAAGAGTCTCGAACTCTCGACCTCAACCTTGGCAAGGTTGCGCTCTACCAACTGAGCTACTGCCGCGTCAAACAGAGCGCGCATTATAGGCCAGGCAAGGCAAATGTCAACATTTCACCCCTACTTTTCTGCACTCCGTTTGAGGATTTCCGGCCATGCCATACGCAGGTAGTAGCCCATTGACCACAAGGTCAACAAGGCTGCGATCCAGATAAGCCAGTTGCCCAGCGATTTCATGTCGATACCTGACAATGGGGCATAGTAGAGAAGCATGGGCAGGGCGAGCATCTGGGCGGCTGTCTTGACTTTGCCCAGCATCGACACAGCGACGCTTTTTGCGGCGCCAATCTTTGCCATCCATTCGCGCAGCGCTGAAATGGTGATTTCCCGACCAATGATGATGGTGGCAATGATCGCGTCGGTTCTTCCCAGCTGGACAAGAACGATCAAGGCTGCGGCAACCATCAGTTTGTCGGCGACGGGGTCGAGAAAAGCGCCAAAGGCCGAAGTCTGGTTCAGCTTGCGCGCCAAATAGCCGTCGGCCCAGTCAGTCAGTGCGGCAGCCATGAAGATCAGTGTCGCGGCGACATCACGTTCATGCAGAGTCGCCCAGCCTGTTGGCAGGTAATAAATGGCGATCAGCAGCGGAATCGCTACGATGCGGAGCCACGTCAGGAGGATGGGAAGGTTGAAAGGCATGGTTCAGTGTAATGCGGAATGTATCTTCTCGGCCATTTCCCGACTGACTCCGGGAACTTCGGCCAACTGGTCGATGCTTGCCGCAAGTACGCCAGGAAGGCCACCAAAGCGCGCGACGAGCGCCTTTCTACGAGCCGGTCCTATGCCAGGCAGGCTTTCCAGCTTCGAGGTTTTTCTCGCTTTGCCGCGCTGGGCACGATGGCCGGTAATGGCAAAACGATGGGCTTCGTCGCGGATTTCCTGGATCAAGTGTAGTGCCGGATGTTGCGGCGGCAATTGTAACGGCTCCCGCCCCTCCGGGAAAATCAGGGTTTCAAGCCCCGGCTTACGTTCTTCACCTTTGGCGACACCGATCATCGGCAAATGGGTCAATCCGAGGTCGGCAAGCGCACTGAAGGCCGAGCTGACCTGGCCTTTGCCGCCATCAATGAGAATCAGATCGGGCGCAGTCCCCTCCCCGCCCGCGATGCTGTCGTAACGGCGACTGACCGCCTGACGCATGGCGGCGTAGTCATCGCCCGCCTGAATGTCGCGGATATTGAAGCGGCGATAGTCGCTCTTTTTCATGCGATTGCCTTCGTAGACGACACAGGAGGCAACAGTTGCTTCGCCCATCGTGTGGCTGATGTCGAAACATTCGATCCGTGCTATAGGCTCTGGAAGTTGCAAGGCATCCTGCAAGGCAGCAAGTCGTTGTTCTTGCTGGGCAGTCGCCTGATTTTTCGCCAGGATAGCCAGACGTGCGTTTTGTATCGCCATTTCGACCCAGGCCTTGTGGGTGGCGCCCCGCCCTTCCTGCACGGGCACTGGGCGGCCAGCCAATTCGGCAAGCGCCACTTCGGTTTCACCCGCCTCGTCTTCAGAAGGCAATGGATATGAAAGGATCCGTGCTGGTGCTGGATGGGCTGCGTAATGTTGGCGAATGAAGGCGGCACATGCATCCGATGGTTCGGAGTCAGCTGCATTCGTGGGGAAAAATGGTCGATCGCCGAGGTGCCTGCCGCCGCGGACCATGGCCAGATTGACGCACAGCTGCCCCGCCTCCTTGATTGCGACCAGGACGTCGACATCCTCTCCTTTACTGCTGGAGACAAACTGCTTTTCTTGAACCTGATGCAAAGACTGTATCTGATCACGGAATACGGCAGCCTGCTCAAAGGCCAGCTTGGCAGAAGCCTCTTCCATCGACTTGGTTAGGCGGCGGGTTACTTCCTGCTGCTTGCCAAGGAGAAACATTGCAGCTAACTGGATGTCGGCCGCGTAGTCGTCCGCCGATATGAAGCCCACGCAGGGGCCGCTGCAGCGCTTGATCTGGTAAAGAAGACAAGGGCGCGAGCGATTGGAAAAGACAGTGTCTTCGCACGTGCGCAGACGGAACATTTTTTGCATCAAATGAATGCTGTCACGTACAGCCCAAGAGGATGGATAGGGGCCGAAATAATCAGCCTTGCGGTCCGGATTACCGCGAAAGAAACCCAGTCGAGGAAACTTTCCCTTGCTCAGGACGATATACGGATAGGATTTGTCATCCCGAAACAGGATGTTGTAGCGCGGCGCCAGCGACTTGATCAGGTTGTTTTCAAGTAGCAGCGCTTCGGCTTCGGTACGGGTTGCCGTGGTCTCAATCGAAGCGATCTGACTGACCATGTGCGCAATACGCGGACTGGAGAGGTTCTCCCGAAAGTAGGAGGCAACCCGTTTCTTCAGATTCTTGGCTTTGCCGACGTAAAGCACATTTCCGCCTATATCCAGCATGCGGTAGACGCCGGGTAATTCAGTCAGCGTGGCCAGAAAGGCCTTGGCATCAAAACTCATGATTTAGGCGAGATGTGCCTTGACCCCTGCAAAGACCGCTTCAAAGCTCTCTCGTGTCAGTCGTCCGGTACGCCAGTTATAGCCGCTGCAATGGTAGCTGGTGACCAGTGTTCGCCCATCCGGCAGCTTGTGGGTGACATGGTGGCCAAATGGCAAGTCTTTTGCCTTGAGTCCGTACGTCCAGAGTAATGCCTGATGGGCAATGGCCCCCAGGACAACGATGATCTTCAACTTCGGCATGGCTGCCAGTTCGGCCTTCAGGTGGGCATTGCACTGGCGAATTTCCGCCGTCGTTGGCTTGTTGGCCGGCGGCAGGCAGCGCACGGCGTTAGTGATGCGGCAATTAGTAAGTTGCATCGTCGGATTGGCCCAGCCATCAGACCCAAGCGGTTCCGGACTACTGGCAAATCCGAAGCGATGCAGTGCCGGGTAGAGCAACTCGCCGGCGACGTCGCCAGTAAATGGACGTCCGGTTCGATTGGCTCCTTTTTCGCCCGGGCCGAGGCCGACGACGAGCAATTCAGCATCCAGAGAGCCGAAGGCGGGAACCGGCAAGGCATGCCAGTCAGGGTCGCGTTGACGAATGGTGGCCAGGTGTTCCGCCAGCCGTGAACAGGCGATGCAGTTGGTGGGATCTTGAAATCTTGACATGGCGGGAATGTTAGCATGGCGGCCATGCAGCTTCATTGGGACATCTTTTGCCGGGTTATCGACAACTACGGCGACATCGGCATTTGCTGGCGCCTGGCCAGGCAATTGGCGGTCGAACATGGCCGTCGAGTCAGATTGTGGGTGGATGATCCATCCAGCTTGCAGCCGCTGTGCCCAGCCGTCGACCCTGCAATTGATGGATATTCGTGCCACGGTGTCGAAATCCGTCACTGGAGAGAAAACTCCTTGTTTGACCGGCCTGCCGAAGTTGTTATCGAAGCCTTTGCCTGTGATTTACCGAATGCCTATCTTGCCTCGATGGCCAGCGCCGATCCAAAGCCCTGCTGGATCAACCTGGAATACCTGACTGCCGAATCGTGGGCTGATGGCTGTCACGGCATGGCCTCGCCCCACCCCTCTTTACCCTTGGTCAAGTATTTCTTTTTCCCGGGTTTTTCAGGGGCAGGAGGTGGCTTGCTGCGGGAAAAGAATCTGCTTGATGAACGTGATCGCAGCCTTCTTCAAAACGGAGGCAGCAGCGAGTTCGAAATCAGTCTGTTCTGCTATGACACGGCACCGATCGGAGGATTGATCGATGCGCTAGCAAAAATGTCCAAGCCTGTAACCTGCCATGTGCCACCGGGGAAACCCCTGGCAGCGGTCAGCACTTACCTTGGCGGAGCCGGGCCATGGCAGTGCGGAAATGCCTTGATCCGGCCTATCCCCTTCATGCCAATGGACGATTACGATCGCCTTTTGTGGCGATGTGATGTCAATTTTGTCCGCGGCGAGGATTCGTTCGTTCGTGCCCAGTGGGCCGGCAAGCCATTCGTCTGGCAGATATATTTTCAGGACGAAGATGCCCATCTGATCAAACTCGAGGCATTCCTTGAGCGCTATTGTGCCGGCATGAACAAGACTCTGGAGGCCGTGGTCCGCGAGATGTTCCTGGCGTGGAACACTGGAAGCAATGTCGAGTTGGCGTGGCTGAATTTCATGGCTAACTACGCGGATATTGCCCGATACAGCAAGCACTGGGCCGAAACTCAAGCCTCTCAGCCCGACTTGGCATCGGCCCTCGTCAAATTCTGTGCTGCCAAGGTATAATTTAACGTTATCCTTTTCCGATCTTAGAGAATCCCGTATGAAAACCGCAATGGAACTCCGCTCCGGCAACGTCATCATGGTTGGTGCCGACCCGCTCGTCGTTCAGAAGAGTGAGTACAACAAGTCCGGCCGCAACGCTGCCGTGGTCAAAATGAAGCTCAAGAACCTGTTGACCGGCGCCGCTTCCGAAGCCGTTTACAAGGCAGATGACAAGTTCGAAGTAGTTGTGCTCGACAAGAAGGAAGTGACCTACTCCTACTTTGCCGACCCGATGTACGTTTTCATGGATGCCGACTACGAGCAGTTCGAAGTCGAAGCCGAAAACATGACCGACGCACTGAAGTATCTGGAAGATGGCCTGGCTTGCGAAGTCGTTTTTTACAATGGCAAGGCAATTTCCGTCGAACTGCCGAACAGCGTGGTTCGTGAAGTCGTTTACACCGAACCGGCTGTCAAGGGCGACACTTCCGGCAAGGTCATGAAGCCGGCCAAGCTGGCAACAGGTTTCGAACTGCCAGTTCCGGCCTTCGTCTCTATCGGCGACAAGATCGAAATCGACACCCGCACCGACGAATACAAGAACCGCGTCAAGTAATCGGCGGTTTTTCAGCAGTGCAAGATTCGGGCAGCTTCGGCTGCCCGAATGCATTTCAGGCCATCAATTCGGCGATGGTCTTTTGGGCCGCCTGATAAGCCGGGTCTGCCTGAAGCACTTGCCAAGGCACGGCGGGCGTCTTGGGGATCAGCGCCTCGACCCGTTTGCCGCGCCGCAAATCGATTTCCGGCTTCCAGTTTTCCAGCACATCGCCGACAACATCAGGGGCATTACACACGAGCAGCATGTCGCAGCCGGCTGCGTAAGCTGTCTCGACCCGAGACAGCATGCCGCCGACCACACCGGCGCCGGCCATCGATAAATCGTCGGTGAAAACCGCCCCGTTAAATTTAATGTCATTTCTCAAATAACTTATCCATTTATTTGAAAATACAGCCGTATTGCAGTCCATGCAGTTGTAAATCACATGGGCAGCCATCACGCCATCCAGCGGAAGATTCCGGTAGGGAGCGATATCTTCCTGCATTGCTTCGAAAGCACGATCATCGACCGGCAGTTCGACATGCGAATCGGGGATGACATAACCGTGTCCCGGATAATGCTTGCCACAACTGCCCATGCCTGCCTGGCGCAGACCTTCACCTAGCGCAGCGGCGAGCGCGATTACCGCGTCCGGTTGGCGGTGGAAAGCACGATCGCCGATGACGCGTGAGGGGCCATAATCGAGATCAAGCACCGGTGTAAAGGAATAATCGACGCCACGGGCGCGAAGTTCGGCGGCCAGCACGTAGCCAGTCTGGCGGGTGGCGACAAGTGCCGCCTGCGGATCCCTATCCCAAAGTTTCCCCAACGTGGCCATGGGTGGCAGACGGGTAAAACCGTCGCGAAAACGCTGAACCCTGCCCCCCTCGTGATCAACGGCAATCAGCAGCGATGGCGAGCGCAAGGTATGGATTGCCGAACAGAGTTCTAGCAATTGATCCTGGTTGGCATAGTTTCGAGAAAACAGGATGATCCCACCAACCAATGAATGGCAAAGGCGTTCGCGATCAAGATCTGTCAGTTCGGTGCCAGTAATGTCGATCATCAGCGGGCCGAGCGGTAAATGCATCATGCATGCTCCAGAATCACGTAGGCGACGGCGTATTCGGCTTCGTCGCTGATCGAAAGATGGGCTCTAAGGTTTTTGTTTTTGAGCACTTCGGCGAGTTGTCCGTAGCATTCGAGTATTGGCTTGCCCAAATCGTCGTGGGTGACAGCAATGGCTGGCAAAGTTGCCGGCGGGCGTACGCCTGTGCCGAGTGCCTTGCTGAAAGCCTCCTTCGCGGCAAAACGCTTGGCGAGAAAGCGACCTTTGTCAGCAGCTTTGGAAAAATCAGCAATTTCCTGTGGAGTCAGCAGCTTGTCGAGCACCCTGTCGCCATGTCGCTCCCACATGCCACGCAAGCGGGCAACGGCAACGATATCCGTGCCGATGCCGTAGATCATTCGCCGCGTTCCGCTGCTTCGCGCATCAGAACCTTCATTTCGCGCACCGCTTCGCGTAGCCCAACGAAGACGGCGCGACTGACAATTGCGTGACCAATATGCAATTCGCGAATGCCGGCCAGCCTGGCAAGCGGTTGCACATTGTAGTAGTTCAGGGCGTGGCCGGCATTGAAGCGCATGCCAAGGTGGCGAATGGTCTGTCCGGCTTTGCGAATCTTGGCGATCTCAGCCAGCACGGCTGGCGCCTCAGCATCTCGGCCTTTATCGTAAAAGGCATGCGCATACGGACCGGTGTGAATTTCGCAGACACTGGCACCAATTCGTGCTGCAGCTTCAATCTGCTCCGGATCGGCATCAATGAAGACGCTGGTGACAATACCGGCGTCAGCAAGACGGGAAATCACCCCCTTCAACCGAGCCTCCTGGGCAAGGATGTCGAGACCGCCTTCAGTCGTCACCTCATGGCGACCTTCCGGTACCAACATGGCCATTTCCGGCTTCAGGCCACAAGCGATGCCGACCATCTCGTCGGTCGCCGCCATTTCAAGATTAAGTTTAATCTGCGTGGTTTCACGCAGGCGCCGTACATCGGAATCCTGAATGTGGCGCCGGTCCTCGCGTAAATGAACCGTGATTCCGTCAGCCCCCCCCAGATGAGCTTCAACCGCTCCCCAGACCGGATCTGGTTCGTAGGTCCGACGGGCCTGACGGATGGTCGCGATGTGATCAATGTTGACGCCTAGTTCAATCATAGCTCCTGCAACTCCTTGAATATTTTACGTGTTTCGAGTTCTTTACCTGCCAGATAATAGGCCATCAACATGCGCATCAGGGCCTTGGCCTCATGGCGGGTACGCGGATCGGAAAAATCCTCAGCATCAAGATCGAGCAAGGTCTTGCCTCGAACGACCTGCGTAGCCCCTTCCCCGTGATCAATTCGAACCGGCCCTTGTTCTATGCGGTAGGTGTAAAATGTATCAGGTTCGATTAAATTGGCATCGCTATCGTGATTCAGCGTCAAGCCATAGCCCAGTTCCTGAAGCAGCGCTTTCTCAAAGCAACGCAGATCTGCTTCGCGGACCTTGCCGCTTGGATCGGCAGCCAGAAGTGCCAGCATCTTGGCGTAGCTGGCAAACAACTGTTCATGGGCATCTTCGCGAGGCAGAAGGTGCATCAGCAGTTCATTTAGGTAGTAGCCGCAAAACAGGGCTTCACCGGCCAGTAAGGGCAGCCCACCTTGCCACTCTGCCTTCATCAGGGTGAGCACTTCGCCCTTGCCTGCCCATGCAATCTCTAGTGGCTGAAACGCCATTAACAGGCCGCGAATTGCGGAGCGTGGACGACGGGCGCCACGTGCCAACAGTGCCATGCGACCAAAATCGCGGGAAAACACTTCAACGATAAGACTAGTTTCCCGAAAAGGGTAGCTGTGCAGAACGTAAGCCGGCTGGCTGTCGACTTTGCTGCGCAGGTTCATTCGTAACCGAGACTCTTCAGCAGGCGCTCGTCATCGTTCCAGCCAGACTTCACCTTGACCCAGATTTCAAGATAAACCTTGCTGCCAAAAAGGCGCTCCATATCCTGACGAGCTTCGCTGGCGATGCGTTTCAGCGACTCTCCCCCTTTGCCAATCACAATGGCCTTATGCCCCTCCCGGTCGACAACGATGGCCGCGAATATCCGGCGCAGGTCGCCTTCAACCTCGAATTTCTCGATTTCCACGGCAGTGGCATACGGAAGTTCGTCACCAAGCAGGCGAAAAACCTTTTCACGGATGTATTCGGAGGCCAGGAAACGCTCACTTTTATCAGTCAATTCGTCTTCCGGGAACATCAATCCCTCATTGGGCAGATGTTTCCTTGCCTCAGCCAGCAATTCGTCAGTTTGCTTTCCTTTGGCGGCACTGATCGGCACTACCGCGGCGTAATCGTGATCGGCAGACACTTCAGCGAGAAACGGAAACAGGGAGCTGCGATCCTTGATCTGGTCCGTTTTATTAACAACCAGAATAACCGGCCTGTCCTTGGGCAGGAGCCTGACTACCGCCTTGTCCTTGGCGTCATAGCGCCCAGCTTCGATCAGAAAGAGTACGACGTCGACGTCGTTCAGCGTCTGGGTGACGCCTCGATTCATCGCACGATTCAGCGCGTTGGAAAATTTGGTCTGGAAACCCGGTGTATCGACGAAAACGAACTGTGCGTCGTCGTTGGTCAGAATACCAGTGATCCGGTGCCTGGTAGTCTGTGCCTTGCGCGAGACAATGCTGATCTTTTCACCAACCAGCCGGTTGAGCAGGGTCGACTTTCCGACATTGGGGCGGCCAACGATGGCGATATAACCGGAACGGATTTTTTTCATGCGAGGAGTTCTTTCAAGGCCTTCTCGGCCGCAACCTGTTCGGCGATACGTCGGCTGGAACCATGGCCAACAGTGCGCAAAGCGGGACTTTCTATTTCACAGGCGATTTCGAAACGCTGTTCGTGAGCAGCCCCTGTCGCCTCCAAGAGATGATATCGGGGTAGCGCCTTCTTGCGCCCCTGTAGCCATTCCTGAAGACGCGTCTTCGCATCCTTCTGGAATTGACCGGGCTTCAAATCATCCAGAAGCGGTGCAAATAGCTTTTCGATGACGGCCCGAGAAGCTTCAAATCCGGCATCAAGATAGATTGCGCCAAACAAGGCTTCCAACGCATCCGCCAGAATAGAAGGGCGCTGAGCACCGCCGCTTTTTAACTCGCCTTCGCCAAGACGCAGGAATGCGCCGATATTCAACTCTAAAGCCAGGCGGTGCAGGGTTTCTTGTCGAACCAGATTAGCCCGCAATCTGGAAAGATCACCTTCCGGCAAGTCAGGAAAGCGATGATACAAAGAGGCCGCAATGACGAAATCCAAAACGCCATCACCAAGGAATTCCAGACGCTCATTATTCGGAGTGCCAAAACTCCGATGGGTCAACGCTGTCCGAAACAGCGCTTGATCCGAAAAACAGTGGTTGAGCTTCTTGGCTACGGACTGCGAAGTCATTCCTTATTACCCAGCGGTCGACCCTTTGTAGTCGATCAGCAGGCTGACATTCCAGAACAGGGGAATACGCTTTTCATAAGCAAATTCGATAACGATCCTGCCGCCATCCTTGGAAATATCGAGTTGACTCGACTTGAAATCCAGCATGTCAATATCCGCAAACTTATCAAAAGTCTTACGTACATCGGCCACGGTTGAATCAGCTCCAACTTGTGAAACGGTGCTCTTCGCATCCTTCAGAATCTTGGTGTACTCAATGTAAGTCGGCACCACTTTCATACCAAGGACCGCGACCAGAACGAGCACAACACTCCAGAACAAAAGCCCGGAGAGCGCAACGCCACGTTGATTTTTCATCTCTTTTCCCCTTAGCGGAATGAGCCAATCCGGCTGAAATCACTGAAATTCAACCAGATAAAGAATGCCTTGCCGACAATATTTTCCTCGGGAACAAAACCCCAGGCGCGGCTATCTCGGCTGTTGTCCCGATTGTCCCCCATCATGAAATAGTGACCGAGAGGCACTTTACAAATCACCCCCGTCGCATTGTAAGTACAATTTTCTCGATGCGGAAACCTTGCAGCATCTGCAACGAAGGCCGGGGCATCGGTATCGTTCAGCGCCCGATGCTCTACCTCACCCAGTTTTTCCAGAAACTGTTCGGAGTAATACAGACGCTCCGGATGCAGATAATCACCAATTTTCTGTGTTTCGACAGACTGCCCATTGATAGTCAGCTTTTTATTCTGGTAAGCCACGGTATCACCGGGCAAACCCACAACTCGCTTGATGTAGTCCAGCGATGGATCCTCGGGGTAACGGAAGACCATGACGTCACCACGCTGTGGCGAATTGAAATCGATCACTTTTTTGTTGATCACCGGCAAGCGGATACCGTAGGTGAACTTGTTAACCAGAATGAAATCCCCCACCAGCAGCGTCGGGATCATCGATCCTGAGGGAATCTTGAATGGTTCAAACAGAAAGGAACGCAGCACGAAGACGATCAGGATAACGGGGAAGAAACTGGCGCCCCATTCGACCCACAATGGCTCTCTGGCATCCTTTGCACGTAATTTCCGAAATTTCAGGACGTCGACCGCATAAAGAATACCGGTCAAAACCAACAGGACAAAAAGAATCAGGGCAAAGTTCATTGCTACTCTCAGTTATCGACGCGCAGCACCGCCAGAAAGGCTTCCTGCGGGATTTCAACGCTACCAACTTGCTTCATGCGTTTCTTGCCGGCCTTTTGCTTTTCCAGTAGTTTTTTCTTGCGCGAGATGTCGCCGCCGTAACATTTGGCCAGCACGTCTTTGCGCATTGCCTTGACGTTCTCACGAGAAATAATATGGGAGCCGATGGCCGCCTGAATCGCCACATCGTACATCTGGCGCGGAATCAGTTCGCGCATCTTGGAGGCCAGTTCGCGGCCGCGATATTGCGCATTGGCCCGGTGCACAATAAGTGACAAGGCATCAACCTTTTCACTGTTGATCAGGATGTCCAACTTAACGACATCCGCAGCACGATATTCCTTGAAATCGTAATCAAGCGAGGCATAACCTTTCGAGCAGGATTTCAGCTTGTCAAAGAAATCCATGACCACTTCGGCCATCGGCATTTCATAGACCAGCTTTACCTGGCGGCCGTGGTAATGCATGTCGACCTGATTGCCACGCTTCTGATTACAAAGGGTGATGACGTTGCCCAGATAATCTTGAGGAACGAAGATGGTGGCGGTAATAATCGGCTCACGCACCTCTTCCATTTTGGTGACGTCTGGCAATTTGGCCGGGTTTTCCACCTCGATGATCGATCCATCACGCATAACCACTTGATACACAACGGTAGGCGCTGTGGTGATCAAATCCTGATCAAACTCGCGCTCCAGGCGCTCCTGTACGATTTCCATGTGCAGTAATCCGAGGAAGCCACAACGGAAGCCAAAACCAAGCGCCTGGGAAACTTCGGGTTCGTATTGCAGCGAGGCATCGTTCAGTTTGAGTTTTTCCAGCGATTCGCGCAGCGAATCGTACTGATTGGACTCTACCGGATACAAGCCGGCAAAAACCTGCGGCTTGATTTCCTTGAAGCCAGGCAAAGCTTCAGTCGCCTTGCGGTCCATCGTGGTGATCGTGTCGCCAACTTTGGCTGCTTTCAGTTCCTTGATACCGGAAATAACGAAGCCGACCTCACCAGCGCGCAGCATGTCGCGCTTCTCGGATTTTGGTGCAAAGACACCAACCTGCTCACATAGCTGCTCTGCTTCAGTCGCCATGAAAAGCAATTTATCTTTGGGCTTGATGACCCCGTCAACCACACGAACCAACATAACGACGCCGACATAGTTGTCGAACCACGAGTCAATGATCAACGCCTTGAGCGGCGCGTCCGGATTTCCCTTGGGAGGGGGAATTCGAGCGACTACTGCCTCCAGGATGTCCTCAACGCCGAGACCGGTCTTGGCAGAAGCCAGTACAGCTTCGGAGGCGTCAATCCCGATCACATCCTCAATTTCCTGGCGAGCATTTTCCGGGTCGGCCGACGGCAAGTCGATCTTGTTTAGAACCGGTACCACCTCGACATCCAGTTCAAGCGCTGTGTAGCAATTAGCCACTGTCTGCGCTTCGACGCCTTGTGAAGCATCCACGACCAGCAAGGCACCTTCGCAAGCTGATAACGAACGGGAGACCTCGTAGGAAAAGTCGACGTGTCCCGGCGTATCGATCAGGTTCAGGTTGTAAACCTTACCATCACGCGCCTTGTAGCTCAGGGCCGCAGTTTGAGCCTTGATCGTGATGCCGCGTTCGCGTTCGATATCCATCGAATCGAGCACTTGCGCTTCCATCTCGCGATCAGACAAACCGCCGCAGAGGTGGATGATGCGATCGGCCAGCGTCGATTTGCCGTGGTCAATGTGCGCGATGATCGAGAAGTTTCTAATATGATCCATTGGTGCCAGTAAAAAAGGGCGCTGTCCGGCGCCCTTCCCTTTTCAGAAGACCCTGAATTTTAGCGGATTTCAGCCAAATATTCACGAACTTTGGCCTCATCCAGAAAGTAATGGCATAACTCTGTCTCGCCATGCAATAGCACAGGTACCTGCTCGTCGTATTTGGCCTCCAAGGCGGGATCAGCGTCAACATCAAATACAGCCACTGAGGCGCCAAACTCTTTAGCAAGCGGTGCTAGTGCCAACTCCATATCGTGACAGAGGTGACAGTAGCCGCGACTCATCAGGGTTAATTCAACCACCGTTCAAGCCTTTTACGGTGATGAAAGTCTGCATTTCGCCACGACGAACAAGCAGGGTCACGTTACTACCTTTCTCAAACTGAGCCAGTAGCTTATTGAACTGGTCCACCGTCTTGACCTCAGTGGTAGCACCTTTCGCAATCACTGCAATCACAATGTCACCAGCACGCAGATCGGTACGAGCCCCCTGCCCGCGAACATCTTCGATTAGCAGGCCGGAATTCATTTTCAGCTCGCGTTTTTGATCAGGAGTCAGTTCGCTGACGACCAAACCGAGGCGATTGGCCGTCTGTTCAGAGAGTTTCCCGCGTGGCACCTTTGTATTTGCCTGCTTTTCATCAGGAACCTCACCTATCGTGACACCGATATCGCGTGTCGCCCCCTTGCGCCAAACCTGAACTACAGAGCGGCCACCCGGCCTGGTTGCACCCACCATGCGTGGCAAGTCAGCCGAATTGTTGATCGTCTTGCCATCAAATTTCAGGATTACGTCGCCAGCCTCTATGCCGGCTCGTTCAGCTGGCCCGCCCTTTTCCACAGAGTTCACCACAGCGCCAATCGGTTTGGTCAAGCCCAGCGAATCGGCGAGTTCCTTGTTAACCTCCTGAATCACCACCCCCAGGCGACCACGACTAACCTTGCCGGAAGCGCGCAACTGATTCTGGATGTCCATCGCCACATCGATAGGAATGGCGAAGGAAACCCCCATGTAGCCACCACTACGGCTGTAAATCTGCGAATTGATACCAACCACTTCGCCACGCATATTGAACAGTGGGCCGCCGGAATTACCAGGGTTAATCGCGACATCGGTCTGGATGAAAGGAACGTAGTTTTCCTGGGGCAGAGAGCGCCCCTTGGCGGAAACAATACCAGCGGTTACCGAGTTGTCGAACCCGAATGGCGAGCCAATGGCGACCACCCATTCCCCTACCTTGATTTGGCCCGGATCACCCAGCTTGGCAGCAGGAAGTCCGGTAGCTTCAATCTTGATCAACGCAACATCGGTTCGTTTGTCTGCACCGATGATCTTGGCCTTGAATTCACGCTTGTCCGTCAGGCGTACCGCAACTTCATCGGCCCCATCAACGACGTGCGCGTTCGTCAGGATATAGCCATCACCGCTGATAATGAAGCCGGAACCGAGTGACTTGTTTTCGAAGTCACGCGGTACGGCGCCACCTGGGTTGCGTGGAATGAAGCGCTTGAAGAATTCGAAGGCAGGGTCATTTTCGTCAAACGGGAACGGCATCATTTGTGCCTGCCCGCGGACGATCTGTGTCGTGCTGATATTGACGACTGCCGGTCCCTGCTTTTCGGCCAACTCGGAAAAATCGGGTAAGCCACGCGTCTGGGCAACAACAGGCAGTGAGCACAAGAAGCAAAGAGAACACAGAGCCACAAAGCGTTTCATGGGAACAAATACCTCCGGATTCGATCAGGAACGGGAAATTATATGAGGGCGTTCAGTCGAGTTTCCAGCATTGGCTTGCGAGCGAAAACGAATGTACAAAAAAGACAGAATCAAGCCACTTGCCGCACCAAGCACGGCACCGCCGTCACCGGCAAATGAAGCCCCGATGACAGCTCCACCGATGCAGCCGATCAGCGGAACCCCGTAAGCCAGATTAGCTGTATGGCGAACGCTACCGGCAGCAACTGCGATCGTCACGTGATCACCAATATCCGCGCCGATTGCGTTGTCTACCTGATAAGTTTTTGGCCCGGCACAAAACATCTGGGTTAGGTGCTGGCCGCCACAGCCGCCTTTTTCATGACACCGCCCACAGCCACCCTGCTCTACTTCAACAAGGGCGCTTGCCCCCTCTCGAGCACGAACTACGGCCCGGATCGTTGTCTGTTCATCACTCATGCTTACCAACGCTTGTCAGGTGACGTATCAAGTAACGGGCGTAACTTTGCAGCTACAGCCTCTCTGGCACGAAAAATACGTGACCGGACAGTTCCTATCGGACAATTCATAATTCCGGCGATTTCCTCATAGGACAACCCCTCCAGTTCGCGTAGTACGATTGCTGTACGGAGTTCCTCCGGCAAGGAATCCATTGCTGCATTCACTGTTTCACCAATCTGCTTGGACAGAAGAAGGCTTTCTGGAGTATTGATATCCCGTAACTGGCTGGCTTCTTCGAAAGTTTCAGCCTCCTCTGAGTCGAACTCAGTGCTAGTCGGCGCCCTTCGCCCCTGCGACACCAGATAGTTCTTCGCAGTATTGATGCCAATGCGATACAACCAAGTGTAAAAGGCACTCTCGCCACGGAAGGAAGGCAAGGCCCGATAAGCCTTAATGAAAGCCTCCTGCGACACATCCTCGACTTCCGCCGCATCACGGATGAAACGCGACAGCAAACGCCCCAGCTTACGCTGGTATTTGCTCACCAACTGGTCGAAGGCGCGCTGATCTCCGCCTTGCGCCCGTTCGACCAGCACCTGATCGATTTCGCGCTCACTCATGGCTCTCGTTTTCCCTGAGGGTAATGATTAGTATGTTTATTGGTCAGAGTATAGCGCAGCCATTTTGGTGGTGAAGATAGGTAGTTATCCTTAATTTGTGACTATCTGTAACGGGATGAATCGTTTTCTGCGTGCTATATTTCGTTCAAAACTATTCATATAGAGAACAGCCGTGCAGAAATTTGATGTCCTGATCATCGGTAGCGGGCTTGCTGGCCAGTCTGCCGCATTGAGACTCGCCCCTCATTGCCGAGTGGTACTCGTCAGCAAGCGTAGCCTTGAAGACTCCGCATCCGGCTGGGCTCAAGGGGGGATTGCTGCGGTACTGGACAGCCAGGATTCCATCGAAGCGCATATTCGGGATACGCTGATTGCCGGCGCTTGGTTGAACGACGAAAAAGCTACCCGCCATGTCGTTGAAAACGGGCGCCGAGTTATCGAGTGGCTGATTGAACAAGGCGTCCCTTTCACCAAAGACGACTCTGGCTACCACCTTACCCGCGAAGGAGGCCACAGTGCTCGCCGTGTTATCCACGTTGCTGACGCGACTGGTCTTGCCGTACAGGACACGTTAACCAAGAAAGTTCGCGCCAATCCAAACATTACCGTTCTGGAAGATCACATCGCGATCGACCTGATCACGGGAGACAAGCTCGGTCAAAACGATAAGCGCTGCTATGGCGCCTACATTCTGAATAATCGTAATGGTGAAGTGATCACCATTGGCGCCCAGAACACCCTTATCGCCACAGGCGGTGCCGGCAAGGTTTATCTCTATACGACCAACCCCGATACCTCCACAGGTGATGGCATAGCCATGGCTTATCGTGCGGGTTGCCGGGTATCGAACATGGAATTTATCCAGTTTCACCCGACCTGTCTCTATCACCCCCAGGCTAAATCATTCCTTATATCTGAAGCAGTACGTGGCGAAGGCGGGCTACTCCGCCTGCCGGACGGAACTCGCTTCATGCCTGAGCACGATGACCGCGCAGAACTGGCACCGCGTGACATCGTCGCTCGTGCCATCGACTTCGAAATGAAGAAACGCGGCCTCGATTGTGTCTTCCTCGATATTTCACACAAGGATGAAGCGTTCATTCGCGGTCATTTCCCGAATATTTACGCTCGCTGCCTGGAACTGGGTATTGATATCACCCAGGAAGCGATTCCTGTCGTGCCTGCTGCCCACTACACCTGCGGCGGTATTGTCAGCGATCTTCACGGCCGCACCGATGTGTCAGGACTGTACGTCGCCGGTGAAGCCTCCTGCACCGGACTGCACGGTGCCAACCGCCTTGCTTCCAACTCATTGCTTGAATGCCTAGTGTTTGCCGAAGCAGCGGTTAACGACATCTTGAGCAAGAAATCCGAAAAAATCCCCACATTGCCGCGCTGGGATGAAAGCCGGGTGACTGATGCCGATGAAGAAGTGGTCATATCCCATAACTGGGATGAGCTCCGTCGCTTCATGTGGGATTACGTCGGTATTGTCCGAACGACCAAACGACTGAAACGGGCAAAACATCGCATTGGTTTGTTGATGCGGGAAATTGACGAGTTTTATGCCAATTTCCGGGTTAGCCATGACCTTATTGAGTTACGCAATTTGGTAGTAACCGCGGACTTGATCGTGCGCTGTGCCATGTTGCGCAAAGAAAGCCGGGGACTACATTTTTCCCGAGATTTTCCTGATATGGCCAGCAAGCCGAAGAACACGGTCCTCAAGCGTCGCCGACAAGCGGGCTGAATTTCGCTCGCCAACGGAGAAATACGCGCAGGCGCCTGAAATCGTCAGTTTTCATGCTATCCGCAGCCACAACAAGTACGCATTTTTTGCCGTTCAGTGCGCGGAGCCGAACAACAGTCAACCAGGGATGCACTGTTGCACCTGGCAATAATTCGGCCTCAAGGAAATTCATGCTCCCTGCTTCTGAAACAAAGATCAGACCGGAGCGCTCAAGCCGAATACCAGAAACTGTCGACTTCAATTTTCGCCAAGCATCGTAGCCAACCACCACGATAAGCAAAGCGATCACCAATCGGATGATCGCAGAATACGGTAACACCATCGTGATGGCCATTACGAGCAAAGTCGTGACGATTAATGCGCCATCCAGAAAGCGAGAACGGTGCAGTCCGATGATGGTCGGAAACTGCACCGTTTGATTCCTTTCGGAAGCGGCTGGCTTAGACGCGCTTGAAAACCAGCGAGCCGTTCGTACCGCCGAAGCCGAAGTTGTTTTTCAGCGCAATATCAATCTTCATCGGCCGTGCCTTGTTGGCACAGTAGTCCAGGTCGCACTCCGGATCCTGGTTGAAGATGTTGATGGTTGGCGGAGATATCTGGTGATGGATGGCCAGAACCGTGAACAAAGACTCGACGCCACCAGCGCCACCCAACAGGTGACCGGTCATCGACTTTGTCGAATTGACGACGATCTTATAAGCGGCATCACCGAAAGCAGCCTTGATGGCATCCGACTCGTTCTTGTCACCAAGCGGAGTCGAAGTGCCATGCGCGTTGACGTACTGCACGTCGGACGGCGCAATGCCAGCATTCTTCAGTGCATTGACCATGGAACGACGTGGGCCGTCCATGTTCGGCGCAGTAATGTGATAAGCATCAGCGCTCCGGCCGTAGCCAGCCACTTCGGCATAGATCTTTGCGCCGCGGGCCTTGGCATGCTCGTACTCTTCGAGAACCAGAACACCGGCACCTTCGCCGAGGACAAAGCCATCACGATCCTTGTCCCACGGACGACTGGCCGTCGTCGGATCATCATTGCGAGTAGACAGAGCACGAGCGGCACTGAAGCCCCCCATGCCCAGCGGCGAAACCGTCGATTCAGCACCACCGGCCACCATCACATCGGCATCGCCGTATTCAATGATGCGCGCGGCCTCGCCGATCGAGTGGGTACCCGTCGTACAAGCGGTGACGATAGCCAGATTCGGCCCCTTGAAGCCGTACTCGATCGACAGGTTGCCGGAGATCATGTTAATGATCGAACCGGGCACGAAGAACGGCGAAACCTTGCGCACACCGCCAGCAATGTATTCGTCTTTGGTTTCCTCGATCAGCGGCAGACCGCCGATACCGGAGCCAATGGCGACACCGACGCGCTCGGGGTCAGCAGCACCTTCCTTATCCAGACCGGCATCGCGGACAGCCTGTATGCCGGCAGCCAGACCGTAATGGATAAACCTATCCATGCGCCGGGCATCCTTGGCCGAAATATATTGGGTAATATCGAAATTCTTGACCTCACCGGCAAACTGAACCGGGAAGGTGGAAGTATCGAATCGGGTAACGGGAGCGATACCAGAACGGCCGGCGATGATGTTCTGCCAGCCTTCCTCTACGCTGTTGCCGACCGGGGAAATGAGCCCCAAACCGGTAATTACGACTCTGCGACGTGCCAAGATGCACTCCGAAAGCAAATGTAGCAAAGCCGGCCTTTGAGGCCGGCCTTGCCTGGTTCAAACCGGAATTGGCTTACTTCTTGCCGGCGAGGATGTAATCGACAGCCTGCTGGACAGTGGTGATTTTCTCAGCCTGGTCGTCAGGAATCTCGCACTCGAATTCCTCTTCCAGAGCCATGACCAGCTCGACGGTGTCCAGGGAGTCAGCGCCCAGATCATCCACAAAAGAGGACTCGTTCTTGATGTCCGCTTCGTTCACGCCCAGTTGTTCGGCGACGATCTTTTTGACGCGCTCTACGATGTTATCCATTAGAAAAACTCCTTCCCCTCAGGGGTACGAAAAAAAACGTTACGATTCTACCAAAAGCCGAGGCTTAGCGGAATCAATCCATAAACATGCCGCCATTCACATGCACGGTAGTGCCCGTGACATACGAGGCAGCGGGAGAAACCAGAAAACCCACGGCACCGGCGATATCCTCCGGAGTGCCGGCTCGAGCCAGCGGAATGGACGCCAGCATGGCTGCCTTCTGCTCTTCGGTCAAGGCGTGCGTCATGTCAGTGGCGATAAAACCCGGTGCAACGCAATTGACAGTGATGTTGCGGCTACCTAATTCGCGAGCCAGCGAACGACTCAGGCCAGCCACGCCAGCCTTGGCTGCACAGTAGTTGGCCTGCCCAGCATTGCCGGAGTAACCAACCACCGAGGAAATATTGACGATGCGGCCAAAACGCGCCTTCATCATGCCCCGCATCACGCCACGGGAAAGTCGGAAAACCGCCTTCAGGTTCGTATCAATGACAGCATCCCACTCGTCGTCACCCATGCGCATGGTGAGATTGTCACGAGTAATACCAGCGTTATTAACCAAAATGGTTATGGCACCGAATTCCTTGGCGATATCGGATAAGGCAGCATCCGTCTGCGCTACGTCGCAGACATTCAGCGCAATTCCCTTGCCCTTGATACCCGCTTCCAAAAGATAGGCGGAGATTTTTCCTGCACCTTCTTCACTGGTAGCAGTACCAATCACGGTTGCCCCCTGCTTGCCAAGCTCCAGAGCAATAGCCCGCCCGATACCCCGGGTCGCACCGGTCACCAGCGCAATTTTATCGGTCAGCATATTCATTCCAGACCCAGATTTGCTTCAATGGACGCCGCATCAGCCAGCGCGACACCGACGACACCATCGGCACATCGCTTGGTCAAACCAGCCAGCACCTTGCCGGGGCCGCATTCAGCAACAGTAGAGACGCCCAGCGAAGCCATGACCTGAATAGTCTCGACCCAGCGTACAGGATTGTAGGCCTGACGCACCAAGGCATCCTTGATGCGACCGGGATCATTTTCGATTGAAACATCGACGTTATTGATCACCGGAATTAATGGAGCATTCAGAGACAACTCAGCCAAGCGGGCAGCAAGTTTGTCAGCAGCCGGGCGAATCAGAGATGAATGAAAGGGAGCTGAGACGGGCAATGCCTTGGCCATCTTGGCACCACGGGCTTTGCACGCCTCCATGGCGCGCTCGACAGCTGCTTTGTGACCGGCAATAACGGTCTGACCATTGGCATTGAAATTAACTGGCTCGACTACTTCGCCTTGCGCTGCCTCTGCACAGGCAGCAGCAATCCCAGCATTATCCAATCCAAGTACCGCGGCCATGGCACCAGTCCCTACCGGAACAGCCTCCTGCATGGCTGCAGCACGCAGGCGAACCAGCGGCACCGCATCCTTCAGGTCGATCACCCCGGCCGCGACGAGCGCGGAGTATTCACCCAGGCTGTGGCCGGCAACGACCGCCGGCTTCCTGCCGCCCTTCTCTTGCCACAGGCGCCAAACTGCAATACCTGCGGTCAGCATAACAGGCTGCGTGTTAACCGTTTGGGTCAGCAATTCAGCCGGGCCATTGGCGACCATGGACCAAAGATCATCGCCCAGCGCCGCTGAGGCCTCATCAAAAGTGGCGCGAACCACGGGCGCATCGCCGTAAGCTGACATCATGCCAACGCTCTGTGAGCCTTGACCGGGAAATACGAATGCAAAAGACATGTTTTTGTCCCCTGGTTCAGAATTCAAGCAGGGCTGCGCCCCAAGTAAAGCCGCCACCAACGCCTTCAAGAAGTACCTTCTGGCCTCGCTGGATACGCCCGTCGCGCACCGCTTCATCTAGCGCCAGCGGTACAGAAGCGGCGGAAGTGTTGCCATGGCGGTCAACAGTAACGATCACCTTATCGCGATCGACCCCCAGCTTCTTGCCGGTAGCTTCGATAATTCGAATATTTGCCTGATGAGGAATCAACCAATCAACATCACTGGTTTGAATATCGGCGGCTTGACAGACTTTCTCGGCTATATCGGCCAGCACGCGCACAGCAAATTTGAAGACTGCCTGGCCGTCCATGCGCAGGAAAGGGTCACCAGTCACCTGACCGCCGCAAATTTGCCCCGGCACATTCAGGATACCGCTCTGGCTACCGTCGGCATGCATGGCCGTAGCCAGAATGCCTGGTTTATCAGCGGCCTCAAGAACCACAGCCCCGGCGCCATCGCCAAACAGGACGCAGGTCCCCCTATCGTTCCAGTCAAGGATGCGCGAAAACACCTCGGCACCAATAACCAAGGCTTTCTTGTGGCTGCCGGAGCAAATGAATTTTTCGGCAATACCCAGAGCGTAGGTAAAACCGGCGCAGACTGCCTGAACATCAAAGGCTGCAGCCCCCTTGTTGCCAAGTTTTCCTTGGATTAGGCAGGCAGTGCTCGGAAAGATGAAATCGGGAGTCGAGGTAGCAACGATGATCAGATCAAGGTCGGCGCCTGCCACGCCGGCCATTTCCAGCGCTTTTTGCGCGGCGATCAAGCCAAGTTCGCTCGAAGTAGTACCCGGTGGAGCGAGATAGCGACTGCGAATGCCGGTACGAGTGACGATCCACTCGTCGCTGGTATCGATACCGCGCGCAGCTAGATCGCTGTTGCTGACAGGATTACCCGGCAGATAACTGCCGGTGCCACTCAGGCGTGCATACATTCAGACGTTCTCCACGGCTGCAGGAATCATCGCTGCTATTCGGCTAGAAATGCGTTCAACAACCCGGTTTTCTGCCGCATCATAGGCGCGCGAAATGGCATTCCCGAAAGCCAGTATATCGGCTGAGCCGTGGCTCTTGACCGAAATACCCTTGAGTCCGAGAAGAATTGCACCATTGTAACGGCGATGGTCAAAGCGCTTTTTGAAATTATTGAGTACTGAGATGGCAATCAAGGCAGCCAGCTTGGTCAGCCAATTACGCTTAAATTCGCTGCGCAGCGAGGAGGCCAGCATCTGGGCCAGCCCCTCGGAGGTTTTTAAGGCGACATTTCCGACGAAACCGTCGCAAACGATGACGTCAGCTTCGCCTTTATATATGCCATCACCCTCGACATTGCCGATGAAGTTAAGATCTGAAGCCCTAAGTAACTCGGCAGCAGCCTTGACCACCTCATTGCCCTTGATTTCTTCTTCGCCAATATTGAGGATACCGACGGTCGGCTGATCCTTGTGTTCCATCGCAGCAACCAGCATGGCGCCCATGATGCCAAACTGGAGCAGATGGTGCGGACCACAATCGACGTTCGCGCCAAGATCCAGCATGTGCGTATGGCCATTAACGGTTGGCAGCGGCGCACAAATAGCCGGGCGATCGATACCGGGGAGCATCTTCAATACAAAGCGAGAGATTGCCATCAAGGCACCGGTGTTGCCAGCTGAAACACAGGCATCGGCATCACCAGCCTTGACCTGATTAATAGCCACCCGCATAGACGAATCTTTTTTATTGCGTAGGGCAAGCGCCGGCGACTCATCCATACCAACGATTTCGGAGGCGTGGAGAAGGCGAATGCGGGAATCGTTGGCATGATTGCCGAGCAACGGACGCAAAACCCCCTCCTGACCAACCAGGACGAGATTAGCAGACGGATGCTCCGCAAGAAATTGAATGGCCGCAGGTACCGTCACAGACGGACCGTGGTCACCCCCCATGCAATCAATGGCAATGCGGGTTGTCATAAGGCAAAAGAAAAGGCAGGCGGCTCACGATGAGCCAGCCTGCCCTTCGTTGAACGATTATTCGCCCTTGCCTTTGGTAACCTTCTTGCCGCGGTAAAAACCGGCGGGGGAGATATGGTGACGCAGATGTGCTTCACCGGTGGTCGATTCAACGGCCAGCGGCGGGGTGGTCAGGAAGTCGTGAGCGCGGTGCATGCCACGCTTGGAAGGGGACTTTTTGTTTTGTTGAACGGCCATGTTGATACTCCAAAAAAAATCAGTTCGGCTTGCCTTTAAGCCCGGACAGCGCAGCAAACGGATTAATCCGATCACCGGCATCTGCCGCACCAGGCAAGCCACATTCTTCGTGCCGCGGCGCCACTGGTAGAGTCAGGAGGATCTCATCCTCAACAAACTCAGCCACATCCAGTTCACTCGCCAACGGCAGAAAATCTCGGGTGTCGTCTTCCAGTTCATCTTGCGATAACTCGGCGCCCTCCGGAACAAGCTCCAGCAGGCTATCGACATCAAGATCGAAAAATACGGCACTCAGGCAGCGCTGACAGGCCAAAGGGAGTGTCCCCGTGACTTCCAGGCGCAGCATGAACTCCCCTCTTTCGCCCTTGAACCCCTGAAGGTGGTAAGCCACCTCACCCGTGATCTCAGTCAGCAGATCATGCAGGCGTTCAAAACCCGAGACAGGTAGCGTTCCCTTGAGAACACGACCATCTCTGGCAAATGCGAAAGCGTCCGAAATTCTTTTCAATCTTGAGCTGTTGCGACTTAAACCTTGAATGATATTATTTTTGGCTTTCCAAGTCAAAACAAAGTTCTGCTTCAAGTATTCAACGCAACGCTTTGTTGTAACGGGTCTTTCATGCCACAGAAACTAATTCTTGCTTCCACATCCCCCTATCGCCGGGAACTATTGAGCCGCCTCGGGCTGGCTTTTGACGTTGCCAATCCTCAAACCGACGAAAGCCCTATTTTTGGCGAATCCCCCGAGAGCATGGCTCTGCGCCTTTCTGAAGCAAAGGCCAGGGCGGCTGCCCAAGCCTATCCCGACGCCCTGATTATCGGCAGCGACCAGGTCGCGACGGTCAACGGAAATATCTATGGAAAACCAGGAACGCATGAGCGAGCCGTCAAACAGTTGAGAGAACTGTCCGGTAAAACCGTCAATTTCTTCACAGGCTTGTGCTTGCTGAACGCACGGACAGGCGAAGCCGAGGTTCGTGGCATTCCGACGCTAGTCACGTTCCGCGAATTAACAGACAGCGAAATCGACAATTATTTGCGCCGGGAGCCGGCCTACAACTGCGCCGGCTCTGCAAAATCCGAAGGCTTGGGTATTGCATTGATGAGCAGCATGCGTGGCGACGACCCCAATGCATTGGTTGGCCTACCGCTGATTGCGCTGTGTGATATGTTGCGCAAACAGAGCCTGGGGGTATTGTGATGGCCGGCACCCTCTATTTGATACCCGTCCCGCTTGGCCCAACCCCCCCCCAAGACTCACTACCCCAGAATGTCTTGGCAACCATTTGGCCGCTTAGCCACTTTGTTGTTGAGCAAGCCAAGACTGCCCGGGCTTTTCTGAAGGCGGCAGGCACCGAGAAGCCCCTGCAAGAGCTGCAGCTTGAGGAGCTAAATGAGCACACCCGAGCCGATGCCCTGGATCGACTACTAGCACCTCTGCACGCGGGTCACGATGTCGGCCTGCTCTCCGAAGCCGGCTGCCCGGCAGTCGCCGACCCCGGCGCCAATCTGGTTGCTTTAGCGCAGCAGAATAATATTCGTATCGTGCCGCTGATTGGCCCTTCATCGCTATTGCTGGCACTGATGGCATCAGGCCTGAACGGCCAACGTTTTGCCTTTCAAGGCTACCTGCCAGCCAAGGATGGCGATCGCTTGAAAGCACTGCGCGACCTGGAGAGCGAGTCACGGAAGCGTGTTCAAACGCAAATATTCATTGAAACGCCCTACCGGAATCGCGCCATGTTTGACGCAATTTTGCAGGCGTGTCAGCCGGCCACACGCCTAACCGTGGCCACCGACCTATCTCTACCCGGAGAATCGGTGCTAACACGCACGATTCAGCAATGGAAAAAACAAACGCCGCCCGAAATCGAGCGGCGTCCGACAGTTTTTCTATTGCTGGCGTAGGTCTCAGTACAAACGCACGCCAAGAGCGCTTTCCGAGAAACCCTTCCAAAAACCAGCGAAGGTGCTTGCCCCAAGGCGCTTGGCAAAGCGTTCGGCAATATTGTCCTTGACCGAGTAATCAAGGACTTTTTCTGCCTTGATGATGTCACGCGCCACTGAGTCGACGCTACCGAAGTCGTCGGCGAGGCCAAGCTGAATACTCTGAGCCCCCGTCCACATCAAGCCCGAGAACATTTCCGGGGTTTCCTTTAGGCGCTTGCCACGGCCAGCTTTCACCACATCAATGAATTGCTTGTGAATATCATTGAGCAACAGTTGGGCATGGGCCTTATGTTGTGGCGCCTGCGGGGAAAACGGATCAAGAAACCCCTTGTTTTCCCCAGCAGTTAATAGGCGCCGCTCAACACCAGCTTTATCCATGGTGCCCGTAAAACCGAAGCCATCCATCAACACGCCGATGGAGCCAACAATACTCGCCTTATTAACGTAAATATTATCCGCGGCTGCAGCAACGTAATAACCACCAGAGGCACACATATCCTCGACCACGGCATAGAGCGGCTTGGCGGGGTATTTTCCGCGGAGACGTCGAATCTCGTCGTTGATAATGCCAGCCTGAACCGGACTGCCTCCGGGGCTGTTGATACGCAAGATGATGCCCACCGCATTTTTTTCATCAAAGGCGCTGTTTAAAGCGGCCACCAGATTCTCGGCATTGGCCTCTCCCTTGGCCTCGATAACCCCTGTCAGATTGACCATGGCAGTGTGGCGCTCCTGATGCTCAGCGCCAGCCCCCCAGTCAACGACTGCAATTAGTACAACCAGGAGATAAACAAAACCAAGCGCCTTGAAGGCAATACCCCAGCGCCGCCGTGATCGCTGCTCATCAAGTGCGGCGAAGACCAGCTTCTCCAGGGTTTTGCGCTCCCAGGCGGAATCGTTATTGGGGGATTGGGGGTTATCCATGGTTATCGTCTTGTTCTATAAAAATCTGCCCATCTATCTCGCGAACGGGTAAAGCCTTCAAGCCCTTGCCTTGACAGCGCCCACCGAGACACCTGCCCGTCTCCGGAGCATAAAGTGCGCCATGAATCGAACAGATCAAGTATAGCTTGGAATCATCGAAGAATTCGCCCGGCAACCAGTCGAGTTCGGCGGGAACATGAGCACATTCGTTCAAATAGGCATACGCCTGCCCATGAAAGCGGACGATGAAGGCTGAAACCTCTCTGCTGTAGCGCTTCACGATAAAACGAAAGCCCTTGCCAGCCTCGGCAACATCCTCGCTGGAGCAGATCAGGCGTAGTTCTGCAGCCACAAATCCAACTCCCCGACGCTATGGAGACAGGCTGTCGGTTTGTATTCCAAAAGATGGTCATGGGGATGCGCCCCATAAGTTACAGCCAACCCATCAACGCCCGCATTGTTGGCCATCAGCAAATCGTGAGAGGTATCGCCAATCATTACTGTCGATTCTTTCGAAATGCCGAATATGCGGTTAGCTCCTCCAGCATTTGAGGATGCGGCTTGGAATGGCACTCATCGGCACAACGAGATGCCTGAAATAATGAACGAAGACCGGAGTGATCGAGCGCGCGATCAAGCCCTACCCGGCTTTTTCCGGTCGCGACCGCCAAGATATGCCCGGTTGCATGCAAGCGTTCCAGCATTTGCGGTATGCCCTTGAACAAGGTCAACTGGTGATCACCCGCGAGGTAATGAAAACGGTAGCGCTCAACCATCTCCTGATAGCGATCTGGTGATAAATCAGGTACCGCGTGACGTAGCGCATCTACCAACCCGAGACCGATTACGTGTCGGGCACGGCTATCGTCCGGCACTGACAGGTTGAGATCGCGACATGCCGACTGGATGGCTTGAACAATAGCACCAGCGGAATCGAGTAGCGTTCCATCCCAGTCAAAAACAATCAGTTCGTATTTCATCGGGCAGCAAGGATCGATTCAAGGTTTTCAGCAGAAAACTCCCGAGGGCTTTGCCCGTCGAGAGCAGCAATGTAGTTTCCAACCCCCTCAGGCAAGGGAGCAATGCATTCGAGCGGCACAGCCGTCAGAGGATGTTGAAAAACCATGCGCCAGGCATGCAGCGCCATTCGCTTCAGGCCATCGCGCTTGAGCGCCTTGTTTAGCGCAAAATCACCATATTTCTCATCACCGAGAATCGGAAAACCGAGGTGCGCCAAATGAACACGAATCTGGTGGGTGCGCCCAGTCTTCAATTGCGCTTCCAGTAGACTTGCCTCGGGCCAGCGAGCCAGCAGGCGAAATACCGTATGCGAAGCCTTACCCTGGGCGTCGACTGAAACACGTCGCTCACCGCCTTCAGTCAGATACTTGTGCAAGGGCAATTTGACGTGCTGAGTATTGTTCATCCAGCGTCCTTTGACCAGCACCAGATAGCGCTTGTCGGCACCAGCACCGTGCTCGCGAAACATGTCGTGCAATGCGGTAAGTGCCAGGCGCTTCTTACCAACGAGAAGAACGCCGGAGGTTTCGCGGTCAAGGCGATGGGCCAGTTCGAGAAACTTGGCTTGCGGACGCTGTCGGCGCAACGCTTCAATTACCCCGAAGCTGACCCCGCTACCACCGTGCACTGCAATACCTTCGGGCTTGTCGATGATCAGCATAGCCTCGTCTTCGTAGATGATCGGCAGATCAACCCGTTCCTTGGCGGCTTCATCGACTTCGTTCTGGGGTCGTTCTGCAATGCGTATCGGCGGGATGCGGATGTTGTCGCCAACACAAAGCCGATAGGTTGCATCAACCCGCTTGCTGTTCACGCGGACTTCTCCGCTACGCAAAATCCGGTAGATGTGACTCTTTGGAACCCCCTTGCAGCGCCTGATCAGAAAGTTGTCGAGGCGTTGCCCCAACTCCTCTTCGCCGACCTCGACATGGGTCACTGAATTGTTACCTGCACCATTCATTTTCTAATATACTGCCCACGTTTTACGTCTCGGTTTGCAAGAGATGCCGAACCGTCAGACCGTTTGCCCTCGCGCTAAATGCACGACCGCCATACGGCAGGCTCCGAAGTCTCACCTATGCCAATTGCACAGGCCAGACCAACGTGAAACGACTGGTTAAGTTCACTCACCAAAAGTAGTGATGTTAATGGATAAGCCCACTGTAAGCACGCACGGATTGCCCGTTGCAGGAATTTTCAGGTCGCGCATTTCAATAAAAAGCACGCGACCGTTTGTTGATCAGCACATTCACCATCGCCTTTGCCCACCATTTATGACGCAACCCGATAACTGAAACTGTCGCTGCCTGTAAGGGCGTTTCGTTGCAGCGTGCCGCTGTGCGCTGGAGCCCAAAAATAATGAAACGCATGCTATTCAATGCGACACAGGCGGAAGAACTCCGTGTCGCCATTGTCGATGGTCAAAAACTGATTGACCTCGACATTGAATCCGCCGCCAAGGAACAACGTAAAAGCAACATCTACAAAGGGGTCATCACCCGCATCGAACCGTCGCTCGAAGCCTGCTTCGTCGACTACGGTGCTGACCGACACGGCTTCCTTCCCTTCAAGGAAGTCTCCCGCGCCTTCTTCCAGCCAGGCACTGAAGTTGGTCGCGCCCGGATTCAGGATGCGCTGAAAGAAGGCCAGGAACTGATCATCCAGGTCGACAAGGACGAACGTGGCAACAAGGGTGCCGCCCTAACCACCTATGTCTCGCTAGCCGGTCGCTATCTTGTTCTGATGCCGAACAACCCGCGCGGCGGTGGTGTTTCCCGCCGCGTTGACGGCGATGAGCGCGCTGAACTGCGCGACGTCATGGATCAGCTCGAAGTACCCAACGGCATGAGCCTGATCGCCCGCACCGCAGCCATTGGCCGCCAGGCCGAAGAGCTGCAGTGGGATTTGAATTACCTGCTGCAACTGTGGACCGCCATTGACGGTGCCGCCCAGCAACAGAGCGGCGCTTTCCTGATTTATCTGGAAGGCAGCCTGGTTATCCGCGCGATTCGTGACTATTTCCAGCCCGATATCGGCGAAATTCTGATCGACACCGACGAAGTCTATGAGCAGGCTCGCGCCTTCATGGGCACGGTCATGCCGGGCAATATCAATCGCGTCAAGCGCTATCGCGATGATGTGCCACTGTTCTCGCGCTTCCAGATCGAACACCAGATCGAAACCGCCTTCGCTCGCCAGGTCAACCTGCCGTCCGGTGGCGCCATCGTTATCGATCACACTGAAGCGCTGGTCGCCGTCGACGTCAACTCCGGTCGCGCCACCAAAGGTTCCGATATCGAAGAAACCGCATTCAAGACGAATCAGGAAGCAGCTGAAGAACTGGCCCGCCAGTTGCGTCTGCGCGACTTGGGCGGCCTGATCGTGATCGACTTCATCGACATGGAAAACCAGAAGAACCAGCGTGAAGTCGAAAACCGCCTGCGCGATGCACTGCGTTTCGACCGTGCCCGAGTCCAAATGGGCAAGATCAGCCGCTTCGGCCTGATGGAGCTATCCCGCCAGCGCCTGCGTCCGGCGCTTGCCGAAACCAGCTACATCCCCTGCCCGCGCTGCACCGGCACCGGCCACATCCGCTCCGCCGAATCGGCTGCCTTGCACATCCTGCGCATCCTTGAAGAAGAGGCGATGAAGGAAAATACCGGCGCCGTGCATGTCCAAGTTCCGGTTGATGTCGCCACCTTCCTGCTCAACGAAAAGCGCCCGGACATCCAGGCCATCGAGTTGCGTCATAAGGTCACCATTCTGTTGATTCCGAATGTTCATCTCGAAACGCCGGCCCACACCATTACCCGCCTGCGCCACGATGATCTGAACCAAGACGATCTTCGCGAGCCATCCTACAAGATGGTCGACATGCCGATCGAGGAAGCTATCAAGCAGGCAACCCAGGCGGAAGCCGCCAAACCTCGTCAGGAAGCTGCGATCAAGGGTATTTCCCCTGATCAGCCCGCACCGATCATGCCGGAAAAGGCCGAAGCGCCGGTTGCCGCGCCTGCTCAGCCAGAAGGCGGCTTGTTCTCGAAAATTTTCTCGTGGTTCCGCTCCTCACCCAAACCGGTTGAACCGGTCGCAGCTCCGGAGCCCGCCAAAAAGCCGCGCGAAGGTCGCGGGGATGGCCGTCGCGATGGTCGCCGCGGTGGCCGAAATGGCAATCGTCGCGACGAAGAGCGCGGCGAACGCAAGGAACGTCCTGAGCGCAAGGAGCGCAATGCAGTCGACAAGGCTCCGCAAGACGGAACACCGGCCTCGAACGGCGAACGCAAGGAACGCCGTCCGCGTGGTGAACGCAAGGAGCGCGGCGAACGCCAGCAGCAAGCGGAAACGGTTGAAAACAAGCTGGTTCAGCAAACAGCAGCCGCCGATGCCGCCGTTGCTCCGCTGCTGGCCAACGAAGCCCCAGACGCACAGGGCAACGAAGAGCAAGGCAATCGTCGTCGCGGTCGTCGCGGTGGCAGAGGTCGTGGCGAGCGTCGCAACGAGGCTGACTCCACTCCGGTGGCCGAGGTGCTACCAGTGATTGAGCCGGCTGTTGAGCCAATCAACCAAGAGCCGGTTGTCGTTGTAATCCCTGCGGCCGAACCGGTTGTTGTCGCAGCCGAAGTTGTCACCCCGGTTGTTGAACCAGTGGCCTCGCCCATTGTTGAACCGGTTCAGGTTGCCGAAGTTATTGAAGCTGCCCCAGCTGCAATCATCGAAGCGCTTCCGGTCGAAATTCAGGAAAGCCCGAAAGCCGAAGCACCTGCACCTGCTCCTGCTCCTGTCGTGGCAGAACCAGTCAATCTTGAAGCGACACTCGCTGAAAGCGGTTTGGTCATGGTTCAAACGACATCTGCTGCAGTCGCTGCTGCCCAGCCAGAACCCCCGGTCAAACTGGGTCGTCCGCGCAAGGCGAAACCGGCAAGCAAGCAGGCTGAAAGCGAATCGCTGGTCATGGTTGAAACCGCCAAATAACGGCTGAGTCAACCAATAAAAAGGGGCACCCTCGGGTGCCCCTTTTGTTTTCGTGGATCGATCAACTTCGCCCCAACTTTTGCTTGATCTCTTCAATCAAGCCGCGCGAGGCATCCTCCACCATATCGAGCACGAGATCGAATCCGTGACCCAATCCGTAATAAGGGTCCGGCACCTCGTCATCATCAAAATTTTTCGCATAATCCATGAACAATCCAAGGCGCTTTTGCTGCTCAGGTGTTGCCATTCGCTGCAGGTTATCGAGATTGCTTTTGTCCATAGCAAGGATCAGATCGAAATAATCCAGATCCTGGCGGGCAACCTTTCGCGCCCTCAGTTGTGACAGGTTATAACCCCGAACCGAAGCTGCCCGCTGAGTTCTGGAGTCCGGCGCTTCACCAACGTGGTAGCCGTGCGTCCCCGCAGAATCAACTTCAACTTTATCGCCGAGGTTATTGATTGTAATAAAATAACGAAGAACGCCCTCCGCCGTTGGGGAGCGACAGATATTGCCCATGCAGACGAGTAGCACGCGATAATTCATTTTGTCCCATCTCCGTCGAGGTCGTGCTGAGCCGCGCCGAAAACTCGTTCCCTGAGTCGGAACAGATCGTCGCGGGCCGCCGCCGCTTTTTCGAATTCCAGGTTTTTCGCGCACTCCATCATTGATTTTTCGAGTCGCTTGATTTCCCTGGCTACTGCTTTTTCATCCATCGCATCGTATGCTGCCCGCTGCTGCGCTGCCTTCAATTCCGTCTGGGCAGAGCCTGCGTCATACACACCGTCAATGATGTCCTTGATCTTCTTGGACACCCCGCGCGGTGTAATTCCGTGTTCCAGGTTAAAGGCAATCTGCTTCTCTCGCCGCCTCCCTGTTTCGGCAATCGCACGCTGCATGGATTGCGTAACTGTATCAGCATAGAGGATGGCCGTGCCATGGATATGGCGGGCCGCCCGTCCAATTGTTTGAATCAGGGAGCGCTCGGAGCGCAGAAATCCCTCTTTGTCCGCATCGAGAATTGCGACCAGCGAAACTTCAGGAATATCCAACCCTTCGCGTAGCAGATTGATACCAACCAGCACGTCAAACTCGCCGAGGCGAAGGTCGCGAATGATTTCGACGCGCTCGACCGTATCGATGTCCGAATGCAGATAGCGAACCTTGATGCCGTTATCAGCCAGGAAATCGGTCAGATCCTCGGACATGCGCTTGGTTAGCGTAGTGACCAACACCCGCTCACCGACGGCAATTCGCTTGCCGATCTCAGCCAGCAGATCGTCCACCTGCGTCGACGCCGGGCGCACAATGACTTCTGGATCGATTAGCCCGGTCGGTCTCGCCACCTGCTCCACAACCTGACCGGCATGCTGTTGCTCATAATCGGCAGGCGTCGCGGAAACAAAGATTGTCTGACGCATGTGCGCCTCGAATTCATTAAATTGCAGCGGCCGGTTATCCAGCGCCGACGGCAGGCGAAAGCCGTAATCAACCAGGTTTTCCTTCCGCGAGCGGTCGCCCTTGTACATACCACCGACCTGACCAATGGAGACGTGCGACTCATCAATGAACATCAGCGCATCGGGTGGCAGATAGTCAATCAATGTAGGCGGCGACTCTCCTGCCTTGCGCCCGGAAAAATGTCGGGAATAATTTTCGATACCCTTGCAGAAGCCGATCTGATCAAGCATTTCGAGATCAAAGCGGGTGCGCTGTTCAATGCGCTGCGCTTCAACCAACTTGTTGTTGCGAGTGAAGAAATCAATACGTTCGCGCAATTCATCCTTGATTGCCTCAACGGCGCGCAGCACCGTCGCACGCGGCGTCACGTAGTGAGACGCAGGGAAAACCGTAAAGCGGAGCGCCTTGTGCAGCAGATGGCCCGTTAAGGGATCAAAGAACTGCATCCCTTCAACTTCGTCGTCGAACAAGGAAATGCGAATGGCGTGCTCGGCATGCTCGGCTGGAAAGATGTCGATAATGTCGCCGCGCACCCGAAAGGTGCCACGGTGAAAATCCATCTCGTTGCGCTCGTACTGCATGTCAGTCAGGCGCTTGACGATGGCGCGCTGATCGAGCTTGTCACCGACGCGCATGGTCAGGATCATGTTGTGATATTCGTCTCGGTCGCCAATGCCATAAATGCAGGAAACCGTGGCGACAATGACGACATCCCGTCGCTCAATCAGGCTCTTGGTCGCCGACAAGCGCATCTGCTCAATGTGATCATTGATCGAACTATCTTTTTCAATGAACAAGTCGCGGGATGGAACGTAAGCCTCCGGCTGGTAGTAATCGTAGTAGGAAACAAAATACTCAACAGAATTCTCCGGGAAGAACTCCTTGAACTCCGAGTACAACTGCGCCGCCAGCGTCTTATTGGGCGCTAGCACCAGCGCAGGACGGCCGGTACGAGCTATTACATTGGCCATCGTGTAAGTCTTGCCAGAGCCCGTCACGCCAAGCAAGGTCTGAAAGGACAAGCCATCATCCAGCCCCTCAACGAGTTGCCGAATCGCCTCTGGCTGGTCGCCCGCCGGCGGAAAGGGTTGGTGCAATCGATACGGGCTACCCTCGAAGGTGACGACAGGCGTGCCGGTGTTGGTTTCGCTCATGTTAAAATTCTTCGGTTTCTCGTCGCATAGCCGGTTGGCTGCGCGAACATTATTCGTATTATTCCACGGAGTCTCTATGTCCTCTTCGATCTTCGCTGCGGTGGAAATGGCCCCGCGCGATCCTATCCTGGGTCTGAATGAAGCTTTCAATGCTGATGCGCGCACTACCAAGGTTAACCTTGGCGTCGGCGTGTATTTCGACGACAACGGCAAGATTCCGCTGCTGGCCGCCGTCAAGGCCGCTGAGGACGTCCGCGTCAAGGCCGCACTGCCGCGCGGCTATCAGCCGATCGAAGGCAATCCGGCCTACAACACGGCTGTCCAGAACCTGTTGCTCGGCAAGGACTCCGCACTGATCGCCAACGGCCAGGTCATCACCGCTCAGGCCCTCGGTGGCACAGGCGCCCTGAAAATTGGCGCCGACTACCTGAAGCGCCTGAATCCAAACGCCAAGGTATACATCAGCGACCCATCCTGGGAAAACCATCGCGCCCTGTTCGAATCCGCCGGCTTCGTCGTAGAAAACTATCCGTATTACGACGCCGCCACGCGTGGCGTTAACTTCGAGGGAATGAAGGCCTGCCTGAAGGGTCTGGATGCAGGCTCGGTCATCATCCTTCACGCTTGCTGCCACAACCCGACCGGCGCCGATTTGTCGGATGCCCAATGGAGCGAAGTTGTCGCAATCTGCCAGGAGCGCGGTTTGGTACCCTTCCTCGACATGGCCTACCAGGGCTTTGCCGATGGTATCGATGCCGACGCCGTCGCTGTTCGTGCTTTCTCCGCTTCCGGCCTGCAATTCTTCGCTTCCAGCTCGTTCTCCAAGAACTTCTCGCTTTATGGCGAGCGCGTCGGCGCCCTGTCCATCGTCACGGCCGGCAAGGAAGAATCTGCTCGCGTCATGTCGCAGGTCAAGCGCGTCATCCGCACCAATTACTCCAACCCGCCGACCCATGGCGGTGCGCTAGTGGCTGGTGTTCTGGCGTCCGCGGAACTACGCCAGATGTGGGAAACCGAGCTGGCCGGCATGCGTGACCGCATCCGCGCCATGCGCACCGGTCTGGTCGATGCCATCAAGGCACAAGGCGTGGCGCAGGATTTCTCCTTCGTTGCCCAGCAGCGCGGTATGTTCTCCTATACCGGCCTGACGGCTGCCCAGGTCGAACGCATGCGTGAAGAATTCGGCATCTACGCCGTGTCGACCGGCCGTATCTGCCTGGCTGCGCTGAATACCAAGAATCTGGATTACGTGGCCAAGGCGATTGCCGCAGTTACCAAGCCCTGATCAACATCAAGTTGATTGGCAAAAAGGGCGGAACCAAGGTTCCGCCCTTTTTTATTTTTGGGTGGTGGCACTCAAGTCAGGCAACGTACCAAAAATCCGAACCGGGGCGTGCACTGTCGATACAGACGTTTGCAGGGTAACCGCCATGTTGCCTTCAACTTGCCCGTCTCGACTGGAAACAAACTGCCCTACTGCCGTCACCATACCGGCATCCATGCGAACATCCCGACCAGCAACTTGCTTGGGAGTGATGCTGATATTCGAGCGCAAGCGGTCAAACCTGGTTGCCCCAGCGCGAACCTCCGATACACCATTGCGCCGAACCGCCTCTCCGAGGTCGACACCATAAAGCACCCCGCGGGTAATTTCAGTATTCAAGGTCGCTTCAGAATTCGCCCACAGACTTTCCCAGTCGCGCCCAGTCGAGCGTAAACGCACCGAACCGTTCATGTCGCCTTCGATTTTCAAGGACGGCACAAGCGTAGCAGCAAGCTTGCGACTGTCAATTCGGCTCAGTGTGCCATCGCCTGCCATGGCAAGACCGTTGCTCCAATCTAGCAACCAGTCTCCCTTAAGAAGGCCGCCCAGGAAGGTGGTATCGATATTCTGAACCAGCAGCCTGTCCTTCTGCAAAACCCCCTTCGCCTGCAGGGATGCAAACGAAATAGTGGTTCCGGAGGGCTTCCAGGCACGCCCTTCAATATTCAAGGCAATCCCCAACGAACTGGGTTGCGCATCGATAAGAAGGCCGCGGTCATTCGTCTCGAAAGTAGCCTTTTCGACCACGCCATCCGCGCCGAAATTGATTTCGCCATAGATATCAGTCATCGCCAGATTGTCAGTGAAGATGAACTGCGAATGATCGATCCGTATTTTCCTGATGATGACTATGCCGTTTCCTGTGACCCCGCCTTTGAGTAACGGCATAGCTACGACTCGATTGGCAGCTAGCGCGGCACCGGTAATATCAATACGCGGTATCTGAAACGGTGAGCTCCAAAGCAGTGAAAGAGGAGAGGAAATACGAACCTCTGCGATACTCCCATCAGAAGGGTTGCCGATGCGAACACCGGTCAATTTGAGTTGAGGCATGGGGAATAGAGCGACACCAACGCCATCAATTTTGACCGGAGCTTGAAGGTACTGCGCAAGCGAGGACTCCAAGGCAGGCTTGAATCGCTCATAAGGATAAAGCAGCAGCGCAGCAGCCAGAGTGGCGAGCAATCCCGCAAGACCAAGCGCGGCGAAGCGCCATGTCAGCAACGCGTGCCTCACTGGGCTGTACTCTAGCTCCTGCTCGGGGGCAACCCCCGAGGTGCGTTTGAGCGCCTCTGGGGTTGCCCGGTTTTGAGCGGGAAGAATGGGTTTTCCGAAAGAGGAAAAACCACTTCCAGAGGCTGGCCCAGCCATGGAGTCGAGCGCCGCCTGTGATTTTGGCCCGAATACAGAAAACTGCGACATTGCCTCCGATGCCTGTCGTTGAGGCTCGGCTTGGGCTGCCTTCTTGCTCTCTTCCCACACAGAAACCGCTTCGCTCGCTGGGGTGATATAGCCCCCTTCTTCCAATTCGCGCAAAGCAGATTCAACAAGACGCGGATTGCCGATTTTGCCCGCCAACTCATCGACGCTGGTTTTTCCATCAACCTGCACGAGAACCATGCGCAAATTGCGCTGAACGACGCGCGTACTCTGGCGCACAGCCTCGTCACCGACGGGCGTTTTTGCGTAGACTAAATTGGGATTCATGATCGTGTTTTTCTTCTTAAAAGCCACAAAACGCTTGACACTAGGGCATTCTACTCCTATAATGCGCTCCTCTGTTCCTCGATAGCTCAGTCGGTAGAGCGCCGGACTGTTAATCCGTAGGTCCCTGGTTCGAGCCCAGGTCGGGGAGCCAGAATTTAATAGTAGAAAGCCCAGCCTGTCGGTTGGGCTTTTTGCTTTTTCGGCCTGTAATCGCTCATCGTTCACTCACAAAGTAACGGCCCAGCACCCCGGGGTAACGTCATCTCCACTCCTCTGCTGAATGGCACAAGGATACCCAACTTTCGCCGCGCCGCGGCCCAAAACCTTGTCATTGAGCGCAATGGAAAATGAATGCCTAAGCATTTCCTCTGTTCGTGAAATAGTTCCATGACAGGAAGTTGCCTCTCCTTTAACGTACGAAATCATTAGCGTTCGTCGGCCCCGAGAGGAGTGCCACCATGACATCCTATTTCAGCAACTCTGCGCTCAGTGCTCTCGAAGCCACAGCAACTACCGCATCGGTGTACTTGGATGCATGCGATAACGGCGCCAGATTTGTTCGTCTAGATCCCGCCTACTACAAATCATGTGGCGCCGTGTTGATCGGGATTTTTTCCCTGGTTGATGCAAAAAAGGTTTTCCCGCTTCTCCTTGAGCAATCAACTTCGGCACGTGAAGTAGCTGAGTCAGTTCAAATCGGACGTCGAATTGAACTTAGCAGACTGGGATTCTATCCAGAGCTGGCCGTGCTACTCAACCGCGCCGCAGCATGAATGTAGCCCCCAGGGCGCGCCCAAGCGAACCGGCCCGTGCTGAAACATAACGATTCCACTCCCTCAGGAAAAACCTGCGAACTTTTCGTTTTTTGATCTCTCTACTTGTTCAGTAGATGTTTGACGCTGATAATCGCCGTCCAGACTTCAAGCCCGCATCTTGCGGCTCGCCAACGAAATTGTCCGCCATGCAAAACGAAACCCTCAGGCCGGAATCAACCCCCGCTGGATTTGCCGATTTCACACCGATCATCTCGGCAGCGAGCGGCGGGCACAGTGAAGGAACGCTACTCGACAAATACGGGCGGCGGATTACTTATGTTCGCCTGTCAATAACCGATCGCTGTGACTTTCGTTGCACCTATTGCATGGCGGAGGAAATGACCTTCCTTCCTCGCAAGGAAGTCATGAGCCTGGAAGAATGCCTGCGCGTTGCGTCGGTCTTTGTCGGACTGGGCGTGACCAAACTGCGGATTACCGGCGGCGAACCCCTGGTTCGCAAAGGGGCCATGTGGCTGATCGAACGACTGGGCGCCCTGCCCGGTCTCGAAAACCTTGTATTAACCACCAATGGGTCGCAACTGGACAAGTTTGCAGCCCCATTGCACGCCGCAGGTGTAAAGCGCATCAACATCAGTCTGGACACCCTGAAAGCTGATCGTTTCCGGGCAATCACCCGCATCGGCGACTTGGCCAAGGTGCTGCGTGGCATCGAGGCAGCCCGTGCCACCGGCTTCCGCAGGACCAAGCTAAATGCCGTCATGATGCGCGGAACCAACGACGACGAATTCGTTGACCTGGTTCGTTTCGCCATCGATCAGGAGCTGGATATTTCCTTCATCGAGGAAATGCCGCTTGGTGAAATCTTTGGACGAAATAGCACCTTCATCTCATCTGAAGAAACCCGGGAAATGCTCGGACGTCATTTCGACTTGATTCCCTCTGCTGAAAATTCCGGGGGACCGGCTCGTTATTGGCGAATTCCGGGCAGCGAGTCGCGCGTTGGCTTCATTTCGCCGCATAGCCACAACTTCTGCGACACCTGCAACCGGGTACGGATTACTGCCAAAGGCGAGCTCTATCCCTGCCTGGGCCAAAACGATGCCGCCAATTTGCTACCGGCGCTGCGCGCCGGAAATGACAATGCCGATGTACGCCAGGCCATCGTAAACAGCATGGGTATCAAACCGTTTGGCCATGATTTCACCCAACAAATGGATACACCACAGGTCGTTCGATTTATGTCGATGACAGGCGGCTGATTTCCCCTGGCGCTCGGTAGCACCTTGGGCAATCAGCAGCCCGCATCCAATTCCTCACCAGAGAAACGTTAGCCGTACCCGGACTCAGGGATAGACCCTGCAGAAACCAATGCCATTGACCGGATCGGTTACCAAGCCAAGCACGGTAAAAAATACGGAAACAATCAATAAAAAAGCGACCCACCGGGCCGCCTTTTTATGTTCACTCGTCAAGTCCCGACAGGACTGGCAGAGGCTCATTTCTTCAAACTGATTACAGGCCGCGAACCGCGCGCTTGCGCTCAATCTCGGTCAGATAACGCTTGCGCAAACGAATCGACTTCGGCGTCAGCTCGACCAGTTCGTCTTCCTCGATAAACTCGACAGCGGCTTCCAGGCTAAGCTGGACGGCCGGCACCAGGCGAACAGCTTCGTCCGTACCGGAGGCGCGAACGTTGGTCAGCTGCTTGCCCTTGATCGGGTTAACCACGAGGTCGTTTTCACGGCTGTGGATACCGATGATCATGCCTTCGTACAGCTTGTCGCCCGGCACAACGAACATGCGGCCGCGATCCTGCAGCTTCCACAGTGCATAGGCAACAGCTTCGCCATTGTCCTGGGAGATCAGTACGCCGTTGCGACGCTCGGCAACGCTGCCATCCTTGACCGGGGCATATTCGTCGAAAACGTGGCTCATCAGGCCGTTACCACGGGTCAAGTTCATGAACTCGCCCTGGAAGCCGATCAGACCACGGGCCGGAATGCGGTATTCGATACGGACGCGACCGCGGCCGTCTGGCACCATGTCCGTCAGGTCGCCCTTGCGCTGGCCAAGGCTTTCCATGACACCGCCCTGGGTGTCTTCTTCGACGTCAACGGTCAGCAACTCATACGGCTCGCACTCGACACCATTGATGGTCTTCTTGACGACGCGCGGACGGCCGACGGCCAGCTCGTAGCCTTCGCGACGCATGTTCTCGAGCAGGATGCCGAGGTGCAGTTCGCCACGACCTGAAACGTCGAACACGTCGCCATTACCGGTGTCATGAACGCGCAGGGCCATATTGGTCAGCAGTTCCTTGTGCAGACGATCGCGGATCTGACGGCTAGTCACGAACTTGCCTTCGGTACCAGCCAGCGGGCTGGTGTTGACCATGAACTGCATGGACAACGTCGGCTCGTCGATCTTCAGCAGCGGCAGGGATTCCGGTTGCTCCGGATCGGTTACGGTGCAGCCGAGCACCAGGTCTTCGATGCCGGTAATCTGGACGATGTCGCCAGCATGACCTTCTTCCAGCTCAACCTTGTTCAGGCCCTTGTAGCCGAAAACCTGGCCAATCTTGGCCTTGATCGGGGTGCGCTCGTGTTCGGCCGCTTCTTCTTCGGTACCGAACATGACCAGCACGTTCTGACCGGTCTTGACCTTGCCGCGATTGATCTTGCCAACGCCGATACGACCGACGTAGGAAGAGTAATCAAGCGCAGTAATCTGCAGTTGCAGCGGTGCTTCGATATCGGTATCCGGGGCGGGCACGTGGCGCAGAATCGTGTCGAACAGCGGAATCATGTTTTCGCGCGGCTGATCCAGCTCCATGGCAGCCCAGCCATTGAGGCCGGATGCGTAAACGATCGGGAAATCGAGTTGCTCGTCGGTCGCGCCCAGCTTGTCGAACAGGTCGAAGGTCAGATTGACGGCCTGATCGGGATCGGCGCCATCGCGGTCAACCTTGTTGACCAGAACGATCGGGCGCAGGCCGAGGGCCAGCGCCTTCTTGGTCACGAAACGGGTTTGCGGCATCGGGCCTTCGGCAGCATCGACCAGCAGGACCACACCATCAACCATACCCAGCACGCGCTCGACTTCACCACCGAAGTCCGCGTGTCCCGGGGTATCAACGATGTTGATGTGGACGCCCTGATACTCGACCGCAGTGTTCTTGGAAAGGATCGTGATGCCACGCTCTTTTTCCAGGTCATTGGAGTCCATAACGCACTCAACCAATTGTTGGTGAGCAGCAAAAGTACCGGACTGGCGGAGCAGCTGGTCGACCAGGGTGGTTTTACCGTGGTCAACGTGGGCGATGATGGCGATGTTACGGATCGGACGAGCGGACATGGACAATAGGGCCTGAAAGACAAAGGCGATATTCTATCATCCCGTGTTGCGCCGCAGCATGCTTTGTTGCGCGTTAGGCGCTTGATCAGGCAGAAAAACGTGCTAGAAAGAACGCAAAAATTACAGCACAGCCTAACTGGTGCAGATGCACCTGTGCGGCACTATCATCCGCCATCAATTCAGGAGCAACTCGCTGCGTGATGTTTCATCCAGGCGTACCTGATCAGGCTGTGGATCAGAACGGTTGCAACAAGTTAGCAAGCCGGGCCGCCACTGGCGGCCCGAAGGGCTGGCAAAACCGGATTGCCAGACGATGACCAAGCAGCTCGATCACCCGGCAGGCCATCCCGGCAATCGTTATCAATCACGGATGAACCACGTGCCCTGCTCAGAACCGGCTTATTCGCTCTTGTTGCGCATGAAGTCAGCGGTGTTGAAGAAATTGTTCAACAGCACCTTGCGAATGTCTTCGCTGAGGCCGACATCTTCCATGGCCAGCGCCATGCAGGCAACCCACTGATCGCGCTCCTTGACCCCAATGGCGAAGGGCATGTGACGTCCCCGCAGCCGCGGATGGCCGAACTTTTCGACAAACAGATCCGGCCCGCCAAACCAGCCGGACAGGAACATGTAGAGCTTGTCACGCGAACCCTGCAGGTCTTCGGGGTGCATGGCGCGGAGCTCGGCAAATTGCGGAATTGTGCCCATCAACTCGTAGAAGCGGTCGCATAATTTCCCGACGACCGGCTCGCCGCCAATCTTCTCGTAGGTTGTCGCGGTGTTTTCCATTTTTTGAATTCTCCCTGGTTGATCAGGATGGCCGGTTCTTGCGAGCCCCGGCTCCTCCTTTATTGAAGGCTGTGGGCTTGACGCCGGGCCGTCCCGGACGAGCCTGCTCCACCCGACGTGTCGACCCAGCCTTTTTTATCTGCCCCGCTTTTTCTGGTTGGCCGCAGGACTTGCCGGGGACACCGGCCGGCTGCCATGCCGGAATCAGCTGTTTCTTGCCATTACCGATCAGGTCGGCCCGGCCCATTTCCTTGAGCGCTTCGCGCAACATCGGCCAGTTGGCTGGATCGTGATAGCGCAGGAAAGCCTTTTGCAGCTTGCGCTGCCGGCCATTACGCACCGCACCGACATGTTCGCTGCTGCGATTGACCTTGCGCAGCGGGTTGCGCTCGGTGTGATACATCGTCGTTGCCAATGCCATCGGCGTCGGAATGAAGGTCTGTACCTGATCGAGGCGAAAATTGTTCTTCTTCAGCCACAAGGCCAGGTTCAGCATGTCTTCGTCAGTTGTTCCCGGATGGGCGGCAATAAAGTACGGAATCAGGTACTGCTCCTTGCCAGCTTCGCGTGAGAAACGGTCGAACAGTTGCTTGAAGCGGTCATAGGATCCGATGCCCGGCTTCATCATCTTGGAGAGCACGCCCTCCTCTGTATGTTCGGGAGCAATTTTCAGGTAGCCGCCAACATGATGGGTGACCAGTTCCTTGATGTACTCCGGGGAGCGCACGGCAAGGTCGTAGCGCAGGCCTGAGCCAATCTGCACCTTCTTGACGCCCTTGATGCTGCGCGCCCGACGATACAGCGAGATCAACTGCGAGTGATCAGTATTCATGTTCTCGCAGATGTCCGGATAGACACAGGAAAGCCGACGACAGGCCGACTCGATTTTTTCATCCTTGCACTTCAGGTGGAACATGTTGGCGGTCGGGCCGCCGAGATCGGAGACGACGCCGGTGAAGCCCGGCGTCTTGTCGCGCATTTCCTCGATCTCGCGGATAACCGAGTCTTCCGAGCGGCTCTGGATGATGCGCCCTTCATGCTCGGTAATCGAACAAAACGTACAGCCACCAAAGCAGCCACGCATGATATTCACCGAGAAACGGATCATCTCCCAGGCAGGAATCTTGGCATCACCGTAACTCGGATGCGGGCGACGGGCATAGGGCAGTTCGTAGACTTGGTCCAGCTCTTCGGTGCTCAGCGGGAACGGCGGCGGATTCAGCCAGACATCGCGTTCGCCATGTGCCTGTCGCAGGGCTCGCGCATTGCCGGGGTTGGACTCAAGGTGAAAAGTGCGCGAAGCATGCGCGTAGAGCACCGGATCGGCCTTGACCTGCTCGTAGGACGGCAAGCGAATCACGGTATGGGCGCGGCGTTCTTTGCGGGCAGCCAAGCGCTGGGCCAGAGAAACGATGCGGATGGGTTGCTCACCAGGTGTCGCCGGGGCTGCAGTTGAGCTTCCCCCTGTATCCATCGCGTATGGGTCGGCATGCTTGACCAGCGGCCCCGGCGTGTCGACTTCAGTCGAGTCCATCACATCCCAGTCCTCCGAAGGCAGCCAGTTCGGCGACACCATGAAGGCGGTACCGCGCAGATCGCGGATTTCGGAAATTTTTTCGCCCTTGGCCAGACGGTGCGTCACCTCAACGATGGCGCGCTCGGCATTGCCAAAAATCAGCAGATCTGCCTTGGAGTCAGGCAGCACCGAGCGCCGTACCTTGTCCGACCAGTAATCGTAGTGGGCAATGCGGCGCAGACTGGCTTCAATCGAGCCGACAATCACCGCCGTACCGGGAAAGGCCTCACGGCAGCGCTGCGCATATACAGTGACGGCACGGTCGGGCCGCTTGTTAGGCTCGGCATTGGGCGTGTAGGCATCGTCCGTACGAATCTTGCGGTCAGCCGTGTAACGGTTGACCATCGAATCCATATTGCCGGCTGTGACACCAAAATACAGGTTAGGCTTCCCCAGTTTCTTGAAATCGGCTGCAGAGTTCCAATCCGGCTGGACCAGAATACCGACCCGAAAGCCCTGCGCTTCGAGCAATCGGCCGATCAGCGCCATGCCGAAGCTCGGATGGTCGATATAGGCATCCCCAGTAACCAGGATGACGTCGCAGGAATCCCAGCCCAGTGCATCCATCTCGGCACGTGACATTGGGAGGAAAGGGGCCGGACCGAAGCGGTGTGCCCAGAATTTGCGGTGGCTGAAAAGCGGACGCGCGACTTGCTGATTTGAATCCATGCAATATTTTACCCGAGTGAGCTGGCCGACATGGCATACTCGCCACTTTCAAAGCACCCGAAATCCTTACGCGATAATGAATCTCCCCACACGCGAACAGGCTGGTGTCCTGATTGTTTCGGTCAGCGGCCGCATAGACCACAATGCGAGCGAAGAGTTCACTAAAGCTCTTGAACCTTTGCTTGATCGCTGTGCCAAGGGCTGCCCGGCGCTCCTGTTAGATTTCTCCGGTGTCGACTACATCAGCAGCGCTGGGCTACGCGTCCTGATGCTGGCCTCCCGCCGTTCTAAGGTACAACAAGGTGTTTTTGCGATCGCTGCTCTGCAGCCGATGGTTCAGGAGGTTTTTGCGATCAGCCGCTTTAACCTGATCGTCCCCTGCTACATTTCTGTAGATGCTGCCTGCCGGGTCATTGGCGCATGAATCAGGTTGTTTTTTGGGGCACGCGTGGATCGCTACCCGTCGCATTGACTCACCGTGACATCCGCGAAAAAATAATTGCAGCACTGACGGCGGCCAATGGCAAATCTTTCAAGACGCAAATGGCGCTTGATGAATTTGTCGACAGCCTCCCTTTCGCCATCAACGGTACTTTCGGCGGCAACTCTTCCTGCGTCGAGATCGTAGGCGATGGCCCCGAGCACTTCATCTGCGACATGGGCAGCGGTGCTCGCCCGTTGGGGCTGGCAAAAATAGCCCGGTACGGCGTTCCCAACCAGCAGACTTACCATATCTTCATCTCCCACCTGCAGTGGGATCACCTGATGGGCTTTCCGTATTTCGCGCCCATGTACATCCCCGGCAATCGCATCGTCATCCACGGCTGCCACCCACAACTGGAAGCGTCAATCCGCCTCCAGATGCAGGCGCCCTGTTTCCCTGTTGACTACGCACAGGCTGGCGCCCGTATTGAGTTCGACGTGATGACGCCGGACAAGCCGCAATATATCGCCGAGCTCAATGTGACGCCCAAGAAACAGCTACACGCCGGCGATTCTTACGGTTATCGTTTCGAGAGCTTGACCAAGACGGTTGTCTACTCGACCGATTCCGAACATCGGCTCGACAACCCAGGTGAGCACGAAGCCTTCGTTGCTTTTTTTGCCAAGGCTGACCTCGTTATTTTCGACGCCATGTACTCGCTGGCTGAAGCTGTTTCAGTCAAAGCCGACTGGGGACACTCAAGCAATGTCGTTGGCGTCGAACTTTGCCAGGCGGCGGCAGCCAAGCGGCTGGTACTGTTTCACCATGAACCGGTGCACGACGATAAGCAGTTGGCGCGACTGGTTGCTGAAACGCGACGCCTCGAGCAGATCACCCGAGGCAGCCGGGCACCACTCGAAATCATTTCTGCCTACGACGGGTTAGCCATAGACCTGTGACGCGACCAAGCGGACTGCTCCTTGCAGCGATCCGGGCCGGACGCGGCCGGGCGCTCCCGCTGCTGTTGCTGCTCCTCGCAGCCTTGGTGCTGAATGGAATCGAGAACACACCACTGCTCAGTGTTCGCGAGGCGCAATTCGACCACTACCAGCGACTGATGCCGCGTGCTCGCGACAGCGAGCCAGTCATCATCGTCGGAATTGATAGCCAGAGCCTGGTCAAGCACGGGCAATGGCCGTGGTCGCGAGATCTGGTCGCCCGATTGGCGGACAAGATACTCGCTGGCAAACCTCTGGCCCTGGGCATCGATATTGTTTTTGCCGAGCGTGATCGCTACAGCCCGGAAATCCTTGCCAATCAGTTCCCCGGCTTGCCGGCCGATGCATTTGCAAAACTACCCGAGCCCGACCAGCAACTGGCCCTGGCCCTGGCTGGACAGCCGACCGTATTGGCTGTTGTCGGCTTGAGCAAGTTGCTGCCCGGTTCAAAACAACCGACCAGGCCGCTCCCGGTTTTCAGCCAGGAGCCCAGTCACGACCAATACCTGCCGCATTACGCCAGCGCCTTTGCCAGCCGCCCTCTTCTTGAAAGTGCCGCAGCTGGCGAGGGTTTGATCAACGCCAGCCCAGGCTTGCTGCAGTCGAACAGTGAGCGCGGCATACTGCGCCGAGTGCCAACCCTGTCATTGATCAACGACCTGCCCTTCCTGTCATTGCCACTGGAAATGGTTCGCCTGGCGCTTGGCCCTGGTGGCAAGGTGGCAATGGAAGGTGGAAGTCATGGCCTGACCGCAGTCCGGATTGGTAGCTACCGCCTGCCGACCCGCCCGAATGGCGAACTACTGATGCATTTCGGCCGCGCCAACTCCAATTACTATCTTTCTGCCGCTGACGTGCTGGCGGGCGTACATCCTCCGGAGCTCTTCAACAACCACTTCGTCATCATCGGCTTTAACAGCACAGGTCTGCAGGACCGCATCATCACCCCACTCGGCGAAAGCCTGCCGGGGATCGATATTCACGCTCAGGTCATCGAAAGCCTGTTGGATGGACAGGCATTACAACGCCCCTACTGGATAGCGCAGATCGAACTGGCTTCACTGTTGTGTGGCGGTTTGCTGCTGATCGGCACTATCCCGTTGCTCAGGGCGCGACGCTACGCGGCCCTGAGTTTTACCGTTCTAATGCTGTTTCTCCTGGCCGGCGGCTACCTCGCTTTTTTTGCCGGACGTTGGCTTTTCGACGGTGCTTCGCAAATTATCCTGCTCAGCCCGGTTTTCATAGCGTTGCTTGGCAACACACTGATCACCGCTGACACCCAGCGTCGCGAGGCGGAACGGCAGTTGCAGAAAAGCCGTGAAGAGGCGGCATGGGTTAATGGTGAACTCGATGCGGCAAGGCGAATCCAGATGGGGTTGTTACCGGACACCACCGCGATGTTTGCCGAGGAAACCCGATTTGAGGTGGCCGCCTTGCTCGAACCGGCTCGAGCGGTAGGTGGTGACTACTACGATTGCTTCATGCTCGACGACCGTCGGCTCTGCCTGGCCATCGGCGACGTCTCCGGCAAGGGCGTGCCAGCCAGCCTGTTCATGGCAATCTCGAAGACCCTGACCGGTACGCTGGCCCGCCGCCAACATGACCTCGGACTGGCGCTCCGAGAAATCGAAAGCGAACTGAACCGGGAGAATCCGGAATGCCTGTTCGTCACCGCCTTCATCAGCATCCTGGATATCGAAACCGGCACCATGGAATATGCCTGCGCCGGCCACGATGCTCCCATCGTGCTGCGAGACGGTGGTCTGTCGCGCATCGATACGGCAAACATTTCCGGACCACCACTATGCACTGCCGATGACTACCCGTTCCTTGCTGCAAAAGTGCAACTGCTACCAGGCGATCTGCTTTGTCTGTTTACTGACGGCGTCACCGAAGCCATGAACGACAAGGAAATGTTCGGCAGCGACCGACTGTTGGCGAACATCGGCGAGCTCCAGGCCGCTGATCTTCCGGCAGCCATCAAGACACTGCGCGATGCTGTTCGGTATTTCGAAGCAGGTCACCCATCATCGGATGACCTGACCCTGCTCTTGATGCGCTGGAACGGGCCTAGCGTACGTTGATTTCAACGCGTCGATTCTTCGGTTCGTCGACTTCGTCTGCCGTCGGCACCAGCGGGTCGCGCTCACCGCGCCCAACCGCTTCCATCTTTTCGGCCGAGATGCCGGATTCGATCAACAAATCACGCAGCCCTTCAGCACGCTGCAACGAAAGTTTGTCATTGCCTTCGACACTACCGACGCGATCGGTATGGCCGATGACCATAACCTCTGAAGCGGCGCGCTCGGCGATTTCCTTACGGATATTGACCAGGGCCGCTTTTGACTCCTGCGTCAGGATGTTGCCGCCAGCCTCAAAATAAAGCACATAACTCCGCGGACGGGCCGGCTGGGCTGCCAGTACATTTGCGTAGCGTTCCCTGACCTCTTCCGGCGACGATTGATAACCGACATTCGAATCCAGACGCCGCTTCACGGCAGCATAAGGCTGGTTCAACAGCACCTCGCCGGCCGGATCACGCACCACCACCGCACTCTGGCCACCATCGGCCGACGGCAACAGGACAACCCGCTCGGTGGTGCAGGCACTCAGCACCAAAGAGCCGGCCAGCGCGACGCAAAGAATGGTCTTATTCATCGCTACCCCCAAGCACTTCGACGATGAACTCGGTGCCGCGCACACCAAGCACTGAAGTTGGCGTATGGAAATCGACCGATTCCGGCGTCCGTTTGGCGATCTTTCCGGAAGCCACGGAGAGCGTTCCCTTGCGGATACTGACCGACATGTTGCCGTCCTGGGTCGTATTATCGAAGGCAAACCTGTCAATGATGATTAGCGAATTCGGGCCAGCCGAGAGCAGCGTGTTGTCACGCAGTGTGACGCCCACCGAACCATCCGCAGCGGTGCGGATGCGATCGGCTACCAGAACGGGCGTACCGACCTCTGCAGCAAGCTTTTTTCCGTCGCGCTCTATGTTGACCAGCCCCATGCTGACCTTGATCATGCCAGCCTGTTCGGCAGCCATAGCGGGAAGGCTAGCAATCAATCCACCCACCGCCATACAGACAGCCACCCAATGTGCTTTAATCATGTGCAATACCTAGTAGATTCAATGGCTGATCATTTTACGGACATTTCTGTCAGCGCGCGCCATTCAGAATTACCCGATTTGCATCGAATGCTCGCTGAACACGCCAACCGATTCGGCATTTCGGCCGACGATGTTTTGCGCCTGCAATTGTTAGCTGAGGAATTGTTTATCAACACAATCTCTCATGGCTACCGTGGCGACAGTGATGCCTCCATCCATCTGAGCCTGACCCGGAATGGCAATGCGCTGCATCTTTGTTATGAGGACAAGGCGCCGGCCTTTGACCCGACAAGAACACCCGAAAAGCAGGAGGCAGCAAGCGACATCGGCGGCTTGGGCATCTGCCTTATCCGGGGTATGTGCAAAAAGGTCCGCTACGAACGTCGAAACGACAGCAACGTTATCGACATCGACCTTTAGGCAGCGCTCCGCAAAACCAGCAAGGGCGCCGTCATGACCAGACGACGCACGGCCAGCCAGCCGATGGCCACAGTGACCAGGGCGCCGCCAGCCATCGTCAGAGGGAGCAGGCTGTATCCGAAGGCCAGGTCCAGCTGGAATACCTGCCAGCCCACAATGCGCCCGAGCACCATGGCCCCCATGGCGGCGAACAGACCGGCCATGCCACCGATGGCCGCCAGTTCAACCATCATCGCCTGCGTCAGCTGTTGGCGCTGGGCGCCGAGGGCTCGCATTACAGCCAACTCGTAACGGCGCTCGTCGAAAGCTGTCAGCAGGGCCGAATACAGCACGACCCCTCCGGCCAGCAGCGTAAAAATGAAAACGAACTGCACCGCACCAGCCACCTGCCCAATCACCGATTGCAATTGCTGGAGGACGGCCGCAACGTCGATCAGTGTCAGATTGGGAAATCGTCTGACCAGATCGGAGCCCGCCGCTGTCTGACTGGCAGAGAGGTAGAAGCTGGTGATGTAGCTGGCCGGCGCATTTTCGATCACACCGGGCGGGGCCATGACGAAGAAATTGACCCGCATCGAATCCCAGGCCAATTTGCGCAAGCTGGTCACCCGCAATCGTTTTTCGCTACCGGCAATCATGAAGACCAATTCGTCACCGTTTCGGATGCCGAGCGTCTTGGCCAGCCCCTCTTCAACCGAAGCCAGGCCCTGCCCCGCCTGATCTGGCCTGAACCATTGACCGGCGATCACTTGATTGCCGTCCGGCAGTTCCTTTCGCCACGAAAGATTGAACTCCCGCTCAATCAGGCGCTGGGCGCGCTCATCGTCAGGAAAGCTGTCCGGACTGACCGCCTTGCCGCCGATTTGCACCAGCCTGGCACGTATCATGGGCAACAATTCGGCCTTGATCCCGCTGGCGGTCAACATGGCCAAAACATCCTCGCGCTGCTCCGGCTGAATGTTAATGACGAAACGATTCGGCGCATCGAGCGGGAGCGATTTCTGCCAGGCGTCGAGCAGTTCTCCGCGAATAACCGTCAGCAACAGCATGGCCATCAAGCCGATCGCCAAGGCGACCACTTGGATGGCGCCAGATGAAGCATGTCGCGTCAAACTGGCCAAACCTTGCCGCCACCCGAAGCCGCCACCACCACGCAGGCGGGAAATGGCGCCGATAAGCAGCCTGGCAAGAACCCAGACCCCGCCGAGCGCCCCGGCAAAACCACCGACGGCCAGCCCCCCCAGCTTGGCATCCCCCGCCACCCAGATGATCAACCCGGCGAGCAAGACGAGGCCAAGCACGTAACCGCCAAGCAGGAATGGCTGTGGCGGCCCAAGCTCCCGGCGCAGAACACGCAGGGTCGGCACTCTGGCTAACTGCAGCAACGGCGGAAAAGCAAACCCAAAAAGCAGCACGCCGGCAACGCCAAAGGCACTGACCAGTGGAGACCAGCCAGGATTCGGCAACTCAAGGGACAACAATTCGGTGAGCCAACGAATCAGGACAAAATGAGCCGCATAGCCGAGCAGGCTGCCCAGCATACCAGCCAGCAAGGCCAGCCAAAGGAATAGCGAGGCATGGAAGCCCAGCAGGCGTCCATGCGTCATGCCCAGGCAACGCATCACGGCGCACGCATCGAGGTGGCGTTGCATATAGCGCCGAGCGGCCAGCGCTGCGGCAACGGCCGAAAGCACGACCGTCAGCAAGGTAGCCAGGCCAAGAAAACGTTCGGCCCGATCCAGCGCATTGCGGATTTCAGGGCGCGAATTACGCGCATCTTCCAGCCGTTCGCCGTGCGAAAGCCGGGGCAGGAGCCAGCCTTGATAGCTGGCGATGGTCTTTTCCTCGCCGGCCGCCAGCAGGTTATAGCGAACCCGCGCCCCGAACTGGACCAAGCCGGTGGCCGGAATATCGTCGACATGCATCATCAGGCGCGGCGCGAGGCTGAAGAAATTGACTCCGCGATCAGGCTCCCGGGTCAGGATAGCCCCAACCCTGAATTGCTGACTGCCGACAGTGACGGCATCACCAGGCAATACCTCCAGGGACGATGACAGCCGTTCATCGAGCCAGACTGTTCCTGGCATCGGTCCTTTGTCCACGGGCAAGCCGCCATCGCCGGCGCGCTGACTGCTCGCCAGCTTGCCGCGTAACGGATAGGCGCTGCTGACTGCCTTGATATCGGCAAGCTGTGCCTGTGTCTTGCCAATCACCATGCTGGGAAAAACCAGCGTTTGAGCTAGCTGCAGCCCGCGCCGGCGAGCCTCGGCAAGGTAGCTATCGGGCAACGGGTGGTCGGAGATAAGGACGAGATCGCCGCCCATCATTTGTCGGGCCTCGCGCTGCAAGCCCTGGCGAACTCGGTCGGCGAAGAAGCCGACCGCCGTCACGGCAGCGACGGCGATGGCCAGCGCCGCAAAAAGCAGGCGCAATTCGCCGGAGCGCAACTCCCTGCCCAGCAATCGCCAGGCAAGCATCATGGGCGAACAGACCAGCGGGCGCGAAACTCCACGGGGCTCACCGCCTGTCCATGCAAAAAACCCTGCAACTGCTCGCACCCAAGATCAGCCAGAAAGTTGGCTTGCTCGACGGTTTCAACGCCTTCCGCCACCACCTCAAAACCAAGACTCCTGGCCAGTTCCATGATGGTCCGGATGATGGCCTCATCGCCAGAATTTCGGCCAATGCCCTCAACAAACGAGCGATCAATCTTCAGTTGCTGGACCGGCAGCATCTTCAAATAGCTGAGAGACGAATAACCGGTGCCGAAATCGTCCAGCGCCAAGCTGATCCCGAGATCGCGCAAGCGTTCAAGCGGGGTAAAGGCATCACCGACGGCCATGACCACGGATTCAGTCAATTCCAGCTTGAGAAGGGTCGGGTCCATACCGGTTTCGTCGAGTATTTTGTCCAGCACGTCGATGAATTCCGGGCGCTCCAGCTGCTTGACCGAGAGATTGACCGAAACCTGCGGCAACTCGAAACCGCTCATCCGCCATTGCATGAACTGGCGGCAGGTTTCGCGCAAGACCCAGTTGCCGAGTCCGATTATCAACCCCGAGTCCTCAGCCAATGGGATAAAGCGTATCGGCATGACCTGTCCGAGCTCCGGACTGTTCCAGCGAACCAGGGCCTCTGCACCAACCAGCTGACCACTCCGGGAATCAACCTGTGGCTGCAGATGGACCGACAGTTCCCCGTTGTCGAGGGCGCGCCGCAGCAGATTTTCCATCTGGATACGCTCCTGGGCCTCCCGGGTCATTTCGGCCGTATAAAAATGGAAATTGCCGCGGCCCAGCATTTTGGCCCGATACATGGCCGTATCGGCATTGCGCATCAGATCAAGCACGCTATTGCCGTCACTGGGGCAAAGACTGATGCCGACCGATGCCGTCAGAAAGAGTTCATGGTCGCCCAGTTTGAACGGGTATTCGAACGCAGCAATGATTTCGCGAGCCAGAAGTTCGACCTCATCTTCGCTGCGCGCGGCCTCCATCAGGCAGATGAATTCGTCCCCCCCCAGGCGGGCCAGCATGTCGATCAGCCGAACGTGCTCAGACAGGCGGGCGGCGACCGAAACAAGCAGTTCGTCGCCAACGCCATGGCCAAGGGAATCGTTGACCTGTTTGAACTGGTCGAGATCGATGTACAAGACGGCCAGTTTTTCGCCATGGCGCTCGCCTTCGCTGAGACTTTCCTCGAGTCGTTCGATAAAACAGCGACGGTTGGCCAAGCCGGTCAGCGGATCGTGATAAGCCAGATAATTGAGCTTGCTTTGCGCCTGCCGCCGCTCCGAAATTTCGCCCTCAAGCTGGCTGTTGGTCCGCTTTAATTCTTCCGTACGGGCCGCCACCTGAATCTCCAGCGTATCGCGCGCCGCCTTGATGCGCCCCTCCTGGTCTTCCAGAATACCTTGGGCCCGCCGAACAACCAGGAACTGCATCAGGTAGAGCGCGGCGAACACCAGCACCACGGCGGCCGTCACCCACCACAGATTGCGGTTCAACTGGGTAACAAAGGGAGTGACGTTCTGATAGAGCTCAAAGGCGCCCTCGACCGCGTGTTCTTTGCCGAGTATGGGAATATAGCTCGACAGGACATCGACCTCGACCAACTGCCCTTCGAAGGCATCGATGGTGTTTCGATGTATCAACTCGCTGGTTACCAAACCACTGATCGCCGCTCGGAAGCCCGGGTTCTGCAACTGGCTATCACCAATTTGCCTGGTATCCGTCGAGAAAATGGTACTTCCCAGGCGGTTGTAGACCTTGACCTTGATCACGGAGGTATCCCGCATCAGATCATGCACCGTGGCCTGCAACTGAAGGATGTCATCGGTGACCTGGCCTGAATGGATGTCCCGGCCGACGGCATCGCTGATCAGCGACTCCAGTTGTGTGTGCAGCGAATTCTGGAAAACCTGCGCCATGGCGATATTTCGGCTCTCCGCCAGATTCTGCATCTGCAGCAGCGAAAGCCGTTGGTACAGAGGGCCAAGTACCCCCGCTGCCAACACGATTAGGATGAAACTGACCGTCGAGAAATAACGCGAAAGATTGAACATATATGCCGAAAGGGATATCCGCCAGCTTATTCCATCTCGCGTATCCGCGCTACCGCCTCCTCGACTCGTTTTACCGCAATAACTTCCATGCCGGGAATCGCCTGTTTCGGACGATTTGCCTCCGGGATCAGGGCGCGGGTAAAGCCGAGCTTGGCGGCCTCCTTCAAACGCTCCTGCCCACGCGGTGCCGGGCGGATCTCCCCGGCCAAACCAACTTCACCAAATACAATAAGTTTAGATGGCAATGCTTTGTTTTTTAAAGATGATGTTATCGAAAGAAGCACTGCCAAATCGGCGGCAGGCTCAGTAATCTTGACGCCACCAACCGCGTTGACGAACACATCCTGATCGAAACAAACAATCCCGGCATGTCGATGCAAAACGGCCAGCAACATGGCCAGTCGCTGCGGATCGAGGCCAACCGTCAGACGCCGCGGGTTGCCGTGCGAGGTATCGACCAGCGCCTGAATCTCGACCAGTAAGGGCCGTGTTCCCTCCTGCGTCACCATCACACAGGAACCAGCCACATCCTGACCGTGCTGGGACAGGAACAAGGCTGAGGGGTTGTTGACTCCCTTCAGCCCCTTGTCCGTCATGGCAAAAACACCCAGCTCGTTGACGGCGCCAAAGCGGTTTTTGACGGCCCGCACCAGTCGGAAGCTGGAATGCGTATCCCCCTCGAAATAAAGCACGGTATCGACAATATGTTCAAGCACGCGCGGCCCGGCCAAGGCCCCCTCCTTGGTCACATGGCCGACCAGGATGACCGTGATGCCGGCCTGCTTGGCTAACCGAGTCAATTGTGCCGCGCATTCCCGGACCTGCGCCACCGATCCCGGAGCACTGGAGAGTTGATCGGACCACAACGTCTGGATCGAGTCGATCACCGCCACGACAGGCTTTTCCGCCTGCAAAGTGGCGAGAATCCGTTCGAGGTTGATCTCGGCCATCAATTGCAGCCGGCGAGTATCCAGGCCCAGACGACGAGCCCGTAGGGCGACCTGTTCGCCCGACTCCTCGCCGCTGACGTAAAGCACCTTGTTATCGAGCGACAGATGCGCCAAAGCCTGCAGCAGCAGGGTGCTCTTGCCAATTCCCGGATCGCCGCCAATCAGTACCACGGCACCATTGACCAGACCGCCGCCCAGGGCACGATCGAATTCACCGATGCCGGTGGCGATCCGCTCGACTTCACGTGCTTCGATTTCCGACAGGTTCTGCAACCTTGCCGTCGGCGCCAGTGACTCGAAACGACTGTTGGTTGCCGCCTTTTCGGCGACAGTTTCGACCAGCGTATTCCACTCATTGCAACCGGGGCACTGCCCCTGCCACTTCGGACTGGTTGCCCCGCACTCGGTACATGAGTAGATGGTTTTGACTTTGGCCATTATGGGCGCCCTGCCGCGACAGCGTCATCCACCACCACCGGTACACGCGGCGCCACGGCACAGAAGAGCTCATAGGCAACAGTACCGGCCGCAGCGGCCACTTCGTCGGCCGGCACAGCGCCGGCTATACCCAGCCCCCACAGCGTCACCGGCGAGCCGATACCCGCCTCCGGAACATCAGTCAGATCACAGGCCAGCATGTCCATCGATACCCGGCCTATCGTACGCGTCCGGCGGCCCATGACTGCTATGGGTGTGCCGGTCGGTGCGTGACGCGGGTAACCGTCGGCATATCCACAGGCGACGACGCCAATCCGCATCGGCCGATCGGCAGTAAAAGTTCCGCCATAACCAACCCGCTCCCCCGCTGCCAGATCCTGGATGCCGATGACGGCACTCTCCAGCGTCATGACCGGTCGCAAACCCAGATCAACTGCACTTTGATCAGCAAACGGGCTGGCGCCATAAAGCATGATGCCCGGCCGCACCCAGTCGCCGTGCGCCTTGGGGTGGCTCAGAATGGCTGCCGAATTACCGAGACTCACCGGCCCCGCCCAATCTCCGGCCAGGTCATGAAAGCGCTCCAATTGCCAAGTTACGCCCCGCTCACCATCGGCGTCGGCAAAGTGAGTCATCAAGGTGACATCAACCTGCGGCAATTGCTGGAGTATCTCCCAGGCGCGGGGCAAGGTCGCGGCCGTAAAACCCAGGCGGTTCATCCCTGTATTCAGCTTCAGGCACACAGAGATCGGTGTGTCGAACCGGCCATTGCGGACGAGTAGTTCCAATTGTTCGAGGCAATGAATGACGCTGGTCAGCCGGTATTCGATAACGGCCCGCACGTCACGGGCACTGAATATTCCCTCCAGCATCAGGATGGGTTGAGTAACGCCAGCCTCACGCAGGGCAACCGCGTTTTCACATTCGAGCAGCGCAAAACCATCGGCCTCGCCGCGCAAGGCATCAACGGCACGCCATTGGCCATGTCCGTAGGCATTGGCCTTGATCACGGCCCAAGCCTTGGACTGGGGAGCGTGACGTTTAGCCAGACGATAGTTGTGCAAAATCGCCGCCGGCGCAATGCGTGCGCGGATGGGACGCGATGTTTTCATAAAGCCAGTTCTTTCAGTTTAGCTTTGGCAAATTCGATGAAGGTTGCGCTCAATCGGGACTGGAAACGATCCTGATGGAAAACGAGGTAGAGACTACGCTTCAAGGGGGGATTGAGCGGAATGGCAACGAGCTCGCCAAGCTGCGTTTCCTTTTCGACCACGGCCCGCGACACAACGGCAAAACCCAGCCCGGTCGAGACGACGCCTTTCAGGGCTTCCGGGCTGCCCAGCTCCATTTGTGTCTTCAGATTTTCCGGCGATATCTTGTGTTTCCGGAAATAACTATCGGTAATTTCGCGCGTCCCGGAACCCGGCTCCCGCGAAATGTATTCGTATTCGGCCAGTGTCTTCGGGGTAACCGACTTCATGCCGGCGAGCGGGTAATCCGGCGCACAGATCACTCGCAGTTCATCTTCGCAGCAGATCTGGCTCGTCAGTCCATTCAATTTGGCCGTTGCTTCGATCAAGCCAATATCAAGGGTATGTTCGGCCACCCTGCTCTCGATGCTTTCCGAATTAGCGACGATCAGGCGAGCCCTGACCTGCGGATAAAGCGCATTGAATTCGCCCAGAACGCGTGGCAACATGAATTCGGCGATTGTCGTGCTGGCCCCGACCAGTAGCGGACCACGCATCTCGCCAGTCATTTCACCAAGGCGAATTTCCATTTCGTCTGATAACGCAAGAATCCGCTCCGCGTAGGAGAGCACCAGTTCTCCCGCCGGCGTCAGGGAAATCCCACCGTGCCGCCGCTCGAACAGCCGGGTGCTGTACTGCTCCTCCAGTTGCTTGATCTGGAAGGTGACGGCCGGCTGCGTCATGAACAAGGCGTCTGCTGCCCGCGTAAAACTCAGATGTTTGGCGACGGCATGAAAGACCTGCAAACGCCGGTCAGCCATGATGTTTCTCCCAGATGGTGTGCGGGCGATATTCAATCACATTCCACCCTGTTTCCGAATGGCGAGTTTGATTTTGGCCCAAATTTGATAGGCCGCTGGCCTTGGAGGCTGTCATTACACCTTAACCAAGCCGACACAAACTCAAGGCTTTCCGCCGCCCGGCAAAATAATGCACAACCCCGACGACAGCGCAAGCCTTGCGCCCAATCCTGAGCGTGGTATAAACCTCGCCCAAAGTCATATAAGAGACAAATACTTCGTGCCGTTCGGCTTCTACATCATCATGGCCGCGCAGTTTTTTTCCGCGCTGGCCGACAACGCCCTGCTGATTGCCGCTATCGCCGCCCTGCGCGAGATGCACGCACCTTCGGAATACGAACCGCTACTCAAGACTTTTTTCACCGTTTCCTACGTACTGCTGGCCGCCTTCGTCGGTGCCTTTGCCGACTCCATGCCCAAGTGGCGGGTCATGTTCATCAGCAACACGATCAAGATCGTCGGCTGCAGCATGATGTTCTTTGGCGCACACCCGCTGGCTGCCTATGCCGTAGTCGGTCTGGGGGCTGCAGCCTACTCGCCGGCCAAGTACGGCATCCTGACCGAATACCTGCCGCATCGCCTGCTCGTCGTGGCCAATGGCTGGATCGAGGGGCTAACCGTCGGCGCGATCATTCTCGGCGTCGTTATCGGCGGCACATTGATCCGCCCTGAAGTGGCCCAGCATCTGCTATCTTTCGATTTTCCGCTGTTCGATACGGGGGTCGACACGGTCGGCGAAATGGCTCTTTCCATCGTTGCCGTGCTCTATGTGCTTGCCGCCATCTTCAACCTGTACGTCCCGGATACCGGGGTTGACCACAAGCAGTTGAAGAAAAACCCGATATTCCTGATCCACGAGTTCAATCACTGCCTGGCCCTGCTTTGGCGCGACAAACTCGGTCAAATCTCGCTGGCGGTCACCACGCTGTTCTGGGGGGCCGGTGCGACGCTGCAGTTCATCGTCATCAAGTGGGCCGAAGTGGCTCTCGGTCTCGGCCTCTCCAAGGCGTCAATGCTGCAGGGTGTCGTTGCGGTCGGCGTCGCAGCCGGGGCAATCATCGCTGCCAAGTTCATCACACTGCGCAAATCGGTTCGCGTCATTCCGCTCGGCATCGCCATGGGCCTGATCGTGCTGGTCATGAACTTCGTCGGCAGCTTGTGGCTGGCCGTACCGCTGCTCATCATCATTGGCGGCTTGTCCGGCTTCTTTGTCGTGCCGATGAATGCGCTGCTCCAGCATCGCGGCCACATCCTGATGGGTGCCGGCCACTCGATTGCGGTTCAGAACTTCAACGAAAACATCTCCATCCTGATCATGACCGGGCTCTATTACCTGATGATCAAGATGGATTTGTCGATCTACTGGGTTGTCACGATGTTCGGGCTGTTCGTCAGCGGCCTGATGTACATGATCCGCCAGCGCCACTTTGCCAATCAGGCAGCACAGGACGACGTCCAGCACCTGGACGATTCAGCACACCACTAAGGCCTAGAACGGCAGTTCAGGCGCCATTTGCTCGCGCAGCGTTCGACGAGCGAACAGCAGGTCTTCCCAGGCCTTCGCTTTGTCCGGCAAGTTGCGCAACAAATACGCCGGGTGATAGGTCACCACGACCGGAATCCCAGCCAATTCAAAGCGTTTGCCACGTAACGAGGCCAGCGATTTATCGTCGTGGAGCACGGCGTGAACCGCCGCCTTACCGAGCAGCACAATGACCTTGGGCTTGAGCAAGGCAATCTGCCGTTCCAGATAGGGCCAGCAGGCGGCCATTTCGGCCGCATCTGGCGTGCGGTTGCCGGGTGGCCGGCACTTTACCGCGTTGGCGATATAAACCCGGTTGCCACGCGCAATGTCGAGCGAAGCCAGCATGTTGTCGAGCAGCTTGCCGGCTTGGCCAACAAAGGGTTCACCCTTGACATCCTCTTCGGCCCCCGGGCCTTCACCGATGAACAGCCATTCAGGATTGGTATCGCCAACGCCCAGCACGGCCTGCTTGCGCTGTTCGCACAAGGAACAAGCGCGGCACTCGGCAACCTGTCGCGCCAGGGCTGGCCAATCCAGCGTATCGACGGCTGCCGCCGTCGAACGAGGCGGTGGTGTCTGCGCCGGAATGGGAGCCGAGGGCACTTCGGCGACCTGAGGCGGGGTAACTGCCTCGGCCTCCATCTGCGGGCTGGATTCAATCGCCGAAGCTGGCGGTGCGACATCGCGCAGCACCCAGATCGGGGAAATACCCATCTCGGCCAGCATCTGCTCGCGACTTAAACTCATGCCAGTTCCTTGTCAAAAATCAGGCCATCCTCGCGCCCGAGCACTGCCGGATAATAGCCCTTGCGGGTGCCAATCTGACGGAATCCGAAATGACGATAGAGTTCAACCGCCCGTTCGTTGGAGGGCCGAACCTCGAGAAACAGTTTGGCTGCTCCGCCCAGCCTGGCGCATTCCATCGCATGCCGCAGCATCCGAGCACCATAGCCCTGCCCCTGATAACGCTTGCAAACGCCGATATTGAGCAGATGCGCCTCGTCGATCACCGACATCACCACCGAAAATCCAACAAGATCCCCCCCCAGGCGCAATACCCAGACACTATGGCCAGCAGTCAGCGAGTCTTCAAAATTGCCGCGCGACCAAGGAAAAATCTGCAAGCTCGCCTCAAGCGCGGCTACCGAGTCGAGATCACGCTCGTTCATCGGGAAAAATTCGGCGGCGATCTTCAAATCGCTCACGCCCGCCCGCCTTCGCTGAGTCGCTCGGCCACCGTCTTGGCGACCTTGTCGCGCACATAAAGTGGTGCCGCCAACGCAGCATCAATCCCTTCACCCCGCATTGCCCGTGGCGCCGCCAATTGCGCCACGACAGCCGCGGTCGGCGCAGTCACAGGCAGAGTAGCGACGTCAGCGGCGCTCAAACGTTCCGCCAGAGCAGGATAGGCAGCAATCGCATTGCCGCAGGCAATCCATCCGGATTCACTCGGCAAGCTCAAATCGCCCGGTGCCGAAACACGAATCTCTCCATCCAGCGCATAGCTATCCGCAGTCAACCGGTAGCGGCCCGAATAGACCTCGCCCATGCGTGCATCGAGCAAAGCCAGCACACGTTCCGCGCCAGCCATGGCGGCCATCGTTTCCAGGCTGGTTACCGGAATCAACGGCACATTAGCGGCAACCGCCAAGCCCTGTGCCGCTCCGCAGGCGATGCGCAAGCCGGTAAAGGCGCCGGGGCCGACGCCGAAGGCAATAGCATCGAGTTGCGCGACCTTCACACCGGCTTCAAGCAACAGTTCGCGGACCAGCGGCAGCAGTGTTTCGGAATGTGACCTGCCGCGTGGGCAAACGCGTTCGGAGACCACGCCATCACGCCACAAGGCGCAGGAACCGAGATCGGTGGAGGTTTCGAGAGCAAGGATCAACATGGGCCAGCATTTTACCGGAGCTGCGACCCGGTCGGGATTCAATCTCGACGTCGACCACGCCCTTCGCGCTGATCCGGCCAGCCGCGCTGCTCGCGCATTTCGTCGCGCAGGCGACGACGATCCTCCGGCGGCACATCGCGCCAACGCGGCGGAGCCCCCTCTTCGCGGCGGATTTCCCTTTCCTGCTGCCAGTGTTCGCGCATTTGCTGACGCATTTGGCGCCGCTCGTCCGGCGGCAGGTCGCGCCAATAGCCCTGAGCCCATGCGTTACCCACCGAGCCAAGCAGGCTCAGCAGCAGGGAAAGGGCAAGACGACGTTTCATGGTGGCGAATACACACTGGGTTTCAGATGTGATCATTGTCCATCGCTCAGCGACAGGCAAGCGGCTCGAAATGTAAGAATATGTTTCCCGGCCGGCCTCCGACAATCCTTGTTACCATTTGCCGCGATTCATTCACTGTGTGCCTTTATCCTTGCCAGCATGAGCGAACAACACCAACACCACCATATTCTTGTCGTCGATGACGATGCCCGGCTGCGCGACCTGCTGGTTCGCTACCTGGGCGAACAGGGCTTCGAGGTCAAGGCCGCTGCCGATGGCCAGCAGATGGACAAGCTGCGCAGCCGCGAACACTACCACCTGATCGTGCTCGACCTGATGATGCCGGGCGAAGATGGCCTGACCATCTGCCGCCGCCTGCGCGGCCAGGGCGACCAGACACCGATCATCATGCTGACGGCCAAGGGCGATGAAGTGGATCGTATCGTTGGCCTCGAAATGGGTGCCGACGATTACCTGCCCAAGCCCTTCAACCCGCGTGAACTGCTCGCCCGCATCCACGCCGTGTTGCGCCGCCAGGGCAGCAAACCGCCAGGTGCTCCGGAAGATGAGCCGGAAACGATCACCTTCAGCAACATCGAAGTCGATCTCGCAGCCCGCACGCTGAAGCGTGGCGAAGAACTGCAAGCGCTGACCACCGGTGAATTTGCCGTGCTGAAAGTGCTGCTCCAGCACCCGCGCCAGCCGCTTTCCCGCGACAAGCTGATGTCGCTGGCCCGCGGCCGGGAACAAGGGCCATTCGACCGCGCCATCGACGTCCAGGTATCCCGCCTGCGCAAGCTGATCGAAACTGATCCGGCCCAACCGCGCTACCTGCAGACCGTCTGGGGCTTCGGCTACGTCTTCGTGCCGGACGGCGCCTCCCGGGACTGATGCCAATGCCGCGCACGCTGCTGGCGCGCACCTTCCTGCTGTTGGCCATGCTGGTGCTGCTGACCACGGCGGCCTGGCTGAGCCTGTTCCGCTATATCGACGCCGAGCCACGCGCCCGGGAAACCGCCAAGTTGGCGGCTTCGGCCGTCAATCTGATCCGCGCCTCACTGTTTGCCGCCGCGCCGGAAAAACGCCTGGGTCTGTTTACCGAGTTTTCAACCCGCGAGGGCATCCGTCTGCTACCGGCCGAACCTGAAGACGAGATCGAGGCGATGCCCGATTCACGCTTTTTTCGGCTGTTGCAGCGCGAACTTCTTTCCCGACTGGGCGACCACACCCGTGTCGCGGCCAGTGTTGATGGCATTCCCGGATTCTGGGTCAGCTTCCGGCTCGACGATGCTGACGAAGAAGAGTACTGGCTGGTCCTGCCTCGTGATCGTACCGCCAGGAGTATCGCCAGCCATTGGCTGGCCTGGGGGCTGCTCGCCATCGTCCTGGCCATGGCAGTCGCGTGGCTGATCGCCTCGCGCATCAGCCGACCACTGAAAGCGATGGCCAAGTCGGCTGAAACCCTTGGCCGCGGCCAGATACCGGACCCTTTGCCGGAAGATGGCACCGAAGAACTCAGCCGGCTGGCGACTGCATTCAATACCATGGCCGCCGATCTTCAACGCCATGAAAAAGACCGTTCCGAAGTGCTGGCCGGTATCTCCCACGATCTACGCACGCCGCTGACCCGCCTGCGCCTGGAAGCCGAAATGAGCGTTGCCGATGATGGTGCCCGGCAAGCGGTCGTGACCGACATCGAGCAGATGGAGGCGGTCATTTCCCAGTTCATGGACTACGCCCGCGCCGAATCCGGTGAGGCCCCCACCCTGACCGACCTGTCAGCCCTGCTTGCAAGCCTTGCCGAACGCCAGGCCTATATCGGCCGGCAGATCGTCACCGACATCCAGGCATTGCCGGAAGCGATGCTCCGCCCGAAAGCAGTCACCCGTGCCATCAACAATCTGCTGGATAACGCGGCAAAATATGGCGGCGGAGATATCACCTTGAAAGCAGCCACGATCAATGGCGAAATTCAAATAGACGTTGGTGATCATGGACCGGGTGTTCCGCCTGATGACATCGAACGACTGAAGCGCCCGTTTACTCGCCTGGAAGCTGCCAGAACCAATGCCACAGGAACCGGCCTGGGACTGGCCATTGTCGAGCGCATCGCCCGCCTGCACGATGGCCGTTTCGACCTGTTACCCAATCAAGGGGGCGGGCTGCTGGCCCGCCTGTCGCTACCGATCAGGCGATAAAGGCCTGACAGGTTTCGTCCATTTCCTTCATCACCTGCGGCAGAATACGGGCGATCTTTTCGCTGTCCATCCCCAGGCGCTGCCAAGCAGTCTGATCCACTGGCATCACCATTTCGCTGTCGGTTTTCGCCAAGCCCAAAGCATGGGCGACGCCGTCGGCAAGATGCATCAGATCCGCCAGCGAGTCGGCCGTTGCCGCAGACGGTGCATGATGATCAGCGACGGCCGAACGCAACGAAGCGGGAAAACGCCACGCGTCAGCCAGCAAGCCGCCGACCACGGCATGGTCCAGGCCGATGATGTCGCGCTCGGCCTCGACCAGCGTGCAATCATGTTGCGCTCGATAGGCGAGCACCTTGGCATACTGCTCGGGGAAGCACGTGGCCAGCACCAGCTCGCCAATATCGTGCAGGATGCCTCCGGTAAAGGCCAACTCCGGATTTCGACCAGTCGCCTGCGCCAATGCGCGGGCAGCCAGACCAACGCCAACGCTATGCCGGACATAGGCGTGAGGATCGAAACCCGGGCAATGCTCTGGACGAAAAACACCGCTCACGCCCACCGCCAGCACCATGCTGCGTACGGCACGAAAGCCGAGGACAACCACTGCTTCATTGATTGTCGATATTCGACTTTGCAGTCCGTAAAACGAGGAATTGGCGACCCGAAGCAGGCGCGCTGTCAATGCTTGATCATGGGATATCTGCTGGGCCAGCAGAGCGATATCGACGTCCTCATTGCCAAATGACGCCAGCAACTCGGCGACAACCGTCGGCAGCGCTGGAAGCTGCATCAGCCGGGTAACGATCTGCTCGACCTGAAGCGCACTCATGCCTGATGTTCCTGCGAAAAATCAGAGATCGCCCTATACAGCGATTTCGTTCCCGCACCATCCCCGGCTTTGCGAAAGCGGCGGGCTAGCGCTTCTTCTATTTTTTCCCGACGCGCCAAGGCTATTGCCGGATCTTCTACACATTCCCGCTCGATGGGCAACTCAAGGATATTTCGGCGAACCAGGCCGTGCAGCATGCTCTCGGTCAACTCCGTGGCAGCGGGCACCAGCACACGTCCAGCATCATCCATCAACGCATCTGCCAGACACATCCCCGGCAAAACATCGCTGATGGGCAAGGTTTCCTTGATTTTCATTGTTCAAGCGCCTCCAGCAACAGGAGACGTCCAACCCTGGATTCTTCGAGACTGAGCTGACGCCAGCGACAGTGGTAAAAGTTACCGTTGATACTCAGTGTTTCGTTGTCGCTCAGCGATGCCACCTCTGGCAGCACACGTTCGAGCTCGGCACCGAGAAACAGGCCGCGAGATGCAAATGCCTGAAGCGCGGCATCATTGGCCAGCACGATCTGGCCGTTTTCATCGATCCCGATGACCGATAACGGCAATTCGGCAAGCACCTCCTGCAAAATGCGGTAGCCCTGACGCTCCTGAACCTGCAGCACCTGATTTTCTTCGAGCAGGCGACGGCGATCTTCCTCGATACTCACCAATTGCCGTTCGACCACCTCGACTTCATGCGACAGGCGGCTGTATTCATCCGAAATATGTCGCCGACTCAATGATTCCTCGACGACCAATTGGAAAGCATCGGCCTCGACCGGCAGATGAATGACCCGATGGACCAGCCCTGAACTGCTCAGGTCGGCCACTGCCTTGCGATTCCACTGGCGGCTGTCGGCCAGCAGCATGCGCTCGCAGCGTGGCTGCATTCCAGCCGCCTGCCGGATCAGCTCCTCTGCGTTGAAACCCTTGCGAGGAGCACCGCAGACCAGCACATCAACCACATTACCGGAAAGCCACTGCAACGCCCCCGGCATGTCCGGCGCAGTACAAACCTGGTGTCCGGCCCGGATCAGCGTTGAAATAACTTGTTCAAAGCCATCGACAGCGACGAACAAGGCCATAGGCTTGCGAGTGCCGGAACGCAACATATTGTCAGGCAGGCGCCGGTCAGAGACCAACAACTCAGTCATTCCTGATGCTGGCATAGGCCGCGAGAAGAAATAGCCCTGAATGACGTCGCACTGATGTGAAATGAGCAACGCCAGTTGCTCGGGCGTTTCGACACCTTCGGCCACGACCTTGAGCTTCAGGTGGTGAGCCATGGTAATCACGGCCCGGGTGATCGAGGCGTCATCCGAATCGGCAGCGATATCCTGCACGAAGGAGCGATCGACCTTGATGGCATCGAGCGGGAAGCGTTTCAGGTAAGCCAGGCTCGAATAGCCCGTACCAAAATCATCAAGCGAAATGGTGACGCCCATTTTTTTCAGGGCCGATAACGTTTGGATCGCCATGTCGGCGTTATCCATCAGCATGCTCTCGGTGATTTCAAGATCGAGGCAGGCGGCATTGAGTCCCGTTTTCTCCAGGGTTGCCGCAACGTCCGTCAGCAATGTCTCAGCCTGCAGCTGCCGGGCCGAAAGGTTCACCGAGACGCTGGGGATATTCAACCCGGCGGCTTGCCATTCGACAGCCTGCCGACAGGCCTCCTCAAGGACCCAGCGACCAACCTGAACGATCAGTCCGGTTTCCTCAAGCAAGGGAATGAACTGATCAGGCGACACGATCCCCCGCTCTGGATGCTGCCAGCGAAGCAAGGCCTCGACACCGGTAATCCGGCCGTCGGCGCAACTGGCCTTGGGCTGGTAATACAGCACAAACTCATTGCGCAAGGTGGCGTGACGCAAGTCGATTTCCAGGAACATCCGGTCCCGGGCGCCTTCATGCATGCCAGGAAAATAGTATTGGTAGCTGTTGCGTCCCAAGTTCTTAGCGTGACGCCCGGCAATCCCGGCATTGGTTACCAGTTCGTGCACATCATTGCCGTCCTGCGGGTAGAAAACGATACCGACGCCCGCCGTTGCAAAAACATCCTGGCCGGCGACACGGACCGGCATGATCATCGTGTCGATGATCCGCCGAGCAACGATGCTCGCCTGGTGGGTATCGGCCACATCCGGCAAAAGAATGCCGAAGACATCAGTCCCCAGACGCCCCAGAATATCCGACTCACGAAGCGAGCCGGAAAGGCGGCCAGCCACCTGACGCAGCAACTCGTCTCCGGAGGCATGACCCAGCGTCTGGTTGAGCTGACGAAAACGATCGATATCGACCACCATCAGGCTGAGCGGCAGATCCTTGCGCTTGGACAGCGCAATCATCCGCTTCACCTGATCGTAAAACATCAACTGATTGGGAAGCGCCGTCAGCGCATCGAAATGGGCGAAATACGGAGATTTCCATTGATCGGCCAGCAAGCTGGTGATGTCCGTGGCCACGCCGCCAACGCTGACGATATTTCCCTCTTCGTCACGGACCGGGAAATTTCGGGCATGCAGCCAGCACTGGACATCCCCGGGGCGCCGAACGCGAAATTTGGCGTCCAGCCCACCCAGTCGATAAGTGCGCACGGCGGCAAGCACTCGATCTTGGTCTTCAGGATGAACATAGTTCAGCCAGTCGTGAGAGTCCGCATAAAGCGCTTCGACATGGCGCCCCAAGATCTTTTCGTACCCCGCACTGACATAGGTCACGCGCTGGGTAGCCGCATCGGTCAGCCAATAACATTCGGGGGTATTGCTGGCCAACTGGAAAAAGCGGGCAACCCCCTGATCGATCTGTTCAATACGCTCGGGGCTGACCAGAACCTGCTGCTCTTCACGCGACAGTTTGACGTTGGCGCATTCGCGCTCGATCACCGCAAGCAGGCGAGCCGGATTGCTCTTGAAGACAAAGTCACAGGCGCCATTTTCCAGCAGTTCGAACGGAAACTCCTGCGCCCCTCGCTCGATGGTCAGGATCACCGGCATACGCGGGGCGTGTTCACGAAACAACACAATCGCTTCTGCAGCAGGCAACTCTGCAAGTGAGCAACTGAGGAGCGCCACATCCCACACCTCACCGCGCAATGCACGCTTCAAATCCGCACGCTGCGAAACCTGACATGTCACTACGGAATGCCCACTACCCTGCAGAGCGCCAAGTAAACGCTGGCCATCCCGGCCAGCGGACTCAATCAATAGCACCCTCAGGCTTGCCGTATTTTCCGACCAGCCAATCGCCCCCAAAAGACCCCCCCTTTTTTCCGTATCCGCGTTCGCTCTGGATACGTGGAATTGATTGTGTCGTCTGTTATCCAGCTTGTTACCGACATCTATTTCGGAAACTTTAGACCCTGAGCGCGCCCTCTGTCGAATTCTTTTTATGGCAAAAACACGCCATGGTCATTTACGACATAAAAAATTCCCGAAGAATCAGATACTCCGACCCAGAGGGGGACAAGCTGGAGCGGACAAGAACAAATCGATCCGCACGCCATGCCAATGATTCGAAGGATGGAAATTGCTGGTTTTCCAACAATCCGGCACTCGCCGGAATTTTGCGAACCAGCGTCACGTGGGGCACGAAGCCCTGCTGCTCGGTATCGACCTTGAAACCGGCATTCGCCAATGCGTGGCGCAAGCGACCAACAAGCTCGCCAAGCGACGCAACCGGAGCCTGGGACCCGGCCCACAACAGATGGTTGTGCCGCCAGAAACCCAGCCGGTCGAGGCTCATGGTAAATGATTGCCCCTGAACGCCATCGGCCACGACGCAAAGCTCAGGCAGACGCGATTCGGGCACCTCGCCAAGGAAAGCCAGTGTCAGATGGATGGTTTCGCGGCGAGTGGCCCGCCCACCAAAGCTGGCCACCGCCTTGCCCGCCATATCGGCGAGGCGGTCGGCCACCTCGGCCGACGGCCACAGGGCGAAGAACACTCTGGCTGTTGCCGGCCTGTCAGCGGGTTCAACTCGGCCTTCAGCCGACACGTTCCACCAGCGCCACAGCCTGCGCCTCGATCGCTTCCTCACGCCCCAGATAACCCAGGCGTTCGTTGGTCTTGCCCTTGATATTCACGCAGTCGGGCGAAATCCCGAGATCGGCCGCGACATTGGCCACCATCGCTACGGCGTGCGGGGCCAGCTTCGGTTGCTGGGCGATCAGCGTCGCATCGACATTGACCGGCCGCCAGCCACGTTCGGCTAACAGGGCAACGGCGGCGCGCAACAGTACGCGGCTATCGGCGCCCTTGTAGCGTGGATCGGTATCCGGAAAATGCCGGCCAATGTCGCCCAGCGCAACAGCGCCGAGCAGCGCATCGGTTATTGCATGCAACAACGCATCGGCGTCGGAATGACCGAGCAACCCGGTCGGATGCGGAATCTCGACACCGCCGAGGATCAACTTGCGGCCATCGACCAGCTTGTGCACATCGTAGCCCTGCCCGACGCGGAAATTCATTTGCGTGCCCTCAGTATCATCGCAGCCAGCGCGAGATCGGCCGGATAAGTAACTTTCAGATTGGTCGAATCGCCGCGCACCAGCTTGGGTTTCAACCCCACCGCCTCGATGGCGCCAGCTTCATCGGTCACGTCACGACATTTTTCCAGTGCTTCACCGAGCAAGCCGTAGCGGAACATTTGCGGCGTTTGCGCCTGCCAAAGACCATCGCGGGGTTCGGTGGCGCCGACACGCTGTTCGGCATCAGCCCGCTTCAAGGTGTCGGCGACCGGCACAGCCAGGATGCCGCCGACCGGATCGCTGGCCAGTTCGGCAAACAGCGCATCGAGCATAGCCGCCGAGAGACAGGGCCGCGCTGCATCGTGCACCAGCACCCAGTCATCGTCTGCAGCAACCATCGCTGCCGCCCTCAAACCGTTGCTCACACTTTCAGCGCGTGTCGCCCCGCCGCAGCGTACAGTTTCGAGCTTGGAACCGAGTTCGCTCCAGTCGTAGCGTGGCCACCACGGGTCATCCGGAGCAAGTACCACCCAGACGCGCTCAATGTCCGGGCTGGCAGTCAGGGCGGCCAAAGTGTGAAAAATCAGGGGGCGGCCAAGGAGGTCCAGGTACTGCTTTGGCTTCTCGGCGCCGAAGCGGGAACCGCTGCCGGCAGCGGGAACGATTGCGTAATGACGTGGCATGGCTTAATTTTACTGAATAACGATCAGAAAAGAGGAATCGCATGAGCTTCGTCGTTCCCGAACTGGCTGCTCCCGTCGAGGCTTTTTCAACGGCGCTCGGTATCGGTCTGCTGATCGGCATGGAGCGCGAACGCCGTCCTGAAGCCTCGGCCGGCCTGAGAACCTTCGCGCTGGTCGCCATGCTGGGCTGCCTCTTTGCCCTGCTTGGTGACAAAACCGGTGGTCCCTGGCTGCTGGTTGCCGGCCTGCTGGTCATTTCCGGCAGCATGATCGCCTCGAATTTTTCGGCCCAGCAGGAAGAGCAATATCGGGGCTTTACCTCGGAAGCGGCGATCATCGTCACCTATGCGCTGGGCGCCGCCGTCTGGTTCGGCTATTCGACGCTGGCTGTCATGCTCGCCATCACGACCACCGTGCTCCTCTATTTCAAGGCCGAACTCCGGCAATTCAGCGAACGCACGACACCGAAGGATATCAACTCCATCCTGCAGTTTGCCGTGTTGTCGCTGGTCATCCTGCCCATCCTGCCGAGCGAGGATTTCGGCCCCTACAACGCGATCAATCCGCGCCAGGTCTGGTACATGGTCGTGCTGATCTCCGGGCTGGCACTGGCCGGCTATCTCGCCTTGCGCATCATCGGCGCCCGCCACGGCGCGGCATTGCTTGGCATTTTCGGCGGCCTGGCGTCGTCGACCGCAACGACCATGATGTTCTCGCGTCACGCCCGCGACCATGTTCATCTGGTCCATATGTCCGCTATCGTGATCCTGATCGCCAACGTGATGGTCATGATCCGCCTTTGGCTGGTTGCCGGCGTGGTCGCCCCCGGCTTGGCCACACCGATCGCCATCGTCTTCGCCTGCGGCATCGTTCCCGGGGTGGCCATGTCGCTCTACGGCTGGAGGGTTTTAAGCGCGGCCGGCGAATTGCCGATGCCCGAGGTCAAGAACCCGACAGAGCTGAAGACAGCCCTGTCCTTTGGTCTGCTTTACGCCGTGGTGCTGCTCGCCTCCGCCTGGTTGCAGGATATTGCCGGCAGCAGCGGCCTGTATATCGTCGCCCTGGTTTCCGGCCTGACCGATGCGGACGCCAGCGTGCTGTCCACCCTGCGCATGTTCAATCTGGAAAAAGTCGCCAGTGGCGATGCCGTGATCGCCGTCACGCTGGCGCTGATGGCCAACCTGATCTTCAAGATCAGCCTGGTCATCAGCATCGGCGGTGGCAAGCTGGCCCGCCATGCCCTTCCCGGCCTGCTCGCCATCGGTAGCGGCATGGCCGTCGGTTTGATGCTCGTTTAAGGAGCTGACCATGATCAATACCCGCCCCCCTGCCGTCGCCGGCACCTTCTACCCCGGCGATCCCGAGACGCTATCCACCACCGTCGATCGCTTTCTGGCCGACGCCAGCCCCCAGTCCGGTCAGCAGCCCAAGGCCCTGATCGTTCCACATGCCGGTTATATCTACTCCGGTTCCACTGCCGCAAACGCCTACGCCACGCTGAAACCATGGGCGAAAACCATCCGGCGCGTCATTCTGCTCGGCCCGACGCATCGCGTTGCCGTCGAGGGCATCGCGCTTCCGGAGGTCGAGGCCTTTTCCACGCCGCTAGGCACCATCCGGCTCGATGCGCAGGCCATCGCCAGCATTGCCGGGTTGCCACAGATCGTTTTCAGCAACCATGTCCATGCATTCGAGCACTCGCTGGAAGTACACCTGCCCTTCCTGCAGCGCATCCTCGAGCAATTCACGCTGGTGCCGCTCGCCGTTGGCGATGCCGCGCCGGACGCAGTCGCCGAAATACTCGATCTGCTGTGGGGAGGTCCGGAAACTTTGATTGTCGTCAGCTCGGACCTCTCGCACTTCCTGCCCTACGGTACGGCGCAGCAGGTCGATGGCAACACCTGCCGGCACATCCTGCAATTCGATACCCACATCCACCCGGAGCAGGCCTGCGGCGCCTACCCGATCAATGGATTGCTGCTTGCTGCCCGCCAGCGGGGCCTGACGCCTAGCCTGCTCGGCCTGTGCAATTCCGGCGATACCGCCGGAGACAAAAGTCGCGTCGTCGGTTATGCGGCATTCTCGTTTGCGGAGGGAGCACATCATGACTGATCTCGGCACCACCCTGCTGACACTGGCTCGCAATTCAATTGCCTCCCACTTTGGCCTTGCCGGCATGCCGGTAGCGGATTTGACAGAATTGCACGAACCAGGCGCCGTCTTTGTCACCCTGACCCAGCACGACAATCTGCGCGGCTGCATTGGCAGTCTGGAGGCTTGGCGACCATTGATCAAAGACGTGCAGGAAAACGCGCTCGCCGCAGCCTTCCGCGATCCACGTTTCGAGCCGCTGAGCCTCGACGAATTGCCGATCACCCGCGTCGAAGTCTCGCTGCTGACACCCGCCGAGCCAATGAGCTTCAGCAGCGAAGCCGACGCCCTCACCCAGTTGCGCCCGGAAATCGACGGCGTGATCTTCACTGCTGGAAATCGCCGCTCAACCTTTCTGCCTCAGGTCTGGGAACAATTGCCCGATCCGGCCATGTTCATGGCCCACCTTAAGCAAAAGGCCGGATTACCGGCCGACTACTGGGGCCCCAATGTTCAGCTTGAGCGCTACCAGGTCAAAAAATGGAAGGAGGATTGATCATGAACCAGTCCGATTCGCTTTACCCGGCCCGCTGGTGGCATGCCCTACCCGACGGCCGCGTCCAGTGCGACCTCTGCCCGCGCGACTGCCAATTGCACGAAGGCCAGCGCGGCGCCTGCTTTGTCCGCCAGATGGTCAATGGGGCCATGCAACTGACGACCTATGGCCGCTCATCGGGCTTCTGTGTCGATCCGATCGAGAAGAAGCCGCTCAACCACTTCTACCCGGGCAGCAGCATCCTGTCCTTCGGCACAGCCGGCTGCAACCTGGCCTGCAAGTTTTGCCAGAACTGGGACATTTCCAAGTCGAAGGACATGGATCGTCTGATGGACAGCGCCAGTCCGCAGGCCATTGCCGAGGCCGCCCGGCGCTACGGGGCTGACGCGGTGGCCTACACCTACAACGACCCGGTGATCTTCGCCGAATACGCCATCGACACTGCGCTCGCCTGCCGCGAACAGGGCATCCGCAACGTCGCCGTCACCGCCGGCTACATTCATCCGACACCGGCCCGCGAATTCTTCGCCGTCATGGATGCCGCCAACGTCGACCTCAAGGCCTTTACCGAAGACTTCTACCGCAAGCTCTGCGTTGCCCACCTGCAGCCGATTCTCGACACCCTGGCCTACATTCACCACGAAACCGATTGCTGGCTGGAAATCACCACGCTGCTGATTCCCGGCCAGAACGACAGTCCGCAAGAAGTCAACGAACTATCCACCTGGATCGCCAGGGAGCTTGGGCCGGACGTCCCGCTGCATTTCTCGGCCTTCCACCCCGACTGGAAAATGGAAGATATCCCGCCAACCCCACCGTCCACGCTGACACAAACCCGCCGCATCGCACTCGATGCCGGCCTGAACTACGTGTTCACCGGCAACGTCCATGACAGCGAAGGCGGCACCACCTTCTGCCCCAACTGCCACGCCGCGCTAATCGTCCGCGACTGGTACGACATTCGCCGTTACAACCTGACGCCAGAAGGTCATTGTCCGCACTGCCAGACCGCCATTGCCGGGCGCTTCGGCAAAACCCTTGGCCGTGACGGTCACGCCTTCGGCCCCAAGCGCATCCCGGTACGCCTGTCCGCATGAATCGCCACATCACCCTGCAAACCCCGCACGGCTCACTCCACGGACAGCTCGAAAGACCAGACTTTCCGCGTGGCCTGATCCTGCTCGCCCGCTCACACCATGTCCCGCTCGATACGGTGACTACGGCCAGATTGGCCGCGCAGGGCTACGCTGTATTCGTCATGGAGTTGCTGTCAGCACACGAGTTACAGTTTGCCGATGCCACGCAAAACGTGCCACGTCTCACCCTACGCCTGATCGACATCCTCGACATGATTCGCAATGATGGCGACATGCAGGATCTGCCGCTCGGCATCATCGCCAGTGGCGACATCACCCCGGCCACCATCCGTGCGGCGGCTCAGCGTGATGCACAGGTCAAGGCGGTGGTTTGCCACGGCGGCCTGATCGACCGCGCCGGCGTACAAGCCCTGGACTTGCTCGTCGCGCCGCTCCTGATGCTGTTCGATGCCGACGACACCATCGGCGAAACATCTTACCAGCGGGCGACGTCGCACCTGCGCTGCATTCATGAAAGGCAGGTACTGGAAATCAGTGAAGACCCAGTGCTACCGGTTGCCGCCTGGTTTTCAAAACACCTGGGCAGTTGAACGGCAATGGTAATCGGCCACATACGGACTAGACTGAGTATCTAAACTACAAAACAGGAGACACCGATGTCCTTCTTCGATTCCCCGCTCGCCCGTTGCGAAGCCGTTCGCGAACTGGTTCTGACCGATGAGACTCAGGCTGAATGTGCTCGCGAACACAACTGCCCACCGGGCTTCAAATGCCCGTTATGCGGCTACTTCACCGAAAGCAGCGGGATCAGCGAAGAAGGCAGCATCGAAACGCTGAGTGCCACTCACCCGGCAGCCCATTAAGATCGTCTGCGGGTGGTACTTACTTGGCAGACGGCTTGTTGTTAGCCTCGACGGTTGGTGCTGGCTTGCTCAACCATTCCTCAACACAGCACGCGTCGAGATTGAACAGCCGCCGCTCAATATTGACGCGCCGGTCACCCAAACCGATTGGCAGCCCGCCATCCATGTGACGCCGTTGAGACCCCATGCGGCGCTCGTTGCTCAAGTTTGAAGTCATTTTTTACCCATCCCTAAAACGGCAAAAATAATAGCATTTCAGCGCGGATCAGAAGTCCCACATCGATCAAGGATGCCGTTCAAATTGATGCTTACGACAAATCAGCCCTCCCATCCCGGAAGGCCAACAGTGCCGATACAAGCCATCCTCCGGATCGCCGGAACAAAATAACGTCCAACTTTTAAGCCAACAAAATTTCACAAAAAAGTCCCCGAACTCGGGGACTTTTCATCAAGCACGCAGGCGACGAATCAGCTGTAGCGAACAGTCTTCTTGATACGCTGGATATGGCCGCGGCCCAGCCCCTTCACCTCGCAACCCAGCTCAAAATAACGGGCAATGGTGGCGTCCTTGAGCATGCCGAAACAATCGATGATGGCAATCGGCCGGCCAGCCCACTCGACCACCTGCTCCGGGGTGAGATTGCGGTAGGCATCGTGCGGAACCGCCAGGATCAATGCATCGACGCCTTTTAGCGCTGCTTCAAGATTGTTCTCGACCTTGAGTTCCGACAATTCATCCTGGTTGCGGAAGAAGCGCTTCCACGAAAGGCCGGAAGTCGGGTATTTGTCCTGCTCCGAGAATTCCCACCATTGCTCGACATACGGATCATGCGCCCGCATCTCGGCGCCCATTTCGGCCAGCTTGCGGACCACCAGCTCCGAGCCGCTGTAGCGCGTGTCGCCAACGTCCTGCCGGTAGGAGGCGCCGGCAATCAGCACCTGCGAGGCGGCGATATAGCGGTCCATGTTGCGCAGCGCATCGCGGGTCAGTTCGGCCACATGCAGGGCGCGGGTGTCGTTGATATCGACGGCCACCGGTGTAATGCGGAAAACCTTGTCGCCATCCTCGAAGCCGAGGATGTGTTTGTAGGCCCAGTAGCCGAGACCACCGTCCTTGGGCAGGCAATAACCGCCGATGCCGGGACCGGGAAAGATCATGTTGCTGTGCGTCGGCCGCATCTTGATCGCGTCGACCACCTTGACCAGATCAACCCCGTTGCGCTCGGCAAAAATCGACCACTCATGCAGATAGGCGAGGATGGTGGCCCGGTAGCTGTTCTCGACAATCTTTGCCGTTTCCGACTCGATCGGGCGGTCCATCACGGTCAACGGGAACTTGTCGGTGTTCAGCACTTCGTGCAGAAACTTCTCGACCCGCGCCCGGGCAGCATCATCGCAGCCGGCACAGACACGCCAGAAGTCACGAATACTGGCCACATACTCGCGGCCCGGCATCACACGTTCGTAGGAATGCGCCAGCAAGGGGGCCGAGGCAATGCCGCGGCCGGCAAAAGCCTTCTTCAGGATCGGCCAGGCAACGAATTCCGTCGTTCCCGGCGCCACCGTTGTTTCGATCAGGGTCAGGCATTCCGGACGAACATGCTGGCCAACGGTTTTCAGCGTCGCCTCCAGCGCTGCCATATCACACTCGCCGGACTTCATGTTGCCGAGTTCCTGCTTCAGGAAATCGCACTGCACGTCGACGACCACGCAATCGGCCAGATCGAGTACCTGGCTGTTGTAGGTCGCAATCAGCGTCTTCTTTTCCAGCACACAGCGGCCGATCAGCACATCGACCTGCGGGTCTTCGGCCTTGACCGGGGAAATACCGCGGTTGAGCAGCGGTATTTTCCAGAAGGAGCGCGTCGACGGGCGTTGGCAGCCAATCACGAACTTGCTCGGCCGGCCATCCTTGTCTTCGCAATCAGCCACGATGGCCGCCATCACCGCGCCGACAAAGCCGACGCCCATGACCACCACGACCTCCTTGCCACTCGCTCGTGCCGCCTCGGCGAGGACTTTGACGCGCTGATATTCGGCCGCATAGTCGGCTTGATCAGGTAACGGAAAGGATTCGCCCGTCGGCGAAATCGATACTTTATTTTGCGATGCAGACACGATGAATGCTCCTGATGTCAGTAATGCTCAGACGATAACTCTCTGCAGATTATTCCACTTGGCAGATAAGGAAAACATCGAATTCATCACGGATAAGGCTTATCGCACGGAGTAGCGGGAGTCTTGGTCAATAAGCGCTCAGCACAAGGCACACTCAAAGTGTGAAATACCCCCACAATGGCTGCCGAAAAAATTCGCTAAAATCGATGCCGTTTCACTAAATAATAAATTTCAGGGAGAACACATGAATCGAATTGGCCTGGCCACCATCCTCGTCGCACTAGCGCTGAGCGTCTCTGCCGATGCAAGCGCGAAGGGGCGCATTCGCTCCTCACATACTCACCACTCCGCTGACACGCATGTCAGTGAAAGCGGTAGTGGTATCGTCCGTAACGCTGTGGCGCGTTCCGGGCGATCTAATGACAATTCGGCAACCGGCGACAATCCTTCGTTCGGTAACTCAGCAACGAGCGAAGAAGACGAAAACCTTCGTCGCATACGCCAGGAAAAAGAAGCTGCACGCGCCAAGCGAGATGCAGCAACCCTGGCGGCCAGAAAGCTGCAACAGGCAGCCGATGAAGAAAAGCGCAAAGAGCAGGCCGAACAGGCCGCCATCGCCGCTGCCGACGAGAAAAAGCGCCGCGAGGCCGAAGCCAAGGTCAAGAATCGCGAACTCGCCTTGCTTGAGCGCCAGAAACGTCAGGTCGCCTGGGAGGCTCGCTGCGATATCAAGCCGGTCATGAGCGACGAGGAAATCGCCATCTGCAAGGAAGTCAGAAGCAAACCAGCGCCCTGATCAGCAAAATTATCTGCCCTGGAAGGGACCAGGGCCTCCAGGGCAGCAAGCTATTCCGATCATGGCATAACCCGGAAACATCTCCGGCCCCATCGGGCGAAGCGGCTATAATCCAAGCCCCGCAACGCCGCCCGCCTCTTAGTGTCCGCTTCCAAGCCCCTGCTTTCCCTCCCCGCCCTGCCCAAGGCCGGTGCCCGACTCGATCTGCCGTCGCTGGCCGGGTCGGCCGATGCGTTGGCGCTGGCTGAAATTGCCGTCGGCAATCCCGGCAAGCTGTTGGCCGTGGTCACCGCCAATGCGGCCGATGCGCAGCGGCTGCTCGACGAGATTCCATGGTTCGCGCCTAATCTGCGCGTGCGGCTGCTGCCGGACTGGGAAACGCTGCCTTACGACACCTTTTCGCCGCACCAGGACCTGGTTTCCGAGCGGCTGGCGACCTTGTGGGCGGCGACGCAGGGCGAGCTGGACATCCTGCTCGTGCCGGCCACCACGGCCGTCTATCGGCTGGCGCCGCCGGCTTTCCTGGCCGCCTACACTTTCGCCTTCAAGAAAGGGGAGACGCTGGATGCCGAGAAGTTCCGCAGCCAGGTGACGCTGGCCGGCTACGCGCATGTGACGCAGGTGGTATCGCCCGGCGAGTATTCGATCCGCGGCGGGCTGATCGACCTCTTCCCGATGGGGTCGCAACTGCCCTACCGGCTCGACCTGTTCGACGACGAGATCGAGAGCATCAAGACTTTCGACGTCGATACCCAGCGCACGGTCTATCCGGTGCCGGAAGTGCGCCTGCTGCCGGCGCGCGAATTCCCGATGGACGACAAGGGCCGCACGCATTTCCGCCAGGCCTTCCGCGAGACTTTCGAGGGCGACCCGGCCAAGTCGGGCATCTACAAGGACGTTTCCCAGGGCATCGCCAGCGCCGGCATCGAGTACTACCTGCCGCTGTTCTTCGACGAAACGGCCACCGTTTTCGACTACCTGCCCAGGGATGCCGTGTTCGTCACGCACGGCGACGCGCCGGCCGCCATCGCCGCCTTCTGGAACGACACCCGCTCGCGCTACGCCATGCTGCAGGGCGACAAGGCCCGGCCGCTGCTGCCGCCGGAGCAGTTGTTCCTGACCGACGAGGCGTTCTTCACGGCGGCCAATTCCTACGGTCGACTGGTATTTTCGGCCAAAACCGACCACCCGGCGGCGACCGCGCTGCCCGACATTTCAGTCGACCGCCGCGCCGAAGACCCGCTCGGCAAGCTGAAGGCCTACCTCGCCAGCCAACCCGGCCGCGTGCTGCTGCTGGCCGAATCGGCCGGTCGCCGCGAAACGCTGGCCACCATGCTGACCGAACACGGCCTGAAGCCTGCCGCCAGTGCCGATTTTGCCGGCTTCGCCGCCGCCGATGCGCCGCTGGCACTGGGCGTCGGCCCGCTGCATGGCGGCTTCGCCCTGCCCGATCTCGCCTTCATCACCGAAACCGAGCTCTACGCCGGCGCACCCCGCCGCACCCGCCGCGAGGCCGCGCGCAAGGCCAGTTTCGACAACTGGCTGAAGGACCTGACCGAACTCAAGGTCGGCGACCCAGTCGTCCATGAAAGCCACGGCATCGGCCGCTACCGGGGCCTGATCCGCATGGACCTCGGCAACGGCGAGCAGGAGTTCCTCGAACTGCACTACGCCAACGAGGCCAAGCTGTTCGTGCCAGTGGCGCAGTTGCATGTCATTTCGCGTTATTCGGGCGCCGAGCCGGAAGCCGCGCCGCTGCACACGCTCGGTTCCGGCCAGTGGGAAAAGGCCAAGCGCCGGGCTGCCGAGCAGGCGCGCGACACCGCCGCCGAACTGCTGACCCTGTACGCTGCCCGCGCTGCCCGCCAGGGCCATGCTTTCAGCTTCCAGGAAAACGATTACGAGGCCTTCGCCGACGGTTTTGGCTTCGAGGAAACCCACGATCAGGCGCAGGCCATCGCCGCGGTGATCGAGGACATGCGTTCCGGCAAGCCGATGGACCGCCTGGTCTGTGGCGACGTCGGTTTCGGCAAGACCGAGGTTGCCCTGCGCGCCGCCTTCTGCGCGGTGGCCGGCGGCAAGCAGGTGGCCGTGCTGTGCCCGACCACCCTGCTCTGCGAACAGCATTACCAGACCTTCGTCGACCGCTTCGCCGACTGGCCGGTCAAGATCGCTGAAATCTCCCGCTTCAAGACCGCCAAGGAATCGGCGCAGGCTTTGCAGGAACTGGCCGAAGGCAAGATCGACGTGATCATCGGTACGCACAAGTTGATCGGCAAGGACGTCAAGTTTCAGCGCCTCGGCCTGGTCGTCATCGACGAGGAACACCGCTTCGGCGTCCGCCAGAAGGAAACGCTGAAGGCCATGCGCGCCGAGGTCGATGTGCTGACGCTGACCGCGACGCCGATCCCGCGCACGCTGGCGATGAGCATGGAAGGCCTGCGCGACTTCTCGGTGATCGCCACCGCGCCGCAGAAGCGGCTGGCGATCAAGACCTTCGTCAGCAAGTTCTCCGACGGCATCATCCGCGAAGCCGTGCTGCGCGAGCTGAAGCGCGGCGGCCAGGTGTATTTCCTGCACAACGAGGTCGATACCATCGAAAACATGCGGGAAAAGCTGGAAAAGCTGGTTCCCGAGGCGCGCATCGTCATCGGCCACGGCCAGATGAACGAACGCGAACTGGAGCGCGTGATGCGCGACTTCACCCAGCAGCGGGCCAACCTGTTGCTGTGCACGACCATCATCGAGACCGGCATCGACAACCCGCACGCCAACACCATCCTGATCAACCGCTCCGAGAAGTTCGGCCTCGCCCAGCTCCACCAGTTGCGCGGCCGCGTCGGCCGTTCGCACCACCAGGCCTATGCCTATCTGCTGGTCCAGGATGAAAAGGCGATGACCAAGCAGGCCAAGCAGCGGCTGGAAGCGATCCAGATGTCCGAGGAACTCGGCTCCGGCTTCTTCCTGGCCATGCACGACCTGGAAATCCGCGGCGCCGGCGAGGTGCTCGGCGACAACCAGTCGGGCGAGATGCAGGAAGTTGGCTTCAACCTGTTCACCGAAATGCTCAACCGCGCCGTCGCCCATTTGAAGCAGGGCAAGGCCATCGACACCGTCGATCTGACCCAGCCGCTGGGCATTTCAACCGAAATCAACCTGCGCACCCCGGCCCTGCTGCCCGACGCCTATTGCCCGGACGTCCACGAGCGCCTGACGCTGTACAAGCGCCTGGCCAACTGCGAGAACGCCGAGGAAATCGATACCCTTCAGGAAGAACTGATCGACCGCTTCGGCGAACTGCCGCTGCAAGGCCAGTCGCTGCTCGCCACGCACCGCCTACGTATCCTGGTCAAACCACTTTGCATACAGAAGCTCGATGCCTCGACTGACCAGATCACGCTGCAGTTCGGGCCGGAGTTCGCCAAGAACCCGCCTATCGAGCCGATCAAGATTATTCATTTGATTCAGAACAACCGCAGCTATAAATTAGCCGGACAGGATAAAATTTCCCTTTTGCGCCACTGCCCGACCTTGAACGACAAGGTTGCCGCAGTCAAAGACATGATTCGCCAGCTGAGCCACTGACATGACGACACAGAACATCGACAACGTAAACGTAACCGCCTTCGACGCCATGCCGACGCCGGAAGAAATCAACGCCCGCCAGCCGCTCAGCGCCAAGGCCGCCAAAACGGTTACCCACGGCCGCAACCTGCTGCGCAAGATTCTCGACCGCAAGGATCACCGCCTGTTCGTCGTTGTCGGCCCCTGCTCCATCCACGACCCGGTCGCCGGCCTGGATTACGCCCGCCGCCTGAAGAAACTGGCCGATGAAGTCGGTGACGTGCTGCAGATCATCATGCGTGTCTATTTCGAAAAACCGCGCACCACAGTGGGCTGGAAAGGTTATATCAACGACCCGTTCATGGACGACTCCTTCCAGGTCAATGTCGGCATGGAAAAGGCGCGTGAATTCCTGCTCCAGGTCAATGAGCTCGGCCTGCCCGCCGGTACCGAAGCCCTCGACCCCTACGGCCCGCAATACTACGGCGACCTGATCACCTGGACCGCCATCGGCGCCCGCACCACCGAATCGCAGACCCACCGCGAAATGTCTTCCGGCCTGTCGACCCCGGTCGGCTTCAAGAACGCCACCAATGGCGACCTGTCAGTGGCCGTCAATGCCATCCTCTCCGCCTCGCGTCCGCACTCCTTCCTTGGTCTGAACAGCGAAGGCCGTGTCGCCATCGTCCGCACCAAGGGCAACGGCTACGGCCACGTCGTGCTGCGTGGTGGTGACGGTCGTCCGAATTACGACACGGTCTCCGTCTCCATCGCCGAACAGGCCATGGTCAAGGCCAAGCTGCCGGCCAACATCGTCGTCGATTGCTCACACGCCAACAGCTCCAAGAAACCTGAATTGCAGCCGCTGGTCATGGCCGATGTCGTCAACCAGATCCGCCTCGGCAACAAATCACTGCTTGGCGTGATGATCGAGTCGAACATCGAAGCCGGCAACCAGTCCATCCCGGCTGACCTCAGCCAGCTCAAGTACGGCTGCTCGGTCACCGATGGCTGTGTCGGTTGGGACACCACCGAAAAGATGATCCGCGACGCCGCCGTGTTGTTGCGCGACGTGCTGCCGGAACGTCTGTCCTGACCGAATCGACAGACGGAACATTGCGAACAAGCCAGTGAATCACAAGAATGGCACCCGCTTCACGCTCATTGCCGAAAGCATTGGCCAATTGCTGGATACCGGAATCCGTTTCGGACTCATCTCAGGATCGGCCATTGCTGTCGCTTTCGGCCAATTTTTGCTCGGTGGCATACTGGGTGCCCTCGCCATCGGCATATTCCTTCGTTTCAAGCGTGGCCGCGTCGCGAACTGACGATGGCCGGATTTGCCTAGACTGACACCATGAACCTGATCATCCAGGGCGGCGCCCTACCCACCTTTTTGCTCGAACGTATCGTCGCGGCGACCGGCGCCATAGCCGTCGAACCCCGACCACCGCAGGTTGTCCGGCTGAAAGGTGCAACTCGCACCCCGGATTTCGATGCCCTGATTCCGCTGATCGAAGCCGAGAAGCTCGACTGGGCGTTCGCCGAAGCCGACAAGAAGCTGTCCGACTTCGGCCTGATCTGCTTCGACATGGATTCGACGCTGATCACCATTGAATGCATCGACGAACTGGCTGATTTCGCCGGCAAAAAGGACGAAGTGTCGGCCGTCACCGAAGCGGCCATGCGCGGCGAAATCGATTACCGCGAAAGCCTGCGCCGCCGCCTGTCGCTGCTGGCCGGCCTGGATGCCCGCGTCCTGGCCAGGGTTTTCGGCGAACGCCTGCTGCTCTCACCCGGTGCCCGCGAACTCCTCGAAGCCTGCCAGAACGCTGGCCTGCGCACCGCAATCCTGTCTGGGGGATTTACCTATTTCACCGAGCGTCTGCGTATCGAACTGGGTTTCGACTTTGCTACGTCAAACGAACTGGAAATTTCCGGCGGCAAGCTGACCGGACGCGTCGTCGGCGATATTGTCGATGCCACCGCCAAGGCCCATCACCTCGCTCGCCTGACCGATGAACTGGGCCTGAAGAAGGAACAGGTCATCGCCTGTGGCGACGGTGCCAATGACTTGATGATGATGGCCCAAGCCGGCCTGTCGGTCGCTTTCCGTGCCAAGCCGGCCACCCGTGCCAAGGCCGACGTGGCCATCAATTTCGGTGGGCTGGATTCGCTGCTCAATCTGTTCGACTGAGCAGCGGGCAGTCAGGTCTTCCTGACCAGCTGCTTGGCAAACGCGGCGTCGTTCTTGGTGACGCGAGGTACAACTTGCGGCCCGGTGGCATTGACCAGACGGACGAAATCATCCAGCGACAGCGCTTCGGCCACATCCTTGTCGCCACCATCAAGTCGTTCGCGCAGGATAAATTTGCCATCTCCGGTCATCACCATCAGGTAGTGGCGACCTTCACTGCGTTGATTCAGCCTGGCGACGGCAGCGGTGGCACGGGTCGAGCGCATCCGCTTACTTGTACTTATTGAAGACTGCTTTGGCGTCGAGGTGCGCCCGGTCCAGTGTGCAGATCGATGCATCATCGTCGTGGCCGCTGAAAAAGTCGTCAGCCTGGGCGCGCATCACCATCTTGATCGCCTTCTGCTCTGTAACATCGTATTTTTCGAAGATCAGCGTGGTTACTTCATCAAGGTGTTCTTCGTAGGTCATTTTTGGTTAAATTCGGTGGAAATGTAGAGTGCTTCGACCTTTTCCCGCGCCCAAGGGGTTCGGCGCAGGAACTTGAGGCTGGAAGCGATGCTCGGGTCGAGATTGAAACAGCGAATTTCGATAATCTGCCCCAGTTCGGCCCAGCCGTAATAGTCGACCAGCCGGTTGAGGATGTTTTCCAGGGTCAGGCCATGGAGCGGATTGTTGGCTTGTTTTTCAGACATCAATATCAGCTTGGTATCGGTATTTCAGGCTTGGATGAGCGCATAGAACAACACACGCTCGCGCTGGCAATCGCTGTCACCCATTTCGAACACCCGGCAGTTATCCGGCCGGCGCTCGTAGATTGTACAGCGCATGGTGTCACGATCCAGCGCAGCGCACCAACCGTCGTCCAGCCGCCGCATGACCCAGCCGCCCCAGTCATCCTGAGTGGAGAAGCGGCGGGGAACATCGTCGCCTTCCATCAGCATCACCTCCAACTGGCAGCAACAAGCCGAACAGTTTTCGCAGGTAATATTTTCCGGCGCTTCCGGGAAAACGGCTGGCATCGAACGCGCCATTTCAATGCAAGTCGATGGCGTGCTGCTTGAGCAAGTCGAGCGGGACGACCTCCAGGGCAGCCTGATTGGTCGAATTCAGGGAGACTTTCGGTGCCTTGCCGGCGCGATAGGCTTCAACCCAGCGTGCCGCGCAAAGGCACCAGCGCTGGCCAGCCTTCAGTCCAGGAAAATCGAATTCAGGGCGCGGTGTCGACAGGTCGTTACCGGCCGCCTTGGAATAAGCGAGGAATTCATCGGTCAGCACGACACAGACCGTGTGGCTGCCAAAATCGTCTTCCGAGGTATTGCAGCAACCATCGCGAAAAAAGCCGGTCACTGGCGTGTCGCTGCAAGTCAGCAGCGGGCCGCCCAGGACATTGAGCTGAGTGCCACGCCCCGGGAGATCACGCGATTTCATGTTTAGCTTCAGGCGACTTCGTCGATCCAGGCCTGCTGGATGGCTTCGAGAATCTTTTCGCCGCAGTGCTTTGGGTCGTCATTGAAACCAGGCAAGGCCATCACCCAGTCGCGCAGATCGACAAAGTTGATCTTCAACGGGTCCTTGTCCGGATGGGCATCGCACAGTTCGATGGCGATATCGTTGATGTCAGTCCATTTCATTTGCGGTGGCCCTCCTTCGCCATGTTGATGCTGTATTTCGGAATCTCGACCGTCAGTGGCGTAGCGCCAACGATTGCCTGACAACCCAGGCGGGAGTTGGGCTCCAGCCCCCAGGCTTTGTCCAGCAGGTCTTCCTCGATGTCCTCGGCGGCTTCCAGCGAATTGAAGCCTTCACGCACGATGACGTGACAGGTCGTGCAGGCGCAGGACATTTCACAGGCATGGTCGAGTTCGATCTCGTTGGCCAGCAGGTTCTCGCAGATCGACTTGCCGGGTTCTGCCTCAATCACGGCACCGTCCGGGCAGAGCTCGACGTGCGGTAGCACGATGAGTTGGGTCATGCCTTTTCTCCTTCTTCTCCAACCTTGATGTCGGCAACGTTGCGGCCGGACAGCACTTTTTTGATGCTCTGATCCATGCGGCGATGGGCAAAGGCCTGGGTTTCGAAACCGAGGTCATCCATCGCGATATTGATCAGGCGACGATTTTCGCCAGCCATGGTTTCGGCCAGCTTGGCGATCGTGGCCTTGATCTTGGCCGTTTCCGCCTCGTTGAGCAGATGCGGGTCTTCAGCCAGCGCCGCCTCGGTTGCCTCGATCATGCGTTGTGCCTCGACCTGCGCTTCCTTCAGCGCGCGGGTCATGGCGTCGTCCTTGGCGTGCTCCATCGAATCCTTGAGCATGCCGGCGATCTCGTCATCCGACAGGCCATAAGACGGCTTGACGGTAATGCTGGATTCAACGCCGGTCGTCTGTTCGCGGGCCGTCACCGACAGCAGGCCGTCGGCATCAACCTGGAAAGTGACTCGAATACGCGCTGCGCCGGCCACCATCGGCGGAATACCGCGCAGTTCGAAACGGGCCAGAGAACGGCAGTCGGAGATCATTTCGCGCTCGCCCTGCACGACATGGATGACCATCGCCGTCTGGCCGTCCTTGAAGGTGGTGAATTCCTGAGCGCGAGCCGTCGGGATGGTCGAATTGCGCGGGATGACCTTTTCAGTCAGGCCGCCCATGGTTTCCAGGCCGAGCGACAGCGGAATGACGTCGAGCAGCAGCCAATCGTCACGACCGGTCTTGTTGCCGGCCAGCAGGTTGGCCTGCGTCGCAGCACCGAGGGCGACGACTTTGTCCGGGTCGAGATTGGTCAGCGGTTCCTGGCGGAAGAAATCACCGACTGCCTTCTGCACCTGCGGCATGCGCGTTGCGCCGCCAACCATGACCACCCCCTTGATGTCTTCGGCGCGCAGGCCAGCATCGCGTAGTGCTTTCTTGACCGGCTGCAGGGTCTTGGAAATCAGGGTCTGGGTAATCTGGGCAAAAGTGGCAACGTCAAGTTTGACCTCGACGTTCTCACCGGAGGCCAGGCGCAGCGAGATTGGCGCCTCCGGATTGTTGGTCAGGAACTCCTTGGCCTCGCGGCAGCGCATCATCAGGCGCCGCGCGTCTTCCGGCGAGAGCAGTTGCAATTCGGCCTGCTCAATGACCCAGCAGTAGATGCGGTGATCGAAGTCGTCGCCGCCCAGGGCCGAATCGCCGCCGGTGGACATGACCTCGAAAACGCCCTTGGTCAGCTTGAGAATGGAGATATCGAAGGTGCCGCCACCGAGGTCGTAGACCGCGTAGACGCCCTCCGCACCGTTGTCCAGCCCATAGGCGATGGCAGCAGCGGTCGGCTCGTTGAGCAGACGCAGCACATTGAGGCCGGCCAGGCGGGCAGCATCCTTGGTCGCCTGCCGCTGGGCATCGTCAAAATAGGCTGGCACGGTGATCACCGCCCCAACCAGGTCGCCACCGAGAGCCGCCTCGGCCCTCGCCTTCAGGGATTTCAGGATTTCTGCCGAAACCTCGACCGGACTCTTGATGCCGGCGTGGGTTTTTAGCTTGACCATGCCCGGCGACTCGACGAAGTCGTAAGGCATCGACTCAACATGAGCAATATCCTTGGTGCCCCGCCCCATGAAGCGCTTGACCGAAACAATCGTGTTCTTCGGGTCGACCGCCTGATTCTTCTGCGCATCGTAGCCAACCTCGGTCGTGCCGTCGGCGTGGTAGCGCACGACGGAAGGCAGCAGCGGACGCCCTTGATCGTCATTCAGGCAGACAGCGATGCCGCTGCGCACGGTGGCAACCAGCGAGTTGGTGGTACCCAGGTCGATGCCGATGGCGAGCTTGTGCTCGTGCGGTGCCGCCGATTCGCCAGGTTCGGCGATTTGAAACAGAGCCATTATTTATTCTTCCAGCGACGCCAGCGCGTCGTCGATTTCGTACAGGAGTTTTTCCAGGAACATCAGGCGACGTACGCGATCAGTCGCCTGAGCGTGGTCGCCGGCATCATCGAGCAACTGCGCCAGCTCTTCATAGCGATTCTTGACATCACCGCTCAGGCGGTTGTGCAGATGCTCGAGTTCGTGATGATCGCCGCCATTACGTGCATCCATCACCGCTTCGCGCCATTCCATCTGTTCCATCAGGAAATCGGCCGGCATCGAGGTATTACTCTCCGCCTTGATGTCATGGCCGGCCAGATGCAGGAGGTACTTGGCGCGCTCCAGCGGCTTTTTCAGCGTCTGGTAGGCCTCGTTGGCATGGGTCGCCCACTGCATAGACATCCGGCGTTCCGCGTCACTTGCATTGGCGAAGCGGTCCGGATGAACCTGAGCCTGGATATCTCGGTAGCGAGAATCCAGGTCAGAAAGATCGAGCCGAAAACCACGGTTCAACCCAAACAGCGAGAAGTGATCGGCTCGCAGATCCATCAGACGTTAAACGATTCGCCGCAGCCGCACTGATCCTTGACGTTCGGATTGTTGAACTTGAAGCCCTCGTTCAGACCTTCACGAGCGAAATCCAGTTCCATCCCGTCAAGGTAAGGCAAGCTCTTGGCGTCGACGATGATCTTGACGCCATTTTGTTCGAAGACCAGATCGTCAGGATTCACCTCGTCGACAAATTCCAGCTTGTAGGCCATGCCAGAACAGCCGCTCGTCCGTACCCCGAGGCGCAGGCCGATGCCCTTGCCGCGCTTGGTCAAGAAGTTGGCGACGTGTTGTGCCGCCTTGTCGCTCAAGGTGACTGCCATGCTTATTCTCCGTGCTTTTTCTTGTAATCCGCCACGGCTGCCTTGATGGCATCCTCGGCCAGAATCGAACAGTGAATTTTAACCGGCGGCAGGGCCAGTTCTTCAGCAATTTCGGTATTTTTGATCGACAAAGCCTGATCGACCGTCTTGCCCTTGACCCATTCGGTGACCAGCGAAGAAGAGGCAATGGCGGAACCGCAGCCATAGGTCTTGAACTTGGCATCTTCAATCACGCCGGACTTGTTCACCTTAATCTGCAGCTTCATCACGTCGCCGCAGGCCGGCGCGCCAACCATGCCGGTACCAACGCCATCATCTTCCTTGGCAAAGGAACCGACGTTACGTGGATTTTCATAGTGATCAATGACTTTTACGCTATAGCTCATGTTAATTCTCCATTAATTCCGGGGTATTTCTCAATCGTTCTTGTTAGTGCGCTGCCCACTGAACGGTGCTCAGATCGATGCCATCCTTGTACATCTCCCACAGCGGTGAAAGTTCGCGCAACTTACCAACTTTCTGATGCAACAATTTGATTGCATAGTCAATTTCTTCTTCTGTCGTAAAGCGACCGATGCTGAAACGGATGGAACTGTGAGCCAGTTCATCATCACGCCCCAGGGCACGTAGCACGTAGGAAGGTTCCAGGCTGGCCGAGGTGCAGGCCGAACCGGACGAAACCGCCAGATCCTTGATCGCCATGATCATCGACTCACCCTCAACATAGGCAAAGCTGATGTTGAGATTGTGCGCCACGCGTTGCGTCAGGTCACCATTGACGAAAGTGGCCTCGATATCCTGCAAGCCCTTCAGCAATTTGTCGCGCAGAGCACCAACGCGCTTGTTCTCTTCAGCCATTTCTTCCTTGGCCAAACGGAAGCACTCGCCCATGCCGACGATCTGATGGGTCGGCAAGGTGCCGGAGCGGAAACCGCGCTCATGACCGCCGCCGTGCATCTGGGCTTCGAGACGGATACGCGGCTTGCGGCGGACGTACAGCGCGCCGATACCCTTCGGACCATAGGTCTTGTGGGCGCAGAAGCTCATCAGATCGACCTTCAGCTTGCTCAGATCGATATCGACCTTGCCGGTGGCCTGTGCAGCATCGACGTGAAAGATGATGCCCTTCTCGCGGCAGATTTCACCGAGTTCGGCGATCGGCTGAATGACACCGACTTCGTTATTGACGAACATCACCGAGGCGAGCACGGTATCCGGACGAATGGCCGCCTTGAAGACTTCCAGATCAAGCAGACCGTCTTCCTTGACGTCAAGATAAGTCGCCTCGAAACCCTGGCGCTCCATTTCACGCACGGTATCGAGAATGGCCTTGTGCTCGGTCTTGACCGTGATGATGTGCTTGCCCTTGGTGCTGGCATAGAAATTGGCCGCGCCCTTGATGGCAAGGTTGTTGGATTCGGTCGCACCGGAGGTCCAGACGATTTCCTTGGGATCTGCATTGACCAGCGCAGCAACCTGCTCACGGGCCTCTTCGACCGCCGCATCGGCGACCCAGCCAAAGCTGTGCGAACGCGACGCCGGATTGCCGAAATGCTCGCAGAGGTAGGGAATCATTTTTTCGGCGACACGGGGGTCGACCGGGGTGGTTGCCGAGTAATCCAGGTAGATGGGGAGTTTCATCGTCATTCTCGCTAAGTCGGGTTGTTCAGACAGCCATCGCCGTCAGTCCCTGCAGGCGTCCGACTGTAGCCTGCAAGGCGTTGATGAATTGTTCAATTTCAACTTCAGTGTTACTTGCCCCGAGGCTGACACGTATTGCCCCACGGGCGATTTCCGGCGCCACACCCATTGCCCGCAGAACATGCGATGGCTCCGGATTGGCGCTGGAACATGCCGCGCCGCTAGCCACAGCAAACCCTTCGCGGTCCAGCTTGCCGACCAGCGTTTCGCCATCGATATCCGGAAAGGCGAAATAGCTGGTGTTCGGCAAACGCATCGCATCTGTCGCAAAGACCCGGGCACCCAATGCAACCAGCCCGGCTTCCAGCTTCGCCTGCATGACTCGCAAGCGAGCCGACAGTTCGGCAACACGATTCGCTGCAAGTTCCGCAGCAACGCCAAATCCGACAATCGACGGCACGTTTTCAGTGCCGGAACGCAAGCCTCGCTCATGGCCACCACCGGCAATCAGCGGCTGCAATTCGACACGCTTGTCGAGAACCAGCGCTGCTGCACCTTTCGGGCCGTAGGCCTTGTGGGCAGATAGCGTCATGGCATGCACGCCGGCCATGTTGAGGGCGCGAAAGTCGATATCCAGCTTCCCCAAGGCCTGGACGGCATCGGTATGAAACCAGCCGCCAGCGCTCTTTGCCGAGTTTGCCAGCACAGCGACATCCTGCACGACACCGGTTTCGTTATTGGCAAGCATCACCGACACCAGCTTTGGTTTGGCCTGCATGGCTTCGGCGTAATCCGCCGCACTCACCCTTCCGGCGCTATCGACTGCGATATGTTTGACCTGCCAACCCTGCTTTACCAACTGGGCGGCCGGTTTGAGCACACAGGGATGCTCGATGGCACTTACGGCCAACGTGCCCGGTTTGAGACTGGCCGCAGCGCCCTTCAGAAAGAGGTTATTGGCTTCGCTGCCACCGCTGGTAAAAATCACTTCCGTCGGGTGCGCATTGACCGCCGCTGCAACTCTCTGTCGCGCCTCATCAATCGCCTGCCGTGCCTGCCGGCCATATTCGTGACGACTCGAGGCGTTGCCGTACTGGCTTTCCAGCCAGGGCAACATTGCTGCCAGCACCGCAGGATCGAGCGGCGTCGTGGCGTTGTAGTCGAGATAGACGGGGCGAAACATTGCGGAACTCAAATAACCGCAGGTATCTTTTCACGCCCGTTGCTGCCACGGGGCTGCGGACCGAGGCGGCGCTTGTCTTCGAGCACTGTTACACCCGCACCGCGTTTTTGTCTCTCGCGCTCAACCAGATCAGCCAGCGTCACCGAAGACAGATAATCGAACATCTTTACATTCAGCGTTGTCCACAGATCGTGTGTCATGCACCGATGCTCATCGTGGCAATTTTCGCGACCGCCGCATTGTGTGGCATCAAGCTGCTCATCGACAGCACGGATAATGTCAGCCACCCGCACCAGTTCGAGTGGCCGGGCGATGCAGTAGCCGCCACCGGGGCCACGCACGCTATCGACCAGCTTATAGCGGCGCAACTTGCCAAACAATTGCTCAAGATAAGAGAGCGATATCTTCTGGCGCTCACTGATGCTGGCCAGTGCCACCGGGCCATCATCGCCGCGCAAGGCGAGGTCCATCATGGCCGTTACGGCAAAACGTCCTTTGGTCGTTAAACGCATTCCGAGCTCCTGCTAATAACCTAGTATTAAGGTCAACTATATATAAACCAGAGAAAATTAGTCAACTATTTTGCTCAGGTATTTCGGATCAAAGGAATCAGCCTGCTGAACTTCTTCATCGCACTTCACGCCTTGCGCCTCAAGCTCCTTGACCAGAGAGGCAAGACGACGATCCGTCTCGGACGCATGATCAAGCAGCGCATGGATGGCCTTGGCCAACGGATCATCCTGATTGCGAGCAACGGCATACGCAGAGAACCCCAGCTTTTCCGCTTGCGCCTCACGTTCGCGGGTTAGCTGGTCGATAATCCGGGCCGGGTTGCCAACGGCTGTAGCACCTTCCGGGACAGGCTTGGTTACGACTGCATTCGAGCCGACCTTGGCGCCGGCGCTGATGGTGATCGGGCCAAGCACCTTGGCACCAGCACCGATGACCACGCCGTTTTCCAGTGTCGGGTGACGCTTGCCCTTGTTCCATGAGGTGCCACCCAGCGTAACGCCATGGTAGAGCGTGACGTCGTCACCGATCACTGCGGTTTCACCGATGACGACCCCCATGCCGTGATCGATGAAAAAGCGTCGACCAATCGTGGCTCCCGGGTGGATTTCGATACCAGTCAACATGCGGGAAATATGCGCCGTAAACCGCGCCAGCCAGCGCAGGCGATGGCCCCACAGCCAGTGAGCCAGACGATGCATGATCAGGGCGTGAATACCCGGGTAGCAGGTAAGCACCTCCCAGGATGAACGAGCCGCCGGGTCGCGGTCAAAAACCGCACGGATGTCCTCACGCAGATGCCGGAACATGAAGCCTGATCTCCCTATACAAAGGAGGGCAATTTTAAAATACTCGACTGAATTTGTCAGCTATTTTCCCCGAAGACAAGCAGTGGTATCTGTTTATAATCCATTGCCATTGCAGCGAAAGCTCCCCCCTTTGATGAATCACCGCCTCGCCCCACTCCTTGCCGGTGTCGTTCTTTTGCTCAGCGGCTGCGCCACGCCTCCACCCGCATCACAAAACGACGTCCGCGGCGACTATGGCCATACACAGAAACACCTGGCCTGGCTGATCGACCGTGAGATGGCGCAAAACGAAATCACCGGAATCAGCATCGCGTTGGTCGATAACCAGCAGGTTGTGTGGCAACAAGGCTTCGGTTACGCCGATCTGGAAAACAAGACACCGGCGACACCAGAAACGATCTATCGAGCCGGCTCCATCGCCAAGGTATTTACCGCTGCCGCCACCATGCAACTGGCCGAACAGGGCAAACTCGACATCGACAACCCCCTGGCGTCTGCGCTGCCCGAATTCTCGATCAAGAGCCGCTTTCCCAATGCCGCCCCGGTGACACCGCGCAACATCATGTCTCACCACTCCGGGCTGCCATCGAATTTCCTGCGCGGTCTCTTCGTTCGCGATCCTGATCGCTTCGACTCGGTGGTTGAGGCCATCCACGACGAACATCTCGCCTTTCCACCCAACTACGTTTTTTCCTATTCAAATCTCGGCGTGGCGCTGCTTGGCGCAGCAATCCAGAAGGTCAGTGGCGAAGCCTTCGATATTTACATGCATAACCACCTCTTCCTGCCACTAGGCATGCCCCAGAGCAGTTTCGCCCAACGCCCGATCGCCAAGACCTACGATCGCAACAAGGAGAGCGAGGCTTTCTCGCTGCGCGACATGCCGGCCGCTAATCTGCTGAGCAATGTCGTTGACCTGAGCCAGTTCATGAAAATGCAGTTTGCCGACGGCAAGTCAGGCAAATATCAAGTGCTATCCGCAGCCTCCCTGCACGAGATGGTACGCATCCAGAACAAGGATTTCCCGCTAACCTTCAAGCAATACGTCGGCCTCGGCTGGATGATGAGCGGCATCGACATTCCCGGCGGTGGCCCGGTGGCCAGTCACGGCGGCTCACTGCCCGATTCGCACAGCATGATGGCCATCTTGCCGGAGCACAAACTGGGGGTTGTCGTTCTTTCCAACTCAGCCACCTCGCATGTCGCCGTCTCGAAAATCGCTACCGAGGCCCTACGCCTGATGCTGGAAGCCAAGACCGGCATTCGCCAAAACCCGGAACCACCAGTCCGTGCCGCCGAGCGCGCACCAAGCTCCGAAGAGTTGCGCCAGTTCGACGGCAATTTCGACACGATGGTCGGACTAGCCAGAATCAGCACAAAATCCGGTCAAATAGACGTTGACGCCGCCGGCCACCAATTCCGCCTGGTGCCACATGAAGATGGGCTGCTAACGATCAAATACAAGCTTCTCGGCATGCTGCCAGTGCGCGTTGGAGCTTTCGAGGACATCCACCTATCGATGGCCAATGTCAACGGGCGCCAGATCATCGTTGGAAGAATTGGAAACGAATCGCTGATCTTCGGTGAAAAACTAAAACCCTCGGTCATTCCCGAGCGATTCCGGCAAAATCTTGGCAATTACGAAATCGTCGGCAAGATTGATGGCCCATCGCCTGACAGGCTTTTGCTCAAGGAAGACCATGGCATGCTGATCGGCGAAGCCCACTTTCCCGAGGTTCCCGATCTGTTGTTGAGGATCGCTTTCCTGCCGGTATCCGACAACGAAGTGATTACCGCTGGCCTGGGTACCAGCCGGGGCGATACACTACGCCTGATCGAAGCGGGCAATGAAGCCATGCTGGGCTTTTCCGGCATTCAAATGCGCAAGAAACTGAACTAAAAAATGAACGAATTACATCTTGAACTGAAGACTTTCATTATCGAAACGATGAATCTCGAAGACATCACGCCGGCAGATATCGATGACGAAGCGCTGCTTTTTGCCGACGAAGGCCTTGGTCTAGACTCGATCGACGCCCTTGAGCTTGTTCTTGGCCTGAAGAAAAAATACGGCGTGATACTTGAAGCTGGCGATGAAAAAGCGCGCGAACATCTACGCTCGGTTGCCACGCTGGCCGCATTGATACAATCAAGCAGACAGTAATTTTCGGCAGCCGCTTACTTTCGGACGCGGCTTTCCCTCCAAGAAAAACGGCACCCAAGGTGCCGTTTTTCTTTTTAGCAGAAGCGTAGATTAGCGACGCTTGCGCAAACGGAGCAAGCCAATGAGGCCAACTCCCATCAATGCCAGCGAGCCAGGCTCCGGGGCCTTGTTAGTTGAACCACAACCAGCCGTACCCGCCGTCGAGCCAGCAGCACAGACGGTGCCACTAACCGTACTCAGCTTGACGTAGTCGAAGCCGCCGGTATTAGTCCCAGTGGCGGAAGCAACCAGAGGATTGAATGCACCGATCAACCAGTAAGAGGAAGCAATATTGCCCGCCGTATTAAAAGACTGGGTATAGGTACTGGAAGTACCATTCGTGTTTGCAACCACCGTCCAGCCATTTGCGGTCAGCTTGTCGTAGGTCAGCCCCTTCAACATGGTATCCACATTGAACGTGCCGGTTCCCGTGAAAGCCAACACGGTCAGGTCGGAGTCACCAGAAATCCAACTCAGACCCACACTAGTCAACTTGACCACCGAGGCACCAAAGTTGAGCAATGCCATATCGTAGCGCTGCTCGTTGTCTATCGCATGCTCAGGATTCACCCCTTCATTCAGGTCACAGTATGACCCACTCGAGCATGCATCAGCATTTGTAATGCCGCCATAATACACAGGACTAGCAGTCGTCCCCATATTGGTCTGCCCCACCCAAGTTGCATCTCGGATGGTTTGTGTAGCGCCATTATTGGCCGAGCTAGCAGAAGTATCGATTCCACCGGTGTTTGCCACACCGCTGATAGTGACCCCTGTGCTTGGAACCGCCCCTGTCAAGTTCCAAGTCACGGCTGAGGCCTCGCCTACGACAAGCAAGCTGACTGCCAGAACGACTGCTTTCAATTGGTTTTTCATTTTTTTACCCCAAAGGTACTTTGCTGATTCAATTTTAGCAAAAAGCGTACCTGAATAAATATTCCTTGAATTTCAATGAAATGGAAAACTTTTATTCACTAAAAAACAAATGTTGTAAAGAATCTCGACATCTGGCGCTATTCATTGACTACCCCCAACTCCCGCCGAAGTTGCCCGAATAAAGCAGTCCCTTTGAACTCGCCGGAGCTAGCGATGGCAGCCCGCAATTCCTCCTTCGCCTCATCGCGTCTGCCTGCCTTGGCCAAGGCATAGGCAAGATGGAAGCGAATATCGCCATTTTCAGGGCTACGCAAGCGTGCTTCTCGCAAGTACCTCAGCCCAGTTTCAAGTTGCTCCTTGTGCACCAGAATCCAGCCCAGGGTATCGGCATAGGCCGGATGATTAGGTGAAAGATTGATCGCCTTTTCCGCGACTTGCTGGGCAGAAGGATCGTTCATTTGCAAGAGCAAGTTGGCGTAGTTATTTAGCGAAACAGCATCATCAGGGTTGGCTGCAAGCAGTTTTTGATAAGCCTGTTTCGCCACAGGAAGCTGTCCCACACGGAACAAGATATCGGCCAGCGCTTTCTGGGCCCGCTGGTCCTCGGGGTGGGTTTTTACCCAGGCCTCGAGGAAGGCCGAAGCTTTTCCTGACTCACCCGCCCTCGTCTGCGCGTCGACCAAAGCCAGGGCATTGCCGCTGGTTTCTTCACGAGCCACAAGCTTGCGATAGCCGGTGACTGCAGCCTGATACTGGCCGCGCATCATGGCCAATTCTGCGCCGGCACGAATCGTCTCGACGTCGTTCGGGTGCTTTGAAGTCAACGTCCTGAGGGCCACATCAGCCTTGCCTGAATCACCGCGCCGCGCTTCAACCTGGACCGCCAGCGCGAGCGCAGCGACATCATCCGGATTTCCCTGAAGGGCCTTGGAAACGCTGTAGGCAGCGCCGTTAGGGTTGGCGGCCGCCAACTGCATACGCGCGATCGAGACCTGGGCCTTCGGATCAAATTCAGCTAGGCGCGTTGCGGTCGTCAGTACGTTACGGGCATTTACAGCATCCCCTGTGGCCAGGTAGGTCCGTGCCAAGGCCTGTTGCACCCTCAGACTTGTCGAGAACTTGCTAACCAGGGCCTTGGCTGCCTTGAGCGCCTGTTCTCCTTGGCGTTGATTGAGGTACAGATCAATCAACGCCAAGGTCGGACCAGGATCAGTACGCTGGACATCACCCGCCTTGGTCAGATGACGAATGGCTTCGGCCGGGCGCTCAGCCCGTTGTTCAAGCAGGCCGTACTCGAACAGCACCTGATAATCGTTACTGTCTTTTTTCAATAAAGCATCAAGACGGCGACGTGCCTCATCGAAGCGCTTTTCACCGATGTCCAGACGTACCAGATTCAGAACAGAGGGGGCAAAAGCGGCATCTTTGGCAAGCACCTGCAAATAGGCACTACGCGCCCCTGCTTTGTCTCCACTTGCGCCCTTGATCGTCCCCAGAAAATTCAGTGCCGTCAGATTCGCCGAGTCCTGTTTGACCATTGCCTCCGCGGTTTTCATCGCTTTGTCTTTCTTGGCCTGGCGCATGTAAAGCGTAGCCAGGGCCATCCCAGCACGAAAATCAGCCGGGTTGGCGGAAAATGCCTTTTCCAGACTGGCCAGCCCTTTCTCGGCCTGTCCCAGACCAAGCTGGCTCAAGCCCAGCGAGCGGTTCATGTCGGGGGAACCGGTGCGAGTTGCAGCCTTTTCCAGAAGGTCTGTCGCTTGCGCATAGCGTCGTTGGGCGAGATTGACCGTTCCCAGCAGGTACATCACCTGAGGGTCGTCCGGCGTAGCTCTTTGCAGGGATTCGAGCAAAGTCTGAGCACGACCGTAATCCTTTGCATCGGCATAAATCGAAGCCAGTAATTTTTTTGCCCCCAGATTACTTGGGCTGCGCGCAATGAGCGCATCCAGATACTCACGCGCCTTTTCGTGGCTACCCAGGCCGTAATGCGCCAAAGCGGCCGCCATCAACAATTGCTCGCGCCGCGCCAACCAGGCAGGAGGAAGACTGTCGACGGTCCGCGTCACCTCTTTAAGCGCTGCGTTTGTCGCATTGGCATCGCCGTGCAGACTGGCCAAGACAGCCCGAAGATAAGCCGCACGAGGCTCATCTTCGGCAAAGGTTTTCAGGTAATCAAGATCTTTTTGAGCATCGGCATTGCGCTTCAGATCGATCAACAATGCTGCACGAGCGATGCGTGCATCAACATGTTTCGGCGCCAGCGTCAGCGCCTTGTCATAAGCGGCCAGGGCTCCGTTGGCATCAAACGAAGCGTGCAGCACCGAGGCTTTGATATTCCAGGCCGAACCGTTATTGGGTGCCAGTTCAACGGCCTTGTTGGCCTTTTCCCTGGCCTGATCGAGTCTTCCGGCAGCCAACAACATCGGCACTTCAGCGATGAGCGGCAGCGGCGACTTCGGATCAATGGCCTTGGCATTCTCAAAACTTTGGACCGCAAGACTGCTCTTGCCAGATTCCAAGTAAGCATTTCCCCGCATGGTCAGCACTTCGACCTGCAATGCGGGAGGCAAACCGGAAGCTGGTATTTTTTCGATAACCGCTTCCGGGCGGCCTAGTGCAAGATAAATCTGCCCAAGCGGCAGGGCGACTTCTCCACGATTGACGCCCTGCTTGAGCGCCTCCTCAAATGCGGCTTCAGCCCCCTTCAGATCGCCATTTTTAAGTAGTGCTTTGCCGAGCAACAGGTGCGCTGCAAGCATTTTCTGATCTTGCTGAATGGCGTTTTTCAACTGAATGACAGCCGCAGGCATCTCGTTATTTTCATACTTGCGGAGTGCATCTTCGTAATAGCTCGCTGCTTTCTCAGGTGTTGCCTCTGCGATAGCAGAAAGAGCAGCAGTAAGAGTGACTGCTACGGATGCGCGAAGGGCAAAGCCTAGCCCCTGCCTAATCAGTCCCAGGCCGGACAGCTTGAGTAATTTTGGGTGCATCATTGCGTTCGTCAATCCGATTTGATGAGATCGCACGGCTGGTGCGTATCAATGGCAGTTTGGATGACACGATATTAATGATGATTAGGGGTTGCACGCTGTGCGTTTTGTCACGATTTCAGGCCAATAGTAAGAATATCATCCGGACGCCCGGGTACATAAATGGCATATTCTTAGGCAACAAATTGATTGCTCAAAAGTCATACGCGACTGTCAGCGAGATGGTCTCGTTCAGTGAAAATCCCGGCTGACCGTTTCCAGCCGCCCCAGCCAGGCGGAGAGATCAACCAAGCGCTTGGCGACCAGATGCACCACCTCTCCTTCGACCTGCAATTGTCCGTAAACCCCGAGCAGCGTTGAGCCAAGTAGTTCGCGGCGCTGTTTTTCGACGAGTTGCGGATGAACGACCACGTTGCTCAATCCGGTTTCGTCTTCCAGCGTGACAAAGACAATGCCGGTTGCGGTGCCCGGTCGCTGACGGCCGACGACAATGCCAACGGATCGGATCAAGGTATGGTGCCCCGCCATTTTTAGATCGGCCGCAGTCACGAATCGACGTTCAGCCAGATACTGACGCAACAGGCTCAGCGGATGCGAACGTAGCGTCAGGCCAAGGCTGCGGTAATCGGCAACCAGATTTTCACCATCACTCGGCGCTGGCAGCTCGATTTCTGCTTCGACCACCGGCGTACCGTCAAACAGGTCTCCCTGTACAACAGCTACCGTGGCAGCCCAGGCGGCTTGCCGACGATGGCCGGCCAGCCCCTGCAAGGCATCGCCAGCGGCCAGCAGGTCGAGATCACGCCGTTGCAGCCCGGCCCTCGCTGCCAGATCGGCGACATTCAAAAAGGGCTGATTTTCCCGGCAGACCGCAGTAATGCGTTTGGCGGCGGCCACCGAGAAGCCACTAATCTCGCGCAGACCGAGACGCACGGCACCGCGCTCGTCAAGCCGGCTATCCCAGTCGCTGGTCATAACATCGGGGGGCAGTACCCTAACACCATGACGACGAGCATCCTGAATCAGCATCGACGGCGAGTAGAAACCCATCGGCTGGCTGTTGAGCAGACCGCACAGGAAGGCGGCCGGGTGGTGGCGCTTGAGCCAGGCCGAGGCATAAACGAGCAAGGCAAAACTGGCGGCATGGGATTCGGGAAAGCCGTATTCACCGAAGCCCTGGATCTGGGCGATGATCCGTCGGGCGAAGCTCTCCGGCAAATCGTTGGCGGCCATGCCAGCCAGCAGTTTCTGCTCGAATGGTTCCAAGCCGCCCTTGCGCTTCCAGGCCGCCATTGCCCGGCGTAGCTGGTCGGCCTCGCCGGGCGTGAAGTTGGCAGCGACGACGGCCAGTTGCATGACCTGCTCCTGAAAGATCGGCACACCATAGGTGCGTTCGAGCACGGCATCGACGGCTGGCGAAATTTCCTCGATCCGCTCCCTGCCCTGCCGCCGCTTCAGGTAGGGATGCACCATGTCGCCCTGAATCGGCCCCGGCCGCACCAGCGCCACTTCGACAACCAGATCGTAGAAATTTTGTGGCCTGAGGCGCGGTAACATGGCCATCTGGGCACGGGATTCGACCTGGAAAACACCCATGCTGTCGGCGTGACAGAGCATTTCATAGGTGGCCGGGTCTTCGGCCGGAATATCCTGCATTTTCATCGGTCGACCGGTCGTCTCGCCAACGATCTGCAGCATCCGGCGGATCGCCGACAGCATGCCGAGAGCCAGGATGTCGACTTTCATCAGCCCCATCGCATCAAGATCATCCTTGTCCCACTGAATCACACTGCGCGCCGACATCGCCGCATTTTCAACCGGCACCAGCCGGGACAGCGGCCCGCGCGAGATGACGAAGCCGCCGACATGCTGCGTCAGGTGACGGGGAAATCCACGCAGAGCCTCGGCGATGGCCAGCCATTTCTCGACACGCGGCGCATGCGGATCGAGACCAAGCTCGGCGAAGCGTTCCGGCAACTGCTCGCGCTTGTCCCACCAGGCCAGCGAAGCGGTCAGCGCGTTGATCTGGGCAATGCCGAAACCCAGCGCCCGGCCAGCATCGCGCAGGGCGCCCTTGGTCCGGTAGGTGATCAACGCTGCGGCCAGTGCCGCCCGCTCACGACCGTACTTGGTGTAGATGTACTGGATGACATCCTCGCGCCGTTCGTGCTCGAAATCGACATCGATATCCGGCGGTTCGCCGCGTTCTTTCGAAACGAAGCGCTCGAACAGCAAGGCCGAACGCGCTGGATCGACTTCAGTCACGCCCAGCGCGTAGCAGACGGCCGAATTGGCGGCCGAACCACGGCCCTGACAAAGAATATCCTGGCTACGGGCGTAGCAGACGATGTCGTAAACCGTCAGGAAATAGGCCTCATAGGCCATTTCGGCAATCAGGCCCAGTTCGTGTTCAATCCGCTCGCGAACACTGCCAGGAACACCGGCCGGGTAACGCCGTTGCAGGCCGCGCTCGGTTTCGCTGCGCAGCCAGCTGGCCGGTGTTTCACCCGATGGAATGATTTCTTCCGGGTATTCATAGCGCAGTTCATCGAGTAAAAACTCACAGCGTGCCGCGATGTTCAAGGTTTCAGCCAGAAGTTCTGGCGGATAGAGTCGAGACAGCCGGAGCCGGGAGCGCAAATGACGCTCGCCGTTGGGGAATAGCGCGTAGCCAGCCTCGAAAACCGTACTTTTCAGACGCAAGGCCGTCAGCACATCCTGCACCGGCCGACGGGCCTTGATGTGCATATGGACATCGCCGGTCGCGACCAATGGCAGGCCGCAGACCTCACCCAAGGACTGCAAGCCAGCCAGCCTCTCCGCATCCTCCGGCCCGGCATGCAATTCGACTGCAATCCAACTCCGACCAGGAAAGCGACTCACCAGCCACTCGCCATCCGCGGATGATGGATTATTGCCCGGCACCCAGAGCACCAGACAGTCAGGTAGCGCACCACTCGGCGATATGGACTCCAGATCATTGCGGTGCAGGGTGTAGCCCCCCTTCTCCGCGCGCCGCCGAGCCAGCGTGATTAGCGCCGAGAGATTGCCGTAACCATGGCGATTGCAGGCCAGAAAAACCAGCTTCAGGCCATCGACGGTCATCATCTCGCTACCGACGATGAATTTCAGGCCATGCTTCTTGGCCGCCAGATGCGCCCGAACAACACCGGCCAGGGAGCATTCATCAGTCAGCGCCAGGGCAGCATAGCCTTGCGCTAGCGCACGTGCCGCCAGCTCTTCCGGATGCGAGGCACCGCGTAGGAAGCTGAAGTTGGAAAGACAGTGGAGTTCTGCGTACTCGGGCAGTGACATGGACGCACCGACTCAGGCGAACAGACCGTGCAGGAACCAGCCCTGGGCATCGCGAAAGACCCATGCCCATTGCCCCAGCGGATTGCGGGCAACGAAATAGTCACGGCGCACGTCGCCGGTGGCACCAGCCTCCCCCTCATCCCACCAGCCGCTTTCCAGGCGCTCGGCCCGCGACAGCAGCTTCAATTGACCATGCCACTGCGGGCGACCAGCGCATTCAACCAGCGCCTGCGGATTGGGCAACAGCCATAACGGGCGATGCTGCCCAACGGCGGTGCTCGCCCGCATATCGTGAGGCGAACAGGTGACCACCTCATGCCGAAAGGTCGCGCATTCCGGACGATGGTCTGCCATCAGGGAAAGAGCCTGCACAGCCCCCTCCCCCAAGCGGGCACGCAGACGCTCCAGACAGGCCAACGCGCCTTCGCCAGTTGCCGCCTGTTCGAACAAGTGGGCGCTGGCACCTGGCTTGTCGAGCAGTTCATCGGCCTGCAAGCACAAGGCCTCGACAGGCGCCTTGAGTTGCAAGCGGGCAAGATGCTCGCGCAATAGCCGCATGAATCGCCCCTCGTCCGCCGCAGGCTCGGAAAAACGCAAGGCCAGCGGCGTTTTTTCCCCATCGTCGTGAGCCAAATGCAGCGTACAGCAACGCAGTAGCAATTGCCGCCCATGCAGCCATCCAGCCAGCGCTGCGAACAGACGTTGCCCGGCAAACGCCAGCGCTTCGGCATGTTCGACACGGGCCGGCAACTCAAGATCAATGGCGAAACTTTCAGGGAAAGCAAAGGGCTTCTGTGGATCTGGCAAATCGCCCCAGGCTCTCAGCAAATCATCCATCGGCTGATTGCCGATACGCCGCCGTAACCCGGCACCGGGCAACTGCCGCAAATCACCCAGCCGCTTGAGGCCGAACGATTCGAGCCGATCGATCACCTCCCCCGGCCACTCATCGATGGCACAAGGCAAGTCGGCCAAGGCGGCCTGCATGGCAGAGATTTCGATATGGATGCCAGCACAAGCGTTCCGTGCCAGCCAGGATGCGCCAAGGGGGGTCGGTGCCGCAGCCCAGTTCGTTGAGTAGGATTGCTCGGCACAACCAGCCAATACAGCCTCGATAATCGCCGGCGCACCGCCGAACAAACGCAGGCAACTGCCGATTTCCAGCAACAAGACATCCGGCGACACCACACTGATCGTCGGCGTAAAGCGACCAGCCCAACAGGCCAGACTTTCCAGCGCCTTTATTTCTCGGACCTCATCTCGTTCAAACACCATCAGCCCTGGTTGCAGGCCAAGCGCCGTCGACAGCTTTTGCCCGGCGCAGACGCCAGCAAGCCTTGCCGCCAGATCGCCGACCAGCACCCGCCCACGACTGACCACGGCGCTAGGCGACTGGCGTAGCGGCAATGCCTCGATCGGCAACAAGGGAAAGTGCAGGGCCAGCCACAGCACGCGAGCTTCTCCCGGGACGGGGTATGGACAAGGCGAGCGACCGGGAAACCGGCCTGCCGCGCCGCTTGATGATGCGGACCGACAGTTCGCCGTGACCAGCCTCCCGCCCCGTGTTCAACATCAGGCGCAGCGGAGCCGGTGACGGTACCTGAGCAACCGCAGTCGACCGCCATAAACAGGCAAAAACCGGTCGCCCCTCGGCGGCCACCTGCAAGCGACGCAGGGCGCGGGCATCAATGCCCGCCTCGGGCCAGGCCAGCACACCGGCAAAGCCGCCACTGGCAAGCAATTGCTCGACACACCAAGCCACATTCCTGCCGGCCTGAACGATGACCAGCCGCTCCAGAGCCAACCCTGCCGCCGCCCAGGCCGGTGCGTGCGGCTGCCAGGGCGGCGCCACCAGCGCCAGCCAGCCCCCCTCGGCAGACAATTTGGCCAAGGCCGGTAACAGCAGGCTCATTTCACCAACACTGCCGCGATCGACGAGTATTTCTGTCAGATTTCCACGTGGCCAGCCACCACCCGGCAGTTCAGCATCAAGTTCGGCGTGGCCGCTTGGAATCGCAGCTTCAGGCAGGGAGGCCAGCATGTCGCCGCGCCAGACATCGCCCCTGGCCAGCACATCCGCCAAAGCGAGCGACGACGGCACGGGCATCACGACAGCTTGGAAACAGCCCCGCGAATCAGGCCGACAGCAATGCCTTCGATGGCGAAATCGACTGCTTCCGGATCAACGATGATCGGCTCGAAATCAGGATTTTCGGCAATCAGCCTGATCTGACCACCACTGCGCTCCAGGCGCTTGACCGTGACCTCTTCATCCAGCCGGGCGACAACGATCTGGCCGTCACGCGCCTGGTTGGTCTTGTGCACGGCAAGCAAGTCGCCATCAAAGATGCCGACATCGATCATCGACAGACCGCGCACCTTGAGCAAAAAATCAGCCTTCGGCGCAAACAGGCTGGCATCCAGCGCATAGCGACCCTGCATGTTCTCGACGGCCAGGATGGGCGAGCCAGCGGCGACACTGCCAATCAACGGCAAACCAAGCTGTTCAACGAGTCGTATGCCTCGCGCCGAACCGGGTTCGAGTACGATGGCACCTTTCTTGGCCAGTGCCTTGAGGTGGTCTTCCGCCGCATTGGGCGAAGCGAAACCGAAGGCGCTGGAAATTTCCATACGCGTCGGCGGCGCACCGAGCACCTCGAGGGTACTCTTGATGAAGTCGAGAATTTCCTGCTGACGTGGCGTGAGTTTCATGGCCGGCCTCCGCTAAAAACCATTGACTGTATTTTTGTACAGTAATCGATTTTTGGCAAGCGGAAAATCAGGTCGGCAAGTCGAAACCCTTCAGCTTGCGGTACATGTCCACCGCATAGGAATCGGTCATTCCGGCGACAAAATCGGCCACCTGCAACAGGCGAATGTATGGATCGGTATCCGGCTCACCATTGTGGCCAAGGAACTGAGCCGGCAACAACTTGAGCAACATGCGTTCGCGGGTGGTGAAACGGGCATGACCAGCTTTCGCCTCGACCGCATTGGTAAATAAGCCAAGCAAGGCGCCAAGCACCTCGAAGCCTGCCGTTTCGATTTCCAGCGCCGGGCGGGCCGTGTAGATCGTTTCCTTGGCCAGTTTGAGAATGGCCTGCAGGGGATGGGAGATCGGCGAGTTCTCAAGCAGCTCGTCATCGAACGTGCCACTCAGGATGGCGTCCTCGTTTTCCAGAAAAACCGCCGCGGCACTTTCAAGAAGGCAGCCGATGGCCTTGGCACGCAGGTACTCCAGGCGCTCTTTTGGATCGTGCAGCCGATCCAGCCGCCCGCCATTGACCGTATTCCCGGCCAGGTCGGCCAGCAGACATTCGGCGTCCTTGTAATGCACGAAACCGAGCCGCGAAGCGTCTTCCAGATCGACAATCAGGTAACAGGTATCGTCGGCCACCTCGACCAGGAAAGCCAGCGGATGGCGCCGCCAGGCGGTACCCGGGATACGTTCGACCAGACCGGTCGCGCGGGCCACTTGCTGAAAGGCCCCAACATCCTGCTGGAAGAAGCCAAACTTCTTGCCGCTCTTGCCATCCAGCTCAGCGTCAAGATGGGATGGCCGTGGATATTTGGTAAAGGTCGCCAGGACCGCACTACTTAACTGCAGGCCGCCTGGGTTGGCCGGGCTTTGCAGCCGACTGACGATGCGAAAACCTTGTGCATTACCCTCGTAGCGCTCGAAATCTGCCTTCTGCGCTGGCGTGAAGTCGTGACGTTCAAGCAGGCCGGAATGGCGGAACCATTCGCGGATGGCGTCCTCGCCGGCATGGCCGAAGGGTGGATTGCCAATGTCGTGGGCCAGACAAGCGGCGGCGACGATGGCGCCAAAATCACCAGACTCGACATGCTGCAAACCGTGCCGGGCAATGATCTCGCGCCCAACCACAGCGCCGAGCGAACGCCCGACACAACTGACCTCAAGGCTGTGCGTCAGGCGAGTCCGGACATAGTCGCTCTTGGACAGCGGGAAAACCTGCGTCTTGTCCTTCATTCTCCGGAAGGCAGAAGTGAAGACGATGCGGTCGTAATCCTGCTGGAATGCCGTACGCTCAGCCGTACCGGGCGCCTTGCCGGCCCCCAGGCGTTCGCTCGACAGCAGCTTTTCCCAGATTTTTCGTTTGCCCATGCTCTTCGAATTCGATGATGCGATGGGCTGCGAGTTTACTCTGCTTCGAGTACGGCCCGCACGTGATCAGGCACCGGAACCGATTTTCCGGTCTGGGTATTCATCCACACCACCTTGGCCGCGCCTTCGGCGTAGAGCTTGTCATCACCCTCGATGCGCATTTCAACGTAGGTCTGGAAACTGGAACGGCCGATTGCTCCGACATAAGTCCGTACCTCAACCATTCCCGGATAAGTCATCGGAATCATGAACGTGCAGCTGGCATTGATGATCACCGGCCCGTCGCCGCCCGGTCGAACCGGTACTTTCATTTCCTCGATCCATTCGACCCGCGCCTGTTCCATGTAGCGGAAATAGATGGTGTTATTAACGTGTCCGTAGGCGTCCATATCGCCCCAGCGGATCGGCATTTTCGTGACGTGGATAAGCTTTTTCTTGTGTTCCATAATCCTGAATACTAGAGTGGTGTTGATCAAAGCATTTCCATACTGTACCGTATTGAAAATAAGCTAACAATAAAACTTAGGAGACATCATGGAACGCGAATCCATGGAATTTGACGTCGTCATCATTGGTGGCGGCCCGGCTGGCTTGGCTTCGGCCATTCGGCTGAAGCAACTGGCAGCAGAAAAAGGAACTGATCTGGGCGTCTGCCTGATCGAAAAAGGCGCCGAAATTGGCGCCCATATTCTTTCCGGTGCCGTCATGGACCCGCGCGCCCTGACTGAGCTTCTACCCGACTGGCAGAAAGACGGCGCCCCGCTCAACGCCCCCGTTTCCGAAGACCGCTTCTTTATCCTCTCCGAAACCGGCGCCACCAAGGTACCGAACAGCCTGCTGCCCAACTGCTTCCATAACGAAGGCAATTACGTCATCTCGCTGGGCAATGTCTGCCGCTGGCTCGGCGAACAGGCGGAAGCCTTGGGCGTTGAAATCTACCCCGGCTTTGCCGGTGCCGAAGTGCTGTTCGACGAAAACGGTGCCGTCAAGGGTGTAGCCACGGGCGACATGGGTCGCCTGCACGACGGTTCCGAAGGCCCGAATTTCCAGATGGGCATGGAACTGCTCGGCAAATACACGTTTTTCGCTGAAGGTTGTCGCGGCCATCTCGGCAAGCAGCTGATGGAGAAATTCAACCTCAATGCCGACGCCGACCCGCAAACCTATGGCATCGGCCTCAAGGAACTGTGGGAAATCGAGCCGGACAAACACCAGCTCGGCCTCGTCATCCACAGCGGCGGCTGGCCGATGCAGCCGGACACCTACGGTGGCGGCTTTCTCTACCATCTGGAAAACAACCAGATCGCCGTCGGCTTTGTCGTCGGACTTGGTTACAGCAACCCGCACCTGTCGCCCTACGAGGAATTCCAGCGTTTCAAGACACATCCGGAAATCCGCAAGTTCCTAGAAGGTGGCAAGCGCATCGCCTATGGTGCCCGCGCGCTGACCGCCGGTGGCCTGCAGTCCTTGCCCAAGCTGACCTTCCCCGGCGGCGTCCTGATCGGTGACGATGCCGGCTTGCTGAATGCCGCCCGGATCAAGGGGTCGCACTGCGCCATCAAATCCGGCGCCCTGGCGGCTGAGGCCTGCTTCGAAGCGCTGACGGCCGAACGCCAGCACGACGAACTGACTGCCTACCCGGAAACCTTCAAGAAGAGCTGGCTGTTCGAAGAGCTGCATCAGACGCGCAATTTCAAGCCATGGATGGCCAAGGGCCTGATGCTCGGCTCCATCATGTTCGGCATTGACCAGGTTCTGCTGCGCGGCAAGGCACCATGGACGCTGCATCACACGACCCCCGACCACGCCAAACTGAAACCAGCAGCCGAATGCGAACCCATCGCCTACCCCAAGCCGGATGGCGTGATCACCTTTGACCGCCTGTCCTCCGTTTTCCTCTCCAGCACCAATCACGAGGAAGACCAGCCCTGCCATCTGCAGTTGAAAGACGCCAGCATTCCTATCAGCGTCAATCTCGCCAAATACGACGCCCCGGAACAGCGTTTCTGCCCGGCTGGCGTCTATGAAATCCTGCGCGATGAAAGCGGTGGTAACCCGCGCCTGCAGATCAACGCGCAGAATTGCGTACATTGCAAGACCTGCGATATCAAGGATCCAACCCAGAACATCAACTGGGTTGTTCCGCAAGGTGGCGAAGGCCCAACTTACCCCAATATGTAAGCAGAAACCGGAAACCGCGTTCGCATACCGCGAATCGCGGTTTCCCGGTTTATAATCTTGCGGCTAAACCCCTTAGGGAGAACAACACATGGGCTTTCTCGCCGACAAGAAGATTCTAATTACCGGACTGCTGTCCAAGCATTCCATCGCCTATGGCATCGCCAAGGCATGCCACCGTGAAGGCGCCCAACTCGCCTTCACCTACCAGAATGAGCGCTTCGAAGATCGAATCAAGAAGTTTGCCGCCGAGTTCGGCAGCGACATCACCATTCCGGTCGACGTCAGCAGCGATGAGCAGATCGACAACCTTTTCGTCGAACTAGCCAAGCACTGGGACGGTCTGGATGGCTTGGTTCACTCCATCGCCTACGCTCCGACCGAAGCCATCGAAGGCGATTTCCTGAACGGCATCACCCGTGACGCCTTCCGCATCGCCCACGAAATCTCGTCGTATAGCTACCCGGCACTGGTCAAGGCCGCTCGCCCGATGATGCAGGGTCGCAGGAGCTCAGCCCTTGCGCTCTCCTATCTTGGCGCCGAGCGCACCATGCCGAACTACAACACCATGGGTCTGGCCAAGGCCAGCCTGGAAGCAGCTACCCGTTACCTGGCTTTCTGCCTCGGCCCTGAAGGCATCCGCGCCAACGCCATTTCGGCCGGCCCGATCAAGACCCTGGCGGCTTCCGGTATCGGCAATTTTGGCAAGCTGCTCGCCTACAACTCGCACAACGCCCCGCTGCGCCGCAACGTGACCATCGATGAAGTCGGCAACGCGGCCGCCTTCATGCTGTCCGATCTGGCCAGCGGCATCACCGGTGAAATCATGTACGTCGATGGCGGCATGAACACCGTGGCACTGGGTAATGCGGACCCGCTACCGGCCTAAGTAAATATTTTCGCGGCCAGCGCCGCAAAAAGGCAAAACGCCGATCCGGTTTTATACCGGTCGGCGTTTTTAATTTATGGTTTGGACAAAACGTGCTGCAGAATAATTTTGCCCAGCGCCTCGGGCTCTATCGGTTTGGCAATGTGGTCCACCATTCCGGTAGCAAAGCATTTTTGCCGCTCTTCACTGAAGGCGTGAGCAGTCTGGGCAATAATGGGCAGCTCGGGTAGCAGTTCGTGTATCCGACGCGTCGCTTCAAAACCGTCCATCTCAGGCATCTGTAGATCCATCAGCACAACATCATAGGCATCCTGACCATCGTGGATCACTCGCTCCACTGCCTCCAAGCCATTGCTGACCAGAACGACACCCGCACCATATTCAATCAAAATTTCTTCAAGCACCAGGCGATTGATCGCCTCATCATCGGCAACCAGCACTGAAATACCCGCCAGAGGCTTCCGCACCTTATCCACTTCTCCTTGCGAGGCGGCTTGCCTATCCACAGACGGTTCTGGCTTCACGTAGGGCAGACAAAATTCGACGCTGGTACCAACACCGGGGAGACTGTCGATGCTGACTTTTCCGTTCATCAACTCCAGAATGCGTTTGCTGATCGCCAGTCCAAGGCCGGTACCACCAAACTTTCGGCTGGCCGAAGCATCCACCTGATGAAAAGGATTGAACAAAGTGCCAATCTGCTCGGCACTCATGCCGATCCCGGTGTCCGCAACCTTGAAGAGCAACATGCCATCTCGACAATTGACTGACAGGGTAACGCTGCCGACCTCAGTGAATTTGACCGCATTGGAAAGTATGTTGAGAAGTACCTGCCCCATGCGTAACGGGTCGCTGATACAGGTCAGCGGCAGATCGGGCGCGAGTTCGACCTGCAGTTCGATCTGCTTGGCGCGGGCACGCTCCCTGAGCAAGTCGAGCGCATGTTCGACAACCTCCGAAAGAACGACCTCCGTCTGCTCGATCCGTAGCTTCCCAGCCTCGATCTTGGAAAAGTCGAGAATGTCATTGATCACACCAAGCAGACGGTTGCCGGAAAGCTGTATCTTGGCAAACGAATCTCGTGCTTTCTCGCTATTCTCGGCGTTGCGATAGCCAATCTGGGCAAAGCCCAGGACGCCATTGAGCGGCGTTCGAATTTCATGGCTCATATTGGCAAGAAACTCACTCTTTATCTTGGCCAGACTCTCTGCGGCAATCAGCGCCTGCTCCCGAGCCTGCGCAGCAGCCCGCTGAACGCTAACGTCAATGAAACTGGTGACCGCGCCAGTAATTTGACCGTTCTGAAGCATGGGATGGGTGGCATACATCACCGGAACGGCGTGACCGTCGGCATGCCAGTAAACCTCATCATCGACACGAACCTTCTGGCCCAGTCGCAAAGCATTGTAGCTGGGGCAATCAGCGGCAGAATAAGGAGAACCATCCTGCTTGCTGTGGTGAAACAAGGAGTGCGCAGGTAGGCCGATGACCTGCTCGGCGCCATAGCCAAGAATCGCGCAGGCCGCTGGATTGATAAAGGTGATGATGCCGTTGCAATCGATCCCGTATAACCCATCGGCGCTGGATTCCAAAATATGGCTGGCCCTGGCCTCGGTTTGCATCAGTTCCGAAGTGCGCTGCTGAACGAGCTCTGCCAGATGACGATGATGCCGCTCCAACTCGGCTTCGATCCGTGTGCGCTCGGTGATGTCCCGAAATACGTTGACCGCCCCGGTCACTTTTCCATCCCGCTCAATGGATGAAACCGTAAATTCGACGGGGAAGGATGAGCCATCCTTTCGCCAATACAACCCGTCACTCACATGCCGCCGCTCACCGTCGCGAAGCGTCTTGAAAACCGGGCAGTCTTCGTTATGAAAAGGTTTCCCATCGATATCATGATGATGCGTCAGATCATGCAGATTGAGCCCGATGCCTTCATTCTCATTCCAACCAAACATCTTGCGCGCCGCCGGATTAACGAAAATCACCCGGCCCTCCAGATCGACACCACATATACCTTCGGCTGCCGACGAGAGAATCAGTTCACTCTGCCGCCATGCAGCATCAGTCTGGCGATTCAATTGCTCAAGCTTGGCGGTATATTCCGCATCTTGGCGCAGCAGCGCCTCCCGATCCGCTTCCCGCCTTTTCCAGGCGCGCCCAATCAGAAATGATGAAACCAGGCTGGCCAGCACGAACAAACCGGCCAGCAAGACAATACTCAGGGAATCCTTCCACCATTTGGCCAGGTAATCCTCTTCGGCCAATCCAACGACCAGATATAGGGGGTAGTGACCAAGCTGCCGGAAGTAGAAGGTCCGAGTAATCCCGTCCACCCCGGAACGAGTATGGTAACTGGCGGCACGTTTGCCCGAATTAATAAGGGCATGCAAGTCCGCAGAAGGGTTAGCAAAACCCACCGATGCACCACGAGTATCGGACCTGGTATAACGTGCAATCAATGTACTCTGGTCCCACAGACCGACATTTCCTTTTTCGCCCAGATCTATATTGGCGAACATGGCAATGAAACGATCAACGGCAACTGCCACATGGACATCACCGGCAAAAGAACCATCGGGATGGTTGATACGGCGCCCCAAGGTGATCATCCATTTCTCTGCCGCGCGGCCCATGACCGGCTTTGAAAAAACCAGCCCGGCATTTGGATCATCCCGCAGGCGAATGAACTGTGGGCGGTCGGCAATGCTGGCATTGCGAACCTTGATGTCATTAACCGCGTAGCGGATGATGCCCTGAGCATCCACCACGCGCAGTCCGAGCGCTTCCGGAACATGAGCATCCTGAAGCGCGATATATTTCTCCAGCGCCTTCTGGTTAATTCCGCCGCTGGCCATCTGCCGCTCCACCTCTTCGGCGACCGTCAGCAGCGTGATATCGATCTTGCTGATAAATCCGGCAAGACTTTCCTCCAGAATCTTCGAGTAATTTTCAGTCAGAATCTCCGCCTGACTGATCTCCTGAGCCCGGTTTCTTTCGAGCACGAGGATGACCATACTGACAACGAAGAGGTTGATCAGGAAAGCGCCACCCCATAGCAATCGAAGAATGCTTTGGCGTTTCTCTATGGATACGGCCGACTTCGGATTCCCCGTCATGTCCTTACCTGATTCGTAGCTCCTGCAACAGAGGGTCACTAAGGCGGTGAAAGCCCTTCCCCAAGCGCATTTCACGACCCTCCCTGCAAGAATAGCACCCTCGTTCTCTCGCAAGCTAGAGACTTGGCTCGTTGCTCAAAATAATGCGGCAACTGCATATAAAAAAGCGGGCCGCAGCCCGCTGTTTTCATGAAGTTTTGAAGAAGCTTACTTCTCCTTGGCTTCCAACGCCGCCTGGTTAACTTCTACCTTGTAGCGGCTGCGCAGTGCGGCCAGATAGAGCTGCACCTCTTCCTTGGCCACCAGATTACCGAGTTGCTGCAGCATGCCCTTCTTGCTCGCTTCATCCAGATTTTCGCCAGCAACCACCTTGCTCAGTTTGTACAAGGCATAGCCGGTTCCCGGCAACTCAACTCCCGTATAAGCCGGCAGCTTGCCGGTTTCCATCCGGAACACCGACTGTGCGGCCGGCGGCGGAATCAGACGGGAATCCAGACGCGACACGGACTTGGCAGCCCCCCAATTCAGCTTGTCCTCACCCTTTTTCAGCGCTTCCAGACGGGCCTCGCCATCTTTGCTGGCCAGCACTTGTGCTTCCTTACGCTTCAACATGGTTTCAATGCCCGCCTTGACGCCATCGAACGGCTGCAAGGCAGTTGGCTTGTAATCGATCAGACGTGCGGCAACCAGCGTGTTGGGCGCAATTTCCACTGCCTCGGTGTTGCGCTTGTTCTTGACCGAATCGTCGGAGAACAGGGCGGCCATGATCTTCTCGTTGCCCAGTACGCCGTTGGCCGGATTGGCCTGACGACCCAACCAGTCGGATTGCTTGATGGTCAGCTTGAATTTCTCGGCGACTGGTTTCAGGCTGTCCGATTGCTCATAGACCATGTTGCTGAATGCTTCGGCGGCTTCGGCGAATTTGCGGGAAGAACCGGTTTTCTTCAACTCGGCTTCGATTTCACCCTTGACGTCAGCCAGCGGCTTTTCCTTGGCGGCATGAATGCCGGTCACCTTGATGATGTGAAAACCGAAATCGGATTCGACAACCCCCGAAATCTCACCATCCTTCAAGCCGAAGGCCGTATCTTCAAAAGACTTCACCATCATGCCGCGACCGAAGAAGCCCAGATCGCCACCCTTGGACGCTGAACCCGGATCATCGGAGTTCTTCTTGGCCAGATCGGCAAAGGCAGCCGGGTTCTTGCGAATTTCAGCCAGCAGTTCTTCGGCCTTGGCTTTTGCCTTGTCTTTTCCGAGCTTTTCGGAAGCCAGCAGGATGTGGCTGGCCCGGCGTTCCTCGGCCGCCTGGAAACGATCCTTATGGCCGTCGTACCAGGCCTTGATTTCAGCATCGCTCACCGACAGCTGAGAGCCAATCGAATCCATCGACAGCACGACATATTCAGCCTTGGCCTGCTCCGGCATCTGGAATTGCTGGCCATTCTCGTCATAGAACTTCCTGACGGCATCGTCGGCCAGTTTAACTTTGTCGAGGTAGCTCTCAAGGCTGAAGCGGTATTCCATCACTTCGCGCTTCTCGGTCTGCAGGGACAGCAGTCGGTCGCTGACAGAACGGGCAACCAGACCGGATTGTCCGACCGCCGATGCCAGCTGTTGCAGGGTCAGATCCTGACGCAGCTGCGCTTCGAAACCAGTGGGCGACATGCCTTGAGCACGCAAGGCAGCTTCATAACGTTCGGTCGAGAACTTGCCATCAACCTTGAAGGCTTCGATTGCACCGATCGTCTGGCGTATCGCATCGTTGCTGACGCTCATATGCTTCTTGCTGGCCTCGACCAACAGCAGGCGCTGGTTGATCAGGTCATCAAGAATGGCCCGGCGCGCCTCTGGATTATCCAGCATCTTGGCATCGAACTGGGCGCCCAGCTGGGTGCGCAGGCGTTCCTGCTGCTCACGCAAGGTTTGCTGGAACTGCTGCTGGGTGATCTTGATATCACCAATGGAGGCGACGTCCCCACCGGATCCAGCACTGCGCATATAGGAATCAACGCCAAAAAACGCAAAAGGCAGCGTGATTAGCGCAAGAAAAACCTGGACGATTCTTTTGTTGTTGCGGACTGCGTCGAACATGAGCAGAAAAATCCTTCGAATGCGTTCAAAAAGGCAAAAGCTGCTTGCCAAAAGGGGGCAATGATACCGTAGTTTGTGCCTCCATCATTTGATTTGGGGGCGGGAAAAGATAGCGCCGAGGCGTCGCACGGCATCCTCGATTTCTGGCGTGTGCGGGTTGCCGCAATTGAGGCGCAGGCAGTTGCGATACATGCCGCTGGGTGAAAACAGCTCCCCCGGCACGTAGGCCAAATTTTCCGCAATCGCCTGCTCGTAAAGGAGCGTGGTATCGAAGGCTTCCGGCAACTCGACCCATAGCACATACCCCCCCTGTGGCTGGGCGATGCGGGTCGCTGCCGGAAAATAGCGGCTGACGGCCAGCCGCATGGCCTCCACCTGGCGCTCGTAGGCCCGGCGCAGCGTTCGCAGGTGGCGATCATAGGCCCCCGACTCCAGATATTCGGCCAGCACATGCTGGGTGATCGGATTGGTCCCCCCGCTCGAAATTGTCTTGTGCAAGGCAACCGCCGAACGGTAGCGACCGGCTGCAACGAAACCGATGCGCAACGACGGCGACAGGCTTTTCGAAAACGACGAACAAAGCAACACGTTACCAGTCTTGTCGTAGGCCTTGATTGGCCAGGGCCGTTCATTGCCAAGGTGCAAATCACCGTAGATGTCGTCTTCAATCACTGCGACGCCGCGCGCGGCGGTCAGCGTCGCGAACAGGCGTTTCCTTTCGTCTGGCATGACGCAACCGAGCGGATTGCTGCCATTCGAGACGAGCAGACAGGCGGCAACCCGGCCCTGACGAGTCGCAAGTTCCAGCGCATCGAGCGACATGCCGGTGCGCGGATCGGTAGGAATCTCCAGCGCCTTCAGCCCCAAAGTCTCCAGCAGTTGGAGCATCAGATAATAGGCCGGCGACTCGACGGCCACTGTGTCACCGGGCTTGGTGACCGCCCTCAGGCACAACCCAAGCGATTCGGTGCAGGAATTGGTGATAATTAATTCTTCAGCCGCCACGGGCCCACCCCAAGCCAGGGAACGGCGCACCAGTTGGCGAACCAAGGCCGGTTCGTCCATATTGATGTGGCTACCACCCGACAACAGTTCAGGATGGCGCCGGACGACTCCGGCGTAAAGGCGGTTCAAAGCGGCCACCGGCAACAGCGCTGAGGCTGGTAGCGCCGCAGCCAGCGGGGCAACTCCCGGCCCGGTGCCGGCCTGCAAGACCCTGACCAGGCGCTGCGAGATATCAACCGGCATGGGCGCTTCAGGGGTCGAACGCAGCTGCGGTTCGGCGTGGCTTGTCTTTGCCTGCCGAACGAAATACCCCGACTGAGGCCGCGCCTCGACCAGCCCCCTGTCTTCAAGTTGGTGTAAGGCCTGAAGCACGGTAGATACAGAAAGGCGCCGCTCTCTCGAGAGTTGCCTGACCGATGGCAGCCGATCACCGCGACTGAGCACGCCGCTTTCGACCATGCCAGCCAATTCGCTGGCCAGTTGTTCATAACGTAATAGCTGTTCGCTCATGAAACACCAGTACAGATGAGGAATCCGACAACCGGCACAGTTTTAATTTTCAAATACTGTACCGATCACAATTTAACTTCATTGTGACTGTATCACCGCGGATCACAGCCCTACACTGTCTCCATGACAAACGTAGAGAGCGCCATGAAAATCGATCTCGTTTCCAGCGAGCTATACCTGACGAACAGCGATCCAGTTCGTCTGAGCAGGGCCCGTGGTGTTCGTATCCGTTGTGTCGGCGGAACAATCTGGATCACGACGCCTGACCGGCTTGCCGATATTTTTTTGGAGCTTGGGGAAAGCCACCTGATCGACAGCCAAGGCTTGGTGCTCGTCGAAAGCGTCAATGATGGTCGGGTCTGCTTGGAGAGGGAACGCCAGAGCAATGGGCTCACAGATTGGCTCGAATGGCTAAGGTGTACCTGCATCAAGCGCCGGAATATGCCATTTACCGCTTGCGCGCTCCGGGCAGAGCGCTAGGGCATGAGCCAAAGCCAAGCCTCTGGAACAGCCCCATCAATCAAATAGACCAGGCTGCATTGGCAACAGATTTTCCTGTTTGACCGTCAGACGAACCGGCACCCCCTGCCGCCCAATGGCCTCGACCACCATCCGGCCACCTGAAGCTTCGGCAATGACCCGGACATTGCGGGTGGAGTTGCTGCTCCGTCCACGATAGGTGGCAACCGTACCGGCGTTGGGTAAGCAGTCGGATTTTATTCTGGGCATGGCGCTAACCCCCGCTGTCTGGATGTATGAAGGCTAACCCCGAATACGCAAAATTCGAATACTGTACATCCATACAGTTATCGGTTAATCTTTGCTCACTGCCAAATCACTGGCTATCCATACAGCAATCAAACCACCACAGACGGAGGTCATCACCATGGAACGCATTCAAAAACTGTTTGAACTGCTCGCTGGCATTTCCGCAGAAGAAGATGCCCGCCTGGCCCGGGCCAAGGCGATCTTTGCCGATAGCAGCCCCGATGTCGCCGCCCTGCAGATTCCCGCCTGCTGGCGCCGGAAGCAACGGGTCAGCCTGCAATAAAAAAAGGCGGCCGCAGCCGCCTTTTGGCATTACCGATCGGGCTAGCGATCAGAATTCATCCTTGACGACCGGAAAGCCGAGCGCATCCCAGTCCAGCATGCCACCACGGTAGTAATAAATTTTGTCGGCCGGAAAACCATCGCGCACCATGGCGTTGATTGCCGTCGGACTTTGCGGGCATACCGGACCATTACAGAAGGCATAAACCTTCTTGGCATTGCTGCAATCCCACTTGCCACCTGCCTTGCTGCAACCAAGCTCGTCCATGCGGCCAGCAACGAGGGTGTAAGGGATGTGATACGAGTTGGGGATCGTTCCCTTGATTCGGTCATCCGGCTCGCGCATGTCTACGATCAGTGCATCCTTGTCGTTCATCGCATGCAGCACTTCGATTTCAGTCACCGGATGCACGCCAGCCACCGGAATCAGGGGCTGCAACCACCCCTTGTTTTTGGCACAAGGCGTCATCGTGCGGGTAATGACAAACGGACCGCTCTTGGTCTGGACGACGAACTGTTTGTCCTCACCAATGATGCGCAGTAATTCCTTTTCCTCGGCCAATGAGCACAGCGCCAACGTAGAAAGACCGATAGCAAGTAGAAGTTTCTTGTACATGTAATTCCCCCTTTGGTTTTTGAATGATTCAGCACACAAAATAAGTGTGCGTTTATATATTAATTTATTAATGTTTTTTTTGGCAATTTGATCCATGTTGTTGCAAAAATCCACCGACGGTTAGGGCATGCATCTTCTGTTTGCTGGCCGCCCAATATCGACCACCACAAAATCCCCCTCTATCATGGTGTGTAAAGAGGCAAGAGAATGATGAAAACCACTCCACCAAGCTATATGAACGGGCGAGTCCGCCTCTATGTCGGCGACCTGACCGATCAAGCGGTCGACGCTATCGTCAATGCAGCCAACAGAACCCTGCTCGGCGGCGGCGGGGTTGATGGTGCGATTCATCGACGTGGCGGCCCAGCCATTCTCGACGCCTGCCGCGAACTTCGCCGCAGCCAGTGGCCAGATGGTTTGCCTACAGGTCAGGTCGCGCTTACCAACGGTGGAAAACTCCCGGCGCCTTACGTCATCCACACCGTCGGACCCATCTATGGACAACACAGGGGAAAAGAAGCTGAACTGCTTGCTGCCTGCTATCGCAACGCCATTGAGCTGGCGGCACACCTTGAACTGAAAAGCCTCGCCTTTCCTTCAATCTCAACCGGCGCCTTTGGCTACCCACCCGACAAGGCTGCGCTGATCGTTTCGCGTTCAATGCACAAGGTTCTCGATGAAATCGCTGCCATCGATGAAATCCGGCTGGTGTTTTTCAACGCGTCGCAGATGGAAACCTTCATCGCTCACCAGAATTTTCCGCGCTGATCTCGCTTCTGCCCCCTTGCCCATAACTGGCCCTGCGGCATAATTCAGCTTTCGGCCAGAAGCGGTATCCAAGCCGCCAGCCATCAATCATCTGGAGAACTCACTCATGAAGCGTATCGACATCGACAGCGCTATACGCTTGCACACACAATGGCGGCGCCAGTTCCTCAACGCCTTCGCAGGGGGGGCCTATGCGGATATGCCACTCTCCGAGCACCGTGGCTGCACACTTGGCAAAATGCTGAATGATGCCCAAGGCACCTACGTAGCGTCGCCCGAATACAAGGAACTCGTTGCGATCCACGACCGCTTCCATGCCCTGGCCAACGACATCGTCGATCTCAGCAACAATGGCCTCGGTGATTCTGCCGACCTGTTACTACCTGAACTCAACGAGGCTTCACATCAACTCGTCGGCCACCTGGATAAGTTGCGGGAACAGCGCTAGATAGCAGAAGACCGCCAAAAGCCCAGAAAAATGGCACAGAAACTCTGTGCCATTTTTCATTTCAGCCACCAAGCACCGATCAGCAACTCCTTGGAGCCCCAAACAAGCGACTGGCAATGCCCTGGGAAATCAGGCAGTCGGCTTTCCGACCTTTTTCTTTCGTGCAGCCGTCTTGGCCCGCTGCAGGCGCTGCAGGCGACGGCGGATTTCGTCAGAATCCATCCAGACGTCCGAGCCCTTGAGGATATTGGTAATTTCCGTATCCGACAGGAAAGGCGAACACAAGCGGGACATGACCTTCTCGAACCAGTTGCCGACGGCCGCGACCTCGGCCTGCTGTTCATTTCCCTTGCCGGCGAAAATCCCCGAATAGATATGGAACATCAGCTGGCAATTGTCATGGACGATCAACTCGTCGCCACTCAGGAAGATCAGCGCTGCCATCGAATAGGCGCGTGCCTCGAGAATTGTCACCACCCGGGCGTTCGAGGAAAAAATGTTGTTGATGATCTGCAGCCCGGTATTGAAATCGCCACCGGAAGAATTGATGTGGATATAGACCAGATCGGTCTCGCTCGCTGAACGCAGGGTATAAAACAACTCTGTGTAGTATTGCGGCTCGCGAATTTCTCCGCACAGGTAATAAGCCACCTGCCGAACCGGCAACTGCTGCTCGTAGCGAATCAAGCCACGAAACGGCACCAAATCTTCGGTCAGCGTTTCTTCATCAGGTGCTGAAGGCGGACGATGCATGGTATCTCCTTGGTGTTGTATTTTTGTTCATTATGATCCAACTCTAACGACGCCACCACGAGAATTCACCGGCCTTTTCGGGTTTTGAACAGGCAATGAAAAGGGACTCCGCAGAGTCCCTTTTGTTCAACGTCGCCCGACTCATCCCACCCAGCGACGGGCATTGCGGAACATCCGCATCCACGGCGAATCCTCGCCCCAGTTTTCCGGGTGCCAGGACATCTGCACGGTACGGAAGACACGCTCGGGGTGCGGCATCATGATCGTGAAGCGACCGTCGGCCGTGGTCACGGCGGTCAGGCCATTCGGCGAACCGTTCGGGTTGTACGGATAGACCTCAGTCGGCTCGCCCTTGTTATCAACGTAGCGAACGGCCGAAAGCACCTTGGCCTGGTCGTCAGCGTTGTCGAACACCGCCCTGCCCTCGCCATGCGAGACGACGATGGGGACTTGCGAACCTTCCATGCCGGCGAAGAAGATCGACGGCGAGTCGAGGATTTCGGTCATCACGAAGCGTGCTTCGAACTGCTCGACCTTGTTGCGGCGGAAAGCCGGCCAGTGTTCGGCGCCTGGGATGATGGACTTCAGCGCGCTCATCATCTGGCAACCGTTACAAACGCCAAGTGCGAAGGTGTCCGGACGGTTGAAGAAGGCGGCGAATTCGTCGCGGCAGCCATCATGCATCAGGATGGTCCGCGCCCAGCCGAGGCCAGCACCGAGCACATCGCCGTAGGAGAAGCCGCCACAGGCAACCAGGCCCTTGAAGTCCTTGAGGCTGACGCGGCCGGCCAGGATGTCGCTCATATGGACATCGACCGAGGCAAAGCCTGCCTTATCGAAGGCGGCGGCCATTTCGTAATGGCTGTTGACGCCCTGCTCACGCAGGATGGCGACGCGCGGACGGCCACTGATCTGGCCGTAGACCTTGGTGAAATCTTCCTGCGGGTCAAAAGTCAGCTTCGGCGTCAGGCCGGGGTCGGCGACGTCGAGGATGCGGTCAAATTCCTGCTGCGCGCAGCTCGGGTTGTCGCGCATGGCCTGCATCTGGTAGCTGGTTTCCGACCAGGCACGCTGCAGGTCGACACGCTTTTCACGCAGCACGCGCTTGGCGTTGCGGGTAACGCGGATTTCGTCCCACTCATTCATGGTGCCAATAAAATGGTAAGGCACACGCAGGGCACGCAGGATCGGCGTGACCTTTTCGCGGTCGGCGCGGCGAATCTGGATCAGGGCACCAAGTTCTTCGTTGAACAGGGCACGAACGATGTTCTCGAAATCGCGGCCAGCCAGCAGGTTGGTCAGCTTTTCCGAGCCATCGACATCGCCGGCGCCGGCGTCGTAACAGATGCCGTCGAGGTCGAGCGAAACGCCACGGCGGCTGGCGAAGGCCATTTCGCAGGCGGCCACGAACAGGCCGCCGTCGGAACGGTCGTGGTAGGCAAGCAGCAGGCCGTCGCGGTTGAGTTTCTGCACGGCATCGAACAGGCCCTTGAGCTTGGCCGGATCGTCGACATCCGGCGCATCGCTGCCGGTGGCATTGTAAACCTGGGCCAGACAGGAGCCGCCGAGGCGGCTCTGACCGAGATCGAGCAGCAGCAGTTCGGTTTCGCCCTGATCGACAGCCAGTTGCGGCGTTTTGGTCTTGCGCACGTCGTCGACCGCAGCAAACGAGGTGACGACCAGCGACAGCGGGGAAACGACCTGCTTCTTCTCGCCGCCCTCTTCCCAAGCGGTGCGCATCGACAGCGAATCCTTGCCGACCGGGATCGAGACGCCAATCGCCTTGCACAGGTCGGAAACAGCCTCGACGGTATCGAACAGGCGGGCATCTTCACCGGCAACGCCGCACGGCGCCATCCAGTTGGCCGACAGCTTGACCTTGCCCAATTCGCCGACATCGGCGGCGGCCAGGTTGGTCAGCGCCTCGCCGATGGCCATGCGGCCGGAAGCCGGCGCGTCGAACACGGCGAGCGGCGTGCGTTCGCCCATGGCGAAGGCCTCGCCGAGGTAACCCTGGTAGCCCATCGTCGTCACCGCGACGTCTGCCACCGGCACCTGCCACGGGCCGACCATCTGGTCGCGGGCAGTCATACCGCCAACGGACCGGTCGCCGATGGAGATCAGGAAAGTCTTGTCGGCGATGGTCGGCAGACGCATCAGGCGATAGGCGGCGTCCTTGAGTTCGATGGCAGTCGCGTCGAAGGAAACGAAGGTTTCCGGCTCATGCTTGACGTCGCGCGTCATGCGCGGTGGCTTGCCGAGCAGCGCTTCCATTTCCATATCGACCGGATTGACGCCGAAATGGGCATCGGTCACGGTCAAATGGCCGTCGCCGGTCGCTTCGCCGACCACGGCAAACGGGCAGCGCTCACGCTCGCACATGGCCTGGAATTCGGCGATGCGGTTCGGCGGAATGGCCAGCACGTAGCGTTCCTGCGATTCGTTGGACCAGATTTCGGCCGGCGACATGCCCGGCTCTTCAGTCGGCACCTTGCGCAGGTCGAACACAGCACCGACGCCACCCGAGTGGGCCAGTTCCGGCAGCGCGTTGGAGACGCCACCGGCACCGACGTCGTGCACCGACAGGATCGGATTGTTCTTGCCCATCTGCCAGCAGCGATCAATCACCTCTTGGGCGCGACGCTGGATTTCAGGGTTGCCACGCTGCACGGAGGCGAAATCGAGGTCTTCGGCATTGGCACCGGCCGTCATCGACGAGGCAGCACCGCCGCCCAGACCGATCAACATGCCTGGACCACCGAGCTGGATGAATTTCGTGCCGACCGGGAAGGTTTCTTCCTTGAACGACTGCTCGGCCTGGATGCTGCCCAGGCCGCCGGCGATCATGATCGGCTTGTGGTAGCCGCGCACCGTGCCGGCGACGTCCTGCTCATAGGTACGGAAATAGCCGGTCAGGTTCGGGCGGCCGAATTCGTTGTTGAAGGCGGCTGCACCGATCGGACCTTCGAGCATGATGTCGAGCGCCGAAGCGATGCGCGACGGGCGGCCGTAGGCCTTTTCCCACGCCTGCGGCGCATCCGGCAGATTCAGATTGGAGACCGAGAAACCGCAGAGGCCGGCCTTCGGCTTGGAGCCCTTGCCAGTAGCGCCTTCGTCGCGGATTTCGCCGCCGGAACCGGTCGACGCGCCCGGGAACGGGGAAATGGCGGTCGGGTGATTGTGCGTCTCGACCTTGGTCAGGATGTGGGTCAGCTCTTCCTTGTAGGAATAGCCGCGGTCGGCATCCGGGTAGAAACGCTGGATGGTTGCGCCTTCGATGATCGAGGCGTTGTCGGCATAGGCCATGACCGTGCCTTGCGGGGCGGCGGCATGGGTTTCGCGGATCATGCCGAACAACGTCTTGTCCTTGGCCTGCCCGTCGATCACCCAGGAAGCATTGAAAATCTTGTGGCGGCAGTGTTCGGAATTGGCCTGGGCGAACATCATCAGTTCGACGTCGGTCGGGTTACGGCCAGCCTTGGTGAACACGTCGAGCAGGTAATCGATTTCGTCATCGGACAGGGCCAAGCCAAGCGAGCCGTTGGCTTCGACCAGCGCCGCCTTGCCACCAGCCAGCACATCAACGGTATTCAGCGGCTTCGGCTCGAAATGGCGGAACAGTTCGCCAGCGGCCTCGAAGCCTGGCAGGACAGACTCAGTCATCCGGTCGTGCAGCAGGCCGGCTACAGTTTTCTTTTCCTCAGCAGTCAGGGCGCGGCCACCCTTGACCACAACATGGAAGGCGATAACACGCTCGATGCGTTCAATGGCATCCAGATCGCAATTCCAGGCAATGTCGGTGGCCTTGGAGGACCACGGCGAAATGGTGCCGATACGCGGGGCAACCAGGAACAACTCGCCGGCTTCGACGCCAGCTGCTTTCTCTTCAAGCAGCGTTGCCAGCTTGGTACGCTCGTCGGCATTCAGCGTGCGCTTCTGCGCCACCACGTGCCAGTAATCGGCCACCACCGATTCGATATCCGACACGGCCGCGACCAGGCGGGCTTGCAGGCGTTGCAGACGGAAGGCGGAAAAGGCGGCGTCGCCCTTGAGGCAAAGAATGTCGGCCATTGGGAGTGTGGTCTGGTTAGGCGGAGAGGCCGATATTATACCTGAGACGGCCACGGAGCCGGGGTTTGGGGTGGGAGCCAAGGCTACGCCGGAACGCCGATGGATAGACCGTGGATTGGATGCTCCCGATGCAGGGAAGACCTGCATCACAATCGTTACCAGCGCCTATTCTCGCCAGATATACAAACCCAGACAGAGCCCGGCACCAACCACATAGAGCAGCGTGGTGCCGGAAATCGCATAGGGATAGATCATCAGCGCGACACCGATCCATTTGACCTTGTGACGCGACGTCCGCTTGCCGTAACGGTAGGCAGCAAAACCGATCAGGCCAAACAGGATGGCGCCAATGAGATAGCCCGGGGTTGGCATCGTCAGTCCGAGGCCGGAAAGCGTATTCAACTCATCCATGGCGTTTGCCCGACCGCCCCTGCTTCACCCAATACTGAAACTCATCTTCGTAGACCTCAACATCAAGCTCCATGACCCTTGCCTGCAACCTCGCCTGCGCATCGGCCACGGCCTGGTTATATACGGAGGGGGCAATTTCTTTCAGAAAAAAAGCGAGCAGCGCACCTGCCGCCAGATTGCCGATTTCCTCGTCCATGTTTTCGGAAAAGTAGCGCTGGATCGAGGTGACGGCCGCCTTACTGGCCTCTGGGGAAATTTCTATGGTCATTGAATTGGACGATGGGTAGCAGTAAGCAGCGAGTGTAGACGCAAGGAGTCAAACCAGGCTCGCCAAAGCCCGCAATAAAAACGGCAATCGCCGAAACGCCCCTCTGTTGTCGCTTAACCAGAAAAAAATAGTTGGATAGCCGTCTATACTGGCTGAACACCGGTTGCCGGAGCACCAAATGCAAGATCGTTCCGACCAGTTCGTTCTCGCGCTTGACCAGGGAACGACCAGCACACGCGCCATCCTGTTCGGGCGGAAGGGCGATATTCATGGCGTCGCCCAGCAGGAAATCACCCAGCATTACCCGCAACCCGGGTGGGTCGAGCACGACGCTGAAGAAATATGGCAGGCGCAGCTTGCCGTGGCGCGAGCGGCACTCCGCGATAACGGCATATTGGCCAAGCAGATCGTCGCTGTCGGCATGACCAACCAGCGGGAAACGACGGTGCTTTGGGATCGATCCAGCGGTGAACCGCTGCACCGCGCTATCGTCTGGCAGGATAGACGCACCGCCGGGCTTTGCGACGAATTGACAACGGCCGGCCACGCCGGGCTGTTCCGCGAACGCACTGGTCTCGTACTCGATGCCTATTTTTCCGGCACCAAGTTAAAGTGGCTGCTCGACCACATTCCCGGCGCTCGCTCCCGGGCCGAGCGTGGCGAACTGGCTTTCGGCACCATCGACAGCTGGCTGACCTGGAAACTCTCCGGCGGGCGCGCCCATGTCACCGACCCGTCGAATGCCTCGCGCACCCTGCTCTTCGACATCCACCGCTGCTGCTGGGATGAGGAATTACTGGCCTTGCTCGACATTCCGATGGCGCTGCTGCCGCGCATCGTCGACAGCAGCGGCGAAATCGCCACCATCGCCGCCGAATGGCTGGGCGCCGAGATCCCGCTCAGTGGCATCGCTGGCGACCAGCAGGCGGCCACTTTCGGCCAGGTCTGTCTCCAGCATGGCATGGCCAAGAACACCTACGGGACTGGCTGCTTCTTGCTGATGAATACCGGCCAAGCCCCCATGGCGTCCTGCCACCGGCTACTGACCACCATCGGCTGGCAGCGGCAAGGGAAGACCACTTACCTGCTCGAAGGCAGCGTCTTCATGGGCGGTGCCACAGTACAGTGGTTGCGCGACGGCCTCGGGCTGATCTCCAGCGCGGACCAGATCGAGTCGCTGGCAGCGAGCGTCGCGGATAACGGCGGTGTCTACCTGGTGCCGGCCCACACCGGCCTCGGCGCGCCATACTGGGACCCGTTCGCCCGAGGCGCCTTGTTCGGCATGACTCGCGGCACCACCCGCGCCCACATCGCCCGTGCCGCGCTGGAAGCCATCGCATTCCAGAGTGCCGATGTGCTGCAGGCCATGGAAAAGGATGCCGGTCAAAGCCTGAGCGAACTTCGCGTCGACGGCGGTGCGGCACGAAACGACCTGCTGATGCAGTTTCAGGCAGATTTGCTCGGCGTGCCCGTGGTGCGGCCGCAGGTGACCGAAACCACGGCGCTTGGTGCCGCCTATCTGGCTGGACTGGCCGTGGGTTTCTGGCAAGACGAGGCCGAGCTGACGGCACTGTGGCGGGCCGACCGGCGCTTTGAGCCGTCCATGGCCGAGGACCGGCGCAGTGCGCTGTTCGCCGACTGGCACCGCGCCGTCGAACGCAGCCTGCATTGGGCAAACGCGACATGATCAACGCACCGCTCAAGCGCGAAGACGGCCTCGCCAAGCTGCGCGACACTGCCCCTTGGGATGTACTGATCATCGGCGGTGGCGCCAGCGGCCTGGGCGCAGCCGTCGACGCCGCGGCACGCGGTTACCGCACCCTGCTCATCGAGGCCCGCGACTTCGCGTCCGGAACCTCATCGTGCAGCACCAAGCTGATTCACGGCGGCGTTCGTTACCTGCGCCAGGGCGACATCGGGCTGGTCCGCAATGCCCTGCACGAACGCTCGCACCTGCTTCGCAATGCCGCCCATCTGGTGCATCCGCTGGCTTTCATCATCCCAGCCTGGCGAAACATCGACCGCGTTTTTTACGGCGCCGGCCTGAAGCTTTATGACCTGCTGGCCGGCCGGCAGGGGCTGGCTGCCTCGCGCAGCCTGAACCGCCAGGACGTGATCGACGCCCTGCCCGGCCTGCGGCGCGCCAGCTTATGCGGCGGTATTCGCTACTGGGACGGCCAGTTCGATGATGCGCGGCTGGCCATCACGTTGATGCGCACGGCCACTGATCTCGGCGCAAGCTGCCTCAACTACCTGCCGGTCACCCGGTTGATCAAGACCGGCGGCCGCGTTGCCGGTGCCGTGCTGTGTGACGCGGAAAGCGGCGAGGAATTCGAAGTCCGCGCCCGTGCCGTGATCAACGCCACCGGAGTGCATGCCGACAGCGTGCGGCGTTTCGATGACAGCGCTGCCGTGCCGCTGCTGACCCCAAGCCAGGGCATCCATCTCGTCGTCGATGCCGATTTCCTGCCCGGCCAGCAGGCAATTCTGGTCCCAAAAACCGAAGACGGCCGCGTCATGTTCGCCATTCCCTGGCAAGGCAAGGTACTGCTTGGCACCACCGATACGCCGCGCCCCGAACTAAGCCAGCTCGACGACCCGCAACCGCTGGACGAGGAGATCGACTTCCTGCTGCGTACCGCCGCCAGCGTCCTCAGCCGCCCACCCACGCGATCCGATATCCGCAGTGCCTTTGCCGGCCTGCGCCCGCTGATCCACCCGGACAACAAGGATGGCAAGAGCACCGCCGCCCTGTCGCGCGAACACGCCGTGTTGGTCAGCACCAGCGGACTGATCACCGTCGCTGGCGGCAAGTGGACGACCTACCGGCTGATGGCCGAGCAGGTGATCGACCGCACCATCGAGGTCGCCGGCCTGCCCGCCGTGCCATGCCCGACCCGAACACTGAAACTGCACGCTTGCCCGGCCCAGCCAGGCAACGATGTTTATGGCACCGAGGCACCGCTGCTCGCCACGCTGCCTGGCCACGACCAGCCGCTCCACCCAGAACTGCCTTACAACGCAGCGATGGTGCGCTTCGCCATCCGCTACGAAATGGCTCGGACGATTGAAGACGTGCTGGCCCGCCGGACACGTGCCCTGTTTCACGATGCGGCGGCAGCCGAAAAAATGATCGACCGCATCGCCGGGATATTCGCCGAGGAACTCCAGTTGACCGAAGAACGTTTGGCCAGCTTGATCGAAGCCGCCCATGAAAGTGCACGGCGTTTCATGGCGGCGCAGAACTCCGGCGCCTGAATAGCGGCGCGCTCAGCGCGGAACGCAATGCATTCGTGCCAGCCCAACCGACGCAAAGCGCCAGAGGTGGCCGAACGAGGCGATCACAAGCGCCTTGGCGGTTTAAACTTCGATCTTTCCATCTCAGCAGCCTGGCATGCGCATTCTCCACACCTCCGACTGGCACCTTGGCCAGCACTTCATGGGCAAGAGCCGGCAGGCCGAGCATCAGGCGCTAATCGTCTGGCTGCTCGAACAGGTGGAAACGCAGGCAGTGGATGCCGTGCTGATCGCCGGCGACATCTTCGACACCGGCACGCCACCCAGCTACGCCCGCGAGTTGTACAACCAGCTGGTCGGGCAACTCTACAAGGCCGGCGTGCCGCTGCTGGTGCTCGGCGGCAACCACGATTCGCCGGCCACGCTGGGCGAAAGCCGCGAACTGCTCGCCCACCTGGGCACCACCGTCATCGGCGCAACGCACACCGACCCGGCCACGCAGGTCATCGTCCTGCCGCAACGCAACGGCGAACCCGGCTGCATCGTCTGCGCCATTCCCTTCGTCCGGCCGCGCGACGTGCTGCAAAGCCAAGCTGGGCAAAGCGCCGAAGACAAGCAGCTGTCGCTGCAAACCGCCATCCAGGAACATTACAGCGCCGTGTTCGCCGCCGCCGTTGAACGCCAGCAGGCACTGGCCGCCCAACTCGGCCCGAATTTCGGCCGCCAGCTGCCGATCATCGCCACCGGCCACCTGACCACCGTCGGCGCCAGCACCAGCGAATCGGTCCGCGAAATCTACGTCGGCGCCCTCGAAGCCTTTCCGACCACCGCCTTCCCGCCGGCTGCCTACATCGCGCTCGGCCATATCCACCGGCCACAGAAAGTCGGCGGACTGGACCATATCCGCTACTGCGGCTCGCCGATCCCGCTCAGCTTCGACGAAGCGAAACAAACCAAGGAAATGCTGCTCGTCGATCTCGACAGCGATGGCCTCAAGGCCGTCACCGTGCTGCCTGTGCCGCGCTTCCAGGCGCTGGTCGCCGTCAGCGGCAATCTCGAATCACTGGCCGGCGCAATCGGCGCCGCAGCCGCCGAAGGCACGCGCGAATGCCCGGCCTGGCTTGAAGTCACCGTCGCCGAAGACGATTACCTGGCCGACCTGCCGGCCCGCATCGAAGCGTTGACCGAAGGCTGGCCGGTCGAGGTGCTGCGCATCCGCCGCCAGCGCGGCAATGCCACGGCCCGACTGGCCGCCGAGGCCCGCGAAACGCTGGACGAACTCAGCCCGCACGACGTTTTTGCCCGCCGCTTGCAACAGGAAGAACTCGGCGAAGAAATGCAGTTGGCCCTCAACGAACGCTACCGCGCCGTCGTTGCCGGACTGCAGGGAGAGGAAGCATGAAAATCCTTAGCCTGCGCCTGAAGAACCTCAATTCGCTGAAGGGCGAATGGACCATCGACTTCACCAAAGCCCCCTTCACCGACAACTGCCTGTTCGCCATCACCGGCCCGACTGGCGCCGGCAAATCGACGCTGCTCGACGCCATCTGCCTCGCCCTTTACCACCAGACGCCGCGCCTGAAGACCATCTCGGCCACCGACAACGACATCATGACGCGGCACACCGCCGACTGTCTGGCTGAGGTGGAATTCGAGGTAAAGGGCGCCGTCTACCGTGCCTTCTGGAGCCAGCGCCGTGCCCGCGACAAGATCGACGGCGCGCTGCAGGCACCAAAAGTGGAATTAGCCGCCGGCGACGGCACCATCCTCAGTACCCAAACCAACGACAAGCTGAAGCGCATCGCCGAGATCACCGGCCTCGATTTCCCGCGTTTCACCAAGTCCATGCTGCTCGCCCAAGGTGGCTTCGCAGCCTTTCTGAATGCCAGTGCCAACGAACGGGCCGAACTGCTCGAAGAACTGACCGGCACCGAGATTTACGGCGAGATTTCGCGCAAGGTTTTTGAGCAGGCACGCGACGCCAAAAGCCAGCTCGAGCAGTTAAAAGCCCGTGCCGACGGCATGGAACTGCTCTCCGAAGAGCAACGCGCCGCGATGCAAGCCGAAGTCACCCGCCTCGACACGCAACTCACCGACACCCAGCGCCGCCACCAGCAAACCCAGAGCCAGCGCCAGTGGCGCCTCGATCTGGCGCAGGGCGAGCAGGAAGTCAAAACCGCCGAAGCCAGGCAGCAGGAGGCCGATGCAGCGCTGACAGCAGCGGCACCAGACCTGAAGAAACTGGCCGACAGCGAACCGGCCGAAGCCCTGAAGCCGCTGCACCAGCAATGGCAACAGGCTAGCGCCGCCTGCCAGCAAACCGAAACCGAACTCAAGGCCCTGCACGCCGAGCGCGAAAAACTGCAGGCCCACCAACTCGCCCAGCACCAAACCGCCAGCCAGTTAAGCGCCCAGGTCGCCGCACAAGCCCAGCAAGCCCTGCAACAAAGCCAGCGCGAAGCCAAACAGCTCGACGATTTCTGCGCCACCCACCCGCAACGCGCCCAGCTTGGCGAACGCCTCGGCGTCTGGCGCCAGCAGTTTGAACAGCGGGTCAAGCTGAACCGCGACCTCGCCGCCCAGCAACAGGCCCAACAGAAGCTCGAACAGGAAATCGCCGAAACCGCCCGCCAGAGCGCCACACAAGCCAGCGCTGTCGCCAGCGCCGAAAAGGCCAAAACCACCGCTGACGCCGCACTGGAAAAAACCCAGACCGAGCAGAACCTGCGCCTGGCCGGCCAGACCCTGGCCGAACTGCGCCAGCACTGGCAAGGCGAGCAAGCCGGCCTCAACCGCTGGCAGCAACTCGAAGCCCTCGCTCAGCGCCGCCGCGAACTGGCCGTGCTGCAAACAACTCAGGCCACGCAAGTGCAGCAGGGCGAACAAAAGATCGAGGCCCAGGAAAAGGCGCTGGTCGCCCTGCGCGAGCAGCACAAGGAACTCGCCGCCCAGGTTGCCGACAAGCAGAAACTGCTTGAGCAGGAACGCCGCATCCAGAGCCTGGAAACGCATCGCCGCCAATTGCAGCCGGGCGAGGCCTGCCCGCTGTGCGGCGCGCACGAGCACCCGGCGATTGCCGACTACGCCGCACTTGACGTTTCCGCCACTGAAACGGCGCTCAAGGAAAAACAGGCCTTGCTCGAAGCATTGGTCCAGAAAGGCCAGCAAGCCAAAACCGAGCAGGCGGCAACGCAGGCCACGCAAAAGGAATGGCTGGCCCAGCAGGCCAAAACAACGCAGGAAATTGCCCGCGCCCAGGCCGAATGGACCGAATTCCTCGCCGGCCTGAGCAGCGAAACGCCGCTCGCAACCGATGCCTGGCAGGAAGCCCAAACCCTGGCCTCCGCCCGCAACGCCGCCGAACAGGCACTCGCCAAACTCGCCGACCGGCTGAAAGCAGCAGACCAAGGCGAACAAGCCCTGAATGCGGCCCGCAAGACGGCCACCGAAGCCGCCCAGACCCTGCTCAACGCCAGCAACCAACTCAAGTTGCTGCAGCAGACAGCGCAAACCACTCAGCTTCGTCAGACAGAACTGGCCAAAGCAGCACAAACACTGACTCAAGAACGGGCTGAACTCGACAGCAAACTAGCCGCAACGCTGACCGATGCCGGCTACGAGACGCCTGACGAACCCACCATCTGGCTGCAAGAGCGCGATGGCGAATGGCTGCACTGGCAGCAAACGCAGAAACGCCGCCACGAACTGGCCGAAATCCTGATCAAACAGCAGGATCGTTTTGATGCCGCGCAGACGCAGGCCGCGCAGTGGCTGGAACGCTGGAAAACGCAGGCCGCAAAACGCCCGGTCGCTGAGCAGGAGCCAAGGCCTGACGAAGCCACCGACGACCCGGCAGCAGCCCTCACCCGCAGCGCCGAAACCATTGCCGATCTGACCCAACAGCTCGCCGCCCAGCAAGGCCGCCAGACGCAACTCGAAACCAACGTCACGCAGCAGAAAAAGGCCGTGGACGAGGCATCGACTGCCTGGCAAACCGCACTCGCCGCCAGCCCCTTCGCCGACCTCGCCGCCTACGCTGCGGCGCTGCTGCCGACCGATGAACGCCAGCGCCTGCAGCAATTGAAAGAAGCCCGGCAACTCGCCAAACAGCAAGCCGAAGCGGTGCTCAAAGCCGCCGGCGAAAAGCTGCTCCGCCTGCAAACCACGCCACCGCCGCAAGACTCCGCCGAGTCCCCCATTCCACCGCTGGCCGAACTGGAAGCAGCCCTAGCCCAACTCGAAACCAGCCGCCGCGAACTCAGCGAACAACTCGGTGCTCAGCGCGCCCTGCTCACCCGCGATGAACAAGCCCGGCAAAGCCAGCAGGCGCTGTTCAAGGATATCGCCGCGCAAACCGCCGAAAGCGACCTCTGGCAGCGCCTCGACAGCCTGATTGGTTCAGCGCGGGGCGACAAGTTCCGCAAGTTCGCCCAAGGCCTGACCCTCGACCACCTGCTGCACCTCGCCAACAGCCACCTCGCCCGCCTGCACGGCCGCTACCTGCTGCGCCGCAAAACCACCGGCGAACTCGAGCTCGACATCGTCGACAGCTGGCAAGGCGAAGTCGCCCGCGACACCCGCACCCTCTCCGGCGGCGAAAGCTTCCTGGTCAGCCTGGCGCTCGCATTGGCCCTCTCCGACCTCGTCAGCCACAAGACCAGCATCGATTCGCTCTTCCTCGACGAAGGCTTCGGCACCCTCGACGCCGACACCCTGGAAATCGCCCTGAACGCCCTCGACACCCTGAACGCCAGCGGCAAGATGATCGGTGTGATCAGCCACGTCGAAGGCATGAAGGAGCGGATTCCGGCGCAGATTCGCGTGGAAAAAGGTGGCGGGGTTGGGTATTCGCGGTTGAGGATTTAAGCAGCGGAACAGCTGCTACGGTCGACGTCGAAAATTGGCTATTTTTCACGTCGACCGCAGGCTTTCGGGGTAGTCAGCCAGTCGGCTCAACAATTCATTCCTGCAGCCAAATGCTTGTGCCATATCCGGCGCTCAATTAAGCTGCATCTTCCCTTTCTGCAAGCGCGCATAACGATGCCAGCAAGCTCCCCCCGCGAGAACCGCGTCGCCGGAACCGCAGCCATCAAACGGCTCAAACCCGGCACAAAACGTCTTGTGGAGCGCTTCAGCGACGCGCTCCTATGCGTCCGCTACCGACACGACCCGCTACGGAACTGTCGCCTGACCAAAGTCGAACCGATCATCGAAGAGCGACCGGAAAAACCCGAGAAAACAGCGTGGATACGCGTTGCCTACAGCGAGACAGAACTACGCTTACGCGTCAAGGAAGCGGGAGGAACCTGACGCCCGGACCGCAAACGCTGGTTGGTACCGCTCAAGAAAATAAAGGCGCTCAAATTCGAAACGCGGATGGTGACAGATGCTTAGCAATAGATATTTCGGGATGTCCAGTAATGGAAACATGTGTCCATATTTGGCTATAGATATCCAAATATGGATTTTTTCAGTGACGTCTACTTCACGTTATGCAACTGGCTCTAAATGAACATTCCTAATTACATTGGAAAGAGCCCAAACGAGATTCTGGCAACGGAGTTCTTCGACTCTGCTAGCTATTTATATCGGGGCATGGCTTGGCTCGATTATCACAAAAGAACAAAACAATTTTCCGCACTCATCTATGCCTGTGCTGAAGGTCGGCATGGGATCGAGTATTTGTTATTTGAAGAGCTAGTAATTAGCACTGGGGCCAATTTATCGGTCGAGGACTATCAGAAGTGCGTTAATGAAAGAAACCGATTCAAAAAAACCATCGCACAACTCAGCCCCGACTATGAACGACTACAGGAGTTCACACAGATACTTGCATCTTTGGAAGCATCATTTCCAAAGCTGATTTACTGGGATCATTCTGCGCTCATGAAGGCGTGGGGCTCCCTATCGCATTATCTCCATTGGTTTGGCGCCCGGAACCTCACGTCAGAGAGCGCCACTTGGGTAGCGTCTGCACAGGCTGAAATATCGAAGGTGCTTGAACCGATCTGGCTAAAGATCACGTCAGGACAAAGCGGGTTAATGCATCCGAAAGACATGAACCCTGTTGTGCGAGACATATGGGAGCGCTTTCGGTTAGGGGAAATTGATGCTCCAACCGCAAAGTTTCAACTCGACTACCTTAAGCCCCTAGCGCTCCAAAATGCATAACATTTCGGTCAAGCGGGACCGTCTTCCGGCGTGCCGCCTCCAGACGGCACCTTACCTTCAACTCTAGCCCACACCAATTTTTCAGCGGAGGAAATTAAAAAATGTATTACCAAGTGCTAATCGAAACCTCGGAAAAAGTCGGGAAGGTGGGGAGAAATAAGCAGTACTTCGAGCTAGACAGAACTGATTTAGCAGAGATTGAGGAGCGAATTGTCTATCCATTTCTCAGGAAAGAAGACTTTCAGTTTGATGGTTATTTTCTCAAGTACGGGGAAATCAAACGTATTACGATTAAAGAAACACAAAAGACCACACAGGAGCTTTCAAAATACGAAAATGACCATATGCCGTCCGGTGTGATTATGTTTGTATCATCGAGCGACATTGTTGGATATGAAAAATACACAAAAGACATCACAACAGCAGTGTTCGACAAAGCCAAATCTTCTTTGCCGACCAAGAGTACGCCGAAAAGTAATTCGAACGCGCTTGATCTAACCAAAGTTTTTATTGTTCATGGCCGAGATGACCTTGCAAAAACAGAAGCGGCACGATTTATCGAGAAGCTTGGTTTTTCGGCAATCATTCTTCATGAGCAGGCAAGTTCTGGAAAAACAATTATCGAGAAAATAGAAGCTCATACGAACGTGGGATTCGCCATCGTTTTGTACACACCCTGTGACATAGGAGGTCTTGCTAGCGAGAAGGCGCAGAAATCGCGTGCCAGACAAAATGTGGTTTTTGAACATGGTTATTTAATTGGCAAACTGGGGCGTCACAATGTTTGTGCCTTGGTTAAAGGTGATGTTGAAATTCCAAATGACATTAGTGGGGTGGTTTATGTTCCTCTCGACAGTCACGGTGCATGGCATCTCTCCGTTGCCAAAGAACTTCGTAATGCCGGGTACTTAGTTGATATGAATAAAATAATTTAGGCTAACCAATCATTCAACACGGACTGGCGCGATAAAGCCGCGCCAGCCGGTTAATTCAAACGTTGGGCCTCGCATTCGGTGTTACGGATCACATGAAACGTATGTTTCTCTCTGGGCTTGCGGTCTTTATCGCTTGGACGCTCATTGACACGTTGGTGCATCGTCTGCTCCTTCAGGCTCTTTACGAATCTACCCCTGCCATCTGGCGCCCACTTGCTGAACTGGATTCGGTGCTTATCGTCGCCGTAACCGTTTTTTTGATTGCGGTATTTATCACCGCATACAAAGCTCTCGTGCGACCAAAGTCCCTCACATGCGGCTTGACCTTGGGCGCATTGATGGGCTTGGCATTGGGTGCATCTGCTGGGTTCGGTACTTACATACACTCACCAATACCGCTTGTGCTGGCGTGGTGCTGGTTCGGACTTGGAACAATTAAGGGACTTATTGCTGGAGTGATACTTGGTCTGCTAATCGTGGAGGAACGCAATGGCTAGCCAATTTTTTGTGGCATCAAACTGTGGCCCAACCCATCATTCCACTGGACCTGCGCGAAAAACCGCACTGGCTGGTTAATTCAGACGTTAGGCAATTCGCATAAACAAAGGGGTCGGAGTGAATTAAGAATCAAAATAACGAAGCTATCTCTATCTGCCCCCCCCCTCTTTTAACCAAGAATATGCAAGTGTCCACAAAACCCCCTGTAATTCACCACCACCCAGCCCATCACCCAAGCACCAAGCCGCCGTTGCTTTTCGTCCATGGTGGTTACAGCAACGCCGCGCTGTGGGGCGTTCGCTTCATTCCGTATTTCCAGGATCAGGGTTACGACTGCTACGCGCTTGAGCTTTCCGGGCACGGCAGCCGACCGGCGGATCGGGTGCATCTGGACGATTTCGGCCTCGACGATTTCGTCGCAGACCTGGCGGCTGCCGTGGCCAGTCTGCTCGCATTGCCGGTGCTGATTGCCCATTCGATGGGCTGTCTGGTTTGCCAACGATTTCTCGAACGGGGCACGGCGCGGGCCGTGGCTTTCCTGGCGCCGGTGCCGCCGACCGGAACGGGGGGCACGGTCAGCCGCTTCGCGATGACCATGCCGGATTTCTTTGCCGAGTTGCCGAATGCGGTCAACGGCACGGCCAGCGAAAAAACCATGCGCACGATGGCCAGTGTCTATTTTTCGCCAAGCATGGCGCCGGAAGAAACCGTCCAGTATCTGCCGCTGATCCAGCCGGAATCGGAAAAGGCAGTGGCCGAAATGCTGACTGCGCCCTTGCGCATCGCCCGTGGCCGGGCGCGCATTCCAGCGCTGGTCATGGGCGGTTCGGCCGACCAGGTCTTCCCGGCCTCAATGCTTCACTTCACGGCTGCCTCGTGGAATGCCAAAACGCAGGTCATTGCGGGGGCCGGCCACATGCTGATGCTCGACCCGCAATGGCCGGACGCCGCCGTCCAGCTTGAGGAATGGCTGGATAGCCTGAACTGACTGATCAAATTGGGCGGAGCAAATTCGAATCCTTTTTTGCTCCGCCCATTTTTTATTCAGCCACCCTCGCCCACGGCACCATTGCCATGACTCAGGCTGAACGTGCGGCCTGCACGGCCAGATGCGTGTAGGCCAGGCGTACGAGATTCATGGGTAAACCGAGGGCGATGCCGCGTTCGGCCATGGCGCCGAGAATGTGCTGGTATTCCGTGCGTTGTCCGGCCAGCAGGTCACGCAACATCGAGGCGGTAAATGGCGAGCCGGGCGCAATCAGCATGCCGAGCGCCTTTTCCGTGGCAGCCTGACCGGTTGGATAGCCGCTCAGTTGGGCGACTGCGCAACATTCATCGTACATCTGGCGGATCAGCGCTTCGCCATAGGGGGTCGCGATGATCTCGCCGACCGAGCCACGGCACAGCGTGGTCATGCCGGCCAACGCGGCCAGGAAAACCCATTTGTCCCACAGCGCCTGCTCAATGTTTTCAGTATAGACGCTGGTAAACGGCGCTTTGCCGCACAGGGCAATGAATTCCCGAGCCAATTCGACGTGTGCCGGATCGCGCGGGCCGACGGTCAGGCTGTGCATATCGTTCAGTTGGCGAACGGCGCCGGTTTCGGTAATGGTCGCTGCGATATGGGCGACGCCCCCCATGACTGCCGCGCGACCGAATTTTCGATCCAGGACGACCAGATGTTCGATGCCGTTCAGGAAAGGCAGCACGACGGCACTGCCGCGGGCGTTTTCCAGCGAAGCCAGGGCGTCGTCCAGATCATAGGACTTGGGTGCCAGGATGATCAGGTCGTAGATCGGCGTCACGGTGGCGGCAGTTACCGTTGGCGGCTGCACCATGAAATTGCCGCGGGGTGTCTCGATGTGCAGGCCCTGATCGGCGATCAGGGCCTGGCGTTTTTCGCGCACAAGAAAGGTTACATCCGCACCGCTACGCAGCAACTGGGCACCGAAATAGCCGCCAATCCCTCCGGCGCCGAGAATGAGGATTTTCATGAGCTGACTCTCCTTGATAAATCAGACGGGACCGGCGTATTCGCCGCGTGCCGGGTAGTCGTTGGCGATGGCGAAGTCGATTGCGCCGAGCAGGTCCTGAAACTGCGGGCGAGCGAAGGGCATGGTTTGTACCGCACCGTAATACAGCGTGCCGTCCGGCCGGACGAGGAAGACACCCGGTTCGCTGAACAGCGCCGGCTCCTCGATGCCGATCGAGGTCTTGCCACGCGAGGCGCTGATGTACAGCCCCCACTGGCGGGCGCTTTTGAGGCTCAAGCCATAACCGATCTTCATCGTACTGGCCTTGACCTTGTCGGCCATGGCTTGGGCGCGCTCGCCATCGTCGCTACTGATGGCGACAACCTGCACGCCACGTTTTTCGAACTCGGGGGCCAGGCGTTCGAGTTCCAGCAGGTACTTGGCGCAGATCGGGCAATGCAGGCCGCGATAGAAAACGACAAGGTCAAAGCGTTCTCCCGGCGCGGCGCCGAGCACGAAACGGCTGCCATCGGTGAGCGCCACATTGAGCGCGGGAACGGGGTGGCGGGGCATCAGGGCGGTTGCAGTCATCGGGCATCCTTTCGTTGAATTGGAGGCGGCTTTGGAAACATCGTTCTGGTCCGGGGGCGGCGAAACGTGATTCGTTGACCGATGCGAGCCATTATGTTGAACTTATCGCAATCATTCGTTCATTTATATTTGCAATTCGTACAGATGCCCGCTAACCGCCTCGACCGACTTTCCGCCTTGCTCGAAGGCCTGGCGCCACGCGTCCAGGTCAACCTGCCGCCAGCCGGCATTGCCAGACTTAACTTCGCGGCGGAAGCACCTCCCTTCCTGCATATCCACTTGCTGGCAGAAGGTGAAATGCGCCTGCACCCAGGATCTGCCAGCCTTACCCTTCAGGCGCCGTGCATTGTTGTCTGCCGTTCAGACACGGCGCATGCGCTCGAGACTCCCTCGGCGGAAACATTCCAGCGCCTGATGTGCGCCCGCGCCTGGCTCGATGGACCGGTCGCCCCGCTGCTGCTCAACGAATTCGCTGCCCCGCTGGTGGTTCCGGTCGACGGTGCCGAGTCCTCGCTGCGCCACGTCATCAACCTGATTTCGTCGGAACTGGAAGCGCCGCGTTGCGGGCAGCCGGCACTGCTCGACCGGGCGGGCGATATCCTGTTCATTGGCCTGCTGCGCCACCTGATCGCCCACCCGAAAACCGCCGGCGGCCTGTTGAACGGCCTGGCCGATCCGCGCATCGCCCGCGCCCTGGTGGTGATCCACGCCCGGCCGCAGGACAAATGGACGCTGGAATTGCTGGCCGAAGAAGCCGGCATGTCGCGCACCGCCTTCGCCAACACCTTCCGCGAAGTCATGCGGACCACGCCGGGCAAGTATCTCTCGACCATCCGGCTGGCCATTGCCCAGCGAGCCGTGCAGTCGGGCAAAGGATTGAAGGCGGCGGCACGGGATGCCGGCTACAACAGCACCTCTGCCCTGTCGCGAGCGCTGTCGCACATCAACCCTTCCCCAATCAATCTCCATGCACCTGGGCAATGATCCGGATAAGGGCTGAGGGAATCCTCCCCGACGCAGATCCATGTCGAAAGTGAAAGCGACATCGGGTGTTCTCAGCTAAGCTTTACCGATTGATTGCTTTAACAACGGCGAACTTCCAGAATGTTTTTTGCCCTCATTTTTCTGATCGTCGCTGCCTTGGGCGCCTATTTCTTCCCGGAATGGTCCTGGGCGACAATTCTTGGGGCTTCTTTCGCTTGCGTCGTCGCTTTGCGGCTGGTGCTTTTTTTCACCGAGCGCTCAAACAAGGCATCGGCAAGATGACTGCCAGCGATGGGCTCAAGCCGGAATATCGACCAACGCACCGTTAGCACCGGCATCGCAGCCTTGCAGGAATTGCTCGAACTCCAGCAACGGCAGTGGTCGGCCGAACAGGTAGCCCTGGTAGTTCTTGCATCCCACATTGGCCAGGAAGCGCCACTGGGCATCAGTTTCGACACCTTCGGCGATGACTTCGAGGCCGAGGATGTTGCCCAGCGCAACGATGGTTTCGGCGATGGCGGCATCGTTGGGATCGGTCAGCACGTCACGCACGAAGGACTGGTCGATCTTCAGCTGATTCAGCGGAAGACGCTTGAGATAAGCCAGGGATGAGTAGCCCGTTCCAAAATCGTCCAGCGAGAAGCGGATGCCCAGTTGCTTGAGTTCAGCCATCCGGCCAATGATGGCCTCGGTATCTTCCAGCATCATGCTCTCGGTCAGTTCCAGCTTCAATCGCGTGGCCGGGGCACCTGTTTGGAGCAGGAGATCCCTGAGCTGATCCGTAAACCTGGCCTGCCTGAATTGACGAGCGCTGACATTCACCGCAAGGGTGAGCCCGGAAGTTTCCGGCTGTTGTGACCAGGCGGCCAGTTGCCGACAGGCTGTAGCCAGCACCCATTGGCCGATGGGGACGATCAAACCGGTTTCTTCGGCGAGTGGTATGAAGCTGGCCGGCGGGATCGTTCCCCTGGTCGGGTGCTCCCAACGCAGTAGCGCCTCGCCACCGGTCGGGCGTCCGGATTGATCCATCTGGACCTGAAAACACAGGTGGAACTGCTGTTCGTCAATCGCCTTGCGCAACTCGGTCTCGAGGGCTGCCCGATGCGTGACGGCAGCCTGCATTTCAGGGTCGAAGAATCTCAGGGTATTGCGCCCGGCTGCCTTGGCCTGGTACATAGCCGTATCGGCCCGCCGCAGCAGTTCCTTGGCGGTGACCATCGTGTCGTCGAACAGCGCGATGCCGATACTGGAGGCGCAACGGTAGTCAATCGACAATCTTTCAGGGGGCCTGACCAGGCTGAAGGGATGATTCAGTTGGGCCTGGATGTGGCCGGCAATCAGTTCGGCCTGAATGGTGCCATTCCCGGCTCCGTCGATATCTTCGAGGATGACCACAAACTCGTCCCCGCCCAGCCGTGCAGCGGTATCTCCCTGCCGGATACAGGTTTTGAGACGCTTGGCCACTTCAAGCAGTAACTCATCACCCACCTCATGGCCATGGGTGTCGTTGAGGAACTTGAAGTTATCGAGATCGATGAGCAACAGGGCACCGTGGCTTTTCCGCCGCGCACTGCCGATCAACGCATGTTCCAGTCGATCGAACATCAGTCGCCGATTAGGTAGATGGGTCAGCGAATCATAGAAAGCCAGACGGTGGATTTCCTCTTCGTTCCGCTTGCGGTCCGTGATGTCCTGGTTGAAGCCGACGATGCCGATGGTTTGACCATCCACCTTGATTGGCGCAACGACATTGTTGAAGATGCGCGTCTGGCCACCGACCTGATACTCGACCTCTGCTTCAATCACTTCACCTTCGTAAACACGTCGGTTGTTCTCCTGCCACACGGCCAGTTCGTCAGGGCTGACACCACTATCCTCCGGGCGCTTGCCCAACAGGCTTCCCCAGTGCTCGACCACCAGGGCGTTCTCCATGATGCAGCGGCCTTCGAGGTCACGGGCCCAATATTCAACCGGGGTGTTGTCGACGATGGCTCGCATCAGCGACTCGCTTTCCCGCAAGGCATGCTCGGCATTCTTGCGGTCGGTGATATCGCGTGACAAGACGATGAAGTGGGGCTGATGGTCACCATCGGAAGCTTTTTGCGCCACCGACAATTCGAACCGGCGAGACCCTTCGGGAAGATCGAGCTGGAACTGCGAACCGGTGGAGATCCCCTGCTCCATGGCTTCGTGCAGCGACTGGATGAAAATGGCCGCCACGTCCGGCGGCAAGACCTCATGGACGGTCTTGCCGACCATGTCGCTCGGAGAACCCACCAGCAATTTCGACTGCTGCGCATGGCAATCGAGAAACTGCCCCTCGATGTCGAGTTCGAACATCAGGTCCGGCAGCGCCTGAAGGGTTGCGGCAAACTTGTTCTTCAGCGCGATCAGTTCGAGTTCCTGGCGCTTGCGATCGGTGATGTCCGTCGCCACGCTGGCCAGCCCGACAATCTGCCCCTTTTTATCGCGAAGCACTTTCCGGACAAGCCAGTAACATCGTTCGCCACCATGGCCGCGATCGGGCAACCAAATCTCACAGGAAGCACTCTCCCCGCTCGCCAACAACTTGTCGTCGCATGTCTGCATCCGTCCAGCCAGTTCGCTGGCGAACAACTCGCTGTCCTTGCGACCGAGGATTTCTGGAGCAGGCCGCCCCAGCATGATGCCGGCCATCTCGTTGGCGTAGATATAGAGGCCGTTCAGATTCTTGGCGAAAACGGGGGTCGCCAGCTTGTCCAGCAGCGCCTCATGGGTGACTACCCCATCCGTCGTCATTTCCGCGAACAACCCCATCAAGCCCCCTTCCGTGTTGGATGCAACATCAATACCGGCATCCAAGATTTCTCAGTTTTGAAATATCCTGAGGTAATTTACCAGAATAATTTGTGTATTTTTTAACGAGTTATTCTAGATATTCCATCTGCCCAGGCTGCCAGGCTTGCGGTGTTACCGATAAATTCTTTCATTTTCTCGCCGGGCTCCGGTAACAGGACAGCCCGATTTTTCAGCCGGCACCCTGTCGGGAATATTGACAGTTCATATGCATATTTCACCAAACCATCCGGGTGGATTCTGTCGAGTCCGACAGGCAGGCGATCGGTTCGTTTATTGCTTGTTGTTAACGACAAAGAAGCCCCCTCAACCGCCCTCTATGGAACTGACCTGTGAACACTATGCACTTTGCTGAAAGGCGCCTGAATGAACGGCGGCAGGAAGTCGAACTGTTGGGTTCTGGCAAAACCACCCCGCCGGACATCGACCCCATCGTGAAATCGAGACGGCGTGGCGAACGCCGGGTCGGCGAACGACGCAAGGAAAATCTTGGTCCTCCCTCTGGTATCGATGAACGGCGCTTTCGTCCGGACCTGCGGGGCGTTGTTTTTCCCCTCTTCTACAACTTCAAGTAGGAAGCTGAAATTCCTATGGCTCAACCTGGCTGAACCATAGGCAATGGTAGGATCAGCCCCGGAATTCAGCGCTTTCGGCTTGGCATCGGATTTCCGTTTTAATCCCCTGATGGGGAAGCATCAAGGCCACCGGGTCTAACGGCGATTCATGGCCGGGCCAACACCAAAACACTGGATACCGCCCTCAATAGACCGCCATACACTAGCGGTAGCCCATTCGTGGCAAAAGAAGCGTTGGAACAAGCCGGCCGTGAGAAAATTCGCCCATGCGTCCATTAGCCTTCGTCGACCTCGAAACCACCGGCGCCACCGCCACCCATGACCGCATCACCGAAATCGGCATTGTCGAAGTTGATGCCGATGGCTCGGTGCGCGAATGGCAGCAGCTGGTCAATCCCGGCATGCGGATTCCACCTTTCATCGAGCAGCTGACCGGCATCAGCGACGAAATGGTGGCCGATGCCCCCCCCTTCGAGGCAATCGCCGGCGAGGTCATGAAGCGGCTGGAGGGGCGGCTGTTCATCGCCCATAACGCACGCTTCGACTATGGCTTCCTGAAGAATGAATTCAAGCGGCTCGGCGTCACCTTCCGCGCCGCCGTGTTGTGCACCGTCAAGCTGTCACGCACCCTGTTTCCCGAACACAAGCGGCACAACCTCGACAGTTTGATCGAGCGCCACGAACTGCGCGCCGAGGCCCGTCACCGGGCGCTGGCCGACGCCCAGCTGATCCACCAGTTCTGGCAAAAGATCCACCTCGAGCGCAGCCTTGAAGCCATCGATGCCGCCCTCAAGGCCCAGAATACCCACCCTAGCCTGCCGCCGCAGCTTGATGCCGGCATTCTTGAAGATCTGCCCGAGTCGCCAGGTGTTTACCTGTTCTACGGCGACAACGACCTGCCGATTTATATCGGCAAGGCCAAGGATATCCGCCAGCGCGTGCTGTCGCACTTCTCCGGCGACCATAGCTCCGCCAAGGAAATGGCGCTCTCCCAGCAGCTCAGGCGTATCGACTGGATCGAAACAGCGGGCGAGATCGGTGCCCTGCTCAAGGAGTCGAGGCTGGTCAAGACATTAATGCCGACGGCCAATCGGCAACTGCGCAAGAACGATGATGTCTGCACCTGGACGCTGGTCGATGAAGGTGAAGGCTGGCTGCGCCCCCAGCTGGCCCTGGCCGCCGATCTTGATTTCGACATTCACACCGCCTGCTACGGGCTGTTCAAGAGCACCAGGGAGGCCAACGATGTGCTGCGAGCGCTGGTCGAATCACACCATCTGTGTGATGTCCTGACCGGCCTGGATAAGGCGAAGCCCGGCAAACCCTGCTTCGGCTACCAGATCAAGCGCTGCAAGGGTGCCTGCATCGGCAAGGAGCCGCTGGCCAAGCACACGATGCGCCTGATGACCGCGCTGACCAGCATGAAGCTGGTTTCCTGGCCTTTCACCGGCCCGGCAGTGATCCGCGAAGGCGAGGAAGCCCATCTGATCAACGGCTGGCGCTACCTCGGCACGGCCAAAAGCGACGAAGAACTCCACGCCCTGCTCGACGGCTCGCGTCCGCCATTCGACCGCGACGCTTACAAGCTACTGGCCAAATACGTCGGCAAGATGGTGCCGTTGCGCTGAACACGTCAATAAGCGGGGGCGTGACATCGTCATCAAGCAGCACGAATCGTGGCAAACTGAAGGAATGCCATTCGCCCGGAATCCCGTCATGACATCGCACCCCGCCCAACCATCCCCTGCCGCCAAGCCCCCCAGGACGATTGCCATTGCCTGCCAGGGCGGCGGCAGCCATACCGCCTTTACCGGCGGCGTCCTGCAATCCTTGCTGCGCGATCTCGACCCCCGGCGATATCGCATCCTTGGCCTGTCCGGCACCTCCGGTGGCGCACTGTGCTCGGCCATCGCCTGGTATGGCCTGCTCCAGGGCAAGCCCAAGCTCAGCGCCGACCTGCTGGAATCGTTCTGGCAGCAGATGTCTTCAACACAATTGCCCGATGCCCTGTCCAACCAGTTTCTGGTCTGGCTACAGCGCAGTGCCAGCTATTTTGCGTTGCCTGAAATCAGTCCCTACCAGTTACCGACGACCGGCATGGACTACCTGAGGGGCATCGTCGAACAACATATCGACTTCGCCAAGCTGCCGGCGCTGATCAAGCCGGATTCGCCGCGCCTTCTGGTCGGTGCCGTCGAAGTGCTTTCCGGAAAATTCACCGTCTTTCACTCGCATCACGGCCAAGCCGACAAAAGGATCAGCGTTGGTGCCTTGCTCGCCTCGGCAGCCATTCCGGAACTCTTCCGCGCCGTCCATCTGGGTAAGGGCGTGTATTGGGATGGCTTGTTTTCCGAAAACCCGCCAGTGCGTGGCTTTCTGGCAGGCGAACAACGTGGCGAGGCGAAACCGGACGAAATCTGGGTCATTCAGATCAACCCGGAGAAACGCAGCAGCGAGCCGAAAACCACCAGCGATATCACCGACCGTCGCAATGAACTGGCCGGCAATCTTTCGCTCAATCAGGAACTGTTCTTCGTCGAGCAGACCAATGACTGGCTCAAGAAGGGCTGGCTGAACGCAGACCATTTCAAGCATGTCACGCTACGCAACATTCCTTTGCGGGTTGAGCTCGACTATCCGTCAAAGCTCGATCGCAGCCCTGCCTTCATCAATTCCCTGCTTGCCGAAGGACGCCGTGAAGGCTCAGAATTTCTCCATCGGCTGAAGACGGCCCCCCAGTAACTTCAACATCCTGGTATCGAATCATGCGCCTGCTTCCCATCGCCCTCATTTCTGCCCTGGCACTGACAGCCAGCGCCCCCCTGGCCGCCGAAGAAATCGACTGTGCCACCACCGCCTGGAAACTGATTGGTGCCAACCACCGGGTTTGCGTCTATGCCTACGATGACCCGGCGATTTCGGGCGTCACCTGCCATGTCAGCCAGGCGCGTACCGGCGGCGTCAAGGGCAGCCTTGGGCTGGCTGAAGACCCGTCACAATTCTCGCTGGCCTGCCGCCAGATCGGCCCGATCACCCTGCCCGCCAAGCTGCCGGAAGACGAAGTGGTGTTCAGCGAAGACACCTCGCTGCTCTTCAAGGAAACAAAAATTCACCGTTTCTATGACCGCAAACGCAATGTGCTGATCTATCTGGCAATCAGCCGCAAGATCATCGAAGGCGCCCCGGCCAATGCCATCTCGACCGTACCTATCCAGCCGTGGGGCGGCAAGTGAGCCTGAAAACGTCGCTGGGGGCCGTTGCCCCCTACATCACCAAGGATGGCTCGGAGATACGCGAATTGCTGCACCCCAACCTGCACGCAGTTCGTCACCAAAGCCTGGCCGAAGCAGTCGTTCCGCCCGGCACCGCCACCCAACTGCACAAACATGGGGTCACCGAAGAGATTTATCACGTGACCAAGGGTAGCGGCTTGATGACGCTGGGCGGTGACAGCTTTGTCATCGCAGTTGGCGACAGCATCGCGATCGCGCCGGGAACACCGCACTGCGTGGAAAACACGGGGCCGGAAGCGCTGCACATCCTGTGCTGCTGTGCACCCGCTTATTCACACGACGATACCGAACTACTCTGACTTTCTGAATTGCCCGTCCTCCGGACGATCAAGCTTCAGCCAAAGCCAAAATCGCTTCTGGCAGACCGCCGATAACCAATGGCACCGGCACGGCCAGCATCAGGTTGAGCGCTAGCCCGAAATCCTCGACGAACATCCCGTCATGATCCACTGGTCTGCCATCGTGGACCTCGAGTTCCCGGCCAAACAGCCTGGCCACTCGCTCGGTGGTCGTTTCAGCGGCAGCAAGGTAGCCAACCACCCGTTTGCCGAGCGCCAACGCGAAACCAACTTCGACGCAAGTACCTGAATCCGGCTCGCAACCCCGAAAAGGATTGAGATTGGCCAGGACGGCATCGGCCGAGCGGATCTGCTCAATGTTGGCATGGTAGATACCGCGGGCGGTCGTTTCGACGCCATCGAGCGGAATCAATGCCTGATGGCCATGCTGCCGACACAGCCGGCGAACCTCATCGGCCCACGCAAGCGCATCCTGGCGAAAGACATCCGGCCCGGCAAAATAGATCTTCATCGTTTTTCAGAAATCATCAAGGTAGGCATTTCAACAGCTTCCCGAATTCGCAGAATCGCTCAGATTTTATTGCCCGAACTTTGACGAACGGCCGTTGAGCAGGCCACGTCGAGCTGCGCAGAAAATCGTTTGTGATCGATACCTTGGCAGGCCGCCAACAGACATTCACTGCTAATTTGGCTACACAGTATTTAGCCGCCTAAGTCCGAAACCGACTGACCATCTGTTTCAGTTCCTCCGCCATGTTGCTCAGTGACGCGGCAGCTTGCCTGGCCTCCCCGGAGGCCTCACTGGTCTGCTCCGTCACACGGGAAATCCTCTCCATGTTTTTTGCGATTTCAAGGCTGGCCAATTCCTGCTCCCTAACCGAGCCGGCTATGTCGTTCACGCCGTCATTCGCCTGTTCCACTTTTCTTTGAGAACTCTGCAAGGCTTCCTTGACCGCTCCCGCCTTCGCCACGCTGGAGGCTATTGATTCAAGCCCAGCCTCGATCGTCGTGGCAACCAAGCCAGATTGCGTGTGAATCTGGTGCGTTACCGCCTCGATCTGATTGGCGGATTGCCCTGATTTTTCCGCCAGTTTCCGGACCTCATCCGCCACGACGGCAAACCCCCGCCCCTGCTCGCCAGCCCGTGCTGCCTCGATTGCAGCATTCAGTGCCAACAAATTCGTCTGATCAGCGATCTCCTTGACTTGCTGGGTCATGCTACTGATCGTGTTGGTGCTCGCGACAAATTCCTCAACGGCATGAGCCATGTTGGCCACGCTGTCATGAACGCGTGAAATGTCCCCAACCAAGCCATCCACCAAACGACAGCCATTCATCGTGTCGCTGACACTATCCGCGGAGAGTGCTCGAACATCAGCCGCATTGACAGCCACCGTCGAGATTGAGGTAGTCAGCTGTTCAGTCGATGCAGCGCTGGTCAATACCGCTTCGGACTGGGTTTCCGTCGCGTCCCTCAAGGTAGTCGACGTATGTGAAATCTGGGATGAAGCAGCGGAAACGGCGATGGCACTTGCATTCACCCCCCCGAGAACGCTTCTGAAGTCGGCCAGCATGGCATTGAAAGACCTGGCAATGCTGGTCAGTTCGTCATTACCTGTCGCATCGACCTGTATGGTCAGGTCGTGGCTGGCCTGAACGGATTTCATGCCCGATTCAACTGCGTGCAGCCGATTGATCATGCTGCTGACAATGAGTAACGACAAGATCACACCGACGACCAAAAATGCTGTTCCGCCCAAAATCAGCTGAACTCGGGTAGATGAGCCTTGGTCAGCCAGTTTTTGCGCTGTTTGCGCTTCAATTTCACTGGCCAGTTTCTTGGCCTCCTTGTTGATTTCGTCAATCAGCTTATCGGCATCGCGGTCTAAACCACGCACCGCTTTATCGGTAGCCAGCGTGAAATCGGGCCGACTCGGATCCTGTGATTTCAGCGCAACCCGATATTTTTCGCCCAGCCCCCTGATAGTGGCCTGCGCTCTGGCAGAGTCAATACGGTGACCAACGTCGAGTTGGCGGGCGATCTCCTGAACGGTCCCCAGGCGCTCTGCGACCAGTTTTTCCTCTGCCTCAAAAGCCTTCAAATATTTCTCATAGAGCGCCGGGTCGCCACCGCGAATCAGAATGTTTTTCCACTCTTGAACCTGAAGTTTGAAGTGGTGTTGCGCAGAACGGGCGGAATCGACCAGCGACACTATCGTTTTCAAGCGCTCTACGGCCTGGGCGGAGTCGCTTGTAAGTTTGGTCACCTGATAAACACCAATCGCACCAAGCAGGAGTAAGCCAGCCGCCATGGTGGCAACGATGAAAAATATCTTTGCGCGGATGCTGGTCATTCGTTTCTCCATGCCGACATTCAAACAAATAATGTATTTTGAATATATTGAAGATATAACACTTCCAGAATGCACGACTACAACAATTACCATCAGTACAAAGTCTGCGCGGCATTCCATAAATGCGAAACCGCCTTGCCGGCACAGTGGTTTGCGTAAAAATGCCTGGCCGACATGGAGAGATGACCAGCTTAGATGACATATCGCCCCCACTGGCTGCCGGTTTGCCTCTCAGACAAATATTGATACAAATCGTCGCACAAACGCTACGGGAAAAATTGCATTTCGGCGCAACACTATCTTCCTTGCTGATCGCAACAAGGAGTCTCCGATGCAACCCAACCACCATTGGCAAGAACAGACTCTCGCCCGATTCATGCAGGTCTCTCGCCTGCATCTCGGTTTGATGCACACCCCGGTCGCCGTCAGGCCACCCCGACGCGTTGCCGGCCATTGCCGGCACATGCTTCGTTCGCTGCTGGTTGCCGGCTCGCTCGGCTCGCTGTTCAGCGGCTCGGCTTTCGCCAGCGAAAGCACCTCTGCGGATTCAAGCAAGCGTAGCGCAAACACGCAAAGCGCCCGCTACAAGGGTAATGAGCGAGTCGCTCACCCCGCTGGACTATCCCTGCATGGCAAGCATCGCTGATCAATGTTCAACAAACCCACCCGACAAGAGGTCAACATGAAACTGAAACCCCTGAAAATGACAGTTGCCGCCATTGCTGTCGCTGCTGCGCTGGGCGGCGCCTATTCGCTGGGTCAATACGCGCCCTTTGCCAGTGCCAACGCGACAACCCAGCCTGCCGCTAGCAGCGTCGCCCCTGCCGCCGCTCCGGTCAGCACGCCTAACGGCCTGCCGGACATGCGCAGCATTGTCGCCAACAATGCCCAGGCCGTGGTCAACATCAGCGTGACCGGAACGCGCAAGACGGGCGCCAACCTTCCCGGCATGCCGCAACTCGACCCCGATGACCCGCTTTACCAGTTCTTCCGCCGCTTCGGTGGACAGATGCCGCAGGACAATGAACCCACGCACGGCCTTGGCTCCGGTTTCATCGTGACGCCTGACGGCACGGTGTTGACCAATGCCCATGTCGTCGACGGCGCCGAGGAAGTGACCGTCAAGCTTAACGACAAGCGCGAATTCAAGGCCAAGGTGCTTGGCCTGGACAAGGCAAGCGATGTGGCCGTCCTGAGAATCGACGCCAAAAACCTGCCTACGGTGAAGATCGGTTCATCGACGCAGACTGCCGTCGGCGAATGGGTGCTGGCCATCGGCTCGCCGTTCGGATTCGAAAGCAGCGCCAGTGCCGGCATTGTCTCGGCCAAGTCGCGCAACCTGCCGGATGGCAGCTACGTGCCCTTCATCCAGACCGATGTGGCAGTGAATCCCGGCAACTCCGGCGGTCCGCTGTTCAACATGAACGGCGAGGTAATCGGCATCAATTCGCAGATCTACTCACGCAGCGGCGGTTACCAGGGGCTGTCTTTTGCCATTCCGATCGAGGTCGCGATGAATGTCGAAAAGCAGATCGTCACGCACGGCAAGGTGCAACGCGGCAAGCTCGGCGTCACCATCCAGGAGGTCAACCAGTCGCTGGCAGACAGCTTCGGCCTGCCCAAACCGGCCGGCGCGCTGGTCGCTGCAGTCGAGAAAGGCAGCCCGGCGGCCAAGGCGGGTCTGGAGCCTGGCGATGTCATTCTCGGCATCGACGGCAAAACCGTCGAGACGCCCGGCGAACTCCCTGCCGCCATCGCCACCAAGCTGCCCGGCGAATCGGCCCGCCTGCAAATCTGGCGCAAGGGTGGAACGCAGAACATTGATGTCAAGGTTGGCAGTTTCGGAGACGAGAAAGTGGCCGCGAACGACACACAGCCCGCCACCAAAGGTCGCCTCGGCGTCGCCGTGCGCCCACTGACGCCGGAAGAACGACGCCAGGCCGAGATCAAGGGTGGCGTGCTCGTCGAGCAAGCCGACGGCGCCGCCGGTCGTGCCGGCATCCGGCCGGGCGACATCATTGTGTCGGTCAACGGACAGCCGATTGGCGACGTCGAACAACTGCGCAGCCTGATCGCCAAATCCGGTAAGAAGGCAGCCATCCTGATCGAACGCGGCGATTCTCGACTATTCGTTCCGGTCGACCTCGGTTAAACACGGAAAAGGCAGATCGGACGCCCCCCCAAGACTGAAATATTGATGCGCCGGCGTAAGTTGGCCAGGAATGCCTTCCATACCCTTTGTGGAAGGCATTTTTAATAATGGCGCAGTCATTCGAGACAAGAGATCATCGGCCAATCTTCGGCCCAGGCTGACCTCACGGAGCGGCCAGCAAGCTTGCGTTGTGCGTAGCCCCACAGTCTGTGGCGAGTCTGCTAAAGTAAGTCATACAGATCGCACCACCATTCCCGGGGTTCGTCGCTATGAAAATTATCTCGCGCTGGTTTTTCATCGCCCTGCTGCCGATAGCATCGGCTTTTGCCGAATCGTCTGAAACGGTCGGTCATATCCAGACACTGCAGGGGCAAGCCTTCATCCAGCGGGCAGGCACCACACTGCCGGCAGCGATCGGGGCCGAACTGCGAAAGAGCGACCAGATCCGTACCGGCAAGCCGGCCGCTGTCGGCATCGTGCTCACTGATGACACAACGATTTCCCTCGGTTCGAACAGCGAATTGTCTCTGAGCGACTACGCCTTCGAGCCAAAACAGAGCAAGTTCGCCTTGTCGCTCAAGATGATCAAGGGCACGTTCTCGTACATCACAGGCCAGATCGTCAAACTATCCCCGGATTCGGCACGCATACAAACGCCAGATGCCACCATCGCCGTGCGGGGCACCAAACTACTTGTCGAGATCAAGGACTAGCCATGGGACAACAATACGCCGCCCGGCTCGTCTCCCTGCCGCTGGTATTGGCTGCCTGCGGCGGGCAGTCCATCGTCCTGGTGGCCGACCCCGGCGGCCATGTGGGTCAGGCCGAGGTTGTAACGGCGGCCGGCAAGCAACGCCTGGAAAAATCAGGTGACATGACGCAAACCAGCGGCGAGGCCAAACCGCCATCTGCCGTCAAGACAGCCGATCCCGCCTACATCGCCAGCACGTTCGCCGAGGTGCTGGCCATCGAACCGCCTCCACCGCAAGTCTTTACGCTGATGTTCGAAAGCGGGACCACCAATCTGACCACCGCTTCGCTCGATCAGATTCCGAACATCGTTGCAGCCAGCCAGAAACGCCCGGCTGTCAGTGTTCGCATCAGCGGCCATACCGATGCGACCGGCTCGGACAAGGTCAACGACGCGCTGTCCCTGGAGCGCGCCATGCAAGTCTGGAACCTGCTACAACAAAAGGGCATACCGGCCAGGCTGATGTCGGTTACGTCTCACGGCAAGGGCAATCCAGCCATTCCAACGCCCGACGGCGTGGCCGAACCACGCAATCGGCGAGTTGTGGTGATCGTGCACTAGGTCGATACGGCCCCCGGTTATGGTGGACATTGCCAACCGTCTGAAAACCATCGCCTCCTCCGATGGATGGCTGGGTGGAAAACTCGCCATTCTGCTCACCGGCTTTGCGCTGACAGCGATGATCACCATCATCTCGCTGCTCCAGCCGAGCCTCCTGCAAAAAGCTGATCTGTTCGTCTACGACCAGCTGCTGACCAGCCGGGCCGTTCCAGCACCATCGGCTGATCCTGTCCTGGTCGCCATCGACGAAGCCAGCCTGGCCGCCTTCGGCCAATGGCCCTGGCCGCGCTACCGGCTGGCCATGCTGATCGAACACCTGCAAGCCCAGGGGGCCAAAGTGGTGGCGCTGGATTTCCTGATGCCGGAACCGGATCGAACCTCGCCCGAAGTCATCCGCCAGGAGCGGCGACGAGATCGGATTGATAACCCCGTCTTGTCGGCCGCCAACGGCGCCGACAGTAATTCGCAACGCCTCGCCGAAGCCCTGGCCAACGGGCCGACCATCCTCGGTTATTTCCTCAAATTCGAAAACACGGCCACAAGCACGACTGGCCGTGCGCCACCCAAAGTTCCGGATGGCATGGTGACCACCCGCTTGGCTGGCTATCGTGTCCAGCAGGCAACGCCGAGCGGCCAGCTGCGTAGCCTGCCGGCACTCACCGGTGCGGCAAGCGCCGAGGGATTCACCAATGCCCAGGAAGACATCGACGGCACGCTGCGCCGGGTTCCGCTGCTGCTGACGGTGGATGGCAAGGAATATCCATCTCTCGCCCTGGCCACGCTGCTCGCTGCCTCGTCGGAACGCCATATCCAAATCGCTGATGAAGCCGGTGAAAACATCCTGCGCTGGGATCATCGGAGAATTCCGCTGGATGCCAGCGGCAACCTGCTGATCGATTTTCGCCGGTCACCGCCACTAACGATCTCCGCCCTGGAAATTCTGCAGGGCAAGTTACCCCCCGACAGCCTGCGCAACCGAATCGTGCTCCTCGGGGCCCTGGCCACCGGGCTCGGTGACCTGCATCGCACACCGCTCGGCAAGCCAATCAGCGGCCTGGCTGTGCATGCCACGATCATCGACAACATTCTGGCCAACAGCTTTGTGCTGCGACCCGGCTGGGCGCGCGGGGCAGAATTGGCGCTGGTGCTACTTACCGGCCTGCTCGCCACCATCCTCCTGAGCAGCGCCGGATTTCTGGTTTCGTCACTACTCGTTACCGCCGGCACACTCGGCTGCTACGTGGCCAGTCGAACGCTGATGGTCAGCCAGGGCATCCACCTCTCCCCGCTGCTGCCCATGCTGACCCTGCTGCTGGTCGGCAGTGTGCTCAGCCTGCTGAAATACGGCATCGAGGCGCGCAAATTGCGCCTGCGCACGCAGGATCTGCTGAATGCCCAGGACGAGATCATTGTCAGCATGTCCGTGCTGGCCGAAGCCCGCGACAAGGAAACCGGCGGCCATATCCGCCGCACTCAGCGCTACGTGGAAATTCTGGCCAGCCAGTTGGCCACCACGCCCCGCTATGCCCACCTGACGCGATTCGACATCGAATTGCTCGGCAAATCAGCGCCCCTTCACGACATCGGCAAAATCGGCATTCCCGATGCCATCCTGCAAAAACCCGGCAAGCTGACCGAAGCCGAATATACGACCATGCAGTCCCACACGCTGATCGGCTCGGAAGCCCTGACCCAGATCGTCAGTGCCAGCGGCCATCCGGAAAAACAATATTTCCTCAACTATGCTCGCCAAATGACCGAAAGCCATCACGAACACTGGAACGGCGGCGGCTACCCCCATCACCTGCGCGGTGAAGAAATCCCCCTCCCCGGTCGCCTGATGGCGCTGGCCGATGTTTATGATGCCTTGATCAGTCAGCGCGTTTACAAAAAACCCTACACCCACGCCGAGGTCTGCCGGTTCATCACCGAAAAATCCGGCACTCAGTTTGATCCGGAAATCGTGGCGGCGTTTATGGCCAGAAACGAGGAGTTTTTGAAGGTTGCCGAAGTGTTTGCTGATCCGCTTGAGTAACGGATATATTGCGAGCACGAGTCCAGATGCTCCAAGGAAGAAGCCCAACCGAAACCCTCGTGTTTCGCTTGAATTTCTGGCGTTCCGACCTGACCGCCAGCCACGAACTCCACAAACCTCAGAAAAGCCCGGATATAAAGCGTCGTCGCTGAATTCGAACCCATGCTCATCAACCTGATCAACAACATCGCATTTCTGGTCGCCTTGGTAGCGGCCGGGCTGATCGTGCTCAAACGCTTTCGCAAGCACACGCTAAACCGCCAGGTATTGCTGGGCTTCCTGTTTGGCGGTGTAACCCTGCTCGGCATGCTTAACCCGGTGAATTTTGCACCGGGGCTCATTTTTGATGGCCGATCCATCGTGCTCTCGGTGGCAGGCGTCGTCGGAGGTGGGATCACCGCGGCGATCGCGGTGAGCATGGCCGCTATTTATCGCTATCAATTGGGCGGCATCGGGGCGCCCGTCGGAATCACCGTGATACTGCTCTCCGCCCTGCTCGGCGTGCTGGCAAGACATTGGTGGCTGCGACGTGAAGTGGCCCCATCTTCCACGGAATACCTCGCCCTGGGCGTATTGGTGCAACTGGCCCAACTGGCCACATTCACCCAGATTCCCAATGGCGCGGGCTATCCCTTCATCGAACAAGCCTGGTGGATTCTCTTGCTGTTCTACCCTCCTGCCACCATGCTGATGTGCCTGATCTTTCGTGATCAGGAGCAGCGGATTGAACAGCAGCAGGCGCTGCAAGCCGCACAGGATGCGGCAACGCGAGAGCGCTCCATGCTCCGTACGCTGATCAACACGCTCCCTGACCTGATCTGGCTGAAAGATTCCAAGGGCGTCTATCTGGCCTGCAATCATCGATTCGAGCAATTTTTCGGCGCGAGCGAGCCGGAAATCGTCGGCAAGACCGACTACGATTTTGTCGATAAGGCGCTGGCTGATTTCTTTCGGGCCCATGATCTCGCCGCGATGGAAAAGAAAGCCCCCTCGGTCAATGAAGAAGAAATCACTTTTGCCGACGACGGCCACCGCGAACTGCTGATAACCACCAAGATCCCGATGCTTGACGAAAATAGCCAGCTCGTCGGCGTACTCGGCATCGGTCACGACACCACACAGCAAAAAATGGCTGAGCAGGCACTGGAAAACAGTGAACAGCAACTACGCTTTGTCCTCGAGGGCGCGGAACTCGGCTTCTGGGATTGGGATATCGCTGCCGGCACGGTTTCCCGCAATGAACGCTGGGCCAATATGTTGGGCTATAGCCATGATGAGATCCGGCAGACGACCCAACAATGGACCGACTTCATCTTCCCTGACGACCGCAGTCGGGCCTGGGACTCAATCAACGCGGCGCTTGAAGGCCGGGCCAGCATGCACCGGCTGGAATATCGCATGCTGCGCAAGGATGGCAGCATCATCTGGATTCTCGACCAGGCCAAGGTGATGCAACGCGATGCGCAGGGCAAGCCGCTTCGAATGTGTGGCACGCACACCGACATTTCAGAAATCAAGGCGACCCATGAAGAATTGACGCAGCACCGCCGCCATCTTGAGAAACTTGTTGGTGAGCGTACTCACGAACTGACACTCGCCAAGGAAGCAGCCGAAACCGCGACCATCGCCAAGAGCGCTTTCCTGGCGAACATGAGCCATGAAATCCGGACGCCGCTCAATGCAATCACTGGCATGACCCACATCCTGCGCCGTTCGGGTCTAAGCCCCGAACAAACCGACAAACTGGACAAGATCGAAGGCGCCGGCAAACACCTGCTCGAGATCATCAATGCCATTCTCGACCTATCCAAGATCGAAGCTGGAAAACTCACCCTTGAGTCAGTACCAGTCCACGTCGGCAGTTTGCTGGAAAACGTTGCCTCGATGCTGAGCCAAAGGGCCAGAGCCTTAGGCATTGCGATCAACCTGGAACCGATCACGATTTCCTCCCCTCTCCTGGGCGATCCCACGCGGCTCCAGCAAGCCCTGCTCAACTACGCGACCAATGCCCTGAAATTTACCGAACAGGGCCATATCACCCTGCGTGTGAAGGAGGAGGCTCAGACCGAAGAGCGTGTGACGCTGCGCTTCGAAGTGTCAGATACCGGAGTCGGCATAGCACCCAATATCCTGCCCAAGCTGTTCGGCACCTTCGAGCAAGCCGACAACTCGACCACGCGCAAATATGGCGGCACCGGGCTGGGCCTGGCGATCACCAAAAAGCTTGCCGAACTGATGGGCGGTACGGTCGGCGTAAGCAGCATCGAGGGACAGGGGAGCACCTTCTGGTTTTCCGCGGTCCTCGCCAAGGCTGAGCAGACCAGCGACACTCTACACAGGGCAGACATCGAGGAAGCCGGACAGACAATTCGGCAGAACCATGCCGGCAAACGCATCCTGCTGGCAGAAGACGAACCCATTAATCAGGAAATCGCCCAGGTGCTGCTGGAGGAGGTCGGACTGACAGTCGATTTCGCCGCAGATGGCCAGGAGGCTGTCGAAAAAGCGACTGCCGGCCGCTACGACCTGATTTTGATGGACATGCAGATGCCACATCTGGATGGCCTGGAAGCGGCCCGCCAGATTCGGCTAATCCCTGAATATGCAGCCACCCCTATCCTGGCGATGACGGCGAATGCCTTTGCTGAAGACAAGGCGCGATGCTTCATGGCCGGCATGGATGATTTCATCGCCAAGCCGGTGAGCCCGGATGTCTTTTACCAGACGCTGCTGAGGTGGTTGGACAACTCACCAGGCTGATCAAGACACAATAAAAAACGGAACCCGCCTGGGTTCCGTTTCTGCTTGGACATCACCAGATCAACAACTTGACGTAGTGGCCGCCTCGGATGAACGGCCTTTTATCGAGTGGAGCCCCGAATTGATTCGATACCCCCTTGTCGAAGCGGTGTTACAGCCTGTGTTAGGGTCTGCCGATCAGTTCAGCTTTTCCGGGCTGCCGCAGCATTGCTTGAACTTCTTGCCACTGCCGCAGGGGCAAGGGTCATTGCGGCCAGGCTTGGCATCTTCGTGTTGCACCGTACCGCCGGTGCGCTTGTTACGCCAGAAGTTGTACAAAGTCTGGACGATGACCGGCAGGTTCTCCTGGATATCGGCGACCAGACGGGCTTCTTCAGCCGGCGGAAACCAGCGTTCACCACTCTTTTCGGCATCTTCCTTGAGCATGCCATTGAGCAGGAACAACGGTTCGAGCAGTTCGGACAGGTCATCGGCATGCTTGCCGGCCAATTCGTACCAGTCACCGGCCAGGCCGGCACCGAAAATATAGGAATCGGCCCAGGCTTCGTAGTCGTAGTCCTCGCACTTTTCATCCAGCGGATAGAGCACCGGGGCGATGGTTTCGCCGGCCAGCAAGGCAGCGGCCAGGTCGTTGTTCAGGCGCAGCAGCAGCTCCAGCGCGGCCTCGACATCCGGGTTGCCACCAGCCTCCAGCCCCTTGCCCAGCGCTTCGCTCAGCCAGACAGCCGGGGCGACCGGTTGCGGACCGCTGACCACAGCGCAGAGCATGGCCTGGATTTCATCGAGACGCATGGCCTCGCCCTGGAATACTTCGGTTTCGAGCAGTTCTTCAAGCCGGTCGAGATCGGCATCAGTCAGGGGTTTCGGATTCATCGCTTTAGTCCTTGGCAATTGCAGAATGATAGCCCAGATATTCCGTGGGCGCAGCCTTGGCCGGGGTGCGGACTAGCTCGAAAATGAATTTGGCGGAGTGGCTGCAAGCCCGATTTGGGACGGTCGATCAACGTCGCGAAGAACACCGGAATCATCAACCGGACAGGCGACCAGACACCCGCGATGCGCCTCGATGATGGCCTTGCCACCATGATCGCCAGTCAATGCTCGCAGCTCGGGCAGACAGTCGGCGCCGAAACCGACCGGGTGCCCCATTTGCCCCGCAAACAACGGCCTGGCGATGCGGGCGCCGTCATGCAGCGCGTGCAGGACGATGTGGTAACTCGCTGGCTGAATGTAAGGCATGTCTGCCAGCCCGATCAGCCAACCGGCCGCATCGACGCTGGCTGCGACGCCGCTGCTCAGGCTATGCCCCATTCCCTGCTCCGCCTCGGCGCAAATGACGGTTTCCAGCCCCTCTGCCGCCAGCAGGCCGGCCAGCGCCGTGTCACCAGGACGGATAACAACGATGGTTCGTGCACAAACGGCCGCCATGTTCAGCGCCGAGACGAGTGCCATCGGCCTGCCATCGGCCAGCGGATGCAGCCGTTTATCACTACCGAAGCGCCGGCTGCTGCCGGCAGCGAGCAGGATGCCGACGACTTCACTCATGCGACGCGGCAGGCGTAGGCATCAGCGACGGCTTCGGTCGACGGCGAATTCTGGCCGTTTTTTACAGCCGTCATCTCGGCCAGGATGGAGATGGCAATTTCCGGCGGGGTCCGGCTGCCGATGGGCAGGCCAACCGGACCATGCAGCCGGTCGACCTCGGCCTGCGATAGATCGAAATACTGCAGCAAGCGTTCGCGACGCTGGCGGTTGTTAGCCCGCGAACCCAGCGCACCGACGTAGAAGGCAGGCGACTTGAGCGCTTCAAGCAAGGCGAGGTCATCGAGCTTGGGATCATGGGTCAGCGCAACGACGGCGCTGCGCGGATCGAGGCCGAGCTCGGTCACCGCATCGTCGGGCATGGCAGCGACGTGCTCGGTGCCGGGAACATCCCAGCCATCGGCATACTCGCTGCGCGGGTCGCAGATGTAGACGCGATAGCCGAGGGCCTGCGCCATGGTCGCCAGATAGCGGGAAATCTGCCCGGCACCAATGATCAGCAGCCGCCAGGCCGGGCCGTGCAGGGTGACCAGCGTCTGGCCATCCCACAGCTGACTGTCGCCGGCGCTACCGCCTTCGAGAGTGACGGCGCCGCTCGCCAGCGCGACCCGCCGATGCACCAGTTGGCCGGTGCTGATGCGCTGGGCCAGCTGTTCAAGCAAGACTGCATCCGGCGCCGGTTCGAGCACCAGTTCCAGCGTGCCGCCGCAAGGCAGGCCGAAGCGATGCGCCTCGTCGGCCGTCACGCCGTAGCGCAGCAGGCGTGGCGCCGTACCGGTGAATTCACCGGCAGCCGCCCGGCGGATCAGGTCGTCCTCGATGCAGCCGCCGGAGACCGAACCCTGCACCTGGCCGTCATCGCGCAGCACCATCCAGGCGCCCGGTGGCCGCGGGGCGGAACCCCAGGTCCGGGCGACGGTGATCAGCGCGAAGCGATGCCCGGCCGCCGCCCACTGGCGGGCCGCATCGAGAACCTGCGTATCCAGGCTGTCCATGTCAGGCCACCAGCTCGGCGGTATTGAACGGCATCTTGTGCAGGAACTTGCCGGTGGCGGCGGCGATGGCATTGGCCACGGCCGGTGCCAGCGGCGGCACGCCCGGCTCGCCGATGCCAGTCGGGGCGGCGGTTGAAGGCACAATGTGCACCTCGACCTTCGGCATATCGCCGATACGCAGCAGCGGGTAAGTATCGAAATTCCCCTGCTCGACGCGTCCGGCCTTGAGCGTGATTTCTCCGCTCATGGCAGCGGACAGCGCGAAGCCGACCGCCCCTTCGACCTGCGAGCGGATGTTGTCCGGGTTGATCGCCGTGCCGCAATCCACCGCGCAAATGATGCGGTCGACCTTGATCGAGCCGTCTTTTTTGACCGTCACTTCCGCCACCTGGGCGACAAAGGAGTTGAACGACTCATGCACCGCCACGCCGCGCCCACGACGTTCACCGGCAGCCGCCTTGAGCGGCGTTCCCCAGTTAGCTTTCTCGGCCGCCAGCTTGAGCACACCGGCGTGCTTGGGGTGTTCGGTCAGCAATTCGAGGCGCAGGGCCACCGGGTCCTTGCCCATCGCTGCTGCGACCTGATCGAGGAAAACCTCGGTCGAGTAAGCCGTGTGCGAAGAACCGACCGAGCGCCACCAGAGCACCGGCACGCCAATATCGGTCGGCGTGTGCAGGTCGACCAGCAAGTTGGGGATGGCGTACGGCAAATTGGCAGCGCCTTCGACCGACACGTGGTCGATGCCGTCCTTGACCATCATTTGCTCGAACGGGGAGCCGGTCAGGATCGACTGGCCAACCAGCCGGTGATGCCAGCCGACCAGCTTGCCGCTGCCATCGAGCGCCGCTTCCAGCGCGTGGTGGAACATCGGCCGGTAATAGCCGCCGCGCATGTCATCCTCGCGCATCCAGACCAGCTTGACGGGTGCCTTGCCGTTGATCGCCTTGACGATATGCGCTGCCTCCATCACATAGTCGGAATGCGTACAGGCCCGGCGCCCGAAACTGCCACCGGCATAGAGCATGTTGAGTTTGACCTGTTCCGGCTTGAGGCCGAACAGCGCGGCAACCCGGCCCTGGTCGACGGTCTGGAACTGCTCGCCATTCCATACGTCGCAACCATCGACCTTGAGCTGGACGACGCAGTTCATCGGCTCCATCGCGGCATGGGCGAGGTAAGGAAAATCGAAAGAGGCACTGACCACCTTGGCGGCACCGGCAAAGGTTTTTGCCGTGTCGCCTGTCTGCTTGGCAACCAGGCCGGGCTGCTTGGCCATTTCCTTGTACTTGGCCAAAATTTCATCGCTGCCCAGCTTGAAGGCCTTGCTGTCGTCCCAGCTGACCGACAAGGCATCGCGCCCTTTTTTGGCGCTCCAGGTATCGGTGGCCAGCACGGCAACGCCCTGCGGAATCTGCACGACATCGACGACGCCCTTGATCGCTTTCGCCCTGGTCGCATCGAAGGACTTCACGGTGGCACCGAATTGCGGCGGATGGGCGACGACGGCAACCAGCATGCCGGGCAGGAAAACGTCCTGCGTGAATTGCGCCGTGCCGTTGGTCTTGGCCGCGCTGTCCTTGCGCTTGGCCTGCTTGCCGATCAGGCGAAAATCCTTCGGGTTCTTGAGCTTGACCTCGGTCGGTACGGTTTCATTGGCGGCATCGAGCGCCAGTTCGCCGAAGCTGGCTTTGCGGCCGCTGCCGGCATGGCTGACGATGCCGTCGCGCACGACAATCTCCGCTGCACCAACATTCCAGCGCTTGGCGGCGGCCGAAACCAGCATGGCTCGCCCGCTTGCCCCGGCCTTGCGCATCTGATCCCAGGAATTGGCCATCGCCGTGCTGCCGCCGGTGCCCTGCGCCGGCCCCCAGAAGGTGTTGTTGTAGCGCTTGGCATCAGCCGGCGCCCCTTCGACGCGAACATGCGCCCAGTCGGCATCGAGTTCGTCGGCCAGGATAGTGGCCAGGCCGGTGTAGGTGCCCTGCCCCATTTCGAGGTGCTTGGACATGACGGTGACGCTGTTGTCGGCACCGATGCGCAAGAAAGCGTTCGGCTCGAAACTCGCCGTGCTGGCCGCGACGACCCCGGATTTTCCGGCGGCACCGGCCGCCATCACCGGCAGGCAGAAGCCCAGCGTCAGGCCGGCACTGCCTTGCAGGAAACGACGGCGGCTGAGGTTTTCAATAATAATTTCGGACATGGCGATCTCCTCAGGCCAGCGCCTTGGCGGCTTCATGGATGGCAGCGCGGACGCGCACATAGGTCGCGCAGCGGCACAGGTTGCCCGACATGGCGTTATCGATGTCGGCATCGGTCGGCTTGCGGTTCTGACTGAGCAACGCGACGGCACTCATGATCTGGCCGGACTGGCAGTAGCCACACTGCACGACATCGAGCTTGCGCCAGGCTTCCTGGACAACCTTGCCGACGCGCTCGGTATCAACGGCTTCGATGGTCCTGATCTTGCGGCCAACCACCGCTGAAACCGGCGTCGTACAGGCGCGCACCGGCGTTCCATCGACATGCACGGTACAGGCGCCGCACAGGGCCTGGCCGCAGCCATATTTCGTTCCGGTCATCTGCAGGGTGTCGCGCAGCGCCCAAAGCAGCGGCGTATCAGGGGCCACATCGAGTTGATGTGCCTTGCCGTTAATAGTCAGTTTGATCATCTGCAAGCTCCTCGTCAAAAAGGGAACAGCGGCAAACGTGAAGGCCGCTGTTTATGCGAATAGTGTGGGCGATGCGACTGGGCAGCCGATAACCCAATCGTGCAAACTTATTGCCTGATCCTCCAGAGTCTGTTCTTGGCCTCTCGCCGGACAAGGCCAAAACAGCTACTCTCCAGTCATGGATACTGAGGTTCTGACCATGCTCCGCCAAAATAATTCCACCGCCATGAATGACGACGAACTGGCTCGCCAGCGCGATGAACTCGCCGCCATCATCAGCCGCCACTGCCAATCTGATGGCGCCTTCGACACAGCCATTCCCGGCGTCAAGCTTTTCCGCGGATCGAATACCGAAGTGCCGACCTGCGCCATCATGACCTCCGTCTTCGCGATGATGGCCCAGGGCGCCAAACGCATTACGGTCGCTGACGATACCTACGATTACGACCCCCGCCATTACCTGATTTCCTCGGTTGACCTGCCGATGTTCTCGCGCATCACCCGAGCCTCATCCGCCGAGCCTTACCTTGGCCTGGCGCTCAGCATCGACCCGCTGAAAATCAACGAACTGGCGGCAGCCATGCCGCAAAACCGGGTTCAGGATGCGGTCGATCGCGGCATTGCCGTCGGCCTGCTCAGCGTCGACATTCAGAACACCGCATTACGTCTGGTCCGATTGCTTGATACTCCAGCCGACATCCCGGTACTGGCCCCGATCATCGAACGCGAACTGCTCTACCGCCTGCTCGCCGGCCCCCTCGGTTCGCGCCTGCGTCAGGCGGCGGCTAGCGGCAGCCACAGCCACCAGATTGTCCGCGCCATTGGCTGGCTGAAAACCAACCTTGACCAGCCGCTCAGCATCGAACGGCTGGCCAGTCTGGCAAACATGAGCCGTTCGTCGCTGCACCATCATTTCAAGGCCCTGACGGCGATGACGCCGCTGCAATACCAGAAGCAATTACGCCTGCAGGAAGCCCGCCGCCTGATGCTGGTCAGCGATACCGATGCCGCCTCGGCGGCGCATCACGTCGGCTATGAAAGCCCCTCGCAATTCAATCGCGAATATCGACGCATGTTCGGCACCCCGCCGGGCCGCGATGTCGCCCAGTTTCGACTGAGCCAGTCTGTCTGACCCCGTACCCGCTGCGCCGGGAATCATTTGCCGTTATGCCGGTCAGACCCGGCAACCTCAAGGAAACAATCATGCCAAAAATCGAAAAGACCGACGCCGAATGGCGTGCCCAGCTCGATGAAAACGAATACCGCGTCACCCGCCAGAAAGGCACCGAACGCGCCTTCACCGGTAAATACTGGGATACCCACGATGACGGCACCTACCGCTGCATCTGCTGTGGCGCCCCACTCTTTCGCTCAGAAACCAAGTTCGATTCCGGTTGCGGCTGGCCGAGCTTTCACACGCCTAACGATGAAAAGCTGATCGACGAGCACGTCGATCAGAGCTTCGGCATGATCCGCACCGAAGTCACCTGTCACGACTGCGGCGCCCACCTCGGTCACGTCTTCGACGACGGCCCGGCGCCAACCGGGCTGCGCTACTGCATCAACTCGGCGTCGCTGAAGCTGGAGAAGGATGGGAAATGAGGAGCGGGCGAGGTTTGCCGTAAGGCCGCAATTCTGCCGAAGTCGGCGGATGATCGCTTGCTATTGACCGGCAACGACGTGCCCTAAGTGGAAGTAGCTGGTGATGGAAGGCAGGCGCTCAGGAACGTCTGAATTTAAGGGCACGGCGCCGCACCCTAGAATGGTGAGCTAGCCGATTTTTGCGGCAAGAGGTTGAAGAAACATAGTTTCGAACTGTTCGTGCTGCGGGGTGCTTGGTTCCAGCAACGTCACGACTTTCTCAACGAGCTCGTTCTTGGTATATGCGATACCGTTTCGCGATATTCGATCACCATTGATTTCAATACTGCCGCTCATACCAAAAATCTTCTCCAACAGCGTTGGCGGATAGTAGTACTCGATCCCGTTCTGTGGCCATTTGATAATGTTTTCCGCCTGCAGCCCCATGGACACAAGTTGCTCCGGCAAACCTGCGGTATGTACGGCGTCGAGGACTACGAAAATTCGATCACGGTAGGGGCTGCGTTGAATATCAGAAAATAATCCGCGTGCGATTGTAAGCACCTCCTTGATGCGGCTGTCTGAGTTCGCGGCAATGATGCTTAGCTGAGCATTCTGAAAGCGCAACGCTGTGACACGATCAATAAAGCGATGGTCGCATTTTCCTTCAACCAAAACGATTGCAGACGGCAGGTACAGGGTTTCAAAGCGATTCCCCAAAAGAAAGAAATGAACTTGGTTTAGGTCGCTTTGTGTCGCTACTTGTAGGAGTGAAATCTCATCTCCAGTTTTATTGACCACGTAGTTGTTAGAGATGTGTTGCCGATCTAGAAAAACCGTTGAGTGAGTTGCGAATACGACAGTGCGGATATGAGGAAAGTACTTCTGTCGATGAGCTCGATCAAACAGAAAATCCGCAAGAACTCCTTGGGCCTCGGGACTAATACCAAGTTCTGGTTCGTCAATGAGAAAGGTGTCGTAGTCTGTATCGAGAAGGCTAGTGACAAGCGTGGCGATCAGTCGGAAGCCTGAGCTTGTGTATGAAATGTTGTGTCCGCCACACTCGATGTATTTTTGCGACATCGAATTGCCTTCGACGGTATGTCGAATTTCTAGTTTGACCCCAAGCAGCAAATCGATAATTTCAACTAGATTTTCGCGCTGGCTGTCAGACAGTTCTGCTATAGCCTGCTGGAGATTTACGGGAGAGTTGTCAATATTCTGCTGCTGTTGGTTCCACTGCTGCATGAACTGGTTCCACCGTTCGCCTCGGCGGTTCCGATTTGGCGTGTAGTAGCCCAAGAGATTGAAGTTTTGATACCTAGCAGGGCCAAGATACGAGGCGTTCTGCCCCCAGTGCTGCGTCATCGTCTTGAGCAAATATGACTTGCCACAATTGTTTCTGCCAACCAGTACCGCGTACTCCGATTCCCGGATACGCTGTAGGAGAGTCGCAGATTCATCTGAAAAACGCGTACTCGGACGTTGATCGTATTGGTACATAAGTGAGCTCGCTCCGGTCGGCTAACAGTTATTGAACGGCCCCAGCGGACTGTCCGCATATGCAATGATAGTACGGACCGAGAAGCACTTGGTATGCCGACAGCAAGAGCGTTTTGACGAATAGCAGCTGTAGAGGAAAAACTTGGACGGCCGATTGTGGCCGATAGTCACACTTTGATCACCTCGTCCTAAACGACGGTTTTGTCCGGCAAGCAGCCCAAAACTACCTATAGCCCTTCACTCCCAAAGGCGCCCTGCACTTCCTCGTACCGCGGGCAACTGACCAAATGGTCATTGACCATCCCTGATGCCTGCATGAAGGCGTAGCAAATTGTCGAGCCGACGAATTTGAAGCCGGCGCGGGTCAAGGCTTTGCTCAGTGCATCGGATTGCGTGGTTTTGGCGGGGACTTCGGCCAGCGATGACCTGGCGTTTTGCACCGGTGCCCCGCCGACGAAAGACCACAGGAAATCGCTGAACGATTGGCCCTCGGCGGTCAGCGACAGATAGGCATTGGCGTTCTGGATGGTTGCGGCGATCTTGGCGCGGTTGCGGATGATGCCGGGGTCGGCCAGCAGGGCGGCGACTTTTTGTTCGTCGTAGCGGGCAATCTTGTGCGGGTCGAAGTGGTCGAATACCTGCCGGTAGTGCTCCCGTTTCTTGAGCACGGTGGCCCAGGACAAGCCGGCCTGGGCGCCTTCGAGGATCAGCAGTTCGAACAGGGCACGGTCGTCGCGTAGCGGCAGGCCCCATTCGGTATCGTGGTACTCGCGGTAGAGGTCGAATCCTTCGCACCAGGGGCAGCGTTCCATCGTCATGCATCCGTCAGCAAAAAGCGCAGTGTAGCGGTGTCTGCTGCATGCCGACAGGTTCAGGCTGACTGCAGCATCTTCGATCTCCCTGCTCAGTCGTTATGCGGTTCGCCGGCGGGCAAGGGACTACGTTCCTGCATGAAGCGCCCCGGCGGCACGCCGAAGGCACGTTTGAACATGGCCGAGAAGGCGGCTGGGCTGGCGTAGCCTAGTTCTGCCGCGACTTCGCCGCACGGGCGGCCGCGGCCAATCAGGTCGAGCGCTCGCGCTAGGCGCAATTGCTGGCGCCAGGCGCCGAAGCTTAATTTCAGTTCGCTGACGAACAGGCGGGCCAGTGTTCGCTCGCTGGCACCGACTCGGGCCGCCCACTCGGCCAGCGACAACGGCGAAGCGGGTTCGTCGATCAGCGCCTGACACAAGGCCTGCAGGCGCCGGTCATGGGGCATCGGCAGGCCGAGCGAGAGCGGCGGCGCACGGCGGATTTCGGTGAGCAGCAATGCCGTCACCTGACGCTGGCGCAGCGACGGCTCCTGACCGTCGCCGTCAGCCTCGCTCAGGGCCTCAAAGAGCGCCCGCATCAAGTCGGAGACTTCGATCACCGAACAGGCATCGAGCGGTAGCGGGGCCACTTCCGGCGCGATATAGACGGTGCGGAATTCGACTTCGCCGAGCATGAGCAGATCGTGCTCGATATGCGGCGGAATCCACACGGCGCGCAAGGCGGGCACCAGCCAGGTCATGCCGGCCGCCGAAATCCGGATGCCGCCGCGCAGCGGATAGGCCAGTTGCGCCCAGTCATGGCGATGCGGTGGCACATAAACCTCGGCCGGTGGACAACGCAGGTTGACCGTCATCGGCAACTCGGCGGTCGGGGCGCGGCGGGGTAAAGGGTCGAAGCTGAGGTCTGTCTGCATTGCGATAATTTTTGTCCGAATATCGCACCACGGTCAATGGGTCGTAAAGCTAGACTGTAATCCTTAACGTTTTACTCGGACTTTATCCATGACGACCGCTACCCTGCCCGCGCCCCAGCGCAGCGACATTGAAGTCATTTCGGTGATCGGCTTCGTCCATGGCGTGTCCCATTTCTTCCACCTCTTGCTGCCGCCACTGTTTCCTTGGCTGATGGCGGAGTTCGGGCTCAGTTTCACCGCCATCGGCACCACGATGACCGTGTTTTTCATCGTCTCCGGCATCGGTCAGGCCAGTGCCGGTTTTCTGGTTGACCGCTTCGGGGCTGCGCGAGTGCTCGGGGCCGGCATCAGTTGCTTTGCCCTGGCCGGCGTGCTGCTCTATTTCGCCACCGGCTATCCAATGCTGATTGCCGTCGCCGCGTTGGCCGGCTTGGGTAATTGCGTCTTTCACCCAGCTGACTTCACGGTCCTCAACCGCCACGTCTCGCAACAACGCCTTGGCCATGCCTTCTCCGCCCATGGGCTATCCGGCAATCTCGGCTGGGCGGCCGCTCCGGTCTATATCACCGGCCTCGCCACCGCCTATGGCTGGCGGACAGCGGCGCTCGGCGCCAGCGCCGTGGCCATCGCCGCACTGGCCCTGCTGTTCTGGCGGCGAGAAGCGCTGACCGACCCGGTCGAACATCACACTGAGAAGGCTAGCGAACCGGCGGGAACCACCTTCGCCTTCCTGAGTTCGCGGGCTGTCTGGCTGTGCTTCCTGTTCTTCCTGCTGATCACTGCGGCTTTCGGCACCATCCAGAACTTCGCCAGCCCGATTTTGCAGGCGCTCTACGGCTTATCCATCACCACAGCTGCACTGGCGCTGTCGACCTATCTGGTCGGCGGTGCCGCCGGCATCGTCCTCGGTGGCTTTCTCGCCCAGAAAGGCGAGCATGATCACCTGATCGCCGGCGCACTGGGCGTGGCCGCCCTGCTCGCCATCCTGCTGGCCGCTGGCATCATGCCGGCCTGGAGCATCCTGCCGCTGATGGCCGGCATTGGTTTTTGTACCGGTACCGCCGGGCCGTCGCGCGACCTGCTGGTGCGCCGTGCCGCCACAGCCCGCTTTGGCAAGGCCGCCTACGGACGGGTCTATGGCTTCGTCTATTCCGGTCTGGACCTCGGCCTGGCCATGGCACCGGTGATTTTTGGCGGGCTGATGGATGCACGACACTTCAGCGAAGTGCTGGTCGGCATCGCCATCCTGCAATTCCTCGCCATTTTCAGCGCCTTGCGCGTTGGCAAGGCCGTTTAACCCTACAACCCCCGCGCCCAGGCCGGCCGCAAATGGGCCGCTTCGGGCGCCGAAATGGCCTCGCGCACCTGCTGCAACAGGCGTTCCTTGTCTGCGCCGAGCGTGCCTTTGAGGATCAGCCAGTTCGAGGCGTGATCGCTGCGGAAGACGGTGCGTTTCAAATCCAGTGTCGCCAGAAAACGCTCCATCTCGACGAAAAGCTCATGCTGCACCAGCGGCTCCCAGCCCGGAAAACCGGCGCGGAAACGCTCCTCGCCCTTGGGAAAACTGACGACCAGCGTCGACAGAAACTCCGGCTGTGCTTCATTCATCAGACGAGCCGAGTTTTCGGCGTGCTGCATCGACAGCGCCTTGCCCCCCAGGCCGTTGAGGATCATCACCGAGCGCGTGATGCCGGCAGTGCCCAGCTTGTCGAGCGCCTCGCGGGTGGTTTCGAAGGTTTCGCCCTTGTTGACGGCGGCCAGCACCTGATCGTCGCCCGACTCAGCGCCGACATAGACCATCTTCAAACCGGCCGCAGCCAGTTCATCGATTTCCGCCTGGCTCTTTTTCCGCAGGTTACGCGGCAGGCAATACGAGGAAATCCGCCGCACTGCCGGCATGTGGGTGTGAATCGCTTCGAGAATCGTCAGCAGCCGACGAGTCGGCAGCACCAGCGCATCGCCGTCGGCCAGGAAAACCCGACGGATATCGTTGCCGTAGCGCAGGCCGGTCAGGCGGATGCTTTCCAGAACCTCATCCTCGCCCCGCGCCACAAATTTCTTCTGCGGCGCGGTGTACATCTCGCAAAAGGTACATTTATTCCACGAACAACCGTCCGTAACCGGCAGGATCAGCGACTCCGCCTCGCTGGGCGGGCGGAAAACCGGCTCAACGTAGCGGATCGGAATCACGCCGCGCCCACCTTGGCGATAAAGGCCGGCGGCACCGAGGTCGCCTTGCGGGCGGTGTAGTCGAAGAAGATGATGCCGTGCTTGCCGCGCGCCACTTCGCGGCCAGTTGCCTTGTCGCTCAAACGCCAGACCAGATCGCAACCATATTTATTGAAGTCGGCGGCGGCCATTTCGATCACCATTGTCTCGCCATGGAAAGCCTCGGAACGGTATTGCGCCGCCACATCGGCGACCACAATACCGACACCTTCGACATCCAGTTCGCTGTAGTCCATCGACTTGAAGAACCGCACCCGTGCCTCGGAAACCAGCGAGATCAGCGCGGCGTTATCCAGATGGTGGCCGTAGTTGATGTAGCTGATGTAGATCGGGACTTCAGTCGAAAAGGTGAAACGCTCGGGCAAATCGATCTTGATGCGGGGCATGGCGGCTACCTGGAAATGAGCAAAGCACGATTCTACGGGCTACGTAGAGCCTCCACCAGCACCGGAGTAGCCACCGGCAACAGAACCCCGAGGGGTAGAATCGAAGCAATCATTCAGGAAGCCATTAATGAACATCGCTCGTACGCCCCTCCTTGCCGGACTGCTGGCATTCGCTCTCCTCGCCCCGACTGCCCGGGCCGAGATGCCCGCCGTGCAAAGCGTCGGCCAGATAGACCTCGCGCGCTATATCGGCAAATGGTATGAAATCGGCGCCTTCCCGATGTTCTTCCAGCGGCAGTGCATCGGCGACACCACGGCCGAATATTCGCTCAAGGCAGACGGCGAGATCGCCGTCGACAACCGTTGCCGGACCGAGAGCGGCTTCGATCAGGCCATCGGCCGCGCCTGGGTGCCCGAGACAGCAAAAAACGCGGAATTGAAGGTGTCGTTTTTCTGGCCGTTCCGTTCCGACTACTGGGTCATCGCCCTGGATGATAGCTACCGCTGGGCTGTCGTCGGCAATCCGAACCGCAAGTACCTGTGGCTGCTCTCGCGGACGCCACGGCTGCCTCAAGCCGAAATCGAGCGCGCCTTGAACTCGGCCAAAGCCCAGGGCTACGACCTGAACCAATTCAAATACACCCGCCACACGGAGACAAAGCAATGAAGGGCATTGACCACGGCAAACTCGATAAACTCGTCCTCGATGCCCGCAAGGCGGCCGATGCCAGAGCCGAGGGCTACCGCGAACGTGCCCTGAAAATCTATCCGTGGATCTGCGGCCGCTGCGCCCGGGAATTCACCCAGGCCAACCTGCGCGAACTGACCGTCCATCACCGCGATCACAACCACGACAACAACCCGAACGATGGCAGCAACTGGGAATTGCTCTGTCTGTACTGCCACGACAACGAGCACCAGAAGCAGATCGAGGCCGACCGCGGCCATACCGACAGCCGCACCGGACGTGGCGGCGGCGCCACCCACAACCCGTTCGCCGCACTGCAATCGATGCTCAAGAAGGATTGAGCAACGCCATGGCCGAACAGCAGCGCCTCGCCATCACCACCCGCGGCCGCGGTTCCATCGAAATCACCGATGAAATTGCCGCCGTGGTGCGCAAGGCCAAAGTCGACTCCGGCATCGCCCATATTTTCGTCCGCCACACCAGTTGCGGGCTGGCGATCACTGAAAACGCCGATCCCAGCGTTCGTCGCGATCTCGAAATGCTGATGCAGCGCTGGGCACCTGATGGCGACCCGGACTATCGCCACGACATGGAAGGCGATGACGACATGGCGGCCCATGCCCGCTCGCTGCTGACGGGTGTCTCGCTAAGCGTTCCGTTCGCCGGCGGCAGGCTGCTGCTCGGCACCTGGCAAGGCATCTACCTGTTCGAACACCGTAGCCAGGCTCACCAGCGGGAAATCGTCGTTACCCTACTCGGCTAAGAGCTCACCATTTCAGCGTGACCAACTGGCAGCGGATTTCCCGGAGCGGCCAGTTCAACTGATCAGGTGCTTCTCGACGGGGGCAACCTGAACTGTTGGCAAGACAACATGCAGAAGCGCCCCCTGCCAGCGCGTCGAAACGCCCACTTCGACCGACCCATGATGCTGACGGGCGATTTCCCGGACGATGGCCAACCCCAAGCCGCAACCATCACTGCTCTGCCCCGGTGGCCGATAGAAACGCTCAAATATGCGGCCGCGTTCATTTTCGGCAATGCCGGGGCCGCTATCCTCGACATCGAGCCAGGCGTTGCCGGCTGACTGACCACAACTGACCGTGACGACCCCGCCGCGTGGCGTATGGCGCAAGGCATTGTCGAGCAGATTGCCCAGCAACTCCTGGAGGAGAATTTCATTCCCCTGGATCGAGGCCGGCGACAACTCGAAACCGAGATCGACTTCCTTGCTGATCGCCTTGGGCAGCCAGCTTTCCGCTACCTGATGAACCATGGCGACCAGGTCCACCGAGGTCGAGGTCTGACCCAGGCTCGGTTCGGCCCGGGCCAGCGCCAGCAGTTGTTCAACGATGTGGCCGAGGCGCTGGGTCGCCGCCTGAATGCCCGACAGCTTGGAATCGCCCAGCGCACCCTCCTCGCACTTGGCCACTTCGACTTGCGCCTGCAAGGCGGCAATGGGCGTTCGCAACTGATGGGCGGCATCGGACACGAAGTTGCGCTGGCTATCCAACGCCTGGGCAAGGCGCCGCAACAGCTGGTTTATCTCAATGGAAACCGGCTGAATTTCTTCGGGAACATCGACCGTCACCGGCCGCAAGTCGGCCTGCGAGCGGTCGGCCAGTTCGGAACGCAGGATGTCGAGCGGGCGCAGCCCCGAACGCACACCAAACCAGATCACGCTGGCGCTGACCACGGTGAGCAGCAGTTCCGGCAGAAGCATGCCGAGTACGATGTCGCGTACCAGCTCGCCGCGCTTGACCATCGTTTCGGCTGCCAGGATAGTCACGACCTGCCCGCCCAGCTCCTTTTGCAACACCGCCAGGCGTATCGGCTCTTTCTCCAGCACTCCATCGTAGTAAGCGCGCCCTTCGCGGCTCAGGCGATCGAGGATCTCGCTGCTGGGCATCGGCAACGCTGAATTACCGTCAAGAATCACTCCCCCGGCCCCATGCGCCGCATAGAAAATCCGGTCGAACTTGTCGGTCAGCAGAACGGCGCGGGCCTGGTGTGTCAGCGGTAACTGCACCTTGCCATCGACGATGCGCAATTGCTCGGAAATGGCGAAAGCCGTATCGAGCAGGCCACGATCGTAAGCCTTGGTTGCGGCACGCAAAGCCAGCCAGTTGGCCGAAAGCGCGCCCAGCAACAACAGCACCAGCATCGCCGGCAACAGCCGGGCGATCAGCATCAGGCGAAGGCTACTCGTCACGCGCGGCAGCATCGGCCGGTTTTTCCAGGTAATAGCCCAGTCCGCGCACGGTGCGGATCGTGATCCCTGCCTCTTCAAGCTTGACGCGCAGACGCGAAACGAGTTTTTCGATGGCGTTTGGCGTGATTTCATCCTGCCAGCTATACAGCGCCTGGATCAACTGTTCCTTGCTGACGATCCGGTTAACCCGGCCGGCCAGAAACTCAAGCGCCGCCCACTCCCGGGCATTCAACTCAAGCGCCGTATCGTTCAACCAGGCCCGCTTGCCCACCGTATCCAGACGCAGACTGCCGAGAACCACCTCGGGCGACGCCTCACCCAGCCGGCGCCGGATCAGGGCTCTGACCCGTGCCTCCAGTTCGGCCTGGGTCACCGGTTTGACCACGTAATCATCGGCGCCCAGATCAAGCAGGCGCACCCGCTCTTCAACCGCCAGCCGCGCTGACAACACCAGCACCGGCGTCTGCTGACGGCGGGTGCGCAGGCGCTGCAATACCTCACAACCATCGAGCCCGGGCAGGCCGATATCGAGAATCACCAGATCGTAGGCCTCATTGGCCAGCAGGGAATCGGCACTCAGGCCGTCATTGGCGGTGTCGACGATATATCCGGAATGGCGCAGAGCTCGGGCCAGACCATCGGCCAGCAGGGCGTCATCTTCGACGAGCAGGATGTGCATGTATGTCAGTAATTGGTCAGGGTCGCTTACTACGATAACACTCCCTAAAGAATCCTTCACTGATGCGACGCCTACTGATTCCGATCTTGCTTGCCCCGTTGCTGGCCATCGCACAAGGGCAAACTGCATTAACCCTGAGCCAGGCAGAGGCACTCTGGCAGGAACATAGCCGCGAACTCCAGCTGGCCAAGGCCGCCGTAAGCGGCGCCGAGGCCGACGTCAAGGCGGCCCGGCAGATGCCGAACCCCGATGTCTCACTGAACGCCCTGTCGATCAGCCCGCAATCCGGGTTTGGTGGTGGCCCGCTGAAAGACAAGCGGATGGACACCCAGTTGCGCATCGATCAGCTGATCGAGCGCGGTGGCAAACGGACCTTACGCGCCAAGGGGGCAGAAGCCCGCCTCGAAGCCAGCCGTTTCGACCTGGACGATGCCACGCGTCAACAACTGGGCGATCTGCGCCAGACCTATTACCAGCTCCGTCTGGCCCAGGAAAAACAGGCCCTGGCCCGCGATACCGCCGCGTTGTATGGCAAGAGCACCGAGGCTGGTCGACTGCGCCAGAAAGCTGGCGATATCGCCCCGGTCGACGTGTCGCGACTGCAGATCGACCAGGCTCGCGCCGATGCCGACGCCCGCCAGGCCCAGGCTGATCTGGCCCAGGCCCAGCAGATGCTCGCCTATCTGATTGGCCGCGAAGCTGAAGCAGCGCAATTGGTGGCCGCTGACAACTGGCCGGCGCTTGAAGAAAAAGCACTCAGCGCCGCTCCGCTTGACGAGCGCCCCGATCTGGCTGCCGCCCAGAAGCGCATTGCCGCGGCCGAAGCCGACCGCGATCTGGCCCGTGCCAAGAAGAGCCGCGACGTGACGGTCGGCTTCCAGTTCGAACGCAATCTGCAGAATGCCCCGACCAACAGCTACGGGGTCGGCATCAGCGTACCGCTGTTCATCTGGCACGAATATGAGGGTGAAATCGCCCGCGCCGAATCTGATCTCAATATTGCCCGTCTGCAATACGAGCAGCAGCATGCCCAGGCCTTTGGCCAGGTTGCCCAGGCGCGCAACGCCCTGCTTGCCGTGCGAGACCGGGTGCAACGGCTCGAGGGCGGCCTGCTGGGTGATGCCGAGCGCGTCGCCAAAGCGGCGGAACTGGCTTATAACAAGGGGGCGATGGGTCTGATGGACCTGCTCGACGCCCGCCGCACGCTGCGCCAGATTCAGATTGAAGCAGCCAGCGCCCGTGCTGACTACGCCAAAGCATTGTCGGACTGGCAGACCCAGGCCGAATTCAGGAAATCCCCATGAAGCTGACCTCCCCTCTCCTTATCCTGTTGCTGGCCCTGGCCGGCTGCTCGGCCGAACCGGAAGCGCAGAAAGCCGCCGCGATCAAGGTGGATGGCGACCGCGCCCTGCTCGCCGAACCGGACAAGGCGACTTTTCTGAAACTGGCCGTCGTCGAAAAGGACAAGGGCGGCCTGCTGCGCCTGCCCGGCCGGCTGATCTGGAACGAAGAAAAAACGGTCCGCGTCTTCCCGCAACTGGGGGGCCGCGTGCAGGGCATCGCCGTCGATGTCGGCGCGACAGTCAAGATCGGCCAGCCGCTGGCCACCCTGAGTTCGCCGGAATATGGCCAGGCGCTGGCTGATGCCCGCAAGGCCCGGGCCGATGCCCAGGTCGCCACTCAGGGCCTGGAGCGCAATCGCGTTCTGCGCGAAGCCGGTGTTGTCGCCGAAAAGGATTGGCAGCAGGCTGAAGCCACGGCCATCGCCGCCAAGGCCGAAGCCGAACGGGCGACCCGTCGCCTGGCTGGCCTCGGTGGTGAAGGCGATGGCACCTATGTGCTGCGTACGCCGCTGGCGGGCGTGGTCGTCGAACGCAACCTGAATCCGGGCATGGAGTTCCGCCCCGATCAGTCCGGAGCGCCGCTGTTCGTCGTCACCGATCCGTCCAGCCTGTGGGTTCAGGTTGATGCTGGCGAAGCCGACCTGGCCAAGCTGAAAAAGGGCGAGCCGCTGCTGATTGAATCGAAGCAATATCCTGGCGAGCGCTTCAAGGGCGTCATTCGCCACGTCGCCGATTTCGTCGACCCGAATACGCGGACGATCAAGGTCCGTGGCGAAGTGCCGAATGCCGACCGGCGCCTGAAGGGCGAGATGTTCGTCAATGCCCTGGTCGAACTGGCCCCGACGCCTGCCCTGCGCGCACCGGCCACCGCCGTCTTCCTGTTCGGCAACAAACGCTATGTGTTCGTGGAGGAAGTGCCCGGGCGCTATCGTCGACAGCTGGTTGAAGCCGGCGCCGAGCGCGATGGCCTGATCGACCTGATGTCAGGCGTCAATGAGGGCGACAAAGTCGTCACCGAAGGCAGCCTGCACCTGCTGAAATACTTCAAGCCGGCCGCAGCCGCTGAAAAACAGGCAGCCAAATGATCAAGCGCATTGTTCATTTCGCGCTCAATCAGCCGCTGTTCATCATTCTCGGACTGGTGCTGTTCATCGGCATCGGTGTTGCCTCTTTTCGCTCGCTGCCGATCGAAGCTTTCCCGGATGTGACCGATACCCAGGTCACCATCATCTCGCTCTATCCTGGCCGCGCCCCGGAAGAAGTCGAGAAACAGGTCACCATTCCGCTTGAAATCGCGCTGGCCGGCGTGCCCAATTCGATCCGGATGTTCTCGCACACCCAGTTCGGGCTGTCTTTCATCGTTGTCACCTTCGACGAAAAACCCAGCCTGTTCATGGCACGGCAACTGGTGCAAGAACGTTTGCGCGGTATCGACCTGCCCCCTGGCGTCGAGCCGGAACTCGCCCCGCCGGCCACCGCCACCGGTGAGATTTTCCGCTATCGTCTGGAAGCCCCGAGCCTGAAACCGAGCGAGATTCGCGCCATCCAAGACTGGACGGTCGTCCGCCAGATCAAGCAGGTTTCCGGCATCGCCGATGTCGTCTCGCTGGGTGGGCCGATCCGCCAATACGAGGTGCGCCCCAACCTGCCCAAGCTGCGCGACTACAAGATCACCCTCGGCCAGTTGTTCAATTCGCTGCAACGCGCTAACGCCAACGCCGGCGGCGGTTCGGTGGCGCAGGGTCGCCAGCAATTCCTGATCCGCTCGCTTGGCCTGCTGCATTCCTCGGCCGATATAGGCCAGGTTGTCGTCGCTGAAAACAACGGTACCCCTATCCTGGTTCGGGACATTGCCGAAGTCGTCGAGTCGCGCGTGCCGGAACAGGGCATCGTCGGCATCAGCGATGCCAATGGCGACCAGGACGACGTCGTTTCCGGCATCGTGCTGCTGCGCAAGGATGAGAATCCTTCCATGGTGCTCGACGCGCTGAAGACCAAGGTCGATGCGCTGAATGCCGGCGGTTTGCCGCGTGGCGTGCAGATCATCCCCTTCTATGACCGTTCCTGGCTGATCAGCAAGACGCTGAAGACCGTCTTCATGAACCTGCTCGAAGGCGCCCTGCTGGTCACGCTGGTGCTCTATCTCTTCCTGGCCGATTTCCGGGCGGCGGCCATTGTCGCCTCGATCATCCCATTGGCCTTGCTCGGCACCTTCATCGGTCTTTCGGCAGTGGGCATCCCGGCAAACCTGCTGTCGCTGGGGGCGATGGACTTCGGCATCATCGTCGACGGTGCGGTGATCGTCATCGAGAATATTTTCCGGCGCCTCGGCGAAGCCAGGCGCGATGACGATCACCGGCCCCACACCCGAACCATCCAGGAGGCTGTGATCGAAATCGGCCGGCCAACCGTGTTCTCGATGATCATCATCATCGTGGCCCACCTGCCAATCTTCACGATGCAACGGCACGAAGGCAAGATCTTCGCCCCGATGGCCTACTCGGTCGTCGCCGCCCTGATCACTTCGCTGATCCTGTCGCTGACGCTGGTTCCCTTCCTATCCAAAATCGCCTTCAAGAACAACGTGCCGCACGAAGAAACCAGGCTGATGCACTGGTTCATGAACAAGTACGAACCGGCGCTGAAATGGGTGCTCGCCCACGCCAAGCGCGTGCTGGCGGCCGCACTGGTGGCGCTGGCCATCACCGCGGCCCTGGTGCCGCAGCTGGGTACCGAGTTCCTGCCCGAACTGAACGAAGGCTCGATCTGGATCAATATCACCCTGCCCACCTCGGTATCCATCGACGAGGCCAAAGGCGAACTGCGCAAGCTGCGCCGCATCATTGCCGATTTTCCCGAGGTCAATGCAGTGATTTCCAAGGGCGGCCGCCCGGAAGATGGCACCGATCCGAAGAACATCAACATGACCGAAATGCTGGTCGACCTGAAGCCGGACAATCAATGGCGCAAAGGGATGACCAAGGAACAGCTGGTGCGCGACATGGAGGACAAGCTGAACGACATGCCGGGCATCGAGCCGACCTTCAGCCAGCCGGTGCGCGACCAGATTCTCGAATCCATTTCGCAGATCGACGGCCAGATCGTGATCAAGCTGTTCGGCGATGACACCACTACGCTGAAGCTGCATGCCAACCAATTGCTCGACAAGATCGGCAATGTGCCGGGTGTCGTCCGCGCCTTCATCGACCGCGACGGCGACCTGCCACAATACCGGCTGGAAATCGACCGCGCGGCGGCCGCCCGCTATGGCCTGAACGTCATGGATGTGCAGGATGTCGTCGAAACAGCAATGGCCGGCAAGGCAGCCACCGAACTATGGGAAGGCGACCGCCATTTCAGTGTCGTCGTTCGTCTTGATGAACCATCGCGTCAGCTCGACAAGCTGAAGGATGTGCTGGTGCCTACCCCCTCCGGCGCCCAGATACCGCTGTCGGCCCTGGTCGATTTCAAGATGGGGAGCGGCGCCATGAACATCGCCCGCGAATCTGGCCAACGTGTCGTAGCCATCGGCGTCTTCATCCGCGATCGCGACATGGGCAGCGTCGTTGCCGACATGCAGACCCACGCCAAGGACATCAAGCTGCCCGAGGGTTATTCGATTACCTGGTCGGGTGAATTCGAGAACCAGGAACGGGCGATGAAGCGGCTGATGCTGGTTGTGCCGCTCTCCATCCTGATGATTTTCCTGCTCCTGTTCGATGCCTTCGAGTCGTTCAAGGATGCGCTGATCATCATCTGCAATATCCCGTTCGCACTGATCGGCGGCATCTTCGCGCTACTGATCTCCGGAATACCGCTGTCGGTTTCGGCCGCCATCGGCTTCATCGCCCTGTTCGGACAGGCGGTGCTCAACGGGGTGGTAATGGTCAGCTACATCAACCAGTTGAAGCAACAGAAGCTCGACGACTATCAAGCCGTGTTCCAGGGCGCCCTGTCGCGCCTGCGTACCGTGCTGATGACTGCCCTGCTCGCCATGCTCGGTCTTCTGCCAATGGCCCTGTCGCATGGCATCGGCTCCGAAACACAACGCCCGCTGGCCCTGGTTGTCATTGGCGGCCTGATCACGGCTACTGTGCTGACGTTGTTCGTGCTGCCGGCACTGTATTACTACGTCGCAACGCATCCCCGGCTGGCCAAGGCATTGCACTGACACGGCATGGGCTCAAAAATCCTTGGTTTCCTGCTGTTGGCACTAAGCTGGCTGCCACTGACTGCCTTCGGCATCACTGACGACGATGTCCATGTCGAATACCGGAACGGCACCTATTACGCCAACCTGACCATCCAGATCGCGGTACCGCCGAGCTCCGCTTTCGCTGTGCTGATCGATTTTGAACGCATGCCGAACTTCATGCCCGGCCTGGCCAGTAGCCGTATCACATCGCGTCAGAACAATGTCTATTTGGTCGCCCAGCGCGGCAAAGTAACATTTGGCCCATTCTCGATGCCCTACGAAAGCGAACGGCGGATAGAGACCATCGACAATTCGAAGATTCTCTCCCGTTCGGTGGCCGGCTCGGCCCGCCGGATGCAAAGCGAAATGCGCCTGCAGTCGTCGGAGCCAGGCACTCGCCTCGATTACAAAATCGAAATCGAGCCCGATAGCTGGCTGCCGAGTTCCCTGGGCATCAACTTCCTGCAGCACGAACTGGCCGAGCAGTTCAACGCCCTGGGCCGCGAGATGGTGCGCCGGCAATGATGCGACGCAACCGAGCTTCCACTAGCCTTTGACGCACACCACCTGCTTCAGGGTATGCAGGGTTTCAGTCAGGTCCCGCTGGTTATCCATCACCGCATCGATGTCCTTGTAGGCCCCGGGAATCTCGTCGATGACACTTTTATCCTTTCGGCAAACGACGCCCTCGGTTTGTCGGCGCAGATCGGCCTCGCTGAAAGTCCGGGCGGCGGCATTGCGGCTCATTCGCCGACCCGCACCATGGGCGCTCGAATCGAAGCTCTCCGGGTTACCCTTGCCGCGCACAATGTAGCTGCGCGCACCCATGCTGCCGGGAATAATGCCGAGATCACCGGCCCGGGCACGGATGGCCCCCTTGCGCGTGACCCAGACATCGGCCCCATAGTGATGCTCGCGGGCCACGTAATTGTGATGGCAATTAACCACTTCACTGGTCACTGAAAATTCGGGCAGATGGCGATGCAAGGCGGCCAGCACCAGATCCATCATGCATTCGCGATTGGCAAATGCGTACTCCTGCGCCCAATGGACTGCCTCGACATAGTCATCGAAATGGGCGCTGCCCTCCTTGAAATATCCGAGGTCGCGGTCCGGTAAGTGAATCTGCTGGCGCTCCATGTCGCGGCGAGCCAGTTCAATGAAATAAGTGGCCAGCGCATTGCCGATGCCGCGACTGCCCGAGTGCAACATAACCCAGAGCTGCTCGGATTCATCGAGACAAACCTCGATGAAATGGTTACCGCCACCAAGGGTGCCCAATTGATTAACCCATTTCGAGAATTTTCCGAAGCTCTTGAGTAGCTGCGGATGCCTCTGTGTCATGACTTTAAGACGGGGCTCGAAAGGCCGCGCCACCAGGGCCGGCGCCCGGTCATCCTCATGCTGCGCCTTGCCGACCGGCACATCGCGACTAATCTGTTCGAAAATTTTCTTCAGCGCCTTTTCGCCAAGCGCATTGGCACCGATCGACAGCCGGCAGGCCACCATGCCGCAGCCGATATCGACGCCGACTGCGGCGGGAACGATCGCCTGCCGGGTGGCGATCACCGAACCAATGGTCGCGCCAATACCGAGATGAACATCTGGCATCGCGGCCACATGGTGGTGGATGAACGGCAGGCTGGCGATGTTGACGAGCTGCTGGCGTGAGTTGTCATCGACATCATCGGTCCAGATCTTGACCGGCACGTTGGGCGTCTTAAGGGTTTGGCGAATGGGCACGGAGAATCCGGATGAAGGCAAGCATTCAGGTTAGCAAATTCGCTCAGCCCGGCAAATGTCGCAGAGACAAACATTTACTAGGGCTTAACTGCAATTTACGCAGCGGATACAGACAATTCGATATCGATAACCCCCTTAAACCAACCATGAATACCAAAATAAGCTCCCTGCTTTTATCTGCCCTGCTTTTCACCGCTTGCACGCCGATGGAAGGCCGCGGTGGGCTGGATAGCAGCTCACCCCGCCGCGGCGAAATGGAGGGCGGAAGTGGCGACGGCAGCGCGATGGTGGTCGATAATCTGCAGGCGCAATTGCAGAAGACCGCTGAAGCACTGACGCTGACGCCGACCCAGGCCACGCTGTGGGATGCCTACCAGGAAAGGGTCGGCGCCCTGATGGCCGACCAGATGAAGCTCCAGCCGTATCGCGCCATCCGCCTGAACGCCATGCAGCAAATCGACCAGAAGGTGGAAACCGTTCGCAATCGCCTGACGGCCATGGAAGAAATCCAGGAAACCGCGAGCAAGCTCTACAGCGCGCTCAACGAAAGCCAGAAGAAAACCGCCGACCAGATGCTGCCCGGCACAGTGCCGGCACTCTATTCCGGACTACGCAACGCAGGAGATGGTGGCGGCGAACGCAACAACTCCCGCCGTAACGGCCCCGATGGTGGAATGAGAGGCCCGGGCGGCGGCATGGGCGGCTTTGGGCGCATGTAGTCGACAGCGTGTTTTCGACCTAAAGCGTGATTCCAGTATACCTTGGCTGTAAAAATGATTGACGACAAAAAACGAGTTATTTACTGACCAGACAATCCAAAAAAAATATCCGATCAAATTTAACTACGGTAGATTTTTTTTCATTGCGTCAGCCATGCTTGCAACTGTTTACATTAAGCCGACACTAAACAATGCCATACTCGAATCAGTATTTTTGCTGTAGCAAATAGCAGCTTATCTTTTTACTCCACCAGCTTCCGAATAGGAATTTATTTTATTTCGCAACCAAGATGTCAATCCATCTGTACTTAACAAGGCTGGGCGTTCAATTTTTCTATAGGAAAGATAAGAAATAAAAATCAATATCGGCGAAACTGCAATAATTGCAGACCAGTAATCAATTGGCTGAAGTAATTTTGATTTTTCAAATCCAATCACATACCTAAACAACAGAAATAAAACTATCCCGTGTAAAAGGTAAATGCTATACGCCAGCTCGCCAAGTGCTCTCGAAACGGCGTTAGTGAGCAATCCAAAAACCCCATTGCCAGCAGCAATCATAACAAACACCGCGGAAAGCATGGCAATCGGCGCCCAATCATATGTCGATGGAAAAAAAGCGACGGTTGCCGAAATTAGCAGGATTGCCGCCATTGAAAAAACTTTCTTGCGTAACAAGTAGCGTAAGTAATCAATGCGCACCAAATATGCAGCCGCGATTCCTCCAACGAAGGAAAGCCAGTGATACATGTAAGTGTGATTTTTAAATATAAATATTAAAACAAGAACGCTAAAAATAATGTAAACACGACCCACCCGAACCCGATTAACGAGTGCAAAAACAGGCAGGAGCATATAGAAACACCATTCGTACGGGAGTGACCAAGTAACTCCCGCCATAATTAATGATGTCCTTTCAATTCCATTAATATCTGGATTCCCGCGAACCGTAAAAGCCATCCAGCGTAAAACCTCCGAAGCCAAAACGCTGATGGGTTCATGAAGTGTTGCGCCTGACAAGGAGAATACAATTAAAAAAAGAGCACCCATTGCAACCGCGTACAACGGCATAAGGCGCAAGAATCTTGAGACATAAAGACGCAACCAGTCAATTTCCTTGCCTCTTCCCTCGAGTATTTTCGAGAAAAACAAGAAACCAGTAATCATAAAAAAGAACGCCACCCCGGTCTGACCAAAGTGGGTATATAGATTTGATGGCGGCACAGCCCACTGATTCGTCTTGAGGTAAAAGAACCAAATTATCGAATGATGCAGAAATACGCAGAAGGCCAAATAACCGCGCAACCCATCTATTGCCAAATATCTGCCTTGCTCTTCAGGTGGCCCGAATTTTCTTATCAGCACAAAGCAGGAAAATAGGGCCATGAGAATTGCGAATAAAGCGGGGGCTGGGCTAGTCGGGTTCAATTGGAATTAGTAGTTGTAATAGATTTATTGGATGACACCTTGTCGAAAGGAAATATCCCCCTACCACCCAAATAACTGACCTCAAAAAGTCTTTGGTGGTTTCCTGCATTTGATCCAGTATTGATTGATTAAAATGAGTCCGTTGCAGCCATCGTTTAAATCTAGCCACCCTGACCGCCCGCCGCCCCGCAGGCATGGCAGAAGCGCGCAAAGGCGCTCTTGCGTTCCTTGCATTGGCCGCAATGGTCGAACAGGCAGATGCCGCAATGCGGGCAATAATCGATCGCGGTGTTGGTCAGGTCGACAGGCCGCTCGCACCCCGGGCAAACCTTCTTGGCCAGCCGGGCCAACGCCGTGTCGTAGCTGAGTTCCTTGCGTCGCTCGACATCCGGCATCGCCTCGGCCTGCTTCTGCTTTTCGAGATAGCGGTTCAGCGCCACGATGGCGTAGCGGCCGACCAGCACGGTGATGACGATGCCAACCACGTAGCGCACATAACCACCATAGCTCGGCAGATAGGGCACCAGCTCGACGAAGAAGGCGAACAGCGCAAAGTAGATGAAGCCCCAGACAAAGGGCCACCATGTACTCTGCCGTTTTTTGGCGAACAGCCAGCCGGCGGCGACCAGCAGCGGCAGGGTCAGCAGCAGGCGATAGCCGAATACACGGAGCTCCTGATGGCGCAGTTCGACATCCAGTTTTTCCGAGGCGGTCTTTTCCAGTTCATGCAGGTCCCGTTGCGCCTTCCCCTCAGCCTGCCGGGCGTCGAGCAGGTTCTGCTGCTGGCGCTCAACATCGGCCAGCGCCTTGCGCTCGAGCATCTTCAGCTCATCCAGCGCCTGGGTCCGTTCGATCAATTCGCGGTCCTGCTCCGGACGCTGCGTGGCATGACGGGTCGCCAGCCAGTTATTGAAGGTATCGCGCGCCGCCCCTGAGTTGGCACGGGCAGCATTGATCTTCAACAGCGCCTGATCGTGTGCATCCTGCGCCACCTGGCGCTTCTCCTGCAGCCCGCGGAGTTCGGCGCGCAGTTTTTCCGCGGCCGGCTTGTCAATGAAATCGTCCAGCGTGTAGCGGTGCTCAACCTTCGGCAGATTGGCGACCACCGTTCCACCCAGCCCGATCAGGAAACTGGCGAAAACGAAGGCGACTATCCACAAGCCGAAACGGAACCATTTTTCCGACAGACGCAGTGCCTTGCTCATGCTTTCGCTCCTCCGGAAACCAGTTTGCGCGCCGCGCCGAATGCCTGCATGCCAAGCAGCGCCAACGCCCCCCCGACAACGCCGATCAGCGCATCGAGAAGCATCCCGGCCACGCCGCTCAACGCTCCGGCCATGGCGGCGCCGTGTTCGATCAGATGACTCAGCGGCGGGATACCATGCACCAGGATACTGCCGCCGACCAGAAACATCGCGGCCGTCCCGAGTACGGTCAGCAGGCGCATCAGTCTGGGCGCCGCCAGCAGCAAACCCTTGCCGACGACCTTGGTCATTCCTGAACCCTTCTGCAACATCCAGGCGCCCACATCATCCATTTTGACAATGCCGGCAACGATGCCATAGACGCCGACCGTCATGATCACACCGATACTGGCCAGCACTGTGACCTGCGACGCAAAGGGCTGCCCGGCCACCGTACCCAGCGCGATGACGATGATTTCGGCCGACAGCACGAAATCCGTGCGGATCGCCCCCTTGATCTTTTCCGCCTCAAATGCCGACAGATCGACGCTTTGATCGGCCACCGCCGCCAGCTCTTCGGCGTGGTGCACCGCATCTTCCTCGGCGCTGTGCAGCCACTTGTGCGCCAGCTTTTCGACGCCCTCCAGGCACAGATAAAGGCCGCCCAGCATCAGCAAGGGCATCACCGCCCACGGAATGAAGGCGCTGATCGCCAGCGCCAAGGGAACCAGGATCAGCTTGTTCTTCAGCGAACCAACTGCCACCGCCCAGACTACCGGCAATTCGCGTTCGGCCGCCACGCCGGCCACCTGCTGGGCATTGAGGGCCAGGTCGTCGCCAAGCACGCCAGCCGTCTTCTGGGCGGCAACCTTGGTCAGCACCGCCACGTCGTCGAGAAGCGTTGCTATGTCGTCGAGCAGGACGAGGAGGCTGGCACCGGCCATATCAGGTTTCCGTATTCGTTGCGCCGTCGTCGCCGGCTGTATCCAGTGAAAATTCACGTATCCAGGTTGAGCGCCGCTCACAGGGCGATCGCCGCTCAACCAGCACCTTGCCCTCACGCGTGTAGAACGGCGGCGGGGAAATGCGGGTGACGCCGCGACGGTCTTTCCCTCGGGGGTGCAGCTTGCGCTCTGAATGTTCGTTCAGGGTATCGCTTCCCATCGCATTCTCCTCAGGCGGGGTGGTTCGGACCGATGATTATGCCACGATGCTATTGATGGATGTCTGCTGGACATCGCTGGCAGCCTCCATCGCTCAGGCGGCTCAATCCACTGCATCCCCCCACCCGGCTGAGGTCAGATATCCGTAAAAACCGCGGCCTCCGGCAGTCGTGACTTGGGAAGCTTGGCGTTGAAATCACCTTCGCCGCGATAGCCTAGCGCCACCATCACCACGGCACGCAGGCCCTTTTCACCAAGGCCAAGCGCGGCATTAACGGCAGCAACATCGAAGCCCTCCATCGGACAGGCATCGACGCCAAGGGCGCCGGCTGCCTGCAACAGCGTACCGAGCGCGATATAAACCTGGCGGTCGATCCAGACATCCAGATCCTGCTTGTCGCGGTGCAGCCCCACATAGAAGCTCCGTGACGTATTCTGGGTCGCCTTGGCCTCCGGCGTGGCAAAACGGCCATCGCTCTCCTCCTGAGCCAGCACAGCGGCCAGATGCGCTGCATCCAGGTCGGTACGGGCACAGAGTATGACGAGATGCGAGCAGTCCTGTGCTTTCGGCGCATTGTAGGCATAGCCGCCCTGCAGCGTGGCCACGATCTTTGCCTTGCCTTCGTCACTGGCCGCCACCACGAAGTGCCACGGCTGCGAATTGACCGATGCCGGCGCGAAACGCAACACGGTGCGCAGGTCATCCATCACCTCTGCCGGAATCTTGCGGGCAGGGTCGAAGGCCTTGCAGGTGTAGCGGGTGGTCGCGATCTGGGCAATGTTCATTGGGCTTCCTTTTCTGAATATGCGTTTGATTCGTTGCGGCAGCCGCGCTGCCGGTTAAAATCCGGGTCCGCGCCGCTGCTTGCGGTCGACCGACATTATCTCCCTAATTCCAGAGCGCATGACCGACTACTCCGCCGCCTCAATCCGCGTCCTCAAGGACCTCGAACCCGTCAAGGAACGTCCCGGGATGTACACCAGGACGACCTGCCCGACTCATATCGTGCAGGAAGTCATCGACAACGCCGCCGACGAGGCACTGGCCGGTTTCGCCAAAAAGATCGCAGTCGCCATCCGTGCCGACGGGGTCATCGAGGTTTCCGACAACGGACGCGGCATTCCGGTCGAGATACACCCGGAAGAAGGCCGGCCGGCGGTCGAACTGGTCTTCTGCAAGCTGCACGCCGGCGGCAAGTTCAACAAGAAAGAATCGGGCAACGCCTACCGTTTCTCGGGCGGCCTGCACGGCGTCGGCGTTTCGGTGACCAATGCGCTGTCGATCCGGCTGGAAGTCGAGATCAAGCGCGGTGGCGGCATTCATCACATCGCCTTCGGCGCCGGCTTTGTCACCGAACCCCTGAGCCGGATCGGCGACTGCGGCCAGCGCAACACCGGGACCACGGTCCGCATCCAGCCTGACCCAAAGTATTTCGATTCGCCCAAGGTCAATCTCGGCCAACTGGAGCATCTGCTGCGCTCAAAAGCCGTGCTGATGCCCAATGTCACGGTCGAGCTGGACATCGAAGGCCAGGACAAGAAGGTCTGGTGCTACGAAAACGGCATGGCCGACTACCTGAACGAAATGATGGTCGGCACGCCGGTAGCACCGATTTTCGTTGGTGAAAAATACGTTGAGACTGCCAATGGCTTTGCCGTCGGCGAAGGTGCGACCTGGGCGCTGGCCTGGTTCGAGGAAGGTGGCGGCAAGCCGGAAAGCTACGTCAACCTGATCCCGACGCTGGATGGCGGCACCCATGAAGCCGGGTTGAAGGCTGGCGTCTTCGAGGCGATCAAGGCCTTTGCCGATCACCACGCCATCCTGCCGGCCAAGGTCAAACTGGCGCAGGAAGACGTTTGCGGCAAGATGACCTATCTGCTCTCGGCCAAGGTGCTCGACCCGCAATTCCAGGGCCAGACCAAGGAAAAACTGACCAGCCGCGATGCCTACAAGCTGGTCTCGCAGATGGTGCGCGACCCGTTCGAGCTATGGCTGAACAGCCATGCCGATTTCGGCAAGAAGATCGCCGAACTGGCCGTCAAGGCGGCGCAGAACCGGATGAAATCGACGCAGAAGATCGAGAAGAAGAAGTCGTCCGGCATCGCCACCCTGCCCGGCAAACTGACCGACTGCGAATCCGACGACATCTTGCGCAACGAAATCTTCCTGGTCGAGGGCGATTCGGCCGGCGGCTCGGCCAAACAGGGCCGCGACAAGGAAACCCAGGCCGTGCTGCCGCTGCGCGGCAAGGTGCTGAACACCTGGGAAGTCGAGCGCGACCAGCTGTTCAAGAACAATGAAGTACACGACATTTCCGTCGCCGTTGGTGTTGATCCGCACGGCATCGAACAAATCGACAGCGTCGATGTCACCGGCCTGCGCTACGGCCGCATCATCGTCATGTCCGACGCCGACGTCGATGGCTCGCACATTCAGGTGTTGCTGTTCACCCTATTCCTCAAGCACTTCCCGGCCCTCGTCGAGCGCGGCCACATCCACGTCGCCCAGCCACCGCTGTTCCGCGTCGACGTTGAAGCCCGCGGCCACACCCGCAAGGTCTATTGCCTGGACGAAGCCGAGAAGGAACAGACGCTGCAGAAGCTAGCCGACGAAGGCGTCTCGGAAAACAAGATCACGGTCTCCCGCTTCAAGGGCCTCGGCGAAATGAACCCGGACCAACTGTGGGAAACCACGCTCTGCCCGGACACCCGCCGCCTTGTGCCGTTCCAGGCCAGCCGCGAAACCATCAAGGAAATGGCCACCACCTTCACGCTGCTGATGGGCAAGGGCGAAGCCTCCGGCCGCCGGGCCTGGATGGAAAAGGACGGCGGATTGGTTGAGGCTGACGTTTGAGCGATTTTCCGCCTGACCGGGCATTTTCTGGCCTTACCGTGGTCTGATTCGCATCTGAATCACGCCGAACCCCAAGCTGTTCAAGCAAGCGAAGCCGATGAAAACCCCGAAAAGACTCACCACCCTCGTTGAAGAAGGCCTTGTAGACGAGGTGATCGGGCAGTTGATGAGCGGCAAGGAAGCCACCGTCTATATCGTGCGTTGCGGCGAGCACATTCGTTGCGCAAAGGTTTACAAAGACGCCAAGCAGCGAAGCTTCCGCAAGGCCACGTCCTATCAGGAAGGCCGCAAGGTCAAGAACAGCCGGCAGGCGCGGGCCATGGAGAAAGGCAGCCGCTACGGGCGCCAGATGCAGGAGGAAGTCTGGCAGAACGCTGAGGTCGATGCGCTGTATCGGCTGGCTGCTGCCGGCGTGCGGGTGCCGCAGCCTTACATCTGTTTTGATGGCGTTTTGCTGATGGATCTGGTGGTCGATGCCGATGGTGGCGCCGCGCCGCGGCTGAACGATGTCGCCCTGAGCGAAGCAGTGGCGCTGGAGTTTCACGCCATGCTGGTCAATCAGGTGGTGCGCATGCTGTGCGCCGGGATCATTCACGGCGATCTCTCGGAATACAACATCCTCGTCGATGAAAACGGGCCGGTCATCATCGACCTGCCACAAGCCATCGATGCGGCTGCCAACAGCACCGCAGCCGAAATGCTGGAGCGCGACGTCAACAATCTGCGCAGCTATTTCAGCACCTTTGCCCCCTCACTCGCTGACAGCCAGTACGGCAAGGAAATCTGGGCGCTATACGAGAGCGGTTTGCTCCAGCCAGAGCAGGTTTTGACCGGTAAGGTTGAACTCGACGAAAGCCTTGCCGACGTCGATGCCGTACTGCTGCAAATTGAAGAAGCGATCAAGGAAGACGAAATTCGTCGGATGTGCCAGTAAACTCAAGGCGGATGCCTGAGCGAGTTGTTACAAGCAGTCACTTCCAGACCGTCGTAAACCCGCGAGAATCAGGCCTGAAAATTTCTGCAGAATGTTTTCGAAAAATCACTCCATGGCCAAATCATTCACCGTCCCCCTTGTCATCACCGCTGGCGTTATTGCCCTCGCTTTTACGCTCAATCCGTCGCCGGAAAAACACCGGGAAAAGATCAAACAGGTCATTGCTGAGCGTAGTCAGGTCGAGCGCATCCTCGGCATCGGCCATCTGACCTCCTTCGTCTCGCAATACCACTCGCTGGGCGTGGCTTCCTACACCACCGTTAATGACAAGGTCACGTCGACTGGCGCCTTTGGCATGGTGTTCGTGCTTGATTGACCCCTCCGATTGCCTGCCACCAATAACATGCCCGATCAAACCACGCCTCTCCAATTAATCAATCGCCGACGCTTGCTGGGCGCCAGCCTGCTGCTGCTCGGCGGCTGCGCCAGTTTCCAGTCGGCCAAACCCGTTGCGCCGGCGCGGCCCAAGGTCGGCCTCGCCCTGGGTGGTGGCGCGGCACGCGGTTTCGCCCATATCGGCGTGATCAAGATGCTCGAATCGCACGGCATCTATCCCGACTACGTGGTCGGCACCAGTGCCGGGGCCGTCGTCGGCTCGCTCTACGCGGCCGGCTACGACGCCTTTGCCATGCAGAAAATTGCCCAGCAACTCGACGAAAAGATCTTCGCCGACTGGACGCTGGGCGGGCGCGGCCTGCTCAAGGGAGAAGCCCTGCAGGAGTTCATCAATCAGCACCTGAACAAACGGCCGCTGGAAAAGCTGAACCGGCCCTTCGCCACCGTCGCCACCGATCTCAACAGCGGCGAGCGCGTCGTCTTCCGGACTGGCGACAGCGGCATGGCCGTACGTGCTTCTGCCTCTGTACCCGGGGTTTTCCAGCCCACGCAGTTTCGTGGCAGGAGCTACGTCGACGGGGGGCTGACCAGTCCGATTCCGGTGCAGGCAGCGCGCGAAATGGGCGCCGACATCGTGATTGCGGTCGATATATCCTCCAGACCGGAAGGCCAGCCGGTCGATAGCATGACCGCAATCATCTGGCAGACGACGACCATCATGGGTGGCGCAATCGGCGCCAATGAGCTGCGCGGCGCCGACATCGTCATCCGCCCGAAGCTGCCCTATGTCAAGTCCTGGGACTTCACGGCCCGCAACGACGCCATGCTCGAAGGCGAGCGGGCCGCACAGGCGGCCCTGCCCGCGATCAAGCAGAAACTTGGGCGTTGACCACCGGCAGTCCCCAAAGCGTCACGAATTTCTGCCAGAATTCCATTTTTGAACCAGTCCAGCGGATTCACCATGACCTATAAAGTCTTTGTCGACGGCCAGGAAGGCACTACCGGCCTGCAGATCAATGAATACCTCGCCAAGCGCAGCGATGTCGTGCTGCTCAAGATCGACGCCGACAAGCGCAAGGATCTTGCCGAGCGCAAGCGCCTGATCAACGAATCCGACGTGACTTTCCTGTGCCTGCCGGATGACGCAGCCAAGGAATCGGTGTCTCTGGTCGACAACCCGAACACCTGCGTGATCGATGCCTCGACGGCGCACCGTGTCAATCCGGCGTGGACCTTCGGCTTGCCCGAGCTGGCCAAGGACCAGCGCGCCAAGATCAAGGCCTCCAAGCGCATCGCCAACCCTGGCTGCCATGCCAGTGCCTTCATCCTGGCCCTGCGCCCGCTGGTCGAAGCCGGCCTGCTGCCTGCCGCGACGCAGATCGCTGCCAACTCCATCACCGGCTACTCCGGCGGCGGCAAATCGATGATCGCCGATTACCAAAAGGCCAGCGAAAGCCCGACCCAACTCAAGGCGCCGCGCCCCTACTCGCTCGCCCTGGCACACAAGCATCTGCCGGAAATGCAGGCCTACACCGGCCTGACCGTCGCGCCGATTTTCCAGCCCATCGTCGGACCGTTCTACAAGGGCCTGGCCGTCACCGCCTACATTCACCCGCAGCAGTTCACCCGCCCGGCAACGCCGACTGACGTGCAGAAGATCATCGCCGACTACTACGCCGGTGAGCCGTTCATCCGCGTGCTGCCGGTTGATCTCGATGCGACCACGGAAGGCGGTTTCTACAATGTCGAAGCCAACAACGACACCAACCGTGTCGACATCGCCGTCTTCGGCAATGAAGAGCGCATGTTGATCGTTGCCCGCCTCGACAACCTCGGCAAGGGTGCTTCCGGTGCTGCCGTGCAGGCGATGAACGTGCATCTGGGCGTTGAGGAAAGCCTCGGCCTGGTCTGAAGCCTCGGCACGGACAAGCAAAAGGCCATATCCCGCGGGATATGGCCTTTTTTATCGCATTGGCAAATCGCTGATTAAACGCCTAGCCACTCCAGCAGCTTGCGCAGCCGGCTTTCCTCGGTGGCCATAAAGCCGGTGACACCAACACGCTTCAGCACTTGGCTGCCGCTATCGGAGTTGCCCAACTCGACCAGTGCCGCCTGCATCTTGGCGATCTGATCAACACTCACATCCTGCGACGCGACGAGCGGCATGTACGGCTGCGGCCTGGATTGATGGATAACGCGGTTGCCTGACTTGAGCCACTGGGCATATGCACCGGAGTACGAGGCGATGCCGCCGACATCGGAAATCCGGTTTTCGATTGAGAACGGAATGGCACCTTGCTCGCGAACATAGCTGACCGCTTCGTTGTCCAGGATGATGCCCTGGTCGCGCAGTTCGGCCCGGCAGAAGCGCGTCATGTAGGCATTTTTCTCAGGCATCACGAAGCTCTTGCCCTTGAGGTCGGCAAGCTTCTTGACTGGCGAATCCTTGTGCACGATCAATATGCATTGGCCGTCCGGTCTGGCTGTGGCCACAAACTTGTAGCGGTAATCGCGCAGGCCGCGTGCTGGATAATCGGACGGACGGGCCAGCACAAGATCGTACTGGTTATCCTTCATGCCCTTTTCGAGCGCTGAGAATTCGCGGACAAAAGCGACCTTGACTTCGCCGCCGATGGCACGTGCGAGCACGTCTGCCAAAGGCTGGTACTTGACGCGGGCGGCCTCGGCATCGATGCCGCCGGAGGTGCCTTCACTAACCGCGAAGATCAAAGCTTTTCTGGCAGAGTGCTGAGACTCGGCGGCATTAGCGCCAAGGGCCAGTGGAATCAGACATAGGGGGAAAAATCGACGCATGCTGTAAAACTCCTGGGCAATTTTTATAAGAAAACGATCAGATAGTTAATTTCTGATTTGCCAGACGATGATAAACCACTACCTCGAAATTACGATAGCATATTTGTCACTTTGATCTATTTTTTAGTCATGAATTTGTTTAATTTAATAAACTCATCAGCCAACTCGCTCAACTTAGCCAGATCCATTCAAACAAGCCCTAGCGGTTCGAACGACTGCCTTCGGTGAAATCCTTGATGTATTGCAGGCTGGTCTGATCCAGGACCTGCGCAATGCGCTCGCTGCTGCTGATCACGTTTTGTGCAGCCCGCTCCTCCCTGCGCCCGATCTTGCTCAGTTCGCTGATGGAACTATCGAAGAAAACCCATTGATTCCTGGCCAGGCCGATGGCGTCCCGGCTGGCTGGCGAATTTTCCCTGGCCATATCGAGTTCCAGCAAGCCGCTGGCAAATTCCTTGCGGGCCTGCTCGATATCGACCAGGATGCCTTGCGTCTGGTTGCCGCCGTAAGCCTGAAGGTAAAGGCGTGCCAGACGCTGCGACAACATGTTGAGACGTGACGACAAGTCAAGAAGTCGGCCGATCGGCGTTTCCCCTTCGCCTTCGATGAGCATGGCCAGTTTGCCGGTATGCACCATCATGTCGTCGGCAATCTGGTTGAAGCGTTCGACCGCAGCGATATCCGGGGCCTTCGTCGCGGCAACCCGCATTTCCTGCCACAGTGCTTCACTCCGGGCATACACCCGCTGCACAGTGGACTTTTGCCCATAACGCGCCAATCGAACAAATTCAGCATCGACTTCGCCGATCGTCGCGTCGATCTGCTGCCTGGCCAGCCCCGCCTTGAGCCCGATCCCGGCCTGCAAATACAGCTTGGCCAGCCGCTGGGACTGCATGCGCAAACGCCCCGCGCTAGCGATATCCTGGGCGATCTGGCCAGCATCGGCCACCTTGCCGCCGACGACTTTGGGAATGGCGTGAACGACGGGGCTCGAAGCAACAAGGATGGAACATAGAACGAACGGGAAAACAAAACGAGACATACCGGATCGGCGCATCTTGAAACACTCAGAATGACGTTGGGGCGGGCATTGGAACACGCCAACATTTCAGACCTTTTACAAGCTGGCCACCGACACTGACATCCTTCGCCTCACCATTTACGTGGCGCCAAATCGATCATGCACGGCGTCGCAAGTTGATTCCAGAAACCTGGCGAACAATAATCCCATTGGGTTTCACCACAACCAACGCACAAAGGAAAACAACAATGCATCGCCAACCCCACGCACTGCTGTTACTCGCCTGCCTAAGCCTTTGCAGTCCACCCATCTACGCCGAATCGGTGAGCGAAACACCCGACCAGGTATCCAGCGAGGCGCGTAGCGACAAAATCCTCGTCACTTTCAACGCCTTGCCGGCTGCAGGGGATTTTGAAGTCCTCGGGCCGATCTATGTCTTCAAGCGCTGGTTCGGCGGAACCGGGGCGGCGATGAGCCTGCTTGGCGAAAAGGCACGCAGCATGGGAGCCAATGCGGTTGTTGAATCCTCGGTATGGCTGGCACCAGCCTTTCCGGCTCAAGTAGCACCGCACGGGAAGGGAATCGCCGTCCGCGTGAACGACCCAAAATTGCTGCAGGCACTGGTCGACGAATCGAGTACCTGGGAATGACTACCGCCTACGTGATCGGTCACATCACCGTCAAAGATGCAGCCAAGTGGGACGAATACCGCAGCCAGGTGCCGGCCACGCTCGCCCCCTGGCAAGCCGAACTGGTCTTTCGCGGCGAGAAACTGGCCGTTTTCGGGGGAGAACACAAGCATACCGATACCGTGGTCATTCGCTTTCCGGATACCGAGGCGGCCAATGGCTGGTTCAACTCGCCGGCCTATCAAGCCCTGATTCCCCTGCGCCGGGAAGCCGCCGAAGTCGACCTGATCAGCTACGCGGCCAGCTAATCGAAACGCCGCAATCGTGCTGCAGTGGCATGATGTTGGCAATCCAGCATAGCAACAGGAGCACCGCATGCCCATTCAGCCAACCACGACCCGCATCAGCCTCGCCCTGCAAGGCGGCGGCGCCCATGGCGCCTTCACCTGGGGCGTACTCGATGCACTGCTCGAACAGGGCGACTTCAGTTTTGATGGCATCAGCGGCACCAGCGCCGGAGCCATGAATGCGGTTTGCCTGGCCCATGGCCTGATGACCGGCGGCCGGGATGGGGCCCGCGAAGCGCTTGAACGATTCTGGCTGGCCATTGCCGACTCAGCCTTGTTCCAGACCAACGGCGATGGCACGAGCAGCATGTCTCCCGCCCTGAAAATGATGCTGCAATGGACCAACCACCTGAGCCCGGAGCAACTCAATCCCTTCGACCTCAACCCGCTGCGCGACATCGTCGAAGCCCAATTCGACTTCGCCCGTCTGCGCAAGGCAAGCCCGGTCAAACTGTTCATCGCCGCCACCCATGCCAACTCCGGCAAGCTGCGCGTCTTCCACAACCACGAGATGTCGGCCGATGCCCTGCTCGCCTCGGCCTGCCTGCCAACCATCCATCGGACCATCTACATTGATGACCAGCCCTACTGGGATGGCGGCTACAGCGCCAATCCGGCCATCTTTCCGCTGTGCTACCAGTGCGAAACGCCGGACATCCTGCTCATCCTGCTGACGCCCCTGCGCTATACCGAAACACCGGATACCGCCGACCAGATCCGCGAACGCCTGCGCGAACTCGCCTTCAACTCGACCTTCCTGCGTGAAATGCGCATGTTCGCCCACCTGCGCGAGCAGATCAGCCCCAGCCGCCTGCCGATCTGGCTGCTCGAACGCCTGCCGGGCACCGCCCTGGAACGACGCCTGGCCCGCCTGCGCTTCCATGCCATCAGCGCCGAGCACTGCCTCGGCGAACTCCCCGCCGACAGCAAACTCGCCGTCAGCCGCCCCTTCTTCGAAAAACTGCGTGACGAAGGCCGAGCCCACGCCAAACGCTGGCTGGAAGGCAATCGCAATGAAGTCGGCAGAACCTCGACGCTCGACCTCGGCAAACTTTTCTATTGATCGCATACGCCAGAAAATCACCTGACTTTAATTTGTCATGTGAAGCATTGGCGCAGTCGACCAATGCTTCGCTTAGCATCTCTGGGAGAGAAATTCATGCGTCATCAGACAGAGTTCGGCCACAACCAGCCTTTCAAGATATGCCGCCATTGCGGCCATTCGTCTAAATGTTCTTGCAACCTGCATACCCAATGCTCAACGGTCCGTACTATCATTGCATATGCGGACAGCCTGCTGGAGCCTACCCTCAATGAATCAAGCGGTTACTTTGAATTGCCATGTTCACCGATTATCAATATGCGGACCGGTGGGTCCGTTGAATAACAGTTATGTTCTATGAGTGACCTGCGCCTACTACTTGCATCCACAGACGCTGAGCATTGCTTTGCCCAAGAACTTACCAAGCAGAACATGGAACAGCTGAGCAAGCGCCATTGGGGTGAATGGCGCTCGGATGTTCTGTCCGCCCACTATCCCGCCTGGATTAATTTCCTGATAAGCGAAGGCTCTGAACCGATTGGATATGTTGGCGTAGAACAAAAAGGTGAAGCCCTTTCTCTTCACAACTTGCAAATCCAAGACAAGTACAGAAACCACGGTATCGGAGAATGGGCGCTTCGCGAAATCGCGCACCAATTCCCGTCATGTAAATCGATAGAAGGCAGCGTTTTCAAAGATAACCGGGCCGTTTCATTTTTCAAGAGACAAGGGTTTGACGTTATTGGGGAGGACGAGCATTGTTTAACCATTCAGAAACGAACATAACCCGGCAGTCCACACGGACGCTACGCGATAAAGCTGCGCAGCGCTGGTGACTTCAACGTTAGGCCGTAACCGAATCAATTCACGCAAGTAAAGAAGAAATTTTCCGAAATGGATATCCCACGTATTTTCAACATCACTGAAAGTGCTCACCGCATCCACAACCCGTTTACTCCCGAAAAGTTTGCCACTCTCGGTGCCGCACTGCGTCTGGAATCGGGGACCCGAGTGCTCGACCTCGGCAGCGGTTCGGGAGAGATGCTTTGTACTTGGGCACGCGATCACGGCATCATCGGCACCGGCATCGACATGAGCCAGTTGTTCTCCGAACAAGCGGAACGCCGTGCCGTAGAGCTAGGTGTTGCCGATCGAGTCAAGTTCATCCATGGCGATGCGGCGGGCTATGTCTCTGACGAGAAGGTCGGCTTGGCAGCTTGTGTCGGTGCCACCTGGATCGCCGGGGGTGTAGCCGGCACTATCAAGCTTCTGGCGCAGAGCCTGGGCTCTGGAGGGATCATCCTTATCGGCGAGCCGTTCTGGCGGCAGTTGCCACCGACGGAAGAGGTTGCCAAGGGATGCCTTGCCCACTCAATCACTGACTTTCTCATGCTTCCGGAACTACTCGCGTCTTTCGGCCGTCTTGGCTACGACGTTGTTGAAATGGTTCTGGCTGACCAAAACGGCTGGGACAGATACGAAGCGGCCAAATGGCTTACTATGCGCCGATGGCTTGAAGCCAACGCCGATGACGAGTTGGCCAACGAGGTTCGAGCCCAACTGACCTCGGAACCCGAGCGCTACGCTGCTTGCACGCGTGAATACTTGGGCTGGGGTGTGTTCGCGCTGATGCCACGGTGAGCTTCGCATCTTGATCGGCCTAACCCATCATTCCACTGGACCTGCGCGAAAAGCAGCGCAGGCCGGTGAATTCAAACGTTCCTGAACGACCGCTTTCCTAACAGGCCTATGTCCGCAATGGGCACGAAGCTGCCTAGGAAGTGCAACTGACTAGTACGCTCCAAGCGGTTTTTCGTTTCCACGGGTAAACTAGCGGCAATGATCTCTGCCGATACCACCCGCCCGCGCATCCTCTCGGTCATCCCGCCGATGACGCAGTTGAATACGCCCTACCCGGCTACCGCCTACCTGACTGGTTTTCTGCGCTCGCGCGGTTTTCAGTCCGAACAGACCGATCTGGCACTGGCCTTGGTGCTTGAACTGCTGTCGCCGACAGGTCTACCGAAGATCAAGGCAGCCGCCGAAGCCATTGCCGGCAAGAAGCGCTCGAATACGCTGAAGATTTTCCTCAACGAGTTCGACCGTTACCTCGCCTCGATCGGCCCGGCCATTGCCTTGCTGCAAGGTCGTGACGGCTCGATTGCCCACCGCATCTGCAGCCGCGCCTTCCTGCCCGAAGGACCGCGTTTCGCCTCGCTCGACAACTACATCGACGAAGATGGCGGCGACCCGCTGGCTTGGGCCTTCGGTTCCCTCGGCGTGCAGGACCGGGCGCGGCATCTGGCCACGCTGTACCTGAACGATCTCGCCGATGTGCTGCGCGAGGCCGTCGATACCCGCTTCGAATTCGTCCGCTACGCCGAGTCGCTGGCCCAGAGCCAGGCCAGTTTCAACCCGCTGGCGACGGCATTGGCCGCGCCGAAAACGCTGGTCGATGAAACGCTGGAAAAGCTGACCCTGCAAGCCATTGAGCGCAGCCAGCCAGAGGTTGTGCTGATTTCCGTGCCCTTTCCTGGCTCGGTCTATGCCGCCTTCCGCATTGCGCAGACGATCAAGGCCAAAAACCCGAAGATCGTCACCGTGCTCGGTGGCGGCTACGTCAATACTGAGTTGCGCGAACTGGCCGAACCCCGCGTCTTCGACTATTTCGATTACGTCACCCTCGATGATGGCGAGATGCCGCTACTGGCGCTGTTCGAACATCTGGCCGGCAAGCGCCCGCGCCTCAACCTCGTCCGCACCTTCACCCGCGTCGATGGCGCCGTCCGCTACTTCAACACTGGCGAGGCGGACATCCCCTTCGAGGAAGTCGGCACGCCGACCTGGGATGGCCTGCCGCTCGACCACTACCTGTCGCTGCTCGACATGCTCAATCCCATGCACCGGCTTTGGTCGGACGGGCACTGGAACAAACTGACTGTTGCCCATGGCTGCTACTGGAAGAAATGCAGCTTCTGCGACGTCAGCCTCGACTACATCGGCCGTTACGACGCGGCCAGCGCCAAGGTGCTGGTCGACCGCATCGAGCAGATCATCGCCGAAACCGGCCATACCGGTTTTCATCTCGTCGACGAAGCCGCCCCCCCCAAGGCGCTGCGGGCGCTGGCCGAAGAGTTGCAGCTGCGCAACCTGGCGATTTCGTGGTGGGGCAACATCCGCTTCGAAAAGTCCTTCACGCCGGAACTCTGCCTGCAACTGGCCGATAGCGGATGCATCGCCATCTCCGGCGGACTGGAGGTTGCCTCCGACCGCCTGCTCGACCTGATGAAAAAAGGCGTCTCGGTCGATCAGGTCGCCCGCGTCACCCGTGCCTTCACCGATGCGGGGGTGCTCGTCCATGCCTACCTGATGTACGGCTTTCCGACACAAACGGTTCAGGATACGGTCGATGCGCTCGAATACGTCCGCCAGCTATTTGCCGAGGGCTGCATCCAGTCCGGTTATTTCCACCGCTTCGCCTGCACGGTGCATTCGCCCGTTGGCATGAATCCGGCCGAATACGGCATCAAACTGCAGCCGCTACCGCCCGGGAAGTTCGCCAAGAACGATGTGCAGTTCATCGACCCGACCGGCGTCGATCACAACAGCCTGGGCAAGGCGCTGAACAAGGCGCTTTACAACTACATGCACGGCATCGGGCTGGATAGCGACGTGCGCAGTTGGTTCAGCGAAAAAGTGCCGCGCCCGACCGTGGCTCGTCACAAGATTTCGAAGGCGCTGTCAGGCCAGTTTTAAGGCACCGAGCCGCGAAACGATCTCGGCGAACAGCGGGCGAGCCGAGACGTTTTCCTGGGCGCAGTCGGCCAGCAGGGATTTCAGTTTTTCGACTTTTTCCGGGTTGAGCGCGGCAGGTCCAATCCGCTCCAGCAACTCCTCCAGCAAACAGGAAAACGCCCGCACCTCGATGCGTTGCAGGGCCTTGGCAACGAGCGGATCATCCGGCGGCACGAACGACGCCGCGCCAAAGTCGCCGAGGATGGCCCGCCCATGGGCACCATGCAGGATATTGTGGCCATAGAGATCGCCATGCATGATGCCCTGCGCGTGCAGGTGTTCGGCCGCCGAGGCGATGCCGAGCGCGATTTGAATGGCCGCATCGAGATCGAAGCTCAAGGCTGCCGGATAAACATCGCGCGTGCAGGAATCCAGACTGGGCGGCCCGGCCAGGTTGCGGAAGCTGCTGTCGATCAGCGCCATGACCAGCCCGTGGGCATCTTCCGGGTGGGCCGCCAGCTTGCCGAGTACCGAAATCAGATGCGGGTGCGTACCGGCGGAGATGCAGGCGTTCATCTCATTCAGCGGCAAGCCATCGCTCGTCACCACGCCCTTGAACAGTTTGAGCGCCACCGGTTGCGCTTTACCGGCCGAACGCCATTCGGCCTGATGAATGACGCCTGAAGCGCCCTCGCCCAGTTGATGGCTGACGTGCAGATCGTCCCAGTGAATGGGCGCCCCCCCCACTTGAACCGGTACCTCCTGACAAAACGGATTGCCGGCAAAGGCCAGCCAGGAAAGTCGTGGCAAGGACAATAGCCATTCCGGCAAGGCTGTCAGGCGATTGGCCGCGATGCGTACCAGCTCCAGCCGGGTGCAATTGGCCATCTCGCCCGGCAGTGTGCGCAACTGGTTGCCGGCCAGCATCAGCTTCTGCAAGCGCGAGCAGTGACCGATTTCCGGCGGCAGTTCGGCAATCCGGTTATCGGTCAGGATCAGCCAGCGTAACTTGGGCGGCAATGCTGCCGCCGGCACCTGCCGAATCCGGTTCGCCTTGAAGCCGACCATTTCCAGCTGGGCGCATTGGCCGATCACGGCCGGCAATTCCGTGAAATGGTTGTCCGAACAAAAAAGAATGCGCATCTTCTGCAGCCGGGGCAGATCGTCGGGCAGCGTGGACAGTGCATTCCCTGATAAATCGAGAATCTCCAGCGTATCCGCCAGAGCGAAAATCTCGCGAGGGAACTCGCTCAGGCCACAGGCCAGTTTCAGGCGACGGCTGCCGGCCAGCTTGCCGGCGCGCAGCGCTTCCAGGGTGTTCATTGGCATTCAGGGTATTCCGACGGGGCGGGCGTGAGAAGGTGCGGCAGGATAACAAAAGATGGAGAGCAATGACTTTTCGCATTCGCCGCCCTCGGCGAGCTGTTCGCCCGCCAGATCCAAGCGCCCCTGTCACCGGAAGCACACCGCCCAAGCAATGATGGCATCGCCCGACCCGAACCATCACCAGGACATCGCTGAATCGCTGCTGGTGGAAGGCAAACGTTTGCTTGACGAGAGCTTCGCCGGCTCAGCGGGCAAAGAAAAGGCCCGCCACAAGAGCGGGCCTTCGCACTGACACCAGGCGAGACGCTTACAGCAGTTCAGCCGGAATATTGCCGCCGTTTTCGGCCAGTTTCTGCAACACGGTCTTGTGCAGCCACATGTTCATCTGCGCCGAATCGCCCATCTTCTCGGCCGGGCAGCCGAGTTCGGTAGCCAGCTCCTTGCGCACCGCCAGGCTGCTGTCCAGCCCCAGCAATTTCAGCAGATCGACGATGGAAACCTTCCAGTTGAGCTTTTCTGCATGCGCACTCGCCAAGGCCTCCAGCTTGGCCACGACATCAATGGCACTGATTGCTACCGGCACTGCGGTGACGGGTGCATCAACGGCGGCCGGCGCAGCCTCGGCAAGCACGTCCGTTTTGTCATCGCCAAACCCCAGTTTGGCCAAAATATTGCTAAAAATTCCCATGCGATTTCTCCTGAATGGCCGATTGAACAAATGCTCCGCGAAGCAAATCCCGGGCAGCGGTTGATAGTAGGACCATTCCAAGACCAGCTCGGTAAATTTATATGAAGCTTTTTTTACAATCACCAACATGGCCCGCGACTCTCACCGCGCGGCCGCGCCAGGGCCTGAAGCCCGGCCGCTAGCGGCTGTCGTAGCCGAGCAGCCGCTTTTCGACGATCAGCCGGGCAACCGCTTCGGGTACGCAGCTCTGCCAATCGTTGCGGTGATGTTGCAGGCCTGCCAGCACCTCCCGGGCGTCGATACAAAGGTGGCTGTCATCGAGGGGTTCGACGGCCAGTAGCTTGGTGTTTTCGACGAGGTGGGCCAGCAGGTGAGAGAGATTGGCCGGCACTTCCACATTGGCCAGCGTGATCAGCGCCGAACCTTCAGCCGCGCACAGGCGCACCGGATAGACGTAGACGTGGGTATTGTCCGGGAAGAGCTTGCCGAATCCTTCGAGAATGCCGCCCTCCAGGCTTTCATAGAATTTCTCGTCAAACAGGACTTCGAATTCGCGAACCGAGAGCACGATACCGATCGGCTTCTGCGTGTAATTCCGGAGATAGGCCCGCAACCGGAAATAGCGCACGTAATCTGAAATCATCACGGTGAAGCCCTGCGAGGCGAGCAGATCGACACGGGCCAGGAAATCGGCGCCATCGATTCGGTCACCCCGAAGCAAGGAATTGAGGGTGATTTCGGCCAGCGAGACGATATCGCTTTCGTCGACGGCCGCCAGCTGGCTGAACTGTTTGAGGCCGGCCGAGATCATGTCGACATCGATGCAGGTAACCGGCTTGAAATCGCCGCGCATGACCATGACCGGCTTGCTGTGAAAGAGATCGCCGGGAACCACGATATTGCCATCCGGATTGAACACCACGGCCCGTGTCAGCTGGCTGCGGATCAGGTGCAGGTTCATCAGGCGGTTTTCGACTTCTTCGAAATGAGGCCCGGAGAAGTGGATCAGGTCGACTTCGATACGTTCCGAGGTCAGGCCATCGGCCAGACCTTCGATCACCCACTCGGGATGTTCGTGATCGAAGCAGGCGCCGTAGATCAGGTTGACGCCAAGGATGCCGAGTGCGTCGGCCTGATGGGCATTATCGTTATCGAGCATGCGGACATGCAGGATGACATCGCTGGGCGCCGCACCGGGATGGAGTTGCAGGCGGATGCCGACCCAGCCGTGGCATTCGTTCTTCTGCTTGAAGCTGCGTGCGGTGACGGTGGCGGCGTAGGCAAAGAAGGTGGTGTTCTTGGCGCGCAGCGGAGTCAAGTGGTCGACGACTTGACGGAACTCGGTATCCAGCATCTGCAACAGGCGCTCACGACTGACATAGCGGTGCACGTGCCCGTAGATATCGTCACTGATCGCCATGTCGTAAGCCGACATGGTCTTGGCGATGGTGCCGGCCGCCGCACCGACCTTGAAGAAGCGGCGCGCCACTTCCTGCCCGGCGCCGATTTCGACGATGGAGCCGTATTTGTATTGGTCGAGATTGACGGCCAGTGCCTTCTGGTCAGTTGTCAGTGAGGTGTCGCGCTGATACATGATGCCCTCTGCTTCGGATGAGGTTCGTTGTCGGAAACAAGCGCCGAACTCGCCAATGGCCGACCAGGCAAACCTTCTGTCGCCGCAGCATGCCGAATGGTTTCAGATAGCCTACTCGCCTCCGCCGGCCAAAGGAAGGAGTGATCCGCCTGAAAGCCGGCTGGCGGTGCGCCTTAGCCGCGCCGGACCAGCCATTTGCGCACCTCTTCCGCGGCCCCGAGGAATAATGCGAAGGGCAAGGCGTAGAGGAAAACAGCGGCTGGCAGCGGAGCCGTGCCGAACAGGCTGTTGCCCCAGGGGGTGTAGAGGATGGCCAGCAGCAGGCCGACCTCACTGGCCAGCCCGGCCAGCAGCCAGCGGTTTTCGAACAACGGGAAATGCCAGGCAGGGAGGCGAGGATGGCGACAGACGAAGACATTGACCATCTGCGCCAGCACAATAGCCATCAGGCAGGCCGAGGTGGCTTGCAGGTAAGGCGGATCGCCCAGCGCCAGCGTTTCGCCATAGTGCCAGCCGAAGCCGTGCAGCACAAAGAAGAAGGTGGCCATGGCGCCGAGTGCTTCAAGCGGCCCGAGAAACAGGTAGGCCCGAGCCAGAAATGGCCCGGAGAGCAGGCGCTCCGCACGCGGACGTGGCGGCCGTTGCATGATGTCGGGCGACGGCTTTTCGGCGCCCAGCGCGAGGGCTGGCAGCATGTCGGTGCCAAGATCGACGGCAAGAATCTGGATGACAGTCAGCGGCAGCGGGATGCGGAAGAGTACGAAAGCCAGGTAGGGAATCAGTTCTGGAATGTTCGAGGTGAGGATGTAGGTAATGAACTTGCGGATGTTTTCATAGACCGCCCGTCCCTCCTCGATGGCATTGACGATGGTGCCGAAATGGTCGTCGAGCAGCACGATGTCCGCCGCTTCGCGCGCCACATCAGTGCCGGAGAGGCCCATGGCAATGCCGATATCGGCCATGCGCAGCGCCGGGGCATCATTCACGCCGTCGCCGGTGACCGCGACGATCTCGCCTTTGGCTTGCAGGGCCTGGACGATGATCATTTTTTGCTCGGCCGTGACGCGGGCAAAGATGATTTCCGGTGCATCGAGGGCAATTTGCAGGCTGGCCGCGCTCATCTGCCGGACTTCATCGCCGGTCAGGATGCGCGGCGTCGTGCTCCTGATCAGGTCGATTTCCCGACCGACCGCCAGCGCCGTGCGCGGATGATCGCCAGTGCACATGATGACGCGCAGGCAGGCCGTGTGGCAGCGGCCGACTGCTTCGTGGACATCCGGCCTGGGCGGATCCTCAAGACCGATCAGGCCGCACAGGGCCATGCCATCCTCATTCGCGTTCTCGCCGGCAGCCAGCGGCTTCCAGGCACAGGCGATGACGCGCAGACCGCGGCTGGCCAGGTCTTCGTGAGCCCGGTGAAGTTTCTCGCGCGCTTCAGCATCCAGTGGCATCACGGTATTACCGGCCAGCCAGGTCGTGCAGAGCGGCAACAGGTTTTCCGGGGCGCCCTTGCACAGCAGCACACCACTGCCGTCCGGCTCGCGGCTATAGACCGACATGCGCCGCCGCTCGGCATCGAAGGCAATTTCGCCGGCAAATTGCCAGGGCATGGGCAGTTCGCCGGCAAACTGCCAAAGCGCGATTTCCATCGGGTCGCCATTCGGCTGGCCGTCGGTAAATTTCAGGCTCTGGCAATACCGAGCCACGGCCCGCAAGTGCGGCTCACGCGCCGCCGGCCAGCGTTCGGCCGCGAGATGGTGGCGGCCACCGGCAAACCATTCGCGCACGGACATCCGGTTCTGCGTCAGGGTGCCGGTCTTGTCGGTCAGGATCACCGTCGCACACCCCATCGTCTCGACCGCCGGCAAATGCCGGACCAGGGCATTACGCCGGGCCATACGTTGCGTTGCCAGCGCCAGCGACAGCGTGACCGTCGGCAACAGTCCTTCCGGCACATTGGCGACGATGATGCCGATGGCGAACATCAGATTCACCCAGAAATTAAGGCCTATCGCTTCGCCAAGCAAAAAGAAAATGATGCCCAGCCCAAGTGCCATCATCGCCACCAGCCGCGAGACGCGACGGATTTCACCTTGCAGTGGCGATTCGGTGTCGCCGGTCGATTGGGTCAGATGGGCGATGCGGCCAAACTCGGTATGCATGCCGGTGGCGTAGACCACGGCGCTGCCTTCGCCGGAAACGATCAGCGTGCCAGCCAGCAGCAGGCAGTGGGCGGCCAGCGGATCGATCCCAACGCCTTTCTCGGCAGCTTCACTGCGCGCTTTCGGATAAGTTTCGCCGGTCAGCGTCGACAGATTGGCGCGCAAACTCCAGCTTTCGACCAGCCGGCAATCGGCCGGCACCTTGGCTCCCTCGGCGAGCAGCAAAATATCACCCGGCACCAGCTGCTCGGCCGGAATGTCCATCTCGCGCCCATCACGGCGCACCTTGACGCTTTGTGGCAGCAGTTTTTCCAGCGCAGCCAAGGCCTGCTCGGCGCGATACGTCTGCCAGAAGGAGAAACTGCCATTGACCAGGATGACGCCCAGAATGGCCAGCCCCAGCTCGAACATGCCCTCGCCCGGCTGCAGATAAGCGGCAGTGAAGGCCAGAATGGCGGCAAACCACAGGATCAGCGCGAAAAAATGGGTAAATTCACCAAGCAGATTCAGCCACCAGGGCGTACGCGCCACGGCTTCAACCCGGTTCGGCCCAAATTCGCTCAAGCGCCGCGCCGCCTCCTTGCCGGCCAGGCCATCGGGACCACTATCGAGCGCGGCCAAGGCTTCGGCAGGCGACTGCCGGGCGATCTGCATGCCGGAATGCTCCATGGACTGGCCCAAATCTGTTGTCCGAATGGTTTACTAATAGCCCGCCCCAGCCCGACCGTCCAGCGAATTCCCAGTCTTTAAGCCGAAACTATCGCCAGCGTGATAAATTCGCCGCCGACTCGATTCAGGATTTAGACGCAAGACCATGACCGACCAGCTCAATCTCTTCGACCCGAACGCCAAGGCAGCCGCCACCGAACCCGAGGCGCCAGCCCTGCCTGCCACCGAAACACAGGAACTGGCCCCCGAACTGCCACTGGAAACCGCTGCCGAGCCAGCGCTCGAACCAGCGTCGGCCTTGCCGCCTGATCTGCCCCCGTCGGCCACCGGCCCGGCCAGCGACATTCCCTCGCCGGCCGACTATGCCGCCCGCCGCTACCTCGAATACGCGATGAGCGTTGTCACCGGTCGCGCCCTTCCCTCGGCCGCCGACGGCCAGAAGCCGGTGCAGCGCCGCATCCTCTACGCCATGCACCGGATGGGCCTGTACAAGAGCCCGCGCCACGTCAAGTCGGCCCGCGTCGTCGGTGACGTGATCGGTAAATACCATCCGCACGGCGACTCCTCGGTTTACGACGCCATGGTCCGCATGGCCCAAGACTGGAGCCTGCGCTACCCGATCGTCGACGGCCAGGGCAATTTCGGCTCGCGCGACGGCGATAACGCCGCTGCCATGCGCTACACGGAAGCCCGCCTGACGCCGATTGCCGAACTGCTGCTGGCCGAGCTCGACGAAGGCACGGTTGACTGGAAGCCCAATTACGACGGCGCCAACGATGAACCCGCCCTGCTCCCGGCCCGTCTGCCCTTTGCGCTGTTGAACGGTGCCTCCGGCATCGCCGTTGGCATGGCGACGGAAATCCCCGCGCACAACCTGCGCGAAGTGGCGAATGCGGCGGTCAATCTGATCAGGAATCCCGATTTCGGCGAAGACGAAGTGCTGAAACTGATTCCAGGCCCGGACTATCCCGGCGGCGCGCAGATCATCTCGTCGCCGGAGGAAATCGCCGCCACCTACCGTAGCGGCCGTGGCAGCCTGCGCGTGCGTGCCAAGTGGAAGATCGAAAACCTGGCCCGCGGCCAGTGGAAGCTGGTCATCACCGAATTGCCACCGGGCGTTTCCACCGCCACCGTGATGTCGGAAATCGAGGCCTGCTCCAACCCGGTCGCCAAGGAAAAAGCCGGCAAGAAGGTCTTTACGCCGGAACAGCTGAATCTGAAGGCCGCCTTCCTGTCGTCCATCTCGGAAAGCGGCGTGCGCGATGAATCGGGCAAGGAACACGCCGTCCGCCTGGTCATTGAACCGGCATCCTCGCGCCAGGGTCAGGATGATCTGGTCCGCATGCTGCTCGCTCACACCAGCCTGGAAACCAATGCTTCGATCAACCTGACGATCCTCGGCGTCAATGGCACGCCGCGCCAGGCCTCGCTGTACAGCATGATCGCCGAGTGGTGCCGCTTCCGGCTGACTACCGTTGAACGGCGCACCCGCCACCGCCTGACCGCCGCTGAAAAGCGCATCCACATCCTCGAAGGCCGGCAGGCCATCCTGCTCGACATCGACCGCGTCATCAAGGTCATCCGCGAATCGGACGATCCCAAGGCCGACCTGATGGCGCACTTCAAGCTGTCGGAAATCCAGGCTGAAGACATCCTCGAAATCCGCCTGCGCCAGCTGGCCAGGCTGGAAGGTATCAAGATCGGTGAAGAACTGGCCAAGCTGCGCGAAGAAGCGGCCGGCCTGAACAAACTGCTCGATTCCGAAGAAGCCCTGCGCGCCTGCGTGGCGGCCGAAATCGAGGCCGATGCCAAGAAATACGGCGACGACCGCCGGACGCTGATCGAAGCCGACGCCAAGGTCACGATGTCGGACGCCAAGACAGTGTCCATCGTTGATGAACCGACCACGCTGATCGTCTCCAAGCACGGCTGGCTGCGTTCGCGTACCGGGCACAACATCGATCCGACGCAACTGACCTTCCGTTCCGGCGACAGCCTGCTCGCCTGCCTGCCCTGCCGGACGGTCGATTCGCTGATCATCCTCGACCATCTCGGCCGTGCCTATTCCATTTCCGCCGCCGATATTCCCGGCGGCAAGGGCGATGGCGTACCGGCCACCTCGGTGGTCGACTTTCAGGATGGCGGCAAGCTCTGTCTTGCCCTGTCCACCTCTGCCGACAAGCGCTATCTGGTCGCCGCCGACGGTGGCTACGGCTTCCGCTGCCAGGGCAGCGACTTCCTGTCACGCGGCAAGGCTGGCAAGGCCTTCCTGACGCTGGGCGATGGCGAAGCACCAGCCATCTTCATGCCAGCCCCGGCTGAGGGCGAAATTGCCTGCGTCACCAAGGATGGCCGTGCGCTGGTCTTCAACATCGAGGAAGTCCGCCTGCTGGCCAAGGGCCGTGGCCTGAAGCTGATCGACGCCGCTCCCGGCAAGACGGCACTGGAAGAGATCATTCCGGTCGTTGATGGCGTGGCCGGCAAGCTGAAAGGCGAACGCCTGGAAATCTGCCGCGGCAACCGTGGTGGCAAGGGCAAGCCGGTAAAGGCACCACGCAAGTAAATACGCGGCGTATCTTCAAAAGTAAAAACGGGGCCAGCCAGCCCCGTTTTTCATGCGTGTTCCGCCAGATCAGGCAGCGCTGTCCGCCGCATGCATTTCTTCAACCTGTTCGTGCTCCCACTCCTTGATCGTGTCGGAGACGAGTCGGGCTTTTTCGTGGGCGTCCGGCTGGTGGTGATGCACTTCCTGAAAAACCTCCAGCGCATCGTGAATCGCTTCAGCCTTCGTGGAAACGTGGGTATGAGGCATGGGAATATCCTTTCCGAATCATCAAAGAAAAAGCCCTTGACCAGGCAAGGGCTTTTTCAGTGGCCGCAGACTGGCTCCGGCCTATTCCTTCAGCATCTTTCGACGCTTAGGCAGCCTTCTTGCCAGCAGCCTTCGGGGCGGCAACAACGTTGGCGGCCTTCAGGGTGGCGTTGGTAGCAGCGGCAACGCTGGCTTCAGCAACTTCAGCAGCTTGCTTGGCAGCCTTGTTCAGACCTTCGTAAGCTTCGTTGGCCGACTTGATGGCGGTCTTGACAGCAGCGACGGCCACTTCGGAACCAGCCGGAGCGGAAGCCAGAGCCTTTTCGACCAGGCCGGAAACCTTGGCGTTGGTTTCAGCAACGTGGGTTTCAACTTCCTTGGCGATCTTGTCCTTGGTTTCGGCAGCGATGGAGATCACGTTGCGCGAATATTCCATGCCCTTCTCGATGGACGGGGAAGCCAGATCCTTCTGGATGGCGACGAAGGACTGAACATCCTTGGCACCCAGCAGGGTGGTCAGGTTGGACAGGGAGGATTCGAAAACGGAACGGGCAGCGGCCAGGTTCAACAGGGCCAGACGCTCGATGCCGTCAAAGGTGGTGTTGGCAAAGAACAGGGCAAAATTGACGCCGGACTTCGCGAAATCTTCGGGTTTGGTGAACATTGTGATTCTCCTGGGGTTGGGGTGATTTTTTTGCCGAACCATTTATGTTGCAGTGCAGCATGACTTCATTCTAACCGCAGTTCTTGAGTTGTCAACAATTTTTTGTGCACCGCACCATTCCCATCGGGCATGCCTGTGGCAAACGCCACAAAGATCAGCAATCGTCCGGGTCCAGCCCCAGTCGCTCGACGATTCCGCTCATTGCTTCGGCCGCCCCGAGCGGCAAATAGTAGTCGACGGTATCGCTGAGCTTTGTTCGCGCCGGATTGATTTCGACCGTTGGAATGCCACTGGCCGCGGCCAGCACGACCGGCTGGACGATATAAGGAAAGATGCTGGACGTGCCGATGCTGAAAACGATGTCGAAGCCCTCCTGAAAGGCTTCGATGAAACGATCCAGTTCATCCTCCGGCAAGGCTTCACCAAAGAGTACGACCTTGGGGCGCAACACCGCGCCGCAAGCCGGACACAGCGGCGGAACCTCGCGCTCACTCATGTCGGTCGCTGCCTCCTCATGGCTGCAGGCCGTACACATCAACTCCTGCAGGTTGCCGTGAATCTCGACGATCTCATGGCTCCCCGCCGCCCGGTGCAGGCCATCGACGTTCTGGGTGAACACCATGACCCGGTCGAGATGGCGCTCAAGGCAGGCAATTGCCCGATGCGCCGCATTCGGTTGGGCGCCACGGCAGTTTTCCTCAATCTGGATCAGGTATTTCCAGGTAATGTCGGGACGCATGGAAAACACTTCGCCGGATAGCGCATCCTCGATACGCAGGCCCTCTTCGGTCGTTTCGCTGTCGTAGAGACCTCCGACACCCCGATAGGTCGGCAGGCCAGAGTCTACCGAAATACCGGCGCCGGTAATGAACAGCGCGCTCCGCGCATGCCTTAGCTGTTCTGCCACGGCATCGAGCGCCGCATCGATCGAGGCTGAATGGGGCTTCATCGGGGCCATGGTTCCGGGATTACTGGATCAGAAACTTGGTAAACAAGACTTCCTTGATACCCGTTTTTTCGTCTTCGTCGATGACTTGGTTCGCCAACTCGATGATTTCCGCGATCAAGGCCTTCTTGCCTTCCAGTGTCCGCAGATTTGTCGACTCCTTATCGGAAAGCATCAGAATGATCTTGTGCTGAATCCGCGGCTTGTTGGCTGCCAGCAAATGCGCGGCCTCCGGCGAAGCGGTCTCGAAGACCAGGCCGAACTGCAGATAGTTTTCCCGGCCTAGATTGACGGTGAAAATCATCGGTTCCGGAGCACCGCCAGCAGCACCGTGGTCACTGGCCAGCGTGGACAAGGGAAAGAGCAGCGGCAAGGCCATGAGCATGGACATCGCAAAAGCTTTGAGTATCCGTGAAGCGACGTTCATATCAGTCCTAACAATCCAAGGGGCAATCGGCTAGGTCACTGCCATATCAGCAGACCACGGGGCTTTATACCGCCTGAAAATGAAAAAATCCACCGTGAAAAGCTGATTGGCCAATTCATGGCAACAGTAAATCGCTCAAAGTGGCGGTAGGCAAGGGATGCGGCAATATGTCGCATCCCCTGCGCATCATAAACTGGGTAGGATGGCGCAAACGCATTAGGGAGAGCGCCATGAATCAAAAACCGACTACCCAGAACCAGCCAGAAATGGCGTCCTTACTGCTTGGTGCTGGCTTTGCGCTCGCTTCGCTGATCATCCTGCCAGCCGTTGCCCAGCGCGTCGGCCTTGGTTCGGCCGTGACCATTGCCCTGCGCGGTGCCCTGATGCGGGCTTCAAACCGTTTTTGATCTGATCGCTGGCAAAGCGGCATCGTCACAGGCAGACTTTGCGTCTGCCTTTTGTTTTTCCGGACCATGAAAAAACTTGCCTTGATTGCCGTCGCCCTTGCGATGGCGTTGTTGCTCGGTTGCCAGCAGGCGCGCGATCCAAAATTGCCGGCCGGGGCCGATTTCGTGCTGCAAGCCGCCGACGGCCCGGTCGATTCCAAAGCCCTGCGCGGCAAGGTGCTATTGGTCTATTTCGGCTATACCAATTGCCCGGACATCTGCCCGGCCTCGCTTGCTGCTGGCGGACAGGCATTGAAGGCGCTGAGCAGTGAAGAGCGCAGTCGGGTCAAGCTGATCATGATCTCGGTCGACCCCGAGCGCGACACCATCAAGCACCTGAAGGAATACACCGCCTTCTTTCATCCCGAAATGATCGGTGTTACCGGCTCTATCGAGGAGATTGCCGCACTGACCAAGGCATACGGCGCCGGTTACATGAAGCAGGCGAAGCGCACCGACGGCAGCTACGCCGTCGATCACACCACTTCGACCTATGTGGTCGGGCCGGATGGCAAACTGAGCAGCGTTCTTGAACTCGGCGCCTCGACCGACAAGGTGGTTGCTGCGGTCAGAAAACTGCTTTGATGCGACCGTCTAGCCTTGCCTTAGGTATGCTGGCCGTTCTGGTCACCGCATGTTTATTAATTTTTGGACTTGTTTCCCGGTTGAGCGTGGAAGACGAACAAAAACTGAACGCCAACCGCGCACTGGTCGAAAAGCTCGGCCTGACCGACCTGGCGCTGTTCACCGAAGCCCGCTACACCCGCCACCCGACCCAGGCCGACCTGCATTCAGCCTTGCAGGATCACCCCGCTGCCTTCGATCATTTTCCCAGCGGCTCGCTGCTGCCTCCCCCGGCTTTACTGACCCAATCCCATGCGCATCTGGCTGGAAAAACAACGTCACCTGATTGATTTCACGCTGGCCTCGCTGGCCCGGCGCAAGACAAAGAATATCGGCCTGCTGCTGGCCTACACGCTGCTCGTCTTCGTGCTGGCCTCGCTGACGCTGTTCACCCATGCCCTGCGCAGTGAGGCGACCTACGTACTGGCCGGTTCGCCGGAAGTCATTCTGCAGCGCATGGTTGCCGGCCGCCACGACCTGATTCCACCCGGCTATCTCGACAAGATCGGCCGCATTCGTGGCGTACAGAAGAAGGAAGGCCGGCTCTGGGGCTACTACTACGACCCGGTGTTGAACGCCAACTACACCTTCATGGCACGGCCAGCCGACGAGGTCGCCGACGGCCACATCATGGTCGGCAATGCGCTGGCGCGCGAACGCGGCCTGGACAAGCACAACACCATTTCCTTCCGCTCCTATTCCGGCAAGCTGTTCACCTTCGAGGTCTCAGCCGTGTTGTCGCCGGATTCCGAGTTGCTGTCGGCCGACCTGGTGCTGCTCTCCGAAAACGATTTCCGCAGTTTCTTCGAGTACCCGGCCGGGCATTACACCGACATCGCGCTGTCGGTGGCCAATCCGCAGGAAGTGCGCACGGTAGCCGCCAAGCTGGCGAGCGCGCTACCCGATTCACGGCCCATCCTGCGCGAGGAAGTCCTGCGTACCTACCAGAGCGTTTTCGACTGGCGCGAGGGCATTGTGCTGACGGTATTGGCCGGCGCCATCCTCGCCTTCGTCATCCTCGCCTGGGAGAAGGCTTCCGGACTGTCGGCCGAAGAAAAGCGAGAGATCGGCATTCTCAAGGCCATCGGCTGGGAAACCGGCGACGTGATCCGCATGAAAACCTGGGAGGGTCTGCTCATTTCGCTGACCGCCTTCCTGCTCGGCTTCATCGCCGCCTACGTGCACGTCTTTCATTTCGGTGCGGCGATCTTCGAACCGGTGCTCAAGGGCTGGTCGGTGCTTTACCCGAAATTCCGGCTGGTGCCGACCGTCGATGGCCTGCAGATCGCCACGCTGTTCTTCTTCACGGTGTTTCCCTACACGGCGGCGGTGCTGGTGCCGATCTGGCGGGCGGCGATCACCGACCCCGATGCGGTGATGCGATGATCGAACTCTCCAACATCAAGAAGGCCTTCAACCAGAACCAGCCCAACGAATACTGGGCGCTGCACGGCATCGACCTGAGCATAGAAGCCGGCAAGGTCACCGCCTTCCGCGGCCCGAGCGGTTCGGGCAAGACCACGTTGCTGACCATCGTCGGCTGCCTGAGCCGGCCAACCAGCGGGCGCGTGCGTTTCAAGGGCGAGGATATTTCCGGACTGCCGGAGCGCTTCCTGACTGACATCCGCCGCCAGAGCTTCGGCTTCGTCTTCCAGCAGTTCAACCTGATCAAGGGCCTGTCGGCGCTGGAAAACGTCATCCTGCCGGCCTTTCCCACCGGGCGACCGCGTAGCGAACTGGTGGCGAAAGCGGGCGACATCTTCGACCAGCTCAAGCTCGGCCATCGCAGCGCCGCCAAAGTCGAATGGCTGTCCGGCGGCGAGCAGCAGCGCGTCGCCATCGCTCGCGCCCTGATCAACGATCCGGAAGTGATCATTGCCGACGAGCCGACGGCCAACCTAGACACCGCGCTGTCAAAGGAATTCATGGCCATCCTCGAAGGCTTCACGGCAGCCGGCAAGACGGTGTTGCTGACCAGCCACGACCCGCTGGTTGTCGAGTCGAGTGCCGTGCATCGCGTCGTCGGCATGCGCGACGGCCGGTTGACCGAAGCCTGATGCTTTTCCAGCCAGCCATCATCGCGCTGCTGATGGCCGCCGGCGTGGCGGTGCTGATGCTGCTCGCCGCAGCCCCCTTTGCCGTGCAGGTGATCCGCCACTGGGACATCCATAGCGGATCGGAGCGCCAACTGGCGCTGGAACGCCGCACCTACCTGTTCTCGACCTTGCTGTCCTTCGTCATGCTCGCCCAGCTGGCGGCCCTTCTGCTCTTCGTTTTCAACGCCGACCGGCTGTCGGTGATGTTCGTCGGCGCCATGTGCGCGGTCGGCACCCTCAACGTCAATGGCTACGGTTTTCCATCGCTGATCGCGCAGATGGCCGTATTTTTCCTGGCCGCCATGTGGCTAGCCATCAACCATGTCGATACCCAGGCTCGAGATTACCCGCTGGTCCGCATCAAGTACGCCTTGTTGCCGCTCCTGCTGCCCGTGCTGGCCATCAGTTTCTGGCTGGAATTCCAGTATTTCTCGGCCCTCAAGGCCAACGTGATCACCTCGTGCTGCGGCAGCATGTTCTCAGGGGAAGCCAAAACCATCGCCGCCGAAGCCTCCGGCCTCGAACCCCTGCCGGCGCTTTGGCTGTTCTACACCAGCATGGCCGCCGCCATCGGCGTAGCGCTGTGGCACTGGCGGCGGGCAAGCCGGGCCAGCGGTTATCTGCTGGCCCTGAGCAGCGCTGGCGGTTTCGTTGCCGCCATCACCGGCGTGCTGTCCTTCATTTCGCTCTACATCTACGAGCACCCGCATCACCATTGCCCGTTCTGCATCTTGAAACCGGAATACGACTACCAGGGCTACTGGCTCTACATTCCGCTTTTCGTCGCCACGGCGGCCGGGCTGGGCGCCGGCGCCACGCAGCCCTTCGCCCGAGTCCCCAGCCTGGCAAAAATCATCCCGGCCATTTCCAGCCGGCTTTCCGGGGTGGCTGCGGCCGGCTATATTCTGTTCACTGCACTGGCTACCTGGTTTGTGCTGACCTCCAACCTGATCCTGATCGAACACTGAGATGCGCGTTTTTCTTCTGATCGCCGCCCTGCTCCTGTCGGCCTGCGGCAATGAGGCACCGAAGGCCAATATCAACATTGGCAGCATCGCCCCGACTTTCCAGGCCTTTGGCGCCGATGGCAGCGCCGTGCATTTCCCCGCGGCCTATTTCGGCAAGCCGCTGGTCATCCGCTTCTGGGCCGACTGGTGCAAGTACTGCGAAGGCGAAATGAAGGCCATTGAAACGGTCTATCAGGCCAACCGGGGCAAATTACAGGTGCTGGCGATCAACGCCGGGCAGGACAAGGCGACGATCAACGCCTTCATCAAGAAAATCAGCGTCACTTACCCGGCCCTGCTTGACGAAAATTCGGCCATTGCCCGCAGTTACGGCGTGGTTGGCCTGCCGACCACGTTCTTCATCGACGGCAAGGGCATCGTCCGGGGCAAGATCGTTGGCGAGGCCGATGAAACGACTTTCGCCCGCCATGTCCAGGAATTGCTGCAATGAGCGAGAACAAGGCCTGTGATCTGTGTAGCCTCGATGTCGGGGTCAAGCCCTTCATGCTGAACACGCCGGAAAAGCAGTACCAGTTCTGCTGCGAAGGCTGCCGCGGGATTTTCGAGATGTTGCATGACATCAAGGAAACGCCGGTTCAGAATGACCAGAATCAATCGAACAAATCCTGAAAGGAAGCGCCATGATGACCGAAGAGATGATGAAGCAGATGCCGCACATGATGAGCACGGCAGGCCACATGATGACCAAGCCGATGGCCACCGGGGCGATGATGGCCGGGGCCGGCTTCGCTGCCGGCAAGGGGCTGCTCGGCCGGGCCGTGCTGCACAACCCGCTGGCCCTGCTGGCGGTCGGCGCTGCTGGAGGAATTGCCGCCGGCTTCCTTCTGTTCAAGTACCAGAAGGAAATCGTCGAGGGCCTGTCGAAGGCGACCGGCATGGGCAAGGATTTTGCGCTGCACCAGAAAGAAAACCTGAACGACCTGATGGCCGAAGCTCAGGACAAGATCGAGGGCAACCCGCCACCGGCCGCTCCGGCCAGCGAAACCCCGGCGGCCTGACGGAGGCCACATGACGCAAGCTGCCGAACTGGCACAACGTATCGTCGTTTTGCACCGTGAGCCAGGCTACCTGCGCCTCGAACTACCGGCCGAAATTTGCGGCGAGGTTGCCTTGACTGCCATCGAACAAGGCATGAAAACCCTGGCCGGATTGAGCAGTGCGGCGGTGGACCGAGGCTGGAAGCGGATTTCCATTCGCTACGATGCCCAGGCTTTGAGCCCGGCACAGGTTGCACGCCACTTGTTCAGCCTGCTGCCCGGTCTGCCGCTTGAGGCTGAAGCTGAAAGTAGCGCCGCTGAGCCGGAAGTCCCCCCATCCTTCAACCTGAACAACGGCATCCAGCCGCTGCTCGACAAAGTCAAGGCGGTGATCATTCCGGCAGCACCGCCGCCGGAAGGTTCGCTGCAGGCGCGTTTCCAACCGATGGTCGAAAGCGCCCTGACCGAGAAGGCAATCACCAATTTCTTCAACGACATCGTCGCCTTCTACCTGATCCGCGTGCATTGGGACCTGATTACCAAGCGCTGGCTGCAGAATCCCGTCGCCAACAGCAATGCCTGGCTGACCGTGTTCTATCTGGTCTTCCTGCTCGTCCGTTACCGCAAAACCAAGTGACCCGATGAAAAATTTCCGGATCGCCCACCGCCTGCGCCGCCGCCTGCGCGTGCTGGCGCCATCGCTCGAAAAAGAGCAGGAACGGTGCTACATCCTGGAAATCCTGCTGCGCAAGCATCCGGCCATCAAGGAGGTACGTATCGTCGCCGACATCGGTTCCCTGGTCGTCGAATACGACCCGGTAGAGCTGCCGGAAGAGCGCCTGCTGGCAACGCTGGATGCCGTGCTCGGCAACCTGATCGCCGCACCGACGGCAGCGCCGGTCGTTGCCGCGCCGGTCGACGGCCCGGTACAGGAATGCTCGCTGGCCATCGAGGGCATGAGTTGCGCCTCCTGCGCCCTGCTCATCGAAATGAAGCTCAAGCGCGACCCGCGCGTGCGCTACGCCTCGGTCAATTTCGCCGCCGAAACGGTGACGGTCAATGGCGTGATTGACCGTGATGGCGTGGCGAAAGTGGTTAGCGCCCTGGGTTACGCAACGCGGCCGATGGATACGCTGGCCCAGCGCCGGCTGATCGTCGAGCGCGAGAAGGAACGCGTCGAGGAAGCCAGGAAACGCTTCATCCAGGCCGCCATCCTGACCGTACCGGTAATGATTTCCGGCATGGCCATGCACCGCTCGCCGGCGCTGCGCGTCATGGAGTTCGCGCTGTCGTCGGCCATCCTGTTCGGCAGTAGCAACAGCATTTTCCGCAAGGCCTGGATGCTCGCCAAGCAGGGCGAAGCCAACATGGACACGCTGATCGCGATCGGCGCCGGCGCGGCCTGGGCCTACAGCATCCCCGATGTGCTGCAGATGCATCACCACGTCTATTTCGAGTCGGCCGCCGGCATCTGCACCTTCGTGCTGCTTGGCCGTTACATGGAAGAGCGAGCCAAGGGCAAGGCCGGCGAGGCGATCCGCAAGCTGATCGAACTCCAGCCCGAAACGGCGCAGCGCATCGAAGCCGACGGCACTGAATTCGAGGTAGCCATCGACAACGTGCAGATCGGCGACCGCCTGCGCGTACGGGCCGGCGACAAGATTCCGACCGACGGCTGCGTGCTCGAAGGCGCTTCCTCGGTCGATGAGGCAATGATCACCGGCGAATCGCTGCCGGTGGCCAAGACGGCCGGCGACAAGGTCATCGGCGGCTGCCTCAACGGCAATGGCAGTTTCGTCATGACGGTGACCGCCGTTGGTGGCGACACCGTCCTGTCCGGCATCGTCAAGCTGGTCGATCAGGCCCAGGGCAGCAAGCTGCCGGTGCAAAAACTGGCCGACCGCATTTCGGCGCGCTTCGTACCCGCCGTCGGCGGCATTGCCGCGCTGACCTTCGCCGGCTGGGCGATGGCCGGCCACCCGGTGTCGCGGGCGCTGGCCCACTCGGTCGCCGTGCTGCTCATTGCCTGCCCTTGCGCGCTTGGCCTCGCCACGCCGACGGCGATCATGGTCGGCACCGGACAGGCCGCCAAGCGCGGCATCTATATCCGCAACGGTGAGGCGCTGGAAACGGCAGCCAAGCTGACCACCGTCGTTTTCGACAAAACCGGGACGATCACCGAAGGCAAACCGGTCGTCACCGACACCTTTATCCTGTCCGGCATGAGCGAGGCCCGTCTGGCCAGACTGATTGGTGCTGCCGAAGCTGGTTCCGAACATTTTCTGGCGCGGGCGCTGGCCGACTGGAGCCGACCGCGCCAGAAAGATGCACTGACTGCCGAATCCTTCGCCGCGCACCCGGGTCGCGGTGTGACCGCGCAGGTCGACGGACTGGATGTGGTCATCGGCAACGCGGCACTGCTCGACGAAATGGGCGTGGCCTACGCGCCGCTCGCCGACGAGGCACACCGCCTGGCCGAACAGGGCAAGACGCCCGTCTTTGCTGCAGTAGATGGCCATTCGGTGGCCATTTTCGCAATTGCCGACCAGGCACGCCAGGGCGCCAGGGAAGCCATCGCCCTGCTCCATCGCCTCGGCCTGAAAACCGTGATGGCGACCGGCGATCTGGACGCCGTCGCCAGCCACGTCGCCCGCGAGGTCGGCATCGACCATGTGCTGGCCCGCTGTACCCCGGCCGACAAGCTGGCGGCCATTCGCCAGTTGCAGGAAGCCGGTGAAAAGGTTGGCATGATCGGCGACGGCATCAACGATGCGCCAGCGCTGGCTGCTGCCGACGTCGGCTTCGCCATTGGCGGCGGCGCCGACATCGCCGTCGAGTCAGCCGACATCACGCTGGTCGGCGGCGACATCGCCCGCGTCGCGGCCGGTATCGATCTTTCCCGCCGAACCATGGCGATCATCCGCCAGAACCTGTTCTGGGCGCTCGGCTACAACGTAATCGCCATTCCGGTCGCGGCGGCAGGCCGGCTCAACCCGATGATCGCTGCCGCCGCAATGGCGATGAGCTCAACCTCGGTCGTCGCCAACTCCCTGCGCCTGCAGCGCTGATCCTTGAGCGCCACCCGGATGGATGGCAGTCGTGCAGGGCAAATGCAGGAGTCTTTCAGGACCCAGGTCTTCTGCCCCTCAGGAGGCTGCCTGCTGCGCCTTGCGCAACAGGCGCTCCCGGTCGTTGCCATAACGGCGCACAACGCTGCCCGCCATTTCTTCAAAGGAAGCGCTGATGGCCACGGCAAAACTGGCTAATTCGCCGCCGTAGCTTTGCTTCGCCAGCAAAGCGGCTTCCCGACTGGCAAACGACACCTTGCTGACAGGCGTCATCACGCCACGCAGATCGCTGCCGATCAGATAGGTCGCAGCGGCGGCCTCAATGAGCGGCTTCGGATCGCTCGCCGCGCCGAAATCCGGGGCGTAGATCGTCAGGAAACCACGCCGCCGTTCCCGCAGCATGCATTCCGCCGCACAATGCACCGAGCACGTCCCCTGGGCCTGCCCGTCGCCGTAATGCAGCAGGTGCCGTGCGTAATGGAACTTGCGGCGATCCATGTTGCAGATGACGCAGCGCGGATATTTTTCCAGCTCATCCGTCAGCGGCGCCGAATCCCCCAAGGGCACGGATACCCCATCGGCACCAAATACAAGTTTGCTGACGATCAAGGTCGGCAGCAGCAATACCAGCTTACGTCGATTCACGAAATGCTCTCCGATCATTTGCCAGGTAACGAAAATAGGCCGACTACGCTGTGGCAGCCAACCCATCCCGAACTCAGTAACGCACTCGCAGCGTCAGCGCGAAGTTTCGCGGGTCGCCGTAGTAATTGTAGGTATTGGTTCCACCGAGGCGCGTGTAATAGGTCTTGTCGAAGATGTTGTTGGCCGACAGCGTGACCGCCACATCGCGACTCAGGTTGTAGCCGATCTGGGCATCATAAACGGCATAGAAGTTCTGTTCCCGCGCAGCGACCGTCGAAGTGGCCGTTCCGCTGGCCGACTGGGAGGCCCCGCGGAGGCCGAAGCCGAGACTCAGCCCTTCCAGTTCGCCCTGGCCAAAGCGGTACTTGTTCCACAATTTGAATTGCGTCTTGGGGTACCAGAGACTGACCGGCTGCCCCTGGCGCGTGGAATCCTTCAGGAACTCGGTATCGAGGCGCGTGTAGCTGCCCGAAATATCCCAGCCTTGCGCCGGCCGCCCGACCACCTCGACCTCCCAGCCCTTGCTTTCGAGTTCTCCGGCCGCAATGTAGTAGCCGGGATTGTTGGCATCGGCAAAGGCGCGATTCTTGTCCCGGATATTGAACACGCCGAGGTTGACCGCCAACTTGCCATCGACCAGCTCCGTCTTGGCGCCCACTTCGTACTGCCGCCCGACCCGGGGTTCCAGAACGGTGTTATCGACCTGTTTGCTGGTCTGCGGCGCGAAGATATCCGAGTAGCTGGCGTAGAGCGTCAGGTACTTATTCACGTCGTAGAGCAAGCCCGCATACGGCGTAAATTGGCCGGTTTCACGCCCGCCTTGCGCCCAGTTGGTCGGCGTCGGGTTGGGGGAAATGGTGCGCGACTTGTAGTTGTAATCGGACAAGCGGCCACCGAGAACGACGGTGAGCGGATCGACGACGCTGAGACGCAACTGGCCGTAGAAACCGGATTGCGTCGTTTCATTTTCGCTGCCCGTTGTGTAGATGACGTTGGGCTCGACGACCACCGGCGGGTCGGACAACAGGATGTTATTGACGCGAAGATAGCTGCTGCCCGGGGAGGATGCATTGGCGCCCACGCCGTGGCTGAAGAAGTTGGAGTAATTGGCCCCCAGCATCAGGTTATGGCGCCGGCCAAACAGTTGGAACGGACCGGCGGCATAGACATCCACGTTATCCATGTCGTATTCGTAGTCGAACTCGCGACGGATATAGCTGGAAATCACGCTGTTTGCCGGGTTCACGCCATCGGCCGGATAGGCATCCTTGAAGAACTGGGTTTGCTTGCGGCGCAGCACACGGCCAGTCACGGTCCAGCCGCTGTCGAACTTGTGCGTCAGGTCGGCCCCGAGATCGGTCGTATTCCACTCCATGCGCCCCCAGTCCGGATAGGGGTTGAAGGAGCGGTCGACATTGAGGAAGCGTCCGTTGGTATAAGCCGGCAAGCCGCTGAAAGCCGACGAGTTGTCCTGCTGGTGGGCAACATAAATATTCGCCGTTGTGGACGGCGTGATGTCGTAATCCAGCGTACCGAATGCCAGCCATTTCTCGGTATGAACACGATTGAAGACATAGTCGCGATCGACGTAGGAGAAAACGGCCCGGCCGCGCAGGCGGCCATCCTGCGCCAGGCCGCCGGTCACATCCGCCTCCAGGCGATTGTTGTTCCATGACCCCGTCGAGGCCAGAAAACGGCTGGCGAATTCTTTCTCAGCGCGCTTGCGGACGAAATTGACCGTTCCGGAAATTGCCCCCGAGCCCTGGACGAAACCCGAAGGACCGCGCAACACCTCGATGCGTTCATACATGGCCAAGTCAAACTGCTGGTAGCCCGACAAGGGCAAGGTCGAGGGCGCGCCGTCGAATTGAACGTCGAGCGCCGCCCCTCGCGAGTGGTACTGCCCCTGCGAAATATCGTTGGCGATGGCCTGAACCCCGGGCATCTGCGACATCGCATCCCAGACGGTAACCATGTTCTGATCGTCCATCTGCTCCCGGGTCAGAACGGAAACGGAGTTGGGAATCTCGCGCAGTGTGAGCGGCATCTTCCCGGCCACGCTGACCTTGTCCGCCTTGTAGCTGCGTTCCGGCGTCGCGGTTACCGTAACCTCGCCCAGCACATTGGGTGCCCCTTCTGCTGGCGGCCGCTTCTGGATGGCGTAGGTTGCCTTGCCGGTCGACACGGCCTGAAAACCGCTCCCCGATAGCAGCTTGCCGAGTGCTTCGTCAGCTGAATAGCTGCCGCGTAGCATCGAGGCCTGCTTGCCCTTGAGCGCATCGGCATCGAAGAGAATCTGGATGCCGCCCTGTTTGGCCAGCGCGGTCAGGGCACTGCCCAGCCCTTGTGCCGGCAGGTCGAATGATTTGCTCTGGGCGAAAGCGCTGCCGGCCCAGATAGCCGATACGAGCAGCGCGAGGTGAAGCGGTCTTGGCATTGCGTGTTCCCCTGTTTTTTCGTTGGTATCTCTGCTTAAGACGAAAAATTTCGGGGAACCCTGACATCGACCCGCAAAAAAATTCAGCGCTGGCGGATCAAGGTCTCTTCGCTCCGCTCCTCGAGGCGCAGCGGCAAGACAGCAACCAGGGCTTGCAGCAGCCCTTTCCGGTCGACCTGTTCGAACACGCCGCTGACCCGATAGCTGCCCAGACGCGGATCGGCCAGCACGGCCGGACGAGCATGGTGGCGATTGATTTCCTCAATCACTTCGTCAAGCGGCGTTGCCTCAAAAACCCAGCGCCCCTCCCGCCAGGGGGGAACGGCATCGGCCACTTTGGGCCATGGCAAGGCACGGTCGGCGGCAAGATAGTCCAGTTGCTGACCCGCATTCACGCGCCGAGCCTTGCCGCCAGCATCCAGCGTCACCTCGACGATCCCCTCCTGAACCGAAATCCGGGCAGAATCGTGGCGGACATATAGGTTGAAAGTGGTACCGATATCGCGCACCGTCGCGCCGGCCGCCCTGACTTCGAAAGGACGCAGGCCGGCCGCGACCTTGAACTGTACCTGGCCATGCAGCACGACCACCAGCCGACGCCAGGGCGAATAGTCGATCAACAATTGGCTATCGGCATCGAGTTCGGCAATCGTGCCGTCGTCGAGCACTTGCTGGCGAGTCTCCGCCACCTTCGTTTCGATCCGCCCTTCACTGCTGAGCATGGCGTGGAAGCCGGCCACAGTCGCCAGCGAGATCAGGAGCAGCGCAGTCAGAACCGACGTTGTGCGCCGGCGCCGGTTACGGTGGCGCAGGTTGTCGAGCCCGCCCCACAAGCGCTGGATGGTCAGGTATTCATGCCGATGGATCTCGTTGGCATTCAGCCATTGCTGAAAATCGCCGTGCGCCCCCTCTTCGTGGCCGGATTCCCGCAGGCGAAGAAACCAGCCTGCCGCCTCCTCCGCAATGCGGTGTTTGACCTCCGTTTCCAGACTGTCCGTCTTCACGCCGGCATGACCCTGAAACGCAAGAAAACCAGCGCCCGAACCAGGTGTTTTTCGATCGCGTTCACCGTGACGCCATATTCGCTCGCCAGTGCTTTTTGCGAGATGCCATCGAACTTGTGACGAACAAACACTTCCCGGCACTTGGCGGGCAGTTCATCAATGGCCCGGCGCAGACAATCGAGTTGCTGGCGGGCGATGGCATAGCGCTCGGGGCCCGGCTCATCTGAGGGCAAATCGCTGCAACTCTCCAGATCGACGGTCTGCGGCGTCGATAATCGATGCGACCGCAGGTAGTCGATGGCCAGATTGCCGGCGATGCGGAACAGAAAGGCACGCTGATTGGCAACCGGGGCAGTTGGCACAGCCACCAGATAGCGAACGAAGGTTTCATGTGCCAGCTCGGCAGCCACTTCGATGCAAGCCAGCCGGCGCACCAGAAAACGACGCAGTTCACCGATATGCTCGATGTAGAGGGTCGTAATGGCGGATGACATGCGAGGGGCTTGGCTGGCAGATGAATTGGCGCCGATTCTAGAGGCTTTCCCATGCTCAGGCGTGCGGCCAATTGCCGCAGGCTGCCCTGCCCACCAGGCTGCATGCGACACCATGACGCATACCATATGCATAACAAATACTCTATGATCCCCAAGCGTTCTAGAAACCGCCCGCTGCAAATGGGCATTCTCCCTTTGCCCCCGCCCCCAGCGGGGATTTTTTTGGCTGATCCGGGCGAGAAATGGCCAAGTCGCATCCAGATCAAGGCGGACCTCCCGGTATTTGCTAGACTGCCCGGACCCGCCTTTCGACTCTCCCACCGGACTCCATGGACCATAGCCACCACCACGCCATTGCCGAATTTTCGTACTGGCTTGCCTTCATGACCGGCCTGCTCGGTAGCGGACATTGCCTGGGCATGTGCGGCGGGCTGGTGTCCGGTTTTTTCATGAAGCTCGGCGCCAAGGGGGTATGGCCCTATCTGGCTTATCACGGGGCACGGGTCGGGATTTATACCGTGGTCGGGCTGATTGCCGCTGCGATCGGTGCGGTACTGGTGTCGACTGGCCAGTTCGGCAAATTACAGGGCGTGCTGCAAATCGTTGCCGGGTTCGTCGTCATCCTGCTCGGCCTGGATCTGCTCGGTGTTTCCCCCCTCCGCAACCGCCTGGGCTTCGCACCCATCGCCTGGCTGCGCAAGCAGTTCACGCTGGCTGTGCAGAAAGGCCCGGTCGTTGGCGCACTGATTGGTGGCGCGATCAACGGCCTGATGCCCTGCTCGATGACCATGGCGATGGCCGTCAAGGCCACCACCGCACCGTCGGTGCTGGAAGGCGGCCTGCTGATGCTGGCCTTCGGCGCCGGCACCCTGCCCTCGATGCTCTCCGCCTCCTTCTTGTTCGGCAAGTTGGGGCCGAAGCTGCGCGGCTGGTTGTTGAAAGGTGCCGCGCTGTTCGTCATTGCCCTGGGCATATCGACGCTCTGGCAGGGGGTCCGCTATTACGCGATCATGCGCAACCTGCTGGGCTGAGTGCGACACTATGTCGCAGGCCGGGCACATCACTGAGCGCTAATATTTCACGGCCAAAAATAGCGATAGGGAGAACAACATGAAACGCCGTGACCTGCTCAAGATTTCCGCCCTGGCGGGCATCGCCTCCGTCTCGACCCAAGCCGCAGCCAATACCGCCTGCACCACCGACAGCACGCCGAACCAGTTCATTCCCAAAAAACCAGCCGATGCCAAGCCGCTGGAAAACGAATTCGAGAAATATCCGAAGTGCCCGTATTGCGGCATGGATCGCAAGGAACATCACCGCACCCGGATGCTGGTCCAGTACGCCGATGACCTGACCGACGGCACCTGCTCCATCCACTGCCTGTCACTCAGCCTTGGCGTCAACATCGATCGCGAACCGAAGAACATCTGGGGGCCCGATTACGGCTCCCCCCTCGAACCGCGCCCGCTGACGCCGGTCGACAGCATGGTTTACCTGATCGGCGCCGACCTCAAGCATGCGATGACCCGGCGCAGCAAGCATTCCTTTGCCTCGCCGAGCACCGCCAAGGAATTTCAGGCCAAGCATGGCGGCACGCTGGGCAACTTCAACGACGCGCTGCGTGAGTCCTACGTCGATATGGCGTCCGATGTCGCCATGATCCGCAAGATGCGCGAAGAGCGGCGCAAGCGTGCTGCAGAAATGAAGAAGGGCTAATGCAGCGCCGCACGCTTCTCGGTCTCGGGCTGGCGCTCTGCGTCAGCCTTGCCTTTGCCCAAAGCTCGCCCAAACCTGGCGCCAAGGATCTATGCCCGGTCTGCGGCATGCTGGTCTCCAAATACCCGAACTGGGTGGCTGTCGTAACCTGGAAGGATGGCCATGCTCATTTTTTCGACGGCGCCAAGGACATGTTCAAGTTTCTCAATGACCTGAACAAGTTCGCCCCCGGCCACAACAAGGAAAACATTACCGGCATCTACGTCACCGATTTCTACAACCTCGAGCGCATCGATGCGCGCACGGCCTATTTCGTCAGTGGCTCAGACGTGCTCGGCCCGATGGGGCATGAGTTTGTGCCGCTCGCCAACAAGGCTGATGCGGATGACTTCTTGAAGGATCACAAGGGCAGGAAAATCCTGCCCTTCGAACGGATCACGGCCGGCATGGCGAACGGACTGGACAGCGGTCGTTTCGAATAAGCCTTGAGCTTCCGCGGGGAGCGCTACAACCCCTGTGGCTCCAAGCGCAGCCAGACGGTAAAACTGGCCCCACGCTCGGGTCCGCTTTCAGCACTGATTTTCCCACCATATCGCTCGACCAGCGCCTGGCTGACCCACAAGCCCAGGCCATTGCCGCCCGGCTTCTTGGCGGTGAAGAAGGGTTTGAACAGCTGTGCCAGATCGGCCTCGCTGATCCCCGGACCGGAATCGCTAACCACCAGGCGAATGCCGAGCGGCATGTCAGCTTGGTCCCAGTCCTCGACGGCAATTTTTAGCACCCCGCCCTCGGGCATGGCCTGGATGGCATTGACGAACAGGTTGATGATCACTTGCTGCAACTCGTTCTTGTTGCAGAGGATCTGCCGCGTCGAATCAATATGCTGCTCAATGGCGATATCGCCCTTGTTCAGCAAGTGGCGCACCAGCAGCAGACAATCCTGGATCAGTTGGCCGGTCTCGACCGGTTCGAGATAGCCGACATAATCCTGCGGCCGGGCAAACTGGAGCAGTTTGGCGACAATCAGGCGGACCCGCTGCACCTGGTCGTGGATCAGCTTGATCTCCTGTGCCACTGGCTCGGCCTGCGGTCCGAGCACATCGCGCAGCACATCGAGGTTGCCCTGGATAACGGCAATCGGATTGTTGATCTCGTGAGCAACCCCGGCCGTCAGTTGGCCGATGGCCGCCAGCTTTTCGTTCATCACCAGTTGCGATTGGGCGGCCTTCAGATCGGCGACCGCCTGCTGGAGTTCAGCCGTGCGCTCCGCCACCTTGGCATCGAGCGACGCCCCCCAGCGTTTCAGCGAATCGGCCTGAGCCTGCAACTGGTCGAGCAGGCGGTCGAAATGGGCGGCAACCACGCCGAGCTCATCCTGACTTTCCACAATGCCAACTCGCGCATCCGGGTTGCCGTGTTCGATGGCATGCATCGTTGCGTGCATGCGCTCGATCGGCTTGAAAACCCGGCGGGCCGAAACCACGGCAAAGGTGCCGGCAACCAGCATGGCAAGAATGAACAATCCGGCCACCGCAGCAAAGGCCTGCATGCGGGCCGTCATGAACGGGCCTTCGAGAAAGCCGACATAGAGCATGCCGATCCGTCGCTGCCGGCCATCGAGCAAGGGTTCATAGGCCGAGACATACCAGTCGCTGACAACGAAGGCGCGGTCGAGCCAGGTGCGTCCCTGACCGATGACCGTATCGTGCACCACGGCCGAGACTCGCGTCCCGATTGCCCTAGTATCGCCAAACAGCCGGACGTTGGTGGCAACCCGGACATCGTCGAGAAACAGGGTCGCCGTGCCGGCGCTGCCGAAGGGCAAGGCGCCTTCCGGATAGACGATGGCATTCATCTGATCAATGAAATCGAGGTTCTTGTTGAGCAGCACACCGCCCTCCAGAACGCCGATCAGCCGGCCATTCGAGCCGTAGACCGGCGCGGCCGAATGGACCACCAGACCGCGCGTTTCAAGCTCCCGACCATCCGGCCGGGCATTGGCGGTGGCCAGCAATGGCGTTTTGGCACGCGCCGCCAGCGCCGGATTGATCGAACCCAGCTGTTCGCTGGAAAACACCTCGGTTTCAGTCCCCGCCTTGCCTCCCAGCGCAGCGGCGATCACCGGCCACAGGCGGGCCTCCTGTTTGCCGCGTTCGATGTCCAGAAAATGAAGGAAATCAAGCTTTTGCTCAAGCTGGGTCGAACCAAGCAATTTAGCCACATTGGCCGCGTTGTTCTCCGCATTGCTCTTTTTTCCCCGGCCAAGCGCCCGCGCCAGCCGTTCAGAATCGGCCAGGCTGGTGACCGAACGGCCAACCCCTTCCGCCACCCGCTCGAAATAGCCGTGGGCGACGGAGAGGTCGCTGCGCACCTTGGTCACCAGCAGCTGGTCGAAATAGTTGCCGCCCCAGTAGGCCAGCGCCAGCATGATCAGCGGCAGCACCACGCCGAGCGGCACCAGCGCCAGCAAAAGCAGGCGCGTGCGAATGGAACGCCGGTCAGGCGTGGTCAGAGACCCCAGGCCTGGCACTTGCGGTCCATCGTCTTGCGGGAAATGCCGAGGCGCCGGCTGGCTTCCGACTTATTGCCTTCACAGGCCGCCAGCACGGCAAGAATGTGGCGTTTTTCAACGGCCTCCAGCGTTTCGTCGCTTCCCACTGTAACGTTGATGCCCATTTCCGGTTCCGGCCCGATGTCGAACCAGCCGAGAATCAGCGAACGCTCGACCAGATTGCGTAATTCACGGACATTGCCCGGCCAGTCGTAATCGGCCATTCGCGCCAGCGTGCGTGGATCGAGGCCGAGCGGCGGCACACCAAGGTTGGGCGTGAGCTGGGCCATGAAATGCTCGACCAGCAGCGGAATATCCTCTGGCCGCTCGCGTAACGGCGGCAGCGTGACCTCCAGCACCTGCAGTCGGTAGTATAGATCCTGTCGAAAGCGCTGGGCGGCCACCTCGGTTTTCAGATCGCGGTTGGTGGCCGCGATCACCCTGACATCGACCGCCACTTCCTGCTCCGAGCCGACCGGCCTGATCCGGCGCTCTTCCAGCACGCGCAGCAGCTTGGCCTGGGCGGCGGATGGTAATTCGGAAATTTCGTCCAGGAAGAGCGTGCCGCCCCGGGCGTAATAGAACAGGCCTTCGCGGTTTTGCTGCGCCCCGGTATAAGCACCTTTGATGTGACCGAATAGCTCGGACTCGATCAACTCGGCGGAAATGGCGGCACAATTGACAGGCACAAAAGGTCCGGCAGCCCGCTGGCTCATGCGGTGCAAGGCACGGGCAGCCACTTCCTTGCCCGTACCGGATTCGCCGCTGAGCAAAACGGTCGCCGGCGTCGGCGCAATGCGCTTCAGGCGCTCGCAGACCTTGATCATCAGGTCGGACTGCCCGACCACCCCTTCGATATCGACCGCATGCGTGCTGACTTCACGGCGCAGCACAAAATTTTCGCGCGCCAGCGACGAGCGTTCGAAGCAACGCTGGATGGCATTCAGGGCCAGCGCCAGCGAGAAGGGTTTTTGCAGCAGATCGGCGGCACCGGCCCGCAGGGCGTCGATCGCCGTATCGAGATCGGCATAAGCGGTCATCAACACGACGTCACCGGCGTAACCATCCTGGCGCAGCTCGTGTAGCCAGTCGATGCCGGAACAACCGTGCAAAGCAATGTCGAGCACGATCAGGTCGTAACGGTTGCGACTCAACATGGGCCGCGCGGCTTCGACCGCGTCGGCGCAATCAACCAGGCCACAGCGCGAACTCAAGGCCCGCTGCAGGAAACTGAGCATCCCCGGTTCATCATCAACAATCAGTACCGAATACTGCCGCCAAGGCGCCTCGCGTTCGCCGACCAAGCTTTCTTCCATGTCTCCGCCAATCACTGTTTTCAACGACAATTTTCGCATGCATTACCGACGAGTGCGCCGGACAATTTGTCCATGCGCCCCGGGACAAAATGACGCATTTCCCAGCTGGCATGCCGCCTCGATCCATTGAATTCGTCTTTCTGGCGCTGGCCCTGCTTTTGCTAACGACAGAAACGGCTATCATGCCGCCTGCGGTCTATGTACCGCATCGAATGGTTGGCGCCTCGGCGCCTTGTAAGCTGCCGTGACATCCGCACGGCGGCGGTTGCTGGAAAAATCGGAGTACAACATGAGCTTTTCTTCCCTGCGCCGCGCGGCGCTCAAGGGCGCGGTTGCCTGCGCTTTCGCTGCATCCGTTTCTGCCGCCCTGCCGGCCCTCGCTTCCGACGCAGTCCTGCGCGTCTCGGCCATTCCGGACGAAGCCCCCACCGAACTGCAACGCAAGTTCGCCCCGCTTGGCAAATACCTCGAAGCGCAGACCGGCATGAAGGTCATCTTCACGCCGGTATCCGACTACGCTGCTGTGGTCGAATCGCTGGCCACGAAGAAGATCGACCTCGCCTGGCTCGGCGGCTTCACCTTCGTGCAAGCCAAGATCCGCACCAACGGCACGGCCATCCCCATCGCCCAGCGCGAGGAGGATGCCAAGTTCACGTCCAAGTTCATCACCGCCGACCCGAGCATCAAGTCGCTGGCCGACCTCAAGGGCAAGACCTTCGCTTTCGGCGCCCCGTCATCGACCTCGGGCAGCCTGATGCCTCGCTTCTTCCTGCAGCAAGCCGGCCTGAATCCGGAAAAGGACTTCAAGAACGTCGCCTTCTCCGGCGCCCATGACGCCACCGTTGCCTTCGTCGCGGCAGGCAAGGCTGAAGCCGGCGTATTGAACACCTCGGTCTGGGACAAGATGGTCGAGGCCAAGAAGGTCGATACCGACAAGGTCCGCGTCTTCGCCACCACCCCACCCTACTTCGACTACAACTGGACGGTCCGCGGCGACCTCGATCCGGTCATCATCAAGAAACTGACCGACGCCTTCCTGAAGCTCGACCCGGCCAACCCGGAACACAAGGAAATCCTCGCCCTGCAACGTGCTGCCAAGTTCATTCCGACCAAGAAGGAAAACTACGACGGTATCGAAAAGGCCGCCCATTCGGCCGGCTTGCTGAAGTAAATCGGGCATGAGTTTCAGGCTGAACGGCGTGGGCTTGACCCACGCCAACGGTTTTGCCGCGCTGAAAGGCATCACGCTGCTGGCGGAGAAAGGCGAGCGCATCGCCCTGATCGGCCCGTCCGGCGCTGGCAAGACCTCACTACTATCGGTGCTCGGTACAGCGCTGGAGCCGACTAATGGCCTGGCGGAAGTTTTCGATTGTGATCAGAATTTCTGGGGCCCCTCAGCAATCAAGGCATTACGCGCCCGTATCGGCACCGTCCACCAATCACCACCGATTCCCGGCCGGCAACGCGTCGTGACGGCCGTTCTGGCTGGCAAGCTTGGCCAGTGGCCAGCCTGGAAATCCTTGGCCTCGCTGGTTTATCCGCTCGATATCCCCGGCGCCCGTGCCGCGCTCGAACGTGTCGATCTGGCCGACAAACTCTTCGCCCGCTGCGACGAACTCTCCGGCGGACAGTTGCAGCGTGTCGGCATCGCCCGCGTGCTTTACCAGCAGCCGGAACTGATCCTTGCCGACGAACCGGTTTCCGCCCTCGACCCGGCGCTGGCGCTGGCCACCATCCGCCTGCTGACGGCCGATGCCGAGGCCCGTGGCGCGACGCTGGTCGCCAGTCTGCACGCCGTCGACCTGGCGCTCGGCAACTTCCCGCGCATCGTCGGCGTCAAGGCCGGCCGTATCGCCTTTGATCTGCCCAGCGAGCGAGTTACCGTGCCAATGCTGCATGAGCTGTACGCCAGCGAAGGCGAGCAACTGCCCATCCAGGCGCACGAACCGCATTTCCTGTCGCAAGTACCTGCCAATGATGCAGCGACGCGGGCGAAATGCTGCTGAATCCAGCCGACCGCGACCCTGCTGCTCGTGGCCGCCTGATCGGCGCACTGGCAACGCTCGTCATCCTCTGTCCATTATTCCAGGCCGCCGAGGTCAAGCCGGGCGCCCTGTTCGAAAGCGGCAACCTGACGGTCATCGGCAACTTTCTTACGGCCTTCCTGCCACCGGAAACCGGTGCCGAATTTCTTGGCTATCTCGCCAAGGCGACGCTGGAAACACTGGCCATCGCCACCGCCGGCATGGCACTCGCCTTCCTGATTGCCGTGCCGATGGGTTATCTCGCCACTGGCGCCGGCCGTGAAAAACCAACCCTCACCCCGATCACCCGCAGCCTGCTGACCATCCTGCGCGGCATTCCCGAACTGGTCTGGGCGCTTGTTTTCGTCCGCGTCTTTGGTCTTGGCCCGGCGGCCGGCGTGCTGGCGCTGGGGCTGACCTACGGCGGCATGCTGGCCAAGGTTTATGCCGAAATCCTCGAATCGGTCGATGCTGCCCCGGCCCTGGCGCTGCGCCACAGCGGTGCCAGCCGGCCGCTGGCCATTCTCTACGGCCTGATTCCGCAGGCCTCGAAGGAACTCGCGTCCTACACGGTCTATCGCTGGGAGTGCGCCATCCGTGCCTCGGTGGTCATGGGCTTCGTCGGTGCCGGCGGCCTCGGCCAGTTGATGGATCAGGCCATGAAGATGCTCAATGGCGGCGAAGCGGCAACCATCCTGCTCACCTTCATGGGGCTCGTCTTCTCGGCCGACGGCCTGTCAGGCTGGCTGCGCCGGGCGCTCGAGATGCCGCCAGCGAATCATGCCTCCCCTTTCGGCTGGCGCAGCATTGGCCTGCTCGTCACGCTGTTCGCTTCAATCGTTGCCAGCTTCCAACTGCTCGACATCGGCTTTGGCGAACTTTTTTCAGCCGAAGCAGCCCATTCCATCGGCGAATTCATCGCCGGTTTCTTCCCGCCCGACCTTTCCGCAGAGTGGCTGGCCAAGGTCGCCAAGGGCATCTGGGAAACACTGGCCATCTCGGTCGTTGGCACGCTGCTGGCGGCCATCGCCGGCCTGCTGTTGGCGCTGCCGAAATGGCGCGCCCCGTTCAGCTTCATCCTCAACTCACTGCGCTCGGTGCCGGAGCTGGTCTGGGCAACCATCACCGCCCTCGCCGTCGGCCTCGGCCCCTTTGCCGGTGCGCTGGCGCTGGCCCTGCATACGGCCGGCGTGCTTGGCCGCCTCTACGCCGAAGCGCTCGACAATGCGCCGCCCACACCCGGCAAGGCGCTGCGCCTGGCCGGCGCACCGGGCGGCTTCGCCTTCCTTTACGGCACGCTGCCCGGCGCGGCACCGCAGCTGATCGCCTATACGCTGTACCGCTGGGAAATGAATATCCGGATGGCCGCCATCCTTGGCTTTGTCGGCGCCGGCGGCCTTGGCCAGCTGCTCTATTTCGAGCTTTCGCTGTTCCATCATGCGCAAGCCTCGACCGTGATCATGGCCATGCTGTTGCTATCGATTGCCGTCGATCAGGCCAGCGCCTGGCTGCGCCAGCGGATGCGCTGACCGCTCGCCCCACCCGGCAGACCGGCGTATATTTCGCCCCTTGCCGCGACCGCCACCCGGCGCCCTAACCTGCTCCTGCTCCAAGACCATGCCGCTCCCGACCTACGATCCCGCCGACTACCCGACCCAGCTTGCGACCAAGGTCGCCCATTTCGAGCAAAACTTCGCTCCCTTCGGCGTTGCAAATACGGCCATACATGCCTCCGCGCCGCTGCATTACCGGATGCGCGCCGAGTTCCGCATCTGGCACGAGGGCGATGATCTCAACTACGCGATGTTCGATCCGGCCGATCCCAAACAACCGATCACCCTCGAAACCTTCCCGCCGGCTGCCGAATCGATTTGCCACCTGATGCCGCGCCTGCGCGACAAGCTCCGGGGCAACGAGAGCCTGCGCCGCCGGCTGTTCCAGGCCGATTTCCTGGCCACGCTGAGCGGCGAAATGCTGGTCACCTTGATCTACCACCGCCAACTCGACGAGGCTTGGGAAGCTGCGGCCCGTGAAATGGCGGCCGAACTCGGCATCGGCCTGATCGGCCGCAGCCGGGGTCAGAAAATCGTCCTCGACCGCGACTGGGTGCTCGAAGGCTTCGAACTGAACGGCCGGCAGCTCCGTTACAAGCAGGTCGAAGGCAGCTTCACCCAGCCCAACGGCGGGGTCAATCGCCAGATGCTGGGCTGGGCCTGCCAGCAAGCCGCCGGGTTTGGCGGCAACCTGGTGGAGCTTTACTGCGGCAACGGCAATTTCACTATCGCGCTGTCGCCGCTGTTCGAGCGCGTACTGGCCACCGAAGTCAGCAAATCGTCGGTCCATGCCGCCCAGTACAACCTGGCCGCCAATCAGGTCGAAAACGTCGCGCTGGTTCGCATGTCGAGCGAAGAATTCAGTAATGCCCTGGCTGGCCGCGAAGAATTCCAGCGGCTGAAGGATATCGATCTCGAGCCCTTCCGCCACGCCACCTTGTTCGTCGATCCGCCACGCAGTGGGCTGGATGCCGTCACACTCGAACTCGCCCGTGGTTTCGACCGTATCCTGTACATTTCCTGCAACCAGGAAACCCTGCGGGAGAATGTCATCGCGCTGCAGGACACCCACGAAATCAAAGCTTCAGCCGTGTTCGACCAGTTCCCCTACACACACCATCTGGAATGCGGGCTGTTGCTGACCCGGCGATAGCAGTACGATCCAGCATCCCTTTCCAGCGCTGACTGATTGACTTAAGCAGAACAGACCATGATGCCCGCTCCGCCACAGCCCATCGACCGGGATGTTCCCTTGGACGAAGAGTCGACGGCCAAGATCGGCTTTCTCTACAGCGTATTCCTGCTGGCCGGGCTAGTCGCCTTCGTGATGGGGTTTGTCCGCTGGCAAACCAGCGTCGCCATGGGATTCGTCGATTTTGGCTTCGCCGGCTTCAACTTCGGACTGCTGCTCTACCTGCGGCGTAACCCGCAAAAGGTCGAAATCGTCAGCACCTTGTCGCTGTCGCTTTCGTTCGTTCTTTTTCTGGCCATCTACCTGCTGGCGACGAACAACACGATGCGCCTGTCGCTGTTTTTCCTGCTCGCCGCCTCGGGCTTCTTTCTCAAGGGCCGGAAAATTGGCCGCCTGTGGCTGAGCGGCATCATTCTGGCCATCGTCGCCGTCCATGCCTCGGGCCTTTTCGCGACCGGCTACTCAACGCTGGATATCGCCACGACCTGCGTGTACCTGATCGCCTTGTTCTTCATTTTTGAAAACTACGAATCGTTCAAGGAAAAGGAACGCGAACGCAAGCAGTCCGAAGAAGAAGCCCTACGGGCCAAGGAAATCGCCGAGGCCGAGAATCAAGCCAAGAGCCGCTTCCTGACCACCATGTCGCACGAAATCCGAACGCCGATGAACGGCATTCTCGGCATGGCGCAGCTGATGCTGGTTTCCAGGCTAACAGAGCAGGAACAGCACGATCACGCGAGGACGATACTCAACTCCGGCCAGAGCCTGCTGGCACTGCTCAACGACATCCTCGACTTCTCCAAGATCGAAGCCGGCAAGCTGGAACTGACGCCGGCCGTTTTCTCCCCCCGGCAAATCGTCGACGAAGCTGCCACGCTGTTTGCCGAATCGGCAAAAGCCAAAGGGCTCGTGATCGAGGCAGTTTGGCATGGCCCCATCGACCAGCGTTATCTGGCCGACCCGATGCGCCTGCGCCAGATGCTCGCCAACCTGATCAACAATTCGATCAAATTTACCGGCAGCGGCTTCGTCCGCATTGAAGGTCGCGAGATCGAGCCCATGGCAGACGCCAGCCTGCTGGAATTTTCCGTCACCGACAGCGGCATCGGCATTCCACCGGAGAAACTCACCCTGTTGTTCAGGCCATTCTCCCAGGCCGACAGCTCGACGACCCGTGAGTATGGCGGCAGCGGGCTGGGACTATCCATCGTCCACAACCTGGCCAAGCTGATGGGTGGCGATGCCGGTGTCGAAAGCGAACCTGGCAAGGGATCGCGTTTCTGGTTCCGGGTTCAGGCGATTCAACAGACTGCCAATGTCGACAGCCGCAAGACGGCACGCACGACCAGCATCGAGGTTCCAGCCGAGGCGCCGACGTTGGCAGGGCTTGTCCTGATCGTCGAGGACAACCCGGTCAACCGCAAGGTCGCCCAGGCCATGCTCGGCAAAATGGGCATCCAGAGCAAGAGTGTCGACAACGGCCAGGAAGCGGTCGATGCCATTGCGCAGGGGATGCGCCCCAACCTCATTTTGATGGATTGCCAGATGCCGGTCATGGACGGTTTCGAAGCAACAACGCAGATTCGCCGCTGGGAAATGGCCAATGGCCAGCCGCGCCTGCCGATCGTCGCCCTGACTGCCGGCGCCTTCGAAGAAGATCGCCAGAACTGTCTTGCCGCCGGTATGGATGATTTCCTGACCAAACCCGTCAATATGGCTGACCTGTCTGCAAGCATCAACCGCCTGCTCGGCAAGCCAACGTCGTAGCCCTTTCCTTTTGCGCATCACTTTCGGAGATTCCCGTGCAATCCATCCTGATCATCATCCATGCCCCTCCCTACGGCAGCGAACGTTGCCTGTCCGCACTGCGTCTGGCAACCGCGCTGGCTGGTCGGGACGACAAGCCAGAACTGAGCATTTTCCTGATGTCCGATGCCACTGTCGTCGGCCTGCCCAATCAGGTGGACGGTGCGGGCAATGGTCTGCAGGGTATGGTCGAACAACTGGTTGCCGCCGGCGTCACGATCAAGCTCTGCCGGACCTGTGCGCTGGCCCGTGGTCTGGGCGAGTTGCCGCTGATCCCCGGCACCAGTATCGGCACCCTGATCGAACTGGCGGAATACACGGTGCGGGCAGACAAGGTCATCACCTTCTGATCATTGACCAAGGCAGCGAAGCGGCGGCGGGTTAAACTCCCGCCTTTCCGCTTTTTACTGCCTGCCATGACCTTCTCTTCGCTCGGCCTCGCCGCCCCACTGCTCCAGGCCCTCGAAACGCTCGGCTACGAAACACCGACACCGATCCAGGCCCAGGCCATTCCTGCCGTTCTCGCCGGGCGCGACCTGATGGCCGCGGCGCAGACTGGCACTGGCAAGACCGCCGGCTTCGCGCTGCCCATTCTGCAGCGCCTCAGTGAAAGCGAAGACAAGGTCGCCAGCAATTCGATCCGCGTGCTGGTCCTGGTACCGACCCGCGAATTGGCTGAGCAAGTCCATGCCAGTTTCCGCCAGTACGGCGAACATCTGGCCGTCAGCACCTATGCGGCCTACGGCGGCGTCAGCATCAACCCGCAGATGATGCGCCTGCGCCGTGGTGTCGATGTGCTGGTCGCCACGCCAGGCAGGCTGATCGATCTGTTCACCCAGAACGCCATCAAGTTCAAGCAGGTACAGACGCTGGTCCTCGACGAGGCCGACCGCATGCTCGACCTTGGCTTCGCCCATGAACTCGACACGCTGTTCGCCGCCCTGCCCAGGAAGCGCCAGACCCTGCTCTTCTCGGCCACTTTCTCCGACGAAATCCGCAGCCTGGCCAAGGGCCGCCTGCGCGACCCCCTGTCCATCGAAGTCGCGCCGCGCAACAGTACCGTCAAGGCGATCAAGCAATGGGTCGTGCCCGTCGACAAGAAACGCAAGACCGAACTGTTCCTGTTCATGCGCAAGGACCGCAAGTGGGGTCAGGTGCTGGTCTTCGTCAAGACCCGGCGCGGTGTTGATGAGCTGGTGGCCACCCTGCTCGCCAAGAAGATCAAGGCCGATGCCATCCACGGCGACAAGCCACAACCGGCCCGCCTGCGCGCGCTGGAAAGTTTCAAGGCCGGCGAAGTGCAGATCCTGGTCGCCACCGACGTCGCCGCCCGCGGCCTGGACATCGACGACTTGCCGCAGGTGGTCAATTACGACCTGCCCATCGTCGCCGAAGACTACATTCACCGCATCGGCCGTACCGGCCGGGCCGGCGCCACCGGCCAGGCCATCTCGCTGGTCTGCGCCGACGAAGCCCCCCTGCTCGCTGCCATCGAGACGCTGATCAAGCAGACCTTGAGCCGCGAGGAAGAACCCGGCTTCGAGCCGGATCATCGCGTGCCACTGACGGGTGCCAGCGCCATCGCGGCCAAGAAACCGAAAAAGCCCAAGGTCGCCGGCGGCCGGGGCGGTAAGGGCGTCCCGGGCAACTGGGTCGGCTTCGATGAAGGTGGCGGAAAGCGCAGTGGCGCTCGCAGCACCGGAGGACCGCGATCAGCGGCCAAAGGCAGCCCGAAAGCAGGCAAGGCACGCGGCCGCTGAACTGGCTATAACAAACGGCCAGGTAGCACCAACGACGATACGAATATTTCCGCAAAACGCCCGCCAGAAGGCGCACTCAGCACACTGGACCCGCAAGACAAAACCGGGACAATTTGTCCCGGTCAGTCACCAAATGGACAAAATGTCCCACCTATCCAGCAAGGACTGAACTCGCAATTTCCCAATGTTCAACGACTTACCTGCAATGGCACGTTGATTGCAACGTGTTTCCCTTGCGACATGGGGTCGCATGAGGAGGAAAGCTCAATGAACATGAATAGGCGGCAGTTCTTCAAGGTCTGCTCCGCCGGGCTAGGGGGGTCGTCCATCGCACTGATGGGATTCTCACCGACCGCAGCCCTCGCGGAAGTACGTACCTACAAACTGGCCCGCGCCACCGAAACACGCAATACCTGCCCGTATTGCTCCGTGGCCTGCGGCCTCCTGATGTATTCGATCGGCGACAAGTCGAAAAACGTCCATCAGGAAATCATCCACATAGAAGGCGACCCGGACAATCCGGTGAATCGCGGCTCGCTCTGCCCCAAGGGCGCCGGCCTGCTTGATTTCGTCCATAGCCCGAACCGCCTGAAGCACCCGGAAGTGCGCGAAGCCGGCACGAACGAATGGAAGCGCATTTCCTGGGATGAAGCCTTCACCCGCATCGCGACCCTGATGAAGGAAGACCGGGACGCCAATTTCATCGCCAAGAATGCTGACGGGGTCACCGTCAATCGCTGGCTGAGTACCGGCTTCCTCGCCGCCTCCGCCTCCAGCAACGAATCGGGATACATCACCCACAAGGTCGTTCGGTCGACCGGGATGATTGCCTTCGACAATCAGGCGCGTGTTTGACACGGTCCGACGGTGGCCAGTCTGGCTCCGACATTTGGCCGTGGCGCAATGACCAATCACTGGGTCGACATCAAGAATGCCGATGTCGTTTTGGTGATGGGTGGCAACGCCGCAGAAGCACACCCGGTAGGATTCAAGTGGGTTATTGAAGCGAAGAAGCAGAACAAGGCAAAACTCGTCGTTGTCGACCCGCGTTTCACGCGCTCGGCCTCGGTCGCCGACTTCTACGCGCCCATCCGTACCGGCACCGACATCGCCTTCCTGGGCGGCGTCATCAATTACCTGTTGACCAACGACAAGATTCATCACGAATACGTCAAGGCCTACACCGACTTCAGTTTCCTGGTCGGCAACGACTATGCCTTCGACGACGGCATCTTCTCGGGCTACAACCCGGAGAAACGCAGCTACGACAAGGCCAGCTGGAACTACGTCAAGGGCGAGGACGGCTACGTCAAGACGGACCCGACGCTGCAGGATCCGCGTTGTGTCTATCAACTGATGAAGCAGCACTACAGCCGCTACACGCCGGAAATGGTCGAGAAGATCTGCGGCACGCCGAAGGACGCCTTCCTCAAGGTCGCCGAAATGATGGCCTCGACGGCGACCGGCGACCGAACGATGACCATCCTGTACGCGCTGGGCTGGACGCAGCACTCGCAAGGCTCGCAGATGATCCGTACCGGTGCCATGGTGCAGATGCTGCTCGGCAACATCGGTGTCGCCGGCGGCGGCATGAACGCGCTGCGCGGTCACTCCAACATCCAGGGCCTGACCGACCTCGGCCTGATGTCCAATCTGCTGCCGGGCTACATGACCCTGCCGGGCGAGAAGGAGACCGACTACGCGGCCTACATCGCCAAGCGGGCGCCCAAGCCGATGCGCCCCAACCAGATGTCCTACTGGCAGAACTACGAGAAGTTCCACGTCAGTCTGATGAAGTCGTGGTTCGGTGACGCCGCGACCAAGGAGAACAACTGGGGCTTCGACATGCTGCCCAAGCTGGACAAGGTGCATGACGTCCTGATGGTGATGGACGACATGTACCAGGGCAAGATGAACGGCTACTTCTGCCAGGGCTTCAACCCGCTCGCCTCGTTCCCGAACAAGGCCAAGCTGGGCGCGGCGATGGCCAAGCTCAAGTACATGGTCATCATCGACCCGCTGGCCACCGAGACTTCCGAATTCTGGAAGAACTACGGCGAGTACAACGACGTCGATCCGGCCAAGATCCAGACCACGGTCTTCCGCCTGCCTTCATCGTGTTTCGCCGAAGAAGACGGCTCGCTGGTCAGCTCCAGCCGCCTGCTGCAATGGCACTGGAAGGGCGCCGAGCCCCCCGGCGAAGCGAAGACCGATCCGGCGATCATGGCCGGCATCTTCATGAAGCTCAAGGCGATGTACAAGGAAAAGGGCGGCGCCTATCCGGATGCCATCCTCAACCTGACCTGGGCCTACAAGGACCCGTACGAACCGTCACCGGAAGAAGTTGCCAAGGAGTACAACGGCAAGGCGCTGGTCGACCTCTACGACCCGAAGGACCCGACCAAGCTGATCCGCAAGGCCGGCGAACAGCTGGACAGCTTTGCCCTGTTGCGCGACGACGGCACGACGACCAGCGGTTGCTGGATCTTCAGCGGGGCATGGACGCAGGCCGGCAACAACATGGCACGGCGCGACAACAGCGATCCGTGGGGCAACGGCCAGACCCTGAACTGGGCCTGGGCGTGGCCGGTCAATCGCCGCATCCTCTACAACCGCGCCTCCTGCGATCCGAGCGGCAAGCCGTTCAACCCGAAGCGCAAGCAGATCTGGTGGAATGGCACGGCGTGGACAGGCTCCGACATCCCCGATTTCAAGGCGGATTCGAACCCGGCCGACGGCATGGGGCCATTCATCATGAACCCGGAGGGGATCGCCCGCTTCTTCGCCCGCGAAATGATGGCGGAAGGACCGTTCCCGGAGCACTACGAGCCGTTCGAAACGCCGATCGGCACCAACCCGATGAACAAGAATCCCAAGGCCATCAGCAATCCGGCCGCCCGGGTGTTCAAGGGGGACATGGAAGTCTTCGGCACAGCCAAGGACTTCCCGTATGCCGCGACGACCTATCGCCTGACCGAGCATTTCCACTACTGGACCAAGCACGCCAAGATCAACGCGATCCTGCAGCCGGAACAGTTCGTGGAAATCGGCGAGGAACTGGCGAAGGAGAAGGGCATCGCCAGTGGCGACAAGGTCAAGGTGCGCTCCAACCGGGGCTTCATCAAGGCCGTGGCGGTGGTCACCAAGCGCATCAAGGGGCTCAATGTGAACGGACAGAAAGTTCACCACGTCGGCATCCCCATCCACTGGGGATTCAAGGGCGTGGCGCGGATGGGCTTCCTGTCCAACACCCTGACGCCCTTCGTCGGTGACGCGAACTCGCAAACACCGGAGTTCAAGTCCTTCCTCGTCAACATCGAGAAGATCTAAGGAGAGCTGCCATGGCACTGCAATCGCTAGACATCAAACAGCGCTCCGCGACGACGACACCCTCGACGCAGGCACGCCAGACCATCGAGATCGCCAAGTTGATCGACGTATCGACCTGCATCGGCTGCAAGGCCTGCCAGTCGGCGTGCATGGAATGGAACGACCTGCGGCCGGAAATCGGCAACAACGTCGGTGTCCACGACAATCCGACCGATCTCGGGCCGGAATCGTGGACCGTCATGCGCTTCTCGGAAGTGGAGCAGAACAACACGCTGGAGTGGCTGATCCGCAAGGACGGCTGCATGCACTGTTCCGACCCCGGCTGCCTGAAGGCCTGTCCATCTCCCGGCGCGATCATCCAGTACAGCAACGGCATTGTCGATTTCCATCAGGAAAACTGCATTGGCTGCGGTTACTGCGTGACCGGCTGCCCCTTCAACGTCCCCCGCATCTCCCAGAAAGACAGCAAGGCCTACAAGTGCTCGCTCTGTTCCGACCGGGTGGCGGCCAACCAGGCGCCGGCCTGTGCCAAGGCCTGCCCGACTGGCGCGATCCAGTTCGGTAGCAAGGAGGACATGAAGGACTTCGCCGAAACGCGGATCGCCGACCTCAAGGAACGCGGTTTCGACAAGGCCGGCCTGTACGATCCGGAAGGCGTCGGCGGTACGCACGTCATGTACGTACTGCACCATGCCGACCAGCCGGGGCTGTACCACGGCCTGCCGGCCAACCCGTCGATCAGCCCGCTGGTCTCGTTGTGGAAGGGCTTCGCCAAGCCGCTCGCCACGCTGGCTTTGGCCGGTGTTGCACTGGGTAGCCTGTTCCATTACGTGACCAAGGGTCCGAACGAGGTCTCGAAAGAGATCGAGGATGAGATCGAGAAGGAGGACGCACAATGATCCGCGATCCGAAAGACCTCAAGCGCTACGAGCCCAAGGAACGGGCCAATCACTGGGTGGTGGGCATCAGCTTCATCCTGCTCGCCCTCTCCGGTCTGGCCTTCTTCCACCCGGCCTTCTTCCCGCTGACGCAGCTGTTCGGCGGCCCTGTCTGGGCGCGCATCATCCACCCCTACGTCGGGGTGCTGATGGCGGTGTCCTTCCTCGGCCTCTTTTTCCGCTTCAAGCATCTGAACAAGATGACGCCGGCGGACAAAGAGTGGTTGTCGAAGGCCAAGCAGATGGTGGACGGCGACGACCACAACATGCCGGAACAAGGCAAGTACAACGGTGGCCAGAAAGTCATGTTCTGGGTCATGGCGACCTGCATGCTGCTGATGACGGTCTCTGGCCTGCTCATCTGGCGCTCCTGGTTCGGTTTCGACATCACGCTCGTCCGCCTGGGCGCCGTGGTGCATGCCGCAGCCGGCGCCGTGATGATCGGCATGATCTTCGTCCACGTCTATGCCGCCATCTGGGTCAAGGGCACCATCCGCGCCATGTGGTACGGCACGGTGACCCGGGGTTGGGCCAAGCAGCATCACCGTGGCTGGTACCGTCAGGTGACCGGCAAATAAGTTATTAGCTTTACTTGCGTTCAGAGGGGCTCTGCGGGGAATATTCCGCATCCCCTTCTTTTTTCAAAAACAACTCGATAGCCCACCGCAAGATGTCGCCAAGGGCAGAAAAAATCCAATATAAGCATGCAGACCCAACCGATCGATTTCCATCCGCCGGCCGAAGAGGCTGCACCCTACCTGTTACCGAATCCCGGTTCGATTTTTGCCGACCGCGCCGCGCGCTTTGCCGCACTGGCTGAAGAACACAGCCTGGGGGACTGGCTCCGCTTTCTTGGCCAACTCAGCCAGGCCCAGCACGAAATCCTGAAAGGCATACCCACGCTGCCCTTGCCCGACGCGGCCAGCCTCGAACAGGCGCGCACCCACGGCATGCCACCGCTCAACGCGTCTTCCCTGAGCCGCCCTACAGCCTGGCGCTTTGCGCTGCAGCAACTGGCCCTGCGCCTTGAAAAAACCGCCCCCGAAGGTGCGAAAAAAGCGCTCAAAGGCTTGTTTTCCGCCAGCGATGCCGATCTGGAAAAACTGGCCGACATGCTGCTGACCGGCGAGCCCGATAGCGAATACGCCGCCCAACTGCCCTTCGTCGCGGCCGCCCTGCAAATTGTCTTCACGGCGCTGGCCAGCCAGCTCGATGCCCAACAGCTTCAACCGCTTGATGCCCATGGCGTCTGCCCCTGCTGCGGCAGCCTGCCGGTCGCCAGCGTCGTGCGTCTGGGCGCCACGATCAACAACCTGCGCTACCTGCACTGCTCGCTGTGCAATACCGAATGGAATGTTCCTCGTGCCACCTGCACCGCCTGCAATACCGACAAGGGCGTGGCCCTGCATGAAGTCGAGGGCAGCAAGGGTGCCGTCCGCGCCGAAACCTGCGATGCCTGCAAGAGCTACCTGAAAATCGTCTATCAGGAGAAAGACCCGCGCGTTGATCCGGTCGCCGACGACCTCGCCACACTGGCGCTCGACATGCTGGTCGACGAAGCCGGCTACGAACGCTCCGGCCCCAACCTGTTGCTGATCGGCGCCAACGCTTAACTCCATTGATCAACCTTTCTGCCCGGTCCGGGTGAAAGCCTATGAACGAAAAACGAAATCTACCCGCGGTTGACCGCGTTCTGGCCCAGCTAGCCGATCTCATTGAAGCGCATGGCCGCCAGCTGGTCACCGGCTGTGTCCGCGCCGAACTGGCTGCCGCCCGCGAAGGCCTGAAACATGGCCTGCCGCTGCCCGACGAAGGCGCACTGCTCGCCGCCATCCGCCGCCGGGCCAACGACGCCGGCCGTGCCAATCTGCGCCCCGTCTTCAACCTGACCGGCACGGTGCTTCACACTAACCTCGGCCGTGCCCAATTGGCGGAAGAAGCCATTGCCGCCATGGTCGAAGCCGCCCGTTCACCCTGTGCGCTGGAATACGACCTGGCCTCCGGTGGCCGCGGTGATCGCGACGATCTGGTGTCCGGCCTGCTCGCCGAACTGATTGCCGGCGGTTCGCCCGACATCGCCGCCACCATCGTCAACAACAACGCTGCCGCTGTATTGCTCACCCTGAACGCCCTCGCCCAAGGCAAGGAGGCCGTGGTATCGCGTGGCGAGCTGGTCGAGATCGGCGGCGCTTTCCGCATTCCCGACGTGATGCGCCGGGCGCAGGTCAAGCTGCACGAAATCGGCACTACCAACCGCACCCACGCCAAGGACTTTCAGGAAGCCATCAATCCCAAAACGGCCTTGCTGATGAAGATCCACACCAGTAACTACGCCGTCACCGGTTTCACGGCAGCTGTCGACGAAAAGGTGATTGCCGAAATCGCCCACGCCGCCAACCTGCCCTTCGTCATCGACCTCGGCAGCGGCACGCTGTGCGACTTCGCCGCCCATGGTCTGCCAGCCGAGCCGACGCCGCAACAGGCACTGGCCGCTGGTGCCGACATCGTCACCTTCTCCGGCGACAAGCTGCTCGGCGGCCCACAGGCCGGGCTGATCGTCGGCCGCAAGGATCTGGTCGCCAAGATCAAGAAAAACCCGCTGAAGCGCGCCCTGCGCGTCGGCAAGACGACACTGGCCGCGCTGGAAGCAACCCTGCGCCTCTATCGCGACCCGGATCGCCTGGCCGAACGCCTGCCGACGCTGCGCTTGCTGACCCGACCGGTGGCAGAAATCACCGCGCTGGCTGAACGGGTGCTGCCGGCAGCCCAAGCCGCCCTCGGCGAACTGGCCGCAGTCAGCATCCAGCCCTGCAGCAGCCAGATCGGCAGCGGCGCCCTGCCGGTCGAGCGGCTCCCATCGGCTGCCCTGGTCTGCCGACCCACCGCCAGGAAACCTGGCAAGGCCTTGCTCGCCATCGAGGCCGCCTTCCGCGGTTTGCCGACGCCGGTCATCGGCCACATCCGCGACGACGCGTATCATCTCGACTTGCGTTGCCTGGAAGCGAAAGACGAAGCCCGCTTCATGGCGCAATTGCAACAACTGAAGTTTTGAAAGCAGCCTCGCTGGGCAGTCTGCGTACCGCCTGCTGTTTTCTTTCGTGCCTGAAAAGGCACCCCCGTAAATCCGGGCATCTCCGTGTCCGGGTGGTTCAAATAATGGAGAAGAGAGCATGACCTTCAATCGCCGGCAATTCCTGGCGGCAGGTGCAGCGCTGGGGGCCACGACGGCCATCGCCCAGCCGACCAGCCCGCTGCCTTTCCTGATCAACATGCAGTCCGACCCGCTGCTGCCCAAAGCCACCGGCAAGCGCGTCGTCATCTGTGGCGGCGGCTGGGGCGGCATCAGCGCCGCCAAACACCTGAAGAAACTCGATCCGACGCTGGAAGTCGTGGTGCTCGAACGCAACCCGGTTTTCTTCTCCTGCCCGATGAGCAACAAGTGGCTAGTCGATATCGTCGACGTCCAGTTCCTGACCTTCAGCTACCTCGAAGTCGCCCAGAAATACGACTACCGCTTTATCCAGACCGAAGTCACCGCCTTCGAGCGTGAGCGCAAACGCGTCATCACCGCCCAAGGCTGGCTCGATTACGACTACCTGATCATCGGCAGCGGCATCCGTTACAACTACGAGGCCTGGTTTGGCAACGACCGCAAGGCAGCGGAATACACCCGCGCCATGTTCCCGGCTGCCTACATCCCGAACGCCGAGCATTTCCGCCTCAAGCAAAGCATCCAGAATTTCAAGGGCGGCGACCTGGTCATGACCCTGCCGCCACCGCCGCATCGCTGCCCGCCGTCGCCCTATGAGCGTGCCTGTTTGATCGCCGGCCTGTTCAAGGAGCGCAAGATCAAGGGGCGAATCACCATCCTCGACCCAAAACCGAGCCCGGCGCCGATCACTGGCGGCTTCCAGGAAGCCTTCGAGAACCTCTACAAGGACCAGATCACCTACGTGCCAAAGGCCGTCATTCAGGAAGTCGATCCCTACAACAAGAAGATCAAGACCGCAGTGGGCGACTTCCGCTTCGACCACAGCATCCTGATGGCCCCGCACCAGGCCGGCGACATGGCCTGGAAGGCCGGCGTGATCGGCAAGAACGACGAAGGCAAGCCGACCGGCTGGGCCGGCGTCGATCCCTTCTTCCTGAACATGAAGGACGACCCGGACGTTTACGTGATTGGTGACTCGGTCGGCATGGTTTCGCCGCAGTTCCGCTTCTACCCGAAGGCCGGACACGTCGCCAACTACCAGGGCCGCATCGTCGCCAAATACATTGCCGAACGCGTCAAGGGGCGCGAGCCGAAGTACGCCCTGCCGGACAACCTGTGCTTCATGATGGTCAATACCGCCCCGCGTGAAGACGTTGCCGTGCGCTTCAAATACTACGTCAACGACAAGGGCATCATCATCCAGGATCAGGACGACGACAATTTGCGCCGCGAAGAAGTGGTCACCGAAGACTTCGCCTGGGCCGGGCGGATGTACGAGGACATGTTCGGCTAAACCGCCAGCGTCCCCGCCCGGCAAGGCGGGGACGTGCCAAAATACGGCTTTTGACGAAATCTTCAGCGCCATGTCCCACTTTCTTTTCCTCAATGCCAGCACCCGCGAACCCGGCCATATCGGCAATACCGAAACCCTGGCCCGGCGCGCCGCCGTCGGCCTGCCGGCCAGCACTGAGCAAACCTGGGTCAAACTGGCCGATCTGGAGATGCCGCCTTTCGTCGATCTGCGCCACACCTCGGGCACCTATCCAATGCCGATGGCCGACGCCAAGTCCATGCTCGACGCCACGCTGGCGGCGACCGATCTGGTCTTTGTCTCGCCGGTCTATTGGTTCTCGATTCCCTCGCCATTGAAAACCTACCTCGACCACTGGAGCGCCTGGCTGCGCGTTCCCGGTCTCGAGTTCAAGGAAAAAATGGCCGGCAAGCGCCTGTGGGTCATCGCCACCAGCGGGAACCGCGAAAAGGCCCAGCCCATGCTCGACAGCTACCGCCTGTGCGCCGAATTCCTCGGTATGCAATGGCAGGAACCGCTATGGGGCAAGGGCGGCGCGCCGGATGCCGTGCTGACCGACAACGCGGCGATGGCGGCCGCTATCAGCCATTTTTCAAGCCTCCCTGTGTAAATGCACGTCGAACGCCTTTTCCTCAGTCCATCCCGTGGCGAAGCGCAGCAGGAATGCCGGCAAATCGAACTGCTGGCAGGAAAAGGTGTTGTCGGTGATCGCCATTTTGCCAAGGCGGACTGGGCGGGACAGCAACTGACGCTGATCGAGGCCGAGGAAATCGAGCGTTTCTGCGCCCATACCGGGCGCGCCAACGATCTGTCCATTACCCGCCGTAATGTCGTCACCCGCGGCATCCGCCTGAGCGAACTGGTCGGCCGCCAGTTCCGGCTCGGCAACTGCCTGCTGGTCGGCGTCGAAACCTGCGAACCCTGCCGCACGCTGGGCCAGCGCCTGGCCAACGAAGCCCTGTCACCGCCCGAAGTCGTCAAATACTGGGTCGGCCGCGGTGGGCTGCGCGCCAATGTACTGACTTCCGGCCGGCTGGCTTGCGGCGATGCACTAGCTCCCGTCGAATCCGGAGAACAAGCAGCATGATCATCGGCACCGCCGGCCATATCGACCACGGCAAGACCACACTGGTCAAAGCCCTGACCGGCGTCGACTGTGACCGCCTGAAGGAAGAAAAGGCCCGCGGCATCACCGTCGACCTCGGCTACGCCTACACGCCGACGCTGGGTTTCATCGACGTGCCCGGTCACGAAAAGCTGATCCACAACATGCTGGCCGGCGCCACCGGCATCGATTTCGCCTTGCTCGTCATTGCCGCCGATGACGGCCCAATGCCGCAGACGCGCGAGCATCTGGAAATCATCGAACTGCTCGGCATCAAGCGCGGCGCCGTGGCGCTGACCAAGATCGATAATGCCTCGGCCGAACGCCAGCAACAGGCAAAAGCCGAAATCGCCGAATTGCTTGCCAGCACGGCCCTGGCCGATGCCCCAATCTTCCCGGTTGCCCCCATCAGCGGCGAAGGCATCGCCGAACTGCGCGCATATCTCGAAGAGCAATCCAGCCTCCCCTCGCCCGAACGCTTGAAGAAAGCCGGCGGCTTCCGCCTCGCCGTCGACCGCTGCTTCACCCTCTCCGGCGCCGGCACCGTCGTCACCGGCACCGCCTTCGCCGGCAGCGTCAAGGCCGGCGACCAGTTGCTGCTCTCGCCGCCCAACAAGCCAGTGCGTGTGCGCAGCCTGCGCGTGCAGGACGCCCCGGCCGAATCCGGCCACGCCGGGCAACGCATCGCCTTGGCGCTATCCGGCATCGAAAAATCCGACGTCGAACGCGGTATGTGGATCCTTGCCCCGGCACTGCATTTCCCGGTCCGCCGATTCGACGCCAAAATCCGCGTCCTCTCCGGCCAGCCGGCACTCAAGCACTGGACGCAGGTGCATTTGCACTTGGGCGCCGAAGACGTCCCGGCCCGTGTTGCTTTACTCGGCACAACCGAGATCGCCCCGGGCAGCGAACACTGGGCGCAAATCACCGTCGACCGCGAGATCGGCACACTGGCCGGCGACCGCTTCATCCTGCGCGATGCCTCGGCCCGCCACACCATCGGCGGCGGTCAGGTGCTCGACATCTTCCCGCCCAGCCGCAAGAAAGGCAGCCCGGAACGCCTGGCCATGCTCACCGCGCTGGCCGACGAAAACCCCGCCACCGCGCTGCAACTCGCCACCGAACAACAAACCGCTGGCGTCGAACTCGACACCTATGCGCTGAATCGAAATCTCGACCCGGCCACGCTACAGACCATCACCGGCCAACTGAACCTCAAGCGGGTCGGCAATATCGCGTTCTCGCCAAGCCACTGGCTGGCCCTCGAAGCAAAGCTGCTCGCCGCGCTGGCCGCCGAACACGAACGCGCCCCGGACATGCCCGGCATCGAACGCGACCGCCTGCGCCGCCTGACGCTGCCGACGCTCTCCCGCCCGGCTTTCGATGCCTTGCTGGCCGAACCTTTGGCCAGCGGCCGCATCGCCCAGACCAACGCCTGGCTGCACCTGCCGGAACACCGCGTGCAGATGGCCGCCAGCGACCGCGACCTGTGGCAAACGCTGAAGCCGCTGCTCGATGCCGAACCCTATGGCCCGCCGCGCGTTCGCGATGTCGCAAAAGCCACCGGCATCGGCGAAGACACCGTCCGCGCCCTGTTCAAGCGGGTCGCCCGCATCGGTGAGGCCTACCCGGTGGCGCATGACCACTACTTCACCGCCAGCGCCGTGGCCGCCCTCGCCCGCTACGTCGCTGCGCTCAACACCGAACACGGTTTCGCCCGCGCCGCCAGCCTGCGCGACCAGATCGGCGGCGGCCGCAAGGTCGCCATCCACATCCTCGAATTCTTCGACCGCATCGGCTACACTCGCCGGGTGCGCGACACCCACGTGCTGCGCGGTTCGCCGGAGCAATTCGGTTCATGAACAACGGAAGAGATCGTTCCCCGGTGGGACGGCCGGTCTTCAAAACCGGCAGGGCCTGTCAAACAGGCTTGGGTAGGTTCGACTCCTGCTCTCTTCCGCCATTTTTCCTCTGCTAAATGGCCCACACCCCTTTCACCGGCAGCATCCCCGACGACCGCCTCTACAGCCCCCACTACGACATGTGGGTGCAGCCCGGCGACAACGGTGAAGTCCTGATCGGCGCCACCAGTTTCGGCATTTTTCTGGCCGGCGAAATCATCGCCTTCACCGCCAAGCCCAACGGCGCCGAAATCGAAATCGGCCGCGGCATGGGCACCATCGAATCTCGCAAGACCGTGCTCGCCGTCCACGCCCCGATTTCCTTCGTCCTGCTCGAAGGCAACGAAACCGCTGAAGAGCGTCCGACCGTGGTCAACAAGGCACCCTACGACGCCGGCTGGATGGCCCGCGCCAGACCAACCAACTGGCCGGAAGATTCAGCCACGCTGGTCGATGCCAAAGCCTACCGCGCCCACATCCTGAAAATCGAACCCGAGGCCAGCTTCGATGAGCCGCAATAAACCGCCCGCCCCGGAAAACCTCGCCTTCCTGATCTGGGCCGCCACCCCGGACCACCCGGAACTGATCACCACCCCGCTCGTCCACGCTCTCGCCGCCCGCGCCCTCGACTGTCAGGTCGAAATCCACTTCGCCGGCCCTGCCGCCCGCTGGCTGGTCGAAGGCATCGCCGCCAATAGCTACGCCACCCCAACCCGCGAAAAATCCATCCTCGCCTTCCTGCGCGAACTCGCCGCCGAAGACGTCCAGCTGCTCATCTGCAGCATGGCCAGGGAAGCCTGGATCAAACCTGAAGAAACATTGATCGCTGAATGCCACGGGGCCGTCGGCGCCACCGCTTTTGTTGCACGGACACTGGAGCCATCCTGGCGAACAGCGGTTTATTAAATAACCGGCATCAGAAACAGGAAAAGCCACCGATCCGGTGGCTTTTCCTATTACACCTATCAAGCACCAAAGGAGTTGAACCAAAGGGCCGGAGTCTTACAACTTAAATCCGTGATATCGGCAAAGAACTCAACCCAAAATTACCGTACTCTGGGTGGCGTTGTGCCCCCTCCCGACGATGACGGCGAAAGAGGTGTCGGCGCTGGCGAAGCCGGTGGGGGACTGGAGTAATCAGGAAGAATTGCAGGGCCTGTTGCAGCCCTTTCTCTTGCATTTTCGGCAGCTTGCCTTGCTGTGTAGGCCTTTTGTCTTTCGAGCTCTTGCTTGGCAGTGGCGGGGTCACTATCCGATTCACTAGGGCTTATTTTTTCAATCACCGCGCCCTTGGCACAAGGGATATCCGAATAAACCGTTTCTCCAGATGACGTGTGACAAGTAAACACATCTGCGCTGGATACATTGGAACAGAGTAGCAATGCGAAAAATACACTGTAGCGCATGGAAATCTCCTTTACGTTACCAATCTACTCCCCAAAGATTACTGCTACAAAGACTTTAAATCCATTTCCAAAGCAAACAAAACAAGAAAACCGCCCATCAGAAACAGATTGGCGGGAAAAAGCCAAATTTCTGCGCAGAAAACAAAAAAGCCACCGCGAGGTGGCTTTTGCATGTTTTTAACTGGTGCGCCCGGAGCGATTCGAACGCCCGACCCCTTGGTTCGTAGCCAAGTACTCTATCCAGCTGAGCTACGGGCGCACTGCTAAAAACAACAGACTAATCCAATGATTGGTCTAATTTCTGAATGGTGCGCCCGGAGCGATTCGAACGCCCGACCCCTTGGTTCGTAGCCAAGTACTCTATCCAGCTGAGCTACGGGCGCACTGTCAGAGCGGCGCATTATACGGACGCTGGCGTAGAATGCAAGGGTTTTCAGGAAAAAAAGCGATGTCTACTGTCTGCGTCCGAATGCCGAAGTACCCGGAGTGCTGGTCAAGTTGCGGTTCGTGTGCGAGCGGCAATGTGTTTATTCTCGAACTTTTGGTCAAGGTTGGTGATGTCGTGGAATGGGACGACAACATCCTGACACTGGAAACCGGCAAGGTGGCGCTGGACATCCCCTCCCCCTACGCCGGCCGTGTGCTGGAAATCCATGTCACCGAGGGCGATACAGTGGATGAAGGCGCATTGCTGGTAACGCTGGAATCAGCCTGAACCAGCCTTGCTGACTGCCTGAATCGCCCCCGCCCTTCACTTTGGGCTATCGACTTCCATTCCGTTTCGTACCTCGCGCACACCGCGCACGCCACTGGCCAAATCCAGCGCCCGACGCAAGGCATGCTCATCAGGAACGGAGCCGGCCACCGTGACCACGGCAGCTTTCGAAAACACCCGCAATCTGGAGCCGGCGAGCCCGACGTCCGTACGCAGAATGGTCTCAACTTTATCGCTCAGCGCGCTATCGAGCACCTCGTTGTTAGCAACCACCGCAGCCAGCACTTGTGGGTCATCGGTGGCGAAGGCGGAAAGCGCCAGACCGATAAAGGTAGCGAAGGCGACCAGACTGGCGACGAAGAAGTTACGAATAAGCATGGCGAATCCCCTTTTTTGATGAATACCAATGCTCATTGCGAACTTCGTGCCAGCGCCTATTTATTACATAAAAATCAAATACATAATAAATACAAGACAAAACAATCCGCCTTGTCCAGTCGTGTGACGGCGACAGCCATTTTCTGGCTGCGCCACCGGCCGAACGTATAAAAAATATGCCGGATCAGCGTTCGGCGGCCACTTCGCTATCGCTGCGGAACATGGCCGGAGTCAGGTCATGTTTTTGCAGCAGGCGGTAGAACTCAGTGCGGTTGCGTTCGGCAATGCGCGCCGCATCGGCAACGTTGCCATCGGTCAGCTTGAGCAGCTGAACGAGGTAATTGCGCTCGAAGCGCTGCTTGGCGTCAGCGTAGGTCAAGGCATCCATGGCTGGCACCCGCAGGGCGCGCTGGACTAGCGTTAGCGGGATCAATGGCGTCGAAGTCAGCGCACAGCTTTGTTCGACGACGTTGAACAGTTGTCGGACATTGCCCGGCCAGGCCGCGGTCGCCAAGGCCTCCAGCGCCTCGGGAGCGAAGCCGTTGACCTGCTTGCCGTATTTGCCGGCGAGCAATTGGACAAAATGCGAAGCGAGCAGCGGAATGTCTTCTCGTCGTTCATCGAGACGCGGCAGGGTCAGGGAAACGACATCGAGGCGGTAATAGAGGTCCTCGCGGAACTGGCCTTGCGCCATGGCGGCATCGAGATCGCGATGGGTGGCCGACAGCAGGCGGACATCCACCGGCTCGGCCTTGGTCGTACCCACCGGCCGGACAACACGTTCCTGCAACACGCGCAGCAGCTTGACCTGCAAGGCCAGCGGCATGTCGCCGATTTCGTCGAGGAAGAGCGTGCCGCCATTGGCCGCCTGAAACAGACCAACGCGATTGGTTGCGGCGCCGGTGAAGGCCCCCTTGGCGTGGCCAAACAATTCCGACTCGAGCAGCTGTTCAGGAATGGCGCCGCAGTTGATGGCGATAAACGGCCCCTTGGCACGCGGACTGGCCCGGTGGATGGCTCGCGCCAGAACCTCCTTGCCGGAGCCGCTTTCGCCACGGATCAGCACGCTGGCATCAGAGGCGGCAATCATGCGGGCTTCGGCCATCAACTCGGCCATGCGGCTGCTACGGAAAATAACACCGGCCATCCAGGCATCGTCACCCTCGGCAGTGACGGGTGGCAGTTCGCCAACATGGGGCGTCGGTGCCGAGAGTTGCAGGGCGCGATCAATCTTTTCGAGCAGGATCTGGCTATCGAACGGCTTGGTCAGGTAGCCAAAGACGCCGCGGGAGGTGGCATCGACGGCATCGGGAATATTGCCGTGGGCCGTAAGCAGAATGACCGGCAAGGTCGGCCGCGTGCGGCGGATCTCTTCGAACAGCGACAGGCCATCCAGGCCGGGCAGACGAACATCGCTGACGACGAGCCGGGGCGGATCAACGGCGATCTGGGCCAGCGCCTGCTCGGCCGAACCAACGGCAGACACCCGGAACCCCCTCGCCCGCAAGCGCATGGTCAGCAGGCGCAGAATATCCTCATCGTCATCGACTACCAGCACATGCGCACCGACCGCCTTGGATGGCGCCGCCATCATCGCTTGACTCCTTCGGGCCGGGGCGTTCGCGACCGCGGCGTCAGTGTCCGTTCGATATCAGCCAGGCTGTCGAGTTTTTCCTGGAGTTCGCTTGCCTTGCGCTGGCTATCCTTTAATTGCTGCCCCTGTTTGTCGAGTTGGTTTTCCAGCTTGGCACGCTCGATGTAGTTGTCGGAAAGCAAGCGGGCCAGCGGATGGAATGGCACCGCCGCCGGATCGTTGGACTTGAGGACGTTATCGAGCAGGGCAAGCGCCTTGCCCAGATCCTGCTGCACACGCGGGTGGCCAAGCAGCATGGCCATCCTGACCTGGGTATAGGGCGTCTGTGGCACCGCGCTCAACACCATGCGCTCGCGACCCAGTTCCGCCGCCGTTATTTTGCTCAGGCCCTGGTTGTAACTGAGGGCCGCTTCGGGCGTCGTTTCGTCGACACGGATCGGCTTTTTGGCTAGCGGCGCGGTAGTGCAACCGGCAATCGCCAGCACCAGGAAAAACGTCGTCACCAGCTTAATGAAAGATATTTTACGATTACTGCTCATCAGGTATTTCCACACAAAAATGGGCGCCCGCCGATTGCGGGACAAGATAGACCGCACCGCCCATGGCACGTACGAGTTCGCGCACTATGGACAGGCCAACTCCGCTGCCTTGGCGCGGCGCTGGCGCCTCACGCTGGCCCTGAACGAAGGGATCGAAGATTCGCTGCCTGTCTTCGTCGGCGATGCCTGGTCCCTGGTCGATGCATTCAAAGCGCCAAAGGCCATCAGCATGAGAGGCCCGCAGGCGAACCTCGCCGCCTTCCGGGCTGAAATCGATGGCATTCGATAACAGGTTATCGAGGACAACCGTCATTTTCTCGGCATCAAGCATGGCCTGCTCATCAGGCGCCTCGACGACGATATTCAACTGCCGGGACTGACTGTGCAGCTCGCGGCGCTGCACCACCGAGGCCAATAGCTTGCGCGGCTTGACCGGCGCGATCTGCAGGCGACGCGCCTCGAAGGCCGCCGCATTGAGGGTCAGCAGGCTTTCTATCTGCTCCTGCAAGCCACGGACATTGTGCTGAAGGATCTCGACCACCTCGCGCTGACCGGAAGCCAGCGGCCCCGGAACCTCTTCACGGAGCAGTGAAATCCCCTCCTTCAAGGCGGTCAAGGGGGTTTTCAATTCGTGCGAAACATGGCGCAAGGCCCGCTCGCGATCGGATTCCAGATCGGCCAGACGCTGCCGCAACCAATCGAGGCGCTTGCCCAATTGCCGCAAGTCGGCCGGACCGCCGACCTTGACGGCTTCGTCAAAGCGACTGGCACCGAGCCGGATGATCGCCTGCTCAAGGTGGCGCACCGGCCGCACCAGCCACCAGCCGATGGCCAGCGCTACCAGCAACGCCCCGAGCAAGGCCAGGCCGATCCGTCCACCGAGGCGGAGCCGATTGGCTTCAAGGTCCTCAAGAGACTTGCGGTTCTGCGCCTCGATCCAGCGCTGCCCGCCCTGCCTCAGCAAGTCGTTCAATTCAGCCATGCGCGCCAACAAGGGAATGATCTCGGCCTGCGGGATGTTCTGCTCAAGGCCACTACGCAGCGCTTCGGCCACCATGCGCCAGCCGCCCAGCAATGGAAGCAGCGGCTCGGCCGCCATGCCATCGAGGCGATCAATCACTGCCAGCGATTGCGCCAGGTGTTCATCGAAACGCTGACGAAATACCGGGTTATCAAGAACCAGATACTGACGCGCGCTGCGTTCGATATCGACCGTGCGCTCCCCCAATTCCTGGATAGCTGCCGTCAACTGGATAGCCTGCTCGCTTCCGCGACGGCTTTGTTCAACCAGCCGTTCAACAACCAGCCAGCTTTGCACCGCAGCACCGCCAAGCAGCAAAACAATCAGTGCAAAGCCAAGCAGCATGCCCTGGCGGAAGGAAATTCGATTCATTCGCGTACTGATATGGAAACCTCCAGTGTAAACCGCATCGACCATTCCTCTCCTTGAACGACCCATCACCAAGGATTCAAAAGCCCCTAATTTTTTTAAAAATTATCTTTTATAAACAATAGATTGTAGCGAAGTCGCATTTTAACGACAGCTAATCCTTATAGCCTAGTCAGCTTTCCGGGAAATGCCAAATAAACCTGTCGCCATTACACGACAGCACCATCGTGCATTTCAATATTACGGTTTAGATAATTTAACCAATACATTGTTTTTAATTGTTTTTTTATACATGGCACGCTTATCGCAATGGACTCCCAGACAGTTAATCGTCGCAAACCTCAAAACGGGAGTTTCCATGTTCAGCAAACCCACCATCACCAATCGCAATGACACCATCACCCGCAAGGAGGTCAATAGCATCCTGGGCTCCAACGCTGCTAACCTGAAACCAGTCGCCGAACCAGTGGCAGTGGCGCCAACGCCGGCGCCCCCTGAAAAACCGGAGGCCACCAACACCTCCGAAAACGTGATGGGCGCCCGCTTGATCGTCGGTCCTGACGTCAAACTCAAGGGGGCCGAAATTCTTGATTGCGACACGCTGGTCGTCGAAGGTCGCGTCGAAGCCACCATGGATAGCCGGGTTATTCGCATCGCCGACAAAGGCGCTTTTTCCGGCAAGGTCAGCATCGACATTGCCGAAATTCACGGCAGCTTTGACGGCGAACTGACCGCACGCTCCCAGTTGATCATTCACGCCACCGGCCGGGTCAGCGGCAAGATTCGTTACGGCAAGCTGGTGATCGATGAAGGCGGAGAATTGTGCGGCGACATCAACGCAATATCCGCCGAAAAATCGGGCCAGTTCCACCATCGTGAGGAACCGGCAATCTCCCTCAGCGCCGTCGCTGGTTGATTACATTTTAGGCAGACCATAGAATGCAATCCATGCATCATGTAGCACCACCTAAATCCACACCCCCGAAAGGCCACTTCGGCGCCCATTTGTTGCCGGACGTTAGTGACCTTGAAATAGGCACGGGCATTGATTCCGGTTCGCCGGAATTGATGATTGCCCCGGCCGTCACATATCAGCAAAATCGGGCGTGCGGTGCGCTGGTTCGACGCATGTACTCCTGGCGCGGTTACCGCCTCTCTCCGCCCCGCCAGCAGCTTGGCGATCCCAACCACGTCACGCTCGGCGCCTGGCAAGACCGTGATCTGGTGGCAACGCTGACCGCTTCGCGTGATTCCAGCGAGGGTTTGCTGGCCGATACGCTTTACGGCCAGGAGATGGCCGGGCTACGCAAACCGGCCAGGGTGATCTGCGAAGTTACTCGCCTGGCGGTCGATCTCGATTGCCATGACCCGGAATTGCTGCACTCGCTCTTTCGAGCCGCCTACCAGTACGCCAGAGCGGTTTTTGGCGGCACCGATGTCGTCATCGAAGTCAATCCCCGGCACGCCGGCTATTACCGGCGGCAGCTTGGCTTTACACAAGTCGGATCGCTCCGTACCTGCCCGCGGGTAGAAGCACCAGCCATCCTGCTGCATCGTACGCTCGGCAACCTCCACTTTTAGCTTCCTCCTCAACTCAAACCAACAATGACCAGCCCCCGACATTCGGGAGGCTGGTCATTTGCATTGAAGCCCCGTAGACTTCGCAGATCAAAAAATCCCACCCATAAACAACAGGCAAGCGAATGGCACAATATGTAATGTCGATGCTCCGCGTCAGCAAGATCGTCCCGCCCAAGCGTCAGATCATCAAGGATATTTCCCTCTCCTTCTTCCCCGGCGCCAAGATCGGCCTGCTCGGCCTGAACGGTTCGGGCAAGTCGACCGTACTGAAGATCATGGCCGGCGTAGACAAGGAATACGACGGCGAAGTCCAGCATCTGGCCGGCGTTTCCATTGGCTACCTGCCGCAGGAACCGCAACTCGATCCGGCCAAGACCGTACGCGAGGAAGTCGAATCCGCGCTCGGCGAAGTGATGCAGGCCCAGGCCAAGCTCGATGAAGTCTATGCCGCTTATGCCGACCCGGAAGCCGATTTCGACAAGCTGGCCGAGGAACAAGCTCGCCTGGAGGCCATCATCGCCACCGCCGGCTCCGATACCGAAGCCCAGATGGAACTGGCCGCCGATGCGCTGCGCCTGCCGCCCTGGGATGCCGTGATCGGCAACCTGTCCGGCGGTGAAAAGCGCCGCGTTGCGCTGTGCAAGCTACTGCTGGCCAAGCCGGACATGCTGCTGCTCGACGAACCGACCAACCACCTCGACGCCGAATCGGTCGAATGGCTGGAACAGTTCCTCGTCCGCTTCCCCGGCACCGTGGTCGCCGTCACCCACGATCGCTACTTCCTCGACAACGCCGCCGAATGGATTCTCGAACTCGACCGCGGCCACGGCATTCCGTACAAGGGTAACTACTCCAGCTGGCTGGAGCAGAAGGAAGCCCGCCTGGAAACCGAAAACAAGCAGATCGACGCCCACATGAAGGCGATGAAGCAGGAACTGGAGTGGGTTCGCTCCAATCCGAAGGCGCGTCAGGCCAAGAGCAAGTCCCGTCTCGCCCGCTTTGAGGAAATGTCCAGCCAGGAATACCAGAAGCGCAACGAAACGCAGGAAATCTTCATTCCGGTCGGCGAAAGACTGGGCGACAAGGTCATCGAGTTCAACGGCGTCACCAAGTCCTTCGGTGACAAGCTGCTGATGGACAACGTCAGCTTCAACATTCCGGCCGGCGCCATCGTCGGCATCATCGGTCCGAACGGTGCCGGTAAATCGACCCTGTTCAAGATGATCACCGGTCAGCAGCAGCCCGACTCCGGCGAAGTCATCATCGGCCCCACGGTCAAGATGGCTTATGTCGACCAATCACGCGATTGCCTGGACGGCACCAAGACTGTTTTCGAAGAACTGGCCCAGGGCAGCGACATTCTGCAGATCGGCAAGTTCGAAATGCCGTCGCGTGCCTACATCGGCCGCTTCAACTTCAAGGGTGCCGACCAGGGCAAGCAGGTCGGCAATCTGTCCGGCGGCGAACGTGGTCGTCTGCATCTGGCCAAGACGCTGATGGCTGGCGGCAACGTACTGCTGCTCGACGAACCATCCAACGACCTCGACGTCGAAACGCTGCGTGCGCTGGAAGACGCACTGCTCGAATTCGCCGGTTGTGCGATGGTCATCTCGCACGATCGCTGGTTCCTCGACCGGATCTGTACGCACATCCTGGCTGCCGAAGGCGAGTCGCAGTGGAATTTCTTCACCGGCAACTATCAGGAATACGAAGAAGACAAGCGCCGTCGCCTCGGCGAAGAAGGTGCCAAACCGAAGCGGATTCGCTACAAGCCGATTACCCGCTGATTCTGCTCAGGGGCCGCAACGAATCGTTGCGGTGCCCCAAATGCAAAACGGGCGCCATTTCGGCGCCCGTTCTTCTTTCGTGCCCCGCCGATGCGAGGCTCAAAACCGGTGTGTGTGGATTTTAGTGCTTCAGGCTGGCTGAGAAAACCGCCTTGCTCTTTTCGGAAAACTGGAATTCGTTAAACGCACGGTCGATCTCGGCTTCGTTGCGGCCTTCGGAATGGTCTTCAAAACAGATTCCGATGGTCTTGCCGTTGGCGGCCAGTGTCTGGAAGGCGAAACGCCAGCGCTGTGCTTCAGCCAGACGCTCACGCAGTTCGACTTCGTTGGAAATTGTAATACCGGCTTTCTTCAGGGAATCCAGAAACTGCTCAAAGGATTCATTGCTCAGACTGCCCATTTCTCACTCTCCGTATGTTTGCGGTGTTTGATCACCATGAGCCTAATAACGACCCGACTTTGATTCGGTTGACACAATTTCAACAGAACTTTGAATGCGATAATTGCGCCCCATGAAGAAGCCAAAACCACCTGCCGCCATCCCGGAAATTCGTCCCGGCCAGTCCCTCGAACTGCTCAAGGAACTGCACATCCTGACCCGCGATGGAAAGCTCAACCAGGACACGCGGCGCAAGCTCAAGCAGGTCTATCACCTCTATCAGTTCATCGAACCACTGCTGGACGGCGCCGAGACCTTGGTCGACCATGGGGCCGGCAAGTCCTACCTCGGTTTCATCCTCTACGATCTCTATTTCAAGGAGCGTGCCAGCGGCGAGATTGTCGGCATCGAAACCCGCGCCGAACTGGTCGAAAAATCGCGCGAACTGGCCGCCCGGCTTGGCTTTCCGCGGATGCGCTTCATGGCCTGCACGGTCGAGGACTCGCTGTCGTCCAGCGAATTGCCAGACACCGTCGATGTCGTCACCGCGCTACACGCCTGCAACACGGCCACCGACGACGCCATCCGTTTTGCCCTGACCCGCAACGCCCGCCATATCGTCCTCGTCCCTTGCTGCCAGGCCGAAGTCGCCGCCACGATGCGGGCCAAAAAGAACGAATCGCTGAGCAAGACACCGCTGTCGGAACTTTGGCGACACCCGATCCATACCCGCGAACTGGGCAGCCACCTGACCAACGTACTGCGCTGCCTGCTGCTCGAGTCCCACGGTTACGACGTCACCGTCACCGAGTTGGTCGGCTGGGAGCATTCGATGAAAAATGAGCTGATCATCGCCACCAAGCGCGGCAATCCTCGCAAGAATGCCCGCGAACGGGCCGAGGCCATCCTGCGTGAGTTCAATATCGAAGAACTTACCCCTCGTTTTGCGTACTAAGGCGCCATGACTCGAATTCAACACCCTCTCGAACTCCTCGCGCCGGCCAAGAATGCCGATTTCGGCATTGAAGCCATCAAGCACGGGGCCGATGCCGTCTATATCGGCGGCCCGACTTTCGGCGCCCGTTACGGCGCCGGCAACAGCGTCGCTGAAATCCGACGCCTGTGTGATTTTGCCCACCGCTACCGGGCAAAAGTCTTCGTCGCGCTGAACACCATCCTGCACGACGACGAACTGGAAGGTGCCCGACAGCTGGCCTGGGAACTCTATGAAGCTGGCACCGATGCGCTGATCATTCAGGACATGGGGCTGCTCGAAACCGACCTGCCGCCGATCCAGTTGCACGCCAGCACGCAAACTGACAACCGCAACCCGGCCAAGGTGAAGTTCCTCGAAGATGCCGGTTTTTCGCAAGTGGTCCTGGCCCGCGAAATGTCGATCCAGGAAGTCCATGCCGTCGCCAGCGAAACCACCCTCGCCCTCGAATACTTTGTGCATGGCGCGCTGTGCGTCGCCTTTAGCGGCCAGTGCTACATCAGCCAGGCCCACACCGGGCGCAGCGCCAATCGCGGCGAATGCTCGCAGGCCTGCCGCCTGCCCTACACGCTGGTCGACGACAAGGGCAAGACGATCACCGAGAACCAGCATCTGCTGTCGATGAAGGACAACAACCAGACCGACAACATGCTGGAACTGGCCCGTGCCGGGGTCAGTTCGTTCAAGATCGAGGGGCGCTTGAAAGACCTCTCCTACGTCAAGAACATCACGGCGCATTACCGCACGCTGCTCGACGAGATCATCGCCAACAACCCGGAATTCAGTCGAGCTTCCAGCGGCCACAGCACTTTCTCCTTCACGCCGCAGCCGGACAAAACCTTCAATCGTGGCTATACCGATTACTTTGCCGGTGGCCGGCAGGACGACATTGGTGCCTTCGATTCGCCAGCCTTCGTTGGCGAGTTGATTGGTGAGGTAGCCGATATCGGCGATGGCTGGTTCATGGTCAATACCGACCAGGATTTCCACAACGGCGACGGCGTCTGCTTCTACGACGCCAATGGCGACGTACTCGGCATGCGCATCAACCGGGCCGAAGGCAAGAAACTGTTCCCGGCCGAAATGCCGGAAGAACTGACCGAAGGCGCCACGCTGTTCCGCAACCGCGACCAGGAATTCGAACGGGCGCTGGAAAAGGACTCGGCCGACCGGCGCATTTCGGTGAAGCCGGTTTTCTCTGAAACCGCCAATGGCTTCCGCCTGACGCTGACAGACGAAGATGGCGTGACCGTTGGCGTTGATCTGCCGAAAAGCGAGAAAATCGGCCGCGAAGTTGCCCAGAACGCCGATCAGGCACTGGCCAAACTCAAGGAAAATCTCGGCAAGTTTGGCAACACCATGTTTGTCGCAGAGCCGGTCGAACTGCAATTGTCGCAGCCTTGGTTTCTGCCGGTCAGTGCGATCAACGCCCTGCGCCGCGAAGCGACCGAAAAGCTCGAAGCCGCCCGTCTCGCCAGCCACCCGCGCCCGCCGCGCGCCCAGCCGGCCGACCATCCGGTGCCCTACCCACAGGACGAGCTGACCTATCTCGGCAACGTCTTTAACGCCAAGGCACGCGCCTTCTATGAAAAACATGGCGTCAAGCTGATCGAGGAAGCCTACGAGGCCGGCAACGAAAAAGGCATGGTCTCGCTGATGATCACCCGCCACTGCCTGCGCTACAGCTTCAATCTGTGCCCGAAGGAAGTTAAGCACCTGAAGCCGGACCCGATGACGCTGGTCAATGGCAACGAAAAGCTGATCCTCAAGTTCGACTGCAAGGCTTGCGAAATGCACGTCATCGGCAAGATGAAAAAGGGCGTCAAACTGAACCTGGGAACCATTCGTCCGGCATAATATCGGCATGAAGCCGCTGCCCTGCCCGTCCTGCCGACAAACGATGACCAAGCACCGCTTCGAGCGGCTGCTGCACGGCGAGGTCGTTCTCGACCTCTGCTTCCAGTGCCAGGGCATCTGGTTCGACGATTTTGAAAGCGTGCAGATCACGCCTGGCGGCATCATCGAACTGTTCAAGCAACTGCACGAACACCACGACGACCAGCGCCTACCCTTGCGCGACCCGCTGCAATGCCCGCGCTGCAATGAAAAACTGCTGCATGGACTCGACGTCGCCAAGCATGGCGGCAAGTTCAACTACCACCGCTGCCTGCAAAAACATGGTCGTTTCACGACCTTCGCCCAGTTCATGATCGAAAAGGGTTTCGTCCGGCAACTCAATCCGGCCGAAATCGACGAATTGTCTGCCAAGGTTGGCATCATCCGCTGCATGGGTTGCGGTGCCCCGGTCGATATCCGCAAGGACCACGCCTGTAGCCATTGCCGGGCGCCAATCACCATCCTCGACTCCGGCGCCGTCGAACAGGCACTCAGTCGCTACCAGCACGCCGAAGTCCGCCGCACGACCCGCGACGTTGAATTGCTGGGCGACGCCATCGTGATGCGCGAACGCGAAAAATCTCGCTTGAAACGCATGAAACAGGAGCCGGAAAACGCCGGCATCATCGATACCATCGACCTGATTTCGGCCGGTGCCGAGTTTGTCTGGCACCTGATCAAGCGTTAGCCAGAATACCGCCGGTCCACTCCGGGCAAGGCACATCCTTCTTTTTGGATTGAGCGCTGCAGCAAGAGAACTTAGACAAGCTATCCATGTCCTAAGTGTTGGCTGCAACTTACTCACCCTGAAGCGAAAGGATCCAACATGCCCAACCGCCTGGTAAGTGAAGTTATTCAAGGACGGCCATTCCCGACCACCGGGAGTGGCACCACTGTGCGAGAAGCCGCGATCATCATGAAAGAGTGGCATTCATCGGCCATACTGATCATTGACAAAGGCCTGCTCGCAGGGATTTGCACCGAGCGCGACATTGTTTTTCGTGCGGTGGCCAACGGTTGCGACCCGGCCAATACCGCAATTACCACCATCATGACCCGAAACATTCAGACCGTCAGCCCCGACAAACCTTTCGGGCATGCGCTACACCTGATGTACGAAGGCGGTTTCCGCCATATTCCAGTCGTTGATGACGCCGGCCATCCGGTCGGCTTGCTGGCTGCCCACGATGCACTGGATATCGACGGCTTGCAGATGGCACAGGATCTGGTTCGGCGCGAGGAAATCACCGTCATTCTGTGACCTGGAAAAATGAACTGAAATAAAAAAGGCGAGCTGCCAGGCTCGCCTTTTACTGATCATTCAGCCTTACTGGACGCGAATCTCGACGCGACGCCCCTCTTCCGGACTGCCGGCACCGAGCGTCGATTCAGGCTTGCGGAACTTGATGCGTTCTGCGGCGACGCCAGCGGCGACCAGCGCGTCGCGCACCGACTGAGCGCGGTGCTTGGCCAGTTCGGCATTCTTGGCCGGATCGCCGGAAGGATCGTGGAACCCGGAGAGCAGCACAATAGCGTTCGGATTGGCCGAAAGGGCTTCCAGCGTCTTGGCGACGACACCCTTGTCGGCCTCGTCGAGCGCAGCAGCGCCAACCGCGAAAAAGACCTTGGCCAATGCTTCGCCGACCGGTGCGATCTCGGCCTGCTGGACGACCGATGCAGCAGGCTTGTAGCCCTTGCCGGCGCTGGCACCATAGACCACGGCCACGACGGCCAGCACGATGCCGGCCAACACCCCAACGATTACCGCGGTTGATTCGTCATCATCATTCGCTGCCATAGTCACCTCTCAATTTGGTTGCACGGAGCCTGCAAGAGACCGAATGATTCTATGCCAAATCGCTAGCGAACAAAACTTTCGGTGTCAGTTCGACGTGCCCTTGCTCGCCCCCCAGCCAGATCGTTCCATCCTGAATCGTACATTGCAGCCGCATGCCGCGCTCAGCCAGGCCAGCCAAGGCTTTGCTGTCCTCGACACTCAGCGCCAGCACGCGCAGGTTTTTCTGGCCGGACACCTTGCCCTGCGTTTGTTGCCACCAGAGTTCGGCCGTCCGGCCGCCATAACTCAGCACCATGACGTGACGCGCCCGATTGCAGGCGCGGCGGATCAGCTTTTCATCGGGCAGGCCGACATCGATCCAGCGCTCGACACTGCCGGTGGCGTCAAGATCCTGCAGATCCCCTTCATCATCGGTGGCCGACAGGCCACGCCCGAAGGTCAGCGTTTCCGAAGCATTCAGCGCAAAAGCGAGCAGGCGAACCATCATGCGCTCGTCGGTTTCCGACGGGTGGCGGGCAATCGTCAGCGAGTAGTCGCCGAAGTGCGAACGGTCGAGGTCGGCGAGCTGCAATTCGGCCTTGAAGATGGTGGATTTGAGCGCCATGCCGGTTCCCGTAAAAAGCGCGGATTATCCCATGACGCATTCCCCAAAGCAGACTACGATTATTACTAGCCACTCTTCAGGAAATTCCGCCATGAGCCCACTGCGCATCCTTCCCCTGTTGCTCGCCAGCCTCTTCGCCGTTCAGGCCGACGCCGCCGATGCCCCGCGCCGGAAATCCGGGCTGTGGGAAATGAAAACCCAGATGGCCGGCATGCCCTCGCAGGGTCCGATGCAGATGTGCGTCGATCAGGCCAGCGACAACGTGATGCAGGAACGCGCCAAGGAAAAGGCCAATTGCCCGGTCACGGATGTCAGCCGCGGCGCCGGCAAAGTGACCATCCACGCCGTCTGCAAGCATGAGGGCGTGACCAGCACCAGCGATTCAGTCATCACCGGCGATTTCGACTCGGCCTACCGCAACGACATGGTGATCCGCTACGATCCGCCCCAGCACGGCATGAAGGAAATGAAGATGGTTCAGGAAGCTCGCTGGCTCGGCCCCTGCAAGGCCGGCCAGAAGCCGGGTGACGTGATCATGCCGGGCATGCAGAAATTCAACATGCAGGAAATGATGAACGATCCGCAGGTCCGTGAAATGATGAAGCGCCAGCAAAAGCAGTAAGGCACCCCATATAATCAGCGTTTTCTTATGAACGAGACCACCATGCGCCGCCTACTCCTCGCCTGCCTCCTTGCCGCCAGCCAGTTCGCCCACGCTGAAGTGATCGACATCGACAACGCCCAGCTTGAAAAGCTGGCCAAAAGCGGCATTCCGGTCATCGACATCCGCCTGCAATCCGAATGGGAAGAAACCGGCATCATCTCCGGCAGCAAACTGCTGACCTTCTTTGATGAAAAGGGCCGCCACGACGCCGCCGGCTGGCTGGAGAAGGTCAAGCCCATCGCCAAGCCGAACGAGCCGGTCATCGTCATCTGCCGCACCGGGAACCGCACCAAGCCGGTCAGCCAGTTCCTGTCGCAACAGGCCGGCTACGCCACGGTTTACAACGTCAAGAACGGTATCAAGGGCTGGATCGGCGCTGGCGGCCCGGTTGCCCCGGCCACCCAAACCATCGCCTCCTGCAAGGCCGCGAAAACTTGCTGAGCCAGGCCGTCGACCGCAAACGCTGCGCCAGTTGCGAGCGCTGGAGCGGTTGGCGCCAACCCGGCACCGAGCCGGGCACCGTGATCATCGAATCGGAAACCTCGGAAGGCCTCTGCCTAGGCGGCGGCTGGGACAACTCCGAACGCCGCGCCCGCTCGGCCTGTGGGCATTGGCGAATCTGGCCGGTGCTGGAGCAGACGGCGCCTTAGCCGAGCACTCTTGTTGTTACGGTCAACCGGAAAAAATGGCCAAAATTGAAATCTGGTTTAGGCAGTGGCAAAGCCAAATGAATTTGCCGCCAATCCCCCTGAAAAAAAGCCGAAGCGCATAAGCTGTGCTTTTCGCTTGTATTTCTCACTCGCCAATTCGGACAGTTCCGAATACTGGAAAGTTGAGTTCTTCATCCCAGAGCGAACACTTGAGGCGATGAACTCAGAAGTCCTTACACTAGTTATTTGATGCCAGTTAGTAATAACCGTCTAATCGACTACAGTACGGCGCGGATTGGTATGCTGGACAGCTAATAGCACAGGACGATAAGCGAGTCCATTCTCCGAACCATTCTGTACTTGATGCACAATTCTAGTCATCAGGAAAACCGCATTTACACGCCGGTTCATTTCGCCCTGGAGCTCCGATTTAAGCATGGACTCTGCTTTAGCAATTGACGCGTCAAAATCATCATTCCAAGAGTTGTCAGGAACTCTAATCCAGACAACTCCAGGCCCCTCCTTTGGCAGTTGCCCCACAGCAGAATTAAATCCGTGAATAATTCCGCTTACCTTATCGGATGGTTGGCTATTAGAAAAACCAATCACAAAAGGATTTTTGATCAGACATATCTTATTTTCATCAACACGCATCTCTGCATGCATCAGAAAGCGATCAAATTTCTCAGAAGATTGAAACTGTAGGCCATCCCCTTCGATTTCAGAATCGCTAGCCAATAGAGGCTGGACTGCCACTAGGTAATTTTTCGTGGGATCAGGTACCAATTCCGTGGCGCCACTTGCAGGATCAACCTTTCCAATCCCTCCTGCTTGCAATGAACTCAAAAGAAATATACGCAAACCGTCGATCTCGCATCGCTTCGGATCTTGCAAAGACTTTACGATGATTGCGACATTTTTTCTTTGGGGTCCAATCTCCCTTACAAGACTCGCCTCTAAGTCTTTCCACAGAGCCTCGATAGTCGCATCTCGCTCAGTTAAACGATCTCGAGATTTACATTCGACCCAAAAATAGGAACCATCGCACGCCGTAACACGTAGATCAGGTGTTCGTTCGGTACCTTCTTCTACAAAGCGAACGCTATGCCCTTTATTGCAATAGCTTGAAGCTACTTCGACTTCGAAAGCTGCGGAAAAAAAGCTTTCCTTTTGTTTGAGCCTACCAACAAGTTTTTCAAAGCCGGATTGATATCTCGATCGATCGAGGCTTTGGCCTAATATTGCTAATTTGAGAACTGATTCTTTTAGTTCAAATCGTCCGGACTCGCGACTTGCGTTTTGCCACTGCTCGAACTCAAGCGCCCACGCAATTAATGGATGCGGCTCCGGCTTATATAAGTAAGCATGCTTCCTATTTTTTGATGCCAAGCGAAACTGCTCTATTAACTTTTTCTCTTGTTTTATTTTTTTCATCACCCAATCGCCGCCCAATACCTCAGCGATAACACGAACACTATTCATAACCTCGTGGACGCTTAAACCCTCTGGATTCGGATGATGTGACATTGAAATCCCTACCCCCTCCAAGTAACACGGGGGTTAAAAAACACATGAAAAATCTGAAGTCTAAGTCGTTGCATTGCCATTCGCAATGAAATTGCCATACACGATACGCATACGCGTTGCGCGCTGGACGACAGCGCACCGACGGGCTCCACACCACTCGGATCAAAGAAAAATAGGGCCAGAATCCTATTGTTGGCTATCGCAGGCGATATGCCGAGTTTGGTTAGCGAAACACCCGGCAGGCGTATTCTGTCCGGGCCTCGATACGGCCAAATAGCGGGTCGAGATCCTGGCTCCAGTCGATTCCCAGTTTTTCGCAGGCAGCGGCTGACATGTTGGCGACCATGTTCCCGTCACGGCCGGTCAGATCCAGCGCATTGGAGAGCACTTCCGCCACATGGGTGATGGCGACCAGGCTTTCGCCCAGCCCTTGGTCGGGATCGTGGTGGAAATAGATGGCGTCGACCACCGCAGGCGGCAGGCCCCAGTGGGTCGCCAGAAGGCGGCCGATATGACAGTGATCAACGCCGAAGTATCGTCGCTCGATGTCGTTGATGCCCTCGGTGCCGCAACTGACTGCGGAGCGCACCATCTGGAATTCGAGAGGGTGAAAATGGGCCATCCATAGTTGCCCGATGTCATGCAGCAAGCCAGCGACCAGCGCATAACCAGAAGGCTGATGGGTGAAGCGAGCGAGCTCCAGGGCGCAGATGCCGACAGCCACGCTGTGCTCCCAGAAGTACGACGCCATGCGGCAGCCATGCGCGAATTCTGCCAGACTGACGGCCAGCGTGATTTCCCGAATTTTTTGCAGACCGATCAGCGAAACTGCCTTGCGAACATCGTGCACATCGGAGCCTGAGTGCCCGGCCATCGCTGCCGAATTGGCAATCGACAGCACACGGGCGGTGATCACCGGATCGCGCTCGACATGATGAACCAGCGCCCCTAGCGTTGCACCGTCATCGTCAAGGGTGGCGATTATCTCGGTCACCACTCGTGGAAAGGCTGGCATGCTTTTCGAGCGCTCGATGATGCCCTGGTCGGTCAGTTGCAGCACCATCAGGTCCTCCGATAGGCGCGCACCGCCTCGTAAAGATTGGCCATGACCGGTTGGCGCAGATCGGCGGCGCGAAAGATGCGTTGCAGACGGGCTTCGGTCTGCGCCCAGGCATTGGCCCGCTCGTCATCGCTACGGGTATCTTCTTCCCGCACGCAGACAAACTCGGCGTGCCGGACTTTCATTTGCTGGAGATTGGTTTCCGTCAGCAGATGCACTTCCGGCAGACTGAAACTGATGACCCCCTTCTCGGTGAGGATCAGCGGGGCGCCGAGGACCATGCCCTCGGTCACATCCGGCAACGGCAAATATCGCAGGTGGTAGTTCATGGTGAATCAACTCCCTTGGTCATTTGGCAATCTTAACCAAATACCCCTGCGAATTAAACTATATAAATATCAAATCCATCAATTTTATTTGGACTCTGCTTTGGCTGCGGCAGCCAGTCGCGCCTGACGCGCTGCCCGGAGCTCCAGCGTTTCCCTGCTGATCTGGCCAAGCGCCCCTATTGTTCCAATCACAGCCGCGGTTGCAATTTGATACAAAGCTGTCGCCAAGCGACAACAACAGACATTCGCGATAGACGCTAAGCTTTAGCCATCACTGAATCTTTATCAGGGAAACAGGTTAGGCATAAAACTCGCGATGTATTTCTATACAAAAACGCTTTGCCCCAACTGCAACGACGCCATGCAGCGCATCCAGAGAAAAAGCTGGATGCGGGTGATACCGGGCTCAAGGCTGTATGCCTGTCACCGGTGCGAGCAACATTACTTGAGCGCTTTTGGAAAACTGCGCCCGCAAAAGGGTAAGAAATAGGGGACTGCCCCCTATTGTTCCTTTCGGAAAGCTGCAATAGCGGCCGTTTCCGAAAACCGGCCCGTCAAGAATCAGTCATTTCCTTCATCTGTCGCTAGGTCGGGATTTTCCTTGAGACGCCCTGCAGCTTTCAGTTCGGCTTGCCGGGATGCCCGAAGCTCCGGTGTTTCCAGGCTGATGCGACCGAGGGCGCCGGAGCGGTAGTCGAGGATCAGGATGGCCGCAGCTCTTTCCATATCGATTTCGCCGCCCCGCCCCTTGATCACGCAGCCGCGCTTTTTGCCGATGGCTTCGATGACGCCGACGGCATCCATGCCCTCCGTGGCAAAACCGTAGCGAGCCTTGAGCAGCGCGGAATAATGTTCAAGCAGGAATTCAGCCAGCCAGGTGCCGACTTCTTCGTCGATGTAGGCGTTGACGCCAACCGCGTGGCTGGCGGCGAGCATCAGGCCGTCGATTGGGTGATCAATCTTCGGCCAGAGCATGCCCGGGGTGTCGTAGAGGGTCAGGCGGTTGCTGATGTCGATGCGTTGCTGGCTCTTGGTGACGGCCGGCTGGTCGCCGACGGCGGCGACCTTTTTCTTGACCAGTGCGTTCATCAGCGTCGATTTGCCGACGTTGGGGATGCCCATGATCATCAGGCGCAGCGGTTTGACGGCGTCGTTGCGGTGCGGTGCCAGCTTCTGGGCCAGACCGGGGATGCGCGCCACGTCGCTGGCTTTCTTGCAGGAAATGGCGACGGCCTTGACGTTCGGCTGGGCGTCAAAAAAAGCCAGCCAGGCCTTCGTTGCTTCGGGGTCGGCCAGATCGGCCTTGTTGAGCAGCTTGAGACACGGGCGCTGGCGGAAGACGCGCAGCTCGTGAATCATCGGATTGCTGCTCGCCTGCGGCAGGCGGGCATCGAGGACTTCGACGACGACATCGGCCACGGCCAGCGTCTCGCCGGCCTTCTTGCGGGCCTGGGTCATGTGCCCCGGGAACCATTGGATGGACATTTATATTCTTTCTATTTTCAACCGCCGGTGACCGGCGGGAAGAAGGCTATCTCGTCGCCGTCCTTGATGGCTGCATCGAGCTTGGCCATGTCTTGATTGACGGCGCAGCGCAGGTTTTTGGCGGTGGCCAGCTTGTCGCGCCCTTGCCCGACCAGCCAATCACGCAAGCCGCCGACGGTGGCGACACCGACTGGCAGGTCGATGGTTTCGCCGGGCAGGCCGAGGGCCTCCTTGAGGCCGGCGAAGTAGAGAACCTTGACGCTCACGACAGCAGCTCCGCAAAGGAGATGAAACTGAGCGTATCGCCGACGGCAATGGTATTACCCGGCGGGTTGAGCACCAGCCCGTCACTCCAGCACAACGAGGTAACGACGGCCGAGCCCTGATTCTTGTACAACTCGACGGCACCGTCGTCATTGAGCCAGCCGCGCAGGAATTCGAGACGGGCGCCATCGGCCTTGCTCCATACCGATGCCGACGACAGCTTCAGGACGCGCGGCGTTACGGCGCTTGCCCCTTGCAGGCGCAGGATGAAGGGGCGAACCATGGTCAGGAAGGTGACAAAGGCAGCCACCGGATTGCCCGGCAGGCCGAGGAACCAGGCCTTGCCTTCCGACTTGCGGATTTCGCCGAAGGCCAGCGGCTTGCCGGGCTTGATGGCGATCTTCCACATATTGAGACTGCCTTCAGCCTCGACGGCCGGCTTGACGTGGTCTTCCTCGCCAACCGAGACGCCGCCACTGGTCAGGACCAGATCGTTGTCGGCAGCGGCACGGCGCAGGGCATCGCGGGTTGCTTCGAGCGTGTCTGCCACCGCACCGAGGTCACGTACTTCGCAGCCCATGCCTTCGAGCAGCGCACGTAGCGCGTAGCGGTTGGAGTTGTAAATGGCGCCCGGCGGAAGCGGTTCGCCCGGCTGGACGAGTTCGTCGCCGGTGAAGAAGACGCCGACGCGCACACGGCGATAGACCGGCAGTTCGGGCAGACCGGCAGCGGCAGCCAGAGCGATTTCCTGCGGGCGCAGCTTGACGCCGGCCTTGAGGATTTCGGCGCCAACAGAGATGTCTTCGCCGGCCCGGCGAATGTTTTCACCTTCACGCGGTACGTGATTGATAACGACGCCGTTTTCACCATGCTCGCAGCGCTCCTGCATGATCACGGCGTCGGCGCCAGCCGGGATCGGGGCGCCGGTGAAGATGCGGGCGGCGGTGCCCGGCTGTAGCGTGGTGCCGACCGTGCCGGCGGGAATGCGCTGGCTGACCGGCAGGCAGAGGCCGGCCGCGGTGATGTCGGCAACGCGCACGGCGTAACCGTCCATGGCCGAGTTGTCGAGCGGCGGCACGGCGACCGTGGATTGCTGGGAAGCTGCCAGGATGCGGCCGGCGGCGGCAGTAATCGGCAGCGAGCGGATTTCCTCGACCGGCTGGGCTGCAGCCAGCAGTTTTTCCAGGGCTTGTTCAAAACTCAGCATGGGCGGGCCTGCAAATTCAGATAATTCATGACGAAATCGGCCATCGCGGCGTAGTCGTTGAGCGGCAATATGGGCAAGTCGGTGGCAATATCGGCATCGGTCGCCACGGCAACGATGTCGTTGCGCTCGGGGAAGAGCGGCGGTTTGCCGTTTTCAGGGCGGTAGACTTCGAGCTTGGGCACCGGTTCCTGCTTGAAGCCTTCGATCAGCACGAGGTCGCAGGGCGACAGGTGGCCGATCAGTTCATCCAGCGTCGGCTCCGGCTCGGCTCGGCGTTCATGCATCAGCGCCCAGCGGTCGCCGCAGGAAAGCAGCACTTCGGTCGCCCCGGCTTCGCGATGGCGATAGGAATCCTTGCCCGGCCGGTCGATGTCGAAACCATGATGGGCGTGCTTGATCACCGACACTTTGAGACCGCGCGCCGTCAGCTGTGGAATGAGCTTCTCCAGCAAGGTCGTCTTGCCGGAGCCGGAATAACCGGCAATACCGAAAACTTTCATGGGCGGATTTTACTCGTTCAGGCGACAAACACCGGGGCAAAACCACCGCCCGGCGTCCGGAAATTGGTCGTCTGCCCCTGATATAAACGAGCGGCGACCAGCTGGATACCGCCGTTATAGACGTAGCAGCGGAAATCAGCTTTCATCGTCGTTTCGCCATCGGCCAGCGCAACGACATGCTCGGAGGGCGGTGCGATTTCCTGGGCAATGTAGCCGCCATGCAGGATTTCCTCGAACACGCGCTTGGTCAGCTTGTCGCCCCGATAGGCGGCACGACTGCCGAAACCGGCGGGTGGCTTGAAGAACCAGCGTTTGCGCTCGGCCCAGAACTGTCCAGCCTGCTCAGGTGTCACCGCCACGGTTTGCGGAATGCCGGCGAGCAGGGTCTTGCGGGTGGCCTCAGCGACGCCAAGCGCCTGTAACGCGGCATCGTCGGAAAGCTGCATCAGGTTGCGCTTGTCGGCGTACAGGGCGTGGGCGCGTGGGTGCGGCGTCAGCACCACACCGCCGCTTTCGAAAACCGCCCGAAGGTGAGCGTTATCCGTCGCATCGAGCGCGAAATCGGTCAACCGGTTGTAGATCATGTCGACCGGCTGGCCGGCATGCAGCAGGCGGTTGCCATCGCACTTCAGCTCGGCCGGATCGGCCACCACAGCGGCAATGCCATGCTGCTCGAACAATTCCTTGAAGAGCGCAAATTCAGGGGCAAGAAACTGTTCGGCCGGGTTTTCGTCGACGATGGCGATGCGGCGCAGTGGTGCGTCGCCGCGTTCCAAACGCCATTCCTCGCGGAACATAGCGACGTATTCGTCGCGAATCCTGGCCCCCTCTTCCACCCTGCCATGCGAAGCCAGCAGGTAGGCATTGAGCAGGCCACCGCCAGCGTTGGTGTTGATCTCGATCAGCTTCGGGCCGGATGCCGTCAGGTGAAAATCGTAGCCCATGAAAACGCCGCGTGACTTGACCGGCAGGCGGGCGATTTCCGGCGCCTGGGCCAGGGCATGCGTTTGGTAGGCCGGTAGTTCGATGACCGACTCGATGGCCGTGATGATCCCGGCCATGGCCTGCATCGGCCCGGCGTCGATGGTGATGTCGGCGCTGGAGAAGAATTGCGGCTGCTGCGCACGCATTTGCTCGAAGATGGTTTTCATTGAAACACGCCGTTCATACAACACCCAGATCGCGCAAATTCAATCGTGCTGACAACTGTTCACGCAAGGCTTTTGCCCGAGGTTCATCCAGCGCGTGCCCCCCGTGCGTCGAAAAATTATTGAATGAGCCAAAACGAGCAAGCTCCAAGCTGCCCGTGCGTCCACTCAACGAAACAGCAATCCAGTTCGGCCCTGAAGGCGAGAAATTCCAAGTGGAGATGACTGTTTCGAAACGCTGAAGATCAGCTTCATCATGCTTCGAGAACGGATTAAGAGAAAAATAGCGACGCACCTTTCTCCCATCGAAATCCATCTCGCTATACGAAACCCTCTTCAGCCATGACCATGCGGCAACCAACGCCAAAATAACCAGAATCCCAGAAATGAAATAGGTGAAAAATGGGACTGGACTAGATATCAAGGCAAGCAGCAATATCGCAAGAGCGGCCAGGCCCTTGGCTGCCATGAATATTCGTTCGCCGAGCGAAAAATTGTTCATGGGAATCAGCATTATTCGTTGCTCCGGCATCAAAATCTCGCGTTGATACTCAGCGGTTGGCGAAGAAATCGAGGACGACCTGCAATTCGCGGGTCCGTTTCATGGGTGGCAGACTTTGCCAGACGCGGCGGCCGTACGGCTTTGATATGAGTCGTGGATCGCACATCATCAGTACGCCCTTGTCGCTCTCGTCGCGGATCAGGCGGCCAGCCCCCTGCTTGACGTTGATCACGGCCCGCGGCAGCTGGTATTCCATGAAGGCGTTGCGGCCTTCGCGCTTCATCTGCTCGATGCGGGCCGAAAGCACCGGATCGTCAGGCGGCGCGAAGGGAATCTTGTCGATGACGACCAGCGACAGTGCCTCACCACGCACGTCCACACCTTCCCAGAAGCTCTGGCTGCCGACCAGGATGGAATTGCCGTGGTGCCTGAAGCGTTGCAGCAGATCGTTCTTGCTGCCCTCGCCCTGGACCAGCAGCGGCATGTCGATGCCCTCGTCTTCGAGCTTGGCCTTGAGCAGTTCGTGTGTCCGGCGCATGGCGCGCAGGCTGGTGCATAGGAAGAAGGCGCCACCTTTGGCGGCCTTGACGGCCGGCCACGCTGCGTCGACCACGGCGTCGGTATAGTTCCAGGCGTTGGGGTCGGGCATGCCGAGCGGCGCGTAGAGGATGGCCTGCTCGCCGTAGTCGAAGGGACTATGCCAGCAGGCCGAATCAGGGTCACCGAGGCCGAGTTCGGCACAGTAGTGGTGGAACTTGCCCTGCACGGCCAAAGTCGCCGACGTAAAGATCCAGGCCCGCGGATGGCCGCCCATCTGCTTGCGGAAGATTTCGGCGACATTGAGTGGCGTCGAGGTGAGTTGCAGCGAATGCGTGAAGGCTTCGGCCCAGCGTACGTAGCTGAGATCGGTCAGGTTTTGCCACTGACCTAGCTGCTGAGCCAGTTCGGTCGCTCGCTGCCAGCACTTCTCCAGGCCTTCAGCTCGTTCGGCCTGGGTTTCGAGCAGGGCGGCGAAAGCGGTAACCTCGGCCTCCAGTGCCTTCAGGGCCGGGGCAAAATCGGGCTTTTCTTCCAGTTGGCCGTAGGAGAAACGGCCCGTATCGACGCCGACGGCCAGCCGCAAGTCCTTGGCGGCCTTTTCCAGCGTTTTGCTGGCTTCAGGCAAAGCCAGGCAATCGCGGGCCGAGGTCAGCGCTTCGGCGCGAGTGTCGCGGGCCAGATCGAGCACTTGCGCGGTCGATACCGAATCGCCGAAGAACAGCGTCGCCACTTCCGGCAACTGGTGTGCTTCATCGAAGATAACGGTGTTGCAAGCCGGGAGCAGTTCGGCCATGCCTTCGTCGCGCAGCATCACATCGGCGAAGAACAGGTGGTGATTGACGACGACCAGATCGGCCGCCATCGCCTCACGCCGCGCCGCCATCACGAAGCATTCCTTGTAGTCCGGGCAATCCTGGCCGAGGCAGTTGTCACGCGTCGAGGTGGCGTGGCCCCAGACCGGCGAATTCTCTGAAACCTCGATGCATTCGGCCTTGTCGCCGCTTTGCGTCGTCTTGGCGAAGACCGAGATGCGGCGGGCGTCGGCAGCATCCTCACGGGTCAGGAAGCGACCGTCGATAATGGCGTGTTGCAGATGGTAGGGGCAGACGTAGTTGGCCCGGCCCTTCAGCAAGGCAATCTTGACCGGCGCCTTCAGGGCATCGCGGACCATCGGCAGGTCCTTGTTGAACAACTGATCCTGCAGCGTCTTGGTACCGGTCGAAACAATGACCTTGCCGCCCGACTGCAAGGCCGGCACCAGATAGGCGAAAGTCTTGCCCGTGCCGGTACCGGCCTCGGCAATGAAGACGGCCTGACGGTGAATGGCTGCGGCGATGCGCTCGGCCATTTCGAGCTGCTGGTCGCGAACACGATAGCCGCCAATGGCCCGGGCCAGCGGCCCGTCGGGAGAGAATATTTCCTGGAGGGAGGACAAGGGGGAACACCTGAAAAATCAGGGCCGAATTTTATCAGATGCCGATGAAAGCCCCTTTTTTCCCGTATGGCAAAACCTGGAATCAGCCGACACCAAGCGCATGCTGTAACGCCTCATGTTGCTTTTTGGGCAATCCAGATTCTATTTTGTTGCTGCGCAGCATTATTGCCATTGACAATAATTCGCTTGTGCTAAATTGAACTCATAACAACAAGTGATGGAGACGAGCAACATGTGGACGGTCGGCATGTCGCATCGGGCTTCCGCCACGGTCGCGTCATTTCGGCTTCCGGCATCCGCCTTCGCCACTTGAAGGTTATTGCAAGGAAACATAGCCATGAGCAGCCTGATCAAAAGCAATGCCAGCGGCGAACTGGGCCTTCAAGCAATGCCCCATCCCCAGACGCATGGCACGGCACAAACCAAACCACGCAAAAGCCGCTGGCCAGCCCGTCTTGATGTGCTGCAGAGCGCCACCGGCTGCATCCTCGCTGTCTTCCTGATGGCGCACATGTTCTTTGTGTCCACCATTCTGATCAGCCAGCAGGCTTTTTACACCGTGGCCCGTTTCTTCGAAGGGGCTTACTTCTTCGCCAGGCCCTACCCGGCGCTTGTCTCGTGCGTGGTTGCTGTTGTTATTGCCCTCTTTATTGGCCACGCCGGGCTGGCGATGCGTAAATTCCCGGCCGGGTTTCGCCAGTTCAATGCCTTCCGCCGGCACAAAAACCGGTTTCAACACAGCGATACCTCGCTGTGGTGGATACAAGCATGGACCGGGTTTGCCCTGTTCTTCATGGCCACCATCCACCTCTACGACATGTTGACCCAGCCGGCGCTGATTGGCCCCTTCGAATCGGCCGACCGGGTATGGAGCGGCAACATGTGGCCGCTCTATCTGGCACTGTTGTTCGCGGTCGAACTGCATGGCGGCATCGGACTGTATAGGCTGGCGATCAAATGGGGCTGGCTGGAAGGCAGCGATCCGCAGCGCAGCCGACGGCGCCTGGCTATCGTTCGCTATTCGTTCAGTGCTTTCTTTGTCACCCTCGGGCTTGTCACGCTGCTCACCTACATCGATCTCGGCCGGGTCCATGCCGACCATGCCGGAGAGCGCTACATCCCGCCCCAGAGCATTTCTTCCGTGGACAGGCACTGACATGGAAACCATCCACACTGACGTGCTGGTCATCGGCGGCGGATTGGCCGGCCTGCGCGCCGCGCTGGCGGCCCGCAAGCGTGGCAATAGCGTGCTGATTCTCAGCCTGGTGCCCCCCAAGCGTTCGCACTCGGCTGCGGCCCAGGGCGGCATGCAGGCCAGTCTGGGCAATACAACCAAGGGCGCCGGCGACAACGAGGATGTGCATTTCGAAGACACGGTGCGCGGCAGCGACTGGGGCAACGACCAGGAGGTCGCCCGCCTGTTCGTCCATACCGCCCCCAAGGCCGTGCGCGAACTGGCCAGCTGGGGCGTGCCGTGGAATCGTGTTCAGGCCGGCGAGCGCGAGGCGATCATCGACAACCGGAGGGTCACGCTGAGCGAGCCGGAAGCGGCTCATGGCCTGATTACCGCCCGCGACTTTGGCGGTACCAAGAAGTGGCGCACCTGCTATGTGTCCGATGGCACCGGCCATGCCATGCTCTACGCCGTCAGCGACCAGACGATTGCCGAGGGCATTCCGGTCCATGAGCGCATGGAAGCCGTTTCGCTGATTCACGACGGCCTGCGCTGCTACGGCGCCATCGTCCGCAACCTGATCGACGGCAAGCTGGTGGCTTACATCGCCCGCGCCACCTGCATCGCCACCGGCGGGTTCGGCCGCATCTACCAGTCGACGACCAATGCGGTGATCAACGAAGGCATCGGCGCGGCGATTGCGCTGGAAACCGGCGTCGTTCCGCTTGGCAACATGGAGGCGGTGCAGTTTCATCCGACCGCCATCTTCCCGGCCGGCATCCTGGTCACCGAAGGTTGCCGTGGCGATGGTGGCTTGTTACGCGACGTCGATGGTCACCGCTTCATGCCCGACTACGAGCCGGAAAAGAAGGAGCTGGCCTCGCGCGACGTGGTCTCGCGGCGGATGGAAGCCCATATCCGCAGCGGCAAGGGGGCAAGAAACCGTTTCGGCGAACATCTGTGGCTGGACATTACCCAGCTCGGCGCCCAGCACATCGACCACAAGCTGCGCGAAGTGAAGGAAATCTGCCATTACTTCCTCGGCATCGACCCGGCCCGACAATGGATTCCGGTCCGCCCGGCCCAACACTATTCGATGGGCGGCATCCGCACCAATGCGCACGGCGCCGCCTATGGCCTGAGCGGGCTGTTTGCCTGCGGCGAGGCTGCCTGCTGGGACCTGCACGGCTTCAACCGCCTGGGTGGCAACTCGGTGGCCGAAACCGTCGTTTCAGGGATGATCGTCGGCGACGCGATTGCCGATTTTTGTACCTCCTCAGGCGGTGACATGTCCCTTTCGACAGCACTGCTGCGCGAATGTGCTGACAAGGTACGAGCCGAATTTTCGGCTATCGCCGATAACCACGGCCCGGAGAACCCGGCCGCCCTGCTCGGTGCGATGCAAGCGATCATGACCGACAAAGTTGGTATCGTTCGCCATGGCGAGCAACTGGCCGAAGCCGTCAGGGAACTGACGGAACTGGCCGCGCGCAGCCGGCAGGTTGGCCTGCGCACTCACCGGCCCGGCGCCAACCCTGAACTGACGCTGGCCTGGCGCCTGCAAAAGATGCTCAAGCTGGCCATCTGCGTGGCCCACGGGGCCCGCCAGCGGACCGAGAGCCGCGGCGCGCATTTCCGCACAGATTTTCCGCGGCGCAACGACGCAGAATGGCTGAAACGTACGCTGGCCTACTGGACCGATCCGGCGCAGCTGGTTCCCTCATTGCACTACGAAGCGCTCGATGTCCGCCACATGGAACTGCCGCCCGGCTGGCGCGGCTACGGCGCCCGCGATGCCATCGAACATCCGGAAACAGCCCATCGGATGGCTCAAATCGAGACGATCAGGGCACAACTCGCCACAGCCGATCGCCATGCGGTGCAGGACGCGCTGATGCCATTCCGCCACCTGCTCCCCACCCACCTGCGCGGCGACAATGCCCGCCCGGGAGAAAGCACATGATCCCCCTGCTCCGCCGCAAAAAGCCAGACGACCAGCCACGCCGCCTGACCCTGGAAATTCTCCGCCACAACCCGGCCGACCCGGCCAGCGTGCCGCACCTGCAAGCCTACGAAGTCGAGGAAGCCGAGGGCATGACGCTGTTCATCGCGCTCAACGAGATCCGCGCCCAGCAGGATCCTTCGCTGATGTTCGATTTCGTCTGTCGGGCCGGCATTTGTGGAAGTTGCGCCATGCTGGTCAATGGCCGCCCCGGCCTGGCCTGCCGCACCTTGACCCGCGACCTCGGCGAGCGCATCACGCTGGCCCCGCTGCCAGTCTTCGAGCTGATCGGCGATCTGTCAGTCAATACTGGAAAATGGATGCGCGGCACCAGCGAACGCCTGCAAACCTGGATCCACAACGATACGGAAACCGATCTCGACGCCCTCGAAACACGGATGGAGCCGGCCACCGCCGAAGCCATCTACGAACTCGATCGCTGCATCGAATGCGGCTGCTGCATCGCCGGCTGCGGCACGGTGCAGATGCGCGAGCGTTTCGTCGGTGCCGTCGGCCTCAACAAGATCGCCCGCTTCCGGCTCGATCCGCGGGATACACGTAGTGACGAGGATTTCTACGAACTGATCGGTGACGACGATGGCGTTTTTGGCTGCATGTCGCTGGTCGGCTGCCATGACGTTTGTCCCAAGCAGTTGCCGCTGCAAACGCAGATCGCCTTCTTACGGCGAAAGATGGCCCTGCAAGGGATGCGCTGAACGGAGTGCCGCAGCATTGACCAAGAGAAAATGCCATTCAGCAAACACCAATTCGCGCTTACACAAATGCAAAGCATCTGCAATACCTGCACTAATCTGCGCCTAAACTGACAAAATTGATGTCGAAAAATTTTACAAACCCATTTCCCAGAACGCCAACATCAGCAGAAAATAAATACAACGAATTGATTAAACGAGAATTTATATTTTCGGCACCAATATTGCTTATACACAATCATGTTAATAATCGTAATATGGTGACAAAGATGAAACCGAACACAATTTTGACAGTTTTGGCAATTGCCACCACCTTCGGATCAATGCCTGCTGATGCCGCGAGTTGCACATTTAGCAACACCGTCGCAATAACCGGGATTAATCTTGTAAATCCAGATGGATCAGCTGGTGCGGCTTTGGCAATTCCCGATTTGACCCCCACGGCTTGCATCGTCGCGGATGGCAACATCAGTGGAAATTACCCGGTAGGTTCCAACATCGGCATCTTGGGTGAGGGTGTCCTGAATGGCGGGGCGGGCAACGGCGCTAACACCCAGATTTTTGACCCTTATTTCTTGCCCCCCTCAAACCCAAGTACTGGCATTGTTCTGAATGACCAATACTTGCCGTCTCCATTAACGTACCCAACCGAGAAACTCGTGAATAACGTGGACCCTGGCTGGATCAAGTTGTATTCCACCGACGGCGGATATGGCGCAAATCCAACGCTGGGTAATCTATCGCTGGTCATTAGTCAGTTAATGACAATTAACGTGACCGGAGGTAATGGCACAAGCGGGACTTGGAGTCTCAATTTGGATCCACAAATCATCACCCAAGTCCAGAGTGTATTGGGTCGAAATGCCTTTGATCATTTGGCCTTTGTTCTAAAGTCAAGCACTGAATCCATTGTCTATGACTTTGACTTTAACGTATATGCCCAATACTTTGCCTATCTAGGTCAGAATATTCCTTTCGACTATGTGACGCCCTACGACTTCTCGGGCACTTGGAAGATGACGGACTTCACCAACCGAAATGGCAATACGCAGGGCTTATCTCACATGGAAATTTGGGCACGCGACCCGGATGCAACTCAGAACATTCCCGAACCCGCCAGCCTGGCCCTTCTCGGCCTCGGTCTTGCCGGTCTCGGCCTGAGCCGTCGCAAGAACAAGCAACAGTAATAACTCATTGCTCAGACAAAGGGTCGGCTAGTCCGACCTTTTTTTGTGCAGAGAAAAACTCTCCGCCGGACCGCTTACAGCCGCTTCGCCAATCGCCGCACCGTCGCCGACATCGCTATACTCCCCTGGCTGGCGAAGGCCTCCAGATTGGTTTCTATGTCATCCGGGCTGTATAGGTAATTCACCATCAATCCGAATGACTGCCGGAAGCCCTTGGCCGAACTGTCGCCAAGGTAGTTGATGCGCTCGACCCGCGCGCCATTGCCCAGATGGAAGCGCGACACCGGGTCGAATGGCGCCCCGGCTTCACCGCCACCCTGCTTGGCACTGGCCAGATATCGGGCACCAAGACGGCTCAGCGGATCGCGCAGGGAGCGAACGAGTTTCTTGTCCGCCGCCCAGGTGCCCATGGAAAGCTCTTCCAGAGGCAACTCGACGCCCGCATCCGTCAGCGCCTGCGGGTTCTTGCGCAACCAGGCAGCCATTGCAGGCATCGGCGACAGCGTGGCGAAATTGGCCAGCTTCGGAAAATCGCGTTTCAGGTCATCGATCACGCGTTTCAACAGGAAGTTGCCGAACGAAACACCACGCAAACCCACCTGCGTGTTCGAGATCGAATAGAAAATCGCCGTATCGGCCTTGCGGTTGTCGAAAACCGGCGCGTGCTCGTCGAGCAGCGCCTGAACGTTATCGGCCAGATGGTCGGTCAGCGCCACCTCGACAAAGATCAGCGGCTCAGCCGGCATGCGTGGATGGAAGAAGGCGTACAGGCGGCGGTCCGAATCAAGCCGGTTCTTCAGGTCGGTCCACGAGCGGATTTCGTGCACCGCCTCGTACTCGATCAGCTTTTCCAGCAAGGCGGCCGGGGAATTCCAGGTGATGCGCTGCAATTCGAGAAAGCCAACATCGAACCAGGCCGAGAGCCGCGACTCCAGCTCGCGGTCAAGTACCGCCAGCTCCCGGTCGTTTTCAAGATAGCGCAACAGGTCGGCGCGCAGATCAACGAGAAACTTCACGCCCTGTGGAATGGCATTGAACTGGGTCAGGATACGGATGCGCGACGAGCGCATGGCGCCCCGCATCGCCGCTTCCGCCTTCCATTGCTCCGGCGTGCCAACAGCCTTCTGATAAGCCGCATGCGCCGTCGCCACCTTGGCCGGATCGGGCCCGAACTCCAGCGCGATCAACTTGAGGAAGCGGTGCCGCCCCGCGTCATTGAGGCCGAGATAAGTCTCGGCCAGCCGTGCCGCCCGAGCACGGGCCGAGACCTCGCCGCCCTGCCCGTCAGCACATTCGCGCAACTGGGCGCGCAACTGCTCGACACCACGTGCCGTCAAGGCCACGCGCTCGGCGCTGCCGCCCATCAGGGAACGCAGCTTGTGAACCAGATTTCCTGCCACCATGACTCGCCTCCTTTACCGCTATTTTGCCTCAGGATGGACGAAGCGACGTCGGATGCAGCCTCGCGCCATCGCCTTGATCGGAACGAATCCACTCAAAGCACTTTGAATCTTTGCTGCTCCCTACAACCAGGGCACCTAATTCAATCGGACATTTCGTCGAAACCAAGGATGGCTGCCGCGGGATACCACGCCATACGACCGGAATCCAGCCAGTAATCGCCCAACAAAGCCAAAGGCCCGGCTATTTCCGTCGGATGGTAGCTCATCAGGCTGATTCGCCTTGCCAAATAGCGTATCGTCGATTGGCCGTGATAGGCCCGCAGTCGCTCGACAACCGGCCCGGCCGGCCAGGCCGCGACATAGAGGCCAACCGTGCAATGCGGCACATAGTTGCCCTGCAGGCGATTGATGCCGTTTTCAGCCAGGCATTCGCGTATCGATACCAGCCGGCCAGCGGCCTCGTTGACTTGCAGATACGGTGCCGACACGAAGCTGCTCAGGCCGCCGATCTCGAGCTCAAACTCGACCAGGCCAGCAGCGCGCAAACGTCGCATTTGATCGTGCAACAAGGCCGCCGAAAACTCATCCGGCGCATTCGGCGATCGCGCCGGAAAGCCGCACAGGTCGAGCGTTACGTGAGGCTGACGCTGGTAATCATTCAGCAACAGGCCGGACAGGTGGTGTTCGGCCCGTGACAGTTCATTCCGAACTTCCGGGATATCGACATCGAGTGCCCAGAAAACATACGGCGAACGGCCGCGATGCCATTCGACGAAATCCCGTCGCTCGCTACCGATTGTGCTGTCCGCCGAAGCCAGTTCCATGAAGTCCAAAATCCTCAAAACGGTAGGGTAGCGCAGGCGTCCCCAAGCGGGTCATCGCTCGTGCTGCAAGCGTGCTTGATTGACCAAGCATTGCATCAAAAAAACACCAAAAAACAGACACAAATCTATATTAATTGCCAAATTTCATATTTTGCATGAAAATGCCAGTTATTGATTTGTAGTATCGCGCCCCCAAGAGCCTTAGCAAGGAAAAGTCTTTCCCGCACGAGCCGCCAAGGAAACCATGAAATTATTTCAGCTCCAAGCCAACCAAAGAACCTACAACCTCGCTGCACTAGGGTTCTTCGTCATCATGGTTGCGGCAATGGTCGTCAATGCGCTGATCGTCAACTACAACCCGGAAACTCGTTCGTTCATCGCTAGCGGCGAGACTCATTTCCGGTTCTACGGCGTGTTGCTTGGGCTCGTCATGGCTGCTGCACTGTTCTTGAGTTACCACCGTGGCAACACTTTGGCACTCAAGCTGAGCACCTTGATTGCCATCATCACTGTTACATCGGGTTTGCAACTGCGGGCATTCGATTTCGCGGTACCACAAGCAATCTGGATTCCCTTCATCCTGGCGCTGGCCGTCACCAATATCCGATGGTCGCTTTTCGTTTTTGCAATAACGGTAGCACTCACCTGCTACCGCTTTCCCAACGCCTTTCAGAGTCCGCTTGGCGCCCAGGTGACTGCGATCATTCTCACGCTGCTCACGGTCAGCCGTCTCGTGCAGGATTTGCTGGTAAAAAATGCCACGAAGGCAGAGCAGAAGGCTCGCGACATGGCGGCCGACATCGCCTGCAAAAACCAGCAGCTCAAGGAAAGCCAGGATGCACTTGATGCCACGCTGGCCGCCATTCCGGACATTCTGTTCGAGATGGACGAAATCGGCACCTATCTTGCCATTCGCACCAATGACGAGCACTTGCTCGCGGCCTCAAAAAATGAACTGATGGGCCGTACTGTAAGCGATGTGTTACCACCACAAGCGGCAGCCGTCGTTCATCAAGCCTTGGCCGAGGCAAAACGGCAGGGAAAGAGTTACGGCCGAGTGATCAAGCTGCCATTGGCGCAAGGTGATGCCTGGTTCGAATTGTCGGTGGCGAGGAAAGACCGCACGGACATGGAGGGAAGTCGCTTCATTGTGATTAGCCGCGACATCACCAGTCGCCATCGGGCCGAGGAAGAAGCCCAGCGCCTCTCTCAGGTCATTGAGCAAAGCCCCGAGTCCATCGTTATTACGGACCTGAAGACACACATAATTTATGCAAATTCGGCGTTTAAAGACGCCTCCGGCTACACCGTCGAGGAGGCCATCGGTCGGCCTGCAGCCTTCCTCGGTTCGGGGCGCACGCCCGCTGCCACCAAAGATGTCATGTGGTTCACCCTGGAGCAAGGCAAAGTCTGGCAAGGTGAATTCATCAACCGCCGCAAGGATGGCAGCGACTATCTGGAGCAAGTGATCATCTCGCCCCTGCGCGACTCTTCCGGAGAGGTAACGCACTATGTGGCCATCAAACGGGATATCACCACACTGCGGCAGCAAGAGCAGGAAATCGCACGCGACAGGAAACGATTGATCAACGTGCTGTCAGGGACGGGAGCCGGCCCCTGGGAATGGGATATCGACTCCGGGAAACTGATACTGGATGGCGCCTCCAGCAATCTGGTCGGGCGCTCCCTCGCCGAATTTGGAGATGATCACCTGGAGGCCTGGTTCAGCCGTATCCATCCGGAAGATCGACTGGTTCTGGAAAAAAGCTTGGCCGACCATCTGGCGGGTGACAGCGAGCGATTCGAGATTGAATACCGTATCCAGCATGCCGACCAGCGCTGGGTCTGGATTCAAGTGCGCGGCAAGGTGATTGACTGGAGCAAGGACAGAAAGCCGCTGACCATGTACGGCGTGCATCTGGATATTACTGCCCACAAACAGGCTGAAGAGCAACGCCAATATCTGGAGAGCATCCTTCATTCGGCCATCGAGGCCATCGGGGAAGGTTTTTCAGTGTACAACGCGGCGGATCGACTGACCTGGTGCAATGAGCAGTATCGTCGCTTGTATACCATTTCCGCCCCCGCCTTCGTTCCCGGCAACTCGTTCGAAGAAATCATCCGCTACGGTATCGAGCATGGCCAATACCCAGAAGCGCAGGCCAACCCGGAAGCCTGGGTTCAAAGACGGCTTTTAGCCCACCGGCAAAGTGAATCCAATTTCATTCAAAAACTGGCTGATGGCCGTTGGCTGGATGTCCGGGAACGCAAAACCGCCGATGGCTCGATCGTCGGCTTTCGGGTAGACATTACCGAATTGATGCATGCCAAGCAGGCAGCCGAGGCGGCAAACCGTGCCAAGAGCGAGTTCCTGGCCACAATGAGTCACGAAATTCGCACACCGATGAACAGTATCCTGGGCATGGCTCAGATACTCTGCGGCCCGGATGTATCGGACCCGCGCAGCCGGGATTACGGGCGCGTCATCCTCGAATCGGGAAAAACCCTGCTCACCATTCTCAATGACGTGCTCGATCTGGCCAAAGTGGAGTCTGGGCGCGTTGAACTGGATCCGACCCCCTGGCTACCGCAACAACTGGCTCAGGACATCCTGGCGCTATTCCGGGGCGTCGCTCAGGGCAAAGGTCTGATCATCTCCGCGGAGTGGGATGGACCGCGCACTCAGGAATATCTGGCCGACGGCTACCGCCTGAAGCAGATGCTCTCGAATCTGGTCTCGAATGCCTTAAAGTTCACGGCGATTGGTTCAGTCGACATCCGCATCTCCGAAATCGACCGCACCAATGACTTCGCAACGCTCGAATTTTCCGTGACCGATACAGGTATCGGTATTTCCTCCGAAAAACAGCAGGGGCTCTTCCAGCCCTTCACGCAGGCCGACGGTTCCACCACCCGGCGCTACGGCGGCAGTGGGCTGGGCCTGTCTATCGTTCGCCATCTGGCGGAACTGATGGGAGGTGAAGCCGGGCTGGAAAGCGAGGAGAAAAAAGGCAGCCGCCTGTGGTTCCGTATTCCAGCCCCACTGGCAACAAGCACCTCGGCCGCCAACGAATCGAATGCCACCAGCCAGGCGCAGTCCGGGCTTGTACCCAGCTTCTCCGGATCCGTTCTGGTTGCCGAGGACAATGCGCTGGAGCGCAAAGTACTTGGCACACTCTTGAGCCGCCTCGGCCTCTGTGTCACATTCGCCACGGATGGTCGCGAAGCGGTCAGCGCTGCATGCGCCGATGATCGCCCCGACATGATCCTGATGGATTGCCTGATGCCTGGGCTCGACGGCTATGCTGCCGCACGGGAAATTCGCGAGCATGAAGCGCAATGCGGACTCCCCCGCATTCCGGTCGTCGCCATCAGCGCTTCGGTCTTTGCCGAAGATCGCGAATGTTGCCTGCAAAGCGGGATGGATCATTTCCTGCCCAAGCCCTTCGTCGTGTCGGATCTGCGCCGAATTCTCGTCGACGTCTTGGCCCCGGAGGCCGCTCCGGCAGGAACACCCGGCATTTGCGCTGCCAAGACCACGATATTCGACCGGGCGCAATTGCGGCGTGCCATCGAGGCGCTCATACCGCTGCTTGAATTGGGCAAATTCGATGCACTCCAACGCTTCTCCGAGCTGCAATCGAGTGCCATCAACACGGATATCGCCGACGAAATCGACGAAATCGCAGACTCAGTCAAGACCTTTCAGTTCCAAGCCGCACTGGGCCGCCTGCGTGCCCTGGTCAATGGCTAGCTCCCGAGGAATAACATGTCCCCACGCAAACCGCGCATCCTGGCCATCGACGATATGCCGGGAAATCTATATACGCTAGGGACCGCCCTGGCTAACGACTTCGACCTGGAAATCGCCACCTCGGGCAGTCAGGGACTGACCATGGCAAAACATTCGCCCCCCGATCTGGTCCTGCTCGATATCATGATGCCGGAAATGGATGGCCTTGAAACCTGTCGCCGTTTCCGCAGTGACCCTCGCCTGCAGGCCGTTCCCATCATCTTCCTGACCGCGCTCACCGACGTCGACTCGGAGGTGACAGGCCTCGATCTTGGCGTGGCAGACTACATCACCAAGCCATTCCACCTCGATATCGTCAAACTACGTATCCGAAACACCCTCAAGTTAGCCAGCCTAAACCGGGAATTGCGGGCCAGCGAAGAACGCATGCGCTTCGTGCTCGACGCCACCGGCGATGGCATCTGGGACTGGGAGATTGAATTCAATCGCGTCAGTCACAACGAGGCCTGGTGCCGCATGATGGGTTTGGATACGAGTTTTCTCAGCCACCCGCTCGCGGATTACGTCGAGCGCATTCACCCCGAAGACCTCGCTGCGGTCGAGCGGGCGCTGGATATCAGCACCCATGAAAACACGCTCTTCACCGCTGAATACCGCATCCGGCATAGTGATGGGCACTATTTGTGGATATCGGATACCGGCCAGGTCGTTGACCGGGACATCGACGGCAAGGCGAGCCGCATGGTTGGCTGCGTCAAGAATATCGATGAGCGGAAACGCAGCGAAGCCGATATTCACAGACTGGCTTTTTTCGACGCACTGACCGAACTGCCCAATCGCCGGCTATTGATGGACCGCCTGCAACAGGCCATTTTCCACAACACCCGGAATAACAGCCTGGGTGCCCTGTTATTCCTGGACATGGACCACTTCAAGCAACTGAACGACACCCACGGACATGCCATGGGCGATGCCATGCTCATTCAGGTTGCTTCACGGCTTAGACGCAACGTGCGCGAACAGGACACAGTTTCGCGCCTGGGAGGGGACGAATTCGTTGTCCTGCTCGAAAGCCTGGCCCCTGACCCGGTTAGCGCCGGCAATGCGGCAACACTCATTGGCGAGAAGTTGCTGGGCGCCTTGAATAGTCCTTACCAGTTGGGCTCCATCAAGCACCACAGTAGCCCCAGTATCGGCCTCACCCTGTTTGGTGGTGACAACGAACAACTCGATGAGATCCTGAAGCGGGCAGACCATGCCATGTACGAAGCCAAGGGGGCCGGACGCAACACCTTGCGCACACTGATCGATACCGAGCAACTACGTGCCACCCAGCCCAATCGGGGCAAGCCAACATCCGCTTGAACGAATCGATCGCAACGAAAAATACGCCAAGCTTGCAATAAAAAAGCCGGTTACCCGGCTTTCTTCATTGATGGCCACCTTTGGCCGGCGGAGCCCCGGGCGACGAATGAACCTAGCCATTCAAACGACGACGACTCCAAGCCAGACTCGAAAAGCCCAATGCCATCAAAGCCAAAGCAGCCGGCTCGGGAACCAGATGCTGATCGATGACCGAGAGAAATTCGTTGGCCAGCAACGCGTGCATCTGCGTACTCGGATGAATGCCATCCCAATAGAAATACTGGCCGGGGTCTGTGCATGCCGCATTGCCGACACAGCTATCGACCACATTATTCAGCCCATAAGCAGCCGGATTATCAAGTATCTGACCGCTAAATCCAAAGACATCAACGGTCAGCAGATCGATCGAAAATAGCGACTCCATTTGGGCAATCAGCGCGACCAAACCCATGTTATATGCCTGTGTACGAGCCGTCATCGCAGCGGCATCGGGCGAGGTGTTGTTGTAGGGAATTCGCCCCAGATCAGGGGAATTCGGGATGAGAATATTGGTGGCCCCCTGCTTGATCAAGGCGCCGATAATCAGCCCCAGATTAGCCAGAGAATCACTCAGATTGACACTCGTATCATTGATGTCATTCCCTCCGCCATAAACGATGAACAAGGCATTGGGGTCGGCAGCGTTATGGCCCGCGGCATACATGCCGTACTGTGCGAGCAGCCCTGGCGGCGACATGCCAGCATCAATCTTGGCACCACCAAAAGCATAGTTATTGCCCCCTGACAGGGCTGCTGTATTGCTCACCCCAAGAGAAGTCGCGAGGTAGTCCGTGTAATTTCCGCCATTGGTGAAGCGGCCATCGACATAACCAAGCGCGGCAGGCGGTTGTACGCCGCCGGTCGCTACCGAGATATTCCCCACGTCCGACAGGCTGTCGCCAAATACATACAGGTCATTGATCGAATAACCGGTAGCGGTTCGATAAATGCTCGCATTCGCCGGCGCAGCAATCGTCATGACCAGCAAAGAGGCAACCGCCGTGGCTGCGAGACGACCGAATCGGTGCTTCATATACAACTCCCCAGATGTCTGTATGAGAGGCACGAAATACTGACCTGTGCCCATATTTGTTGAAACGGCACATTTTAAACTTACCTATTCAAAACAGATATCCATTCATCAAGTTCAGAATTTACATATCTCACCTGAACCAAGCCTTGAAAAGCCGTCTGATAGGGTTCGAATCAAATGAATTGATCAATGACAGGCTGGGGAAATTCACGGACCGGAAAAAATAGGGTAACGCCAAAAATCCAACTGGCATCGATTTTGCGTAAGACTGAGCGCACCGTTGCCACCCGGCCACGGTGATTGATCAATAAAGGACCTACATTGAAAAAAATCATCACACTCAGCCTGATCGTCGCCGCGACCGGCTTTAGCAAGCTTGCCGTCAGCGCTGCCGAGTTTGGCAATGCAGCTGAAGCCAGGGCCATGCTCGAAAAAACCATTTCCGCAGTAAAGGCCGACAAGCCGACAGCATTAGCCCAGATCGCCAAGGGTGAAAATGGCTTCCGGGATCGTGACCTCTACCCCTTCTGTGGCGGCCCGGACGGCAATTTCACTGCCCACCCGACACTTAACGGCAAAAGCATGAAAGGCCTCGTCAACGCTTCCGGCGAACCGGTTGGTGCCAAGCTCTACGAAGCCGCAAAGGATGGCGCCATCGCCGAGGTGTCCTATAAATGGCCTCGCCCAGGCGCCTCTGAACCGGCACAGAAAATCAGCTACGTCACCAGGATTGGCGACCAGATCTGCGCTGTCGGCTACTACAAATAAGACTTAGCCTTCGTTCCGCCCACCTCCTGCACGGAGGGAACAGGCAAACGCAAACATGAAAAATCAGTGGCTCGTTTCATTTTGGACGAGCCACTGTCGTTTTTTGACAACGTCATTTAACAAAACCTGACGCGAAGCCACTACAAACAATGCATTTGGCTGTCTTCAAATGGCGACATCAAGTGGCCACACACATAAAAAAGGCCGGGTCTCCCCGGCCTTTTTTTGCAAGTTTTCAATCAGGCAGCGAAATCAGGCCTTCTTGTGCGTCGCCAGACGGGTCCAGGTATCGACCACGGTATCCGGGTTCAGGGAGATCGACGAGATGCCCTGATCCATCAGCCATTCGGCCAGATCCGGGTGATCGGATGGGCCCTGGCCGCAGATACCGATGTACTTGCCAGCCTTGTTGGCTGCAGAAATGGCCATGGCCAGCAGCATCTTGACGGCCGGATCGCGTTCGTCGAACAGGTTGGCGACCAGACCGGAGTCACGGTCGAGACCAAGGGTGAGCTGGGTCAGGTCGTTGGAACCGATCGAGAAGCCGTCGAAGACCTTCAGGAAGTCGTCGGCCAACAGGGCGTTGGACGGGATTTCGCACATCATGATCAGCTTCAGGTCGTGTTCGCCCTGCTTCAGACCGTGTTCGGCCAGCAGCTCAACCACAGCCTGGCCTTCGCCGACGGTACGGACAAACGGCACCATCAGTTGCACGTTGGTCAGGCCCATTTCTTCACGAACGCGCTTCATGGCGCGGCATTCCATCTCGAAACAGTCGCGGAAGGACTGAGCGACGTAACGCGAGGCGCCACGGAAGCCGAGCATCGGGTTTTCTTCTTCCGGCTCGTACAGCTCACCGCCAAGTAGCTTGCGGTATTCGTTGGACTTGAAATCGGACAGACGAACGATTACCGGGTTCGGCCAGAAGGCGGCGGCGATGGTGGATACGCCTTCGACCAGCTTCTCGACGAAGAAGTCCTTCGGCGAAGCATAGCCACGGGCGCGACGCTTGATTTCCTCGCGCTTCGAAGCCGGCAGGCGCTCGACATCGAGGATGGCCTTCGGATGGATGCCGATCACGTTGTTGATGATGAACTCGACGCGGGCCAGACCGACGCCGGCATTCGGCAGCTGGGCGAATTCGAAGGCCAGTTCCGGGTTGCCGACGTTCATCATGACCTTGACCGGGACGTCCGGCATGGCCGAGATGTCACGGGTGGTCACTTCGTAATCGAGGCTGCCACGATAGACGTGGCCGGTATCGCCTTCGGTACAGGAAACGGTAACGATGTCGCCTTCGGTCAGCGTTTCGGTCGCATCACCGCAGCCAACAATGGCCGGAATACCCAGTTCGCGAGCGATGATGGCGGCGTGGCAGGTACGACCGCCACGGTTGGTGACGATGGCGGAAGCACGCTTCATCACCGGTTCCCAGTTCGGGTCGGTCATGTCGGCGACGAGTACGTCACCCGGCTTGACCTGGTCCATTTCCTTCGGATCCTTGACGATGCGGACCGGGCCGACACCGATCTTCTGGCCGATGGCGCGGCCGGAGGCGAGCACCTTGGAGAAGGACTTCAGCTTGAATTTTTCCTGCTTGCCGGCAGCGGCTTGCGACTGCACCGTTTCCGGACGGGCCTGCAGGATGTACAGCTTGCCGTCGACGCCATCCTTGCCCCACTCGATGTCCATCGGACGACCGTAGTGCTTTTCGATGATCATCGCGTAGCGGGCCAGTTCCATGACTTCTTCGTCATTGATCGAGAACTGGTGACGCTGGGCTTCCGGCACATCTTCGGTGATCGTGGACTTGCCGGCGACCTTTTCGGCAGCGAAAGTCATCTTGATCATCTTGGAACCGAGGTTGCGGCGAACGACGGCCTTCTTGCCGGCAGCCAACATCGGCTTGTGCACATAGAACTCGTCCGGATTGACGGCGCCCTGCACTACCGTTTCGCCCAGACCGTAGCTGGAGGTGACGAAGACGGCATCGCGGTAACCGGATTCGGTATCGAGCGTGAACATCACGCCGGCCGAGCCCTTGTCGGAGCGAACCATGCGCTGAATACCAGCCGACAGCGCGACGTCGGCGTGGATGAAGCCCTTGTGGACGCGGTAGGAGATGGCGCGGTCGTTGTATAGGGAAGCGAACACTTCCTTGATCGCGTGCATGATGTTTTCCAGGCCGACGATGTTCAGGAAGGTTTCCTGCTGACCGGCGAAGGAAGCGTCCGGCAAGTCTTCGGCGGTGGCCGAGGAGCGCACGGCGAAGGACATGTCGGCGGTGGAATCGGCCACCAGGCGCTCGTATTGCTCGGTGACGGCGATGGTCAGGTCCATCGGGAACGGCGTGTCGAGGATCCACTGGCGAATCTCGGCACCAGCCTTGACCAGGGCGTTCACATCTTCAACGTCGAGCGCGTCGAGGACGGCATTGATCTTGGCATCGAGGCCGGACTGGGCCAGGAAGACACGGTAGGCGTGGGCCGTGGTGGCGAAGCCGCCCGGGACGCGAACGCCGGTGTCGGCCAGTTGCGAAATCATTTCACCAAGCGATGAATTCTTGCCGCCGACCTGCTCGACGTCGTTCATACGCAGTTTTTCAAAGGGGATTACCAAGGCTTCCATTGCTGTGTCCTTTCGGGGTCGAATTTGAAAATTAAAATCAGGAAGTTGAGAAATCAGTATTCAGGCGACGCTCGGCCGTTTCACGCCGGGCGACGGAACGCAGGGTCTGGGCCAGCGTTTCGCGAACGAAGTCAATGTGTGTCTCGGCAGCGGAACGGGCAGCCTGCGGCTTGCGCTCGGTAATCGCCGTGTGGATCGCCGTGTGCTGGCGCAGCAGCAGGGAACTGGCGGCAGGCACCATTTTCAGTTCGCCGAGGTTGAGGCGAATGTTGTCGTGCATCAGACGCAGCAGCGCCGCCGACAAGTGGCCAAGCAAGACGTTGTGCGAGGCATCGCCGACCGCTTGATGAAAGGCGATGTCGGCATCCGAACGCTTGGCGGTATCGTCATTCTGGAAGGCGGCTTCCAGCGCGGCAAACGTCTGGTCGAGGCGCTGCAGGTCGGCATCGGTGGCGCGCTCGGCGGCCCATTCGGCGGCCTGGCCTTCAAGCATGCGGCGGAATTCCAGCATGTCCTCGCGCAGATTGGGGTAGCTGCCCATCATGTCCTGCCACGGGTCGAAGAAAGTCGACTCGAGCGCATCGGTCACGTAAGTACCGCCCCCCTGGCGACTGGTCACCATTCCCTTCGAAGCCAGCTTCTGGATCGCCTCGCGCAAACTGGGGCGCGACACACCCAGCTCCGCAGCGAGCTCACGCTCGGGCGGCAGACGGTCGCCCGACTTCAGCGAGCCTTCGAGAATGCGCCGCTCCAGTGTCGAAGCGACGGCATCGGAAATACGTGGAACCTGCACCTTGTTCAGCATTGGTAAGACCACATTGATTGGTAAGACCAGCACATTTTAATCAGCGTTTAAACAAAGTGCAAGCTTGGGGATTTCCCTTGGTTTATTGACTAAGTACCGGTATTCACGTAAATTTTCATCTCATGAATTATTGGTCTTACCAATTGACCGTTAAATAATTAACACCGGAGACAAGATGACTCAAGCGCAAACCCCGCCGCCACGCCATCGCGACGTTTATTTTTTTGCGACCTGCGTGGTCGACCAGTTCTTTCCCGGCGCGGGCATGGATGCAATTACCCTGCTTGAACGAGAAGGCATCCGCGTCCATTTCCCGGAAGAGCAAACCTGCTGTGGCCAGCCAGCCTATACCAGCGGTTTCCCCGACGAGGCCCGCAAGGTTGCCGCCCACCAATTGACGCTGTTCCCGAACGACTGGCCGGTCGTCGTTCCCTCCGGCTCCTGCGCCGGGATGATGAAGCACCACTACCCGACACTGTTCGCTGCCGATCCGGTGCGCAAGGTGCAGGCCGAGGCCTTGTCGGCCCGCATCTACGAATTCACTGATTTCCTGGTCAATGTGCTCGGCTGGCAGCCGGAAGACAAAGGCGGTGACTGTACCGTTGTGCTGCATACCTCCTGTTCCGCCCGTCGCGAGATGGGCGTTCATCTGACCGGCCGCAAGCTGCTCGGCGATCTGGCCCAGGTCAAGGTGGCACAACAGGATCACGAATCCGAATGCTGTGGTTTTGGCGGCACTTTCTCGGTCAAGCAGCCGGAAATTTCCGGCGCGATGGTCGAAGACAAGGTCAAGGCCTTGAAGGCGACCGGCGCCGAGCGCGTGGTCAGCGCCGATTGCGGCTGCCTGATGAACATTCTCGGCCACGCCGCCTGGAAAGACGAACAGGAAGGCCGCAAGACACCGAGCCTGCCAGGCGAACACATCGCCACTTTCCTGCTGCGGAGGACTGCCCAATGAGCGCCCGTGATCGCATCCTGGCCAAATTGAAGGCCAATTCGCCGGCGACCGCAGGCGAGCTGCCCGATGTTGCCGGCTGGTACACCACGCATCGCAGCACCGAAAGCCCGGCCGACAAGGCCAAGCGTTTCCGCCACTTCATCGAACTCGCCCACGCCGAGGTTTATGCCGCCTCGCGCGGTGGCTGGCTGCAAAAGCTTTATGAAGTCCTGAGCGCCAAGCAGATCGACAAGCTGCTGGTCGCCCCCGGCACACCGCACGGTGCACGGGCCCAAAGCGACTTGCCACCACTCGGCATCGCTTGCCCAGGCTACGAAACGGCCATCGAAAACTGGAAGCCGGCGATGTTCAATGAAACACCAGCCAGCTTTACGGCTGCCCGGGCGGCCATCGCCGAAACCGGCACGCTGATCCTGTGGCCCACCGCCGACGAGCCACGCCTGATGTCGTTGGTGCCGCCGGTCCATATCGTCCTGCTCGACGCCAATACGATCTACAACACCTTCCATGAAGCCATGCTGAGCGAAGGCTGGAAAGACGGCCTGCCAACCAATTCCCTTCTCATTTCCGGCCCTTCAAAAACCGCCGACATCCAGCAAACGCTGGCCTACGGCGCCCATGGTCCGAAGGAACTGGTCGTCCTGCTCATCGGAGACGAACAATGACCACCCCGCAGACCCCACACACGCTTCATTTCATGCCGTCCGCCGGCTTCCGCGCCCGGGCCAAGGATGTGGTCGAGAATCCCTTCCTGCGCCAGAGCTTCCGGGGGGCGATGGACTTCCTGATGAGCAAGCGCGCCGCCCAGTTTCCCGATCAGGAAGAACTGGAAAGCCTGCGCAGCCTGGGGGAACGCATCCGCCAGTACAACCTGGCCAAGCTGCCGACCCTGCTCGAACAACTCGAAGCCAAGCTCACTGCCAACGGCATCCAGGTCCATTGGGCCGAAACCCCGGACGAAGCCAACGCCATCATCCTCGGCATCTGCCAGAAGCACTCGGCCAAGTTGATGGTCAAGGGCAAGTCGATGGTCAGCGAGGAAATCGAACTGAACCACGCGGCGGAAGCGGCCGGCATCGGCGCGCTGGAATCGGACATGGGCGAATACATCGTCCAGCTGGCCCATGAAAAGCCGTCGCACATCATCATGCCGGCCATCCACAAGACCAAGCAGGAAATCGCCCAACTCTTCGCCGACAACGTGCCGGGGGTCGATTACACCGACAATGTCGATGCGCTGATCCAGATCGGCCGCAACGTGCTGCGCCAGAAATTCCAGGAAGCCGACATCGGCCTCTCCGGCGTCAATTTCGCAGTCGCCGAAACCGGTACGCTGTGTCTGGTCGAGAACGAAGGCAATGGCCGGATGTGCACCACGGCGCCGCCGGTGCATATCGCCATCACCGGCATCGAGAAGATCGTCGAAAAACTGGAACACGTGCCGCCGCTGCTCTCGCTGCTCACCCGCTCGGCGACCGGCCAGAACATTTCGACCTATTTCAACATGATTTCCAGCCCGCGCAAGGCCGGAGAGAAAGATGGTCCGAGCGAAGTGCACCTCGTGCTGCTCGACAACGGCCGCAGCCAGGCCTATGCCGACGAACAGTTGCGCAAGACGCTGCAATGCATTCGCTGCGGCGCCTGCATGAACCACTGCCCGGTCTACACCCGCATCGGCGGCCACGCCTACGGCACGACCTACCCCGGCCCGATCGGCAAGATCATCTCGCCGCACATGCTCGGGCTGGAGGCGACGGCCACGATGGCCACCGCTTCATCGCTGTGCGGTGCCTGTGGCGAGGTCTGTCCGGTCAAGATCCCGATTCCCGAACTGCTGATGCGTTTGCGTGAGGAATCCTTCTCCAAACCGCACGCCAATCCCGCCATGCGCGGTCAGGGTGCCGGCTACAAGCCTCTGATTTCGGCGATCTGGCGCGGCTGGTCGACGGTTTATGCCAGCCCGGCCCTTTATCGCCTTGTCTCCTGGCTGGGCAGCCGCTTCAACTGGCTAACGCCCAGCAAGCAAGGCGCCTGGACGACCGTCCGCACGCCATTGAAACCGGCCCCGAAACGCCTGCGCGATCTGCTGAAGGACAAGGCATGAGCATGATTATCGACGCTCTGAAGAAAACACTACCCGCCAGCCAGGTCATCACTGACGAGCTGCGTCGCCTGGCTTACGGCACCGACGCCAGCTTCTACCGCCTGACGCCGGAAGTCATCGCTGTCATTGAATCGGAAGAGCAAGCGCGCTCGGTGCTCGAAGCGGCCAACCAGGCCAAGCGTCCGGTCACCTTTCGCGCCGCCGGCACCAGCCTGTCCGGGCAGGCCATTACTGATGGCGTACTGGCCCTGATTGGCGAAGGCTTTGCCACCTTCGAGCTGGCCGACGATGCCAGCCAGGTTCGCGTCGGCCCGGGCATGGTCGGTGGCGAAGTCAATCGCCGACTTGCCCCGCATGGCAAAAAGATCGGCCCTGATCCCGCCTCTATCGGCGCTGCCAAAATCGGCGGCATCGCCGCCAACAACGCTTCCGGCATGTGCTGCGGCACGGCGCAGAACAGCTACCGAACACTGGCCGGCCTGCGCGTCATGCTGGCCGACGGCGCCCTGCTCGACACCGAAGATCCGCTCAGCATCGCCGCTTTCGGCAAGAGCCACGGAGCGCTGCTCGGCGAGCTGGACCGTCTGGGCAAACAGACCCGCGCCAACCCGGTGCTGGCCGAGCGCATCCGCCACAAGTTCAAGATCAAGAACACCACCGGCTACAGCCTGAATGCGCTGGTCGATTACGAAGACCCGATCGACATCCTGGCTCACCTGATGATCGGTTCCGAAGGCACGCTCGGCTTCATTTCGCGCATCACCTACCAGACCGTTGTCGAAGACCCGTTCAAGGCCAGCGCACTGGTGTTTTTCCCGGACATCCGTACCGCTTGCGAAGCGGTCATCCAGTTGAAACCGCAGCCGGTTTCCGCTGTCGAATTGCTCGATCGTCCGGCCCTGCACTCGGTTGAAAACAAGCCCGGCCTGCCGGCCATCATGCGGGAACTGGGCGAGGAAGCTGCGGCACTGCTGATTGAAGTCCGCGCCGCGACAGCCACCGGGATCAACGAGCGAATTTCTGCGGTTCATGCCGCGATGGCTGGCATCGCCACCGTCGAGCCGATGCAGTTTTCGACCGACCCTGCCACCTGCGAGATGTACTGGAAGGTGCGCAAGGGAACCTTCCCATCGGTCGGCGCCATGCGTCGCACCGGCACCACGGTACTGATCGAGGACGTCGCCTTTCCGGTCGCTTCGCTGGCGGACGCCACGCTCGACCTGCAGGCCCTGCTCCGCCACCACGGTTATCACGAAGCGATTATTTTCGGCCATGCGCTGGAAGGCAACCTGCACTTCGTCTTCACCCAGGACTTTGGCGATCAGGCCGAGATCGACCGTTACGCCCGCCTGATGGATGATGTCTGCGATCTGGTCGTCAAGAAATACGATGGTTCGCTGAAGGCCGAGCACGGCACCGGCCGCAACATGGCGCCCTTCGTCGAAATGGAATGGGGCAAGGAGGCGACCGACCTGATGCGGCGCATCAAGGCCTTGTTCGATCCGGAAAACCGTCTCAACCCAGGTGTCATCCTCAACGATAATCCGCATGCTCACCTTGAGAACCTCAAGCCGATGCCGGCCGCCGAGGACATCGTCGACCGCTGCATCGAATGCGGTTTCTGCGAGCCGCTCTGCCCTTCGCATCGCCTGACCCTCAGCCCACGCCAGCGCATCACCAGCGTTCGCGAGCTGTCGCGCCGCGCGGCAGCGGGCGAACCAGCCGGCAGTGTCGGCGAAGACTATGCCTACATGGGCCTCGACACCTGCGCCGGCTGCGGCCTGTGCTCGACAGCCTGTCCGGTCGGCATCGATACCGGCGACCTGACCCGCCGCCTGCGTGGCCGCCAGCTCGGCAACACCAGCCGTGCCGTCAACGCCTGGACCGGCAAGAATTTCGGCACGCTGGCCAATGCCTCACGCCTCGGCCTGAGCGTCGGGCACGCCGTTTCCGGCATCCTCGGTGACAACTTTCTCGGCCGCATTTCCGGCGGCGCCTGGAAGAAGCACATGCCACATGCCGGCAAGGGCCCCGTCGCCCGTTCGTCGCAAGGTGACCCGGTGGTTTATTTCCCGACCTGCGGCAGCCGCATCTTTGGCCCATCAACGACGGGCGATGCCCAGCAAGGTGACGTCATCGTCGAAGTGCTCCGCCGGGCCGGTTACAACCCGATTCTCCCAGAGGGTTTCGACAGCCTGTGCTGCGGCCAGATGCTGGCCAGCAAAGGCATGGCCGAGGAAGCCGAAGCCATGTCGAACACGCTGGAAGCGGCGCTGATGAAAGCCTCGCAGAACGGCAAATACCCGGTGATCATGGATGCCAGTACCTGCACCGCCCGCATGGTCACCCATCTGGCAGGCCGCCTAGCGCTCTACGACTTTCACGAATTCGCCGTCGATGCCCTGCTGCCGCGCCTGATGATCACCCGCCAGCCGGGCCCGGTCGCCCTGCACGTCAATTGCAGCGTCAAGAAAACCGGCTCGGATGCCAAATTGAAGCAGCTGCTTGCCGCCTGCGTCGAGGAAATCATCGAACCGGCTGGCGTTACCTGCTGCGGCTTCGGCGGCGACCGCGGCTTCGTGGTGCCGGAACTGAACCAGCACGCCCTGCGCAAGATTCACGATGAGCTGCCAGCCACCTGTGGCTGCGGTGTATCGACCAATCGCACCTGCGAAATCGGCCTTACCGCCGAAACCGGGCGCACTTACCGATCGATCGCATACCTCCTCGAGGAATGCTCCCGCCAGGAGGAAAACGTGACCTGTTAAGAAAAAGACAGCCCGGCAGAAGGGGTTCTTGCACCGGGCCAAAAACTGAGACAAATCTGACACTAAAATGGTCACGCCACCCGTCTGCGCGCCAACGCAGCAAGTGGTCTGACCAGATGATAAAGGAATTCATCCATGGTCTGGCAACAGATATACGATCCATTGGGCAGCATTGGGCTGTCCGCATTACTGGCGTCCGTTCCGGTCGTCGTCATGCTGGCCGCATTGGCCTTCTTCCACGTCAAGGCACACGTTGCGGCGCTGCTGGCCTTGATCTCAGCCCTTGGCATTGCCATTTTCGGTTTTGGCATGCCGGCCAACATGGCCACCGATGCGGCATTGTTCGGTGCCATCAACGGTCTGGTGCCGATCGGCTGGATCGTGCTCAACATCATCTTCCTGCACCGCCTGACGACCGAAAACGGCTCGTTCAAGGTGCTGCAGGACTCCATCGCCGGCATCACCGATGACCGTCGCCTGCAACTGCTGCTGATCGCCTTCTGCTTCGGTGCCTTCTTTGAAGGTGCTGCCGGCTTCGGTACGCCGGTCGCTGTCACCGGTGCCGTGCTGATCGGTCTCGGTTTCTCGCCGCTGGCCGCTTCCGGCCTGGCCCTGATCGCCAACACTGCCCCGGTTGCCTACGGGGCGCTGGGTACCCCGGTCATCACGCTGGCCAAGGTCACCGGCCTTGACGAGATGATGCTGTCGTCGATGATTGGTCGCCAGCTGCCGTTCTTCTCCCTGCTCGTGCCGTTCTGGCTGATCTGGGCCTTTGCCGGGCGCAAGGGCATGATGCAGATCTGGCCGGCCATCCTGGTGGCCGGCGGTTCCTTTGCCATCGCCCAGTTCGTCGTATCCAACTACCACGGCCCGATGCTGGTCGATGTCATCGCCTCGCTGGTGTCCATGGCCAGCCTGATCGCCTTCCTGAAGGTCTGGAAACCGAAGAAGGTGTGGACCTCCGCCAAGCTGATCGGCCACGAGGAAGATGGTGGCGAAGCCCATCCGGAGCCGACCGACCTCCCACAAAAGGCTGACAAGGTCGCCGTCCGTCGCGCCTGGATGCCGTGGGTTGTGCTGACTGTCTTCGTCTTCATCTGGGGCCTGCCCGAGTTCAAGAAGGCTGTCGATACCGCGCCGGTCCTCGAAAACGGCCAGCCGGTGCTCGACGCCAAGGGCCTGCCGAAACTGGCCGGCAACACCTTCTTTGCCCCGGTTTTCAAGTTCGAGGATATCCACGAGAAAATCGAGAAGGTGCCGCCCGTCGTTGCCAAGAGCAAGAAGGAAGAAGCTGCCTACAAGCTGAACTGGTTCACCACCACCGGCACCGGCATCCTGCTTGCGGCCCTGTTCGCCGGCCTGATGATGGGCTACCGCCCGCTGCAACTGGTCAGCCAGTTCGGCAAGACGGTCTGGATGGTGCGTTATTCACTGACCACCATTGTTGCCATGCTGGCCCTCGGCTACCTGACGCGCTTTGCCGGCATCGATGCCACCCTCGGCCTGGCCTTCGCCTTCACCGGCGTGTTCTATCCCTTCTTCGGCACCTTCCTCGGCTGGCTGGGTGTCGCGCTGACCGGTTCAGACACGGCTTCCAACGTGCTGTTCGGCGGCCTGCAACGGACCACCGCTGAACAGCTTGGCCTCTCGCCGATTCTGATGGCGGCTGCCAACAGCTCGGGTGGCGTGATGGGCAAGATGATCGACGCGCAATCGATCGTCGTCGCCTCCACCGCGACCCACTGGTATGGCCATGAAGGCGAGATCCTGCGTTACGTCTTCTTCCATTCCATCGCGCTGTGCACCCTGATGGGCTTCTTCATCACGGCACAAGCCTATGTCTGGCCCTTTACGGCCATGGTCCTCAAATAATCGGAGCCGCACACATGTATCAGAAAATCTTTGTCGCCATCGACGACAGCCCGACCTCGCAGAAGGCATTGGCCGAAGCCATCAATCTGGCCTGGATGTCGAATGCGGCGCTGTGCATCGCCCATGCCGCCGACGAAAGCCTGCTCGCCCAGCACGGTATGGGCTTGGGGAGTTACATCGACGTCGACCGCACCAAAAAAGCCATTCGCGACACCTCGCAAGCCCTGCTCGATGCAGCCGGCAAGCAGGCGGCCGAAGCCGGTGTGACGGCTGAAATCCGTCTGCTCGAAGCCACCGACAAGCGGGTGGCCGAACAGATCGCCAGCGGCGCCGAAGACTTCAGTGCCGACCTGATCGTTGTCGGCACCCATGGCCGACGCGGCGTTGCCCGCCTGCTCGTCGGTTCGGTTGCCGAAAATCTGGTCCGTATTGCCCACACCTCGCTGCTGATGGTTCGGTCGCACTAAGCAACACCCCGGAGCGCGCCACCCCGGGCGCTCCGGGAATACCCCAAATGGCGGAACAGCCAAACTTTGCTACGTTAGCGGTTCTGGGCATTTCGCCCCTGAATTCGTCTCAGGAGAAGTCATGTACAAAAACATTCTGGTTGCCATCGACGACAGCGAAACCTCCCGTTGCGCGCTGAAGGAAGCCCTGCATATCGCCCGCACCAGCAAGGCCAAGCTTTACATCACCCACGTTGCCGACGAAACGATACTCAACATGCATAGCCATGCACTGACTAACGTGGTCAATATGGAAGCGGCCGCCAGTAACCTGCTGCAGGCCGGCCGCAAGCTGATCGACAGTGCCGTCGAGAATGCCGAAGGCGTCGATGCCGAAGCCCTGCTGCTCGAAGCGCGCAACCGCCGCGTCTCGGAAACGCTGGCTGACAAGGCCAAGGAACTGAACGTCGACCTGATCGTCGTCGGCCGCCACGGTCAACGCGGTCTGGCCACCCTCATTCTCGGCTCGGTTGCTGAACAACTGGCGAAGATTGCCGAAGCCTCGGTGCTTCTCGTTCGCAAACACTAAAATCATCCGTGCGGCGCCAGGCACAAGCGGTCGCCGAGGAAAAAACCATTACCAACAGCGGGGCCCAGCCCCGATGTTTTTTCCGCTTGCCTTACTGGAAAGCGGCCGCCAGAATATCGAGATAAACAAATAATATCGATAACCAACAGGAACAGCACCATGCACGACGCCTCCCCCAGCAAGGACGAACCCCTTCGCACCGATATCCGCCTGCTCGGCCGTATCCTCGGCGATACCGTGCGCGAACAGGAGGGCGAGTCGGTTTTCGACATCGTCGAGCGCGTCCGCCAGACTGCCGTCCGGTTCGCCCGCGATGGCGACCCGGCCGCCCGCGACGAACTTGCCGCCCTGCTCGACCCGCTGCCTGGCGACACGACGCAAGCCGTCGTCCGTGCCTTCAGCTATTTCCTGCAACTGGCCAATATTGCCGAGGACGAACACCACATCCGTCGGCGCCGTGCCCACGATCTGGCCGGCTCACCGCCGCGCGAAGGCAGTTTGATCTTCGCGCTGGACGCACTGTCGACCGCCGCTGTCTCGCCGGAAGCCATCGCCGACTTCTTCGCCCATGCCGTCGTCGCCCCGGTGCTCACCGCCCACCCGACTGAAGTCCAGCGCCAGAGCCTGATCCGCAATCATCGCGACCTCGCCCATCTGCTCGATCAGCGCGAACGCCTGCAAATGACCCCGGAAGAAGAGGCCGAGAACGACCTCGCACTGGCCAACGCCATCCTTACCCTGTGGCAATCGCGCATGCTGCGTCCGGTTCGCCTGAAGGTGCTCGATGAGGTCAAGAACGGCATCACCTATTTCAAGGAAACCTTCTTCACCGAATTGCCGCGTCTCTACATCCAGGCGACGGAACAACTGCAGAAGCGTTACCCGGAAAAAACCTGGGCCCTGCCGCCCTTCTTCCGGGTTGGCAGCTGGATCGGCGGCGACCGCGACGGCAACCCCTTCGTCACCGCCGACATCCTGCGCGAAGCCCTGCGCCTGCAATCGTCCGCCGCACTGAACCACTACCTCAACGAAGTCCATGAACTGGGTGGCGAATTGCCGCTGTCCGACCTGCTGGTCAAGGTCACGCCGGAACTCCTGGCCCTGGCCGAGCATTCCACCGATCACTCGCCGCAACGCGCCGACGAGCCCTACCGCCGTGCGCTATCCGGCATCTACGCCCGCCTTGCCGCAACGGCCCGCGCCCTCGACCAGTTCGAGCCGGTTCGCCACGAGATCGGCCATGCCACGCCATACGACACCCCGGATGCCCTGCGTGCCGACCTGAAGCTCCTCGCCAACTCGCTCAAGCTCAACGGCAGCGCCAAGCTGGCCGGTGGACGCCTGCGCCGCCTGCTGCGGGGCGTGCAGATCTTCGGTTTCCACCTGGCGCCGATCGATCTGCGCCAGAACTCCGACGTCCACGCCCGCAGCGTCGCCGAACTGCTGGCCGGTGCCGGCCGCTGCCCGGATTACGAAGCCCTCTCCGAAGCCGAGCGCATCAAGCTGCTGGTCGACGAAATCAGCACGCCGCGTCCGCTGTATTCGCCGTACCTGAACTATTCGGAAGAAACGCAGGGCGAACTGGCCATCTTCTTCGCCGCCCGCGAACTGCGCCAGAAATACGGTTCCGCCGCCCTGCCCAATTGCATCATCTCGAAGACCGATGGCGTTTCCGACCTGCTCGAACTCGCCCTGCTGCTCAAGGAGTCCGGCCTGCTGTTGCCGGGTGCCAAGCCGCAACTCAAGGTCAACATCATCCCGCTATTCGAAACCATCGAAGACTTGCAGAAGAGCGCCGCCACCATGGCCGGCGTCTTCGCCATTCCGGCCTACCGCGAACTGATTGCCGGCCGCGGTGACGAACACGAAGTCATGCTCGGCTACTCAGACAGCAACAAGGATGGCGGCTTCCTGACTTCGGGTTGGGAGCTCTACAAGGCCGAAATCGAATTGGCCCGCATCTTCGGCCAGCACGGTGTCCGCCTGCGTCTGTTCCACGGCCGCGGCGGCTCCGTCGGCCGCGGTGGCGGCCCGACCTATCACGCCATCCTCGCCCAGCCCGCTGGCGCCGTGGCCGGCCAGATCCGCCTGACCGAACAGGGCGAAGTGATCTCGACCAAGTACGGCAATGCCGATACCGGCCGCCGCAATCTGGAAGTGCTGCTCGCCGCCACGCTGGAAGCGAGCCTGACCGACCACGAAAACCGTGTCGAACCGGCCGAGCAGTTCCACGCCGTGATGGACGAGCTTTCCGCCCGCGCCTTCAATGCCTACCGTGGCCTGGTCTATGAAACCCCGGGCTTCACCACCTATTTCCGCCAGTCGACAGTCGTCTCCGAAATCGCCTCGCTGAACATCGGCAGCCGCCCCGCGTCGCGCAAGGCCTCCGAGCGCATCGAAGACCTGCGCGCCATTCCTTGGGTTTTCTCGTGGGCACAATGTCGCCTGATGCTGCCCGGCTGGTACGGCTTCGGTGCTGCGGTGGAGGGCTACCTGCAAGCCAATCCGGCCGGTCTGGCCACGCTGCGCCGCATGGTCCACGCCTGGCCCTTCTTCAAGAGCCTGCTGTCCAACATGGACATGGTGCTGGCCAAGACCGATCTCGCCATCGCCTCGCGCTATGCCGAACTGGTCGCCGATGTCGAACTGCGCGAGCACATTTTCAGCCGCATCAAGGCCGAATGGGCGCTGACCCGCCAGCACCTGCTGGCCATTCTGGAACAGGACGAATTCCTGGCCGACAATCCGCTGCTTGCCCGTTCGCTGCAACTGCGCTCGCCCTACATGGACCCGCTCAACCATCTGCAAGTCGAGTTGCTCAAACGCCACCGCGCCGGCGACACCGATGAGCGTCTGGCCCGCGGCATTCACCTGACCATCAACGGCATCGCATCCGGATTGCGTAACAGCGGGTAAAATCACAGGATGCCTACCACTATCAAACGCACCGTTTTTTTCGTGTCCGACGGCACCGGCCTGACAGTCGAAGCCCTCGGCCACAGCCTGATGACCCAGTTCGAGGACATCGAGTTCAAGCAGATCCGCATCCCCTTCCTGACCAGTGTCGAGCAGGCGCAAGAAGCAGTGGCTCGAATCAACGGTCAGGGAGAAAGCGACGGGATGCGCCCGATCGTCTTCACGACGCTGGTCAATCCGGAACTGTCCAGCATCGTTCACCAAGCCGATGCCTTCTGCCTGTCGTACTTCGACACCTTCCTCGCCCCACTGGAGGCTGAACTCGGCATCAAGTCAAACCACACGGTTGGCCGCTCGCACGGCTCGGCCGAGAGCTCGGAATACAAGAAGCGCATCGAGTCGATCAACTACACGCTGGCGCACGATGACGGCATCACCGACCGCGACCTGGAAGAAGCCGACGTGATCCTGGTCGCCGTCTCCCGCTGCGGCAAGACCCCGACTTCGCTCTATCTGGCCATGCAGTTCGGCCTCAAAGCGGCCAATTTCCCGCTGATTCCGGAAGATTTCGACCGCGGTCGCCTGCCCGGCACGCTGGAAAAACATCGTTCAAAGCTGTTCGGCCTGACCATCCAGCCCGAGCGTCTGCATCAGATTCGCGAAGAGCGCCGCGCCGCGAGCAATTACGCCTCGCTGGCCAATTGTCGTTTCGAGATTGCCGAAGCAGAAAAGATGATGCGCCGCGAAGGCATTCGCTGGCTGGATTCATCGACCAAGTCGATCGAGGAAATTTCGACGACGATCCTGCAGGAACTGAAGCTGCGTTGAAGCAGGGATCAGCCCTCACCGGCTGATCCACCCCAATCGGCTTACAACTTGCGGCGCAACGCCTCGAACAGGCAAACCGCTGCCGCAGCCCCGACATTGAGGGACTCGACCGCGCCAGGCATGGGGATCTTGATTCTCAGCTTGGCCGTTTCGATCAATTCGCGGCGCACGCCCAGCCCCTCGGCGCCGAATATCCAGGCCAGCGGCCCGGTCCAGCGCGCCTCGTAAAGCGAGGTCGCCCCATCCAGGCAGGTGACGGCCGTCGTTCCCCGATAGTCCGCCATGAAAGCCGCCAGATCGGCCTCTTCGTGAATGGCGAGGACAAAATGTGCCCCCTGCCCGGCCCGCAATACCTTGGGCGACCATGCCGAGGCACAGCCTGGCGCCATCAACACCTGTTTCACGCCCGAGGCTGCCGCCGTCCGCAACAGGGTGCCGACGTTGCCGGGATCCTGCACACCATCAAGCAAGACGGCATCCTTCCCGAGATCAACCAACGCAGTCCGTTGCGGCATGGGGGCCACGGCCAGCAGGCCGCTTGGCGTATCCACCAGGCCCAGGTCGCGCATCAGCGCATCAGCCAGAACGACCGCCTGGCGGCCTTCGAGATAAGCCGCAATCTCGCCACCGGCCGCTGCCGACTCGGCAACGATCAAATTTTCCAGCGGCCCGAAGGCTTTTTCATAGGCCTCGACCAGATGTACCCCATCAAGCAAGGTCTGCCCGGTCTTCCGGCGCTCGCGCCCTGACTCGGCTAGCCGTTTGAGTTGCTTGAAGAACGCGTTGTCGCGCGACTGGATCAGCTTCATAGCAAGGACAACTGTCTGGCCACCGGGCCAAAGCTGCGCCGATGTACCGGCGATGCCCCATGCGCTTCCAGCGCCGCGAAATGCGCCGCCGTCGGATAGCCCATGTGCCTGTCAAAACCGTAATGTGGATACTGCGCATGCAAGACCAGCATGCCGGCATCACGCACCGTCTTGGCGAGGATAGACGCCGCGGCGATCGAGGCGATTTTGCCATCCCCCTTGACCACCGCTTCACACGGAATATCGAGCTTTGGACAGCGATTGCCGTCGACCAAAGCACTTTCAGCCTTTACTTGCAGGGCAGCCACGGCGCGCTGCATGGCCAGCATCGTCGCCTGCAGGATATTCAGGCGATCGATTTCCTCGACCGTCGCTTCTGCGACGGCCCAGGCCAGCGCCCGTTCGCGAATGATTTCAGCCAACGCATCGCGCTTCTTCTCGCTCAGTTTCTTGGAATCGTTCAGCCCGACAATCGGGCGTTCGGGGTCGAGAATGACCGCTGCTGCGACGACCGGACCGGCCAGCGGACCGCGCCCGGCCTCGTCGATGCCACAAACGAGGCCGACCGGAACAATCAATTCAGGCATTCGATGACCGCACGCGCAGCCTTTTCAGCCGTGTTCTGGCGCAGTTGCAGATGGATCTCGGTAAACGCTTCTTCAACCGCTTCGGCATTTTCCTTGTCCTCGTACAACTTGACCAAGGCTTCGGCCAGATTCTCCGGCGTGGCCTCATCCTGCAGGATTTCCGGTACGACAAAACGTCCGGCCAGCACATTGGGCAAGCCCACATACGGCAGGTAGGCCATGCGCTTCATCAGCCAATAGGAGAACTTGGCAATCTTGTAGGTAATCACCATCGGCCGCTTGATCAGCGCCGCCTCCAGCGTCGCCGTACCGCTTGCCACCAACGAAACATCAGCCGCGCCAAGGGCATCCTGGGCATGGCCGAACAGCAGGCGGAACGGCACATCGCCGGCTTGCCGGTTATAGATGGCCAACTCGAACTGCAGGCGTGTTTCACGCGTCGCCAAGGGCACGACAAACATCGCGTTCGGCAGATGGCGTTCACGGATGATCTTGGCTGTTTCGACGAAGGTCTCGGCCATCATGGCCAGTTCGCCCTGACGGCTACCCGGCAACATGGCGAAGATCGGGTAATCGCGCGGTAGGGAAAGTTTCTCCCGAACCGCCTGCTTGCTGGTCTGCAAAGGAATGATGTCTGCCAGCGGATGCCCGACATAGGTCACCGGCACCCGCTCCTTTTCGTAGAGCGCCGGCTCCATCGGGAACAAGGCCAGGACACGGTTAACCGCCTTGGCAATCTTCTTGACCCGGCCGCCACGCCAGGCCCAGATCGACGGGCTGACGTAATGGATGGTCCGCACGCCGGCTGCCTTGAGATTGGTTTCCAGACCCAGGTTGAAATCCGGCGCGTCGACCCCGATGAAGATATCCGGTTTCAGATCCAGCAGCCGTTTCTTCAACTGGCGGCGAATACCGGCAATTTCGCGATAATGCTTCAGCGCATCCCAATAGCCCATGACCGACAGTTTTTCCATCGGCCACCAGCTATCGAAACCCTGCGCCTGCATCTTCGGCCCGCCGATACCGTAAAAAACGGCATCCGGCAGGTGCGTCTTCAATGCAGCGATCAGGTGGCTGGCCAGGAGATCCCCGGAGGCCTCCCCTGCCACCATGGCAATCCGTACAGCGCTTCCCATATCAGCGAATGATGCCTCGCTTGGAGACCTCAAGGAAATCGACAAGGCGCTGGATGTCCGGCTGGGTCTTGGCCTCTTCGGCCAATTTGGTCTTGGCTTCTTCAAGCAGCAGGCCAGACTTGTACAGCGTGCGATAGGCACGCTTCAGGGCGGTAATCGCATCGGCGGTGAAGCCGCGGCGCTTCAGGCCTTCAACATTGATGCCATAGGGTTGCGCCGTATTGCCGGCCGCCATCAGGTAAGGCGGCACATCCTGCAGGATGACGGTACTGACTGCCGTCATCACATGCGCTCCAATACGGCAGAACTGATGCACCCCGGTAAAGCCACCCAGAATCGCCCAGTCATCGACAATGACATGACCAGCCAACTGGGTATTGTTGGCAAAGGTCGTCTTGTTGCCAACCTGGCAATCGTGCGCAATATGCACGTAAGCCATGATCCAGTTGTCGTCACCAATCCGGGTAACGCCTGCATCCTGGACGGTGCCCAGATTGAAGGTACAGAACTCGCGGATCGTGTTGCGGTCGCCAATCTCGAGCCGGGTCGGCTCACCGGCATACTTCTTGTCCTGCGGTACCTCGCCGAGGGAACAGAACTGGAAGATCCGGTTGTCGCGACCAATCTTCGTATGTCCCTTGATGACAGTGTGCGGGCCGATCTGGGTGTTGTCTCCGATCTCGACGTTGGCACCGATGATGGCGTAAGGGCCGATCTCGACATTGGCACCAATCTTGGCACCGGAATCGACAATAGCGGTCGAGTGAATCATTTTAGAGATCCCGCTTGGCACACATCAATTTGGCCGAGGCAGCCAGCTGCCCGTCGACGCGCGCTTCGGCCTTGTACTTCCAGACGCCACGCATTTGACGCTCGATCTCGATATGCAGGTGTAGCTGGTCACCTGGCATCACCGGCTTCTTGAAACGAGCCTCGTCGATGCCGGCGAAGTAGAAGACGGTATCCGGCGACGGCTTCTCATCCATCGACTTGAAAGAAAGAATCCCGGCCGCCTGAGCCAGCGCTTCCATGATCAACACGCCCGGCATCACAGGATGATGAGGAAAATGTCCGACGAAGAACGGCTCATTGATCGTCACGTTCTTGTAGGCGTGAATGGATTTGCCCGGTTCGATTTCGAGTACCCGGTCAACCAGCAAGAACGGATAGCGGTGCGGAAGATGCTCAAGAATCTCGATAATATCCATTTAATCAACCCTCTATATCTTTTTCTTTAAGTTTTTTCTCAAGCTCTGAAACGCGCTCCGCCAACTTCGAAAGACGACGAATGTGCGACGCATTCCGCAGCCATTCTTCATGCGTATCCAGCGGAAATACGCTGGTATAGACCCCGGGATTCAGAATGCTTTTCATCACCGTCGTGCCACCGGAGATAGTCGTTCCCGCAGCAATGTTCAAGTGCCCGGAAATCATGCCGGCACCACCGACAACACAGTGTTCGCCAAAAACAGTACTTCCGGCGACACCAGTACATCCGGCAAGAACCGAGTTGTTACCAATTTTGCAGTTGTGCCCGATGTGCACCAGATTATCCAGCTTACACCCATCGCCAATGACCGTATCCTCAAGTGCGCCACGATCAATGGTCGTGTTGGCACCGATTTCAACATCATTCCCGATCACCACCCGGCCAATCTGCGGAATTTTTATCCAGGACTGACCTTCAGGAGCGAATCCGAAGCCATCGGAGCCAATGACAGCCCCCGAATGAATGATGCATTGTTGTCCGATACTGCATCCGTAATAGACCGTCACATTGGCATAAAGCACCGTACCAGCGCCGATGCTTACGCCATCGCCAATGACACAACCGGCGTTGATCACGACGTTTTCACCCAATGTCACATCTTTGCCGATATAAACATTGGGAGCGATTGCAACACTGTCCGGAACAGGCGACTCGACAACAGCACTAGCGTGAACACCGCTGAGTCCGCTCTGATAAGGATTCAGTAGCGTCGCAACCCGAGCATAGTAAGCATAGGGATTGCCGGTCACGATGCGCGGGCCGGGAAATTCTTCGGCCACATCCGGACGCAGAATAACCGCCGAAGCCTTGCAGGCACTCAATTGGCTTCTGAATTTCGGGTTCGCCAGGAAGGTAATATCCCCCTCACCCGCCGTAGCAAGCGGGGCGACCCTCGAAATGGGCGTTTGCGAATCTCCAAGCACATCGCCGCCCAATTGGGCGGCGATGTCAGCAAGCGTCAGCACAACCTTGCCAAGCGAAGCCATTATTTGGCTTCCGACAGCGCCTTGATTACACGATCAGTGACATCCAGACGGGGGCTAACCCAAACCACATCCTGCAGGATCAAATCGAACTTTTCAGCCTCGGCAATCTGCTTGATTGCCTTGTTGGCCTTCTCGATCACGGCAGCGTTTTCCTCGTTCTGGCGAAGGTTCAAATCTTCACGGAACTCACGCTGACGACGCTGGAATTCGCGAGAAAGCTCGCCAAACTCCTTTTCCTTGGTCCGACGTTCGCTTTCGGCCATGGTCACCGAATTCTTTTCCAGATTTTCCTGCAAGCCCTGCAACTGCTTGGCCATACGCTGGAGATCCTGGTCTCGCTTGGCAAACTCGCCTTCGAGCTTCTTGGCTGCCTTTTGTGCTGCGGGCGCATCACGGAAAATGCGCTGCGTATTCACATAGCCAACCTTCAATTCGGCGGCATAGGCGCCGGTCGCGAACAAGGCAGACATCAATGATGCGAGAACAACGGTTTTGACTTTCAACTTGACACTCCTGAATTAAAACGTGGTGCCCAACTGGAACTGGAACACTTCGGACTTATCGCCTTCTTTTTTGTTCAAAGGCCGACCGAAACTGAATTTTAGCGGCCCGATAGGTGAAATCCAGGCAGCCGAAAGACCTGAGGAATAACGCAATTCTGCGAAATCAAGCTTTTCGTCACTGCCAAAGACCTGACCCGCATCAAAGAACCACCCCATGCGGAACGACTTATCCATTCCCGGCAGGCTCCACAGTAACTCTGCATTACCGATCACGCGGCGATTGCCACCCAAGCGATATTGCGTACCCGTGGAAGAATCCGTATAGATTGGGCCCAGTGAAGAGGCCTTGTAGCCACGAACAGAGGTTACACCACCCGCATAATAATTCTTGAAGAACGGAAGCCCGGACGCGCCATAACCATTAGCCATCCCGTATTCGCCGTTCAGCATCAGCGTGAATTTCGAGTTTAGCGGCACAAAGTGCTGGAGCTGATAACTGGCTCTGTAATAGGTCAAATCACCGCCAGGCAAAGCCACCTCAAGGGATGCTCGCTGGAACGTCCCCTTGGTCGGGAAGAAAAAGCTGTCCTTGCCATCACTCGCCCAGCTCAAAGTCAGCGGAACCGAGATATTCGTTTCGCCAAACCGACGTACAAAATCCTTGTAGTACTGCGGCGTCTGGTCGTAGGTGGTGATACTAGTCGAATCAAGCCCAAGGCCTAGACCGATCGACTCTTTTTCACCGATCGGAAAGCCAAAACGAATGCCGCCACCGGTCGATGATGACGAATAATAAGCAAGCGTTGTAGACGTCGTATTGACAGTCCGATGATAGACGTCAAAACCTTGACTCACCCCATCCTGCGTAAAGTAAGGATTGGTATAGGAGAAAACGTATGTCCTGTAGGTCTTGGCCGAATTAACCTGGATGGCGACGTTGTTGCCGCTACCCATGAAGTTGTTCTGGGCGATGGAGCCAGACAGGATCACCTTATCGGTACTCGAAGTACCGACACCCAGCATCAAATTCCCGGTCGGCTTTTCAGTAACGTTGACGTTGACGTCCAATTGGTCGGACGTGCCAGTGACAGCAGGAGTTTCAACCGCAACTTCCGAGAAGAAACCCAGCTTATCAACGCGTTGCTTGGATGTTGTGACCTTGTCAGCATCGTACCAACCGCCTTCCATCTGACGCATTTCTCGACGAACCACCTCGTCCCGCGTTTTGGTATTCCCCGTAATATTCAGGCGGCGAACATAAACCCGCTTACCCGGATCAACAAAGATAGTGAAAGCAACATGATGCTTTTCCTTGTCAATTTCCGGTGCAGCATTGACGTTGGCGAAGGCATAGCCTTCCTTGCCGAGGCGGTCGCTAATTGCTTTGGTCGTTGCATTCAGCTTGTCACGCGAAAATACGTCACCCGGCTTGATCGTGACGAGTTTTTTCAACTCATCTTCGGCAATCGAAAAATCACCGGCCATCTTGACTGACGATACCTGATAACGATCGCCTTCATTGATGTTGGCAGTGATGTAAACATCCTGCTTATCCGGAGAAATGGAAACCTGCGTCGACTCGACCGCAAACTCCAGATAACCCTGGTTCATGTAAAACGACTTCAGTTTTTCCAGATCAGCCGACAATTTTTGCCGGGAATACTGATCATTCTTCGTATACCAGGTGATCAAGCCCGGGGTCGTCAATTCGAACTGGCTGAGCAATTCCTTCTCACGGAAGGCTTTGGCACCAACAATATTGATCTGCTTGATCTTGGCTGCCGAACCCTCTTCGATATTGAAGTTGACACCAACGCGATTGCGCTCCAGCGGCGTCACGGTCGTGGTGATATTGGCCGCATACTTGCCGCGCGTCAGATACTGGCGCTTGAGCTCCTGCTCGGCTTTTTCCAGCAGGGCACGATCGAAAATACGCCCTTCGGCGATCCCCGTTTCCTTGAGTGCCTTGACGATGACATCCTTGTCAAATTCCTTGAGGCCAACAAAATTGATGGTCGCAACAGCCGGGCGCTCCTGGACCACAACGACCATCACGTCCTGCTCAACCTCAATCCGGACATCCTTGAAGAATCCGGTCGCAAAAAGAGCCTTGATCGATTGCGCAGCCTTCTCGTCGTTCAAGGTATCACCGACCTTGACGGGCAGATACCCGAAAACTGTACCAGCTTCGGTCCGCTGAATTCCCTCAACCCGAATGTCCTTGACCGCAAAAGGTTCGAATGCCAAGGCTGGCGTGGCAAACATGCCGGCAATCAGGATGGACAACAGGGATTTTTTCATCGTTCAGCCGTTAAACAGGCGGGTCAGGTCATTAAAAAAGGCGAAAGCCATCAAGGAAAAGAGAATGGACATACCAATCTGCTGCCCAATTTCCATGGCACGCTCCGAAAGCGGCCTGCGCCTGACGACTTCGATCATATGATACAACAAATGCCCGCCATCCAGCACCGGGATAGGCAGCAGATTCAGGACACCAAGACTGATACTGACCAGCGCCATGAACTTGAGGTAGTAATCCAGCCCAAGTCGCGCCGACTGCCCGGCATAATCGGCAATCGTTACCGGCCCCGAGAGATTTTTCCACGAAACTTCACCGGTGAGCATCTTGCCCATCATGACCAGGCTAAACAGGGATTTATCCCAGGTTTCGACCAAGGCCCGGCGGCCTGCCTCGACAAACCCATAACTGACGAAGGATCGTACCTCACGCCTGGAATCGGGATTTTCTGCAACGGCAATCCCAATTTTCCCGACGCTATGCCCGCGTTCGGAAGCCGCTTCTGGAATCACCTCCACCGACACATTGCCAGCGGCACGTTCTAGATCAAGCCTGAGCGATTGCCCAGCGGAATCCCGCACCTTCGCAACAAACTCCATCCACAGCGCGACAGGCTGGCCATCAATGGCCAGCACCCGGTCTCCCGACTGCAATCCAGCCTTGGCCCCCGGACCGCCAGCGACGACCTTGCCGATCACCGGCGGCATGTTTGGACGATAAAAGCGGATACCCAGCTTTTCCAGGGCATCCCCCTCCCAGCCCTGCTCTCCGGCTGCCGCAAGATAGAGTCGATGTGAAGCGATTTCGCTTCGCTCGTTGATCACTTCCAGTTCAACACTCTCCTGATCAACAGCCTTCCGCAACAATAGCCAGCGCAGATCGTTCCAGGTTGCAACCAACTGCCCATCAACGCGGCGAACCTGCTCACCATTCTTGACAGTGGCCAGCGCTGCCGGCGACCCATCCGGTGGTGTACCGAGCACTGGCAGCAATTCCTCGCTGCCATGCATGAAGATCGCCCAATACAGCAGAATCGCCAGGGCAAAATTAGCCATGGGTCCCGCCGCAACGATAATGCTGCGCTTCCCGACCCCTTGCCGATTGAAAGCGCGATGGGCCTCACTGACCGCCACGTCGCCCTCTCGCTCATCAAGCATCTTGACATAACCGCCCAGCGGGAAAATGCTCAACGCCCACTCTGTGCGATCTTCACCCAGTTCTTTTTTCCACAGGACGCGACCGAAACCAACAGAGAAACGCAAGACCTTTACACCGCACCAGCGGGCCGCCAGATAGTGACCCAGTTCATGGACAACGATCAGGACGCCGAGGACCACCGCAAAAGCGGCGAGATAGAATGGCAGGTCGTTCACGCGAAACGCTGTTGCCGGATCAACTGGCCAGCCAGATGACGGGCTTCGGCATCCGCCGCCAACACATCGGCCAGACTGCCCTCGGGGCCAGCCGGCATTGCCTGCAATACGGCCTCGTTAAGCAAGGCGATCCCGAGGAACGGCAAGTGACCGTCTAGGAAGGCAGCTACCGCAACTTCATTGGCTGCATTGAGAATAGCCGGCGCGGTACCGCCTTCGCGTAGAACGTCGTAAGCCAGTTGCAGGCAACGGAAACGCTCAAAATCAGGAGCGGAGAAGTCAAGACGGGCAATCTTGAACAGGTCGAGCGGCTCGACACCTGCGGCAATACGCTCTGGCCAAGCCATTGCATAGGCAATCGGCGTGCGCATATCGGGATTACCCAACTGGGCCAGCACCGAGCCATCTGCGTACTGGACCGCCGAATGAATAACACTCTGCGGATGCACAACGACCTGAATCATGTCCGGTGGCGCAGCAAATAACCAGTGCGCCTCGATGACTTCCAACCCCTTGTTCATCATCGTTGCCGAATCGACCGAAATCTTGCGCCCCATGACCCAGTTCGGGTGGGCGCAGGCCTGTTCCGGGGTGACATTGGCCAGATCGGCCAGCGGCGAGTTACGGAACGGGCCACCTGAGGCCGTCAGCAATATCTTTTGCACACCGCAGGACTCAAGCCCACGCGCAAAATCGGCTGGCAGCGACTGAAAAATGGCGTTGTGCTCACTGTCGACTGGCAGCAAGGTTGCACCATATTCACGCACCGCATGCATGAACAGTTCGCCAGCCATGACCAGGACTTCCTTGTTAGCCAGCATGACCTTTTTGCCAGCCCGCGCAGCAGCCAGTGTCGGTTCGAGACCAGCCGCACCGACGATAGCAGCCATCACCGCATCGACCTCGGGCAATGACGACAATTCAATCAGCGCCTCGACACCATACCGGACCTCGGTATCCAGCCCGACAGAACGACATCGCTCAGAGAGCGTCGCAGCCAGAGAAGCATCGCGCAATACAGCGAAACGTGGGCGAAACTCGACACACTGCTCAAATAGCTTGTCGACCTGAGAATGCGCGCAAAGCGCAAAGGCACGATAGCGATCCGGATGTCGGCGAATCACATCCAGCGTACTGACCCCGATCGATCCGGTAGCACCAAGGACAGTGATATTTTGCAACTTGGAACTCACCGATAAGCCAGCAGTAGCCAGACCAGCGCCACCACCGGCAAGGTCGAGGTCAGGCTGTCGATACGATCAAGCACACCACCATGACCCGGCAGAATATTGCTGCTGTCCTTGATTCCCGCCTTGCGCTTAAGCAAGGACTCATAAAGATCGCCAACGATACTGATGGCGGTCACGCCGACCAGCGCCGCAATCCACAGCCCCCAGGGCATCAAGTCCAGTCCGAAAACCTGACGAACGACCAAGCCATAAACGACCACACCGATACAAGCCCCAATCGCGCCTTCCCGAGTTTTTCCAGGGCTGATTGACGGGGCCAGCTTGTGCTTGCCGAACGCCTTGCCGGAGAAATAAGCCGCAATGTCAGCCATCCAGACCACGGCAAAAATACCAAGCAAGGCACCTGCGCCAAGACCGCGCAACTGCACCATTGCCAGCCAGGTCGGCAACAGCACCACAGCGCCTACCAACACACCGCCAAGCCCCTGCAACGACCACTTGTTCTTCAACCAGAACGGCATCACCAGACACCAGAAGACCGCCGACACGCCATAGGCGACAAATGCCCATGGGTTGGCCGGAGCAAAAGCTTCGCCGGCGCCAATCGTGTTCGAACCAACGACAGACAGAAGGACACAAAGCAATCCGGTCGACACACCTAGCGCAATGCGGCCTATCGCTCTCCAGCCCAGCAAGGCGCCCCACTCCCAGGCAGCAACGCCGATGAACCCGGCAACTAACACGGCCCACGTAGCCTGCGACGAATAAAACAAGCTGGGCAACAGCAAGGCCATCAGGACGAGCGCCGTAATGACGCGCGTTTTAAGCATTGTTTTTTTCCACCAATTGCTCGCTGGTCCGGCCAAAACGACGCTCGCGCTGCTGGAATGAGACAATGGCCTTGTCAAACTCGGTGGTATCGAAATCGGGCCACAGCGTCGGTGTGAAATAAAGCTCGGTATAGGCCAGTTGCCAAAGGAGAAAATTGCTGATCCGCTCCTCACCGCCAGTGCGAATGAACAAATCAGGCTCCGGCGCGAAGCTCATCGACAAATGGGGTTCAAGGTCACACTCCTGCCAGCCAGCACGTTTTTCCGGGTGGGCGGCAAGCATTTGATTTGTGGCCTGCATGATGTCCCAGCGCCCGCCATAGTTGGCCGCGATGGTCAGATCGAGACGGGTATTACCGGCTGTCTTGGCCTCAGCCTGCCGGATCAGCTCCTGCAAACGTGGCTCGAAGCGCTCAAGATCACCGATCACGCGCAGACGAACGCCATTCCGGTCAAGCTTCTCGACTTCCTGTTCAAGCGCCTTGACGAAGAGTTGCATCAGCAACGTAACCTCTTCCTGAGGCCGGCGCCAATTCTCGGAGGAAAAGGCAAAAAGAGTCAGATATTGGACGCCACGCTCAAGGCAGGCACGAACCATCTCTCGGACCAGCTCTACGCCTTTGACATGCCCCGCCACGCGCGGCAAAAAGCGCTTTTTGGCCCAGCGACCATTGCCATCCATGATGACAGCGACGTGCTTAGGCACCGCAGCCGCCTCCGGAACTTGTCGCGTTGAACTTGAAAAGAAGGCCATGTAGCCGGTAATCCTGGCGGAACCGGCTTAAACCTGCATCAGCTCGGCCTCTTTCGTGGCGAGCATCTTATCGACTTCGACGATGTACCGATCAGTCAGCTTCTGGACGTCGTCCTGAGCCTTGCGTTCGTCATCTTCCGGGATTTCACCCTTCTTCAACGCATCCTTCAGATGGGTAATGGCATCGCGACGCAGATTGCGAATGGCCACCTTGACGCCCTCGCCTTCGGTCCTGACGATCTTGATCATTTCCTTGCGGCGCTCTTCGGTCAGTGCCGGCATCGGCACGCGAATCAGGTCACCCTGCGAAGCCGGGTTGAGGCCGAGATCACAGTCACGAATCGCCTTCTCGACTTTTTGCAGCATGCCCTTTTCCCAAGGCTGGACGCCGATGGTACGGGCATCGACCAAGGTCACATTGGCCACCTGATTCACCGGCACCATGGAACCGTAGTAATCAACCTGGACATGATCCAGCAGGCCGGTATGGGCTCGACCGGTACGAACCTTCTGGAGATCGAGTCTCAGCGCCTCCAGCGATTTCTGCATCTTGCCTTCGGCAGTTTTCTTGAGTTCAGGAATCATTTCTTGTTCTCTTTCAGCAATAGACCAGCGTACCTTCATCTTCACCACAGACCACGCGCTTCAGCGCGCCGGTCTTGAAGATGGAAAATACATTGATCGGCAATTTCTGGTCGCGGCACAGCGCGAAAGCGGTCGCATCCATGACCGCCAGATTCTTGGAGATCGCTTCATTGAAGCTGATCTTGTCGTAGCGCGTCGCCGAAGGGTCCTTCTTGGGATCAGCAGAGTATATGCCGTCAACCTTGGTTGCCTTCAGCACGATTTCCGCGCCGATTTCCGACCCGCGCAACGCTGCAGCAGTATCGGTAGTAAAGAATGGGTTGCCGGTACCGGCCCCGAAGATCACGATCTTGCCTTCTTCGAGATAGCGGATGGCCTTGCCACGGATATACGGCTCAACAACCTGCTCAATATTCAGCGCCGACTGCACGCGGGCATTGAGGCCACACTGACGGAAAGCATCGGACAGCGCCATGGCATTCATCACCGTGGCCAGCATGCCCATGTAATCCGCAGTGGCTCTATCCATCCCGGTGGCCGTACCGGCCATGCCGCGGAAGATATTGCCACCGCCGATCACGACGCCGATCTCGACCCCCATATCGGCGACCGCCTTGATCTCTCCGCAAATCGCCGCGATGGTCTGCGGATTGATGCCGTAGGCGTCGCTACCCATCAGGGCTTCGCCAGAGAGTTTCAGGAGGATGCGCTTATATTTCGGGGCAGACATCGGCGTTCCTTTCAATTACTTCTTGGCTGCAGCAGCGGCAGCTTGGGCAGCGACTTCAGCAGCGAAGTCATCAACCTTCTTTTCGATGCCTTCACCGACCATGTACAACGTGAAGCCGGCAACAGAAGCGCCCTTTTCCTTCAGCAACTGTTCAATGGTCTGCTTGCCATCTGCAGCCTTGACGAAGACCTGACCCAGCAGAGTCACATCCTTCAGATACTTCTGGACAGTACCTTCGGCGATCTTTTCCAGCATCGCTTCCGGCTTGCCGGCTTCGCGAGCCTTTTCGATCGCGACACGACGCTCGGTTTCCAGCAATTCAGCCGGAACACCAGTGGAGTCCAGCGACTTCGGCTTGGAAGCGGCGATGTGCATGGCCAGATCCTTGCCCAGCTGCTCGTCGCCACCAACCAGATCGACAACCACGCCAACCTTTGCACCACCGTGGATGTAGGAAACCAGCTTGCCCTTGGCTTCGAAACGAACGAAGCGGCGGATGGTCATGTTCTCGCCGATCTTGCCGACCAGTGCGGAACGGGTCGACTCAACCGTACCTTCGCCCATCGGCAGCGCGGACAGCGCAGCAACGTCAGCCGGATTCTGGTTGGCAACCAGTGCAGCGCAACCGTTGGACAGCGCGATGAATTCGTCGTTCTTGGCAACGAAGTCGGTTTCGCTGTTGACTTCGATGATCGAGCCGAGCTTGCCATCAGCGGAGATGCTGACTGCCACGATACCTTCGGCTGCGATGCGGACAGCGGCCTTGGATGCCTTGTTGCCCAGCTTGACGCGAAGGATTTCTTCAGCCTTGGCCATGTCACCATCGGCTTCGGTCAGGGCCTTCTTGCATTCCATCATGGGTGCGTCGGTCTTGCCGCGCAGTTCTGCCACCATGCCTGCGGTAATTGCCGCCATATTTCTTTCTCCTGAGCTTTTAAAACAGACGGAGCTTGGCGCTCCGCCGTTACAACTTTACTGTGCAGCGTCCTGGACTTCGACGAATTCGTCGTCGCCGCCAGCGGCCACGATATCCTGAACCACCTGGCTGCGACCTTCGAGGATGGCATCAGCGACACCACGGGCATACAACTGAATGGCACGGGAAGAGTCATCATTACCCGGAATGACGTAAGCAACACCGTCCGGAGAGTGGTTGGTATCGACCACACCGATAACCGGGATACCGAGCTTTTCGGCTTCGGTGATGGCGATCTTGTGGTAACCAACGTCGATGACGAAGATAGCATCCGGCAGACCGGCCATTTCCTTGATGCCGCCGATGGACTTCTGCAGCTTTTCCAGTTCGCGACGGAAGGTCAGCGCTTCCTTCTTCGGCATTTTTTCCAGCTCGCCAGCCTCAACAGCCACTTCCATGTCTTTCAGGCGCTTGATCGAGGTCTTGACCGTCTTGAAGTTGGTCAGCATGCCACCCAGCCAACGCTGATCGACAAACGGAGCACCGGCACGCAGCGCTTCTTCGCCGATGATTTCGCGAGCCTGACGCTTGGTACCGACAAACAGGATGGTGCCGCGGCTGGAAGCCAGCTTCTTCACGAACGCCATAGCTTCGTTGTACTTAGCCAGGGTCTTTTCGAGATTGACGATGTGAATCTTGTTGCGTGCACCGAAGATGTACGGGGCCATCTTGGGGGACCAGAAACGGGTCTGGTGACCGAAGTGGACACCAGCCTCCAGCATTTCGCGCATGGTAACGGACATAGCAATATTCCTATTAAGGGTTGAACCTCCACCCGCCGGAAACGCCCGTCATTATTGAGTTTTGACGAACACCCTTAATCGGCGGATGTGTGGATTTTGGTCGCCTGCACCACGCAGACAACCGTTTCTTTCAGCCACGATAGCCGAGAAAAACCCGACGATTATAGCAGCAGTTGGAGCAACTAAAAAGCCCAAACGGCCGCTCAGTAGCCGTTCTGCTTCAAAGCCAGCAGTTGCAGCATCCGTTCGAGGTAAGGCTGCCAGTCTGGCATCTGCAAACCAAAATCGTTTTCCAGACGACCGCAGTCCAGCCGGGAGTTGGCAGGGCGACACGCTGGCGTGGGATATTCCGCAGTGGATATTGCCTGTATTGCCCCGGACTTCAGGCGCAAATCGAAGCCTGGAGCCTGCCCGGCCAACCCCACGATCGTCCGGGCAAAATCGCACCAACTGACCGGCCGCGATGCGGCCAGGTGATACAAGCGGCTTTCACTCTTTTCGAGCAATTTTCCGTGCTGCAGCATGGCCAGAGCAATGCCGGTCACCGTGGCAATAAGGGCAGCCGGGGTCGGCGAGCCGATCTGGTCGGCGACAACATTCAAACTTTCCTTTTCCCGCGCCAGGCGCAGGATGGTCTTGACGAAGTTCCCACCACGCGCGCCGAACACCCAGCTAGTCCGAAAGATAAGGGATTTTCCGCCTGCAGCACGAATCGCCTCCTCGCCAGCCAGCTTGGTCCGACCATAGACACTCTGCGGCGCAGTCACATCCGTTTCAAGATAGGCGGAGGCCTTGGCACCGTCGTAGACGTAGTCCGTTGAGTAATGGACCAGCAAAGCATTGAGCTGCGCAGCTTCCTCGGCCAGAACACCGGGTGCATCGGCGTTGATGCGTCTCGCCAACTCAGGCTCGGACTCAGCCTTGTCAACTGCCGTATAGGCGGTCGCATTGACGATGACCGAAGGACGAGTTTCGCGCACCACGGAACGAATTTGCGCCAGATCGGACAAATCGCACTGGGCACGACCGCAAGCCACGACGTCACCATGTGGCGCCAGGGAGCGCTGCAACTGCCAGCCGACCTGGCCATCCTTACCGAGTAGAAGAATCTTCATCGCAATACAAGCAAGTTGAAAACCTGTGGAGTATGCCATTTCCCGCGGCATCTGCTTTGCGAAACAGCCCCCATCATTTATCCTTCACCGTCCCCAACGCACCATAAGAACAGCCATGAGCATCACCATCAAGACCCCGGAAGATATCGAAAAAATGCGAGTTGCCGGGCGTCTGGCCGGAGAGGTCCTCGACTACATCGAACCCTTCGTCAAGCCGGGCATCACAACCGGCGAACTGGACAAGCTCTGCCACGACCTGATGGTCAATGAGCAGGGCTGCATCCCCGCCCCGCTGAATTACGCCCCGTCCGGCTACGCCCCCTACCCGAAATCGATCTGCACCTCCGTCAACCAGCAAGTCTGCCACGGCGTACCGGGCGAGCGGGTATTGAAGAGCGGCGACATCATCAATCTCGACATCACGACGATCAAGGATGGTTATCACGGCGATACCAGCCGGATGTTTGTCGTCGGCGAAGGTTCGATCCAAGCCAAGCGCCTGTGCGAAATCACCTTTGACTGCATGTGGCTGGGAATTTCGGTCGTCAAGCCGGGCGCCTTCCTCGGCGACATTGGTGCCGTCATCCAGAAGTACGCCGAGAAAAGTGGCTACTCCGTCGTCCGTGAGTTCTGCGGCCACGGCATCGGCAAGAAATTCCACGAAGACCCGCAAGTGCTGCATTACGGCAAGCCTGGCACCGGTCCAAAACTGGAACCGGGCATGATTTTCACCATCGAACCGATGATCAATGCCGGCAAGGCAGCGATCCGGGAAATGGCCGATGGCTGGACCATCGTCACCAAGGATCGCAGCCTGTCCGCACAATGGGAACATACGGTTCTGGTGACCGAGACCGGCTACGAAGTGCTGACCCTCTCGGCTGGATGTCGCCCCAAGCCTGACTGGATCGCTTAATGTCCTGCGACGTCGCCGCTCTGCGGGCCGAAGTCAAGGCCAATCAAAACCAGCTGCGGCTGAATTATGAGCAAAGCAATGATGCCGTCGCCCTGCTCCGGGATCGTTGCCAGCATGTCGATACGGTCCTCGAAAAACTCTGGCTGTCGCTGAATTTTCCAGCCTCCCTGGCCTTGGCGGCGGTCGGCGGCTACGGACGCGGCGAACTTTACCCCGCATCCGATATCGACCTGCTGATCCTGTTACCTCAGGAAGCCAGCGCCAGCCTGCAGGAAAAGCTGGAACGCCTGGTTGGCCACTTCTGGGATATCGGCCTTGAAATCGGCCACAGCGTGCGCACCGTTCAGGAATGCCTGGATGAAGCAGCCAACGACATCACCGTACAGACCGCGCTACTCGAAGCCCGCCTGCTGACGGGCAACACCAAGCTGTTTGCTACTTTTCAAAAGCGACTGCGCGGCAATCTCGACCCACTGCATTTTTTTGAAGCGAAGCGACTGGAACAACAGGAACGTTATCTACGCTTCAACGAAACGCCGTATAGCCTGGAGCCGAATTGCAAGGAATCGCCCGGTGGGTTGCGCGACATCCAGGTCATTTTCTGGATTGCCAAGGCCGCCGGCTATGGATCGACCTGGGCAGAACTGCACCAGAACGGAATCATCACTCAGGAAGAAATGATCCAGATGGAGGGATGCGAGGCGTATCTGAACCATCTGCGTATCCGCCTTCATTTCATGCTGGGACGGCGCGAAGATCGGCTGCTGTTCGACTACCAGAGTACCCTGGCAGCCAACTACGGCTTCGTATCGAACGAAGCCAAGCGCGAGTCGGAGCAATTGATGCAGGTTTATTACCGGAATGCCAAGACGGTAACCGTGCTCAATACCATCCTGCTGCAAAACATGGGCGCCGCCCTCACACCGGAAAGTGAACAAACGCCGCAGCAGCTCGACGAGAGCTTCCAGATCGTCGGCAACCTGCTGGACATCCGGGATGAGCAACTTTACGAGCGCAACCCTCTGGCCATTCTTGACAGTTTCCTGGCCATGCAGGAAAGCCATGAACTGTTCGGCATGACGGCACGAACCCTGCGCGCCCTATGGCGTGCCAGGGAGCAGATCACCCCGGAATTCCGGGCCAACCCGGAAAACCGTGCGGCTTTCATGAAGCTGCTTCAGGGCGATCGCGGCATCGTCCATGAATTCCGACGCATGAACCAACTCGGCATCCTCGGCCGCTATCTGCCGAATTTCGGACGCATCGTCGGGCAGATGCAGCATGACCTGTTTCACGTCTACACCGTGGACCAGCATATCCTGCAAGTAATGCGCAACATCCGGCGGTTCACGATGAGCGAATTCGCTCACGAATATCCGCTCTGCTCACGGATCATCAGCGAGCTGGACCGGCCCTGGCTGCTCTACGTGGCCGCCCTCTTCCACGACATCGCCAAGGGGCGTGGCGGTGACCACTCCGAACTTGGCACGGTCGACACCCGTGAGTTTTGCGTCAATCATGGTTTGAGCGAAGAAGATACCGAGCTGGTGGTCTGGCTGGTCAAAAATCATCTGGTCATGTCGCAGGTCGCCCAGAAGGAAGATCTCAGCGACCCCGACGTCATCGCCAACTTCATTCGACTGGTCGGCGATACTCGCCACCTGCAGGCGCTCTACCTGCTGACCCATGCCGACATTCGCGGCACCAGCCCAAAGGTCTGGAACAACTGGAAAGGCAAGCTGCTGGCTGACCTTTACTACCAGGCGATTCACCACATCAATCAGGGCGAAGCACCGGCTGCGCATGGGGTCATTGCCGAACGCCAGGCTGAAGCCATGCGCCTGCTGCGCTTCTTCGCACTCTCAGCCACAGTGCATGAGCGTCTCTGGAAGCAGCTCGATACGGTCTATTTCCTGCGCCACTCGGCCGAAGAAATTGCCTGGCACACGCGCTCGCTGCATTACCGGATTTATAACAACCAGCCGGTCGTCCGTGCCCGTCCAAATCAGGAAGGGGATGGCTTGCAGGTCATGGTCTACACTCAGGACCAGCCCGACCTCTTCGCCCGCATCGTCGGCTTCTTCGCCCGCGCCGGCTACAGCATTGTCGATGCCAAGATTCACACCACGGCGCATGGCTACGCGCTGGACAGCTTCGTCGTGCTGGATATCGAAGAGCGCGACAACGATCGTGAAATGGTCGCCTATATCGAACACGAACTAGAGCAGCGCCTGTTGCATCAGATGCCGCGAGATGTACCGTCATCAGGCAGGCTATCGAGGCAAGTCAAGCACTTCCCGATCAAGCCGGAAGTCAGCATCCGTGGCGATGAAAAAGGCACCCATTTCATTCTGTCGCTGGTTGCCGCCGACCGCCCCGGCCTGCTTTACACCGTGGCCAACACGCTCACCGAACATGGCGCCTATCTGCACACCGCCAAGATCACCACGCTCGGCGAACGGGCGGAAGACGTTTTCCTGATCAGCGGTGGTGATTTGCGGGACACGCACAACCGTATCCGCCTGGAAACGGAATTGATGGAGCGACTCAAGGTCTAGAAACGATCTTGGAACCTTCCGGTAAGCGCAAGACCTTGCTGCTTACCGGAAGCATGACTTAAACCGACAGACCGAGCGGCTGGCTGTTGTTCTGACAACCCACCAGTTTTTCGATAATCGCCTTGACTCGACCCATCGCCTCCTGCAACACGGGTTCCAGGCTTTCGAAATGGATGCCGTTGGCACTGTTGCCGCGGCCCGCCGCATGATTGGCCACGACGTTGATCGCCGCATAAGGCGTACCCAGTTCGCGCGCCAGCACTGCTTCCGGCATGCCGGTCATGCCGACCACATCTGCTCCGTCACGCTCCAGCCGGTTGATTTCGGCTGCCGTTTCGAGGCGTGGCCCCTGGGTGGCTGCGTAGACTGCGCCAACCTTGACGTCAATGCTCAGTTGCTCACCGGCCTCAAGGATGCGACGGCGCAATTCCGGGTCATACGGATCGGTGAAATCGATATGATTGACCGGCGTGCCGTTGCCATCGAAAAAGGTCGATTTACGGCCCCAGGTATAGTCGATGATCTGGTGTGGCAGGACAATGTCACCCGGTTGCAGGTCGCCACGAATACTACCGACCGACGCGACGGAAATGACGCCGCTGACTTTGTGGTGATGCAGCGCCCACATGTTGGCCCGGTAATTGACCATGTGCGGCGGGATGGTATGGCCATAGCCATGGCGCGGCAGGAAGACTGCCGGCTGGCCACAGATCTGCCCGAAAACCAGGGCGCCGGACGCTTCGCCGTAAGGGGTGCGGACGACTTCCCGGTGTGAAACGTCGAGATTGGACAGCGTAGTCAGGCCGCTGCCGCCAATGATTGCCAGCATGTTATTTCTTCCTTTCAGCCAGCAGCGAAGCCAGCGTCGGCACCACGCCTTTGAGCGACGGATGCGTTTTCATCATTCGGACCAGGTCGGCCGGATTATCTTCAAGCTTGCGGTACAGCGCATGACGTCGCTGACCGACAAAGGGCAGATCAGCGAAAGTCTTGCCATTGTGGTAACCGACCAGCGTATCCCGGCCGATATCCTTGGCCTGCCAGGGAATGACCGTCCGATCCACCAGATGCAGGAACTGCACACTCGGCAGGCCGGCGGCCAGTTCTGCGACGACGCGGTGAATTTTCTCGCGATAGGCGATGACTGCCTTCCCGGCATCCGTCGGCACCGCGCCCGTGGTTTCCGCCGGAGCGCCCATCAGCCAGCAGACCACCGTGTCCGGCGCGAAGGCTTCGATGGCAGTCCGCTGCTGATCGGTCAGCGTAGAAATCTCGGCCAGCATCAGCGTGACATCACTAGCAGCGACACGCAGCCGGGTTGCTTCCAGACATGGCTCCAGGGAGTCGATGGACAACACCGCCAGACCACGCCTGGCCAAGGCCTGCGTCGCAAAGCCAACGCCGCAGCCGATTTCCAGCACCCGTTTTCCCGGGACCAGCGCCGCCATCCACTCATAGTCGCCACGCCGGACATAGGTTAGGCCTTCGGCTTCCCAGTACCCAATGAACTCGGCGACCGTCGCACCACTCATGCGTCATCCTTCATGGCGTAGATTGCTGGCAGATTACGCCAGACGCCGCCGGCGTCCATGCCATAACCAAAGACAAAGCGATCCGGTACGGTCAGACCGATAAAATCGGCGGCAACCGGCTTTTCCTTGCCATTCAGCTTATCGGCAAAGACAGCCGTCAGCACCTCTTCGGCCCCCATGCGGCGCAGGCTTTCCTTGACGGCGGCCAGCGTCACCCCTTCATCGAGAATGTCGTCCACAACCAGCACCGAACGCCCCTTGACCGAGGTCCACGGTGCCGAGCGCCAGGAAATCTTGCCGCCCTGGGTTTCCGGGCCATAGCGCGTGGCGTGTAGATAGTCGAAATCGAGCGGAAAATCGAGCTTGGTCAGCAATTGACCGCAGAAGACCACGCCGCCGGTCATCACGCAAAGGACCAGCGGATACTTGTCGGCCAGCCGCTCGCGAATTGCCTGGGCAACCTCAGCGACCGCAGCCTGCACGATCGCTTCATCGTGAATCAGTTCGGCATTGGCCAGCATGGCCTGGGCTTTTTGCAGATCCATTCAGCCTCCCAGGGTCTTCAGATAGGCATCGAAAGCCGGCCCGACCTCCGGGTGGCGCTGGCCGAAAACCACCGTTGCCTGAAGGTAGCCAAGCTTGGAGCCGCAGTCGTAGCGCGTGCCGTGGTAGCGATAGGCCAGCACCTGCTCTTCGCTGAGCAGCGAGGCGATGCCATCGGTCAACTGGATTTCGCCGCCGGCGCCCGGCTTGACGTTTTCCAGATGATGGAAGATGCGTGGCGTCAGGATGTAGCGGCCGACGACAGCCAGCGTCGACGGCGCGTCTTCCGGTTTCGGCTTCTCGACAATGGCGTTGACCTGCTCTACCCGCTCTGCCACCGGACGGGCATCAACGATGCCGTAGCTCCGGGTATCGGCCCGCGGCACATCCTGCACGCCAAGCACGGAACAGCGGTAGTAGTCGTAGGTGTCGGTCATCTGCTTCATGACGGCTGGCTTGCCGTCGAGCAGGTCGTCGGCAAGGATCACGGCAAAAGGCTCGTCGCCGATCACCGGCTTGGCACATAGAACGGCGTGGCCGAGGCCAAGCGCTTCAGCCTGGCGGATATAGATGCAGTTGATGTTCTTCGGAATCATGTTGCGGACGAAATCGAGCAACTCGTCCTTGCCGCGCGCCTGCAACTCGCTTTCCAGTTCATAGGCCTTGTCGAAATGGTCCTCGATGGAACGCTTGGAGCGACCGGTCACGAACACCATGTCGGTGATGCCGGCCGCCACCGCTTCCTCAACGGCAAACTGGATCAACGGCTTGTCGACGATAGGGAGCATTTCCTTCGGGCTGGCCTTGGTGGCCGGCAAGAAACGGGTGCCCATCCCGGCGACAGGAAACACTGCCTTGCGAACCTTTTTCATTATTCGACTCCCTTTGCGAGCAATTTCATCAATTCTGCCTCATCGATCACCGGCACCCCCAGCTCCTGAGCCTTTTCCAGCTTGGAACCGGCTTCCTCGCCAGCGACCACATAATCCGTCTTCTTCGACACCGAGCCCGCGACCTTGCCACCGGCCGCCTCGACCAGCGCCTTCGCCTCATCGCGCTTCAGCGTCGGTAGCGTGCCAGTCAGCACCAGCGTCTTGCCAGCCAATAACTGTGGTCCTGCCTGCGCCGGTTCGCCTTCCGGCCAACTCACGCCCGCCCGGCGTAAACCATCGATGACCTCGCGGTTGTGGGCCTCGGCAAAGAAAGCGGCAAGGCTCTCGGCGACTACCGGCCCGACATCGGGGACCATTTGCAGTGCAGCGCTATCGGCCGCGAGCAAGGCATCCAGTCCGCCGAAATGCTTGGCCAGGTCACGCGCCGTTGCTTCGCCCACATTGCGGATGCCCAGCCCGAAGATAAAGCGGGCCAAGGTCGTTTGCCGGCTTTTATCGATCGCTGCCACCAGATTCTGAGCCGACTTCTCACCCATGCGCTCCAGCCCGGCCAGCGTTTCGACCGTCAGGCCATAGAGATCGGCCGGCGAATGAACCAGCCCGGCATCGACCAGTTGATCGACCAGCTTGTCGCCCAGACCTTCGATATCCATCGCCCGGCGCGCCGCAAAATGCCACAGCGCCTGCTTGCGCTGGGCCGGGCAATAGAGGCCACCGGTGCAACGGGCGATGGCTTCGTCGTCGCCCTTTACCACCGCCGAGCCACATTCCGGGCAGGTGGCGGGCAACTCGAATGGCGGATTCAAGGGTTCGCTACCGAACAAGTCACGCATCGGGCGCTTCTCCGGAACGATGGCGACCACCTCGGGAATCACGTCACCGGCCCGGCGGACGATCACCGTATCGCCGAGCCGGACATCCTTGCGCCGCACCTCATCCTCGTTGTGCAGCGTCGCGTTGGTCACTGTCACGCCACCGACGAAGACCGGCTTCAGGCGGGCGACCGGCGTAATTGCCCCGGTGCGGCCAACCTGAACATCAATACCAAGCACTTCAGTCAGCGCTTCTTCGGCCGGGAACTTGTGGGCGATGGCAAAACGCGGGGCGCGCGAGACGAAACCCAGTTGCGCCTGCCAGTCGAGGCGATTGACCTTGTAGACCACGCCGTCGATGTCGTAGGGCAGGCCCGGACGCTTGACGCCGATCTCGACAAAATAGCCGAGCAGGCCGCGCACACCCTGCACCACACGGCGCTCCTCCGCTACAGGGAAGCCCCAAGCGGCCAGGAGGCCCATCATCTCGCCGTGCGTCTTGACGGCCAACGCATCGGCGCCTGCCCCGACGCCATAGGCGAAGAAGGACAGTGGGCGCCCGGCGGTGATTTTTGAATCGAGCTGGCGCAGGCTACCGGCCGCGGCGTTGCGCGGATTGGCAAACTCCTTGTCGCCACGCTCCCGTTGTCGTGCGTTGAGTTCGGCGAAATCGGCTTTGAACATCAGCACTTCGCCACGAATCTCGATCAGCGCCGGCCAGCCTTCGCCCCGCAAACGCAGCGGAATGCAGCGCAAGGTACGCAGATTGGGCGTCACTTCCTCGCCGGTTACGCCGTCTCCGCGGGTTGCGCCGCAGGTAAAGACACCGTTTTCATATGTCAGACTGATCGCCAGCCCATCAAATTTTGGCTCCACGGCATAGTCAACCGCGGCAATCGTCTCCAGGCCATCACGGATTCGCTTGTCGAAGGCTTCGACCTCTTCCGGCGCGAAGGCATTATTCAACGACAGCATGGGCACGCCGTGTTGGCGTGGCGGGAATTCCTTGAGCGGCACGCCTCCAACGCGGTGGGTTGGCGAATCCGCAGTTAGCAGTTCTGGATATTGCTGTTCCAGCTCCTGCAGCTCACGGAAAAGCTTGTCGTATTCGGTATCAGGGATAGTCGGTGCATCGAGCACGTAATAGGCATAACTATGACGCTCCAGCTCGGATCGATACCATGCTGCGCGCTTGGCAACATCTTCCGGCAAACCCATCAGGAAAACAGCCGCAGTGCCTGGGGCGAACCGGCGGGCAGGCCGAAGCTGGCCATCGTCGCTTGCGGCTTGCCGATGAATTCACGACGAATATGGTCGAGCTGGGACTCCGACAGCGGCTGGCGATTGTCATCAACCAGCGCCCCCTGCAAGGTATCGGCGAAGCGCTTGGCGATCTCGCTCATCTGCATGAAGACGCGTTCGCCGTGATCGACACGCGGCACATCGAGCAGGAAGGTCAAACCGTGCGTCGTCACCGTGCGCAGCGCATCGGCCGAGAATGGTGTGCTTTCGTAGTTCTGCAGGCTGAACTGGGCCCGGCCATTGTCGTCGTAGCGGGTAAACAGGCCATCGATGCCAAGCGCCATACCCGCTGCTTCAGCCAGCGCCCGTATCTTGGTCCCCGAAAACGCAGAGGCCCGGCTCACCAGATTCAGGCCAATTTCGAGGTCGACTGCGGCACAGAAACGGTCAATTTCCTCAGCCTGATCCAGGACGCGAGACGACGGCATGTCGGCCACCGCCATCAGCTCATCAGCCAGGGCCTGCATGGCGTTGGTGAAGATGGTGATATCGCCTTCGGAGACCGGCCCCAGACGATTGACCAGTTGCAGGCCAACCCGCAAGCGGCGCAAGTTCAGTTCGCTATCCGGCGCCAGACGCTGCCATTCGCGGGCCCGCTCGTTGAAACCCACCCAATGCACCGGCTTGTTCAGGCGATGCAGGACTGAGCGTTGCGAATGCAGTATCTGGACGGCCGATACCGGCTCGACCAGCTCCATGGCAACGATAAACTCCAGCCGCGGATCGAGTAATTCCGCCGGCACTTCGCCAGCTGCAACCTCCGGCATTTCTTCGGCGAGAGCCTGGGCAACCGGCACCGGCTCGACAGGCACCGGCTCGACAGTCGGCGGCGGAACATCGACGATGGCCGGGATTTCCGGCATTTCCGGGATTTCGACATCCGCACTGGCTGGCTGCATGTCATCTGAGGGCATGGTCGGATGCAAATCGACGAATACGGGTTCAACGCGTTCCCCGAGCGAAGGCGCAGCATCGACGCGAATTTCCGGTTCATTGCGTTCAGCAACGGGGGCTTGCGGAGCCGTCTTTGGCCCACCGCCCAACAAGACATCTTCGTGATGCGGCTTCATGACTGCTTCAGCCAGCTTGCGCTGCCGGAATTCCTGCCACTTGTTGTAGCCAAATACGCCGACCACCGCCGTCGCACCCAGGCCAATCAATCCCATCTGGAGTTCGGTCATCTCAATCTCTTCCCGGGAGCGCCTTAGGCTGCGTCCCTCATTTTCAAAGCTTCCTGAATATCCACTTCCACCACGCGCGACACACCGGACTCCTGCATGGTGACGCCGACCAGCTGCTCGGCCATTTCCATCGCGATTTTATTATGGGAAATGAACAGGAACTGCGTTGCACCTGACATTTTCTTGACCATGGCGCAGAAACGTTCGGTATTGCTGTCGTCGAGCGGTGCATCGACCTCGTCGAGCAGACAGAACGGCGCCGGATTCAACTGGAACATCGAGAAGACCAGTGCAATCGCGGTCAGTGCCTTTTCGCCACCGGACAGCAGGTGAATGGTCGAGTTCTTCTTGCCCGGCGGCTGGGCGATGACCTGCACACCAGCATCGAGGATTTCCTCGCCGGTCATCACCAGCTCGGCCCGCCCCCCGCCGAACAGCTCAGGGAAAAGTTGTCCGAAATGGCCGTTGACCGTGTCGAAGGTGCTCTGCAGCAGGTCGCGTGTTTCGCGGTCAATCCGGCGTATGGCGTTTTCCAGCGTTTCCATCGCCTCGTTGAGGTCGGCTGCCTGCATGTCGAGGTAGCCCTTGCGCTCAGTCGCTGTTTCCAGCTCCTGCAAGGCCGCCATGTTGACTGCGCCGAGTTCGGCGATGGCGTTGGTCAGCCGGGTGATTTCCCCCTGCAAACTGGCCGGCCGGGCATTTCCGAGTTCGTTCTGCAGCGCAGCCTCGTCGGCCCCGGCTTCGAGCAATTGCTGCGCGAACTGCTCGCTATTGAGCGCTGCCGCCTGTTCCTTCAGTTTAAGGTCACCAATCCGTACCCGTAGCGGCTCCAGCCCCTGCTCGATGCGCAGGCGCTGCTCCTCGAAACCGCGCAGTGCATTCGTCGCCCCTTCCAGTGCATCGCGCTTCTCGGCCAGCACTTTCTCGGCGGCCTGCCGCGCTTCGAGGGCCGTCTGCAGGGCGCCTTCCATGACGTCCGGCGGCGCCGCCTCGACCTGCTCAGCGCACTGCGCCCGGTCCTTCTCGATGCGATTCAGTTCGCGCTGCGCCATCGCCTGCTGCGCGAAGACATCCTGCAGCTTGCCATCACTTTCACGCAGTGAGAATTGCGCCTCGCGCAAGGCCCGGTCGAGGTCGGCATTGCGCTCGCGCTCGGCACGCACGGCGCGTTCGCATTCGTCGAGGCGCGATTGGGCACCATGGACCAGGACACGGATGCGTCCCAAACCGTCGCGGATTTCCTCGATACGCTCGTCGGCCGACATTTCGCGCTCGCGTTCGCCCTCTTCTTCCTCGGCCAGTTCGGCCAACTGTTCGGCGACACGCTCCTTCTGTTCCTTGTAGCGTTCGATGGCCTGCGTCAGCTTGAGCACTTCCATTTGCACCGCATGCACGCGCTGCTGGCGATCGGTCACATACTGCCGGATCTCGCCCATTTCTTCCTGCTTGTCTTCAAGCTGCTCGTCGAGCATCGCCTGCTGCTCACGCTGGCTCCCAGCCTGTTCCTCAGCCACGGCAATGCCTTCGGCCAGCGTTTCAATTTCACGCTGGCGTTCAAGCAAACCATGCTCACCCTGATCCGGCGCGAAGAAAGTGACGCTATTGCGGGTCAGAAGATCGCCGCCACGGGTCACCAGCAGTCCGCCGTCTGGCAGTTCGTGACGCTGGCTTAGCCCCTCAGCCAGTGACTCTGCCGTACGCACACTGCCCAGCCAGTCGGCCAGCACAGCACGAATCGCCATGTCATCGCTGCGCACGCGAGCAGCCAGTGTTTTTTCCCCAAATGGATGGTCGACCGCGGCATTGGTGCCGAGCATCACCGCCAAGCGCGCTTCCGGCCGATCGTGCAGCCATTCGTCGAGTTTGGCTGGATCATCGCAGGCGATGGCGCTTAAGCGCTCGCGCAGCACAGCCTCAACCGCATCCTCCCAGCCCGCCTCGACCTGAATCCTCTGCCACAGCGGCGGTGCGCTTTCCAGATTGTGACGACGCAGCCACTCGGGTAGCTTGCCGGTCTGCTGGGTACGTGCCTGCATCTGCTCAAGCGCGGCGCGGCGGGCCTGACCGGCAGCCAGTTCGCGCTCGATGCGCTGCAACTCGGCCTGCGCTTCACGGCGGCGGGATTCCAGTTGCGGCAATTCCTGCTGCAGTTGCTGCAAATGATCCTGGTCGCCGGCCAGCTCCTCGCGCAGCATGGCGAGCTCTTCTTCCTTCTCGGCCAGTTCGAGTTCGTCCGGCGCCTCGCCGAAGGTTTCCTCGCGCAGGCGTTCACGGCGCTGAATGATTGCCTGCAGGGCGCGCTGGGCATGTGACTTGTTGGTCAACTCAACTTCCAGCTTCTGTTCGCTGTTGGTTGTCCGCGTCCGCAAACGTTGCAGTTCCTCCTGCGCCTGAACATGGTCTTCCTCGACCTGCGGCGCGATATTCATCTGCTGGTGCAGACGCTCTTCAGCTTCCTCGACGCGCAGCTTGGTGATTTCCTGAGTTTCTTCCCATTTCAGGCGATCTTCCACCAGCCTCTCCGCCGTCTCGCTCCAGTGCTTCAACTCGTCTTCCAGTTGCGCCAGACGGGCTTCGAGCTGACTACGCGATTCGCGGCGATGGCGGATTTCCGCCTCCAGCCTGGCGACTTCAGCGTTGGCCGTGTACATCTCGCTCTGCGCGTTATGCAGCGCGTCACCGGCGGCGAAATGGGCTTCGCGGGTTTCCTCGGCACGCGCCTCGGTTTCGCGCAAGGCGGCGCTTTGGGCTTCAAGTTCGGTCACAGCGCGCTCGACTTCCAGCGACAAACGCTGCCGTTCAGCCTCGGCCTCACGCTTCCTCAACAGCCACAACACTTGCTGGCGCTGAACCAGCTGTTCGTTCAACCCCTGAAAGCGACGGGCCACTTCGGCCTGCGCTTCAAGGCGCTCCATCTGGTTGCCGAGTTCGAGGCGAATATCCTCGACGCGCAGCAGGTTTTCGCGGGTGTCTTCCAGCCGGCCGTTGGTTTCCTTGCGCCGCTCCTTGTAGCGGGTAACGCCGGCCGCTTCTTCGAGGAAGACGCGCAGGTCATCCGGCCGCGCCTCGATGATGCGCGAAATCATGCCCTGGCCGATGATGGCGTAGGCACGCGGCCCCAGCCCAGTACCAAGGAACAGATCGGTGATGTCCTTGCGGCGAACCTTCAGGTTGTTGATGAAGTAATCCGACTGCCCCTGCCGGGTCAGCGTCCGCTTGACCGACAGTTCGGTGTATTGCGACCACTGGCCAAGCGCCCGGCCGAGCAGGTTCTCGAAAATCAGTTCGACGGACGCGCGCGACACCGGCTTGCGGTTGGACGAACCGTTGAAGATGACGTCCATCATCGACTCGCCGCGCAGCTCCGAGGCTTTCGATTCGCCCAGCACCCAGCGCACGGCATCCATGATGTTGGATTTGCCGCAGCCATTGGGGCCAACGACGCCGACCAGTTGGCCGGGAACGGCAACAGCGGTCGGATCGACGAAGGATTTGAAACCAGCGAGTTTGAGCTTGGTGAGACGCATGCCTGATTGTGGCGGGACAAATGCCCCTGCCATGTTGGGGGCCGTATAATAGCATCGACCTATTTGATCGACCCCGCAGTACCGAGGAAGGATCGGCCAGATGAACCCGGATGACCAGTTTCTCGCCCGTGCCATCGAACTGGCGCGGCAAGGCAGTGAAAGCGGCGAAGGCGGACCGTTCGGCGCCGTAATCGTCCGCGATGGCCGGATCATCGCCGAAGGCTGGAACCGTGTCGTCGCCAGCCACGATCCGACCGCCCACGCCGAAATTGGCGCCATCCGCACTGCCTGTGCCGGGCAAGACCACTTTCACCTGCACGGCTGCACCCTCTACGCTTCCAGCGAACCCTGCCCGATGTGCCTGTCGGCTGCCTACTGGGCGCGTATCGAACGCATCGTCTTCGCCAACAGCCGGGCCGAAGCGGCTGCCATCGGCTTTTGCGACGACGAGTTGTACAGCGAACTGAATCGCCATTTTTCGGCCCGCAGCATTGTCATGGAACATCACCCCATGCCCGGCGCGCTTGAGCCGTTGGAAAGCTGGGCCGCCAACCCCGGTCGAATCCCCTATTGATCCGCCGACCGTAAGCCATGCTTCCCACCTCGATCCCCCAGCGTGCCGAAACGCTGCAGGTGCTTCGCCTGATCAGTGAGTTCGAACCGATCCTGATGCTGTCCGGTGATGACGAAGGCTACGGCTCGCGCTGGACCATCGCTGGCCAGCAGGTGCAACCCGCCATTGCCCGCTACCTGATGGAATCCGGCTTTATCGCTGAGATCGGCAAAACCGAATTCGGCGCCAGAAAACTGGTCCTGACCGAAAGCGGCCAGGCTTTCCGCGAGCACGGGGTGAAATGGTGGTCCGAGCTGAATTTTCTCGAAAAACTGAAAATCACCGTGCTCGGTTAAGTCCGCCGCAAAAGTAAATTACGTATTGCAGTAATCAACCGGAGAAGAGGCTGATTTCGAAATCCGGACAACGGAAATCAAACGCTGATTTCATCAGAAAAGTTTGGCCGTATTTTGTGCAGGAACCAGCGTAATCGCCGCAGCACACAAAATAATAAAATTAGCAAACACTAAATAACCACCAATCATTTGCCAATTATTACTAAAGGCGTATCCTGAGTCCGCTTGCACAATTCAAGGCCTGAAACCGGGCCCAATAACGATACTCAAGAACAGCAATGATTGAGGACTTCCTCAGCTATAACTCGGTCATCGATGCGCTGACCGCGCATGTTGCACTGCTGAATGCACAAGGCGAAATCGTCGCCGTCAATGAGGCTTGGCGTACGTTTTCCGAAAACAACGGCAGCAGCTTGCCGGCTCATGGCATCGGCTGCAACTACATCGGCATGCTCGACAAACTGGCACATGCGCCGCATAACTCCGGTCTCGGCAGCCATGAGGATATTCGTATTGCCATCTCCGTAATCGCCGGCATTACCAGCGTTCTCGATGGCCAGTCAGCCAAATTCCAGATCGAATACCCATGCCATGCTCCCTGGGAGCAACGCTGGTTCCTGATGACCGTCACGCCGCTACCTGGCGGCACAGCGGTCCGGGCCATTGTCTCGCATGAAAACATCACTCCGCTGAAAGCAGCCGAAACCGAGGTGCGCGCACAAGGCAGCCGCCTCGCCCTGGCATTCAGCAGCACGGTGGAAGCCATCGCGCTGGCGATCGAAAAACGCGACCCCTACACGGCAGGCCATCAGCGTCAGGTGGCGACACTCGCCCGGAAAATCGGCCAAATCATGCAACTGAACGACGACCAGCTCTTTGGCCTGCACCTTGGCGCAACCGTCCATGACATTGGCAAAATATCAATCCCTGCGGAAATCCTCAACCGGCCTGGTGCCCTGTCTTCCCCCGAATATTCAATCATTCGCTGTCACCCGGAAATCGGCCATGAAATCCTGCGCGGGGTAGACTTTCCCTGGCCGATCGCCAATATGGTTCTGCAACATCACGAACGGGTGGATGGCAGCGGCTACCCGCATGGTCTCAAGGGCGACGAAATCTGCCTTGAGGCCAGAATCATCGGCGTTGCCGACGTTTTCGATGCCATCATCTCTCACCGCCCCTATCGCCCCGGCCATCACATGGACGAAGCGCTGCGGGAACTCAAACAGGGACGTGGCAAACTCTACGATGCGGACGTTGTCGATGCCGGGCTGTCATTCTTCACCCAAGTCAGTACGGCGTGGCACCATGCGCATGGTCCGGAAGACGAAAACTCGCATCCGCTAACGCATTTCTGACCGCTACCGACCTAGCTACTTGCTGCGGTCGACCCGAAAAATCAACCGATTTCCCATTTGATCATCGCCGCCCCCCTCGAATGAGCGGCAAGTAATCGCCGTCCAGCGTACCGGCATTTCCCGACCATCGCTGCAACGGACAACCCCCTTCCCCGTCTCGCCTTCGCAACTGCCAGGGGTCGGTGAGCTGTCCGCTGGCGACATCTGGCCGTCACATTGCAGGCGACCATCACGATCAGCCAGCACAAAGCGTCCGCCACCGGTCGTATTGCCGGGATAAGCCTTGCCGCGCATTTCGCCAGGCACACCGCCCAGACTGCCTCTGGCCTGATAGCCGATGGCACAGCCGGCCACTAGCGAGGCCGAGAAAATCGACAGGATAAATGCACGTTTGTTCACAAGGCAGCGAAAGCGTTTTCAGGGATAATTCGCTTTTTACACCCATTCGACGCCTGACGTGAATCCGCACCTCGCCCAACTCCAGCCCTACCCCTTCGAAAAGCTGCGCGCCCTGTTCGCTGGCGTCACGCCGAACCCGCAATATAAAGAGATCAAGCTCTCCATCGGTGAGCCACAGCACCCGACGCCGGCGTTCATCATGGACGCGCTGGCCAACGGCCTGAAGGGCCTTGCCAACTATCCCACGACGCAGGGTATTCCGCTGCTGCGCCAGACCATTGCCAAATGGTGCCGCCATCGCTACGGACTGGAACTGAATCCGGAAACGGAGATCCTGCCGGTCAACGGTTCCCGCGAAGCACTTTTTTCCTTCGCCCAGACGGTCATTGATCCAAGCCGCGGCCACGTGCCGTTGATCGTCAGCCCGAATCCGTTCTACCAGATCTACGAGGGGGCCGCCTACCTGTCCGGTGCCGAGCCGCGCTTCCTGAACAACCTGCCGGACAACGATTTCGCTTTCGACTATGCCAGCCTGAGCGAAGAAGAATGGGCCCGCGTCCAGTTGTTCTACGTCTGCTCGCCGGGCAATCCGACCGGCAAGGTGCTGTCGCTGGCAGACTGGAAAACGCTGTTCGCGCTGTCCGACAAGTACGGCTTCATCATCGCCTCCGACGAGTGCTACTCGGAAATCTATTTCGACGAAGCCAATCCGCCGATCGGCGGACTCCAGGCGGCCAAGCTGCTCGGCCGTACGAATGAGCGCCTGGTCATGTTCTCCAGTCTGTCCAAGCGCTCCAATGTGCCGGGCATGCGCTCCGGTTTTGTCGCCGGCGACGAGAAAATCCTGAAGAAATTCCTGCTTTACCGCACCTACCACGGCTGCGCCATGGCGCCTCCAGTGCAGACAGCTTCCATCGCGGCCTGGAACGACGAGTCCCACGTGCTCGACAATCGCAATCAGTACCGCGAAAAATTCGCAGCCTGCACGCCGCTGATCGGCGAAGTGCTCGGCACCGGCATGCCGGACGCCAGCTTCTATCTGTGGGCGAAGACCCCGATTGCCGACACCGAGTTCGCTCGCGGCCTGCTCGAACACTATAATGTCGTCGTTCTGCCCGGCAGCTTCCTGGCCAGAGAAGTCAGGGGCGTCAATCCGGGCGCCAATTTTGTCCGTATTGCGCTGGTCGCTTCGCTTGACGAGTGTCTCGAAGCAACCCAGCGCATCCGTCAATTTGCCCAACAACTGTAATCAGAGAGAGCCCTCATGACTCATCCCCTGCAAGCCACCATCGAAGAACTCTGGGAACGCCGCACCGAGCTGTCCCCGCAATCCCCCCCGACCACCATCGCTGCGATCAATTCTGTGATCGGCGATCTGGATTCCGGCAAGCTGCGCGTCGCCGAGAAAATCGCCGGCGAATGGTTCACCCACCAGTGGATCAAGAAGGCCGTGCTGCTGTCTTTCCGCGTCCGCGACAACCGCGTTCAGGAAGCCGGCGACATTCGTTTCTACGACAAGGTCGACACCAAGTTCGAAGGCTGGACCGAAGAGCAGTTCCGCCAGGGCGGCTTCCGCGTGGTCCCCGGCACCATCGTCCGCAAGGGTTCCTATGTCGCCAAGAACGCGGTACTGATGCCCTCCTTCGTCAATATCGGCGCCTACGTCGATGAAAGCACCATGGTTGACACCTGGGTCACCGTCGGTTCCTGCGCCCAGATCGGCAAGAACGTACACCTCTCTGGTGGCGTCGGCATCGGCGGCGTGCTTGAGCCGCTGCAGGCCAATCCGACCATCATCGAAGACAACTGCTTCATCGGCGCCCGCTCCGAAGTCGTGGAAGGCGTCGTCATCGGCGAAAACTCGGTCCTTTCCATGGGTGTCTACATCGGCCAGAGCACCCCGATCTACGACCGTGAAACCGGTGAAGTCACCTATGGCCGTGTCCCCCCGGGCTCCGTCGTGATCAGCGGCACCCTGCCGAAGGCCGATGGCAAGTACAGCCTGTATGCAGCCATCATCGTCAAGAAGGTTGATGCGCAGACCCGCTCGAAGACCAGCATCAACGAACTGCTGCGTCCGTAAATCAATCCCCCACGAAGGTCTTGTCATGATTCTCGACAAACTGTTCCAGCTGATGGCCGAAAAGCAAGCCTCGGATATTTTCATTTCCGCAGGCGCGCCTATCCATATCAAGATTCAGGGCAACACGATTCCGGTCAATCAGCAGGTGATGCTGCCTGACATGATCGAGAAGATCGCCTACGAACTGATGTCCCCGGATCAGATCAAGACCTTCGAGGCAACGATGGAGATGAATCTCTCCTTCGGTGTGCCCAATGTCGGTAACTTCCGCGTCAATATTTTCCGCCAGCGCGGCTCGACCAGCATCGTCATCCGCTTCATCCTGGGCAATATTCCGGCCATGGATGAACTCGGCCTGCCGAACATCCTCGGCGAGCTGATCATGGAAAAGCGCGGCCTGATCCTGATCGTTGGCGCCACCGGCTCGGGTAAATCGACGACCCTCGCCTCGATGCTCGATCACCGCAATGCCAACCGTTCGGGCCACATCCTGACCGTCGAAGACCCGATCGAATTCCTGTTCAAGCACAAGAAATCCATCGTCAACCAGCGCGAAATCGGCATGGACACGATGGACTGGCAGGCCGCCCTGAAGAACGCCATGCGCCAGGCGCCGGACTGCATCCTGATCGGAGAAATCCGCGACAAGGAAACCATGCAGGCTGCCATCGCCTACGCGCAAACTGGCCACCTGTGTCTGGCCACACTCCACGCCAACAACAGCTACCACGCGCTGAACCGCATCATCAGCTTCTTCCCGCTCGAAAACCGCCCGGCGCTGTTCCTCGACCTGTCGGTCGCCCTGCGCGCCATCATTTCGCAGCGCCTGGTCAAGAAACCCGATGGCAAGCGCATCCCGACCTGCGAAATCATGCTCAACACCCGCCACATCAGCGAACTGATCGAGCGCGGTGAAGTCCAAGGCATCAAGGATGCGATGGAACAAACCCTGGCCCCGGGATCGCAGACCTTCGAGCAGGATTTGTTCAACCTGTACAGCAGCAGCACGATCACCATCGACGAGGCGCTGGCCAATGCCGATTCGCCGACGAACCTGTCGTGGCTGATCAACAACTCCGAATTCGGCAGCACCAATGGCAAGGACGACAAGAAAACCGATGTCGCTCTCGAGTTCGACAGCACCAGCGATGGCGGCACTTCCTTCAAGGAATTCACGCTCAGCCTGGCTGACCACGACGAAGAGTCGCACTGATGTCCGACACCACGCTCGAACTGGCCAAGCGAATCATCGCCTGCGCCTCCGTGACGCCTGAAGACGCAGGCTGCATGGACATTCTGATCGAACGGCTGAAGCCGCTCGGCTTCAGCATCGAATTCATCAATCGCAACGGCGTGACCAACCTGTGGGCCCGCCGCGGCACGACCGCACCGCTGTTCGTCTTCGCTGGCCATACCGACGTCGTGCCGACCGGCCCGCTCGACAAATGGACCTCGCCCCCCTTCGCCCCGGAAATCCGCGACGGCGTGCTGTATGGGCGTGGCACGGCCGACATGAAATCCTCGGTCGCCGCTTCGGTAACCGCCGTCGAAGCCTTTGTTGCGGCCAACCCACAACACCCCGGCTCCCTGGCTTTCCTGCTTACCTCCGATGAAGAAGGTGACGCCAATGACGGCACCATCGCTGTCGTTGAGGCGCTGAAAGCCCGTGGCGAAACGCTCGATTTCTGCATCATCGGCGAACCGACCTCGGTCGATACGCTCGGCGACATGGTCAAGAACGGCCGCCGCGGATCGCTGTCCGGCGTGCTGACGGTCAAGGGCATCCAGTGCCACATCGCCTATCCGGAAAAGGGGCGCAATCCGATCCACGAAGCCGCTCCGGCGCTGGCCGAACTGGCTGCGACCGAATGGGATCAGGGCAACGAGTATTACCAGCCGACTACCTGGCAAATTTCCAACATTCACGGCGGCACCGGCGCCACTAACGTTGTACCGGGCAGCGTCGACATCAAGTTCAATTTCCGTTTCTCGACGGCCAGCACGCCGGAAGGGCTGCAACAACGCCTGTCCGCCATCCTGGAAAAGCACAAGCTCGACTACGAAATCAAATGGACGCTGGGCGCCCGCCCCTTCCTGACCGGCCGTGGCCCACTGGCCGATGCGGCGACGACGGCCATCCGCGAAATCTGCGGCATCGAAACCGAACTATCGACCACCGGCGGCACCTCCGACGGCCGTTTCATTGCCGAAATCTGCCGCCAGATGCTCGAAATCGGCCCGGTCAATGCCACCAGCCACAAGATCGACGAATGCATTGCCGTCGACGCATTGCCCAAGCTGTCCGCCATCTATCGCCGCATCCTTGAACAATTGATGACCGCATGAGCGACCTTTCCGCCAAAAATGAACTGATCACCGTTCGCGACTATCTCCGCTACGCCGTCAGCCGCTTCAACGCGGCCCAGCTTTTCTTCGGACACGGCAGCGACAACGCCTGGGATGAAGCGGTGTACCTGACCCTCCATACCCTGCATCTGCCGCTCGACCGGCTGGAGCCCTTCCTCGACGCCCGCCTCTTGCCACACGAACGCGAGGTGCTGCTCGACATCTACCGCCGCCGCTGTGAAGAACGCCTGCCCGCCGCCTACCTGACCAACGAAGCCTGGCTGGGTGAACATCATTTCTATGTGGACGACCGCGTCATCGTGCCGCGCTCCTTCATCGCCGAGCTGCTCGACGATCAGCTGACCCCATGGATTGATGACCCCTGGGCCATCAAATCAGCGCTTGATCTGTGTACCGGTTCCGGCTGCCTGGCCATCCTGACCGCACTCGCCTTCCCGAACGCCGACGTGGCGGCAGTCGACCTGTCCGAACACGCTATTGCCGTTGCCGAGCGCAACGTCGCCGATTACGGCCTCTATGACCGCATCGAACTGATCCAATCCGATGCCTTCAAGAGTCTCGAAGGACGCAAGTTCGACCTGATTGTTTCCAACCCGCCTTACGTCAATGCTGAATCCGTCGCCGCACTGCCGCCGGAATATCTGCATGAACCGGAACTGGCGCTCGGCTCAGGTGAAGATGGACTGGACTTCACACGCATCATCCTGCGCGAAGCCAAGAAACACCTGACCGACAATGGCCTGCTGATTGTCGAAATTGGCCACAACCGCGACGCCCTGGAAGCGGCTTACCCGAAACTGCCCTTCACCTGGCTGGATACTGCCGCCGGCGACGAGTACGTTTTCATGCTGCACGCTACCGATTTGCCGGGCTAAGTTGACCGCTTGAGCAAGCTTTACGAATTGCCCAGCCCGTTCGAAATCGAAACGGGCACCGTGCTGATGCTGGAGCCAGCCTGGGCCAAGGCTGGTGAACTGCGCGCCCAGTTGCTTGATGAGAGCTACCCGAAGCCTTTTGTCATCGACGATGGCAAGTCACGCTTCCTGTACTTCAACGTCCGCCTGATGCAGAGCGAAATGTCGCTCAAGGCACCGCACGACCTGGCCATTCGCTATACGCAGAAAATGATGGCCTTTCTGCTCTTCCAGCCCCGCCCGAAACGCATTGTGCTGATCGGTCTCGGTGGCGGTTCGCTGATCAAGTTCTGCCACCGCCGCATGCCCGGCACGCAGCTGACGGCAATCGAACTCGACCCCAACGTGATTGCTTTTCGCGATGCCTTCATGGTGCCGCCAGACGATGAACGCCTGAAAATCATCGAGGCCGACGGCGCGGAATTTCTGGAAAACACCGAAAAAGGCATCGATGCCCTGCTCGTCGATGCCTTCGACAAGACCGGCTTCGCACCCAGTCTGGCCAACCGCGAGTTCTTCGACAACGCCTACGCCAAGCTATCTGGCAACGGTGTGCTGGTCATCAATCTGGCTGGCGAGAAGGAAAGCTACGCCGGCCTGATCGGCGAAGCGATGCACGTCTTTGACGATCAGGTCATCGTGATCTCGGTCCCCGACGATGGCAACCACGTACTCTATGCCTTCAAGGAACGCTATTTCGAGCCCCGCTGGCGCTGGTTGCACAATTACGCCAAGGAACTGCGCGCCAAGTTCGGCCTCGACTTCCCTGCCTTCGTTCAAAAGATGGAACGCTCGACCAAGCTCGGCCTCGCCCGCCGCGAAGCCATCCGCCGCCGATAGAGGCTACTTCGTCGCTTCCTCGGCCTGCGCCGCGCGCTGAGCCGCCTGCTGACTGGCGGCATCCAGGTCGCGTTGAACCCGCTCCATCGTTGCACGCCCCTGCTCGATTTCCTGTTTCTTCATGGCCGCAGCGGTGGCCGCCGTGCCAGCCGTCTCGACACCGCAGGCAGCCAGCCCGGCCAGACACATCAGGATCAATACAGCTCTCATCGGTTGCATCCTCTCAACGCAATTCGGCCAGAATCGCCGTCAGCAAGTTCCAGCACTTTTCCACCGAAGCGACTTCAACCCGCTCACCGGGTGCATGTGCCCCGCGAATCGTCGGGCCAAACGAAACAATATCCATCCCCGGATACTTGTCGCCAATGATGCCGCACTCCAGACCAGCGTGGATGACCTGAACCTTCGAATCGGCACCGAAATCCCGCCGATAAACCGACTGGCACAACTTGAGTAACTGCGAATCCGGATTGGGCGCCCAGCCCGGATAAAAACCTTCCTTTTCCACCCGACTGTCGCTCAAGGCCCACAAACTGGCGATTTCGTCAGCCAGGGCCATGCTGCCGCTACCCAGCAGCGAACGCACCATGAAGTTGCACGAGCCACCATTCGGGTGCAATTCGACCATGCCCAGATTATTGGAGGTTTCGACCACACCCGGCACCTGCCGGCTCATCCGGCGTACGCCATGTGGCGCGGCATGCAACGAGGCCAGCCAAATTCGTTGCTCACTCGGCGACATCACCATCGACGCATCGCAAGCCGAAACGCTCAGTTCCACACCTTCATCGACACCACGCAACTCGCCCTGCAGACAACGCTGAATTGCTAGCACCGCCACCGCGAGGCGATCCGCCATATCAACGGGCAGCAAAATCACGGCCGAAGCTTCACGCGGCAAGGCATTCCGGGCCGTCCCTCCGGAAAGTTCAGCCAAACGCAATGGGAACATTGCCTCTAACTCCCGCAGTACGCGAACCAGCAGCTTGATCGCATTGCCCCGCTCCTCGTGGATATCCACGCCGGAATGCCCGCCCCGCAAGCCAGCAAGGTCGATTCGCCAGGCCTGATAGCCAGCCGGAACCGCCTCTGCCGCACCACGACGTTCTACATTGACATCCAGTCCTCCAGCGCAGCCCAGATAGAACTCACCCCAGTCTTCTGTATCTAGATTCAGCATCAGCTGACTTTGCAACACTCGAGGCTCTAGACCACGCGCGCCGCCCATGCCAGCCTCTTCATCGACAGTCAGCAGGGCTTCGATGGGTCCATGTTGAAGCGAATCATCCTCCAGAACGGCAAGAATCAAGGCCACACCAATACCGTTGTCGGCGCCCAAGGTCGTTTTCTCAGTCACCAGCCAGCCATCACGCAAGACGGGAATGATCGCATCGCGAGAAAAGTCATGGTCGCTGTCAGCATTCTTCTGACAGACCATATCGAGATGCGCCTGCAGCACCACGCCCGGACAATGCTCGCGCCCAATGCTGGCCGGCTTGCGGATAATCAGGTTACCTGAAGCATCAACCTCGGCAGCCAGACCTCGGCTGAACGCCCATTGCAACAACGCGTCACGAAGTATGGCTTCGTGCTTGGAGGCGCGTGGCGTCGCGCACAGTCTAGAGAAATGAGCCCAGACAGCGGCCGGTTGCAGACCAAAAAACACAGCATCGGTCATGTTTCGCAAACTCCAAAGTGAAAACCCCCGCAGACCTTGCGGTGTGCGGGGGTTTATATTCTGGGGCGACTGATGGGGCTCGAACCCACGACAACCGGAATCACAATCCGGGACTCTACCAACTGAGCTACAGCCGCCGCTGAAGAAGGCGCGCATTGTACGAACTTCCGCTGAACCTGTCTACTGGTCACTTGCAAAAAAACCCATATACCCCGGAGAATAGGCGGAAGCATCCGGCAGCGTACCGGCCGTGATATTATTGTCAGCTTTATTTTTTTCGGCTCCGTAGTCACAAGGAATTCTCATGGAAGCAACCACTGCACAAGCTAACGAACTTGAACGCCGCGTCGATCTCTCCATCGCCATCGCCGATGTCGAGAAGGAAATGGAACAGCGCCTGAAGCGCATGGGCAAGAACATGAAGGTGCCCGGCTTCCGCCCGGGCAAGGTACCGTTCAACATCGTCAAGCAGCAGTATGGCGACCAGGCTCGCCACGAAGTGCTGTCCGAAGAGCTGGATCGCGTTTTCGGCGAAACCGTCACCGAAAAGAAAATGCGCGTTGCCGGCTACCCGCGCATCGAGCCGAAGACCACCGAAAGCAACTCGCACCTCGAGTTTTCGGCCATCTTCGAGGTTTACCCGGAATTCACTCCGGGCGATCTGTCAGGTTCCGAAGTCGAACGCCCGGTCCTCGAAGTCAGCGCAGCTGAAGTCGACAAGACCCTCGACATTCTGCGCAAGCAGCGCGTTTCCTACGCTGACGCCGACCGCGCCGCCGCCAAGGAAGACCGCGTCGTCATCGACTTCACCGGCAAGAAGGACGGCGTCCCGTTCCCGGGCGGCCAGGCCAATGATTACCCGTTCGTTCTCGGCCAGGGCATGATGCTGCCCGATTTCGAAAATGCCGTTGAAGGTGCCAAGGCTGGCGAAACCAAGACTTTTGACCTGACCTTCCCGGCTGACTACCACGCCAAGGACCTGGCTGGCCAGACAGTCCAGTTCGACATCACCGTCAAGCAGGTTCAGGCGCCGGTTCTGCCGGAACTGGATGCAGAATTTGCAACCAGCATGGGCATCGCCGATGGCGACGTGACCAAGATGCGCGCCGAGATCGAAGCCAACCTGAAGCGCGAAGTGAAGCGCCGCATCGAAGGCAAGCTGAAGGACCAGGTCATGGAAGCCTTGCTCAAGGCCAACCCGATCACCGTGCCGGTTGCTCTGGTCGACATGGAAATCCAGCGCCTGATGCAAGCTGCTCGTCAGGACATGGAACAGCGCGGCATGAAGGTCAAGGACATGCCGATCCAGCCCGAGTGGTTTGCTGACCAGGCTAAGCGCCGCGTCACACTTGGCCTGATCCTTGCTGAAGTGGTCAAGACGGAAAAGCTTCAGGCTAGCCCGGAACAGGTTCGTACGATGGTCGAAGAAACCGCCCAGAGCTACGAGCACCCGGAAGAAGTGATTCGCTGGTATTACGCCCAGCCGCAGCGTCTGCAGGAAGTCGAAGGCGTCGCCATCGAGAACAATGTAGTCGAATGGGTCCTGAGCAAAGCCAAGGTCACCGAAAAGGCTGCGGTTTTTGATGAATTGATGGGTCAGAAGCAGTAATCTGGACCTTGTCGCGAAAGCGACAATCGTCTTGAATGTAACCAACAAGCAACACACAAGGGCTGACATGAATATCGACAACGCAAGCAACTGGGATCCGCAGGCTCTGGGCCTGGTCCCGATGGTGGTTGAACAGAGCGGACGCGGCGAACGCGCGTACGACATCTATTCACGCCTGCTGAAAGAGCGGGTGATCTTTCTTGTCGGCCCTGTGAACGACGTAACCGCCAACCTGGTCGTCGCCCAGTTGCTGTTCCTTGAAGCGGAAAACCCGGACAAGGACATTTATTTCTACATCAACTCACCGGGCGGTTCGGTCACGGCTGGCATGTCGATCTACGACACCATGCAGTTTATCAAGCCCGACGTGTCGACGCTTTGCATCGGCCAGGCCGCCTCGATGGGCGCCTTCCTGCTCAACGCCGGCGCCAAAGGCAAGCGTTTCGCCCTGCCCAATTCCCGCGTGATGATTCACCAGCCGCTCGGCGGCTTCCAGGGCCAGGCTTCGGATATCGCCATCCACGCCAAAGAAATCCTGTCGATTCGTGATCGCCTGAACCGGATCATGGCCGAACACAGCGGCCAGCCGCTGGAACGGATCGAAAAAGACACTGATCGCGACAACTTTCTTTCTGCAGCGGAAGCCGCAGAATATGGTTTGATCGACAAGGTATTGACCCGCCGCGACGCGGCTTGAACGGAGAGCTAACGATGTCTAAAGGCGGCCAGGAAAAACTGCTCTACTGCTCCTTCTGCGGCAAGAGCCAGCACGAAGTCAAAAAGCTCATCGCCGGACCGTCGGTGTTCATCTGTGACGAGTGTATTTCGCTCTGCAACGACATCATCCGCGACGAACTCCCCGAAGAAGCCGCCAAGGCCGGTCGTTCCGACTTGCCGACGCCGCGTGAAATCAGTTCTATCCTTGATCAGTATGTGATCGGCCAGGAAGTTGCCAAGCGCATCCTGTCTGTCGCCGTCTACAACCACTACAAGCGCCTGCGTCACACGGCGAAGAATGCCGGTGATGTTGAACTGTCGAAGAGCAACATCCTGCTCATCGGCCCCACTGGCTCCGGCAAGACGCTGCTCGCTCAGACGCTGGCTCGCCTGCTCAACGTGCCTTTCGTGATGGCCGACGCCACCACGCTGACCGAAGCCGGCTATGTCGGTGAAGACGTCGAAAACATCATCCAGAAACTGCTGCAGAAGTGCGACTACGATGTCGAAAAAGCGCAGCAAGGCATTGTCTACATTGATGAAATCGACAAGATTTCGCGCAAATCAGACAACCCGTCGATCACCCGTGACGTCTCCGGCGAAGGGGTGCAACAAGCCCTGCTCAAGCTGATCGAAGGCACCACTGCTTCGATTCCGCCGCAGGGTGGTCGCAAGCATCCAAACCAGGACTTTGTCCAGGTCGACACGACCAACATCCTGTTCATCTGCGGCGGCGCATTCGCCGGTCTGGAAAAAGTCATCCAGAGCCGCTCGGAACGTGGCGGCATCGGCTTTGGTGCCGAAGTGAAGAGCAAGGACGATGGCAAAGCCGTCGGCAAGATTCTGCTCGACGCCGAACCGGAAGACCTGATCAAGTTCGGCCTGATTCCCGAACTGATCGGTCGCCTGCCGGTGGTTGCCACACTGCAGGAACTGGAAGAGTCCGCACTCGTCCAGATCCTGACCGAACCGAAGAACGCACTGGTCAAGCAGTACCAGAAGCTCTTTTCGATGGAAGATGTCGAGCTGGAAATTCGCCCGACCGCGCTCTCCGCCATCGCCAAGAAGGCGCTGGCCCGCAAGACCGGTGCCCGCGGCCTGCGCTCGATCCTTGAACACGCACTGCTCGACACGATGTACGAACTCCCGGGAATGGAGAGTGTCGAAAAGGTAGTCATCGACGAAAATACGATCACCGGCGACACTCCGCCTTTGCTCATTTACGCTGACCAGCCCAAGGTTTCCGGCTCGAACTGAGCCGGGACTTGAATTGCGGTTCCCCGCCCCCACGTAGGGGGCACATACCTATTTCAAAGGCATCGTAATGTCGAACCCCAACACGCTCCCGGAAACCGTCGAACTGCCGCTGCTGCCGCTGCGCGACGTCGTCGTTTTCCCGCACATGGTCATCCCGCTGTTCGTCGGCCGCCCAAAATCCATCAAGGCGCTCGAAATGGCCATGGAATCCGGCAAGAACATCCTGCTGGTCGCCCAGAAATCGGCCGCCAAGGATGAACCGGAACCGGAAGACCTGTATCGTATCGGCTGCCTGGCCAACATCCTGCAAATGCTCAAGCTGCCGGACGGCACCGTCAAGGTGCTGGTCGAAGGGACGCAGCGCGCCCGCGTCGAAGCCATCGAGGTGCAATCCTCGGTCTTCATGGCCACTGCCGTTCCGCTGGTTCAGCCGGGTATTGAAGATCACGAAATCGAGGCGATGCGCCGCGCCGTGGTTGCCCAGTTTGACCAATTCGTCAAACTGAACAAGAAGATTCCGCCGGAAGTGTTGTCCTCCATCGCCGGCATCGAGGATGCCGGTCGCCTGGCCGACACCATCGCCGCTCACCTGCCACTCAAGCTTGAGCAGAAGCAGGAAGTGCTGGAAATGGAAAGCATTCGCGAGCGTATCGACCGCCTGCTCTCCCAACTCGAAGCCGAAATCGACATCCTGCAGGTCGAAAAGCGCATCCGTGGACGCGTCAAGCGCCAGATGGAAAAGAGCCAGCGCGAGTACTACCTGAACGAACAGGTTAAAGCGATCCAGAAGGAACTCGGCGAAGGCGAAGAAGGTGCCGACCTCGAAGAGCTGGACAAGAAGATCAAAGCCGCCGGCATGAGCAAGGAAGGCCTGGCCAAGGCCGAGGGCGAGTTGAAGAAGCTGCGCCTGATGTCGCCGATGTCGGCTGAAGCCACTGTCGTCCGCAACTTCATTGAGACGCTGATCGGCTTGCCGTGGCGCAAGAAAACGCGCATCAGCAAGGATCTGCGTGAAGCCGAGAAGGTGCTCGATCAGGATCATTACGGCCTGGACAAGGTCAAGGAACGCATTGTCGAGTACCTTGCAGTGCAGCAACGTGTCGACAAGGTCAAGGCGCCGATTCTCTGCCTCGTAGGCCCCCCTGGCGTCGGCAAGACCTCGCTCGGCCAGTCCATCGCCAAGGCGACGAACCGCAAGTTCGTGCGCATGGCTTTGGGTGGCGTGCGCGATGAAGCCGAGATTCGCGGCCACCGTCGTACTTACATCGGCTCGATGCCGGGCAAGATCCTGAGCAGCCTGACCAAGGTCGGCGTGCGCAATCCACTGTTCCTGCTCGACGAAGTGGACAAGCTCGGCCAGGATTTCCGCGGCGACCCCTCCTCCGCCCTGCTCGAAGTGCTCGACCCGGAACAGAACCACACCTTCCAGGACCATTATGTCGAGGTCGACTTCGACCTTTCCGACGTGATGTTCGTGGCCACGGCGAACACGCTGAACATTCCCGCCCCGCTGCTTGACCGGATGGAAGTGATTCGCCTGTCGGGTTACACGGAGGACGAGAAGGTCAATATCGCCATGCGCTATCTGCTGCCCAAGCAGATCAAGAACAATGGCCTGAAGAAGACCGAAATTGCCGTCGCCGACAGCGCCGTTCGTGACATCGTCCGTTACTACACCCGTGAAGCCGGCGTTCGCGCCCTGGAACGCGAGATCTCGAAGATTTGCCGCAAGGTGGTCAAGACCCTGGTGCTGAAGAAGCGTGATTCGAAGATCCTGGTCAACGCCAAGAACCTCGACAAATTCCTCGGCGTCCAGCGCTACAGCTATGGCATGGCGGAAAAGGAAAACCAGGTCGGCCAGGTGACCGGTCTGGCCTGGACCGAAGTCGGCGGCGAACTGCTGACCATCGAATGCGCCAACATGCCGGGCAAGGGCAATATCCTGCGCACCGGCTCGCTGGGTGACGTGATGAAGGAATCGGTCGAAGCGGCCCGTTCCGTTGTCCGCGCCCGCTCGCGTCGCCTGGGCATCAAGGATGAGGCCTTCGAGAAGACCGATATCCACATCCACGTTCCGGAAGGCGCCACGCCCAAGGACGGCCCGTCCGCGGGCATCGCCATGACGACGGCACTGGTTTCTTCTTACACCGGCATTCCGGTTCGTTGCGACGTCTGCATGACTGGCGAAATCACCCTGCGTGGTGAGGTGCTGGCCATCGGTGGTCTGAAGGAAAAACTCCTGGCCGCCGTGCGTGGCGGACTGAAGATTGCCTTGATCCCGGAAGAGAACGTCAAGGACCTCACCGAGATCCCTGACAACATCAAAAACAAGATCGAAATCATCCCGGTCAAGTGGATCGATCAGGTGCTGGAACGTGCACTGGAACGCAAGCCAGAGGCGCTTCCGGAGCTGGCGGATGCCAATTCCGGGACACCAGCGTCAGCCGAGGCCGCTGCAGCAACAACCCTGCTTACTCATTGATTTTGAAGGAAAGGATGCCGACGTATTAAGTCCGGCAGCCTTTCCTCCAGATCAAAGCCCGGCGATTCCCCGAAAATCCGCTTGACACAAGGATTTCGGCAGAGATATAAATCCGTCCTCGCAAAGTTTAACCACACCAATTTGATCCATTAGGGGACCCAAATGAACAAGACTGATCTGATCGATTCCATCGCTGCCCAAGCTGACATTTCCAAGGCTGCTGCCGGCCGTGCGCTGGATGCCGCTGTTGAATCCATCAAGGGTGCACTCAAGGCCGGCGACAGCGTCAGCCTGATCGGTTTCGGCACCTTCTACGTTGGCGAGCGCGCTGCCCGCACCGGTCGCAACCCGCGCACCGGCAAGACCCTGGAAATCAAGGCCGCCAAGCAGCCGAAGTTCCGTCCGGGCAAGGGCCTGAAGGACGCCTGCAACTAATAGCGCCGTCGAGACACGCCGTCAGGCACAGTCTCGATACGCCGGGTGCTTAGCTCAGTTGGCAGAGCGTCTGCCTTACACGCAGAATGTCGGCGGTTCGACCCCGTCAGCACCCACCAAATACCTGCCTGATTAAATTCAGACAAGTCCAAAAAACCCCGCCAGTGCGGGGTTTTTTATTGCCCGGTTGTCCAATCTGGTCATAAAGTTGCGCTATGAAATACCGACACTTCTGACGGTATGAATACGGTCTCCGAGAGCACTGACGGTATACGTCCCAAAATACCGCCAAACTCTCGATACGAGGCACACCATAGCGCTCAGCGATGTAGCCGTCAGAACGGCAAAACCAAGCAAGAAAGCCCGCAAGCTGCCCGAGGAAAAAGGGACGTATCTCTTGACCCAGTCGAGCGGTGAAAAGCTCCGGCGCATGGACTACGCCATTAGCACCGGGATTGCGAGGCCGACCCAACACCCAACCTTCATGGCACCTTGTCGACCGTCAAACCAAGCACTACGCCGCTCTCACCGCCCCCAAGGATTTTTCAGAATTGCTTCGCGCTATCGATGAGTATCTCAGCGAAAGGAAAAAGATGATGCAAGAATGGACAGACTACCTGAGCAAGCTGAAGGCAGGGGCGAGGTGATTCAAATCCGCGAGAGCGCGGCGTAATCATGTTGCCGAATATTGGCGTCAGTACCCTTGTATTTCGCTGTGCATTAATTCAATAGGCCGAACAATCACGCAACTCTAGTCGGCCTGAGACCACATCGCGCGATGCAACTGACAAGAGCATTCAGTTGGCACCAATAAACTCCCGTGATTCGAAAATCGTACATGACCCGATTCGCTGACCCGGCTGTACTCGCCTGCCCTCATTGTGACGAGCCCATGCTTCAACCCAGGCTGGCATCGATTAACAACTATGGCGCCACAATCTGGTCAGATGGATTCACAAGCATCATCGGATTTGGCCGAGGCCAGGAGATTGCCGCACGCCCCTCGTGTGAAGGTATTTTCTGGCTCGAAGAGGCGACGCGAATCGGCATAATGCATCACGAACCTGAATCTACGGAATGGCCAGCATGGAAACGTGTGCTTGGCCATTTCAGCAAGGAGGATGCATCGATTTTGGCCAAAGAGCGAGCCTGGAAAACGATTCCCGATTCGTGGCACTGGGCAGGAAAAATCGAAAGCCTTCGGGGACGTGAGCTTTTGTGGGCACTTGAGCACGGTCTCGGTAATACACCGGAACGGGTAATGAAACTGCGCAGAAAATTATAGTGGGCCGGCAACCATCCTGAGCGGGGGTCAGCGCGTAGAAACCCAATGACTGCCAGCCAAACATACGACAACCAAGAGGCCCTGTTAGAGATAATCAGGAACGCGCCAGAAACGTCGAAAATGCCCCGGATCGAGGCCGAACTATTGCGTCAGCTGCAACGCTTCGACGATGCACTGGCAATCGTATATAGCCCTTCGTTCGCGGATGACAATCTCGCAACCATCATTTCCACAAACGCCCAACTCAAGAATACCAAGGTCTGCGAGGTGAGTAGCTGGTCTATCGTTGACTGACGTCACACAAAAGGTCTATCGAATAGCCGCGCTCAGCACAGGCGATACCGCTCTCGATAAACGTGCGCACGATCTCACCAATATGCAAACGACGTTTCTCCGGTAGAGTTCGAAAACCAATATTCAACCGGCTACAGAGTGTCTAGAAAAGCAGGGGCGCCCCCCCTTGGTTTAGAATGACCGGTTTATGGGGCTGCACGCCTTCTTGGAAATAAGCCTAAGGGAGTCGTTTTGCTTGAGAAACCGCTTGTAGTGGATTTGGATGGCACTTTAATCCATTCAGAAGAGGTGGTCCCGCGAATCAGGACATCCGGTTAAGTGAAATCTCTGCTTCAATGGGCGATGGAAATCGCCTGCCAAGGAGCAGAAGCAATGAGAAGACCTCGCCGTAACCACACAGCCGCCTTCAAGGCCAAAGTGGCGATTGCCGCCCTCAAGGGTGACGAGACGCTGGCCACGTTAGCGGAGAAATTTGATGTTCATCCGAATCAAATCACGCAGTGGAAGACGCAACTGCTCGAGAACGCCTCGGGTGTCTTTGCGACGGCTGCCGAGAAGCAGGCGGCCACGCCGGACCTGAAGGATTTGCATGCAAAGATCGGCCAGCAGGCGTTGGAGATCGATTTTTTGGCCGGCGCGCTCGGTCGCATCGGCGATGCGAGCGCAAAACGATGATCGACAAGGCCCACGATCTGCCTGTCGTCAGGCAAGTCCAGTTGCTTGAACTTTCCCGCTCTTCTGTCTATTACCAGCCGCAGCCCATCCCCGAAGACGATCTTCGGTTGATGCGTCGAATCGATGAACTGCATCTGGAATACCCCTTTGCCGGGGCGCGGATGCTGCGTGACATGCTCAAGTTGGAAGGCCATGGAATCGGCCGCAAGCATGTCGGTACGCTGATGAAGAAGCTCGATATTCAGGCCATCTACCGCAAGGCCAACACCAGCCGGCGCAACCAGGCGCACCGCATCTATCCCTACCTGCTGCGCGACCTCGCCATCGACCGTCCGAATCAGGTCTGGGCCATGGATACGACCTACATCCCAATGCGCCGGGGCTTCGTCTATTTGAGCGCGGTGCTTGATTGGGCCACTCGCCGGGTGCTGGCTTGGCGCCTATCGAACAGTTTGACCTCCGATCCTTGTGTGGATGCCCTGGAAGAAGCCATCATGAAGTACGGCCGACCAGAAATCATGAACACCGACCAAGGCAGCCAATTCACCAGCTCCGCCTTCATTGGCTTGCTTCAGGAGAGCACCATTCAGGTCAGCATGGATGGCAAGGGCTGCTGGCGGGACAACGTCTTCGTTGAGCGCCTCTGGAAATCGGTCAAGTATGAGGAGATTTACCTGCACGGCTACGACACCGTTTCCGAGGTCCGGCAGGCGCTGGCCCGCTATTTCGATTTCTACAATCGCCGTCGCCCGCACTCAACGCTTGACGGGCAAACCCCGGATACGGCTTACTTCAACCAGCCGCTGCTCGCCGCAGCGGCTTAACCCGCAGAGAAATCACTTAAGAAAACCGAATTTCTGTCCAACTGCGCGGGGCCACCTCTCAGATATGCTGCACGAATCTGCATTAAGAGTGTTTAGGGATAGCCCTTTTGAAACACTCCGCATTCCATTTCTTCTGGCCAAAGGCAAGGCTTTTTTGAAGCAACACCTTGCTTCGCGAACTGAGTTTGACCCTAAAACACTTCCATACAACGAAGAATTGCTTGAATGGCTCAAGCAACAGCGTAACGAGGGTCGGTGCTTGGTCTTGTGCACAGCATCAGATCGATCAATTGCCGACCTCATTTCTGAACACTTGGGTATATTCGATGAGGTCATAGCCAGTGATGGCGTCTCGAATATTGCGGGGGAACATAAAGCTGCAGCCTTGGTACAGCGCTTCGAGCATCATGGGTATGACTATGCGGGCAACTCCCATAAAGATTTACCGGTATGGTTGCACGCGCACAAGGCAATAGTCGTTAACGGTTCGAGCGGTCTGGTCCAAAAGGCCCAAGATATTGCAACGGTTGAACGAGTATTTCCCAAACGAGATATCGGGTTTTCTGCATGGCGCCGGGTTCTACGTATCCATCAGTGGCTAAAAAATCTTCTCCTTTTTGTTCCACTGTTTGCCGCTCATGATCTGGGCAACGGGGCGGCTTGGACATCGCTGCTGCTTGCATTCGTAGCGTTTAGCCTTTGCGCTTCATCGGTGTACATAGCCAATGATTTGCTCGATCTCGAAAGCGACCGCTTACATCCCCGAAAGCGAAACCGACCGTTTGCCTCTGGCCTTGTGCCCGCGTGGGCAGGCGTCTTGGTTGCGCCACTGCTTCTAATCGTCAGTCTGGGCGTGGCCGCGTTGGTCGGGAAACAGTTCTTGTCTTGGCTCATTTTCTACTTTGCCTTGACATGCGCCTACTCATGGGTACTCAAACGGTTGATGTTGATTGATTGCCTCACACTGGCGTTACTTTATACCTTGCGGATTATTGCTGGCGCGGCAGCTGTTGGGCACGAACTCTCATTCTGGCTTTTGGCCTTTTCAGTGTTTCTGTTCCTTTCTCTTGCGTTCATCAAACGCTACGCTGAGTTAGAGGTTCAATTGCTCAGCGGCAAGGAGAAAATTCATGGACGTGGCTACCACACTACCGATGCGCCGTTGATCCAGACCATGGGTATCGTGGCTGGATACTCATCCGTTTTGGTGTTGGCGCTGTATTTGAACAGTAATGCCGTACTGAAGCTGTATGCAGCACCTGAGTTGATTTGGGGCGCAGTGCCCGTCATGCTGTTCTGGGTAAGCTGGATGTGGATGCAAGCCCACCGGGGAAAAATGCACGACGACCCGCTCGTATTTGCAGTTAAAGATCGCGCAAGTCTCGGCGCGGGTGCCACTTTTTCAGCCATTTTGATCGCCGGTACTATGGGGGTCTCATGGTGGCCGTAAGTTCATGGGGGCGCCTTTCAATTGATGAGCATACAGTGGTCGCTCTCAGTGATCGCACCCAGATCCTGGCTTCTCTCAAGAATGCAGTACCCGGTCTTGCGCATGGCAAGGGGCGCAGCTACGGTGACGTCTGCCTGAATCCGGAAGGCACGCTCTGGGTCATGACCGGGCTCGACCATTTCATCGCTTTCGACGACAGCAGTGGCCGCCTGGTGTGTGAGACTGGTGTGCTGCTGCGGGACATCCAGCGACTGGTCATTCCGCGCGGCTGGATTCTGCCAGTAACGCCAGGGACTCAATTGGTGACCGTTGGGGGTGCCATTGCCAACGATGTGCACGGCAAGAACCACCATGTACTGGGTTCTTTCGGCGATCACGTACAGAGCCTCACTCTCATCCGTACTGATGGCGAGGTCATCCAGTGCGGCCCGAATGAGCAGCCAGATTGGTTCGCCGCCACTGTCGGTGGATTGGGCCTGACGGGCGTGATCACCCAGGCCGAAATCCAGTTGCGACGCGTGACCGGCCCATGGCTTGATACCGAGACCGTTCCCTATGCCAACCTGAACGAGTTCTTCCTGCTTGCTGATGACTCCGAGGCCGACTGGGAACACACGGTGTCTTGGATCGACTGCATCACTGGCGGTGGTGGACGCGGTTTGTTCATGCGCGGCAACCCCACCAATGCCGGAGATCGCCCGGCACCCCAGGGGCGTAAGCTGACCATGCCCCCCGTGCCGCCCGTTTCCCTAGTCAATCGGCTGTCGCTGCGCCCCTTCAACATGGCCTACTACCACCTCAAGAAGTGGCAGGCCGGAAGGGCCATCACCCACTACGAGCCGTTTTTCTACCCTCTCGACAATCTGCTTGAGTGGAACCGGATGTATGGCCCGAAGGGCTTCTTCCAGTACCAGAGTGTGGTGCCACGAGACGTTGGGCAAGACGCTATTCAGGCCATGCTGAAGGAAATCGCCCGATCGGGTGACGGCTCCTTTTTGGCAGTGCTTAAGACTTTTGGCAACCGACAGCCCGTCGGGATGATGAGCTTTCCACGGCCCGGTGTCACACTGGCGTTGGATTTCCCCAATCACGGGACTCGCACGCATAAACTCTTCGAACGACTAGATGCCATTGTGCACGAAGCGAATGGTCGCATCTACATGGCCAAGGATGCACGCATGCCTAGAGAACTGTTTGAGGCTGGCTATCCGCGCTTAGCCGAATTTATCCAATATCGAGACCCTGGCATCAGCTCAGGTCTATCACGTCGCCTAATGGGAAGTTGAATGAAGCCCAAGAAGAGAATTGTCATCATCGGTGCCACCTCAGCGATCGCTGAACAGTGCGCCCGATTGTGGGCAAAAGAGAATCCGTCTGAGATGGTTCTGGTCGGTAGAAATCAGGAAAAGATCGAACGGGTTGCGTCAGATCTCAAGGTGCGTGCCCCGGACACGACAATCACCTGCATCAAGGCAGATTTTCTCGATCCAAACCAAATTCAAACGCTGGTTGAACAGATCTACAAAGCCGGCAATGTGGATATTGCACTCATTGCGCATGGGTCTCTACCCAACCAAGAAGCGTGTCAGTGCGATCTGAACCTTTGCCGAGAAGCTATGGATGTAAATGGTATATCGCCCGTGCTGTTTGCCGAGGCTTTTGCCACGCATATGCAAAAGACCAACAGCGGAACACTTGCTGTCATAGGATCAGTTGCTGGTGATCGGGGCAGAAAATCCAACTATGTCTATGGCGCGGCCAAGGGACTAGTTACACGCTACGTACAAGGCTTGCAACACCGCCTGGCAAACACTGACACCAAGGTTGTTTTAATCAAACCCGGGCCAACCGATACGCCGATGACAGCGCATCTCAAGCAATCCGGTGCCAAACTCGCCGCCGTTGATCGTGTCGCAAGCGAGATTGTACGTGGCATTGCGAATGGGCAGATGGTTGTGTACGTACCCAAAATTTGGAACGTAATTATGATGGTCATTCGTCATCTGCCACATTTTGTGTTCAGAAGAATGGATATTTGAATATGTTGCCTAATGGCAAGCGAAATTATTTAATTTTTTTCTTTGTAGCAGCTGCCTTATTTTGGGTGCTAGCCATTGCGGGTGCATTCCGATCATATTCGCCTATTCCATTAGGGGACATGTGGGATGGCTATCTTGACTTTTACATTAAAGCGAGTGCGGGCGACTGGGGTGTCTGGTGGAAAACTCACAACGAGCACCGCATTGTCCTTTCACGCCTCTTTTTCTGGATGGATCTCTCATGGTTTAACGGGTCCGTCTGGTTTCTATTGGCTTTAAATTATGCTCTTCTTGTATTTTCGTGTTTTATTTTCTGGATTGCGCTAAAAGAAAGATTGCCGGAACAGTATCAAATTCCTGGAATTTTTATCGCCATTTGGTTGAGCTCATGGTCACAGAACGAAAATCTCACCTGGGGTTTTCAGAGCCAATTCATTCTAGCTCAATTGCTGCCCTTGGTAGCCTTCGGCATGCTGCACAGAGCTGCTTCTAATAACTCTATTTACAATAATTACTTCATTGGATCATGTTTGATAGGGGTCTTATCGCTTGGAACCATGGCTAATGGTGTAATCGTTTTGCCGTTAATGGCCGCATATGCAATTATTACTCGCATCGGCTTATGGAGAGTTCTTACCCTTGCGACTTTATCCTGCATCGGATTGCTGGCTTACTTTTACGATTACACGTCACCCGCTTACCATGGGTCTCTTTCCAGCTCTTTAAAAGAAAACCCATTCGGCCTTATTCTCTACGTAATAACGTATATCGGCGGACCATTTTACCATATTGCCGGGGGAAAGTTAGGGGGAGTTATTCTGGCCCAAGTTGCAGGCGGCGCCCTAATTTTAATTTCAACTTATATCTCTTGGACGTCATTATTAAAATCAAAGAGGGACACGTTAGAATTAGCTTTGCTGTTTTTTATATTATACATTGGTGGAACTGCACTCGGGACCGGCGGAGGAAGGCTTATTTTTGGTGTTGACCAAGCACTTTCATCACGCTACTCGACGCCATCACTAATGGCTTGGGCTGCATTATTGGTAATAATCGCGCCAAAGCTCGCCACATCATCTGAGAAAATAAAGTGGCAATTATGGCTGCCTTTATCAGCCCTTATCCTTGCAATGCTTCCGTTGCAATTCAAGGCTTGGCGTTCAGGCGATCAGAGTGTGTTTGAACGAGGTATTGCCGGGCTTGCTGTTGCAATTGGCGTCAACGATCAACTACAAATTAGCCGTATCTATCCTTCTGCTGAGCGAGCGATATCGATTGGCAAGGCCGCCTCTGAACAAGAGTTGTCGTATTTCTCTCGAACAGAATACAAAAACATTAAAAATGCCATTGGAAAACAAATTAATGGGCCTTCCGAAATATCAAAGGTTTGTCAAGGGCACATTGACTTTATAGAACCGATTGAGAACGAAAATAATTACATGCGAGCGGGTGGTTGGATATTTAATCAATCAGAAAATGTCTCTCCGAGGGCTATTTGGTTAATCGATCAAAAGGGAGTCGTTGTCGGCTATGGGTTAGTAGGCCAGCCTAGACCTGATGTCGCAGAGGCTGTTGACAAAAAAGCTTCCAAATCCGGATTTAAAGGCTATTTTTTGAGTGAGGCGCAAGGTGCTTCGGTAATAGTATTTGACCCAATTAGCAGGTGTGGTTTTTCTTCGGTACTGCCTGAGATATTTTTTACCTTAACAACTAACGGGAATAAAACCCAAGTAACTGTTGATGCGAACCAAGTTCTGCAAAACAACCAGTGGATTGGAACTGACTACCAAAAATCCAGAATTGACGGGTTGGTCGTATTTGGCTCCTTCATTCAAGCCGATAGAGACAAAGGCGAAATATCGCTACAACTTAAGCGTGGAGATCGAATCCTCTATCGATCAGGGCCAACTTTTGGCAAGCAATACTTATCGTTGAGTTTTTCAAATACAGAAATCGCGCTCCCTGTTTCACTAGAGTGGCGAGTACTTGATTTTTCGAGTAAGGCTCTGCCAGATAGTTTTATCGCGACTTTCCGAGATAATGGCGAAAACCGGGGCGAATGGTCTGCCATAGCTGTTTTAGCGTCTGAGGTTGTAAAATGAAAATCGTTCTCCCTGGCGGAGCTGGTTTAGTCGGTCAAAATTTAGTGGCTCGGCTAAAATCGAAAGGCTACTCAAACATCGTTGTGCTCGATAAACATCGTGCCAACATTGAAGTGCTCAAACGGGTACAGCCCGACATCACTGTTGAATACGCGGATCTTGCCGAACCGGGTGACTGGCAACGACATTTCGTTAGCGCTGATGTAGTCGTGATGCTGCAGGCACAGATTGGCGGCAACGACTATCAGGAATTCGTGCGCAACAACATTGATTCAACCCGGCTGGTTCTAGAAACTATCAAAGCTAATGATGTGCCTTATCTGGTGCACATCAGCTCCTCGGTTGTGGAGTCAGTCGCCGACGATTTCTATACCAAGACCAAGAAAGACCAGGAAAAAATGGTATTGGAAAGCGGAATTGTTTGCCCAGTGCTACGCCCTACACTGATGTTTGGTTGGTTCGACCGAAAGCACTTGGGTTGGTTGTCACGCTTTATGAAGAAGGTGCCAGTGTTCCCTATTCCCGGCCATGGGCGTTATATGCGCCAGCCACTGTATGTTGGTGATTTCGCTAATATCATCATAAGCTGCATCGAGAATCGCGTGCGCGATGGCGTCCACAACATCTCCGGCCATGAAAAGATTGATTACATCGACATGATTCGCGAGATCAAAGAGGCGACCCGGGTCAATACACTGATTTTGCGCATTCCGTATTCGCTTTTTTATGCGCTGTTATGGGTTTGGGGCTTGTTTGATAAGAATCCACCTTTTACCACCCAGCAACTAGCGGCTTTGAGTGCGAAGGATGAGTTTGAGGTGATCGATTGGCCCGGTATTTTCGGTGTCCCCTACACCCCGTTCAAAGCTGCTGTGGATGAGACCTTCAACGATCCGCGCTACAGCGGTGTAGTGCTGGAGTTTTGAGATGGGGCAGAGAATTGCCGTTTTAGGTGCTGGCCCCATGGGTTTGGCAGTCGCTTACCAGTTGGCACTCGATGGGCACCGGCCGGTACTGTTCGAAGCAGACGATCGTTTGGGGGGCATGACCGCCACTTTTGATTTTGGCGGCTTGGAGATCGAAAGGTACTACCATTTTCATTGCATTTCCGATCATGCTTTTTTGCAGGTGCTCGAGGAATTGGGGATTGCCGACCAGATGCGTTGGACGGAGACCAAGATGGGCTACTGGTACCAAGGTCGTTTGCAGCCTTGGGGTAATCCGCTTGCACTGGTCAAGTTCCGTGGCTTGAGCTTTATTGCCAAACTCCGATATGGCTTGCATGCCTTCCTGTCTACTAAACGCGATGACTGGCGCCCACTGGATAAGGTGGAAGCCAGTGGCTGGATCAAGCGCTGGGTGGGTGCCGAGGCTTGGGAGGTGCTGTGGCAGCGGCTTTTTGACTACAAGTTCTACGATTACGCCCATGGGTTGTCAGCCGCATGGATTTGGAGCCGTATCCGTCGTATTGGGCGCTCTCGCTACAGCCTGTTCCGCGAGAAACTGGGATACCTTGAAGGCGGCTCGAGCACCTTGCTAAATGCACTCAGGGCATCTATTGAAGCCAGGGGCGGCGAGATTCGCTTGAAATCAGCCATTGAAAAGGTTGTCATTCGTAATGGCAATGTGCTTGGCGTTCAGGTTTCGGGCCAGCTTGAATCATTCGATAAGGTGATCAGCACGATTCCGCTGCCTTATGTGCCTAAGCTCATGCCGGAATTGCCTGCAGATGTTTTGGCCAAATTCAAGGCGATCAAAAATATCGCAGTCGTCTGCGTGATTGCCAAGCTCAAGAAGGCCGTCACCGAGAACTTCTGGTTGAACACCAATGACCCAGAGATGGATATACCTGGCTTGGTGGAGTATACGAACCTGCGCCCACTCGGCCAACACGTCGTGTATGTGCCGTTTTACGTTCCGGGTGAGCATCCCTTGTATGCCGAGCCTGATGAAGTCTTTCTGAACAAAGTACGGCGCTATCTCAAGAAGATCAATCCAGCGCTTACTGATGCAGATTTTGTTGACATGCGTGCCAGCCGTTATCGATACGCACAGCCAATTTGTGACCCGGGGTATCTGGAAGTGCTTCCTCCTGTTGCATTGCCTGTGCAGGGCCTTTGGGTAGCAGATACCTCTTACTACTATCCGGAAGACCGTGGCATCTCGGAAAGCATTGGGTTTGGGCGACAAATGGCGAAGATGGCTACAGTGAAAGACGCGGGTTCTGTCGGGAAATGATCACGCCACAATTCTTGCGTTTCCTGGTAGCAGGGGGCGTTGCTGCCGGAGCAAACTTTGGCTCACGATTTGTCTTCAGTATTTTTTTTACCTACGGCGTTGCAGTCTTTTTAGCCTATCTAGTGGGGATGCTGGTCGCTTTTCTACTGATGCGAGGGCTTGTTTTCAATGCGAGACAGGGGCCACTTGCACCACAGCTGACCAAGTTCATAGGGGTAAACGTTTTAGCAGTGCTTCAGACATTGGCGATCAGCCTGCTTCTGGCTCGCTGGGTGCTGCCATCAGTTGGCATCATGGATAACGCCGAGGCGCTAGGTCATTTGGTGGGTGTGCTCGTGCCGGTGCTCACCAGCTATTTCGGCCACAAGTTTTTAACGTTTCGATGAATAAGTTCGTCGCTCGACTCCAGTTTGCTCTTCTGGAGCGGCGCACCATTCGGGCCATTATCTGGTTTGTCGCCATTGGGGTGCTGCTCTATCTGGCTGCTGTTTTCTGGTTTGGTTGGCAGGACACAGTGACGGCCTTTGCTTCTTTAGGACTGCAGACGTTGCTGATCGGTGCCGTTCTGTCGAGTAGTTCTTATCTATGGCGCTTTGGGCGATGGGAATTTTCGCTTCGGTGCCTCGTGTATACCGTGCCCAGACTCACTCATTTGGGCATTTACCTTTCTGGGCTTGCATTGACTGCAACGCCGGGAAAGTCCGGAGAAACATTTCGTTCTGCTTTGCTGGTTCAGCACGGCGTGAGGGTTACGAACAGCCTCGCCGCATTCCTCGTCGACAGGGGGTCGGATGTTTTAGGGATGATTTTGCTGGGTATGCTGGCCGCCATGATCGCTGGTCAGCATTTTGCTTGGGTATGGCTGTTGTCGCTGGTATTAGTCCTGCTGGGAAGCAGCGCCTTCGCATACCTGTTATTACACCCTTTTGCTAGCGCTGGATGGGGCCGACTTGGCCGTTCTATGACGTACTTCCCCATCAAGGTTGGGCAAGCAACACTTGAAGCTTGGGCGAAAGTATGGACTCTCCCAAGAGTTTCAGCTTTTTCGGTTGTCGCCATGCTTGCCTATGGGACACAGGCACTGGTGTTTTCCTGGTTCTGCCATGTTTTGGGGACTGGCATTTCAATTGCTGACTGCGTGTTGATCTTCGTGCAAGCAACGCTGTTCGGTGCGGCGAGTATGATCCCAGGGGGGCTCGGCGCAATGGAGGCAGCTCTGGTTTTTCAATTGGTAGAGCACGGCGTAAGCGATAGTAGTGCAATGTCCTTGGCAATTTCAATTCGCCTGGTGACACTCTGGTTTGGGATGTTACTAGGTGTTTTTTCGTTGTTGATCGTGTCTGCCCAAGAACCGAGAACAAAGGGTCTATCGAGCAACGCTGTGCCCTGAGAGAACGAAGGCTCAGTACACCTGCTGCTGTCATGGAGGGTGAGTCTGAGCCGTCGAAATGAGCCTACGGTGTGTTGCCGATTACCACCGTCACCATCGCCCGAAGGGAATCGCACCGCGACAACCACTTGCGGCAGTGGTATCTGACGGTATTTCTGACGGTAGCCAGATTTCCTCCCGACCAGTCAGAAGGGACGTTTGAGTTGGCGAGATGTTTTCGGGTCACGAAAAACGATAGGCTGATCCAACCGCCCAGAACGTACTTCCGCGGCCAGTTTGAGAGCGCTATCGATGAGTCCGTGTTGCGGCGATTTTTCGCAAACCGGGTCGGTGGCGCCAGCATCGCCAGTCAGCATGAAAGCCTGGCAACGACAGCCGCCATGATCTTTCTCCTTTTCGTCGCAACTGCGACAAGGCTCGGGCAGCCAGGCGGTACCACGGAAGCGATTGAACGCCTCTGACTCGTACCAGATCGACGCCAGATCCTGCTTGCGCACATCGGGGAAGGCGAAGCCCGGCAACATGCGTGCGGTGTGGCAGGGAAGCGCCAGACCATCCGGGGTGACCGAGAGGAAAACTTCACCCCAGCCGTTCATGCATTTCTTCGGCCGGTTTTCCTGATAATCCGGGGCAACGAAGAAAATCTTCATCCGTTTGCCGAGCCGTGCCCGCCATTGCTCGGTTATTGCCTCGGCCTGCCGCAATTGCTCGGCCGATGGCATTAGTGCGCTGCGATTGAGAAAGCCCCAGCCGTGATATTGGGTATTGGCCAGCTCCAGATATTCGGCACCAAGTTCAACAGCCATTTCGATGATGCGGTCCACGTGGTCGATATTCGCCGCATGCAGCACGCAGTTGATCACCGTCGGATAGCCGTGTGCCTTGGTCAGGCATGTCACCTCCTGCTTCAGTTCGAAGGTACGGGTATTGGTGATCAGGTCGTTGGCTTCGCGGCTGGCATCCTGGAAGGAAAGCTGGATATGGTCCAGCCCGGCAGCCTTCAAAGCGGCCAGACGCGGCGCAGTGAGGCCGATGCCGGAGGTGATCAGGTTGGTGTAGAAGCCTAGCTGGCGCGCTTCGGCGACGAGAATCTCGATATCGTCGCGGAGCATCGGTTCGCCGCCAGAAATGCCGAACTGGGCTGCGCCCAGGGCCCGGGCCTGACGAATCACCCTGAGCCATTCCTCGGTGGTCAGCTCCGGTCCCGCAGCCGCAAAATCGACGGGGTTGTAGCAGAAGGCACAGTGCAGCGGGCAGCGGTAGGTCACCTCGGCCAACAGCCAGAGCGGATGGGGTGGGCGCTGATTGTTCATAAGGCAGATTCCGCTGTGCTGTCCCAGCTCACCCAGCCCTTCTCTTCAGCCATGGCGAGAAAGGCTTCGACCTCCCCCTGCAGGCCGCTGGTGGCGAAAGTTCGCTCAAGGTCGGCCACCACCTCCGCTACGCTGCACTGGCCGTCGCAGCGCCGGAGAATCTCACCGGCGCTCTGGTTCAGCTTGACCATGCCTTCCGGATAGAGCAACACGTAAGCCTGCTGCGCCGGCTCCCACTGGAAGCGGAACAGGCGGCCGATACGAGGACGCCCCTCGGCCGGCAAAGGGGTAGTCATTTGTTGACGCCATAGCGCAGCGCCATGGCATCGTTCATTGACCACAGGATGTCGAGCTTGAACTGCAGGATGTCCAGCGCACGAGCCTGCAGGGCCGGGGTATCGAAGTAGTCTAGGGTAACCGCCAGCCCCTGCTCGACGTCGCGCCTGGCCTGGGTAACCCGGTTACGAAAATACTGCAGGCCGGTCGATTCGATCCATGGGTAGAACTCGGGCCAGTTGGCCAGGCGCTCCTTGTGAATCTTCGGCGCGAACAACTCGGTCAGCGACGAACACACCGCTTCCTGCCACGGCTGCCGGCGACAGAAGTTGAGATAGGCATCACAGGCAAAGCGCACGGCTGGAATAACGTGGCGCAGATCGGTGATTTCTTCTCGCGCCAGCCCGACCGCTTCACCTAGGCGAATCCACGCTTCGATACCACCGGCGTCGTCGCCACGGCCATCGTGGTCGATGATGCGCTGAATCCAGTCGCGCCGTATTTCGCGATCAGGGCAGTTGGACATGATCGCCGCATCCTTGACCGGGATGATGATCTGGTAATAGTAGCGGTTGGCCACCCAGCCCTGGATCTGTTCGCGCTTCGCCTGCCCGGTGTTCAGCAAGACGTTGAACGGATGGTAGATGTGGTAAGCGGCCCCCTTGTCGCGCAGTTTCGCCTCGAATTCGGCGTGATTCCACGGGGTCATCATATTGCTCACAAGTTGATCTCCATTCCGTCAAAGGCCACTTCGATGCCGGCGGCGTCGAGGATTGCCCGTTCCCGCGAGTTCTCATCGAGGATTGGGTTGGTGTTGTTGATGTGGATGAGAATGCGCCGAGTCCTGGCCGGCAAGCGGCCAAGATGCTCGATCATGCCGCCGCTGCCGGACTGGGCCAAATGGCCGATGTCGCTACTGCGTTTGCTGGAAATGCCCAGCTGAATCATCTCGTCGTCGGTCCAGAAGGTGCCATCGACCAGCACGCAATCCGCGGCTTCCATCTGCGCCTGAACGGAAGACGAGATTTCAGCCAGCCCGGGCGCGTAGAACACGCGGCCGCCACTGTTCGGATCGATGACCGTCAGACCGATATTGTCGCCTGCTGCCGGTGCGTTGCGGTGCGGCGAGTAAGGCGGCGCTGCACTGCTCAGTGGCAGGGCAAACCATTTCAGTTGCGCACTACCCTCCGGAGCAAAGGGCCGGCCATCGAAGGGGAGATTTCGCCAATCCACCCCGCAATAGTGGTCGAGCAAGGCGAGGATGGGGTTGCCGCGCGTCAGGTCTTCATGGACCGGGGCCGCAGCCCAGATCGGCCAGCGCACGTTGTGCTCGCGCAGCATATAGAGGCCGGTGGTATGGTCGATCTGGGCATCCGCCAGGACAATCGACTTGATCGGACTGCCGCGCAGCGCCGGCCCAGGCGAAGCAGCAGGAAAGGCGCGCAATTGTTGCAGGATGTCGGGCGAGGCATTGACCAGCACCCAGTCCTTGCCATCCGGACTGACGGCGATCGACGACTGAGTACGCGGCAGGGCCGAGATGCTGCCATCGCGCACGCCCTGGCAGTTGCGGCAGGCACAATTCCACTGCGGAAAGCCACCGCCGGCACCGGCACCAAGGACACGTATTTTCATAATTGGCTATTCAGGCTCATGCTCTGCGGAAATGGCCGAAGGCAGCTGCCTCCGGCCGTCTCGGCCCCCTTAGCGGGCCGCCACGTACATCGTGATTTCGAAGCCAAAACGCAGATCACAGGCTTGCGGGGTCGTCCAGGTCATGTTGTGTCTCCATTAAGTTGAGTAAGGTTCGATGCACGGCACCGGACCTGAACCCATCGTACCCAGAGCGATTTCCCGGTGCCTCGAGAAAGCCTTCAGAAACGCCTACAGATTTTCATGATTCGACAAATTGATGCATCCCCTCATTCCCCTGCTAAGGTGCTGTTCCCATTTCGCAAATTTCACTTATGTTTTCCCCTCTTGAACCGCTGAGAACTGGCTATCTCGATGTCGGGGACGGGCACCGGCTATATTTCGAGACCTGCGGAAATCCGCGTGGCCTGCCCGTTGTGGTGCTGCACGGCGGTCCTGGAAGTGGCACCAGCGCCAGAATGCGCACGCTCTATGACCCGGAGCGCTTCCATACAGTCCTCTTCGACCAGCGCGGCTGCGGGCGTTCGCTGCCTCAGGGAGAACTGCACGCCAACCATCTGAATGCGCTGATTGCCGACATCGAGCGCCTGCGCCTTCATCTCGGAATTGCACGCTGGCTGGTCAGCGGCGGCTCATGGGGCGCCACGCTGGCACTAGCCTATACCGCAAATACCCCACAGGCCGTACTCGGAATACTGGTGCGTAGCGTATTTCTTGCCGGAGATCACGACATTCAATGGTTTTTTCAGGGCGCCAAAGCACTCGTTCCCCAAGCGTGGGAAGCCTTTGCCGCGCAGGTCGCGCCAGAGAACTCCGACCTTCTGAGCGGCTTGCGCCGATACCTGAATGGCACCGACCTGGCGCAGGCAAGACAAGCCGCAGTAGCCTGGGCCCGCTATGAGCAAAGCCTGGCGCAGCCTGGCCTGGCACCGCCCCCCTCGCCTGAACTCGATGATCTTGCGACGCAGGATCGCCTGGTCAGGAAATACCGGATACAAGCGCACTATTTGGCGCAGCAATGCTTTCTTGGCGAAACGGGCATTTTCAGTCTCATTGCCCGTTTGCCTGCGGTCCCCGTGGCCATCGTTCACGGCCAGCTGGACTGTGTGTGCCAGCCGGAGAACGCCAGGCGCTTGCAGCAGGCGATCCCGGGGAGTCGCCTGGCATGGGCCGACGGCGCTGGCCACGATCCCTTTCACCCGGCCATGAGCAGCGCCTGGATCGCGTTTCTGCACCACTTTTCCGAAGCGGGAAACTTCGACATTTCCGAGGCCTGATAAAAAATGCAGACCAGCAAAGATTGACAATACGCTCACTGCATACAATTTTTCTGTACAATCCGCCATGTTTTGGGTGCCTTGCCTCGCGTTCGCGGGGCGGGTGAAACGGGAAGCCGGTGACTCTGTGCAAGCAGACATTCCGGCGCAGCCCCCGCTGCTGTAAGCCTGACGACTCCACCCCACGCCACTGTGCATTGCATGGGAAGGTTGGTGGAGAAGAACGAAGGCGAGCCAGAAGACCGGCCCAAATCAACGAAGTACCAATCCCCGGGGTGAGGGCGAGGTTCTGTTGATTTGCTGCCGGCAATCCGTTCTTCGGGATGACTCCCGACCGCAGCCACTCTTCCGATCTTCAAGACTTTTCCACGGCCTGGTGCTGTTTGCCATTTCTCGCTGTGGGAGAGAATCATGCACATCATGGAAGGCTTTTTGCCCTTCGAGCACGCGGTCGGCTGGACGATCGCCGCGGTGCCATTCGTCGCCGGAGGCCTGCTGGCCATCAAGAAGCGCATTCGGGACAAACCGGAACAGCGCATGCTGCTTGGCGTTGCCGCGGCCTTCGCCTTTGTTCTCTCGGCGCTGAAACTGCCTTCCGTCACCGGCAGCTGTTCACACCCGACCGGCACCGGACTTGGCGCCCTACTCTTCGGCCCGGTCGCCATGGCGCCTATCGGGGCGGTGGTGCTGCTTTTCCAGGCCTTGCTACTTGCCCACGGCGGCCTGACCACCCTCGGTGCCAACATTTTCTCGATGGCTGTCGTTGGTCCGTTTGCTGCCGCCGGCATTTTTCACCTGGCGCGCAGCCTGAAGGCCTCGTTTGCCGTCAGCGTCTTTCTCGCGGCCAGTCTGGCCGACCTATCGACCTACGTGACGACCTCGCTGCAACTGGCCTGGGCCTTCCCTGACCCGGCCGGTGGTTTTGTCACGTCATTCGCCAAGTTCGCCGGCATTTTCGCCGTCACACAAATTCCTCTGGCGATCAGCGAGGGGTTTCTGACTGTGCTGATTTTCAATGCCTTGGCCCGTTTCAACCCGCAGGAGCTGCAAGAACTGAAGCTGCTTCCTGCCGATAAGGCCAGGGCATGAAGCGCTATCAGAACCGGTTGTTGCTGCTCGCCGTGGTACTGCTCGCCGTGGTGCCACTATGGCTGCACTCGACGCCGGCAACAGATGGCAGCGGCAAGCCGGTCGAGATTTTTGGCGGCGCCGACAATCAGGCCAAAGACCTGATCGGCCGGATCGCCCCCGCTTATCAGCCATGGTTCGAGCCTGTCCTCGAGCCGGCCAGCGGCGAAATCGCATCGCTGCTGTTTGCCCTGCAGGCGGCCCTTGGCGCCGGCTTCATTGGCTATTACCTGGGCGTTTCAGTAGCCCGGGAAAAGATGCGATGCGCAGCGGCCGAGACGCCGGAGAAGGCTGCCAGTGCTGATTGAGCAAGCGGCCTACGCCAATCGCTGGCGCCCGGTTTCGCCGGCCGCCAAGGGGCTTTTTGCGGCCAGTGCCCTGGCTGCGGCGTTTGCCGCCAGCGCGCCATCGACCGCCGCCATCATCGCTGCGGTGCTGATGACAGTGACTGTGCTGGGGGCCGGCATCGCGCTGCTTTCCTACTTGCGCGTTGGCGCACCGGCCTTGTTGTTTCTGGCACTCGGCTGCCTGTCGCTGGCTTTTTCTGTCGATGTCGGCAATAGCGGGCCGGTCTTGCAGGTGGCACCGACGGGTTGGCACAAGCTGGCGGAAGTTGGTGCCCGCTCGCTTGGCGCCTTGGCTGCCTTGCTCTTTCTCATCCTGACCACGCCGTTGATCGATCTGATCGCCCTGCTCCGTCGCCTGAAAACGCCGGAGTTGCTGCTCGAAATCATGGTTCTCTGCTATCGCATGCTGTTCGTATTCTCGGCGGCCATCGATGAAACGCTGACCGCTCAATCGGCCCGTCTCGGCTATGCCTCCCCCCGGCTGGCCATGCGTTCGCTGGGGGAGCTGGCGGCCAATTTGACCCTGCAGGTTTGGCAGCGCGCCCACGCCTTGCATGTTGCCGCCCAGGCACGCAACAACGATGGCCCGCTCCGTTTCATCGAGCCGGTGTTCCCACATGCCGGACGCGATTGCTGCATTGCCGCACTGGCCGGCAGTAGCCTGATCGCCCTCGCGCTGGTGCTGAGATGAGTGCGCCCTTGCTTGAGTTGAGCCAGGTCAGCTATCGCTATCCCGACGGCAGTGTCGGGCTCAAGGATTGTTCGCTCGCCATCCGGCGAGGCAGCCGCAATGTGCTGATTGGCGCCAATGGTTCGGGGAAGACCACCCTGTTCCAGCACTGCAATGCCTTGTTGCGCCCACAGACGGGCGTGGTGAGCTATGCCGGCAGCGCAGTCGATTACGGCCGGGCTAGCCTGCGCGAACTGCGCAGCAAGGTCGGCATGGTCTTTCAGAACCCGGATCGCCAGCTTTTTTCCGCGAGCGTGCAGGAGGACGTTTCCTTCGGCCCGCTCAATCTCGGCCTGGACATGACCACCGTCCGCCAGCGCGTTGCCGGGGCCTTGCAGGCAGTCGGCATGCAGGCACAGGCCGACAAGGCCGTGCATAACCTCAGCTTCGGTCAGAAAAAACGCGTCTGCATTGCCGGGGTGCTGGCCATGGAGCCGGAATTGCTGATCCTCGACGAGCCGATGGCCGGCCTTGACTACGCCATGCAGGCAGACCTGATGGTGGTGCTCGACGGCTTGCACGAACGAGGCATCACCTTGCTGGTGGCCACCCACGATATCGATTTCGCCTACCGCTGGGCGGAACGGATTCACCTGATGGCTGATGGCCGCTGTACGGCGTCGCTGAATGCCCAAGAACTGGGCGATCACAGCCAGGCGCTGGCCGACATCGGCTTGCCGCTGCCCGAGGTGATCAGCCTCTATCGTGCCCTGCTGGCTCATGGCCTGTTGCCTACCGCACCAGCCGGGCCAGTCCCGCGCTGTGCCGCAAGTCTGTTGGCCATGTTGGCAGCGACCAATTACCCAAAGGAAAGCTCATGCGAAATTACCTGAAAATTGCTGCTCACCGTCGGAGAACCTGCTGATGGCCGGGAAAATCTGGTTTGTCGGCGCCGGCCCGGGCGATCCCGACCTGATCACGGTCAAGGGGCGCAAGCTGCTCGAAGCATCCGGCGCCGTGCTCTTTGCCGGCTCGCTGGTCGATCAGGCCGCGACGCTGTTCGCGCCGGACGGCTGCGATATCCGCGACTCCAAGGATATGACGCTGGACGAGATGACTGCGTGGTTGATCGAGCGCGCCCAGCTTCACGAAACCGTCGTTCGCCTGCAAACCGGTGATCCGGGACTCTATGGCGCGCTGATCGAAATGACTCAGCCGCTGACCGCCGCCGGCATCGAATGGGCCGTGGTACCCGGCGTTTCTTCGGCCATGGCCTCGATGGCTGCGGCCGGTGAAACACTGACGCTACCGGAAGTCACCCAGACCGTCATCCTGACCCGCGTCGCCGGTCGTACGCCGATGCCGCCGGGTGAAGATCTCGAATTGCTGGCCGCGCACAAGACGACCTTGTGCATCTATCTGTCGATCACCCTGCTGCACAAGGTTCAGGAGGCCCTGCGGGCGGCCGGCTGGGTCGACGATGCGCCGATTCTGGTCGTCCAGAAAGCGAGTTGGCCGGGGCAGGAAAAAATCATTCGCGGCACGCTGGCCGACATCAAGCAAAAGTGCCAGGCCGAGAAAGTCGGCAGCCAGGCCATGATCGTCGCCAGCCCAACGCTGGGCGCGGCCGACTGGCCAGACCTGATCCGTTCCAAGCTCTACGACCCCGCCTTTACGCACCGCTTCCGCAAGGCAAGCCCGGCCTCTGCCGTCACCCCGGAGATCAACCCATGAACACTGAAACCACCATCCTGCTGGTCGGCCACGGCTCGCGCGGCCGGGAAGGCAACAAGGAAACGATCAATTTTGCTGCCCAGTGGCGCGAACGCCACCCGGCATGGCGCATCGAGGTCTGCTTCATCGAGCACGCCGAGGTGCTGCTCGACGATGGTCTTGACCGCGCAGCCCGCCAGGCGAAAAAAGTGCTGGTCATTCCCTTCATTCTGAACGCCGCCGGCCACGTCAAAATGGAGTTGCCAGCCGCGATTGAAAGTGCCCGCTTGCGCCATCCGGCGGTCGAATTCGCCGTCACCCGTCACCTCGGCATGGGGCGCGAAATGTTCGCCGTGCTGCAGGGCCAGCTGGATCGCCTGATCAAGCAGATGGCCGTTCCCGACCCGATGACCACGGGCGTCGTGCTGCTCGGTCGCGGCTCTTCGGATGCCGGCGCCAATGGCGAACTGGCCAAGATGGCACGCTGGATTTTCGAGGAGAACGAACACGAACTAGTCGATCTCGCCTTCACCGGTGTGACCTGGCCCCGCCTGGAAACCGTGGTGCAGCGCCAGGTCAAGCTCGGCATGATGCAGATTGCCATCGTCCCGGTCTATCTGTTCACCGGCGTGCTGATCGAGCGGATTCAGGCCCAGGTGGAACGTCTGCGGCAACAATATCCGCAGATCAGCTTCGCGCTCGGCACGCACTTCGGCTTCGACCAGGGGGTTTTCGAGCTGCTCGACGAGAAGGTCAACGGCGAGCTGCCGGAAGGCCGCATGCTCGAATGCGATGGCTGCAAGTATCGCGAGCTGGCCGAAGACGAACACCTGCACGATCACAGCCATACCGCGACCGGCGGTTGCGGCCACAGCCACAGCCACGAACACGCCCACGATCACGTCCATTGCCAACACGCCCACGCCTGAGCCGACATGACCACCAACACTATCACCGAACAACTGACCGCCGCCGGCCGTGCCATCGAGCACGATTCATTTGCCGTGATCGATGCAGAAGCCGGCCCGCACACCTATACCGACGAGCAGTGGCCACTGGTTCGCCGCATGATCCACGCCAACGCCGACTTCGAGTTCAACGGCCTGACCGCCTTTCATCAGGAAGCCATGCGCGCCGGCTTTCAGGCGGTGTTGAAGGGCAATACGCCGATCGTCGCCGATGTCGAGATGATCTGCGTCGGCCTCTCCAAGCCACGCCTGCAGCACTTCGGCCTGAGCACGCACCACTACATTTCCGATGAAGACGTCATCGAGCAGGCCAGGGCCGAAGACACCACCCGCGCCGTCCAGGCCATGCGCAAGGCCCAGCGTCTGGGCAAGCTCGATGGCGCCATCGTTGGCATCGGCAATGCGCCGACTGCACTGATCGAACTGGTCCGCCTGATTCGCGAGGAAGGCGTCCGTCCGGCGCTGGTGGTCGCGATGCCGGTCGGTTTCGTTTCAGCGGCCGAATCGAAGGATCTGATGATGACCGTCAACGAAGTGCCCTGGGTCGCCATCAAGGGGCGCAAGGGCGGCTCGACCCTGGTGGTTGCGGCAATCCACGCCATGCTGTCGCTGGCCGAGGCCGAACAGCACAAGTCGGTGGCCTGAGTCCGGCATGAGCGATGAAACCAGGGTGGGCGAGGCGGCGGAACAAGCCGCCACGCCTGAAAAAATACGCAAGGGAAGCGCCAGGCGGGAACGCGGCAATCGCACCGGCTTCACCACCGGCGCCTGTTCCGCCGCCGCCGCCCGTGCCGCAACGCTCGGCCTGCTGCTCAGCGAAGTACCGGACACAGTGATCTGCCGCCTGCCCAACGGTCAGGAGCAAGCCTTTGCCGTCACCGATGGCTGCGTCGAGGAATCCTCCGGCCTGGCCCATGCCGTGATCATCAAGGATGCCGGCGATGACCCGGACGCCACGCATGGCGCGCACATGACGGCCGATGTGCGGCTGTTGCCCGATCGGGCTGGCGAAATCGTCCTCAAGGGCGGTTTCGGCGTCGGCGTCGTGACCAAGGACGGTCTTGGGCTGGAAGTCGGCGGCCCGGCAATCAACCCGGTGCCGCGCCGCAATATCCTCGACAACGTGCGCGCCGTTGCCGGCGAGTTACTCGACCACGATGGCCTGGAAGTCACCATTTCCGTGCCGGGCGGCGACGAGATGGCGAAAAAGACGCTGAATGCGCGGCTCGGCATCCTCGGCGGCATTTCCATCCTCGGCACCACCGGCATCGTCCGTCCCTACTCGACGGCCGCCTTCCGGGCCAGCGTCGTGCAGGCCGTGGATGTGGCGGCCAAACAGGGCCAGACCAGCGTCGTTTTCACGACGGGCGGGCGCACCGAGAAATTCGCCATGCGCCAATTGCCGGACCTCGACGAATCCTGTTTCGTCCAGATGGGCGACTTCGTCAAGGCCGCCTTCAGCAGCGCCATCAAGCACAAGTTGCCCACCGTTTATGTCGGGGCGATGGTCGGCAAGCTGACCAAGATGTGCCAGGGGCTGGCCGTCACGCACGCCTGGAAGGCGGAGGTCGACCGCGACATCCTGGCCGATTCGGCGCGTGAAGTTGGCGCCCCGGATGATCTGATCGAGGAAATCCGCTCGGCCGAAACCGCGCGCTTTGCCGCCGAACGGCTGGCCAGCCTCGGTCTTGCCGTGACTTTTCATCGCCAACTGGCCATCAAGGCCATCCGCAGTCTCAAGGACAAGTACCCCGGCAATTACCGCCTGGCCGTGCTGGTCTGCGATTTCGAAGGTCAATTTATTTGTCGGGTGAATGAAGATGAAGCGCTCTGATCAATGTGCCTTGATTGGCATTCTCGATGACGGCTGGGCGGGTTTGTCCGAAACCGCCCGCCAGCGTCTGGCGGCAGCCGATATCGTGATCGGTGCCGGGCGGACGCTGGAACTGGTTCGCCCGCACTTGTCCGCCGGCGCAACGCTGAAGGACATGGACGGCGCGCTCGGCCAGGTTAGCGGCTGGATACTGGCTGCCCGCGACGCCGGCCAAACGGTGGCCGCGCTGGCCACCGGCGACCCGCTCTGCCACGGCATCGCCTCGTGGCTGACCGGCAAGCTGGGGCGCGACGGATTCGATATCCTGCCGGCGGTATCGACCTTGCAGCTGGCCTTTGCCCGTTTCAAAACACCGTGGCAGGACATCAAGATTGCCACCTGCCATAGCGCCGATGCCGGCGAATGGTTTGTCGGCGCCACTCCGGCCCACGGCCTCTACAAGCTGATGCGGACCATCGCCCGGCATCCGCGCGTCGCGCTCTTTACCGGCCCGGAAAACACGCCGGCCCGGCTGGCCCGGGCGCTGATCACCGCCGGTTACGGCGATGACGCCAAGCTGTCGATCGCCTGTCGTCTCTTGCTGGCCGATGAGCAGATCTTCGCTGGCCTAAGCCCCGCCGAGGCCGCGACCATGGAGTTCCCGCAGCCGAACGTCGTGCTGGTCGACCGTGCAGCGGAGGCGCCCCGCCCGAGCTTTGGCCTGGAAGATCTCGAATACATCCAGCGCTCGCCGGAAAAAGGCCTGATCACCAAGCAGGAAGCCCGCGCGCTGTCACTGGCCAAGCTGCGCCTCGCACCCGATGCCATCGTCTGGGACATCGGTGCCGGCTCCGGCTCGGTCGGCCTCGAATGCGCCCGGCTGGCCCCGTTCGGCCACGTCTGGGCGATCGAGAAAAACGAAGGCGATGCCGCCAATGCCAGGGCCAATGCCGAACGTTTCCGCATCGGCAACTACACGCTGTGCGAAGGCAAGGCCCCGGCGCAGCTCGATAGCTGGCCAGACCCGGATGCCGTCTTCATCGGCGGCTCCGGCGGCGAACTGGCCGAGTTGATCAAGCTGATCCTCGGCCGCCTGAAGCCGGGTGGCCGGCTGGTCATGAATTTCGTCACCCTGGAAAACCTCGCCACGGCCACGGCAACGCTCAAGGAATGCGGCGCCACCTGGGATGTCGTCCAGCTTCAGGCCAGCCGCAGCCAGCCCATTCTCGACATGCACCGGATGGCCGCGCAGAACCCGGTGTGGATTGTTAGCGCAAGCAAGGAAAATCTATGACTCAAGCCGCAAAAACCCACGGCAAGCTGATCGGCGCCTCACTCGGCCCCGGCGATCCCGAACTGATCACCCGCCGTGCCTGGGCCGCCCTTCAATCAGGTGCCCGCTGGCTGTACCCGGTCAAAAAGGCCGAAGAATCGTCTTACGCGCTGTCCATCGTCGAACGTGGCGGCATTGCCATTCCGGCTGATGCCGTCGAACTGGTCTTCCCGATGACCCGGGATGCCGAAATCCTGGCCAAGGCCTGGGTCCGTGCCGCCGAGCGTACCGTCCAACTGCTGGCCGAAGGACGCGATCTGGTTTTCCTGGTCGAAGGCGATGCGTCCACCTTCGCCACCTTCGGCCACCTCGCCCGCGTCGTCCGCGAGTTGGTACCGCAGATCGAGGTCGAGACCATTCCCGGCGTTTCCTCCTTCGCTGCGGCGGCCGCAACCACCGGCACAACGCTGGCGGAAGAGGACGAAACCTTTGCCATCATTCCGGCCGCTTATGGGGTCGCCGTCATCGACCACCTGCTCGACGAGTTCGACACCCTGGCCCTGCTCAAGGTCAAACCGCTGGTCGACGAGGTGATTGACCTGCTTGAACGGCGCGACCTGCTCGCCACCTCGGTCTTCATCGAGAAAGTCGGCTCACCGGATGAGCGGGTGGTGCACGACGTGGCCAGCCTGAAGGGCGAAAAGGTCAATTACCTGTCCCTGATGCTGGTCCAGAACCCGAAACGCGTCCGCGGCGAACTGCGTCGCGGCTGCCGCAAACGCAAGGAAGCCATCGAGTCTTCGCTACCCGCAATCAACTAGAACGGACGCCACCTCATGAGAATCGCAGTCGTTTCAATCACCAAACATGGCATCGCGCTGGCCGGCAAGGTCGTTGCCGCCCTGCCCGGCGCCCAACTCTTCACCCCCGAGAAATTCCGTCGCGAGGCTGAAATCTCGGCCCCCGGCGCGGCAAACTGCTACGAAGGCAAGGTCGGCGATCAGGTACCGGCGCTGTTTTCCGCCTTCGACGGCATCGTTGCCATCGTCTCGCTGGGCGCCGTCGTCCGCCTGATCGCGCCGCATTTGAAAAACAAGGAAACCGACCCGGCCGTCGTCGTCATCGACGAAGCCGGCAAGTTCGTCATCCCGATGCTGTCGGGGCACCTTGGCGGGGCCAATGCCCTGGCCGGCCATCTGGCGACGGCGCTAGATGCCATCCCGGTGCTGACCACCGCCTCCGATGCGCGCCAGACGCTGGCCGTCGATCTGCTCGGTCGCGAGCTGGGCTGGACTTTCGAGGCGACGCACGACGAAATCGTCCGCTGCAGCGCCGCCATGGTGAACGATGAAGCCGTTGCGCTGGTTCAGGAGACCGGCAGTACCGACTGGTGGGCCGGACACGCCAATGGCCGCAGCGGGCCGTTGCCGGGCAACGTGACCTTGTTCAAGCGGCTGGAGGAAATCGATCCCAGCCATTTTGCCGCCGTGCTGTGGATCAGCGATCGTGAGATGCCAAATGCGCTGGCTGCCCGCCTGGCCGGCAAACGGGTGGTCTATCGCCCGGCGCAAGCCGTATGAAAATCACCCTCGGTCTCGGTTGCGACCGGAACACGCCAGCGAGCACCATCGCGCAGGCGATTGGCGAAGCGCTGGCGGCGGCCAATGCCACGCCAGCCGATGTAGCGGGCGTCGCGTCGATTGACCTGAAGGCCGATGAGGTCGGGCTGCTTGAAGTGGCCGCCCAACACGGATGGATGATTGATTTCCATCCGGCGGCAGCGCTGGCGGCGGTCGAGGTCCCCACCCCCTCGGAAACGGTCCGCAAATATACCGGCACCCCTTCGGTTTCGGAGGCGGCAGCCCTACTCGCTGCCCGTGCCGACCAGACCCATTTGATCATCGAAAAACACAAGTTGCGCGGCCCGGATGGGCGTAACGCGACTGTCTCCATTGCAAGGATTCCAGAATGAATGAAACTCAGACGAAAACCGGGAAAATCATGTTGGTCGGCCTCGGCCCGGGCAGCAACGACCACCTGACCGCTCGTGCTCGCGCCGCCATCGCCGAAGCCGACACGATCATCGGCTACGTTACCTATATCCGCTTGGTGGCCGATCTCGTGGTCGGCAAGGAAGTCATCAAGAAATCGATGACCGAGGAACTCGACCGGGCCATCGAGTCACTCGACCGGGCCCGCCAGGGCAAGAAGGTGGCCCTGATTTCATCGGGCGACGCCGGCGTTTACGGCATGGCCGGGCCGACCTTCGAAGTACTGTTCCAGGCCGGGTGGACGCCGGATTCGGACATTGAAGTCGAGATCATCCCCGGCGCTTCGGCGCTGAACACCTGCGCCGCGCTGGTCGGCGCCCCGCTGACCCACGATTTCTGCGCCATTTCCCTGTCCGACCTGCTGACACCATGGCCGACCATCGCCCGCCGGCTCGATGCGGTGGCCTATGCCGATTTCGTCGTTGCGCTGTACAACCCGAAAAGCGGTCGCCGCACCCAGCAGATCGTCGAAGCGCAACGCCTATTCCTGCGCCACCGCGATCCGAAAACCCCAGTCGCCATCGTCAAATCTGCCTACCGGCCGAAGCAGCGCATCGAATTCACGACGCTGGAAAAGATGGGCGAGGCTGACATCGGCATGCTGTCGACCGTACTGATCGGCAATTCCAACACCTTCATCAAACATGGCCTGATGGTGACGCCGCGCGGCTATGCGAACAAGTACGCCGTCGAGGCTGGCGAACGCAATACCCACGACGGCGAACAGGCTGGCCGCTCGCTGTCCACCGGCCTCAACGGCTGGATGGCGAGCATTCAGGCGAGCGGCAAGAGTGCCGCCGAACTGGCCATCGAGCACCGCCTGCCGGAGGACTACATCGCTGCCGTGCTGGCTAGCGAAGTCCCTGCGGAAGGCGAAGCGAACGAGATCGAGGCATGACGCCAGCCGGTGCAGAAATCGCACCGCTTTGAATTAATGGCTGCCGTCCGGCGCAGCAGAGATCGGTCGTTTTGCCGGACAAACAGCAACAGGTGTCTTTGGCTGATTCAACGGCCAAAGGTGAAACGGGAACGAGGTGCGTGGCGACTCGATAAAACGAGTGACCACAATGCCCCGGCTGCCCCCGCAACGGTAAGCGAGTGCGGAAGTGTCAAGGTGCCCCGGCATGGGGTCACCAGCCACTGGTTCGTCACGTGGCGTCCATAGGACGTGCGCGGTCGGGCCGGGAAGGCGACACTTCAAGACTTGCCAGCCCGGAGACCGGCCTGTTGCTTGGTGTCGCTGCGCTCTACGGTGTGGCGACGATATGCAATAGACCGTCTGCGGGGAAGCTGATGGCGGCAGTTGAAGCATGGCCCTGCGCCATGCCTTGTCGTCATCCGCAAGCTGACGGTAGAACATGGGAGTTCGACTCAGATGTCAAAAACAGGATTCAGTCTCCAGCCAGCGAGTGAGCCAGGCACCCCAGTCCATCCAGTCAGGCGACTCTCTTCCCTGGCACTGGCCCTGCTGTCGGCTTATGCCTTGCCGGCCATTGCCGCCGGCCTGCCGACGCTGCAGGAAGTCACCGTCAGCAGCGGCAGCAAGGACTTGATCGGTATCGCCGAAGCGGCCAGCGAGGGAACGGTCACGGCCAGGCAACTGGCCAACCGGCCCTTGCTCCGCCCGGCCGAGGTCATGGAAGTTGTACCGGGCATGGTGGTCACCCAGCATTCCGGTGATGGCAAGGCCAACCAGTATTTCCTGCGCGGCTTCAACCTCGACCATGGCAGCGACTTCTCGACACTGGTCATGGGGATGCCGGTCAACATGGTCAGCCATGCCCACGGCCAAGGCTACATGGACCTCAATTTCCTGATTCCCGAACTGGTCAGCACGGTCAAATACAAAAAAGGCGTCTATGGTGCCGAGGATGGCGACTTCGCCACCAGCGGCAGCGCCCGCATCGATTACCAGCGCAAGCTGAATGCCCCCTTTGTGGAACTTGGCCTGGGCCAGCACAATTACCGTCGGCTACTCGCGGCCGGCAGCAGCGAACTCAACGGTTTCAGCCTGCTCGCCGGCGTCGAGCTGGCCGGCAACAATGGCCCCTGGGAGCAACCGGAAAACCTGAGCAAGCAGAATGCGGTATTCCGCCTTTCATCCGGCACAGCGGCCAACGGTTTTGCCCTCACAGCCATGCTCTACAAGGCCGAGTGGACGGCCTCCGAGCACGTGCCGGAGCGCGCCATCAGCAGCGGTGAAATCGGCCGCTACGGCACGTTGGTCAAAAACGACGGTGGTCAGACTCACCGTTACAGTCTGTCCGGCGAATGGGCTACAACCGATGAAAAAGGTGCCACGCGAGCCAATTTATACGTCATCGACTACGGCCTCAATCTGTTCTCGGCACCCTCCGGTTATATCAGCGGTCTGGCCGGCGATCAGCACGAACAAGCCGACGAGCGCCTCGTCTGGGGCGGCGAGCTGCGCCATAGCTGGTTCCTCGGCCCGCAGTGCAAGGACAGCGAACTGATGGCGGGGATTCAGCTGCGCCAGGACCGTATCGCCAGCGTTGGGCTCTACAACACGGAAAATCGCCAGCGGACCAATACCGTGCGCGAGGACAGAATCACCGAAACGGCTAGCGGGCTGTTCATGGAGATCAAAACACAATGGCTGCCCTGGCTGCGGAGCAGTATCGGTGCACGCTACGACCAGATCCGGGCCGAGGTCATTGCGTTGGGCGGGGCCAACAACATGGAAAACGGCGGCGATGTGTCGGCCCACCAGGCCAGCCCCAAACTGGGTGCCGTCTTCGGCCCCTTCGCTTTGCTCGGCCCGACCGAGTTTTATGCCAACTGGGGGCACGGTTTCCACAGCAACGATGCACGTGGCGCAACGACGAGAACCAACCCGCAGAACGGCGCCTCAATCGATACGCTACCGCTGATCGTCAAGGCCAGGGGCAGCGAACTGGGCATTCGTGTCGTCCCCCTGCCCGGCTGGAGCAGCAGCCTCTCCATCTGGCAGATGGAACTCGCCTCGGAACTGGTTTTTATTGGCGACGAAGGCGTGACGGAACCCAAGGGGGCTTCACAACGCAGCGGACTGGAATGGTCCAACTACTTCACCCCGATCCCTGGATTGATCGTCGATGCCGACTTGGCCCTGTCGAAAGCGCGCTTCAAAACCGAAGTCAACGGCGGGCGCCATGTGCCGAATGCCATTCCGCTAACCGCCTCGCTTGGCTTGACGCTAGATGGTGGCGGCCGGTGGTTTGGGGGTATTCGTGTGCGCTACCTTGCCCCCTACAGTCTGGAAGAAACCGGCAGCGAGAAGTCCCAAGCCTTCTGGATGGCTAACCTGAAGGCGGGCTACCGCTTCAACAAGCAATGGCAGCTGAGTCTCGATGTGTTGAACCTGTTCGACAAAAAAGCCAATGACATCGAGTACTGGGGCGGTGCTTGCACGCGGAGTGAGGCGACACTGGGAACCGCTGGCTGTGGCGGCGGCTCGGCAATCGATGGCCATCTGGTCCATCCCCTTGAACCGAGGACGGTACGCCTTGGGCTCAGGGTCAATTTTTAAGAGGCCGGGGCGATCTGCATGTTCGAGCGCCCCTCTGCGCCATCAAAACTCTGCACACAGCAAACGGCCTCTGCCCACAAGGCGGGGTTTTGTTGAATAATGCAGCCATGATGATTGCTGACGCCCATGACCCCAACGATCCGGACAAGAAAGGTGACGCCCTGAAGGCACAGCGCTTTCAGATGTTGGCCGACATCGCCAAGGAACTCTCTGGCGAAGTGGTGTTTCCGACTTATTTCGATGCCGTACTGCGCCTGCGTAAAGCCTTGCATGACCGCGACCAGAGTATCGCCAACATTGCCCATGCCGTTTCGGTCGAGCCGCTGATTTCAGCCAAGCTGCTCCAGCTGGCCAACTCGGTCGCCTTCAATCCGCAGGGAAATGAGGTGGTCGACCTGAAATCAGCCATCGTCCGCCTGGGACTCAATGCAGTGCGAACGGCTGCGCTCTCAATCGTGATGACCCAGTTGATGCGGGCAAAAGGCATGGCCGAGTTTTCAGAAATTACCCGCGGCCTCTGGGAACATTCCATCCAGACCTCCGCCGCGGCCAGGGTCATCGCCAGGCAGATGCCCCGCCTGAACGCTGACGAAGCCATGCTGGCCGGCCTGATTCACGATCTGGGCGCGTTCTACATGCTCTATCGGGCAACCCAGTACCAGGAACTCCGCCATCGCCCGGAGAGCATCAAGTACCTGATCGTCAATTGGCATGAAAGCATCGGCGTTTCTTTACTTAACGCCCTGGGACTGCCGGCGGAAATCGTCGAAGCCACGGCGGACCACGATCATATGCGCTCGATCCCAACCGCCATCAAAACCCTGTCGGAGGTCATCTACGTGGCCAACATGCTCTGTGGCGGGCATTTTGAATGGCTGATGCAGGATCAACCGGAAATACCGTCCGAACTCGCCGCGCTGGAAGAAGAATTCGGCCATCTGCGGCCTGAAATCGAGGCCTTGACGGCAGAAATGCGCGACAGCTTCAGCTGATTGCGCTTAGCTCTTGCGGCCGTGGCCGGTTTTTACCTGGGTTGAGGCCAGGATGCCACGCAGGATATTGATCTCGTCCTTTTCCAGCCTGACCCGGCCGAACAAGCGGCGCAGTTTCGGGAAAAGTCGCCCTGGCTGCTCGGGATTATAGAAACCGCTATCGGTCATGATCGTTTCGAGGTGCCCATACAACCCCTCTATCTCGTCGTGCGTCGCCACCGGAGAGGCGAAAGGCGTCACGCCCGGCTCGACCACGGGGGGCTTTTCCAGGAATGCGGCCATCCGGCACTCGTAGCACAGCACCTGGACAGCCGAGCCGAGATTCAGCGAACTGAAATCCGGGTTGGTGGGAATCGTCACCGCCGCCTGGCAATGCAGGATTTCTTCGTTGGTCAGGCCGACGGTTTCATTGCCGAAAACCAGCGCGACATCGCTCCCGGCGGCAGCCTCGGTGATCAGTCGGGCCACCGTCTCGCGCGGCGCCCCGAGAACCGGGCCGATGTCACGCTGCCGCGCCGACAGTGCAACGGCAAAGGCCGTCCCGGCCAGTGCTTCCTTCAATGAACCGGTGACGGTGGCCCGCGCCAGCACATCAACAGCCCCGGTTGCCCGCGTGTCCGCCTCTGGGTCGGGAAACTGCTTCGGGGTGACCAGATACAAACTGGACAGCCCCATGGTCTTCATGGCCCTTGCTGCAGCACCGATATTGCCTGGATGACTCGGACGGCACAGGACGACTCTGATACGTGACAGCAGGACTTCGGGGTTCATGGTGTAAAATTCGTTCTTTCAAATATATATCGGGTGGCACTTGCCGCCCGTTAGCTCTTTAAGCCCATGCATCCAGCTCTGAATATCGCCATCAAGGCAGCGCGTCGCGCCGGCCATATCATCAATCGCGCTTCGAACGACCTCGACTTGCTCAAGGTTACCGCCAAGCAGCCCAACGACTTCGTGACCGAGGTCGACAAGGCTGCCGAAGCTGCGATCATCCAAACCCTGCAGGAGGCCTATCCGAATTACGGCATTCTAGCAGAGGAGTCCGGCGAGACCGCCGGCAAGGGCGATGGCGAATACCAGTGGATCATTGATCCGCTCGACGGCACGACCAACTTCATTCACGGCATGCCGCAGTATGCCGTTTCGATCGCACTCGCCAAGGGCGGCGTCGTCGAACAGGCCGTCGTCTTCGATCCGAATCGCAACGAACTGTTCACGGCCAGCAAGGGCGGCGGCGCCTTCCTCAACGAACGCCGCATCCGCGTCTCCCGTCGCACCCGCCTCGGTGAATCGCTGATTGGCACCGGCTTCCCGTACCGGATGTTCGACAAAATCGATCTCTACCTGTCCATCTTCAAGGAACTGGCCGAGAAAACAGCCGGCCAGCGCCGTCCCGGTGCAGCCTCGCTCGATCTGGCCTATGTCGCCTGCGGCCGTTACGACGGTTTCTGGGAATTCGGCCTGTCGCCGTGGGACATGGCAGCCGGCGCATTGCTTATTTCCGAAGCCGGCGGTCTGGTCAGCGACCTGCGCGGTGAGGCCAGCTATCTTGAGACTGGCAATCTTGTTGCCGGCACGCCGAAGGTTTTCGGGCCACTGCTCAAGATTATCCAGGACAAGCTTCCGGATAGCGTTCGCGGCTAAATGCGGGCTCGACTCATAAAAAAGCGCCTTCTGGCGCTTTTTTATGAGGGGAAATATCATTCAGACGGCTATTTCCTGCAAAACACTATCCAGTTTCCTGGCCTCAACCGGTTTAAAGAGAAAGTCCGTAAAGCCAGCCATGCGCATGTGCGCAACATTGACCAAATCGCCATGCGCCGTATAGGCCACTACGGGCAAATCGACTAGCCCCAGCTCTTCACGGATGATTTGGCACAATTCGATACCCGACATTTCGAACATCATGATATCGAGCATGACCAGATCGAACTGCTCCTCCTTTAGCTTGGTCAGCGCCGCCTCGGCACAATTCTGTTCACTCACCTGATAGCCGCGATGCATCAGCATGCTGGACAACAAAACACGCATCAAGGGATTGTCATCGACCACCAGTGCGCGACGGCCGGATTGATCGCTGGTATTGATAGTGGGCATAGCAAGCTCCAGTGCCTCTCAATTTTCGAGTCGAAATCAGCAGCAATTTGATAAAAATATACACATAATCATAAATGTAATTTTTACCATATTAGCAAATGAAATCACCCACTTCAAGAAAGGTCGAGCGCTTTAAATTCCAATGCTAACGGCCAATGGAATGACCATTACCATCCTACCGGCCAGTTTCTCGCCAATGATGCCATGCGCCCCGCCCGTCCTGGACGTGCTCGGCATTCAGTCTTGCTTGGCTAATAGCTCATCGAGCATGGCGATCATCTGATCAATCTCGGTCTCACTGACGTTCAGGGCCGGCATGAAGCGCAGCAGGGTCGGGCGCGGCGCGTTCAGTAAAAGGCCGACTGGCTGCATGGTCAACGCCCTTTGAACGATCTGCGGGGCACGTTCGTCGTCGAGAATCAGTGCCCGCAACAGGCCGGAACCACGCTCTCCTTTCAGTCCGTGTTTCGCTGATAGTTCGCGCAGGCATTTGGCGAGGTATTGACCGCGGGCTTCAATTTCAGCCAGGAAGCCAGGAGCCAGCATGCGCTTCATTATCGCAACGCCAACGGCCGTCATCAGCGGATTACCGTTGTAAGTGCCCCCCTGGTCACCAGGCTCGAAACAGCAGATGGCCTCGCGGGCGAGCAATGCCGCCAGCGGCACGCCGCCGCCGATGCCTTTGCCCAGCGTCATGATGTCCGGCTCGATGTCAGCATGTTCATGGGCAAACAGCTTGCCGGTTCGACCAACACCGGTCTGCACTTCATCGACGATGAGCAGGATGCCGCGCTGGCGGGTCAGTTCGCGCAGCGCTTTCAGGAACTCGATCCCAGCCGGGATCACTCCGCCCTCGCCTTGCACCGGCTCCAGCATCACGGCCACGGTTTTCGGGCCGATCAGCGCCTCGACCGCGGCAATGTCGTTGTAAGCAGCCTTCGGAAAACCCGACACCTGCGGTGCATACAGCGTATCCCAGCCGGCCTTGCCGGACGCCGACATGGTGGCCAGCGTCCGACCGTGAAAGGAATGCTCGAAGGTAATGATCTCGTGGGCACCGCCTTTATGCAGCCTTCCCCACTTGCGAGCCAGTTTGATCGCACCCTCGTTGGCTTCGGCGCCCGTGTTGGCAAAGAAAACGCGATCAAAGCAGGAATTCGCCGTCAGCAGCCCGGCCAGTTCGACCATTGGCCCGTTGTAGAAAGCCGGGCTCGGATTAATCAGACGGCCTGCCTGCTCAACCAGTGCTTCTGTGATTTCCGGCGGGCAATGGCCAAGACAATTGACCGCCCAGCCCTGGATGAAATCGAGGTAGCGCTTACCTTGATGATCGATCAACCACGACCCCTCACCCCGTTCAAAGACGAGGTCGGGACGGTTGGTGATGTACATCAGGGAATCGGTGGAAAACGCTCCGTATTGCATGACTGGCTCCGGAATTGGCTGAGGGCGAAAGTATATGGCCGGATGGTGGCCGAATTATTTTGCGGCTGTATTTTGTAACCAGGCAGCCAGTGCGGCTTCACCAAAAGCAACATCCTGTGCCTCCGAACCTCCGGAAATTCCAATGGCACCGACCCGCGCACCGTCGTACTTGATCGGCAGGCCACCGCCAAAGCTGACGAAGCGCTCGCGGTGCATCAGGCCATGCCGCAACATTTCGCCACCTTCGGCCAACCGCCTGTCCCACTTGCCGGTCGCCAGGCCAAAGCTGACGGCGGTGTAGGCCTTGTCGAGGGCAATGTCGATGGAGTGGTACGGAGCGCCGGTCTGGCGCTTGAAAACCAGCGGGTAACCGGCACGGTCGACCACCGCCACGCAGATATTGACACCGGCCAATGCGGCTTCGGCCAACGCCAGTTCGGCGATCTCACTGGCCGCAGCAAGATCGAGGGATGCAATCATTTCAATGGCCATCTTTGGCTCCTTGATGCGCGACGGCTATCTGCGTCAGCAAGCGCCGTCGCCGGGTGAACAGGAAAACAACAAAAAAGAGCAGGATGCCCCCTTCAAGCAACAGCGTGCGCCCCGCCCCTAAGCCCGCAGCAACGAAGCCGGCGAGCAGTCCGCCCAGCGCATCGAAACCGAAGCGGGCTGAGGTAAAAAAGGAAACGACGCGACCGCGCAACTGTTCCGGTGCGGTGCTCTGCAGCACCATGTTGATGCCGACATTGCACACCGAGATACCAAACCCGAGGCCAACCATCCCGCAGAGCGCCAGAGGCAGCCAGGTCGTCGTGGCAAAAACCAGCAAGCCGGCGGCACTGATCGCAACACCGGCAACCACCGCCGATATGACAGCCGGTGCTGACTTGCGGGTCGCCAGAAAAATGGTGGATACAAAGGCCCCGCAACCGGCCGCCCCCCACAGCCAGCCCAGGGTCGTCGCATCACCGGCGAAGACATCGCGCGCAAAGATCGGCAACAGGACTGCATAGGCGGAGGCCGTCAGGTTCAATGCGATCAGCGTGATGATCAGCATTCGAACTGTCCACGTCTGCCAGGCGTACAAAACCCCTTCCTTGAACACCTGCCCGACCGAGCCCTTGGCACGCATCGGTTGCTGGCCGCTGACCAGCAGGATTGCGGTAATCAAGGCCAGGAAGGAGAAGGCATTGATCGCGAAACAAAAAGCCTCCGAGGTCAGGCCGAGCAGCAGGCCGGCAATCGGCGGGCCGATGAAGCGGCCTGCGTTGAAGAGCATCGCATTGAGCGCCAGCGCGTTGGGAAGATCGTCGCGACTGCCGACAAAACTGCCAATCAGCGATTGGCGTAATGGTGCGTCGAAACTGCTCAGGACACCGAGCAGCAAGGCCATCAAAACAATAAAGCTGGTGCCGATCCAATCCATCCAGCAAAGACCGGCCAGCACGAAGGCCTGCACCGCCATCAGCGATTGCACACCAACCAGCCATTTCTTCTTGTCATGCTTGTCGATCCAGGCCCCGGCCAGCGGCCCGACCACCAACTGCGGGATCAGGCCACAGAAGGCAGTGATGCCGAGCAGGGCAGCCGAACCGGTCAGTCGGTAGACCAGCCAGGACAGTGTCACCTGCTGGATCCATGAGCCGAGAATGGAAACCGCCTGACCAACGAAATACAAGCGGAAATTGCGATGCGCCAAGGCGCGCATGCCTGCCGGCAAATGGCTGGCACGAGGGGAGGATGCAGTCATCAGGATAATCGGTAATCGGCGCAGGTCAGCTGGACGCATGCCGGAACATCAGGTAGCCGAGCAGCGAGGCTGCCGTGTTCATCACGACACCCCAGGCCCTTCAGTCGGCTGCTACGATGGAGATGATAACTGACAGCGGCACTGGTCCGCATGGCAAATCCGAACAAGGGTGCCCCCCCGGTGCTATGCGATGAGCACAGACCGCATGGTTCACGCCTGAAGGCTGGCTAGGTTATTTTTACGGCAAATAGCGCTGGCTGTTGAATCAGACCTGACGACTGGCCACCAGATCGGGGATTTCTCCGGCCGGCACCCCCGGACTGCAATAGAACCCCTGATATTCGTCACAGTGATGACTACGCAGGAACTCGAGTTGCTCGACGGTTTCAACGCCCTCGGCAATCACCTTGCGCTCTAATTCCTCCGCGATACCAATCACCATGCGGATGATCGCTGCATCATTGGTGTTGTGCTCCAGATCGCGGACAAATGAACGGTCGATCTTGATCTTGTCGATCGGGAAGCGCTTCAGGTAGGAGAGGCTGGAATAGCCCGTTCCGAAATCATCGATCGACAGCCCAACCCCCAGCATCTTCAGTTCGTCCATGATGCGAATCACCCGCTCCGGGTCCTCGATAATGACGCTCTCAGTAATTTCCAGTTCAAGATAACGTGCCTCCAGCCCAGAGTTCTGAAGCGACTGCGACACCAAGGCGACGATATCGGCACCATGAAACTGGACCGCAGACAGGTTGACCGCCACAACCTTGGGCGCCATCCCGGCATCCTGCCATGCCTTGTTTTGCCGGCACGCCTCTTCCAGCACCCAGGTACCGATTGGCAGGATCAGCCGGCTTTCTTCCGCCAAGGGAATGAAATTCACCGGCGACACCATGCCCAGTTCCGGATGCTGCCAGCGGAGCAAGGATTCGAAACCGATGATTTCTCCGCTATTGATATCGACCTGCGGCTGATAATGCAGCAGCAGCTCATTCCGTGACAGCGCCCAGCGCAGATCGCTCTCCAGGCGCAGACGTTCCGCCATACGGACGTTCATGTCGGCCGAGAAGAAACGGAAGGCGTTTTGCCCCGAGTCCTTGGCGTGATGCAGTGCATTATCGGCATTACGCAACAGGCTTGCGACATCATGGCCATCACTGCCCAGCAGACAAATGCCGGCCGACGCCGTAGTCACGATATCGCTTCCTTCGATCATCACTGGCTGAGCAATCGCATCCAGCAATTTGCGGGCAACCACCTCGGCCACAACGGGACGTATCCCCTGGGCGAGCAGAACGCCAAACTGATCCCCCCCCAGACGACCAAGAAAATCACCATCGCGAAGTATTTTTCGCAAGCGCACGCTGATGCGGCGCAGCATGGCATCGCCAGCGGCATGCCCGAAAGCATCATTGACCCGGCTCAACTGATCAAGGTCGATCAGAATCAGCGCACCTTTCCTTGCCGCTGCCAGCCACTCCCCCATGATCCGGGAAAATCCCTGACGATTCGGCAGTTCGGTCAACTGATCGACGTGGGTCAGCGACTCGATGCGTGCCTCCGCAGCCTTGCGCTCGCTAAGATCGGTGACAAATACAGCCCAGTTGACGACCTTGCCCGCATCGTTGCGAATCGAACTGATATTGCAATAGATAGGCAGCAAACTTCCATCCTTGCGCACAGCCTTCATCTCGCCACGCCAGACGCCCTGCTCGTTAAGCGCCAATGAAAGCTCATCCAGCGAAACCTTGTCCTGATAGCCTTCAAGCATGAAGCGCGGCGGCCGGCCCTTGAGATCGTCCAGACTGTAACCACTGATCGTCGTCACCGCCTTGTTCAGCGTAACCACCTGGCGCTCCGCATCAAGGATCAAGACAGCATCGTTGGCATGATCGAAGAAGTGGGTGATCAGGCGCTGGCGCTCCTCGGCCTCATAGCGCTCAGTCATGTCCCAGGCCACCCCAGCCAGGCCTCTTGGCTGACCATCATCACGGTATACCGGCACGCGCAAAAACTCGAACGGCGACAGCTTGCCGCGCAGATGCAGCCAGACAACCTCGCGTACCGGCCCACCTTTGCGATAAACCTCCAGTTGACCGTCACGCAGTACTTTGGCCTCCTCTGCCGGGAACAGCTCATCGACGGTATGGCCAAGAACCTGCTCCATTGGCAGGCCTTTGTAGTGACAGAAAGCCTCATTGACCGCCAGATAATGCCCTTCGTTATCGAGCAGCCAGGCTGGGTCGGGAATCGAATCGAGCAAGGCCCTGCCTTCACGGGTTTTATCGGCAAAATCCTTGGCCAGTTTTTCTGCCAGCGCCTCTGCCTGGCGATACCCCATTCCCCAGGAGCGCATCAGCGCAATCAAAGCAACCGCCAGCACGATGCCGAGAAAAGCATAGACCACCGCCCGGCGCCGCCATTCGGCCAGCACCTCAGCTTCGGCCAGGCCTACGATAACCACAAATGGGAAGCCTTCTATCGCGCGGTAAGCGAATACCCGCTGCACGCCATCCAGGCCTCCTGCGCGCCGAAAACTGCCAGACACTTCCCCCGCCATCAAGCGTGCCGAAATTGGATTATCAAGCAGCGCTCGACCTTGCCAGTCGGGCAGTTCCGGCCAACGGGCAAACAATTCCATATCCCGGCTCCACAGCGCAATGACGCCCTGCTGGCCGACATCCAAACCATGGTAGTAACGTTCGAAGTAATCGGCCCGCAAAGTGCCCAATACGATGCCGGCGAAATTGCCAGCCTTGTCCTGCAAGCGGCGGGCAAAAACGATCACGATATCGTTGGTCACACGGGAAACCAGCGGCGGAGAAATAACCAATCCGGCCGCAGGATCATCACGGAGACGAATAAAGTACGGGCGGTCACCAATATTGACATCAGCCAGCGTTCCACTGGCATCGTAGACATAGTGCCCTTCTGCATCGGCTACGCGAAAACTATGCACTTCAGGGAAATTGGCCTGATAGCGCCGTAACTCGGCATCAAGGCGCTCGCGCGAGGCACGATCCACGACATCCTGCTGGAAACGCTGCACAAAATCGGAAAGATGATGATCAATCTTGCTCGCCGCCCCCTGCAGATGGCTCTCCAGCAATTTGCCCAGCGTCTGGCCGAGATGCTCGGCAGCCTGTAATTCACGCTCACGTGATTGATGAAGGTCTACACCGACCCATCCGAACAGGGAAATACATAGTGCCGTCACCAGCAACACGCCAAAACGCAAAGACAACTTCCCCGCCATCCCTCCCCCCGACTAATCCAGAAGCATTTTTTATTGCAGTCTAGCACGCTGAACATGGGGTACTGGGTGCAAAAAAATCACGATTGCATTGTTTTACACCGTAGTTTCCAACCAAAGATTGCCAATCCGCAGCAAAATCCGGGGCTATTGGGCGTTATTCAATGAAATCTCCGGCGAGAGAATCATTTGAATCCTAGGTTTAATATCAGGGACGATAATTGGCTCACGCCGCTTGCCGACAACGGGGAAAACGATGGGCAGAAATGCAAAACGGCCCGGAAAGGGCCGTTTTGCATCGAATTCTGGCGGAGGAGGCGTCCGCTATTTTGTTGTCCAACAACATCCAATGATTTCCAATAACCATTTAAATAACAATGCATTAGATAAAAATATTGTCCAATAACGTACAATTAAATTCAACCCAATCCACGTCTTATTTGATAGTCAATTTGCTAGTCAACTTTACATGGCACGCCAGATCGGAAAGCTCACCGCGCTTCAAGTCACCAAGCTAACCAAGCCAGGTTTGTATGGTGACGGTGGCGGACTCACTCTGCAGATTACCAGCCGAAGCTCTAAAAGCTGGCTCTTCCGCTTCATGAAGGATGGCAAGTCCTACGGCATGGGATTAGGTCCCACACACACGGTGAGTTTAGCTGAAGCGCGACAAAAAGCACTCGATGCCCGGAAGCTACTGACCGAAGGTATTAACCCACTCACCGCCAAGAAAGAACGGGCCATTGCAGAGCAATTGACCAGGGCGCGTACGATTTCCTTCGATCAATGCGCAGAAGCCTATATCAATGCCCACAAGGCTAGCTGGAAAAATGCAAAGCACGCGGATCAGTGGACGAATACGCTGAACACCTACGCCAGCCCGATCTTCGGCAAGCTCCCCGTCGCCGAAGTGGATACGCCATTGGTCGTGAAATGTCTCTCTGCTATCTGGCAAACCAAAACTGAGACTGCAACTCGTGTTCGTGGACGAATTGAATCGGTCTTGGATTGGGCCACAACCAGTGGTTACCGATCCGGTGAGAATCCGGCCCGCTGGAAAGGCCATCTTGAAAACCTGCTGGCGACAATCTCCAAAACAAGCCGAACGAAGCATCATGCATCCCTGCCCTGGCAACAAGTTGCTACATTCATGTCCGACCTCAAATCGCGGGAAGGAACGGCTGCACGAGCGCTTGAATTGGTGATCTTGACCGCTTGCCGATCGGGGGAGGTTCGGGGAGCAAAATGGTCGGAATTCGACCGAAAGAACAAAATCTGGACGATTCCAGCAGAACGCATGAAGGCCAAACGGGAGCATGAAGTTCCGCTCTCGGCGCAAGCGCTTGAACTGCTCAAGCGCCTGCCGGAGGATGGAGAATTACTGTTTCCAGGTACGAAGGAACAGCCTCTTTCCGATATGTCGCTGACGGCGGTCATCCGACGCATGAACGGAGACGAAACCCAAAAATGGACATCGCCTGATGGCGAGGTAATCACCGTCCATGGATTTCGCGCCACTTTTCGCATGTGGGCGGCTGAGACAACCAACTATCCGCGAGAGGTTGCTGAACATGCACTGGCCCATCAGTTGCCTGATGCAGTTGAACGCGCCTATCAACGTGGGACTCAATTCGCCAAGCGAATTGCCCTCATGTCCGACTGGGGGCAGCAGTGCAAGAAGAAACCTTCTGCTGAGAAAGGACTCTGGACAATCACGTCGCTTCCTTGACGCTCAAAACGATAGTAGAAATTCGTGGGTTTTAATTGGAAGCGGTTATATCAAACATAGGCGCAGGGTGACAGCTTAGGGTGAGCCTTACTGAGCACTACCCACCTGCTTAGGCTTATTCATGACGCGCCTATGGGCTGATGATGGTCATCATGAATGTGTTCATGGGTTTGCTCCATGGCTTCATGGGTAAATCAGGCTTTGAACAAAGCGTTGCGATTGGTGCACAGAGCATTAGACAAAACTAATTTGGTGGCTATACTTGTAAGTAACTTATTACATACAAGACAACCATGTCTCTCAATCCTCGCCAATCAACCGAGTCCCGTCAGGCAGAAATCATCGCCACCTTGGTGGCCTTGGCTGCCGAACGAAACCCGGCCGACGTCACGACGACAGACATCGCCAAGGCGATGAACGTGACTCAGGGAGCACTGTTCCGCCACTTCCCGACCAAGGAAGCGATACGGCTTGCGGTTATCGAGTGGATAGAAGCGCAACTGATGGCCAAACTCGGGGATGCACAGTTGTCTGCCCCCGATGTCTTGAACGGCCTGGAAGCAATGTTCCTGGCGCACGTGAAATTCATACGTGAATTCCCTGGCGTTCCACGCCTGGTCTTTGCCGAACTCCAGCAACCGGATAGTTCGCCCGTGCGGCAGCGCGTGCAACAAATCATGCAGCGCTATCGGCAGATGTTGACTGAAACCTTAGGTAAAGCCAGGGATGCCCAGCTGATAAGAGACGATGTGGATGTCCGGGCTGCCGCTGCGCTATTTCTCGGCGCCATCCAGGGTTTGGTGATGCAGTCCATGCTCGTTGGCGTCTCACCTGATACCGAAGAGCCGGTACTTGGCGTTCTACACCTCTACCTTGCCGGCCTGAGAGCCAAATCATGAAACCCAGCCAGGTCATTAGCCGAAAGCTTGGACTCGGGCTTTTTGCCGCAATGCTTGTCGTTGGATTTGGCGTGATTGTCGCCCGCTCAGGTCCGTTATCTCCCATCCAGGTCACCACACTCCGTGTGGAGTCGGGGTCGCTGTCATCAGCGATATTTGGTATTGGCACGGTCGAAGCCCGCCGTAGTTATTTCATTGGCCCAACGGCTGCGGGGCGCGTCAAATCTGTGCATGCGGATGTGGGCGAAACGGTCAAGGCCAGGCAGTTGCTGGCGGAAATCGACCCTGTGGACCTGGATGAGCGCCTTCGTTCGACAGAAGCCGCTTATGCCCGGGCTGCCAGTGCCGTCATCGCCGCCGAAGCACAACGAAAAGATGCGATAGCCAGACGGCAACTCGCCGAGCTAAATGCCAAACGCTATCGCGACCTGGGTGGAAAGAATTTCGTCAGCCCCAGCGCAGTGGAAGGCAAGCAGCAGGAACTTGATTCGGCTCAGGCAGCACTTGAGGCCAGTGAGGCCAACCTACTGGGCGCCCGCCAAGAGCAACTTCGGCTGAAAGCTGACCAGGATGGCATCCGCCAACAACGTGGCAACCTTCGTCTGCTGGCCCCGCGGGATGGCCTAGTGATTAGCCGCGACGCGGAACCAGGTTCGACGGTCATTGCCGGCCAGGCGGTCCTCCGCCTTGTTGAGCCTGACAGTCTCTGGGTCAAGGCCCGCCTCGACCAGGGGCGCTCGCGCGGCCTGGCCGTAGGACAAGCCGCAGATATTGTGTTGCGCAGCAATGTCTCTACGCCCCTCCCTGGAAAGGTGGCGCGCATCGAGCCGGTGAGTGACAGCGTCACGGAGGAGCGCATCGCTCAAATCGCATTCGAGCGCATCCCAGAAGGACTGAGCGTTGGCGAGATGACCGAAGTGACGGTGAAGACCGGTGAAGCTAAATCCGGGTTGCTGCTTCCGAATGCCGCCATCAAACAGATGCCCCAAGGCAGCGGTGTCTGGAAGCTCAAGGACGGCAAGCCAAGCCTGACCCCGGTGAAGCTGGGCAGCAACAGCCTTGATGGCAACGTACAGATTCTCGACGGCTTGGTTGCAGGCGACGAGGTGGTCATTCATAGCGAGCGCGACCTCAACGAGGGCGCCCGCATCAAGGTCGTCAACCAACTCGTGGGGAAACCGAAGTGATTAGCCTAGCCGGGCGGGACATCCTGCACTCCTGGTCAAAATTCGTCCTGACCGGTATCGGCCTGGGTTTGTTGATTGGTGTAACTCTGACCATGGCTGGCGTTTATCGCGGTATGGTCGATGATGCCAAGGCGCTGCTCAACAACAGCGGAGCCGACATTTGGGTGGTGCAACAGGACACCCAGGGGCCGTACGCCGAGTCGTCGAGTCTGCGCGATGATGTTTATCGGGCCTTGCTGGCGTTGCCAGGGATTTTCCGTGCGGCCAATGTCACCTATTTGACGATGCAGGTCCGCCTTGGCAACACCGATGTTCGGGCCATGGTAGTCGGCTTCGAACCCGGGCAGCCGGGCGAGCCCGGTTATCTGGTCGCCGGCCGGCAGATTACTCGCAGCCATTACGAAGCAGTAGCCGATGTGAAGACCGGCTTTCAATTGGGCGACACGATACGTATCCGCCGCCACGACTATCGCGTGGTTGGCCTGACCCGGCGGATGGTCTCGTCAGGCGGCGACCCGATGGTCTTCATCCCGCTCAAGGATGCTCAGGAAGCACAGTTTCTCAAGGACAACGACGCCATTCTCAACGAGCGGGCCCGCACCACGAGCAATCCCACCCTGAACCGACCCGGCGTACCGGGATTGCTCGATGCCATCCTGGCTTCACAGAACGCCAATCACAACGTCAATGCGGTACTGGTTCAGATTGCCCCAGGCACCGAGTCGGAACATGTGGCAAGTGAGATTCGACGCTGGAAGCATCTGCAGGCCTTTACGCGCACCCAAATGGAAGAGATTCTGGTTTCCAAACTTATTGCAACATCGGCCAAACAGATTGGCATGTTCCTGGTCATCCTGGCCGTCGTCAGCGCCGCCATCGTTGCATTCATCATCTACACCATGACCCTCGGCAAGATACGGGAAATCGCGGTGCTGAAGCTCATAGGCACACGCAATCAGACGATTGCCGGCATGATTTTGCAACAGGCCATGGGCCTCGGCCTCATTGGTTTTATGGTGGGCAAAACCGCCGCAACAATCTGGGCTCCATTTTTCCCGAAATTCGTCCTGCTCGAACCCGGCGATGCGGCACAGGGATTCCTCGTGGTGATGCTCATTTGCGCCCTGGCCAGCACGCTGGCTATCCGAGTGGCTTTGCGTGTCGACCCGGCAACGGCCATAGGAGGCTAATGTGAAAGCTTTTGGGATTCACATCGAAGGCCTGCGGAAACGCTATGGCGAAGGCGATACTGCGGTCGATGCCCTTAAGGACGTCAATATGACCGTTGCACCGGGCGAGGTAGTCGGCCTGATTGGCCCGTCAGGTTCGGGCAAAAGCACCCTGCTGAAATGCCTAGGTGCTGTTATCGAGCCGACGGCTGGCCGGATGACCTTGGGTGACGAAGTGATTTTTGAGGACGGCTGGAAAATCCCTGACTTGAGAGCCTTGCGCCGCGACCGGATTGGTTTTGTTTTTCAGGCTCCGTATCTGATTCCTTTTTTGGATGTCACCGACAACGTGGCCTTGTTGCCTATGCTGGCCGGCAAGCCGAATGGCGAGGCCCGCAAGCGGGCGAATGAATTGCTGGAAGCACTCGATGTTGGCCACCGTGCCAAGGCGCAACCTTCACAACTATCAGGCGGTGAGCAGCAACGCGTGGCTATTGCACGGGCCTTGGCGAATCAACCGCCTGTGATTCTCGCGGATGAACCGACGGCGCCATTGGATAGCGAACGCGCACTCAGCGTAGTGCGCATTCTTAACGACATGGCCCAGCAGTTTCGAACTGCCATCATCGTGGTTACTCACGACGAGAAAATCATCCCCACCTTCAAGCGCATCTACAACATTCGTGATGGCAGAACCTATGAAGAGAAAGGACTCGGGGCCGACTAGTCCGAATTCTGATTCCTCAGTCTTTCACCCATCGGTGTCGTTCGGCTGTGTGGCTGTCCTGCAGATGCTAATGCCAGTGACCTATCGTTCTAGTTTTGGGTGGCGACAGGCATGATAACCAAGTCGCTACCAGCGCTAAATACTACGCAGCAGGCTATTGCAGTCACCTCGCAAAGGCAGATAATTCAAACCTGATTCCCTGTTGTTGAGGCCATCATGACAAAGGAAAAAAGGCAGCGAGAATCCGAGCGGCGCGAATTGGAAAATGGTCCTCCTAACGGTTGGAAAGAACGTCGCCGGAGTGTCGAGCGCCGGCTTCCCGAGGTCCGATTAGCGGCTATGTCAGAGGAACAGTTCTTTGCTGAACTACTTGCTGTGAAACTTCGCCTCGCAAGCAGTAAGGTAGCTAAAGACGAGCCCCAAACTCCCGACCCGAACTGACGGAGTGCAAGGCGATACAATTGAGCCAAAATACTCAAGAAAAAAAATCATATGACTCATTCTCCCACGTGGTCAGACGACCTCAGCGTAGGTAATTACCTCATTGATGGGCAGCATAAGCGGCTAGTCTCTCTCTGCGCCCGTGCGGCCGATTGTGCGTCCGCCACCTCACCTGAGGCGCTGCGAGAGTTTCACAACATCCTCAACGATCTGGCCAAGCTTACTGATGAGGATTTTAAGGATGAAGAAGTCCTCCTCATCAAAAACGGTTGCCCAAACGTCGAGGCACACATCGCCGAACACAATGTATACCGAGAGATGGTGGTGAATCTACTTTTCGACGGTACTGCAGGCCTGCTGGATAGAGCCAAGCTCTATCACGTAGCCAACGATTATCTGACTAAACACATTATCGAGATGGACCTTGCCGATAAAGCCTATCTGAAAAAATAGTCCTGACACTCAGAGTTCTACTAGGGGCTGTCTTGGCTTTTGAGTAGGTTGGAAACACTTGGAATCCGAATATGCTTGCCATGTACCTCGAGCAGCCCACTGTCAGACAGGTCGTGTAAAACCCTGGAAAAGTGTTCTTGGGTGATGTTGAGGCGAGAAGCAATGACCCCTTTGCCCGTAGTCAGCTCAAACTCCAGTTCGTTTGAGTCTATTGCTGCCTGAGGCACCTCAGTCATCAAATATCTAATAATTCTCTGTTTAGCTGACTGCAACGAATACGCTTCGACATCCGTCATCAAGTCGTGAGTACGTTTTGCCAGCCCGGCCAACATCTTCCTTGTAAATCCGTAGTCGTGCTCCAGCTCGTTCAGGATGGCTGTCTTGGGGACATGAATCAACATCGAATCCTTTAGCGCTTGAGCAAAGACAATGTAGGTCCGGTCCAAAAACATGATAGCTTCGCCAAAGCTTTGCCCCTGCTGGACGATTTCCACAATCTTCTCGGTGCCCTGAGACGACGTGAATGCTAGTTTGACCTGACCAAAAACGAGAAGATGGAAGCCTGTGCAAGCATCCCCAGCATGAAAGAGTACCTCGCCTTTTTGCGCGTGAATAAGCTTGGAGCTGCTAGCGATGCGTTCGATGTCGCTGGCAGCCATGCCAGTAAACAGGGGCAAGTTAGCCAGGTGGCTTTCAAGGCTGATTGACTTGTGGTCGCGCATATTTGTCCCAAGGCAAATGACAATGCGCCCATCATAGTTTGATTCATGTCAAATTTGAAAGTGGTATTCGCATTGCTCGAAACGCTTTGCCATCCAAGCGACCAGCCAGGTGGGCAGAGAGGCACTGCACTGGCAATGACTGTTCATCCCAGTCGCGGGAGCAGAGGCAGAGTTGCCGGCGTACCCAATCGTTGACCAGGGGTACGGTCCAGTATCTTTTGCCGCAGCTGTCCCGGCAAATGGTCGAGTTGTTCGTATCGGCTGCACCAGGCCGCTAGTTGCCTAATGCTTCCAGAAACGACGGTCGGCACCCAAAGTAATGCTGCCGTAGCGGTTTCCCGATAGCGTCCAGTCATATTCCGACTCCTGAAAACGGCCACTCGGCCTAGGTGCTCACGAGCTAAATCAGTCAAAGCTTGGACTAGGCTAAGAGCAACTCAGCCATGACTTGGCTTCGTCCATGGCACTAAAGAGCCGGGTTGTATAAATATTGAATGGGTCATTCATGTAAGCGTTTGCTATTGCCACCACTTCGGGCAGAGTCGCTACTATTGCGATGCGTATGTAAGGGTTAATGGATGCAGCAGATTTGTCGATGGCTGCAATTTCCTCAACATCGGTAGATGAAGCGGTCAATCCGGTGCAGTCTAAAAAATCGTTAATCACATACCGAAGGGTGTCAAACCTTGCATCCCCTTCAGTCTTGGCAACGGCAGCAATGAGTTCGCTGCCAGTCACCTGACCAAAGTGCCGCTTGATGACACCATCTGGCGGCACCCACTTAATTTCGTATCCCATAACGGTACGCTATCCCCAATCTCGTTCTCAGCCATCTTACTTACCTAGCTACGTTTTCAAAACAACGAAATATATCGAGCGGAAAATATATCAATACTCTGCTAATGGCCGGTTCGAGGCGGTGAGGTAGTCAAATTGCCCACTGAATAGTAGACATTGAGTTGTGTCCGACGAAGCCTTCAGTAATGAAATTAAATGGCTAGCTCGACTGGCCGGTTGTGCCCTATAGCTGCCTGATGTCATGAGCCTTCAAATACGACGGTCGGCTCCCGACCCGGTGCTGCCCTTCGTAAGTCGGTCGGCCTAAGGCGGTGATATGGCTAGTGCCAGCCATGAGAGTTGGTGACAGGTCAGCGGTGCCGCTACCAACTAGCAGGAACCTGCGAGCACCTTCAGTCGCACGGTGAACCAAAACTTGCTTCCGGCCCCAAGGGAACTCGTGCATCCTGCCTCTCCGCCCATCAGTTCAGCCAATTTCTTGGCGACGGCTAAACCAATCCCCGTCCCTCCATATTTTCTGGTTGAGGAATTGTCCGCCTGCTCAAAGCTGTTGAATACCTTGGGCAGGACTTCTGGTGCAATACCAATGCCCGTGTCCTCAACAACAAATCGAATCAATGCGCTTGTCTTTTCGGCTTCAATCAATTCGACATTTATCTTAATGCCTCCTGATGCCGTGAAACGGACAGCGTTTTCTACATAGCACTCAAGTGCCAACTTTATGTGTTGGGGGGCACCAACGCAGTGTAGAGGAGAGGCGAGCGGTATCACCTCCATGTCTAGCCCCTTGGCGGTGATTTCTTCCTGAAACTCTTCAGATACTTCCTGGAGCAATGTTGCTATATCAACAGGAATCTCGGTGACCGATAGTTTGCCTGCCTCTATCGCAGACAGATTAAGAATTAAATCGACAACACTGGTCATTCTTGCCACTGCCTTTTCTTGCATGGCCAAGTATTTCGAGTGTGCATCATTAGGTAAGGTGCGTTTCAATAACCCAGCCAGGGACGCAATTTGATGCAGGGGGGTGCGTAGTTCATGGGACATGTTGGCTAGAAACTGCATCTTGGCCACGTTGGCCACTTCGGCGGCCTCCTTGGCCTTAAGTAGTTCCCGTGTTCGAACGTCCACCAGCTTCTCAAGATTGTTTTTATGTTGTTCCAAGTCGTCGAGCGTCTCGACTAATTTTTGTCGGGTAGCGACATGCTCATCGACTTCTTTGGCGAGCTGTTCGTTTTGGGTCTGAATTTGCCTATTGGCCACCTGTCGGAGCAGGCTTTGCTTAGCCATATTCCATTTGGCCCAAGCAAATACTGCCAATAGGATGGCCGTTACACTTCCCATCAACAGCCATACTTTTAGACGCAACTCCGTCAGGGTTTCTGATGAGATGTTGGACACCGTTTTCCACGTCACGGGGTTAATGTTTCCCTTAACTTCACCGACAACACGCACGGTTTTCCAGGTCCAGACGCCATTTGACGTTTCAGTCTCTCCCTCGTCGGAGGATGAGATGAGTTGCCATTCATGCGGAAATTTTTGGCCAAACGTCTCATTATTGCCAAGCATAAACCCCCACTCCTCCTCGGGGTGCGGGCTTTTCAACCAATAACCTTCTTGATTAAGCAAAACAACGTTTCCCCCAGCTGCACTCTGGACAAACTGGCTCAACATTGATTGAGCGTTCACATTCAACACGAACATCCCAAGTAGCTTGCCATCCTTCCGAAATATTGGAGTGGCCAGGCGAATCATTGGCTCGTAGGGCACGACGAGCCGCCCCCCTTCAATATTCAGGTCAAGAGGGGTGATATAAACCTCACCCTTCGCTAGCTTGAGAGCTGCTTGGACGTAGTAGCGAGAGCTTTTATCCTGGAGGTGCTCTTCCGGTGTGACCCAAATATTGGAGCCATCAGCTTGGTTAAGACGTAATCGCTCCTTGCCATCGGTGTCAATCCATCGAATCTGAGCGTATTCAGGGTTGCGGGCCAGAATGGACCAGAAATGCTCTTGCAGCGTTTCTAGGCTATCCCTCTTTCCCTCCTGATTTAGCGCCTGTTGCACGGCCAATTCATCTAGGGCAATGCTCCTCAAATGTCGGAGGGGGCGCACCATCTGACTATCCAGAACCCCACTCGCTAGCCCGACATGAAGGGATTCAAGTTTCTGGAGTCCTACTTTCTCACGGTCAATTTCAAGATGGCCAATGACTCCTGTTGCCAGCAGTAGAAGCAAAACAACGTGGAGAAAATTTCGCAAAAAAACTGGGAGGATTTCCCGGAAAGTTGGCACCCAATCAGTCTTCCGCTCGACAGCATTTTCCGGCATCAAGACAAACTCCAAGTTCTGGTGCCATCGTAAGTATTAAGAGGCATCGAATCGATTGGCAATTTTATCATTTATGTCGCCAGTCTCTAATTTGTCATTGAAATAAATCAAAATCGTTCATCTCTAGCTAGCGGCATTTGTCATACGGCAAATTTCAAAGTGGAGAGCGTCTCTACTGGGGTCAAGCGGCGCTAAGCTGGGGCCGGGTAAGTATTGAGGTGCCTAAGCACTCTGCGGCTGGGGTCCCCGGAATCATCGGCTGCTATGCCGTTCATGCCTGACTGATTTTTTGGTGGCCACGGAAGGCCACTATTGGCCGGGAGTACGCAGTCAGGCTCGTGCTCTAAAGCAGCCATCGCCAGATACACAGTTTCGGTGAGCGACCTCTTCCGGCGGACAGGTCGAATCACCCAACCGGCGAAGAAGAATCATTCGACTAAGTCAAATTAGTCTTGAGCAAATGTCGGCTAAGAGCCCCAAAACCTACCGCTGGATGAAGTCGGAATTCTTTTCTTGATCTGTCAATGCACATGCAGCATGGGGTTGGCCAGTCTCCGCGATCACAAATATTTCCGCTAGTTGTATTGTTACAATCCAACGCATGCCTTTGCATCAAGCCCCCCTGTCATCTGATAGCTTCCCGATTAAGCCAGCTCGGGCATCGGCCTTTCCGTCGAGGATCGGATACGACTCTTCAGTGCTTTTGAGCAGGCCGATGGCTCAACGCCCCGAAAATATGCTGCTACGGGGTTGGGGATGGCGATCAGCAAGCGACTTGCATCGCTGATGGGCGGAGACATTGGCGTCGAGAGTTTGCCTGGCAATCAAAAGTTACCAATATTGGTAATGACCGCAAATGCATTCGATGAGGATCGGCTGGCGTGTATTGAGGCGGGAATAAACGATCACATTTTCAAGTCAGCTGATCCTGACAAATCATTCGAGACCTAGCTGAAGTGGCTGACGACCACTCACAGCCAATGTATCAATGAGGATGGCCGCTTAGTAGGAGGTAGCGGCCAGTAGGAATGAAGAAATATTACGTCGGCTCAGGTCACCGAAGCGATCACCTGCTGCCTACGACTTGCAGTTCGAACGGAAATGAACAATGAAAATACTAATCGTGGAGGATTCGCGTGCTGTGGCGGCTGTCATGGCAGCTCGGCTAAATTCGCTGGGTCACGAAGTCGAGATCGCTGAAAACGGAGCCGTCGGTGTCGAGAAATTTGAATCCGGCCAGCCCGATCTGGTATTCATGGATATCGAAATGCCGGTCATGAACGGTTTCGAGGCAACCAACCGGATTCGCGCCCTTGAGGCCCTGCAGCCATGGGCATGGACGCCGATCATTTTCCTGACCGCCTCCGACACTGCCGAAAACCTCATCACCGCCATCGAAGCCGGCGGTGACGATTTCATGTCCAAATCCGTTCCCGAACCGGTACTCGAAGCCAAGATGAAAGCCATGGCCCGTATTGCAGCCCTGCGACAACGGCTTTCCTTCGCCAACCGGAAACTGGAGGAGCTGGCCAGCCAGGATGGCTTGACCGGCCTGGCCAATCGGCGCCACATGGATCTACGGACCGATCTGGCCTGGGACGAGGCCTTGCGTCGGACCGGCAGTTTTGCGCTGTTCATGATTGACGTGGACCATTTCAAACGCTACAACGACCACTACGGACATCAGGCCGGTGACGACTGCCTGAGGGCAGTTGCCGGCGCACTCGCCTACACGGTCAGTGCCACGGAAGTGGAGGGATTGACCCAGAACGCGTTCGTCGCACGTTATGGCGGCGAGGAGTTCGCCGTCGTCGTTCCCGCGGCCAGTGAAGCAGCTTTCAAGCACCTTGCTGTCGCACTAATCGAAGCGGTGCGCAAACTCGACCTGCCGCATGAGAAAAACGATGCCGGCGGCCGGGTTAGCATCTCTGCCGGCGGCGTGCGCTGTGCAGTCGCGGCCGATAAGTTGGTCAATCTCTTCCGTCTGGCTGATGCCCGCCTGTATCGGGCCAAGCATGATGGGCGCAACCGGGCGGTTGTCTCGGACTGAGCATAGAGTTCGCATGGCCCCCCGCATTCTGGTAGTCGATGACAACGAGAGCAAGGCTGAGGTGCTCAGTTTTTTGCGGCATAACGTTTGAATTCACCGGACTGGCGCGGCTTGCCGCGACAGGTCCGGTGGAATGATTGGTTGGGCATCTTCCCACCACAGGCACTCACGCAGTGCTTTGTCATTCATGAGCAGGTGCTCGTTGAAGTAGCCGCGCATGAAGAAGGTCAGGCCAGGACAAACCGGTGGTGGAAACTTAATTACGGTTTGAATTGTTGACGCGTAGTCCTCGCAAGCCTTGAGCGTCTCATTCACGAGGTATGCAATCGCGGGACGAAGTGAGCAAAGATCGTTTGGAAGGCGATGCTCTTCGTTCCAGATGTTAAAGAGCGAAAACGGTTTGGTTGAGGCTTGCACAGCAAACCCTCTTTCTGTAACGAATACCAATTCCGGCGAATTTCCTCCATGAACGAATTTATCCCGGAACGTGCGCAGGATCTGGAAGAACGCTCCACTCCTTACATAGAAGGCTGCGAGTTCTTTCGGAATAAGGAAGCGAGCGACCAATTCCTCCTCGGTTCTCAGACGGTTGGCTTCTAGGGCAACGGCGGCGAATGTCTCGGGTAGTTGCCGCTTACGCTTGGTCTCGTCAAGAAGCCTGATGTTCTGCCACTGTGCCGCTACGACCTCTTGTAGGAGGTCAAATATGCTCTTACACACCGTGAACAGGTACTCAAGCTCTGTAATTACTAGCCGAGAAACCCCCGATCGATCTTTTTGAGAGTATTCGAAGAGTAAGTCGAACTTCTTCAGGCACCCGCTTAAGTTGAAGAAGTCTTCCATTAACCCTTGCATCGGTCGCGAGACACCTTGAGAGTTCCCAATTTGAGCGATGAAGTCCAGGAAATGCAGGTATCCATCTTTTTCGGATTCTGGCTGGACAGCAAAGTAGAATCCTTCAGCGGGCCAGCCCTTCAAGCGAATCAGTCCGGCGTCGGTCGGGACCCAAAGATGCCATTCACCATCGACGAAGAAAGTCAATGAAGCCAGCCCTCGTCCTCCGAGGTTGGTGTGATCGATCTGCGGAATCTTTGCGAGTTCGGAAAGCTGGATCTGTGGCATGGCTTATCTAGGATGCCTAACGTTTGAATTGAGCGGCCTTGCGCGGCTTTTCGCGCAAGGTCCGCTCGAATGATGGGTTGGGCCTCATTGCCTACTTCTCGACAGTGATTTTTTTGACAACGTTCTCGTGACCCCTATGACCGCCACCGTTGGGTGACGCTGTTACCCAATTTTGCTTTTCATAGAAAACCAGCGAAACCCTGTCGATTCCTGCGAGCGAGAGCGATTGCTTCGCCAACTCCTCGATTTCACGAATATCACTGGGCTCGACTATCTCGTAGAACGTAAATGACGGCACGCAGCCGGGGGCAACGTAATAGATTTTCCCGCTGTGAGTTCTGTCTACAGTCGTTCGATCTGCGAAGGCGTAGTGCTCTTTGATGTGTTTGGCAACGATGTCCGCAATAGCGTAGGCATCTCCTCCGGGCACGCCAAAGTGACAGACGAACGAGCCGTTGCTTCGCTCGCAACCAAGGAGAAGAAAAGAGATAAGCAACAACGCTGAAATTCGCACAACTCTCATGAGGCCCAACAGTGTTTACACGGACGCAGGGGGCCGTATAACAATTGATATTGCTGACGCCGGATACGTTGAACTAAGCACATTGTTTTCAGTTATTTGGAATATTGGCTGTCAGTATAACAACTTCAATATGCCGGACAACTTCCGCTGGGCAATGTCTGCATTGGGGAAGGGCAAGCAAGTGTCCGCTTCTGGCTGAGAGCACTAGTCTGGCTTCTTGCTACAAAGCAGTCATAGCCCGGAAAAGTTCTTTCTTGGTGTCGCCATAGGCATCTATAGTTGCATTATTCCAACGATGTCCTTTGATGAACCCAATTGGGAATCAATTTGCGATAACTTCTGGCTAGTAACTCATAATGCTTCACTGATATAGTTTTCTTTTGCTTTAGTAATACTTCTTGCCACCCGATGACTATAAAAACAGAAATAATGACATCTGGGCAATCTGCCACCCAAAATTGCGCCACGCCCCACTGGACGATTCATACGTTGTTGGGATGGCTGGTCATCATCTGCCTTATTCCTGGCATCGTCGGGACCGTCATCTTCTTTTTCCTTGAATACAGCGATGGTCGTGACCGCTTGGAAAAAGACACAATCCAGACTGCTCGCGCGTTGGTCCAGGCTGTTGATGCCCATCTGCTCAAGGCAGAAATTGCAGCCCAATCCTTGTCAACGGCTGGCTCTTTATCAAAGCGCAACTTCGCTGACTTCCACCGTCGAGCGACAGAATTGCTGGCCACGAACAAGCAAGGAAGGAACGTTGTATTGACCGACCCATCCGGACAGCAGATCGTCAACACGCTTAAACCGTTCGGACAACTGTTGCCTAAGCACGGCAACTTCACCGCTGCTCGCCGTGTATTTGAAACGGGCAAGCCATTGATTTCAGACTTGTTCATGGGTGAACTGACCCAACACCCTGTCATGAGCATTGATGTCCCTGTTCTGACCAATGAAAAAGTGAGCTACGTGCTTAGCATCGGCATCGATCCAAATGATTTTAGCGGCATACTGCTGGCACAACGGCTTCCGGACGATTGGGTCGCTGCTATTTTCGATACGACGGGGACAATTGTTTCCCGTACTCACAACGCCGAGCAGTTTGTAGGACAAAAAGGAACCGCGGAATTCATTCAGCGTTTCCAAGAATCTCAGGAAGGGGGAATGGAGACAACAACCCGAGAGGGGATTCCTGTCTTCTCCGTATTCAGCCGTTCAGCAGTCACCGGCTGGACCGTCGGCATCGGTATTCCCCGTAAGTCCCTTGAGGCAGAGCTAAAGCACAAACTCTTGATCATGGCTTTGGGCATGATGGCCGTATTTGGATTTGGGATCGTGCTAGCGTGGTTGATTGGCGGTCGGATTGCCGTCTCTGTACGAGCATTGCAAGCCCCTGCGAAGGCCTTAGGGGCCGGGGAGCCACTGCCGGCAACAGTGGTCCATATCAAGGAAGCAGCCGAAGTGCTAGGAGCGATGAGCGAAGCAGCCATTTTGCTGGAACAGCGAACGGCCAGTCTTCAATCAACCTATCAAGCTCTTTTGGCAAGAGAGAAAGAACTGCTTGAGGCGCACCGGGTAGGTAAGTTCGGAATCTGGCAGTGGAATCCAAAGTCCCATGAAATTAACGTTTCCGAGGAAATTCGTCATATCTATGGGCGTGATGTCCCCCCCTTCCCGGAACAGCGTGGAACGCTCCTCTCGATCGAGTCCTGGGAACGCGTGAATGCCGCGGCGCAAGAGGCAATAAAAACGGGGATTGGCTACGACCTCAAGTTGCAAGCCTACCGTAACGACGGTTCGCAAATTTGGATTCATGCAAGGTGCGAGGCCATTCGCGACGCAGAGGGTGATATCTTGGCGCTGCGTGGAACGGTACAAGACATTACTGAACGCATTGAAGGGGAGAAGGCGTTACGCAACAGTGAGATCCGCTTCCGTGCAACCTTTGAGCAGGCAGCGGTCGGCATGGCTCACGTTTCGCTGGATGGGAAGTGGCTACACGTCAATGACAAAACCTGCGAAATTGTTGGCTACTCGCGTGAAACACTGCTTGGCCTAACGTTTCAGGAAATCACCTACCCTCCCGATCTAAATACGGATCTCGACAACCTCCAAAAATTGCTGGCAGGGAGTATTTCAAGCTACAGCATGGAGAAACGCTATGTACGTCGTGATGCCACGCTAACCTGGGTCAACCTCACAGTTGCGCTGGTCAGAACATCTGAAGGACAGCCGGACTATTTCGTCTCTGTACTCGAGGACATTCAATCCCGAAAAGAGGCTGAAGCAGCGCTCGATGAAGCACGCAAGGTCTATCGGCAGCACCTGGAGCAACAAGTAGCGGAACGGACGGAAGCGCTATTGATGGCAAACCAGGAACTGGAGCGACTTGCCCATCAGGATGCATTGACCAAGCTACCGAATCGATTGGCAGCTAATGAACGACTTCGCCAAGAATTCCTGCGTCTAAAACGCACGGGAAGCCCATATTGCGTATTCATGATGGACATTGATCATTTCAAAATGATCAATGACACCTACGGACATGAGACCGGCGACCATGTTCTTGAACATTTTGCAGTGACGCTTACGGGAGCGCTCCGCGCCACTGATTTCGTTGCTCGCTTTGGGGGAGAAGAGTTTATAGCCCTTATGCCGGACACCGAAATCGAAGGTGCCATGGTTGCAGCCGAGAAAGTCCGAATTGCGATCCATCAAGAGAAATTCCCTGTGGTCGGATGTGTAACCGTTAGTATTGGCGTTGGAAATTCCCGGACAGAGGATGCCAATGAAGACGAGACGGTACGTCGGGCCGATGCTGCACTGTATCGTTCGAAGAAAGACGGGCGAAACCGGGTGAGTTCCTGAATCAGCGCTCTAAGCGCCCAGCCAACCCGTATTGCTTTCTCGGTTTACGTGGCTTGGCTACCAAAGCGTAGCAAGCTGTAACGGCCGCCTGTTGTCGATTTTCAGGCCGCAGCTTCTGTTAGTCTTGCAACATTATTACTTTGGCAGATGGCGGAGTTGTACCCAATGCGAATCGTGATTGTTGATGACAACGCCACCATGCGCAAGGTGTTGACAGCTCTATTCACCAGTGTTGGGCATAAGGTGGTCGGAGTTTTTGGTGATGGTAACGGTATCGAGGAACTGATCCGCGAGACGACTCCAGAAGTGGTCTGCCTTGATTACCACCTCCCGGGCCGCGACGGCTTGACTATCCTGCGCGCCATCCAGGCCGAGATACCAACTGTTGATGTCGTTTTCATTACCGCTTCCAGCGATGCCGCCGTGGAAGGTCTGGCGGCGGATGCCGGCGCATCCGGCTTTATCCGCAAGCCCTTCAGCCAGGAAAAAATCATCGCGGAACTGCGGGCCGTCGAACAAACGCGAAAGTTTGCCAAGCAGGCAACGCTCAATGTCTCCGGTACCCGCTCGTCGTCAGAGATTGGTAGCCGAAAATCACGGCGCGGGACAGCGGTAATTGCCGATGACAATGGTTCAGTTCGCCTCGTCCTGAAAGGACTGCTCGAAGCGTCTGGCCTCCAGGTGGTGCAGTCTGTCGCCAATGGAAATGAGGTCATTCAGGCAGCCTTGACGCATCAGCCTCGCGTCCTTTGCCTTGATATCAACATGCCGATAATGGGTGGGCTGGAAGCCTTGCCGAAAATCGTCGAGGCGAGCCCGAATACTAGCGTAGTGATTGTAACCGGCTGCACCGACAAGGCTCTTGTGGCACAGGCTGCCGGACTCGGCGCGGTAGGCTACATCATCAAGCCCCTGCGCCCAGCCTACGTCGAGAATTTCATCAATAAACTCCTCTCTTCATAGGGGGGCAGAGCGACAAAGCAAGCCGGTCGCTGAGTGAGTTTGTCGCAGCAAGTGACTCAGTATTTAGCCAAAGTTTCACGCGGCGATTGAGTTTTTTGATGGTGCAGTCGGATAAGCCCTTCCGCTTCGTGGCTGGTGAACGACTCGATTCAAGTTGCGATGGAGGATGTGGCACGACCTACTGCGTATTTGCAGAAAGCCGTAATTTTGCGGAGAAAATATTACCGCATCGTTAGATCTGGGGGCCGCATCGTCATATAAAAATGTCGTTTCATGGCCATGAAACACTTTGTTGTGCGATCCTGTAGACAGCGTAGAGTACGTCCTTTTAAATCATTGCCGACGTTCCTGCATCGGCCAAGATGGGCTCCGGGAACCATTCGGCCAAAGCCGCGACGACTCTCCTGTTCTCCCCAAACAACTCCATCACGCCGAGCGAACGACCCCCGAGAATTTGCGATCCTCGACATTGATGTGGTCGGTAATCCAGCCTTCGATTGTTTCGACCACCTCTCGGGCGATGTCCGCCCCTTCTTGCTCAACGCGCCCCCACTGCCTACGAACTTCAGCAACAAGTGATTTGTGTTGCTCGACGTGTGCATCCAAATCGGGGTAGTCCCACTGGCGCAGAAGACCCTCTTCAAATGCAAAGTGATCCTCGGTATAGCCAATCAGTGCTTGGATTGCTGTGAAGCCCGCAGAGAAGGCGTACTGACCGCCGACAAATTCCTTCACACCAGCTAAGCAGATCAGGAGCTCTGCATGCTGCCGGTCAATTTCGGCGTGGCCTGTTTTAAGGATGGAGATCGTCATGGGCGCATAACCAGTTCGCGCAGTTCCTTACCGGCCTTGAAGTGTGGCGTCCATTTCGCCGGTACTGCGACCCGCTCTCCGGTCATCGGATTGCGCCCCAGGCGTGGCGGCCGATAGTTGAGCGCAAAGCTACCGAAGCCGCGGACCTCGACTCGGCCCCCCTTCGCCAGCTGCTGGCCAATGGCACCCAGGATCTCGCCTACAGCCACATCGATATCTCCCCGGTTCAACTGTGGGAATCGTTGGTGCAGGCGTTGTGATAGTTCGGATCTGACAATCATGGCGTGGCATTGTAGCCACCGGCTCGCTGGGTACCTTGAGGTAGCGCAAATTAGAAGCGCGCTGCAATGAGGGGCTGGCCCAAAAAAAGAAACTCCCCGAGCCACAGAGCTTCCCCAGACCAAAGTCCAGGAAAGCCCGTCTCTCACCCCTCGGCAGAGATCCCCGAGTTCGCAGCAGCCATCTTCTCCCCCAGTCGATCCACCAGTGACGAAGGTTTCTGACAGTCGGCGTTGGACACCGTTGAGTTCTCGGCCAATTCTCCAGGGCTAAAGAACTCCTCAACCACGGTGGCCCCCTCCTCTTCGCTCTCCTCAAACGCTCCACTCCCCAATCCCAACCGGGCAGCTGACTCCAATGCCGCCTGATCGAAACCCGCCAACTGCCGATCTGCCGCCTTTTGCTTCGCCTCCGCCAACATGTCTTCGACGGACATTCCACTTCTCGGTGTGATGTCCACATAGAAGATCGGTGTGCCGTGACTCTGGCGAGTCGATTTCCCACGCAAGCGTAGTTCCAGCGGCAGACAGGACAGCCGATCACCAGAGATCGCCTGGAAGTAGTGCAGGCGGGCCACCAAGGTCCGGATGCTATTGAACCCCGTCGTCCGGAAGATGAAACTACCCAATGGATCGTCATCGCCGATACTGACGTTCAGGCGGCCATACGGCTTGCAGGCATTGCCCTTGGCCAGTGGGCAGCCATCCGGTGACGGACAGGGCAGGCTTTTGATGCCGTCCTCACTTTGGCGCTTGCAGGTCTCTCCGTTGCCGACGCAGAGTGGCCGACCGGTATTGCGGTCGAACAAGCTGTACTCCGCCCGGAAATTCAGTTCCGGGTCGTTGAACAGCAACTGGATCGGAATGCTCCGTATTTTCCCGCCCTGCTCCTTGCGCAGGCCTTCATCCAAGGGATGCGGCAACCAGCCGTCCTTGCCTTGTACCTGGCTGGTGATGGTGAATTGATCGTCCTTCTCCGGCAGTCGTTTGCCGGCCTTCTCGACGACCTTGCCAATCGAGATCCGCCCGAGAATCGGCGGGGTGATGGTGAGCCCTTTCAACATGGGTGTACTCCTCTATCAATGACCATTCCGACCTCAGCTCATCAGAGCGAGGCCGGGATGGTTTTTTGGGGTGTGTGAAATTTCGTCAGGCGACAAGGAAACGTCGGCTGCCCGGCTTGGCGATCGCATAGCGCTGCTGGAACTCGGGATAGTCCTTGAGCAAGGCGGGGAGATCGATCGTGGTGCTGTCCTTGGCTTTCTTCCAGGTCACTGCCCCCGTCTCGAAGCACGCTTTGCTGGCTTCGCCCATTGCCTGTTGCAGGGTTTGCTTCAACTGGGCTTCAAAGGCTTCGGTATCAGCAAGGGTTTGCCGTACCGAGAGCCAATCGGCAAAGGTGGCCGACAGGTTCCGGTTATCGCTGAAATCGACGGTCGTTCCGCTATCACAGGGATAGAGGGCCTTGAGGGCCGTGTCGGCGGAGTCCGAGCCATCGGCCGGCGGTGGGGTATCGGTCTCGACGTACTGCCAGAAGTGTCGTTCCAGTTCGATCAGACGGCCAATCAGGAGGTCGTCACGTTCGATCCGATGAATTTCCAGATGCTGACCACCGATCAGGACTGCCACATCGGCCGCTTGTTTGCCGGTGACGGCGAGTTGATGTTGCACTTGCAGTTGAACGTATTCAGGAACGCCTTCCTTCCATAGGCGTGCGCCATTGATGCCGGCGGTCTTGCACTCGAGGATCTGGACATCCGGTACGCCAATGACTTCCCGGTCGATGTTGGCCAGCATCCAGGCCTTGTCCGGATCGGGATGCTGGAGGACGGCATTGATCCGCCGGACCCGATGTCCGCTTCGTTTGGTGTAGTGAGCCGCGACGATGGGTTCGAGCAGGGTTCCCCAGTAGAGTGGGGATTCTTCATCGTGCGGATCGGCTTTTGGCAAGTTGCCGTCGCGACCGGTCTTCTCGAGCCAGAGTTCGAGCGGGGATTTGTAGGGATTGAGACCGACGGCTGCGGCGGCATCGGAACTGCCGATCCCTTGCTTGCGGACATCGAGCCAACGTTCTCGGCTGAGGTTGAGGGTCTTGACGAGCTTGAGGGCTGGCCGGGGTGAGATCGTCGGGATCGCGAGCGCAGTATTCGGTAGTGCCATGACAGACTCCTTGGACATAAAAAATGCCTGGCTCTCTGGAGAGACCAGGCATTGCTTGGGTGGGATGGGTCGATCGAATGGAAGATCAGGCCGCGAGCGCCAGGGCTTTCTGTAGGGCCTTTCCCTTGATCGTGGCACCTTGGCCGAACCAGGCGGAATCGAGACGATGGTCGGTACTGCGCGCCCGGCGTTCATGGTCGACGTACTGGGTGACAGCATTGAGCAATCCCCAGGCCGTGCCATTGGCTGACGAGAGTTCCGCACCTCGGCCCTGACCGTTGTAGAGCGCATATACCTGTTGCAGCCCTTTCTGGTTGGGTTGCTCGGCCAGCGGCAGATTGGGATCGCCCAACACATCAACCAGGAAGTTCATGGCCTCGAACTTGTGGATGGGACGATCGGCCAGGCGCTTGATGTCGGTGACGAATCGTTCCCAGGACGACAGGCCGAGTCCCAAGGCTTCCTTGACGGCTTTGGGGTCGAAGGTCGTGCTGTGCGGGACTTTGACGGCACCGGAGGAATCGCCAACGGCCATTTGCAGGGTGTTGTTGCAGACCACCCGGACGGAGGTGAACTGGGCCGTGGTGCACAAGGTGCCATCGCAACTGGTGGCCAGCAGCAGATAGGCGCCGACCTGATCGCCACCGCGCAATTGCGTTTCCTGACCGGTCTTGGCCAAAGCCCATAGCTTGCGACCTTCCTTCAGGACGCCGGCGGTTTCCAGGGTAAAGCCACCGGCTTCGGTCAGGTCACGGTAGAACTCCAGGACATCGTGAGGTTGAACGACCTTGTAGCGATTGGAGACCACTGACAGATGAGCGTGCGTATCGGAGCGGAACAGGACTTTGCTGTCGGGATTGGCTTTGACGTGCAAGCCGCTATCCCCGGCGACGTTATAGAGGACAGGCGTTTCGTGGATCTGCCAGTTCATGCCGGCGGCTTCCTGCCAGGTTTCGAGCGAGGCGTCGGCCGGAAGCAGATTGCCGAGACCATGCCACGGCGCTTCATGGGCATATGCCATGGTGTGGACGAGATGAGCCATGTTGGATTCTCCTTCTGAGAAATTGGGATGGATGCTCAGCGCAACTGGGGCACTTGGGGGTTGAAGCTGTGACCGCAGTCGTCGCAGACGTGCTGACTGATCACATCCCGGTCGATGACCCGACCGATCCGGGAACCAGCCAGATAGCCGGCCGTACCGCCGACCAACGCGCCGATGGCGACGCCGGCCAGAAAGCCGATACCGCTGCCAAGCGGACCGGCAATGGCACCAAGTGCAGCACCGGTTTCACCGCCACTGACGGCACCAGCGATACCACTGGCGGCACCACCGACGGAACCGATGGCGCCCCCCAGGAATTCGGCTTCATCGAGTGTGGAAACGTTGAGGGATTGGCAACGCGGACATTGAAGTGACATGGAAAAGCTCCTGAATGAGAAAGCCAAAACCGGCCGTCTACGGCAAAAACCCCGGATCAACACGCAAGCAGCGGTTGATCCGGGGTTTTAGTGGTCAGCGGTTAGGCTAGTTAGAGAGGAATGGGCTCCACAAGCCCGACCTCAGGCTTGAACGAGCACCTGAAACGACGAAAGGCCTTATTCGGGCGCCTTCAGTTTTGGGATATGTGACGATCAAATTATGGAACCGATAGTGTGATCGGGACTGAAATGGTAATGCGCCTTACATGCCGAGCACTTGTAAGCGCCATCCTTTCTCTGTTTTGATCATCGTGGATTCGATGCTGAATCCTGCCTCTTGAGCCTTGCCAAAAGAGCCTGCTGGACCACTCGCAATAAACCCTTCGATCGGGATGAGACGTTGAGAGGTGGTCCCGCGAATCAGGACATCCGGTTAAGTGAAATCTCTGCTTCAATGGGCGATGGAAATCGCCTGCCAAGGAGCAGAAGCAATGAGAAGACCTCGCCGTAACCACACAGCCGCCTTCAAGGCCAAAGTGGCGATTGCCGCCCTCAAGGGTGACGAGACGCTGGCCACGTTAGCGGAGAAATTTGATGTTCATCCGAATCAAATCACGCAGTGGAAGACGCAACTGCTCGAGAACGCCTCGGGTGTCTTTGCGACGGCTGCCGAGAAGCAGGCGGCCACGCCGGACCTGAAGGATTTGCATGCAAAGATCGGCCAGCAGGCGTTGGAGATCGATTTTTTGGCCGGCGCGCTCGGTCGCATCGGCGATGCGAGCGCAAAACGATGATCGACAAGGCCCACGATCTGCCTGTCGTCAGGCAAGTCCAGTTGCTTGAACTTTCCCGCTCTTCTGTCTATTACCAGCCGCAGCCCATCCCCGAAGACGATCTTCGGTTGATGCGTCGAATCGATGAACTGCATCTGGAATACCCCTTTGCCGGGGCGCGGATGCTGCGTGACATGCTCAAGTTGGAAGGCCATGGAATCGGCCGCAAGCATGTCGGTACGCTGATGAAGAAGCTCGATATTCAGGCCATCTACCGCAAGGCCAACACCAGCCGGCGCAACCAGGCGCACCGCATCTATCCCTACCTGCTGCGCGACCTCGCCATCGACCGTCCGAATCAGGTCTGGGCCATGGATACGACCTACATCCCAATGCGCCGGGGCTTCGTCTATTTGAGCGCGGTGCTTGATTGGGCCACTCGCCGGGTGCTGGCTTGGCGCCTATCGAACAGTTTGACCTCCGATCCTTGTGTGGATGCCCTGGAAGAAGCCATCATGAAGTACGGCCGACCAGAAATCATGAACACCGACCAAGGCAGCCAATTCACCAGCTCCGCCTTCATTGGCTTGCTTCAGGAGAGCACCATTCAGGTCAGCATGGATGGCAAGGGCTGCTGGCGGGACAACGTCTTCGTTGAGCGCCTCTGGAAATCGGTCAAGTATGAGGAGATTTACCTGCACGGCTACGACACCGTTTCCGAGGTCCGGCAGGCGCTGGCCCGCTATTTCGATTTCTACAATCGCCGTCGCCCGCACTCAACGCTTGACGGGCAAACCCCGGATACGGCTTACTTCAACCAGCCGCTGCTCGCCGCAGCGGCTTAACCCGCAGAGAAATCACTTAAGAAAACCGAATTTCTGTCCAACTGCGCGGGGCCACCTCTTTGATACCTACCTTCGACGCGGCATTGCTTTTCAAAAATCTCATAAAATTTGCCCCGCAAATTAAAATTGGTCGGGAGCGGTTCCGGTTTCAACTTGTAAAGCGCATCCTCATTTTGACGGATCTCTTGCTCCAGTTTATCGATTTGGCCGGTATACCGCCTGTCCGATACGCTATTGATCTCTCCGATGCAATCACGGAGATCGGCTGAAATGAAACAACCGGTCGCTTTTGTGAACTCAGCCAAGCAGTTTCGATCATTCGCCCGACACTCTAAATACGTTCTGGCTGATTCCATTTCCCCCTTGAGTTTTTCCAGTTCAGCGCTCGCTTCAATATTCCGCTGCCTGAGCGCTTCAACATGTCCCTGGTCGATCTCGGCGTTGTGCAGCTTGACGGCCTCAACCGCTTCATCCAGGATTTTTTCCATTTCCTTCGGCGGGGTATAAGACAGCGTATATTTTGCACTCACGTAATAGCTATCCGGTGTCGAGCCAGGACGACCATTGAGCTTCTCAACCCCGCTCACCTTAATCAGAGGGCAATCTGAAACCATGGCTTTCAGGTTGTCCTTGATGTCCCCGGATGACGGTTCGTCTTTACACCCTGCCAGCGTCATCGACAAAACAGCAGCCGTCGTCAGGGCAACCAGGCCCATTTTTTGTTGCTTCATGAATTTTTCTCCCAAGGAAGGGCGATCAGGCCCTAAAAATCACGTTTGAGGCCCTATTCGCGGGCATTCTCATCGATGGAATATGTGACCATTGCCATCTGGAATCGATGTTTTCGACCCCAAATGTCGATTCAGCGCCACAGGCTCAGTACAAAACACACGATCCACGTTGTGAAATACATCTTTGAATGCCCCAGTGCCGTGGCCCGCTGGTAGAGATAAACGGGGACCAACCAGACCCAGCCCTTGAATTGGCTGGTGTCGTAACCGGCCTTCTTCAGGCGCTGCTCATCGAAGTACGACAGGGCAATATTCAGGGCAAGCGTGACGAACCAATAGCGATGTGTCACCAAGGCAAGCTCGGCATCGTAGGTATCACCATGCAAGAGCAAAGAGAGGACAGCCTCCAGGACGAGGCCAATGAGTGGGGCTGCCGCCAGAACCCAAATGAGATTATTTTTGATCTGACTCCCAGTGAGCGGAGGGGGAACGTGGGGATCGAGGTGTCGTTTCAACTCCGTTTCACCCAAGCGAGTCCACGCCGCTAGACCATCCCGCCAGACCAAAGAGTTTCGCGACACGATTGCCCCCTTGATCATCGAGGCCAGTGTCAATTCGCTGACGGGTCCCAAACGCTGTCCGTTTTGTTCGTAAAACCACGCTACATCTGCCGTGGCTTGCGCACTGCTCTCCATAACAACTCCCTTTTCGATGTGAAATGACGGACCGAGACAAACGGCCATGCTGAACTCTGGAATGGAAAATCCAGGGATATCCCCCCGTTGCAACAAACGCGACAAGGCCTCAAACAATCCAAAATGCATCAACCAAACAAGTTGCATCGTATATCGATTGATATTTTTCGACAACTTGTTAGTTGTCATCACAATCAACCAATATTTCACACTTCGCTCATGGCGAAGACACCCGAAAAGGAAGCCTTTTCTGCAAGGCTCAAACAAGCACTCACGCACGCGCCGAAACGAATCGATGGCCCGGCGGCATTGGCCATACAGTTCAACTTGCAGTACACGGGCAAAGCGGTGACGAACCAGGCGGCGCAAAAGTGGCTGACAGGAGAGAACCGCCCCGCTCCGGACAAGATTGCCGTTCTGGCTAGGATGTTCAATGTCTCGAATACGTGGCTGCGCTTCGGCATTGATGACTCACCTGCGACGGGTAATGCCTCAGTTGCCGTTCAGCCCGAATCAGTGACGACACCTACGGCGGATGAGTTGCAGTTGCTCGGCCGTTATCGGCTGTTATCCGGGCATCAACGTGAGTTGATTGCTAATCTGATTGAGCAATTAGCTGTCTCGCTTCCGCCTTGGCGAGCCAATACCTCCAGCGAGCACTGAGCACGCTTGCTGTTGAGCTGCAGGGTAGACTTCCGGGTTAGGCCGGATGACGGATTTCCAAATGCTCGTAGTTGGGGGAGTATCTCCGGACGCTCACAACAGTCGGATCAATCCCTAATGGCACTCGATATCAATGCAGTTTATTCAATCGAACTTTGCAGTGGGGAAACCAAGGAATGGAAATACCTGGGGCCAGACAGTCGCCGCTTGGTATGGTGGATGGACTTGGAGACCAAGCAGGAATTCTGCGAATCCTCCCTCATGTTTGCTTGGAATGTGAAGGGGAAAGTGCCTTCACAGAAGTTCTAGCGAAATGACCAGCCGCATACGGATAGCTTGAGATTGGAGACTGCGGGTCGCCCATCGCCACGCCTACCAATTCGCGTATTCGAATGTTTGGAACAGGCTCGTCAGTGAGTAGCCGTAGGTAATTCGGTAGGTAGCTAAGGCCAGGCCTTGCTTCGGCGTCTGATCGTTTACGGCCGATTCTATACCAGCCAAAGATCACCTCAGGGCGGCATGGTCAGCAATGCCACTACACTAACCTTGGCCTGAAATCCCCCTTCTGCCAGAATTCCGGATTCTGATTCGATGACTTCCTTGAGATTACCCGTTCCGAACTGATCCTGTCACTGGCCGAGCGTTTCCCGCAACTACTGATCAAGGATGTGGATGTCTGCGTGAAGGAACTTCTGGATCAGATCGGTCAAACGCTGGTCGCTGGAAATCGCGTCGAAGTGCGTGGATTCGGCAGTTTTGGGCTGACCTACCGCCCGCCTCGCCTGGGCCGGAATCCCAAAACAGGTGACAAGGTCGCCGTCCCCGGCAAGTACGTTCCCCACTTCAAGGCCGGGAAGGAACTTCGCGAACTGGTGCTCACACCAAAGTAAGCGTTGAGGAAGAAATCGTACTGTGCTGACTACCGAATCGCATCAGTGTGGACCAGACGAAATCATCAACTTGTCCGGTTAGAGATAAATGGTAGAGAACGGCAACTCGTCTAAAACCTGCCGGAAAGCTTAAGCCAGCAACTCGGCCTTAGCGGTCGTCCAAAGAAATGACCGAGGATGTCCGCTCAAGGGTGATTGCCGCCACTCATCGCCGATCCGCCGATCGGCAGCGAACGGCTTATCCCTTGTTCTTCTCGTTGCCTCCGAAAAGCAGACTCCCGGTGCACCAAACGGCATGGCCGAAGTTGTGGATTAACTGCTCGCCCTGTCGCAGATACGACGCCCCAGCGTCGATGCCGGCGAGCTTGAGGGCTTCGCCGATCTTCGAGCTAGTCGGGTGCGCGTCGCCAAGGCGCATGTCGTAGGTGCCGACGATGACAGCGAAGACCTCTCGTGCGCGCTCCTCACCGGCCTTCTGGGCAAGGATGTTCTGCAGCAACTTGTTAGAGCCCAGCTTCTCCTTGTCGGGGTGGTTGGACAGCTTTCGAAGAGCGCGCACGTCGAGTCGGTCGGAGAAGATGCGTACGAGCTCCTTGGCCAGCCGCAAGAGTGACGCCTGGTCCTTGCTCGAAAAGCGAGAGACCTGCTGCATCGAGGCCGCATCATCAATCTCATGTGAAAACAGCGACACACCGAATGTCTTGCGAAAGTCGGCCTCCAGTAACCGCATGCACCCAAACAGAATATCCTCCACGGCATTGGTGTCCGCTGGCTGCGCCTTGACCTGCGAGGCGAGGAGCTCCGCGCTGACCTTTCCCTCCGGGGCGACATTGCTCGCGGCCCAGAGGAACTGCTCCCAGGCGGGCAGCTTGGCGATGTCGTACGCGTAGATGGTGATGAGTTCCGAGGCGTTGATACCGAAATGAGTTGAGTACCCCGAAGAGGATTTGATTGCGCCGGTTTCAGCCGTGTACCACTTTAGGGAGAAGCCTCGATGGCTCAGGAGTTCGTTGACCACGGACGGGCGGAACCAGAGCCACCGTCCGACGTCTTCGTTGTTGAGCTCGGCAGAGAACTTTCGAGAACCGTCCGTGTCCACGATGAAGTGCGGCAGATTCTGATCCTCGTCGCCGCGCACACGCGTGCTCTTTCCCTGGTGTTCGATCCACTCGTCTCGCCAGAACTCGCCTTCGACGCGCACACCGGGGTAGCCGCTTCGATGGCCCCTAGCACTCTCTGAGGCGGTGTTGTCGTTCGTCTCAGGCCCCATGACCGGAGCGTCTTCCTCCTCGTCGATGTCGGTGCGCCACATACGAAACGACGCCCAGCTCCCGCCAAACACGGCGTTCAGTTCCTTGATGCGCAGCTCGTACCTTCCACCTTCACGCTGCTCCTGGAACTCGTTCAGGCCGGCATAGGGGCTGTCTTTGAGGTCGGCCACGTTTTCGACGCGCTGGCGGTAATAGGACAGACGAAGGGACAGGCCGCGCGCGGCCAGATAGTCCATTAGGAACTCGCGCTTGATCTCTATCAGGCGATGGCTGCTATCGCTTTCCACCGTCTCCCTGGCGACCACGACAAAGTCCTCTTCCGGCCTGATCCAGTTAGGCCCTTCCTTAATCAGGCGAAGCGCGACCACCAAGTCAGGGTTCAGGATCCACTGCCGGCCGCCAACTACGGGCTGTGGGTGCTCGAAAACAAGGTTGATCCCGATTGGCTCCTTGTCGTTGTACTGGTACTCATCGATCGGCGAGTAATGTCCGTCCGAGTACGCATACGGTGCCACGGTGTGCCCGATGCCGATGTCGCTCCAGCTCAAGCGCTCGGCAAGTTCGCGATGCTTGCTTGGAAAGGCGACTGAGCCGCAAGCGAACATGTCGTCGACATACCCAACTTCCTTCACGTTGCCCTTCTCGTCATTGAGCGACGCCCGAAGTGGGACCCAGGTCGCCCGAGAGAACGGACGCCGAATTTCTGAGGTTTGAAGAATCCAAGCTTCGTTCATGGATCGGTTCTCTAAGTGATGTCAGAAATCTCTACTTTAATCCAGCAGCCCACGCTCATTCCCCTTGTCATGTTTTAATGTCGTCACCCGGCACAACTAAGACCGCGTTACGTACCCATTAACGCCAATCTCACCCAGCAATGACGGACACCTCCAACCGCATCAAGCGCTCTGCCATCCCACTTAGCGGGTACGTGTACCAGAACCTCGTGGGACTGAACCTTCTATGCGATTGGCTCGAGGATCCGGCGCTGTACGAATGGGTCCAGTTTGAAGCAGATCATGATGAAGTTCCTCAGTGGCTTGACGATGTCGTGGCCCAGCGCTGGGACAGTACCTTTGTACTCTTGCAGGTGAAGTTCACCGTTGACGCGGACGACCCCAGCAATGCCCTGGCGTGGCCCTGGCTTCTCGCCCACAAACCTGCAGGTCGATCTCTTCTTCAGAAGTGGAGCGATTCCCTGTTCGGCGTCGGCCTTGATCGCGTCCATTCAGCTGCTGTAATAACCAACCGTGTCCCGAGCCGCGAATTCGAGGTCTCAATGGACGCGTCAACCCGCCGGGTGAGGTTGTGCAGCGTCGATCCAACCATTCGAGCGGAAATCCTGCGGCAAATCGGCAGCTCCGATAGAGCTGAAACGTTTTTTGATCATTTCGAGTTTCGTCACAGCTACCAAGGGGCGCAAGCGCTTGAAAGAACACTTGTCGACCGACTCGTTCCACGCCACACAGATCGCTCAGGTTGAAGCTGGCGCCTTAGCTTCCATGGCAATAGTACAAGTGAATCGGACTGAGAACAGAGCCCTGCTTCATCTAAACCTACCGGTGCAAAGTGATTCTCGGTACCAGGGAGAGCTCGAAATTGTCTCCATCCTCACATCTGAAGACGCTGTTGACTGCCAAAGTGTCTTTCATCTGCACGACTGGCTCCCTGGACATCTAATTCTTCCGAGAACTTCGGATCTGACTCTCCGAGTAGATCGCTTCGACGACGCGATGGCCTTTCCGACGAAGACAGGGGGAAGTCTTCGGCCATTGTTGGTATCCGTATTCGATAATTTTGTCGGATACCTGCACTCAGATTTGGTCGGTCGCATGCCATGCTTGCCAGCAAATCACAGTTCGAATGCACCCCTAATCGCCGTACCTCGTCTTGGAGGAGCGGACCTATTTCTTTCAGGAGGTACGGTCGGCGAACTTCGCTATTGGAATTGGAACTGGAGGCCAATGCATTCGATAGAAATGGGCGGGCACGGGGGCGTCGCTCTTGTGCTTGATGATGATGCGGTCCGGCAACTTATGCATGTCGAAGGCATGCGTATTCTCCAACTCTGGCGAGTGCACGTTCGGACACGTGAAACCGACTATGGGGACTGGACCGACGAAACATGGATAGGCGAGATAGGGAGTTTGTAAGCAGCTCACCATATTGCCGACCAAAGTGCGGAGGCGGCATCGGGTAAGGGGGCCATTCGCCAATCCGACATAGCTGCCGTTCGGTAGCTCAGCGCCTCGGCGGTCAGCAATCTGACACGTTGCTGACGTAGGGGCCGGCAACTCCGAATGGCGGCAATGGCCGACATCCGGCCTCATGCCAGGTGCAACAGGCGGCACCTCGGCCTTAGCGGCCGGTAGCGAGCTCAATGAAAATGGCCGGTTCTGAGTACAGACCGGCCATTGCCATTCTGAGACGGTGAATGACAGCTTCTACGTCTTGGTCACGTCTGCTCCGTGCCCATTCCGGCCGTAGCCACTATTGGAAAGCGGTCACTCTGGAACGTGGTAGCTCAGCCGACGGCAGACAGCACCGCTGGCTGATGGTCGGCTGGTGCGGAGTGTTGGGGCAAAGACGGTCGCGAACGGCAGGTAGCTGGAAGTCCTGCGGTTGTCCGTAACTCCATCGACTCACATTTGAATTGCGTATGCCCGTTCGGGCTGGAGCCGGACCGGTGGATGAAATCCACGGCGCCAACGTGAGGGTTTTCTTATCTACCTGCGCAGCACCGGAACAAGCGCAGTGTGTGCAAGGAGTAGAGCAGGTTGTGTGTGGTTTGCACTGGTGGCGCCAGAACCATGTCGCCATCAGTCAAGACGTTCTACCGCCGCCTCAGGTTACGTTGCCAAGGCCATTGAGTGCTGCCTTACACCGCCTCCAGCGCGAGCAGCTCAGCCACCGTCTGCCTTCGTCGAATAAGCCGGGGCTCACCATTTTCCATCAGCACTTCGGCAATCAGCGGGCGCGCGTTGTAGTTCGATGACATGGAGGCGCCATACGCACCGGTGTCGTGCAACACTAGCAGATCTCCCACCTGCGCCTGCGGCAAGGACCGGTGCAACAGCACGCCACCGTCTCCTTGCGTAAACACATCTCCCGACTCGCACAGAGGTCCGGCAACCACCGTGTCAAACTGCAGGCCATTAACCGCTGTGCCATCAGAGTGGATCAACTCCATGCCGTGGTAGGCGCCGTATAGGGCCGGGCGAACCAGATCACTGAAGCCGGCGTCCACCATCACAAAATGGTTGGCGCCCTGTTGCTTCGTGGCGCGTACCTCGGTGACCAGCACGCCGGACTCGGCCATTAAATAGCGGCCCGGTTCTATTTCCAGTTTCACTGGGTGCTCCAGCAGTTGTTCCACGGCATGGCGCACTGCATCCCATAATGAAAAGTAGTGCGCCGTATCAATCGTGGGTTCACCGGCCTGGTAGGGAACGGACAGACCGCCGCCCGCGGAGATGGCGTGCAGGTCCAAACCCTGCGCATTCACTACCTCTACCAGCTTCAGCATGGCACCGCACACTTCCTGCAAGTGCGCGTAGTCCACGCCTGAGCCGATGTGCATGTGCAGGCCCTGCAAGGCCAGGCCGTTGGCCTTGATCTTTTCGCAGGCGCGTACTAGGTCGCCATGCCAGATGCCATGCTTGCTATGCTCGCCACCGGTATTTGTTTTTTTGGAATGGCCATGCCCGAAACCTGGGTTGATGCGTAGCCACACCGGGTGACCCGGGTTGACCGCACCCAATTGGTCCAGCATGTCCATGGAGCCACAGTTCACGGGAATATTGAGTTCCACCACGCGCGCAAGCGTAGCGCGGTCCAGCAGATCGGCCGTAAACACGATGTCTGCGTCCCCGTTGTGCAAGCCCGGCGTAAAACCACCAGCCAACGCGCGTTCGATTTCACCCAAAGACACCGAGTCCACCACTGCGCCCTGTCGCTTCATGAGGCGAAGGATGTGTGTATTGGAGTTGGCTTTCTGAGCGAAACGCACTACGTCAAACAACCGCAGAGCGGCAATCTGGCGCGTAATGGTGTCGGCATCATAGATCCACAGCGGGGTACCGAACTGCTGGGCCAAAGGAGCGATGGTAGCGGGAGTAAAAGGGTTCATGGGTGGATGATCCCCTTCATATTTAATTCAATCAATGCTATTACTGTTATGTAGCTATTCAATATTGATATGAATTTAACTCATCGCCAGCTGACGATTTTTCGCGCCATCATGCTGCACGGCAACTTGGGGCGTGCGGCTGCCGCGTGCGCGTCAAGCCAGCCCACTTTGAGTCGCGAGCTGGGTCGTCTGGAGCAGTTACTGGGGTTTAACCTTTTTGACCGGGTGCGGGGCCGATTACGACCTACCGTGCGGGCACTTGCGCTGATGCAGGAAGTAGAACGCTCGTTTATAGGCTTGGAACAGATCGCAGCGCGCGCCAGCGAATTGCGCACGCAAGCGACAGGTCACTTGCGCATTGCGTGTTTGCCGGCATTGGCCCATGCCTTGGTACCCCGCGCACTGGTATATCTCTCACATGCACATCCTGAACTAGGAGTCAGCGTGCATCCCTTAGAGTCGCCCTGGCTGGAGCAAGCCATGAGTGAACAGCGTTTTGACCTGGGACTGAGTGAAACCCAAGAGGCACCTGCTGGAGTTGCCTTGCAGCCCTTACTGAAAGTCAATGAAGTGGCTGTTTTGCCACGTGATCACAGCCTGTGCCGCAAGGCGCGACTGCAACCACGCGACTTTACAGGCGAGCGCTTCATCAGTCTCGCGGTTGGCGACCCGTATCGAACCGCCATTGATGCGATGTTCGAGGACGCTAAAGTACATCGCGCAACCCTGCTTGAAACCACGAGCGCAGTGGCCGTCTGCGCCATGGTGCGTCAGGGCCTGGGCGTTGCCATCGTAAACCCGCTCACCGCACTGGAACTCAGCGGACCGGACCTAGTAGTGCGGCCGCTTACCGTTGCCATCGGTTACCAGGTGAATATGCTTCTTCCGGACATCGCAGCTCCGCACCCCTTGCAGGGCGTTCTCGCAGACGCCGTACGCAAGGCCTGTGCCGCCTTGAACAAGCATCACTCGCTATGAGTTCCATAGCTGCCGGCCAAGCTGCAAATCTGAGCACCCTCAGGTCTATGACCGCTTCCGAGCGAGCGTGAAAATGAATGGCCGGAATGAAGAAATATCCTGAGCGGCTGGTTGTGGCCGGGAGTTTGAGTTCGACGCGACGCCTGTAAGCAGCCAGTCGAAAAACATCGTTCCAGTTTATGACCGCTTTGCGGCAAGAAGCCAGAGTAGTGCTACCGGCCACAAGCGGTCACTCGATTCACCCTCCCCAAAGCAGACATTGCCCCGCAGCATTTGTCCGGCATATTGGAGTTGTTATACTGACAGCCAATATTCCAAGTGACTGAAAAACATGACCTTAAGGCAACAATTCGGCTGTCAGCAATATCAATTGTTATACGGACCCCTGCGTCCGTGTAAACACTGTTGGGCGTCACAAGAACATGATCGCGCACGCTGACGAAGTTGAATCCTACTTCGGGTATTGGCCGCTCTTCTGCGACGGGAAGATAAAGAGCATTGCCTTTATTCAACCTGGAACGATCACTCTGGTCATCTTCTACATAGATGCTGATAAGCAAAAAGAGGCAGAAGTAACTCTTACGTTTTCGGGTGTCACAGAAGTCGAACTGTCCGAACTGAGATCAGAAAACGTAATTGATGCTCTCCATATTTCTGAAGAGCTTCCGATTCAGGTCACGCTTGAGGCCTGTTATGGCTTGGCGGGCGGGTTCAAATGTGCGGCTGCAGAGGTGTCATATGTGCTCAAAAAACCGTAAGCGTTTCTGCACCGTGACACCCAACATTGCGGTCAAGGCCGCTCCCTTCGGTCGCTGGACGCTGCGCGATAAAGCCGCGCAGCGCCCCTTACCTACAACGTTCCTGAGCGTCCGCTTTCCAAAGCCAGCTACGGCGGCTATGGGCACGAAGCGGAGGTAGCGAGGGTCTAAAAGCAGTCGCTCATGCCCTAAAGATGCCAATGGCCGGTCTGGAATCAGAACCGGCCATTTTTCAATTTGAGCCCACCGTCGGCTATGGCCGAGTTGCTGTCCGTGAGTAGTCGAACCAGGTGACTGCTCAACGCTGCGGACCTGCCGTTGGAATTTCGAGGCGACCAATAGCTGGATTGGGCTGCGGTCGTTTAGATGGTTGCTCCGGAAGATAGGCGACGGTCCATAGTTGGCCGATCTATGCATGATGACGATTGTGTAGCCCCTGTACCGAGTTGCTCATGTCCCTGAGATTTTCTGATCAGCATAGGTGAGAAGCGATGGGCAACTAAGGTGATATTCCCGCATTGAGGAAGAAAAAATAGCTTTGTATTCCTGTGACCAGTGCAGAGCGTTTGACGGTTTAGCGCAAAGCGATGGAGTCATTTCGTCGCCACTTGCGTCTGGTGAAAGACTGCCAACACAGACGGTAAGTGGGAATAACAATCTACATTCCCCTGTCCCCCAATGTGCCTGAGTTCCGGGGGTATCTGTGTAGCCAATCCCCTGTAATCACGGAGGATCAGAAACGCGGATATATAATTAGTAAGCTTTGGGCTATGACTCAAAAACTACTGAGAACTCACAGATACGAGAGAACCCAAAGGAAAGATAGGAATCAGATGAAGAGGGAAATCAGAGCAGAAGTGCACAGAGATCAGCCCTCAAGAATCTGGTAAATATATATGGAGACTTATGCCCAACTCCATGATGCGACATAGAAATCTCTGTTATTTGAAGCCTCCATCAGAGATGGTAGAAATGGTACAGGCCAGGACCAATCTTCACGCAATAGTTGACATCGACCTTTGCTAAGGCGTAGCCTAGAAAACAGCTTTTGCGCCCAATGGACAGTCAGCACTCAGCTGCCAATAATAGTACGCTAGACCATTTAGTCGAGATTGAAGTCACCCTGTTGTGACTAACGAGCAGTACCCCAAGTTTTTCCTCATACGCTGCAAAGCCATACACTTTTTTTGACCATCGTGCCGTCGGCGGGAGCGACACGTATGTCAAGGCTTTCAGCCTGACGATTAAAATCGTCAGGAGAACGGGGTTTCCCATGCAAAAACCATCGACTTGCGCACCCTACTGGGTCATGCGCATGCCCGAGGTCGTGAAGACGACCGGCTTATCGCGCTCCTCTGTCTACAATCGACTCGCTGATCCCAGCAGCAACTTTCCTCGCCCATTTTCCTTGTCTGGCAACGGCACCCGCGGTGCTATCGGTTTTCGTAGCGACGAAATATTCCAATGGCTCGCTGAACTCCGATAGTCCGCCCACATGCCCATCTGCTCTGAACAGAGCACCACCAGAAAAAATGACAAGGAAATAATGATGAACACACCTTACAACCCGTACGCGATTAATGAACTTGACATCGCCAAAACCGTTTGCGACAGCTTCACTTACTTGGTCAAAAACAACTCCGGACTACTCGAATGGCATTGCAGCCAACACGCTCCGTTTCTAAATCAAGTCCTCGGTCTTCTGGAAGATGAAAAGCTGGCAAAACGCCTCACGCCATCTGATGACCTGGGGTTTGTCTTCGAGCGTGGGCTGGCTGGGACGAAGTTACGCAAAGTAACGCAAACCGGACACGCCTTCGCGAGTTGGATTCGCCTGCCAACGTTGACTCAGCCCCCACCCGGATACCAGCAAGGCGAGATTCTCAACCTGATACGCCAGCAGGCCAAGCTACATCTGGGGAAAATAACTTTTTCGGGCAATCCGCTCGCAATGGTCAATCCGACTGGTACGCTCGAAGGCGAGTTGGTCAACACCTTCCTCGTACGTACCCGCGAAGCACTACTGCGCCCTTCAACGCGCAAGCTCCATGAAGCGAGCAAGGATCAACTCCGCAACGACACGAGGAAAGTGCTACGTTCCATTGACCGTTGCCAGACAGTCATCCAATTCCCCGGCATCGCCGAGCTTCGCTTGCACTACTTCGGTCGAGAGAAGCACTTTACGCAGGAAGAAAGCACTGCGCACATCGATCTGTTTGCCGAGCGACTGATGACCAGTCAATCCGGTATCGCGCCACCAATTTGGCTTCACTGGAAGCCTCTTTACACGGAAGAACAGGGCTACGGATACCACCTTCTGGTGGTTTACGACATGCAACATGTAAACGTCCATTCCGCACTGTACGGGTTGGTAGGGCTGTGGCATGAGCTCACCGATCAATATGGCGTGGCGATGGTGACAAACCATTTGGGCAGTGATTTTCGGTTGTTGAAACGCCTCGTAAGCCTGCTTTTCCGGTGCGATGCGCTGCTCCGACTCAAAGGCCAGCCCAATAAACCGAATTTCGGCATTTGCTTCAATTCGCGCGTCAACACAATGCAACTGCCAATTGTCTCGGAGGTTACCCCATGCTGATCCGCCCTCGAATTATCGATAGTGAAGCCTCATTCCGCCGGAAGGCGTATTACTTTGCAAGTCCGGACTTGCTCGATTCGGCTGCGGCCTCGGCACTCATGGTTGCGCCTGATTGCTTCCCAGACCTCCTTGAAAAGCTGCAAGTGTTCATTCAGCAGGCCAAAGAGACCAATGCCCCGCCTTTTTTGCCGGGAGTGAGCCGCACGGGAGAGCCCATTACCAGTAAAAGCGATCTCGCGACTCGGTATTTTTCCAGCACTCCGATGTTCATCCGCTGCGTCCAGGCACTGTCCACCAAATACCGCTACGACGCGCATGTGGAGGCCTTCATCGCGTGCGCAAAAGAAACTGGCCTGTACGACGCCAGATTTATTGAATGGGGAAGTGCCGCGACCGCCCATCAAATCTACCCACCCGGGTTTGGTCAAAAAACGGCAGCCGATCTATTTAATGCACTCGTCGATGCCCTTGGCAAGCGTTGTCGTTCCCCTGTCGTACGCGAACAAATGCGCCAACGCAAAAAAGAGGTAGAACGACGCTTACGATCGTGCAGCACTTACGTCAAAAAGCTTTTTGCCAAGTACAAACGCCTCGTTGTGATTCGCTTGGAATTGGGTTACCTGCCGGAACTTACAGGCTCAATCGAGTTTTCCCATGCCCTCGACGATCTGGATCGTTTTCTGAAGAATCAATACTGCAATGCCATCTTCAACGACATGGTTGGTTACATCATCAAGACCGAATATGGCGTCAAAAAGGGAATACATCATCATGTTTTCCTATTCTTCAACGGCGACAAGCGGCAGGGTCGGTATGCGGAGCAGATTGCCAAATCCATCGGTGAATACTGGGCTGGCCCGGTAACGCGGCATAAGGGCGATTATTTCAACCGGAATGAAAAAAAGAACATTGAAGGTCTGAGCAAACGAGGAGTTTTGGGTATTGGGCTCATCCATGCAAGCGACGATGTACTTCGCGATAACTTGATCAATCTCGCAATTTTTTACATCTGCAAGTCCGACCAGTATTTCAAGCCGAAAATTGACATGGATTTCCGTGCGCTCCGCATGGGTGGCGATCCCTTCAAGAAGAAGCCAAAATTACGTCGAAAGGGCCGTTCCAAGCCCAACTCAGGGCATAGTGGCGACAGCAAAGCCTGATTCGCTAGCTGCGGCCGCTCAATCAACGCCGACATTCAAATAGGGATTGGACACCATGCACGTCGGTAACTCAGCCATTGATCGCCTGATCAACTACTTTGACCACCACAATTGGCCGCTAGATCTCTCCGAAAACAAAGTTAGAGCGCGTGCATCGGTTGAAGAGGATCCGTCGAACGCTGACGTGGAAATCGTGCTGATTGAGCGGCACAGGGCAATTTTTGGCTGCCAATACAGCCCTCGCTTGGCCATGGCAGCCTTTCAAACTTACTTCATCTGCTACTCGGTCAGTAAGGAAGGAAAGAGCGTTTCGCTCCTGCCTGAACGGAATGGCCCTGCCTCATACTCGCCTTCAGCAATGGCTGATGAGTTACTCGGCGTTAATGGGAGCCACTTTCATGTCGAGCCACTTGCCGATGGAGGCTACACGATTGATGAGTTCAATTCTGGTGACAATGAAGTTATTGAAAGTTACGAGGAAGCGATTAACTTTGGTCGCTACCGAGCCGAAAGCGATCTTGTCCCAACAATCCTAAATATCGAAGAGCAAGGTCCAAGCTTTGGCCTCACCGCTCACGAAATCAAAGCGCTCATCAGCGATCTGACGGAATGTGCCTATGCTGAGTTTGAGCAAGCCATAAAGGAAGCTTGGGATCGGCGAAACGTACGTGACGACGATTGAGGGTGTCTACCCATTTGGCTGATCACCCTTCACGCCCCTCGAGCACTGACGAAACCAGCATGCATATTGGCATGTTGAACCGACAGCTAGGCAGCATTCAGCACAATGCTGGTTTTAAGAGGCTGAAGGTAGCGCCTGCGCCTCCTAATCACCTCATCAACTTGGGCGGCTCAAGAGGATCTAGTATCTGAGCGTGAGCTTTATAGACCCCAACTTGTATCGGTAGGCCTGAAATAATCGGTCTATCCGCAACAATACCAACCGACCTATTATTTGATAGTCAAATTGATAGTAGACACAACAATAAAAACAAAAAAGCCCATGAAACCATGGGCTTAGATGTTATAACTGGCGGAGGAGGCGGGATTCGAACCCGCGGTAGGGGATTACCCTACACACGCTTTCCAGGCGTGCGACTTAAACCACTCATCCACCCCTCCGGAAGCCGCGCATTGTAGCAGAAGCGCGAAAATGGTCAAACAAACTTTCGGACAAAAGCGAGTCCAGCCCAAAGCAGTAGCAGTAGCGCAAAACTGGCAATACCGATCACACTCTCATTTGATGAACGCGGCAATAGCGCAGCAACACCCCGCCGGGGCGCCTTGGTCAATAAATCAAATAATTGATAGATACGATTATTTGCCCGGCGCCGCCCCGCCAGGATGTAGAGCATGCCCTGCCCGAGAAGGCACAGGCCCAGCATCTCAATAATGGCTCTGGCGGCACTGATCAGGAAAAAGCTCACGACGACAGCCTAGTCTTCGTCCACACCGAATTCGGCATCGATCTTCCTCATCCGCCTGTTGTACCACCAGATGATCAGCAGGAAGATCACCAGAGAACCTTGAGCGGCCATGTAGAAGCCAAGCGGAAAACCGAGAAATACCATCTCGTTCACTTCCCGGGAAAACCAGGTCACGCCAAAAGTCAGACTGACCCAGCAGAGAAGCAGCGTAAAGGTCAGTCGTTTGGTCCGGCGCCAGTAGGCATCAGCTTTGGCCATCATGATGATGCCTCATTGCGAAAGCGGATGCCTTTAAGGAAGCTGATCGCTCCAGGCTCCGGCTTGGTCACCAGGCTGACCAGGATGATCGTTGCAAAGCCTGCCAGAACGCCGAAGAAACCGCTGGAGGTGGCCTGAATATGGAGCCATGGTTCCATATGAAGACCGCTGATCCCCAGCCATGGAATGGTGTCGAATTCGACACGTACAATGTAGTAGATCGAAAGTAACACACCGACAATCATCCCGGCCAGCGCCCCTTGACGTGTCGCCCGTTCCCAGAAAATACCCAGTACCAGTGCCGGAAAGAAGGCAGAGCCGGCAATCGAGAAGGCCCAGGCGACCATGGACAGGATCGTGCCCGGCTTTTGCGCCGCGACTGTTGCAGCGAGGACGGCGACGACCAGCAACATCGACTTGGAGATCACCAGCCGGAACTGCGTCGAAGCATCCGGACGGATGATTCGATAATAGACGTCGTGGGACAGTGCACTGGTGATCGTCAGTAACAAGCCGTCGGCAGTGGACAGCGCAGCGGCCAAGCCCCCCGCCGCCACCAACCCGGAGACGACGTAGGGCATACCGGCGATTTCCGGCGTCGCCAATACGATAACGTCCGGATTCAATGAAAGCTCGGCCAACTGGAGAATGCCATCGCCGTTTATATCCTCGATGCTGACCAGCCCGACCTTGGCCCACGCTGCCACCCAACCGGGTAATTTCGCGATGGGAATTTCAGCCAGGTGGGACAGGACTTCGTATTTGGCAAATACGGCATAGGCCGGCGCCGTAATGTAGAGCAACAGAATAAACAACAGCGACCAGAACACCGATTCACGTGCTTCGCGGACCGATGGCGTCGTGTAATAACGGGTCAAGATGTGCGGCAAGGCGGCGGTGCCGACGGTCAGGCAGAAGACAAGCGCCAGAAAATTGATCCGCTGAATATTCTGTTCCTCGACGGTCTCGCCAGGAAAGGCTTCCGCATGATGAATCGGTTGCTTGCTGCGATCTGCCGCCGAAAACATGGCGCTTTCCCAACGAGTCTTTGCCTGATCCGGGTCGTGTGGCAAATCCCGCCGATGCCTTTCCAGCGCGACAATCTCCTTCATCTGCGCATCGCTGGCCTTGAGGCGATTGATCTCGGTGGACAGCTGCTCACGTTCATGGATCAGGGAGTGCGGTAGCTGCATGATCTTCTGGGCGTACAGGTCTGCTCTTTCGCGAAAAAGCTGGCGCACCTCAATCTCGGCCGGCGTATCGAACAAACGATTTTCGAGTTCGGTGACCTGCTGCAACACCTGCCCGTAGACCAGTTGCGGGATCGGATTGCCGGTCACGTTGTAGGAGAGGATGGCCACCGGTGTCACGTAGGCAACGATCAGGATCAGGTATTGCGCGACCTGGGTCCAAGTGACGGCCTTCATGCCACCGAGAAACGAGCAGACGAGAATACCGGCCAGGCCGACGAAAACGCCAATTTCGAACTGCAGGCTGACGAAACGGCTGGTGATGACGCCAACGCCGTAAATCTGGGCAACAACATAGACAAAGGAAGCAAGAATGGCTGCCGCCACAGCGACCAGCCGAATAGCGTTACCGCCGTAGCGGGCCCCCAGGAAATCGGGAATGGTGTATTGACCAAAACGCCGCAGATAGGGCGCCAATAGCAGCGCGACCAGCACGAAGCCACCGGTCCACCCAATCACATAGGCCAATCCCTGAAAACCGGAGAGATACAGCGTGCCCGCCATGCCAATGAACGAGGCAGCACTCATCCAGTCGGCACCGGTCGCCATGCCATTGAAGAAGGCGGGAATCTTCCGGCCAGCCACGTAGTATTCCGAAACGTCGGACGTGCGGCTAACGATCCCGATCAGGGCATACATCGAAATCGTGAAGAACAGGAACGAATAGCCGATCCAGCGCGGCGGCATGCCATGCTGTTCAAGGATGGCCAGCGCACCGATGAACGCCAGGAAGCAGCCTGTGTAATACAGGTAGTAGCGCTGCAGCCTGGTCAGCGATTTCAACATCCGACGGTGCTAATGGTTGCGGCGCAGGAAACTGCTGGCCCGCGATTCGTCGACCAGATGCTTCGCCGTATCGATCTGTTTGCCCACGGCACGGACCAGCAACATCTGGAAGATACGGCCGATCAGCAGCGTATTGGCCATCGCATCACGCCGACCACTACCGGAATCCAGACCGAAGACGTCGATCCAGTGATCAAGCGGCATGACTGTATGCCCTTTCTCTTCGAACATCGAGGGCAGCAGCCAGGCCAGATCAACCCATTGCGGCTGGAAATCGACCCCCAAGCGCTCCTTGAAGGCACGCTGCAGAAAGCCACCAACATAGGGCACGTGATAAGTCACCAGCGGCGCCTTGGCTGCAAACAGCAGGAAGGCCGCCAGTTGGCGATCAACGGCAGCGCCCTCGCCATCCAGCGTCGAGAAGTCGATATAGAAGGTATCGTCAGGCTGGATTGCCCCTTGCCAGACGCTGCTGGCTGCGATGCTCAGCAACTGGTCGCTATCGGGTTGCAGACCGCTACTGACGATGTCTACGACGATATAGCGGGTATGAAAATGCAGGTCGTCCAGCGCCGGAGCGGCACTGGCCCGCCAGCCCTCAAGCGAGGCACGGACATCATCCGGCAGATGGGAAGGTGCGCCACCCCGAAACAGGAATTTCTTGAGGCCAAGCATGGTCATTGCACCTGATAGTCGAGTTTGAGGCGCGTCTGGATCTTGCGGGCCTGACGGAAGGATTCTTTCAGGATACGGCGATCCAGTTCATTCAAGGTATCCGGATCGATCAGGTTGTCCCCCTGCGTCCCCGGCTCGCCTTCCAGATACTGGTGTTGCAGGCGCAATAGCTGGATGAAATTAAGCCCTTCGAGCACCGCGTTGATTTCTTCGCTGCGAATGGACAGGCGCTGCGAAGCCAGCCGCAGACGCTGGATCGAATTGGTGTTGTGCACCCCACTGGCCATCGCATAGATACGGGCGACATCGACGAAGATGCGCGAGCCGTATTTCTTGAGATCGATCTTGCCCGGATGATCCGGTTCGAGATCGGTCAGGAAGTCACGAATCTTGCCCAGCGGCGGTTCGACGTCGAGCGCATTTTTCGCCATGGCACGCAGGAACATCGGATTGGCTGCCGTCTGGGCGAGCAGGTGGCGACGCATGATTTCGGCGAGTTCCGCCTTGCCGAACAAGGCGCGGAAATCGAAGAAAATGGTTGCATTGAGCAGCGCATCCGGATGCGGCACGCGAATCCAGTTAGCGAACTGATCCTTCCACTGTTCAAGTGTCAAGCACCATTGTGGATTGCTCGCCATGATGTTGCCCTTGCACAGAGGGAAGCCGCAGCGGTCAAGATCCTTGTTCACATCCAGCGCGTAGGCAAGGAAGCGCTGCTTGAGCGCCTCCTCGGAAGCCCCTTCCGGCGGCAAGAAGACGATGCCGTTATCCTGGTCGGTACTGAAGGTTTGCTCGTCGCGGCCTTCCGAACCAAACGCCAGCCAGGCCCATTCGATACCGTCAAAATTGTGCTTTTCAAGGTTGAGCTGGATAACCCGGCGAGTCAGCGCATCGTTCAGCGCCGAGATAAATTGAGTCAATTGTTCCGCACCGACGCCTTGCGCCAGCATGTTGAAGGACAGCTGCCGAACATCGGCTGCCGCATGCTGGAGCACTTCGACGTTGTGGGCACCGTCGATGGCCTGACGAATCTGGCGCAGACCGACGCGCTGCAGCGAGAACAGATCGCGCTCGGAAACGACTCCTGTCAGCTTGCCTTCGGCATCGGTGACCAGCACGTGGCGAATGCCGTGCGTCGCCATGGCGAACATCGCATCGTAGGCCGTGGCGTGCTCTTCGATCATGAAAGGATTTTGCGACATGGCCTGAGCAATCGGCGTCGTCAGCGGCAGGTCGGCCAGAACGACACGGTCAAGCAGGTCGGTACGCGTAAAGACGCCAACCGCCTTGCGATCCTCGCCGGCAATGACCAGCGAACCAACGCCGGCTTGCGACATCGTTTCCAGCGCAGCACGTAACGGCGTATCTGGCGAAACGGTGACCGGCGAGCGCGAACCGATGCCGGCCAACGGGGAATTGAGCGTCTGCTGCTCGCTGGCGCGCTGGGCAAATTGTAGTTGTAGCTGGCGACGCGACTGATCGAGCAAGCTGGCAATGTACTTGGTGCAAAACAGGTTGAATTCCGGGCTGGATGACATCAGCGCCAGGAAATCCTCGGCCGGCAACTGGTAGCAGAAGGTGTCCTCGACTGCCGTATAGACGTTGGTCGATGGCCGGCCGGCCGTCACTGCGCCAATCGGAAAGCTTTCACCGGCACCAAGACTGAGGATGGAATACTCGGTCACGGTCACCTCGCCGGCCTGGCGGGCCTGCACCTTGCCGGACTCGATCAGGTAGAAGAAACGGACATCGCCGGAGTCCGGCCCGATGATCTGGCTGCCGGCCGGGTAAAACGCAATCTGTGCCTTCTCGGCAAAGCGTTGCAGCGCGTCCGGCTGCATCTTGTTGAACGGTGCGTGGTTGCGCAGAAAAGCCAAGGTGTTGCCGGCCATACGGGCACGCCCTTCCTGGCGCAGTGTCATTTCCACTTGGCCCACGGCCATTTCCTGCCCTGATTGCTGTTGCGTATTCACGACAACCTCATCTTTTTCTTCAAAGTAAATAGTTTAACTTGAGACGCTGTTGCAGGCGGCGTGCCTGCTTGAGTGCCTCACGCAGAATGGCCCGATCCATGTCATGCAGCGCAGCGGGTTTCAGGCCCCCCCCCTCCGCTTCGCCCTTCACCGAGGCAGCCATCTGCTGTCCCAGTCGCAATCGCAAAATCTGTGAAAAAGCCGCATTGAGCGAAGCTATTTCAGTCGCTGGCAAACCGACAGCAGCGCCAGCATCGTTCAGGCGATCAACGGTATTTACCCCTCTCGCCCCACTGGTCAGCGCAAAGATACGCGCCGCATCGACAAAGATCCGGCTACCGTATTTCTTGAGGTCGATCTCATCATCTTCGTTGACCGCCAGTTCGCCGCGAAAATTGAGCGGCGCTTCGGCCTGCAGTGCATTCGCCGCCATCAGGTGCTGAAACGAGGGCGTGGCAACCGTCATCGATAGCAGCAAGGTCCGCAGGCGCTCTCCCAGCTCAAGCTGACCGTACAACGGCCGCAAATCGAAGAAAATACTGGCATTAAGAAGTGCCCCCGGGTCCGGCCGCCGTACCCAGTCGATAAACCGGCCTCGCCACTCATCCAGGGAGAGACACCACGCCGGATTGCCGGCCATGATCTGTCCACTGCACAGCGCAAAACCGCAGGCGGCCAATTGCCGATTGACATCCTGCGCGAAGGGCAGGAACAACTCGCGCAGCGCCGCGGCCTCCTGATCGCTCGTCGCGTTAAAGATCAGGCCGTTATCCTGATCGGTGACAAAAGTCTGCTCATGGCGCCCCTCGGAACCCAGCGCCAGCCAGCACCAGGCCACCGGCGGCAGGCGATGTCGCTGGGCTGTCAACTCGATGATCTTTTCAGTCAGCCGGTCATTGAAATCCGAAATGAGCCGTGTTGCCGCGCAACCATCCAGTCCGCCACTGATCGCGCGCTGTTGGAATACGTGCAAACGCGCCGCCAAGGCCGGAGCCGCTTCGAGATCGAGCAGCGCATCCAGCGCCGCCGTCAGCTCAAGCGGCTCAGTACAAGACAGAAGGATGTCGGAAATCACACCAGTCTCAGTATTTCACCCGTGCGAAATAGGTCTTCTCGGCCGCTTCGAGCGCTTGGCGAACGGTGACGATACCCTGATCTTCCAGAAGCTTGACCAGTTTCAGGAAAACCTCGCCAGTGGCCAGCGCATCTTCGAGGGCGTTGTGGCGCTTGCCGATGGTGATACCGAGCCGCTCCAGAATCACATCCAGTTTGTGCGATTCCTGGTTCGGATGGACAACTGCAGAAAGCAGCAAGGTATCGAGCACCGGCTGGGTGAAACGGATGTTGGTTCGCTCTTCCTTGAGTTGCAGGAAACGCATGTCGAAGGCCGCGTTATGCGCAATCAGCACGGTGTCCTCACAGAACTCATGGAAGGCCGGCAGCACGACATCGATATTCGGCTGGCCACGCACCATGTCCTCGGTAATGCCGTGGATCGGGATTGACGCCGGTTTCAGCGGAATCTCAGGATCGACGATCTGATTGAAGGTCTCCTGCCGCAATAAGCGGTTATTGACGATACGGGCGGCGCCAATCTGGATGATCTCATCGCCGTTGGAAGGCTCCAGCCCGGTCGTCTCGGTGTCGAACACGGTATAGGTGAGGTCTGACAACTTGCGATCGAGGTCGATCGACTTGTCTTCAAACTTAAAAAGGTCGAAGTCGTAGTACTCCGGACGCCCCTTGCCACGGGTACGTTCCTCCTGATCCTGTTCAAGCTCCGGCGTTGCCACCGGCAGCACGAAACGGAAGTAGGCGCGGTGCGCCGCTTTTTCGCGCTGATACCAGATTTCGCCACCGTGCCGATCGATCACGTCACGCAGGGTCAGCGGCGAAGTTTCGCTACCGACCTGCATGGCCTCCATTTCCCATGTGTAGAAGGTTTCCGACGACATCGCCGGCCCGGCCCAGATCAGATCGAGATAGGCCAGCTTGCCGCTGGAGGTCAGGCGAAAGCGCAACTCACGCGGCTCGTAGTGATCCTGCAGCTTCGAGGCAAGGCAGACCAGCGCAAAGACCAGCGAGAAACTGTCGGCCTTGATCCACAAGGCATCGTCCATTTCCTCCGTCTTGGTCGGCAACTTGAGCTTGTCGTCGATACGGCGCTGGGCGGCGGCGATGATGTCGATACCGAGAATGTCCTCAAGCGGCCAGCGCGTCTTGATGGCATCGGAAAACTGGCTCATGGTCTGGTCGATGACCACGCTGCGTTTGGCCACTTCGTCATCGATCACGCGCAGGAAACGCTCGCGCAACTCGGCTTCCATGTCCGGGTAGTCGAGCAGATTGGCCACGGCCGCACGGATATTGCCGATGGAGGAACGGCTGCCCTGGGTCAGCGTGTGCAGCGCCTGATCCCGACGCTCTTCTTCCTCGATGCTGCGCGTGATGTTTTCCACCGTCAGCACGTAACCCGACATCGATACCTCAGCTGCCTCACCGGGAGAGGTGGCCAGCACGGGCACCATCTGGATGCGCAACAACTGGCCACCGCGTGTTGTCGTGATGAAGTTCGAGATCGCCGTTTTGCCAGCGATCAAACGCTGGTGGATGACTTCACGGGCATGCTCGATCTGCCCCTTTTCAAGAATGGAGAAAATCGAACGGCCGAGACCGATCAGCGCCCCGCCCGCTACCGAGGTCGGGCCTTGTGACAGCGCCTTGAACTGCAGACGGGCGCGGTTGTTATAGAGCAGGATGCGGCCATCAAGATTGCAGACGACAACGGCCTGCGCCAGCTCTGACATTAGCGCCGCCAGCCGGTTTTTCTCTTCCTCGACCGATGCCTTGGCGATTGCGATCTGGGAATCGACATCATCCATCAGCGCATCGCGCTGCTGGGCCAGATCGTTCGCCGCCTGGGCCAGCTGCTGGACCTCCGGGGGGCCTTCGATCGTCACCCGAAAGTTTCGGTTCGCACCGAGCATTAAGCGCAGGGTTTCCGCCATGCGCAGCAAGCCCTCGACGTATTGCTTGAACAGTTTGTGCAAGACCAGCACGCCAATGACAAAACCGAACAGCGTCATCATCGTCCCCACCGGCAGCCGTGACACCAGCAGATTGGTGAGCATGCCGCGCTCGGCCTCCTTCATGTCCAGCCAGACAAGTAAAGAAGTAACGACAAACGGACCGGTCATCAGCAGACCGAGAACGATCACGGCTACGATTAAACGATATTTGGCCTTCATGGCACGCATCCCGACAAATTTAGGCTTGGATTTCGACCTGTTCAGGCCGTGGACCAAAGAATTCAGTGATCAGGCAACCCCGAGCATGGCCTTAACCATGGCGACCAGTTCCTTGGTCGAAAAGGGCTTGGTCACGTAAGCATCGGCCCCAATCGCCAGGCCTTTTGCCACTTCGGTATCGCGTCCCTTGGCCGTCAGCATGACAATTTTCAACCCCGCTCTGGCGGGATCGGCGCGCAAGGCTTCGCAGACTTCAAAGCCGGATTTCTTCGGCATCATCACGTCGAGCAGAACAAGATCAGGATCAAAGTCGGCCACCTTGGCCAAGGCTTCTTCGCCGTCGACCGCGACGGCGACAGCGAAGCCCTCTTTTTTCATCAAGAACTCAAGCGAGATGACGATATTCGGTTCGTCATCGACGATAAGGATTTTTTTGGTCATGTGTTTGTCTCCCTTGTTATTCCTCCGATGCCGGTAACGGCACCGTGAAAATGAAATTCGCACCCTCGCCCGGGTGGCTTTCAACCCAAAGCTTACCACCGAAATATTCGATGATCTGACGACTGATCGGCAGCCCCAGACCCGTACCTTTTGGCTTGCCGGTCAAGGTATTTCCGCCCTGACGGAATTTTTCGAAAATGACTTCGCATTCCTCGGCCGTCAAGCCCGGCCCATTGTCCCTTACCTCGACCCGAACCATATTGCCATCAACCCCTATCTTGACCTGGACACAGCCAAGTTCCCCCGGTACGAATTTGACGGCATTCGACAACAGATTGATCAACACCTGGGTCAGACGATCGCGATCAGCCAGCACAATCGGCCCGCCGTCGGGAATATCGCCCTCCAGCAGCACGCCCTTGTCACGGAACAACTGACCGACCGAATCCATGGTCTCCCGGGCGATCTCGCCGAGATCGACTTCGCCGGTCGTCCATTCGGCACGTCCCGATTCGAGCTTGGCCATGTCAAGAATCTGATTGATCAGGCGAGTCAGCCGTTCGGCTTCACCGACGATGATGCCGAGAAACCGCATCCGCTCGACCAGTTCCAGCCGAGGGTCTTCATGCAGCATTTCCGATAAGGCCCGAATCGATGTCAGCGGCGTGCGCAACTCATGGGTCACTGTCGAGATGAAATCGTCCTTCATGCGATCCAGCTCACGCAGTCGTTCATTGGCCTCGCGCAACTCGGTCGTTGCCGCTTCGAGTTCCCGCTGTTTGGCCTCCAACTCACGACTGTGAGCCCGCACCTGAGTTGCCTCGTCGAGAATATCGAGTACCTCCTCCAGGCCAAGGTCTTCCTCCTGGGCCACCGAAGCGACCATCACCCGGGCGCTGGCCGAGCCGATCGCTCCGGCCAGCTCGGCCTCAGCGAATTGCACGAACGGTGCATCGACAGGTAGCGCTCGCCAATCAGCCATCTGCCTGCCCTGGGCATAAAGACCCAATTGTTGATGCGCCCGGTTCGCCCCCAAGAAGCGCTCAAGCAAACCAACCAGCGCATCCAGCGAGGCTTTGCCACGCCACAGCCTGGCCTCGGCCTTGCGCTGGTCAAAGCGAAAGACATCGACGAAACGTTCGGCTTGACTGGCCTCAACGGCATCCGGTGTCGAGTGCAGCGACACCGCAACATAAGCGCCGATATTGGCCAGCATGCTCCACCACAGGCAATGTGAAATTTCATCCAGACCGCTCAGACCAAACAGCGCCTGCGCTTTCAACCAGCCAATCCCGAACAGGCCGTGCTCGACAAAGCCACTGGCTATCCAGCCGGACTTGGCGAACGACGGCAGCAACAGCGTATAAAGCCAGATCACAAAACCGGCCGACAACCCAGCCACCGCACCGGCCCGGGTACCCTGCTTCCAGTACATGCCGCCAAACATGGCCGGCGCAAACTGGGCAACCGCGGTGAAGGAAATCAGGCCAATGCCAACCAACGCATACGCCTCGCCAGCCGCCCGGAAATAGATGTAGCCAAGAAGCAGGATCAGGGCAATGGCGATACGCCGAATAGCAATCAGCAATCCAGACAGGTCTTGCCTGTTCTCGGCCTGCAGCCAGGTCGAGCGGAGCAGCCACGGCATGACCAGATCGTTGCAAACCATGGTGGACAAGGCAATGGTCTCGACAATGACCATCCCGGTCGCCGCAGACAATCCACCGATGAAAGCAAGCAGAGCCAGCACCTCGGCACCACGGGCCAACGGCAAGGTCAGCACGAAAGTATCCGGATTGAAGCCCTGCTCGCCAAAGTGCAACAATCCACCCAGCGCCACCGGCAGCACGAAAATATTGATCAGCAGCAAATACAGCGGAAATAGCCAGACCGCTCGCTTCAGGTGCGACTCATCGACGTTTTCAACGACAATGATCTGGAACTGGCGCGGCAAGAAAATGATCGCCAGACCGGACAGCACGATCAGCGAGGTCCACGTTCCGGCCCGGCTCGAATCCAGTTGCAGCAAACGACCAAGCTCGGGGCTGGCGGCCGCCCGCTGAAAAAGATCGCCCAGGCCACCAAACATGCCATAGGTGACAAACAGACCTACCGCCATGAACGCAATCAGCTTGACCACCGACTCGAAAGCCACGGCCGCCACCATGCCTTCGTGCCGCTCTGTCGCATCAAGATGGCGTGTTCCAAACAGAATGGAGAAAAGTGCGAGAACGGCGGCAATCAGAAAGGTGGAATCCAGTCCCCAGAAATGGACGGTGCTACCTGAGTGCTCCAGCAAGACATCAACGCTGGCCGCTACCGCCTTCAGTTGCAAGGCGATGTAAGGCACGACACCGATCACCGCGATGATGGTGACCATGCCAGCCAGCAACTGGCTCTTGCCATAGCGCGACGCGATAAAGTCGGCAATCGAGGTAATGCGCTGCGCCTTGCTGATGCGGATCATCTTGATGATGGCGCCGACGCACAACAGCATCAGGGTCGGCCCGAGATAGATGGTCAGGAACGACAGCCCGCCAGAGGTTGCCCTGCCAACGCTGCCGTAGAAGGTCCAGGAGGTGCAATAGACCGCCAGCGACAGCGCATAGACGTTGGCAGAAATAATCGACTTGCCGGCATCGGCTCGAGCATCGCCAAAACGCGCCACGCCGAACAGCAAGCCAAGATAGGCCGCCGCCAGCAGTGCGATGAACCATCCGGACAACATTTACTTGCCCCGCCGTTCAGCCACCCAGGCGGCCAATGCAATCAGACCAGCCCAGACGCCAAAGAGATAGAGATAGCTTGCCGGAATCCCCCCCACGCTGCCTCCGGGCAGACTGAGCAAGGGATAGGTCAGCAATGGCACGCCGAGCAGACTGAGCGCGGCCAGTCGTTGCCGGGTCGGATTCGCTCGTTTCATGCCCCCTCCGTGCAAAATAAAAACGGCCGGCACGCCAAGCGTGCCAGCCGTCCGGGAATGCAGTCTGGTGCGACTACACGGGAGGTCACCTTATGGGCGACCATTGTCTCCTCCTTGCCCCTTGTTTGATAGAAATGGCGAGGCAAGCGCGCCATTTCCTTTTGACTGTGCTGCACGGACAAGCCGAAGGCAGTCCGCTGGCAACCGGGTTTTGCCTGTTGGGGCGAAACCCGGCACCATTTTCTTAGCCCTTCAACTGTTCCAGAATGGCCGGATTTTCCAGCGTAGACGTGTCTTGCGTCAGTTCCTCGCCCTTGGCCAGGCCACGCAGCAGACGACGCATGATCTTGCCCGAACGGGTCTTCGGCAGGTTGTCACCGAAACGGATGTCCTTCGGCTTGGCGATCGGACCGATTTCCTTGCCCACCCAGTCAGCCAGTTCCTTGATCAGCTTCTTGGCAACTTCCGGATCGGTCGGGCGAGCGCCCTTCAGAACCACGAAGGCCACAATGGCTTCACCGGTCAGGTCATCCGGACGGCCGACCACGGCAGCTTCGGCAACCAGCGGGTTGGCGACCAGGGCGGATTCGATTTCCATCGTGCCCATGCGGTGACCGGAAACGTTCAGCACATCGTCGATACGGCCGGTGATGGTGAAGTAACCGGTGTCCTTGTCGCGGATCGCGCCGTCGCCAGCCAGGTAGTATTTACCCTGGAAGTCTTGCGGATAGTAGGACTTGACGAAGCGCTCGTCGTCGTTCCAGATCGTGCGGATCATCGACGGCCACGGCTTCTTGCAAACCAGGATACCACCCTGGCCCCACGGCAGATCGGCGCCGGTCTCATCGACCACGGCGAACTGAATGCCCGGGAACGGCAGGGTGCAGGAACCCGGAACCAGCGGGGTAGCGCCCGGCAACGGGGTGATCATGTGACCACCGGTTTCGGTTTGCCAGAAGGTATCGACGATCGGGCAACGGCCGCCGCCAACGTTTTCGTAGTACCACGTCCAGGCAGCCGGGTTGATCGGCTCACCGACGGAACCAAGGATGCGCAGCGAAGACAGGTCGTAGCTCTTTGGATGCACAGCCGCATTGGTGTCGGAAGACTTGATCAGCGAACGGATGGCGGTCGGTGCAGTGTAGAAGATGGAGACCTTGTGATCCTGGATCATCTTCCAGAAACGGCCGGCATCCGGATAGGTCGGGACGCCTTCGAAGACTACTTCGGTCGCGCCGCAGGCCAGCGGGCCGTAGGTGATATAGGTGTGACCCGTGACCCAGCCGATGTCGGCCGTACACCAGAAGACATCGTTCGGCTTGATGTCGAAGGTCCACTTCATGGTCATGATGGCGTGCAGCAGGTAGCCACCGGTGGAGTGCTGGACGCCCTTCGGCTTGCCGGTGGAGCCGGACGTGTAGAGCAGGAATAGCGGATGTTCGGCTTCGACCCATTCCGGTTCGCAAACGTCGGACTGGTTGGCAACCGCATCGTGCAGCCAGGTGTCGCGACCGGCAACCATATTGACTTCGGCACCGGTGCGCTTGAAGACGATGACGTTCTTGACGGACTCGCAACCACCCATGGCGAAGGCTTCGTCAGCGATCGGCTTGAGCGGGATGGCCTTGCCGCCGCGGAACTGGCCGTCGGAGGTGATCAGGGCAACAGCGCCGGCGTCGTTGATACGATCGCGCAGGGATTGAGCGGAGAAGCCGCCGAAAACGATGGAGTGGATGGCGCCGATACGGGCACAGGCCTGCATCGCGCAGATGCCTTCGATGGTCATCGGCATGTAGATGACGACGCGATCACCCTTCTTGACACCCATGCCACGCAGGGCGTTGGCGAACTTGGCAACCTTGGAGAGCAGTTCCTTGTAACTAACCTTGGTTACTTCGCCGTTGTCGGCTTCGAAAATGATGGCGACTTTTTCGCCCAGACCAGCTTCAACCTGACGGTCGAGGCAGTTGTAGGAAACATTCAGCTTGCCGTCGGCAAACCATTTGAAGAAGGGGGCATTAGACTCGTCAAGCGCCTGGGTAAACGGCTGCTTCCACGTGATCATTTCACGGGCGCGCTTTGCCCAGAATTCAGGGTAGTCGGCATCCGCTTCCGCGCACAGCGCCCGGTAGGCGTCCATCCCCGAAACCGCCGCGTTCTTGACCATTTCGTCAGACGGATAAATTAGCTGCACGGACTCATTCGACATATTCTTCTCCTCTGCGGTACTTCGCAATTTATGTTGAAACAACCGATCGGATCTCGGGCCAACCCCGGGACTATTTAAAGCCGCGCAAGCTGGGGAACATCAAACTCCCCGCGCCAGCGTTGATGCGGCATTAAACGTTGATAATCTTACAAAGGCCTTACGAAATCACGCTGCGGCGCAGCAATTCAGTAACATTTCATGCCAATGACCACCTACCCGCGACGCGGCAACTTGGCGTGGTAAACTCTCTGCCCCCCAAACACCACACACAGATGATGCGCTCGCCAGTCAAACATCTCGAATCGTTCATCTTCGCCAGTCGCTGGATCCAGGCCCCGCTCTACCTCGGCCTGATCGTCGCCCAGGTTGTCTATTGCTGGCTGTTCATGGTCGAACTGAGCCATCTGGTTCATAGCGCCTTCGATGCAGCTCACCTCAGCGAAACTGACGTGATGCTTGTCGTCCTTGGCCTGATCGACGTCGTGATGATCGCCAATCTGCTGGTCATGGTTATCGTCGGTGGTTACGAGACATTCGTTTCCCGCCTCGACCTCGATGACCATCCGGATCAGCCGGAATGGCTTTCCCACGTCAATGCCGGCGTGCTCAAGATCAAGCTGTCGACGGCCATCATCGGCATCTCGTCAATCCACCTGCTGAAGAGCTTCATCAATGCCGCCAACCTGTCCGAGCACACGCTGATGTGGCAGGTCATCATTCACGTTGTATTCCTTTTCTCCGCCCTGGCCATGGCGCTTGTCGACAAGACCATGACCCAGACCCTCGCCCTTCAACACCAGAAATCCCACTGACCCGGAGTTGTGCATGACCGCCATCAAACAGGAAGACCTGATCCAGTCCGTCGCCGATGCCTTCCAGTACATCAGCTACTATCACCCGCTCGATTACATCAAGGCGCTGGGTGAAGCCTATGATCGCGAGGAAAGCCCCGCTGCAAAGGACGCCATCGCCCAGATCCTGACCAATTCGCGGATGTCCGCCGAAGGCCATCGCCCGATCTGTCAGGACACTGGTATCGGCATGGTTTTCATCAAGGTCGGCATGCAGGTTACCTGGCCGGATGCCACCATGAGCATCCAGCAGATGATCGACGAAGGCGTGCGTCGCGCCTACGGCAACCCGGACAATCCGCTGCGCGCCTCGGTGCTGGCCGACCCGGCCGGTGCCCGCAAGAACACCAAGGACAACACCCCGGCCGTCGTGCATTTCGAGATCGTCCCCGGCCACCATGTTGAAGTCATCTGCGCCGCCAAGGGCGGCGGCTCGGAAGCCAAGTCCAAATTCGCCATGCTCAACCCTTCCGACGACCTGGTCGACTGGGTGCTCAAGAAGATCCCGGAAATGGGCGCCGGTTGGTGCCCGCCCGGCATCATCGGTATCGGGATCGGCGGCACGCCGGAAAAGGCCATGCTGCTGGCCAAGGAATCGATCATGGCGCCGGTCGACATCCATGAACTGAAGGCCAAGGCGGCCACCGGCACCAAGCTGACCCGTCCGGAAGAATTGCGCCTCGAACTGATGGAAAAGATCAACGCGCTGGGCGTTGGCGCCCAAGGCCTCGGCGGCCTGACCACCGTGCTCGACGTCAAGGTGCTGGATTACCCCTGCCACGCTGCCAACCTGCCGGTCGCCCTGGTCCCGAACTGTGCTGCAACCCGCCACTGCCATTTCCACCTCGACGGCTCCGGCCCGGCCAAGCTGGAAGTGCCGAAGCTCGAAGACTGGCCGGCCGTCACGTGGACGCCGGATCTCAAGTCAGCCACGCAGGTCAACCTGAACACCCTGACCAAGGACGAAGTCGCTTCCTGGAAGCCGGGCCAGAAACTGCTGCTCAACGGCAAGATGCTGACTGGCCGCGATGCCGCCCACAAGCGCATTCAGGACATGCTGGCCAAGGGCGAGAAGCTGCCGGTAGATTTCACCAACCGCGTCATCTACTACGTCGGCCCGGTCGATCCGGTGCGTGACGAAGTCGTCGGCCCGGCCGGCCCGACCACCGGCACCCGCATGGACAAGTTCACCCGCATGATGCTGGAACAGACCGGCCTGATCTCGATGATCGGCAAGTCCGAACGCGGTCCGGTCGCCATCGAGGCGATCAAGGACAACAAGTCGGCCTACCTGATGGCTGTCGGCGGCGCTGCCTACCTGGTTGCCAAGGCGATCAAGTCGGCCAAGGTCGTCGGCTTTGCCGATCTGGGCATGGAAGCCATCTACGAGTTCGATGTCGAGAACATGCCGGTCACAGTGGCCGTCGATTCATCAGGCATCAGCGTGCACGAAACCGGCCCGAAGGAATGGCAGGTCAAGATCGGCAAGATTCCGCTCAAGGCCTGATTCCCACCTTGCCCCAAACAAAAGCCCGGCTTCGGCCGGGTTTCTTTTTGGGGAGCGCCGCTGGATCGCCTCAGGCCAACCAAGAGCGGATGGCCAATATGCAAAATGAGTTATCATTGTTTTCCCCTGAGATAAAGGAAATCTGATGCAAGCCGACCAAGCGCAACCATCAGGAATAATTCTTTTCGCAGATCGGCTAATGCGCTACCTCGGCAAATTGGAATTCATTGCTGTATTTCTGCCAGTTATTCTCCTTGTAGCCGATTGTGTCTTATTAAAACGCACCGGGATTGCAACACTTCCGTACGGACTTTTTGACACTAAGGGATATTTGCTCGCAGTGCTGGTTGTGATTTGTGTTTTAGCTTTGATTATGGCCGAGATAAAACCATCGGTTATGGGCAATGATTTTTCAGTCACGGTTAACGTCGGCTTAGGGAATATCTCTTTACCGTCAAATACAACCGACAAGCTCATTGAAAGTTATTTCAAGAAGCGCAAGTCAGGCGAAAAGACATGCTTGGTTCTTGTATTTGTTGGGCTCGAGATGGTTGCGATGTTCTTGTATGGAACACTAGTGGCACTCACCATCTATAAATACTATCTTCAAAGCACCATGTTCGGATAACCGAAAACATCCACAAGAGTACTAACCAGCCCCCCATGTTCCGCAAATTCCGCACCCTGATCCTGCTACTCATCCTTGCCACCGTTGGCCTCGGCGCGTGGCGCTCAAACTCCCGACTAACCGCCTGGGAGCACACGATCCACGTCGCAATCTACCCGATTGCTGCCGACGACTCACCAGCCACTGCCAGCTACGTCAGCAGTCTGAACAAGGACAGTTTCGAAGACATCGCACAATGGATGCAGGCACAAACCGACACGCTGGGTCTTGCCGTACTACAACCGGTCGCCCTGAACGTCGCACCAACAGTCTTCGATAAGCCGCCACTGCCCCCACGCCAAGCGAGTGCCGTTGATGCCATCCTGTGGAGCCTGAAATTTCGCTGGTGGGCGTCGCAACATGACCAAATCTCCGGGCCGAAGCCGCATATCCGATTATTCGTGTTGTTTCACGATCCTGAACGAAACGGCGTCGTCCCGCACTCGACAGGCCTGAGCAAAGGGCAGATCGGCATCATCCACGCTTTTGCCAGCCGCCAGCAGCGCCGGCAGAACAACGTGGTGCTTGCCCATGAATTGCTGCACACCTTTGGCGCTACGGACAAATACGACCTGGCCACGCTACAACCAATCTATCCCCAAGGCTATGCCGAGCCGCAGCGCAACCCGCGCTTGCCACAAACCCAGGCCGAGATCATGGGTGGCCGCACGCCGATCGATGCGCAGACTTCCGAAATCCCCGCCAGCCTTGCCGACACTCTGATCGGCCCGGAGACGGCCAGGGAAATCGGCATGCTGAGATCAAGCGGCAAAAACGGCCCGATCTAAACCTGCCTGGCAGCGCTTCAGCGCTCCGTCTTGCCCACCACGCCCCACAGCGCACGGAACTTTCCGAATAGAGTCAGCCGCTCATCCGACAGCGCCTCAAGGAAATCCGAGAGGCGCTTGGACTTGGCGACAGCAAATAGCACCAGGACGATGAATATCGATGTCGCCACCAAGCCGTGCAGCGCCCGCTGCATCACCGAGCCCTCACCGAACGGAATGATGTTCATGCCGAAATAGCCGGTCGTTACCGTAGCGATCAGACCGAGAATGGTGATCACGGTCAGGCGGACGACGGTGTTTGACTGCCGGCGCTGCGAATCACTGTCGAGGTAGTGACTCATTTCGCGGATTTCGTTGCGAACATCGTCATACATGGCATCGTTGTGCAGATGATTCGAACATATTCGATACATTGCCTGCACATGTGGCCGCTCGGACAATTCGTGGAACCAATAGCGGTGCGTAAAGCGCAGGAAAGTCTCGAAATTGGAGCGGATTCGGCGCTTGAAGCGACGCACCGAAGTGTCGTTGCGAATATCAAGGTCATTGACCGCGTCGGCCAGCACCTCGGAGAAAACCAGCAACGCGGCACGATGCAGATGGGCAATCAGGAAAATCAGAAAATATTGGTGTCTAAATTGGGCCAGCACGCCACGTTCGCCGTCCACGAAGAAGGGAAATGCGGCGTCCCCAACCACCGTAAAGGCATTACCAGTGCACATGAAGCGGGTATTCGGCCCGGCATCACTGTCGGTCCAGAAACGATCGTGGCAAAAACGCTTTTCGAACTCGATGACCATCGGCTCGTTGATCGGCAAGTTCTCATTCGGGTGCAGCATGGTCGACAACCCGAGTCGCACCCAATCCTCACGGCTCAAGGCCCGAGGTTGGTCAACAGCAAGAAAGGCCATGACTGGCATGCGTTGGTATTCGATCAGGCGGTAGCGCAAATCTCCGGCCTCATCGGAATGCGCCAGGACCATCGGGCGCAACAGGCTGGCCCAATGCTCTGAAATGCAGGGGCTACGGTGCTCGCAGACGTAACCCAGGTATTTTTCGCGCTTTTCGGCATCTGAACGGGCGATGACCTGACCATCAAGGCCGATCCATTCAGCCAGATAGACATTGTGCAAACCTTCGCCGCCCTCCTCCCAACCCGATGGGTAGGCACGCCCGAAACGGAACAGGAGGTCACGCACGGTAGCCAGCGGCAGATCGTTTCCACGAACCTCCAGATTGAGCTGCACGACGTCGAGGTCATGAAAGAAATAGAGGTCTAGATGGACGATGTGCAACTCGATTGGAGCATCGCCCTTGCGCAGGGTCAGACGCAATCGGGCAATATCCTTACGCCGGAAGACGTGCATCGGCGAATTGCCCGGCGGGTCGTGCGGCGCGGGATTGCGAGAGCGCCCTTCACCATAGAGAAAGCGCTGGACATAGGGCAGGAAGGAGACGAACTCCCGGTAATGACGCTCCTTGAACTGGCTGGCATCAGCCGTGAATTCGTCATCTATCCTTTGCCACGGGTGAGTTTTCGAGCGGGACTCGAAAATCTCCCAATGCCGTCCGCCACCACCATCGATCGCCAGCGGTTCGAGCTGCAGTGGCCAGACCAGGCTGGCGTGAAACAGCCGGACATGACCGCAGCCTTGTCCGTCATGCATCGAAGTCATTCGAGATTCCCCGTTTTGCCACACTCATTTCGGTTTCGTCTTGTGCCCATCAAAAGCCCGGAAAAATTCACCGCCCTAGCATGTGGACCTCATGTCACCAGAACAGATAACCCAAATGGAAAAGCCGGCATTGTGCCGGCTTTTCTATATATAAAAAATGGCTCAGGTCACCATTCGTTCGGCCCGGGCCCTGTCCCACAGGCGCTTGTTCATTTCGTCGATCGGCAAGCCGAAACGAAAACTTCTTTCGAGCTCCTTGAGGAGAGGGATCAGTTGCAGACCAACATTCCCCAAGCAGGGCCGCAGTATGGCGGGATCAATCGTTGCCAGCAGCTCTCTCAATTGCGGCACGAAGGCTTCGCAACTACCCAGCCCCGAACCCTGATAATCGGTGCTGGCTGCCACCCGATTGCCACCAGCACGCCTGGCAAGCTCAAGACGTTCATAAGCCAGTTGGAGCAAATCCTGCCCCGACAGCATCACCCCGTCATCAGGTACAACGGCGACCCCAACACTGACTGTCAGGTCAATACGCTTGCCGCGAACCGATATCTGCGCCGCGGCCATCGCCTTGCAGATCCGATTGGCAAAACCGGCACATATTGACGACGTCGTCGAGTGCGCGACGATGACAACCATGCCATTGGCGAGTTGCCCAATGCAGTCCTCCGGCCGAATTTTCCTGGCCAGCATGAAAGAGAATTTCTGTGCGGTCCTCGCTGCCAGTTCGGCACCATAGCGCGCAACTAACGCCTCATAACCATCCAGACTAAAGGCCAGAATTCCCACCCCGTGCCCTTCTATGGCATGCGGCAGGCGTTTCGCCAGGCATTCCTCAAGCTTTTCCTGGGCCAGAACAGCATCTTCGTTGCCGAAGACGTCGTCAGATACTTCAATATCCGCTTTTTCGCCCTCTTCAAGCCCGGCGAGTGCGCCGAGTTGCCCCATGATGTCGCTGACACCAACGTCCGTTCGCACCCCGACATCATCGAGCACGTCATCGGGCGCCACCGAAGAATCGTGATGAAATACACCAGAAGCGTCATCAGGAAAGACGCCTCGCACCTCTGTCGCATCGCCTCGAAACTCCTGAAGGGAAGCAATGACACCTTCCAGCGACAGGTTGCTGGCATCCTTGGAAATAAAGTCAGTTACGCCACAGTTTCGGGCATGGGTTCGATCCGCTTCCGAAAAGGAGCTGGACACCACCAGAAAAAACGGGACATTTTTCAAACGCGACAATTTGCTGGCTCGAATGCGTTCGATCAGACCGAGAGCATCCAGGCGGGTCAGGCTCAAGCCGGAAACAACGGCGACAATCGCGCTGTCGAGAACGAGCGTTTGCCACGCCGACTCTCCGCTCGCCTCTTCCCGAACTTCAAAATGCTCTGCCAGTTGCTTGGTCAGCGATGCACGAACTACTTTCGATGCATCGGCCACCAGAACCTTGCGTTTATTCGTCATGTCGCGTCCGTTTTATCCAACCGTTTCATACGGCTGAATGTCATATCTTGTCAGACTGAGAGTTTAAGCGAGGCACCGCCTAAGCAGTCAAGCAAAAGACAGGCAAATATTTGTTAATAATAGGAAAAACTTCAACCGTATCAACAAAAAACCGGATTCTCATACTCTGGAAGACCATTGCCATACTGAAAGTGCTAAGGTACGCCCCCAAGAAAATTGCTCACTAACAACAAGGGGGGAAGACAGAGCACATGCAGGGAAATGAGGAAATCGTTAAGAGGTTGTTCCCTAGGTATCTGGCCCTGGCCCTCACATTGCTCCTCGTCATGGGCAATACGCTGCCGCCGACCAAATTCTTCTCTTCCCCGGAACACTACCTCCCGCTACATACCGTTCTCGAATTCCTTGCCATGACCATTTCGGCAATGGTTTTCAGCCTCTCGTGGAACCTGAGAACGCAACCACGGAGCAGCAATAACCTGCTGTTGGGAATTGGCCTGATGATTGTCTGCATGATCGACATGGCTCACACCCTGTCGTATGCCGGCATGCCAAAGTTGGTAACACCCAGCTCACCGGAAAAGGCCATCAATTTCTGGCTAGCAGGACGCTTTGTTGCCGCGATATCGCTTCTCGCCTACGCGACCTTGCCCGAAAAAACATGGAATGCTCTGGTTTCTGCACTGGCCTTATTCGGCGGGCTTTTATTTGCAGCGCTGGTTTGGTGGATCGGTCTTTTTCATGCAGACACGCTGCCCTGCACATTTATTCCAGGAGAAGGCCTGACTGTATTCAAAATTGCCGCCGAATATAGTTTGAGCGCTTTTTACGCCATCGCAGCCCTGCTCCTGTATTTGCGCGGCCAGAAAACACGTCGCCCCGAGCTTTATTGGGTTGCCGCCGCATCCTGGACTCTCGGCCTTGCTGAGATGTTCTTTACGCTCTATGTGGACGTCACAGACCTCTTCAATCTGCTTGGACACATCTACAAGGCCTTTGCTTACTGGATGATTTATCGGGCACTCTTCGCGGAAGGTGTGCGTGCACCCCAACATGCACTAAGCCGACAGGCGCAACGACTATCTGCCATTCTCGACGGCACAAACGTCGGTACGTGGGAATGGAATATACAGAACGGCAAAGTCATTATTAACGAGCGCTGGGCCAACATTATCGGCTACGACCTCGCTGAAATGCAGCCAGTGAATTTTCAGACATGGGTCGGGTTTGTCCACCCAGAGGATATTCAGACATCCCAATTTTTGCTTGAACAGCATTTTTCCGGAGAAATACCCTATTACGAATGTGTTGTCCGCATGCGGCACAAGGATGGTCACTGGGTTTGGGTACTCGACCGCGGCCGCATCGCAACCTGGGCAGCCGACGGCAAACCGCTCTGGATGTTTGGCACCCACCAGGACATCACGGCACAAAAAATGGCTGAGCAGGAATTGCTCGCTCATCGTGACCATCTGGAAGAACTGGTCAGTATCAGAACGCATGATCTTTCTATCGCCAAAGATGCCGCCGATGCCGCAAGTCGGGCAAAAAGCGCCTTCTTGTCCAACATGAGTCACGAGTTGCGGACCCCGCTACACGGCATTCTTGGTTTGGGTAATATCTTGAAGGGCAAGATCAATGACCAGCATAGCCGGTTACTGGTCGCCAAATTACTGACCACAGCGTCACACATGAATGATGTCGTCAATAACGTCCTCGACCTGGCACGAATTGAGGCGGGCCGCTTTGTAATCAAAAACGCTGATTTCTCGACCGCTACGCTAAAAGAAAAACTGGATTCGATCTGCGCCATCAACGCCCAAGCCAAAGGACTTGAATACAAAGCGAATTTTGATTTACCTCCCCGAGTTCACGGCGACTCAGTACAGATCCTTCAGGTGCTGATCAACATTGTCGGCAACGCAATCAAATTTACAGAACATGGCAGCATCCACGTCTCCGCTTTTGTTCTCTCTGAAGAAAGCTCCCGCTTGCGGCTGTGTTTTGAAGTCCGCGATACCGGCATAGGTATTCCTCCAGAAAAACTGGAAAGCATATTTGAAGACTTCGAACAAGCTGATGGCGGCATCAATCGGAAATATGGAGGCTCGGGCCTGGGCCTTGCCATCACACGCCGACTTGTGCAAATGATGGAAGGAGAAACACAGGTTGAGAGCCAGCCAGGCATTGGCAGCCTCTTCCGCTTTGAAATCAATGTCGGAAAAGTCGCCAGCCATGATACCGGCGGTGCTACGGAAGCCTCACCGGCTCCCCCAGTAAACCTCCTGGGGGCACACATACTGGTGGTTGATGACGAGCCACTAAACGGCATGATATTGACCGACATTCTCGCCGAGCATCAGGTCAACGTATCGCTTGCAGAAAATGGCCAAAGTGCCATCGATCTGGCCAAGACGGAACATTTCGACCTGATCCTGATGGATATGCAAATGCCTGTCCTCAACGGACTGGCTGCGACTGAACAAATTCGCCAGCTGCCAGGGTATGAAACAACCCCCATCATTGCCCTGACGGCAAATGTTCAGCCAGAGCACAAGGCACAGGCCGAAGGAGCCGGGATGAACGATTTCCTGGGAAAACCATTCAATGGCGAGGTACTTCTGGCAAAAATCAGCTACTGGCTACAAGCAAGTAAATAGTCAGAAAATAGCGCACATCGCCCCATCTACTGCGCTCTTCAGTCGCGTGAAAGCCCCCAGGCAGTCTTGGCTTTCTGCAACGAGCCGGGCTGTTTCGGACGAAGTGTGTAATTTGCCACGGATACCCAAGCGACATTGCAGTACCGTACATGCAGGAGGTATTGATATGACAATTAGTGCAAGCATTGTGCTGTTCAAGAACGAATTCATTGCATCATTGAGCGATGGGCACCGTATCGAGCAGTCCGATCTCCGCGAAATGGCCAATGCCTTACATCGGGCTGGCGTATTGGTCGGAGACATTCAGTTCGAATGGAACGGAAGCGCCGGACAACGCATGATCACTGCTGGCCAGCAAGTCGCTCTGCGTGCGGAACTACGCCGCTTGGCACGTAACACAGTAAATGGCTTGGCCATCGCGGCATAAGGTGATCTTACCCGCCGCCGTTTGAGAACCGCCTATTAGACGCCACGTACCCACTTGCTCAAGCCCAATAACCCTATTGTGAACGGGCTTGATTTTCAGTTTTAACTCAGCGATAGTTAGCACTCTTCTGAATTTCACACCCCAAAAATCCGCATGAACGCTCCCCGTACCGCCCACCGCTCCAACACTGCCCGCGCAGTGCTGCCGGTCGTCGTACGTGTAGTCGTCGTAAGCGTCGTTACGGACACGCCGTCGCGGATCGGGTAAGCAGAAGCAGCACAGAACCCCAACCCCCGCCGGCGCAAACCGGCGGGGGTTTTGTTTTGGAGCCCCACCGGTTGAGCCACCAACCCAAAGGAAACCTCCATGACTGAAACTCTCACCGGCGCGCAGATCACCGTTCGCCTGCTCGAACGCCAAGGCATTCGTACCGTTGCCGGTATTCCCGGCGGCGCCATCCTGCCAATCTACGATGCCCTCGGCCAATCAAGCGCCATCCACCATGTACTGGCCCGCCACGAACAGGGGGCCGGCTTCATGGCCCAGGGCATGGCCCGCTCTACCGGCCTGCCCGCTGTCTGCCTAGCGTCCTCCGGCCCAGGCGCGACCAACCTGCTGACGGCCATTGCCGATGCCAAGCTCGATTCGATCCCGTTGGTTGCCATCACCGGCCAAGTGCCGAAGGCGATGATTGGTACCGATGCTTTTCAGGAGGTCGACACTTACGGACTCTCCATTCCGATCACCAAACACAACTTTCTCGTCTCCTCCCCCGAGGAATTGCTGGCGGTGATTCCCCGCGCCTTCGAAATTGCCACCTCAGGCCGCCCCGGCCCGGTGCTGGTCGACATCCCGAAAGATGTACAAACCCAGGCGATCGAAATTGGCGAATGGCCAGAGCCTGGTCGCGCCCAGCCAATCACTCCGACAGACCCGGCGTTGATCGCGCAGGCTACAGCAATGATCAATGCTGCCGAACGCCCGATTCTTTATCTCGGTGGTGGCGTTGTGCATTCCGGCGCAGCAAGGACGGCAGTCGATCTCGCCGAAAAATCCAATTTACCGACCGTCATGACCTTGATGGCACTCGGCACCATGCCGGTCGATCACCCGCTGTCGCTCGGCATGCTGGGCATGCACGCTGCCCGTTACACCAACCTCGCACTTGAAGAATGCGACCTTCTGATCGCCGTCGGCGCCCGCTTCGATGACCGTGCCACCGGCAAGGTGGCCGCCTTTTGTCCCCAGGCGAAAATTATCCATATCGATATCGACCCGGCTGAACTGGACAAGATCAAGACTGCTCATCTCGGCATCGCTGCTGATGTCCAGGAAGCGCTCACGCAGCTACTACCGGCCGTAGCTGACAACGACCGACAAGTCTGGGTGGATCGTAACAATACCTTGAAGGCAGAATTTCCTTTCGAGATGCCGGGACTCGACAACCCGCGCTCTCACTTTGGCTTGATTCGCACCGTCGCCGCCTGCCTGGACAATGAAGCCACTGTCACCACCGACGTCGGCCAGCACCAGATGTGGGTTGCCCAAGCCTACCCGCTGCGCCGGCCACGCCAGTGGCTGACTTCTGGCGGGCTGGGCACCATGGGCTTTGGTGTACCAGCGGCCATCGGCGCCGCTCTGGCTGAACCGCAGCGCACCGTGGTCTGCTTCACCGGCGACGGTTCGATCCTGATGAACATCCAGGAACTGGTCACCGCCGCCGAGGAAAACGTGAACGTGAAAATTGTGCTCATGGACAACGCAACGCTCGGTCTGGTGCACCAGCAGCAGACACTGTTCTACGGCGAAAGACTGTTCGCCTCGCAATTCAAATCCTCGCCGGACTTCATCAAGATCGCACAAGGTTTCGGTATCGCAGCGGTCGACCTCGATCTGGCCGCCAACCCTTGTGCAGCCCTGATGGAAGCCATCGCTCGCCCCGGCCCCTGCCTAATCCACGCCAGTATCGATGCCGAGCAGAAGGTCTACCCCATGGTGCCACCGGGTGCCGCCAACCGTGACATGATTGGAGCCTGACATGAACGCCATAACGAAAAATGAAAACGATGCCCTTGCCCGGGCAGTGCTGGAAATCAACGTCAATAACCACCCGGGCGTGATGTCACACGTCGTCGGCCTCTTTTCCCGGCGCGCCTACAACGTCGAGGGCATCCTCTGCCTGCCGGTCGGTGACGGTAGCCAGAGCCGCATCTGGCTAATGCTGATCGAAGACCATCGCCTGCCGCAGATGATCAAGCAGGTGGAAAAGCTCGAAGATGTGATCGCCATATGCCGGCACAACGCAGACCATGCAGTGTTCCAGGATCTGGAGAGCTTCTTCCGGCCCTGAAAATGACGATCAGGAAGCTGCCGGGTTTTCCCGGCACTTCCGCTTGTATTCACGGATCAGTTCCAATTCGTCGTCACTGATCGACTCGAAGCGCAGACCGACAAGGCGCCGCTCACCCAAACGACGGATCCGCATCACGCTGACGTAAGCCTCAATTGTGCCGCCCAGATCCGGTGATTCGATCCGGCAGACGCCCACTTCGCCACTCGGTTTGGTTCCCAGAATGGCGGCATCAATCAGCACACCGACGCCAGACACCGATATATCCGCCGCCGGCAACTCAAGGTTATGCCCACCGATACTCAGGCTGACGTGACCTTTCAAAAATACACGCGGGGCGCGGCGACGTTCTCTCACGACAAAATCTCCAGCGGGCTATCGGGTCAATATTTTCCCACGCTCTGCTTCGTCACGCACAGGTAAAACGCAGATGCCATCGTAAAACTTGGTTAAGGAATATCCGACATCTGCATCGGACAAAAAGCTTGAAGCCATTCGAGCCAAGCTTCTCTTGAGCTTTTGACCCAGATCAACATAGGCACTATCAAAGTAACGGAAAGTGACGCCTATTTTCCGTTAACACTGTTTCAGCACCGAGGCTATCCAAACGTCTAGCTTCAATGGCGTGCCCAGACAGAGTTTTCACTACACGCAAAAAGTCAGAAGCAAGGCACACGCGGACGCCAACCATAGCTTGATTCATGGAGAATAGAAATGCCGATTACCTGGGATAGCAGGCTGGATACAGGAATTGATGTCATCGACGCCCAACACAAACGAATCGTCGATTACATCAACGATCTCGAAATCGCCAAGATCAAGGGCGACAAGGTGCTGACGATGGAAGTGATCGAGCAGTTGATCGACTACACACAGTCGCATTTTGGCTTTGAAGAATCGATGCTGGAGGAAGCCGGCTACAAATTTCTCAAGCCGCACAAAAAGGTACACGAACTGTTCATCAAGCGAGTCACCGAATTCACGATGCGTGCCGCCAAAGGTGAAGACATTGCCGATGAATTGCACTCGATGCTGGCCAAATGGCTGCTCAACCACATCGCCAACGAAGACCGAGATTACTCCGACACAGTCAAGAACATGGTCGGCTCCGAGGCAGCACACCACGAAGGCAATGTAGCCATGCCTGCTGCCCGTTCAGGTTTCATGGCCGGCTTGCTGGGACGCTTTTTCCGCTGATTCCCACGACAAATGGGAGGGCCATTGGAATCCCGCTGGCCTTCCCCTGACGCAAACTGGAAGCGCCGGCCATCCAGTCACGGCAAGGCAGATCAATTCCGTCAAGCCCGGCTGACGATATACTTCGGCCATTGCAATCCAATGCCGAATCATGACCAACAGCATCCGCTGGCATAGCGCCCATATCTATTCCGACATCCTCTACGAAACCAGCGAGGGGATTGCCAAGATCACCATCAACCGGCCGGAACGGCGCAATGCCTTCCGCCCGGAGACCGTCAGTGAATTGATCGATGCCTTTCACCGTGCCCATCACGACAACGCTATTGGCGCCATCATCCTGACCGGTGCCGGCAACGAAGCCTTCTGCTCTGGTGGTGATCAAAAGGTGCGCGGCGAAGAAGGCTATATTGACGAAGGTGGCACGCCGCACCTGAACGTCCTCGATCTGCAAATGCAGATTCGCCGCCTGCCCAAGCCTGTCGTCGCCATGGTCGCCGGCTACGCGATCGGTGGCGGCCATGTGCTGCACCTTGTTTGCGACCTTTCTATCGCTGCCGACAACGCCCGCTTCGGCCAGACCGGACCGCGCGTCGGCAGTTTCGATGCCGGCCTTGGCGCGGGGCTGATGGCACGCACCATTGGACTGAAACGAGCCAAAGAGGTCTGGCTGCTCTGCCGCCAGTACGATGCCACCACTGCACTCGACTGGGGCTTGGTCAATGCCGTCGTTCCCGTCGAAAAGCTGGAAGCCGAAACCGTGGCCTGGTGCCGCGATATGCTGCAACTGTCGCCGATGGCACTGCGCATGATCAAGGCCGGCTTCAACGCCGATACCGACGGCCTGGCTGGCATCCAAGAACTTGCCGGCAACGCCACCGGCCTCTTCTACATGAGCGAGGAAGGGCAGGAAGGCCGCAATGCCTGGCTCGAACGCCGGCCACCCGATTTTGGCAAGTACCGCAAGCGGCCGTGAACATCGCTGCAGCCGACTGGCAGCCCTACCAGCTCCCGTTAAATCGGCCTTGGCAAACCAGCCGGGGAACATTATTCGAGCGTTGCGGCCGCCTGCTTCGACTTCAGACAACAGACGGATTGACCGGCTGGGGTGATGCGGCCCCGCTACCTGAATTCGGCATCTGCGAAGCCGCGGCAACAGCCTTTGCCGACGAAACTGCGCACCTCGATCTGGCCGCCCAAAAAGCGGGGCTTCCTCTCCATGCCTGGCTGAGCGGGGAAGTGCCTATTCTTTCCATCAGGACGAACGCCAACTTGGGTGCGATTGACACCGTCGACCATGTCGCGCTCAAGAGTGCTGTCGACGCCGGTTTTTCCGTCGTGAAAATCAAGGTTGGCCGACAAGCACTGGCCGACGAGATTACCTACTTGCAGCAACTCACCCGGGATCTGCCGCCAACACTGAGCTTTCGTCTGGATGCAAACCAGGCTTGGCAATTTGCCGATGCGCGAGCCTTCATCGAAGCCTGCGCCGTTCTGCCTATTGAAGGTTTGGAAGAACCGCTCAGCGATCCTGATCCGGTCTTGCTCGCCAAATTACAGTCGTTTGCAGCATTCCCGCTCGCCATCGACGAATCGATTAACCTCCTCGATACGCATTTTTTCCGGCACCCACCGGTACGCCGCATCATCATCAAACCAGCTCGCCATGGCGGCCTGCTGGCCAGCATTGAACTGGCCTTGCGCGCCCGTGCTTCGAGCATCGAAACCATAATTACCTCAAGCCTTGAAAGCAGCTGCGGTCTGCTCGCCTGCGCCCAACTAGCGGCGGCTGTGGCGCCAGATTCGATACACGGGCTGGCAACAGCAGACTGGTTTGCGCAAGATACGGGTATGGCTCCGACCATCATCGGCGGCCGCCTGCAGCTACCGGGCACTCCTGGCCTCGGTTTTCAACCCGTAACCCGATAAGGGCCATCACCTGCCCGACAGCGAAACTGATAGCGAGCAAAGCATCGCCGCATCATCACGATTGCCGCCCCTGCTGCCGAATGCCATGACAAACGCGGAGCAGCAACTATATCTCGCCAAAAACGTTAGCCAGCCCGATGCCCTGCAAGGCAATCGATTAGCTGCGAACCGTCAGCCAGCGCAGCAGCGTCGCGTAAAGGACATCCGGATTGACCGGTTTGGGAATGAAGTCGTTCATACCGGAAGCCATGCATCTCTCACGGTCTTCGGCAAAGGCATTGGCGGTCATGGCCAGAATGGGAACAGTCTGGCGTCCGGGCAGTTTGCGAATTGCCCTTGTTGCCTCCAGACCATCCATTTCAGGCATCTGCATATCCATCAGGATCACGTCGTAGTCATTCTCCACGACCAGCTGCACGGCCTGTAAGCCATCGGCTGCCAATTCGACCTCCAGTCCAACTTCTCGCAACAACTCTCCAGCTACCTCCTGATTGATCGGTTCATCTTCAACCAGCAACACACGTCGACCACGATGCTCACTCACAAGAACCTCCTCGGGGTCGCTCGCGAGAGTCGGCTTTGCCTGCCCAGTCGAGCGCCCTTTGCCAAGTCTCACGGTCAACCAGAAGGAACTGCCTTGCCCGGGGATACTACTCACGCCGACCTCCCCCCCCATCATCTGAGCAATGTGCTGGTTAATGGCCAAGCCTAGGCCTGTGCCGCCAAATTTACGCGTCGTAGAACTATCGGCCTGAGCGAAAGGAATGAACAAATGCGATTGCTGCTCGGCCGTCATGCCAATGCCGGTATCGCTGACTTCGAAGCGCAGCAGGTAATCCGTCTCTGTTTCTTCGACGACGCTGCCTTTCAGAGAAATGCTGCCTCGCTCGGTAAATTTGAGCGCGTTGCCTAGATAATTAACAAGCGCCTGTGAAAGCCGGGTCGGGTCGCCACGCAACGCCTGTGGAATAGAGGACACATCAGCATTCACCGTCAGCCCCTTGGCTGCAGCAGCCCCGGCAATGACCGCCAAGGCCGTATTCACCACCTCGGACAACAAAAAATTTTCCTGTTCCAGAACGAGTTTTCCGGCCTCAATCTTGGACAAATCGAGAATGTCGTTGATGATGACAAGCAGGTGTGTCCCGGAGCTGGCAATCTTGTCGAGCTGCTCAAGCTGCGCCGGACTTGCCCCGGCACGTCGCATCAGATGAACCATGCCGAGGATTCCATTCATCGGCGTTCGTATCTCGTGGCTCATGTTCGCCAGAAAAGCGCTCTTGGCCCGTGTTGCAGCCTCGGCCGAAGCTCTCGCCGTCGCCAGTTCAGTGGTGCGGCTCTCGACCAGCTCCTCAAGGTGATGGCGGTATTGCTCTAATTCCTTGCTACTCCGCTTGCGCTCGGTAATGTCTTGAATCGTGCCATGGAGGTCGATGATCGTCCCATCAGGCCTACGTGTCGCCTCTCCGCGCACAGCCACCCAACAGCTAGTAGCGGGCGGTGACATTAGCTCGACATCGCATTCGTAGGGTTCGCCATCAACCAGGCATTTCTCAATCGTAGCTGAAAGCAGCCTCCAGCTTTCTGGCATAAAGTATTGACTAACCTCGGGATAACCAAGGGGCGGCAAACGAGGATCATGGCCATAGATACGATAGACCTCTTCGGACCATGAATGCTCGCCAGTTCCAATATTCCATGTCCAGTTACCAATACCGGCCTGGCGTTGAGCCAGTTTCAGGGCCGCTTCACTGGCCACCAATGCCGCCATTGCCCGCTTGAGCTCGGTGATTTCGCGCGAAATACCAAAGAGCCCGACAACACGCCCCTGGTGGTCAAAAACCGGCCCCTTGGTCACCAGGAAAACCATTTCCTTGCCATCCAGCGTTCTGAGGCACTCTTCGTGAGTTGTGTTTCGAGCTGCCAGCATGATCACACGATCACTGGTCATCAAATCACGGGCCGTTTCTTCCGGAAACAGGAAAGTATCATCCTGACCAATGATTTCTTCTTGCGCCTTGCCAACAAAGCCTGCTGTAGCGGCATTTGCCAAGAGGTAACGCCCTTGGGCATCCTTCAGGAAGACGGCATCCGATGTACCCGACACTATCGTGTCAAGGAGTTGGCGGTTGACCTCTGCCTTGCTCCGCGCCTTACGTAGCACTTCACTGAGCAAACTGATGGCGACACCGTTAATGACCAGGAAACTCCAATGAAAGAGATCGTAACTGGAGGCGATATAAAGGCCGCGCAGAGGAGCAATCGACAAGAAATTCACACCCAGCGCCGATAATGCCGTAGAGAAAAGCCCTGGCCCCAAGCCCCCCAGCAAGGCGCTGAGAATGATCGGCAACATGAACAAAATGAGCATTGGCCGTTCGTCGAATGGGAGCGGCAAACTTGCCCGCACCAGCAACATCAGCAGCGTAACCAGAATAGCGAAAATATAGACCGCCCAACGTGGCCATCGTCCCTGCATTGAACGATCAAGCAGTGATTTCAGTAAGCCTTCGCTAAGTGCAGCATTGTCTGTGGGCACTGCACGCATGGCGAGGTAAAACATCCCGGCTGTCGCAATGACAAAAAATATTCCCTTGGCTGTTGATAGCCAAACCATGGAATTGATGTCGGCAAATGCCGACATCAATTGGTCGGACAGGAATATCCACAGCAGGGAGAAAACTGTGTAACCAGCCGTCGCCAATAGAATAAAGCGATCACGCGAACTGACGCTCATTGCCGCCTGCTTAGCCTTCGTCGCCTTGGCAAAAAATAACAAAACCCAAGCACCCAGCCACCTCCAGTGTATTGGATAACAAATGCTAAATAGTATTTCAGAAACTACAGTATCCTGTATCGATAAGTCGACTGTGGATTTCCTCTATAGCCAAATAACAATCTAGTACAAGTATGCAGATTCGACTGATCCATGGCCCGATACCGGATTTGATTCCGTCGCATAACCTCCCGAGGCAGTAAGCTCATTGGCACAAAAAACTGCCAGATCAAGCCTCCTGATTAACAGACGAGCCAAACCACAGCATCGGCGAATCCAGGCTCGAGAATTGGCATGGCACGGGAGAAAATAATAGCCGTTGATATCGTTCTGCCAACGGAGAGGCAGGCGCCCGCACATTCGCAAGCGTATGGCAGCCAGCCTTTAGCAATCTCGGCGATGGGGTCATCTACGACGCAGCAGAACTCAAGGCCCCTGCAATATCCGGGACACAAAGAGAACCCTGCTGACGATACAAACGTACGGGTAAGAGGCGCCGCCAGAATAACGCAACTGGATATAGTCGCCGGACGAAAAGGCAATGCCGGCCGGAGTCACACTCCAGCCAAACGGATTACTTCTCTTCCTTATCCGCCGGATTGAGCAAACCGGTGATGAACATGTTCCGCGTTTGGCTTTGCAGTTGATCCTGCATCGACTGGAACATTTTCTTGGACTGATCCATGTAGGTAGTCATCATGCTCTGCATGGCTGGCTGCTGAAAATTCAGGAACTGGTTCCAGAAGTCCGCCTGCATGTGAGCGTTGTCACCACCGTTGGGGCCACCCATGGTGCGCGACTGATCCTGCAATTTCTGCTGGAAATCAACAAAGGTCTTCATGTTGTTTTCCAGGTACTTGCCGAGCATACCCTGCATCGTGCTGCCGTAGAAACGGACAAAGCCAGAAAGCAGTTCGCTGGAGAACAGCGGGACACCGCCGGTTTCTTCTTCAAGAATGATCTGGAGCAGGATGCTGCGGGTCAGGTCATCACCAGTCTTGGCATCGATCACCTTGAACACTTCGAACTTGAGGACCAAGTCCTTCACATCACCCAAAGTGATGTACGCACTCGTCTTGGTATCGTAAAGACGACGGTTGGGGTATTTCTTGATCAGGCGTACCGGTTCCGACATGCGGCGATCCTCAATACAAAGTTTTAGTGCAGTGCAGCATTATAGCGTAAAAAAAAGGCGCCCGGAGGCGCCCTTCCCTGTTGCATTGCAAAACTTCAGCAATATTTCATACCGAATGTTGCAACGAGCTACTGGTAGAGACAACAAGCTACCGCTATCCACTATTCTGCAACAATCCCGTAATTTCACTACCGAGTAAGCCCCTAGCCGGGCTACTCACTTGAGCCGTGCCAGGCGTACCGTACGGCAGCCTCACGCTGCCTGAGCACGCCTGATGCTGACCGCCGGCCAATACAGCTCAAACCAGCCCGAGATCGTAGGCAAGCCGCCCCTTCAACCAGCTCTCTGCTGTCGTGCCGTCTAAACATACCCGAAGGCGCTGCGCCAAGTCGACACTGACACCGGCCTTAGCGTTCAGTGCACGACAACGTTACCCTGTTGATGCCCAACTCTTCGGCCGCCTGCATCACCATCAAGCCAAGCCCCGACAGAACAACTTCCCTCACGGTTTCGTCGGGGTGCGACGGGTTGTAGATGCGCCTCATGCGCGTCAAATCTCTTTAAAGAGCGAGCAGTCTGATTCAGCAACACTTACGCTGGACACCTGTCTGAATTAAAACAAAAATCTGATGGAGAAATCCGTGCTGCAATTCACTCTCAACAATCACCTGCTGCTCTCTATCGCCATCCTGTTAGCCCTATTCTTAGTACCGGCAGTACTTATGCGTGACAGAGGCTTGAGGGAATCCCATGGGAATGAGCACCGAAAAAGTCATCAGAATGGGATTGATCGTAGAGCGTGACCGAATTGGAGAATCCCACGGGGAAATCTGATCGAGGCGAAATGACACATTAGCACTGTCGAATAAGCTTACAACAACCAGCTGATATGCAGAGATCAGTTTCTTGCTGATTATGCAATACATTGATTTCAATAAAAAACAACAGCCCTCCGATCATAATGGCCCGGAATTTGCATCGGCTGACGCCACGACCTTCAAGTCGACAAGGCGCCAAGAAAATACTGCTTTGTGTCTTCACCCATAGGAGAACACCAATGCGCACCAAGCTAATACGAGCAGTAGTAGCAACATCCTTGGCATCATTGTGTGCCACCAATTCCTGGGCCACACCTGTATACGAAAGCGCAGACTTTGGCGGCGGTTTGTTTAGTGTTACCTCAAGTTTTGTAAGCAGGCTAACCGCCGCTGGCATTACAGGTTTCAGTTCCACTTCCTGCTTCAACTGCGCCAATCCAGCAGTTGTTTCTGGTCATTTCATTTTTGATAGCACCGTGCCGGTACCCAGTTCTGGAACCGCAAACGTATTTTCTATCGGTGCAATTCCAAACGTAACAAACAACAGCATTTTCGAATTCAATATTGGCAGTCTGTCATTCCATTTTGGAGACGCAGGCATTCAAGGCGGTCCTGCAATTCAATACAAGAACGGTATCTTTAACGGGATATTTTTTGATGAAACATTCGACTCCCCAAATGGGACACATTTAGAGCTAAGTGTCCAAGGCGGGAGCTTCTCATTGAGAAATCAGGCCTTCCAAAACCTTTTAACTGGTTTCATCACCTTTGGTGCAAACGGTATGACAAACATCCAGTCTTTTACTCCATCAGGTGATCCGCAGAATAATATTCCCGAGCCAGCATCGCTTGCACTTCTTGGCTTGGGTTTAGCCGCTCTAGGCTTTAGTCGCCGCAAGAAAGCCTAAACAACCAAGAATGGCAATAAAAAAGCCCTGATTTACAGGGCTTTTTCTTTGTTTTCATGCGCTTCACTGCAACGCATGGACAACCATCTTACTGGTAGTACAGACCGCCATTGATATTCATCGTGGCGCCGGTCATGAAGGCGGCCAGATCGGAAGCCAGGTAGGCGCAGGCGCCACCGATTTCTTCCGGCTTGGCCAGACGCTTCATCGGCACGGTGTCGATGATGGACTGCAGCACTTCCGGCTTGATTGCCATAACCATCTTGGTGGCAACGTAGCCCGGGCAGATGGCGTTAACCGTCACGCCCTTGGCGGCCAGTTCGGCAGCCAAAGCCTTGGAGAAGCCGATCACACCAGCCTTGGCAGCGGAGTAGTTGGTCTGGCCAGCCTGACCCTTGACGCCGTTGACGGAGGAGATGTTGATGATGCGACCCCAGCCACGCTCAGCCATCTTGGCGGAGACTTGCTTGGTCATGTTGAACAGGGAAGTCAGATTGGTAGCGATAACGGCATCCCAACCATCCTTCTCCATCTTGGCGAACATGCGGTCACGGGTGATACCGGCATTGTTCACGAGGATGTCGACCTGGCCGCAAGCCGCTTCAGCTTCGGCAACCATTTTCTGGCAATCTTCCAGCGAAGACACGTCACCAGCGACACAGACGAAATCGTTGAAACCAGCAGCTGCCATTTCCTTCAGCCACTCGTCCTTGTTATCGAATTGCGGGTGGTAAGAAGCGACCACCTTATGGCCAGCCTTGGCCAGTTCCTGACAGATTGCGGTTCCAAGACCACCCATAGCGCCGGTAACGAGAGCAACACGTTGAGTCATAGTTATTCCTTCCTGTTGTTAATTTAAAGCGGGGTAAAAAATGACGCCGATCAGTACATGTGCTGACCGCCGTTGATGGAAATATTGGCTCCCGTCACAAACGCCGCTTCATCGGAAGCGAGGTAGGCGACAAGGCCGGCGATTTCTTCCGGCTTGCCCAGTCGGTTGACTGGAATCTGCGGCAGAATTTTTGAATCGAGAATTTCCTGCGGAATGGCCGTCACCATCTTGGTACCGATATAGCCGGGAGAAATGGTGTTGACTGTCACGCCCTGCTTGGCGACCTCCAAAGCCAACGCCTTGGTGAAACCATGCATGCCGGCTTTGGCTGCCGAATAGTTGGTTTGGCCAAAAGCGCCCTTCTGGCCATTGACCGAAGAAACATTGATGACGCGGCCCCACTTGCGTTCGATCATGCCATCCATGACCTGCTTGGTCATATTGAACACGGAGTCAAGGTTGGTATGAATGACCGCATCCCAATCACCCTTGGTCATTTTCTTGAAGGTCATGTCGCGGGTAATCCCGGCGTTATTGACCAGCACATCGACTGGACCGACTTCCCTGGTCACGGTCTCGACACATTCGCGAGCCGACTCGAAATCGGTCACGTCGCACGGGTAGGCCTTGAAGCCGTACCCCATGTTGTTCATTCCCTTCAGCCAGTCCTGTACCTTGGCATTACCCGGCGAATAAGTCGTCACGACCTTGAAGCCCAGCGCAGCCAGCTTGATACAGACGGCCTCGCCGAGACCGCCCATCCCTCCTGTAACCAGTGCAACTCGCGACATTTTTTGTCTCCGTGAGAAGTTCTTATACCGCGCGTTCCTTGACGTATCTGCCAGGCGCCGGTTCGATCGGCTTATATTTGGCATTCCCCGGTTTACGCGGTGCCCGCTGTTCTCCTGACAACGGTTTCAGCCAGCCAGCCCAATCGGCCCACCAGCTCCCCTTCATCTCTTCTGCTGCGGCCAACCAGCCCTCAGCATCGGCTTTCACATCTTCGTTAATCCAGTAGCTGCGCTTGTTCTTGCTGACCGGATTGATCACGCCTGCAATGTGGCCGGAAGCCCCCAGCACAAAGCGGACCTTGCCACCAAGAATGCGTGTGCTCTGGTAGGCGGAGTGCCACGGTACGATATGATCTTCGCGCGTTGCCAGCAGGTAGACCGGCATATCGAGCTTGCCAAGGTCAACCTTCGTCCCGCACATGCCCAGTTTGCCCGGCACACGCAGATTGTTTTCCAGATACATGTTGCGCATGTACCAGCAAGCAAACGGCCCCGGCAGGCTGGTCGAATCGGAATTCCAGTAGAGCAGATCGAAGGCTTTCGGCTTCTCGCCCTTGAGGTAATTGCCGGTCACGTAGTTCCAGACCAGGTCGTTGGCACGCAGGAAAGAGAAGGTATTCTGCAGGTCGCGGGCCGGCAGCAGCCCGCCTTTGCCGATCGTGCCTTCGCGGGCAGCAACACCCTGTTCGTCGATGAACAGGCCGATTTCACCGGTGTCGGAGAAATCGAGCAGGGTTGTCAGCAGCGTCAGCGAGGCGACGGGGTCTTCTCCACGCTCCTTGAGCACCGCCAGTGCAGATGTCAGGATAGTGCCGCCGACGCAAAAACCGAGCGCATTGACCTGCTTGACCTTGGTAATTTCCCGGGCCACACGCAGCGCGGCAATCGGGCCATTCTCCAGATAGTCATCCCAGCCGAGATGACCCTGCTCTTCTTTCGGGTTACGCCAGGAAACCAGGAAAACCGTATTGCCCTGCTCAACCATGAAACGAATCAGCGAATTATCCGGCTGCAAGTCCATGATGTAGAACTTGTTGATGCACGGGGGCACAACAAGCAGTGGCCGGGTACCAACCTTCGGGGTCAGCGGCGCGTACTGGATCAACTGCATCAACTCGTTTTCGTAGACAACGGCACCTTCAGTCGTTGCAATATTCTGACCGACCTCAAACACCGATTCGTCGGTCATCGAGATACGGCCCTTCTCGAAATCCTTGATCAGGTTATTGATACCGTCAGTGATGCTCTGGCCCTTCGTTTCCATGGCCAGCTTGATGAATTCCGGGTTGGTCGCGGCAAAATTGGACGGTGCCATCGCATCGGCGACCTGGCGAGCCAGGAAACGCATGCGTTCCTTGGCTTTCTCATCCTCAGCCGGGATCACTTCGACCATTTGCTTCAGATACTGGGTATTGAGCAGATAGGCCTGATGCAGGTAATCGTAAATCGGGCTTTCTTTCCACTCCGGTGCGGCAAAGCGGCGATCGCCGGGCTCAGGTGCAACCTTGAAGACTGGCTCCTGACCCTGTTGCTTGCCCAACACAGACTGCCAGAGCGACATCTGTTGATCCATGAACTGCTTTTGCAGTGCCGTCATGGCCTGCGGATCAACCGCTGGGGAAGGAATCTTGGCGGCAGAATTGCCTGTCTTGCCGAGGTAATCCATGAACTGCTGCATCATGTTCTGGCCGGCCTGCATAAACTGCGTGGCAGAACCCATGAATGCTTCGTTATCGTTCGGTCCCTGCGCCATGAGAAGACTCGTATCTGTTGTTATCGGGGTTTGAGCTTTTGGATTCTCCATACCCGCTTCAGCGCTGTCAATGCATTTGCATGCATAATTAGGGCGCCCTTGAAGCGCCTGAATATGTACATTGTTACAATCGGCAGGCACTACACAACGAGGAAATCACCCACGAAAGGCCTGCCAGAAGTGCTCGCTGCATAAATTGCGACCCTCTTCATCTTCGGCACAATCTTTCTCTAGCGTAACAATCCGAGCCCATGGGACAAGTGGCGAAATGAAACGATGGGCAAGTGCGAATTCGCGCGGGAAATAACTGATTCGCCCAGCCTCATCACCGCAAAGCTCGCCAAGTGCGGGCTTTAGCTTTTTGGGGCGACACGAAATACAATGCGCGCCATGCCCTTTGCCATCATCATCGTTATCGGCTGGCTTTACGTGACTGTTCTGGTCGCCGCCAATGAACCGACCATTACTTCCGGGATTATCTCGTTCTTGTTCTACGGCGCCCTCCCTTGCGGGATCATCCTGTATCTGAGCGGATCAAAGATTCGCAGGCAGCGCAAGCGTTACCGGGAAATGATGGCCGAAAGAAACAAAGAAAACGACGCTGACTGAACGGCCCCAGGCCCCGGCTGCAACGCCGGGGAATTTGCGAGTCACTCGCCAACCAGCGCCTGGACGATTGCGATAGAGGCGATACCTGCCCCGATCAGCAGTACCTGCAAGACTGATTCCTTGAGGGCGGTGCGTTTGTGCAACCCGGGAATCAGGTCAGCTACCGCAACGTAGATCATGCTGGCAGCCCCGAGCGCCAGAAGCGACGGAATCCATTCAGTCAGTTGGGCCAATGCAAAGTAGGCCAGCATGGCACCGACCAGCGTCGCCAGACTGGAGAGCAAATTAAAAGCCAGGGCTCTGATCCGGCTGTAGCCGGAATGGAGCAGGATCAGGTAATCGCCGACTTCCTGAGGAATTTCGTGGGCGATGATCGCCAGCGCCGTGACGATGCCAAGCTCTGTATTTTCGAGAAAGGCCGCGGCAATCAGGATGCCATCAACGAAATTGTGGAAGGTATCACCCACCAGGATGAGCAGGCCGGACCGCCCATGGTCATGGGCTGGCGCATGAGCATCGTGCGCCTCGCAGTGGTCGTGATGACAATGCCGCCAGAGCACCAGCTTTTCCAGCACGAAAAACGCCAGAATCCCGAACAGGACAGTCGCCGCCGTCCGATGGGTATCGCCATGTTCCAGCGCATGCGGCAGTATTTCGAGAAACGCAGCCCCGAGCAGGGCTCCAATCGCATAGGAAATCAGCATGCTGATGCGATGCGTTCCCAGCGCAATGCTCAGCACCGCCGCAGCAATGACGCTCAATGCGCCGCCGGCCAGCGATACGACAATGATCCAGGAAAGAGTGCTCACGGAGTTCGGTTCGATGAAAAGCCGGGAATTATACGCCGTCGGTCGCCAGCCAGATCAGCGTGGCCATGCGCCCGGTGATGCCATCACGACGGTAGGAGAAGAAGCGCTCATGTTCGCTGACGGTACATGCCCCGCCGCCGTAGATGCGTTCGACGCCACTACGCCGCAAGCGGCGACGGGCCAAGGCGTAAATATCGGCCAGCCACTTGCCGGAAGCTGATGGCAGAAATGCACGATCAGCCTCGGGGTCGGCAGCCACGAAAGCAGCACGCACCTCAGCGCCGACTTCGAAACACTGCGGACCGATCGCCGGCCCAAGCCAGGCGAGCACTTCTTCGGAAGGCACCGCCATATTTTTGATCGTTGCTTCCAGTACGCCAGCCACCAATCCACGCCAGCCGGCGTGAGCAGCAGCGACCACCGTTCCGGCACGATCGCAGAAGAGTACCGGCAAGCAATCGGCAGTCATTACAGCACACACGGTATCGGTGCGCCGAGTAAATGCCGCATCTGCCTCCATCAATCTCGGAGAGTTTCCGGCATCGATTGCAACAGTACCGTGCACCTGCTTCAACCACAGTGGCTCGCTTGGCAGATACTTGCGCAAGCTTGCCCGATTAGCCAAAACGCGAGCCTGGTCGTCCCCGACGTGGTCTCCCAGATTGAAGCTACTCCATGGCGCCGGGCTGCAACCACCTGTACGCAGCGTTTGCCAGGCGCGAACCCGAACTGGTGCCGGCCAGTCCGGAGTAAGCAGATCAGCCATAGCGCAGGTTATCGAGCAGGTTACGCATATCCTCCGGCATCGGCACTTCCCACTGCATTTTCAGACCGGTAAGCGGGTGAACCAGGCCAAGGCGGGTAGCGTGCAGCGCCTGCCGTGGAAATTCCGGCAACTTCGGGTTGTGCTTGCCATAGACCTGATCACCAACCAGCGGGTGATGGATCGCCGCCATGTGCACGCGGATCTGGTGCGTACGACCGGTTTCCAGCGAGCACTCGACAAAGGTCGTGTAGGTAAAGGCCTCCAGAATGCGGATATTGGTAATCGCCGGCTTGCCACCCCGGTTTTCCGGCACGATGGCCATCTTGATGCGCTGCGACGGATGCCGTCCGATCGGCTCATTGACCGTACCTTCGTGCTTCATCGCACCCGCAGCCAAGGCCAGATAAATCCGCCGCACCGTCCGCGCCTGCAACTGCCGGACGAGGTCCGTCTGCGCCTCCAGAGTCTTGGCGACCACCAGCAGGCCACTGGTGTCCTTGTCCAGCCGGTGCACGATGCCTGCTCGCGGCACGACCTCGATACCCGGCACATGGTGAAGCAGCGCATTCATCAAGGTGCCACTCCAATTGCCGCTACCCGGGTGGACCACCAGTCCGGCCGGTTTGTTGATGACGAGCAGCGTCTCGTCCTCAAAAACGACATCGAGTGGAATATCTTCAGGCAGCTCTGGCTGGTTGCGGACGTCTTCCGGCTCGCTGACCAGCAGCTTCTCTCCACCCATCATCTTGCGCTTGGGTTCGGTTTCCGGTTTGCCATCAACCTGCACACAGGCTTCGCGGACCCAACCCTGCAGACGGTTACGCGAATGTTGCGGCAGCAGTTCAGCCAGCACCTGGTCGAGACGGCGGCCATAAGAGGCATCAGGAACGGTCAGGCGGAGCGGTTCAGTTCGGCTATAATCGCCGGAATCTTCAATAGGATCATTCATGATGCGAAGTTTACCCGCATTCCAGACATTCCCCGCCTTCTTCCGCTTGTTGATGGCTGTTTTCGTTGTTGCATTCATTGCCGGTTGCGGCTCGACTTCCGAGAAGTTTGACGAAACAAGCGGCTGGTCAGCCGGCAAGCTCTATTCCGAATCCAAGGATGCTCAGGCCGACGGCAACTGGGAAAAGGCTGCCAAGTACCTGGAAAAGCTTGAAGCACGCTTCCCCTACGGTCGTTATGCACAACAGGCCCAACTCGAACTCGGCTATGTCTATTGGAAGGGCAACGAACCCGGCTCGGCGCTGGCCGCTTGTGACCGCTTCATCAAGTTACACCCCAGTCATCCGACCGTTGATTATGTTTATTACCTGAAGGGCCTGATCAACTTCAACGAAGATCTCGGCCTGACCGCATATATCAGTTCACAGGATCCAACCGAGCGGGATCCCAAGGCAGCTCGGGAGGCCTTCGACGCCTTCAAGGAACTAGTCACCCGCTTCCCGGAAAGCAAATACGCACCCGACGCAAGCCTGCGCATGAACTATCTGGTCAATGCCCTGGCCTCTCTGGAAGTCCATGTTGCTCGCTATTACGTCAAACGTGGTGCCTATATTGCAGCCGCCAACCGCGCTCAGTTTGCGGTCAAGACCTATCCACAGGCCCCGGCGATTGAGGAAGCCATGTTCATTCTGGTTACCTCCTACGACAAAATGGGCATGAATGAGCTGCGCGATGACGCTCAGCGTGTGATGAAGAAAAACTTCCCGAACAGCCGCTATTACAATGATGGCCTGGAGCGCAAGACAGCCTGGTGGAAGCTCTGGTAAGTTTGACTGAACCAATTCCCAAATACCCGCTGCTGCGGGTATTTTTTTGCCCCTTCAACGCTTAGCTTAAATCAAGAGAGAGGCTATCCCCGCCGCCTGCGTGCCTTGCCCCACGCTCCGCGTGCCTGGCCAGCCCCCCCTCCCCTACACAGGTTGTTTCAGGAGCCTTGCTTAATAGCCAGCACGGCCTGATTGCGTAGCGTCCGCAGCAACTGCAACTCTTTTTCCGGAATCGAAATCCCACCCGGCTCATCGCGGTCGGCATAGATCAGCGCTACCGGACTCCCTTTGATATTCAGCGGAAACAGGACGAATGAGTGGGCCGGGACGGCCTTGCGATACCAGTCGGGAATGCGGCCAGCGATCTTCGGATCGTTGATGTCACTGATCAGCAGATCAACCCCCTTCGATGTCGCTGCATGAAAGATGTCGGGTGTAAAGCTGAGCGGAAAACGGAACGCCCGGGCAAGCTCGTTGGCATCTGGCCCAAAACCGAAGCGCCCCTGCATGGCCCCTGCCTTGACATCACGGATGCACAGCACGATCCGCTTGAACCCCATGGCACGATACATCGTCTCAAGGATGATGCGCAGGACGTCATTCAACTGGAAACCATCGATCAGGGTGTTGCTGATGTCCTGAATTCCCGCCGTCAAAATAGCCTGCGCGTCGAGAATCTGCAACCCGGCTTCGCCTTCAACGGCACCTAGCGGGTCACTCTCGCCAAGGACGGTACCATCCGCGAAATCAGTATCGTTAGTATCGCCAACCTCAGTTCCCCCCTTTTTAGCGAACAAACGCATCTGCTTGCCAAAACTTGTCTGCTGCAGGTTGAGGTGAATGACGCGGGCAAAATCAGCCACTTCCTCAACGGCTCGCTGAACCGTCTGAAAGACATCTTTCGGATTGAGATCAATCGCCTCGGCAAAACGCGTCATTGCTTTTTTCAGCTCACGGTCACGAATTTCCGGTGTCGATTGAGCGATGGAGTCGCACAATTCGTTGGAAAATCCGGACAACACACGCAGTCTGTCCTCCTGTTGCGCCGGTTTCTTGACCGGCCCTGCCGGCAACTTCCGCATTGAACTGACGATCAGCGGCGGGAAGCCCCACTGGCGGGCAACGGCCATGCCCATATCTTCCAGGGAAATACCCAGCACTTGCAGCGCTGCACTCTCCTCGCTGCAGTTCTTCTGGGCCATGACACGCCGAATCTCGTCCGACTCCTCGGGGAAGTAAAACTGTGACAGCAGGCGACCCAGACTGTGGAATAAAGCGCAAATAAAGGACTGCTCCAGATCGCGCATGCGCGCGGTAGCACCAATGTCCTTGGCCAGAACACCGGCCAGGTTGGCGCGCAGGAAATCCTCTTTCAACTGGTTGGCATTGCCTTTGTTCTGCAAGTGTTCGAACAACAGGACCGTGATGGCAATATTGCGAACGGCCTCGAAACCCAGCACGATCACGGCTCGCGAGACTGTACTGATGGAGCCACCACCTGCCGGCCTGAAGTATGCAGAATTGACCAGTCGCAGCAACTTGTTGGTCAGTGCAAAATCCTTGAGGATAGTATTGGAAAGCTTATCGATGCTCTCCGTCTCGCTGTTGGCGATCTTGTTGATAGCGCTGACAGACTCGGACAAAGCGGGGAAGTCGCTCTTGTGCCGCATGCGGCGCAACAGGAACTCCAGTGTCGACTGGCGGCCAGCACCGGTCGCGCCAAGCTCGTCTTCCGGGTTCAGATAGTTGTCCAAAGCTTCGGCAAATTGCGCCGCCGTCTGAAAGCGCACTGACGGATCACGGGCCACCGCCTTGTTCAAAACACTGCTCAAACGATCATCAACCCCTGCATCCTCGGGCAATACCAGATCCTCCCGGGCCACCCGCTGCATGATCTGGGAGACGTTGTCACCAGGAAACGCGCGGCGGCCAGTCAGCATCTCGAACAGGATGACACCGGCTGAGAAAACATCTGAACGTTCACTGAGTTCGCGCTTCAGAATGTACTCGGGTGACATATAGGCCGGCGTTCCGGTCACCCGGTCAGTACCTTCACTCGCACCGTCGATGCGTGCCGCGATACCGAAATCCATGACTCGCGGCGTGCCATCGTCATCGAGCAGAATATTGGACGGCTTCAGGTCGCGATGGATGATGCCCTGGGCGTGGGCATGGGCTACGGCATCAAGCACCTTGCCCAGGATGGTCACCGCCTTGACCGGTGGCAACGCACCGCTCTGGCGCAGGAATTCAGCGAGATTTTTGCCGGGCACGTACTCAAAAACGAGATAAAGATCGCCGCGCTCCTCGCCGGCCTCGAAAATCGGCACGATGTTGGGATGACGCATCTTGCTGACGGTCCGTGCCTCGTCGAGCAAAACCTTGTTCTGGGCAGGGTCCGGCCGAGAAAAATGCAGGGTCTTGATGGCAATTTCACGCTGCAACTGGGGATCGAAGCCGAGATAGACCACGCTTTGTGCGCCACGTCCCAACTCACCCCGGACTTCGAAACGGCCGATTTTGATGCTCATTTTTCGCTTGCTTCTATCCAGACTAGATGCGGTACGCCGTCGGCGCCACCGCTGATTACTGCATTCTGCCCGTAATCTTCGGCCAATGCACAAGCATCCTCTGGTCCGAGGTCCGGTACGAAACAACTCTCCTCGACTGGCCAGGCATCACTATCCGGAACATTCTGGCCAGCATAAGGTTCGTAATTGCCTTCCAGAAGTTCGCACTCCAACTGCGCTTGCCGCTCGGCATTGATCGCCTCATCAGTCGGCTGCGACCCCGGGTTGTACGCTGTAATGATCGAAAACTGCTCGCAATCAGCCGTTTCCAGCCAGCAACGCAGCGCTTCGCATGCTTGGCCAATACGCAGATCGCAGATTCCACCGGACAAATACACCCGATAGGTCGTTGCCTTGTAGGCAACTTCTAATTCACTCGTCTTCACCATCAAATTCCACCACACCGATCAATTGTTCAGATTCTGCCGCCGGTAGCGCTTCGACTTCTTTCAACTTGCGCGACAGTTGCCTGGTCCTGGTTTCCGCCTTGGCGATACTGTTGCTTGCCTCGTCCAGCTTTTTCCGGGTATGCGCCAGCGCCTCGCCAAACTTGCCGAACTCGGTCTTCACTGCACCAAGCACGGCCCAGACCTCAGCTGAACGTTGCTCGATAGCCAGCGTACGGAAGCCCATCTGCAGGCTGTTAAGCAGCGCGGCCAAGGTCGTCGGACCGGCCAGACTGACCCGAAAATCGCGCTGCAGCGTCTCAGCCAGCCCCGGCCGGCGCAGCGCCTCGGCATAGAGGCCTTCAAGCGGCAGGTAGAGCATGGCGAAATCAGTCGTATGCGGCGGCGAGACGTATTTCTCGTGGATGCTCTTGGCCTCGCTCTTCAGCCGCGTTTCGATGGCCCGCGAAGCCTCCTCGACCGCCGCCGGATCTGCTCGCTCCTGAGCATCAAGCAGACGCTGGTAGTCCTCGATCGGATACTTGGCGTCGATCGGCAGCCAGACGACTGCACCGTCGTCCTTGCCCGGCAGGCGGATGGCAAAATCGACGCGCTCGTTGCTACCCGGGCGGGTCGCAACATTGGAAGCAAACTGATCGGCCGTCAGCAACTGTTCAAGCAGCGCTGAGAGCTGGACTTCCCCCCAGGTACCACGCGTCTTCACATTGGTCAGCACGCGCTTCAAGTCGCCAACACCGGCTGCCAGCGTCTGCATTTCGCCAAGACCACGGTGCACCTGCTCCAGTCGGTCGCTAACCAGCTTGAAGGATTCGCCAAGACGCTGCTCCAAAGTCGCATGCAGCTTCTCGTCTACGGTACGGCGCATTTCCTCGAGCTTGTTGGCATTGTCCGTCTGAATGGCAGTCAAGCGCCCCTCGACGGTCGTTTTGAGGCGCTCGAAACGCTCGTCCAGCCCCAGCGAAAAACGATTCAATTCACGGGCAAAGGCCTCCAGGCGCTCGGCCTGCAAGGTACCAAACTGGCCAACCTGTGTGGTGATCGCCTGCCCCAGCAGATTGGCTGATTGGGCTCGCTCCTCGCGGTCGCGGAATGCCTCTTCGGCATCCTCGCGCCGGCCCCGGGCCAGCTCCTCGCGCAATTCGCGCTCAAGGCGCATCAAGCCTTTTTCCTGCGCGTCCAGCAGCGTCCGGAAGTGCTCTGCATCGCCCTGTTTGCGGTTATCCCGCAACAGCAAGGCCACCTGCAGCAGGATGACCACCACCGTGCCGACCGCCAGGGCCAGCCCCATCGTTTCACTCATTAAAAATTACCTTAAGGAAAAATCGGCGCGGCTACCCGTGCCCTTGTCGTCGTGCTCGACCTTGGACGGCAGCAGGAAAACACGCTCGGGCGGCACCTTGCCCTGCTCGACCAACCAGCCCTGCACAGCCTCGGCCCGGCGATCAGCCAGCGCCTTGATGTCCTCATCAGAGGCTGGAAGGTTGGCCAACATCAGCTTTTCCATTTCCTCAACCGGTAGCTCCTTCTGCAGGCCAACCACGTTGCGCGGCTTCGGGAATTTGGCTTCCTTGTAAGCTCGGGTCAGGTAGGTCTTGTACTCCTCGGGGGAAATCTCGATATCCTCCAGCGACTTGCCTTCACCCGCCTTCTTGATATCCTTGAGTTTTTCGGCCTTCATGGCACGCTCGATACCGACGCGCTTGACGCCCTCTCTATCGACTTCGGGGTCAGCTCGTCCGGTAATTTCCAGTTTCAGCGAATTACGTTCGACCAGTGCCTTGGCCAGACTTTCCAGCTTCTTGGTTCCTGCGTCATTGATGCCCACACGACCGACTGCGAACTCGATGTTCGACAACTCCTCGCCACTTCCGAACATTGAGCCGAGCAGTGCAAACGGCGAAGTTACCGCCTTGACGAACAGGTTGACGATGACCTTGATGATCAGGCCACCAATCGAAAACTGCGGGTCATCCAGCGAACCGGCAACCGGCAGATTGAGGTCAATCTCGCCACGATTGTTCTTGAGCAGCGAAATCGCCAGATTGACCGGCAACGTGGTTGCATCCGGACTCTCGATCTTGTCACCAAAAGTGAATTGATCAATGAACAACCGGTTCTCAGCCGTCAGCTGGTTATTTTCCAGCTTGTAGGCCACATTGAGCGTCAGCTTGCCCTTCTCGATGGCATAGCCGGCGTATTTGCCGGAATACGGCGAGAAGCCGGTCAGGTCGACGCCGGTAATGTCCGCCTTGAGATCGAGATAGGTCTTGGCGGCCAGCGGATTCAGCTTGGCCAGGATCTGTACCGGTGCCGAGTTGGCATATTTGCCACGCACCTCCATATCGGCCACCGTATCTGCCGCCGACGACAGGCCGCTGACCCGACCGCCGAGCTTGGTCAGGTTGACCGTGTAGTTCGGCTTGACGAAGAAATCGGAGAAATTAACCGTTCCGTTCTGCAGCGTGATCTTGGCGATCTTGATTGGTACCGGCGGTTTGACCGGCGCGGCATCCTTGGCGGCGAGCTTGGCATCCGGCTTGGTCGCAACCGGCGTCACCGCCTCCTTCGGGGTTTCGCCCCCGTCCGGCTTCCTGACGATGTCGGCGACATTGAGCTTGCCTTCCTTGTTCAGGATCAGGCGTGAGTAGAAATCGGACAAGGCGATTTCGCCGATATTGATGGCCAGAGGCTCCAGCTTGAAATCGACACCACCAAAGTACAGTGACTTCCATTTCAGGAAATCGGTGCTGTTCGCCTTGTCGACGGCCACGAAGTCGCCGAGCGTAAAATTGCCCTTGTAGCTGGCTTTTAGGCCAGAGGTATCGAGCTTTGCCGTCGCCTCTCCCTTGTTCGAGACTTGGCCACGGGTCAGCGAAATGTTCAGGAACTGCCCCAGATAAGGCTCGAACGGCATTAGCGGAATGGCGACGGTCTCGACCTTGAGCTGCGCATCAAGCGGATAGACCTGCAGGCTGCCGTCGACATTCAGGCTGCCCTTCTTGTTGATCTTGCCCTGTAGCGCGATCTTGCCCTTCTGGTTTGCTTCGTTGGTCAGACCTTCGCCGTGCAGGCTGAACGCCTCGATTTCCTGGACCGCCACCGGGTTCATGCTCTGATCTTCGAAGCGGAAGGCGAGATCCTCAACCGCCAGCTTGCCGACCTTGCCGATCCATGGCTTTTCCTCCTTGGCCTTCGCCTCTGCCTTGGCATCAGTGGCACGAATAGTTTTCAGCACCGGGGAACTGACCCATTCGATCTTGCTGTCCTTGTTCCGCAGCATGCGGGCACGAGCGCCAGTATTGATCACCTCGGCAATGTTGACACGCCGCCCCGGCAGATCCAGCTTGATGCCCTTGATGGCCATCTTCTCGACCCGAAAGCGCTCACCGAGATCAACCTGATAGCTGACCTCGTTGATCTCGATCGGCTCGACCAGCTTGCCGTCTACCTTGCCAACGCTGACCAGCAGGTTGCGGACTTCGCCGGTAACCGGCGTCGGGTTCGAGTCGTCTTTCCAGCGCAGCAGACCGTTGCTCAACGCGAACTCGCCGAGCGTCCATTCGAAGGGCTTGGCCGACTCAAGCTTCGGCTCCGGGACTGTGGCAACCGGCTTGGCCAGTTTGTCGAGCAGCCGCAGTACGTTGAACTCGCCCTGCTTGTTCACGGCCAGACTGACATCCAGCCCATCGAGGGCCACCCGCTTGACCGCAGCCTTGCGGTTAAGCGGGTCAATACTGTCGAGTTCCACATCCAGGCGCTTCCAGCCAACCAGCGCCTGACCGTCACTTTCCGCCAGCACAAGGCCGGACACATGGGCCGCGCCAATCACTGTCACCGAATAAACCTTGTCCGAGACCTCCTTGAACATGGCCTTCATTTCGGTATCGAGCGTTCCGGCATTAAGGCGGAAGGGCAGCGATTCCGGCAGGTAAGGCTGCAGCACGGCCAGATCGAAACGATCCAGGTCGAGGCTCAGATGACTTTCATGAGTTGTCGTAAACGGTTTGCTTTCGCCGGTCAGCGCCAGTGGCGAGCCGTTAATTTTGGCAGAAAAGGCCGGGTGAACCAGGACTTCCGCCTGATAGGGCAAGCTGGAAACGAAAGGCAAGGCCAGGTTGATGTCGCTGATCGTATGAACCTTGCCCTTGGGCTGATCATCAAAGACAATCTTCGCGTTGATCAGCTGGATATTGTTCAGCGAGAAGCGCGGCGTGTCCTTCTCCGGCTCATCCTTGGGTTTCATCCACTCGTCGAGCAGATCGGAAATATCGTAGCGACCTTCGGCTACCCGGCTCACGGCGAGGCGCAGGCCCTGCAGACGAACTTCATCAACAACCGCCGCCAGCTTGAAAATTGAAGCCGAAGAGAGATTGACGAACAATTCGTCGAAGCCGGCCACCTCTTTGCCACCATCGGCCCTGATCGACAAACCGTTAACCTTGGCTGACAAGGCGTAGGGATTGATGGCGATCTGCTCGATGCTGACTTCACGGTGCAACTGCAGCGAGAGTTGCTTCTGCAAAATTGATTTAAGCAGCGGCGGCGCCGCGAAAAACCCTAAAACGCCAATAACCAGCAGAAATATCCCCAGCCATTTGCCGAGCTTCATGCTACGAGGGGATTTCAGCGCGGCAGAAAGATGTGACATTGATACTGATTTGTTTGCCGTCTGCTCTGCCATGATATTCTGCCTCGAGTACTATATATCGGCTAAATTTAGCACACCGGCGCCGCACCAATATCAGCAAAAAAAACATATGAACTGGATAATCGACGACATTTACAGCGCCATTATGCAACTCAAGCGCTGGCAAACCTGGTTAGTGATTGGTCTGATTGGAATTTTTGCCGGCCTGGCCTATCTGCTTGTCAGTTTTGCCTTCAGAACCGATGACATCCTGATCTATCTCCATCGCACAGCCGGCGCCTGCCGAGAACTGACCAATGGCACCATCATTGCCATGTTCTGCGGAATGATTTTCTTCCTATTCACAGCACTGCTCACCCTCGGTGAATTTCAACGCTATTTCCAATTCAAGCAACAGGCCGCTCACCACCAGACACGTCAAGCGCTAACCTGGGGTATCGGCTGGGGAATAACGGCCATTAGCATTGCAGTCGGCGCACTGCTTTTCTTCAGCAGCTATTGTCGTTAGACTGAGGCAATCGAGTTCGTGTCGCCGCCATGAAAATTCTCGTTGTTGAAGACAGCCAGTCCAGTCTTGCCACACTGACCAAGTATGTCGAACACTTCGGTGCGACAAGCATTCCGGCCGAAAATGGCGAAATGGCGATTGATCTGTTTTCACGCAACCGCCCCGATCTGGTTCTGCTCAACATCTTGCTACCGGATATGGATGGATTTGTCGTTGCGCAGCATATCCGGGCCATGGAAAAACCGGGGGACTGGGCACCGATTATTTTTCTTTCGTCACTCGACGACGATGCCAATATTGAAAAAGGCATTGCTGCCGGGGGCGACGATTACCTGCACAAGCCAATCAGCGAGATCGTCCTCGGCGCAAAGATTCGCGCCATGCAGCGCATCGTTCTGATGCGCGCCTCGCTGCTCGCCGTGACGCGAAAGCTTGATGCTGCCAATCAGGAATTGATCCGTATTTCGTCCACGGATAGCCTGACCGGTGTCGCCAACCGGCGCTATTTCGACGAAGCAATGTCCATTGAATGGCGCCGGGCGCGCCGGCACTCGAACAGCATCGCCTTGTTGATGTGCGATATCGATTATTTCAAGCTGTACAACGACACCTATGGCCATCAGGCCGGTGATGAATGCCTGCGCAAGATTGCCGCCGCCATCAGTCGCCATACGGAGCGCCCATCCGACACGGTAGCCCGTTATGGCGGCGAGAAGTTTGCCGTGATCCTGCCGGAAACCAGTATTGGCGGCGCGCTGATGGTGGCCGAGAAAATTCGCCAGGCCACCAAGGAACTGAACATCACTCACGCCTCGTCGCCAACAGGCCAGGTTGGCTTGAGCATCGGCATTGCCTCGGCCGCCCCCGGCTTCGACAACCCGCCGGATGATTTGATCCTTGCGGCCGACAAGGCGCTTTACCGGGCCAAGAAGGAAGGTCGGGATCGCGTCTACCGTGCCGACGCCACCTAGCAACTGACAATCCCATGGCCAGAAGACGCATCTCCATCATCATCGTTGACGACAATGACATGATGCGCGGCATTCTCCGGGCAATGCTGCGGGGCGAGGAATATGACGTCGTCGGTGAGGCACGTAATGGTGTGTCAGCCATTGACTTGGTCGAACGCCTGAAACCCGATATCGCCTGCATGGATGTCATGATGCCGGAAAAAAACGGCATTGAAGCGCTCTGTGAAATCAAGGCCGCGCACCCGGATACCGAAGTCATCATGGTCACCAGCAACTCGGACCCGGGCACGGTTCAGGAAGCGATCCAGAACGGCGCCAGCGGATTTATCATCAAGCCATTTAATGCGGCACGCGTACTTGATACCTTGGAAAAGGTCAGCGGACGAGTCCGCCAGAAAAAAACCTAGAAGGTGTTACGCCAACTGCGGATAGCCGCAAAAATTGCCGTTTTTGAACGATCTTCAATGTCCGCTCCTTGCTGGGCAGCGTGCCCGAGCAAGCAGGAAGCAGCGTGCTGCAAACCAGCCTCAACCACTGCCGCTTCATGGCAACGCAGGAAGGGATTGGTCGCCTTTTCTTCAGCCAGAATCAACGGCACACTAGGCAAGCCGGCAGCACGCAACGCAGCCACCTTGGCCACACGAGCTTGTAACGCCTGATTATTCGGCTCGACAGCAAGCGCAAAACGCAGGTTCATCTCCGTATATTCATGCGCGCAGTAGATCAAGGTGTCGCCTGGCAAGGCGGCGATGCTGTCCAGTGAGGCAGACATTTGGGCTGGCGTTCCTTCGAACAGTCGACCGCAACCGGCACCGAACAGGGTATCGCCGCACAAAAGCGCCCCCGGCGCGTAATAGGCCAAGTGCCCCAGTGTATGGCCAGGAACCGCCATAACCGTGACTTTCTGACCAAGCACATCGATGCTTTCACCACCACTCAGGGGACAAGAGCAGCCTGTGATAGACTCGTTGCCCGGCGCATAAACCTCGGCTTGCCAGCGCGCTTTCAGTTCGGCGACGCCCCCCTGATGATCGGCGTGGTGATGGGTAATCAGGATGCCTTCCAGCATCAACCCGCCAGCCTCCAGCCTTGCCAGCACAGGCGCAGCATCACCGGGGTCGACGACGAAAGCACGCTTGCCCCGGGTCAGCAGCCAGATGTAATTATCCTTGAACGCGGGAATGAACGAAATTTCTAACATGCCGGAACTATCGAGGGATGCGCCCCGGATGTCAATTCCCGGAATGGATGCCTGGCTGGCCTCGGCCCCCGGTCGCTACGTACTGGATTGGGAGCAGCGCCAGCTTGATGGCATCGTCGCTGACATTTTCGGTTTCAACGCCTTGCAACTCGGCCTGCCTCAGGGCGATTTTCTGCGCGCCAATCGCATCCCGCTACGTCAGCAGGCCGGTGAATATGGTCAGGTTGACGTGCTATGCAACTACACCGCCCTGCCCTTTGCCTCGAACAGCATCGACCTCGTTGTCCTGCCGCATATTCTCGAATTCAGCGACGAACCGCACCAGATCCTGCGTGAAGTCGAGCGCATCCTGATCCCCGAGGGCCAGGTCATCGTCATCGGCTTCAATCCGCTATCGCTCTGGGGGCTGAAACGCAAACTGGATCGCAATGGCGAGTATCCCTGGAACGGGACTTACCTTTCGATCAATCGTCTGAAAGACTGGCTGAAACTGCTTGGCTTCGAAGTCGACCGCGGTAGCCTTGGATGCTATGTCCCCCCCGTCGACCAACTGAAATGGTTGCAGAACTGGCGTTTTATCGAAAACGCCACTAACCGCTGGTGGAATTTCTCAGGTGGCGTCTATGTGCTGCGGGCCATCAAGCGCACGCACAGCATGCGCCTGATCACCCCAAAATGGAAAAAACAGGCAGTACGGGCCAAGGCACTGCGCCCGATTGCTCAAAAGGAACGTCATGACCGCTGAGGAAACTGTTGAAATATTCACCGATGGCGCCTGCAAGGGTAACCCTGGCCCCGGTGGCTGGGGGGCCATCCTGCGCCTCGGACCACACGAGAAGGAACTGTGGGGAGGCGAGAAGGAAACGACCAACAACCGTATGGAACTGACCGCTGCCATCCGCGCCATCGAAGCGCTGAAACGCCCCATCGGAGGCAAGATCTACACCGACTCGCAATACGTCATGAAGGGCATCAACGAGTGGATTCATGGCTGGAAGAAGAATGGCTGGAAGACTTCGGACAAGAAGCCGGTGAAAAACGCCGATCTCTGGCAACTGCTCGATGCCCAAGTCAAGTTGCACAAGCTGGAATGGATCTGGGTCAGGGGGCATTCCGGGCATCCGGAAAACGAACGCGCCGATGCATTGGCCAACCGTGGCATCGAAGAATTGAAGGGTTAAGGAAGCACCATGCGACAGATCGTTCTCGACACTGAAACCACCGGCCTAGACCCCCGCTCAGGCCACCGTATCATCGAAGTGGCGTGCATCGAGATGGTGAACCGCCGCTTTACCGGTCACCACCTGCACAAATATATTAACCCTGAGCGCGAAATCGACGAAGGCGCCCAGGCGGTGCACGGCATCACCCTTGAATTCCTGGCCGACAAGCCTAAATTCGCCGACATCGCCGACGAGTTTCTTGAGTTCATCAACGGCGCCGAATTGATCATCCACAACGCGCCTTTCGACATCGGCTTCCTCAATGCCGAACTCGACCGGCTCGGCCGGGTGCCGGTCGGCACCATTTGCAATGGCGTCATCGACACCCTGCGCATGGCCAAGGAGTTGCATCCCGGCAAGCGCAACAGCCTTGATGCGCTGTGTGAACGCTACGAGATCGACAATTCGAGCCGGACCCTGCACGGCGCGCTGCTCGATACGGAATTGCTGGCCGACGTTTTCCTGGCCATGACCCGAGGCCAGAACAGCCTGATGATCGAACCCGATGCAGAGCCACGTCCGAACATCGGCGCCGACGGCCAGGTTCGCGAACGCAAGCCACTCAGCGTACGCCGCGCCGCGCCGGAGGAAATCGCCGAGCACGAAACGGTATTGGCGGCAATCGACAAGGAATCGAAGGGTGCCTGCATCTGGTTGCCCAAGCCAGAAACCGAAGCAGCCTGATTTCGACATGCTGCCAATTTCCCTGCTCATCTGGATCTCTCTGGAAGTCACCGGCTACCTCTACATCGGTCGCCACTTCATGCATCTCGACTGGCCGCTCGCCATCGTCGGCGCCATCAACTGCCTGCTCGGCCTGCGCTTCTGGATGAACGCCACGACCTGGACCTTCGCCATGGCCTTCGCCTCACCGGCCCCGCGCCTTGGCTTTGCCAAGCGGCTGGCAATCATGATCAGTGAATACCTCGCCTTCCTGCTTACCTTCCTGCTCGTCATCCCGTTCGAACGGCTGTGGATGCCGGCCGACCGTCTGCCTGTCGGCAGCCGGCCGATTCTGCTCGTTCATGGTTACGGCTGCAGCCGTGGTATCTGGTGGCTGCTCCGCCGGCGCCTGGAGGCGGCTGGGCATACTGTCGCTTCGGTCAGCCTGATCCCGCCCTATACCAGCCTTGGCAAGCTGGTCCCGCAACTGAATCAGCGTATCGAAGAAGTCTGTGCCTTGACCGGCAGCAAACAGGTCACGCTGATCGCACACAGCATGGGTGGCCTGATCTGCCGCTCCTACCTCGCTCGCCACGGTTCCGATCGGGTCGACTGGCTACTGACGCTGGCCACGCCGCACCAAGGTTCGGCGCTGGCCCGCATTGGCATCGGCAAGAACGCCCGCGAAATGCAACCGGGATCGCTATGGTTGCGCGACATGGCAAGCGAGGCGATCAAGATTCCGTTCGTCAGCCTGCGCAATGCCTACGACAATTACGCCATGCCGCAGGACAACCAGCGCCTGCCCGGGGCGCGCGATGTCGAACTTCCGCCGGTAGGTCACATCGCCATGCTTTATGATAGACGCATCGCTGACCTGCTGATTGAATTGCTGAGACAGAAATCACTATGAATATTCCCGATTCCGCCCGCATCCAGGCACAGGACCTGCTCGACTTCATTGATGCCAGCCCCAGCCCCTGGCATGCCGTGCAGACCTGTGAAACCCGGCTGCAGGCCGCTGGTTTCAGCCGGCTTGAAGAGCTTGATCGCTGGACGCTGAGCGCGGGTGGTCGCCATTACGTGGTACGCGGTGGCTCGTCGATCATCGCCTTCATCATCGGCCGGCAATCGGCCGCCGAGACCGGCCTGCGGATGATCGGCGCCCATACCGATTCGCCAGGCCTGCGCCTCAAGCCGAAGCCGGCCGAGGATGTGGCAGGCATGGTCAGGCTTGGTGTTGAAGTTTACGGTGGCCCCATCCTCGCCACCTTTGCCGACCGTGACCTGTCGCTGGCCGGGCGCGTCAATGTCCGCACGCCGGGCGGCTTCACGACCAGGCTGGTGCATTTCGCCGAACCACTGCTCCGCCTGCCCAACCTTGCCGTCCACATGAATCGGGAAGTTAACGAGAACGGCCTGAAGTTCAACAAACAGACTGAACTACCCCTGCTACTGGGCGTTTCCGAAGACGGCACGAAAGCCGAGGCACGCTTCCGCCAGCCAATTGCCGATCGGCTCGGTGTCGAACCGGGTGATCTGTTGACCTGGGAACTGAACGCCTACGACACGCAAAAAGGCAGTTTCTGGGGCGTGGATCGCGAATTCGTGGCCAACAGCCAGCTCGATAATCTTGCCTCCTGCCATGCCGGACTGAGCGCCCTGCTTGCCACGAAAGAACCCAATGCCACCTGCCTGTGCGCCTTTTTCGACCATGAAGAAGTCGGCAGCGAAAGCGCGGCCGGCGCTGGCGGCAGTTTCGTCTCCGACGTGATCAGCCGACTGGCCGCCAACGCCGGCCTCGATGGCGAGGACCAACGCCGGATGCTGGCGCGGAGCTTCTTCATCAGCGCCGACATGGCCCACGGCTGGCACCCCAATTTTCCGGCCGCCTACGAGCCGTGCCACCACGCGACGGTGAACGCCGGGCCGGTCATCAAGAGCAATGCCAACCAGCGTTACAGCACCAACGCCGATACCGCCGCCCGCTTCATGGCAATCTGTGCCAAAGCAGGGGTGCCCTGCCAGCAATACGCCCACCGTACCGATTTAGGCTGCGGCAGCACCATCGGCCCCATCGTCGCATCACGTTTGGGCATACCGAGCGTCGACGTCGGATCGCCGATGTGGGCCATGCACAGCATCCGCGAAAGCGCCGGCGTCCTTGATCACGCCTATATGATTTCTGCCTTGACCACGAGTTTCACGGACTGAGATGAACGATTCAATCCTTTTCCTGATCGGCACGCTGCTTATCGTCTGGCTGTCGCGCAAGCCACTGCGCAAACCGGGTAGCCACGGCTTCTACCGTTTCTTTGCCTGGGAGGCCATTCTCGGCCTGATCGTGCTCAATCACGGTGTCTGGGGGGATGACCCTTATTCGCCGCACCAGTTCACGTCATGGATGTTGATGCTGCTCAGCATTTTCCTGGTTGCCGAGGGCACGCGCACCCTGCGCCGCCACGGTGCTGCCAATAAAAAACGCGATGACGGCTCGTTCTACGAATTCGAGAAGACCACCCAACTCGTTTCCCACGGCATCTTCAGCCACATTCGCCACCCGATGTACGCGTCTTTGCTGGCCCTGGCCTGGGGTGCCTACTTTCAGGATCCAAGCGCGCTCGGTACGCTCATCGTCGGTATCGCCACATTTTCACTTTGGCTGACCGCGATCACCGACGAAAAGGAATGCCTGGCCTACTTTGGCCCCTCTTACGCCGACTACATGCAGCGGACCAAACGCTTCATTCCCTATTTACTCTGAAGCGGCGCTTGATCCCATCATTTCGTTGCAGGTCGCCCGGCCAAAGGTTTCGGCCTTCTTCGGGCTGGAAATCTGCGGCTCTTCATAGATGCGCTTGATGATGTGGTTGGTAATCCGCGCGCCATCGCTGCCATCCTCGTCAAACAGCTTCATCGGCTGCCCGCGCTCACGGTTGTAGAAAGTCTGCAAGGCATGGTCCCGAACGCGCTCGCAGAAACGAATTTTCTGGGCATCGGGCATGCTGTCGTCGATCGGTCCCGAATGGCCATGTGCCCGGGCACCGGAAACAGCCAGCAAGGCCAGCAGGGTGAAGGTGATTCGTTTCATTCCTTCGGTTCCTGAATTGAGGTGAGGTAAGCCAGAATATCCTGAATGTCCTGAGCCTTCAGGTCGTTCAGCACGCCGATCGTACCCTCTTCGTCATGCGGCCGGTCGCCCTTCAGATAAAGATCGACCTGACGCTGCAGATAATTCGTGTATTGCCCGACCAGCATCGGGAACATGCCGCGCCCTTTGCCAGCCTTGCCATGACAGGCGGCACACTGCTTCTGGAATATCTTTTCTCCGTTGGCCAAGTTTCCCTCGACGCGCGGGATGATCATCACTTTATCAGCCATCAGCAACTTGGTCAGCGCATCCTCCTTGCCGGTGTAGGTGGGCATCTTGGTATCCAGTTCGATCCCGTTCAGATAGGCGGCAATATCCTTGATATCCGAATCCGACAACTCCCGCTCCTGGGTGTAGGGAAACATCGGAATATTGACCCGCGTACGTGCCCGAAAATTTTTCAGCTGGCTTTCGATGTACTTGACTTGCTGGCCGGCGATGCGCGGGTATTCCCCCCGCTTGCCCCCCTGGCCGTTATCGCTATGGCAAGCGGCACAGGTGCCGTTGATTTCCTTGCCTTTTTCAAGATCGGCAGCAAACACCGACGGGCTCGCCATCAGCGCAGCCAGTAAAAATGGAATTCGTAAGTAAGACCGCATGCAATAGATACTCCAAATAGCGCTGCGACGAATTGTCGCATCTCCCAAGCGACTGAAAATTGACTCAAATCACGCATAATTCGCCCCATGGCAACAACGCCCTGTACCAACGAAAACTCCGAGCATCTGGCCAACCTGCGTCGACTGGTCGCTGGCCGCTGGTTCGTACTCGCAGCCTTGACGCCACTGATCCTGCTCGCCCCGGGCCTGCTCGATATTCCGGTGCCACAGGTTCCCCTGCTCGGTATCGTTGCCATTACCGGGCTGTTCAACGCTTTTGCACAATGGCGGGTCAGCACGTCAAAAACCGCCAGCGCCTGCGAACTGTTTGTTCAGTTACTTTTCGACATCGGGGCGCTGACCGCCATCGTTTTCTTCAGCGGTGGCGCTGCCAACCCGCTGGTTTCAATGCTTCTGCCCCCCGTTGCCATCGCCGCCCTGACCCTGCCAGCGCGCTTTGCTGCCGTCGTCAGTGCCGTGGCGATCGCCGCCTACTCGCTGCTGATGGTTTTTTACTTGCCACTGCCAATGCCGGATGCGACACGCGCCACCCGCCTGCACCTGATCGGCATGTGGCTGATTTTTGTCCTTTCCGCCGCCATGATCGGCTGGATCATCATCCGCATGACCCGCCAGATTCGCCAACGCGATGCCCAACTGGCGACTGCCCGCGAACAGGCTCTGCGCGACGAACGGGTCATGGCCATGGGCACCCTGGCGGCCGGCGCCGCCCATGAGCTGGGCACACCGCTTGGCACGATGGCCCTGCTCGCCGGAGAACTGGCCAACGATCCCAGCCTGAGCGGACCGTCACGCGAAGACATCGTGCTGCTCCGCCAACAGATCGGAGTCTGCAAGGAAATCATCACTGGTCTGTCACGCCGTGCCGGTGCCGAACGCCTGGAAAATGCTCCGCTCGAAGCGTCCAATCGCTGGCTGGACAGTCTGCGCCAGCGTTGGCATGCGGCCCGCCCGCAGGCCAGCAGCCGCCTGATCATCGCCAGCGACGGTACGCCCCCCGAAATCCTTGCCGATCCACGGCTTGAGCAGGCCATCCTCAACCTGCTCAACAATGCAGCCAACGCCACGCCGAGTCCGCTGGAAGTCCGGCTTTCCTGGTGCACGGACAACCTGTGCATCGACATCCGTGACCACGGCCCCGGTTTCCCGCCAGAAGTTCTGGAACAGGGCGGGCAGACCAGTTTTCCAGCCCATGAGCAAGGCAGCGGCGTCGGCCTGATACTGACCCGTAGCGCCATCGAACAACTCGGCGGCGCGCTGACCCTGAGTAACCCTGAAGACGGCGGCGCCCTTGCCCGCATCGAACTGCCACGGATACAAGCATGAACGAAATGACGCTGATCATCGACGACGATCCTAGTTTCAATGCCATTCTGGTTCGCACCATGGAGCGGCGTGGCCACCCTGCACGTGGTGCTCAGGATGCAGCGTCCGCACTTGAGCTGGCCCGAGAAATTCGTCCGCTGCGCGTCGTCCTCGATCTCAACCTGAATGGCAGTTCTGGCCTGGCCCTGATCCAGCCCCTGCTCGACATCAACCCGGATAGTCGTATTGTCGTCCTGACTGGCTACGCCAGCATCGCCACCGCAGTCGATGCCGTGAAACTGGGCGCCATTCAATATCTGGCCAAACCGGTCGAGATCGAAGCCATCCTGTCGGCCTTCGAGGACGATGGCGGTCCGGATTTCGACGTAGCGGCCTCGGATGAACCACTCTCGGTCGACCGTCTGGAGTGGGAACACATCCAACGCATCCTCAACGAAAACGATGGCAATATCTCGGCCACGGCCCGCGCCCTGAAAATGCACCGACGGACGCTTCAGCGCAAACTTTCGAAACGGCCGGTCAAGACATGAAACCGGCAACAGTATTCGGCACAACCTAGTTCATCGCTTGCCAAAATGAAAAAAGCCCTGACGGAAGCAATATCAGTCAGGGCTTTTTTGCAGACAAGCAGCTAGGCAGGAGCTTACTTGACAGACATCAGGTAAGCGATAACGTCGCCCCGGGCAGCCGCATCACCCAGGCCGTCGTATTTCATCTTTCCGCCCGCCACAACCTTTTTCGGCTGCGTGATGTAGGCATCGATTTTTTCCGGATTCCAGGTGATGCCGCTTTGCTTCATCGCATCGGAGTATCCGGAGAAATCAGCCACCGAACCGGCCTTGCGGCTGAAGACGCCGTTCAAGCTGGGGCCTTTCTTGTTCTTGCCAGCGACAGTGCTATGACAATCCCCGCACTCTTCGGCAAAGACATCGGCGCCCTTCTTGGCATCGCCAGCAGCCCAGGCTTGCGAACCGGAAAGCATCGCCAGCAGGCAAAGTACGAAAGCAGTTTGTTGTTTTTTCATGGTGCTCACCTAAACCTTAAATCGAAGTCCACAAGAACAGCATGGTCGTGTTGTTGTCACGGGCACGACGCTCGTTGCCTTCACTGTCGAGATAGGTGGAGCCACCCATGAAGCGGGTGTAACCGGTGTATTGGACGCCGACGCGAACATTGGCCCAGCCACCGCCCCACGAGCCTTCCTTGCCCCAGGGGGTCCAGTCAGCCTGCAGGATATAACCCGAGGTGTTCGGACGACCGGAGATCGAGCCGTTAGTAACCAGACCAGTGCCTTCGTCAATGGTGCTGTTGAGGCTGGTGTTGGTCTTGCCACGCAGGTCGAATACACCAACTGTGCCGCCCCAGGTCTGGTCATAGTGATAAGAACCCGCGGCCCGGAACTGATCGATGGTGTTGTGCGCGTCATCGGCACCAAGCATCGTGTAGTTCAGGCGTTGCCATTCCCGTACATAGCTCGCATTGGCCGTAAAGATGTGCTGGCGGTTGCCGAGATACTGGTAGGAAGCATCGATCCCGACATCGCGGTACTTGTCGGCAACACCAAGATCGGCGCGATCCGGTTGAATGTCGGCACTGAAGCCGAACAGACCGACCGAGAAGTTATCCCGCTTGCGGTCCTTGAAATAAGCCAGGCGACCATAGGTTCCGACGCCCTTGAACTTGCCCTGGTCTTCCGTATTGAAAGCATTCAACGCCTTCTTGGAAAGGTTGTTGTACAAGCCCAACTCGGCATAGATGCTGTCATCGTAGAAGGCATAGGCGTTAACGCCCATCACACCGCCACCCAGGCTTTCTACCTTGGGGGCAGCCGGGCCGAAGCCGGCATTGAAGTCGGACGAGGTGTACGGGAAGCGCCACTGACCCAGCGTATTGAACGGATCAGTCAAGGTCGGGTTGGTGTTCAGCGAGACACCGACCGTCATGTCCTTGTCACCCAGCTTGACGCTACGGGCATAGCGTATGTCAGCCTGGTCTAGGGCGTAGGTACGATCGACGCCCGAATAGGTCACTTGCACAAAACTGCCGATGTTGTCTGTCAGGCGTCCGGCCAGAAAAACCGAGGCCTCCTGCATGGCGGTATTGTTATTGTTGTTGAAATGATTGACCTTGTCGCCATCCGGGACGTCCTTGGCGGTATGCGTTGAATTGACCACCATCATGGCGGACAGCGGAATCTTGCCCTCCTTGCCATCGCTATCGGTGTAGCCATTGATCTTGAAGCGGATGCCATAAGGCGTCAGCTGTGGCCCAAAGCCGCCCACGTGGCACGATGCGCACTCCGAGCCGGTCTGGCGAGCGTAACTAGGCAACGCGTTGGCACTTTGAATCGACAGGGCAAAGGCAATGCCCGCCCCGGCCAGAACGGCAAGCTTCCGCAGGCCTGACTGCCGCAGTATGGTTCTTCGAAATACAGCCATGATGTTCATGATTTTCCTCACCTTTTGATCAAGATGCGGCGATTCTCGTCGAGGCAAGCTTGCGAATGCCTGACGAATAGGAAAACTCGTCAGGCATTCGCAAGCTAGGTGTTGCGATGATGCGGGATCAACTAAATTAGGAAACCGCAATGATTTCAATCTGGCAACGCTTCCGTGCCCAAAAGCCTTGGGCAAAAATTCTCGAAGTCGAGGCGATCGTCCTGATGTTGATTGGTGCGCTATTGATGGCCGGCGGCAAGCTGTCGCTCGACCATACGAATACGATCGAGTTTTGCACCTCCTGCCACGAGATGAAGAACAACAACTACGAGGAATACAAGCACACCATCCACGCCATGAACCGCACCGGCGTCAAGGCAACCTGCTCCGACTGCCACGTGCCGCACGAATTCGTCGACACGATGATCCGCAAGATCAAGGCCTCCAATGATGTCTTTCAGCACCTGATGGGCACCATCGACACCAAGGAGAAGTTCGAAGCACATCGCCTTGAACTCGCCAAGCGAGTCTGGCTACGCATGAAGGAAAGCGACTCCCGGGAATGCCGGAACTGTCATGACACCAAGGCCATGGACCCGGAAAAACAGGGGAAAACGGCCCAGAAGCAACATCAAAAACTGGCTTCTGGTGAGCGGACCTGTATCGATTGTCACTATGGCATCGCCCATAAGGAACCCGAAGGGGGAGTTGAGCCTCGTGATGTCGTGGGAAAATAGCGAAGCAACAGATTCACGACAACACTGCAGCTAAAACATATGCGCATCCTGATCGTTGAAGATGACAATCTTGTCGCCCAGGGCCTGAAGCAGGGACTTCAGCAACTGGGCTACACGGTCGATGTTGCCCGCAGTGCGGAAGAAGCCGAGGCGTTCGCAGTGGGTGAGGATTTTGACATTACACTGGTCGATATCGGGCTACCCAAAGCCGATGGTCTGCATTTCATCCGGCAACTTAGAACGCGAGGAAATCGCCTGCCGGCATTGATCCTGACGGCCAGAGACAGCATGGACGACACAATCAAGGGACTGGATGCCGGGGCGGACGATTACATGACCAAGCCCTATCGCCTCCCGGAAGTTGCCGCCCGGATAAGGGCTCTGATCCGCCGCTCAAACGCCGTTGTCGACGCCTGCCTGCACCACGATGGCATACGCATGGACACCCGCAGCCACACGGCAACGCTGAACGGTGAACCGCTCGACCTGACAAATCGCGAATGGGCCATCCTGGAAATGCTGCTGATGGCGTCCCCCGCCGTCGTCAGCAAAGACAAACTGGTTCAGGGACTGGCCGGCTGGGACAAGGACATCACGCCAAATGCCATCGAAGTTCATGTCTCCAGGCTACGCCAGAAGCTCACCACTGGCACTATCGTCATCCGAACAGTTCGCGGTATTGGATATCGTGTCGATGCAGCCCAAAACTAACCCTCCGCGACAACGTGAGCCCTTGTCGCTGAGACAGCGCCTGATCCTGGCGCTGTTGACTCCGCTGATCGTGATACTGGCATCGTCCTCGATCTTCGATTACCAGCTGGCGAAAAAGACAGCGAATCGCGCCCATGACCAGGCGCTGGCCGACAATGTCTTCGATCTGGAATCGCATATCAAAAGACAAAATCCGTCGCCTACCCTCGACCTGACCGAAGAAGCCGAAGCCATGCTGCGTAGCAACGCACCCGACATGCTGTATTTTTCGGTCAGCGACTCGAGTGGAAAAGTACTGGCGGGCGATACCGACCTTCCCAAGACGCACTCCCAAAAAAGCGAACAGGTCGAGTTCCGTGATGGAATCTATCAGGACAAGGCTGTCAGAATTGCCTCCCATCGGGCCAACATCAGGAACCGGGAGTTTCAGATCGTGGTTCTGGAAACCACTGAAAAACGCCAACAGGCCAGCTCAAGGATTCTGACGGCGATGGTCATTCCCAACCTCGCCGTCATCCTGGCCACCATGCTGGCCGTAATCTTTGGTGTCCGGCAAGGCCTCCTCCCCCTGCGCGAGGTCGAGCACGATATTGCCGTTCGCTCAGCCAATGACCTTCACGAAATCGAGCTTTCCGGAACCCCCTCCGAAATCCGCCCGATGCTCCACCGTCTCAATGAGCTTTTTGCGCTCGTGCGCGAATCAGTCGAAGTTCAGCAGCGCTTCATCGCCGACGCTGCGCATCAGTTACGTACCCCCCTGGCCGGCCTGCAGACACAACTGGATTTGGCCACCTCCGAAGGCGCTTTTAGCAACAACGTTGAGCGCCTCCAGTTGATCGAAGAATCGACTGCGCGTATCGGCCATTTGCTCACCCAGTTGCTCACCTACGCCAGGGCTGAAACGTCAAACGCCATCAAGGCAAACTTTGAGCCCGTACAACTCAACCTGCTGGCCGAAAATTCCGCTTCGATCTTCCTTGATGCGGCCTTGGCAAAAAACATCGATCTGGGCTTCGAAATATCGCCGACGACGACCCTGGGATTCCCCTGGATGCTGCAGGAGGCACTATCCAACCTGATCGACAACGCCATCCGCTATACCCCGCCCGGCGGCATCATCACGGTTCGCAGCAGTAGCGCAGACAAGCAAGCCTGCATTGAAGTCGAAGATAGCGGCCCCGGCATTCCTGACGAGCATCTCAAGCACGTATTTGAACGCTTCTACCGCATCCCCGGCTCCCCGGGTCATGGGTGCGGACTAGGGCTGGCGATAGTCAGCGAAATTGTCCAGCTTCATGGTGCCAGAATCGATCTCGAAAAAAGCCCGCAGGGTGGCTTGCGAATTCGCATCACTTTTCAAGCGCTGGACTAATCTCGAATAGCAAATGCCATTACCCGACATACTTCGCTTGGAGATACGCCAAGCACGCGACGAGCTTGGTCGAAAAAGCGGGTAAAACAGGCAAGCCCAAAGACAATGGTGGCGACCAGTTCCGGCAAGTGGATTATTTCAGCAGCCACGCTTATGCGATATGAATGGCTTGATTTCGAGAATAATCCCCTACCTTAACTGAGTCTTTATCAGCCTCCAGAAACAGACCCGTGGCATCTGCGATGCCCTTGGAATACCACGATTTTTATCAAGCACCGGACAAACCAGAAAAATACATATGCATTTACTTGTATGACTTTAGTAAAGAAAATAGACTATGAAAAGAAAACAAAATAAATAACTAAAAAAATCTATTCACGCCAATTTGTGGAGACTTAATTGCTGGACGCAGAACAAGAGTATCAGGCGCTAATGAATAACGCGCCTGTGGGCATTCTTTACACAAAAAACGGCGAAATACTTCGCTATAACGCCAAGTTTTCCGAAATCTTTGGTTTTGATACCGAAATCATTGGCAAATCGGCAAGACAGCTCTGCCCGTCGGATGCCGCGTATGAAGCGCTGGGGGAAGTAGCCGGCCCGATCCTCTCCGCAGGCAAGCCTTTTCATCAGGAAATCCAGCTCAGGCACCACGACGGGCATACTTTCTGGGCTGACGCCGTTGCCTATCTCTTTGATCCACGACACCCCGCAGAGGGAACCATCTGGATCATCAACGATATATCGGAGCGCAAGCAGGCTGAACGGAATCTTCATGAAACCGTGCAGGAACTGCAAAGCATTTTCAACAATGCATCCGTTGGCATTGTATTCACCAACCGTCGCACCGTCCTGCGCTGCAACCGTCGCTTCGAGGAAATAGTCGGCTACGCCTCGGACGAATTACACGGGATGCCCACTGCCAATCTTTACGCCAGTGCAGAGAGCCATGAAGAACTGGGTCGCCAGTCCTCTCCATTGTTGTCAGCCGGAAAAGCATTCAGTGCCACAAAGCAGTTCAGGAGAAAAGATGGCCATCTGATCTGGTGCCAGGTATTCGCAAAAGCAATCGACCCCAACGACCCCAGTCGTGGCATTGTCTGGATTGCTGCCGATGTCACCGAGGCCGTCAGCACTCGGGAAGCACTGGAAAAATCATCGCGTGAAATGGAAGCGCTGATGGCCAATTCATCGGTGGGCATCGTTGTCACCCATGATCGAAAAATCGTCCGCTACAACCAACGTTTCGGCAAGCTGTTCGGGTTCCCCGGAGAGAATGGGATCGGCATGGATACGGCCGGACTCTACCGATCGGCCGAAGAACACACCGAACTCAATCGGCGTGCCGCCCCCGCTCTTTTCCAGGCCAAGCCATTCCAGACCGAGCTCTACATGCGCCGCCAGGATGGCAGCGACATCTGGGTCAACCTGATCGGCTACGTGGCCGATCCAACGGATCCATCAATGGGCGTATTCTGGATTGCCGAAGACCGAACTGCCTTCAAACAGGCCGAAGAGGAACTCAAAAAAGCCTATTTCGACCAGCGCCTGATTTTCGACAATTGCGTCGCGGGCATCGCCTTCGTACGAAATCGGGTATTCCAGCAATGCAACCGCCGGTTCGAAGAATTGTATGGCTACGGACCGGGCGAGTTAACCGGCAAACCGACAAGGGTCACCTACTTCTCCGATAAAGCGCACGCCGAGATAGGTACGACCGCCTACGAGATGCTGGGCAGAGGCGAAACCTTCGTTTCGGAAGTCGTTCACCGGCGACAAAACGGAGATCCGATCTGGATGCGGATTACCGGCCGGGCCATCGATCCGGCAAATCCGAACGATGGTTCCATCTGGAACTACGAAGACATCACCTCTCGCAAAGTGGCCGAGGACTCCCTGCGTGAGTCAGTCATGCTGCAGCGGGCGATTCTCAACAGCGCAAAACTGATGATCTTGTCGACCGACAGCGAAGGTCGGGTCATCTCATGCAACCCGGCGACGGAGCAGATGCTTGCTTATCCTTCCGCCGAATTGCTCGGACGAACGCCCGTTGAGTGCTTCTTCCTTCGTGAAGAAATTCAGGAACGTCGCCGGGCGCTATCCTCAGAAACGGGCTTCGATCCGGCCAGCGATATTGATGTACTGCTGGCCAGGGTCCGGCTGGGCTCGGTGGACCAGGGGCAATGGACCTTCCAGCGCAAAGACGGCGAGAAATTCATCGTTGAACTCTCCATCTCGGCACTGCACCCCGAAGATAAAAAAGCCCAAGGCTTTCTCTTTGTTGCCAGCGACATTACCGAGCGAAAACGGGCCGAAGATGCGCTGCTGCGCTCCAGGGACGAACTCGAGCTGCGCGTCAAGGAACGCACCAGCGAACTCGAAAGCGAGGTGCTTGAGCGCCGTCGTATCGAAAGCAAGTTACGCTACCTTGCCCACCATGACGCACTGACCGGCCTGGCCAATCGAACGCTGCTCCAGCAACGGCTCGGCGAGGCGATGGACAACGCAGCCCAGGACGATACCAAGGTCGCGATCCTGTTCATTGACCTGGATCGTTTCAAGACCATCAATGACTCCCTGGGCCACCACATTGGCGACACACTGCTCAAAAATGTTGCCAGTCGACTGACTGAAACGCTCCGCTCCAACGACACGATCGCCCGGCTCGGCGGTGACGAGTTCATGATCATTCTGCCGCTCAAGGCAAACGAGGCACTGGCGGGCAAGCTTGCCTCGAAAATCCTCGATGCCTTGCGCCCTCCGATACGCATCGATGGGCACGAGTTGTTCGTCACGCCATCCATCGGCATCTGTTTTTATCCGAATGACGGGGTTACCGTAAATGCCCTGATGCGTAACGCCGATACTGCGATGTATCAGGCCAAGGCCAATGGACGGAACACGTATTGTTATTTCACGGCAGAGATGAATGCCGCGGCCGACAACTACTTCCAGATCGAGTCAGACCTTCGTCGCGCCGTGGACCGGAATGAGTTCGAAGTGTTTTACCAGCCAGTCATTGACCTGAAGACTCACCGCATCACCTCCTACGAAGCCCTGGTCCGCTGGCGCCATCCCACCAAGGGCCTGGTTGGCCCGGCCCAGTTCATCACGGTTGCCGAGGAAAGCGGTCTGATCGGCGAAATTGGAACCATCGTTTTGCGTCAAGCCTGTTCTCAACTACGAAGCTGGATCGACGAAGGATTTACTTCACCGATTCTGGCGCTCAATCTATCCCCTATCCAGTTCAACGACCCCAATCTCACCGAGGGCATTTGCCGCATCCTTCGCGACTACGATCTGACGCCCGATCGGATCGAACTGGAAATCACGGAAACCGTCATCATGCAGGATGGCGAGTTGGCGCTGGGCACCTTGCAAAATCTGAGTAGCCGCGGTTTCCGCCTCTCGATCGACGACTTCGGTACCGGTTACTCAAGTCTGGCCTATCTGAAGCGCTTCCCTGTCGACACGCTGAAGATCGACCGCTCCTTCATCACGGACATGACTGCGAATGAAAATGACAGGGCTATTGTCACCGCCATCATGGCGTTGGCCAACAGCCTTCATCTTTCCGTAATTGCTGAAGGCGTTGAGACGAAGGAGCAATACGATTTGCTGTCAGCCCTGAACTGTAACTTTGCCCAAGGCTATTACATGGCCAAGCCAATGCCTGCCGAGATGATCAGCCTCGAAACAGCTGCGACCACCTGAACCCGTTGAAGTACCAAAGAATGGGGCGCTCAGTTTTCAACTGAGCGCCCCGGATAATCTGGGCAGCGAAATGCTCAGGTTTTCAGTGCTTATGGTCCATAACCGGCATCCCGGCCGCCATCGGCCGGACCACCTTGGCATCGACCTGCTTGGCACTGCCATCCTCAAAGGTCAGCGTGATCGGCACGACATCCCCCTCCTTCATCGGCGCCTTGAGATCGATCAGCATGATATGCAGGCCGCCCGGCTTGAGCACCGCCTCCCCCTTGGCCTTGATGTCGATGCCCGGGACCGGACGCATCTTCATGACGCCCCCCTCATTGAGATGGGTGTGCAGTTCGGTCACTTTGGAGACAGGATTGTCAGCCTTGAGCACCTTGACGTCCTTGTCGCCATTATTCTTGATCACCATAAAAGCACCGGTAGCCGGCGCATTGGGCGGCGCCAGGCGAACATAGGGGTCCTGTACGGAAACGTTGTCGGCAGCACCAGCAAAAACACCGGCCGAGAACATCAGGCCAGCGGCGAACATTGACAGTTGTTTCATGGCTTCACTCTCCATCATGGTTGTTTCAAATGCTTGCGTATCGCGACGACGACCTGATCGGGCGGTGTCGCATGAGCGATCTTGCCGACCAGTTGTCCGTCTGGTGCGACAATAAACGTATCGGCCGAGTGGTCGACAACATAGCCACCGCCGGCGGTCTCGACTTTTTGTTCGGCATAAAACACACCGTAGCGCTTGGCGATTTCGGCGATGTTTTCAGGTGTTCCGGTCACGCCAACGATGGCTGGGTGAAAAAACTCGACATATTCCTTCAGGCGATCCGGCGTGTCGCGTTTGGGGTCAACCGAGACAAAGATCATCGCTACCTGGGCCAGCTCCTCGGGCTTAAGCTGCTTTAGTCCCTCCGAAGTTGCGGCCAGCGAAGTCGGACAGATGTCAGGGCAAAAGGTGTAACCGAAATAAAGCAGGACCAGTTTGCCACGGTAATCCTTCAGGGACACCGGCCCGCTGGCCGACTGCAGCGTGAAATCTCCGCCAGCCGCGATCACCGCCGCGGGTATGGGACGCTCCGGCATTTCCGGCTGCCAAAAAACAGCAACACCAGCGACGACAAGGGCAAGCAACGCAGCGATCACCATCAGAATACGTTCGCCCATCACTCGTGACTCCCTGAACTGAACCGATATGGCACGGCAATGCGCTCACTGCCACTTTCGATCAGCACCGTCGCCTGCCAATCCATCTGACCGGTAATACAGACAGGCAAGGTTACCTCGCCGGCATAGTTGCCCTCGCCCTTAGCGGCCAATTGCGGGCGGTTCAACCCCATATTCATGTCGATGCCGGCAAAATCGACTTCCACGCGAGATGGCGAAAAACCACTGGTCGTCACCTGCACCTCAAATGGCTTGACCATGGGTATAGGACGCGTCCCCATCGACAGGATGACCTTACCGCCGGTCGGCAAGGTAACGCCACAAGCCTCACGCTGCAAATTGCAGGCAGGGTCGGGCCGGATAGTCACATCGGCTTTCGGCAACAACATCGGCGACAGCTTGTAGCCGATGACCACGACAAGCACGATCAACTCGATGCCGATCAGATCAATCAGTATTTTCTTATTCACGAGAGCAATTCAGGGCTTTGAGCCGTTGGGAGGATGCATTTTCGCTGATGATGAAAGTTTGAATTTAACAAAGATCAATTCTTTCACGTTCAGCGCGGAATACATTGTGCGGCATATTGTCGCAGGGGCGATTTGTCGCAGGCGACGATGGGGGAATGGAAGTTCTTACTTCTGGAATTCATGGGAGAATCAAGATGAAGAAATTTGTAGTTAAAACGACCGCGGTTTTGCTGGCGGCGGGTTTTGCCGCCACGGCATGGTCTGCCGAATCACTGCAGGACGTGATGAAGCGTCGCGGTCTCAGCCAGCAGGATCTGCTCGCTGCCTCCAAGACCTATGTCCCGACCGGCAAGCGTGACGAGTTCGTCGCCTTCAGTTCTGGCGGCCAGTCCGGCCAGATCATCGTGTACGGTATTCCGTCCATGCGCATCCTGAAGTACATCGGCGTCTTCACGCCGGAACCTTGGCAAGGCTACGGCTTTGACGAAGAATCCAAGGCTGTGCTGCGTCAGGGCAACATCGACGGCAAGGAAATCAACTGGGGCGATACGCACCACCCGGCCATGTCCGAAACCCAGGGCAAGTATGACGGTCAGTTCCTCTTCATCAACGACAAGGCCAATCCGCGCCTCGCCGTGATCGACCTGCGTGACTTCGAAACCAAGCAGATCGTGGTCAACCCGATCTTCAAGTCCGAACACGGTGGCGCCTTCGTCACCCAGGATACGGACTACGTCATCGAAGCTGCCCAGTACGCCTCGCCGCTCGAGAACAAGAAGTTCTTCCCGCTCGAAGAGTTCAACGAAAAGTATCGCGGTGGTGTGACCTACTGGAAGTTCGACCGCAAGGAAGGCCGCATCGATCCGAAGAAGTCGTTCTCCCTCGAACTGCCGCCGTACAGCCAGGACTTGTCTGACGCGGGTAAAGGCCCGTCCGACGGTTGGTCCTTCACCAATTCCTTCTGTTCCGAGCGTTACGTTGGCGGCATCGAAAAAGGCCGTCCGCCGTATGAAGCCGGTTGCTCTGCCAAGGACACCGACTATCTGCACGTGATCAACTGGAAGAAGGCTGCTGAACTGGTTGCCCAGGGCAAGGCCAAGAAGATCAACGGCCACGACGTGATCATGATGGAAACCGCGATCAAGGAAGGCATCCTCTTCCTGGTTCCGGAACCGAAGTCGCCGCACGGCGTCGACGTCACGCCGGACGGCAAGTTCCTGACCGTTGCCGGCAAACTCGACACCCACGTCTCCGTCTATTCCTTCGAGAAGATTCAGGCCGCCATCAAGGCCGGCAAGTTCGAATCCAAGGATCCGTACGGTATTCCGGTCATCGGCATGAAGGATGCACTGCACACCCAGGTTCAGCTCGGCCTTGGCCCATTGCATACCCAGTATGACTCCAAGCCGTGTATCGCCTACACCTCGCTTTACGTCGACTCCCAAGTCGTCAAGTGGAATCACTGTGAAGGCAAGGTCCTCGACAAGATCTCGGTGCACTACAACATCGGTCACCTGATGACCATGGAAGGCGACTCGGCTGATCCGAAGGGCCGTTACCTGGTGGCGCTGAACAAGCTCTCCATCGACCGCTTCACGCCGGTTGGTCCGCTGCATCCGCAGAACCACCAGTTGATCGACATCAGCAACGACAAGATGCAACTCCTGTACGACATGCCCGTACCGCTGGGTGAGCCGCACTACGTGGTGGCCATCGAAGCCTCGAAGCTGAAACCAGGCGTTCGCTACAAGGTCGGCACCAACAGCCGTACCGACAAGCCGAGCCCGTTCGGTGTTCGCGCCGGTGAAGAGCACACCGACAAGAAGGGTAACAAGATCGAAGTCTTTGGCACCCTGATCCGTTCGCACATCACGCCGGAAACCATCGAAGCCGAAGTCGGCGACGAAGTGACGGTCCACCTGACTAACCTGGAACGCGCTCAGGACGAAACCCACGGCTTTACCGTGTCGACGTTCAACACCCACGCTTCAGTTGAGCCGGGCAAGACGGTGACCGTCAAGTTCAAGGCGGACAAGGAAGGCGTCTATCCGTACTACTGCACGGAATTCTGCTCCGCACTGCACCTTGAAATGCAGGGTTACCTGCTGGTCAAGCCGAAGGGCTGGAAGCCGGGCAAGACGGCCGAAGCCAAGGCCAGCTACACGGAAGCCGACTATAAGGCGACGGTGAAGAAGGTGGCTGATACCCAGGTCGTTATTGATTCCGTGGTGGGTTTCATCACCAGCGTGAATTACAAGGACTTCCCGGATGTCGTGGCCATGGTCGAAGATGCAACCGACCAGTTGAACAAGATGAAGGATGCCAAGGCCAAGCACGAAGCCGCAGCCGCCAAGAAGGATTGGGACCAGGCCAACCTGTGGGCTGAGCAAGTCTGGCAATACCAGGTCAAGGCAGCCGACATCGGCCTGCGTGCCAAAACCTATCTCGAACAGAACGGCGCCAAAAAGGTCAAGTAAGCCTTAGTAAGCGCGGCACAATAGAGGGGCAGAGCAATCTGCCCCTTTTTCTTTTTGAGTAGGCCAAACAAGTTCACATGACGAGAACGCCTGACCCACTGCCTCTTTCTCTGGCCGGGTTTGCCGGAGCCTTGTTGACGATGCTCGTCTGGAGCGCGCTCGTTCTCGCCTCCCTGTTTGCCCAGCGTGAGCAGCTGAACCGAACCGCAGCCGAACTGGCAAGAATCGACGCCGTTGCAAACCTGAAGAAAGACATGGCCATCCGCAAATGGGCATCTTCGGTAGAGGGCGTCTTCATCCGCGAAAAATTCATCCCGCCGCACAATTCACTTGAGGAAGAAGAGCGCCTGAACGCGGAGCGTAGCAACGGAGAGCGCCTACGACTCGTCACCGTGACCCCTATTCATCTTCTGCTCGCCATACAAGGGCAAGTCAGAGGCGATTCCGGCCTTCAAGAACGCCTCACCTCAAAGCAATTGCGCAATATCGGCAACGCACCGGACGCATGGGAGACACAAGCGCTGGAGGCACTTAGCCGCGGTGGCGACATGGTCACCGAAGCCCTGCCCAAGAAGGGGGGACATGGCTTGATGCGGGCCATGATTCCGATGCGAATGGAAAAGGAATGCCTCGAGTGCCACCGTGACACCCTGGTGCCCGTCGGTGGCTTGCGTGGCGGTGCGACGGTCAGCATCGACCTCAATACCTACCGGAGCGCCCAAGAGCCAACCTGGCGTGTCATCCGCTATTGGCACACCGGTATCTGGCTACTCGGCATCGCCACTATCCTGCTCCTCCACTACATCGCCCGACGACGTACTGCGGATCTGCTACGCGTCGAGGAAGGTCGCCGGGAAAACGAGATGGCATTTGCCGCCATGGCGGAGGGCGCCGTTATCACCGATTCCGAGGGCACGATCCTGTGGGTCAATGATGCGTTCTGCCAGATCTCCGGTTACGCACGCGAAGAAGTCATCGGCGCCAACCCGCGCATCCTGAAATCCGGCGTGCATGACCGTGACTTCTATGCCGCACTCTGGCGACAACTGATGCAGACGGGACACTGGCGCGGCGAAATCTGGAACAAGCGAAAAAATGGGGAAATCTATCCAGAAGAAATATCCATGCAGGCCCTGCGTGCCCCCAATGGGAGCATCCATCGCTACATCTCCATTTTTTCCGACATTACCGAGCGCAAGAAAACTGAGCGTGAACTAGCCAGCCACCACGAGCGTCTCGAGGAGCAGGTCAGAGAGCGCACCGAGGAACTGAGCGTCGCCCGCGACCAGGCGGAAGCCGCAAACCAAAGCAAATCAGCCTTCCTCGCCAACATGAGCCACGAGTTGCGCACCCCGCTGAATGCCGTCATCGGATTCTCGCAGTTAATGGAGAAGGATCCCGGTCTGTTGCCGGTCCAGCAACGCAACCTGGAGATCATCAACCACTCCGGTCGCCATTTGCTCACGCTGATCAACGATATCCTGGAGCTCTCCAAGATCGAGTCCGGAAAACTCAGGATGACCACCGAAGAAACCGATCTTCGGCTGTTGCTCGAACAGGTCGTGGAGATGATGCATCTCCGTGCCCAGCAGCTCGGCCTGCAACTGAAACTGGAAACCACCAATCTACCACCCCTGATCGTCATCGATCCCGGCATGTTCCGCCAGATATTGCTCAACCTGCTATCCAACGCCCTCAAGTTCACGCCAAAAGGTGAAGTGTGCCTGCACGTTGCCGCCGAGGCTGTCAGCGCACAGCAGTCCCGGATAAGGTTCAGCGTCCGCGATACCGGCATTGGAATTTCCGAGAACGACCGTGAGCGAATCTTCTCCTCTTTCGAACAAGTCGGTCCGATGCATCAAGGTGGAACAGGACTGGGACTGACCATCAGTCGCCGCTACGTCGAGATGCTCGGAGGGGAACTGAGTGTCGATTCGGAACTCGGCAACGGCTCGGACTTCCATTTCACCATTTTGGTTGGCGTTGGCGAAATGAAGCGCTTGCCCAATGCCCCCGCCACACTGCAAATTTCGCCGGAGACATGCCGGCAACGCATTCTCGTCGTCGATGACAGCCCCGAGGCTCGCCTCCTCATCCGCTCCTTGCTTGAACCACTCGGCTTCTTGATTGGCGAATCGGCCAGCCTGGACGAGGCACGACAATCAATCGCTGAAAATCGCCCCGACCTGATTCTGCTCGACTGGCTCTTGCCTGATGGCGAGGGCAGCCAACTGATCCGGGAGCTATCGGCATCGCCCACCGCTCTTCCACGAATCGTCATTCTCACGGCCAACGCCCTGGCCGAAACTCGGGTACAAGCCCTCGCTGCAGGCGCCGACGATTTCCTGTGCAAGCCCTTCGAACGAGCCGACCTTCTGCGCAGCATCGGCAACTGCCTAAACCTCCCCTTCTTTGAAGCAACCGGAGGGTCAGCCTCTTCCGCACCAGAAACCACGCGTCAGCCGGAACTGGCGGATCTGCCCGATGAGTGGCGCAACCGTCTAACCCAGGCTGCGCTATCGCTCAACCCCGAGGAGATCGACAATGTCCTCCAACGTATTGCCAGCATCGCCCCCGAGACCGCCAGAGCGTTAACCGAGTTGTGCCGTGAGCGCCGCTACCAATCGCTCTGGGACCTGCTGGGCATACTGGAACAAGAGGATTGACCATGAACACCATCATCGCCGAACGCCCGGACATCCTGATTGTGGACGACACAGCAGCATCGCTGGATCTCCTTAGCGACCTTCTCGCCCAAGCCGGTTATGCCGTCCGTCCAACCCAGGATCCGCGCATGGCCTTGCGCTCCGCCCTGGCGAAGACTCCGGAATTGATCCTGCTGGACGTCCGGATGCCGGGCATGGACGGTTATGAGCTATGCCAGCGTTTGAAAGACAACCCGAAGACCCGTGAAATCCCTGTCATCTTCCTGTCGGCATTGCGTGAAACGGAAGACAAGGTACGCGGCTTCTCACTCGGAGCCGTCGATTACATCGCAAAACCATTCCAGCCTGAAGAAGTACTGGCCCGCGTCCGTACCCATATCGAATTGAGACGCCTGCAGTGTCGCCTTGAGGAGCGAGTGGCCGAGCGGACCGAACAACTGCGCCAATCCAGTGACGAACTTCGCGCCTCCCGGGAACGCCTCCAGGAGTTGGCCGCTTTCCTGCAAAGCGTACGCGAGGAAGAACGAACGGCGATCGCCCGCGAACTGCACGATGAGTTGGGGCAAGCCCTCACCGCCCTGCGCATCGACCTGGCCTGGATAAATCGACAATGCAAAACACTGGGTCCAGAGGTCCAAGCGCGCGCCGATGCGTCCTGTGCCATTGTCGAACGAACCATTGATGCAGTTCGGCGGATTTCCGAAGGTCTCCGTCCGGGGATGCTCGATGTTCTCGGACTCACCGCCGCCATTGAATATTTGGTCGAACAGTTTGCCAAACGCAATGACATTCCCTGCTATCTGACCAGCGACCGCGACGAATTTGCGATCGATGATCGGGTCTCAATTGCCGTATTCCGCCTGATCCAGGAGGCGCTGACCAACGTCGTCCGGCACGCTTCGGCCACTCGTGTCGACATCACCCTTAGCCAGGACAACAATACAATCTGCGTCGACATTCGTGATAACGGCATCGGCCTTGCGACAGGCGAACCCAAGCAGGGGTTCGGCCTGCTCGGTATGCGCGAACGTGTCACAATGCTTGGCGGCACGATCGACATTGACGGTAGCCGGGGGACTCGAATCCTCGCCCGCTTTCCGTTATTCAAGGGAGAAAAGTCATGATCAGAACATTGATCGCCGACGACCACGACATACTTCGTATCGGCCTCAAGCACATACTCTCGGACACCGGAGATATCGTCGTCACCGCCGAAGCGAGCAACGGCATCGAGGCCCTCGTCGAACTACGCAAGGGAACGTTCGACGCCCTTGTGCTGGACCTGACCATGCCGGGCCGCAATGGCATCGAACTGATCAAGCAGATCAAGGGAGAGTTTCCCAAACTCCCCATCCTGATCCTCAGCATGCACAAGGAGGATATTTACGCCGTTCGCAGCCTGAAGGCCGGTGCATCAGGCTACCTGTGCAAGGACAGTGCGGAAACCCTGCTCGCCGATGCCATTCGCAAAGTCGCGGATGGAGGGCTGTTCATCAACCAAGCTGTGGCCGAAAAACTGACGCTCCAGATACTGCATGGACGAGACACTGATGCACCACATACTGGCCTGACTGATCGAGAGCACCAAATCTTCCTGATGATATTGCAGGGTCTGGGCGTCACCGAGATCGGACGCCAACTCAATCTTAGCGTCAAGACAGTCAGCACGCACAAGGCCAGCATTCTCGCCAAAATGAATCTTCGAAACAGCGCCGAACTAGTGCGCTACGCGATCCAGCACCGACTGATTGACGAGAACGACGCTCTTCTCGGGTAGGACGATTCCTACCCCACCCCCTCCAGTTACCGAGTCCATATTTCAGCCACCGTCACCTGAGAATTTGGTGAACGGAAGCGCACAATGCGACAAATTCCCGGTGCGACACATTGCCGCACCTCGAATCCCGGCTCAATGCACTGGAGTCATGTTTCCAAGGGGAGAATCAAGATGAAGAAATTTGTAGTTAAGACGACCGCGGTTTTGCTGGCAGCGGGTTTTGCCGCCACGGCATGGTCTGCCGAATCGCTGCAGGACGTGATGAAGCGTCGCGGTCTCAGCCAGCAGGATCTGCTCGCTGCCTCCAAGACCTATGTCCCGACCGGCAAGCGTGACGAGTTCGTCGCCTTCAGTTCTGGCGGCCAGTCCGGCCAGATCATCGTGTACGGTATTCCGTCCATGCGCATCCTGAAGTACATCGGCGTCTTCACGCCGGAACCTTGGCAAGGCTACGGCTTTGACGAAGAATCCAAGGCTGTGCTGCGTCAGGGCAACATCGACGGCAAGGAAATCAACTGGGGCGATACGCACCACCCGGCCATGTCCGAAACCCAGGGCAAGTATGACGGTCAGTTCCTCTTCATCAACGACAAGGCCAATCCGCGCCTCGCCGTGATCGACCTGCGTGACTTCGAAACCAAGCAGATCGTGGTCAACCCGATCTTCAAGTCCGAACACGGTGGCGCCTTCGTCACCCAGGATACGGACTACGTCATCGAAGCTGCCCAGTACGCCTCGCCGCTCGAGAACAAGAAGTTCTTCCCGCTCGAAGAGTTCAACGAAAAGTATCGCGGTGGTGTGACCTACTGGAAGTTCGACCGCAAGGAAGGCCGCATCGATCCGAAGAAGTCGTTCTCCCTCGAACTGCCGCCGTACAGCCAGGACTTGTCTGACGCGGGTAAAGGCCCGTCCGACGGTTGGTCCTTCACCAATTCCTTCTGTTCCGAGCGTTACGTTGGCGGCATCGAAAAAGGCCGTCCGCCGTATGAAGCCGGTTGCTCTGCCAAGGACACCGACTATCTGCACGTGATCAACTGGAAGAAGGCTGCTGAACTGGTTGCCCAGGGCAAGGCCAAGAAGATCAACGGCCACGACGTGATCATGATGGAAACCGCGATCAAGGAAGGCATCCTCTTCCTGGTTCCGGAACCGAAGTCGCCGCACGGCGTCGACGTCACGCCGGACGGCAAGTTCCTGACCGTTGCCGGCAAACTCGACACCCACGTCTCCGTCTATTCCTTCGAGAAGATTCAGGCCGCCATCAAGGCCGGCAAGTTCGAATCCAAGGATCCGTACGGTATTCCGGTCATCGGCATGAAGGATGCACTGCACACCCAGGTTCAGCTCGGCCTTGGCCCATTGCATACCCAGTATGACTCCAAGCCGTGTATCGCCTACACCTCGCTTTACGTCGACTCCCAAGTCGTCAAGTGGAATCACTGTGAAGGCAAGGTCCTCGACAAGATCTCGGTGCACTACAACATCGGTCACCTGATGACCATGGAAGGCGACTCGGCTGATCCGAAGGGCCGTTACCTGGTGGCGCTGAACAAGCTCTCCATCGACCGCTTCACGCCGGTTGGTCCGCTGCATCCGCAGAACCACCAGTTGATCGACATCAGCAACGACAAGATGCAACTCCTGTACGACATGCCCGTACCGCTGGGTGAGCCGCACTACGTGGTGGCCATCGAAGCCTCGAAGCTGAAACCAGGCGTTCGCTACAAGGTCGGCACCAACAGCCGTACCGACAAGCCGAGCCCGTTCGGTGTTCGCGCCGGTGAAGAGCACACCGACAAGAAGGGTAACAAGATCGAAGTCTTTGGCACCCTGATCCGTTCGCACATCACGCCGGAAACCATCGAAGCCGAAGTCGGCGACGAAGTGACGGTCCACCTGACTAACCTGGAACGCGCTCAGGACGAAACCCACGGCTTTACCGTGTCGACGTTCAACACCCACGCTTCAGTTGAGCCGGGCAAGACGGTGACCGTCAAGTTCAAGGCGGACAAGGAAGGCGTCTATCCGTACTACTGCACGGAATTCTGCTCCGCACTGCACCTTGAAATGCAGGGTTACCTGCTGGTCAAGCCGAAGGGCTGGAAGCCGGGCAAGACGGCCGAAGCCAAGGCCAGCTACACGGAAGCCGACTATAAGGCGACGGTGAAGAAGGTGGCTGATACCCAGGTCGTTATTGATTCCGTGGTGGGTTTCATCACCAGCGTGAATTACAAGGACTTCCCGGATGTCGTGGCCATGGTCGAAGATGCAACCGACCAGTTGAACAAGATGAAGGATGCCAAGGCCAAGCACGAAGCCGCAGCCGCCAAGAAGGATTGGGACCAGGCCAACCTGTGGGCTGAGCAAGTCTGGCAATACCAGGTCAAGGCAGCTGACATCGGCCTGCGTGCCAAGACCTACCTCGAACAGAACGGCGCCAAGAAGGTCAAGTAACAAAAATGGAAGCTTGACTTAACTCAAGGTAATAAACGAGGAACAGATTCAATCTGTTCCCCGTTTCAATATAGGAGGGAAAAACCATGAAACTAATAGTAACTTTTGTCGCCGCAGCCTTCATTGCTGCCCCCGCTTTTGCCGCGCTCGATGGCGCTACGCTCTTCCAGGAAAAGACCTGCTGGTCTTGCCACGGCAAGGATGCCAAGAAAACCTTGTCACCAGCTTTCCCGAAACTTGCCGGCCAAAATGCAGCTTATACTGAACAACAGATGAAGGACATCAAGAGCGGCGCCCGTAATAACGGCCAAACCGCCGCCATGAAAGGCGTGATGGACCTCGTCAACGACCAGGAAATCAAGGCGCTGGCCGACTATCTCTCCAAACTGAAATAACCCGGAATTGCCCGTATTTACGGGCTTATGACCCACATCAAGGAACGCTGATATAGGTCGTTTGAGAATACGTTCAGCGTTCCGAACAACTTGCCACATAAGGAAACCAAACATGAAAGCATCACTTCTGCTGATCGGTCTGCTCAGCGCAGGCGTCGCCTTCGCCGGCCCACCGGCACCACACAAGGAAGGCATCGAGAGCAAGGACTACAAGTGGAACGCCGAAGGTGGCGAAAAGATGGAAGCCCTGCACAAGAAGGGTAACGTCAAGAATGGCGAGGAAGTCTATGAGATTTGCGGCGCCTGCCACCTGCCCTCCGGCGCAGGCCGAGCTGATGGCACCTTCCCGCAACTGGCTGGTCAACATTCTACGGTGCTGATCAAGCAGATGGCCGACATCCGCTCCGGCGAGCGCGACAATCCGACCATGTATCCGTTTGCCTCCACCCTGACCGATCCACAGGAACTGGCTGATGCAGCCGCTTACATCAACAGCCTGTGCATTCCACTCGAGCATGGCAAGTATGAAGGTGCTGATGCAGCCATGCAGATCGCCAAGGGCAAGGAATTGTATGAAAAGGAATGCCTGGAATGCCACGGCAAGACCGGCGAAGGTAACAAGGAAAAGTTCTACCCGGTAATCGCCGGCCAGCACTACAAGTACCTGTTGCGTCAGATGACTGAAATCCGTGATGGCAAGCGCCGCAACGCCAATCCGGACATGGTCAAGATCATCAAGAAGTACGATAACCAGCAGTTGATCGCCATCTCCGCCTACCAGTCGAGCATGGTGATGCCGGGTGCGATGTGCAAGCCGAAGGCCGGAAAAAAGAAGTAATCTGAAGTAGGCTGAAAAGGTTGCCTGCAATCGCAGGCAACCACATCCCCGACGCCAAGCCGGGGCAATTGATGACAGAGAACAGCAAAATGGAAAAACAAAATAAAATTATCGGTGGCTTGACCCTGATTTCCCTGATCTGCCTGGTCGCCGCTTATTTCGCCCCGATCTGGTGGGTTTCGCTGACCGCCCCCAATTATCCCCCCGATGCCTTCCCTGATGGTATCCGCATCCATTTCCATTTCGATGGCGTCTATAACGGCTGCAAAGCGGCCGGCAAAGGTAGCCGTATGGCTAGCGAGATCATCCAAAAGGATCTGGAGGATACCGACGAGCGCTACAACCCGATTACCGACGCAGCAAAAAATGTAGACAAAGGCGCTGAAGGGCTCGATTGCGTTCATGAGATGAACACCATCAACCACTATGTCGGCATGTTCCCGATCGCTACTGGTGCCCCCGTCGAAAAACCGCTGGCCAAATTCTTCTTCGGCTTCTTCGCCGTCATGATGCTGGCCTTCACCATGGCCAAGAAAAAACCGCGTTTATTGATTTTGACCGCTGGTTTCGCTGCTGTCGCCGCCTGGATGATTGTTGATCAATTCGTACTGGGCCATCTGGAAAGCCACGTTCAGGCGTACATGCAGGAATCCGGCACCTTCTTCAAGGATATGGAGCGAATCAGCGCCTGGGGCGACAACGTCCGCAACGTCTCGAAAATTGTCATCTTCGGCCTGATTGCGGTCATGGGAATCGTTATTGCAGGGACGGCCAAAATTCGCTCCTTCCAACTACTGCTCGCACTGGTACCGGCCCTGTTGCCTGTCTTCTTTGTAATCACCTATGCTGGTTGGTTGTGGTTCTTTGGCCACAACATGCACCCATGGGGCGCCTTTACCGTCAAGCCCTTCATGCCTACCGTATTCGGCGAAGGCAAAGTGGCCCAGTTCTCAACCTTCTCTTATCCCTACTGGGGCTATGGCCTGCTGGTGGCAATATTTGCTTGTATGATGCTAGCCCTGCTGATGCGCCGCAAACAACTGCGCGAAGGCACTGCTGAGTAATCAGTGTGAGTTCCCTGCACAATCTGGCCAGGCTCGGCCTGGCCACCGCACTCCTACTGGTTCTGAGCACTGGCAACACTGAACAGCAATCTGAACTGCCTGCCGGCATGGGCGCCCGTGCCGATGTCGATCGCCCCAAGCCGACGTTCATGCTGCACGAACGTGATAAACGTGTACATGGCTTAAAGCCATTTCAAGATCTGGTTGACCGCGCCGAACCAGGCTCGGTACTCAAGCCCCCGCCGGGCAACTATGCCGGCCCGGTCACCATCAACAAGCCGCTGACCATCGACGGTGGCGGCAAGGTGACGATCGATGCCGGTGACCGTGGCACGGTGATGATGCTCAACGCCAGCAACACGGTGGTGCGAGGCCTGCACCTGACGGGTTCCGGCGACTCGCATGACACCGATGACTCCTGTCTTGATGTTCGCGGTGACCACAACACCATCGAGAATATCGAGATGGACAACTGTTTGTTCGGCCTCGACCTCAAACAGTCAAACAACAACCTGATTCGCGGCAACTCTATCCGCTCCAAGGACCGCGAACTTGGCGTCCGCGGCGATGGCCTGCGTCTTTGGTACAGCAATGACAACACCATCGAGAAGAACCAGATCATCGACTCACGCGACATGGTGGCCTGGTACTCGAACAAGAATGTTTTCCGCGACAACCTGGGAAAACGTAGCCGTTACTCCATCCATTTCATGTTCGCCAACGACAACGTCGTCGAGCGCAACGAGTTTTATGACAACGCAGTCGGTGTTTACTTCATGTACACCGAAGGCGGTGTTGTCCGCAATAATGTCATTTCCCACGCCACCGGCGCCACCGGCATGGGTATCGGCTTCAAGGAAGCCTCCGGCACGATCATCGAAAACAACGAGATCATCTATTGCGGCGTCGGCATCGGCTCCGACCTGTCCCCCTTCCAACCCGACAGCACCATCGAAATCCGTGGCAATCGCTTCGCCTACAACGGTACCGGCATCCTGTTCAACAGCGAAACTGGCGGCAACAACATGGTCGACAATATCTTTGAAGGCAACCTGACCCAGGTCGCCTACGGAGGTCATGGCGACAACAACAATAGCCCCAAGAACGTCTGGATCGGCAACTACTGGGACGATTATCAAGGCTTCGATCGCAACGGAGACGGCTTCGGCGACAAAACCCATGAGCTGTATGCCTATGCTGATCAAATCTGGATGGAACTGCCGGTTGCTCGCTTTTTCCGCAGTTCGCCAGTCATGGAACTCCTCGATTTTCTTGAACGCCTGGCCCCCTTCTCCACACCGGACCTGATCCTGCGCGATGAAAAACCGCGCTTTATCAAACCTGAAAGAACGGCACGATCATGAGCGAGAACGAGAACAGCGGCGATGCGCCTCGGAAATCAGTATCCGATGCAACGCCAGCAGTGTCCATTGCCAAACGTCAAACCAACCGGCGCCGCGTGTTACGCACCATCCTGCTGACTGGCGGCGTGCTGGGTGCAGCGATGTCCGGTTTTCTGCCCCTCGTTTATTCAAAGAAAAAACGCCTGCGCCCGCCAGGGGCTCTTGATGAAAAAGACTTTCTTGGCAGTTGCATCAAGTGCGGGCAGTGCGTTCAGGTCTGCCCTGTCCAGGCCATCAAGCTGGCAGATCTCGTTGATGGGGTTGGTGTCGGCACACCGTACATCGATCCGCGCAATCAGGCCTGCGACTTCTCGTGCGATGCCGTGCAGTGCATTCTCGCCTGTCCGACCGGTTCGCTGACGTACCACAAACCGGCATTTCTGCCAGTTCGCCCCGGCGCTGCCTTGGCTGCGAAGCCAATCCTGCTCGCCAAAGAAAAGGATGAGGAGCCGACACTCAATCTGCATGAGCGTATTGGTGTTGCCCGCCTCACCCGTCCCGAAGCCTGCCTGGCCATTCAGGGCAAAGGCTTCAAGGGTCAAACGCGCGGCCCCGACTTCAAGGGGCAGATGCGTTACATGGACGTCGACCGGTGGAAGCCGGTCAAAATCAGCACCCACCCCTATGATGTGGCTGAGTGCGATCTTTGCGTTCGCGAATGCCCGGTCAAGGGAGCCATTTCCATCGAAACCGTATTTGCCCCCGACGGCAGCAAGCGCAAATCACCGGTGATTCACGAACCCTGTGTCGGCTGTGGCGTCTGCGAGATGGTCTGCCCGGTTGAACCCGGTTGCATTACTGTCGAAGCTGGGGAGGTCTGGAAAGTATGAGCGCTCTACTAAAACGCCGCTTTTTTGAACAGATCAAGGTAATGTTTGGCGCCGAGCCGAGCAAACCCCAGCAAATCAGCGAGAAAGCCATGCAGGTTCATGAGCTCAAGCGCATGACCAACAAGGCTGACCTGCAAGCCGTCAAAACCCACCTGCGAGCGCATGAGGAAAAATCAACCAAGTGGCGCAATCGCCGATGGATTACGCTGATATGTGCCAATCTTCTATTCACGTTGTCGTTTGGCCTCGACATTCAGATTCTCGAAGGCGCGCTGACCGCATCGCGCTTTGTCGGCTTCCACCTGATCGACCTCAACTCAGCCCTGCAGGTGATGCTGGCCCACAAGCACATTATCAACAACCTGCTGATCGGCACGGGAACCGTGCTAGCGCTGTGGGGATTGCTCGGCGGGCGCACCTTCTGCTCATGGGTCTGCCCCTATCACTTGCTGGCTGAGTGGGCCGAGAAAATCCATCTCTTCCTGGCCAAGAAAAAACTGGTCACAGACCAGACCATGGACCGCCGCCTGCGCACTGTTTTCTGGGTTATTTTCGCCCTGCTTGCTCTGGGCACCGGCTACACGGTCTATGAAGCCATCTCGCCGACCGGCATTCTCTCCCGTGCCCTGATCTACGGCCCGGGTCTTGCCCTGCTCTGGGTACTGGCCCTGCTCTTCTTTGAAGTCTTTTTCTCACGCCGTGCCTGGTGTCGCTACGCCTGCCCAATCGGCCTGACCTATGGTGTCGTCGGCATCATTTCGCCGGTGCGCATCAAGTACAAACTCGACGGCTGCTTCCACGAAGGCGATTGTCGCAAGGTATGTCTGGTTCCGCATGTGCTGGACACGGTGATCAAAGGACGCGCCGTCGAAACGGAAGTGCCCATCGGACCGGACTGCACGCGCTGCGGATTGTGTGTTGATGCCTGCCCGACCGGCTCACTCACCTTCGAGGTCAAGGGCCTTTCCAAACTGGCCTGAGCACCGCCCTGGCCTGCCGAATGGCAGGCCAGGCAAAGCTGAGCGAGATTACGGATTTTTGATCGAAGTCCAATGTCGACCATCACCATGCCCCCTATAATTTGGCCCCATGATCCAGTTCAATAACGTTGCCAAGACCTTCCGCAAAGCCCGCGTGCTCGACGGCATCAGCCTCGACATCGCCATTGGCGAGCGGGTCGCACTGATCGGCTCCAACGGCGCCGGAAAGACCACGCTGATCCGCTGCTTGCTCGGCGAGTACACTCATGACGGCAGCGTCGCCATCAACGGCCTCGATCCGCGCAGCAACCGTACAGCGGTACTCGGCACTATCGGTTTCGTGCCGCAGCTGCCCCCACCATTGAAGATGCCGGTCGGCCAGTTGATTGATTTCTCGGCCTCATTGTGTGGCACAGATCCACAACGGATTCATGGCATAGCCAAGCGCCTTGGCCTCGATGTCGAAAGCATCCTAGCTCGCCAATTCGTCCGCCTCTCCGGCGGCATGAAACAGAAGCTGTTGATCGCCATCGCCCTCGGCCGTGACGCCAAGGTGCTGGTCATGGACGAGCCCGCCGCCAATCTCGACCCGGAAGCTCGCAAGATTTTCTTCGACCTGCTGGCTGAACGTCTGGACGATGCGACCATGATCATCTCCAGCCACCGCCTCGACGAAGTGTCGGCATTGGTCAATCGCGTCATTGAAATGGACATGGGTAAAGTCGTCCTCGATGACAAGGTTGCGGATGCCGTGACGCTGACCGCCAAGCTGGCCTGCCGCATCGCGCTCAGCCGGTTTGAACCGGCCTTTGCCAAGGCTCTGGACGGCTGGAATATCGCAAGCCGCGACGAAGGCAAGCTGATATGGGAAGGTGAAATTGCCGGGCCAGACCGCCTGCGTTTTCTCGGCATCATTTCCCGTTACACCGCTTTGGTCAGCGACCTTTCGCTTTCCGAGAACTGAGCATGTGTGACAAGCATCGTCGCCAGCTTATCGGCCGCCTCGGCATTGGCGGCCTGCTACTGACGCCGCTCGCCGCCATCCTATCCGGCTGCAAAAAAGATAACTGGCCGGATGGTATGGCAGAGATAAAGTGGGATCGGGATACCTGCACCCGTTGCAGCATGGTCATTTCCGACCGCCGTTTTGCTTGCCAGGTTCGTGGCGGACCGGACAATGCAGTTTTCAAGTTCGACGACCCCGGCTGCCTCGCCTTCTGGCTGAAGGAGAAGGCCGAAAAATACCCATGGCTGGCTGATGCCGCCACCAAAATCTGGATCGCCGACTTCGACAGCAAGAGCCGTGAAGAGATGCACTGGCTTGATCCCAAGCGAGCTTATTTCATCGGCAAAACCTCCCCGATGGGCTACAACTTCGCTGCCGTATCGATGCCGATGCCTGGCAGCCTCGATTTCACCGACATGCGCCAGCACGTGCTGGCCAAGGGCAAGTAAATGAAACAACTGTGGCTCACTGCCAAACTCGATATCGTCGAATCCCTGCGTGCTCGCTGGTTCCAGATCTATACCCTGGTCTTCGGCGGCATCGTCGCCCTGCTCTTCCTGTTCGGCCTGACCGAATCGCGCGTCCTCGGCTTCATCGGCCTGTCCCGCCTGCTCGTCACCTACATCCAGCTCACCATGGCCATCCTGCCCATCTTCGTGCTGATCACGACGGTGCGCTCCGTGGCCGGCGACCGTGAGGCCGGCGTCTTTGAATACCTGCTCTCGCTGCCGGTGTCGCTGTCGGCCTGGTTCTGGGGCAAGATCGTCGGCCGCTACATCGTCGTCTTCGCGCCGGTTTTCCTGGCCATGCTCGGCGCCGTGATCTGGGCGAGCATTCAGGGCATAGAAGTGCCGTGGGACATGTTCGGCTACTACACCGCCCTGCTCGCTGTCATGGCCATGTGTTTTCTCGGCATTGGCATGCTGATCTCCTCGGTTGCCCGGACCACCGACATGGCTCAAGGCGCCGCCTTCATGGTCTGGCTATTCCTGCTCCTTTTCCTCGACCTGATTCTGCTCGGCGTGATGATCCAGGGCAAAGTATCACCGGAAATCGCCGTCACGCTGGCCTTGGCCAATCCGCTACAGGTATTCCGCACCGCCGCGCTGGCCTTGTTCGACCCGCAACTGATCGTCCTCGGCCCCTCGGCTTACGTCATCCTCGATCTGTTCGGCGCGACCGGCTACAAAATTTTCGCGCTGGCCTACCCTGCGGCGCTCGGTCTCGTCAGTGCTACCATCGGCTACTTCATCTTCCGCCGTGGTGACCTGCCTTGAGCAAACTGTCTGCGAGTTTGATTTTTTGCCTGTTTTCCGGCTTGGCTGCAGCTGACGAGTTACCCTCATCTGCCCCGCTATTCGCTGCCACGCTCAATGATGTCGACGACAAGCCAGTCGCGCTTGAGCGCTACAAGGGGAAACCACTGGTCGTCAATTTCTGGGCGCGCTGGTGCGGCCCCTGCCGCGTCGAAATTCCTGAACTGATCAAGTTTCGAGCCGCCCACAAAGGCAAGGTCGAAGTGCTCGGTATAGGCATCGAGGATAATGCCGAACCCGCCAAGGAGTTTGCCAAGGCTTACGATATGGACTACCCAGTTTTTGTTGCCAAGGACAAGGGTATCCCTCTGATGCAGGCCCTCGGCAACACCAAGGCCGGCCTACCCTACACCTTGTTTATCGACCGCAACGGTCAAGTTGTGCAAAGGAAGATGGGCATCGTCAAAAAAGCTGATTTCGACGCTGTGCAGGACATGCTGCTGAAGAAATAGGCTGCCTGATGGCCATGCTTACAGCCCCGTCGGCTTCAAACCGTATGAAGTATCGCCAATGCCGGGCAAACCATGGAAGCCAGCCGACAACATCGGTTTCGAAAACTGCCCCCTGATCACCGGGGTCAGAATCAACTTCTGATCGTTATCAGGTAACGAAGAAACGGGGAAGGCTTAGCTCTTCCCCGCTTGCACTTTCGACGACGCCCCGAGTACCAATCGCTACCCAAGCGCCGCCAGAAAGTCATCCCGCGCCTTTGCCAGCGCCTCACGCTGGCCCTCATCAAGCAGCCGATTACAGGTTTCATAAAAGACGTCGAAGGCAGCGCGTACAGCCCCCGAGTCGCGTCTGGCCAAATCAAGTCGCTTTTCCTGATGAAGCGGAGCTTCGACGGGCTTCAAGGTCGCGTAACGAGGAATGATACGCGCCCCGCCAGACTCCGAGGATGCCGTGAGTGGGCCGGTTTTTACATAAACCAAGCCCTCATATTCGAAGCGTGCCCCAATGGCGAGATGCTGTAATTTCACGTCGATTAAGTCCCGCTAGCTACCGCGCTGCTTGTCTTTAATGATGGAGAGGACCACGAAATCCACTCCGGTCTATTTTCGGCCACGTGGAACAAGGCTGCGACAACATGGCGATCATATTTGCTGCCTGACTCGCTCAACAGCCTATCCAGTGTTTCTTCCATCGGCACCCCGGCACGGTAGGCCCGAGCGCTGACCATTGCGACGAATGCATTGGCTACAGCCAGAATCCGGCTTTCCAGCAGGAGCTCCGGCTCTTTCAGCCCAGCCGGATAGCCTGTGCCATCAAGATGCTCGCTTTTCTGGGCAATTACATCGATGACCGGCCCCTCAAAATCAATAGCCTTGAGCACCTCGACGGAATGCTGAACATGCGAATGCATCAGTTGCTGTTCCTCGGTGGTCAGCGGTTCTGGCTTGGTCAGCAACTCTCTCGGCAGGAACATCTTGCCGACGTTGGCAAGCTTGGCGGCCATATCCAGCACCTCGACCGCAGCATCGTCCAGTTCAAGTTCGCGGGCGATGGCCCCGGCCACCAGCGCCGTCCGCGTCGAGTGCTCACCACAGTAGGGATCATAGGAATCGACGATGCATGTCAGAACACTGACGATCTGCTTCATCAATGCCTGCCGTTTGCTCTGTGCCTCTTGCTCGGCTGTCATGTCACGGGCAAGGCAAAGCACGAGGGCTGATCCATCAGCACTTGATATTGGCAATGCCGTGAAATATTCATGCCTGGCCATTGCACCGGCTTCCAGATCCAGCATCCGTGAAACAGGTTTTGAGGTTTTTCGGCTTTCAGCCACGACAGCCTCGATCCGGTGTGCGGTTGCCGGGCCGATAATACTGGATAGCGTCTTTCCACGGAGCGCATCAGGGGCCTCGTTAACCAGAGAACCAAACGCCTTGTTGCAGAATTTCAGTTGATCCTGCTCGACGGTAAAGACCAGATCCGGCGTGCCATCAACAACACTCTGCAATAGGGCCGACTGGGTTGCCAACTCGATAGACTTTTCGCGGAGTGCTTCGGCAATGGAACGATCCTTGACGCTGGCGCCATGCCACCACGCTGCGACCAGGCCGGCTGTAATCACCAGAACACCAAAAATCAGCGAAACAAGGAGAAAGCGTTGATGATCCCGCGATTCCTTGAGCGCCTCGGACGCGTCAATTTTCTGGACAAGAACCCATGGAGCCTGACGGAAATCCCGGCTAACCATCAGCACCTCCCGGCCGGAATAATCCTGCTTCAGCGAAAATCCCCCCGGCTTGCCCAATGCCTCTGCCTCAACCAAATTTGCCGTAGACAACGAGATTCGCTTGCGCAGGGGCGCAGTCCCATCGGCCAATGGCGATACGAATGCAATGGCGTCACCCTCGCGCCGGACCAGCAAGGTTTCATCAGCACTAGTCAGCGTTCCCTTTCTCAGCAACAAAGGAAATAGTTCGTCACGAGCCCGCTTGACACCTGCCACAGCAGCAATGGGTTGTGGTCCTGAGGCACCGGTTTGGGCAGCGAATACGGGGATGGCAAACCCCACCACAACTTCGCCTCGCCCATTCTCATATAAATCCTGCAAGGTCGGTTTCCCGCTTTCCATAGCGCGCAGTACCGTCGCCTTCAGGGTTTCGTCGCTTTGAAAGCCCGAGGTTTCGACAACTACCTTGCCGGCTTTGTCGATGATGACAAGGCCGGAATCGGAGGCTGACGCAATATTGGCCTGAACCTTTGCTTGCCTGGAGGGCGATGAAAATCCGCTTCGCTCGGCGGTCGTTTCAAGAAGATTACGCAAATAGCCGGTCTGCGCTGCCTGAGTTTCCTGTGAATCGCCGGTTTCCCCTGCAGCCGTCTGCGACAGATAGAAACGGAGCGAAGCGTTCTCGGTCAACTCCCTGACCACCGAATATTGAGCATCAATCCACTGGTTGACACTCTGTGCACGGCTCTCTGCGACCACGCCAAGCAAGGTCTCCCAAGCGCGAAGGTCACGCTCTTTTTCACTTGCCGCGTAGTGAACGACCGACCAGATTCCCCCGGCCAGCAGGATGATCAAGCCAAGGATTGCCGGCCCCCGATTAGTACGCAAATTGGTGATTTTCATAATATTTCAGCCCCAGGAACAACATATTTACTCTCGCCCGGCGAAACACAAAAACTTGCCGAGGCAGGTGCACAAGACGAACGCCGACAATTTGTGACACAACTACAAATATATGACATGAAAAAATTGGCAATCATGGTAAATGCATCCACCAATTGCGCTCATTTAGAGAAAATACAGGCACATAATGCGCTACCTTTCGGTGCGAAATAATCTCCGGAATCTGATTATCCAGAATCAGAATATCGTCACGGGTATAAACCGCCAAGATGGCATGGGGAATGCGCAAGTTGGCATCCTGCACAACAACGATCCGCATTGATTCTGCCGGTATCCCAAGTTGTCGCAGTGAGAAATACTTGATAATGGCAAAGTCTTCACAATCCCCGCCGAAAGTCAGGAACTCTCGAGGAATGGCCCAGTAATCGGAACGCCCGTAATTATCCTGATCCTGAACGTAGCGGAAGCGATTCGCAAACTCGTTGACTGCGACCAATTGATCCCGGGCAGAACGTCCGCGCAGAGAGGCGATCAATTGCAGCCAATCAGAGACCTTGCACAAGTTAGCCGGACAATTTTCCGGCGTCGGACGATCTTCAGCATGACGTCGCATTACGGAAACCCACTGCGGGAAAATCGCAAAGCCTTCCTTGCGCTCCTCGCGTGTACCAAACAGTTTCCCTTCTGTTGCCTGATTCTGCGCAAACACGGCTGCCGAGGGGAAGCCAACCCCAAGCAAAATCATCAGGACTCCAAACCATGAGTTCTTGCGGAAACGCACAAAACCGCCTCAGTAATGACCGACCAGGCACAGAATTACGACGAATCTAACCAAAAGATCAAATATTTCAAGCGTGTCGAAAAATCTTACAGTTGCAGAAACACGACAGATCAATAATTCAAATCTTCAGCACCAATCCGGCTCAAGACATAGCTAAGCGCAGCCGCTACAATCGGGCCGACTAACATTTGGTTACATATCCGCAATATTCGACAGAGGTACGATACATGAATGCTCACAAAGCAGAAACCACTGGCTCCCTGAAACTGACCTGCCTGTCAGTGATGCTGGCTCTTGCCGGCCTTTCTTCTGCAACCGCCCAGGAAGCAGTGGATACCGAGAAGCTGTTCAAGGAAGGCATTTTCCTGCGCGAGCAAGGGCAAGTATTCAGCTCCATCGAAGCCCTCGAAACAGTTCTGAGCAACAACCCTGCACTCAATCGTGCCCGTCTTGAACTGGCCGTCGCCTACTATCGTGCGCTGAACTACGACCAAGCCAACCAGCAGGCGCAAAAGGTTCTTGACGACCCGAAGACCCCGGAAAACGTTCGTCTCGCCGTGCTGGCCTTCCTTGCCCAGATCAAGCGTGACCAAGTTGCACTGGTCGCCAAGCCGCATACGTTTGAAGGCTCCATCTCTCTTGGGGCTCAATACGACTCCAACGTCAACGTGGGTCCCGGCGGCGCCATTCTTCCCGGTGGTCTGATTCTCGACCCGGGTTCTGTTCCCAAGCACGATTGGGCTTCCGTTATTCAGGCTGGCGTTACTCATACCTACAACTCTCCGAGCGTTGTGCGACTCGGTGAAACAGCAACCCGCTTCCTCTGGCAGACCAGCGCTGGTCTTTATCAGAAGAACTACTTCAGCGTGACTGATTTCAATCTGACCGCACTCAGCCTATCGACCGGTCCTGTCCTTATTGCCCCGGACAAGTGGCGCGCCAAACTCAACCTGCAGGTTGATGGCCTGTGGCTGGGCGGCAACTTCCTTGGCGTCTACACCTCGCTTTCTCCGACGGTTACCTTGCAATTCAAGAATGGCGAGTTGACCTGGGACGCTTTGGTGCTGAACAAGGCTTTTGATCGCACTATCGATGTCGGCCGCGACAGCAACTACTACTCTACCGGCGTTTCCTATGGCCACCTGTTCCTGCAAGGCAAGCTGGCGCTTCAAGGCGGCCTGCACGTCTTCATGGAAGATGCCTCGGCCAGCCGTTACAGCAATGATGGTTGGGAAGCCTTCGTTGGCGCCAATGTAGTTGCTTGGCAAAACGGTAATGTTTATGGTCGCTACAGCTACAAAGACACCAAGTTTGATGGTGTTGAGCCGGTATTTGCCCTCGCCCGCGACGAATACGAAAAACGCTACGAAGTCGGTTTCGGCCACAACTTCAAGGAAGGCTTCGCGAAGGATTGGCGTCTGTCTGGCAGCTGGCAGAAAACGGAGAACAACTCCAATGTCAGCATCTACACTTACAGCCGTCAAATCGCTGGCGTTTCGATCGGTCGCTCGTTCTGATCTAGAAATACCAACTCCCAAAAAAGGCGCCAATCGGCGCCTTTTTTACGCTCTGAATTTATTTGAATCGACCATCACAAAGAAACGTCAGGATTTCTTACACAAAAATCCATTCAAAATCACAACAGCATGATTAATAGAGGTATTTTCTTCTGGCCCAAAATATGCGTTGACAAAACTGTAAAAATACCGACTTGCATTAATGCGATCGGGTACTACAGTGAAATCAAGTAATTCTTATCAGTCAAGCAGTGAGGGACATCATGAAAACCAAGCGTACAATTATTGCAGCTTGTATCGCCACCCTCTTTATAAGCGGTACTGTGTTTGCAAAAGACACGTGGGAATACCACGAAAGTGGTTGGAACAATGTTAAATCCTACGGCAAGGTCGTCATCGCGCAAGACTCCGTTGGTCAATGGGGTCCTTGGGAAGATTTCGTAGAACCGGCAGCTGGCGCTCCAGCGCCCGTAGCAATGCCGGGAATGTCCGGCGGCGATCAATATCGCAACAATCCGGACATCATCATAATTCCAACACCCACTCCAACGCCTGAAGACAAGGGCTGTGCGGCAGGAGCATGGTGTGGCTATGCAATTTTCAAGAACTCCACCAATGTCACTTATGATGGCGGTTGGTATTCTTCATTCAGTAGTGAAGGTGGCGGGCACGGTTCAGCGAAATATTCGCCCGGATTGTTTACACTTTGGCTGAATGCCAATGAGTTCCCGATCCCCGAAGGTGGAACTCCTGGTACTGCATCGTGGAACCTTGACCCACTTAGTTCTGCAATACCCAACTTTGACAATTCCGGCTCGTCAATCCCTGTTTATTTTGGCGACGGCACCTATAGCCCGGCTCAATGGAAGAAGATTTTTGGTCATTGGGTACTAATACTTCCAGAAGGCGCCTTATTCGATAACCGAGATGACAGCCTGCATCATTTCGTCACAGGAAATCCGGAAGTTGAATCCTTGCTGGTTCCGATGAACAGCGACACCGCTTATGTAACCGGTTTTTCGCACAATCCCAAAGGTACGGAAGCTAGTTCAAGCGTAGGTAAAGGTTGGTTCGAACGGGCAGTTACCGGTCAAAGTGTTTATGCATTTGATGGCAAGAAATGGCGTGAGGTATGGATAGCAGCTGACCCGCAAGTCGCAGTTGGTGAGTTTGGGCGCACAACAGTTCAAACCGAGCAATTGGTACAAGCTTATGCTCGTGGAGACTACTGCATTGAGTGCGCGCCAACTACGACCACGACTACAACGACGAGCGGATATTACGTCGCGGGTGTTGCAACTCCTGCTGCTTACTTGGCAGGTCAGCAGGCCGGTAATGTCACAGCAACCTATTTCGGTGGCAGCTATGATGGTTCGTCTCAAGGCTCGGTACTGATCAATGTTCAATTCGGCCCAAGTACTTGGAATGGGCAATGGAACGGGGCCTTGGACTTCAAAGCCGCCGGCACTATCAGTGGCGCCAACATCGCTTCGAATAGCATCTCTGCAGCTAGCTCCTATGACAAAGCAACCTATTCTGGATTCGTCCAAGGTACGTTCTACGGCCAACAAGCAGGATCGATCGGTGGTGTTTCCAGTGTGACGAAGACTCCCGCGCCTCAAGTTGACACACGCACCATGGTACAAAGCCCGGTAACTCAAAATGCAATCTTCTTGGTCAACAAGGTCCCGACGGTTGCCTCTGCCCCTAAACCGTAATGAGCAAGTTGTTTTCTGTCCGCTTTTGACCACATATGAGAAAGGCGCCTTACGGCGCCTTTCTTTTGATCATTACTCAGCAGTGATCAGTTAGGCAGAAGCATTTCAAAAGCTACCCGATTCTGAATCAGAATAATTCATCACCAACGCCCACCAGTGCTGCGTCGCCAGCCATTACTGTCTCGGCGTAGGCAGCAGCCTGCGGCAAGAGTTGATCGGCGTAGAAACGCGCGCTAGCTAATTTTGCTCGGTAGAAAGCCTGGTCGCCCTCGCCTTGCTCAAGATAGCCGGCGGCAGCCAAGGCGGCTTTACCCATGAACCAGCCCCCGCAGACGGTGACTGCGAGATGCAGGTAAGGAACAGCAGCCGTCAACACACCGGACAAACCGGTCTTTGCATTGGCCGCCAGCCATTCGGTCGCCGCAGTCCATGCCTTCAGCGCAGTGCCGAGGCGTTGGCCGATGGCGATCAGTTCGGGCTTGCCGGAGGCGCCGAGGGTCTTGGCAGTTGCATAGACCTCGCCGAAGACGACCTTGGCGGTAGCTCCCTGGTCGCGCATCAGTTTGCGGAATAGCAGGTCATTGGCCTGAATGCCGGTGGTGCCTTCATAGATGGTGGTAATGCGCGAGTCACGCCAGTGCTGGGCAGCACCGGTTTCCTCGATGAAGCCCATGCCACCATGAATCTGGATACCGAGCGATGTGACTTCGATACCCATTTCTGTGCCGCCGCCCTTGACGATGGGAATCAGGAATTCGGCGAGGTAGAGGTTGCGTTTCTTTTCTTCAGGATCGTTGATGGCGTGAACACGATCCAGCAGGCTAGCCGTGTAATAAGTCGCTGCACGACTGGCCTCGACACGGGTTTTCATCAGCATCAGCATGCGACGGATGTCCGGGTGCTTGTCGAGCGTGACGAGTGCCTCTCCGGTCAAGGCATCACGCCCCTGCTTACGCTCCCGGGCATAGGCCAGTGCGTGCTGGTAAGCACGCTCGCCAAGGGCGACGCCTTGCAGGCCGACGCCCAAACGGGCTTCGTTCATCATGATGAACATGTATTCGAGGCCACGGTTAGCTTCGCCGAGCAGATAGCCGACAGCACCGCCATTATCGCCATAGGCCATGACGCAGGTCGGGCTGGCGTGGATGCCGAGCTTGTGTTCGATCGAGACACAGTGCGCGTCGTTACGGGCGCCCAGGCTGCCATCGGCATTGACCATGAATTTTGGCACGAGGAACATCGAGATGCCCTTCACTCCAGCCGGCGCATCAGGCAAGCGAGCGAGCACGAGGTGGACGATGTTGTCCGTCATGTCGTGGTCGCCGTAGCTGATGAAAATCTTCTGGCCAAAAACCCGGTAGCTGCCGTCGGCCTGCGGCTCGGCGCGCGAGCGGATCAAGGCCAGATCGGAGCCGGCTTGCGGCTCGGTCAGGTTCATCGTGCCGGTCCATTCGCCGGTCACCATCTTTTCGAGGTAGATCGACTTCAATTCGTCGCTGGCGCAGGTCAGCAGGGCCTCGGTGGCTCCAGTCGTCAGCAAGGGGCCGATCGAGAAAGCCAGATTGGCCGAGCAGACCATTTCCTTGACAGCGATGGCCAGCGTATCGGGCAGGCCCTGGCCGCCGAACTCGGCCGGTGATGCGATACCGTTCCAGCCGGCGTCGCAGAAGGCCTTGTAGGCGGCCTTCCAGCCATCCGGCGTGGTGACGCCAGCTGCGGTCAACTTGCAGCCTTGCTTGTCGCCGGTGGCGTTCAACGGGGCGAGTACTTCGCCGGCAAACTTGGCGGCTTCATCGAGAACTGCACTGGCCAGATCGGGCGTCGCCTCTTCAAAACCGGGCAGTTGGTTGATGTCCTTGAGGCCTGCAATTTCGTCCATGACGAAACGCATGTCCTTGATCGGCGCACGGTAGTCGCTCATTTTGTCTGTCTCCTGTTGATATTGTCAGAATGGATTGCTGCACAGCGCGCTCTTGGCGCTGCGATATTCCTGCTGCAGGCGGGCGACCAGTTCGGCGGTCGGCATTACGTCATCAATCGTGCCAACGCCCTGGCCGGCGCCCCAGATGTCCTTCCAAGCCTTGGCCGCTGTCGCGCCACCGAAGTTCATCACGGTTTTATCGCGCTCGGGCAAATTGGCCGGATCAAGACCGGCAGCAACGATGCTCTTGCTCAGGTAATTGCCATGCACACCAGTAAAATACGGGGTGTAGACCACATCCTTGGCGGCCGAATCGACGATGGCCTGCTTATAGGCGTCGACCGCATGGGCTTCGTGCGTGGCAATGAAACGTGTGCCGATATAGGCAAAATCGGCCCCCATGGCCTGCGCTGAAAGGATGGCCTGGCCATTGGTAATCGAGCCTGAGAGCGCGATCGGGCCGTCGTAGAACTTGCGAATTTCACCGACCAGCGCGAAGGGGCTGAGCGTGCCGGCGTGGCCGCCTGCCCCGGCACAGACCAGGATCAGACCATCGACACCGGCTTCGAGCGCCTTTTCAGCGTGGCGGACACTGATCACATCATGGAAGACCTTGCCACCATAGGCATGCACATGCGGCACGATAGCCGTCGGTGCCGACAGGCTGGTGATGATCAGCGGCACCTCATGTTGCACACACAAGGCCATGTCGTGTTCCAGCCGCTCGTTGGAGGGATGGATGATCTGATTGACGGCGAATGGCGCGGCCTTTGGATCGGTGGCCAGTTCAGTCTTGATCCGGGTCAGCCATTCGTCGAGCAGTTCCTTGGGCCGGGCGTTGAGCGCCGGGAAGGACCCGATGACGCCACTCTTGCACTGGGCAATGACCAGATCTGGATTGGAAATGATGAACATCGGTGCACAGAGCACCGGCAACGACAGGTTCTTGTTCAGTGATGCTGGAATCGGCATTACGCCCCCTCTTTCAAAGCACGACGCAGAATCTTGCCGACGTTGGTACGGGGCAAGTCGTCGCGGAATTCGACGTGTTTCGGAATCTTGTAGCCGGTGAGCAGGCCACGGCAGTGATCGATCAGCATGCGCTCGGTGACTTTCGGGTCCTTGCGGACGACGAAAATCTTCACCGCTTCGCCCGAATGCTCGTCGGCCACCCCGATGGCGGCGACATCCATTACCCCCGGGTGCATGGCAACAGCTTCCTCGACCTCGTTTGGATACACATTGAAGCCAGAAACCAGAATCATGTCCTTCTTGCGGTCGACCAAGAAAACGAAGCCTTTTTTATCGACATAACCCATGTCTCCTGTACGCAGAAAGCGGTCAGGGTAGAAGACCAGCGCCGTTTCATCGTCGCGCTGCCAGTAGCCCTTCATGACCTGCGGGCCACGGATACAGATTTCGCCAACCTGGCCGAGTGGCACTTCGTTGCCGTAATCGTCGCGGATCGACACCTCGGTCGAGGAAATTGGCAGACCGATTGCCCCGTTGAACTCCTCCATATCGAGCGGGTTGATGGTCGCTGCCGGAGAAGTTTCGGTCAGGCCGTAGGCTTGCAGCAAAGGCGTCCCGGTGATTTGCCGCCACTTGTCGGCAACCGGGCCCTGCACCGCCATGCCGCCGCCAAGCGTGACGCGCATGGTCGAGAAATCGAGCTTGTCGAAATCGGGGTTGTTGAGCAGCGCGTTGAACAGCGTGTTGACGCCAGTCACCACCGTCACCGGATACTTTCCCCACTCCTTCACGAAGCCGGGGATGTCGCGCGGATTGGCGATCAGCAGGTTGCGCGCACCAATCATCAGGAAGGTCAGGCAGTTCGCGGTCAGCGCAAAGATGTGATACAGCGGCAAGGCGGTGATGATGAATTCCTCGCCTTCGCGCACCACCGGCTTGATCCAGTTGTAGGCCTGGGTCACGTTAGAGGCGATATTGGCGTGGGTCAGCATCGCTCCCTTGGAAACCCCGGTTGTACCGCCGGTGTATTGCAGGAAGGCCAGATCCCCCTGTTCCAGCGCCACTTTCTTGAAACCGTTGGCCCGCCCCTGTGCCAGTGCCGTTTTGAAACTGATACCCCCCGGCAAGTGCCAAGCCGGCACCATTTTCTTGACCCGGCGCACGACAAAATTGACGATCATGCCCTTCAAGCTGCCCAAGCGCTCACCCATCGAGGTGACCACGACATGGCGGATTGCCGTGTGAGAGATGACCTGCTCCAGCGTATGCGCAAAGTTTTCAACGATGACGATGGCCGTCGCCCCGGAGTCCTTCAACTGGTGCTCCAACTCACGCGGCGTGTAGAGCGGGTTGCAATTAACCACGACGCAACCTGCCCGCAGGGTACCGAACAAGGCCACCGGGTATTGCAGGATATTGGGCATCATCAGCGCGACCCGGTCACCCTTCTGCATGCCCTTCGCTTGCAGCCAGCCTGCGAATTCGGTGGCTTCGACATCGAGCTGGCGATAGGTAATTTCCCGCCCCATGCTGATATAGGCAACCTTGTCGGCAAAGGTCGTACAGGCTTTTTCAAACAGCGCGACCAGTGACGGGATATGGTCGATGTCGATCTCCGCCGGCACGCCATTCGGATAGCTTTGTAGCCAGATTTTTTCCATTTTTATCTCCTCCTCCGTTCGCCGCCTAAGCGCCGAGCAGTGCCTTCTTCAGCGAGGCATCCGCCGGCTTGTCGCCCAGCCAGACCTTGAGCAGCGCCTTGGCGAAGCCCGGCCCAGCCACCTTGCCACGTGCCTCCCCGTTCAGGCTGAGTGCCACGCCGTCCGCGGAGAAGTCTATGGCGATGGTATCGCCTTCCTTGGCCTTGCCGATAGCCTTCAGGATGGCCGCGAACTGCTCGGCCTGCGCTTTCATGTCGGCCAGTTCGGCTGGCGTGTGGTTGTTCTTCAGCCCTTCGTCGAGCGCCGAATGCAGCGACTCGGCATCAAGGTCGCGCAGCAGGCGCATCGCCATGCGCCGCGGTAGCGGGCTATCGTAGATCGCCGTCGGCGTCGGCGACTTCTGGCCGACATAGAGCGCGCCGACGTAGACCTTGATGAACAGCTTGCTGCGCAGCCCGGCACCATTGAGCACCAGTTCGCTGCTGCCGACACGGATCTTGTCGTCGACCTTGACGCCGGCCACCTCAGCGGCATGCAGGCCCGGGATAGCCAGCAACGCGGCAATCAGCGCGGCCCGGCGAACGCTTGTCGATGTAATCATGGTTTGTCTCCTCCACCGCTCTTTTGTCGGTAGTGTTGTTTGTCGGCAATGTAAACCGTGCGTTCCACCACGGTATGCACGGTGCCGTGTGCATCCTTCAATTCGACCAGATAAGTCCGCTCCAGCTCTGGGCTTTTGGCCAGTTCGAGCCGAATCTCCGCCACTTCCTCGTCGCTCAGCACAAAATCGGCATACAGCGTCGAAAAACCTGGCTTGCGGTAGCGAATGCTGGCCGCCTTGTCCCAGACGATATAGCCATCACCCAGCGCCGCCATCAGCATCATCGGATGCGCCCCATCGGTGATCGCGAACAGCGAACCACCGTAGAGCGAACCGACGATATTCTTCGTCTTCCAGTTCAATGGCAGGCGGATCCGGATATGGCGCAGATCCTTCGCCACATGCGTGACCCGGCCACCGGTGCCGCGAAAGGCGGGATGGAAGTTGAATCCCATCCGCACCATGCGCGCCCGCCAGGTCGGCGAAAGCTTGGCCAGCCAGGCGGGTTTCACGGATTACAGCGCCTCGATGATGCCGGCTGCACCCATGCCGGTGCCAATGCACATGGTCACCATGCCGTATTTGCCACCGGTACGACGCAGGCCATGCACCGCCGTGGCGATACGGATGGCGCCGGTTGCCCCGAGCGGGTGGCCGAGGGCGATGGCGCCGCCGAGCGGATTGACCTTGTCCGGGTTGATGCCGAGTTCCTGCATGACGGCAATCGACTGCGCAGCGAAGGCCTCGTTCAGCTCGATCCAGTCCAGCTGGTCCTGGTTGATGCCGACCTGGGCCAGCACCTTGGGAATCGCCGCAATCGGGCCGATGCCCATGATCTCCGGCGCCACACCGCCGACCGCATAGCCAGCAAAGCGGGCGAGCGGGGTCAGGTTGTGTTCCTTCAGCACTTTTTCCGAAACCAGCATCACGGCACCGGCGCCATCCGACATCTGCGAGGAATTGCCCGCCGTCACCGAACCACGGGCATGGAAGACAGGGCGCAGCTTGGCAAGTTTTTCCAGCGAGGCATCGGCGCGCGGGCCTTCGTCAAATTCGACAACGCGCTCGCGCAGCTTGATCTGGCCAGTCTTCAGGTCAGGCAGGCTTTCGCGGATGGTGTAGGGCGTCGTTTCAGCCTTGAAATGACCGGCAGCGATGGCGGCGCAGGCTTTCCGGTTGGACGCCACGGCGAAGGCATCCTGCGCTTCGCGGCTGACCTTCCACTGGTTGGCCACCTTCTCGGCGGTCAGGCCCATACCGTAGGCGATACCAAGGTTTTCTTCCTTGGCAAAGATGGCCGGGTTCATCGACATCTTGTTGCCCATGATCTGAGGCATCACGCTCATCGACTCGGTACCGGCAGCAATCATCACATCGGCCAGGCCGAGGCGAATCTGGTTCGCCGCATCAGCCACTGCCTGCACCCCGGAGGAGCAGAAGCGGTTAATGGTGAGCCCCGGCACGGTGATCGGCAGCCCGGCCAGCAGCAGGCCGATACGGGCAACGTTCATACCCTGCTCGGCTTCCGGCATGGCACAGCCAACGATCACGTCGCCGATGCGCGCCGGGTCGATGCCCGGCACCTGGGCGACAACCGCCCGGATCACTTCGGCCAGCATGTCATCCGGCCGCACGTTCTTGAACATGCCGTTGCGCTTGGCTACCGGCAGGCGGGTAGCGGCAACGATGTAGGCTTCTTGAATCTGTTTGCTCATTTTTTCTGTCTCCTGGCCCGATTAGTTACGAAGAGGCTTGCCAGTTTCAAGCATGTGCTTGATCCGGGCCTGGGTTTCGGGGGTCTTCAGCAATTCGACGAACAACTGGCGCTCAATGGTCAGCAACCATTCCTCATCGACCAGGCTGCCGGTTTCGATCTCGCCACCGCACAAAGCGGTCGCTGCAGCCTTGGCCACACGATAGTCATGTGCGGAAATCATGCCGCCCTCTTTCATGTTGACCAGCATCATCTCCAGCGTCGCGATACCGTTCTTGCCGGCCACCGGAATACCACGGGCCATCGGCGGCGGGGCGTAGCCGGCTTCAGCCATGGCGCGAGCTTCCTTGATGGCGACGAAGAGCAGTTCATTGGCGTTGAACAGGATGGTGTCCGCAGGCTTGCCGAAACCCATGTCGATGACTTCGACAGCGCTTTTCGCCACCTTGGCCATGGCGATGGTCTGGAACACCGGCTGCAGGAAGTTGAACACTTCGCCCGGGGTGGCCGACTGGGCGGCCCACTCGGCGGCCCGCACGGCGAATTCCTTGCAGCCGCCGCCGGCCGGAATCAAGCCGACGCCAGCCTCAACGAGGCCGACATAGCTTTCCAGCGCCATGACGCGCTTGCTGGCATGCATGACAAACTCGCAACCACCGCCCAGCGCCATACCCTGCACTCCAGCAACGACCGGCACCTGCGCATATTTCAGGGTTTGCGAAGCGCGCTGGAACTTCTCGACAGTGGCTTCGAGGAGATCGAACTGACCAGCAGCGCAGGCTTCACCCACTTGCTGCAGGTTGGCCCCGACAGCAAAAGGCGCTTCGTGCCAGACGACCACGCCATCGAGCGTCGTTTCGGCCTGACGCACGGCAGCGATCACGCCATCGAGCACCTCATTGCCGATGGTGTGCATCTTGGACTTGATGGACAGGATGCCGATCCCAGCATCGAGCGCTGGCAGTTTCCACAGGCGAACACCGTCGTTTTCGTACAGGGTTTCGCCGGACTTTTCCGGGGTCGCACCGCTCTCGCCCAAAACACGTTCAGGGAAAAGCTGGCGCTGGTAGATCGGCAGCGATGAACGTGGCGCATAAGCCTTGTCACGAGCCGACCACGAACCATCCGGCGTATGCACGCCCGTACGGCCGGCTTCCACCACCCAGGCCGGCAGCGGCACATCGCCCATGGCCTTGCCGGCAGCTATATCGGCCGAAATGCTTTGGGCAATATCGCCCCAACCCGCCGCCTGCCAGGTTTCGAACGGACCCTGCGCCCAGCCGAAGCCCCAGCGCATGGCAAAATCGACGTCGCGCGCGTTGTCGGCGACGTTTTCCAGTTGCACGGCGCAGTAATGGAAGACATCGCGGAAAATGGACCACAGGAACTGGGCCTGCGGATGTGCCGAGGTGCGCAAGGCGGCGAACTTCTCGGCGGGATTCCTTATCTTCAGGATGGCCGCGACCTCGTCGGCCACCTCACCGGCGGAAGTGCGGTAATCCTGCTTGGCCAGGTCGAGCACCTGGATTTCCTTGCCCTGCTTGCGGAAGATGCCGCAGCGGGTCTTCTGGCCAAGCGCGCCTTGGGCGATCAAGGCCTGCAACCAGGCCGGATTGGTGAAATATTGATGCCACGGATCGCCGGGCAGCGTGTCCTGCATGGTCTTGACGACGTGGGCCAGCGTATCGAGGCCCACCACGTCGGCGGTGCGATAGGTAGCGCTCTTCGGGCGACCGATCTTCGGGCCGGTCAGCGCATCGACTTCATCGAAACCAAGACCGAAGGCCTGGGTGTGATGCATGACGGCGAGAATGGAAAAGACGCCGATCCGGTTGGCGACAAAATTCGGCGTATCCAAGGCCCGGATAACGCCCTTGCCCAAGCGCGAGGTCAGCCATGTTTCCAGCGCATCGAGCGTGCTACCGTCGGTCGTCTTGGTCGAGATGATCTCGACCAGATGCATGTAGCGCGGCGGATTGAAAAAGTGGATTCCACAGAAGCGCGGGCGAATATTGGCCGGCAAGCCTTCAGCCAGCAGGTTCATCGACAGGCCCGAGGTGTTGGAAGCGACGATGGCGTTCGGTACGATGTGCGGCGCAATCTTGGCGTAAAGATCATTCTTCCAGTCCATGCGTTCGGCAATGGCTTCGATGATCAGATCGCATTCGGCGAGCAGCGGCAGATGTTCATCGTAGTTGGCGGCGTCGATGAATTTCAGCTTGCCCTTACTGGCCAGCGGGGCCGGGTCCAGCTTCTTGAGGCCGTCGATGGCCTTCTTCACGATGCCGTTCTTGTCTCCTTCTTTTGCCGGCAGGTCAAACAGCACGACCGGCACATTGGCATTGGCGAGGTGCGCCGCGATCTGCGCTCCCATCACGCCGGCGCCCAGCACGGCGGCTTTCTTCACGATCAGCTTGTTCAAGCGATTCTCCTTTAGGTCTCTTTTTGCGGCTTCGTAATAATAAAACGAACGTTTGAATTATAGACAAGGCAACCTTATGGTCAACGTTTTTTTACGAGTCAAAGCAAAAAAATCCCCGGACTAGCCGGGGATTAAAGTAGGCAAGGAATTGGGAGGATTAGAACGCTGCTGAGTATTGCAAACCAAAAATCCAAGCACTGTCGGCAAACGTACCGGTAACACGACCACGTCCTGCTGCAGACTGATCGTTGTCAATCTTTGAATCCTTGACGAAAAGGTGAGCAATACCGAGGTCCACTGCCGAATCCTTGGTCGGCTTCCATTGGGTACCAAACGAGAGCCAGATACGGTTGTTGTCTGGCAAGGAAACAAGACGAGTAGACGCGCCCTTCACCGGCGTTTGATCATAAGCAATACCAAACTTGAACTTTAAAGCTTCCGTATATCGGTAGTTCGCACCAGCAGCGACACGCCACGTATCGCGAAACTCTGTGTCGAGAGTCTGTGCGATACGGCCAGAAACTGCTCCCGCACCAGTTGTTTGTGCGTTATAAACATCTACTTTGGGAATTGAACTCCAGCCCGTCCAAGAGATATCACCCAACAACTCGACACGATCATTCAAAGCATGCGTGGCGCTAAGAATCCAAGTATCAGGCACCTTCAAGGTAGCTTTTGCACTACGATCTTTAGTTGCCCCACCCAACAATGGATTGCTCGATTGAGCCAGTGTTCCATCAAACTTGAAATCTCCCGTCAAATCATATTTCACAGCCGAACGATAAGAAACACCGATTTTGGTAGTTGGGTTAATGGAAAACAGGGCGCCAACATTCCACCCCCATGCATCATCATCCAGATTCAGTGTTGCCTTCGTTGTAGAAAGCATTGTTGCAACAGCAAGACCAGAAGTACTTGCAACAGCTACCTGACGCTCGTATTCAGCGGTCAATTTCTGATAGTTGATACCAGCACCAACTGAAACAAACTCATTCGCCCGCCAAGCAATGCTCGGATTGATATTGACTGTCTTGATATCAAATTTTAGAGACTGCGCCCCACCTTGCCATGGGTTGTTGTACTCGGTCTTCAAGCCAAAAGGCGCACCGATACCCAGGCCAAGATACAAGTCTTTGGTAGCTTCCCAAGAAATGTACGCATTAGGCAAATAACCCCAGCCACCGCCATCTCCACCGTTACCAGAATTCTGCAAAACACCAACACTAGAGCCTTGGTCGGAGAACTTGTAGCTGGTGTGTATTGCAGTCAAGCCACCGGAAACCTGCAAACCCTTCAACTGTGTCATGCCGGCCGGATTGTAGAAAATCGTACTGGCATTTTCTGCAACTGCTGCGGAACCGGCATAGGAATTACCCAGGCCACTAGCGTTTTGTTCAAGCAACTGGAAGCCAGAAGCTGAAGCGCCACCTGAAAACGCAATGGCAATCAGCGCCGGGATCAGACGCGGTGCGAGGTTTTTGTGCATTGATTTGTCTCCTGTTTTGTAAGTGTTTGGGAAGCAATTCCCGGTACTACTACGGCGATTTAATCTCAAACAAACGTTTGAAATGCTGTTTTATCAACACACATTCAAATGACTGTTGGAAATAAACAACAAAATTTATCGATTTACCCGGCGGTAGTTAAGTGGCCCGCCCGTAAACGGTGCGAAGCCTGTCCCGAAAATTACCCCGGCATCAGCCAGTTCGGTATCGGCGACGACACCTGCAGCGACCAGCTGCTCAACACGGTCGATCAAGGGTTTGACCAAGCGATCTGCCAGCCCGGCGGGAACACCCGCGGCTGCGCCTTTTTTAGCCTTGCCATCGGTCCAGTGATAGAAGCCCTGCCCGGATTTTTTGCCCAACTGATTTTTATCAACGCGAGCGATTAGGCAACGTGGTGCTTCTGCCCCACCGGCCAATTGCTGACCGGCGGCCATCGCAATATCGAGGCCCACCGTATCGATCAGCTCTATCGGCCCCATCGGCATTCCGAAGGCAAGCATGGCTTCATCGACGGTTTCCGGCGAAATTCCCGAATCGACCGCGCGCATCGCTTCCAGCATGTAAGGCGCCAATACCGCGTTGACCAGGAAACCCGGAGCACTCTTCACCGGTAACGGCAACTTGTCGATCTGCCGGACAAAGGCGCAAGCAGCCTGAACGGCGGAGGGATCAGCTCCCTCGGCGGCAACCACCTCGACCAGCGGCATCATCGCCACCGGATTGAAGTAGTGGATACCGACCAGTCGTTCGGGGCGCTGCAACACCGTTCGCAAATCTTCCAGGCGCAAGCTGGAAGTATTGGTGGCCAGCACCGCCCCCGGCTTCAACCTGGGTTCAACCGACTTAAACAGGGCGTGCTTGGCTTCGACGTTCTCGAAAATGGCTTCGATCACCACATCAGCATGTGCCACGCCATCCCCTTTGGGGTCGGGAATCAGGCGATCGAAGGCATCACGAATTTTCAGCGGCTCGCGCAGACGTTTGGTGAACAAGGCATGAGCCCGCTTCAGCGCCGGCGAAATGCGCTCCAGCGTCTGATCCTGCAGGGTCACGGTCATGCCGCGCAACGCACACCAGGCTGCGATGTCGCCGCCCATGACGCCGGCACCAATGACATGAACGCGCTTGGCTTTGAAAGCGGACTCCTTGCCGAAGCCTTTCAGGCGCTCCTGCAGGTGGAACACCCGAAGTAGATTGCGTGCAGTCGGTGAAGAAATGATGCGATCGACTACCTCCGGCGCGGCCAGGGCATTTCCGTCGTGCTTCGCCCACAAGTCGATGATCGCGTAGGGGGCCGGGTAGTGTTCCGGCCGCGCCTTCTTCGCCACCTGCTTGCGCGCGCCGTTGGCCACCACCGACTTCAGAGGGCCATTGAGCAGGCGCTGAACAAAAGGCAGTTGGCGGCGCGGCTGGCCGGACAACACCAGCTGGCGAGCCGCCATTTCCATGACGCGCGGCGGCACGCAATCGTCAGCCAAGCCCATTTTCTTTGCCCGCTTGGCATCCAGTGTCTTGCCAGTCAGCATCAGATCCAATGCGGCAGCAGGGCCAACCCGCTGCGGCAGGCGCAACATGCCACCCCAGCCGGGAAAGATGCCGAGCATGACTTCCGGTAGCCCCATCTTGGTACCCGACTCGTCGACCGCCAGCAGATAGCGACAGGCCAGTGCCAGTTCCAGACCACCCCCCAGGCAGTGCCCACGGACCAAAGCCAGTGTCGGATATTTGACCGCCGCCAGCCGGTTGAACAGATTCCAGCCCCGTTCGACCAGCGCCCTGCTCTTTTCCGGGGTATCGAGTTGCGAAAACTCAGCGATATCGGCCCCGGCGATAAAACCAGCCTCCTTGCCGGAGCGGATGATCAGGCCTTTGGGCGGATAGGCGTCGAGCCGGTCAAGAATGGCCGAAAACTCGCTGAGCACTTCGGCCGACAAGGAGTTGGCCGATTCGCCCGCCTTGTCGAGCGTAGCGGTGGCGATACCCGCCGCATCAGCGACCAGCTTCCAGTGTTGCAGATTCATAATCATTGTCTTGTTCCTAGTGAGCCTGATGGCCCTTCGCGGCAAATGCCAGCGACAGCCCCCCCGGCCCAACATTGACGGCCGCCGTCTTGCTCATTGGCGACACGAGAATTTCCACGCCGTTATCCTCAGCCGCCCTGGCCAGCCTGGCGTAGCCCGGCAGCTTGACGACAGCAGACGGCTCGCCGCCGTAGCTGATGCAGATACTCGGCGAATCGAGACCATCCGCGATTCTCCGGACCGCCTTGTCGAACAACTGCTCAACCCCGGCCTCGAAGCCGCGCACCTTGTCGACCGTCGTCGTGATATCGCGATGGCAATGCAGGATGGGTTTGACGTTGAGCCAGGAGCCCAGCGTGTAGGACCCCCAGCTCAGGCTGGTGTCACCCTTCTTCGAGGCGCGCTTGTAGATATGGAACAGGTCGGCCGGCACCAGATAAGTGTGGGTTTCGTCGATCAGGTGTTTCAGGCGCAAGCCGATTTCACTGGGCAAGCCACCCAGACGGATCAGGCGCACCGCTTCGGCGACCGGCACCGCCTGCCCGGTAAACAGGTTGCGCGTCGACAACACAGCCAGACCAAAACGCTCCTCCATGCCGGCTTCCCGACGAATCGCCTTGTATTTGGTCAGGATGGCCCGCGATGCCTTCATCGCATGGTCGAAGATCGGGCTGCGGGTACTGGTGATGGTCAGGCAGAACACGTAGTCGTAATCCAGCACCAGACGCTCGAGAAAGAGACTTTCGATCTGCGATACCGAATACGGAATCGACTCGGCAAAATCATCATCGCCTTTCCGGTCGAGATGGCGGGCGTAGAAAGCCAGCGTCTCCTCCGGATGACGCCGGTCCTCAATCAGGGCATCGCCAATGCGCAAGGTAATCGGCATGATCAATACGCCGTGCCGGTCCAGAAACTCCCGCGGCAGATCGCACGCCGAGTCCACAACAAGTCCGATGCGCATGTCAGTTCAGGCTCTCGACCAGCATTGCACCACCCAGACCGCCGCCGATGCAGATCGTCGCGATGCCACGCTTAGCCTGGTTACGGCGCAGCACGTGCAGCAAATGCAGCACGATGCGCGCCCCGGATGCGCCGACCGGGTGACCGATCGAAACCGCGCCGCCATCGACGTTCAGGCGATCCTCGGCAATGCTCCCGAAGGCGCCATCGAGACCGAGTTGCTCGCGGCAATAGGCATCGTCCTTCCAGGCGGCCTGGCAGCCGAGCACTTGCGCGGCAAAGGCTTCGTTCAATTCCCAGTAATCCACATCGGCCAAACTCATGCCATGGCGTTGCAGAATGGGCGTCGAGGCATGCACCGGGCCGAGGCCCATTTGCTCGGGTTCAAGGCCGGACCACTGGCTATCGACGATCTTGCCCAGCGGCTTCAATCTCCATTTCTGCACCGCCTCTTCCGAAGCGAGCAGCACCCAGGCCGCACCGTCGGTGATCTGCGAGCTGTTGGCCGCCGTGATGTTGCCGTATTTCTTGTCGAAGAATGGCTTCAGCTTGGCCATGCCGGTCATGCTGGCATCGGCCCGTACGCCATCGTCTTCGGCATAGACATTGCCCTTGCCATCAACCACCGGCACGATCTCGCCGAGATGCCCGGCCTGGCGCGCTGCCAGGGAGCGCTGGTGACTGCGCACGGCAAATTCGTCCATCTGCTTGCGGTCGATGCCAAAGCGCCAAGCGAGATTCTCGGCCGTCTGGCCCATCAGCATGCCGACGACCGGGTCGGTCAGGCCCTTCATCAGGCCGATGACGGGGGTCAGCAGGGCGGCCGGACGCAGTTTCATAAAATGTTGCAGCTTCTGGCCGGCCGTGCGCATGGACATCATGCCGGCGAACCAGCGGACCATTGCATCCGAATAGAGCAGCGGTGCCCGTGACAGCGCATCGACACCGCCGGCCAGCACCAGTTCGGAACGCCCGCACTGGATGTTGGCGATGGCCGAATCGATGGCCTGCATGCCGGAAGCGCAGTTACGCATCACCGTCCAGCCCGGCACTTTCTTGCCGCAACCGAGACGTAGCGCAACCATGCGGCCGATATTGGTTTCGTCCGGCGACGGTGCGGCACAACCGAGAATGACCTCATCGAGATCGCTCGGCTCGAATGGCTGACGCAGCAGCAGCGCCCGGCCGGCCTGGGTGGCCAGGTCGGATGCAGCAAAGACGCCCGGCCCTTTCTGGGCTTTCAGGAACGGCGAACGGGCACCGTCGACCACATAGATCGTCTTGCTCATGGTCAGGCAGCCATCCGGCATTCGGCCGGCTTGTTTGCAGTCGCCACGCCGTAATCGAAGGGAAAGTCATCGACATGGACCACGATGTCGCGCAGGTGGTTACGCTGCTTCATGATTTCGTAATCGGCCGCCGAGATCACCCCGGCCTCGAAAGCAACGATGGCGATGTCGCGGACGTTGGCCAGCGGATTGTTATCGAAACGCCCTTCTTTTTCGGCAGCACGGATTTTGGCTTCGATCGGTTCAGCCAGCAGCGTCGCCTTCAGGGCCAGTTCGATGGCGCCAACCGGCTCGGTTTCAAGCAACGGCAGGAAGCACTCGGCCGTCAGACGATCACGGGAAGCCGATGGCGAAATCAGCAGCTTGGCGACTTGGTGGCCGACATCGTCCGATGGCACGACATACGGATGGCCCCACGGGAAAATCGAGCGATGCAGGAAGGCCGCGATGAAGCGCACCGGGAAGTTGGCGATCACGCCATCGAATGCCTCCTGCGCCTTGTACATGGCATCCCAGATCGCCCAGTGAGCCAGCGGTGCATCTTCGGCCTTGCGACCTTCGTCTTCGTAGCGTTTCAAGGTACAGGAAATCAGATACATCTGGGCCAGGATGTCGCCAAGGCGGGCCGACAGCTTTTCACGACGTTTGACGCTGCCCCCAAGGACCAGCAGGGAGATATCCGACATGAAGGCAAAGGCTGCCGAGAAGCGCGTCAGTTGCTGGTAATAACGCTTCATTTCCGGGGCGGTATCGACGTTCACCGAGGCGAAGTGCGAACCAGTCATGCCCAGCCACAGGGCCTTCAGGCCATTTTTAATGGTGAAGCCGATATGGCCGAACAGTGCCTTGTCGAAGTCGACCAGGCCTTTTTTCTGATCCGGGTTCTGCGCTGCCTGCATTTCCGGCAACAGATATGGATGGCAACGGATAGCGCCCTGGCCGAAGATAATCAGCGAACGGGTCAGGATATTGGCGCCTTCGACCGTGATGCCGATCGGCACCTGCTGGTAGGCACGCCCCATGAAGTTGGAAGGGCCAAGGCAGATGCCCTTGCCACCGATCACGTCCATGCCGTCATTGACCACCTGGCGGGCACGCTCGGTGACGTGGTACTTGGCGATGGCCGAGACGACCGACGGCTTTTCGCCGAGGTCGACGGCACCGGCCGTCATCGTGCGCACGGCGTCCATCATGTAGGTGTAGGCGCCGATCCGGGTCAGCGCTTCCTCGACGCCCTCGAACTTGCCGACCGCCATCTTGAACTGGCTGCGGACACGGGCATAACCGCCAACGGCACGCGCCGTCATCTGGGCCATGCCGGTATTCGATGAAGGCAGCGAGATCGAACGACCGGCAGCCAGGCACTCCATTAGCATGCGCCAACCGTGCCCGGCCTTTTCCGGACCACCGATAATGAAATCGAGCGGCATGAACACATCGGTACCGCGCGTCGGGCCATTCATGAACATGGCGTTGAGCGGGAAGTGACGGCGGCCGGTATCGACGCCTGGATGATCATAAGGGACCAGCGCGCAGGTGATACCGATATGTTTCTTGTCGCCGAGCAGGCCATCCGGGTCATACAGGTGAAAAGCCAGACCGAACACGGTGCAAACCGGGGCCAAGGTGATGTAACGCTTGTCCCAACTGACGCGCATGCCGAGCACTTCCTTGCCCTGGTACATGCCCTTGCAAACCACGCCGGCATCGGGAATCGACGCCGCATCGGAACCGGCCCACGGGCTGGTCAGCGCGAAGGCCGGCACCTCGATGCCCTTGGCCAGGCGCGGCAGATAGTGGCTTTTCTGTGCCTCGGTACCGTAATGCAGCAGCAACTCGGCCGGGCCGAGCGAGTTCGGCACCATGACCGAAACCGACAGCGCCGAAGAGCGCGTCGACAACTTGGTTACCACCTGCGAATGGGCGTAGGCCGAGAACTCCAGGCCACCGTACTTCTTCGGAATGATCATGCCGAGGAAGCCCTTGTCTTTGATGTAGCGCCAGGCCTCGGCCGGCAGATCGTACAGCTCGTGCGTCACCTTCCAGTCATCGACCCGACGGCAGGCTTCTTCACATTCGTTGTCGAGGAAGGACTGCTCGGCCGGTGTCAGTTTGGGCACAGGGTAGGCATGCAATTTCTGCCAGTCCGGCTTGCCACGGAACAGTTCCCCCTCCCACCAGACGGTGCCGGCTTCCAGCGCATCGCGCTCGGTATCCGACATCTGCGGCAGCACCTTGCGATAAGTGGAAAAAATGGGTCGGGTGATGATCGTCCGGCGGATTGGCCGAACGACCATCAGCCCGACCAAAGCCACCAGGGTGACTAACCCGAGCAGAGGGATGATGCTGTTGAACATTGCTGTCTCCTTTTATGTCTTTTTGGTTTTGGTCAATTATTTGCCGCCAACCCCAGGGCCGGAATTTGCGTCAGTGGTCGCAGCACTATCCGAAAATTGCGGCAACTGGGCACGCAGCCCGCCGAGCAGGAAGGACATCAGGCGAGGCACCAGGCGATCCAGACGGTCAATCGAATCCGCTTCTTCAATCTGCCAATCGGTCACCAGGCGCAAGGCATCAGTGCCGGCAATCGCGTAAGAGGTGGCGCCGAGCATGAAATGAAAGCGCCAGACGATTTCCGCCTTCGGCACATCGGGCAAGGCTTTGAACAACGCCTCTTTGTAGCGATCGACTACCGCTGCGTATTCATGCGCCAGGAAGGTACGGATGAACTCCGACGGATCGGTCAAGGTCCGCCCCAACAGGCGCAGGAAAGTAACCCCACCACGCTCTTCGTCGCCGGCCATACGCAGTAAGGTACCGAAGAACCCGTCGACAATCTGCGATGGCTTCAATGGCTTGCCGGCGGCCTCTTTTTCATAGGCATTGAGTACACGCATCCGCTCGTCATTGAGCCAATCCAGGCGGCGACGAAAGACCTCCTGCATCAACGATTCCTTGGAGCCGAAGTGGTAATTGACCGCCGCTAGATTAACGCCGGCCTCACCGGTGATCTGGCGCATCGAAGTACCTTCGTACCCGTGCGCCATGAACAACCGTTCAGCAGCGTCAAGGATGCGTTCACGAGTATCTACAGAGCGGACTTCGGCCATGACTTTTTCCTATGATTCATACGTTCGTTTGAATCATAGGAAAAAGCACTTGCCTTTGCAAGCGTTATTTGTGCTTCAGGAATTGTATTGACGAATGAAGGCCAGGACTTCGTCGGCCGGTACCGGTCGACTGAAAAGGAAGCCTTGCACCATGTCGCAGCCGCGACTGCGCAGGTAGTCAAGCTGAGCCTGGGTTTCCACCCCCTCCGCCACCACCTTCAACTCAAGACTATGGGCCAGGCCAATCGTCGCATCGCAAATGACACAACCGTCGATCTCTTCGCCAATCTGTTCGACAAACGAACGATCCAGCTTGAGATGGTTGATCGGAAACATGCGCAAATAACTCAAGGACGAATAGCCAGTGCCGAAGTCGTCAATCGCCACGCTAACCCCCATGGCATTCAGGAGGTCAAGAATCCTTACCGTCTCGGTTGGCTGCTCCATGGCTACCGATTCGGTAATCTCGAAGATGAGGTTGCGGGGATCAATATCGTAAGCCTCGATTACCCCACGAGCCAATAGCGGCAGGTTGCCATTGCGCATCTGAATGGCCGAAATATTGACCCCCATCTTGATACCGGAAATGCCCGCTGCGGCAAAGTCAGCCAGCTGTCGGCAAGCCGCCCAGAGTACCCATTCACCCAGAGGTTGGATCAGACCGGTCTCTTCGGCAATTCCGATGAATTTACCGGGCAGCAACAGGCCTTTCTCCGGATGATTCCAACGGATCAACGCCTCCAGGCTGGCGACGCGATTGCTAGCCAGATCAATGACCGGTTGGTAATAAAGGCAAAACTCCTGATTGGCCAGCGCCCGACGCAAGGCATGCTCAGTATTAAGACGCTCCAGTGCCGCCTCGTTCATCTTCGCGTCAAAGAACTGAAAGTTGTTCCGGCCAGCCATCTTGGCGTGATACATCGCCGCATCGGCATTCTTCATCAGGATATCGCCGTCCTCACCGTCGGTCGGGTAGATGGCAATGCCGATACTGGGCGTCGAATAAAGATCGTACCCCCCGATCTGATAGGACTGACCAACGCTGAACACCAGTTTTTCAGCAACCATGGCAACCGCGCTGGTGTGCTCGACACCGGACAGCATGATCACGAATTCATCACCACCAACGCGAGCCACCACGTCGCTGTCCCGCACGCCATCTCGCAGACGATTTGCCACTTCGATCAGCAACTCGTCCCCGACGTGATGCCCCAGCGTATCGTTGATTACCTTGAAACGATCCAGGTCGACGAACAGGACGGCCACCCGCGAACCGTCGCGTCGTGCGGCAGCCAGCGCCTGATCCAGACGCCCCTTGAGACTCAGACGGTTAAGCAAGCCGGTCAGCACATCATGGTGCGCCATATGGTGCAGGCGCTCTTCCGCGGCACGCTCCGACGAGACATCAGTAAAGTGCGCGACATGGTAGCGGATCATCCCGTCTTCGCCCCGGATAACGGATATCGACATCCACTTCGGATAAATTCCGCCATCCTTGCGCCTATCCCAGATTTCCCCCTGCCAGAAACCTCGTTCGGCAATCCCATTCCACATCCGCTCATACTCTTCGGGCATCGTGCGCCCGGCTGACAGGAAGCTCGGATCGCGCCCCACAGCCTCTTCGGAGGTATAGCCGGTCAGGCGGGTAAATGCCGGATTGACGGTAAGTATCTTGTTTTTGACATCGGTAATCAGGATCGCCTCGCCGCTATACTGGACTGCGCTGGCGAGCAATTGCATCTGCGCCAGCATCTCCTGCTGGGCAGTCACTTCCTGCGAGGTACCAATGACCCGCAACGGTGTTCCATCCCTGCCGTATTCGGTTTCGCAGGATTCCAGCACATATTTGACCCGGCCATCCGGCATCAGCAATCGATGTTTCAGCGAAGCAGGCTGCCGCGAGGCGATGGATTCATGAAGCGTTTTATCCACGACCGAGCGATCTTCGGGATGGATCTTCGCTAGAAAATCCTGATACTGATAGCCGGTTTCGCGTTTGGTAAATTCGAAAATCCGGTAGAGCTCGTCCGAACACGTCACGTGCATCGAGGGCAGATGGATTTCCCAGCTACCCAGTTGGGCAATACGCTGGGCTGCAGTCAGGCGCTCCTCTTTCAACAACAACTGTTGAGAAACCAGTTGCTCACGCCGCTGTGAGCGGTACAGGCCAACCACGACAGCGATCAGGCAGACAAACATGCTGCATCCCAGCAAGGCGACAAAGATCACGCGCTGACGCAGGGTGGCCATGACTTCAGCCTCGGATAGCGCAGCCGCGGCATAAAAGGGATAGCGCTCCAGGGCGCGATAGCCATAAATCCGCCGGATGCCATCCGACTCCGAAACGAACTCAAGAACACCACTGCGTTCCCCCGCTTGAAGTCTTTGCACAATCGGGTGGGATGCACTAAGGGGTAGATTTGCCTCCTTGGCTAGCGGCGGATGCCTGACCACCACCGTCTGCTCGTCGCTGCGCCGGATGACCAACACCTCCGCAGCACTGAGGCGAACCGCCTTGAACAGTTCTTCAAAATAACCAAGTTCGATCGCTGCACTGACTACCCCAAGAAAACGGCCGTCAGCGGCACGAACAGCCCTGGCGGCGACGATCGTCGACCGCCCGGTGATGCGCGAGGTAATCACCTCGGAGAAAATTATTCCAGTTCCGGACTGTTGCTTGGGTATCTGGAAATACGATCGATCAGCCAAACTGGCGTAGTCACCTCCACCCGAACGGTAAATGACATCCCCGTTCACATCGATAATCCTGAAACCCGCAACTTCAGGAAAGGCATGCTGGTAACGCTCCAACTGCTCTTCGATGGGCGTGCGGTATCGTTGCACTGCCCCTGATGAAAAGGATTCGGCAGGAAAGCGCTCCGCCATGTCTTCCAGCGTCACATCGACACGACGCAAGGTCGAATCGAAGCGAGCCTCAAGGAGTTCTGCCTGGCTGCTCGCCACCGACCGGGCCTCGCTCCAGACATCCTGATAGGCCGACCACAAAACATAGGCGAGCAGGACGCAGCCACCGCCCACCAGAGCAAGCAGGGCAAACCACAATCGGTGCCCGTAGCGGGCATTCTGCTTAGGCATTGTCTCCACTCATCAACGCTTCTAATTGGATTGTCAGCACATTCTGATCAGCCGGTGACTGAAATGCAATCGGTCTCAGGTAGCGATAACGGGTTTATTTGTTGATATATCAGAAAACGGCAGGTCACGTCGGTATTGCTTTTGTATTCGCGCAACTGCCGTACGGTTTCACTTTCGACTTTCCAGTCGCTCAACTGCACCGACTCCGGGAAGCGTGAATCGCCATCGAAAGCCCGCTCGATCCGCGTCAGGTAGAAGCGATGACAATAACGCCAGGCAGCGGCATAAACCGAAGCGCCACCAATGACGAATACCGGCTTGCCAGTCGCCAGCGCCCGATGCAGCCCCTCCTCGACTGAAGCAACGCGGGAGCACCCCGGGCGCACCACAAGATCGGCCTGGCGGCTGACCACAAAAGAATCCTCCGGCACCACATCCATCGACTCATAGGTCAGCCGACCAATCACCAGGGCAGCCCCCGCCACCGTCTTCTCGAAATAGGCGAGTTCCTCCGGAATATCCCAAGGCAGCCAGCCAGCCAAGCCGAGCATGCCATTGCTGGCCACGGCACCGATGGCCGAGATCAGCGTTTCGTCTTTTGCCATTGCTCGCGCGTCAAGGAAAGCGAAATGGCCGGCGTACCCTGACCGTTATAAACATGCGGTTTATGCATGGAGACAAAGGCAGAACTGACGATAGACATACCGAAAATGGCATCCATCACTTCCAGTATGCTCGATTCAAGACACTCGCAATGGGCATTGGCTTCCAGCTTGCGAATGGCCAGAAAAATCACCTCATAATCGACCACCTGACGAATATCGTGCGGATCTGCCACCGCATCCATCGGCGCCCAGGCATCAGCATGAACGAGCACGGCCTGAGGTCCGTGTTTCTCAAGAGGATTGCACCCAGTACGCAATTGAATGGTGGCATCAACGGACGCACACCAATGATCTGCTAGCAAATACGAACTCCTTTCCTGTTTTTCCAAGGAAACGCCGAATAAATTGATCAGCGCTCCCAAATATTTTGAACACGATTACACCAGGAGCATGATCACCCGGGCAAAAAAAAAGCGCCTACGCGCCCATCGAACAACAATAAATATATAACCAAAGCTCAGGCAGTCACATTCACCAAGGTTCCGGTCGACTGCCCCAACGAATTAAGCACCGGCACCAGGCTTGCCGAAGTAGCAGATATCGCCGAGGTATTGGTGGTGCTTTCCGCCTTAAGCACCGAACTTATCTGCTCGTGCAAATCGCTCAGTCCCGCCTGCACCTTGGCCATCGAGGCTCGCTCTACCAAACCCCGCTTCGCTTGCGTAGCCTCGCCCTCGGCCTGGTTCGATTCGACCTTCAGCGAACGGGCATTTTCCTGCGCACGGTCAGCCACCCCTTGCGCCTCGCGAGCCCGCTGTTGCAAGGCATTGGCGCGCTGCTCAGCCTGATCTGCACTACGCTGGGCTTGTTGCTGCTGAATCTGCCCCCACAGCGCACCTGCAACCGATTGACCACTGGACAATGACGCTACCGCCATTTTATTTCCGACCTGTCGTTAAACGGAGGCCACCGCGTCTCAGGCAACCACGTTGATCAGGGTACCAGTTGGCTGTCCTTGGGCATTCACCACCGGACGCTGCGGCTCTTCCTTGCGCTCTACACCTTCCTCGGGACGAGGTTCACGCTTTTCGGCCTGACGGGCCTGAGCTGCCTGCTGAGACTGTTGCGTCTGACTGGCCTGAGCACCGGTATTGGCATAGGCACTGACACCGGAAGTCACTGATTGAATAGCCATATTGTCACCTCTGTAAACAAATACTCCTGCTCAAACTCTACACCATTCCACAAAATATTCCAGAAATATCCGTTGCGCCCGAATCAACAGAAACAGCAAACACGACTTATTACACGCCGATTTATTGTTTTCATCACTTGCCTGGCAACATCTTTTCGGAAAAGCCGGCGGCCATCATGACATCAGGGAATAAAAGGCAATTGAAGACCTGCCGTACTGGTTGCCCCCCCTGTAGCCGAAGCACAAAGCTCACGAAAACTGCGGGCCGCTGCACTTTCATAACGCTGCCGATGCCGGGCAAAATAAAAACGCCGGCCCAGGGAAAACTGTGGCGTCTCGATCTCGACCAAACTGCCGCGACGAAAGGCCTCGCGTAATGCCAGTCGGGAAAGGCAGCTAATACCCAATCCGGATTCGACAGAACGCTTGATCGCTTCGGTATGCTCCAACTCCAGACGCAATTTGACATGTCCCAGATGACAGCCAATTTCGCGATCGAATTGGCTCCGTGTTCCGGAGCCGCGTTCACGCAGTATCCATAGCTGCCGAGCCAGAATTTCATTATCGACTGGCCCGTGACCAGCCAACTCATGGCCGGGAGCGCAAAAGACAACCAGCTCATCATCCATCCAGGGCTCGATCAAAAGATCCGGATGACTGACCTCCCCTTCGATCAAGCCCACATCGCACTCATAGCGCAATAATCGCTCGACGATGGCATCGGTATTGGCAACATGCAAGGCGACCGGGGCTTCAGGATGCAGGTGCATATAATCGGCGATGATCAGCGTCGCCAGATAATTGCCGATGGTCATGGTGGCACCGACACTGACCGGCCCGAGCTTTCCGCCGGACAGGTAGGCTTCGACATCCCGGGCTTGCGAAAGAAGACTCTCGACCAGCGGCAGCAAGCCCTGGCCGGTGGCGTTGAGGCGCAGGGACTTGCCAATCCGGTCGAACAGCGGGCAATCGTAAGCCTTCTCCAGCTCGACCAGGGCATTGCTCGCGGCTGATTGCGACATGGCCAGACGGTCGGCGGCACGGGATACGTTCTCCGTCTTGGCAATGAGCGCAAAAATCTCCAATTGGCGCAGTGTTAATCTCATATCCACATTATAGGTAAGCGATATATAAATTACACGATTCCATAAATTAGCAAGGCATCCTAGCATGCAGACATTGCCAACCAGAACGCCACGACCATGAGCAACTTTGCTACCGAAAAAGTCCTCTCCGTTCATCACTGGAACGACAACCTGTTCACCTTCCGGACAACGCGCGACCCCGGCTTGCGCTTCAATAATGGTCAGTTTGTAATGATCGGTCTCGAAGTAAATGGTCGCCCCCTGATGCGGGCGTACAGCGTCGCCAGCGCCAACTACGAAGAGCACCTGGAGTTCTTCAGCATCAAGGTCCAGGATGGCCCGCTGACCTCCCGCCTGCAGCACCTCAAGCCTGGCGATCCGCTATTGATCAGCAAGAAGCCGACGGGCACCCTTGTGCTGCGTGACTTGAAGCCAGGCAAGCGCTTGTTCATGTTTGCGACTGGCACCGGGCTGGCGCCGTTCATGAGCCTGATCCACGACCCGGAAACCTACGAGCGCTTTGAGAAGGTCATTCTCATTCACGGCGTACGCTGGACCAACGAACTCGCTTATCACGACTATATCGAAGAGGACTTGAAGGAACACGAGTATCTGGGAGAACTGCTTCGCGAAAAGCTGATCTACTACCCAACGGTAACTCGTGAGCCGTTCCGCAATGAAGGGCGACAGACCGACCTGATCCTCTCTGGAAAACTGTTCGAGGACATTGGCGAAGCGCCGCTTGATCCAGCCACCGACCGCGGCATGATCTGCGGCAGCCCGGCCATGCTGAAAGAAATATCCAGCATGCTCGACGGTTTCGGCTTCGAGATATCGCCCCACATCGGCGTTGCCGGTGACTATGTGATCGAACGGGCATTTGTCGAACAGTAACCGGGAAACACTGCCCACCGAAAAACGCCATCCAGCCAACGGCTCAGTCAAACTGGCACGTGATTTGCATATAATTTAGCGTGTTCGTTCATAGGCATCGGGGTGATCAAAATGCTAGAGCCTGAAATGCTTGTCGTACTGAGTTGTGGCGCGGTTCTTCCCTATCTTGGCGAAGCGCTATGGGACTGGATTGGGAGAAAAATCAGGCACCTATAAAGTGCGCGAACACCAGTTTCATGCACCAATACTAGCTGTGCCGTTTCTCCACATTTTCTGTGGATAACTCTGTGGACTGGCCGTTGGCAGTCTTGAGAAGACCTGCCAGGCCAAGGACTTAGCAGTCACGCTCAAAAATCAGGCGCCTTCCTTCCGCGCCTGACTCGCCTCTATTCGCTATTGGCACCTGGTCACGAAAACTTCTTCTCGTGAGCCTTTATTGCTTTCATGCGTGCCAGGAACAAGCGAAGTTTCACGGCATCAGAAAGCGCCTGATCCTTGTCCTCATCATTCTGGTCCATTTTCTTGGCGACTTTGGGTCGGCCAAAGGACGCCTGGAGATCAAGGTCGTCCGCATCGCCATCGGTATCCTCGTCATTGACGGAATAGCGCAGCGATGGATCGGCTGACTTTGGCGTTTCGATCAGCAAGGCAATCTGGTGGCGCTCTGTTCTGGTGAGCAAGGATTTGGGGAGGGACTTTTTCTGAGCCACATTCCTGACCAAACGCTTTTCCGGACGGGGGGCTAACTCCCTGACCAGTTCGACGGCCATGGAATGGCTCGAAATCGGGGTCACCGTCACGCCACTATCCGCCCCTGTAACCTGAGCGGACACTTCTGCCAATTGATTCTCCGCGGTGGCGGATTCCGAGGCGTTACCCCCCATGGAAGAGAGAGCAAGCACTGCGGCGACGACGATCCAACGCACTTCGATTTCCTCTAAACAATAAACCTGACACTTAACTAACGCGCCAGTCGCCATTAGGTTGTCATGGCCGTCTTAATTTTTTCAATCTGCGCTCGCTGTTACACGAACGCCACATACCGAGGGTCAACGAAACGCCAAGACCTCCGTTACTTGAGCATAGACGCACTTTTAATGGAGTCCAAAATGTTCGTAAACCAAACCGAATCCACTTCGTTCATCCACTCGCTGAAACGCGCCGGCATTTCGATCAGCAACGAACAAGCAGTGATCGAACGCCTCGCTGAAGCCCGTGAATGGCACTACGCCTTCAGCACGCTCGTCAAGCAAGGACAGCGAATTGGCATCTGGTTTGCCGCCACCGCCAAGACCAGCTCAAACCAGTTGAGGCGTTTGTTTGCCCAATACCATTTCTCGGGAAATGCCGAAGCCGCCTTTGAGGCGAGCCTGCAGCGATAATCGGAACGCGCCGTTTCCACAACGGAACAAGCCTGCCAACATGGTAATGGCAGGCGCCCTGAACGCACCTTGGCATGAAAATCTTCAATGGCACGATTCGTCCACACCATAAAACGCCACGGTTAATTAAGAACACCTTGCCCCTCGTATCCCGCACGACGGGTGAAATCGTCTCCATCACTCGATATCCTGCCGATGCTATGGCATTCTGTTGGTGAGTCTTGCAAACAACACCACCAATAAGAGAGAAAAATCGAAATGCGACGTAGCAAGTTGCTTAAATGGATGTTTGGATTGCTGGCCAGCCTGCTGCTAGTCAACGTTAATGCCGCACCGCTCAAGCTTCTAGGACTGGATGACATGTCGTGCCAGGCCTGGAACGCTTCAAAGCAGGAAGCTGATCAACGCCATGCCTATCTGGCTTGGGCTCGCGGCTTTTTGAGCGGGCACAATTACGCGAATCAGCGCCAGCAGGTGACAGACGTTTCCAATGGAACCATCGAGGGTTACGCGAACCGCTTCTGTCGGGAAAACGCTAAATTATCCTTTGCTGACGCCATCTACCGCATGAGCGATGAATTCTCCGGGCGAGGCGCTCCGATCACCAAATAGGCGCCGAGATAGCCAACTCGGGAAGCAATGCGCAAAACCTTATTTTGCTGCAGTGCACAATTTTTGCCGCGCAGTGCTCTATACTGCGCACCGAACACACCGAATCCAACATCTTTCAGGAAACAAACATGTCCCTCAATACCGAACAATTCGCCACCGCCAACAAGGCCACCGTCGACTCCCTGCTGGCTGTCGCCAACACCGCCCTGGCCTCGGCTGAGCGTATCGCCGCCCTGAATCTGGACACCGCCCGCGCTGCGCTGGAAGACACCGTTTCCGGCGTACAGTCCGTGATGGCCGCCAAGGATCCGCAAGCTGCCCTCGCCGCCCAGTCTTCGCTGGCCCAACCGGCTATCGAAAAGGCTGTCGCCTACTCCCGCACCGTTTATGAAATCACCACCCAGACCCAGCAGGAATTGGCCAAGATGGTCGAAGCCCAGTTTGGTGGCCTTCAGAAATCCATGGCCGGCATGATGGCCATGGCCGCCAAGTCTGCCCCGGCTGGTTCCGAAGGTGCCGTTACCGCGATCCAGAGCGCCATCGCCGCTGCCAACTCGGCTTTCGGCAACATGAACAGCGTGACCAAGCAGTTCGCCGATGCGGCCCAGGCCAACATCGCCGCGATGACCAAGGGCCGCTAAACCCGGCCGGTTGTTGCGAGACCAGAGGCCCTGCCAAATCCGCAGGGCCTTTTCACTGGGTTACACACAAGCCATCGACTCGAATGGAGAAGAACTCAATGCCAGACAAAGACGCTGACTTGAACGCCGACCGCATGCTGGAAGCCGCACTCGGCGGCATGACGCCGCACGAGGCACTGATTCAGGCATCGCTTGCTGACACAGCAGACACCGAGGGACGCGCGGCGGCTGCAGCCAAAAACCGCGAACGCGCCCTGAAATTGCTGGAAGCCATCGAGAAATCGATGGGTTGATCAGGCTTGTGCCGGATGCCGGAAAACAGATGATTTCCGGTACCTGGCACATACGATGGGTGCGCCCCGTGCTGCAAACTCGCGGCACAACACTTCAAGGCATTGCTCGATGCGCAGCCCCCTCACCTAGGATCACGATCAAAGAGTGAGCGGCGATCCGCGATCAATGCGTAAAATTACGCCCGATCAGCTCCACGTGAGCCACCATTCCCCCTTTGATAAGAGTTTTCGGTCAATACGATACTGCTTGCAGCACCTGAAGCGGCGTTGCATCGACCGGAGCCGAGCCGACAATGACAGCAATACACCTTCCCCGCATCCCGAAACCAGATGTCTGCCAGCCAACAGGTTCGGCCGAGTTGGCCATGCTGGATGTCTACATGCCGATGATGAAGTCTTCGGCCATCATCTCGGCCGGGCGCCTGGGTCTGTTTGAGGCATTGGCCAACGGTCCGCTATCGGTAGCGCAACTGGCCGAGAAAATTCAGTCCAGCCTGAAGGGTACGGCGGCCCTGGCCGATTTCCTGATTGCCCTGGGCTATCTGGAAAAACAGGATCAGCGCCTGGCTAATACGGCCAGTACCCAGCGTTGGTTCACCAGTCTTGGGCAGGTCGATTACACCCCCGGCCTGTTGTGGACGCACGAGGCCTGGCCAATGATGGGCGGACTGGCTGAAGCGGTACGCAGCGGCCATCCGGAGAAAACGCTTTGGGATGCGATGATCGAACAATCCCATCTCGGGGAACTGTTTTCTTCCTACATGGCCGCGTTTGCCTCGGACCTCGGTCCCGACCTGCTCAGGCATGTGCCTGTGTTGCCCGAACAGCACCGCTTGCTTGACCTGGGCGGGTCACACGGCTTGCATGCCATCCGTTTTTGCCAGCGCTATCCGCAGCTCAATGCGGTGATCGTCGATCTGCCCAGCGCCTTGACTGAAACCGGCGCGACCATCGAGAACGAACAGCTTTCCGACCGTATCCGCCTGAGCCCTGGCGACTTGCAGGCCCAGGATTGGGGGAATGAACACGATCTGGTGTTTTACCTCTCGGTCGCCCATAACCATACGGCAGAAGAGAATCGCCAGGTCATCCAGCGGATCGGCGAAACGCTGAGCCAGGGGGGTTTGCTGGTCATTCATGAATATCTGGCTGAAAACCCGCTGGATGCGCTTGATGCGGCATTTCGCCTGACCCTGCTGGTGGAAACCGGCACCCAGACCTATCACTACGAAGATTATTGCCAATGGCTAACGGCGGCCGGATTTGAGTCCATCGACCGTATTGATCTCAATCCACGCGAAAAAGGCTCGTTGATCCTGGCTCGGCGCTAGCATTGGCGGCGGGGTTTTAAACCCGCCGGCTGGCTCGGCACCGAGCTTTGAAAAAGCATGTTGATAGGCAACTTCTGGCCTGAAACGCTGGCCAGCCTTGCCCCGCCCCTTACGCAGCAAGTTCCCGCTTGCGCAGTGTCCAGCGGCAGGCACCAGCCGAGATGGCAAGGGCAACGATGACCAGCGCCGCTGCGACGGCGAAAGTGATCCGCATTCCGGTGGCAACGGCTTCCGGGGGGGCCGTTGTGATGTCGGTCGCCGCGGAAGCAATTGAGAACACCGCCCCCATGAGCGATGCGCCGGTGATCAGCCCCAGATTGCGCGACAGGTTGAGCATGCCGGAAATGGTGCCCCGCTGCTCCGGGCTGACATCGCTCATGACTGTGGTGTTATTGGCCGTCTGGAACAGCGCATAGCTGGATGTGAGGATGACGAGCGGAGCGAGGTAGCCGGGGATGCCGACCATCGTCGGCAGCAGGGATAGCGTGCCGGCGCCGGCGGCCATGCCGAGCAGCCCGATGCGGGTGATGCGTTGGGCGCCAAACCGGTCGGCAAGGCGCCCGGCGGGCACTGCGGTCAGCGCAGCCACCAGCGGGCCAACCGACATGACGAACCCGACCAGTGCCGCATCAAGCCCAAGCCCCCGTGCCAGATAAAACGGCCCAACCACCAGCGTCGCCATCATTACCGTCGAAACCAACAGGCTCATGACGAGGCTGGCACTCAGGTCCAGATTGCGGAACATCGCCAACCGGAGCAAAGGGGAGTTGACTCGCGCCTCGGCGAAAACGAAAGAGCCAATGCCAGCCGCAGCGAGCATCAACAAGCTCATGTTGAGCTGGCCGAAACGACCGCGCCCCAGCGTCATGGCCAGCGCATACGCCGCCAGCGTCAGCGCAAGCAGCAAGGTACCGATAGCGTCGAAGCCAACCCGGTCAACATTCGGCCCCTTTCTATCGCCAGGCAGGTAGCGCCAGACAAGAAGCAGCGCCAGGATACCCAGCGGCACATTGACGAAGAAGATTGCCCGCCAACCCAATCCAGCGATCAGGACACCGCCGAGCGACGGGCCGAGCGCGGTGCCAATTGCCGACATCGTCCCGAGCAGCCCGATGGCGCTGCCGGTCTTGGCCTTGGGGACCGTTTCACCGACAAACGCCATGGTGAGGGCCATCATGACCGCTGCGCCAAGCCCCTGGAGCGCCCGGGCGACAATCAGCAGCCACAGCGTCGGCGCGATGCCGCACAGACCCGAGGCCAGCGTAAACAGAAAGATTCCGGCCAACAGCAAGCGCCGGCGGCCGGTGATGTCACCCAGCCGGCCAACACTGACAATCAGGGTGGTAATGGCGAGAAGATAAGCCAGGACGATCCATTGGGCTTCCTGGAAGGTGGCATTGAACGCCTCAGCCAGATTCGGCAAAGCCACATTGGCGATGCTGGTACCGAGCGACGCTAGCAACACGGGGAGCGACAGACTGGCGAGCCTCCAGCGCAGCGAAGATGCCGCCTCGTCTTTTCCTGAAATGATTGCCTTCACGATGAACTCCTTTTAAGGGCAGCGCCCTGTATCGGACTATCTGAATCGTAGTGCCGGCTTTAGCATGGCGGAAGGCGCAGCATTTGCACTTTATTGCTGCGTTTGACGCCATATATCGATCAAACACTGCTATGGTTGAAGCATGTCGAGACCCGATCTGAACTTGCTGGTCACCCTTGATGTGCTGCTCGCAGAGGGCAGCGTTGCGCGCGCCGCCCGACGCTTGCGGCTCAGCCCGTCGGCGATGAGCCGGGCGCTGGCGCGATTGCGCGAGACAACGGGCGACCCGTTGCTGGTCCGTGCCGGACGCGGTCTCGTCCCGACGCCCCGCGCCATCGAACTACGCGAGCGAGTCGGTCAGCTCGTGCAGGATGGAGAAGCCGTCTTGCGCCCGGCCGAAAGGCTCGATCTGAAACAACTGGTCAGGACATTTACGCTGCGCACCAGCGAAGGTTTTGTCGAGACCTTCGGACCCGAGCTGATCGCCCGGATCAGCGAGGAAGCGCCCGGTGTGCGCCTGTGCTTTGTGCAGAAACCCGACAAAGACAGCACCCCGCTGCGCGATGGACTCGTCGATCTGGAAACCGGCGTTGTCGGCAAGACGACAGCGCCAGAACTACGGGTCCAGACATTGTTCCGCGACCGTTTCGTTGGCGTCGTGCGCCTGGGGCACCCGTTGAGCCGGGTTGAAATCACCCCTTCCCGCTATGCGGCCGGCCGCCACATCTACGTCTCGCGGCGGGGACTGGGCAAGGGCGCGATTGATGAAGCGCTGAAAGCATTCGGACTGGAACGGCAGATCGTCACCATCGTCGGTGGCTTTTCCACCGCGCTGGCGCTGGCTCGGGCCACTGACCTGATCGCCAGCGTTCCCGAACGACACACCGGAAACCTGCGCAGCGGAATGCATAGCTTCCCGCTTCCCGTCGCCATGCCGGAGATCACGGTATCCCTGCTCTGGCACCCAAGGCTGGATGCCGACCCAGCCCATCGCTGGCTGCGCGCTCATGTCAGGGATGTTTGCGCGGCGCTCCGCTGAAGGCGGGGATTTGCAATGAACGGAAGGGATCGCTTAGGCGAGATACCAGCGCCGCGTAAGCGGATATAGCGACAGATGACCGCTAATCGATAAGCCCGCCGGCTCAAGTCGGCCACAACCAGCCGCCCATCTTTTCTCCACAGCGGACATTCATGCGTCGTCTCCGCTCCAAAACCTGCCTAATGACTTGCTTAAATGCTCGGAAAGCCTCGTCAATCTAGGAATCGAGTTCGGTTTCTGCGGCAAAGTGAGCTAACGCCTCCAGCGCCAAGAACTGGCCTACTTAAAAGTTACTTGATTTAATGAGACGGTCGGTCTAATATAAAAAACATGGAAACTCAGCTTTCAACTCCCCGTAGGCGTGGCCGACCACCCAAACCCAGAGAGTATTTGGTTGAAACACGTGATTTGTTGCTGCGCGCCGGCTTGGAAGTTCTGACCGAGAAAGGTTTCTCGGCCACAGGCATTGACGAAATCTTGCACCGTGTCAGCGTTCCGAAAGGGTCTTTCTATCATTACTTTGAAAGCAAAGAGGCATTCGGTGCAGCGTTAATTGCGCAATATGCTCATTTTTTTGCTCGCAAGATTGACCATTATCTCAGCGACAAAACCATCTCTCCGCTCGCGCGTTTACGCGCTTTCGTAGCCGGAGCTCAAGCCGGCATGGCTCGTCACGATTTTCGGCGCGGCTGCCTCATCGGAAATCTGGGTCAGGAAATGGGCTCCCTCCCAGAAAGCTTCCGCAGGCAGTTGCAAGCGGTTTTCGACGATTGGCAGTCAAGATTTGCGCGTTGCCTGATGGCAGCTCAAGAAGCTGGCGAGCTTTCACGGCAAGCCGATTGTGAACAACTCGCTGCTTTTTTCTGGATTGGCTGGGAGGGTGCGGTGCTGAGGGCGAAGTTGGAACAAAGCGCAGAGCCGCTTGAAGTTTTTGCACGAGGTTTTTTTGCTGGGTTACCCCCCGGCTAATTTTTTTGCCTTTTACTAGACGTTCGGTCTAAATTACCAAGGAGACTCACATGTTCAAAGGGATTTTGATTGAGAAGGACGAATCCGGTTACCGCGCTGGACTCCGGGACATTGACGAATCAAAACTGCCGGAAGGCGATGTGACCGTTCGCGTCAGCCATTCGACACTGAATTACAAGGATGGCCTGGCAATCACCGGTAAAGGCCCCGTTGTCCGTAAATTCCCTATGGTTCCCGGCATTGACTTGGTTGGTACCGTTGAAGACTCGTCGCATCCAGGATACAAACCCGGTGATGCGGTACTGCTCAATGGCTGGGGCGTCGGCGAAGGCCATTGGGGAGGCCTGGCCCAAAAAGCGCGGTTAAATGGGAATTGGCTGGTCCCCCTGCCTGCCAGTTTTACGCCGCAGCAAGCCATGTCTATCGGTACCGCTGGCTATACGGCAATGCTGTGCGTTCTGGCACTTGAACGGCACGGTGTCATGCCGTCAGCAGGTGAAATTCTGGTCACCGGTGCGGCAGGTGGCGTCGGCAGTGTCGCCACGGCCGTGCTGACCAAACTTGGCTACACGGTGGTTGCTGTGAGCGGTCGGCCAGAGGAAGCAGACTATCTGAAAGGCTTGGGCGCCAAAGAAGTGCTCGACCGCGCGCAATTCTCGTCGCCTGGCAAGCCCTTGGGTAAAGAGCGCTGGGCCGGTGCGGTCGATGTCGTGGGTAGCCATACCTTGGCCAATGTTTGCGCCACGACCAAATACCGTGGTGTTGTTACCGCTTGCGGCTTGGCGGGCGGTATGGATTTTCCGTCGTCGGTCGCCCCTTTCATTCTGCGCGGCGTGACGCTGGCGGGCATCGACAGCGTCATGTGCCCAACGCCTGACCGCCTTGAGGCATGGCGACGTTTGGGTTCTGACCTGGACATCGAGAAGCTGGGCGTTATCAGCCGCGAAATCGGTCTTAGCGAGGTTATGCCATTTGCCACCAAATTGCTGAATGGTGAAGTTAAAGGGCGTGTTGTTGTTGATGTAAATCGCTAACACTTGTGCAGCTACAGAAAGCCTCGCAGGAACTATGCGGGGCTTTCTGAAAGCTATTGTTGCGCGCTATTGGCATTGCCGGGTGACGGCTCCGCACCGTTTCCTGACATCACAGATTTAGCTCACCGAACGTCGGCTGTGGGCACGGAAGCGACCGTCGCCTACCTGAGTTGATCGCCGTAAAGCGGTCACTGATATTCCACTTCCCGAAAGCGGCACTTCCCCAGAGGCAGTAGCGTGCCCAAAGAGATCAGTCAGACTTTGCTTTCCCTACGATGGCTTCGATGCTTGACGGGGTTAATGCGGCATTCCCGCGCAGCCGTTCAACCAGCACATCGACCAGCGCACGGACCTTCGCAGAAGCCAGCCTTCCTTCGAGATGGATGATGTGGATCGGCAGCGCTGGCGGCTCGTATTCGGGGAATAGCCGGATGAGTTGTCCGGACGCCAGATGGGCGGCAACTTGGTAGGACATCAGGCGCGTAATACCAAAACCCATCAACGCTGCCTCGATGGCCGCTGCGTTGTTGGTGACGGTCAGGCGTGGCTGGACCTTGACGCTGATTGGCTGCTTGCCATTGCCCAAGCGCCACTCCGAACTCGGCGATATGGGGCTGGCCGCAATGATCGATTGTCCAGCCAGGTCTCGCGGTTCTTTTAGCTCCACATGCCGGGTGAGGTAGTCAGGTGAAGCGCAAATAACGCGCCTGACTGAGCCGACTGGAATGGCGCGCATGGTCGAGTCAGGCAATTCGCCAATGCGAATGCCGACATCTATACCTTCTTCCAGTAAATTGACGACGCGGTCGAGAAATACTGCGTTGACAGAAACTTCCGGGTAGCGTGTCAGGAACTCCACAATGCCTGGCATGACATGCATGCCGCCAAACAGGACCGGTGCTGTAACCGTGAGTTGCCCGCGTGGCGCCGCATGCACCCCGGCGGCCGCCTCGTCGGCCTCGTCCGCCTCCGCCAGGATACGCCGGGAGCTTTCCAGGTAACGCTGGCCGGCATCGGTGGCCCGGACGAAGCGTGTCGTCCGCGTCAGCAACTTGATGCCGAGGTGCTCTTCCAGCGCGGCAATGGTTCGCGTAACGGCGGGCGGTGACATGTTCAGGCGACGCGCCGCCGCGGCGAAGCTTTCTTCTTCGGCCACAGCGACGAAAACGCCCATTGAATGAAGTCGGTCCATTTCATTATTCCGATTTTTAAAACAATTAATTGTATTTAATGGATATTCTTCTATTTAATGGATGCGAGCAAGATGCGTTTCATCCGCTGCGTAATCCACGCCGCGATTTAACCCAGGAGAGCTTCCATGTCGCGCCTCACCATTCCCCAAACCGACCAAACCCCGTCCGCTTCCTTGCCTTTGCTCGAAGCCGTCAATCGGCAACTGGGTGTCGTACCCAACCTGATGAAATTGGTCGGCAACAGTCCGGCGGCACTCGAAGGCTACCTGAGCCTGAATGGAGCACTGGGCAAAGGCACCATCGGCACCAAGACCAGCGAACGGATCGCCCTTGCGGTAGCGGAATTGAACGGTTGCGGCTATTGCCTGTCGGCCCATAGCTATCTCGGCAGCAATCTGGCCAAGCTTGATGCATCGGAACTCGACGCCAATCGTCATGGCGGCTCGAATGATCCCAAGGCTGCTGCTGCCCTTCGCTTTGCCGCGCAGATTGTCGGGACGCGAGGACATGTCGCGGACGCAGATCTGGTTTCAGTAAAGGCCGCCGGCTACAGCGAGGCCGAGATCATCGAAATCGTTCTACTGGTTGCCCTCAACACCCTGACTAACTATGTCAATAACGTAGCTCAGACCGATATCGACTTCCCGGTAGTCAAACCTTTCAAATAGCCGATTCAGCTTTGAGGAGCGGATAGTCATGACCGAAGGACGCAGAATCGCCAGTGATGTCGCCTTCACGCCCGGCGTCAAGGCCATCCAATCCCGCAAGGGGTCGCGTGACGCCTATGCCCGAATGGAAAGCCAGGGAGGCTTGGCAACGGCGATTACCGAAGAACTTGCCGCGTTCATTGCAGGGCAGACAAGTGTTTTTCTCGCCACGGCCAACGCCCAAGGCCAGCCCTACATCCAGCATCGCGGCGGACCAGCGGGCTTCTTGCATGTCCTTGATGAGCACACGATCGGCTTCGCCGACTTCAACGGCAACCGGCAGTACATCAGCATCGGCAATCTAGCCGAGAATCCCAGAGCACATTTGTTTCTGATCGACTACACGACGCGGCAACGCATCAAACTGTGGGGAACCGCTCACGTGGTTGAGGGCGACAAGGAGCTGATCGCGAGCCTGATGCCGGCCAACTACCGGGCAAAAAGCGAGCAGGCCATGCTCTTTAGCGTGGAAGCCTGGGATGCCAATTGCCCGCAACACATACCGCAACGACTGGAAGCCAGCGACGTGGCCAAGGCGCTACAAAGCCGGGATCAGAAGATTGCTGAACTCGAAGCAGAAATCCGGCGACTGAAAGCCATTCAATAAGGAAGTCATGATGGAAACCAAACCACCCTTGCCGCCATTTACCGCTGAAACCGCCACCCAGAAGGTACGACTGGCGGAAGATGCCTGGAACAGCCGCGACCCGGACCGAGTCGTGCTGGTCTATACCGAAGATACGCGCTGGCGGAACCGGACGGAATTCCCGGTCGGTCGCGAGCAGGTCCGGCAATTCCTGATGCGCAAGTGGGAAAAGGAAAAGGACTATCGCCTGATCAAGGGGCTATGGGCCTACACCGGCAATCGCATCGCGGTGCGCTTCGCCTATGAGTTCCGGGACGACGCGGGGCAATGGTTTCGCGCCTATGGCAACGAGAATTGGGAATTCAACGAGTCCGGCTTCATGATGAGCAGATTCGCCAGCATCAACGATCTGCCGATTGATGCATCAGAACGAAAATTCTTCTGGCCGCTCGGGCGTCGTCCGGATGACCACCCTTCGCTGAGTGCGTTTGATTTGTAAAGTCACCAGCGCAAACGGGTATTGCCCTGCCAGGCGCCAATCACGGCTGGAACAAGCATTCCCAGCAGGTACCAGAAGCCGATGAACGGGGCACCCATTTCCGGGCAATGCAGGCAATAGACGCTTGCCGCGATCGCGCCGGACAAAAGCCCTGCCGCAAATCCGGCAGTTCTTGGTCGGGTCGGCGCCATATCCTGCATGACTCTGAATATGGCCAGATAAACCGGCAGCGAAAGAAGCGCGATCAATAGCGGGCAAACTGTCCATGTGTCGCCGAAGAAAAGTCGTGAGCGCTCACCCGGGTCGGCGTTGATCAATGAGTAGGCAGCAATAGTCCAAATGGTCAGCACGGGTAAAACCAGGAACAACGTAATGCCATCAAGGCTTGCGCCGGGTCGCGAAAGGCGCAGCACAGCGAACAGGCTGGCCCCGGCAAGGCAGGCAACAAACCCGATCTTTACCCAAAACATCGGGAGCAACAGTGCTTGCTGAAGGTCACTACGAAGCTGCAATAGCACCATCATCATCAATCCGGCAGCAATGGCCCCCAGGCAGCCGGCCATGACGTAACGGGTTCCGGTTCGGGGACCGCCCACGCTACTGTCGCCTGTTGCCAGCATGGAAATGAGATCGTCAGTTTTCACAAAATGCCTCTGATCTTTAGTGCGAGTGCTTTCAAGCCACGATGAACGCCAACCTTGATTGCTGACTCCGACATGCCGGTGAGGTCGGCTGTTTCCTTCACCGACAATCCTTCCAGTTTGGTGTGCACAATGGGTAGTCGTTGCTGCTCGGGAAGGTCGGCCAGTAACTTGTTCAAGTCACGGCGAGCCTCTGCGGCCTCGGTGTCCGAGCTTGAAAAGACTTCCATCGCCTCATCCAGCGGATCGTTAAGGGTCTCATGCACAGCGCGCCGACGCAGCAGGTCAACCAGCTTGTAGCGGGCGATAGCCTGCACCCAGGCCGACAATGGCTGGCCGGGTTCATAAGTGTGCCGCTGGTTGTGTACGGCAAGGAGTGCTTCTTGCACCAAGTCTTCCACCTCATCAGGCAATTGGATCAAACGTCTGCGCAGGAACGCCCGCAGATGGGCGCTCAGCTCGGTCAAGAACACTTGATAGGCGGCATTCTCACCGGCCAAGCCGCGCATCAGCAAGGTCTTGAGACGATCCTCCTTCGCCCGAAAACCCTCTTCTCTATTAGTTCGTTGCATTGATGCCTTTGGTTACACCGGCAGAAGGAAATACAAGGCCAGGTTCAGGAGAAAACAAATTTTGCCTGAGCTTGTAACCAATCGCCAGCTAAGCCCGAATTACCTTTCAGAGCGCAGATTAATTCTTCACGAAGCGAAAGGATGGACATCTTGGCAAATGGCAACGGACTCATACACCCGCTCTGGGTGCGCCTCACGCACTGGGTCAATGCGCTCGCAGTCATTGTCTTGGCGATGAGCGGCTGGCGAATTTACGATGCCTCGCCTTTCCTGGGCTTTGCCATTCCCGGCCATCTGACACTGGGTGGCTGGCTGGGTGGCGCGATTCAATGGCATTTCGCCGCCATGTGGCTCCTGATGGCGAACGGGATCATTTATCTGGCCAGCAATATCGTCAGCCAGCGCCTGTTTCACAAATTCCTCCCGCTCTCGCCGCGCGCCTTGTTTGCTGATATCGCGGCTGCCCTCAAGGGAAAACTGTCACATGCCGACCTCAGTCATTACAACGCTGTCCAGCGTACTGCCTATCTTTTTGTAATGCTCGATTCCATTTTGCTGGTGCTGTCCGGTCTGGTCCTCTGGAAGTCGGTGCAGTTTCCGCTTCTTCGGGAACTGCTCGGCGGCTATGAATCGGCGCGCCGGGTGCACTTCTTCGCGATGGGCGGAATGGTAGCTTTCGCCGGGATTCATCTGATCATGGTGGCGCTGGTGCCACGCACGCTGCTCGCCATGCTTCGCGGTCGATAGAGGAAAACGATGATGATCAAAAAACCTGCACAACTGTTCTCCACCAACGGTGAAGCCCTGATCAAGAATGCCTTGAAGGATCTCGGACGCCACATCGAGCAACCGACGCGCCGAGCCTTTCTGCAACGCTCCTTGAGCCTGGGTGGTTTATCTCTGCTCAGCGGGTGTGCGGTGGTTGATGAAGAAAGCGTCGAGAAAGCGTTGATGAAAGTTTCACGCTTCAACGACAAGGCGCAGGCATGGCTATTCGATCCCAACCGATTAGCGCCGACCTATCCCGAATCGATGATTACTCGCCCCTTTCCATTCAATGCCTACTACGGCGAAGACGAGATTCGGGAAGTAGCCGAAGAATCCTATCGTCTGGAGGTTTCAGGGATGGTGGCCGACAAACGCACCTGGACACTCGCCGAGTTGCGTGCCATGCCGCAGATGGCTCAGGTCACCCGCCATATTTGCGTCGAGGGCTGGAGTGCGATCGGAAAATGGGGGGGCGTCCCATTTGCCAGCTTCCTGCGCCGGGTCGGCGCCGACACGACCGCGAAATATGTCGGATTCAAATGTGCTGACGATTACTACACCAGCGTTGACATGCCGACGGCGCTACATCCTCAGACGCTGCTGACGCTGACCTACGACGATCAGCCATTGCCGCCACGTTATGGCTTCCCGATGAAACTGCGCATGCCGACCAAGCTCGGCTACAAGAACCCAAAACACATCCAAGCCATTTTTGTCACCAACACCTACCCCGGGGGCTACTGGGAAGACCAGGGGTACAACTGGTTCGGTGGCAGTTGAGCAATCGCGCCCAACAGCCCTGAATACCCGGCGATTTCGCCACTTGCTTACTAACCACAACGGAGTTCACCATGAAAAAGATTACTTCTACCATTTTCGCTGCCTGTCTAATGCTTGCCGGTAGTAACGCATTTGCTGATGAGATGATGAAAAAAGATGCCGGCGACGGGATGGCCAAGGACGGAATGAAGAAGGAAACCATGGCCAAGGATCACATGGCCAAAGACACCATGAAGAAAGACAGCATGGGCAAAGAGCAGATGAAAAAGGATGCGATGAAGAAAGACCCTATGGCAAAGGACACCATGGGCAAGGACGAAATGAAGAAGTAAGCCATTAATTCCCGGCGTTGGCTTGAAGGCAGCTCAGCGGGACTTGGGAAGCGTTCGAGTCAACGAGCCGGGTGGGTTTTATAAATACCCATCAGTGCTTTGGAGAGAGGTATGTTAAATGCAGTTGGATCAAGCAGCCTTGCAAGCCCCGGATATGCCGTAAATTCGGTATCCGGACTGGACGTGCGATTGGACAAGTACAAGGTTCAGCTAGCGGACTGGGTAAATTGCCCATCGTGCAAGACACCGGAAGGCAAAGCCAAAATCCAGGAATTAAGCGACAAGATTGCCGCCATCGAGCAAAAAATAAAGGCGCCCCAGACGCAAAAATACGTTTCACCTGAGGCCAAACCTGAAGCATTGGGAACAGGCAGCCTAGGGAGCCGCATGAATGAATATGCATAGAACTCGGCAACCTGTGCGACACCAGCCATTCAACTGAAGGGCTGCCAACGGAGAAAATAGACGAACTGTTGTCCTTGAGTTGGCATACCGAACGGCGGCTCCCCTCAAAGACCGTTGTTGAACCATTGCCATTACGGATGGCTGCTACGGGAACACAACGAACATACAGCTCGAAGCGGCAACCGTTGCCCCGCTTCCTTTGCACGCAATCAGCAGGAGTTTCCGGATACCAAAAAAAACGCCCCGGAATTGCTTCCGGGGCGAACCGAGGTTGCTGCTGAGAGAGACGGTTGCCGTCAGGCGTAAGTCGGGGCGAAGGCGGCTTCGGGATTGGCGGCCGGGCCCTTGTCGGTCCAGTATGGTGAAAGCTTGCGCAGTTGGGCGATGATTGGCGGCACCGCTGCGATGACGCGATCGATTTCGGCTTCGGTGTTGTAGACCGACAGCGAGAAGCGGATCGTGCCGTGGGCGGCGGTGTAGGGAATGCCCATGGCGCGCATCACATGCGACGGTTCGAGTGAGCCGGAGGTACAGGCCGAGCCCGAACTGGCCGCGATGCCCAGCTTGTTCAACAGCAGCAGGATAGCCTCACCCTCGATATACTCGAACGCGATGTTGCTGGTATTGGGCAGGCGGTTGCTCACGTCGCCAGTCGGGAAGCAGTGCGTGATCTGGCTCAGGAGGCCCTGTTCCAGCTTGTCGCGCAAGCGCTTGACCGTGGTGTTCTCGGTTTCCATTTTCTGCATCGCGAGTTCGCAGGCCATGCCGAGGCCGACGATGGATGCCGAGTTCTCGGTGCCGGCACGACGACCACGTTCCTGGTGACCACCACGGAGCAGCGGACGGAAGCGGCAGCCGCGGCGCAGGTAGAGCACGCCGATGCCTTTGGGCGCGTGCAGCTTGTGGCCGGACAGCGAGAGCATGTCGATCTTGGTGTTCTTCAGATCGATGGGAATCTTGCCGACGGCCTGCACGGCGTCGGTATGGAACATGATGCCCTTGGCCGAGGCCAGTTCAGCCATCTCGACGACCGGGAAAAGGGTGCCCGTCTCGTTGTTGGCCCACATGGCCGAGACGACGGCGACGCGGTCGTTCAACAGGGACTTGTACTCGTCCATGTCGATCCGGCCCTTCTTGTCCACCTTCAGTTTGTGGACGATGTAGCCTTCCTTCTCCAGCCACTCGCACAGCGTCAGGATGGCCGGATGCTCGACGTTGGTGGTGATCACCGTGTTGCGGTCCGGCTGCGCCTTGAGCGCCGACAGGATGGCGGTCGAGTCGGACTCGGTGCCGCAGGAGGTGAAGATGATTTCCGAGTCGTGCTCGGCGCCAAGCAGCGCCTGAACCTGGCTGCGGGCCTTCTTCAAGGCCTTGCCGACTTCGCTGCCGAAGGCGTGGATCGACGAGGCGTTGCCGAAATGCTCCGTGAAAAACGGCAGCATGGTTTCGACCACGGCAGGATCGACCCGCGTCGTGGCGTTGTTGTCCAGGTAGATCGGTTTAAGTTCCATGGCGCAGTCCTCGGGTTCTCTGTTGTGACGGGGTAGGTTCGACTCAGGCCTCTACGGGCATGTGCGACGACGGCAGCACCTGCACCAGTTCACCCAGCGTCTCGATCATCTTCTGCTGGATGCCACCCAGGGTCGCCGCTTCCATCATGCAGCCGGAGCAGGCGCCCTTCAGATGGACGTAGATCTTCTTGCCCTGGACGTCGGCCAGCTCGACATCGCCGTGATCGCGGAGCAGCATCGGGCGGACCGATTCGAGCACTTCCTGAATCTTGGCAATCTTCTCGACAATCGAAAGCTTCTTTGTCGGCGGTTTCGGCGCTTCCGGCGTTGCCGGGCAGGCCGGCGGCGGCGAGACTTCGCCGGGACCGGCGCGTTCGGCCTTGACCTGGGCAAGGATTTCCTCGATGCCTTCGTGGCAGGCGGCGCAACCACCGCCGGCCTTGGTGTAGAAGGTCACTTCCTCGACGGTGTTCAGGTTGTTGGCCTTGACCACATCCTCGATCATCACGGCATCGATGGCGAAACACTTGCAGATCAGGGCGCCTTCTTCGTGGTCATCGGACCACTCTTCGCCGCGATAGTTGGCAATGGCGGCCTGCAGGGCTTCGCGGCCCATCACCGAGCAGTGCATCTTTTCCGGCGGCAGGCCGTCGAGGTAATCGGCGATGTTCTGGTTGGAGACTTCCAGCGCCTGATCCAGCGTCATGCCCTTGACCATTTCGGTCAGCGCCGACGATGAAGCGATTGCCGAACCGCAGCCGAAGGTCTGGAAATGCGCGTCGAGAATGATCTCGGTTTCCGGCTCGACCTTGAGCATCAGGCGCAGCGCGTCGCCGCACTGGATGGACCCGACATCGCCGATGCCGTTCGCTTCTTCCAGTGGACCGGAATTGCGCGGGTTGAAGAAATGTTCGCGAACCTTGTCTGAATATTCCCACATGGTGTTAGCTCCTTAAACCGAGAATGACGAGCCGCAGGAACACTGGGCGCTGGCGTTGGGGTTGTCGAACTTGAAACCGGTATGGGTCAGGGTGTCGACGAAATCGACAGTGACGTTGTCGATCATCGGCATGGTCATCGCATCGACCAGCAGCTTGACGCCATCGACTTCCATTTCCCAGTCGTCGTCGGCCTTCTCGTTTTCGAGCTTCATACCGTATTGCAGGCCGGAGCAGCCGCCACCCGAGATGGTCAGGCGCAGACCGATAACCGGTGTTTCGGAACCGCGGATAAAACGTTGAACAGCCTTAACGGCAGCGGGGGTCAGATTGATCATGGCGATTCTCCCAGAGTAGATGGGCTATTCATTGCAAGCCCTGTGCCATGCCAGAGAATCAACTTAAGCAACTGAATTAATTGAATTGTTGCACCGCAGCGCTTTGTCGCTTTTGCGACAATCAGCCAAGAACGTGTTCGTAGGCCCGCCGCAACAGGTTGCGTTCGATTTCGCTGAGCTGGCGCGATTCGGTGATCGCGATGAATCGGCTATTGGTCCGCTCCGCCGCAGAAAACGGCGGGTCTATGCCGGCAAAGGCGGCCAGCAGCACCGGCACGTCACCTTCCGGCGTATCGACCCAGGCCTGGAAATCAGGCACCGGCTCGATGCCCCCTTCGGCCAGCCCGAGATGAATCTCCGCCTCGCGGACGGCCGCCGTCGGATGGAACTGGAGGGTCGGTGAATAATCTTCGTCGCGCAGCGCCGACAGAGCCGGCAAAGGCTTGAAGGCAACCACACCAGAGCTCAGGCACAGAAAGCGGACACGACCGCTGGTCGCGTGCTTGTGAATCAGAATCAGCCGGGGCAGCGCAGTCATGGCCTACTTCATGTACGCGGCGATCACGGCTTCACCACTCAGTTTTTGACGGTTGCCCCAGATCTGTACCGAGTCAATGTAGCTGTCTTCTTTCTCCGGATGCGGCAGCAGCACCTGATATTCAGCAAAGATGCGGCCATCCGGAAAGAAGGTGGCCTTGCCGAAACGCGCCTTGCCGCGCCAATAGGCAACAACGCTGACTTCCTGCGAAAAGGGGTCGGTCGCTTCCTCGAACGTGGCCTCGGCCCAAACCGGCTCGTTGCCGATCGACAGGCCGAGTTTTTCCACCTGGCTGCGCAGGGCGATGCACACGGCTTCACCCTGCGCAGCCATGGCGGAAACTTGTGACGGCAACGCCATGATCAGGCCGGAGCGTAGGTGTAGCAGTCCTTCGGACAAACCCGCCCACAAGAGCCACAACCGATGCAGTCGGCCGGGTTGGCCAGCGACATGACCATCATGTTGTCGTCTTCGTCATCGTTGTCATCGTCCAGCTCGCGCTCGACCAGATCGAGCACGTTGCGCGGGCAGACCTTGTAGCAGCGGCCGCAGCCGATGCACTTGGACTGGTCGAGATTCGTGGCGAATTGCGGCGTCCATTCGGTGCCGCCCTTGGTGAGTCCGGTAATCATGCGGGTTGTCCTTTCTGGGCTGCGGCAAGACGGGCACTGGCTTCAGCCCAGGTCTGGCAGGCATCAAAGGTGGATTGGGCGATGCCGGGGATCTCGTGGTAGGCCGCCGGCAGGCGGTCTTCCACGAGGTCGTGCATCTGGGAAGCCCACTCGGAAGCGATGCGCTTCAACTTCTTCACTTCCTTGTCGAGGGCGGCGATTTCTTCGTCGGACATATTGCCTCCAGCGAATTACAGGCCGGCCACGGCCGGGTGCTCGCCAATGCGCTCGATGGCGATGGAGAGGATCTTGTCGGCTTCGTCCTTCATCTTGGACAGGCTGGCGAAACCGAAGCGATGCACGTCACGCAGGGTGCGGTCGACAGCAACCAGCTTGCCGACAGTGATCAGGGCGCGGCCAAAACCTTCGTGCGTCAGGTGCACCAGCGGCACGGCGAGCAGTTTGCATTCCTTTTCGATCAGCACGGCGATGGCGTTATAGAAGGCCTTGACGCGGGAAATGGTCTCGTCGTCCGGATCGCCGATCAGCGGGATTTCGGCCTTGCGTTCCTTGGTCAGCACATAAGGATCGAGAATCTTCTCGACCGTCCAGCCCTGGTAGGTGCCGTAGGTGTCGAGGGCGCGCATCTGGCGAGCCATTTCCTTGACGAAATCGGTTTGGAAGATGGGATCGGCGGCAATGGCTTCAGTCATGGTGATACTCCTGGGGGAAAGTGGTCGATAGGGAGGAAGGTGAAAGGAGTTGCGGCGCCGGCGACAGACCGGGGGTGCAGGCGATCAGGATGCGCGCCACGAGCAACGAGGCGACGAATCCTGCTGCGGCGCCGAGCGCCATCGCAGAATCGCCACCGCCGGTCATGACACCGGCCAGGGTGCCGACCAGCGTGGCCAGCACGGGAAAGAGATAGCCGAGCAAGGCGGCGAGTGAAAGGCCGGATTCCGGCAGACCGACATTGACGAAGTCGCCTTCCTTCAGGCCATCGGTAGCCGGCAGATCAAGCGTGGTTGCCAAGCCGCCATCGGCCGATTTGCCAACGCCGCAATGCCCGCCATGCCCACAGATACCGCAGGCCGTGGTCTCGACAACGACTGTCGCCCGGCCATTGTCGATGCGCCTGACCATGCCCCAGTGTTCGATCATGCCGGATCTCATCCTTCCCACCCCTCTTCTTCCATACTGGCGAAGCGGTCTTCGGACTTGGCCTTGGCCTGTGCCGCCAGCGCGCGATCGATCCAGGCGACGCCGCCTTCGGTCATCGCCCTGGAAATTTCGAGCAGCAGGTCGTCGATGGCATCGACCTCATCAACCCGAATCGGCTGCACGCCCTTGGCCAGCAGTTTCTTGATCGCCGAGGCACCAATCGCCATCACATAAACGGCGGCGCAGCCTTCGAGGAAATCGACCTTGGCACCGAGCTTGTCCTCGTTGCCATCCATCGCCTCCTCGGCGAATTCGGCCACGCCGACCAGCGTTGCGTTGTCCGGGGTGATCTCGTAGACGGCAAAGCCCTCGGCGGCGCCAAAGTGCTGATTGACGCGCGAGCGGTCGGTAGAGGCGAAGGCGACCTTGATCACGGCTTCCGGCTCCTGCTTAATGGACCAGACCAGCTGCAGACGACGAGATGACATGGGGTTTGCCGGCGCCATCGCGGTCGTCGGCCCAGTAGATTGATCGATAGGGTTCGAGTTCATGGTGTTGTCCCAGCATCAGGTTGGCGAGATCGAACAGGGCTTGCCGCGTGCCACGGTAGCCCACCCAGGTGCGGGCATAACCGCCCACGTGGTCGTACTGCGGGAAGCCGGCACGCATCAGCGGCAGGCCAAGTCTTTGGGCGGTTTCGGCAGCGTGGGAATTGGCGATGATGAATTGCGCATCGGCCGCCCTCGCCTCCTTCTCCATGTCCTCCAGATCGCCGATGATGACTTTGGCAATCGGCAGGCTGGCCAGGCTTTCGTGTTTGTGCGGGCTGACCGCGCTAACCACCTCGGCGCCCATGCCAGTCAGAAAACGCGCCTGCATGCCGAGCAGGTCCGGATCGGCCGCCAGGGCGACACGGGCGAAGCCGATCATGAAATGGCTGTCGACCATCGCATCCTGCAACTGGGCACGATGCCGCTCGATCCGCTCGGGCACCGGCTTGCCGGAGATCTCGGCCAGCGCCTGGGTGAAAGCGTCGCAATCGTCGAGTCCCATCAGACCCTCGAAACGGTAGTCCGGCACGCCCGTGCGCGCCTTGAGAATGTTGGCCGCCTTATGTAGCGATGGCCCGACGACCAGTGTGGCAGTCGACTCGCCCATGATCTCGATTTCCGAGCGCGGCGTACCGCCCAGGGTCAGTGACGAGGTTTCGGCTTCGACCAGATGGCCGTCCAGCGAATCGCCGATGTCCGGCACGACGATGGGGCGGAGGCCAAAGGCTTCGAGCCACTCCTTGATCGCCTCGATGTCGCCCGGCGTTAACATGGCCGAAGCCAGCACATTGACCTGCTTCGGCCGCTTGCCGACGCTCTGGCTTTCCGGCACCAGCGTTTCGATCAGCGATTCGATGGCCAGCGCGTAGCCGCTTTCCAGACAACCGACATAGTCCGGCGTATTGACCGGCACCACGGCGACATGGGCGAATTCGGGGTGGGCGGCGCGGAAATTGCGCAGGCAGCGACGAATGTCCGTGCCCTGCGTTTCCGACAAGCCGGTCGTCACCAGACCGATGATGTCCGGCTTGCTCTTGTCCGACAGCGTGCGCAGCGCCTCGATCACATTGTCGTCGGCACCCATGATGCTCGACACCTGATCCATCGCCGTCGTCTGCAAGGGAATCGGCTCACGGAAGTGACGCACGAAGAACACCTTGCCGAACGCCGTGCAGCCCTGCGAGCCATGCATCAGCGGCAGGCTGCGGGCGAGGCCGAGAAAGGCCAGCGAAGCGCCAATCGGCTGACTGACCTTGAGCGGATTGACCGCCAGCGCCTTCTTGGAATGGATGATTTCAGCCATTTGGACATTGCCCCGTTGAGATTACCCACTTCTCAGCAAGGAACGCGCCAAGCTAAAACTCATTTAAAACCAGTCGGTTAAATAAAAACCACTTGTCGCAAAGCTGACAATTGCACGCAAGGCCAGGACGATACGCTTGGCTCCATGCTTCCCGATTGTCGATATTTTTTACATTGACATGCCAATGCCACTCGAAAAATCGAAAAGGTGTTTGTTTTTGTTACGTTAAGTTAATTGGCGTGCATATTGCTTGATCGGCACAACCCAAACAAATAGGGAATAAATCATGCTCAAAGCCAAACTTGGTTGCATCGCTGCATCCCTGTTTGTTGCCACTTCGGCACAAGCACTAACGATCAATTACAGCAATTTCAGCGACATGTCCGCGTTCCAGCAAAACGGATCAACAGCCAGCATCGCAGACAACGCTTCCTACCTCCGCCTGACCGACAATCTGGGACAGTCGGGCAGCGCATTTCTCACAAACACGATCAGCCTGTCCAACCAGGCTTCGTTCAGTACCTATTTCTCTTTCCAGATTTCCAACCCGCAGGGAATTTCAGATGGTGATGGTCAGGGCGCGGATGGCATCGTCTTCGTCGTCCAAACAGTCTCCAACACTGCAGGCGGGGCTGGTGGAGGCATCGGCTACACCGGCATCAGCAAGAGTCTGGGGATCGAGTTTGACACCTGGGATAACGGCTCCGGCCTGAACGACCCCAATGGCAACCACATCGGGATTGACATTGGGGGGAGCTTTAACGGTCCGACCGCGCTCATTGGCAACCGGATGAATAATGGTGCCAAGTGGTACGCATGGGTTGACTACAACGGTGCGACCAACCTCGTCGAGGTGCGACTCTCCGAAAGCAATACGCGTCCCACCGACCCAACGCTGACGCGTTCCGTCAATCTCATTGATCAACTCGGCCAAACCGATGCGTATATTGGATTCACTTCCGGAACGGGCGCTGCTGGCGGATTTCACGATATTCTGGCGTGGCAGCTCAACGACAACTTTCAGCCAATCGACCCCGGCACGCAGGTTCCCGAACCGGCCACACTGGCGCTGCTCGGACTTGGCGGCCTTGGCATGATTTTGGCGCGACGCCGCAGGGCTGTTTGATATCAGGGCACGCCCAATGCAAAAGCGCCATCATTCGATGGCTCTCCTGAATGCTGACGAACCCCCGATTTTTCGGGGGTTTTGTTTTTCTGATGGGAAACCGGCGGTTTTTCCGGGTTCAGGTCGAAAAGGGCTGAATTCAGGAACCTTCGCCGAAGCGGATGTAATGGTCGAGCAGTCGGAGTAAATGGTCTTTCGGAAGCAATTGCGCCAAGGTAACCATCGCCAGTTCCGTTTGAGCTGGTAGGCAGGCTTGAGCACGCCTGCATTACAAAAAACTAAAGCCTCCAGACGATCGGAGGCTTTTTCGGCAGTCGGACCCCGCCGTTAAGGCGGGGCCGGCTTTTCTTCTAGTCCGGGCTTATGCCTTTTTGCGACGCTTCAGTCCGAGGCCGGCCAACCCGAGACCCATGAGGGCAAATGTGCCTGGCTCAGGGACACGGGTTATGTCAGCAACACGAACATTGTCGAGAGCGGGACCATAAGCACTGCTCTCCATGCTTTCGAAGCTCAGGGTCGTTTGATTTGCCAACGCCGTAAATGAAAAGCTTTGCTCAATCCACCCCATGTTTGTCCTGGAATTGCTGCTGGTGTCGTGATGGAATTGAAAGACATCGTTAAAGTTGGCCGCTACGGCACGGAGTTGCTTGACCAGTTCAGGTCCGGTCATGTCATCCGGATTGCCGGCCATGGCAAAAGTGACCTGATACGTGTGGCCAGCCAAGGTGTCAAACGCCTGCGAAATGGATCCGCTGCCGGTTCCCGAGAGGTCCAGGCTGAAGTTCCCACTGGCATCTTGCCAATAGTTCTTGATGTAATCGATGCCCTGACCACCAACGGTCCAACCCGTGATGGCAGTCGAGCCGGCTGCCAGTGTGTAATAAGCCGGATTGCCAGCCAGGGATGTATTCTCAAAATCACCGTTAATCAATGGCAGGGCCAGTGCGACATTGGGTGCAAACAATGCCGCACCAAACAGCGCTACTGCAGCAGAGAGGGGTTTGATACCGCGCGATTCCGAACGGGCGATGAGTTTCATGGGTGATCCTTGGCGATTGAGCGTAAAGCTGATGTGCCTGCATTGTGTTTGACATGAGATCGACACGACGTGAAATCAATCACGGAAAGGCCGATTCAGCGGTCTATGCGCCCAATATCCCGCCGGCAATAAGCAATTTTCGGCACACTCCCGGTCACCAGCTGCTCCGGGGAGTTCAACAAGTCCATTTGGTCGATCAGCAGGTGACGACCAAATTCATTGGATCGCCAACGGATTCATAGGGGAATATTCAGCCCCTGATCCCTGCGCTGAAATCCACACCATTCGAAACAATGCGTTGAATGATCAGGCCACGACCACCGTTCCGGGCCCCTTTTGCGCCGCCCACGGCGCTGGCTTGCGCACGGCGGCCCAGACCGGACTTTCCATCGATAGCGCCAGCTGGCGGGCCAGTTCGACCATGCCGTCGTAGCCGGCGTAGCCGAATTCGCGTTCCTGATTGATGTCGAGGAAAGGAATGCGCGCCTTCAAGGCGGTGTAGAGGTTGCGGCCACCGGCGATCAGGATGTCGGCCTTGTACTCGTGGTAAGTCGAGAGCAAGGCCTTTGGGCTGCCGTCGTCGATCATCTTGGTATCGTCACCCATCAACTCGCGGATGCGCGCCTTGTCCTCTTCGGTCGATTTCTTGGTGCCGGTCGCTACCACCTTCATGCCCAGATCCTGCAAGGCCGAGACGATGGACCACGACTTGACGCCGCCGGTGTAGAGCAGCACCCGCTTGCCGCGCAGGCGATCACGCCAGGGTTCCAGCGCGGCATGCGACTTGGCTTCCTCGCGGGCAATCACCGCCTCGGTACGCGCCGTCAAATCCGGGTCGCCGATCAGCCGGGCGAAATCGCGCAAGGCATTGGAGACATCCTGCACGCCGTAGAAGCTACCCTCGAAGAAGGGAATGCCGAAGTTGTCTTCCATCTTGCGTGCCACGTTGAGCAATGCCTTGGCACAGACGACCATGTTCACCCTGGCGCGGTGCATGGTCTGCACCTCATGGAAACGCGAGTCTCCGGACAGTGTGCAAAGAATGCGCAGGCCAAGTTCATCAAATAGCGGTGCGACATGCCAGAACTCACCGGCGATGTTGTATTCGCCGATCAAATTGACGTCGTAGGTTGGCAGGCCGTCGGCGCGCGGTGCGGCAGGGGCAGGCTCGGCGGTACCGATCACATGCTTGAACATCGCCTCGCCAGCCAGCCGATTGCCGAGGTTCTTGGTGCCGTAGAAACCGGCCGCATCGACCGGCACAACCGGCGTCCCCCAGCGTTCGGTGGCCGCCTTGCAGACGGCGCCGACATCGTCACCGATCAGCGCCGTGACGCAAGTGTTGTAGATGAAGACGGCCGAGGGCGAATAGCTGTCGATCGCCTGCTTGATGGCATGAAATAGCCGCTTCTCGCCACGGCCCATCACCACATCGGTTTCCGACAGATCGGTGGTCATGCCGATCTTGTACAGCGTGACGCCGGAAGAGCGCGTTCCGCGGTTGTCCCAGGAGGAACCGGCACAGGCAATCGGTCCATGGACGATATGGGCAACATCGGCAATCGGCAGCAGCGCGATCTGCGCGCCGTCGAAGGAACAGCCGCCCGCCGTGGCGCCAGGCTTGGGCTTGGCGCAGCCGGACTTTTCCTTCTTGTTGTGGCTACAGGCCGGCTCGTCGAGCAGGGCCTGGATTTCGCTGGCTTTCATGCTGTTCTCCAGAGGTCTGGAGTGCATACAGCAAGACGGGTGCCAACTTTAGTTCATTGTTTTATATGGGAAATACGAGCACGAGGATTGTCGCGAATACGACAATCCCCTGCCCTTACAACAAATTCGCCTTACAGGGCGAGCAAATCGCGCAGCTTGGCCAGCTTCTTCAGGCCCATGCCCTTGGCCTTACACACGTCATCCAGCGAAGCGTACGGACGAGCCGCGATGATGGCGCGGGCGACTTCGCGTGGCAGCCCCTTGATGGCTGCCAATTCATCTTCGCTGGCCTTGTTGATCGAAACCGGCTTGGCGGCTGCTTTTTTGGCCGGCTTCCCGGCGACAGCGACGGTCGCGGCTTTCACCTCAGCCACCGGCGCCTTGGCGGCGACGACAGGCTTGGCGGCCACGGCGGCTTTCGGCTTGGCCGCAGGCCTGGCTTTGACCACCGGCTTGGCCTTGACGGCAGCAACCTTGGTCGGGGTCGCGGCAAAATTGCGGTAATCGCGTGTCACATAACCGGCTGGCGTCCACTCGCGCAGCATGACGGTCAATGCGGCGCCTTCGGCCGGCATGGCAGCAGGCACGGTGTACAGGCAATCGTTCCATTGATTGCCACCACCCAGAATGCCGACGATCACGCTGGCCACCGGGCTGCCCGTCCAGTTGCCACCGGCATACGGCGTATCCAGTGCCCAGACTTCCAGTGCCAACGTGCCGCTCAGGTTGTCTTCGGCGCGCGGATTGGCAATCGCCTCGATCGCCAACGCTGCGCTGCCATCTTTCAGCGTGCAGCTGACCTTGCCGACCAGACGCGGCTGAAAGAAATTTTCAGCGGATTCATAAACGGCGAGATCACGAACCTGCACCTGGCCATCAGCCGTAGCGGCCACCAGCGCCAGGGCCAGTGCGTGATCGACTGCACCAGCCGGCGGAATGGCGTGACAACAGGCTGAGGCGATAATGCCGCCAGCCATCGGCTCGATCGCCAGCTCGGCCACCTTGACGCCGGTCAGCTCAGTACCGGAAAAACCATTGTCGCTGGCCCACAGCTGTAGCGACCAGACTGCATCGGCATTCAGATCATCGTCGGAAAAGTTCACATCCGCATTGAGATGAACAAAATCACCGTCGAAACGATAACCATGGTTTTGACCGAGAACTGTTGCGCTGTTGGCGGAGGATATATTCGTCATGTCGGCTGCCTGTTTTTCGTGGAAAAAGGCGCGCATTATATGAGCCATTTCTCCTTGTTTATCATATAGTTAGTTTTATATTTTCAGGCACCGACATGGTGCAAAAAAGCGGTGATTTTTGTCGCCAACATGACAAAAATCACCGCCTCTCACCCCTTGCTGGTGCAAGCCCGAACTCCGACGCACCACTTTAGAAACCAGGGTCAACCGAGTCGATAGTTATATTGGCGAAACTGGATCAGCCAACAGGTGCTGCGACCTCGTTGCGCAGATCGGTTTTACCCCATCGTCTTCAGGTTCTGAATGATCTCGCCGGCCATGGGTTGTGCATCGCCATAGAGCATGCGGCAGTTGTCGGTGAAGAACAGCGCGTTCTCCACGCCGGAGTAACCGGTGCCCTTGCCGCGCTTGATCACTATCACGTTCTGCGCCATGTCGGCATTGAGGATCGGCATGCCGTAGATCGGGCTGGACTTGTCGGTGCGGGCGCTTGGATTCACCACATCGTTCGCTCCGATGATCAGCGCCACATCGGCCTGACCGAACTCGCCGTTGATTTCCTCGAGGTCGAAGATCTTGTCGTACGGCACCCCGGCCTCGGCCAGCAACACGTTCATGTGGCCCGGCATTCGCCCGGCCACCGGGTGGATGGCGAACTTCACCTCGACCCCGACTTCCTCGAGCATCTCGGTCATTTCCCAGACCTTGTGCTGGGCATGGGCCACGGCCATGCCGTAGCCCGGCACGATGATGACCTTGCTGGCGTAACGCATCATCGCCGCCGCATCAAGCGCACTCAGTTCCTTCATCGTGCCGCTGATCGCTTCACCACTCGAAGCCGCCACCATCGGCGTGAAGAGAATGTTCGAGATCGGCCGGTTCATCGCCTTGGCCATTAGCTGCGTCAGCAGCGTACCAGCGGCACCAACCACGATGCCGGCGATGATCAGTGCCGGGTTCCCCAGCACGTAGCCTTCAAAGCCCACCGCCAGGCCGGTGAAGGCATTGAACAGCGAGATCACGACCGGCATGTCGGCCCCGCCGATCGGCAGGGTGACGATCAGGCCGAGGATCAGCGAGATGGCGAAGAAGAAGTAGATCAGTTCCGGCTGGGCCGGGGCCATCACCACCATGGCGATCCCCAGGCCGACGGCGTTGAGGGCGAGGATGACATTGACCGCATTCTGGGCTGGCAGGCGGATGGCTTTCTTCAGCACGCCTTGCAGTTTCGCCCAGGCGACACAAGAGCCGGTGAAGGAGACCGCACCGATCAGCGCGCCGATCACGGCGAGGATGGTCGTGATGGTGCTGTGCGTATCGCCGCGGGCGAACTCGATGGCGGCAATCGCCGCGGCGGCACCGCCGCCCATGCCGTTGTAGATGGCAACCATCTGCGGCATGTCGGTCATCTTGACCTTCTGGCCGGAGATCCAGGCGGCGGCGCCACCGAGACCGAGGGCGAGGATCATCAGGCCGATGTTCTTTAATCCCGGAACGAGGAAGGTGCCGGCAATGGCGATCAGCATGCCGTAACCGGCGATAACGATACCCTTGCGGGCGGAGGCCGGGGAACTCATGCCCTTGAGGCCGAAGATGAACAGGGCGGCGCCGAGGAACCAGGCGCCTTGAACGTAGAGGGGCAGACTCATCATGCTTCCTTCTTCTTGAACATGGCGAGCATGCGTTCGGTCACGACATAACCGCCGGCGGCATTGGCCGCCCCGAGGGCGACGGCGAAGAAGCCGATGGCCTGTTCGACGACGGTATCGGCATTGCCCAGCGCAATCATGGCGCCGACGACGACCACGCCATGAATGAAGTTGGAGCCGGACATCAGCGGGGTGTGCAGGATGACCGGCACCTTGGCGATGATCTCGTAGCCGGTGAAGGCGGCGAGCATGAAGATGTAGAGGGCGAGCAGACCGTCCATTACGCATTTCCTCCCGTGGGTTCACCCATCACTTGTTTGACCACCGGATGCACGGTGGCGCCATCGCGGCACAGCACGGTGCCGGCCAGTACTTCGTCGCTCCAGTCGAACTGGAGACTGCCGTCCTTGATCCACGGCGACAGGAAGTTGTAGAGGTTCTTGGCGTAGAGTTCGGAGGCGTGGGTGGGCATGCGCGAGGGAAGATTCAGGGGGCCGTGGATGTTCACGTCGTTGGCGATGACGTGTTCGCCCGGCTGGGTGAGTTCGCAGTTGCCGCCGGATTCGGCGGCCATGTCGACGATGATGGCGCCGTATTTCATGCGACCGACCATCTCGCGGGTGATGATGACCGGGGCTTTTTTGCCGGGGATGGCGGCGGTGGTGATCACGACATCGGCCATGGCAATCACTTTGGTCAGCTTCTCGACCTGCGCGGCTTTCTCATCCAAGGTGAGTTCGCGGGCGTAACCGCCGGTGCCATCGGCGGAGACGCCGGTGTCGACGAACTTGGCGCCGAGGGATTCGATCTGTTCCTTGGCAGCGGCCCGGACGTCGTAGGCTTCGACCATGGCACCCAAGCGTTTGCAGGTGGCGATGGCTTGCAGGCCGGCGACGCCGGCCCCGATGATCAACACGCGGGCCGGACGGATGGTGCCGGCGGCGGTGGTCAGCATCGGGAAGAACTTGGTGCAGCGGGCGGCGGCAATCAGGCCACACTGGTAGCCGGCGCAGGCGCCTTGGCTGGACAGGGCATCCATGCTCTGGGCGCGCGAGATGCGCGGCAGCAGTTCCAGCGAGAAGGCGGTGATCTTCTTCGCGTTCAGGGCAGCCAGGCGTTCCTTGGACTCGAAGGGCTTGAGCAGACCAATCAGCACCGAGCCTTCGGGCAGGACGGCAATCTCGCCCAGGCTCGGCGGGGTCACGCGCAGGATCAGCTGGGATTGACCATAGACCTCAGCCAGCTGCTGAGCGACTTTCACCCCCTCGAAGCCGGAATCCATGAAGTGGCTTTCCAGCCCGGCATTGGTTTCCAGCACCACGTTGGCCCCCAGCGCCTGAAATTTCTTGCTCATTTCAGGCACGATGGCGGCGCGATGTTCTCCCGGCGCGCTTTCGCGTGCCACACCTATTGTCAAAGCCATATTGTTTATTCTTCTTCGTTCATGTCCCGACGCGGGACGGTTTCAGGGTCGGCAATGATTCCCCGGTAAATCTCGATCCGGTCTCCGGGCTTCAACGCTGCATCGAGTTTGACCAGACGGCCAAAGACGCCCACCTTCTGCGTGCTCAGGTCAATGTGAGGAAATTGCTTGAGGATGCCGGAACGCTCGATTGCTTCCTTGACCGATGATTCATCCGGCACCTCGATGTTCAGCCAGATCTGCTGACTCGGTTCGGAATAGGCAACACCGATTTGCATGTCGTCACACCTCCATCAATTGGCCGTTTGCAGGGGCTTACCCTTGCTGTCACGACCATAAATACGCGGTTTGAAATAGGTATCGATAATCGGGGTCATCGAGTTCATCAGCAGCACGGCGAAGGCCACGCCCTCCGGATAACCGGCCCAGGTCCGGATGATGTAGGTCAGCACGCCGCAGCCGAAGCCAAAAATCAGCTGGCCACGGGGTGCATTGGGTGAAGTCACGTAATCGGTCGCGATGAAGAAGGCGCCGAGCATTGCCCCACCCGACAGCAGATGAGCCCCCATGTCGAGATAGCGGGCCGGATCGACCGCATGCATGATCGCAGCCGGAATCGCGATTCCGGCCAGCATGGCCAAAGGGATGTGCCAAGTGATCAGACGCAGTGCCATCATCGCCACCCCGCCAGCCGCAATCAGCCAGGCGGCCGTTTCGCCAAGGCTGCCGGGACGGTTTCCGAAGAACGACAGAGCCGGCGTATGCACCGCCGACTGGAACAGATCGACGCCACGGGACAGCTCGGTTTTGGCAAAGCCGAGGGTCGTCGCGCTGGTCACCGCATCCAGCGCCGGCGGAATGCCCCGGAGCACAATCAGCAAGCCCTCGATCGGCCCCGGCGCGCCAACGCTGAACATGGGCAATGGCCCCACCCACGCTGTCATCTGGACCGGGAAGGAGATCAGCAACGCAACCCGGGCGACCATGGCCGGATTGAACAGGTTCTGACCCAGACCGCCAAAGGCCTGCTTGCCCAGCGTCGTTGCGAACAGGCCGCCGAAAACTCCGATCCACCAGGGTGCCCACGGTGGCAGGGAAACCGCCAGCAGCCAGCCGGTGAGAATGGCCGAGCCATCCTGCAGGATCGGTGCCGCACTGCGATTCTGCCAGCGCAGGCAGAAGGCCTCGCCGAGCATGGCGGCCAGGATCGTGATCAGCCACAGATAGAAGGCCGGCCAGCCGTAGAGCCAGAAACCAAAGAGCGTCGCTGGCGCCAGCGCCATCATGACCAGACTCATGATTCGCCCGGGACTGTTGGTCGTCGTGGTGTGCGGTGCCGCGACGGGCATTCCGAATGCTTGGCTCATGCTGACGCTCCCTCGGTTTTTTCGACAGCGACTGAAGCCGGCTGTGCGGTAGCCGCTTTGGCTGCCTCGCGCTCGGCCTTGCGTTTGGCGGCGGCTTCGGCCTTTTCACGATTTTCCCGTTCGACCCGGGCAGCCTTTGCCTCGGCCAGCCGCTTGGTCGCATCGGTCCGCAGCTTGGTCCGCTCGGCTGCTGTCAATTCGCCCTTGGCATGGCTGAAATACTGGACAAGCGGGATGTGCGACGGGCAGACATAGGCGCAACAGCCGCAGGAGATGCAATCCGACAAGGCGAAGGCCTCCGCCCCTTCGAGATCGCCGACCCGGATGCGGGCGGCCATTTCGAGCGGCAACAGCCCCATCGGGCAGGCCTTGGTGCAGTTACCGCAGCGGATGCAGGGACCGGCCTCCGGTACCAAGGCTTCCGCCGCATTGAAGGCGAGGATGCCGGAAGCCCCTTTGACGATGGGAATCCGGTCATGCAGCAGCGGCGTGCCCATCATCGGGCCGCCGAGGATGATGCGCGACGGCGCTTCCTTGAGGCCGACGAAGGCGAACAGATCGCCGATCATCGTGCCGAGCGGCGCATAGAGATTGCCGGGATTGGCGATCGCGCCACCGTTGATGGTGATGATGCGCTCGACCAGCGGCTGCCCGAGGCGGATCGCCTTATGCACCGCGGCGCAGGTCGAGACGTTATGGACCAGCACGCCGGTTTCGGCGGCGCGGGCGTCGGAAGGCACCTCGATGCCGGTCAGGACCTTGATCAGCTGGCGGTCGGAACCCATCGGGTAGAGCGCCGGCAGCGGCCGGATCTTGACTTCGGGGAAGGCCGCGGCGGCCTTGCGCATCGCCGCGATGGCCTCAGGCTTGTTCTCCTCGATGCCGACCAGCGCCTCACTGGCGCCGATCGCATGCATGACCAGACGCGCGCCATCGACCACCATCTCTGGGTAGTCGCGCATGATGCGGTCGTCGCTCGACAGATAGGGTTCGCATTCGCCGCCATTGACGATCAGCGTAGATACCTTGAGACGCTTGCCCAGCGCGAACTTGGGGGCGGCCGGGAAGGTCGCGCCGCCCAGGCCGACGACGCCAGCGGCGGCCGTACGCTTGGTGATTTCCTCGGGCGCAGCCGAGAACGGGTCAGCCAGCGGTTTGCAATCGATCCAGCGGTTGGCGCCGTCGGATTCGATGGTGATCGCCTTGAAAGGCATGCCGGACGGATGGGGAGCGGTCACGTCACCGACCGCGGCAATCGTTCCGGAAACCGGCGCATGGATGGGGGCCGAGATATTGCCCTGCGCCTCGGCGATCAACTCGCCCTTGAGCACTTTCTGACCGACCAGCACGATGGGACGCGCGACGCCGCCAACATGCTGGTGCAAAGGCATGAAGACGCGTTCTGGCGTTGGGAAAATACGCAGCGGCGCATCCGCCGCCGGACGCTTGTGATCTTCCGGATGGACGCCCCAACTGGGGGCTTTGAGAAAGCGGTCGAGAAATCCCATCGTCGTATCCTCAGTGGTGGGCTGATGCCGGCTTTGGCCAGCTCCAGTGTTGCAGCGTGACCGGAATCGGCATCATCCCGAGGGCCTCTGTCGGGCAGACATCAACGCAGGAAGAGCAGCCGGTACAGGCTTCACGGATCACGTTATGGATCTGCTTGGCGGCACCGATGATGGCGTCGGTCGGGCAGACCTTCATGCAGCGGCAGCAACCGATGCAAATTTCCTCGGTCACTTCGGCAATCTGCGGCCCGCTATCGGACACTTTGGAGAGATCGACCTTGACGCCCAGCTTGGCGGCCAGGGCTTCGACCGTGGCCTTGCCACCGGGCGGGCACAAGGTCACCGGCGCCTCGCCCTTGGCCAGCGCAGCAGCGGCCTGCGCGCAGCCGACGTAACCACACTGGCCGCACTGCGAACCGGGCAACATCGCCTGCAATTCGGCCTCGATCGGGTTTTCCTCGACGGCCAGGTAACGTGAAGCGACACCCAGCACGCTGCCCAGGGTCAGGCCCATGACGGCGAGACTTCCTACCGACATCAACATGATGAAGCCTCCCGACGGGCCGCCCCGAGGGCGGCGGCGCCCCCCTGGGGGGCAGCGAACACAGTGAGCATGGGGGTCATAACATTCTCCTTCCTGCCGAATTTGTTTAACGATCAGCTCGTGGCGATGCCGGAAAACCCCATGAACGCCATGGCCAGCATGCCGGCGACGATGAAGGCGATGGGGGGACCGGCGAACAAGCGGGGGACATGGGCCAGGACAAGGCGCTCACGCAGTCCGGCGAAAATGATCATGACCAGGCTGTAGCCGACCGACGAGGCGAAAGCGAACATCGTCGAGCTCAGGAAGCCCATCTTGCCTTCGACCAGCAGCAGCGCAACACCGAGCACCGCGCAATTGGTCGTGATCAGCGGCAGGTAGATACCGAGCATCTGGAACAGGCTGGGCGACACCTTCTTGATCGTCATTTCGGTAAATTGCACCGCGCTGGCAATGACCAGGATGAAGGTCACCGTGCGCAGGAAGCCCAAGCCGTAGGCATCGAGCAGGTAGGTCTGCACCGCCCAATCAGCCATCGACGAGACAGTGATCACGAAGGTGGTCGCCAGCCCCATACCGGCCGCGGTATCGACCCGCGTCGTCACTCCCATGAACGAACAGAGGCCGAGGAAGCGCGCCAGGATCACGTTGTTCACCAGTGCCGCGCCTATCATCATCAGGGCAAATTCTTTCATGGTCTTTCCTAGTCAGTTCCGCAGGTTTCATCAGGCCTTGCCCGGCGCAGGAAGCGTGGGGCAAGGTCGCCCCGTGCCGCCAGGCGACGCGCATTGAGCCGGGCCACGAGCAGGCCGAGGAACAACCCGCCAGCCATGCCGAGCATCGTGGTCAAATCTTCACCGTAGACCGCCTGGATCACCGAGCCGGCCGTGAGGGCAAACAGCAGTGGCACGCCGTAGGCCGTCAGCGAAGCACTGAGCAGCGCCCGTTCGCTGACGCCGACGACCACCCGTTCGCCTTCGTGAAACCCGGACGAACCTTCCGGGTTGTCGAGCATGAAGCGGCGCGCCTGCAGGCGGCTGGTCACGGTGCCGATTCCCGCTGCTTCACGGGCACTGGCACCGCAACTGGCGCTCGAGGCACAGTGGCCGCAACTGGTGGTCTGTTCCGGCTCGAGCCAGACCTGATCGCCGGTGACGCGCACCACCCGGGCGATGCCCTCGACCGACTGGGTCGAGAAGCTCAGGCTGGCTGGCGAAGGATTCAGGGCGTCGTGGCTCATGATCACAGGGCGTGCGCACCGGCCATCTGGATTTCCTTGCCGGCAGCCAGATCCATCAGGCGCTTGCCGACGACGAGCAGACCGGTGACGATGAAGCCACCCGGCGGCAGGATCATCATCAGGACGCCCATGTCCGCCGGCAGCAGGCGCATCTCGATCGCCTTGAAGCTTGGCCCGAGCAGCAGCGAGGCATCGGCAAACAAGGTGCCGGAGCCAATGATTTCGCGAACGGCGCCGATCGCCGTCAGGGCAATCGTGAAACCCAGGCCCATGAACAAGCCATCCAGGAAGGCAGGCGTCGGCGACTGCTTGGCGGCGAAGGCTTCAAGCCGGGCCAGCGGCAGGCAGTTTGAGACGATCAGCGGGATGAACAGGCCGAGCACCTTGTACAACTCATGCATCCAGGCGTTCATGCCCAGATCGACCACCGTCACCATGGCGGCAACGATCAGGATATACACCGGGATCCGCACTTCCGTCGTGATCCGGTTGCGGAACACGGCCACCAGGTAGCTCGAGGCGGCCATCACCACCGCCGTCGCCAGCCCCATGCCGAAGCCGTTGGTGGCGCTGGTGGTCATCGCCATGCAGGGACACATGCCAAGCAGCATGCTGAACACGCCGTTGTTGTCCCACAGACCGTCCTTGACGATCGTCTTGTAGTCGCTGTTGGCCATGTCAGTCTCCCTTCGTCAAAGTGGATTTGTTTTCGGCAAAAAACTCGAGCCCGCCGCGAATCGCCGCCATGACGCCGCGCGGCGTGATGGTGGCTCCGGCAAACTGGTCGAAATCGCCGCCGTCCTTTTTCACCTTCCAGCGCTCAAGCGGCGGATTGCCCAGCGACAGCCCGGTGAAACGCTCGATCCAGGGGCCCTTCTTGGCCTCGATCTTGTCGCCCAGGCCCGGCGTTTCCTTGTGCGCCAGAACGCGCACGCCGAGCAGCTTGCCGTCAGCGGCGATGCCCATCATCAGCTTGATTTCGCCGGCGTAGCCGGTACCGAATATCTCGTAAGCCACACCGGTCACCAGGCCGTTCTTTCTGGCCCGATAAACGGTCAGCGCCCGGCCTTCAGCATTCGCCAGGGTCAGCGTGTCGGTCACCGGATTGTTGTCATGCAGCTCATCCGGCAGCACCTGGCTCAGCGAGTTCTGCTTGTCCTCGATCGCCCGCGCCGCGATGTTATCCACGGTGATTTCGTCGGTAACTGCAAGCAGCAGCCCGAAACCAAGGCAGAACAGACACAGGATGAGGCCATGCTTGAACATTCTGGCTTGGCTTCCGATTGGCAAGGCTTGAGAAGTATTCATGGTGGGATCACTCATTGGTTTGCCCATGTCCAGCAGTTTCTGTGCCAATGAATTTGTCATAGACCTAACCCGTTTGAAATTTCAATCGCCGCGCTGCAACCCCTGTAACGGCGCCGTTTGAGCCAATGACCGCCCAAAGTCGAGGCAAAACGCACAACAACGGTGCGTTTTTCCCCAAAGACAATGTCGCAAATGCAACATCAATTTCGTCGCATTTCCCCCGAAACGAGGCCAGCGGAGGACTTGGCGCCAAATGCTGCACCGCGGCATGGATTCTGCTTTGGTCGTAGAAAACGAATTCATGAGGAGCCACCCAATGACGGCAGTCCAGCGCGCAAAACAAATAATCGAGCCATCGGCCGCCCAGGCACTTCCGCCGGAAGCCTACCGGCAGGCCGTTGACCAGGCCGACCTGGCCATCTCGATTACTGACGACAAGGCCAACATCCTTTTCGCCAACGATGCGTTCACGCGGGTGACCGGCTATACGAAGGAAGAGATCATCGGCAAGAACGAATCGGTGCTCTCCAACCACACGACGCCGCCAGAGGTGTACCAAGCCCTGTGGAAGTCGCTCGCCGAACAAAAGCCATGGGCTGGCAAACTGCTCAACCGGCGCAAGGATGGCGAGCTTTACCTGGCGGAACTGAGCATTTCCCCGGTCGTCGATGCGACGGGAACAACCACCCATTTCCTCGGCATGCACCGCAACATCACCGAGCTGCATCGCCTGGAACGCGTTGTCGCCAACCAGAAGCACCTGATCGAATCGGTCGTCGATGCTGCGCCAGTCGCTTTTGCCCTGCTCGACCCAACCGGCCGCGTCATCCTCGACAACCAGGAATACAAGAAGCTGGTCACCGACCTGCGGGTCAAGGAACCGGCCCATACCGTACTCGACAGCCTGCTGCCGGCCTGGCGCGAAGCACTGGCCGAAAACCCGCAGCAACTGGTAGTCAGCAACCGCGAAGCCCGGATCGACCGGGCCGCCGGCCGGGCGCGCTGGCTGTCGGTCACCTCGTCAGTGATCGGCATGCACAGCGATTGCGCCGACAGCTATTTCTGCGCCGCCGGTCAGCCTGGCTTGCTGCTGGTTATCGCCGATGTCAGCAACCTGCGCGAGGAACAGGAGCGCGCCCGCGCCTCGGCCCTGCAGGCCGTGCTGGCCGAGGAGGAACGCACGGCGGCCATCCGCGAAGGCCTGTCGGCCGCCATCTTCCGGCTGGAAGAGCCGATGAACGTGATGTCTTCGGCCATTTCGGTGCTCCAGCGCCGCGACCCGGCCAGCGCCGCCATGCTGCAGCAGGCGCTATCGGGCAGCCGCGAACACATGGAGGCACTGCGCCAGGTCATTCCGCAAAGCCCGCAGGAGATCGTCGTCAGCGTAAACATGAATGAAATCCTGCGTGACGTGCTCGAAGTCAGCACGCCCCGCCTGCTCGCCGCCGGCATCATCGTCGATTGGCAACCGGCCGCCACCCTGCCTGCCATCCTCGGCCGCCCATTGCAACTGCGCATGCTGTTCAAGGCGCTGGTCGACAACGCCATCGAGGCGATGAACATCAAGGGCTGGAAGCGCCGCGAACTGTCGCTGACCAGCGCCCTGAACGGTGACTGTATCGTCGTTTCCGTGCTCGACAGCGGCCCCGGCATCCCACAGGACTGGCGCTACAAGGCCTTCGAACCCTTCTTCACGGCCAAGGGCGGCAGCGGCAAACACATTGGTACCGGACTGTCGCGCGCCCAGCAGGTGGTGGCCGATCACGGCGGCATCATCGATCTCGATGACAGCCCGAGCGGCGGTTGCGCGGCGATTGTCGAATTCCGGGTCGACGGTGACCCGATCTAAGAAAAACCACGAGAACAGCATGCACGAACACACCATCCACCCGCTTGGCGATGAATGCCCGCCCACCGGCGGCTTCTGCCGAACGCACGAGCTGAACATCCAGCTGCTGGCCGCGCTCTACGCCGTCAGCCGGGTGCTCAGCCGCTCCCTCGACTTCAACGAAACGCTGCGCGATGTGCTGCGCGTGCTGCACGACGAGGCCGGACTGACCCGTGGCCTGATCAGCGTGGTGGACCCGGACAGCGGCAAGCTGAACATCCACACCATCTACACGCCGGAAGGCCCGATCCTCGACGACAACCAGTACGGCCCGGGCGAAGGCGTCATTGGTCTGGTCCTCGAAAAACCACGCACCATCAAACTGGCCCGCGGCGCCGATGAGCCGCATTTCCTGAACCGCCACGGTGTCTATCAGCCCGACTTGCCCTTTATCGCCGTACCGATCAAGGTCGGCGGCGACCTGAAGGGCGTCCTCGCCGTCCAGCCGGAAGCGCCGGAAGACGGCTTACTGGAAGAGCGCGCCCAGTTCGTCGAAATGGTTTCCAACCTGATCGGCCAGAGCTTGCGGCTGGCGATGGACGTTGCCCAGGAAAAATCGACCCTGCTCGAGGAGCGTGACCTGCTCCGGCGCACCGTGCGCCACCAGTTCGGCTTCGACAGCATGGTCGGTCGCTCGGCCGTGATGCGCCGCGTCTTCGACCAGGCACGCATGGTCGCCAAGTGGAATACCACGGTACTGATCCGCGGCGAAACCGGCACCGGCAAGGAACTGATCGCCAATGCCATCCACTACAACTCGCCGCGCGCCCGCAACGCGCTGGTCAAGCTCAACTGCGCCGCGCTGCCGGAAAACCTGCTTGAGTCGGAGCTCTTCGGCCACGAGCGCGGCGCCTTCACCGGTGCCGTCGAGTCACGCAAGGGTCGCTTCGAGCAAGCCCACGGCGGCACCCTCTTTCTCGATGAAATCGGCGAGGTTTCGCCAGCTTTCCAGGCCAAGATGCTGCGCATCCTGCAGGAAGGCGAATTCGAGCGAGTCGGCGGCAGCAAGACGATCAAGGTCGATGTCCGCATCATCGCCGCCACCCACCGCGATCTGGAAACCGCCGTTGAAATGGGCGACTTCCGCGAAGACTTGTTCTACCGCCTCAACGTCATGCCCCTCTTCCTGCCGCCGCTGCGCGAACGGATCGAGGACATCCCGGAAATCGCCCGTCACCTGCTCGGCAAGATCGGCAACGACCAGAAGCGCAAGCTGACCCTGACCGACATGGCCAATCGCCGCCTGGCCAGCCACGAATGGCCGGGCAATGTCCGTGAGCTGGAAAACTGCCTGGAACGCGCTGCGGTGTTGTCCGACGATGGCCACATCGATGTCGACCTGATCCGCTTCCCCAGCGCCCGCGAACGAAGCAGCCCCCGCCCCCTGCGCACCGCCCCATCAGCGTTCAGCCCGGCTTCTGCCTCAAGCCCGGAAATCGACATCGACGACCCGAACCTCTCGGAAAAAGAACGCGTCATTGCGGCGCTGGAACAGGCAGGCTGGGTCCAGGCCAAGGCGGCGCGCATTCTCGGCATGACGCCTCGGCAGATCGCCTACCGGATTCAGACGCTGAATATCGAGGTCAAGCAGTTCTAGGCTTCTTTGGCGGCCAGGGCCAAGCCGCCTGGACTTACCAGGCGCGGGCACCCATCAGGTAGCTGCGGGTTTCCTGCTTGACGGGAGGCTCCGCTACCGGGGGTGCCACAGGCGTTTCGACAGCCACCGGAATGGACTCGGCCGGCAACAGACAGTCGCGCAAGCGGAGGACCATGACCAGCAACTCCTCATCGCCCGCCGCCTCCTCGATCTCGGACAGTCGCTGCCGCGCATAGGCCGGGTTGCGGGTCAGGCTTTCCAGATCAACGCTCTCGCCCAGCGTGCGCTTGACCTGCAATTTGAAGCGGGCCAGCAACTGGGCCATTTCCATCTGTTTTTCCATCGACACGATTTTTCCTTTCTTGGCTGCACCCCGCAGGAGAAACGGGTGACGATATGCAGCGAAAATCGTGCCGATTAATGCAGCGCACAACGGCTCGATAAAAATCAAGCACTTAGCATAAACGTCCTTTCGGCAAAGGTTTCAAGCGACTCGCCATGGTGCAGAGACAGCACTCGATGAACATTTATTGTGCAAGGCAACATTCTTGTCCGACGCTTGCCCCTCAAATCACGATTGTCGCAAACCGGACAATGAAAAAAACAACAAGTCACTGATTATATTGAAATTCAACCTGGCACCACCCTTGCAATGCATTAGCCATCGACAAGGAGAGCTCCATGCCCAAACCCAAGAAACACGTTCTCGTCTGCGTCCAGGGACGCCCCAACGGCCACCCGCGCGGCTCCTGCCAGGAAAAAGGCTGCGGCCAGACCTGGCAAGCCTTCTCGGATGAATTCACCACCCGCAACCTGTGGGCCTCCGGCTTCGCGCTGACCAATACCGGCTGTCTCGGCCCCTGCCATCTCGGGCCGAGCGTGCTGGTCTACCCGGAAGGCATCATGTACACCGGCGTCAAGCCGGAAGACGTCGGGACCATCATCGACGAGCATCTGATGTTCGATCAACCGGTCGAGCGCCTGCTGGCGCCGGCCGACGTCTGGGCCTGAGATCATGGAAAAGATCCAGTACGAAGTGGGCGACATGGTCTTCGCAGCCGAAGACATCCTGAACGACGGCGGCATGCCCGGCATTGACGAGGAAGAAGGCCTGATTGCAGCGGCCGGCACGCGCGGCGTGGTGGTCCATTTTGGTGTGGCCGAAATGGACGAAACCCAGGAAATCTATCTGGTGCAATTCGAGAATGGTCCGGATGGCAACCTCGGTAACCCGGTCGGCTGCCTGCCAGAAGAATTGACGCAGGAAGAAGCGATCAGCGCCTGAGGAAAAGCCATGGCCAAAATCGGGATTTTTTTCGGCACCGACACCGGGCGGACCCGGCTGATCGCCAAGCAGATTGCAAAGAAGCTGGGTGACGCTGCCGACGTGCCGGTCAATATCGGCCGGGTCACCCTGGCCGACTTTCTCGCCTACGACGCGCTGATCGTCGGTAGCCCGACGCTGGGCGACGGGGAATTGCCCGGCCAGTCGGTCGGCCTCAACCAGCCGAGCTGGGAGGAATTCCTGCCGCAACTGGCCGACGCCGATCTGACCGGCAAGACTGTGGCCATCTTCGGCCTCGGCGACCAGAAGAAATACGCCGAAGAATTTGTCGACGCCATCCGCCTGCTCCACGATGCCTTCGCCGATGCAGGAGCCCGCATGGTCGGGCGCTGGCCAACCGAGGGTTACGAATTCAAGGCATCGCAGGCCGTCGATGGCGACGAATTCGTCGGCCTCGCGCTCGACCAGCACCACCAGCCGGTACTGACCGAAGAGCGCATCGATCGCTGGCTGGCCCAGATCACTCCGGAGTTGCTGCCATGAACGCCAATCCCTGGTCGCTACCCAAAGACCGCGCCCTGCGCCGCCTGCTCGTCTCGCTCGACGAGCGCGCTGGCCAGGCCTGCGATGTCGCCCCCGACGACGGCCACGACCCGTGCATCGTCACGCTGCGCCACCCCGAACTGGCCACGCTGCGCGCCCACGTCTATCTGCACGGCCAGCGCCCCGGCACCTACGGCGTCTTCTTCGAATACCCGCATCCGGTTCCCGGCATCATCGAAACCGAGGAAAACCTGCCGTTGCCCAAGGCCCTGGCCAGCCTGGCCATGCACTTCGACGCCTGAACATGACTATCCCCGTGTCAGTTTTCCGACATCGTTGTATAGTTAACAACATAACGATTTCGGCTTTCACCACAAAGCCCTTCCAAAACACCTTAAACGTGCTGGCACCAATTTCGCTTAGTCAACCCTATCGCTATATAACAATCGACATATCGAAATCATGAAAATCGCCCAATGCCTCCGCCCCCCGTCCTCCGACCGGCACGCCAGAAAAGCGGCGACATCCAGCGTGACCGAGACGTCCGAAGACTGGCAGAAACATCTGCCGGAAGCCTGGCTGGCGGCCATCGAGCCCCCTCTGTATTTCAGACACTACAGCGAATACGAAATCTTCGCCGAACGCTCGGTCGGCTACGACGCCGACGACTGCCCGTGCTTCACCACCCACCAATTCATCCTGACCAGCATGGCCTCCGACGATGACGAGGAGTTTTACGAAGTCGTTACCTACGCCGAAGAAATGTCTGCCTGGCGCCTGCGCGACGAACGCTGGCTAATCTTCCGCACCATCACGACATCGACCTGCAACGCCCCTCGAGGTTTCTATGCCGTCAGCCCTGACATGCCTCGCTAGGAACGCCTCGCACAGCAGTCTGAGCGGACTGCGTCGCCTGCTCGGCCTGTCCCAGGCGGCGCTGGCCGGTCGGCTGGGCGTCTCCCAGCCGCACGTGGCCCAGCTCGAAAGCCAGGCAGACATGCACCTGGGCACCCTGCGCCGCCACATTGCCGCCCTCGGCGGAGAACTCGAACTGGTCGTCCGCTTTCCCGACCAGCGCATCGAAATTGTCTTGCCGGACAATAACACCCCACATCCCCCCCATTGACCGGCACCCCAGACAAAAATCGCTTCTAGCAGACCAATCATGGCCGGAAAAAACCACTTCGCTATCGCCGCCGTCGTCCCCAACGAGACAACAAACAGCGATGAAACAGTCGCCGGGTTTGCCATCGCCCAGATCAACCGGGGATGGCGAATCAGAGGACTGATCCAGGAGGTCTACCAGACCCATCGCTCGAAACAAATCCGGCTGGTCGCCCTGGACGACGGCAGCATCTACCCGATCAGCCAGTTTCTCGGCACCCACTCGGTATCGTGCCGTATCGATCTGTCCGGGATCGCCGAGGCCAGCGCCACCATGCGGCGCATCGCCATCAACGGTGCCGACCTGGCCATCTTCAACCGATTTTCAACCCTGGAAGCGCACGGCCACGGATTTGCAGCCGAAATGCTCGATCTGATGAGCCGGCAGATTCCAGTACTGACCATTGTTCCACCGAAACACCTGCCGGCCTGGCGACGATTCACCGGTCACCAGGCGGTTGAACTCCCCCCCGACCAGCGTTCTCTGCTGGCGTGGTTTGCCGACCTTTCAGCCCGCCGCTCCGGTTTCTGCCAGACCTCACCGGCATTTTCCGGAGCACGTGCATGATCCGACCCATCGACCGCTCTCGCGACCGGATTCCATTCGGAGCAGCCACCCGTCACCATCGAGCTACCCGAACAAACTCGTTTCCCAGATCCAGACCACCCTCAAGAAACCCTGGCCGCAACACCGGATGCAGGTCGGTCGGCGCGCCCTGCACGGCACACCGCAAAAAAGGGTGGCATATGGCCACCCTTGGCATAGCCTGCACCCAATCAGGCCGGCACACCGAGAATCACGTGGCTGGCCTTGATCAGCGCCGTGGCATCAATCCCTTCCTTGAGACCGAGTTCCATGACCGCTTCGTTGGTCACCACAGCATAGACGGTGGCCCCCCCCGGCAACTGGATGCCGACTTCGGTATTGACCGCGCCCTTCTGCACGCTGACTACTTTGCCGGACAGCTGGTTGCGGGCGGAAAACCGGACATTCTGCGGGCCAGCCAGCAGCATGACCCACGGTGCCTTGACATAGGCCACGGCTTCCTTGCCTACAGCCAAGCCCAGCGATTTGACGCTGCCTTCCGTGACAATCGCGACAATTTTGTCGCTCCCTGGCAAGCCAATTTCAACCTCGGCATTCACTGCGCCATCGGTCAAAGCGGTGATCTTGCCCTTGAATACGTTGCGTGCACTGACATTCATTGCTTTTCTCCTGAGTTGTTGAGCATTCTGGCCCAGTTCTCGCTATATACAACCATATGTAGCGAATTTTGTCGGGTTAAGAACAATGTACCGATTACCGTTCGGCGATTTCAACCATAGCGCCACCAATTTTTCAGGCATCTTCGAGTTACGTTATAGTGATTTGTATATAGATAACCAGAACTGACCATGGACACCATCCTGCATCGCCTGCGCGGCAAACTCGAAGTGGATTCCGAATTCGGCACCTTTCTCGGTGATACCCGGATTCGCCTGCTTGAAGCCATCGAACAGCACGGCTCCATCTCGCAAGCAGCAAAAGCCGTACCACTCTCCTACAAGGCGGCCTGGGATGCGGTCGATGCGATGAACAACCTGGCCGAACAGGCGCTGGTCGTGCGTTCGACCGGCGGCAAGCACGGCGGCGGAACCCTACTCACCGACTACGGCCGCAAGGTGGTCGCCCTCTACCGGGCACTGGAGGCCGAATACCAGGCCGCCCTCGACCGCCTGACCGAGAGCATGAACGATGGCCAGGCCAGCGACTTCAAGCAGTTTCGCCAGTTGCTCAAGCGCATGTCGATGAAAACCAGCGCCCGCAACCAGTTCGCCGGCAACATCGTCGGGCTGCGAGAAGGGCACGTCGATTTCGAGGTCCGCATCAAGCTGGATGACGAAAACGAGATCGTCGCCGTCATTACCGGCGATTCGGCGGAAAGCCTCGGCCTCGCCATCGGCATGGAAATCAATGCCCTGGTCAAATCGTCATCGGTCCTGCTGCTCAACGACCCCAACATGAAAACCAGCGCCCGCAACCATCTGTGGGGCGAAATCACCCGCATTCACGACGGCCCGGTTAACGCCGAGGTCACCCTGAGCATGAAGAGCGGCAAGTCGGTGTGCGCCGTGGTCACCCACGACAGCGTCGAACGCCTCGGACTGGCCGTCGGCGAACAGGCCTGCGCAGTATTCAAGGCCTCGGCCGTCATCCTTTGCAAATATTCCTGATCATCAATCTCCCGGAGCACGCACCATGAAACGCCTGAGCGCCCTGATCCTGTCCCTGCTGGCCATCGCCACGGCCCGCGCTGAGGAAGTCCAGGTGGCCGTCGCAGCCAACTTCACCGGTCCCATGCAGGTCATTTCCGTGCTCTTCGAGCGCGATACCGGACACAAGGCCAGCTTGGCCTTTGGCGCCACGGGCAAGTTCTACGCCCAGATTGCCAACGGCGCGCCGTTCGAAGTCCTGCTCTCCGCCGACGACGAAACGCCGGCTCGCCTGGTCAAGGAAGGCCTGGCCGTAGCTGGCACGCCCTTCACCTACGCCATCGGCAAACTCGTGCTGTGGTCGGCTGACCCCAAACTGATCGACGGCAAGGGCGAAATCCTGAAAAAAGGCGGCTTCAAGCATATCGCTGTCGCCAATCCCAAAACCGCTCCCTACGGCGCCGCCGCCATGCAGGCCATGGGCAAGCTGGGCGTTGCCGACAGCCTGAAACCGCTGTTCGTGCAAGGAGAAAACATTTCCCAGACGCATCAGTTCATTTCGACGAGTGCCGCAGAACTCGGCTTCGTTGCCTACTCGCAGGTCATCAAGAACGGCCAGTTCGGTTCCGGCTCAGGATGGGTGGTGCCCGGCAACCTGTACGATCCGATCCGCCAGGACGCAGTGATTTTGACCAAGGGCAAGGACAAGCCGGCTGCCACCGCGCTGCTCAATTACCTGAAGAGCGAAAAGGCGCTGGCCGTCATCAAGTCCTTCGGTTACGAATTGCGCTGATTCGTCCGGCTTTGCGGCGATGAGCCCCTACACTTTGCCCGACCGCGCGCTCGAAGCCCTGCTCGCCGACGACGCTCCGCAGGGCGATGCCACCACCTTCGCCCTCGGCATCGGCGACCAGCCCGGGCGCATGGTCTTTCGCGCCCGTTACGACATGGTGCTGTGCGGCAGCGAAGAAGCCCGGCGGATGGGCGAATTGCGTGGCCTGAAGGCAAGCGGGCTGATCGCCGCCAGCGGTAGCGCCCTGCAAGCCGGCCAGATCATCCTGACGCTGGAAGGTTCGGCCAGCGGACTGCATATGGTCTGGAAAACAGCCCAGACGCTGATCGAATACCTGTCCGGCATCGCCTCGTCGGCTGCCACCATTCTCGCCGCAGCGCGAGTCGCCAATCCCGACATCGGCATTGCCTGCACCCGCAAGAACTTCCCCGGCACCAAGGCCGCGGCGATCAAGGCCATCCTGTGCGGCGGCGCCAGCCCGCACCGCTTGAGTTTGTCGGAAACCCTACTCGTTTTCGCCGAGCATCGTGCCTTTCTGGACAATGAAGCACCGGCCGCAACGGTCCGTCGCCTGCGCCGGCAATGGCCGGAACGTGCCATCGTCGTCGAGCTTGCCGACGAGGACGAAGCCCTGCTCTGGGCAAGGGCTGGCGCCGATATCCTGCAGCTGGAAAAACTGTCGCCGGAGGCCGTCACCCGCTTGCGCCAGACACTGGGCGACTGCCCGGCCCGCATCGCGGCCGCCGGCGGCATAAATTCTGCTAACGCTGAAGCGTATGCACGGGCCGGGGCCGACATTCTGGTCACTTCGGCGCCGTATTTCGCTCCGCCGCGTGACGTGGCGGTCACCCTCAGCCCCCTGTGAACGCCCATGAAAATCGCCATCGCCACCCAGGATTTCGCCAAAGTCAGCGGCCACGCCGGCCAGGCCCGCCAATGGCTGCTCTACGACCTGAGTCTCCATCATGCCAACCGGCTGCTGCCGGCGCCACAGCGCATCGACCTGGACCAGGATCAGGTCCTGCACGTCTTCACCGATGACCGCCCGCACCCACTCGACGGCGTCGATGTCGTGATCGCCGCCAGCGCTGGCGACGGCTTCATCCGTCACATGCGCAAACGCGGCACCGACGTGCTGCTCACCGGCGAGACCGATCCGGCCGTCGCCATCACGCGCATCCTGGCCGGCGAAGCGCTGCCCGATCCGCGCTTCGACCTCACGACCACGCTGTGCCGCATCCGCGACCTGTTTTCGCGCTACTGACCGGGCGCCACAAAGCGGGCGCTACAGCACCGCTTCAAACAACTCCAGCTGCGGCGGCCCGAGGTAGAAATCGCGTGGCGACTGGCCGGCCTGCATGTGCGCCTTGCGGAAGGCTTCGGACTGCGTCCACTCGGCGAAGGCCTGCTCGGACTCCCACACCGTGTGCGAGGCGAACAGGGTGCGCTCGTCGTTGGTGTCGCCGCGCAGCAGGTTGAACGAGACGAAACCCGGCACCTCGCTCAGGTAGTTGTTGCGCTGGCGCCAGTGGGCAATGAAATCCTCCTCCTTGCCGAGGGCGATACGAAAACGGTTCATGGCGAGAAACATGGCATCTCCTGAAAAATTCTGACCGGTCCAGACATGATCGCACTGGACCACGCGGTGACCTGCCTGCGAACGGCATCGGCGGCTCAGTGCGCCAGCAGCTGGCGAATATCGGCCACGATGTCCTCGACGCTGGCGGTGTCCTTGACGTAAAGGCGCAGGCGACCGGCCGGGTCGTAAACATAGGCCCCCGTCGAATGATCGATGACGTAGCCGAGCTCACCGTCGACGGGGCGGCGGGCACCAAACACCCGAAACTCTTCAGTGACGGCCTTGATCTGCCCGACATCGCCACGCAAGCCGATAAACGAGGGATGGAACCAGGGGACGAAAGTCTTCAAGCGCTCGCTGCTGTCGCGCTCAGGGTCGAGGGTGATGAACAATACCTGAACCCGCCCGGCATCCTCCCCCAGCGCAGTCATGACCCCGGCCAGGCGCGCCAGGGTGGTCGGGCAGATGTCCGGACACGAGGTATAGCCGAAGAAAACGACGACTGCCCGGCCCTTGAAATCGGCCAGCGAACGAGGCCGGCCATCGTGGTCGGTCAGCTCGAAGCCGCGCCCGAAAGTGGCCCCGGTCAGGTCGGTATTGTGGAACGCCTCCGGCGCGGGGGTACAAGCCGCCAGCAAGGCAAACGACAGGGCGAGAAATTGGCGGCGATGCATGATGTTAAATATTGTTGAACTAATTACGAAAGTTTGATTCTCACCGGACGAATCGGTTCTCACAAGGGGAGGGAACGGGATGGTGATCGTACCGCAAGATTCTTCGGCCAGCCGCCGTCGCCGGCGGCTTTCCCTGCTCCGACGAGCAGCCCGCCTTGCCCCCGCCCTGCTCCCTGCTTCCGCCAGCGCAGGCTACAGCTTCAACTTCCCCGAGCCGGTCACGCCCATCGCCCGGGAAACGCTGCACATCCACAACGAGTTCATGCTGATCATCACCACGCTGTTCGTGGTGGTCTTCGCCATCATGATCTACTCGATGATCCGGCACCGGAAAAGCAGCGGCCACCAGCCGTCGAAATTCTCCGGCCCGACCGGCGCCCTGCAATGGTTTTGGGCGCTCATTCCGTTCGCCATCCTGCTGTTCATCGACTTCGTGCTGATGGGTATCCCGGCGGTGCAGGCCATCATCAACATGGAAGACACCAAGACCAAGGCCGATCTCGTGCTCAAGGTCACCGGCATGCAGTGGAAATGGCAGTACGAATACCCCGAGGCCGGGGTCAAGTTCATCAGCACCCTGGCCACGCCGCGCGACCAGATCACCAACGCCGAGGCCAAGGGCGAGCACTATCTGCTCGAAGTCGACAAGCCGGTGGTGTTGCCGGTTGGCAAGAAGGTGCGCGTGCTGCTCACTTCGATCGATGTCATCCACACCTGGTGGGTGCCGCAGTTCGGCGTCAAGCGCGATGCCATTCCCGGCTTCCTGCGCGAAACCTGGGTACTGATCGAGAAGCCCGGAATCTACCGCGGCCAGTGCGCCGAACTGTGCGGCAAGGATCATGGCTTCATGCCGGTGGTCGTCCATGCCGTGCCGGAACCGGAATACCTCGCCTGGCTGGAAGCGCAAAAGGCCGAAGCCAAGGCAACCGCCGGCGGGGCCGACCGGACATGGAGCCGCGACGAGCTGATGGCCCAGGGCAAGGCCGTCTATGAAAAAGTCTGCGCCGCCTGCCACCAGCCCGATGGCAAGGGGCTGCCGCCGGCCTTCCCGGCGCTGGCCGGCAGCAAGATCGTCAATGGACCGCTGCTCGACATGAACGGCAAGGTGATCACGGACAGCCACGTCGACCGGGTAATGCACGGCAAGGCGGGCACCGCCATGCAGGCATTCAGCACCAGCCTGTCCGATGTCGAACTGGCCGGCATCATCACTTACGAACGCAACAGTTTCGGCAACCAGATGGGCGACATGATCCAGCCCGCCCAGATCAAGGCCCTGCGCTAGGAGAACCGAGATGAGCCTCGCCACCACCCATCCTGCCGCCCACCCCGAGCACCACGAGCCGACCGGCCTGCTGCGCTGGCTGACGACGACGAATCACAAGGACATCGGCACGATGTACCTGACTTTCTCGCTGATCATGTTCTTCGTCGGCGGCCTGATGATCCTCGCCGTGCGCGCCGAACTGTTCCAGCCCGGCTTGCAGTTGATGAAGCCGGAGTTCTTCAACCAGCTGATCGGCGTGCATGCGCTGGTCATGATCTTCGCGGCGCTGATGCCGGCCGCCACCGGCTTCGCCAACTGGATGATCCCGCTGATGATCGGCGCCCCGGACATGGCGCTGCCGCGGCTGAACAACTGGGGCTTCTGGCTGCTGCCGCCGGCCGCCATCCTGCTCACCCTGCCCTTCTCGCTGGCGCTGTTCGGCATCGGTGACGGGGCACTGGCCACCGGCTGGACCTTCTATGCGCCGCTCTCGGTGCAGGGCGGCATGGGCGTCGATTTCGCCATCCTCGCCGTGCATATCCTCGGCATCTCGTCGATCATGGGCTCGATCAACATCATCGTCACCATCTTCAACATGCGGGCGCCGGGCATGACCATGATGAAGCTGCCGCTCTTCTGCTGGGGCTGGCTGATCACCGCTTTCCTGCTGATCGCCACGCTGCCGGTACTGGCCGGCGCGGTGACCATGCTGCTGACCGACCGTCATTTCGGCACCCATTTCTTCGATGCGGCCGGCGGCGGCGACCCCATCCTCTTCCAGCACCTGTTCTGGTTCTTCGGCCATCCCGAGGTGTACATCCTGCTGCTGCCGGTGTGGGGGCTGATGCCGCACGTGCTGTCCACCTTCTCGCGCAAGCCGACCTACGGCTACACGGCGCAGGTCTACAGCTTCATCGCCATCGGCATCCTGTCGGTGGTGGTCTGGGCCCACCATTTCTTCACCGCCGGCATGCCGGTGCCGGCCCTGATCTACTTCATGTTCAGCACCATGGCCATCTCGCTGCCGCTGGCCGTGCTCTTCTTCTGCTGGATCGCCACCATGTGGAAAGGGGCGATGACGTTCGAGACGCCGATGCTGTTCGCCGTCGGCTTCATCGTCCTGTTCGGCATCGCCGGCCTGACCGGGCTGATCCTCGCCGACGTGGCGGCCGACGCCCAGTACCACCACAGCTACTTCGTCGTCGCCCACTTCCACTACGCGCTGTTCGCCGGCGGCATCATGGGCGTGATGACCGGGGTCTATTACTGGCTGCCCAAATGGACCGGCCACATGTACAACGAAACGCTGGGCAAGCTGCATTTCTGGCTGACCGTCGTTTCCTTCAACCTGACCTTCATTCCGCAATTCTTCCTCGGTCTGGCCGGCATGCCGCGACGCATCCCGGACTACGCCCTGCAGTTCGCCGAATTCAATGCGATCTCGACCATCGGGGCCTTCATCCTCGGTCTCAGCCAGCTGCTCTTCGCCTGGAACATCTGGTCCTGCACCCGGGGCGGCCCGAAGGTCGAGAACCGTGTCTGGGAGGGAGCCGACGGGCTGGAATGGGAACTGTCTTCGCCGCCGCCTCACCATAGCTGGGAAACCCAGCCCCAGGTCAAATGAGAGAGGCCAACATGCAAGCCGGATTTTCCGAAGCCGATCTCGAACGTCGCCGCAGCGCATCCCGGCGGCTGGCCTGGCTGCTCGGCGCCATCGTGCTCGCCATCTACCTCGTCGGGCTGTTCATCAAGCGCTGAGATCATGGAACAGGTTCAGCCCACCCCGCGCAGTCACAGCCGCCTGATCGGCCGCTTGCTGCTGATGGTGGCCGGGGCCTTCGCCTTCGCCTTCGCGCTGGTGCCGATCTACAACGTACTGTGCGAGGCAACCGGCTTCAACGGCAAGACCGCTGGCCCGGCCACCATCCGCGACGGGTTCGGCGTCGGCGGCCTGCAGACAGCCACCGCACCGGCCAGCAAGGTCGACACCACGCGCACCGTCCGCGTCGAATTCACCGGCACCGTGATGCCCGGCCTGCCTTGGGACATGCGGCCACTGACCGTCAGCCTCGACATTCATCCGGGCGAACTGCAACAGGTCAGCTACCTGGTGCGCAACACCTCGAACCGGACGATCACCGGCCAGGCCGTGCCGAGCGTAACGCCCGGCCAGGCGGCGCAGCATTTCGAGAAGATCGAGTGCTTCTGTTTCTCGCAACAGACGTTGGGCCCCGGCGAAGCGCGCGAAATGCCGCTCGCCTTCATCGTCAAGCCCGAGGTCAGCCGCGACATCAGCCACATCACCCTGTCCTACGCCTTTTTCAGCATCGACGGACAACGCCAGACTCTGACCCGCTCCGGGGAGGCCCGATGAAAACCAGTCCAGCCCATGCCGCATCCGGCGAACATTATTTCGTTCCCCAGCCCAGCTACTACCCGGTCATCCTGTCGGCCGGCATGTTCCTGCTCGCCCTCGGCTTCGTCCAGTTGCTCAACCACATGGCTCCGGGCAAGTGGGTCATGTTCGGTGGCACCGGCGTCATCCTCACCGTGCTGTTCGGCTGGTTCGGCAAGGTCATCGCCGAATCGCAAAGCGGCGCCTATCGCGACTGGGAGGACCGCTCCTTCCGCTTCGGCATGATCTGGTTCATCGCCACCGAGGTCATGTTCTTCGCCGCCTTCTTCGGCGCCCTGTTCTACGTCCGCATGATTTCCGTGCCCCGCCTCGGCGACATGATGGCCATGCACGGTTTCAGCCTGTGGCCGGAATTCGCCGGCACCTGGCCGACCAGCGGCCCGAAAGGCGCCGCCTTCACGCCGATGGGCGCCTGGGGCATCCCGGCCCTGAATACTGCCCTGCTGCTCAGTTCCGGCGCCACGGTGACCTGGGCACACTGGGGACTGCTGCGCGGCAAACGCACGCAACTGGCACTCGGCCTGGCGGCCACGGTCCTGCTCGGCAGTACCTTCCTCGGCTTCCAGGCCTGGGAATATCACCATGCCTACAGCGAACTCGGCCTGACCATGGGCGCCGGCGCCTACGGGGCAACCTTCTTCATGCTGACCGGTTTCCACGGCTTCCACGTCACGCTCGGCACCATCATGCTGGCGGTCATCCTGCTGCGCAGCCTGAGCGGCCATTTCAGCGCCGAGCGCCACTTCGCCTTCGAGGCAGTGGCCTGGTACTGGCACTTCGTTGATGTGGTGTGGCTGATCCTCTTCGTCTTCGTCTATTGGCTGTAGCCGGGAATGAAGCCGAAGCGGAATCCGATCAGCAGCAGAATGAACAGGGCGATCGACAAGCCGATGCGCCAGGTCAGCACGCGTACCGTGCGTTCGCCGGCACCCCGGTCGCGGTAGAGAAAAACGAGCCCCGAGAACAGGCTGCCGACAATGGCCACCAACAGCAAAAACACCAGCACCTTGAGCATGGCCGACACCCCCGACGGGCTTGCGATACCCCAGTATGCGCGCCGGTCGAGCCCATCGGCAAGAGCCAGCCGGCGACAGGTGGCGATCATCGGCGGCCTGCTGCTGGCACTGCTGTTGCCGGCCTTCGTCTCGCTCGGCCTGTGGCAGTGGCGCAAGGCCGAAGCCAAGACCGCACTGCAGATGGAGCTCGACACCCGCAGCCACGATGCACCGGTCGCCCTGCCAACCACCCCGGCCGATGTGGAATCGCTGCGCCATCGCCGCGTCATCGTGCGTGGCCGCTACGATGCGGCGAAGCAAATCCTGATCGACAACCGGCTGTACCAGGAACGGGCCGGCTACCACGTCATCACGCCGCTGCAACTCGAAGGCTCGGACATGCATGTGCTGGTCAATCGCGGCTGGCTGGCCGCCCCGGCCGATCATCACGTCCAGCCGGTGGCCACGGTACCGTCAGGCATTGTTGAACTGACCGGCATTGCCGTGCTGCCCCCGCAGCGCTTCTTCAACCTGGCGACGCAACCGACCAGCGGCTGGGAAGCGGTCTGGCAGAACCTTGATCTGACCCGTTTCCGTTCGGCCGTTTCCTACCCGTTGCAACCCGTCATCATCCAGCTCGACCCCGAGGCACCGGGCGGTTTCGTCCGCGACTGGCCGCGCCCCGACGAACGGGCCGACCGCCATCGCAGTTATGCCCTGCAATGGTTCGGCTTTGCCATCGCCAGCCTCGGCATCTGGGCCTATTTCCTGGTCCGCAAGCCATGACCACCGCTACCCTGCCACCGCCCCGCCGCAACGGCCTGCTCATGCTGGCCCTGGTCGCCGGGCTGCTCGCGCTGCCCTTCGCCATCGCCGCCGGCCTCTATGTCGGCGGCTGGAAGCCAGCCCGGACAATCGCCCACGGCCGTCTGCTCGACCCGCCGCTGGAACTGCCGGCCAGCGGACTGCGGAGCGCCGACGGCCAGCCACTGCCGACGGCCGCGCTACAAGGGAAATGGCTGTTCATCCTGCGCCTCGACGGCCCCTGCCGGGCCGACTGTGCTGCCCGCATCGACGAAATGCGCCGCCTGCAGGTCTCGCTGAACAAAGACATGGGCCGTTTGCGCCGGGTGGTGCTCGCACCCCGCACCGATGCCCCCGGGCTGGCCGAGGCCGGCCGCAGCCAGCCCGACCTGCTGATCCTCGCCGCCCCGGACGACTGGCTGGGCAAGGCAGAGCGTTCCAGCCTGCACATCGTCGACCCGCTCGGCCGGCGTGTCATGGATTACCCCGCCGAGGTCACCGCCAAGGACATGCGCGCCGACCTCGAACGCCTGCTCAAATTCGCCTGGACCGGTTAGGCCACATCGCAAAGGAACCCAGCCATGCAAACCATCGCCACCCCGTCGCTCCCCCTCGGCCAACGCCTCGCCGCCTTCAGCCACCTGTGCAAGCCGCGGGTCAACAGCCTGATCGTGTTCACGGCCATGATCGGCATGTGCCTGGCGACACCGGATTTTCCGCCGCTGCTGCGCTTCGGCGTTGCATCGCTCGGCATTGCGCTGGTCTCCTTCGCGGCCGCTGCCCTCAACTGTCTGGTCGAGCGCACCGTCGATGCCAAGATGGCGCGCACCAGCTGGCGGGCAACCGCCCGCGGCGACATCTCGCCGCTCGAAACGGTGACGCTGGCCACCGCCCTCGGCGCCGCCGGGCTCTGGCTGCTGCACGGCTTCATCAACGACCTGACGATGTGGCTGACGCTGGCCACCTTCGTCGGCTACACCGTCATCTACACGCTGATCCTGAAACCGGCAACGCCGATGAACATCGTCATCGGCGGTGCTTCCGGCGCCATGCCGCCGCTGCTCGGATGGACGGCAATGACCGGCCAGGTCTCGGCCGAACCGCTGGTTCTCTTCCTGATCATCTTCCTGTGGACGCCGCCGCATTTCTGGGCACTGGCCTGCTACCGGCGTGACGACTACGCCTGTTCCGGCCTGCCCATGCTGCCGGTCACTCACGGCATCGCTTTCACCTGCCAGCACATCCTCTGGTACACGCTGATGCTGGCTGCCGCCAGCCTGATCCCGGTCTCGCTCGGCATGAGCGGCGGCTTCTACCTGATCGCCATCGGCCTGCTCGACCTCGTCTTCCTCGGCTACGCCATCGCCCTCTGCCGCCGCTACAGCGATGCCTTGGCCCGGCGTACCTTCCGCTATTCCATCCTCTACCTGACCCTGCTCTTCGCGGCGCTGTTCGCCGACCGGCTGATCGTCCTCTAGGCCGCCATGCGCCTCTACCGCGCCCTGCTGATCGCTGCCGCCCTGCTCGCCCTGATCGTCATCGGCTTGGGCGCCTACGTCCGGCTGTCCGATGCCGGCCTCGGCTGCCCCGACTGGCCGGGTTGTTACGGCCACTGGCTGGGCGTTCCCGAAAGCGGGCATGAACATCTGGCCGCCCAGGCCAATTTCCCGCATCAACCGGTGGATACGGGCAAGGCCTGGAAGGAAATGGTCCATCGCTATTTCGCCGGCACGCTGGGCCTGCTCATCCTGGCCATCTGCTGGCTCGCCTGGCGCCCCGCCCTGCGCTGCCGGCGGTCGCCCCTCCTGCCTACCATCCTGCTCGGTCTCGTCGGCCTGCAGGCCGCCCTCGGCATGTGGACCGTCACGCTGCTGCTCAAGCCGGTGATCGTCACCCTGCACCTGCTCGGCGGCATGAGCACGCTGGCCCTGCTGGTCGTCCTCAATTGGCGTGAGCGACAGGCCTCCCTGCCGCGCGCTGCCGGCCCGACGCTGCGCCTGGCAGCCCGCCTCGCGCTGCTTGCCGTGATCGGCCAGATTGCATTGGGCGGCTGGGTCAGCAGCAACTACGCCGGTCTCGCCTGCCCCGACTTGCCGCGCTGCCAGGGCCTATGGCAACCGTCCATGGACTTCGGCCATGCCTTCACCGTCGTCCGCGACCTGGGTTACAACGCCCACGGCCAGCTCCTGAGCACCGAGGCGCTGACCACCATCCACTGGGTTCATCGCCTGGGTGCCATCCTTGTCGCCGGAACCGTCCTTGCCCTGGCCATCGCCCTCGGCACCGGCAGCGACCGGGAACAACGACGCTGGGCCGGCGCACTGCTCGCCATGCTCGGCCTGCAAATCGCCCTTGGCATCGGCAATGTGCTGCTCTCGCTCCCGCTGCCCATGGCCGTGGCCCACACGCTCGGTGCGGCCGGCTTGTTCAGCGTACTGCTGACCATCAACCTGCGACTTCCGGCCATCGATCCCGTCGCCGAGCGCTCCCGGCACGCCTGCCCGGAACCTGGTCTGCACACCCCCGCCTAATGCGTGGTCTGCCAATTCAGGGCGCTATACTGGAAGACATGAACGGCATCGCATGGACCGGTATGCGCCGGGTGCCAAACGTGACTGAAGGACGATGCCTTTTCCCCACGCGGATCTCGACGAACCATGACCCAAACGCCTCCTGCCTTCGATTTGATCGCCTACCTGCACCACCACAAAGCCTTTTCCGACAAGACCTTTGGCCCCGGCCATCACACGAAAGAACTGCTCGCCCATCTCCAGAAGGAGTTCAAGGAGCTTGAAACCACGCCACTCGATCTGGACGAATGGCTCGACGTGGCACTTCTTGCCCTGGATGGCGCCTTGCGCGCCGGCTTCGCTCCGGAAGACATCGCCCGCGCCCTGACGGCCAAGCAGACGCTGAACGAAAACGCTACCTGGCCCGATTGGCGCACCGCAGCCGATGGCAGCACGCGGTTTTGACCGCTTTGGCAGCACTTTCCATTTTCCTCCAGGATTGAGGGCGAAAATCCGCGGCCAGGAAGACCAGACATCCAAGAACACGTAGTAAAGGCGACTGCACTTTTTTACGTGAAGATCGCCTCAAACGATCGGCTTCGGATGACGACATCCATTACGCCCCCCCCGATTGTACTGTCGAAAAAATTGACACTCGCTGATGTCTATTTATTAATCAAAAAATAACCATTTGATTATAAACGGTTATATTAATTGGCATGGAACATGCGCCACTGAGCAAATATTACTAACTGCAGCGTATCAAGGGGGTGGTCATGAACATGACGATCAAGAAAGTGCTTGTCGCGCTATCAGCATTAGCTGGATCCATATTTTCAGCCAACGCCATGGCCTTGACCTATTACTACACCGACTGGACAAGTGCGAATCCGGGAGGGGGGACAGCACAGGGTGTGATCACGCTACCGGATGCCTCGACAGTGGGTGTTACTTTTGATGCCATCAGGACGGACGGCACGCACGGATCGTTCCTCGGGGTGGCAGACGCGTCAATCTGGAATCCGACAACGGCCTATACAAGCGCTCAGGTTTCCAACGCGTCGACCTTCGAGGCACTCCAGCTGGTTGGTGAAAACAATATGACTTATCGGGTGACGCTGTCGGCGCCGATCAAGGATCCGCTGATGGACGTTACAACGCTCGGATCATCAGGAATTCCCGCGACGTATGTGTTCGATGCTCCGTTCACCATCCTGAGCCAAGGTCCGACCTGTTGCTGGGGTTCCGGCTCGTTAACCCAGTTAGCCCCCAATATCATCGAAGGCCGGGAAGGCGCCGGAGCACTGCAATTCGACGGGACGTACTCGACGTTTTCGTGGACGATGCCAAACAGTGAGTTTTGGCATGCATTTACGTTTGGTATCCGCACGACGCTCGCGATAGAGCCAGATCCCCCAACGAATGTACCGGAGCCTTCCTCGATCGCGCTGATTTTCCTGAGTCTCGCCGGACTAGGGATAGTGCGCCGCAGGCACTGACAAGTGGCCTGAATTTATTTGTGCGCGTGAGTAAGACGGGAGCTGAAGCTCCCGTTTTCAATTGCGCTAACGGGGAACCGCTTCAGCCCTGCTTCCACCACGCCGCATGCATTTCATTGGCGCCATTCACTATTCAACTATCGATGCGTCATTCTCCCTCACCCGCCTCTTCAGCCTGCCCGGCAAACAATCCATTAGCCCGAATCATTGCCTCGAATGCCTTCATCACCGGGCGAGAGATAGCGGTTTCGGCGAGGACGCGGCGTTCGTAGATGGTATTACGCAATACATCGTCGGCCCCCTGGCGGGCGGTGGCGATCAGCGCATGTTCGGCCTGACCGAAGCGCTCGCCCGGTCTGCCCTGTAGCGCTTCGTAGAGCGCCGCCATGACTGCCTTCTCGAGTGCGCCCATCTTGCACTTGCCATCGAGGATCTTGAGCATGACGGCCGTCGCACAATCGACATCGCTGGCAGTCAGCGGCTGGCTTGCTACCCAGTCCGACACGTGGGCCGTGCTCATGCCGCGGCCGACAGCGCCATGTCCAGGGCCGGATAGCCACCATCGACGCTGAACACCCGTGTGTAGCGGAAATCGATGAACATCTGCGCGTAGGTCTTGCTGGCGTTGCCGTGGTAGCAGTAGATCACCACCGGCGTTTCCTTTGGAAGGCGCTTCATCCAGGCCAGCAGGCGGTCTTCGCTGAGGTGGGCGGCACCTTCCACGTGGCCGGCCCGGTAGGCCATGCTGTCGCGGACGTCGAACAGTGCCACGTCGGATTCGCTACGGATCAGTTCGGCGGCCATGCTGCCGGGGATGCATTCGAAACTGTCTGACTTACTCATCATCGCCTCCACTCAGACCGTTTCCGTCAGCTTCTCGGAGAGCAGCGGCACGACCTGGGCCAGCCAGGCGTCGATGCGCTCGTCGGTGAACATGCCCTGCGTGCGCTGGTCGATGATCAGACCGATGAAGCGACCATCAACCTCGGCAGCCGACTGCTCGTAGGTGTAGCCATCGATGGGCCAGTCACCGACGATCTCGGCGCCCAAGGCCTTGAACTTTTCAACCAGAGCGAACAGCGAACTGCAGAACCGGTCGGCGTAACGCTCCTGGGCGCCAAGGCCGAAGAAGGCGATGCGCTTGCCGGTGAAATCGGGGGTGGCCGGCATCTGGTCGAAGAACTCCGCCCAGTTCGGTTCGAAGCAGCCGGAAGCACCATGGCCGGGAATCTCGCCGATGCCATAGCTCGGCGTACCGAGAATCAAGGCGTCGTATTTCATCATGTCGGCCGGGGTAATGCGGTTGACGTTGATCGGCTTGTCGCAAATCTCGTCACCCAGCTTTTTCTGCATCTTCTTGGCCACCAGCCGGGTCGTTCCGGTCTCGGTGCCGAAGAACATTCCGATCTTGCTCATCTTCGCTCCTCTGCTAATTACAAATAGGGTGGCACGGCCATTGCAAACCACCGGTCAAACGGGTGGCCGCCGTCGGTTTTGCGACACGACCACAAGACAACGCAGCCCAGGAGTCCGCCATGCAATTCACCACCAAAGACATCAACGGCCACAGCGTCGCCCTCGGCGACATAGTCCGCGTCCTCGACATTTCGCCCGACCCGGAACTGGAAGAAGACCAGCTCGAGATGTTCATGGACATGATCGGCGCCAACTGCGCCATCGAACGCATCGACGCCGATGGCACGGGCTGGGTAGCGGTGTGGTGGAATGGCGACGAAGGCACACAACTGACACTGGTCGGCCTGGCGCCGCGCCAGATGGAGCGGCTGGCCGGCTGAGGCCAGCCGCCCTTGGGGAGCAAAGGCTGGCCCCCAAGGCCAGGCATCGACTGGATTCCCGCCATGGCAGGAATGGCAAAAAGCAGGGTACTCATTCGTCGGCCGTCACGGCTTCCTGCGCGCTGTAGTTCTTCAAGCGCTTTTCGGCCGCCACGCCGAGTATCTTGAGCAGCCACGGTGGCGGCGACTCGAGCATGGCCGTCTGGAAGGGCTGCAGGATCTCCACCGCCGGGCCGCCATCCGGCACCTTGATCGGGTAGATGTCGGCCCGGATCACCTTGGCTGCTGCCGGCCCGCCGATCGACACAACGTAGCAGACATGGCAATCGCCGATCAGCCGGGCGCGCCACAGGTTCTTGTCGTCGGCAAACTCAGCATCCATCGTGTCGCGGATATCGATCAGCCGAATTTCGTCCGGCGATACCTGATAAACCAGGAAACGCAGGCAGGAGCCGAAATGCCCGGACAGCAGATCACCCTTGTCCGATGCGATGGCGACGCGCACCGACCCGGGCATGTCGCCGGCCTGATAGGCCTCGACCCGGGGCAGCGACTCATCGCCCTGCGTCTCGCCCCACAGGATGCGTACGGCCAGCTTCATGGCCTCCAGTCCGATACCAATATCCTCGCCATCCTCCTCGCCATCGGCGCTGGCGAAGCCGGTTTTCAGCATGGTCACCGTCACCTGGCGCAGCTTTTCTTCGTCGAGTTCGTCACCAAGGCGGCGCTGGATCAGGTCGATCAGCGCCGGCAACGAGGCGTTGGGCATGGCCCGCGCCGCCAGCGCAATGCGCAGCGCGGCCTCGCGGGTAATCGGAGGCGTGGCTTTTTCCATCATGTTCTCCTGGACTATTCGGGTTGGGGCAAGCCCTCCTTGCAGGGATGGTGCCAGCCGCCGAGAATTAGCCAAGAGCATGATTTAACGAACAAATATAAAAATAGTTCAGACCCCCAAAGCCAGAACGACACGACTCATGTCTGATAACTGACAAAATCCAGGATGACCTGAAAAGTCAGCCGCCCCTCCTGTCACATATGCGACAAGCCGTCCGACAGGGCGCCGAAACTGAATTCATAAGCCGCTGTTTTAAATGGAATTCAATGACTGGCACACCGATTGCTGAATAGGCTCCGCACAGCATTCGAGGAGCCTTCATCGTGGAACTTCCAGTCATCAGCAACACCGCGCCGGCCGCAGAAGGCGGCGGCTGTTCGTCCAGCGGTTGCGGCACTGCGCCGGACGCCCTGGGCCATCTCCCTGACCACATCCGCGCCAAGGTGCAGGATCACCCCTGCTACTCCGAAGAAGCGCACCATTACTTCGCCCGCATGCATGTCGCCGTCGCCCCGGCCTGCAACATCCAGTGCAATTACTGCAACCGCAAGTATGACTGCTCCAACGAGTCCCGCCCGGGCGTCGTTTCCGAGCTGCTGACGCCGGACCAGGCGATCAAGAAGGTCCTCGCCGTCGCCGCCGAGATTCCTCAGATGACGGTGCTGGGCATCGCCGGACCCGGAGACCCTCTCGCCAACCCGGGCCGCACCTTTGAAACCTTCGAACAGCTGTCCGCGCGCGCCCCGGACATCAAGCTGTGCGTGTCGACCAACGGCCTGAATCTGCCGCAGTACGTCGACCGCATCGCCCAGCACAACATCGACCATGTGACGATCACCATCAACTGCGTCGATCCCGAAGTCGGTGCCAAGATCTATCCGTGGATCTACTGGGAGAACAAGCGAATCACCGGTGTCGAAGGTGCGCGCATCCTGATCGAACAGCAGCAGAAGGGTCTGCAGATGCTGACCGACCGGGGCATCCTGGTGAAGGTCAACTCGGTGCTGATCCCCGGCGTCAATGACGAGCATCTCAAGGAAGTCTCGAAGATCGTCAAGGCCAAGGGCGCTTTCCTGCACAACGTGATGCCGCTGATCGCCGAGCCCGAGCACGGCACCTACTACGGGATCATGGAGCAGCCGGAACCAACGCCGGAAATGCTGCAGGACCTGCAGGATGCCTGTGCCGGCGACATGGCGATGATGCGCCACTGCCGCCAGTGCCGCGCCGATGCAGTCGGCCTGTTGGGCGAGGACCGCGGCGACGAGTTCACGCTCGACAAGATTGACGTCATGGATGTCGATTACGAAGCCGCCATGGTCCGCCGCAAGGTGGTGCACGACGAGATCATCGAGAAGCTCGACGCCAAGCGCGGCATCGTCAAGCCCAAGCACGAAGGCATTCCGGAAGGTTCACGCCCGGTGCTGATGGCGGTGGCTGGCAAGAACGGTGTCGTCGCCGAGCACTTCGGCCACGCCAAGGAATTCTTGATCTACGAGGCCTCCCCCTCGGGGGTCCGCTTCATCAGCCACCGCAAGACCGAGCTGTACTGTGGCGGCATGGATTCCTGCGGCAATGGCGACGTGGTCGATGAAGGCGCAACGGAATCCCTGCTCGACCGCAACATCCGCGTGCTCGAAGGCTGCGAGGTCGTGCTCTGCTCCAAGATCGGCTACGAACCCTGGGGCAAGCTGGAAGCCGCCGGCATCGCGCCGAATGGCGAGCACGCCATGGAGCCGATCGAGGATGCCGTGATGGCGGTGTACAAGGAAATTGCGGCAACCGGCAAGCTGCTTCCCTCCGCAGAAACCCTGAAGGTGGCGTAAATGGCACTCCAGATAACCCAATCCTGCGTCAATTGCTGGGCTTGCGTCGATGTCTGCCCGAACGATGCGATCTACCAGGACACCCCACACTTCCTGATCGACGACGGCAAATGCACCGAATGCCTGGGCGACCACAGCGTGCCGCAGTGCGCTGCGATCTGCCCGATCGAGATGGCCATTGTCGATGAACTGGGCGAGTTCCTGAACCCGCCCGGCTCGCTGACCGGTATCCCGATCGAAAAGCTGAAGGAATTCGGCTTGTGGCGCGAGGCAGCGTAATGGCCGTCATCACGTTCTATGAGAAACCCGGCTGCAAGGGCAATCTTCGCCAGAAGACCCTGCTCGCTGCAGCCGGCCACACGGTCCAGGCCAAGAGCCTGAAGACCGAGCCGTGGACGGCCGACCGGCTACTCGCCTTCCTCGGCAAGCTGCCGGTCACCGAGTGGTTCAACCGCGCCGCGCCGGACATCAAGTCCGGCCAGATCGTGCCGGAAAACCTCGGCTTCGAGGATGCCCTGCATCTGCTGCTTGGCAACCCGTTGCTCATCCGCCGGCCGCTGATGGAAGTCGGCGATGAACGCATGGTCGGCTTCGATGTCGCGACGGTCGACGCCTGGCTCGGTCTGAACAACGTGGCACTGCCGGAAGGCAATATCGAAGCCTGCGTGCATAGCCCTGAAGGTCATGGCCATTGCGGCAGCCATGCCCATGATCACGAGCAAGAGGAAAGCAGCCATGGCAGCTGCGGCCATCACTGACAGTGCTGTAGAAATTGCCCCGGGCGTCCACTGGGTGGGCGCCCTCGACCCGCATCTGCGGAGTTTCGACATCATCCTCAAAACCGCCAACGGCACGAGCTATAACAGCTATGTCGTACGCGGCGACAACGGCGTGGCGATCATCGACACGGTCAAGGAAAACTTCGCCGACGATTTCTTCCGCCGCCTTGAATCGGTGGCGGAGTACGAAGAAATCACCACCATCGTGCTCAACCATCTCGAGCCGGACCACAGCGGCGCCCTGCCCGAACTGCTCAAACGCGCCCCGCAGGCCAAGGTGTATTTGTCGAGTCGCGCCCAGATGATGCTCAAGGCGCTGTTGAAGCCGACCGGCGAGAAAGCGCCCGAATACATCCCGGTGACCACCGACGACGAGGTCGATCTCGGCGGCCGCACCCTGCGCTTCCTGCATACGCCCTATCTGCACTGGCCGGATACGCAATGCACCTATCTGGTCGAGGATGGACTGCTGTTCACCGGCGACATTTTCGGCTGCCACTTCTGCGACAACCGGCTGTTCAACGACACCGTCGGCGATTTCCGCTTCTCGTTCGAGTACTACTACGCCCACATCATGCGGCCCTTCCGCGAGTATGTGCTCGACGCCATCGCGCTGATCGAACCGCTAGACATCCAGCTGATCGCCCCGGCCCACGGTCCGGTACTGCGCCACAAGCCGCGCGATTACGTGCATCGTTACCGCGAACTGGCCACACCGCGCCTTTTCAACGAAGCACGCAGCGAGAAAACGCTGGTCGTCTTCTATCTTTCCGCCTACGGCAACACCCGGCGCATGGCCGAAGCGCTGGCCGCCGGTGCCGAATCGCTCGGTGGCGTCCGCGTCTCGCTGTACGACCTGGAAGGGGGCGAAGCGGAAATTTTTACCGATCTGGTCGAGGAAGCCGATGGCCTCGCCTTCGGCAGCCCGACCATCAATGCCGACGCCGTCAAGCCGATCTGGGATCTGTTGTCGTCACTGACCACCGTCAACATCAAGGGCAAGCTTGGTGCCGCTTTTGGCTCCTACGGCTGGAGCGGCGAGGCCGTACGTTTGATTGAGGACCGCCTGCGTGGGCTGAAGCTGCGCGTTCCGGTCGACGGCCTGCGCATCAAGCTGGTGCCGGATGCCAGCGAACTGGAGCAATGCCGCCTTCTCGGCGAAAACCTGGCCCGTCACCTGACCGGCCGGATCGAACACCGCGAGATCGACATGGCGGCTCTTGCGTAGATAAAGGGAGAAAACAATGCCAAAAGCCAAAGTCACCTTTCAGGATATCGGCGTCTCGGTCACCGTGCCAGCCGGCACCCGCCTCATTGAAGTCTCCGAAAAAGTCGGCGCCGGGATCACCTACGGCTGCCGTGAAGGCGAGTGCTGCACCTGCCTGACCAAGATCGTTTCGGGCGGCGAGAACCTCGCCACGCCAAGCATTCTGGAAGACCAGGTCCTCAAGGACAACCTGGCCCCGCGCGGCCACCGGCTGGCCTGCCAGGCGCAGATTCTCGGCGGCGAACTGGTCGTCAAGCCAGCCTGAACGCTACCGCGACAGAACAAGATTAAAAGCAATCACCCAACCCCAACAGAGAAATTCAAACAACCCGCTTTCCGGAGAAACAAGAAATGGCCCTCATTACATTCAGCAGCCCGCTGCACAAGGACAAGACGGTCTATGCCGTCGCCGGCAGCCACACCCAGACCATCCTCGATCTGGCCAAGGAACATCACATCCCGATCGACTTCGGCTGCCAGGAAGGCAACTGTGGTACCTGTCTGGTCAAGGTCTCGTCGGTCGACGGCAAGCGCGCGCCGATGGGGGGCCCGCTCAACGTCCGCGAAGTCGCCGCCCTGCTCGAGCTCGGCCACATCACCAAGGCCCAGGTCGACCAGATGTACGTCGACGACATCCCGCCGACCCAGTGGCGCCTCGCCTGCCAGATGATCGTCCGCGACGAGGACATCCTGGTCGAATATCCGAGCAAATAAGGCAAAAGACATGAACGGTCCGGATCGTCTGCCCCTGCGGCCATTGCTGCTGGCCGACCTACTGGCTTCGCCGGCAATCGGGCCGGCGGCGTTCGATCCGAACCGTCCCTTGCTGGCCAGCCTGATTGCCGGCCAGACCAGTGGAGGCGGCTGCCTGCCGCCGCACCTTGGCCTCGGCCCGGCTGCCTATCGCTATCTGCGCGAAGCCTATTTTCCCGGCTGCACGGCAACGCCGACCGCCCGGGAAATCGAATCAATCCCCGAATGGGACGATCTGCAAAAGCTGCTGCTCGACCACCGCGCCCGCAAATCGCCCAGCGAACTGCTGATGGCCAATATCGTCGCCACCGCCTGTATCGGCCGCGACCATCTCTGGCAGGACCTTGGCCTCGCCAGTCGTGACGAACTCAGCCAGCTGATGTGGGTGAATTTTCCCGAACTTGCCCGCGCCAACACCGGCGACATGAAGTGGAAGAAATTCCTCTACCGTCAGTTCTGCTCGCGTGAAGGCATTTATGTCTGCCCCGCCCCGTCCTGCGGGGTTTGCAAGGATTACGCCAAATGTTTTGGTCCGGAGAACTGATCGCCAGAACCGCGCCGGTACGCCGCCGCGCCGCCCCCTATCCGGCGCGCTCGGCGCTGCTCGACCGGGGCGTTGCCGCCTATAGCGGACTGGCGATTGGCGATGCGCTGGGCGCCACCGTCGAATTCCTGACGCCCAATGAAATCCGCCACCAGATCGGCGTCCATGCCGAGATCACCGGCGGCGGCTGGCTACGCCTGAAGGCCGGCCAGGTGACCGACGACACGACCATGTCGCTTGCCCTCGGCGAATCCATTCTGGCCAGTGGCGGTGTCGACGCCAAGGCGGCAGCCGAAGCCTTCGATGCCTGGATGCGCGCCAAGCCGGTCGACATCGGCAACACGGTCCGCCGCAACCTGATTTCCTTCCGCAAGACCGGCCATCCCGAAGCGGCTGCCTCCGAGCACGATGCCGGTAACGGTGCCGCCATGCGCGTCCTGCCTGTCGCCCTGGCCTGCTATGGCAAGGCAGCGGAACTGACGGTCAGTGCCTGCCGCGCCCAGGCCCATGTCACCCATCACAACGCACTGTCCGATGCGGCCTGTGAAACGCTGGCTTTCATGGTGCAGGACTTCCTCGCCGGCCGCGACCCCATCGAAGTCGAACGCGAACGGGCCTTCAAACTGGTCAGCGACTACCCGGTCTTTGCCTACGACAAGAAACGTCGTGAAAACCCGAGCGGCTTCGTCGTCGATACCATGCAGGCCGTGCTGCAATCCTTCTTCGCCACCGAAACCTTCGAGGATTGCCTGATCGACATCGTCAATCGCGGCGGCGACGCCGACACCACCGGCGCCATTGCCGGCATGCTGGCTGGCGCCCGCTACGGCACGGGGAGCATTCCACGACGCTGGTTGAAAGCCGTCGACGAGAACATTTCGGCCCGGTGTACCGAACAGGCCACCGCCCTGCTGGCGCTCGGCGAATCGACATCCAGCCAGCCGACCGCGCGGATGTGAGCGGCTGGCCGCGCCGCTGGCGCCTTGTCGACAACGGCGCAATGGAAATCCGGCTTGCCGCGATCGCGGCTGCTTCAACAATCTTGCCCCGGCAAAACGCTTATTGAGGGAATCGTGTTTTAATTTCCCGATGAACCTTGCGCCCCCCAAGCCAGCCACACAACAAGTAGTAAAGATTCGCCGCGACTACAACACCTGGGTCGCCAACGAAACCCTCGAAGACTACGCCCTGCGCTTCACGCCGCGCAGTTTCCGCAAATGGTCGGAAATGCGCGTCGCCAACACGGCCTTCGGTGCTGCCTCATTTCTGGTGCTCGAGGCCGTTGGCGCGACGATGATGGTTCAAGCTGGTTTCCTCAATGCGTTCTGGGCCATTCTCGCCACCGGCCTGATCATCTTCCTGCTTGGCCTGCCGATCAGCGTGATGGCCGCGCGGCATGGACTGGACATGGACCTGCTGACCCGCGGCGCCGGATTCGGCTACATCGGCTCGACGATCACCTCGCTGATCTACGCCTCGTTCACCTTCATCTTCTTTGCCCTCGAAGCGGCGATCATGGCCTACGCGCTGGAACTGGCCTTCAAGATACCGCCGGCCTGGGGCTACCTGATCTGCGCGCTGGTGGTCATCCCGCTGGTCACCCACGGCGTGACGGCGATCAGCCGACTACAGGCATGGACACAGCCGCTGTGGATCTTCCTGCTGATCCTGCCCTACGCCTTCCTGTTCATCGAGGAACCGCAGGCACTGGCCGGACTCTGGCAGTACGGCGGCGAACGGGGCGGCGATGCCAGCTTCAACCCGCATCTGTTCGGGGCAGCGCTGACGGTTGGCATCGCCTTGGTTACTCAGATGGCCGAGCAGGTCGATTACCTGCGCTTCATGCCTGAAAAGACCCCGGCCACGGCACGCCGCTGGTGGTTCGGGGTCATCATCGGCGGCCCCGGCTGGGTCGTGCCCGGCATCCTGAAAATGCTTGGCGGCGCCCTGCTCGCCTGGCTGGTGCTGCGCAACGGCATTTCCGCCGAGAAGGCCGTCGATCCGAACCAGATGTACCTGATCGGCTTCTCGCACGTCTTCGACAACACGACGCTGGCCATCGCTGCGACGGCGCTGTTCGTGATCATTTCCCAGCTCAAGATCAACGTCACCAACGCCTACGCCGGTTCGCTGGCCTGGTCCAATTTCTTCGCCCGGCTGACGCACAGCCACCCGGGCCGCGTCGTCTGGGTCATCTTCAACACGCTGATCGCCCTGCTGCTGATGGAGCTGGATGTCTTCCAGGCGCTCGGCCAGGTGCTTGGGCTGTACTCGAACATTGCCATTTCGTGGATGGCGGCGGTGGTCGCCGATCTCGTCATCAACAAGCCGCTTGGCTTCTCGCCCAAGGGCATCGAGTTCAAGCGCAGCCACCTCTACGACATCAACCCGGTTGGCACCGGCGCCATGGCCATCGCCTCGGCCCTATCGATCTGCACCTTCGTTGGCGTATTCGGCGATGCCCTGCAACCCTATGCCCCCTTCGTCGCGCTGGCTGCGGCATTCATCGTTTCGCCGCTGATCGCCTGGATCACGCACGGTCGCTACTATCTGGTCCGCCCCAACGAAACCGCATCCGCCCACGCCACCACCTGCGCGATTTGCGAACGCGAATACGAAGCGGAAGACATGGCCCATTGCCCGGCCTATCAGGGGCCGATCTGCTCGCTGTGCTGCTCCCTTGACGCCCGCTGCCACGACCTGTGCAAACCTCAGGCTCATCTCGGCGCGCAATGGAATGCCGTGCTGCGCCGCATCCTGCCCAAAGCCGCTCTGCCCTACCTCGACACCGGCCTCGGTCACTATTTGCTGCTGATGACCGGCATCGTGCCCGTCCTGGCGCTGATCCTCGGCGTGCTCTACACGCACGAACTGCTCGCCCTCGGCAGCCCGGAACCAGCGGTGGTCGCCCGCTTGCAGGACAGCTTCATCAAGACCTTTGCTGCACTGCTGATGCTGAGCGGCGTCATTGCCTGGTGGATGGTGCTGACGCAGGAAAGCCGGCGCGTCGCGCAGGAAGAGTCGAATCGCCAGACGCAACTGCTGATCCAGGAAATCGAGTCGCACCAGCGTACGGATGCCGCGCTGCAACAGGCCAAGGTCGTCGCCGAGCAGGCCAACCAGGCCAAGAGCCGCTACATCACGGCGATCAGCCACGAACTGCGCACGCCGCTCAACAGCATTCTCGGCTACGCGCAGATTCTCGCCGCCGATGAGGACATCCCGCCCAACCGCCTGCAGGCGGTCAGCGTCATCCGCAAATCCGGCGACCATCTGCTGTCGGTCATCGAAGGCACGCTGGACATTGCCCGCATCGAAGGCGGCAAGCTGACGCTGGACGTCAAGGCCATGGATTTCCCGGAACTGATGCAGCAGATCGTCGGCATGTTCGAACTGCAGGCGCGCAACAAGGGGCTTTCCTTCGACTACCAGCCGGTCGGCGAACTGCCTGCGGTGGTCCGCGCCGATGAAAAACGCCTGCGCCAGATCCTGATCAACGTCATCGGCAACGCCGTCAAATTCACCGTGCGCGGCGGGGTCAGTTTCAAGGTCGAATGCCGGCGCGACATGGCCATCTTCGAAATCCGCGACACCGGCCCCGGCATCCCGGCCGCCGACCTGGAGCGCATCTTCGAGCCCTTCACCCGCGGCAGCACGGTACAGGCGGGCGGCAGCGGCGTCGGCCTGACCATCGCCCGCATGCTCACCGACCTGATGGGCGGCGAGATGCAGGTTTCCAGCACCGCCGGCGAGGGCACGCTGTTCCGCATCCGCCTCTTCCTGCCCTCGGTCCATTCGGCACAGGCCGCGAGGGAATTGCCGAAGCTCAACCGGATCGGCTACATCGGCGTGCGCCAGCGCATTCTGGTCGTCGATAACGAGAAGGTCGATCGCGACCTGTTGCAAAACGTGCTCGAACCGCTCGGCTTCATCGTCGAGCAGGCGGCCAGCGGCTACGAATGCCTGGCGACCGTGCCCCGCTTCGCGCCGCACCTGATTTTCATGGACCTCGGCATGCCGGGCATCGACGGCTGGGAAACCATCCGCCGCCTGCGCCAGCAGGGCCAGAACGCGGCGCAGATCGCCATCCTCTCGGCCAACGCCTACGACAAGGGGCTGGACAACGATGTCGGCATCACGCCGGACGATTTCATCGTCAAGCCGCTCAAGGTCAATGAACTGCTCGACTGGCTGGGCAAAAAGCTCTGCATTGAATGGGTCACCGCCGACATGCCCGCCACAGCGCCACTGGCTGCCCCGGCCGAACCGCTGCCCTTGCTGCCGCCTGACGAAACCGAACTCGCCGCCCTCGACGAGCTGATCAACCTTGGTTACCTGCGCGGCATCCTCAACAAGCTGGGCGAAATCGAACGCCTCGATGCCCGCCACGGTGAATTCGTCCGTGTCCTGCGCGATCTTGCGCGACAATTCCAGTTCGATGCGATGAAGGAAATTCTCAGGAAAATGCGCGATGCCACCCGTTGATCGCAACATCTCGGACATCGTCCTGATCGTCGACGATGTGCCGGAAAACCTCTCCCTGCTGCACGATGCGTTGGACGAGGCCGGCTACACCGTGCTCGTCGCGACGCACGGCGAAGCGGCGCTGCAACGCGCCCGCCAGAGCCTGCCCGACGTCATCCTGCTCGACGCGCTGATGCCGGGCATGGACGGTTTCGAGGTCGCCCGCCGCCTGAAAGCCGACTTCTCGACCCAGCACATCCCCATCGTCTTCATGACCGGGCTGACCGAAACCGAGCACGTCGTCGCCGCCTTTGCCGCGGGCGGTGCCGATTACGTCACCAAGCCGATCCGCCCGGCCGAGGTACTGGCCCGCATTGCCGCCCACATGATGAACGCCCGGCAGATGAAGCAGGCGCGCAGCGCGCTCGACGCCTTCGGCCAGGCCACGGTCGCCGTGCGCGCCGCCGACAGCCGTATCGTCTGGCAGACGCCGCTCGCCCGCGGCCTGCTGAACAGCTATTTCGCCAACCCGGAAACCGTCGCCCCGGAGGAACTGCTGACCTGGATCACGGCGGCACTCCGCGCCCGGGCCGATGGCCGTGAGCCCGCGCCGCTGCTGATCGCCGAAGGCAACAAGCGCCTGCTCGCCTCCTTCCATGACCAGACCGGCGACGATGAATGGATGGTCGTGCTGCGCGAAGAAAACGACGCCTCAGCGGTCGAATCGCTGATCGCCGCCTTCCGCCTGACCCAGCGCGAAGCCGAAGTGCTCTACTGGGTGGTACAGGGCAAGACCAGCAACGATATCGGCGACATCCTCGGCAACAGCCCGCGGACGGTCAACAAGCATCTGGAGCATGTTTTCGAGAAGCTCGGCGTCGAAACGCGGACGGCAGCCGCCAATCTGGCGATGAGCAAGATCCGCGGCGCCTGAAAGCGCCCCGGATCAGCCATCATTGTCCCATTTCAGGCCGCCAGTGCGGCCGTCACGATGGTGCCCGCCTCGGCCACCAGTTGCTGCAGGTGCGCCTCGCTCTTGAAGCTTTCGGCGTAGATCTTGTAGATATCCTCGGTCCCTGACGGACGGGCGGCAAACCAGCCGTTCTCCGTCGTCACCTTCAGCCCGCCGATCGCTGCATTGTTGCCGGCCGCCCGCGTCAGCCGGGCGGTAATCGGCTCGCCGGCCAGTGTTGCAGCGCTGACCCGGTCGCCGGTCAGTTGCTTGAAGGCCACTTTCTGGGCCGGGGTCGCCGCGGCGTCGATGCGCAGGTAATACGGCGTGCCATAGCGAGAGGCAAGATCCAGATAGTGCGATCCGGTATCCCGGCCGGTCACTGCGGTGATCTCGGCCGCGAGCAGCCCGAGGATGATGCCATCCTTGTCCGTCGTCCACACCGAACCATCGCGACGCAGGAAGCTGGCACCGGCGCTTTCCTCGCCGCCGAAGCAAATGCTGCCATCGAGCAGGCCGGCCGAAAACCACTTGAAACCGACCGGCACTTCGAGCAGCGTGCGATCCAGCCCCTTGACCACGCGGTCGATCAGGCCGCTCGACACCAGTGTCTTGCCGACCGCCGAACTGTGCGGCCACTGCGGCCGATGAGCAAGCAGGTAATTGATCGCCACCGCCAGGTAATGATTCGGGTTCATCAGGCCGAGCGATGGGGTGACGATGCCGTGGCGGTCCACATCCGCGTCGTTGCCCCAGGCGATATCGAATTTATCTTTCAGGGCGACCAGGCTGGCCATGGCATAGGGGCTGGAGCAATCCATGCGGATCTTGCCATCGTGGTCCAGGGTCATGAAGCCGAAGGTCGGATCGACCGCGGGGTTCACCACCGTGATGTCCAGCCCGTAATGCTCGGCAATCGGCTTCCAGTAAGCCACGGCAGCGCCGCCCATCGGATCGACGCCTATCCTCAGCTTGGCCCGACGAATGGATTGCATGTCGATGACACTGCCCAGTTCGGCAATGTAGGGCGTCATCAGGTCGACCGCCCGGGTCGTTGCCGCCGCCAGGGCTTGCCCGTACGGCAGGCGCTTGACGCCGCGGTTGCCGTCGGCCATCAGCGCATTGGCGCGTTGCTCGATCCAGCCGGTCACATCGGTATCGGCCGGGCCGCCATGCGGCGGGTTGTACTTGATGCCGCCATCCTGCGGCGGGTTGTGCGACGGCGTGATGACGATGCCGTCGGCGCGTTCGACGGCTGGCTGGGCGTTATGGACCAGGATGGCGCGCGAAATCACCGGCGTCGGGGTATAGCCCTGGTTTTCCTGCAGATGGATCAGCACGCCATTGGCGGCCAGCACTTCGAGGACGTTTTGCTGGGCCGGGGCGGACAGCGCATGGGTATCCATGCCGAGGAAGAGCGGGCCGCGAATGCCGGCCTGCAAGCGGTATTCAGCCACCGCCTGGGCGATAGCCAGAATGTGCGCTTCGTTGAAACTGCCATTGAAGGCGCAGCCACGATGACCACTGGTGCCGAAGGCGACGCGCTGGGCCGGTTCGTTGATGTCGGGTTGCTGGTGGTAGGCGGCAAGCAGCGCGGGGATGTCGGTCAGGCTGGCAAGCGGGGCCGCTTGGCCGGCGAGTGGGTGAGCCATGCTCTATCTCTTTTCTGGAAACGGTTGTTGTTCTTGGCCAATTGGCATACCGAAGATTTTAATCCCGTTGGCAAACCAAGGGGCTGCGTACCCTACGCAATCTAACGTATTTATCGCGGGTAACCCCGGCCGTAATCTGGCGCTGCACTGCAACAACGCAGACCAGATTACCCAACCTCCGAGGAGATTCCATGAGCAATCGTCGCAACTTCATCAAGGCAACCGTTCTCGCCGCCGCCCTGTCGTCCATCGGCATGGCCGCCCACGCCGCCGATACCATCAAGGTCGGCGTACTGCACTCCCTGTCCGGCACCATGGCGATTTCCGAGACCGCGCTCAAGGAAACCGTGCTGATGACCATCGAGGAAATCAACAAGTCCGGCGGCGTACTCGGCAAGAAGCTCGAGCCGGTCGTCGTCGATCCGGCTTCCAACTGGCCGCTGTTCGCCGAAAAGGCCCGCCAGCTGCTGACCAAGGACAAGGTTGCCGTCACCTTTGGTTGCTGGACTTCGGTGTCCCGCAAGTCTGTGCTGCCGGTCTACAAGGAACTGAACGGCCTGCTCTTCTACCCGGTTCAGTACGAGGGCGAAGAACTGGAAAAAAACGTCTTCTACACCGGCGCTGCGCCCAACCAGCAGGCCATTCCGGCCGTCGAATACTTGATGAGTAAGGATGGCGGCGAAGCCAAGCGATTCGTGCTGCTCGGCACCGACTATGTCTATCCGCGTACCACCAACAAGATTCTGCGCGCCTTCCTGAAGTCCAAAGGCGTGGCCGACGCCGACATCATGGAAGACTACACGCCGTTCGGCCACAGCGATTACCAGACCATCATCGCCAAGATCAAGAAGTTCGCTTCCGAAGGCAAGAAGACCGCCGTCGTCTCGACCATCAACGGCGATTCCAACGTGCCGTTCTACAAGGAACTGGGCAATGCCGGCCTGAAGGCCACCGATGTGCCGGTTGTCGCCTTCTCGGTCGGTGAAGAAGAGCTGCGCGGTGTCGATACCAAGCCGCTGGTTGGCCACCTGGCTTCGTGGAACTACTTCATGTCGCTGAAGAATCCGGAAAACGACAAGTTCGTGAAGATGTACCGCGAATGGGCCAAGAAGGCCAAGCTGCCAAATGCCGACAAGGTCGTGACGAATGACCCGATGGAAGCTACCTACATCGGCATCCACATGTGGAAGCAGGCTGTCGAGAAGGCCAAGTCCACCGACACCGACAAGGTTATCGCCGCCATGGCCGGCCAGACCTTCAAGGCACCGAGCGGCATCCTGTCGAAGATGGACGAGAAGAACCACCACCTGCACAAGTCGGTGTTCATCGGCGAAGTGAAGGCCGATGGCCAGTTCAATGTCGTCTGGAAGACGCCCGGCCCGGTCAAGGCCCAGCCGTGGAGCCCGTACATCGCCGGCAATGACAAGAAGAAGGACGAGCCGGAAGCGAAGTGATCCGGATCGGTCTGTCAGTCGCAAACGAACGGGGGCCTCGGCCCCCGTTTTTCCAGCCAATCGAAAGGAATGCACCATGAACCGCGAAGAAGTGACCGATCTGATCGTCACCCAAAAAGTCAAAAAGAAACTGACCTGGGCCCAACTGGCCGAAGTGGTCGGCCACAGCAAGGAATGGAGCACCGCCGCCCTGCTCGGCCAGATGACGCTGACCGAAGCCCAGGCCAAAGCCATCGGCACCACCCTCGACCTGCCGGAAGAGGCCGTCACGCAACTGCAGGTCGTTCCCTACAAGGGTTCGCTGCCCACCGCCGTGCCGACTGACCCGCTGATCTACCGCTTCTATGAACTGATCAGCGTTTACGGCACCACGTTCAAGTCGCTGATCCACGAAGAGTTCGGCGACGGCATCATGAGCGCCATCGACTTCAACATGGACCTGACCCGCGAAGCCGACCCCAAGGGCGACCGCGTCAGGATCACCATGAGCGGCAAGTTCCTGCCCTACAAGACCTACTGAGCAACGCCCCAGCGAGTGAAATTTCGCCCGATTTTCCGGAAAGCCCCAGGATCCGCAGCTGCTTCCAGGGTCGCGGAAATCGGGCCTTTAGTTGGCTGATGGCATTTTTGGCTTTTGCTGGTGCCGACGAGTCCGATTCAATGGCAGCTCTCGAATAGCAGAGCGGAAAGTCACCGAGCACTCACTGCACAATCATTATCGACACCCAGAAAGTCAGTTGACGGATAGTTGGGTATCTTCCCTGCGCGGTGAGCCCTGACTGAGCCATTTCAAGAGCTTATTGAACAGCAGTTTGGGATCGACCGGCTTGGAAATAAAGTCGTTCATTCCCGCATCGAGGCATCGCTGTTTGTCTTCAACAAACGCGTTGGCCGTCATGGCGAGGATGAGTACATCGCCAGATACCGGCAGACGGCGAATGCTTCTCGTCGCCTCAAGGCCATCCATACCTGGCATCTGCATGTCCATCAGGACCAGTGCATAGTTATTGGCGCCTGCCAATTTGAGCGCCTCGATGCCATCTTCAGCAATATCTACCGTCAAACCCACGTCCTCTAACAACGAAAGAGTGATCTCTCGATTGATCGGCTCGTCCTCCGCCAGCAATATCCGGCGCCCGGCAAAATTCGTCTTGAGCTGCATCTCGGCATCGGTGACTGGTGAGAACTGGGTTTCGGCAACCTGAGCCGGGCCTTTCCTGAGCCTGACCGTGAACCAGAACGTACTACCTCGTCCTAACGTGCTTTCAGCACCCGAGTCGCCCCCCATCATCTCGGCCAGCTTTTTCGTGATAGCCAGCCCCAAGCCTGTACCGCCATATTTTCGCGTGGTGCTGTTGTCAGCCTGTTCGAAGGCAGAGAACAGTTTTGGCAGTACCTCGGGCGCGATGCCTATGCCCGTATCCCGGACCTCGAAACGCAAAACGGTGCTAATTGCATTCTCATCAACTGGATGGACACGCAGGGTAACGCTACCCGTTTCCGTGAATTTGACCGCATTGGTGGTGTAATTGAGCAAGGCCTGCTGCAAACGCGTAGCGTCGCCCAACAGGTCTTTCGGCAGCAATTCGATTTCGCAGAGCAGTTTGATGTGCTTGGCCTCTGCTCTATCGTGCAGCAATGAAAGCACGTTGCCCAGGATACTTTCCACCTTGATCGGAGATTCTTCGATCTCGAATTTGCCGGCTTCAATCTTGGAAAGCTCCAGAATCGCGTTGATGATGTTCAGGAGATGGGTGCTGGCGCCTTCGAGTTTTTCGAGTTGCTCGGACTGTTTTGGTGACAACCCGCCGCGTCGGATGAAATGAGCCATGCCGGCAATGGCATTCAAGGGAGTTCGTATTTCATGGCTCATGTTGGCAAGGAAGGCACTCTTCGCCATATTCGCGTTTTCGGCGGCGTCTTTGGCCAGCAAGAGTTCCTCGGTCCGTTCTTCGACCAGTTGCTCCAGATGGAGTCGGTGCTTTGCCAATTCCTGAGCGGTATTCTTGCGCTCCGTAATGTCGGTATAAATGCCAAGAACACCGATTACTTCATCATCCCCGGTGTGCAGCGGAACCTTTGAGGTGCTCAGCCAGATGGTATGGCCGTCTGGCGTGGTTTGTGGTTCCTCAAAGTCAATTTTCGGGACGCCAGAAACCATCACCGCCTGGTCGTCGGCCCGGTAGAGCTCTGCCTGCTCACGCCAGCTCAATTCGAAATCGGACTTGCCAATCAACTCATCAGGTGAGGTCAAGCCGGCGTCGAGGGCAAACAGGCTGTTGCAGCCCAGATATCGACAGTCCTTGTCTTTCCAGAATACGCGAAGCGGAGTGTGCTCAATGACGGACTGAAGGAGCTCTTTCTGCTTCTTCAGTTCATCGGCATTTCCTCGATGCTGTCGCAGCAACTCACCCAACTTGGCGGTCATCGAATTGATGCCGCGCTGCAGCTGCCCAAGTTCATCTTCCAGGGAAACCGGAATCCGGGCATCGATCGCGCCATCCTCGACTTTTTTCAGGACATCGAGTGACAGCTTGACGCGACGAGTAATGAGGTGTTGAGCGATCAGCACGATGGCAGCCGAACTGAGCAATATAAAAAGCAACGAACCGATTTGACCCCAGAGGGCTACGGAGCGTTTCTGTGCATTCAGTGCAGCCGTACTGATCGTGATTATCGTTATGTAGAGGGGGGGGGCTCCATTCGCAGCGCCGTGTATGTGCCTGATGCTGCATAGGCTGTCCGGACCGATCACGAACTGCTCATCAGCGGCTGAAGCATCCAGCCATCGGGGATCGATATCCGAAACATTCCTGGCCTCCTGGCCAAGTTGAGAGGCATCGGTAGATACGATGACCCGCCCGTTGCCCCCAACAACTATTCCCTTCAAATAGGGCGCACCCAGCAGTTCGCTCATAAATGAAACACGCGAAATGGCACTTACTGCCAGTTCGTCTCCAGCGATCATTTGGCCGACAAGGCTAAGACGCGAATGGATGTTCGTGTCCAGGGCTGTATTGAAGCGATCAATATAGAACGCTCCAAGCACACCAAAGGCAGCAACTTCGACACCAATAACCAGAAATGCGATACGCGAGATCAAGCCAAGCCTGAACATGAAGTAGCCTTTTATTTTGCGTAATGTGGTGTATCTGCCAGCAATTCCAGATGGGTTGTCCGTTCGGGTTCATAGCGGACTTGCTCAGGAGGGATATGCCCAACTATCTCGATACCTTGTTCAGGCCGAGCAGCAATGGGATTCCAGCGAGCGATGTAAATGCTTTGCTGGACATGGTGACTGTTCGGGTCCATGAATGCTGCGGCATCCTGCATACGCTCCTTGGCAGTTGCCTTGTAGCTTTCGAGTTGCTGGATGACCGCATGGCTATCCGTACTGCCGGCCTGCTCGATAGCGACGAGCAACGCCTTTGTAGCGAGATAGGCTGCATGAGTGACATCTCCCGGATAGTTGAGCTTGGTATGGCCATAGCGTTTCCGGTAACGCGCGACGAAGTCTGCGGTTCCCGGGGTTTTCAGATTCCAGGCCCAAGTGGTACCGAATAGCGGTCGTGGCGTTCCTGGGGCGGGATAAAGCTCTTCCCAGTCCACCTCGCCAACGATCCAGAATTGCTTTTCGAGTACCTTCGGATCAATCTGTGAAAACAGCTTGATCTGGTTGTCACCACTGATACTGACGGCGACGACATCAGCCGGCGTAGCGGCCACTTTTCTCAGGATCTCGACAGGATCAGGTAGCGTCTCCAGCGTGACAACTTCACCAACTACCGTCCCCCCATACTCAGCGATATAGGGGCGCATGGCTAGCGCATTGCTGCGACCGAATTCATTATCCTCAGTCAACAGCAGGACCCGCTTTGATTTGCGATTGGCCAGCGCATACTTCAGGAGCGCCCGGTTGAAGTTCGCGCCATGAGCGTCAAAGGCGAACTTTGTGCGATGGGCGTTCTCGACCGATTCAGAGGGCGCCGATGAATTGGTGTTGATGTAGATCACACCGTATTTCTGGCAGACCGCAGACATGCTCGCAGCAACGCCAGAAGCAAGCGCTCCCACGATGAATCCAACCTTGGTCTGTGTAATGAGCTCCTCGGCAACCGAGGCTGCACGTTTTGGATCGAGACCGGGGTCGCGTGAAACAAGTACGATTTCCCGGCCCAGGACACCGCCCCGCGCATTGAATTCGTCGATTGCCATCTCGGCACCACGCCGATCGGATTCGGCATGCAAGGAAAATCGCCCGGTTGTTGGCGCAGTATGGGCAATGATAATTGGCGATGCCGTTGGCGCAGCGCATACCCCCGGCATTGCTCCCCCCAGAAGGACGAGGGACAGGAGAGAAAATCCCAAAAACCGCTTCATTGATCGCTTCACGCAAATAACCATAATTAAAACATGGTCACAATATAGCAAACTGGAATGAAATCAGAGCATATCGGAAAGCTTAGCCTGGATCGCTGAACGCGTTGAAGCCCCCCGGAATTTTGTGCGTCGCGAGGCCACGGCTTTCAAGACGGAGTGGTCGGGCGTGGCAATTCGGTCGATTTGACGCTTCGGCTAGCCTGCTGCCTGAGGAGGCCATCAACTTAACTTCGGCAAGGTTTTCCAATCATCCTGGCCGAGTGATTTCTTGCCGATTGGATGGCGGTTTGTAGCCTACTTCTAATTGATATCGATGGAAATAAGGGTAAGCGCTATTGTCAAACAGGAGCGCCAAGCTACGTCCCTACAAGATCTACTCAATATTGGCGGAGGCATCGCGCTTAGGCAACCCGGATGCCTCCGCAGATCACCCTACACCCGCAGCAGTGCCTTGATCAGGCGCTCCGACAACTGGTCTTCGGTGAATTGCGGATTATTGGGTGGGTAAAGCGAGTTTTCTTCAATCTCGAAACCTTGTGCCTGCGCCAGAGCGCGGAGTTCCTTGATCTTCTGGCAAGCCTTCAACTGGGCGCCCAGCTCGGGATCGGCCTTGGCTTTTTCTGAAAAGGCCTTGATCGGTGCAACGGACATGATTTCTCCTTGAGTTAAAACGAAGTGAACATTTGTTTCGGCGAGCCGATCAGGCCGGGTAGTCGAGCGTCTCCGGATCGTCACTGCCGTTCTGGATGACCGCCTGAGCCAGGCGACCATCCGGGTGGTAGTGGTAGTCGTGACAAACCTCGATCTCGCCATAAACCACCTTTTCGCAGCGCCTTAAGCGTCCGCCATCATCGAAGGCGCCACGGTAAAAGGTATTGCGGTTGCGCATGTCATCCGCGGCGAGTTCGCCAACCAGATTGAGTGGCAGGCGAGCCCCGCTGTAGCTCGTGAAATAGCGGATCGTATGATCGGTGGGGGTCATGGCAGGCTCAGGATTGTCGGATTGACCACAAAAACCAGCAAAAAAGCGGGTTAGAGACTGAGTTAGCAAATTCAGGACCAAGGCGCCCCCGGCTAACTCCCCTTCCCTTGCCCCCACTACGCAATTCATCGTATTTCTGATCCCCGGCCCGCCCCGTAATCTGTCGCTGCACTGCACAAATTGCGGACGGACCATTGATGAAAAAAACTTTAATTGCTTTATTGCTCAGCCTCGGCAGCCTGTCGGCGCAAGCGGCGCTCGACCCGGCGCAGGTGCGCCAGCTGGCCGCCGAGGACTCCAGCGACAAGGTGGCGGCCATCCGCCAACTGACGCAAACCGCCGACCCGGATGCCGTGCGCGTCCTCAAGGCGATGGCCGACGACAGCCTGTTTCTGGCCGGCGACAAGGTCGTCATCATCGATGGCGACAAGGCCTTCGACGGCGCGACCGGCGAAGCGCTCAAGATGCCGGCCAACCCCGAGTCGCCGACGGTCAATAACCGCATCCGCGGCGAACTGGCCAGCGCGCTGGCCGCGCTGAAGTTGTTCGATGCCGATGCCACGGTCCGCCTCGCCTCGGCCCAGAAGCTGCAAAGCCAGGTGACACCGGAAATGGGGCCGCTGCTGGCGCGGGCGCTGGAAAAGGAAACCGACGCCCAGATCAAGGCTCTGCTCACCCTCGCTTACGCCCAGGCCAATCTCGGCAACGCCGACTCGGCCGCCCGCCTGGCCGCCGTCAAGGCGCTAGCCGAAACCTCCTCGCCCACCATCAAGAGCGTCCTGCTGCCGCTGACCGAAAAGGCTGGCGAGCCGGACGACAAGGTGCGCTACGAAGCGATCGCCGCGTTGAAGGCGATCGACGGCCGGCTGGCCATTGCAGAAAACGTCGGCCGCGCCTTTTCCGGTCTGTCGCTCGGCAGCATCCTGCTCCTCGGCGCGCTCGGCCTAGCCATTACCTACGGCGTCATGGGCATTATCAACATGGCGCACGGCGAGCTGCTGATGGTCGGCGCCTACGCCACCTACGGCATGCAGACGCTGTTCCGCGCCTACTTCCCGGACGCCATCGACTGGTATCTGCCGGCGGCCATCCCGGTCGCCTTCTTCGCCGCCGCGCTGGTCGGCGTCGTCATGGAACGCACGGTCATCCGCTGGCTCTACGGCCGCACGCTGGAAACCCTGCTCGCCACCTGGGGCCTGTCGCTGGTCCTGATCCAGTCGGCGCGCGTGCTGTTCGGCGCACAGAACGTCGAAGTCTCGAACCCGAGCTGGATGTCGGGCGGTATCGAAATCATGCCCAACCTGATCCTGCCGTGGAACCGCATCATCATTGTCGGCTTTGCGATGTTCGTGCTCTTCCTTGTCTGGGTGCTGATGAACAAGACCCGGCTCGGCATGTTCGTCCGCGCCGTGACGCAAAACCGCCCGATGGCGGGTTGTGTCGGCGTACCGACCTCACGCATCGACACCATGGCCTTCGCGCTGGGCGCCGGCATCGCCGGGCTGGGCGGCGTCGCGCTCTCCCAAATCTCCAACGTCGGGCCGGACATGGGCCAGGGCTACATCGTCGATTCCTTCATGGTCGTCGTCGTCGGCGGCGTCGGGCAACTCGCCGGTGCGGTCTGGGCGGCGCTCGGTCTGGGCATCTTCTCAAAACTGCTCGAAGGCTGGGCCGGGGCGGTCATCGCCAAGATCAGCATCCTCGTCTGCATCATCATCTTCATCCAGAAGCGCCCGCAGGGCATCTTCGCCCTCAAGGGCCGCTTCGTCGAGTAAGGCTGAACCATGCGCAAATCTCTCACCCTTCGTATCCTGTCCTCACTGGACAAGAAAAGCTGGCAGGCGCTGGGTTTCTTCCTCGCCCTCGCGTTGGTCGTCATCCCGGTGCTCCATCTCAACTTCCCGGAAGACAGCGCCCTGCACGTCTCGACCTACGCCATCACGCTGATCGGCAAGATCATGTGCTACGCGCTGGTGGCCGTGGCGATGGACCTGATCTGGGGCTACGGCGGCATCCTGTCGCTCGGCCACGGCCTGTTCTTCGCGCTCGGCGGCTACGCATTCGGCATGTACCTGATGCGCCAGATCGGCCGCGACGGCAGCTACGGCGCCGACCTGCCGGACTTCATGGTCTTCCTCGACTGGAAGGAGCTACCGTGGTTTTGGGTCGGCAGCGACAGCTTCGGCTGGGTGGCCTTCCTGGTCATGGCCGTACCGGCCGTCGTTGCCTTCGTCTTCGGCTACTTCGCCTTCCGCTCGCGCATCAAGGGCGTCTATTTCTCGATCATCACCCAGGCGCTGACCTACGCCGCCATGCTGCTCTTCTTCCGCAACGAAACCGGTTTCGGCGGCAACAACGGCTTTACCGACTTCAAGCGCGTGCTGGGCTACAGCGTCACCTCGTCGGAAACCCGGCTCGTGCTATTCGGCCTGACCGCCGTGATGCTCGCCGTAACGCTGGTCTTCGCCGCCTGGCTGGTCAAATCCAAGTTCGGCCGCGTGCTCACCGCCATCCGTGACGCCGAAAGCCGCGTCATGTTCATCGGCTACAACCCGCTCTGGTACAAGCTGACCATCTGGGTCATCTCGGCCGTACTGTGCGGCATCGCCGGCGCACTCTACGTGCCGCAGGTGGGCATCATCAACCCGTCCGAAATGAGCCCAGGCAACTCCATCGAGATCGCCATCTGGGTGGCAGTCGGCGGGCGCGGCACACTGATCGGCCCGATCATCGGCGCCTTCGTGGTCAATCTCGCCAAGAGCTGGTTCACCGTCAGCTTCCCGGAATACTGGCTGTTCTTCCTCGGCCTCCTGTTCATCGTCGTCACGCTGATGCTGCCGCAAGGCCTGGTCGGCCTGTGGAAGAAACTGATGGCGAAGAAAGGAGACGCAGCATGCTGAATACCGTCAATATTTTTGAGGACGACCGCCCGGAAGGCAGCGACGGCGCCGACCAGATGGGCCACTTCGTCACCGGCGAACTCGATCTGTCGCACGGCGTCGCGCTCTATCTCGAAGACATCACCGTCAGCTTCGACGGCTTCAAGGCGCTCAACAACCTCAATCTCGAAATCAACGCTGGCGAGCTGCGCTGCATCATCGGTCCCAACGGTGCCGGCAAGACGACCATGATGGACGTCATCACCGGCAAGACGCGACCCGATTCGGGCAAGGCCTACTTCGGCCAGTCCATCGACCTGACCCGCCTGACCGAACCGGAAATCGCCCACGTCGGCATCGGCCGCAAGTTCCAGAAACCGACCATCTTCGAGCAGCACACGGTCTTCGAAAACCTCGAGCTGGCCATGAAGACCGACAAGCGCGTCTGGAAAAGTCTGATGGCCTGGCTGGCCGGCGACGAGCGCGACAAGATCGCCGAAACCCTGCGCCTGATCCGCCTCGACGGCGAAGCCGACCGCCAGGCCGGGCTACTTTCGCACGGCCAGAAACAATGGCTGGAGATCGGCATGCTGCTCATGCAGGAACCCAAGCTGCTGCTGCTCGACGAGCCGGTCGCCGGCATGACCGACGACGAAACGATGCGCACGGCCGAACTGTTCGTCTCGCTGGCTGGCAAGCATTCACTGGTTGTCGTCGAACACGACATGGCCTTCGTCGAGAAACTCGGCGGTCTGGTCACCGTGCTGCACGAAGGCTCGGTGCTGGCCGAAGGCAATCTCGCCACCGTACAGAATGACCATCGCGTCATTGAAGTTTATCTGGGACGTTAAGAAACCATGCTCACCATTGAAAACCTCAACCAGGCCTACGGCGGCAGCCACATCCTGCGTGGCCTCAGCTTCGAAGTGAAGACAGGCGAAGTCACCACCCTGCTTGGCCGCAATGGCGTCGGCAAGACGACCCTGCTCAAGTCGCTGATGGGTCTGCTCAAGACCAAATCCGGCAGCATCACCTTCGACGGCAAGGACATCACCCACCTGCCGCCGCACGAACGCGTCAAGGCCGGCATCGGCTTCGTGCCGCAAGGCCGCGAGATCTTCCCGCGCCTGACGGTCGAGGAAAACCTGCTGATGGGCCTCGCCACCAAGCCCGGCAGCACACCCATCCCGCAACGCATCTTCGACATGTTCCCGGTGCTCAAGCAGATGATGCACCGCCGCGGCGGCGACCTCTCCGGCGGCCAGCAACAACAGCTCGCCATCGGCCGCGCCCTGGCCATGGGGCCGAAACTGCTGATCCTCGACGAACCGACCGAAGGCATCCAGCCCTCCATCATCAAGGACATCGAACGCGCCATCCGCATGCTGGCCGAAACCGGTGAAATGGCGATTCTACTGGTCGAGCAGTACTACGACTTCGCCGAATCGCTGGCCGACCAGTACCTGCTGATGGAACGCGGCGAATTCATCATGCGCGGCCGGGGTGAGACGATGCCGCAGGATGGGGTTAGAGAGGCGTTGGCTGTTTGATTTCTGATGGCTGCTTCGTGCTGCGGATTCAACCGGTGGATGCAACGGTTTGGTAAAAACGTTGTGCCGGTGTTTCGTAGTTTAGTGTTTTCCGTGGGCGCTCATTCAGTTTTCGGGCAATGGCACTCAGCTTCGCTTGCGAATAGGGGGACAGGTCAATTCCCTTTGGGAAATACTGGCGCAACAGGCCATTTGTATTCTCATTCGTTCCACGTTGCCAAGGGTGATGGGGATCGCAGAAATAGACTTGAATATCCGTCGCCAGCGTGAATCGCTTATGGCCAGCCATTTCCTTGCCCCGGTCCCAGGTGAGCGATTTGTAAAGGTCTTGCGGCAACTTACGAGCGTTTTTGATCAGGGCGTTGGTGACGGTCCCGGTGTCTTTGCCGGAGAGCTTGACCAGCATCAGGTAGCGCGACTGACGTTCGACGAGCGTTGCAATCTGACTGTTCTTGCTGCCGCACAGCAGATCCCCTTCCCAGTGCCCCGGCACCGCTCGATCATCAGCCGTGGCCGGCCGTTCGCTGATTGACACAGCATCGACGATTCGGCCGTGATCGGCAGTCTTTTGTGTGTGATGGCGAGAGCGGCGCATGGCTCGCGTCCGCCGCAAATACGCCAACAACTCTTTCTTCAGAGCGCCTCGGGTTTGAATATAGAGGGTGCGATAGATTGTCTCGTGTGACACCTGATTGCTCGCATTGTCTGGGTTGGTCCGCTTGAGCCAGCCAGCAATCTGTTCTGGTGACCACAGCGACTGCAGCTTGTTCGCCACTATATGCGCCAGCCCAGGGTTCTCAGTCAGTTTGCAAGGCTTGGGGCGAAGCGCCCGAGTCCAGGTTGCCTGGTCGGCCTGAGTTGCTCGGTAGCATTCACGGCCACCATTACGTTTGACTTCACGACTGACGGTGGACGGTGCTCGTCCCAATTGCGCAGCAAGCACACGGATTGAAAGCCCCGCCACCAAGCCTCGGGAAATCTCCTCCCGTTCAGCAAGCGTGAGCGAACGTTTCGAGCGACATCGGGGTGCCGGTGGAATGCCACCTGTCTCGGCCAGGACTCCCTGAACCGATGAGTGGTTTCGATCAAATAACTGGGCGATTTTTTGAAGCGAATCGCCCTTGCGCCAGCGTTCCCACATCAGCGCCTTCTGGCTATCCGTGTAATAGATTCGGGGTCTCTGCTTCATTGGCAACACTCCTTCTGCTCACGCAGTTTCTAGTGTGTTGCATCCACCGGTTGAATCCGCAGCCCATTGCGGACATAGGCCTGTTAGGAAAGCGGTCGTTCAGGAACGTTTGAATTCACCGGCCTGCGCTGCTTTTCGCGCAGGTCCAGTGGAATGATGGGTTAGGCCGATCAAGATGCGAAGCTCACCGTGGCATCAGCGCGAACACACCCCAGCCCAAGTATTCACGCGTGCAAGCAGCGTAGCGCTCGGGTTCCGAGGTCAGTTGGGCTCGAACCTCGTTGGCCAACTCGTCATCGGCGTTGGCTTCAAGCCATCGGCGCATAGTAAGCCATTTGGCCGCTTCGTATCTGTCCCAGCCGTTTTGGTCAGCCAGAACCATTTCAACAACGTCGTAGCCAAGACGGCCGAAAGACGCGAGTAGTTCCGGAAGCATGAGAAAGTCAGTGATTGAGTGGGCAAGGCATCCCTTGGCAACCTCTTCCGTCGGTGGCAACTGCCGCCAGAACGGCTCGCCGATAAGGATGATCCCTCCAGAGCCCAGGCTCTGCGCCAGAAGCTTGATAGTGCCGGCTACACCCCCGGCGATCCAGGTGGCACCGACACAAGCTGCCAAGCCGACCTTCTCGTCAGAGACATAGCCCGCCGCATCGCCATGGATGAACTTGACTCGATCGGCAACACCTAGCTCTACGGCACGGCGTTCCGCTTGTTCGGAGAACAACTGGCTCATGTCGATGCCGGTGCCGATGATGCCGTGATCGCGTGCCCAAGTACAAAGCATCTCTCCCGAACCGCTGCCGAGGTCGAGCACTCGGGTCCCCGATTCCAGACGCAGTGCGGCACCGAGAGTGGCAAACTTTTCGGGAGTAAACGGGTTGTGGATGCGGTGAGCACTTTCAGTGATGTTGAAAATACGTGGGATATCCATTTCGGAAAATTTCTTCTTTACTTGCGTGAATTGATTCGGTTACGGCCTAACGTTGAAGTCACCAGCGCTGCGCAGCTTTATCGCGTAGCGTCCGTGTGGACTGCCGGGTTATGTTCGTTTCTGAATGGTTAAACAATGCTCGTCCTCCCCAATAACGTCAAACCCTTGTCTCTTGAAAAATGAAACGGCCCGGTTATCTTTGAAAACGCTGCCTTCTATCGATTTACATGACGGGAATTGGTGCGCGATTTCGCGAAGCGCCCATTCTCCGATACCGTGGTTTCTGTACTTGTCTTGGATTTGCAAGTTGTGAAGAGAAAGGGCTTCACCTTTTTGTTCTACGCCAACATATCCAATCGGTTCAGAGCCTTCGCTTATCAGGAAATTAATCCAGGCGGGATAGTGGGCGGACAGAACATCCGAGCGCCATTCACCCCAATGGCGCTTGCTCAGCTGTTCCATGTTCTGCTTGGTAAGTTCTTGGGCAAAGCAATGCTCAGCGTCTGTGGATGCAAGTAGTAGGCGCAGGTCACTCATAGAACATAACTGTTATTCAACGGACCCACCGGTCCGCATATTGATAATCGGTGAACATGGCAATTCAAAGTAACCGCTTGATTCATTGAGGGTAGGCTCCAGCAGGCTGTCCGCATATGCAATGATAGTACGGACCGTTGAGCATTGGGTATGCAGGTTGCAAGAACATTTAGACGAATGGCCGCAATGGCGGCATATCTTGAAAGGCTGGTTGTGGCCGAGAGCGGGCTAAATTCGCTCTGCGTATTCCTGCGTATTCCCCGCCAACTTGGCTTTCCCGGATAATCCGGCCATGACCTCCCGCCTTCCAATATCGCAGCCTGAGCATTCACCGAGCTGGCATGCAGAGCTGCATCTTGGCTTCGCCCGTGCCGGCGAACGGACAGTGCTGCGCGAAAACCGGCACCGCGGGCCGTTGCGTGTGCAGAAGGCGCTGTACCCCGAAGGCGAAGCAGTCTGTCAGACCATTGTGCTGCACCCGCCATCCGGCATTGCCGGTGGCGATCATCTGGCGATTTCGGCCGAGGTTGGTGAAGGTTCCCATGCCCAACTGACCACACCGGGCGCTGGCAAGTGGTATCGCAGCGGCGGCGCGGAAGCCTCACAGCGCGTTGCTTTCACGGTCGGCGAAGGGGCGACGCTGGAATGGTTGCCGCAGGAAACCATCGTGTTCGATGGTGCGCGGGCGCGGATGGAAACGCAGGTCGATCTCGCAGCCGACAGCCGCTATATCGGCTGGGACATTCTGTGCCTTGGCCGCGTGGCGGCGGGCGAGCGTTTCGAAAAGGGTCGGTTCGACCTGTTTCTCCAGGTTAATAGAGACCAGCGGCCGATCTGGATTGAGCGCGGTGGCTTCGATGGCAGCGACCCGATGCTGATTAGCCCCGCCGGCTGGGCCGGTGCCACGGTGTGCGGCACCTTGCTGTGCGCCTTCCCGGAATGGCCGATGCAAGCGAGCGCGCTGCTCGAAGCGTGCCGCAAGATCGTCCCCGCCGATGGCGCCCAGCATGGCCTGAGCGCCTTGCCTGGCGTACTAATCGCCCGTTACCTCGGCAACAGCAGCGAAGCCGCCCGTTTGTGGTTCGCGGAACTTTGGACCATCCTGCGCCCGGCCTGCTGCGGTCGACCGGCCGTCATCCCCCGAATCTGGAATACCTGAGGAGTCTTCATGGAACTGACACCCCGCGAGAAAGACAAGTTGCTGATCTTCACCGCCGGCCTGCTCGCCGAGCGGCGCCAGGCCAAGGGCCTGAAGCTGAATTACCCGGAAGCCGTGGCGCTGATCACCTGCGCCATCATGGAAGGCGCCCGCGAAGGCAAGACCGTCGCCGAACTGATGCACGCCGGCACACAGATTTTGACCCGCGCCGACGTGATGGACGGCATCGCCGAGCTGATTCCGGAAATCCAGGTCGAAGCCACCTTCCCGGACGGCACCAAGCTGGTCACCGTGCATAACCCCATCGTTTGAGGCGCTGACATGATCCCCGGAGAACTCCTCGCCGAACCCGGCGAACTCGAACTGAACGCCGGCCGGCCGACGATTACGCTGGTCGTCGCCAACACCGGCGACCGCCCGATCCAGGTCGGCTCGCACTATCATTTCTACGAAACCAACGCCGGGCTGAGCTTCGACCGCGAGGCGGCGCGCGGCTTCCGCCTCGACATCGCTGCCGGCACCGCCGTGCGCTTCGAGCCGGGCCAGACGCGGACCGTGCAACTGGTCGCGCTGGCCGGTGACCGCAAGGTCTATGGCTTCCGCGGCCTCGTTCAGGGAGCACTATGATGGCAAACAAGATTACCCGTCAGGCCTATGCCGAAATGTTCGGCCCCACGACCGGCGACCGCATGCGCCTGGCAGACACCGAGCTGATCATCGAAGTCGAGAAGGACTACACGATCTACGGCGAGGAAGTGAAATTCGGCGGCGGCAAGGTCATCCGCGACGGCATGGGCCAGGGCCAGCGCCTCTCGGCCGAAACGGTCGACACGGTCATCACCAATGCCCTGATCGTCGATGCCGTGACCGGCATCGTCAAGGCCGACATCGGCTTGAAGGAAGGCCGCATCGCTGCCATCGGCAAGGCCGGCAACCCGGACATCCAGCCGGGCGTCACCATTGTCATCGGCCCCGGCACTGAAGTCATCGCCGGCGAAGGCATGATCGTCACGGCCGGCGGCATCGACAGCCACATCCATTTCATCTGCCCGCAGCAGATCGACGAGGCGCTGTATTCCGGTGTCACGACCATGATCGGTGGCGGCACCGGGCCGGCGACCGGCACCTTCGCCACCACCTGCACGCCGGGGCCGTGGCATATCCACCGCATGCTGGAGGCGGCCGACGCCTTCCCGATGAACCTCGGCTTCCTCGGCAAGGGCAACGCCAGCCTGCCGGAAGCCCTGCGCGAGCAGGTCGAAGCCGGCGTCATGGGTTTGAAGCTGCATGAAGACTGGGGCACGACGCCGGCCGCCATCGACTGCTGCCTGACGGTGGCCGACGAAATGGACGTGCAGGTCGCCATCCACTCCGACACGCTCAACGAATCGGGCTTCGTCGAAGCGACGCTGGGCGCCTTCAAGGGCCGCACCATCCACACCTTCCACACCGAAGGCGCCGGCGGCGGCCATGCGCCGGACATCATCAAGGCCGCTGGGCTGCCCAATGTCCTGCCTAGCTCGACCAACCCAACCATGCCCTACACGGTGAACACCATCGACGAGCATCTCGACATGCTGATGGTTTGCCACCACCTCGACCCGAGCATCGCCGAGGACATCGCCTTCGCCGAAAGCCGCATCCGCCGCGAAACCATCGCCGCCGAAGACATCCTGCACGACCTTGGCGCCTTCTCGATGATGTCGTCCGACTCGCAGGCCATGGGCCGGGTCGGCGAGGTCATCATCCGCACCTGGCAGGCGGCGCACAAGATGAAGCTGCAGCGCGGCGCCTTGCCGGAAGACAGCGCCCGCAACGACAACTTCCGGGTCAAGCGCTACATCGCCAAATACACCATCAACCCGGCGCTGACCCACGGCATCGCCCACACCGTCGGCTCCGTCGAAGTCGGCAAGCTGGCCGATCTGGTGCTTTGGAAGCCGGCCTTCTTCGGCGTCAAGCCGAGCCTGATCCTGAAGGGCGGCATGATCGCCGCCGCCGCGATGGGCGATCCCAACGCCTCGATCCCGACGCCGCAGCCGGTGCATTACCGGCCAATGTTCGGCAGCTTCGGCAAGGCGCTGAAAACCTCGGTCACCTTCATTTCGCAGGCGGCCCTGAACAATCCGGCCATTGCCGCGTTGGGCTTGAGCAAGCCACTGGTCGCCGTCTCCGGCACGCGCACGCTGACCAAGGCCGACATGGTGCACAACGGCGCGACGCCGGAAATCACCGTCGATCCCGAAACCTACGTGGTCAAGGCCGACGGCGTGCATCTCGTCTGCGAACCGGCCACCGAACTGCCGCTAGCCCAACGCTACTTCCTGTTCTGACATGCTGATCCTGAACCAACGCACCCAACAACTCGCTACCGACTCGGTCGCCCTCGCCTACGACGAACGCAAACGCAGCCGCCTGAAGGTCACGCTGGCCTCCGGCGCCGAAGCCGGCATCTTCCTCGAACGCGGCGACCACCTGCATGGCGGCGACAAGCTCGCAGCCGAGGACGGCAGCGCCGTCGTCGAAATTCTCGCGGCCCCGGAGAAACTGATCGAGGCCATCGCCGACAGTCCGCTATTGTTTGCGCGTGCCGCCTACCATCTCGGCAACCGCCACGTGCCGGTTCAGATCCTGCCCACCGAAAACGGCGGCAAGCTGCGCTTTCAGACCGACCATGTGCTGGCCGAGATGGTGCGTGGGCTGGGCTGTTCGGTCAGCGACGCTGAAGCGCCGTTCCAGCCTGAATCCGGTGCGTATGGTGGCGGCCACCACCACGGCGACGAATCCGCTACCGACCTGCACAACCCCGGCCACGGCCCACATCGGTCCGTACCGAAAATTCACGAGTTCAAGCCGCGTTGAAAACCTGCCTCCAACTTGCCCGTCTGCTGCAACTGGCCAGCCCGACGCTGCCGGTTGGCGCCTACACCTATTCGCAGGGACTGGAATGGGCGGTTGAATCGGGTGTTATCCGCGACGAGGCGAGCGCAGGCCGCTGGATTGCCGATCTGATGCACCACGGCATCGGCTGTTACGAAGCGCCTATGGTTGCCGCGCTAATGACGGCATGGTCGGCCGGCGATGTCGACGAGATTGAATGCCTCAATGCCGAATTCCTGGCCAGCCGGGAATCGGCCGAACTGCGCGCCGAAACCGTCCAGATGGGCTTTTCCATGCGCCGCTTGCTGCGCGATTTGCGCGATGACACGCTGGCCGCAGTCGCCACACTGGTCGAAACCCAAGCAGAAGTGGCCTTTCCCACCGTCTGGTCGGGGATCGCAGCCGCCTGGCAGATCGAACCGGAAGCCGCAGTCACCGCCTACCTGTGGTCATGGGCCGAAAATCAGGTGATGGCCGCACTGAAAGCTGTACCACTTGGGCAGGCCTCCGGGCAACGCCTGCTGGCCGAACTTGGCAGCCGGATTCCTGAGGCGGCAGCAAACGCCAACACCCTGCCGAAATCCCGGTGGTCCAACTTCACGCCGGCCTTCGCCATCGCCTGCGCCCGCCACGAAACCCAATATTCACGTCTCTTCAGATCGTAAAATCATGAGCAAACAAGCACTCCGCGTCGGTATCGGCGGCCCGGTCGGGTCCGGCAAGACTGCCCTCACCCTCGCCCTCTGCCAAGCCCTGCGCGAGCAAATCGACATGGCTGTCGTCACCAACGATATCTACACCGCCGAGGATGCCAAGTTTCTGGTCAATCACTCGGCGCTCGCGCCGGAGCGCATCATCGGCGTTGAAACCGGCGGCTGCCCGCACACGGCCATCCGCGAGGATGCCTCGATCAATCTTGAGGCCATCGACCGCCTGCAACGCGCTTTCCCCGCTGTCGAACTGATCCTCGTCGAATCCGGCGGCGACAATCTGGCCGCCACTTTCTCGCCCGAGCTGTCAGACCTGACCATCTATGTGATCGACGTCGCCGCTGGCGAGAAGATCCCGCGCAAGGGCGGGCCAGGCATCACCAAGTCCGACCTGCTGGTCATCAACAAGATCGATCTGGCACCAATGGTTGGCGCCTCACTGGAAGTCATGGCGCACGACGCCAAGGTTCAGCGTGGCGAGCGGCCTTTTGTCTTTACCAATCTGAAGACTGGCCACGGCCTGGAGACCATCATCGAATTCATCCGCGAGAAAGGGATGCTCTAGCCGGTCGCATCAGGTTCAGGCACTCGAGCGAGGCCGCAAGGTCCAGGGCACTGAAGTCGTCAAAGTTCTTCAGGGTCGGGTTCGCCCCTTTTTCCAGCAGCAGCTTGACCAGATCCGGTTTGCTGTTGGACGACACGTACATCAGGCAACTGGCGCCATTGCCGTTTTGCTGGTCGATGTTGATGCCGGCCGCAATCAGGCGCTCGATCACCGCATGGCTGCCGTTGTAGCAGGCCAGCCACAGGGCATTGCAGCCATCGGCATTGAGCACGTCGAGATTCACACCCAGTGCCAGCAGTTCATCGACAATATCGAGCCGCCCCAGCTTGGCCGCCCGCATCAGCGGCGTAAAACGGCCATCGGCCTGCAGCGCATCGATGTTGTCGGCGGGAAAGCGATAGTCGGCAAGAAATGCGGCGAGTTGGGGGCTCATGATTATTCCTTTTGGCGTTGGGGATAAGGCGGGCCGGTTTCGATACGCTCGTCGGTAATCGGCGTCCCGACCGTAAAGTGATAGACGCTCTGGTAGCGCTGGCCGCTCAGTCCGGCCACTTGATGTACCGGATCGTCGAAGAAGCAACCAATGCCGGTGCCGCGCACCCCGGCCGCTTCGGCTTCAAGATAAAGCACCTGCCCGACCAGCCCGGCTTCGCGCAATAGTTCGCGGTACCCGTGAGCATCTGCGGTGGCCGCCTCGAATTCGCCGAGCATGCCGAGCGAAAAGGCGCTGGTCGAGGCGATGTCCTGATGACACGACAGCGAGCGAGCCAGGCGTTGCATTTCCTGCAAACCCATTTCGGCGAGCTGGATCAGGCCAAGGTGAGCCGGGCACTCCGGATCGAAGTCGGCAACCGGACGACGGCCGGCGAAGCGCTGCTCGGCCGGGACCAGCGCGGCCGGCAAGGCCGTGGCCGCAGCCGGAGAACGCGGCAGCAGATAGAGACCGCTCGCCAGGCCTTCAACCCGCAGCACAAAAAGCAGTAGATGAATGCGGGGTGAGGTCTGCTGAGCCAGCCACGGGCTCTGCGGCCGAGGCAGCACGGCATCGAGCATCCGGTAGAAGGCGGGTTTGGACAAGCTGTAGCGCGGGTCGAAACGCTGGCCGCTACGGCGCTGGCGAATGATCTGTGCGGCTCCGACCGGGTTCGGATGGGGGCCAAGTGGCGGCAATGGTGCAAAACCCATGCTTCCCTGAGCGCGGACCATCCCCTCCCGGCTGGCGGCAGCAACCTGATCGATGGCCGGCCAGCGATAGCCGGGCGATGGATCGATGCGGCTGGGCTTTCCTTGCCAATCAGCGGCGTTCAGCCATTCGACCAGCAATTCCGCGGTGGGCGGCATGCTCAGGCCGGGGGCACGGATGGCGAGCAAGAGTTCCGGCTCTTCGGTTTCGGTAAAGGCGTAGCGCGACGACGGGAAATCGTCCGCCCGGTCCAGCCCGAGGTTGTGGCCCAAGGTTTTGCCATCGATGGCGAGCGGCACCACTTCCCAGCCGAGCAGCGCGGCAGCATAAGCCAGGGCGCCAATGGCGTGACCAACATCAAGCTGGCAGTAGCGAAAGGCGCGTTCGCCATATTTCCACGCTTCGCGCCACATGATGCTGGACAGGCCAACGGCCAGCCACGCCTCACCCGCCACCGGGCCACGTAGCGCGCGCCCTTCGAGGGCGTGATCTTCGGGGTCGTAGTGATGCAGGCCGTCGCCAACGCCTGGCAAACCGGCGCTCAGCACATAGGCTTCAACCGGATGCAGGTTGCCGGACGACGGATTGCAGCGCAGGGCCCAGCGGTTCGGGCCCCAGCTTTTCCAGGCAGAGAGGCCAAAGGAGAGTTCGAGCAGCGCACCGAGGCTGTTCAGGTCGGGAGTAATCGGACAATCAGGCTGGGCCGGCAGTTGAGCGAAGCAGCGCTCGTAACGGTCAGCCGTCAGCGGCAGTTCAAGTTGCGGCGCCCCGGGATAGTGGCGAAAGGCGGCTGGCTGTGCGTCCCAGTCCAGCTGGCCGGGGCCTTCGGCGTAGGCGTCGAAGCGGTGTTTGGTCCGCGCGTGGTAGGCGCGAACGATGTCTTGCGGGGTATCCGGCACGATTCGGGGGCTTTCTGGCTGAGTGTTCAACGACAGGCGGTGACCCGGAAATCGGCAATGCCGACCTCCCCGTCGCTCTCGTAGACAGCCACGGCGCTCAGTTGTTCGCCTTCGCACATGGTGCTGACCGAGGCACCGGTTTGCGGCGTGTAGACGATGCCGTGCATCGAGCAGCGCAGGTAGCGCCCGGAGTAGTCGAATACCTGAGCCTCCTCGCAATCAAGGCGGCGTGGCATGTGCACGCAGCGGTTGAGGTAGGCATAGACCACGCCTTCGAAGCGCAGGAGAAGAAACTCCTCTTCCCGCCCCTCGAAAACCAGGCTCAGCTTGCGGTGCTGGCCATTGGCCAGCTCACCACTCGGACAGACGGCAAACTTCGGCGCGTAACGCTCCACTCCATCATCCCTTCTTCAGGCACCCCGCCAACGCCGAATCCATGGTGGCGAGATGGGTGGCAAACCACTCGGGCAAGGCCCTGACGTAATTGCGGGCCATGCCCAGTCGGCCAGCGGCCACGCCGCGGGAAAAATGGGCCAATTCGCCCAACACGCGCAGGTGCTCGCTGTTGTGCTCGCCGATGGCCGGGAAACGGCAGGCTTTCATCAGCTTGCCTTCGTGCTCGAAATGCTGCCGGGTATGTTCGTGCAGGCGGACGAAAAGCGCCGGGAATTCCTCGTCGGACGCAACGAGCAAGGCATAAGCCAACTCGACGAATTCCCGGTGGGTGCCATCCATTTCCGGCACCCCCAGCGCATGGCGGGTTTCATCCCAAACCATCAAATCGCCCCGTGCGTTTCGCGCTTGGCGTTATTGGTGGTTTTCATCGCATCGTCGAGGCTCATGGTGGCCGACTTGAACTTGTAGGATTTGAGGGCGTTATAGACCGTGGCTACCTTGTCGGCGGCGCTCAGTCCCTTGAAATCGCCCTTGTCCAGCGCGACCAGATCGGCCAGTTCGTTCCAGACCATGCCCTGAACCAACGGAATGAAGGCGACCGTCGCACCATTGGCGATGGTCGAGAAGGCATTGGGAATATTGACCGTGAAGAAAACGGCAATCGTCCCGGCGTTGAATTCGGCGCCGAACTTCTCAAGCACGAACGGAAACTGCTGCAGTTCGTCCAGCGAGCCGGAAATCAGCTTCAGCCCCGCTGCATCACCGAGCAGGACAGCCTGCTTGAGCACTTCTGTCGGCGGCTTGCGGCGACCATTGGCATCGGCCACTTCACCTTCCTGCAGGATTAGTTCGCCCCGATAGGCGACGAGCCCGCCGTCGCTGGCGGCTTCCTTGAAATTGGCATTGAAGAAAAGGGATTCGTAACGATCAAGCGACATGTTGCTTCCTTGGTGGATTGAATTAATTTGGCGGCATCAGGCGGCAACTGCGGCGCCGATCAGATCGAAGACGTCGGCTTCAATCAGTTCGAGCTTCTGTTTCTTGCAGAAGCGGCGTTCCTTGTCGGTCGGGTTCTGGATCAGCACCCAGCCGGCCGGCTCGGCGGCGGCGTAGATAATGTCGGACATCACCATGCGCTCGGTATCGCGGTTCAGGCGCAGGCCCATCAGCAGGTATTGCTTGCCCTTGCGCAGTTCCTTGACCACCGGCGGGATCGAGAAGCCGCCCATCAGCTCGGTAATGAAATCGACGTAATCCGCATCGGAGGCGATGTAGTTGGCTTCCGGCTTCGGGGTACCCATCGGTTTGTAGAGAATGGGCAGGGCCGGGTTGATCACCTCGGTCTTCTGGTAGGCAACGCCATCCCAGAAATACAGCTTGTAGCGAAAATCGGTACCCCCCAGACGGGCTATGCCGACGATCAGGTTGTGCGGCAGGTCGGCGTAGGAGTCCTGCAACTGCGTGTCGCGGTTGATATCGATGACGTAGTGCGGCGCAATCGCCTTGATCCAGTCGTGTACGGCACCGCGCGTCCAGGCCGTTTCGCCATAAGTACGGTTGAGGAACTTGGTGACCGCGCTGCGGCCGCGTTTCAGCTCGACATTCATCGCGGCGCGCGGAAATTCGTACATCAGCTTGGCCGCCATCGGCTTGCCATCATTCATCGCGTAGATCAGCGAATCGCTGTCGGCCGGAATCGGCGCACCAGTCGCCGCATTTTTCACATCAGCCAGCACGCCGGGGCCAAGATAGGGAACGATGCTGCCGTCCTTGAGGCCGGCCAGCAGTTTTTCGCGCAGTTCTGGGGTCATTTTGTTTGCTCGGTAAGAGGGGTAAGCCTTTTGAGCAAATTCCACGCCCGACAGCAATGCACGCAGTGGCGCGGGTCTTCAGGCGTCCCAATTTGGGATTGTCATCTTTGCAACAAAGACCTGCCACCGGGAAATACATTTGGTCGATTGCGCTGATGCAGCTGACGAGCAAACTACTTAAAATACGCAGCAATGAAAGTCGCCTTTATCTCCCTCTCTCGCTTCTGCCGCACGATGGCGCTTGCCGCATTGGCGGGCTTGCTGCTGAGCAGTTGCGGCACAACCAAAGGCCCTCGCTCCTATCAGTCGGAAACCTTCCCAAGCGAAACGCCATTCCAGTATTACAGCAGCCGGGAACCTGATAACGCCTGTGAAATTGCCAAGCGCGCCCTGCTCAGCCAGGGCTATCAGATCGATGATGCGAAGCCCCGCAGCATTCGTGGCGAGAAATATTTCAGACCCAAGCCCGATGAAGCCAACACGCTGACCATTACGCTGGTTTGCCTTCCCAGCAGCCTGGGCACGGTGATTTACGCCAATGCCCTTGAAACCCAGTATGAAATGAAGTCGAAAGGGACCAATGCGGGCGTCAGCGTTTCTGCGCTCGGCTCTGTGTCGCTGCCCTGGGCCGTCGACAAGGACACGCTCGTCAAGGTTGGCGAGGAAACCATTACGGCGGCCGACTTTTACAAACGCTTATTCGACCTGATCAAGTCGCTGGACGCCTGACGCAGGCAGCCGCTACGGTTTCACAAGGTCGACAAGCTCACCTCGGCCACCCCGCCGATGACCAGAAATTCATCCTCGCCCTGCAAGACGCCCGGTAACAGGCCGCAATGGAAGAAAATCTTGGTCAGCGGAATGTCGACCGCGAGAATGTAGTCGCCAAACTCGCAGGCGCGGTCGCGACTGCAGGTAAAAGAATTGAGATTATTGAGCAGCACCACGTGTTGCCCCTTGCCCCGGCTTTCCAGCACTTCGTGATCGGCCAGGCGGTTGACGCCGCGATAGAGCGTGACATGGCGAGCACCATGATGACGCCGGGCCAGTTCGAACTGACAGAAGGTGTAAACCAGATCCAGCTGGGCCTCGATGGCATTGGTGCCATACAAGCCCTGCGCCCGCATTTCCTGATAGCGCCGGTAGGCGCTGCCTGATGGATCGCGCAGCGGCTGGCCATGGTAGCGCGGCGTCAGGCCGAAGCGCGATTCGACCCAGCCCTTGAGCACAGCGCCCTCGCGGCTGTCGGCATCGAAACTCCAGCCGCGGATCATCTTGATGTAATTGGCCTTGGCCCGACCTTTCTTGTCGCCGCTGAAGCCCATGTCCTCGGGGCGCTCCAGCCGGAAATGCACTGTCAGGTAGTCGCGAAAGACGTCAGCCCGCGCTTCCGGCGCTGCCGCTTCCAGGCGCTGAAACAGGTTGCGGTGCAGTTCGGCGACGCCGTCGAGCAACAGTTCTGCCGGGTAGCGCTGGAAGGTCAGGCTACCGAGCACAACGGCCGGCAGGTTGCAGCGATTGATCGGCAGTCGGGCCTCGCGCGGCAGTGTCGCTTGGAGAGTTGCGCCGGCCAGAAGGCCGCCGCTGCCTCGCAAAGAGTCAGAGTGGAGACTGTCGTCTCCTGAGTGCGGTTTTGTCTCGCCTGGGCTCGACGCATTGTCGTCACCCCTACAAATCGTAGGGACATTGTCGGATGTATTCGCTCCGACCGCCACCGGCTCATTTTCTATTTTCATTGAATAATCAATCAATTACGGCCTGCCAGTCGACCTGGCACGCTACATGCAGAAGGAGAGACGCGACTCTCAAAGATTCCTTCGCAAATCGACTGACAGACTAAGGAGATTACACCATGGCAAAACTCCGTCAATGCGCCATCTACGGCAAAGGCGGTATCGGCAAGTCCACCACCACCCAGAATCTGGTGGCGGCACTCGCTGAATCCGGCAAGAAAGTTATGATCGTTGGCTGCGACCCGAAAGCCGACTCAACCCGCCTGATCCTGCATAGCAAGGCTCAGACCACCGTGATGCACCTGGCTGCTGAAGCCGGCTCGGTGGAAGACCTCGAACTGGAAGACGTGCTCTCCGTCGGCTTCGGCGGCATCAAATGCGTTGAATCCGGTGGCCCGGAACCCGGTGTTGGTTGTGCCGGTCGCGGCGTCATCACCGCCATCAACTTCCTCGAAGAAGAAGGCGCTTATGACGAAGACCTCGACTTCGTGTTCTACGACGTGCTGGGTGACGTGGTCTGCGGTGGCTTCGCCATGCCGATCCGTGAAAACAAGGCGCAGGAAATCTACATCGTCTGTTCCGGCGAAATGATGGCCATGTACGCCGCCAACAACATTGCCAAGGGCATCGTGAAGTATGCGAACTCCGGCGGTGTCCGTCTGGCCGGCCTGATCTGCAACAGCCGCAACACTGACCGCGAAGACGAATTGATCATGGCCCTGGCTGGTCGCCTCGGCACCACGATGATCCACTTCGTGCCGCGTGACAACGCTGTTCAGCACGCTGAAATCCGCCGCATGACCATGGTCGAATACGATCCGAAGCACAAGCAGGCTGACGAATATCGCCAGCTCGCCAACAAGATCGTCAATAACACCAACTTCGTCATCCCGACCCCGATCGAGATGGAAGAGCTGGAAGAACTGCTGATGGAATTCGGCATCATGGAAGCGGAAGACGAGTCCATCGTCGGCCAGACCGCTGCCGAACTGGCTGCTGCTGCCGCCTAAGCTGTGCAAGACACGGCGGGGTGCTCAAGCGCCCCGCCACTTTCAACCAGTACGTCGGCCACAGATTGGTGGCGGCGTCAGGAGGAAAACATGACGACTCTGTCTCGCGAAGAAACCGAAGCCCTCATTGCCGAGGTGCTTGAGGTTTATCCGGAAAAAGCCCAGAAGGACCGTGCCAAGCATCTGGCGGTCAATGACCAATCTGTTGAACAATCCAAGAAGTGCATCACTTCCAACCGCAAGTCCCTGCCGGGCGTCATGACCATTCGTGGTTGTGCCTACGCTGGCTCCAAGGGCGTGGTCTGGGGTCCGATCAAGGACATGATCCACATCTCGCACGGCCCTGTCGGCTGCGGTCAGTATTCCCGCGCCGGTCGCCGTAACTACTACGTCGGCACCACCGGCGTCGATACCTTCGGCACGATGAACTTCACCTCCGATTTCCAGGAGAAGGACATTGTGTTCGGCGGCGACAAGAAGCTCGCCAAGCTGATCGACGAAGTCGAACTGCTCTTCCCGCTGCACAAGGGAATCTCGGTCCAGTCCGAGTGCCCGATCGGTCTGATCGGCGACGACATCGAGTCCGTCTCCAAGAAGGCTGCCGCCGTCATCGACAAGCCGGTCGTCCCGGTGCGTTGCGAAGGCTTCCGCGGTGTTTCCCAGTCCCTCGGCCACCACATCGCCAACGACGCGATCCGTGACTGGGTGCTCGACAAGCGCGACGGCGCCGCCTTCGAATCGACTCCGTACGACGTCGCCATCATCGGTGACTACAACATCGGTGGCGACGCCTGGGCCACCCGCATCCTGCTCGAAGAGATGGGCCTGCGTGTTGTGGCTCAGTGGTCCGGCGACGGCACCATTGCCGAAATGATGAACACGCCGAAGGTCAAGCTGAACCTGCTGCACTGCTACCGTTCGATGAACTACATCTCGCGTCACATGGAAGAGAAGTACGGCATTCCTTACCTGGAATACAACTTCTTCGGCCCGACCAAGATCATCGAATCCCTGCGAAAGATCGCCGCCTTCTTCGACGATTCCGTCAAGGAAAAGACCGAAGCCGTGATCGCCCGCTACAAGCCGATGATGGACGAGATCATCGCCAAGTACAAACCGCGTCTCGAGGGCAAGAAGGTCATGCTCTACGTCGGCGGCCTGCGTCCGCGTCACGTTATCGGCGCCTACGAAGATCTCGGCATGGAAGTCATCGGCACCGGCTACGAATTCGGCCACAACGACGACTACGACCGCACGATCAAAGAGATGGGCGATGCCACCCTGCTCTACGACGACGTCACCGGTTTCGAGCTGGAAGAATTCGTCAAGCGCCTGAAGCCCGACATGGTCGGCTCCGGCATCAAGGAAAAGTACATCTTCCAGAAGATGGGCATTCCGCTGCGCCAGATGCACTCCTGGGATTACTCGGGCCCGTACCACGGTTACGACGGTTTCGCGATCTTCGCCCGTGACATGGACATCGCCCTGTCCAACCCGACCTTCAAGAACCTTGTTCCGCCATGGAAGAAGGTTGCTGCTGAAGAAGTCAAGAAGGCCGCCTGACCTAGCTCAGTAAATCCTTAACCTTGAGCCCGCAGCCGCGAATGAGCGGGGCGGGCAAGGAGATAGCAATGCAAACCGCAGACAACATCAAGCCCTGTTACCCGCTGTTCCGCGACGACGACTACAAGAAGAACCTCGCTGAAAAACGCGAACTCTTCGAAGAAGGCCACGGCCCGGAAAAGGTCTGGGAAACCTTCGTCTGGACGACGACCAAGGAATATCAGGAACTCAACTTCAAGCGCGAAGCCCTGACCGTCGATCCGGCCAAGGCCTGCCAGCCGCTCGGCGCCGTCCTCTGCGCCTCCGGCTTCCACAAGACCCTGCCCTACGTGCATGGCTCGCAAGGTTGTGTCGCCTATTTCCGCACCTACTTCAACCGTCACTTCAAGGAACCGTGCTCCTGCGTGTCCGACTCGATGACGGAAGACGCCGCCGTGTTCGGCGGGCAGAAGAACATGCACGACGGTCTGGCCAACGCCAAGGCCATCTACAAGCCGGACATGATCGCTGTCTCGACCACCTGCATGGCCGAAGTCATCGGTGACGACCTGAATGCCTTCATCAACAACTCCAAGAAGGACGGCCACATCCCCCAGGATTACCCGGTCCCCTTCGCCCACACCCCGTCCTTCGTCGGTTCGCACACTACCGGCTGGGACAACATGCTCGAAGGCATCATCCGTTCCTTCACGCTGAACTTCATGGACGGCAAGAAGGTCGGTTCGAATGGCAAGATCAACATCGTGCCGGGCTTCGAGACCTACCTCGGCAACTACCGTGTCATCAAGCGCATGCTCGGTGAAATGGATGTCGATTTCACCTACCTGTCCGATCCTTCCGAAGTCTTCGACACCCCGGCCGACGGCGAATTCCGCATGTACTCCGGCGGCACGACGATGGACGAGGTCAAGGATGCGCCGAACGCCTACACCACCATCCTGCTGCAGCCCACCCAGCTGGAAAAGACGAAGAAATTCGTCGAAGCCACCTGGAACCAGGACATCCCCAAGCTCAACATCCCGATGGGCGTGGAATGGACCGACGAGTTCCTGATGAAGGTCTCCGAGATCACCGGCAAGCCGATCCCGGCCTCGCTGGAACTGGAACGCGGCCGCTGCATGGACCTCGTCTCCGACAGCCACGCCTGGCTGCACGGCAAGAAGTTTGCCGTGTATGGTGACCCGGACTTCGTGATGGGCGTCGTCAAGATCCTGCTCGAAGTCGGTGCCGAGCCGACCCACATCCTGGCCCACAACGGCAACAAGCGTTGGGCCAAGACCATGGACAAGCTCCTCGCCTCCAGCCCGTTCGGTGTCAATGGCAAGGTGTATGCCGGCAACGACCTGTGGCACATGCGCAGCCTGTGCTTCACGGACAAGCCGGATTTCCTGATCGGCAACTCCTACGGCAAGTACATCCAGCGCGACACCCGCCACCTGGGTGAAGAGTTCGAAGTACCGCTGATCCGCCTCGGCTTCCCGATCTTCGACCGCCATCACATGCACCGCGCGACCACCATGGGCTACGAAGGGATGATGTCCGTAGTGACCCAGCTGACCAACGCTGTCCTTGAGCAACTCGACAAGGAAACGATCGGCATGGGCACCACCGACTTCAACTTCGACCTGGTTCGCTAAACGGACCACCGGCGGAGCCCTGGCTCCGCCGGTCATGCAGGAGCGTTACATGGCCAACATCATGATCCAGCAAGGCGACAAGGGCGGGCTGGTGTTTTACCTCCCGAAGCGCGATCTGGAAGCGTCCATCGAGTCCATCGAATTCGACACCGCAGACAAATGGGGTGGCGAACTGAAACTGGACAACGGTGGCACTTACTACATCGACCCGATTGCCAAGCCGCCCCGCCTGCCCGTTTCCCTACGTGCCAAGCGCCTCGGCGCTGCCGAAGACTAGCCCGTTGAACCTGCCCGCCCAGCCAGCCGCCTGTCTGACAACAGTGGCCGGCAAAGCGGATTTAAAGGAGAGCATCATGGCAATGAAAATCGACCCCGACATGTGCACCGCCTGCGGCGACTGCAAGCCCGTCTGTCCGACCAAATCGATCAGTTCCGGCAAGATCTTCTTCAAGATCGACGCTGGCACCTGCACCGAATGCGACGGCCACAACGACTCACCGTTATGTGTCGATGTCTGCCCATCCGGCTGCATCAGCCCGGCCTGAGCAAAGTCTTGAGCCGAACGCCGGCGCAGCCAAATCTGCACCGGTGCTCCACTGAAGACTTTCCCCTGGAGCCCATCATGTCCGACACCCCCATCGCCTCCCGCGAAGCAGCGCTGCGCATCGCCCTCGCCGCCCGCGCCCTGAATGGTCTCGATGTCCGAGCCCTGGTCGGCGCGCTCGTCGAAAAGCTCGAATCCCCGCTCACCGAGGTCAAGCTCGGCACGCTGACCGTCGAAGACCTGCGCATCATCCTGGCCGGTGACTTCGCCGAGCAAGGCTGCCACGTCGGCGTCGAAGGCGAAGCGCTCAAGGAAGCCGTCCGCCTGCTCTGGGGTCAGGGCGTGGAGAACAACGATTTTCCGGCGGTCGACAGCTATACCGAGGGCGAAATGCCCGGCTCGCTGCGTGTCGCATTCGCCGCCAACCGTGGCGAAACCCTCGATGGCCATTTCGGTTCCTGCGAGCGCTTTCTCGTCTATCAGGTCAGCCCGGAACAGATCAAGCTGATCGCCATACGTACTACCGTCGAAGCCGACACCGCCGAAGACAAGAACGCCGCCCGCTCGGCGCTGATCAACGACTGCCAGATCGTCTATGTGCAGTCGATCGGCGGCCCGGCCGCGGCCAAGGTAGTGCGGGCCGGCGTTCATCCGGTCAAGAAACCGGAAGGCGGCAAGGCCCGTGAAGTACTGGTCGAACTGCAAGGCCGCCTGGCCAGTCCGCCGCCGTGGCTGGCCCAGATCATGGGCGTACCGGCCGCCTCGCTGGCCCGTTTTGAAGAGGAACTGGAAAGCGAGGAATCGGCATGATCTCCCCGACCCAACTCTTTCGCGTCGGCGAAGCCACCATGCTTGATGCCCGCGCTGCCTCGCTACGCCAGCGCTTCCCCGAGCTGCATTTCACCGAATGCAGCGAGGACGACGTTTCTCCCCGTTACCAGCCGGCGCTCAGCGTCGAAGGCTACGACCTTTTCCTGATCAGCGGCACCAGCGGCCATTGCCTGGCCTTGACCAATGACGCGACCAACGCCACCGGCATTCTTATCGCCGCCAAGGTCGATGACGAGTGAAAAAACGCTTGCCGACGCCGGCATTGGCCGGCTGGGATTGTGTTCCGGTTGCAGCTATTTTCCGGACTACCTGAACAGCCGCCGCTGCAAGCCGGGCGATGCCTGCATCCGCGCCCACAGCGGTCGTCAGATCGACCGTTTCCTGCGGGCCAACCCTGAGCTGGCCGCCAATTACCTGGGCGACATCTTCTGGGAACGCCGGGCCATTGCGACCCGCTACGCCCCGGTCGACCTTATTTTTGCGCTGAAATCCGATACCGACGAGGTCGTCCGCCGCGTCGTGGCCATGCGCCTGCCGGTCGATCAACTGATCTCGATGATCCACGACCCGGATCGCGAAGTGCGCCTCTCGGTGGCCGCTCGCCTGCCTGAAGCGCAGCTGATCCAGCTGATCAACGACCCCGACTACCTGATCCGCGCCACGATCGCCCGCCGCCTGCCACACGGCCAGCTCGCCAAGTTGATCAAGGATAGCGAGCGCGAAGTCCGCAAGGTCGTCGCCTCCCGCCTGCCCCCCTTTGCCCTGCACATGCTGGCCAAGGACCCGGAGCCGGAAGTCCGCGCCATTGTCGCCGAGCGCGCCCTGCCGGGCCTCGCCATCGCACTGCTCCAGGACGAAGAATGGTGGGTCCGCCTGGCTGCCGTCGGCAACGCCCCGCTCGACTCCCTGCCGCCGCTGACCAACGACCCGGAAACGGAAGTCCGCGATGCCGCCTTGGCCCGTCTCGCCGAACGAAATACTGCCTGATAACGAGGAAAGCACGATGAAAGAAACCCTGGCCTGGACGGAATACTGCAAATCGCTCGCCCCCGCCATCGTCGAAACCTGTGCCAAGGTGCAGGTCAGCAGCGGCCCCGGCGCCCTCGTCAAGGCGCTGGGTGCCGCCCTGCCCGACTGGAAATTCCGGCATGCCATGAGTCGTGGTGGCTGGTATCGGCTCGGCGGCATTATCGACAGCCACGGCCAGCGGGTTTCCGACAGTCTCGAAAGCTGGCTCGAAAACGCACTGGACGAACGCGATGGCGATCTCGCCAAGCTTACCGACGACTTCATCGACCAGAAGCTGTACGCCACCCGCCTGGTCGGCCAGACGCATTACCTCGTTGCCGCGGCCGATGACAGCACCGACGGTTTCCTGCAACTGGAAATCGAAGACCTGCAGGAGATGCGCGTTCATCAGCTATTCGCCAACGACCCGACCACCCTCGAAGAACTGGTCGACCCGCGGGGCGGCGCCGAGCAGCCGGTGCCCGTCGGCCTGCCTTTCTACAAATTCTGCCGCATCCAGCATATCGGCGCCTTCCTCAAGCGCATGCTGGCGCAAAAGCCCGAGCCTGCTGCCATTCACCGCATGATCGAGGACTGGTCAAAGAGCAGCGCCAGCAATACCAGCGCCTATTTCAACCACTGGGTCATCGCCACTCGCGAACACCTCGACCGCTACCACCAGCCGGTCTTCCGCGCCCAGCCCATCGCCACACTGGCCGGCGAAGCACCGGAGTTCGACACCGCAAACGACACCAGCGGCCTCAAGCTAAACGAGGCACTCAGCCATTTCGACCGAGAAAGCGGCTATCCGATGGCTTGGTACTTTCACATGCTGACCACCAAAGCTGTACCGCACTGGGTCGCCCAGACGGTCGTCGAAGACGCACTGGCCGGCTTCGCCTACCTGCCCCAGCGCGACGTTGATGTCGTCCGTGGCTGGCTGCACAGGCCGTATGCAGTGTAGCGAATTACATCAACAAAACCTGGCGAATGGTGTGGCCGACCAAGCTACCTCTTCTGAAGGTAGTGCTTCTCCTGCATATCCATTTCCAGCATATGCTCGATCAGATAGTCGGCAATCAGCCGGTGCAGGGTGCGGCTATCGATCAGCCCCCTTGCGCCGTCATATAGCAACTGGGTAAGCCTTTCCAGAAAACTCACATGGGCAGCTTTGTGGGCATCCAGATTCGGACTTTCATGGATTGCAAGTAGCGTTTCTTCGTCGCGAAAGTGATTGCCGACGAGGGTAGCCAGGTCATTCAGCAGGAGATGAAACTCCCTGTGCGCCTCATGTGACGAGAGGGCAGCACATGCCTCTGCCTTGTTGCAGAGATCGATTAATTGCCGATGCTGCTCATCGATCCAGCGATTGCAAACGCTTAAAGCGCCCGACCATTCACGCGGCTGAGTCATTGGACTATTTTTCTTGAGTTTTCAGAAGATTCTACGCTTCTGCCTATGACTTTGGTGTGAAATCAATCTGCAATTACATCGGAATTTTCCAGGTTTGTTGCGTTTACCTGGGCCATGTCGACCTTGGCTTCGATCAAGCGAACTTCCAAGACTGGCAGCCCCTAAGCCGCACTACGCGACGGCGCGCAATTGGCCAAAGTAGCGCCTTCGTCAGGCGAAAAGGCGTTCCCCGGCCAGCTGTTTGCATCGGCCCTATGGCGCTTAGGTCGCCATCAACTCACTCCCCCCGTTGCATGGAGGCCTAGTGCACACGGTCAATAACGATGTTGAGCCCACCTTGTCCAATCTTTGCCGTTTGCGCTTCGCTTTCCAGATCGCCGGCTGTGGGTACGGCATTGCCAGTTTTTGAAACCCTGGCCTGGACTAGCACCCTGGTCTGTTTCGACAGAATGTTTTCGGCGCTCATGGCAGAACTGTCGTCCAGCACAAAATCAAACGGCAAATCTGAAACACGAATTCTGGAAATCGCAATCGGCATCCGGGAGCCATCCGTGGCTCTGGCAAAAATAAACACAGTATCGTCCGGAGAAATCCTGGCGCCAAGGGCTGGAGAGAGCGCAACCCGACCGCTCACCGATTTTTTCGGATCTGCCTTGAAGCCAGCTCGTTTCTTCGCTTCGGCAACGCCTTCAGACAGCATTTTGGCATCCTCTGAATCCGGCTGAAGCGTCTTGAGCGCTCGCTCCCAGAAAATCACGGCAGTCGAAAAGTCCTTGCCATTGAACGCCGCCGTACCTGCCAGCCACAGCGCAACCACGTGGTCCGGATCGAGATGCAAGGCCTTGTTGATCAGCTCCATCGGCTTGCCATTCAGACTGCCGCCATTGAGCATCGCCAGCAGGTCTGCGTAATCGGTCAGCAAATCCGGGCTCTCAAAGACGACCGCACCGGCTTTACTGTAAGCATCTGCGGCTTTTTCCGTCTGACCCATTGATCGGTAAGAACGGGCCAGCATCAGCCAGCCCTCTGCGTCGCCCGGATTGTCCTCCAGGCGTTGGGCCAGCTTGCCGACCATACCCGCGATCTGCTCCGGCGTCAGTTTTTCCGGCTGCATGGCGGCAACCGGATCCAGGGCGCGCGTGTTGCCCAAAATCCAATAGCCAGCCACCGCGCCGAGTGGCAGCAGGAGCGCCACGACGAGCGCCATCTTGCGGCTCGGGCCGCCAAGCTGAGGAGATTGTGCGCCAGCCGGAGCATCACCTACCTCATCCAGCAGTCGACGCCGCAGCTCGCGATGGGCCTGCTCATAAGCCTCCTCACTCAATTCGCCCCCCTGCTTTTCAAGTTCCAGCTCAGCAAGATGCGTGCGAAATATCGCCACATTTGACACCTTGCGGCTAGCGGCCTCTGCTGCAATACGCGGCTGACGCAACAAGGGGGGCAGTAGAAACAAAAAAGCAATCGCGACCAGGAAGGCCGCAAAGAGGGGAAACCAGGTCATAAATCGAATATATCCAGACGAAAAAAGGGAGGGCAAAGCCCTCCCTCAACATTCAGAAACAGGGTTTTCAGTGACTGAAGAAACCTGTTCCGACCAAAGCCAGCAATCCCAGGCCAACGGTAATCAGCGTTAGACCAAGAATAACCGATCCCGTGTGCATCTGCTGTGACGGCGCATCCACCAGATACTTCTCCAGCTCTCCGGTGTCGACCAGGCGCTGGTAATGCGCCGGATGGTCCTTGCGGAACTCCTCGATCGACTGCGTACCGGTGAACATCACCACATCCGGCGGCGGCAGTTTATCCGGACGGAAGTGGTTGTTGAAGAAATGCACCGTGAAGAGGAAGACCGCTGCGAGGAAGGCCTCTTCGCCATGCACCAGCGTCGCCACATTGAAGACCCAGCCCGGCAGGAACTTGGCCGTCACATGCGGGAAGGCCAGCATCAGGCCGCTCCACCCGATGATATTGACACCCCAGAACACTGCCCAGTAATCGAACTTCTCGAAGTAGGTCCAGCGTTCGAACTGCGGCTTGGGTCCGCGGCCGAAGAACCACTTGAACATGCCCCAGCAATCGGCAAAGTCCTTCCAGTTCGGAATCAGTGAATCCGGCCCGAACCAACGGAAAGTCCTGCTACGCAACAGGCGCTGCATGACGTAGACGAAGTGGATCATGAAGATGCCGACAAACAACGCCGCAGCTACCCGGTGAATGATGCCGAGCATCTTGGGCCCACCAACCGCCGCCGCCACCAGCGGCGCCCAGCTGCTACTCGAGAACAGCGCCGAGGTACCGGTCAGAACAAGGGTCATCGTCACCAGCGCAAATACCAGGTGAGCGACGCGCCACCCCAGGGCAAAGCGCTGGAAGTGCTTCTCCGGCTTGGCCAAGCCCAAGGCCTCGGTAGAAACGCGAGACATGGTCTTGTGCGCCTTGCGCTCTTGCCATTCGCGGTAGTACCACAGGCCACAATGCAACCAGAAGAAGGCGAAGACGCCGATCAGCAGGGCAACCATGAATTTCGTGGCTATCCACATCTGCGGATATTTGTCGAAATCGTGACCATTGGCGTGCGGGCCAAACGAGATGAAACCCTCGGTCGCCAGTGGCATGCCCTTCTTCTCGTTGTGACACTCCTGGCAGGTCTTCAGGCGATTCTTGATATGGACCTTGGAGGCCGGATCATCCACTTTGGCAATGCCGTGGCTGCCGTGGCAATTCGAACACTTGGCCGTGTAGGTATAGCCGAGTTTGTTCACCTGCCCGTGATAAGTGTCGCGATAGCTATGCAGTTCTTCCTTGTGACAATCGCCACAAGCCTCGACGTTCTTCAGCTTGAACGGGTCAGACGATGCTCCCTTGATGTCATGGCTGGTATGGCAGTCGATACACACGGCCCCCTTGGGATCATCCTTGCCCATGGTCAATTTGCCATGGACAGAGCCTTCGTAGTCCTCAAGCTGCTCGTCGTGGCACTTTTCACCGCAGGTCTTGGGGATCGTCAGACGCCAGGCATCGCGCTCCGGCGTACCTTTCTTGGGTACGGCAAAATCGTGTGTTGCATGGCAATCACCGCAGGTCGCTTTCGGACGATCCGGATTGTCCGCATCTGGACGGGCATGGAACGAAGCCTTGTAAGCATCGACGTTCTGAGCGACGACGCCCAAACGCTCCTTGCCGGCCGGATTGGCTTTTGCCTGATCCCACAGCTTCGTATGGCAGGTTGCACAATCCGGCTGCGCCACGTTGGCCGCCTTTTCATGCTTTTCCTTGGCATCGACGATGTCCGTGTGGCAAGCCACACATTCCATTGTGCTATGGACACTCTTGGCCAACTTGCCTGGATTGACGGGGGCCAAGGCACGCTTTTCATCACCGGCAGCAACTTCGATCTTGTGCTTGCCGGTTTCGTGACAGGTCAGACACGATGCATTGTCGAGCTTGGGTACCGCATCTGCCGCCGTTGCGCCATGACTGGCAAGAAATGAAGCACTGGCTAGTGCCAATACCCCGAAGAATTTCTGGAAATTCATGGCCCGATCCTTTTTGAACACGCCATTGATATAAACAACCTAAAACGCATACAACAATTCCACTGAAAGGAAAAAGGGGCCAAGAATCTGGCCCCTGAATCTTGCTGCGGCGTCATCTACGAGGTTATTACTGGAAGCTATAGATGTAGCTGGCCATCAACACGTTGACCGAGTAGTTTGCAGCTTGCTGATTACTCGGCATCGTTGCGTTCGGCGTATAACCCATCTGGTAGATGTTGTAGACGTAGTCATTAGACTTCAACTGCTGGTAGACATAGCCGAGGCGAACCTTGCTGCTCTTGTCCACCTGGTAATTTCCCTCAAGCTTCACCGTCGTAATGTTTGACTTCACATCAGGTGTATCGCCGCAAGTCAAAGTACCAGATGTACCGCAGGTGCTCGAGTTCGCAGGATAACTACCGGTATAGTAGTTCGTCAGGCCATTCGACCATGACAGGTCCCCCTTGAAGGACAGCTTGCCGCCCATCAGCCCACCCCATTTTCCGTACAGGCCAACGGCATTTTGCCTATCCGTCAGACGGTTGGACCAGACATTGGTCCCCACACCATTCGTGGTGCTCACGGTTGACGCCACGTTCATGTCGCGAGTCATTGATTGCAGGCTGACATAAGCGCCGAGCATGCGCTCTTCGGCGAAGGTGTAGCTAGCATCCAGATTGACTGCCATCGTGGTGCCGTCACTGACGCCCAGCGGCGAGTCGTAGTAACGGTCCAGCGCGGCCCGACCATCTGCAGTCAGCGTAAACTTCTCGGTTACATCCCAGCTGGCACCAATTTTCAGCATGTTCTGACGGCGCGATGCATCAAAGTAGGGCTTGTAACCAACCGCATCGCCACCATTGACATAACCGTAGGTCGTCACGCCAATCGGTGTCACGGCGCGATGGTCTTCATTGGCGTGACGATCAGCATAGCCATATCCGACGTTCAGACTGACACCACCATCCAGCTTCAGGCGGTAACGGGCATTCAGCTTGTCTTCGTAACTGCTGCCAACAACGACGCAGGGAGCGCCATTCGGGTTTTTAGCCAGATCATTACACCAACGCTCGATATTCTCGCGCTCATAAGACAGGCGAATGTTCTGCCTCTTGGCCACAAGATAATCGCCAGCCAGTTCAAATTGCGTCTTCTTGTTGCTGTAAGGCGCATTAGCGATGGTCCGCAAGTTGCTGTGTCCAATGTCGTAGAAATTGTAGACGTTGGAACGAGTTTGGTTGTCGCGCTCGTTGAACTTGAAGCCGGCAGACAAGTTGAGATCCTTGATCGAACTGTCCGTCAGCTTCAGATTGGCATTGGTCGTGACCACAGCCCCTTCCAGCGACGTCGCAGGCAAGGCACCAGCCATTAGTGCCGTATCATTGAAAAACGCCTGATTTTGGGTGTTACGGCCGTAAGACATGCCACCAGCCACCTTGGTGGTTGGTCCAAACTTGTAGCCACCTGAAACATTCAATTGATGAAAATCGTTGTTCGGTGCTGTGCTCAAGGTATCCGTCGGGAATACCCTGGCTGTGCCTGTAGCGCCAGCACTAACATACGGGTTTGACCAAGACAATGTACTGTAGTCATCCCGGAAGAAGGAGCCGTAATAGCCAACCGTCAGATGTCCGCGGTCTCCTGTCCAGTTAACCGCCAGCTTGACCGAGTCGGTTTGGTAGTTGGTTGGATTCATCAGCATCGTGATTGCTTCGCCAACCGCATTATTTGCGACAGCGCCGGCCGAACCAGCTGCCTGCTGATTTGTACCGGAAGCAATCAATTTGGCGCCGGTCTGGGTCAGACGATTAATCTCGAAATCAACGCTCCACTGACTATTGAAGCGATAAAGCCCATTGGCGCCAATATTTTTTCGCCCTGAATACAGGTCATCAATGGTGCGCATTTCTGACTTCTGCGTCACCGTTAAACCCCGCGTTCCGGGAGCGGTATTGCTTCTTATCTGGCCAAAGTCTGCAGGCAGGACAAAACTGTTTCCACCCATCGAGCCCTGCAATGGCGTAATAAATGGCTCCGACGTGTAGTGACGCATCTCATCATACATAACACCGAAAGACCAGCTTCCCTGATTACCGACTGAAGCATCCAGCGAGCGGGAAGTCGTTCCGAGATTGGCACCGTTGGCCTCCCAGCGCATCGTTCCTTCACCACCGTCATAAGCGTCGTAGGCACTACCGCCCTTGACGCCGAAATTACCGATGGCGTAAGCACCCGATTGATCGAGACCGTTGTATTCACCGAACTTGTTCGAATTGCTGGAGACGTTCATCGCACCAATTTCGACAAAACTGGTCGGACGAACCTGTTGATTGGCGTCATCGTCCGCAAAAGCAACCGTCGACATGCCGCACATCACGGCCAGAGCTGCCCGCACCAACACCGTCATGGAGTTCAGGGCAAAAGTTTGAGTTCCAGAGTTTTTCATCGCATATCCCCTTTTTCCTGCTTAACGATGCAACCAGGCGCCAGCCGGGTTGTTCGAACCATGGACCATCACGTGACAGTTCATGCAGGAGCGACCACCCGCAGTACCGCTCGGAGCTGCCCCCGTGTACCCGGCTTGGAAGCCACCGGCATTTGCGGCAACGGCACTCTTGGAGTGAGGACCGTCATGGCATTCATTGCACAGGAACGGCGTGCGCGATTTCAACAACGGAGAGATATTGGAGCCATGCGGCGTATGACAGGTTGAGCAATCCTCGGTAACAGGCTGATGCTCCCAAAGCATTGGCCCGCGTTTTTCGGCGTGGCAGGTGAAGCAGGTTTCATTCAGAGTATTCTTCTTCAGAAGCTTGGGGCCTGCCGAACCGTGCGGATTGTGGCAATCCGAACAGGCGATCTTGCCGGCTGCAATCGGGTGAGCGGAAATCTTGTGGCTCTGGGCGCGCTCGGTCTTGTGGCAGGTGTAGCAGACTTCCGGCTGCGTAGCCTTCTTCAACACTTTGTCCTGATGAACGTGGTTGCTATGGCAGCTGACACAGGTCACGTCGGCGGTCTCATGCTGGCTACCGGACCAGTGGGTACGCAGACCACTTTCGTGGCAGCTGATACAGGCACCGTTCTGTTCCTTCGACGAATTCGCTGACTTTGCACCGAAGACGACGTCGACCTTGCCGCGCTTGGCGCCCTTTTCACCCGGCTTCGGGCCGTTCTTGACGTGGGCCTCACTGGCACCGTGACAAGTCTGGCAGCCTGGGGTGCGACCATCAGCCTTGACGCCATGCTTGCCTTTATAGACGGCCAGGATGGCCTTGTTGTCGTTCTCGTCGTGACACTCGGTACAAACCTTGTCGCCCTTGAGTGTCCGGTCAGCTGCCATATCGGCCGCCTTGGCCTGCAGGCCGAAGCCCAGCCCGACCACCAAGCCGCAGGCAGCGATGATGTTTCGCCACTGTTTCATGTTACTTCCCCCTGATTACCTACAAATACTTGCCAAACCGGCAGTTTTACAGCGACAGAATCCAGTGCACCAGATTCTTGATCTCAGCCTGATCCTTGGTATCGATGATCTTGTGATCCTCTTCGGTACCGTCCTCCAGCTTGACCTTCGGGCCGGTGGTAATGTTCTTGATCATCTTTTGCTCGCCTTCAGCTTCCTTGCCTTTGTACTTGGCGGCGATCTTTTTGTAGGCAGGACCTTTCTTGGTCTTGTCGATGGCGTGGCACTTGAAGCAATCATTCTTCTTGGCCAGCGCCTTGGCAGCGTCTTCATCAACGGCAGCAGAGGCTGCGGTAGTGAACAAAAAAGCAGCCGCAGAAGCGGCGATCAGTGCAGAACGTGCGAAACCGAATTTCATTTTTTTACCCACCCTAGAGAACTAGTTCTTAAGTCATAACCTTTGGGGTGAGTGTAAATTCACGTAAATATCCTCAGTATCAGCAGGGGATTAAATCACCCATAGGAAATTTCCTATTCTTATTTCAAGCATCGCTGGAATCGCTCAATCCGTGGGCAATTGCGTAGCGAATCAACTCAGCGGCATTGGTCATATTCATCTTCTGAAGAATATGGGTCTTATGCGTACTGATCGTCTTGACGCTGAGGGAAAGTTCAGCGCCAATTTCCGTCAGCCCCTTGCCCATGACAAGCATATTGAAGACCTGATACTCCCTATCCGACAGCAGGGTATGGGGCAATGGCGCCATAGCAGGCCGGATGTCACGAACCATCAGTTCGGCCACTTTTTCACTGATGTACACCCCGCCCGCTGCCACCCGACGGATAGCGGTAACCAGCAAGTCACTATCGCTCTCCTTGGTGACATAACCTGAGGCGCCGGCATGAATGGCGCGCAAGGCATATTGCTCTTCGTGATGCATGCTCAGGATCAGAATGGGTAGCGATGGCTTTTCATCCTTGATCATGCGAATCAGATCCAGGCCGCTACGTCCAGGCATCGAGATATCGAGAACCAGAACCCCCCAGTTCTGCCCCCTGATCAAGTGCATGACGTCATTGCCATTTGCCGCCTCGCCCAACACGACGAGGTCTTCGGTATCCGCCAAAATCTGCTTCAGTCCATCACGAATGATGGTGTGATCATCCGCGAGAAGTACCTTGATTTTTTCCATCATCAGCCCTTTCGTGCGCTTTCTACGGGAATGCAAATTTCGATTAGCGTACCTTGACCCGGCGCCGCCGTCAGTTCGAAGCTTCCGCCCAGGGCCTGAACCCTCTCTCGCATTCCGATTAATCCGATGCCACCCATTTTTGCTGATGACTGGTCAAATCCCTGACCATCGTCCCGAATTTCCAGTCGCCACTGATCGTTTGCTTGCAGCAGCCGAATATCGACGTTCCGTGCTCCGGCATGGCGAGCGACGTTGGTCAGCGACTCTTGCAGCACCCTGAACAGCGTCGTCGCCACCGTTCCACCGTTTTCCGGGTCGTCGTTCGGCAACTCGAGTGTGACCTTCAAATTGGTTCGTGTCGCAAATTGGTCGACATACCAGTTGGCGGCCGCAGCAAATCCCAGGTCATCAAGAACCAGAGGTCTGAGCTCCGAAGAAATTCGACGGACCGACTTAATGGTCCCATCAATCAGCTTTTTGATTGAAACAACTTTCTGTTCCAACTCGGGTTGCGTCGTGAGAAGACGCCCCCCCAGCCAGGAAATCTCCATGCGGAGTCCAGTCAACGCTTGCCCCAATTCATCATGCAACTCTCGTGAAATGCGCAACCTCTCCTGCTCCCGGACGCTTTCCAACGAGGCGGTGAGTTCTTGCAACTGACGATTGGATTTGAGCAGTTCCAACTCGGTACGCTGGCGTTCCGATAGATCGCGAAAAATTGCGGTCACCAGCCTTTCCCCTCGCACCGTTGTACTGGAAAGGCTTAGTTCCACGGGGATATCCTGATCGTCTCTCACTAACGAAACAATGCCCAGTAGCGCCAGATCAGAAGGAGATTGCCAAGCCTCGCGCAGATAGCCCAGCAGATTTGAAGCAACAATTTTTGGCTGGGAGCGCAGTAAAAACTGTTCGATATTCTGGTCAAGAACATCGGCGGCTCGTATCCCCCAAAGCTGCTCTGCTGCCGAATTGAACAAGACTATGTTTTGGGAGGAGTCGACCGTGAGAATCGCATCCCTGACCGACTGCACCATGTGCCTGAGTTTTTCGTTACTGGCATCGCGCTCAAGTTGAAGGTGCTCTTTCCTCAGCAGATTTTTAAGAATGATGGTCGTTGCCAACAAGATGAATACGATCACCGCTACGGCACCGGTTGCTATAGGTAGGGCAACTCTGCGCCATGGCGTAAGCGCTTCGTGTTCGCTAACGGCGGCCGAAACAATCAAGGGGTATTTCGCCACCTGACGATACGTTGAAATCCAGGGCTCCATCATTGCATCATGATTGGAAAGCACGACCTCATTTTCAGGATGCCCCGCAATTCTGGATAGTGAATCTGGTTCAAGCACTCGCTCACCAAGTGCGCTATCCCCCGTGCGATGCCCTGCCATCAGTTCCCCATGTCGACTCAGCAATTGAATTTTGCTGACAAAATCCAGATTGATGCTGTCATAGAGCGACTCAAAGTATTCAATGCTGATGGCGGAAGCGATGACCCCCCGAAAGCTGCCATCCGAATTCAACAATCGAACAGCCAGGTAAAAGGTCCATTGACCATCGATTCGAGCCCGTTCGGGGAGCGACACAAACAGGCCATCCTGATTCGACGTACTGAAGTATTGAAAAAATTCTCGCTGCGCAACGCTGAACGGCGAGGCCAGATCATCCCTTGACGAATTGACCACCATGCCTTTGCTATCGGCGACAAACATCGATTTCACTTGCGGCAGGCCGATAATCCGAGATTGCAGCAGCAGATGAACGGGCGTGCTATCCAATGCAAGGTCTCGCCCAACCTTGTCGGATATGCGGTCGCGGGCACCATACATGGCCAACGCCACACCATCGATCGTTCGAGTGGTTTGTTCAGCCAGAATCCGGTTCAGACTGATCGTTTCGCCTCGTGCATGCGTCAACTCCTGTTGCCGCAAATCAACGAGCAGCGCTAGCGTGCCGACAACCACTGCCATCACCATTGAAACTGACAGCATCAACACAGCCCGAACCGATGGGCTCTGGATCAGTCTCCTGACTGTTTGAGCAATCTCAATCATTTTTTCCGCCACAATAATCTGAGTGCCTAGTGCTTCCCGCACAGAAAAAGATGGGCATTATGGACTTGCTCATTCGATGAAACGAAATTTGGCACCAAGATCATCCAATTGGCGGTATCGGCTCCCGGTAAATAGCAGACTCGCCGGCAAGCGGTCAGCGAAGAGCCCCCCCGGATTAAGAGTCCTGCGTGGCCAATCACCTTCTCCAATCCGGGTAGCACCTTGTCGCGTTCCTGACACAGCTCCGACAATCTGTGAAGAAGCACGAAAAAACACACACCAATTCAGCACCTTAACCCCTGGCACCAACCTTGCAAAGGAAGCAGCAAGGAGATTGCCATGCAACAGCCCTTCATCACCATCAACGACACGACATTACGCGACGGCGAGCAATCGGCCGGCGTGGCCTTTTCGTTGGATGAAAAACTGGACATCGCCCGCCAGCTCGCCGCCATCGGCGTGCCGGAACTGGAAGTCGGCATTCCTGCGATGGGCGACGAGGAGCGCGACTCGATCCGCGCCGTCGCCGATCTCCAGCTCGCCCCGCGCCTGATGGTGTGGAGCCGCATGCACCCGACCGACATCGCCGCCTGCGCCGGCCTGGGCGCCCACTTGATCGACATTTCGGTACCGGCCTCAGACCAGCACCTGGCCTACAAGTTGAAGCAGGACCGCGCCTGGTTGCTGCGCGAACTGCCCAAGTTCATTGGCGCCGCCCTGTCGCTTGGCCTCGAAGTTGGCCTCGGTTGCGAAGACGCCTCGCGTGCCGACATGAATTTCCTTTGTGCGCTGGCCGAAACGGCCGAACGGGCCGGCGCCCGCCGCCTGCGCTTCGCCGATACGCTGGGTATTCTCGAACCCTTTGGCACCTTCGACCGCATTTCGACCCTGCGCCGCAACACCGGCCTGGAAATCGAAATGCACGCCCACGACGACATGGGCCTGGCCACCGCCAACACGCTGGCCGCCTGCAAGGCCGGTGCGACGCACGTCAATACCACGGTCAACGGTCTGGGCGAACGGGCCGGCAATGCCCCGCTGGAAGAAGTTGTCCTCGGCCTGACCAAGCTTTATGGCATCGAGACCAATGTCAGCCTCAAGGGCTTCCCGTCACTGTCAGCCAAGGTGGCCAGCGCTTCGGGGCGCGCCATCCCCTGGCAGAAGAGCGTCGTCGGCGCCGGCGCCTTCACGCACGAAGCCGGAATCCATGTCGATGGCCTGTTGAAGCACCCTGACAATTACCAGGGTTTCGACCCGCGCGAAGTTGGCCAGTCACACCGCATCGTGCTCGGCAAGCATTCCGGTTCGCGCGCCGTGCAGGTCGTCTATGCGGGCCTCGGTTTCGAACTCGGCGAGACCGAAGCCCAGGCCATGCTGCCGCGCGTCCGCACCTTTGTCGCCGAACACAAACACCCGCCGGAAGTGTCCGATCTGCGCGACCTTCTGAGCTCCCTCCGGAGCAACCTCCATGTCTGAAGCGATGACCATGACCGCAAGCACAATGGCAGCACCCGGCCTCTGGGCGACCCTGAAGGAAGACCTGAGCTGCGTCTTTCAGCGCGACCCGGCGGCCCGCTCGACACTGGAGGTACTGACCACCTACCCCGGCGTCCATGCCATCCTCGCCCACCGCCTGTCGCACCGCCTGTGGCAGAACGGCTGGCGCTTCCCGGCCCGCTTCCTCTCCTTCCTGAGCCGGACGCTGACCAACGTAGACATCCACCCTGGTGCCACCATCGGCCACCGCTTCTTCATCGATCATGGCGCCTGTGTGGTCATCGGCGAAACGGCTGAGGTCGGCGACGATGTCACGCTCTACCATGGTGTAACGCTCGGTGGCACCTCGTGGAACAAGGGAAAGCGCCACCCGACCCTGGCCGACGGTGTCGTCGTCGGGGCCGGCGCCAAGATACTCGGCCCGATCTGCATTGGCGAACGCGTCCGCGTCGGCGCCAATTCGGTGGTCGTCAAGGATGTGCCGGCCGACCGGACGGTGGTCGGCGTACCCGGCCGGATCGTCGACACCCGGGTCGGCACGGCACGCCCCGAAAATGGCATCAGCCTGGACCATAACGTGATGCCCGATCCGGTCGCCAAGTCCATCGCCTGCCTGATCGAACGCATCGAAACCCTGGAGAAGGAACTGGCTGAGATCCGCCATGAACCGCCTCCCCCCGACCACAGTGGCGATTGCCGCACCTGCACCGCCGGCGACTTGTGCTGCGAGCACGAGGCCATGCACTGAACACTGGACTGAACCAAACCATGGACCTGCTCGACTTCTCCGACTGCAAGCTCTACTTCGAGGACGCACTGCCCCCCGAGGCCGAGCGGCTGATCGCCCAGGCCGCCGAGGACTATGGCGACCCGGCCGCTGAGTTGTCGCTGCTGCGCGCCAACCTGCTGGCACCGGAGCACCTGACCGTGCTGGTCAGCCTGTACCGCTACTATTTTTATCAGCACCGGCTGGACGATGTGCTGATCGTCGCCGACCACGCCATGCGCGTTTCGGCCCGCCATCTCGGGATTCCCAACGATTGGCGCCAGATTGATGAAGCCCAGCTCGGTTCGGCCGCTGCCACCTCATTTGGCCTGCTCCGCTTCTACCTGCTGGCCCTGAAGGCCGAGAGCGTCGTCCTGCTCCGCCTCGGCCGCATCGCCGAATCGCGCGACCGCCTGACCAAGCTGGCCGCGCTGGATAGCCGCGATCATCTCGGGGCGGCCAAACTGCTTGAAGTCGTCGATGAATTCCAGAGCGAAAGCGCAACGACTGAAGACGCATCACTCACCCTTGTCGCAGCCTGAGGAGGCCATCATGGAAGACACTCTGAGCCTTGCCGAAGCCATGGAAGACCTGGTCTCGGCCGAAGATTTCCTGGACTATTTCGCAGTCCCCTATGACCCCGCCGTCGTCCATGTGAACCGCCTGCACATCCTGCAGCGCTTCCACGACTACCTGGCCAAGCAGGCGCCCAACCTGCCGCCCGAAGAAAGCCAGCAGCGCGGCATCTATCGCCTGTGGCTGGAACGTGCCTATCAGGATTTTGTTACCTCCGACTCGCTGACGGAGAAGGTCTTCGCGGTCTTCCAGACCGTTTCCAAACCGGATGGCGGCATGAGCTCCTTCGTGTCGCTCGACAAGGTCTTCCGCCAATGATGAACGCCCAGTGGGAGTACGGTGAGGCAGTGCGTCTCACCCGCAACGTCCGCAACGACGGCACCTACCCTGGCCTCGACCCCGGCGCGCCGCTGGTTCGCCGCGGCAGCATCGGTTACGTCGTCGATGTCGGCACCTTCCTGCAGGATCAGATCATCTACTCGGTTAACTTCCTCGACGAAGGCAAGATCGTCGGCTGCCGCGAAGAAGAACTGATCGGCGCCGATGACCCGTGGACGCCGTCACGCTTCGAGTTCCGCGAAAAAGTGGTAGCGGCCAAGGGGCTGTCGGTGGGCGGCACTGTGCTGGTCGAACCGGGCTTCGTCGGTGAAGTCATCAAGGTGATCCGCGATGCTGCCTCCGGCGTCGCCTACCACATCCATTTCGACCGCTTGCCGGGCCGCGTCCTGCAAATTCCTGAAGCCCTGCTGGAACCGGTCGCAACCAGGGAATGAAAGCATGCAACACGGTTACCTCGAACTAAAACTGTCCTGGGAACTCTTCAAGAAAGGCCCGGAAACGCTGAGCGAACCGGAGCGCGACCGTCTCGACGATATCGCCCGCAAGCAGGACAGCATCGAACAGCGCATCCTCGCCAGCGCGGCTTCGGCCAATGTCGTCGTCCCGGCCGCCACTGTGAAGAACCGGCTCGATGAAATCCGCGCACGCTATCCGGCAAATGAAGAATTCATCCTCGACATGGCACGCAGCGATCTTGACGAAGCCGCGCTGGAACAGGCCGTCGAACGCGATCTGCGCATCGAGGCTGTGCTCGAAAAGGTCGCATCGAGCAGCCCGCCGGTCAGCGCCGTCGATGCCGAAATCTACTACCGTCTGCATCCGGAAGCCTTCGATCGGCCCGAGGCCCGTCGCCTGCGCCACATCCTGATTACCTTCAACACCCCACAGGAAAAGGCCAAGGCAATTGCCACTCTGGAATCGCTGCGCTCGACACTGAAAAATCCCGCAAAATTCGCCGAGGCGGCACTACGCCATTCACAATGCCCAACCGCCATGGAAGGCGGCCAACTCGGTACGGTAAAGCGTAAGCAGCTTTACGCCGAACTTGAACCGGCTGCCTTCGCTTTGAACGAAGGTGAGATCAGCGCCGTACTTGCGTCTCCGATCGGCCTGCACATCCTGCGCTGCGACGAAATTCTGCCGAGCGGCATGCTGGCGTTTGGCGAGGTATGCGAACGTATCATCGCGCGCCTGGGCGACAAGCGCCGCCGCGAGGCGCAACGCGAATGGATAAAGAGCCTCCCTGTCGCCTGAGGTCCAGCCGGTGCGGAAAACAGTGGTCAATGTGCGAAGCCACTGTGCAGACTTGATCGCCCCGCTTCCGACAGCCGGTGAATAAACATTACTTATCCCCGAAAACTGTGGATAAGTCTGGGGGGTCCTACTGAGTCTGTTCTGCAAGACATTGAGCCATCAAGGATTTTAAGTCAGTGCAAAAAATTTAGGCACCTCCTGAAAGTCGAGGCTTTTCCCCTCCCGGCTGGTGCCTTGGATTGTCGTCAATCAGTTCCCAATGCTGCCCGCAGCATGTCCATGAAGGCGGTGGTTCGCAGCGGCAGCAGGCGCCGGCCCGGTGTCACGCACCAGATCGTCACTGTCGGCAAGCGCCACTCCGGCAGCACCCGCTTCAGCAAGCCCTGCTCAATCCACTGGGTAGCGAAACGCTCGGCCAGCCCGACGATACCCAGTCCGTGTGCCGCCAGATCACGCTGCAGGCTGCGCGAGTTTGCCGCCAGAGGACCGTTCGGCATCCCCTCCCATTGATCCCCGCCACACGAGAGCTGCCAGGGCAAGGCCTCGCCGGTGCCGCTGATCATCCCGAGGCAGACATGATCGAGCAGATCAGCCGGCTTGGCCGGCGTGCCATAGCGGGCCAGATAGGCCGGACTGGCATAAAGCCCGTTTTGCATTTCGCAGAGCTTTCTGGCGACCAGGGTAGTGTCATCGGGCAAGCGACTGGCGGCCCGTACGGCGAGGTCAAAACGCTCAGCCAGCAGATCGACCCGACGTGGCGACAGATCAAGCTCAAGGCGAACCTCCGGATAACTGCTCGCATACTGGAGCAGCAAGGGCGTCAGATCCAGTTCGACAAAATCGGGCGGCAGCGAAACCCGCAGCACACCGCGCGGCGTGCCTTGCCGATGCAGGGCCATGGCCGAAGCGGCCTCGGTTTCCTCGAGTAGGCGTTTGGCGTGATCGAGAATCTGCTCGCCAAATTCTGTGATGGCCAGACGGCGCGTGCTGCGCGTCAGCAGGCGCTCGCCGAGCTTGGTTTCAAGCTGAGTAATGCGCCGGGACAGCGTCGATTTCGGCAGACCGCAGCGCTCGGCCGCCCGGGAAAAACTCCCGGCCGCCATCACCTGGGCGAAAAGAATCAGATCGTTGGCATCAAGACTCATGAGTGCACTCATTGTTTCAATTACGGAACAATAATAACCATTTCAGCGGCTTCCGGATCGATATTGTGACCAATAGAATTCACTTCATGGTTTCAGCGGTTTGAACCACTTCCCACCACCCCACATTGGAGAAAACGATCATGAAAATCCTGCAAATCAATGCCAGCGCCCGTTCTGCCGGTGCCAACTCGACCCGCCTGGCCGACACCGTCACGGCTCGCCTGCTGGCGCGAAATCCGAATGCCGTGGTCGAACTGCGCGATCTGGCCAGTCACCCGCATCCGGTGCTCGACGAACCGGCGCTCGGCGCCTTGTTCACGCCGGCCGATCAGCGTACAGCCGAACAGTCGGCCCGCGTGGCCCTCGATGATGCGCTGATTGCCCAGGTTCAGTCGGTCGATGCCATCGTGCTCGGCGTCCCGATGTACAACTTCGGCGTGCCGGTCCAGCTGAAAACCTGGATCGACGCCATCGCCCGGGCCGGCGTCACCTTCCACTACACCGAGAAGGGTCCGGAAGGACTGCTCAAGGGCAAGAAGGTTTATGTCGCCCTGGCCCGCGGCGGTCTTTATCGCGATACCCCGGCCGACTCCCAGGTGCCTTACCTGAAGAGCGTGCTCGGCTTTCTCGGCATGACCGACGTCGAGTTCATCTACGCCGAAGGCCTGGCGATGGGTGCCGAGTCAGCCAGCAAGGCGTTTGCCGAAGCCGAAGCACAGATTGAAGAATTGATTGCCTAACAACGAAGCGCGGAGGCGTTCAGAAATGAGCGCTTCCACCCTGCCCCCATTGGAGAAAATCATGAACACAGCCATATCCAGCCATCAATTCAGAACGGTTGAGCGCCTCGTTGCCGGTGTTCAGACCTCCGACGGCGCCGGCGTGCGCCTGACCCGGGTGCTGACCCAGAACCTGCAACGTCGCCTCGACCCCTTCCTGATGCTCGACGCCTTCCGCAACGAGAATCCGGACGACTACATCGGCGGCTTCCCTGATCATCCGCATCGCGGCTTCGAAACGGTCACCTACATGATCGCCGGCCGGATGCGGCACCACGACAGCGTCGGCAACGAAGGCCTGCTCGGGCCGGGCGGCGCCCAATGGATGACGACGGGCAGCGGGCTGATCCATTCCGAACTGCCGGAACAGGAAGAAGGCCTGATGGAAGGTTTCCAGCTCTGGCTCAACCTGCCGGCCAGCCAGAAGATGGTTGCCCCGAGCTATCGCGACATCCCGCCGGCCGCCATTCCGGAATATGCCGACGAGAATGGCATTGTCGTCCGTGTCATTGCCGGGGCCAGCCACGGCATCAACGGGGCCGTCCACCGTCCGGACACCGAGCCGCTCTATCTCGACGTGCATCTGCCGGCGGGTACGAGTTTCGAGCAGCCGATCACCGCCGGTCACAATGCCTTTACCTACACCTATCGTGGCAGCGTGAGCATTGCCGGCACGACGGTCGCCGACCGGCACATGGCCATCCTGACCAACAACGGCGCACCGGCCGTCTGCATCGAAGCGCTTGAGGCGTCGCGCGTGCTGATCATTACCGGACAACCGCTCAATGAGCCGATCGCGCAGTACGGCCCGTTCGTGATGAACACCGCCGAGCAGGTTCATCAGGCCATGCGCGATTACCAGTCTGGCAAGTTCGAGGCGACGGTGGTTCAATCGCTGTGAACCAATCGCCCCGGCCATCGTCGAACCGTGACGATCTATTTCCCGACTTGGCCGGGCCGGTCAAACATGAAAGAAAGGCAGCTTGATGGAAATTTCCCAGCTTGGCGAAGCGCTCCAGCGTGATGCAGTCTGGGTCGTTTTCCTGAACGTCCTGCTGCAACAGATCGGGCTACCGGTGCCAGCCGTTCCCACCCTGCTCCTGGCCGGCAGCCTGATCGTCGGCTCCTGGCAGTTTGCCAGCGTCTTGGCCGCCGCCATCGTCGCGTCGGTGCTGGCCGACTGGGTCTGGTACCTGGCTGGGCGCGCCTTTGGCTATCGCGTGCTGGCCGGCCTATGCAAACTGTCGATCAATCCCGGCTCCTGCGTCAGCCAGACCGAGGCCCGCTTTGTCCGCTGGGGGCTTGGATCGCTGGTCTTTGCCAAGTTTGTTCCGGGTTTTTCAACGGTGGCACCACCCATTGCCGGCTCATTGCGCATGGGCTTGCCGGGTTTCCTGCTTGCCGCCGCCACCGGGGCTGCCCTGTGGGCCGGGCTTGGCCTGGGCACGGGCTGGCTTTTGCGTAAAGAGGTGCATCGCGCCATCGAGGCGCTGGACCAGAACTCCGGAAGCCTGCTCGGGCTGATCGCCGGCACGATCGCGCTGTGGCTGGGCTGGAAGCTATGGCAGAAATATCGCTTCCGGCAATTGTCGGCTGTCCCTCACATCACGCCGGTTGAGCTTATGGCCGCAATGGAAACCGACCAGCCCCCGCTGGTGCTCGATCTGCGCGGGCACAGCATGGTGGCCGAAACCGGCCCGATCACCGGTGCAACAGTGGCCGAACATGACAGGCTGCTCGATGCCGTGGGCGAATGGCCCAAAAACCTGCCTATCGTGACCTTGTGCGCCTGCCCGGAGGACGCCGGGGCGATACAGGCAGCCCGCCAATTGCTCAACGCAGGCTTCCTGTCGGTACGGCCACTCAAGGGGGGATACGAAGCTTGGCTAGCGACCGCCAATGGGAACAACGTCTGACTAGCAAAATTAAATTTAAGTCTGTTGTGACTGCTTGATGAATGAACGCTGTTTCTTAACCAGTCACCCGCTGCCGAAGGCAGTTCCTGCCGGTAAAAATTCTGAAAAATAAACTGGACTTTCCTTTCCAGAGGAGTAATCTGGAATCGAGTTCCGGCTAGTTTCAGGTTCAGTCAGAACGGCAGTTTTTAAGGTGACTGGAGGTTCTATGGTTGATAGTCCGCCGCAGTTTCTTGAGAAGTCCGAGTAGCACCCAAACGGCAAATTGCCGAACGCCTAGGCCGTGAGTGCCAAGGTCAAAGATTTACAAAGCCCATGTCTGAACGCATGGGCTTTTCGCTTTTTGCGATCAAATTTGATGATGTGCCATCATTTAAGGCAAATATCATTTGTTCTTCGGTGAAATGCAGTGCATAGTGTAATTCAGCGATTTTCAAGTGCTGCTGTTGTAGGTTGGTCTGGTATCCGCAGTTCTGCGGCGCAATGCCCCATCTGTACTTGCTGTCTTGATCATCGCCCTTATCAGGGGCATGGCCCCGTCAATTATTCGGAGATTCAAGGCATGGCAACAGGTACCGTCAAATGGTTTAACGATTCAAAAGGTTTTGGTTTCATTACACCGGATCAGGGTGGCGAAGACCTGTTCGCCCACTTCTCTGCAATTCAGTCCAGCGGTTTCAAGACCCTGACCGAAGGCCAGAAAGTCAGCTTTGATGTAACGACTGGCCCGAAGGGTCTGCAGGCGAGCAACATCCAGCCGGTGTAATACAGGTCAGTACCATCTGACAATGAAAGCCCGGTTCATGCCGGGCTTTTTCTTTGGCACTTTCCATCTCCTGGAAATCCGCCGAAACGTTTCAGTCACCGACTGATACACAGCATTACGTTTCTTATGACATCCCCTGAGTCACCAGCCGCGTTATTCGACACAAGGCGCTGCAAAATTTGTCAGCACCGAATACCGAATAAACAACCTACCTATTCAGGAGATTCAAAATGCAAGTTTCCAAACTCATCGTTGCTCTGACCGTTGCTGCCGGTTTCGCTTCTGCCTCCTTCGCACAAGGCAGCACAGCCCCTGCTCCGCAAGCGGCTCCGACCGCCAAGGTAGTTACTCCAGCCCCAGCCGCCGCCGAAAAGAAGGTCGAGGCACCGAAGGCTGCCGAACCGGCCAAGGTCGAAGCAGCAAAGGCTGAAACCCCGAAGGTGAATGCTGGCAAGCCAGTCGAAAAACACTCGAAGGCTAAGGCGAAGGGTCACAAGGCAGAAAAGCATGAGGCCGCACCGGTAGCCGCCCCCGCACCTGCGGCCAAGTAACAGCATCTCTCCTGCCGAACAGGCTTGCTCCGGCCAGCATGGTCGGAGACTTTTTCCGGCATGAAACGTCAAGAAGGGTCAGCATTCGCTGGCCCTTTTTGTGTCTACAATTATTTACCAAACCACCGCTGCAACATCCGGATACAAAGCGTTGCAATGGAACTGAACTCATACCCCCCGTTTGATGTGAAGATGGTTTCAATTCAAAAAACAAGCGAGACCAAATCAATGAACCAGACCAAAAACGCCCATCAAGACATGAACATCGCAACTTTCCTCAATACATCACGGAAATATCTCTCACTCCCCGAAGGCGGAAGCACATCAACCCAGCAAATTTTCGCTGCCATCGTGCCGTCGAAATCACAAAGGATCCCAATGAGTTCATATCGCAAAGTGGTTCAATCGCTCCTCCTCGCAGCAGGCGTTGGTGCCTTTGCAGCAGGCCCGGCCATGGCGGACCCTGGCTGCGATCATCGGGGCGGACATTCGGAACGGCATGCCAAAATGATGGAGCAGCATCACACCCAGCTGCATGAGGCCCTGAAACTGACAGCCGAACAGGAACCCGCCTGGAAAAAGCTGATGGATTCCGAACAACCGAGAACGGCTGCCCAGGGTGGGCCAGCAGAAGATTGGGCGAAGCTCAATGCGCCGGAGCGTGCTGAAAAAATGCTTGAGTTATCCAAAGCCCGGCAAGCGCAGATGACTGACCATGTCGCAGCCCTCAAAGCGTTCTACGCCGCACTGACCCCGGAACAACAGAAGATCTTTGAGGATTTCCATGCCGGTCCTCGCGGTGGTATGGCCGGCAAACCGGCCCCCAAGGCCTCGAGCACCGGCAAGGCCCCGAACAAGCCCTGACTCCCGTCAAATCCGTTGAAGCCTGGCAGGCCCGGGCTTCCTTTTGCAACACCTAACCGATGGAAAAGCTTGTCAGGATTGGCTAGTTTCAATCCTGGCAAAACTTCAGTAGGATTACTCACGCAACTACCACACAGGAGATTTGGCCGAATGAAAGTGAAGTCTTCAATCGAACGCGGTGCCCAGTATCTGTGCACCAAACTGGGTGATGTCGTAACCGCCATTGAGCAAGTTGCCGTGGTCAAGGGATTGGCCATGTGGGAAGTCGAGCGCAAGATTGGCGAAGGGATCAGAAAACGCCTGATTGTGTCCGAACGTTCGCTGATACCAGCGCACATCGCTTCGGCCCCGGGACTCGCCTAGGGATTGTTCTTCAGGAATACGGCGTAGTATCCTTGGAAGGACAAAAGACCAGCAAATTTGCTGGTCTTTTTTCTTTCTGTACAGCTGAATTAGCGTGGCACCTTAGTTCCAGTTGCCAGCGCAAAAACTCCCGGCCTCCTGGAACGAACAATCCGTTATCCCGAGAGCCTTGCTGCTCGCAAGTAACGGGCGCGCACCATTCGTTGAGAATGACTATTTTGGCGAATTCCCAGCCATTAAGCCTGGTTGCGACGAATGCGCGCAATGCTCGAGATATCTGTTTATCGAATGCTAGTCCAACAGCATCGCTTCTCGAAGAGCGGCCGGAAGCAACTTTTTATGCCAATAAACTTGATGCCCAAAGCTGTTTTCAACAAGAAGCGCGCATCCCTTGTCGAGTGCAAGCTGAGTTGGCTTTCCGCTTTCGCGCAGCTTAGCCAAGTCCATACGCTTGCCAAAGGCAACACCGGATAGACCAAAGGGTTTGGCGATCTCGGTGATATTCGTCCAGATCGTCCGGTCAACAGGGCCTTGCCCTGTCACACCAACGGCTTTCTTGGAAAGAGCATCTGCCTCGGTATTTTCCTCACGCGGAATCCAGGCCAAGCTGACTTTGGGTATTTGAGCCATCAGTCGCCGTACGGTCTTGCACATCGGTACCAAGCCTTTGGCGTTGATCAACCACTCGCCATTGACCTGCTTGATCACGAGTTGACTGTCGCCGTAAACAATCAGGTCTTGAACCTTGGCGGCAACTGCGGCATCAAGCACAGCCATGAGGGCTGCGTACTCAGCCTCATTATTCGTGCCCTCGCCGATATCCTCAGAAATTTCAATTCTCTCGCCAGCCGGGCCTTTGAGAAGGCCACCAACACCCCGAATACCGGGATTGGTGTGTTTGGTTGCCCCGTCGAACCAGGCGTGCCAAGTGGTGGCATTCATGCATGCATCTCCTGTTAGGCCTCGCATCCTACAGAAATCGCTTCAGCCTTTCAGGTTTTTGATACACCATCGAAGCTCATTGCTAGCCCTGACGTCAGGCGGTGCGGGCCGTTATTGCGTTAGGCAAGATAGGTGCGCGCAACCGGGAAAACATCCGCAGCATCAAGGTTGATTTGGCTGAAATCAAATCGGCGTACAAGCAATAAAAACTTGCTTCTTGGCGTCATCATGCTGGTCATGAAGGCTTTTTTTGAAATTACGACTTGCGATTGCTAAGACTTCACTGGCTACTTAAGTTACTACTCCATTCGTATTACGCACCATGCTTTGGAGTCGCTAGTTAGGCGCTTCGACCTCAGCCACCTGCCGTGCACGCTCTCGGCTGGCTATACAACCTAACGCCCAGCCCTTCGCTTCAGCCAGAAAATGACCTCATCAACATCGTCCGCATCCGAGAGCTGACTTTCAAATGCCGCACACACAGTTGCATCAACGAGAACACGCTCAGTGAGCGCCAGATACTGCGCTAACGCCTCCGGGGCATGAACCTGTTTCATCGCGATTCGCAAGGCCAAACGGCTTGGAACGCAGTACCAAATGTCGTAGTAAAGGTCGACAAGCCCCGGGCATGGCACGACCGGCAGCAATTCAGCGAGCAAGCGGATGAACGCTGGTTCAGGTCGGTAATCGATCAGGTTGGCCAGCTCGGCACGAACATCTGGAAACTGAGCAGCTAGCCAAGAGGCAGTTAAATCGGACATGGCGAGGACTGTGTTGCACGAGGGCCGTAAGGATACCAGCGCCCCTCCTACCCAAACGATGGAAATGGCACCGTCGTCTGGCTGGGTAGCTTCTGCATGCAGTGCAGAAACAACGGGCTTGCCAGCCAACCAGCAAGCCAGGCCTGTAATGCGGACAATTCCTCACACTCAAACCAGGCAGCCTCTACTGCAGCAAACTGCCGAACAAATGGGAACAGCGCCATGTCTGTTGCACAGGGCTCGCTTCCGCCAAGGAAGCTGCACTGTTCCAGGCGACTATTCAGCGGACGTAGAAATGATGCGAGCGCCTGTTCGCGATGCTTTTCCCGGGATGCCTCCTCGTAACGCTCGGGATATTTGTAGCGGTCGAGATGGTGTTTGAACACGCCATCGTTCCTGGCCAGCCAGTCCAGGTTCTCCGCTGCCTGGGCCGCTGCCCAGAAACTCTTGGCTGCCTGCTGCTCCAGCGCCCAGCGCATAATGTCCCAGCTTTGCTCCAACACCTGGCCGCCCGGGAGAAGCATCACTGGCACCGAGCCCTTGGGTGAGCGCGCCAGCATCTCGGGAGGCTTGTCTCGCAGCGAGACCTCATGCGCATCGAAATCGATGCCGGCCACCAGCAAGGCCATCCGCGCTCTCATCGCGTAGGGACACCGGCGGTAGGTGTACAGCAACGGCTTCGGCATGCGGTGGACTATTGAGATTGTTGATAGCGAGCCAAGACCTGCGCTATCTTCGCCTTCGGAAGTCCCTGAATCTTGCGAAGGAGCTCGTGGGTTACCTGCTGAATCCCGTGCTTGCTCCGCAGCTCACCGGCCAAGTACGCCAGAAGGCTGGCCGCCATTTCCGCGTCGGCCAGTGCCCGGTGGGCGCGTCCCGCTACTGGCAGCTTGGCAAATTCAATGAGCGCGCCCAGTTTGTGGCTTGGGGCCAGAGGCATCAGACGCCTGGCGAGCAGCAGTGAGCAAGCGAACTCCTGGCACCTTTGCAAATTGATGCGTGCCACTTCGGCGTCCCAAAATTTGCAGTCGAATGAAGCATTGTGAGCAACCAGCGGAATATCACCCACGAAGTCTGAGACTTCTCGCATGACCTGTGCGGCCGGCGGCGCAGAGCGAATCATGGCGTTGGAAATGCCGGTAAGCTGTTCAATAAACGAAGGGATGCGTACGCCAGCGTTCATCAGGCTTTGGTAACGGTCCACGACCTTGCCGTTTTCGAGGATGACGGCCGCTATTTCGGTCGCGCGGTCACCTTGCGCCGGGGATAAACCTGTCGTCTCAAAGTCGATTACAGCTACAACGTCCAAAATTCACTCCCCTGGCGGTTAAATTCGCAATTTCCTAGGGCGAATTGTCTCATTTGCCAAGGTGCCGTGAACTTGCTTATAGTCGTCGCTCACTACTCAAGGACGTCATCAATGTTCTATCTAGCCGCGCTCGTCCCTAGCCATGGCAATCCTGAGCGATACACCTACGGGACTGTCCATACCGAAGCAGATAGCTACTCGAACGCAGAAGACCTCTTGAACGGTCTCGTTAGCGAGGGTAATCGCGTTTATGAGCTTGGGGTCGATGAATTGCCCAGCGGAGCGGATGACATTCGGGAACTCCTCGCATGCAAGCCTGGCCGAGTATTCATGAGCCTGCTGTTCGGAGAACCAGACTACTTTTGCATCGTTGAACTACCTTAACTCAAGATAATCGGTCGTTCCCGTTGAGTAAGCTAACCATCAAGTCTGGTTGCGTTGAAGCGGTATTCAAGCGTGGCAGAGCGCGTACAAAAGGCACTGGGAACACCCAGCCCCTGAAAACCGAGCCACCCGCGCCTACGGCCGAAATACCGTTGCGAGATGCTGAGCCCAACATTTCCCAACAGGAAATCCAATCTCGGGATGACGGCACGTCATCAAATCACTGACGAAGAAAGCCTGCCATCCAGATTTTCAGGACTCGCCCATGCCTGGTCACTGGGCCGCAGATTCAAACATGCGCAGGCGCCTCTTCTGCTTTCTGAATCAAATGCGCATCGACCGGCTCAGTGAGCAGGACCATGGCGCATTCTGGACAGACAAGGCTTAGATGCCCGTCAATTGTGGCTTGTTCAAGTTCGGCGCTGGATAGCGGGCTGTGGCAACCGGGGCAGACAATGCGAATCATGACTCGCTCCTTCTGTTGAATACTGTAATTTTATACAGTAAACAATAGAGGGCAATACTGGATGCAAAATGCATCACCGGAAACCACTCAACAAATGGATACCTGCTGTTGCAATCGGTTACTTGAACTTGATGCGATGCACCCGTAAATTGCACACATGCGCTGAACCCCAACAGCCTAGGCGGCCACCTCCCCCCTCCCTGAATTGGCCGCCTTGAAAGCCCCGCACTCCCCCGGCGGGGCTTTCGCCTTTCTGAGCCCCGGATTAGTCGTCATCCACCCAGAGGATTCGACCCTGTCCTGACTCATTCAGGAGCCCTACGAGTGCATCAGCGGCAATATCGGCCAGCGAAAAGATGAACTCCACCCGTTCTCCATGTTGGACGTTTTGCAAGACGCCACCCGCTGCCTCTATCTCTCGCCGCAACATCCCCTCAAAGGCATAGGGCACGGAACACTGCAGGGTTCTCAATTTAACGATGGGCACTTTGGTCGCGCCTTTCAGTGCCTGGGCCACACAATCCGTGTAAGCGCGGACTAAACCACCAGCCCCCAACTGGATACCGCCGTAGTAGCGAACCACAGTGGCCAGGACGCCCTCGAGGTCTTGATGGCGAAGTACTTCAAGCATTGGCCTGCCCGCAGTGCCGCTGGGCTCACCATCATCGACTGCAGCTGAATGACCGCCTGCCATCAGCGCCCAACAGACATGCGTTGCTCCTGGATGCTGCGCTCGCAGGTCGGCAACGATAGCCTGTGCCGTTGCCCGGTCTGCTACGGGTTGGACGCAGCCGAGGAAGCGGCTTTTCTTGATGATGAGTTCGCTGACGACTGCGAATGAAATGCACTGGGCCATGGGTAGCATGGGTAAATCAGACAGGGTTTGTTCGCCAATAAACAGCCTGAAACGCTTCTGTCACGTACCGATACACATTATTACCTTTCACATGACATCCCTGAGTAAGCAGCCGCGTTATTCGGTACAAGGCGCTGCAAAAAGATGTCAGCACCGAATACCGAATACCGAATAAACAACCTACCCATTCAGGAGATTCAAAATGCAAGTTTCCAAACTCATCGTTGCTCTGACCGTTGCTGCTGGTTTCGCTTCTGCTTCCTTCGCTCAAGGCACTGCCGCCGCCCCAGCCGCAGCTCCGGCCGCCAAGATTACCGCTCAGGCTCCGGCAACTACCGAAAAGAAGGTTGAAGCGCCGAAGGCTGTTGAGCCAGCAAAGGTTGAAGCTACGAAGACGGAAGCCCCCAAGGCTGACGCAGCCAAGCCGGCTGAAAAACATGGCAAGTCCAAGGGCCACGAGCACAAGGCTGAGAAGCACGAGAAGCATGAAAAAGCGGAAATGAAGGCTGAAGCCAAGCCCGCAGCAACCCCGGCACCTGCCACCAAATAAGCAGCTTGCCCGCAATCCCTCTCGGCGTCCAAACCCGAGGGGGATTGCAACTGAGCCAGACATAAGAAATTAGAAACCTGGATACCATTTCCTTGGTGGCCTGAAAGGACAACCAAAATGAAAAAGGTGTTGATTCCGGCAGTATTAATTGGCGCATTGATCAGCGGTAGTGCTTTTGCCCACCGAGAGTGGGACGATGATGAAGGGTATCGCCCCTACAGACCGCAGCACGTCGTCGTTTATCAGGAACCCGTCATGGTCTATCAGGCGCCCCCCGTTGCCTATGCTCCTCCGCCGCCCCGGGTCATTTACCGGGAACGTGTTGTCTATCGGGATGCCCCGGCTTACCAATATCCACAGGAACCAGCGGGCTATTACGCTCAGCAGCCGGAATACCCTCCGACGTACCAATACGGAAACCGAGTGGCAGGGCAAGCCATTGGTGCAATCGCGGGCGGCGTTATTGGTAATCAGGTTGGCCGTGGCGGTGGGCGTATGGTATCCACTGCGGTTGGCGCCGTTCTTGGTGCTATTGCAGGTGACCGTCTGAGTTATTAGATAGCCCTCGGAAATCCATTGGTGTCCAAAACCAACGGGCTTTGCCATTTTGAGAGCGATGTGCTCTCACTATGACCCACAAACCGACCCGACCAGACACCGTACCTATATTGTTGTCGATGCTGCCCTCTGAGTTGTGCATCAAAATCATGGCCCGAATACTTTGAGGTCGTCGCTGCGCAAACAGTCTGATAGATTGTTATTGTGGAAGACCATGGAAGTAGTTTCTTCCCCCCCAATTGCCACGAGCAAGCGCATCAGGCGCCCGAGAGTCACCCGAAAACCTAAGCGGGGCGACAAACCAGGAATGCAACCGAACCCCAAAAAGCAAAAAACCTCTGACAAATCAGAGGTTTATGCTTCTTGCGAGGGCCATCGAGATGCCCTGCCGTGTGAATGCCGAGAAAATAGTTGTTTTCAACAGTACCGTATCGGGCTTAATAGTCAAATTACGGGAAATGAATCATTAACAAACTGATAATTAACTATTTTTTTGCAAACCACTTTGTGACACCTGATCCCACGCAACACCTACCGAATCGACCAACTGTCACAATTTTTGTGACAGAAGCGAATTTATCCACGCCACACATCTCTAGATCCGAATCGACTACTGCTTGCATTTCCAGTCTGCAACGTAGTAGCATGAATTCGCTCGTTTAGTTAGGGCTGGCCACGCTGCTCCATTATGCATGCGCTTAATTCTTCCGAAGTACCGTGCAGAAGTACAGTACTTAGGATGAACAAAAAATCATGAGGCTTCCAATGCCTTATGGAAGAACTTGTGTCTTTATAGCTCAAGTCTATTAAATAGCTTAGGTCCTTATGGGCCAAAGCTCAGCTTAAAGCGCGGCCCATTACGATGCGGGTTTGTTGTCTCCTCGCGCGCTCCCCACGCCGCTATACCCAATCCAAACTTATCGGAGTTGGACCAAGTCCTTCTCCACTGATCGATCGCGTTCACGTTTTCGCGCCGGCAAGTCACGCCATCGCAATAGACCGTACATCCTGGAGTAGATCATGGACACAGGTGACACTTCCCTCTTTTCAAGATCGCTTAATCGCGAGGATGAACATCGCCCATACGATCTGACGCTCTCTCTCCAAGAAAGATTGCGGCAAAAATTAGATCGATCTGATTACCGTGTTGCCGAGGCACTGATCAAGTCATTCCGAATCCTTAATTCAGGCATTGGATTGGTCTCTTTAGCAGAATCCACGGCTCGCGATCTAGCTTCACTCAAATACATCACATCGCTGATCACCGTACCAAAGTGGATTGATCGCGTCGGTGAAATCGCTAATCCCATAAGCAAAATCCTCGACACCGACGCATCGCGTGACTTGACTGCCCTGCGTAACCTGCCTCGACACCCGCTGCGCGATTATCTCGCTCCTCCAGGAAGCGAATTGCCGCATGGGAAGATTCGATTTCTACAAGCGATTCGAGGCCTATTGACCCTCATCATCCTGTCCGAGCGAGGGGAGCTAGCGACGGAATTGGCTAGAGAACTTTCCCGCTGGTTGAGCGGAAAGCTCCCAAGAGGACTTGAGCCTGCCGCCCTGACTCAGCTAGGACTAGCGCAACTAGCTGCCAATGACGAATTAAAGGGCCCTACAGTAAAACTGCTGAACCAACTTGCCGCCGTCCTGCGTAGCGAGCTGCCGGCCCCCTTCCAGGAACAGCTTTGCGAAAGTAATTGTATTGTCGCTCCGGCTACCAATAGCCACCATGATGACGAGGTTAGTGACGTTGAATCAAAGACAGACGAGAGCACAGCAGAACTCGAGATTCTTGAGCACCTCCTAGCCGAACAGGCATCTGGGACGCGTCGGGCATTCGCAGGGGTAGTCACCGCACGCGAATTGCAGCCGTTCGAACTGGATCAAACTTTCCCCAAAATCCTTGCACTTGCGGGCGGCGTTCATGACCAAGAGGTATTTGCTGCGGAATCAGCCTTCCACCTCGGTCTTATGCCCTCGAAATTCCACCTGCTCGAGATTGGCAATGGGTTTACGCAGGGCTATGCAATCTGCGCCGAGGGCAATGCTATCCGGATCGATATCAACAGGGTAATCAAGCATTCAAGCGACTCTGCAACCGCCGATGACCGGACAGTGATCATTCCCTTCCCTATGGAATTTGCGCAAAGAATCCGGGCATATCTATCAAGCAATCCATCCGCCAAGACATTCGCGCAATTGTTTTCGCTCCCCATGGATGCATTGCAAAAATCTACACGCGCCATGCTGCGCGCCATATCAATCAGTTCGCACCGGATAACCTTGACACGCCTTGCGCGGAGCCGCGGACGATATGCGCTCCACCGTTGTCGCGACGAGGCCTACTCGGCGCTGATCGGCCTGGACTTCCTCCTCGGAACGCCCGCAAATTTCAACTATCTGTCGGTCCGCGCCGATCGGCTTAAGTCAATTTTGCATGATGTCTACTTATCCCTCGGATATAGCGGCGTGTTGGCCACCGAGGATGTCCACGACGTAATTTCGCCGCGCCAGCCTAATTATCAGCAAGTGGCGACCCTTCTTTCTGCAGTTACAGCAGAAACCTCGACAGTCATTTCATCTCTACCCAGGCATTGCGGGATCGATCAATTGATCACGGCACACAACCTGGTTTCCACCAACATTTTCATCCTTTTCAAATTCATCAGCGGCTCACGCCCGGTGAAATTCGAAACCGTTACGCGCTCCCAAATTAACCTCAAAACGGGAGCAACCGGCGTCACCGACAAACGCGTCTCGCCATACCATGAGCTACGTATGATCTGCTTACCGACCTATTTAATTGGGTGGCTCGAAACATACAACAAATGGCTTGAATCCCTGGCCTATCGGCTCAGTGGCATCGCCCCCAAACTTGCGGCGCAAATCGACTCCGCAACACGTGCAGAACACCCCAAGGATTGGCATCCCCTTTTCTTCTCGCTCAATGAATCCCTGGAGTCCGTACCTATCGGCTCGCAAGTGCTTGCTGGCGTCCTGGCGAACTACGGAATGGCAATCAATGCGGGACGCCACTGGATAGACGCGGTGGCACGTGACGCAGAAATCGACAGCGCAGCGGTCATGGGACAAGCTGGCCGAGGCAATCCCGGCCAAGAGCTATTCGGGCGGTGGAGTGGCGCAATTCCCGCTATCGCCTTCAGTTCGATTTCCCTGGCTATCGATCAGTGGATCGAACAAGTTGGCCTTCCTTCGGTACCAACCTTCAACCCCAGGTCGTACACGGGTCCTGGGCTCCCTCGAGACGCCCTGCCCTACGATCCAAAGCTCATCGAAACCACCACCGGCTGGATGGAGCAAGCGCTGCCGCGAGGAATCGCTGCACCAGAGCCTTGCCCTTTTTCGCGTACAACGGTGACCCTCGCCAGCAACTTCGCGGAAAGTTTTCGAACATGGCGAAGCACTGCACCAGCGCCAGGCTGGTTTGGTGTGGCACGCTCCCTGATCATGGAAGATGGCGTTATCCATGGCAGCGAATTGCTCGGCGCAATTGCCGAAATTGCGACCGGTAAAATTTATGTCGCCCCTCAGCGTACTTTTGTCGACAGCAAGACCCGGCCGCTCGGTCTTCGCCGTACTGAAATCAGCACTGCGACACTGCAATTGGCGCAAAGGATTCCCCCGAGTGAATCCATTCCCGAAACACTTGCCGCCCTGGATACTGCGCCGATCCCCCGGGTCGGCGTGAACGAAACTTCGCAGTCCATTGGCGAGCTCCTCGCCCAAGCCGAGGCATACACGACGCTGCATTTCCCTGCGGCGATCAGTGCGTGGAGTAGAGGTTTAACTTTTTCTCGGACGACGCGACCGGCCAGCGAAGCGCGAGAAATATTCGGCTGCATCGAACCACCGTTGTTCGATTTGAGACCCAGGGCGCGCCGCGTGGCCGCCCTCGAATCGGTAGCCAAAGTACTTGAGCAAGCCAAGAAGAAGCTTGACGAAGGTGCATCGCATGCGACTGCCCTTCATCTGTTGGGTAAGCTCTTGGAGGAATTGCGCCTTATCGGAAGCGACTCGCTGCTGGAACGCATTGAGGTTGGCTATTTACAAAATCTGGCGGGCTCCCTTCGCAACCTGAATACCTTGCTGCGTTACGAGAGTGGAGCACGCAACTTCGTTCGAATCGCTGCCAATGCCATCGAGCATGCCGGCGCCGATGACATCGACTGGCGGCAGTTGGTCAATGCGGCTTTACACGAGCGGAAGGACGGTAGTGCCCCCGATGAAACAGGCATCAACTCTGTTCTGCGCTACCTCGGTATCGATATCCAGATATTTCAACGCTCGGCAGCGCCACCTTCTGCGTTCAATTATGCCGAGATAGTATCGCCCCGCGAAATTGCGGTTGCGATTGCTCTACTGGATCAACGGCAGAAAGTGCCTGGTGACGATTACCACCTCGCTACCATTGCCTTACGCCTCCTCGCGCGACACCCGCTTCGCTGGGATAGTGTTGCTCATCTGCGCTTAGGAGACTTGGCGCTCGACAATCCCAGACCACACCTCGCCATCACCGCAGAGGCTGGCGCCAATCTGAAAACCGACAATGCTGTCCGCGTTATCCGGCTGACCGACCCGGAGCTGGTCAATGGCCTTCTGCTGCTGATGCAGCTTCGCAGCGCTCGCTTTCCCGACGATACGCAACTGCCTATATTTGGTGACGCCCACGATCCTCGTACCATCGAGCGAACAGGGAATATCCATCAATTGATCACAAGCGCACTATGGCACGCAACCGGGTCGCCGGTAGTTTGTGTCCATGACCTGCGCCACCGTGTCATTACCGACCGCATCCACACCCACCTTACTCCAGGGGCGCATCAAAAATTCGACACGCTTGCCCTACGGCAAGGGTTAATCGAGTGTGCCATCGAGGCCGGTCAAAGCTGGCCGCAGGTGTCCATGGAAAACTATGGTCATGACATGGATCGTTTGAGGACGCAGCACTACCACGCATTGCTTGCCGACCTCACACCACCGTCGGACGTCTTTGTATCCGGAATCACCGGAGTCCCTGCTACCACATGTCGCAAACGGCGCAGTCGCAATCCAGGATATGAGCCAAATTTGGCCGAAGATTTCTCGTGGGACAATTTCAGAGACGGTGCCACGATTCTTCAGTTAGGGTCGCTCATTGCGGACGGTCAATCTCAAGTCACGTTCGTGCCGGAAATGAATGAGCGCCCGCTCCAAACCCCACGCGCAATCTACCTTGGCTTGCGCCTGTTGGGTGACTCTCCAGAGGTTGCTCGCGCTGTCAGTGGCCTCACCACTGACCAAGGGAAAACTGTCGAACTGGCCTTGGCCTCAGCACCGCAACGGCTGGGAGTTCCACTGCAAGCCCGAAAGGACATCAATCGGCAGACTTTTCTCCAAACCGCGCAGGACTTGGATCTTGCCTTTGCAATGTCTGTCGCTCCCCCCGATCGATCCAGCATTGCTCGGATCGAGGGATCACTGAAGCAAGCCGGCGATGAATGGGCATTTTCCAAGCCCCGTGATGCGCTAGACCTGGCCCCCTGGATTCGAATTTGGGCTGCCAATGATATCGCCACGGAATTTGTACTGCGCCCATGTGGGCGCAGCGTTGTGGACAACGCCATCCTGACAGATGCTCGAAGCAGTGGATTTAGCCGTGCTCGAACGCTGCCTGCACGTCATTTCCGTAGAGACGTCGGAGTCATGTTGCGTTTTTATCCCAGGCCAAATTCAACTTCGCGCGCGAAGCGCAGTCGTGCATCCCCTCAGACCGCTTTCTTTCTTAGTACTTGTGCAATGGCATTTCACTATCAATTTTGATCGGAGAACAAAATGGCAAAAAGATTCAAAACACGTAATCGCGCAAAGCGTCCACTCGATCTCGCCGGTATCAGGGAAGGCAAATTTGCCGTCGTTGGAGGCATGACGATGGCAGCCTCCGAATTCTCTAGCACCTCTGAAGCATTCCAGGCACGATTCCGCCAAGTAACAAATGATTTAAGAAAAACGGGCCCCGCCGGGGCAGCGGTAAGCGTGGTCGTGGACTGGCCATGTGAGATCCGCTTCCGTTCTATCGTCACCGCTTTGCCGCAGGGTGCGTTGGTCGCTGACGGTGAAAATGATGCGTGTTTTTCACCCGATAGCGGCATCGAGAATTCGGCGCTTGCAGAAGCCGAAGAAATCGCCAAGGCCGCTCGACAGATATCCCAGGCCGCAATCGATGTCGGAAATGGCATCGCGTCCGACGCTGAACGGCGCATCATTCCGCTCAACGAGGTCACTCAAATAATGGCCAGCAGCCCTGACGAGGCGGTCTCTCGTTACACTTACGGCCGGGCACGCGGTCAAGAGACTGAGATACATTATCCGGACGGTGAACGAATAATAGGGGGAGACAAACCCATACCGGCCACCGCGCATTCGAAAGAGACTTTCGCCTTGTTGCAATGCAACCTTCGGGAAATCAAGCCGGGGGTCCTTGCTATGACCTCGTCGGTACCCCACGAGGGATGGCGCCAACTTCAAGGGCACACACCAGGAATTGAGTTAATCAAAGGTGAGCCGGACTCCACAGTTCTACGGAGCCTGCTAATGGCCGCAAACGCGCGCATCCCTGTAGACATGACAGTCTGCATCTCCGAAAAAGTCGCAACAGGTGACCGCTGGTGCACGCCAATTTCGATCCAAAATTCGCGCGAGGTCTTTGAGCAAGTACACGAATGGCTTACTTATCTTGAGGAAAACTTGTCTATGTGAAGTGGCCGCATCTACTCAGGAAGGAAATGTTGTCTGCACAAGTATTCGATCAACCCTAAGGAGTTGTATCGCGGGGCTGGTTCCTTCCGTACATTAACCAAGGTCTCAAGAAGCTAAATGGGCTGGGACAACCCGGCCTATCTATTTCTCCTAGCATGAGGCTAATGTTCGGCCTTTGCTGCCGTTTTGATACATCCAGCGATACATCAGCAATGTGCCAGTAAGCTGACGGTGACAGCACCAGATTGCCCCCAACTGCTAGTCTCATGGCATCGTCGATGCGTCGCAAATGATTTAAGCTTGATTTTTTTGTACGCGATATTGCCCAAATCGCTATGGCTAGCTATTTCGACGAATTTATCCCGCTAGATCGGACCTTTCATGACCTCATACTCGAGGAACGGGCTGATGACGACGCCGGCCTTGCCCGAACATTCGGGCGCCACGAACCGCTTCGCTGGCCTGATCTTTTGCGCGAGCATCGGGTCATACTTTTATCCGAGGCTGGTTCGGGCAAGACAGCGGAAATTCGCAATATCGCCATCAGTCTTCGTCGAGAAGGTAAGCATGCCTTCTTCGTGCGAATCGAACACGTCACTCAAGCCTTCGAAGACGCCTTCGAAGAGGGTGGTTTCGACGAATTCAGCGCTTGGCTAGCATCTGGTGAGGAAGGATGGCTGCTTCTAGACTCGGTCGATGAGGCGCGGTTACGTGATCCCAAGGACTTCGAGCGTGCGATCAAGAAGTTAGGAAGGCTGCTCTCGGCGGTGCTCCAGCGAGCACATATCATCGTCACCGGCAGGACGACAGCCTGGCGAGCGAAGACAGATTTGCTGCTTTGCCAGAAGGAGCTTCCGTATCACCCTGCAGAAAAGGCTGTCGACGAGGAGGCATCAGCTGACAGCGCGCAAGAGATCGCCACCAAGAATACCGATGCCAAGACGAGTCCAACTGCCCCCTTCAGGATCGTCGCTCTTGACGATCTACATGGAAGTCAGATCGATACGTTCTTGCGCGGCAAGGGGGTTAAAGATCCTAGGGGCTTTTGCGACGCAGTCGAACGCAAAGACGCATGGTCGCTCACGACCCGACCGCAAGACTTGGCCGAGTTGGTAGAGTTCTGGAAAGACCATCAGCGGATCGGTTCTCGGCTCGAACTCATGCAGAGCAGCATCGCCTGCCGTTTGGAGGAACGCGACCAGAATCGCTCTGAGGCTCGTCCGATCTCTATCGAGAGGTTGCGCTTGGGGGCACGCTTGATTGCGGCGGCGGCCACCCTTGCCCAGGAATCGGCGATTCGCGTGCCCGATGGCGCAGACAATGCGAGAGGTATCCCAGTCCGAGAGGTGCTGACCGACTGGGACGATGTTGATTGTGCGACGTTGCTTAGCAGGCCGATTTTCGACGAGGGGATCTATGGCACAGTCCGCTTTCATCACCGGTCGGTGCGCGAGTACCTGACTGCAGAATGGTTACATGCACTGATCGTCGATGAAGGCTCTCGTGCTCGGATAGAGAATTTGTTCTTCCGGTCGCAATATGGCATTGAAGTGGTCGTTCCGACGATGCGGCCAGTGCTGCCATGGTTGGCCGTCCTTGATGAGCGGATCCTCGCCCGCGTTTGTCGCTTGGCGCCGGAGGTTATCTTCGAGGGCGGTGATCCGAGCCAATTGCCGCGAGAGACACGAAGTAACATCTTGCGCCAAGCATGCGAGCAGTTGGCACAACCGGCTCATGGCCGGTCGCTCACCGATTACGCCGCAGTTCAGCGCTTCGCGAATGACGACCTCACCGGCGATATCAAGGCGTTGCTAGCCAAATATGGTGACGACGACGACATTGCCTGGTTCCTGCTTCGCATGATCTGGCAGGGAGAGATTGTGGGTTTGGCTGCTGAAGCTAAGCGCTTCGCGCTCGGCTCACGAGCCAAATACGTACGAATCGCGGCATTCCGCGCGCTGGCGATCGTGGGATCTGAAGCGGATAAGACGGAGGTGCGGCGAGCTTTCCTCGCGGAGGACGGAGAGATCGATCGTGACTGGCTTGCGGAATTAATTTCTGGTCTCCCGCCGGACGAGCAGGCTGTCGCATGGTTGCTTGAAGCGCTTGAACGTACCCCAGCCAAGAAGCAGTTTGACGTTGATAGCCTCATGGATGCTTTGTCGCAATTGGCTTCTGAGTGGCCGTTGTCGTTGCTGCCAAGGTTTGTTACGGGGCTTCATGCACTTTTGGATAAACCCCCGGTCATTGAACGGCGATTCTGCGAAATTTCTGAGCGGCATGCTTGGCTGGCACAAGCCGCAGCTCAATCCATCCTGCGCTTAGTCGAAGCGCGGGATCGGAGCGCGCTCGAGCCCACGGTGCTTTCAACCCTACGTAAGTTCTCAATTGCTGAGGAATATTGCGAACACGAATTTCGGGACATAAGAGGGGATTTAGGGAAGTGTGTTGTCGAATGGCCTGCGCTCAACCATGCGCTGTTTTGGCAGAGTGTCGTTGAGACGCGCTCGGAGCTGGATGCCAAACGAGGAGAACGTCTCACCGACTATTGGCACGTTGGCATCTCTGGCCGCTTCTGGGCTTTCGGCCATGATAGTTTTGAAAGCATCTGCGAAGACATTGCGGCGCGACCACAACTCGACGACAAGTTAGTCGCGCTTACCCTGGCTTTTGCAATCTATCGTGAGAATGGCCGCCCGGCTGCGTGGCGTGCCAAGCTGAAGCGTTTGGCCAATAGTGAGGCAGAGCTCAAGTCAGCGCTTGATTACCTACTGCATCCGCCGGCCAGCGGCCGGCAAGAATGGAAGAGAGAGGAAGCGCGCTGGAAAAAACGTGCGGCACGACGGGCAGAACGCCAGGAAGCGAACAAGCGTGCGTGGCACGAGTATCTCGATGCGAACGCTGAAGCGCTGCGTAATCCAGGAAACGCGGGGGTTTTGACCAACGCCCAGCTTTATTTGCTGGAACGCATGCGTGGAAGGAGCAATGGCCCGGACAAATGGAGTGAAGGCCATTGGCGCTCGCTTATCCCTGAGTTTGGCGAGGAGGTGGCGCGTGCGTTTCGCGACGGCGCAGTCCGCTTCTGGCGCGGTTACGTTCCGCAATTGCTTTCCGAGGGGGCACAGGCCAATTCCACTCCGTTCTGTGTCATTTTCGGCTTGACGGGCTTGTCAATCGAGGCACGGGAGGAGCCAAGCTGGCTAAGAGATCTTTCGCGGAAAGAGGCAGAGGTCGCGACGCGTTATGCGCTCCGTGAGCTCAATGGTTTTCCAAGCTGGTTGCCTGGCCTCTACGTGACCCATTCCGAAACAGTTATCGATGTGGTGATTACCGAGATCGATTATGAGCTCGCTAACCTGAGTCCCGAGACTGAGAGCCACTATGTTCTCCATGATGCGAGTTGGAGCGGCAATTGGATGTGGGACAAGCTCGCACCGATACTCTTGGGGCGGTTGCGCAAGCCTCCCAAGAGTATCGGTAATTTGCGCTACATGCTCACCATTGTCCAAGGCTCTTCGCTCGACGACTCGGCTATTGCGAAGCTTGCAGCACAAAAGGCGAAAACAACCAGAAACCTTACAACTGCCCCAATGTGGTTCGCCATGTGGGTGGGGGGCGAGCCAGCGGTCGCAATTCCAGCGCTTGCGGCGCGTCTTGCAGAGATCAAGGGGGAGAATAACCAGACCCTATTCGCAATGCGCTTCATCACCGCACTCATTGGAGGACGCCGCGAAAGTGCTAACGCGCGCCAAGCATATCGCACGGTTGAGCATATGAAGGCGCTCTACCTGCTAATGCACGGCTATGTACGCCAGAAGGAAGATATCGACCGCTCAGGAAGAGGAGTCTATTCGCCTGGGCTGCGTGACGACGCGCAGGACGCGCGCGATGCCTTGTTCTCGTTTATTCGTGAAACGCCGGGGAAGGAGGCTTTCCTCGCACTTATTGACATCTCACGCGCTCATCCCACCGAGACGGCGCGACCGTGGATGGCATTTCACGCTAAGGAGAAGGCGGCACGGGATGCCGACTCACCCGCTTGGTCACCGCGCCAGGTACGTGATTTTCACGACCGGCGCGAACGCACGCCTGGCAACCATCGCGATCTATGGTATCTAGCAGTCGATCGGCTGCATGATCTCAAATACGATCTTGAGGAGGGCGATGCGAGCATCGCGTCGATCCTAAGGCCGATCGTCCAGGAAACCGAGATTCGAAAATTTATCGGTAACTGGTGTCGCGAGCGCTCGGGCGGCCGATATGTAATCCCGCAAGAGGAGGAACTTGCCGACGCTAAGCGGCCAGATCTGCGCTTTCATGGCGTCGGCTTCGATGGGCCGGTGCCGGCTGAACTAAAGCTTGCCGATAAATGGACGGGGCCCCATCTCTTCGAGCGGCTCGAGATACAACTCTGCGGCGATTATCTGCGCGATAGACGGTCGAGTCGAGGTATCTTCGTGCTCGTCTATCACGGGACAAAGCCCAGTTGGGATTTACCTAATGGCAAGCGTGCCGAGAACTTTGGCGCGTTGATTGAAGCGCTACAAGATCATTGGATGGTTCTGATGCCGCAGTTCCCTGGAGTCGAGGATATCAAGGTAATAGGGATCGACCTCACCAAACGAAGCGTGGATGCGAAAACGGCATCAAAGAGCAAGAACGACAAGAAACACGGCAGGACACGCGTGAAAACTCGTGAAGCAAACTACGGATAAGGGGATATGAATGTCCCAAGAGGCATTTAGGCGCAATAACCACTTTGTCCCGCGCATGCATTTAGCTCGCTGGGCAACTGACGGCAAGCGCGTATGGGTATACCAGCTCCTGGTGTCACATGACAACGTACCGCTATGGGATCACAAGTCCATCTCTAGTACCGCTTCTGTAGATTATCTGTACGCACAAACGATGTTGGGCGTACTTGACGATGAAATGGAAAAATGGCTGTGCGACGAATTCGAGACACCGGCAAAGAATGCCATCAACAAGGTCATCAATCGACAGCCTCTTACCCCCTCCGATTGGGAGCATCTTGCCTATTTCTTAGCAGCTCAGGACGTCAGGACACCGGCACGGCTTCAGGAAGCGCTAACGCGCCACGAAGAGCAGCTACCAGAAATTGTTGATTCGACGCTCGAAAGGCTCGTTCTAAACCTGCAGAACAAAACGCTACCAAAAGAGCCGGAGAACAACCCTCCCGGCCGACCCGCAATTCCGTTCCCAATGCGAATCATTAAGGAGGTAGACGAAGGTGCCGACATGGCACGGATAGGTGTAGAGGTTGTATCTGGAAGAGCTCTTTGGCTCTTTAGTATTCGGCACCTTCTTAACTCTACTACAAGGGCTTCCCCATTCTTTGCAAGCGTTCTGAAGTTTTATCGTTTCATTCCTGATCCTGTTTTCTGACTGTTGATCGAACCCTGTCGTGTCGGTGCGAGAAGGTGAAGGACTGCGGTACTACAACCGGTCATCTTGGGCTTTTGCCCGGACCCTGATGAAAGACGCGCGCGGGGGCCTCAATCGTTAGCCGGGAGTCGCTTGCCTCCCCTTGAGTTAATCAGGCGCTCCCCGCGCGGGTCCAACCCGCTTCACATCAACGCTGGCAGTGCTTCGCTGGTCTTGGGCCGCCAGCGAACGGCCGGTGATTCCTTTCAGGTTTTTCCTTGCAAACGCTTTTTGCTTTTCAGGCGAGATCTTCGATACGCCGAAATTCCTCTCCGTAGTGCATGACCGCCCAGGCGAGTCGCAAGTTCTTGGCGGCGATGGCAACCGCCGCTTTCCAGTACCCGCGTCGCTCGACTAGATTTCTGGCCCAACGACTGAAGCGGTCTTGCTTGTCACCGAGTCCGGCGAGAACAGATCGGCCGCCCATGACGAGCAGACTGCGCAGGTAGGCGTCGCCGGCCTTGGTGATCCTGCCCAGCCGGGCTTTGCCGCCACTGCTGTATTGGCCGGGAACGAGCCCGACCCAGGCGGCAAGCTGCCGACCATTCTTGAAGTCGTGGCCGCCGCCCAGGCTGGCAACCAGGGCGCTGGCGGTGGTCGGGCCGATGCCAGGAAGTTGCATGAGCTGCCGGCTCCGCTGGTCTTGTTTGGCGGCCAGGGCGATGGCTTTGTCGTACTCGTCGATGTGTTCATTCAGTCGGTCGGCGTGAGCCAGCAGATCGCCGACACAGCGGTTGGCCCAGCCGGGAAGTGCTTCGAGGTGGGCACCGATTTCCCGGCGCAGGCGTTCGACTTTCTGTGGCAGCACAATGCCGAACTCGCTGATCAGGCCGCGCAAGCGGTTGTAGAGCGCGGTGCGTTCTTCAACAAAACCTTGCCGGGTGCGGTGCAGGCAGAGGATGGCCTGCTGATCGACATCCTTGACCGGGACGAAACGCATGTTCGGCCGCGTGACGGCCTCGCAGATGGCCGCGGCATCGGCGGCGTCGTTCTTGCCGCGCTTGCCGCTCATCCGGTACGGCGCCACAAACTTGGGTGCCATCAACTTCACGGTGTGGCCGACGCGGCTGAACTCTCTCGCCCAATGGTGAGCACCGGAGCAGGCTTCCATGCCGATCAGGCAGGGCGGCAGCTGGGCGACCATTTCCAGCAATTGGCCGCGCGCTACTTTTGGCTTGATAAAAATGGCTTTGCCATACTGGTCAACGGCATGCAAAGCGAATACATTCTTGGCGAGATCGATGCCTACAGTGACAATATTCATGGACTTCCCCTTTCGAGCAAATGATTCAGTGTGGAAACTCAATCATGGCAGCTCACGCTGCCTGCGGCTTCCGCCGCTAGTTCGGGACGGGGAAGTCCCTTTCATTCGGTAAAGGCGCTCTTAAAGACCAAATGGACTATCCTTTGCCCACCGCAGGGGCATCATTGGCTGACCAGCGATTCTCCAGTGATCAAGCTTAACTATTACGGTCCTAACTATGACTTCAAGGGTGGATGGGGCAATCCAGGGACCGAAATACTCTTCCCCCTGTCCCCGTCGTGCTTGATGTATACCAAGGTAGGAGACCCTCGTCCGCCACCAAAATATACGGTTGTTTCCCCACACCTCGCGGCAATGTTTCAGCGCTTCATTACCGAGCACGCGCATCGAAACATATATTCGATGAGTCCGGACACATCGGTGCCGAATCAAAGGCCAAGAATCGTTGATGCGCAACGCTTCCAAGATGAAAAGAAGCAGCTAGAGGAATGGCACGAGAAAAATATGTGTGCTGAGCGGGATCTGTTTATGAAGTCAATAAGCCAATTGTAGGGTTAAGGGCGGCCCTTCGCTTCAGACGAAAACCGCCGTTGGACTATCAGCGGCGGCTGAACGAACGGTAACGGCCGCATTGCCGCCGGACGTTAGCGCGATTTCCAGGGTCAGCTTTGGCAGAATATCGGAAGCACGTGACTTCCCTGCCCTAGCCCGTTAGACATTTTCGCCCGATAATCCAGAACTGCACCGCGACATACTAAAGATCGAGTTGGACCGAACTCCCGAGTGAGTCACCTTCTCGTTTGCCGATACATTTGCCCTGAATGCATAGAACGAATTTGTCTTCCGCATAAATAGGCGAAGTAATGCGTGCCGAGAAATCCGAGACCTGCTCTGTCAGCTTTATCGAATCGATTAACTGCACACCGAAGGATTCCCGGAAGGCGTCCACACCTCTAAGAGCGGAATCGATCGAAGTTTTGTCATCCGCGCCGCGCCGCGATGAGTTCCGTAATCGGGAAACGCGACAGGCACACCCGACCGCCTTCGCTTTGATTGCCGCCAAGCAACGTGACGTGGGTGGCATCCACAGCAAAACACCACCCGACGTGTCCGCCGCTATTGCTGTTCGGGACTCTGACCACGATTACGTCGCCACGCTGTGGAGAAGCAGAGACATCCGTGCCCCAATTGTTCCAATTCGTGGCTAATGCGGGGTTCGCGGGCGGCACGGGTAGCGCAGTGCGTCCTGCGAGCAGAAGGTTGTGCTGCACGATGGTCCAGGTGACGAATGCGCCGCACCAGGGGATTTGATCGCCACTGTCGCCCAGTTTGCCGCCCACGGCATCGAGGTATTCGCAGATGCGCGGATTGCTGGCCTTGCGGTTATTGGCATCTTTTTCGACCTGCCCCAGTTCGCCCAAGGCCCAGTCCAGCCACGGGCAATCAACGATGCGGTCCCATGCGGGGCTTTTGCGTATGCGCGATGACAGAATTTCGTTCAACAGCGCTTCATCGAGCTCGTCGAGCGCGGCAGGCTTGTTACGCGCAAGATCGAACACAGCCCGAGTTTCGGGCGGCATCGCGGGATCGTCTTTGTAGCGATAGAGCACGCACAAGGCACGTAAGTCGTCGCTGAAATTCGCCTCAGTCGCGGGAATGCGCCCCACAAAGTCCAGCATCGCCATGAGGTTGTTCGCGAGGGCTTGTGCAGTGGCAAACGGCGCGCGCAAGCGCGGGCGATTGTTCGCATCGAGGGTGGTCACGTCGCTCGCGAGCGAAGGCCGGCCAACCAGAGCAAGGTAGCCCGTCGGCGTAAGCGTGGGATTGCCACCCTGTGCCGCGCTGATTTTTTCGCGCGTCGCGAGATCGAGAGTGCCCGTCGCGGGCTCAACGCCTAGCCGCTGTTGTAGGGCGACGATTTCGCGCACGGTGAGCGAGTTCTCGAAACCGTTCAAATCTGGACGGGCTGGAGCCGCACCGGCTTCACGCGGCGCGCTTGGCGGCGAAACCGCAGTACCGGATTGTGTCGGTAACAATGGCAAAGTGCCGGTGGCCTTGCGCGCATTGGCGTCGGCGTCGGCTTTTCGGCCGGCCGTACGCAGGCGAACGACCTTGCCGAGCAGATCGAACCAGAACGGCGCGCCGAGCATGGCGAACACTGTGGTGAGCAGGATTCCGAGCCCAAATGCCATCCAGCCCGCCAGGATCCCTTTGGCGTTCAGTACCATGGGATCGAGGCCGATCTGCGGCCTGCCTTCGAACTGATTGCCGCAAAGGCCAAACGGTCCGATGTCCTGGTGCGACACAAGCGTGGAGACCGACTTGTCCTGACCGCCGATTTTGACATTGCAGAATTGCTTGCGCAGGTTGAAATCGGTAAGGCCAAGTGGCAAACGACTGATATCGGTTTGCCGCTCCCGAGTGCAGTTCATGGCGTCGCGCGGGTTGCGCGCGCGTTTCGAACAATCCTTAAAATCTTCGGGTGACGCCAAGAATAGTTGTTGTGCATCGGGCGGGGGCACATGTTGGCGCACCAGTTCGACCAGCGCCGAAGTACTTTCTTCGAGGGCTTTGGCCGCCTCCTGCATCGCGGACTGCGCGGCGGGGTCCTTGCTAATGGTGGTTGCAGAACTTACCCAGGTGGCAACGTGTGCAAGGCAATACAGGGAACTTTTGAGTCTCGTTCGCGGGTCTTCTTCGGCGCTGCCGCCGGAATCCTGTTTCCGAGGCTTCTCTATATTGTCCGAGGCAAGGCGGATATTGGTGCGAAGTATGCCCAGGATGTCCAGCCAAGTGCTTGCATCGGAAACATAACGTTGTTTCAGCGGAAATTCGCGGTCGTCCTTGTTGTGCTTTTCGCTGCGGTTACTAGCGATGAGCACGCAGGCGTCCTCCACCTTATTGAGCCCCCGCCGGAACCCGCCTATGGCGTCATCCTTGAAATACAGCGGCTGCAGGCGATTGTATGCATCTTGCAGCCGAGACAGCGCGATCACTTCCGGTTTGTCTGGGGTCGAGGCCATGGCCGGTGTTGTCGCATTCGAAGTGTTTCCGAATTCCGCCACGACACGGCTCGCTGTATTCGCCAGCCCAGCCCGCAATTCGCCGTCGCTGCTCAGGCTGCGAACGATGTTCATCGTGTCGACATTGAGCAGCACCGCGAGAGGCAGCGCAATAAAAATCGTGAATTTTGTGCTGCGCCGCTTGAACCAGCCGTCGGCGCGGTCGCCAATTTGGGCGAACCAGGTCGCCACGGCTGCTTCAAAGCCGCTCCAGCTGGTTTCATTCCCGGCCAGTAACCCGCGCAGGGCACCATATATTCGCCGACTTGAGGCGTTCGGTTTGGCCAGCCCTTTTTCGGTGAGGGCGTCCATAAATTGCTGGGGTGTGGCGTAGCGTTCGCTGGGTGGCTTGCCGTCGCCGGCGGGGTCCAGTTCCATGAGCAGCGCGCGCGCAAAAATATCCGGTGGCACTTCGGATGGGCCACTGGGTGGCCTGAGCAACCGGATTCCTTCACGTGCCGACTTTTCCCCTGGGGACAGTGCAAATATCAGCGGATTGTCGAGCAGGCGCTTTTTCAGTTCCACATCGCGCCCAGTCGCTTCGGCCAACAGCCTGTGCATGATCGTTACGCGGCTGCTTAGCATGGCGCCTGAGATCAACTCTTGCAATGAGATGACGAGCAGGGAAAACGCTGCGTAAATGAGGATGAGGCCTATGACTACATCTATGATCACGTTTTCCATGGCAGAGTGCTCGAACGCTAGGCGATGTTGTTATAGAACAGGTGGTTGCCAATGACCGCTGAGGGAATTTTCCCATCGAGCCATTTCGGGCGATTGCGCAAGGTTCCGGCGACGTAGTGGAGTGCGCCGCCGGTCTCGTCTCGAAGGCCGCCTCGCAGTGCCGTTTCGGCAATTTGAAGCGCCTGCTGGTATTGCCCGTCACTGCTGTTGCGGTGGAGCCTGGTGAGCTTCGCACGGTTCGGGTCATCGCAGTTCCAGCAACTGAATTGTTGCGGATCGAGGCATACTTCGGCAGCCGTATCACAGCCGCGATACTTGCGTTTAAGGCGGTTAATGATCACGTTGGCCACTGCCGCCATGCCGGCCTCGCCTTCTCCACGCGCCTCACCCCACAGGGTTTTTGCGACCATCTGTATTTCATCGTCTGCCAGTATCCCGGCCGGCATATTTAGTACGGCGGAGGCGGGAGGGTGCGCCATGCGCGGCAAACTGCCGGGCGGTGGGCGGTCATCCAGCGTCGCTGGGTCGTCGCGCGTATAGGCCTTGACGCAATACCAGTCCAGCACCGGGGCGATGCGACACATTATGGCGTTGGCGCCCGCCCCTCCTTCCGGGTCTATGGCGCCAACGTGCATGCCAAGCAATTCTTGGCTGGTGCTCCAAACCGGGGCACCGCTATCGCCGCCCTCGGTAGGTTCCACCGTGCTGTAGCCCAGAGCGTCATTGAGGAAACGGGTGGAACCTTCCCCGCCATCCGGCAATCTCACTTCACCGGACCATTTGAGCTTGATGCTGCCTTCGATTTCGTCGTGATAGCGTTTGAGTACGACAGAGCGATCCCTGTCGGTGTTGTCGCTCAGGCCGACCGGAATCCAGTCGGCCGCAATTTCACGCAGGTGCTGCACAGCCACGGGCTCGATTTCGGTGAGTCCGGCATCGATATTGGCAGGCGGCTGAGCACTTCCCGTCGGCACCCATTCACGCAGTCGCCCCGGCAATTCGAGCAGTGTTCCACCTGCGGTGGGTAGGCGGATTTCGATGCCGTCGTCCCATCGTGCGCCGTGAGTGGGAGCGAGCACGTGTCCACAGGTGACCAGATAGTTGCGGTCCGGATTGAGACGGTCGCGAACCAGGCAGGTAGCCGTACCCTGTTCGATCGGTGGCGTGGCGCGCACCATGCGCGGAGCCACTTGTGCCCGTGCGGACTGTCCGGGCATTGGCCGTATGGTCAGGAAAAGACCACCGCCCAGAGCGAGCCGTGCTGGCAGGGCACGTGCAGGTATGCCTGGCCGCAAACCGACACGAAGTTCCGGCCGGTCCGGCGCCATGGCAATCCAGCATATGGCCTGTGGCTCCAGCCAATCCGGCGCAACAATGCGACGCCCCGCGACACGCCCCTCCAGGATGCGGCTCGCCCAGGCGAAACAGGCGTTCTGTAGCTGTCGCCCGTTCATTTCTTAGGGGCGCCCTGCGCGGACGAGGTTGCGGGTGATTCGGGCAGCGGCAAAGTCCCACTAGAGTCGAACAGGGGCGCCACGCAGTTACTTTCCTTGGCAATCTTGCTCGCTTCGTCTGTGCGCGCCTTGTCCTGATCGATCCAGCGGCTGGCATGGGCGATGGCACTGTCGAGCTTTTCCTCCGACTGATTGACGAATTGCTTTAGAGCGCCTGCCGAATCTCGCGTGAGACCGGCCGTGGTTCGCTCGCTCAATTCCCACTCCGGTTGTCCGGCTTGCAGTGTTGCCTTTTTGGTGCTGTCCTTGCTCGTTTCGGAAGTTTTCAAGGTGTTCGCGGCGACGATCTTGTTGAGGGCTTCCGTTACTTTCGTGAAGGCCTCCGCCGGGTCGGTCAAGGACGGCGCATTCGAAATGAGCGCCTGATTCAGCTGGTTGCGAACGCTGCTGGTGCGTGTACGCAGTGTATCGCCAGCACTGAGCAATTCGTTGGATAAGCGGTCAAGCTTGCCGACACGATCGTCCGCGATTCTTAGACGAATGCGTGCATGCTCCGAAAATGCCGTGATATTGCTTGCACCACTCGTGCCCGTACCTCCACCCTCGGGGTAGAAGCTGCGCCGACGCCGGTCAATATCGACCGAAGAGGCTTCCGTACCTTTCCCCGTGGACTTCAGCTTGGGAAGCAATGCCTTGAGCGCCTTCTCATAGTCATTGCGCGCGCCAGACAGTGTTTTCGAGGTTTCTTGCAAGGTTGGCAGACCGAGTCCCGGTGCCCGTATTCGTGTTTCCCACTGGGGCGGTTCGGAATTTTTCGGCAGATCGATTATGTCGCTCTTTGCGTATAGACGTGCACTAGCGAACGTGATTGCGCAGGCAAGCCGCCGCGACGCTTCGAGATATAGTTTGTCGCGAACGGGGATGCCGGAATTCAATACCCCGTACGTGGCCAGCGCGAGCGCACCAGCGTTGCGCATGAGACTGGGCGACGGATCGGCGATCGTGCGCACGCCGATATAGGCTCCGAGAGGCCAAAGGGCTGCGTTGAACAGGTTGCTAAGGTTGGTTTTTTCGCGCGCAAGGTCAACGTATTCATGGCGCTGCAGGTCTGTGTTCCAGATTTCCTCGCCGAGATTACCGAAATACTTGTCGATCTCGTCCTTCGGTTTTCGACATTTGCGCAGGGATGGATTGGGCTTGCTACAGTCTTCGGCCAATTGCGGGAGGTCTATTGGCTTGAAATACAGATCATCCTGGACCGGCGGCAGCGGGCGCACGATGGTACACGCGGTCAGTTGAACGGCGAGCAGCACGACTGCGTAGCGGACAAGACACAACACGAAGGGGTGCATGCAGATATCTTCTTGGCTATTGGGCGCCGTCTAGTGCGAAATATCGCCCTGTTCCGAACTTGGCTAAGTCGTCAGGCGGGACGTTGACATTACTGCTTCAAATAACCGATCAAGGCATATTTCTCCTACCCTGTTGCCATTAAGACTACTCTTTGTCATAGTGCGTATGCATCATCCAGATGGATGATGGCCTATCCGTAATAATCGTGGGGATGATGGATCAACGGCGTTGGGGAACGCGGGGGGACGGACAATTGATCAGCGGATCAGCAAGCTAACGTCCGCGTCGGATGGACACGGAGACGTTCTAGAGGGTTGGGCACAACGTCCTACTTGCCGGGGTATTCGTCCGCGATGTGGCCAAACAGGCGATGAAGAGTCGGTTTGTGCGGACTGTCAGTTCCTGCATGAGCGGCAGCTTGGAACTGCGGAAGACGTGGAATTCTTACGTCATTGCCGCGCTATCCGGGGCTATGTCGATCAAGGTATCAGCGCCCTCTTCTCACCTTATGTCGCGGCAGTTCTGGTTGGAGCAAACGGGCGCGTTCTGGATATTGATGAGCGCTCCGCCGAATACCTGCGTACATCCCGTGTTCTAGGTATACGGCACAACCGGTTATATGCGCAGGAAAAGGACGTCAATGACCACCTGATGCAGGCCATCGACCGGGTTTCGGCTGGCGGCAAGCCGGATACCCTTATCTGTTCAGTTGGCAGGAATTCTGCCGCACGATATGCGATTTTGTTGCAACCGAATCCTCACAACTCTTCGGCCATGCCAAGCGAGACTCACCCGGTTGTTTGTTTTATCTTCCCGCTGGGGCGTCGGCGGGTTGCCAGTGCCCAACAATTGATTTCTCTGTTTGGCCTCTCGCCTGCAGAGGCTCGATTGGCTCGGGCTTTATGCCATGGAGAGACACTGGAGGAGTTCGCGGAAGCACAGAACGTTAAGCTTTCTACCGTCAAGACTCAATTACGGGCCGTTTTCGCCAAGACTCAAACTGATCGGCAAGTTGCACTGGTTAACCTGATAGCAGGTATTCCACCTTTACGGTAATTCCCTCATCGCAATCAGTTTGACATTACCCCCAATTCGTTGGTTTTTCGGCCATTCCGGTCGTTGGGATGTTCAAAGCGAACGTCTGAAATTAGCGTGTCACCGGTCGTTGATGTCGCTCTGGCTTGAATGACAGCAACGCAGCAGCAGTGGAACAACAAGTCAGAGAATCATCTGACAGTACAGGCCCGCAAAATGAGCGAAAAGGTGTCGATCCGATCGAGGGGAAAATCGGTGCTACTGACAGCGGCGGGGGTGACGCTTTGGAACGCTAACAATAGTCAGACACCGAATTTCAAGTATCACAAACCAAATATTCATTTCCCCAATTTAATTGCTGTATTTCCCCGGTATGGAATACAAATTTCCCCGCAATATTCTCCAATGTGATCATCTTCGGGAAAACAAAACATCCCCGATCGCCAATAATTCACTCCACAGCAAACGTTACTTGGAGCTAACAAGATGAACATACCAATGACACTTCATGCTGCCGCCCGTCAGCAACAACGCGGTATTCCGCCGCTCATCATGGAATGGCTAAGCACCTACGGGGCATGCCGTCATGATCACCGCGGGGTGGAAATTCTGTATTTCGACAAGCAAAGCCGGAAAGCGTTGGCCAGGGACGTGGGGGAAGAAATCGTAAGCCGCCTTTCGGCCTTGCTAGACACCTATGCCGTGGTTTCCGACTCCGGATCGGTTATCACCGTCGGACACCGCTTTAAGCGCGTTTGCCACTGAGCAAGGAGAAACACAATGAAAAATATCGAAAAAGTCGCTACTCAGATTGCTGATCGCGTAATCGCTGGTATCAAGCCAGAAAACGAATTTCAGCGGCGGATACTGGAGTCCGATCAAGCGAGAGAAACAGAAGGCAAGGACGCGTTGAGCGCACTGCGTCGTTTGGGGGGGAAGAAGCTTCACTTGGGCGAGGAAGCCATCCTGGCTAGGCGCCTTTACAACGAAATCCGGGTTTTAAAGCATCACCTGCGCGCAAAAAAAAGCAGTCTCGGAAGATTTTGCATTGACGCCGGAATATCCGATGCCAGCCAATCGTCAAAGGAGCTGCACCGCCTAATTCTGGCTCCTGGCAAGAACCCGAATGAAGTCCGCCTGCGCCGGACCGCCGACAAGTACCACCGGTTAATCGTGGCGATTAGCAAGACCACCAAGGAAAGCTCTAGCACGCTGGCCGACCGGGTACTGCGTGGCACCAGCCTACACCCGGAAAAAAACGTGGGGAATCTGAGTGAAACCGAAATGGTGCAAACCGCATTGCAAGGAATAGTCGACCGGATCGACGGCGAATTCGGCATATTTGCCAAGTACATGGATATCTCGGAGTTGAAAGCCAGACACATTGCGAGTGGCGGCAAAGAAAACTGGCCGAAATGGAATCTGGAACCAGACCGGTACGAATATGAACAGGAACTCTCAGACGCGATGCATCCAGATTTTGCTTTTTGGCAAAGAGAGCACTTTCTCGTTGCCCCGGAAGAGCTTGCCAAGGGGACGGAAGGGATTGATGCGTCAATTATTTCGCCAGCAGAGAAACTAATGTTTGTAACAACCAGGTTTCCTTCACTTCATTCGCCTGTGGTTGTTAACTCCGGTGCAAGGCAGGACGACTCCTTTTTTTATGTACCGCATACTCCACTCGGCATAAGCAACTGTTTCGATCTTTTCGTCAGTCGACGTGACAATCCGGTCGGGTATGAAAAAGCTGTGCAGAAAATCATCGAACATTGGCGAAAGATCAACGACTCAACAAATGTGTCTTCGTTAGGCCGAAGCCGTGCTGTCACCGATCAATGGGATGAAGAACTCAACAAACCTTTTGGGCAATCCCTCAACGATATGGATTCGTGTATCTCGGCAGATTACGCCTGGATTGTGATTTACCCGATGCCTGACAACTCTAGATTGATGCCCATGTTTTACATGCACGGGGAGGAAGGTGGTGCGTATCTGGTACCCCTGGATGCTCGCAACCTCGACCTCTTTCGGGATGCCATCTGGCTAGACGAAACCCGCCACATGAGCGTTTTCGATCGCATCAAGGAATTGCTCGGCTATCTACCGGGGACACCCAAGAGCATCGAGGACGGACTGCGCCGGACGGCACCTTGGTTTGATTACAACCCTTTTTACAAGATGCGAGACGAAAAGAAGGAAGACCTCCGTCTACTCGGCAATTTCTGTCAACAGTACTGGGGAAACAGTACCCAGGAACCCTCGCATCAAGGAGACTCAAAATGAGCGCACCGAAAACCTTTTGGCGTCTACACATCGAAAGCGATGCAGCCTACCGCACCATGATAGAGACCTCGACGGCGATCCCGCCGGATAAAGAATTCATGCTCAAAGCGACGCGCGGGCACGGCATCTGTCTGGCGTCCTACGATCACGGAACGGGTACCGGACTGGTCCGCGCGATGGGCATCGTCACCGGTTCCGAGGGGGATCGTCTACGCGTGACTTGGCGGGAAACCTCGGTAGTGCTTAAGCCAAATGGGTCGGGACAACAGTTTTGGATGAGTCGGCCTTATTTCGCCTTCGCCAAGACTGTTGTCGAACGATACCGTTTGGCTGAACAGTTCGCGGCCCTGTTCCATGCATCGCCAATTCCGCCCAAGACGACCGGAGCTTCAATGCCGGGAGATATCTGTCGCGATACCGAATCGGGAGGGTACGTTTATCTGATCAAATCCGAATATGGCTACAAGATTGGCAAGACCAAGAACATGAAGCAACGCACGCAGTTGTTTGGTGTAAAGCTCCCTTTTCAGATCGAGATTGCCGGTTATGGGTGGTTCGATGATTATTCGGCGGCCGAAATCGAATACCACCGACGCTATGCCCACAAGCGACTGAATGGGGAGTGGTTCAATTTGAGCGAAAGCGATGTGCTGGCCATTTCTCGGGAAATGCAATCATGATCAAAACACATAAAAAAACTGCCGAACCACGCAAATCGGTTTCGCTCGATACAATTTTGGTCATCTGCGGCTACTGGATAGAGAAGCAGCCGTTAAACCCGTGAAAAATCTAAACGACAGTTAACAGGGCCATTACTGCCTGACACCGCTCGTCAGTTCAACGGCTGGATTGGCCGAGAAGCGGAAGTCGGCGCCACTCCCCTGCCCCTCGTCGTTTGACATTACCCCCCGTAGGTCAGGAATTCGGTGCGGATTCAACCGATGGATGCAACGGTTTGGTAAAAGCGTTGTTCCGGTGTTTCGAGGATAGGTTCGTTCGTTGAAATCAGTTATCTCTAAAACAGGAATCAAGTCACCCCGCTGTCGGGGTGGCCGGTGCTCAGCCACTGATTAAGCAGCGCGCTGGCCGAACACCGGACGTTCTTCTCACTAGCGATCAGACGCCATATTGGGTGACTGCCTTGCGCATGCGCCCGACCACGGCATTCAGATAATCCACCGTCGCACTGGTCTGGTTGACCACGGCCACATTCTGTTCGGTCATGCTGGCGACGCGTTCAACGTTTTGCGCCAGTTCGGTCATCGCCACTTTTTGCTCGGTCGCCGCGTGTGAAATTTCACCGACCATTTCCGTGGTCCTGGTCATTTCAACGTTGATCTGACGCAGCGACTCCTCGGTCGCATTGACCAGTTGAACCCCCTCGGCGACCTGCTGCGCTCCGGAGCGCATGCCGTCCACCGCAATCTGCGTTTCGCTTTGAATGCTTTGGGTCATGCTACCGATTTCCTGGGTCGCCTTGGCGGTACGTTCTGCCAGTTTGCGCACTTCATCGGCGACGACGGCAAAGCCACGGCCCTGTTCGCCGGCGCGTGCGGCCTCGATCGCAGCATTGAGGGCGAGCAGATTGGTCTGATCGGCAATTTCCTTGATGACCGCGGTAACGCGCGTGATTTCCTCCGAACGCTGCCCGAGGATTTCGACTTGTTCAGCCGAGCGGCGAACAGTGTCGGCCAGCGACTCGATCTTCCGGCAGGCATCTTGCGTGACCACTGCGCCATGGCGCGAGATTTCCCCGGTCTGGGTGGCCGTCTCCACGGTCGACTGCGCGTGGGCAACCACTTCGCCGATCGAGACGGTGACCTGCTCGATGGAGGCAGCCGCCGACGAGGTGGCCTCGCTTTGTGTTTCCGCAGAGGTTTGCGAACTTTTCATGCCGGCATTGACTTCCGTCGCCGCAAAAGAAACCTGGTGCGCGACATCGGCGATCCCCTGGATGGTCGCCTGGATCGACGACGCGAATTTGTCAGCCTTGCGGGCAATGCTGCCGATCACATCGCGGCGATCCAACTCGAGTCGGTACGTCAGGTCGCCACTCGATAAGACCTTCTCCAGCCAATCGGAGGTGATATTGAGATCACGGCTGGTTAGCGGGACGTAAAGGACAAGGTAGTAAAGGGTGTAGAGCACGGTGACGGCCGCCACCGACAGCGCCACGGTGTCAGGCAGCGCGGGACCGCCGAGGTGGCGACTGACCATCTCGATGGCGGGCAGCAGCGCAGCCAAGCCGGCCAGGGTCATTTGCGAACGCAGCGAAAGCAGTTGCGAGACCCATGCCGGGCGGCGCTTGACCACCCGCCCCTGCTCGATGGCAATGGATTTGTCGCCTTCACGGATGCGCTTGTAGGCCACTTCTGCCCCGGCAATTTCCTCACGGCTTGGCCGGACGCGGACCGACTGGTAGCCGACCACTTGCCCATGCTCGCGCACCGGCGAGGCGTTGGCGACGACCCAGTAGAATCCGCCGTCCTTGCGCCGGTTCTTGACCACGCCGCGCCATGGGCGGCCGGCCTTGAGGTCTCGCCACATATCGGCAAAGGCCTCTGCGGGCATGTCCGGATGGCGCACCATGTTATGGGGCTGGCCGATCATTTCCTCACGGCTGAAATTGCTGATCTTGGCGAACGCCTCGTTGGCCTCGACGAGGTTGCCTTGAAGATCGGTACTCGAATAGATGAACTCGCCTTCCGGTAGATGCGTTTCAACGTTGGTGACAGGAAGGTTAGTTTTCATTAGTGATGATGCTCTCAGACTTCAGTTGGGACATGAGTGAAACGAATGCCTTGCATCCGCAGGTTTTGGGATCCGTCCGCTCGGGACAGCTGCTACAAATGGCCGTTAACGTGAAGGATTCGAAATCCTCGATCGGTAGCGGCCGGCTGAAGTAATAGCCTTGATAGGTATGGCAACCGGAACTGGCCAGAAAGTCGCGCTGCGCTTCGGTTTCAACGCCTTCGGCGATCACCCCCAGCCCCAGGCTGTTGGCCAGCGCGACGATGGTTCGGGCAATCGAGGCATCGTTGCTATCGGTGAGTACGTCGCGAACAAAGGACTGGTCAATCTTCAAGTGGTCCAGTGGCAGGCGCTTCAGATAAGACAGCGAGGAATAGCCAGTGCCGAAGTCGTCGAGAGAAAAGCCCACACCGCGGTGCTTGAGTGCAGCCATCTTGTCAATAATGTCTTCGACGTTCTCGACGAGCAGGCTTTCCGTCAGCTCCAGCTTGAGGCGCTGGGGATTGGCACCGGTCTTTTCGAGAACCCCAAGCACCTGATCCACGAAGTCGTTCTGGCGAAACTGATGGGCACTGACATTCACCGCCAGGGTCAGATGGGCCACTTCCGGTCGCCCCGCCCATTGCGCCAACTGGGTACAAGCCGTTTCCAGCACCCAGTGGCCCAGGGGCAGAATCAAGCCGGTTTCCTCGGCCAGCGGAATGAACTCGGCCGGCGAAACCATGCCGCGCTGGGGGTGCTGCCAGCGCAGCAGCACTTCAGCACCGGTCAGGCGCTCGCCGACCATCTGGGCCTGGTAGTGGAGCAGGAACTGTTTCTCTGCCAGGGCGCGCAGCAGGTCATCCTCCATCTCGGCCCGTACCTTGACCGCGATTTCCATCGAAGGGTCGAAGAAACGAACCGCATTGCGGCCTGCAGCCTTGGCCTTGTACATGCTGAGGTCGGCCTGTTTCATCAGGTCATCGATCGGAATCAGCGGCCCCTTGAACAAGGTGGCACCGATGCTGGCGCTGCTGTGGTGGGTCACATGGCCGAGTTGGTAGGTCTGGTTGAGCGTGGCGAGAATCTTCTCGGCCACGGTTTCGGTATCCTGGGCCGCCTCTTTGTCGTTGGTGTTCAAGTTGGCGAGGACCACCACGAATTCATCACCGCCCAGTCGGGCGACCGTGTCGCCATCGCGCACACAGTGCGTCAGGCGCAGAGCCACTTGCTTGAGCAGCTGGTCGCCCACATCGTGGCCGAGCGTGTCATTGAGCGTTTTGAAGTTGTCGAGGTCGATGAACAACAAGGCACCGTGACTATCACTACGGCCACTGCTTAGTATCGTTTGCTTCAAACGATCCAGTAACAGCGTCCGGTTGGGCAGGCCGGTCAGTTGATCGAAGAAGGCCAGGGCGTTGATTCGTTCTTCGGCCTTCTTGCGCTCTGTGATGTCGTTATGGGTGCCGATGTAATGGCTGACCCTGCCATTGGTACCAACGACCGCCGAGATGGACAACCATTTGGGATACACTTCACCGTTCTTGCGCCGCCCCCAGATTTCACCTTGCCATGCCCCCGTGCGGTGGATGGTTTCCCACATTTCACGATAGAAATCTGCACCGTGACGACCCGACTGGAGCAGGCGCGGGGTCTGGCCGACAGCCTCCTCCGCCGAGTAACCCGTGGTCTCGATGAAGGCCCGGTTAACGCGCTGGATCACCCGGTTCGCATCGGTGATGATCATGCAGGTTTGGGATTCGAAAGCGGCTGCGGCAATGCGCAGTTGTTCTTCGGATTGTTTTCGGTCAGTGATGTCGGTATAGATGGAGAGAAAACCGCCGCTAGCGAGCGGCACACCGCGAATCGACAGTGAGGTTCCGTCGGGGCGTACCCGCTCGATTTTGTGGGGAACAAATTTTTTGGTTCTCGCGATGATCGCGGCGACCTGTTGTTCGGGGTCGCCGGGGCCATATTCGCCACGCGCGGCGTTGTAACGTATCAACGTCTCAAAATCCGGCTCAGGCTGCTCGAATAGCACATCCGGCAGGTCCAGCAAGGCCTTGAACTGGTCGTTGAACGCCACCAGGCGCAAGTCCGCGTCAAACAGCGTAATGCCGCCGGGGAAGCTCTGGAAGATGGTGGAGAGCACGCCGTTCTGCCGCCGCAGCTCTTCTTCTTTCCTCTTGCGCTCACTGATGTCACGCAAGGCGCTGGCGAAAAACATGCCCTCGTCCGTCTCAATCCGGCTCAGGCTGACATCAACATCACATTCGCTGCCGTCCTTTCGCCGCGCCTTGACGGCCATGCCGTTGCCCATCCGGCGAGCCCGGGGTGAAGCGGTGAACTCACTGCGTAATACCGGATGGCTGGCCTTGAAACGGTTCGGCACCAGATCTTCGATCGACTTGCCGACCAGTTCCGCCGCCACATAGCCAAGCAATTTCTCGACCTGCTGGTTGGCCATGGTAATGGTGCCGTGGGCATCGCTGATCAGCAAGGCGTCCGGCGTGGCATCAAAAAAGGAATGCAGACGCGCTTCGCTGGTACGAAGAGCCTGTTCTAGTCTGATAACCAGTCGTCGATACCGCTGATACACATATAGGCAACCTGCCAGCGCAATAAAGAAACCTACCGAGCTCCAGAGTACTAAGCTCACAAAGAACCCTCAGATTGTTTAAGGAAACCGAGCACCATGCGGTTGAATTTGTCCGCATGCTCCCACTGCGCCCAGTGGCCGCAGCGGTTGAAGATATGCAGTTCGGCGTTGGGCATGCCCCAGATCAGGCGCAGACCAGCATCCATCGGCACGAAGCGGTCGTCGCGGCCCCAGATGACCAGCGCCGGCGCAGTGACCTCGCCGAGACGCGGACCGTAGTCGGTGAACTGTTTCGGGTTGATGGCCAGGCTCTTGACGAAGTTCTCGAGGTGATCGCGACGGGACATCATGTTGTCGAGGCGCGCCTGATACAACTCTTCGGTCAGGCTGCTGCTGTCGAAAACGAAGACCGCCATCATCTTCTTCAGGTTCTCGATGGTCGGCTCGCGGTAGAGGCCCTGCAGCAGCTTGATACCTTCGGTCGGCATCGGCACGAACTGGCTTGGGCCGCCCGTACCGCCCCCCATCAGGATCAGCTTGCCGACTCGGCTCGGGTTGGCCAGCGCGAAGGCGACGGCGCTATGGCCACCCATCGAGTTGCCGATGATATGCACCTTGTCGAGGCCGATGGCATCGAGCAAGCCCTTCAGCGCGCTGGCATTGAGCTCGGAGCGAGAGCCGGAGCAAACGATGGGATCGCTCTTGCTCCAGCCCGGGCAATCCATCAGCACCACACGGTAGCCGGCAGCGACCAGCGGCTCGACGTTGCGGTTGAAGTTGGCCCAGCCGCTGGCGCCGGGACCGGAGCCGTGCAGCATGACGACCGTTTCGGCACCGCTGCCGCAGTCGTTGTAATGCAACTTGAGACGTAAATCGCCTTCCTGAATTTCTGCAAATCGGGATGTGGACAAGTCGGATAGGCTGACCGGATTATCGACGTCGTTCATCGGCATGGAGTATCCAATTTCTTTTAAGAATTTAAGGATGGGTGAGTCGATAGATCAAGCAATCTCTGGGTGCCACCTATGCCAGTCAGTCGCCGACTGAAAAGCCAACCCCGCCCGGCACAACACAGCTTCGTCACCATGCCGTGCAATGAACTGGAAAGCCAACGGCAACCCCTGCTCAGTAAATCCGCAAGGTAGCGTAATTGCAGGATGTCCGCTGGAGTTGATCGGTGCAGTGAACTGAATCAGGCGACTATTGGCCTCTGGGTCGTCTGCCAGGGCACCCAGTTGTTCATAGGTCGGCGCCGCATAGGGCTGGACCGGTAAGATCAACAAGTCGACGCTCTGCATCAATTTATTTAAGCGGCCTGTGAATTCAGCGCGATTAAGCAGCACACGTTGATAATCCATAGCATCCGTCGCCCGACCAAGTTCGATCAACCGAGACAATGCCGGACCATACTCAGCCGTAAATTTGGGGAATGTATTGGCGTGCGCAACCGCAACTTCCACGCCGCAATTAGTTTCCCACTCATCGACCACGGCCCTTGCATCCGGGAAAGCGACATCAATGAACCGGGCGCCCAAGCCAGCAATAACATTGATCGCCCGATCAATCGCCTGAGTTATTACCGGCTCAGTGCCCAAGGCATTCCAGGCGCGATCAATACCGACCCTGAGCCCACGCAAATCCTGTGCTTCATGTGGCAGGGTCAGACCTTCATCCGGCAATGAAGTCGGATCCAGCGGATCATGACCGGCCATCACGCCCAGCAGCAAAGCCGCATCAGCCGCTGAGCGGGCCATCGAACCGACATGATCCATGCTGGCCGCCAATTCGAATACCCCGTACCTGCTCACTCTTCCCCAAGTCGGCTTGATACCCGTAAGTCCGTTCGCTGCCGAAGGGAAGCGAATCGATCCTCCTGTATCCGTACCGATTGCCGCGTAGCATAGCCCTGCTGCAGTAGCCACACCGGACCCACTTGAAGAAGCCCCCGACCAGTGCGCCTCGCCCCACGGATTCAAAGGAACTGGTATGGTCGGATGGTGGGTGGCGAAGGCACCTTCGGTCAACTGCAGCTTACCCAGGATGATGGCACCGGCAGCTCGCAAACGTTTGACGACGGTTGCATCCTCTCCCGGAACAAAACCCCGGTGAACAGTAGTCCCAGCTGCGGTCGGATAGTTGGCGACCCAGCACAAATCCTTGACCCCGATTGGCACTCCACATAGAGGGCCAACATCCTCACCTGCCATGATGCTGCGCTCGGCTTCCCGAGCCTGAGCCATGGCATATTCAGGAAGCACCGTCGCATAGGCATGCAACTTGGGGTCAAGCGCCTCGATACGAGCCAAGGTAGCTGCTGTTACTTCGACTGGAGATAGCTCGCGTTTACGCATACATCGTGCAAGCTCTGTCATTTCCAAATAGTGCAATTCAGATACTGACATTCGATACCGCCCTCTCTGTAGCCATCTCTGTTGAGTACCCCCTTTGACAACCGATCACCAGGGAATAGGCAAGCAGAGCGCCTTTCCTACGCTTAGGTTTCGAGATAACTGAGTTGCCAACCTTCGCTTTGAGCGTCTGTTCAGTTCGAAGGAGTAAATTGCTCGGCAAAAATATTTTCGTGACGTACGCCCAGCGCCTCAAGGCGGCGATATGCAGCCTCTATCATTGGCTGCGGTCCGCAGATATAGGCGACCGTATCGGGGTCCTTGACGTCATCGTCACGCAAGGCATCGACCGGATTTCCTTGCAGCAGGCTGCCCGCAGCCTCGCGGTCGACAGAAATCCGATTGGTTAGACTGGGTAGCCAATGCTTTCTCAACTCGATATCGTCGAGACAGAACAGCGAATCCGGTGTAGCACACCCGAAGCTTAAGAGAATTGGGGGCTTCTTTCCGGACGTCTTCTGAATGGAGTCGATCATCGACATCACTGGAGCAAGCCCTGTGCCACCTGCAATCATGATGTGAGGTGCCTTGACCTTTTCACGCAGGAAGAAACTGCCGAATGGGCCCTCCAGTTCTAGAACTGCATCACGGGCTGCTTCGCTCCGCAAATAGTTCGACATGGCGCCGTCCGGCAACAACCGGATTAGCAGAACAATCTTGGGCAAATCGGCCGATGTGCTGGCAGGCGAGTAGCTGCGCATCACACTCAGCCCCGGCACCTTGACTTGAACGAACTGACCGGGCCTGAAATCGAGCCACTCGCCTTCAGCCAACTCCAGCGTCAAGCGCACGACGTTATGCGCCAGCTTCTCGACATCGTCAATGAAGGCCCGAACTTTGGTCGCTTGCTGCAAGCTGGCGTTGCTATCGTAGTTCAGCGCAAAGGTACAATCGCTCTCCGGCTCGGCAAGACACAGCAAACGCTGCCCTGCTTCGAACTCACTGCGCAATAGCGTCGAACTAGATCCAGAACGCATCTTCGCATTGCCCTCAGTCAGCGTCGCCATGCAACACGAACAACTTCCGGATCGACACTGATGTATCAACTGAAGGTCAGCCGCCAGTGCTGCATCCAAAACGCTCTCGCCATCCTTGACAGCAACCGATTTACATATGCCGTCGCTAAACTGTAGCGTGACATTTTTTATATTTGACATGTTTCCCTCCGCAGGAGCGCGGCTCATGCGAGCGATACCTGAGGAAGGCACCGCTCGCATAGCCTATCCAATCAGGCGTACTTAGCCTTTGAACGTGTTGATATCCTCGATCTTGTCGACGAAATAGGATGGTTCCTTACCTTGCGCCAACTTTTTGAAGCGGATGCTGCTCGCCTTGATCGAACCATCAACGCCGCGCCCCGGCTTGGCAATACCACGATTCCAACGCGAGGCCAGCTTTCGCCAGGTAATCGGCGAAACATCGGTGGACACCAGCTGTTCTTCATCCCAGCCCGTTCCATCTCCGTAAAAGTCCTGCATGGCTTCACGGGCATGCAAATCGCAATCGTTAAAGCCGTGCAAGCAAAGAGGCTTGAACAGATGCTCAAATCGATAATCAAAGGCCTTCCGGTCCTTATCGGTATCGCACACTTTGACTATCACTTCCCAATATTCATAGGTGTCGTCGGTGATTGGCACATAGAACTCGTACTGAACGAAATGTTCTTCTGGCCAGTTTTCAACCATCAGGACACCAGGCAGGAAGACTGAGGTGCGGTAGAAGCGCCCGTTGATGTTCTCGACTTTCATGTCGAGACGCTTGTTTTCGAGAATGGGCTTCCACTTGTCGGTAAACATCCACTGCATCATGCCCTTGGGGCCGTCATCGTTTTCGACCAACTCAATACAATCGTCGGAGGTCGGAATGATCCCTAGTGGCAGAACCCAATCCTTGGCGTGGACGATCGCGTTGTCCTTATGTACCAGGATATGCGCGTTGTCGAAGCCGTTTTCGCAGGCAATCCGCCAATTTGCAAAACCTGTCCGGTGCATGCCGTGCACAACTGCATTCTTGTCGAGAATGCTCGGGGTATCAGGCCACAGCGGGTGCGGGAAGCGTTCGTTATTTTCCGGGAAACGAATCGGCAGGTCGTGGGCCAGCGGCGGGACGTCTGCTTCCGGATAATCATCTTCGCGAACAAAGACGAAGATCATGCCGGCAACCTCTTCGACCGGGTAAGTCGTGATCCCCGTAGTACCGATGAGTTGATCATCCGGATTGGCAACGATGGTCGACAACTTGCCATCATCAAGATTGAAGGTAAAACCATGGTACCAGCAGGTGATGGTGTCCTCGGTCAGGCACATCGGCTTGGCCGACAGGCGAACACCACGATGCAGACATTGATCCTTCAGCGCATAGACCTTGCCGCCTGAGCGGCGCAGAACAATTGGAATCCCGCAAATCTGGATGCCTTCAACAGTGTCCTCCGGCAACTCTTTACTAAAAAGCGCGGGATACCAATGGTTGATAAAGCCCCAGGCTGCGTCTTTGTAAGGCTGGTATTGGCTTTGTAGTTTTGCGTCATTGACCCGATTCGGACCCTTCTGGCCGGAAGCGGAAGTACGACGGCGAACAATGGAATCGTCACTCATTTTTGTCTCCTAAATTCATTTGATGTTGTACGAGATTGCAGGGATTTGGCGACTAAACGCCCGCAGTTAAATTTAACATAGTTCAATTGATTATCAATTGATTTTCAATTTATTAAACAAAATTTTTTTACCAACTACAGGACAATCAGGCTGCAACCATGCCACCATCGACTGACAGGCAGGTTCCTGTGACATAGCGCGACTCATCCGACAAAAGCCACAGAGCCGCTGCAGCGACTTCCTCTGTGGTACCAATTCGCCGCATAGGAACCCCCCCCTCGTACATGTGATCATCCCCGCCGGTCACCCGGTCCAGACTGGGTGTCTTTATTGGCCCCGGACACAGGGCGTTGACCCTGATTCGGCGATCCGCATAGTCCAAAGCAGCGGCTCTTGTGAGACCAACGATTCCATGTTTGCTGGCGACGTAATAAGCTAGTTTTGGCATGGCCTTGAGGCCGAATATCGAACTGGTATTTACGATTGAACCTCGACCATTCCTTAAAAACGAGGCGATTTCGTACTTCATCAGATAGCACGTACCCTTGAGGTTGATATCGATAACTTCCGAAAAGTCCTCATCGGGAGTTTCATGAACCTCCGTGAAATCACGCTGCGTTCCGGCATTGTTGAAAGCCCCGTGAAGTTCGCCGAACTCCCTGACCGCAAGATCAACCAGCGCCTTGCAATCCTCGGCATTGGCAACATTGGTCTGGCGGAAAAGCGCGTGTCCACCATTCAGTGCTATCTGATGAGCAACATCCTCACCCTGTGCAATGTTGCGGTTTCCAATCACCACTCGCGCACCAGCAGCGCCCAAGGCAAGGCAAACGGCGTGTCCGATACCGCTACCACCGCCTGATACGACAAATACCTGATCTAAGAAATCGTATTTCAATTGTTCACACACCCCGTTCGCGTGCCATCGTGATGGCGGTATCTTCAATCATGTCTTCCTGCCCGCCGACCATGCCGCGCCGGCCCAGCTCGACCAGAATGTCGCGCGCTGGTACGCCGTACTTGGCGGAGGCGCGCTTGGCAAACAACAGGAAGGAGCCATAGACGCCGGCATAACCGAGCGTCAGCGCATCGCGGTCAATGCGGATCGGGAAGTCCATCATCGGCACGACCAGGTCTTCGGCGACGTCGGTGATCTTGGCGACATCGACGCCGGTCTCGATGCCCATCAGGCTGCACACGGCAATCAGCACTTCCATCGGCGTGTTGCCGGCCCCGGCACCGAGGCCAGCCGCAGCGGCGTCGATCCGGTTGGCCCCGACTTCGATGGCGGCGATCGAGTTGGCGACGCCCATGGCCAGGTTGTGGTGGCCGTGGAAGCCAAGTTCGGTTTCCGGCTTCAGCGCGGCGCGCACTGCACTGAGTCTTTCCTTGACGCCTTCCGGCAGCAGGTGGCCGGCCGAGTCGGTCACATAGATGCAGTTGGCACCGTAGGACTCCATCAGTTTGGCTTGCTTGACCAGGCCTTCGGCACTGTTCATATGGGCCATCATCAGGAAACCGACGGTGTCCATCTCCAGCTTGCGGGCCATGGTGATGTGCTGTTCGGAGACATCCGCTTCCGTACAGTGGGTGGCGACACGAATAGTGTGCACGCCGAGGTCACGTGCCATCTTCAGGTGATCGACAGTGCCGATACCGGGCAGCAGCAGGGCGGAGACCTTGGCGTTCTTCATCTTCGGGATGACGGCGCCGAGATACTCTTCATCGGTATGGGCCGGGAAGCCGTAGTTGACCGAGGAACCACCCAGGCCATCGCCGTGGGTGACTTCGATCAGCGGCACGCCGGCGGCGTCGAGGCCGGTGGCGATGGCGGTCATCTGGTCGAGAGTCATCAGGTGACGCTTGGGATGCATGCCATCGCGCAGGGTCATGTCATGGACGGTGACTTTTTTGCCTTTGAGGGTCATTTGTCTTTTCTCCTTATTCCTTAGGCGTGCACCGGCTCAAGCTTGAGCGTGCCCTTGATCATTTCTTCGGCGAACATTTCGGCGGTGCGCGCACCGGCGGCGGTCATGATGTCGAGGTTGCCGGCGTAGGTCGGCAGGAAGTCGCCGAGACCGGTGACTTCCATGTAGACGGAGACGCGGTTGCCATCGAAGACCGGACCATTGACCAGGCGGTAGCCCGGCACGTACTTCTGGACTTCCTTGATCATGGCGTGGATCGATTCGGTGATCGCGGCCTGGTCCGGGGCGGTTTCGGTCAGGCAGTGCACGGTGTCGCGCATGACGAGCGGCGGTTCGGCCGGGTTGATGATGATGATGGCCTTGCCCTTCTTGGCGCCGCCGACTTTTTCGACAGCACCAGCGGTGGTGCGGGTGAATTCGTCGATGTTCTTGCGGGTGCCGGGGCCGGCGCTCTTCGAAGACACCGTGGCGACGATTTCGCCGTAGGCGACCGGCTGGACGCGGGAAACGGCAGCGACCATCGGGATGGTGGCCTGGCCACCGCAGGTGACCATGTTGACGTTCATTTCACGACGCCCGACGTGTTCCTTCAGATTGACCGGCGGCACGCAGAACGGGCCGATGGCGGCGGGGGTCAGGTCGATCATCAGGACGCCGAGGGCATTCAGCTTGCGGGAGTTCTCGGCATGGACGTAGGCCGAGGTGGCGTCGAAGGCGATCTGCACGTTGTCTTCAAGGACGTGGGGCAGGAAACCATCGACCCCAGTGGCGCAGGTCTTCAGGCCCATGTCGGTGGCCCGCTTGAGGCCTTCGGATTCGGGGTCGATACCGATCATCCAGACCGGTTCAAGGAAGGGGCTGCGCTTCAGCTTGTAGAGCAGGTCGGTGCCGATATTGCCCGGGCCAATCAGGGCGCATTTGATTTTTTGGGTCATGTCGATTCTCTATTGGGGTTGGGGGATATCAAGCAAACAAGGCGCTGACGTTGCCGAGACCTTCGATGCTCACGTCGAAACGCTCACCGGACTTGACCGCGACCATCGGGCCAAGCGCGCCGGTCAGTACGATGTCGCCGGCCTGCAGCGGACGACCGCAGCGAACCATCACGTCGGCCAGCCAGATGGCCGCATTCAAGGGGCTGCCCAGACAGGCGCGACCATTGCCGCGGGAGACGACTTCATCGCCACGTTTCATTTCCATGGCACAGGCCGTCAGGTCGATGTCGCAGAGCCTGACCGAACGGCCACCGAGCACGAACAGGCCGCTGGAAGCGTTGTCGGCAACGGTATCGACGAACTTGATGTTCCAGTTCTCGATGCGACTGTCGACGATTTCGATCGATGGAAGAGCGTATTCGGTGGCGCGGATCAGGTCGGCGTAGGTGTGGCGCTCCTGCGTCAGGTCGCGACCGAGGATCAGGGCGACTTCGGCTTCGACCTTGGGCTGGATCAGACGGCCGGCAGCCACGATCTCGCCATCGCCCACCGCCATGTCGGCGAATAGCATGCCGAAGTCGGGCTGATCGACGCCGAGCTGGGCCTGGACAGCCAGCGAGGTCAGGCCGATCTTGCGACCAACCAGTCGACGCCCTTCGGCCAACCAGGCTCGCGTGTTGATTTCCTGGACGGCGTAGGCCGAATCCTGATCGGCAATAGCCAGGCGATCGCGCAGGGGAGCAATGGGACGACCATCGGCGGTCGCTGCCTTGAGCAGCGCCGCCGCGGCTTCCGGTGCCATAAAATTATTTGTCATTCATAAAACCCCGTCAAAGGACTGTTTCCTGTTATTGCATTGGATGAGTTTTCAAGATCTTTGATATTCCGCTCGGATCTCGACACTTATGTTGCTTGCTCAGCACTTCCTGCCATAGCCCCATACCCAACAATCCACTCAGGAATAGCCTTGTAGTAACGGACCTCTGCCATGTAGCCGCCGGAAGTTGCTGCGTTCATGGCTGCATGCGCCGCGACCCAGGATTTCGCCTCGTGAGTTGAAATACCAGCCTGTTCTGTAATTTCACTGTTACGGTAAGCATCTAGGGCACCCCAATCCTGATTCACAAGATCGGCCATAAAAGCCTCGTCCCATACCGAATTGATCGGATGCAGCTGACTGTCTCCTGCAGCAAAACGAATCGCAGCGTCCTTGGTTCGCTGCTGACGAGCAGCTCGTCTTTCTGGTGATGGATTGCGCCCAGCTATAAGGAATTCAGCAAACTCCTCTGTAGCTGTATCAATCTGGGGCACAGGGGGGTTATGGGAAAGTCCACCAGACCCGATAAACAAACAGCGTTTATTGAGTTTTTTTGCATACTCTCCAACCGCTGCCCCAAACAGCCTAGCTCTACGAATACTGATAAGCGGCGGAGCAACACCGTTAACGAATAAAGGGACTACGGGATAGGCATTTAGGCCTCCCATCAATTCCTCCAACGGCTGAACCATTCCATGGTCCACCTGCATTCGGTAAGAGATCGCAACATCAATGTCGTTACTGATCAAATGCTCGGCACAGGACCTTGCAATCTCACGTGGAACATTGATCGGCCCTGGCGTAGTCCGATAGTCTCCAACTGATGTCGCAGCGATCCCAACGCAAAACTGGGGCATGACATCAAGAAAAAAACCGTTGTAGTGATCAGGAGCAAAAAGAAAGATAACTTCCGGATCGAAATCCACGAGTTCCTTTCGCATACGAGCGATTGCCACTTCCACATCGGAGACAATAGCCGGTGAAGGATCCACATAACCTTTCATCGGGCTATGCGAAATACATTGAAGCAATGCTGCCATTAAGCTCTCCACTTCGCCTTAGCCATGGGAATTGCAGAATTTCCAACCATAAAAATTATTTTGGGTAGTAAAAATTCGGAGCAATTACTCGACGACAAGGTCGAGAAAACTCTCGACCTTGTCGCAACTTTCTATTGCTTTATTTACCAGCAGACTGGAGGGTCTGGAGCGAGAAATCGTTAGCCGTCCGCCCTGGCGTATTACTCTTCCAAGTTGGTGTATCTACAAGGAAGACCGTTCCGTGATTGCGCTGGAAGTCAATAACTGCCCCACCCGCGGTACGTACATCGGCAAAGCCATCATCGGCCTTGGCAGGATAGGAGTGCCACTCCATAAACTTCCAAAATTCGCCTTTCCGGTTATAGGCCTCGCCGTAATAAACACGCGGGTACTTGCTATCGACGTACACCACCTTCTTGCTGTATGGATGTTCCGAAGGTGTAGTTGCTTCGATAACATAGACTTCGCGTGGCTCGAACCGGTCATTGTTCATGTTCCAGAACGGCGCCTTGTTCTCAAGCGCAGGGTATTTTTCGGCAAAATCCTTGCCATTTTTATTCCACAATGGGTGCTTACTGTTGGCAACTGCCAGCACCCAACGCTTGCCTAGCAACTTATAGCCCGGATACCAACATGGGCGAGCATTGAAAATCTCCAAGTCATCCTGAAGTTGATCAGAAGAGCCAACTGGATCCATCCAGGCGCCGCCGGACAAGCGGCGAACCCTACGCACAGCGGGGATGTAGGCCCAGACATCATTGACCTTGGCGGAGTCATAGAACACGGTAAATGTGCCCAAGCCTTTCATGTCTGATGGTGATTTAAAGTAAAGCAATTGACGCCCACGCTCGGTGCCATCACCCTCCACTGAAGCACCCGTCAAGCGGCCCTTCATTGCATAGCGGGTAAATTCTGCCGTTGGCTCCGCATGCACACCCTTTGCCCCATCAATCAAAACCTGAGTCCAGAATGGCACGTGAGAAAGATCGGCGGTCAATTGCCCCAAATGCCAGTTCCACATAACCTTCTCGGCCGCCTGCGGATCCTTGACGTCAACATCCGGGAAGGGCTGGCCACCTCCCCATCCATCAATCTGACAGCTCTCTTTGTTAATTTTTGTCTTGCCGGCATTTGCCTGTGATGCTTTTACCCATTTAGGATCCAGTGGTATTTCCTTCGACTTTGCCAACGGTAATTTCCAGCCGTTGTTACGAATACGCCACTCCATACGCTCAGTGAGCATGCTGGCAATGCTGTGACCTTCGAAAGTGTCATTCTTTACCTTGTCGAGATTCTCGGCAGAAATGACCGTCCCTTCTGGTAACTCGGCGGCTAGTGCAGCTGCAGCGCCAAATACTGTGAGCGTGGCAAAAATTGCTTTTTTCATTGACATGATGTCTCCTGGAGAAAATCAGAACTGATAAGTCAGGCTGGTGTACAGCTGGTCGCGGTTGTGGAAATAGCCAAACAAACCGGCGCTATCGCAGTTGGACTGATTGGCGCCGGGGCTGGCGCACCGGCTGCCCGGTCCGGTATCACGCCAACGACCACCATCCCAAAAGCCGTCGTATTCGATTTTCCACTTCAGACTCTTGGATAGCTCCATGGTGACCGACGGTGCGAAGAATCCACCTTTGTAGGTCAGATCTGTACCAACGACCAGTTCAGGTTTGATGCGGCCATTGTTGTAGCTCAGGCTAAAAATACCGGTCAGCAAAAACGAGTGTTCCTTGGTGCGTGCGCCCCAACCAACACTATTCAGCAGGCCTTCGTTCTCGTTGAAGTCCTGAATCCACTTATCGAAGAGCTGAACCGAGAAGAACATCGGCTTCTCTGAGCCGAGCAGGCTCTGGGTGGCTGCGATGTTTTTATCCATGCGCAACATCCAGGCGATCACGTTTTTCTTTTTGAACCCGTCGAAGCCAGGCGCCACAACCGTCGATGCCAGTGAATTGTTCGGAAAATTGTTGAACTGATAAGGCGCATCCTTGATGTAGGCGACTTCGGTGCTGAACACGGCATCAGCCCAATCGGCATAGCCGGAAGCGGTGGCGCCGAAGACATCGACGAGCGGATAGATGATTTCGCCAAAGATGGCGCCTTGTTGAGGCTTGATATTCGAGGCGCCCTGCGTGGTCGGAACATAGAAAGCCCCCCCAGCAAAGTCAGTCGAACTGGGATTCAAAATGGGGTTTTGCCAGAAGGTCTTCAGGTACGACAGCGAATAATTGAAATGATCAGTCGTTCCGTTCCAGCGAATACCACCGGTAACCTTCTTGTAATCGCCTTCCTTGTTGTCCAGGTTATAGGGGTCGATGTTGCGGAAGTCGACGCCGGCGTACGGCTGGCTGGACCAGCGACCGCCGTAGATGTCCAGTTCGGTCCCGATATCCTTTTTGCGATCCCAACCCGGACGAACGAAAGCTTCGATAGCTCCATTGGCTTCCGGTAAATCGATGTTGGTCTTCAAGATGATCAACGGCTTGCGCAGTTCTTCATTGGCCGGCTCAAGAAAAGAACGCCAGGTCAAGTTGAAGCCATGCACCATGTCGTTGGCGTTGAAGAAATCGGTCTCGCCCCAGACGATCTGTTGCCGGCCGAAGCGGAATTTCACGCGATCGGTGGCCTGCCAGTCGACATAAAGCTCGCGGAAATCGGACTTGTTGTAGAGATCCATGATGTCAGCTTGGGTTCCAGCCCCACCAGAGGTGTAGTTGCTGGCCCCCATTTGTTCAAGATGCTTCAGGAACGGTGTCTTTAGTTCCTGCGAGCCGCGCCATTTGGCCACGATGGACAGGGTGTCCGTCGCTTTCCAGTCAGCGTTCAGGCGCAACGTTGTGCGCGCCATCGACACCTTGCCTCGGTCGTTGTAGTTCGGCGTATCCGCCCAGTTCTTTGTATTGACCGACACTTCTTCGCGCAGGTAACCATCAACCTTGAAACTGTCGAAAGCCCCCCCTTCCTCTGCTGCACAAAGAACCGGCGATACGAGAGTAACGGCAAGCGCCAGATATGTGAGACGCCCAGGCGATGTAGCGCGCACTGACCTCTGTTGATTCATTGATATCTCCTCTTTTGTGGTTAAACGCCGCCAATGTCCATCCCCCGACAAGACGGCTATTGCTTTCAGGTTTTGGCTGAAATCGGACGCAGATGCTCAAGCACTGCCTCGCCCTTGGGTTCGAAAATGAAGGCCGGACGGAAGACGTAAATCAGCGCAGGCATAACGAAAAGCGCGCTAGCTGCCGAAATGCCGAGCCAGATCGCCATCAACAAGCCCATTTCGGCCTGGAATCTCAACGATGAGACCCACCACAGCAGCGTCGAACAGATCAGCACGCTGGCCGTGACGATGACGCCCATGCCTGCTGAATGCAGCGCTTCATGAATCGCGTGTTCAGGCGTACTGCCGGCAGCTATTTCTTCCTTGATGCGATCCGCTATATAAAATGCGTAGTCGACACCGAGGCCGATGCCGAGAGCTGCGACCGGTACGGTATTGATATTCATACCGATACCCTTCCACGCCATGAAGCTGAAGGTAAGCGTGTTCGAAATAATTACCGGGACCATAAACAGCATGCCGGCGACGGTCGAGCGATACACAATGGTGCAAATCACGACTAATACAAACAACGCAAGGGCAATTGCTTCAATCTGGCTGGAAAGGATGACCTCATTGACTGCTGCCATGACACCAATCAAACCGCCAGCCAATTGCCACTCGCCTTCCTGTAGGGGATTTGCTGCGATAAATTCCTTGATTCTCGCCACCGCAGTCTGGATGGTGTCCCCCTGACGATCGCGGAACATCATGGTGATGGCACCGTTGGCCCACTTAGTGTCGGCAAAGCGATCGATATCGCCGGGTTCAGAAACGGAGTCGAGAATTGCCACCAAGCTGCCATTGACTGCCTGCGTCGCCCCTAGCTCGAGGTAGCGCGGATTTCCCTCGCGCAGGGTCGCATTGACCACTGGCAGAACGTCGGCAATCGAGACTGATCCACCGACCTCCGGTTGAGCTTCGATAAAACGCTGGAAGCGGTTCATCGACTGCAACACCTCATTGGTCTTGAGCAAGCCGTCCTTGCCATCCTGCCCGACGACCAAAAACATCCGATCAACGCCTTGGAAATGCGTGTTGATTGCCGCCGAATCTACGTTGTAGGTCGATTCCGGCCAGAGGATGGGCGAGCCCGGATTGGCATCGCCGATCTTCAGGTTGAAAGCATAGATCCCTGAAATAACCATCACTACAACGCTACAGGCGATGTTGACGTAACGAAATCTGGAGGTTGCCAACCAGACGCCGAAATCAAGTACCTTTCGGGCCGGTGGCATAAAATTGATCCCATGGACCATGCCATGCGGCTTCCGAATATAGGAGAGAAGTACGGGGGTCAAAATCACGGCGCTTACCGTCAGGGTAGAGACCCAAACCACCGAAAGGACCGTCAGCTTCTGCAACATCGGAATCGGGCTCAAAGCCACCACTGCCATGCACGCGGCATCGGCAATGATGCCCAACATGCCGGGACGGAAAAGGTCAGCCAATGCGATCTTGGCTGCCACACGGGCGCAGTCAGCACTGGGTTCGATGACTTCGAGCTCATCGTCAAAACGATTGACGATCTGCACCGAGTGAGACACCGCCCGCGACGTAATAAGCATGGCGACAACGATGACCAGCGGCTCGAAATGGATGTCGAGCAGACGGCAGATGCCCAATGCCCAGACTGCGCTGACCATACCAGCCAAGAGAGGCAAAAGTACGCCACGCCAAGTGCGAAGAAGGACAAATAGCATGATCATTGTGACAGCCAACGCAGCCGCCACCAGATCAACAGTTTCCGGCACGTAGTGGTTGACCCAGCCATAGAGGATAGGGTCGCCAACGACGCGAATACGAACGGAGCCATCATCGACCTTACCGACCAGGGCCCGAATTTCACCAAACACCTTGCCGTAGTCGACCTCACGGTCGATGAAGTCAACCGTAATCAGCGTTGCCTGCAGATCTTTGGATACGTACTGCCCGTACACCAGCGGATTCCGCAGCACTTTCTCTTTCAACTCAGCCAAGTCATCCGGTCCCTGCGGCAAATTCGGCCACATTAGGGGCTTGGTTTCGATACCCTCGGTCGACGCTCGGACCTCCTTCAACTTCTTTGATGCGAGAGAGGTGATTTGGTACGGATTAACGGCGGAGACTTCGCGTAACCCGAGGGTCAGCGTCCGCACCTTGTCCAGGACAGGCAACTGAAAGATATCCCCCTCTTTGACCTCAACCATGATTGTCACCATGTTCGAGCCACCAAAGGTGTCCTTGAACTTCTGGTGAGTCTTCACGTACTCGTGTTGCGACGGAAGCATGTCCTCGAACACCGTACGGACTTCGATATGCAGCGCGAACCACCCCAAAACCACGGTCAGCAGCGCCAATGCGGCGACCACAATCCGGCGCTGTCGAATGCAATATTCGGCAATACGTTCAATCATTTGCTTTTCTCCGAAGTGACAGGAAGTCCGATCAATGTTTTGGGCAGCCAGGACTCACCCAAGGGCTTCCATGATTTGCCATTCCATTGCCCAACATTCGCACCAGCGAACCAGACTGCATCGCCCTCGGGAACCGCCCGGACGTGCCACGAAAGATCCCGCTCGTCGAGCCGACCGGTCTCTGCTTTGCCATCAACCGCCACCACGAGCCAGCGCCCCAAATTACCTGCGCCAATCCAGCGCTTGCCAGCCGCATCCCAGGCGATGTCATAGAGGTGATCGTGCAGATCGACATCGAGTGACTTCCAATTCTTGCCGCCATCCCGCGTTATCAGAACAGTTCCCTCAAGACCGACTGCTAGGCCATTCAGGGCATCGCCGAAGGAAACCGACATCAGCGACACCTCAACGGGTGTCTTGATATCGACCCACGTCGCGCCGAAATCGTCACTCAAAGTGATTCTGCCAAACTCACCAACAGCGACACGGCGCCCATCAGGCAGCAAAGCCACGTCATTCCAGGCTTGATCCTCTTCTGGGCGCAAACGCTTCCAGTGCTCACCAAAATCCTGAGTGCCAAGCAACGCCCCCATCTCTCCACTCACCACGGCGACCCCACCGGGTGCAACTCGGACGCGGCTCAGCTTGTTAGCAACCTGAGATTTCGGCACATCACGAACCTCTTGCCAGGTTTTGCCACCATCGGCGGTACGAAGAACAACTCCCTCGTTGCCAACCGCCAGGCCATGTTCACCATCCCAAACTGCAATATCTTGAAGAGTCTGCTCCGTCACCGAAGCCAGTCTCTCAATATGGCCATCAGCATCGATTCTGACGATTTTTCCGCTTGAACCGGCCAGCCAGCGACCTTGCCCAGGAACAATGGCAAGGCCGTAGTAATGATCCCTGCGCTCCATGATTGGCGGCTTTACTGTTGCCCCAACCGGCTGTGGCTTTATAAACAGGCCAGCCCAGAGCAACCCACCGATAATCACCCAGGGAAGTCCTGACACCATCAGGCTGGAAACCCGGCCACGTCTCTTCTTTTCGGCCTTAGTCGAGACCAACAACTCCTCGCGCCCAATCACTCCGTTCATTCCCTAACCCCCATCCGTTCAGCGTTTTTTCATGCGCAGTCGTCGCAAGCGGATTTCTAGCCCCAAGCAAGCCCGACCAAACAACACACGACCAAACAACACACGACCAATCAACAGTCGACGATCAATTGATGTTCAATGCGAATTTAGTTAAACGAAAAGAGGTTGTCAATCAAATAATTTAAAAAGAGTGAATTCGTTTGACATTGATCAATATGCGACAAACAGCAACGTGCTAAGCGTGACCCAGAATCACGCACCCTGACCGCACCTAATTTAGGTTGCCTGGCACCGATCGGGCTTCAGCATTGATGAAAAGCGATGGCGAAAATAAACCAACAAGAAACAGTAGCTTGGATCGTTAATTTGCTCACCGGCGCGTCCGTTAATTTCCGCTTCTGATGACGAACAAAGAGACGTCACTGCACCTCAAACCGCAACAATTTTGTTTTCAAGCAGACCCACTCACCAACAAGATTGCAGTCAAATCTAAAACACGTTATCAATTGACAATTGATTGATGTTCGATTTGAATGAGTGCAACGTTGCGACAAAAGCATGCCGCATCGGAGAGAACACCACACCCAATAGATAAATCAATCAAGCCAAAGGAGGCAAATATGGGCCCTTCCGAGAATGGCACCATGCAAGCAGCTCGCGTGCATGGCGCTGGCGGGCAGTTTGAGATGGACAGCATCGAACGCCCCCGGATCAAACGTCCCACCGACGTAATAATCAATGTCAAAGCTAGCGGTGTCGTACCAAATTTACGCAACGTCATGAGCAACTATGGCGAACGCGCTTATCTGACCGTCCCTGAATTACCGGCGATCTATGGTCTAGATACTGCAGGCGTCATTGCCGAAATTGGCAGTGGCGTCACGGGCCTCACGGTCGGTGATCGGGTTTATCTGAATCCCGGCCGCAGTTGCGGCACTTGTCATGCCTGCCGTTGCGGCGAGCCAATCAACTGCAGCGCTTACACATTTCAGGGTTACTTTGGTTTTGGTCCTGCGTCGCGCCAGATTTATCGAGAATATCCCTATGGCGGGTTCTGTGAATTCGCCACAGGCCCAGCTAATGGGCTCATCAAACTCCCCGACACGATCAGTTTTGAACAAGCAGCACGCTTTGGCTATCTAGGTACTGCCTACTCCGGCTTGCGCAAAGCCGATGTTCGTGCCGGCCGAACGGTCCTGATCAGCGGCGCCAGTGGAACGCTGGGATTGGGCGCAGTACAAATTGCACGTGCGATGGGTGCCACCAGGATTCTATGCGTCGCACGCAACGCCGACTTGCTTGAACGTGTCCGCCTCTTGGACCCCCAGCGTATCCGCACCTTCTCTTACGGCACAGGAGATCTTGCTACCTGGGCTCGTGATGAAACAGATGGAATCGGGGTGGACGCTGTACTCGATGCCATCGGTCCGGGTGCCTCACATCAAGTGACGCTCGACTGCATTGCTGCCTTGAGACGGGGTGGAAAACTGGTGGAGGTTGGCGCCATGTCCGACCCAATGCCGGTTAATCTGCACCAGATGATGTGCGCACAGGTCAGCCTAATCGGCTCACTCTGGTTCTCGGTCGCCGAAGGACAGGAACTCGCTGCGATGGCCGATGCAGGAACCCTAGACCTGTCCATTTTCGAGCATCACCGCTTCCCGCTCGAACGAGTGAACCAAGCCTTGGAACTTGCCGAAAAGAGGATCGGCGGTTTCATGAATGTCGTGATCACCCAAGAATAAGGCCCCTGCCTTCATCAATCGCAGCCTTGCTCCTGAGCACACAGCACCACATTGCAATTTATCGATAATCCAATGAGAAAACTATGACACGACGTATCGTTACCGGAGAGAAGAATGGCCGTTCCGTTTTTCTGTCCGATGGACCTATTCCCAATTCCCATGACTATCAATCAGTCCCGGGCTTCCACACCGCCTTGGCTTGGGCTACGCCGGCAGAACCTAGGCTTCCCTACGATGGGAATGATCCGACCATCGCAATCAAGTCGGTTGTCCCCGCGCCAGATGGAACACGCATGATCATCGTCCAGTTTCCACCGGACAGCGTATTCGAATCGGAAGCATTTAACCCGGAAGGCGCTGGTCAGGAATATGCGACGTACCTGCCGGGCCTGGCTGAAAGCTTCGACAGCGACGGTTCTGGCATGCACCAGACCAAGTCCGTCGATTACGACATTATCGTTAGCGGTGAGCTTTGGCTAGAACTCGATGACGGCGAGGTTCGGCACCTTAAGGCCGGGGATATTGTTATACAAAACGGCACACGACACGCTTGGCGCAACAAAAGCGATAAACCAGCAAACATGATTGCTGTTCTGATCGGCGCCAAACGCTGATCACTCCGCACCTGTGAAAAAATGGCCGTACTACGTTGCGTAGACGGCCATTTTCACACTTGAATCGAGAAAAGGCAGCCGAGAAAGATTCTTCCTTGACGACATTACTGCACGGAAAAACTCAGGATTGAGACAAGGAAATTCGCGCCCCCCATTCCTGGCGCCTCCCCCCACTGCAGCCCTCTCGATTAATATTTCCAACCGTAGGCGATGCCAAGCCAATGCTGGCTATGCCGCGGGTTAAACCCGGCGCTAGCGCCCGTACCATCGACTTTTTCATCCAGTGCGCGTGTATATACAAGACTCAACTCTGTCTCTTTGGACACACCCCATTTACTACCGAGCGACACGTGACGCCTCGGCGTTACGGGAGCCAGATAATTCAGGGTAGTTTCATCACTCGGAATAATCTGGTCACCAGCAGAGTAACCTGCGCGCAAGCTCAGCGCATCGGAGTAGCGATAGTCGACACCGATCCGGTATATATTCTGGTCGCGCCAACCAAAACCGGGGCCATTCGATGCACCCAAGGCGCCTGGAGAAGTGACGCTATTGCCGAGTGATCGGACGTCATGCCAATTCACGCGAACAAAATCTGTACCAATGGTAATGTTTTTTGTCGCCTCAACGGCGACACCTACGCTGATGCGCTCCGGAATATCGAATTCGCCTTCACCGGCAAGCAATGTTTTATATTTATCTAGCTTCCCCATTTTGGTTTTAGAAAAATAAGAAGCTCCCAAAGTAACAATATTCGCCACTTTTCCCGTCCAACCCACTCCAATACCATAGCCAAACGAGCTGTCGAATCCTTGATCATCAAGCCCGATGTGCTGGACACCGTTTACTTTCAAACGCTGATAGGCACCAACAAGGGATACGCCAAAAGCGTTAGTTTCATTGACCCGATACGAAAGAGTCGGCAGCGCCATCAGCTGCATCAACTCGGACCCTGCATTGCTATTTGTGGGCGGGCCAATCGGACGACCATATTTGGTTCCGACGCCATTCCCAACCAGCGAGAAACCGATACTCAAACCATTTCCGATATCCCGGTTGTAGCCGAATTCGGGAAGAAAATAATTGGTTTTTTCATTAGCAGAAACATAGCCAAGCCCAGGAACATCCGCACCGCGATCAGCCTTCAGCCAAACCATGCCGAGATCGGCACGATTGCCGATAAACGCCATCCCAGCCGGGTTATTGGCTGCTGCCAGAGAATCGGTTGGCAAGGCCACAGAAACGCCCCCCATACCTTGCGCCTGAATCCCATATCCATGGGGCATTGTTCCATTGGTCGCAAAAGCCAGGGAGGCGCTCAAGGATGCAGTCACAGCGAGAAAACCACGCATTGAATTTTTCATAAAGTCTCCGAAATAATTGGATACACGAGCGATGAATCAGGCCGCTTCGAGTTGAGGCAGTTGAATCAATGTCCCGGCGTGAAACAGCAGCGGCTGAGCTTTTCTCCAGCGATACTTTTCAACCAGCCCGAAAAAGACCACGTGATCACCGCCAAGGAAACGACTCTCCTTTCGGCATTCGAACTGCGCCAAAGCACCGGAAATCAGCGGGATTCCCAAAGCACCTTCCGAGCACGCCACGCCGGAAAATTTGTCGATCACAGCTGGATTCGCGAACTGACGACAAATTTCCTCTTGGTCATCGGCCAATACGTTCACCGCAAAGTGAGAGCAGTGCTCGAATGTGGCTAGATTCGGCGACTTTTGCGCAAGGCTCCACAGCACCAGCGGCGGAGCCATCGAAACGGAAGCAAACGAATTGATGGTGAGCCCGACTGCCCGGCCCTCAGGAGACAAGGCAGTCACCACGGCAACGCCGGTGGGGTAGCATCCCAATGCCGTACGAAATTCGCGGGGATTTTCCCAGCCTCCGTGACTCCAAATATGAGGCCCGTGCTTCATAACACCTCGCAAACCGTTTTTTCAAACGATGCGATAAAGCGATCAGCCTCTTTCTCGTCGTAATACCAGGGATTAAGGATCTTCGGATCATCAAACGCATTGGCAACGGCCGAGGCCATGCGGGCATTCGCTCCGCAAGCCGAAAAAACTTTGAGGAGGTGCTGCGGCGGAGGAAGCAAGTGGGTATTGGTGAATTTGGCAACCCACTGCGCGTAGTCCCAATAATGCTCAAAGGTATCGACCATCCAGTCATTGTCGAATTTTGCGGCACCGTGGGCGATGATGGCATCACCGTAAATTTTTGCGCATTTGCTGGCGTTATTGGAGCCCTGCCCGGTAATCGGATCGTTCAAGACCAGAACATCAGCCATGCCCAAAACGGTCGTTCCAGCCGGCGTCCTCGCCACTGGCTTTCTGACGATCGGAGTAATCCGACCGACTAGCGTACCGTTGTTGTCGGTCAAGCGGATATTTTCACAACGGTCAGCTTCCCAGGGGAAAAATTCCTTGATTTGCGCCTTCCCGAGTTCCAAATACTCAGCTGGGCTCATAGGCTTGTTCCACTGATCCATCGGTCCGCCGGCTATTGACTCCAGATTGATGATGTCACAGGCGCCCGAGTGAGTAAGCGCAGGGAAATTGATGAATTCGCCAACCCCTGGGTTGATGTTGATATTGAGCGCGGAAAATCCGGATTTCGGCGCCATACCATGCACATACAACAAAGCAATAGTCCGCAGTGGCTGATCGAAGGCGCTGCGCACCGAATCACGTTCGAACATCGCGCCGATGGCCCCCTTGCCGCTGGCGACAATTACCAGATCGCTGCTCGCCCCGTAACGGTCGAGATCGGACATACCGACATCGAGGAACTCCATCGTGCCACCACGACGCTGAAACTCATCAATCCAGAACGGCATTTTGATGCGCTGGTCGACAGACTGGCCGGGTGCGGACATCAGGGATTTCCAATCGATCATCGGCTGACCACTGGCATCGCCTGCCCGCATGTGAACCCCCTGGATTGGCGGGCAATCCTCATCCCAGAACGAGATTCCGATTTCACGTTCGTAACCAATTGCCATGTCATACATTGACTGGCTCGACATAACGCGCCCTGCCGCGATTTCCTCCGGCAGGCGGTTCGACACCAGCGTTACCTGATAGCCACGTCCTAGTAGAAACATGCCCAGCTGCAGACCGCCCTGACCGGCGCCTACAATCGTGATTTTTCTCATTTCAAGTCTCCTTTTTGTCTATGTACTCAGCCCTTGATGTGGGCGAATAGGCAAGTTACGGACAAGAAGTGGGGATCGCTATGCAGCTGTGGCAAGCACTATGCAAAAGCTGCAATTGCAGACAAGCAGCGCGGGATCGAATCGACTTTAGGAATGGAAAAAAGCCAGAAAAGCGCTCTACCGCATGGAAAATCGCCGGAAACGCAGGGCTTCCGTAAGCTAGCCGCTACCGTTGGCTACCGAAGAACAGATTGGCCCGCTTGTCGCGACTACTCGCTATAACGCTTGAGTGTTTCTGAGGGGTATTCACCAAACCGGCTTTTGTAAGCCGCGGCAAACCTGCCCAACTCATAGAATCCCCAGCGCGTGGCTACCTCGGTCACGCTGCTTTCTGTTGACGGGGTTTCGAGTTCGCTGCGCACACGGGACATCCGGATATTTCGCAGATGATTCATCGGGGAAATACCCCTGAACTTTCGGAATCCGGCAAACAAAGATCGCCCGCTAACGCCGGAAATGGAGACAAGATTCTCCAGGGTGATAGGCAAGTGACAGTTCGCTTCCATGTACTCCTCCACCAGCCGTACATAACGGGGCGAACCCACCACCTGCTGTTCCCTGAACGCCGTCAAATGGTTGTTCGGCTGCCATTCCAGCAACGAGGTCATAAGCAGTTGCTCGAACTGTGCTGCAACAATGGGCGATTTGAGAATCGAGGGTGTCCGTCGGATTTCATCGACAAAGCTTGCGGCCAAACGCCCCCAACTGGCGCCCGGACCGGATTCGACATCCATCGCCAAGTCGAATTCAAGCGATCCGCGCAGTGCTCCACCAGTCAGGTTAACAGCCTGCCGCTCAAGGGCCACCTTATCGACCCGAACGACCAGTTTCTTGCAGTCGGCACTCCAGCACATCCGAAGATGATGGTGCGGTGAGTGAACCGAGGCGCAGCCTTTATGCGAAATCGCCTCGCTATTGTCCGCCAGGACAACATCTACACCTTCTAGGGGAATTTGAACCAAGTAAAACGACTCAAGGGGTCCAGGCTCGACCGACACCCGAGCTCCATAGTTCATGATACTGAACTCGACCGCCGCCCCACCAATCAAGACATGGTGGTAGTTCAGTCGCTCATCGGCCCCGATTTGTTTGAGTCCATGATCACAGAACACATCCGCAACCAGTTGTCGTGTCTCATCAATATCGGTTGAACTCAGAATCCTGACGTGCCCCCCGTCTGAATCACCCACTGTTGGATCCAACGATATTTCCCCCTATGACAGGAAGGCCCCCCTTCCTCAAACCAGAAAATCGGTCACCGCGCACCAACCCAAACGCATCGCGACGCTAGCCAAGACTAGAAAATCATAAAACACAAACACCTGAGCACTTAGACATCCAAGGCGCGCGAATTATTAAACTATTTACAATCGATTGATAATTGATTAATTTTAACAGATCAAACAATACATAAGTATTCATCGCCGACAGGCTTTCCGACTGACTTCACACCACCTTAAACAAGCTGCTTCCAAGGAAATATGTTCATGAGACTCCACGTCGTCGCTAGTTTCTTGGCTAGGCCAGACTCGACTGATGCATTACGCCAGCTACTGGTCGAAATCGTCAAATCGGTGCGCAGTGACCCAGGCTGCCTGCGGTGTAATCTGGTCTCGAGCCTAGAAACACCAAACGAGTACACATTCATTGAAGAATGGATTGACCGGGCGGCGCTCGACTCACACTTGGCGGAACCCGAGGTGGAGGCTGATATTGTGAAAATTCTTGCCTTGGTCAGTGCACCACCGGATGTTCGTCTTTATACAACTTGCTGAAGAGCGACCCGACCAGACGAGCGCCCGAATCAAAAGACCTCGACCACACTCAACCCGGCCAAGGCACAGCGCTCATCCTGTTCGACATTCGCACCGGAAACACCGATTGCACCGATAACCTGCCCATCGACCTGGATCGGCAAGCCACCGCCAAATGCAACCAAGCGCGGGCGCTGCAAAATTCCTCGCTGAACGTTCTCCGAGAATCCTGCAAGCACTTCGTCCCACTGGGCAGTTGGAAATCGAAAACTTGCGGCGGTATAAGCTTTGTCGATCGCCGTATCCATCGAATGAAGAGACGCTTCTGGCATTCTCAGAAAAGCCATCAGGGTGCCAGCACGATCAACGACAGCGACATTGATACTGACACCAATACGCTCCGCCTCGTCAATGGCCCCCACTGCGATGAGCTGAGCCGCGCGTTGCGTAATATTGCCCTGCATGACACAAAGCCCTCCCTTCTTGGAACTCACCTAATTGCACTCCAATAGCTGCCGAACAGAGACGGGGCCTGCCGGAAAAAAAGCGAGGCGAAAAACGGATAAAAACAGGAGGGCTAAAGGCCCTCCGTAACTATTCGCCGACAACACTCAACGAATTTCGGAAACAAACTCATCGCGAGAACGGCGAATCTTTTTCAAGGGAGACAACCAATCGGTATCGTTATCCCTGTATCCCAAAGGCATCATCAGGACGCTACGGAGTCCCTTCGATCGCAGGCCCAAAATGTCGTCAAGCGCTGAGGGATCGAAACCTTCCATCGGCGTGCTATCAACCTCTTCGAAGGCAGCACCCAACAATGCGGCAGCCAGCCCGATATAGGCTTGCCTGGCCGCATGCTGGAAATTAACCTCGGCACCGCGCTGCGGATACGTGCTCAACAACATATTCCGGTAGTTCTCCAGCCCTTCGTTTGAACCACCACGCTCTTGATTAGCATAGTCGTACATTTTGTTTATCCGCTCCGGGGTGTAATCATCCCAGGCGGCAAAGACCAGCAAATGAGAACACTCAGTAACCTGGGGCTGCCCCATCGAAACGGATTTGATTTTTTCGCGCAACGCGGAATTCGTGATGACGATGATTTCGAAGGGCTGTAGGCCACTGGATGTCGGTGCAAGGCGCGCTGCCTCAACGATACGAGCAACCTTTTCCTCCGGCACGGTCTTCGCCGGATTCATTCTTTTTGTTGCGTAACGCCATTTGAGTGCTTGAATCAGGTCCATTTTAGTACTTCCCTTCGGCGATTATGAACGACGATGTAAAGCTCGCTGCCTAATTAGAGCAGCGAGCGTGATTCAGCTACGAGATACGATCTTTACAAGTAAATTTGGGGGCAAACTGCCTCCAGCCATTCATCGACTCAAACAGATCCATCGACAATACTTGTGGTCGGTGACCTATTACGAATCACAAGGCGAGATCTTCCCGCTTTCTTGTTAACGTATCGATCAGGATGTACATGATTTTTCGGGCACAAGGCATCAGATCTGGAATATAAGTCGCGCCCATTCCGCCCAGCCCCTCTGCAGTCGGTAGGGGAGAGCCGTCTGCCGGCCAAGGCCAGCCGATACGGATGGTCGGGATACCGAAGCGGCGCAAGGCGGCACCATCTGTTTGACCTGCCAAATAGTCAGGTGTCGGGTGCTCTCTACCCTCTACGTGCTCCCATGCCCGAAAAGCCGACCGGACAATCCAGTTTTCTTCAGATGTTGTACCACCAGGTACGGACCCGTACATTTCCCAGTCAAGGTCCAGATCCGGGTGACGTGCCTGCAGTTCGGAAACGAACAATGCGAATTGCGCCTTAACCTCCCCAGGTGTCGTCCTCGGATTGATCCGGACATCAAAACATATTTCCGTGACCGCTGGTGGAAACGCCGGACGCTCGGGGTCACCTGAACGGATTGCCGAAATCCAGCCGTGAGGCTTGATCACCCCCGAGGTGTTTCGTTCCGCATACTCGATGATCCATTGTTCAAGTTCAGGAATAACGATTGCTGCGGGCGTAATTGAACTGCGGAATCCTGGAACGCCTCGAGGAATCCCCGCATAACCGAAGGTTCCATGAATACGAAGTTTGAACCAGCCCATGCCAGGCTCTTCGTGATAGACAAAATTCCACGGCTTCATGATCACCGCAAAATCCGGAGCAACACCACGATTCAACATGTGAATCACACCATTGGACATTCCCGCATTGTCGCGCTGCGGCACATTGACTGGCATCCCGCCATCTGCAGCAGCAAACATCAAGTCGCCGACCAAAGGCACTCCTGCTTCAATCAGCGCAGTCGCCACCTCAGTCAGTGTTGCGAGCATCGCTTTCGGGTTGGAAGCCCCCAAACCATAAACCCAGTCCCCAAGAACCTTCGCTTCAGGAACGAGATCGACAAACCCCTCCGGGCCAACCCAAGGATAGTCAGCCTTGTTGCCTTCCAGATGGGTGTCTAACGGCGAATACAATAATACTGATGCACCGCCTCCCGAACCTCTGACTTCACCAAGCACATTTCCTGACTGTTCGTTCATCGGCCGATAGCTACCTGCCATGCCAACGCTCGAAAGGTAGCCCGCCATATATTCGGCAATATCTCGGGCTGCACCAGTTGGACTATGGATATCAATTAACTTAGCCAGCAAATCCTTCAATCGCTCTGGGTCAAGCTTTTGGCAAGCTGACTCGTACCATGTTTGCTGTTCTTCAGAGAACCCGGGTTGGGTTGCTGTACTAGTCATTGTTTTCTTTCCATTCTAGTTTTCGGATCATCTGTTCGATGGGGGGAACTGCTTTGCTAGCAGCATTAGTTTTGTCGAATGTCGAGCCACACAAGACTTCTCGTAGATCAGCTTTTCTGGGGCAGCGGTGCAGCCGGAATCCGGCCAAGCAAGGATTCAAGCTCAATGCCAATCGCAAGCATTTGGCGGTCTTGCCCGAACGGCCCATCGAGTTCGAGGCCGACAGGCAATCCGGTGCTTGGCCCGAGGCCGATTGGCAGCTGGATGGACGGCAAATTTGCGCTCGCAGCTGGCTCGGTGTTCTGAATCAGCCAGTGAAAATTTTCCGGTAAGCACACTTCCGGGCGAGCAACCGGAGCCACAATCGGTGTCGTGGGAAAGACAAAGGCATCCAGTTCATAACGCTCAAACAGCTCGCGATAACGTGCTTTCAGCGCAGGTCGCCCATGCTCCACCGCTTCAGCGTATACCGGCACAGCATCGACCAAGGCTCCACCCTCACCTATCGTTCGGCGGGGCAATACCATGTCTTTGTAGATACCCTTAACATCAGGACTTGCGATCTGCTCGAAAAGCTGTTCGATCGATATTCCCGGTCCTTGCTCACGCAGATAAGCCACCATGTCATCGTAAGCTTCGTAGATAACGACCGGGAACCCAATGGCCTGATTCAACTCCTGCAGGCCAGCATCGGGAATCTCGATGAAGCAAACCCCGGCATCCTCAAGTTTCTTCAGGGCAGCCGCCGAAATCGCTTGAGTATCTGCATCTAGATTGGCCCAGAATCCGGGTACAACACCCAATCGCAGCTTATCCAATTGCACAGGAGGAAGTGCATCGTCACCGGTAACGATGGCGTCAAGTAAAGCCACGTCTGCCATGCACAACCCCATCGGCCCGACAGTGTCACGGCTGCAGGAAATCGGAATCACCCCCTCCCCCGAATAACGCCCCCAGGATGGTCGCAGTGACGCACAACCATTCAGCGCACAAGGAATCCTCATCGACCCCCCGGTATCAGTACCTAAGGCCGATATCGCCATCCTTGCGCCCAAGGCTGCAGCACTGCCCGATGATGAACCACCGGCAATTCGCGAGGCATCGTACGGGTTGCGGACGCCAACCGTGCCTTCCTGATGGAACGCGTAGTTATATCCGGTTGCCCCGAATGCCAACTCGTGCATATTGGTTTTTCCCAAGATGATCGCACCGGCATCGCGCAAACGTTGCACAGTAGGTGCGTCAGCATCCGGCACAAAATTGGCCAAGGCCGGCGTACCAGCCGTCGCAGGAAGGCCCGCTGCGTGGATGTTGTCCTTTATGACGATCGGAATACCGCTTAATGGTTTGGTTGCACCACCCTTGGCACGATTGGCGTCGACAGCCCGAGCTTCTGCCAAGGCACCATCGACATCAAGGGTGATAAACACGTTGAGATCGGCATTAGTTTTCGCACGCTCAATGAAATGAGTCACCAAGGTCTCGCAACTCAATGCACCCGAGGCAAAATGCCTCATTGCTTCGCTGATGGTCAGCGTAGAGAAATCGATCTCGTGCTGGTCGGCAAACCCAGCTTTTGGGGTGGGGTTAATTTGAAAGTTCATAGAGTTTCCACATCGTTTCCGAAATATTTTCCACATTCAGCTCAAGCGTCGTTTTGTCTGGAAGAAACAATCAAATCGAGCCTCATTCCGATCTTTTTATATCCTGTGCGAGCCCAAATCCTTTGCAAACTCCTGCACGGTTAGATCGAAAGTGTGACCAAGGCTCTGGAGCTCTTTATTTGCTTGGAAGAGCCGGATATCAGACATCCGACAACATTAATTGCTAAGCAATCTGGACCGTTCGGGAGAATGCCGAGTCCTTGTTCAGCTCGGGCGATGGGTATGCCAACTTGCTCTGCGCCAATCCCAGGTCGAGGAAAAGTTCGCAGATTTTGTAGGCGACCACACCGGGATTCAGAACCGGAACCGGCAAACGTGACGCCAGATACGCGTGGGACTGATGCATGGTGGTAGAACCAAGCACGATCACATCGGCGCCGTCTTCCTCGATCGCTTGACGCGCCGCCTCCTCAAGCCGTGCAAAGACAACCTCTTCCTTGCCTGCCAGCAAGGCCTCCGCATCGGGACGAACATTGATTGAACGAATTGATGCGAGCCGCGACTCAAGACCGTACTCTTTCAACGTTTTCCGATACAAAGGGTACCAGCGCGGCCACATCGTCAAAATGCTGAACTTATGCCCGAGCATTGACGCCAGATGGAAGGCGCTCTGACCCGGCGCAAGAACAGGAATCGACAAACGAGAACGCAGAGCGCTCAGGCCAGAATCACTGACGGTATTGATGCATACCGCATCAAACCCCTCTTCTTCGGCACGCATGCCGGCTTCGATGACCGCCATTTCCATCAATGCCATATCGTAGTAGCTGTCAGCCAATGTCATGACATGACCAGCTCCAACAAAAGCCACTTCAATGTCAGGCCGACAAAAGGCCGGAGGGAGTTGCGCCTCCACCAGCGGACGCGTTGCGTCGTTTAGCGGCACGGGGAAAATCATCTTAACTTTTTTGCTCATTTGCGCTTTCCAGTCAATATAACTGCCAGTTCTGGCAGGAGGACGAAGAAGTCAGGACCGCCATTCATCCATCTATTTCTTGAGAAGATGCTGATGCCCCCAGACGCTCGTCACGTCGTAGGTTTTGACATCGTTACTACCTTCCTCGACCTCAACCCCTCCCCAGCCATACTCAATCTGGATACCGGAAGGACTCTCGACGTAGAAAGAGAACATCCTGTCGTTAATGTGCCGACCTAGGGCCCGGGTCTGGCGAAAACCGCTACGAAGTACCCGATCCAGGCCACGGCCGACATCATCAAACTCTTTCACCTGCAGCATCAGATGGCCAAGTCTCCGACCAATCGGCAGGAAACCGATCGCCACGCTGTGGTGACGCTCGTTACAGCGCATGAATACAAAATCCCCCTTAAGACCACCGTAATCAGGAGTCGACACCAAGTCGCTAGTTACGAAACCAAGCATGTCGCAGTAAAAGCGGTGCACTGCCGGCACGTCTTCAACCGAAAGCATGAGATGCCCCAAGCCTTGGTTGGCCGTCACAAACCCACCGTGGGCAATCGGCGTATTACAGGGCGACTGCGGGCGCATCAAAGAGCCATAGGACAACTCGACCGACATCCCAGAAGGATCGACAAAAAACAACAAAGACTGAACGCCTCGAACACTACATTCAGCCTTGCTTCCTTCTCGAACCTGATGCCCTGCCGAAACCAGTCTGGCCTGAATAGTCTCCAGATCCTCCAAGCAATCGACCTCAAGGCCAATAACAGCTAGATCGTTCTTCGGACCGAGAGACAAATGCACTCGCCAAGGGCGATCATCGATCCTCAACCATTCATTCTTTGGATCCGCACCGTCAACAACTTCGCAAGCCAAAACCTCGCGCGCAAATCGACGCCACTCATTGAGATCACTGACCTCAATTTCCACATATGCCAGACGCTTTACCTGTGCCATTACTGTCTCTCTTATAAAAATTGGGCAATCGTTTAAACGGCGTGATCTCGACGCCAGGCCAGAATCGCCGTCCGTGCCTCGCTAGTACCTTCCTCAATCCGGGCAACAAGCGTGATCTCGTCATCACCCTCGCAGATAACCTTTCGACGTTGCGAACTTCCCTGCCAGTTGGGGAAAATGCATAGCTCGATCTGATGAGTAACGAACTCGCCGTCAAAGTCGTAGCCGCCGGCATATGTCAGGTATTCGTTGTAAGCCTTAGCCTTGTCCGCATCGGATGCATCCCACTGTCCGCCGGAACTAAAGCGCGTTCTCGGGCTACGGGAGATGACGCAGAACATGGTTTCCTCGCCATATTCAATGAACCCCTCCAGTCTTTCACCAAAAGGGAAAACGCGCCTGCCGTCGTCATACTCCTGACTCCACGACACAATTTTCCAGCGGCCTTTTAGATCCTGTTTTGTCATTTTTAATCCTATCAAGCCAGCCTCCTTGGAGGCCACGGCAACCATTAATGTCTTTCGATTGATATTCAATTGATAGTCAATCTTTCGAAGATGGACGTTAAATAATGCGGAAGCCGTTGTCAATAGGTAGATAGCTTTTCATCCAAGCATGGGTTTGCACGAGCGGTAAGCCACCAACTCACACTCACCACACAGAATCGACTCAGAAAGCTAACAGGGGCGCTCCCCCCTCAGCAGATGGGGAGGATGGCAAGTGGCACTCAATAGAAACTGAGGAGCGCAGGAGCCAATGGTTTCGGGATGGACCGACTACCTGAGCATCAAATGACACAGGATTGTCTCAATGAGACAGCCTCAAACGATCGTCAACCCAAAGGTATCTGCTCACGAACACCGGAAAGCATTCACCGATACACAAAAGTTGACTTTCAATTGATTTTTGATTGACACTAAATGAAACAGCGGAACCACGTACCCTAATAGAGAAAGCATCATGGATCCCCACCTTGGCCCCCCACCCTCCACGACCAAAAGCGTGGGTATCAGGAAGCTGTTCCAAATGCACAAATCAATTGTAAACAGCGAATTGACAGGAAATGGAAAGCAGTTTCTAGCCTAATCGATCATCGATCAATCAACATGAAAATACGTCTGTACAGTGGAATTCAAATTTGTCAGACGGAGCTTTTTAGCCAGCCCTACAAAATTTATCTCTAACAATAATTGTGCAAAATTAATTTCGCATTTCTTGATGGCCATAGGCACCACATCGCAAGCCGTTTCTCAAAATAGTGCACGAGAATTCGGCAACGAAAATCCGTCAGTCTTTAAGGAAAAATAATGGGTAAAAATGAGAAACCACTAATTTTTGGTGAACACCAGAAATCAAAAATCCAATGGTCGGACAATTTGCTTGTCGGACACTCAGGAATTGACGAAACCCATCGCGAATTTGTCACGTTAGCGAATGCATTGAGCGAATCCTGTGAAGAATCAGCACCAACGCGGCTTCATCAACTAGAAGAGCATCTCATGTCCCATTTTGACAATGAAAAGCTATTAATGGAGAAAACTGAATTTCCCGCAACCGATTGCCATATTGAAGAACACGCGAAGGTTTTTGATGCTGTCGTACTCGTCAGAGAACGATATTCGGATGGAACAGCAAGTTTAAATGACATAAAACGCTTGGCTCAAGCGTTGATAGACTGGTTCCCCGGCCACATTTTCTACATGGATTCAGCGCTATCCACTTGGGTCAGCAAAAAAACACACAACGGATCCCCCCTTATATTGCACCGGAGCAAGCCTAGTTCATCGACATAGAGTGACTTAGGCACAGCTTTCAAAGCACTTTTCATTTCTAAGTATCTATCAATCGAGTATTCGTGGCGCAAATGTTGCCGAATCCCTTGCAGCCTCTTCGTAAATACCAGTCATGAGGGACAAAAACCTTGCCCCCTTTTCAAATTTCTCGGAAGCCCCGGAGATATCCTCCAGGCGCGAAATCAAGATTTTACTTCTCAACTCATTATATTCATCGGTAACCTTTATACCCTTTTCAGTCGCAATATAAGAAAACGTTTTACTGTTTCTGTCTTTTTGTTTTTCAATCAACCCGGCTGATTCAAGCTTCCGCAACGAGTACTGAATATTAGGAATATCGTCACGATTAACAATTCTAGCAATCATCGTACTATTCTTAGGCCGATCAAGCATTCTGACCACATGCAGAATTATGTATTCCTGGTATTTTATTTCAACATCAGAATCCACCGATATACTTCCGACCGAAATGACGTATCTCGAAAATGCTTCATTGAAGCGAATCAAGGCCAATTCAAATTCAGTGGCATTAAATTCAAAATCCGTTTTTGATAAATGCCAATTCTGTTGATATTTTTTTTCCACTCTTGAATTCTCCTATATCTCTATCGAACCGCTCGAAGTAGGCAGTTTAATGTAATTAAATAAAGCCGAACAATTAACTACATAAATTACCCTAAAATTTTTAATAATCACTAATCACAGGCCATTAGTTTTCAAGTATAGCCAAAACCAGATTTTACCCGAACCAAAATCATCTATTTTTACCCCACAAGATTGCAAAAGGAGAGTTACTTATGAGTAAAACGAGCCCAGAAATTGCCAACAGCACGATCGCGAACGGTATCCGCACAAACTACCATGACACAGGCAGCGGATTTCCGCTACTGATGATCCACGGATCCGGTCCTGGAGTATCTGCATGGGCGAATTGGCGATTGGTAATACCCGAACTTGCAAAGCAGTCACGTGTTATCGCCCCCGACATGGTCGGATTTGGCTTTACTGAACGTCCTGATGGGCAAGAGTACAACATGGACGTATGGGTAAATCAGGCGATTGGTCTGCTTGATTCGCTCCAAATCGAACAAACTGATCTCGTGGGAAATTCCTTTGGTGGCGCTTTAGCCTTAGCGCTGAGCATCCGCTACCCAAAGCGCGTTCGCCGACTCGTGCTCATGGGAAGCGCCGGAGTTCCATTTGATATTACACCTGGACTTGATGCAGTTTGGGGCTATACACCTTCAATTGCAAACATGCGGGCTTTGTTAGATATCTTTGCATGGGATCGCAACCTCGTTAATGACGAACTAGCAAAACTTCGTTATGAGGCGAGTATCCAACCAGGATTCCAGGAGTCTTTCTCGAAAATGTTCCCCGCCCCGCGTCAGCGATGGGTCGATGCCTTGGCAAGTTCAGAAGAAAACATACGCTCGCTGCCCCATCACACTTTGATTATTCATGGCCGCGAAGATGCAGTAATCCCTTTATCAAATTCAATTAGGCTAGCCGATCTCATTCCAAACTCTCAATTACACGTTTACGGGCATTGTGGTCATTGGACGCAAATTGAGCATGCAGCACGCTTTGCAAAATTAGTCTCGGATTTCATTGGTGAGTGCAACGATGTTTAGACATGTCTTTAGCCGAGCACACAATGTCAGATGGAAGTCCCCCTGTAGCCACCGGCGACCGATCCTGACCACCTAATAAAGCATTTTTCCTACCTAAATAGGCTTACTCCGGCCGTCATGGTCGGAGAGCTTTTGTGGCAACCGGGGCAGACAATGCGAATTGTGGCTCGCTCCTTTTGTTTAATACCGTAGCTTTATGCGAAAGAAAATCAGATATTCTGGCTGCAGACAGCCCCAAAGGTGTATTGCTGGTGGTGCATAGAAGAATCGACGGGCAGCCGAAGAAACAAATAAGTTTCTTTGCAGGTGCTGCAAAGTTGGATCTTGGCAGCGGCTAGGAGGTTTCGAGCGCCTTTATCGGCACATTGCAGCCCGATCAACAATTGCTGACCAACGACCGCTTCGGCCGAGCAACGACCTCATGCCAGCGACAACAGGCTGCTCCTCGGCCAATCCGGCCATTGGCCTAATGCCCAGAATCAGGCGGCAATCAGTCGCTAACCCGCCATCCAGCCCTGAACCAGGGCGAACGGCAGCTTTTCCATTACAGCGAATGCGCACCCCGTGCTCACTCCTGCCCTTCACCTCTCCAAGGTTCCGCAGGCAGGTTCTTGAGTAGAGCGGGCACTTATAGCGGCAACTGATGGTCAGCGCACCACCAGTGGTTCAGTTTTTGGTGCAAATCAACAAGCTTTTCAACATAGTCGGCTAGCTTGTCTCGTTGCTAACGCGACAAAGCCGAGTGAACTCTTGAAACTAACTCATTAGCGCCGGACTTTTTATTCAATAGTTCCATCCCCAGCTTTACTGATTTGTTCTTTGCTGAGTCGGTCGTATTTGGGCTAATCATGATTATCGGCAGCTGGCAAGTATGCGGATTGCGGCGAATCTGCCTAGTCAATTCATATCCATCCATCACCGGCATCGTTAAGTCGACGAGAACGAGATCTGGAAGCTGAGTGTAGTTTGCAAGATGCCCTAATGCCAACCAACCATTTTCGGCTGCCTCGACGCGGAACCCGAACCGTTCGAGCATTCGTTGCAAATTGGCACGTGTCACTTTGGAGTCGTCCACAACTAAAATCGTCTTCTTGGGTTCCTGCTCAATGCTGAGGCGTTCAATGGTGACTGGTTGGGTCACTTTACCTTCGTCCGCTACAGGAAGCCCCTCAAATGTGTGCGGCAAAATTACGTCCGTACCAATTTCTCTTTGCTGTAAGAACAATTCCTTGTCTATGAATCCTTGCATCTCATCCGGAGGGGCTCCAAACAACATGACGAAGTCCTCCGAACCTAGCACCGATTCGCATTCTTTAAACATTAAGGACAGCAGGTTATTGAATCTGTCGACATACTCCGTAGCTAACAGGTCACCGTTCTCAAGTTGTTGAGTAGCTATCGCTTGGTGCTGATGAAGTAATTTTTGGGCAGCAAGGACAGCACGCTTCTTCTCTTGCGAATAGTCTGCCCCCAAGAACGCGTCGAACATCGCAACGATTTCTTGCTCGTGTGTGGAGTAGGTTGAAACTGGATTTACTTCCTTATGGATTTCCATGAGCGTTTGAGCAAATAAGTGCTCTGCAGTTCCGTTGGTTTGCATGTTTCGCCTACGGATGACTATGTTGCCTTGCACACATGTCGAGTTCTGGCCAAGGGAAAAGTCCGGGTGAGTACGGCTGCCCATTCCCGGGATCTCGGCCGTATAAGCCCCAAGCAAAGATCGACCCTCGCGCTCCTCGTGCTGCAGCGACGGTTGTCTTAGAGGGCCACAAAATGCGGTTTGCTGCTTGATGGCAGACGCCACTAATCCCGTAACGGATGCCAGCCGTTTGCACTGGAGTCGCCAAGCAGTCCGCCTGGTCAACGTTCCCAATACCACTGCAGACGACAGAGCCGCCCTTAGAGCGGCCATGGCATCCCCACACATGACCGGAGTTGGATCCCACGTAGGTGTGGTCCAAACCAGGGAGATTGAAGGCCGGGATTGCGTATCCGATCAGAGTACCTAGTGCCACGTGTTCTCCTGTGGAGACTTATTCCATCAGACTACACCAAAATGTTGCGAGCGGAAAGTACTGTCCTGACCTGCCCCCAAGACAAATCCTAGCTTGATGTAGAGTCTGCCCCGAAAGAGCGGGTATGAAGAAGCGATTTTCGGAAGAACAATCATTGGCATCCTGAAAGAAGCCGAAGCGGAACTGAAGGTAACGGAGTTGTGCTGCAAGCAGGGGATTACGGAGGCCACCGGGGCATTGGGAAGGTGATCTACTGTGCGGCAGCAAGAATAGTCAGATTGCGACTGAAACAAGACTTTTCATATCAGCCGGAATACCCCACATGTGGACGGCGAGTACGGCTTTTGTTTTTGAGGAGACAGCTGCGGCTACTAGGTCGGGGTCAATATTCCCAGTTAACGGATCAATATCCACAAGAACTGGGGTCAGTCCAAGATGCAGAAGCGGTGTGGCACATCGAATGAATGTCATGCATGGCACGATGACTTCATCGCCAGGCCTTAGAGGTCATGCCATCAAACTTGCATGCAATCCTGCCGTGCCGGTTGAGCAGAAAATTCCGTACTTGACGCCCAACCTATTTGCGTACTTTGTAGGCACTTCAGCCAGAAGCCCATCTAAATCCCAATCATCCCACGCAGGAGAGGTCGTGAACTCGCGAATGGCATTGGCCATCTCATCTGAATAACGAGGAGACTGATACTCCTCCCGAATCCTCTCGCCGCAATGCCTGGCGTGCATCAATCCACCGCCTTGTTTCATGCCATTCGATTGACTTCGGAAAAGCGCCCCTTACAATTCCCATAACCATCGCCCGTCCGGCGGTCCAGTCCAACGAGGTTTATCCGCCGATATGACTTCCTGCTCTCTTCAAACTCGTTTGCGACGGCGGATAAACGCTATTCGTTGGGCGTCACAAAGAAACCGGGGCTAGCAGATCATGGACTATTCAAAATTCGGCTGGCAGGAGTTCGAGATGCTCTGCGCCCGGCTGCTACAGGCTTGCGGCTATGCGCTCCAGCGGCAAGGGGCGCGGAGCCAAGACATCGGAGTCGACTTCACGTTCACTGATCCTTCGGGCGAAACATGGGTTGCCGAAGTAAAGCACTTCACGCGACCGAGGACCGGAACAACCGTACTCCGGGAAGCAGCTGTTCAACTTAACTCCGCTAAGCAGTTGACTGGTGCGACGAACGGTCTGCTGATCGTCTCAATGCTGCTCCCGCAGAACCTTAAGGACGATATCGAAGTACGTGAGGGCATCACGGTTTGGGACTCCCGCCGCCTGAATGACCTTCTGGCCACTCGTCCCGAAGTTGAGCAAGACTTTCTACTACTGTTGGATGCCCAGGCTGTCGTGCGTCGCGGTCTGGAGCAACCCGCACCACTTGATCCACGGGCACAGGAGTTGATTGGCCGACTAGAGGCGCTTCCGCCAGGAAGAGAGACTTTCCGTGAGTTTGAGGACCTATGCGTGGAAATTCTGAACTACGCATTCTTTCCGCAACTGGGTGTCCCATCTGTGCAAAGCAGGAGCGAGGATGGTCTCGATATTCGAGACGCCGTCTTTCCAATTGCAGGTGACCAAGCCTTTTGGCAAGAGATCAAGCGAACCTGCTCAACGCGCTTCATGGTTGCCGAGTTCAAGAATTACACCGAGAGCGTTCGACAGCGTGAAGTGGAGTCTATTCAGCAGTATCTCTATTCGAAGGCTATGCGCATGTTCGGAGTGTTGTGCAGCCGGAATCAACCGTCCGAATCAGCGCTCTTGGCTCGCCGGCGCGCTTGGGTAGAGGCTGACAAACTCATACTTCTGCTTTCCGATGAGGAGCTGAAGGATCTTGTTCGCGCAAAGTCATATGGCGAGAAGCCGACAGACGTCCTAGACGTCCAGCTGGGTGAGTTCTTTCTCAGACTGGCTCCGTGAACGCGCCCAACAAATCATTCCACTGGACCTGTAGCGAGCATGCCATTGAGGGCGATCAACTGATCCGACGAATAGGGTTTCCGGTGGTCTCGGGGGGCGGTACTGCCCAAATAAGCATTTCCATCAAGCGGATCAGCCGCATCGGTTATCGTGAGTCCGCTTAGCGCACGATGCCGACGTAGCTAGGATGTGAAAGCCACCACATTCACTCCCAGAAATTTCAAATGGCCGGTCTGGAATTAGAACCGGCCATTTTTCACTAAGGGCACCATCGGCCGCTTTGGCCGAGGAGCTGAAACTGATACTGAAGCATTTCGAACGCCGCCGAATTGGCAAATTCTGAAAAGGCCTCATCACATGCTCATTCGACATGCCGGCTGCCAAGAACTGAGCAAATTCGCTATCGATAAAATCGATGCTAGAATGAAAGCCGAAGTGGGGGCGCTGGACCTTATGTTCGTTACCCAGGACCACTTCACAAAAGCCTCTCCTTGAGAGGCTTTTGTGTTTTCAGTTTTGAGCGTGAATTCGACGCATGTCCTTCAGAAACCATGCAAGCATGACGATAACCAAAGCAGACCTGGCCGAACACCTCTCCAACGAGATCGGATTCAACAACCGTGAAGCCAAGGAAGTGGTTGAGGCCTTTTTTAAGGAATTGTCCGATTGCCTCGAGCGTGGCGAGGAGATCAAACTGGCGGGCTTCGGCGTATTTAGCATGCGAAACAAACCGGAACGCCCCGGCCGCAATCCGAAGACGGGTGAGGAAATACCCATCACCGCGCGTCGAGTTGTAACCTTCCATGCCAGTGGCTGCCTTAAATCAGCTGTCGAGTCGAGTCCCAACCTTTCACTCAAGGCCGTGAAAGCTGCGTAACAATCGCCAGAGATCACGACAAAAAAATAGGCCCCGTTTGATCGGAGCCTATTGATTTAAGCGCGCCAGGATCGAATCACAATCCACCAGGCAAATCTCAGCAGGGCGAAGCATCCGATTACACCTTCATGCAGTGCATGGATAAATGCTTGCCACGGTGTATCGCTGTCCCCCACGTATCGAGGGTTCAGGCGTTTCCACTCGGCCCGACAACGTTGTCTAAATCGGACCTGAGTCATCGTTGCCTCCCCCTTTCGCTGTACCAGCGTTCACCAGTAGTTGCGCAACATTTCCCTGAACCTCAACGTATCTGACCAGTGTCTCGACACGACTGACGACCAGGGAGGTCGAACTGGCGACCTCGATAGCCAGACATGGGACTCCCCCACTAGTCGTCCAATAGATTCGATCACCGGTGACCAGGCTGATCAGGTCTCCATTCAGCATTTCACGGAAATGATGCATGGACCGGAGTTTCTCCCAGAGCTTGGCCTGCTGCCGGCGGGTTTCGTTTTCAATTCCGATGAGCGGCCCTTCTGTTTGTTCGGTCCTAGGCAACCCACCGAAATATCGATACAACCAAGGCATACCAAGCATGAGCCAGACACATCCCCCAATCACCATGGGAAATACGATGAAACTGGCCAGTTGCTGACTAACCCGAACGTAGATCATCACGTTGGCGGTGGCCATGAGCAGTACCCCCATGAGCCCCCCAATCAAGGCTAGTCGCTTGGCGCGTTGGTTGATCGGGATGACATCTTCGGTGGCCATACGCGCTAGAAAAAACAAAACAATCGCCAGCGAGAACAGCACACCATAGGCAAAAGCCTGTGATTCAAGCATATCGGTTTCCATAAAGATCTCCTCCTAGCGGGCCAACGCATCGAACACAGGGTCACAACTCAATCGATCAGCCGTCGCCAACACACTGGCTTCAATCGATGGGGTTTCCCGTGCCTCGAGATGGCGCCGGGCAATCAAGGCATGTACCAGCGCCAGATACAGGGAGTCCGGAACAATGACCCGGGTACGTGCCACAGCCAGCCACTCGAGTATCGTGTACTGGTAACCCACCCACTGCCCACGCTCAGAGAGAACATAGCCCTCCGCTGACAGCCGGTAGTCGTCGGCCTTGCCTGCATCGTGAAGCAATGCGGCGGCGATCAGAACAGGGGACGAGATACCCGATAGACCCCGCGACAGCGTAGCGGCTTGCTCGGCCACCACCACTGAGTGCTTGAAATTGCGCCCATGCTCCCAGGGATAGTCGCTGCATCCGACAGGCCCCGTGACATAGCGATAGAAGCGCCCCCCGTCCCACATCACCGCATTGAACAAATGCTGTAGGGGACGCCCCATCTGCTCCCAGAGCGCGGCCGCGCGACACACCGTGTCACGGTCAGCAAACCAGGCGGCAGGGATGGTCAGGAAGGGATTGATGGTCGGAATCGGTTTGTCGATCAGGTCGAGCCGACTGACGGGCAGACGCCCTTCCCTGAATTGATGGAAGCAGGCGCCTCGCAAGGCAACACAACTACCGCGCTTGAGCCTGGTATCCACGTAGCGAGAGGTCCAGCAGGCTTTGAACTGAGCATCATCGTGATAGAGCATGGCTTCATTCATAACGCCCAGTCCTGAAGCGGCCGGCAGACGCGCAAGGCTGATCACACGAAAGTGAAACGGAAGAATTGGTGCGAGCGATTGCATGGTCAAGCTCCTTGGGACGGGGTCGTGATCGGGTTGTGGCCGAGATTGGCGGCCAGCAGGCGTTCGAACGCAGAGCCGTCACGCCGGGTCAAATTCGGGACATAGCGGGAATAAACGCGAAAGAGCATTTCCGTGGTGGTGTGGCCAAGTTGGCGAGCAATCCACTCTGGGTTCTCCCCTGCCCCCAGCCAAAGCGTGGCTGCCGTATGGCGGCATTGATAGGGGCGTCGGACCTTGAGACCAAGAAGCCGCAACAAGGGCTTCCAGACCCGGTTATTGACGTTCTTGTAGTCGAGCGGCAACCCCTCCCGATTACAGAAGACGAACTCAGAGATATGGCGAGTGGCTTTCTCTTGCTCCTTGAGCGCGTCGTACACCTGCTGAGACATCTGGATTTCGCGTTGCGAGGAATCCGTCTTGGTGTAGGTTTCTTCACCGTCGACAACCGTCTCACGCACCAGGATCAATCGGCGCTCAAAATCGACGTACTTCCATTTCAAGCCATGGACTTCGCCAGTCCGCATCCCGCTGAGGAATCGCACAATGAAGTACTGCTTGAAGTCCAGTCGAACGCTCTCGATGATCCTTTTGACTTCATCCAGAGAGAACGGCTCGACATCCGTGCGTTTCACCCGCAATTGTTTGATGTTCTGGAATGGCGTGCGAAAATCAAAGCGGTCGGCGGCTTCGCAGAGGATTTGCCGCAGCGGATTCAAGATTTTGTTGATTCGCGGGTTTGACAACAGGTTGGTCTTGTTCCGTGCTGGAGCTTTGGCGAGGTCTGCGCGGAATGCAAGAATGTCTGCCTTGGTGATGTTGCCGACCATCCTTTCCCCGAAGCGGGGAATCAGGCGCTTGTCGATGTCTTCCCGAACAGTCTTTTTATGGGATGTGCGCCATTCAACCGATTTCTCTGCGAACCAGGTTTCGGCAAAGTCCTTGAACATCGGCGTAGTCTTACCACCGCCCTGCTCTCCCACTGCGTGGGCGATCACCGTCATTTGAACCATCGGTGCCGGCTGATCGAATTTTCCCGCGTTTTTGCCACCAGGGAAGAACTCGCGATAGTTAAATGCTCCCGTGAAAATCTGCTCTTCGATTTTGGCGAGTACCTTTGACAATCGCTTACGGTTCGCCGGGTTATCCGCCAACATCGTTTGTTCTCGACAGCGCTGTCCTTGAAAGTAAAAATCGATAATCAGCGTACCGGTCTCTTTCCTGACTTGAATGCTAGCCATGGCAAATTCCCCCGTTAGCCATCGGGATAGCAAAGCTCTGACGAGCCGCACTGCCCATATCAGCTTCGATCTTTTCCCAGATGTAGAGAATTTTTCGACCACCAAATGGGCGGATGTAATGCACTCCCTCAAACAAAACACTGTCTTTAAGGCGCTCCCGAATTGTTCGAGAGTCGTACTTAATACGTGAAGAAAGTTCGTCCGTAGTCAAATACGTAAATCCAGGTTGACCACTACTGACGGTTGCGAAAGTTGTAGAGCTAAGAATGGCCTGCATATCGTCCTCACATTGTTTATATAAAAGTACATCAGATCGCTTTAGCGAACTAACGTAAATATATATTTACACCGCAATATGGACTTTGCAAGTCATTTGTTACATACGTTAAGATTAATGAACAATGATCCGTTTTCGCATACAAGAACTTCTTGCAGACAAGCACTTCACCGAAGGGCGAAGAGTGACGTTGCTTGAGCTGTCTCAAGCAACAGGAATTAATCGCGTCACATTGTCCAAAATGGTTAACCAACGCGGCTACAGCACGGTGACCGACAATCTGGACAAGCTTTGTCAGTACTTCAACTGTAAGTTAGAGCAGTTAGCTGAATTTGTTCCAGATGCGAAAGACGGCTCAAGCAGTCACGGAGAGCAATAGTCAGATTCTGATAGGGAAAAATGACTGGCAAATTCGTGGTCACGGGATAGCCACAAATTAGTCACAGAAAAGTCACATCCCCCCTCGTCAATAGTAAGGGGGAGCGGTTAGAGCAAAAACAAAAAACCCGCTGAGCCTTGCGCTGAGCGGGTTTTCGGTTTCTCGTGAGGGACCAGTGACTGGTGGGCGGTACTGGGATCGAACCAGTGACCCCTGCCGTGTGAAGGCAGTGCTCTACCGCTGAGCTAACCGCCCTCACAAGAGGCGCGCATTTAACCACAAGTCGAGCAGCGGGTCAAACGCGGGTCGGCTAAAATACCCGCTTTGCCAACGTATAGACTCCGTACTCCATGAAGCCAGTCCGCACCCGTTTCGCCCCCAGTCCCACCGGTTATCTGCACATCGGCGGCGCCCGTACTGCCCTGTTCTCCTGGGCTTATGCCCGACGCCACGGTGGCGATTTCATCCTGCGCATTGAAGATACCGACGTTGCTCGCTCGACGCCGGAAGCCGTACAGGCCATTCTCGACGGCATGCAATGGCTGGGTCTGGAACATGACGAAGGTCCGTTCTACCAGATGCAGCGCATGGACCGCTACAAGGAAGTCATCCAGCAGATGCTTGCCAACGGCAGCGCCTATTACTGCTACACGACCCGCGAGGAACTCGATGCCTTGCGTGCCGAGCAGGAAGCAAAGAAGGAAAAGCCGCGCTACGACGGCCGCTGGCGCCCCGAGGCTGGAAAAGCCCTGCCCGTGCCACCAACTGATGTTCCGCCGGTCATTCGCTTCAAGAATCCGCAGGGCGGCGTTGTGGCTTGGGACGATCAGGTCAAGGGCCGCATCGAGTTTGCCAATACTGAACTGGACGACCTGATCATCGCCCGCGCCGATGGCACCCCAACCTACAATTTCTGCGTCTGCGTCGACGACTGGGATATGGGCATCACCCACGTCATCCGTGGTGACGACCACGTCAATAATACCCCGCGTCAGATCAACATCCTCAAGGCGCTGGGCGCAGAAGTGCCAACCTACGCCCACCTGTCGATGATTCTTGGCGACGATGGCGCCAAGCTATCAAAGCGCCATGGCGCCGTATCTGTCATGCAGTATGACGAGGAAGGTTTTCTGACCGAGGCCGTGATCAACTATCTTGCCCGTCTTGGCTGGTCGCATGGCGATGATGAAGTTTTTTCACGCCAACAGTTCGTCGAATGGTTCGACCTTGACCACATCACCGCCTCCGCCGCCCAGTTCAACACCGAAAAACTGCTGTGGCTGAACCAGCATTACATGAAACAACTACCGCCGGCCGAACTGGCCGCCAAGGTTCAAGCCCGACTGACAGCGCGTGGCGTGGATACGGCCAACGGCCCGGATCTTGAAAAAGCAGTTGTTTTGTATGTCGACCGCAGCAATACGCTGAATGTCCTGGCCGATGCCGTCGAGGTGTTCTACGCCCATGTGACGCCCAACCCGGAACTTTTGGCCCAACACCTTGCCGATGACGCCCGCCCCGCCCTGGCCGAGTTTGCAGCCGGCATCGCCACAGTCACCTGGGAAGCACCGGCTATCAACGCCTTGATCAAGGAAACCGTGACCAAACATGGCCTGAAGATGCCCAAACTAGCGATGCCGCTACGGGTGATTCTGACTGGACAGGCACAAACCCCGGCTGTCGATGCAGTGATTGCATTGATCGGGCGCGACAAGGTGGCAGCGACCCTGGCAGCTTATCTCTAAAAAATAGCGAAAGGCCCTTTACAAGGACCAGGACGGTCCCTATAATGCGGCCTTCTTTCGCGGCGGGGGTATAGCTCAGCTGGGAGAGCGCTTGCATGGCATGCAAGAGGTCCGCGGTTCGATCCCGCGTACCTCCACCAAAGTGCGAAAGAATAAAGTCCGGGTCCCCATCGTCTAGAGGCCTAGGACACCGCCCTTTCACGGCGGTAACCGGGGTTCGAATCCCCGTGGGGACGCCAAGAATTAGGCAGTAAAGGTTTAAGCGCGGAGTGGTAGTTCAGTTGGTTAGAATACCGGCCTGTCACGCCGGGGGTCGCGGGTTCGAGTCCCGTCCACTCCGCCAACATTAAAGGAATCGAAGAATTTCGGTTTCTTTCGGATAGATGGCCAAAGCCAAATATCTGAAAACAGTTCGGCTGTCCTCAAATGGGGGTATAGCTCAGCTGGGAGAGCGCTTGCATGGCATGCAAGAGGTCCGCGGTTCGATCCCGCGTACCTCCACCAAGCGCCGAACTGGTGGTAGTTGTAGATTGAAAGTCCGGGTCCCCATCGTCTAGAGGCCTAGGACACCGCCCTTTCACGGCGGTAACCGGGGTTCGAATCCCCGTGGGGACGCCAAGAATTAGGCAGTAAAAGTTTAAGCGCGGAGTGGTAGTTCAGTTGGTTAGAATACCGGCCTGTCACGCCGGGGGTCGCGGGTTCGAGTCCCGTCCACTCCGCCAAAAATAAAAAAACCAGCTCCGGCTGGTTTTTTTGTTCCTGCTCGGAAAAGTGCTACCCACAGCACCGGGGTATAATCGAGGTTTTCGTCGACCGGTTCGTGCCCAAGCCCCAATTCATGCAGCAACGTAACCTTTCGTCGTTTCTTCGCCGTCTGTGCATTACCAGCCTGACCGCGGCAATCCTGCTTCCAGTTGCTCCCGCTCTAGCTGAGCCAGCAGATAAACCATCCCTGTTTTCCCTGATGATGCCGTCGCTCAGCGATACCGGTTTCAGCGCAACCGAAGACGTGCTGACCGTGCAGGAAATTCGGGTTCCGCCTCAGCTGCCAAACACGATTGATCTGACCACCCAGGCAACCAACCTGTGGGACAGGATTCGCAATGGCTTTGCGATGACCAATCTCAACGATGATCTGGTCCTCTATTACCAGCAGTGGTACCAGAACCGCCCAGATGCCCTGCGGCGCATGGTCGAGCGCAGCCGCCCCTACCTGCACTATATCGTCGAGGAACTTGAGGCCCGCGGCATGCCGACCGAGCTGGCATTATTGCCGATGGTTGAAAGCTCCTTCAACCCGAACGCCTATTCGCCGGCACACGCGGCCGGCCTGTGGCAGTTCATTCCAGCGACCGGCAAGCGTTTTAATCTGGAGCAAAACTGGTGGCGTGACGAGCGGCGCGATATCGTTGCCTCGACCGGGGCAGCACTGGACTACCTGCAAGCCATCTACGAAATGCACGGCGACTGGCATCTGGCGCTGGCTTCCTACAACTGGGGCGAAGGCGCAGTCAAAAGGGCCATCGTCAAGAACGAATCACGCGGCCTGCCGGCAGACTATCCAAACCTGACGATGCCGAACGAAACCCGGCATTACGTTCCGAAACTGCAGGCGCTAAAGAATATTCTCGGCAACCCGACATTGATTGCCCAGCTCGGCCTGCCCTTTATTCCCAATGAGCCGTACTTCGCAACCCTCGAAACTCGGCGGCCAATTGATGTCAAGACAGCAGCCCGCCTGGCCAACATGTCGCTGGACGAGTTTCTGCGACTGAACCCCTCGCACAACCGCCCGATCATCAAGGCCGACACCTCGGTCGTCGTCCCGGCCGACAAGCTCGACACCTTCCGCGACAACCTGCGAAACAATCAGTCGTCGCTCACCCAGTGGCAAGCCTACACAGTAACTTCCGCCGAACGGCTGGACAAGATTGCTGCCCGTTTCGATACCACGGCCGGCGAACTGGCCCGCGTCAATAGCCTCTCGGAAAAGGTTCGGCTCGGCGCCGGCTCAACGGTACTGGTACCTGGCGGCGATAGCGGCAGCGGTCTGAGCAACCTGCTCAATACCTCGACCCCGCAACACTTTATCGAGCCGGAACGGGTTGCCCGTCCGTGTGGCAAGGCTGGCAAGCACGCCAAGTCTTCGGCCAGAGCATGCGACAGACCGGAATCCCGGATCGCTACCAAAGGCAGCCACTCAAGCGAGCGTGCAGCGACCAAGGCTTCTGGCAAATCGGCAAAAAACGGTCCGGCCCCAAGCAAGGCACACACCAAGGCGGCCGAACACGGCAAGACAAAGCCCGCCAGCAGCAAGCCCGTCAAGAGCAGCCCATCCCACCAGCTCTCCAAATCAGGACCCAGCCGGCACCGCTGATTCAACCCAGCAGATGACAGCTGACAGCGTGGGTGGCTGAAATCTCGGTCGCCTGCGGATAGCGTTGCCGGCAAACATCCATTGCCTGAGGACAACGTGGATGGAAATGACACCCGGTCGGTGGATTGGCCGGCGACGGGGTTTCTCCAGGCAGTTTGATGGCCACGGTAGGCCGATCCAGCCGCGGCACCGGAACAGCCGACAGCAAGGCCTTCGTGTAAGGATGCTGCGGTGAGCGCAGAACCTCCTCCGCACGTCCCCGTTCGACAATACGCCCCAGATACATCACGGCCACATCGTGGGCCAGATATTCGACAACCGCAAAGTTGTGGGTAATGAACAGATAGGCAACGCCCAGCTCACTTTGCAATTTCTTCAGCAGATTCAGGATCTGCGCCTGCACCGAAACATCGAGCGCCGAGGTCGGTTCGTCACAGATCAGCAACTCTGGTTGCACCGCCAGCGCCCGGGCAATGGCGATACGCTGACGCTGGCCTCCGGAAAACTCGTGCGGATAGCGGTCCACTGCGTCGCCCGGCAGGCCAACCTGCAGCAGCAACGCTGCAACGGCCGCTGTTTGCGCTGCTGCCTCAGCCTCGATGCCCAGCGCGCCCATGCCTTCTGCAATAATCTCGCCGACCCGCAGGCGTGGATTCAGCGAGGCAAATGGGTCCTGGAACACCATCTGCAGATGGCGCCTGGCGCTACGCAAGCGCTTGCCTTGGAGTCCAACCAGTTCGCTATCGCCCAGCCTGACGCTGCCCGCGGTCGGCTGGATCAACTGCAGCAACGACTTGCCCACCGTCGTCTTGCCACAGCCGGACTCTCCGACCAGGGCCAGCGTGCGCCCGGCGGAAATCGCCAGCGACACGCCATCAACGGCTCGGACATGGCCCACTGTCCGCTGCAGAAAACCCTTGCGGATCGGAAAATAAACCTTGAGGTCGGCCACTTCCAGGAAGGCACGCCCCGGGGTGAGATCTTGCTCAGTGATGCCGTGCCCAGCCCCATTTCTCGCTACCGATTCACCCTGCCAGTGACAGCGCACCACATGCCCAACGGCCGATTCACGCCACGGCGGAGACTGTTCGCGGCAAACCGGCATGACGTACTGACAACGGTCGGCAAAACGACAACCAGCCGGCATGGCCGCCAGCGCAGGCACTTGACCGGGAATCGTTGTCAGGCTTACGTCGCGCCGGGAAATATCCGGCAAAGCTTCAAACAGCGCTTGCGTATAAGGATGGCGCGGCCGGGTGAAAAATTCCTCACGGCTGGCCACTTCGACCAACTCGCCGGCGTACATGACACCGATGCGATGGGCCATCCGCGCGACGACGCCGAGATCGTGGGTAATCAGCAGCATGCCCATGCCACGCTCGGCCTGCAGTTTGGCCAGCAAATCGAGAATCTGCGCCTGAACCGTGACATCAAGCGCGGTGGTCGGCTCGTCGGCAATCAACAACTCCGGCTCGCCAGCCAGGGCGATGGCGATCATGACCCGCTGTTTCATGCCACCGGATAGCTGGAACGGATATTCGGTCAGGCGGCGCTCGGGGTCGGCAATCCCGACCTGACGCAGCAGATCGACCATGCGCTCAGTCGCTTCCACGCCGCCCGTGCCAAGATGCCGGGCCAGCATTTCACCAATCTGCTGGCCGACCGTGAGCACAGGATTCAGGCTGGTTGCCGGTTCCTGAAAGATCATCGCCATCCGGCCGCCGCGGTAGGCGCGCATATCGGCCTCTGGCAGGCTCAGCAGCTCCTCGCCATCCAGCGTGACCCTGCCGTTCAGGATACGCCCGGCGGCGGGCAGCAAGCGCATGATGCCCTGCGCGGTCGCCGACTTGCCACAGCCGGATTCACCAAGCAGCGCAAACGTCTCGCCTTTGGCAATGGCGAAGGAAATGCCGTCCACTGCCGCCAGCGTTTTCTTGCCGGCCGTGAAGCCCAGGCGGAGATTTTCGACCTTCAGCATCTATGTAGCCCTCGGGTCGAATGCATCGCGTACGGCATCGGCGAACAGGTTGGCGGCCAGCACCAGGATGAACATCGCCGAGAATGCTGCAGCCAGCGACCACCAGACGACCGGCTCGCGCCCCAGTTCCATGCGGGCGTTGTTGATCATGGTGCCGAAGCTGGTCATCGTTGGATCGACACCGATACCGACGTAGGACAGCACGGCTTCGGCCAGCACCAGCCCGGAGAAATCCATGACCAGCGAGATAATGACGATATGCATCAGGTTGGGCAGGATGTGACGAACAATAATGCGCCAGCTTGATACGCCAAAGGCCTGCGCCGCCTGGATGTATTCCAGTTCGCGCAGCTTCAGCGTTTCGCCACGCAGCAGGCGGCACAGCCCTGTCCAGCTGGTGATACCGAGAATGAAGCAGAGCGCCAGCAGGCGCAGGTCAGCCCGCTCGGCGGCGGTCGAGAACCACTCCGGATGCGTGTCGATAACCACTTGCATCATCAGCACTGCAGCGGCGATCAACAGGACGCCGGGAATCGAGTTGAGTACGGTATAAATGTACTGAATCACGTCATCGACCCAGCCGCGGAAATAGCCGGCAACAATGCCGAGCAGTACCGCCATCGGCAGCATGACCAGCGTTGTCACCAGGCCGATAATCAGCCCCGTACGCACGCTTTTCAGAACCTGGTAGAGCACATCCTGGCCCACCTTGTCGGTGCCGAAGACATGGTACTGCCCGGCCAGCCAGAACAGCGGCACGATGCACAGCAAGATAAAGCCAAACGTGATCAGCACGGCATCCCAGGCGAAGACCGTCTCGCCACGCCAGATTCTTTGCCATCCGGAGGCCTCGGCCATAGCCGAGCCACGAGCCACCACAGCGGCGGCGAGAGCCGCCAGCATCGCCCAGCCAACAAAGGCCAGCCCGGCCGCACGGAAAGCCGTGAACCCGGCGTCGGCGGCCACCTCATCCTCGCGTTCGCCAAGATGCTTGCCACCGTACTTCAGGCGTGGATAGTCACGTACCGAACCCTGCCCCGGGACATCGATGGTTTCCTTCGAGTAAAGCCGGGTAGCAAACGGCTCGGAATAGGTTTTTTCATTGCGCGAGCGCAGCGGCACCGCCAGCGCATCGAGCACCGACAACACCTCGATGGCATAGCTTGCCTTCTGCCCTGCCTTACTTTCCAGCTGCGCCCGGTAGTGCAGCGAATCCAGCAATCCAATCAGGATGAAAACTAGCAGCACCGTTGCCGAGGCCATGCCGACACGGCTCGCCCCAACCCGGCGCCACGCCGCAAGCAGCGGCGGATTATTGGCAATCAGAAAACCGACGCCGACTCCGGCTACCACCAGCAACCAGATCAGCACATCCGACCAGAGCACGACAATCTGAAAGCCCATCATTCGAACCGGATCCGCGGATCAACCAGCGTGTAGGAAATATCGGTCAGGATCAGGCCGACGATATAGAGCGCCGAGCCGATGAAAACCATCGAACGCACCACAGAAAAGTCCTGTGCATTGATCGCATCGATGGTGTAACTACCAAGGCCGGGAATACCGAAGAAGGACTCCGTCAGCAGCGACCCCATGAAGAGCAGCGGAATGACCACGACGACGCCGGTCAGGATTGGAATCAGCGCATTGCGCAGCACGTGACGGAAGAAAACCACCGTTTCCGGCAGGCCCTTGGCGCGAGCCGTACGAACATAATCCTTGCTGACCTCTTCGAGGAAGATGGTCCGGTACCAGCGAGTCGAGGAGCCGATGCCGGAAATCACCCCAATCGCTACTGGCAGGATCAAAAAACGCCAGGCTTCCAGCCCGGCACCAAAACCTGAAATCGGCACCAGACGCCAGAGCTTGCTGATCAGGTATTGCCCGCCGATGATGTAAAACAGACCCGAGATCGACATCATCGCCACACACAGCACGACACCCCAGAAATCAAAAGCCGTCGCGCGGAAAAAAGCCAGAGTCAGGGCAAAAGTGACCGTGACAAGCAAGCCCAGAACAAAGGTTGGTAGCGCGATGGCCAAGGACGGCCCCATGCGTCCGCTGATCTCGCGGGCAATGTCCCGTCCATCCTCGGCACGGCCAAAGTCACCAACGAACATGCGTGCCGATTTCTGGAAAAACACGGTATCGGTGACTGTCGACAGGCCCGAGGCCTCAGCGTTAATCAGCAGCGGCTTGTCGTAGCCACGCTCGACCTTCCATTTCTGGATCGCCTCCGGCGTCACCCGCTTCACGCCGAGCTGCATGCGCGCCATGTCATCCGGCGTATTGACCACGAAGAACAGGGCAAAGGTAACGAGATTTACCCCGATCAGGATCGGCAGGGCGTAAAGAAGACGGCGAACGATGTAAGCGAGCATTGCCCCGATTATGCCAAGAGCTGGCCATAAGTGCTAAGGCAAGGCATGCAAGGAAGCACACAAAGCTTTACATACCTCTGACAGGACAATTTTAAGCGTCGGTTATACTGCGTCCCGTCCGAAGGCGACTGAAGCAAAAGGCCAACAGACAAAAAGAAAAAGCCACATATCCAAGTCGTTGTTTTGACATAAATAATGTGGCTTGTTCGGGTGCTGGCGGAGAGGGTGGGATTTACACAACTCTCCGACAAACAACGAAGCTATGCGGGTTTCCGAGCACGTCACCACATAATTGTTCCCAGATTTGTTCCCAAGAACGGCGACAATTTTAGCCTTGCACTGCCATCGCTCGCAAGCTCACAACTGCTCAGTTTTGATTCACGGGCTGCATGTCGCGAAGGAAGCTGTATCTACTCTACCCCCCTGCTCCACCTAGATTTTTCTTGCTCCGCGTTTATCGATCTTTTCATTTAGGTCCGACGAGAGCGTTGCATGGAGCATCGCCTCACTTACAGCCCACTTCACATCTACTGAGTGCTCCCTAAAAACTGCTGATGCATATTGCTGTAGTGCAGATGTGTAAGAAAGACGTCTTTCCGGCGACAAGTCCCGAGCGCTGTAGTCAATCACTCCGCATTGCCTTACAAGCTCCTCAGCAAGCTCCAGACAATTCCGGTAGACCTTGAGCACCTCTATTTGCATGTCCAGCGCCTCGTCTGCGCTTGGATTCTGGTTTGCTTGTTCGACTTTGAGAGTGACGAAGGAAAGGAATCCAGACGATATGACTTTAAACACCTCCTCCAGAATAGCCCTCCCAACGTCCGAGTTAGCCGCCTTGTTTAAGAGGCCATACAACTGATCAAGACTCAATCCAGCTTTCAGTAACTCCTCCAGCCCCTTGTTGAAATCAGTCAAAACCTCACTAACTCCTCGGCCTTTCGCATTCTGAGATCCTTTTTTTGCCTTTACTGATGACGAGGAAGGCTTTTTTCCCTTTGACATCCCAACTCCCAATCTAACTTAAATAAAATAGGATTATTGCATAGGACAAATGGGCTTCGGTAATCCTCATTATCTGTGACGACCGGCATTCACTTAGGTCATTCATATGACGCTCGTCTTTGGACAGTGCGACCAAGTCCAACAAGTGAGGTATGAATTAATTTTGGCGGAAAATTGCGAGCCCCCTCTCTTGAAAGACAAACAGGCGAATTCCCCCCTTGGGGCTATATCACCCTATCTCCGAATCTCAGGAGGAATTGAAGCTCGCATGAAACAACCAATGTCGGCAGCCGACTCTAGTTTCTTGGCATTCAAATGGACTTGTCCAAGGTAGCAGAGACCAAGGCCCAGAAGCGTGGCAAACGGAATGGTTGCAATCGCGGCCCCTACCGCCCCGGTCTCTTCTACCTGGAAGCCACAGATTTCTTTTAGCGTAACGAGTAGATCACTACGTTCGGTATCCGTGATGATCCCATCAGCCAACACTGCCCGTACTCGGTCGGCAATCAGCTTTCCAGGCTAAGCAGTAGTGACTTCCGGATACTGCGCCAGCCACAGGTCCAAGAACCTTATCTCACCATCCTCAATCCGGTTGTCTGCTAAAGGCTGGTACAAATCCCAACAGATGTTCCACAGCCATTGATAGATTCCGATTGCGAATTGCCATCATGGCGAGAACTTCATTCCCTCGATATGCCATATACCCGCCTAGGATTTTGCGGCCTTGATGATGTTGACGACACCGTCAAGCAACTCCTTGGGTTTCAAAAGTGACAGGGCCGTTACTGGATCGTCATCTTTGTGGGTTGGAGGCTCTTTTTCTGGAACAGCAAAGGAGCGTTCGCCTATTTGCAGCCTGAACTGGTCCCGCTGCTCTTTGTCGAGCGGTTCAATAAATGGCCCTAATGCTTCGAGTTCAAGGGCACGTCGTCTATTCTTTTGTTCAGTCTCAAAGAATCTGCTGGCCTGTCGAGCAGCATAGGCGGCAAAAATACCGAAGGTAATCGATAGAAAAGCTCGGGTGGCAAAACCCTGATAGAAGGCAGCATCCCTCAATTCGGATTTTTCATCTGGCCGAGTTGTTTCTGGACTTAATTTGTTTTTGCTGGAGATGTCTGGTGTAGCAGCATTCTCTCCCTTGTCTGCCGTGATCGCCTTTTGGCCTGACTTAATCGTTTCTGGGGGCGTTTTATCTTTGCTGGCCATTTCTGAAGAAGCCACTTTCACAGCTTTTTCCAGCATGGCAATCTTTTCGTGGTAGCTCTCCTCTGGAGTGTTCGAGGGGAAAGCGACCTTGAAGGCGACTATGATCAACCCAATAAGGGCAAGTACGGTAACCCCCTGCCAAATATAAAGCATCATTCGGGCGTGATTGGCCACCTTCAGATAACCAGAGGTGACACCGAGATTGCCGATTACCCCCAGCAAGCTTTCAACGTCGCTTCTGTGTTTTTCAATTTGTTTGAGTATCCCAGCAGCAGTTCCCTCATAGCTTGCCGTAAGAAGCTGAACATGTTCCTGGTGTTTTTCCTCAAGCAAATCGCGTTGCTCGGAATATTCAGATTCATGTTTTTTGAGTTTCTCTGAGTATTCAGTTAATAGGGCAAGAACCTTTTCCTGGCTTTCTCGCTGAGACTCAGAAAAAGCAGTTCGACGACTATCTTGTTCAGCAGAGAACTGTGTCTGTTGCTCAGAGAGCGCAGCAATAAACTTTGCCTGATTCTCTGAATGGGCCGAGGAAAACTCACTTGCTCGGCGGTCCTGCATTGATGAAAATTGGGACTGCTGGTCATTCAAAAGAGCAGAAAGCCGGGATTGTTCGTTGGTTAAAGCGACCTCCAAAGCAGTAAGTCGCTCAAAGTTCGTTTTGCTGACTGCCTCCAATTCGCGTTGGGTTTGTAGCGCCCCCTGAAGATAACCTTCCAAGACCTTTCTGAAATTAGACGCTGCCTCGCTAATAACTGTTAAGTCCTCCGATGGCGTTGAGCCGGGAATAGACCCAAGATAAATCAGTATCTCATCGGCATTAGCATTGCCATTTATGATGTGTTGACCATTGCCATTTTGCGTGAAGGAGTCTATCTGCCCCCTCATGGCGTTCAGTTGGTTGTTCAGTTGGCCGAGTGTTCCTGGGGGAACAAGTTGCGGGTCAGTAGATGACAATCTTTTGCCAACGGCTGCAATTACTAGACGAGAACGTTCCAGGCCGGCAACCCACTCTGCATCGGTAATACCACGCTCCAAAGCTCTGTCGATAGAAACCCCTGTTTGTTGTAATTCGCTCCAAACAGCATGGTCTCTAATCCTTGAATCCCATTGACTCATCACAACACCCCTATGCACGCGCAGTATTTATCCCAACATTATATGAATAATGGGTGATCGTTTTTCCTTCAGTCACAAAAATCCGAGGCCCCTCCTTGAATCCCTAGGGCGGCGACTCCCCCCCGTGCCCCCCTCGATCTCCCAGGCGAATCCTACCGAGAAGTCTTTCAGATAACAAAAAGGGCCGCGCAAGGCGACCCTATAGCAGCACCAACGACCTGATCAGCCACCGCTAGGCAGACCTTCTTCGTTGTAGCACCGCTCCCAACCTCAGAGCTTGATGCACATGGTTGTTTTTCCGACGTGTTGTTGAAGCAGTCAGGCTATACAAATATAATTAAATCAATGATTTACATTAATTGGCAGTTCCTGCGTTTCGGTAGGTACTACTCAATAGGCACTCTCTGCAAGCCTAGAAGACCAGCCGTTTCTCAGGCCCCGTTCCAACCTCTTTCAGATTCGGAATCTGTTTAACGATCTTGGTTCGCATAGCCTTGTCGTGACCAAGTTGGGAGAGAACCTGACCCACTGCCGATGCTGCGTATCCACCTTGCTTATTGGGTTTGAGTTGCTGACGTATCTTGGTAATGGCTGCGGCAACAAGTTGGCTGTCTGGCTTGTTTGCTGGCTGAACAGCGGTAGTGGTAGATGGTAGGGTTGTAGGGTTTACGGCTGGTTGGGTGTTTACCTGCTGCGGTGTAGTTAGGACGACCACTGGCACATCGGTGTTCAGCGCCATGCCATTCGACCCTGCGCCAATCACAATCATCGCGTTGTGCCCTCTCTGTACAAGAGCCTCTGTTGCCGCAACCAGTAGGTCATCCCGTGAGAAGACGGCAAGCAAGACAGAGGGATCGGGTTCGCCATGGTAGAAGGTGGCAAGCTCAAACATTAGCCTTACATCGGCTGATTGTTTCCTGATGGGGGCTATGTGACAGGAGACTTCAATTCCCGGTACAGCTTCCTTGAGTGCGGCCTCCCAGTTCCGTACTCGGTCCCCCACACCGTTTCCAGCGACAAAAGCCTTCGCGGAGTTTCGGCCAATGGTCTTTAAAAACCGGGTGAGCGTTGAGGCCAGGATCGGCGGTTGGTTGTCTGCATCAACGAAAAGTAAAGTTGTTGCCATGGCGGAACGTAGGTTTGACGTCAAATGGGAGCTTCTATCGTATCGCATCTCTAACCCAATGACATGATCACCGGTTTGTCAGATTGGGGTGTAGCCTGACACCACACATTGGCCTGACAGAATATGTGTCCAATCTAAGTTGTTTAAAAATCAACTTGACACTATCTATACAGCTTCTTAGACTTTGTCCTGACACATCATTCAACAGGAGAGCATCATGTCAGGTCAAAACGTCGGCTACCTCAGAGTAAGCACCCTCGTCCAGAACACGGCGCGTCAGCTTGAAGGCGTAACGCTGGATGAAGTCTTCGAGGACAAGGCCAGTGGCAAGGACACATCCCGCCCCCAACTTGAGGCTTGCCTGAAACATCTCCGCAAGGGGGACACCCTGCACATCCATAGCCTTGATCGGCTAGGGCGCAACCTGGACGACCTCCGTAAGATCATCAAGGAACTGACGGGGCGTGGCGTCGTTGTGAAGTCGCACAAGGAAAACCTGACCTTCACCGGCGACGACTCGCCAATGGCTAACCTGCTTCTGTCCATGCTGGGAGCGGTAGCCGAGTTCGAGCGTTCCATCATCCTTGAGCGACAGCGTGAAGGGATCGCCATTGCCAAGGCCGCAGGTGCTTACAAAGGCGGCAAGAAGAAGATGACCGAGGAACAAGCCCAAGAGATTCGACGCAGGGTAGCCAATGGCGACAAGAAAGCAGCCGTCGCGCGTGACTTCGGCATCAGCCGGGAAACACTGTACCAATACCTGAACCGTTCAATCGACTAGCTGCTCCTTTCATTCAAGAAAATGTGTATTGACACGGTTTTGCGTTTAGCGCAAAGTGTTGTTACACGGTTAAGTGTTTTTGAGGCGAGATGAAAAATCGGGTTCAACAGTTTCGAAAGGCGCTCAAGCTATCGCAGCGGCAACTTGCTGAGGCAGTGGGAACAAGCCAGCAGCAGATTCAACGGATCGAATCCGGCCAAATCGCAGCCAAACTAGAAATGGCGGCGAAGCTCTGCGCTGCCTTGCAGAAGCCAATGGAGGTCGTATTTCCGGGGGCAACCAAAGCACTGAAGTCTGCTGAAAGGGAAATGAACGCCTCGCATACGTTTCCTGATGAGGCATGGCAGAAGCTACGAGAATCGGGAATCGAAGGTGATCCGCGTGAATGGACCTTCAAGGTTCTGCTCAAAGGCCATAACGCACCCATGTTGTTCAGAATATCGTCTACTGAGCAGTCGCGGCTGTATGGTCTGATTCAAGAGGAAAACAGCGATTCCGAGTCTGCATCATTCGTGGTCTTCGACACGGAAGATCGTCGCTGGGCACTGAACCTAGCCGAGTTGGACTTCTGTCACTTCTTGTTCGACGTCTCTCCTGCTGGTGCGGTCAGGGATGAGTCGGACTCCAAAGAAACTGAAGAGGAGGCATGTAGCGTCCTTCTCCATTTCATCGGGGGCGGATCTCCTATGGCTCTAGAGGTTGATGTAGACGAGCCAGACGACATGGACGACACAGGGCAATGTGGACACGTCCTCTACATGCTCGAAATGGCGCCACAGCAATCCGACCGTTATCGAATTATCGATAGCGATGGAGAGCACGCGTTTATCCGCGCCGGATCGATTGCTCTTTTGTCCGTTCCACTTGCTGTATTGGAGCCACTAGATCGCGATGAGGATGAGGATGAGTAATCGAAGCTGGATTGACGAGCATTCCAAGGGCTGGCCGAAATGGTCCGATGTGTATGAGTTGTGGGAAAAGGCCAATGTCCCTGAAGTAAAGGAAGTCCCATTTCAACTTGGGGAGCACTACCCTTCACTTCCTTGGGTTGAGTTGTCTAGCGGGCGACAGGTCGATCAGGGCGCTCGTCCGACCGATGACACTGCATATCATCTGATCAGGCACCTGAAAGGCAAACATAACGAACTCAAGACCGCCTACAAGTTGTTTGCCTATTGTCGCTCACAATACCTCTCCGGGTTTTCGTCGTATGTGCTCGCACCAGCAATGGAGCGGCACGGTGAAAATCTACAAGGGTGGTGGCACTCCAATGCTAGGAATGTTCTTCCATGGCACGGAAATGATCGGTCAAGGTTCGATAGCGACAAGAGGACTCAAGAGCAGAGAACGCACTGGCGAGAACTCGTTCAGGATGCTGCAAAGGCGTGGCAGCAGATCGTCGAACACTGGGGGATCGTCCAAACACCAGACCTGATGGGCAGGGATTCACCGGAATACAAAGCATACGAAGCCCATTGTCGTGCCGCACAGGTAGAGCGCGAGCGAAAAGAGTACGAGCGGCTTAAGGAAAAGTTTGGGCAGTAGCCTCCAAGATTCGTAGGGATTCGATTCCTACACACCATAGGAGATCACGGCCGAAATCGCCGGCCTGACCTCTCCAGCCAACCCAATCACGACCTCCGCAGGGGAAACCCTCCGGGGGTCTTTTCATTTTCGTAAAGGATATTTCATGAACGTCTCCAGCCCTTCCACCCAACAGATCGCAACCCCCGAACAACCCGCATCTGACGTCTTATTAGCCACCATCATCGATGCAGCCGTGGATTCTTTATGCGACCCCAATCCGGATATGGCTCTCTGCCTTGACGCACTGATCGAGGTCGCCAACCAACTACGAGCCAGGAATGGCAGCCTCACCTCTGCTGACACCGAAGTCGCTGTTGCTGCGAAGGGGGTGATCTGATGGTCCTCCGTCCATCGCTCTACGCCGTCTCGACCTCGGTCGGTTCGGGCAAAACCCGCGCTGCCATCGAATATATCGCCAGCCCCGAAGTCAGCACCCAGAACTTCATCTACGTCGCCCCCACGATCCGCCTCGTCAACCAGACAGCGGACAACCTGAGAAAGCGCTTGGATGCCGCCTATGGTTCTGCTGCAAGGAACCTTCACCTGATCCATTCCGAATCCCGCCACAACGACGATTTACCCACCTCGGCGGAAACGCTGGCAGTGATCAATGAGGCTATCGGTAATATCGGGAAGATCGTGATCGTGACGACCAAGACCTTTCTGACCATCCTGCCGGAGATCGCCAAGAAGCATCAGTGGCGGGTCATCATGGATGAAGCGTTCGCCCCGGTCGAGTTTCTCAATTTCTATCTTGGCAACAAGGTCATGGAAGGCTTGAGCTACTTCAAGGAGGCTTTCACGGTAGATCGCGACGACAACAACCGCATCCTTCCGGCAGAAGGGAAAGCTGGCAGGGTCAGGGAAATCGCTTCTGGAAACATCAAGCGATCCGGGCAACGCTACAAGGGATTGCAACCCTTTGCGGCAGCGGTCGCCAATCCTGCGGTTCGCTGTGAACTGGTGCTGACCTCCAAGGTCAAAGCCATCCTTGACTCCGATGGTGACGACACCCAAGGCTATCCGGCACTGGCCGTCGATAATCAGGCGGAGTCGGTTATGTTGATTGCCAGCTACGTCACCCCGGAGCACTTCCAAGGATTCGACGAGGCCATTTTCATGTCCGCGCTGTTCGAGCACACCATGCTCTACCACCTGTGGACGCGGGTGTTCGGTATCCGCTTCATGAGCCATCCCCGTTTCAGCAAGGGACGTCTTCGGGACATCCACCGTGAGCAAGGCAAGTACGTCGCCATCGGCCACCTTCTGCATCCGGACGACAGAAGCAGCAAATACAACCTTTCCCGGAATATCTTCACTGGCGCCCCGGATGAGCGAGAGCCCGGCCAACGGGTTATAGACAAGATGGTCAGTATTAGCTCTCAGTATTTCGAGGGTGTACCGTATTTGTTGCAGGTGAACAATGGCTACGACTACGAGGAAGGAAGTTCTCTGCTGCCACCGAATGGAGTCAGGATTCCCACCTTGAGCCACGGCTTGAATGAGTTCCAGGACTGCAATCATGTCGCCGCACTGGCTATCACCAACCCGATTCCCCAAGAGGCAGAATGGATCATGGCACGTACCGGCCTGAGCTTCGAGGAGACACAGATGGCCTACCGCATCCATACGACCTATCAGGCTGTCGGGCGCAGTTCTATCCGTAAGGCAACGCCAAGTGACGACATGAAGGTTTTCCTTGCATCTGGCTATCAGGAAGCCTGGATGCTGCACCAGCGGTTTGTGGGGTCGCAGTGGCTGGGACAGGTTGGCGACATGCCTTCGTTGCGTCAGTTATCCGCAGAAGGTCGCGAAGGTGGCCTGATCATGGACCTAGCATCCCTAATCCTTGAACACCTCGGGTCACTTCCGGCTGACACGGACAGCATTTCCTCCCGTGCCCTGAAAGCCAAGCTCGCCCCTGAATGCAAGGGAAGGACTTGGAGTTCCGCAGCCGCACTTGCTGGGCAAAACTGCTGGGAATGGACCAAGGCTGGACAATCGTTCATCCGCCGGGACCAATGCGATCCGTCGTCTGGTGAGGTTGCACTGGCAGCTTAATCGCCAAACCCCGCACGATTAACCAGAGGTAGTTATGGTTCTGAATGCGACGTTTGGGGCCACCTACTATCATCCACGACCATGTCGGCACCACCCGAAGTTGTCACCGAGGTTTAACAGAAGACCGCGCTAACGGGAGACCAATGCGGATGACTTCTGTTTGCCCTCGGTGGCAGCTTGGGATTTATGGATGATCGTGATGATGGAAGGCAGATAGCACCGAAGACAAACCTAGCCAATAGCCGAATGGCTTACCGCTAGCGCTCGTTTGTTTTTCAGCTATCTGTCGTTTTTTGATCTCACCGTCTCAGTGGGCACCTGCGGCACCACGCTGGTAGACACTCTGCCCTGCCCCGAAATAATTCTCATAGACATGCGCATAGGTCTTCACCCGCTTGTCCTTCTTGAGTGCCGGGGTGTAGGCAGACGGTAGCTTGATGAAGAAGTCCCGGATGGTGCGCTCGACATCGGCCTTGGTCTGGGTCTTCAGCTTCCAGTCGAGGACCAGCTTCTCGGCCTTCAGCTTGGCGAGAAGTTCCTTGGCGACCTTCTTGACCTCGTCCTTCTCCTTCTCGCTCAGTGCCGGTTCTGGCTGGGTCAGCAGGTCGAAGATTGCCAGTTCCTCCTCGGAGAGGTTCTCACGGTGCGCCCGTTGCTCCTCTTCGGTGAGGTTCTGGGCAAAGGCTAGCAGTTCCTTGAAGAAGGCTTCGAGGTTGTGGCTTGACGAGTTGTAGGCATCGATCAGCTTCTGGAACTTCTCCAGGAAATCAGTGCGCCCCTTGTTCTCGCGGACCATCTTCTCCAGCTTCTGTTCGATCTGCCCCTTGAGCTTCTCAGTCTCGGTAGCCTTCTTGCCCTCGGCGAACTTTTCCTGAAGGGCTGCGAAGTCGATCTGCGAGAGGTCGATCAGGGCCTCGGCTTCTGGCTTGTGGCCGATGCGGTAACCCTCGGTGGCGATGGAATCATCCAGCAAGGCATCCAGATCGTTCATCACGTCGGAGATGTCCGGGGGCGGACGCAGGGCCTTGATCATCGCCCCCAGGTACGCCACCAGAACAGACATCGGTGCATAGGCGTTGGCAGCCGCATCAGGCAGGATGGACTTGAAGGTTCGGGCAACCTGACCCGCCAGCAGCAGGTACGCCTTGGTCGTGTTCTCGCCCTCGCCGAGGATGGTGTTCATAGCCTCCTGAAGGGCTTCCAGGCGTTTTTCCGGGGGCGTGTTCACCACACCCTTCAGATTGATGCCAAGGTCGGTACAGAACGATTCTGCACGTTCCAGCAGGGCTTCCAGTTGAGCGACCAGGGCAGCTTTGTCGTTGATCGGCAGTTGTCCCGGCTGGTTGGGCTTGGCGTAGATGCGGAGGGCGTCCTGAAGGTTACGGAAGATGCCCACGTAATCGACGATCAGGCCAGCACTCTTGCCCGGCGATACGCGGTTGGCCCGTGCGATGGTCTGCATCAGGGTGTGGTTCCGCATCGGCTTGTCGAGGTAAAGGGTGGAACAGGTCGGCACATCGAAGCCGGTGATCCACATGGCGCAGACGAAGACCAGTCGCAGATTGCCGTCGGGGTCTTTGAACTGCTCGTCGAGGTCTTCCTTCAGCATCCGCTGCCGGTGGGGGACGATGTCCAAGCCCTTGGCCTTGAGGTCTTCGATCTCATTCTGCGACTGGGAGACGACCACGGCCATGTCGGTGGTGTCCATCACCATGATCTTCTCGGCCAGTATCTCCTTGTCGTCCCCGGTGGCCTTGGTGAGTTTCTCATGGAGTTCAGCCAGATGCTGTTGCCAGTAGGCTTGCACCTTGTCGTACATCCGCACTGCGGTGGCCTTGTCGATACAGACCATCATTGCTTTGCCACGATAGCCACGCCCAAGGAAATGCTTCACCAAGTCCTCGGCAATGGTCTCCAGCCGATCATCCCGAGTGATCAGGTGGTATTCCCTAGCAAACTCACGCTCCAGTTTTTGTTCCTGAGCCTCATCCAATTCGGCTTCTTCGAGGAGCTTCTCGATGTCCTTGTTGAGGTTCTGGTTGGTGATCTGGAGTTCCGGGGTGCGGTTCTCGTAGTAGAGCGGTACGGTGGCCCCGTCCTCGATAGACCGGGCGAAGTCATAGACTGAGACGTAATCGCCGAAGACCTCACGGGTGCGCTCCTCCTCCCCAGCGATCAGCGGGGTGCCGGTGAACCCTAGAAAGGCCGCATGGGGCAGGGCGTTCCTCATGTTGAGGGCGAAGATGTCGTACTGGCTGCGGTGGGCTTCGTCGGTGATGACGATGATGTCGCTACGATCCGAGAGCTTCTCGTACTGCGCCCCGGCCTCGGTCCTGAACTTCTGGATCAGCGTGAAGATGTACCGCTCGTCAGTTTTCAGCAACTGCTTCAGGTGGTTGCTACTGGCAGCCCTGACCAGGATGTTGTCCTTGGTGCCCCCGAGCTTGGCATTGGGGATCGCCCCCGTGGCCTTGAACGTCTTGCTGATCTGGTCGTCCAGTTCCTCCCGATCAGTGACGATCAGGAAGGTCCATTTGCCGGGGAGGGTGCGGAGTATCTTCTGGGTGAAGAAGACCATCGACAGGCTCTTGCCGCTGCCCTGAGTGTGCCAGAAGACGCCCAGACGCTTGGCGGCCTCGACATCCCCCGATTCGCGCAGCTTGATCATCTGGGCGATGGCTTTATTGACCCCGAGGTACTGGTGGTTCTTGGCAACCTTTTTGATCAGGCCACCACGGGCCTCCTCAAAGATGGTGAAGTTCTCGACTATGTCCAGCAGTCGCCGCTTGTCGCACATCCCCCGGATGGCCGTATCCAGTGAGGTGGAGCCAGCCTCTGTCTCGTCATCAATGCGCCGCCACTCGAAGAAGTGTTCCCAGGGGCTGGTCAGGGTGCCGATGCGGGTCTGCGATCCATTCGACAGCAGGATGAAGGCGTTGGGGTGGAACAGTTGCGGGATGCTCTGGCCCTTGTAGTCCTTCAGGTTGTCGTCGTAGGCAGACTTCAGGGGGACGTGGGGAGCCTTCAGTTCGATGAATACCAGAGGGATGCCATTCACGAAGCCTACAAGGTCGCAGCGGCGTTTGTACATCTCACCCGAAACCCACATCTGCTGGGTCAGAAAGAAGTCGTTGTTCTCAGGATTTCGCCAGTCGATGACCGTGAGTTCAACGGTCTGTGGGTTGCCCTCGTTGTCGGTGATCTCTACTTTTACCCGATCACGCAGCAACTTGTAGAACGCTTGGTTAGCATTGACCGGCAACTGCTTCGAGCGGTCCTCGGTCAGTTGTTCAATGGCCTGATCATAAGCCGATGCCGAGTAGCCCGGATTGATGCGCTCCAGCGCCTTGCGGAGTCGCCGGGTGAGAATGACCTCTGCTTCTGAGGTACGCCCCTCGGTGCCATCCTGCCCGAAGGTTTCGTTGTATAGGTTGGCGACCGCCCAGCCGAGGGAAGCAAAGCGATCCATTGCGGGTAACTCGACGAGGACGAGTTCTCCGTACGCGGCGGTGACTTCCTTAGCGGTGAGGACGGTGGTCATGGCATCTAGTGGTGAGGCGGAGCGGACATCCGGTCACGGGTAACAGGGTGCCTAGTATTCTGTCATGGAATGATCAGGCTGCGATCTCGGATACGTCGAGTTCCCCAGAGACCAGTTTGGGGAGCAGGAGGTCGCGGGTGGTGCGGAGGTTGGCGTTCTTGTGTAGTAGTGTGTTGATTAGTTCGCCAATAGGTAGTGCTGTGTTGTTGAACAGAGAGAGCACGTCATCCGGGGGTAACACTAGAACAACATCATTCACGATTTCCTTGTTGATGTGCTGTTGCGCTCCGCCGCTAGCGTGTTGGATGATGGCCATGATCCTGTTCTGGATTAGCCGATAGATATACTCGCTGTATTTTCCTGATGCGTCGAACACCCCCACGACAGACTGGTTGGCAGACATCTCTGTGCATAAGTAGCTCACTTGCCCAAGGGTGGCTCCAGTGATAGCAATAACAGTGGTTGCTGCTGGCATCAGCTTGGCTGCCGATTTTTTCAGGCCAAGATCAGTGATGTATTCGCTAGGCGTAGTTATTCGAAGATCATTAACCTTGCCAGAGTTGATCCAAGGGATGGTGCCTTGGTCCCAGTATTCGGATTTGTTTCGAGATGGCGTACCACCCAATACTATGTTGAAGGCTTCACCGAGCGAAGTGATTTTCCACCCTTCTGGTATCACCCCAAACTCGGACTCCACCATCTTCACCTGTTCGTGTAAAGGAAAGCGGAAGTGGACGAACCACTCCTCGTAAATCCTCCGGGCCATCTCCTCAAGGATAGCGATCCGCCGCGTGTTGTTCTCAATCAGGTCGTCGTAGGTGGACAGGATGGAAGCGATTCGGCGTTGTTGCTCAATGTTGGGCAGCACTATTTCTAAGCCTCCAACTTGAGACGGACTGACGTTTGCCTGACTAGCAGCGCCGTGGGCCATTGAGGCGATTTGTCCCCGGACTGACTGCTGAATCAGCACCCGGTACAAATAACCAGGATCACAAAGAGCCCTGTTCTTGACGATGATTTTCCCTGCTCTCTGATTTAATAGGGAAATTGGGAGGTTAGAGGTGGTCCCGCGAATCAGGACATCCGGTTAAGTGAAATCTCTGCTTCAATGGGCGATGGAAATCGCCTGCCAAGGAGCAGAAGCAATGAGAAGACCTCGCCGTAACCACACAGCCGCCTTCAAGGCCAAAGTGGCGATTGCCGCCCTCAAGGGTGACGAGACGCTGGCCACGTTAGCGGAGAAATTTGATGTTCATCCGAATCAAATCACGCAGTGGAAGACGCAACTGCTCGAGAACGCCTCGGGTGTCTTTGCGACGGCTGCCGAGAAGCAGGCGGCCACGCCGGACCTGAAGGATTTGCATGCAAAGATCGGCCAGCAGGCGTTGGAGATCGATTTTTTGGCCGGCGCGCTCGGTCGCATCGGCGATGCGAGCGCAAAACGATGATCGACAAGGCCCACGATCTGCCTGTCGTCAGGCAAGTCCAGTTGCTTGAACTTTCCCGCTCTTCTGTCTATTACCAGCCGCAGCCCATCCCCGAAGACGATCTTCGGTTGATGCGTCGAATCGATGAACTGCATCTGGAATACCCCTTTGCCGGGGCGCGGATGCTGCGTGACATGCTCAAGTTGGAAGGCCATGGAATCGGCCGCAAGCATGTCGGTACGCTGATGAAGAAGCTCGATATTCAGGCCATCTACCGCAAGGCCAACACCAGCCGGCGCAACCAGGCGCACCGCATCTATCCCTACCTGCTGCGCGACCTCGCCATCGACCGTCCGAATCAGGTCTGGGCCATGGATACGACCTACATCCCAATGCGCCGGGGCTTCGTCTATTTGAGCGCGGTGCTTGATTGGGCCACTCGCCGGGTGCTGGCTTGGCGCCTATCGAACAGTTTGACCTCCGATCCTTGTGTGGATGCCCTGGAAGAAGCCATCATGAAGTACGGCCGACCAGAAATCATGAACACCGACCAAGGCAGCCAATTCACCAGCTCCGCCTTCATTGGCTTGCTTCAGGAGAGCACCATTCAGGTCAGCATGGATGGCAAGGGCTGCTGGCGGGACAACGTCTTCGTTGAGCGCCTCTGGAAATCGGTCAAGTATGAGGAGATTTACCTGCACGGCTACGACACCGTTTCCGAGGTCCGGCAGGCGCTGGCCCGCTATTTCGATTTCTACAATCGCCGTCGCCCGCACTCAACGCTTGACGGGCAAACCCCGGATACGGCTTACTTCAACCAGCCGCTGCTCGCCGCAGCGGCTTAACCCGCAGAGAAATCACTTAAGAAAACCGAATTTCTGTCCAACTGCGCGGGGCCACCTCTGTTTGAACTGAATCTGGCAACACGTCCAACTACGGAATTGGGTTGTGAGATGTGAGACCCCGTAAGGGAGATTAGTATGTCCCCCCCGGACACCACGTACTTACGGTTTAATTTCTCAAGATAGTCATCTGGCACGAATTGCGAATCAGACAAGTCCACATATCCGACCCGGATGTTGGAAATCTTAACGACAGGGATTCCCTTTTCAGCAAAGACAGAACTGGGGAACGCATAGCCAGAAATTACGTCGGCGATTTCACTTAGCTGAACCTTTACGTTTGGAAACTTCATGTGTTGTCAATTCCAACTGAGGAGATTTTGAAGGTCCATTTCGATTTTCTGAGAAAGATCACTGGCTTCGTTGTTCAGGGTGGCGAACTCTTCGGTGAGTGAAGCAATCCGTTCCTCAAAATCAAAATCCTCAGCAGAGTGATGTACCACCCCCACATACCGCCCCGGATTCAGACTCCATCCTTGGGCCTCAATGTCAGCCAAGGTTGCCACCTTGCAGACCCCTACGATGTCCCGATAGGCTCCTTCCGGAAACTGCTCCGTCATCATCTCGCCGCTCCCCGCTTCGGTCTCAACAGCTTCACCCCGCCAAAGCCGAACGATGTTTGACAGGAACTCGACTTGTTCAGGCAGGAAGTCACGGATGGCACGGCTGACTTGCCGGTAGTAGCCTCGGGCATCAATGAACAGGACCTTGTCCTTGCGTTCTCTCTTGGCCTTTGTCTTGTCAAAGAACCAGAGGGTGCACGGCAAGGTGACGGTATAGAAGAAATTGGGGCCAACGGAGACGATGGCTTCCAAACCACCGCTCAGGATCAGTTTCTTCCGGATTTCGAGTTCAGCACCTCGGGCATCCCCGGCAGAGTTCGCCATGACGAAGCCAGCGCGGCCCGTATTGTTCAGTGCAGAATAGAACAGTTGAATCCATAGGTAGTTGGCGTTGTCTGTGGTCGGGACGCCGAAGGGGAAGCGTGGGTCGTCCTTGATTCGTTCCTTGTCCACGCCGGACACATTGAAGGGTGGGTTTGCCATCACGAAATCGAACCTGCCGACGGCCTTGTGGGGGTCTTCGTAGTAGGTGTTCGATTCACGGACATCGCCGGAGAGACCATGCACGGCAAGGTTCATCTTTGCCAGCTTGACCGTGTCGTTGGATTTCTCGGTGCCGAAAACAGTGAGTTCCTCGGCTGCCCGTTTCTTGTGGCGACCAACGAACATGGCACTCTGCACGAACATACCGCCCGAGCCACAAGCTGGGTCGAAGATTTGCCCGTGGAAGGGTTCGATAATTTCGACGATCAACTTGACGATGCTGGTCGGGGTATAGAACACGCCCCCCTTCTGGCCTTCTGCCAGAGCGAACTTGCCAAGGAAGTATTCGTAGATTTTGCCGAAGGCATCACCTTCGATCTCTCCCAAGCCATTCAGGAGGCGCAGGAGTTCGACCAAGACGCGGTTCTCGACCTTGCCATAGGAGCGGGGAAGTACGCCCTTCAGTTCGTCATTGTCAGCTTCAACAGCAGCCATTGCCTCGTTGATAGCCTTGCCGATGTCGTGGCCTTCTGCCAAGTCGAGCAGGTAGGTGAATCGTGCGGTCTCGGGGAGGTATAAGGCCCCCTCGGCTTGGTAGTCGAACTTCTCGATGTCGGAGACCTCCAGACCACCCGCTACCAGCTTCGCTTCTGCCTCATGGAATCGCTTTTCAGCGTACCGGAGGAAAATCAGGCCGAGAACCGGGTTGGAGAACTCGGAGGGCTTGAGGCCGGTGTTGGCCCAAAGTTGATCGGCTGCTGACCAGAGGCGGGATTCGAGGTCTTGGAGGTTGATTGTCATTCGATTCTTTTCTTGGGTGCCAAGCACCACTTCGTTATTCATTCGGGATTGTACTGACTCATCTGAAAATCAGGCGCTAATTGACCAACCACGAAGCCCTTGGCGGTTCCACGGTGAATCGTATCGATTCCATGATCTGTGCCTTCTTCGTGATTTCCGCCTCACCCTGATACTTGGCCACCACCTTTGAAACCCCCTCCGGTGCATGTCCGGTCAGCCATTCAGCAAAACTGATGTCGTTGTTCATCGCGTTGTTCAGGAAGGTATGGCGGAATGCGTGAAAGCCGACCAAACGCGCCTGAGGTGTTTCGTCACGCAGCCCGGTAGCTTTGATCAACTTTCGGAACCAGCGCTCGGCGACCCCGGCTGCCCGACCGGCACTCGATGGATTCCAGCTAGGGAATAACAGTTTCGCCCCCTGCTCTTTCACCGAGTCCACATATTCAAGGAAACCCAGTCGAATCAATTCAGAGTGAATAGGCACCTTGCGCCGAGAAGACGCATTTTTTACCGTCTTTTTGACCCGCTCGTCACCCTCGGTTTTTTCGTTGATGTCGAAAATCCACACCCCCTGCTCTTGCCGAATATCGCATTGCGGATTCAACTGGCAGATTTCATTGATTCGCGCCCCGGTGTATAGCCCGACCAAAGGCAACCAGTAGTAATGGCGACATTCTGGATCATTGGCAAACGAGACATATTCCGGCCCGGTGAAGAGACGCGCCAACTCGTCCTGGCGCATAGCCCGTTGCTCGTTTTCGGTTTCTTCGCGCTCGCCTGAATATTTGATACCGGCTATGGTCAGATGTGGAGGGAAACCTTGATCCTGAAAAACACGTACTGCATCGACGAGAAATGGCCTGAAGGCAGCCATGTACCCATCTTCAAAGGTTTTCTTGCTGATGCATACAGGCCATTCGATCTTTGCCAAGTCCCGGATCGAAAGCTCCAGTTTCCGCTTTGCATCGGCCCAACGTGGCGGCAGTTTGCAGAGCAGATCGAAGTATTCGTCAATCTCCCGCTGCCTTAGCTGGTCAACAGACTTATCTCCGACATATTCGAGAAACAGACCGAGAGTCGGCCTGAACTTCTTGAACATAGGAACCGTGTCGTCCTGTTTTCCAATGAAATGCTCAATGACCTCTGATAACTTCGGAGCCACCTGTTTCGTTTCGCGCTCAGGTACAGGAGGCGTATCGACCCACTCCCCCCGTTGACGGCTATCGGCAATCTTGGTGGCCTCAGACAAGCGACGGAACAGGCGCAGGGCAAACTGTCTGAACTCTACCGAATCATGCGGTAGGTCGTAGCCATGAGCGAAGAGCCATTCATGTGCCAAGTCCGTTGCATTAGCAGTCAGTACGCCACGCGCAATCGCCAACTGCTCCTTTTGCCGAGACTCGTCGTTTTCCTCGTCCAACTTGGCGAAGGTATGATCGTCGACACCAGCAACGCGGATTGCCTCATCGGCACTTAGCCGACTGTGAATGATCCGCCGAATGATCAGTTCGGCCTCTTCTTCAGGCAACTGCAGACGATGTTTGGAACCGGTCTCTCGGACCCGTTGAAACTCATCTTCAATCTCACAAAGCCAAGACCAAGCCTTCACGCCAGCTTTCGGCTTATCTGATTCGCCTGTGTTGAAGCGAATGAGCCCCTTGGGGTACTGCTGCGGATATGTGCGGATTAGATCAAGCGGCACGCGTTTGTTCACGCGCCATGTGGAACCATGCAGTTCCATACCTGGAGGGTATGCCATAAACTTCTGTATCATTCCTAGATTTTAGCCGGATTGTTCCCAGCCTTGTTCCCAAGACGACACTCAGAAGTGCTTGATTTTCAAGAAACCTATAAAAAACAAAAGCCCCGAAGGGCTTTGTTGTTCGCTGGCGGAGAGGGTGGGATTCGAACCCACGGTACCTTGCAGTACGCCTGATTTCGAGTCAGGTACATTCGACCACTCTGCCACCTCTCCGCAGCGGCCGGGATAATAGCACAACTGATGTACTGGATAAAACGACTATTACTGTTGACAGCATCCCTGATCGCCGCCGGTTGCGGCGAGGTTGGCCCATTGCCATTTCCGACACCAGCCCAGCATGATCTCGTCGTCCTCACCCGTCCCGGTCTGCTCACTTATTCGACCGATGACAACGGCAACCCGGCCGGCATCGAATACGATCTGACACAAGCCTTCGCCCAGGAACTCGGTGTCGGCGTCAGATATGTCGTCGTAGCGCCGGAAGAACTGGAAGCCCAGCTTACCGAAAGCAAGTATCACCTTGCCGCTGCCTGGCTCTCGCCAATGGCCAACAGCGCCATCCAGTCGACACCTGCCATTTTTCAGACACGAGACATTCTTGCCCAGCACGAGGCATCGTTGGCGCTCACTGAACGCTCGCAACTGACCAGCAAGACGGTGCATGTCATGGCCGGCACCCGCCAGGCGAAAACGCTGGCCAGCCTGGCCAAGGAAATACCGGGACTCAAGGTCGTCGAAGTCGGCCAGGGCGACATCCTTGATCTGCTGGAAAAACTTGGCAATCGTCAGATCGAGTACGTCGCTATCGACGAGGGCTTTGAGGACATTGCCAATCAGTACGTTCCCAACCTGCGTACCACGCTAGCGCTGAGCGAAACCCGTCCGGTAGTCTGGCTGCTCGGCCAGCACCCAAATGCAGAACTCAAGGCTCGCCTCGACACCTTCATCGAGCGAGTGCAACACGATGGCACACTGGCCCGACTGGAAGACCGCTACCTCGGCCATGTCCGGCGCCTAGAACAAGGCGACATCATCAAATTTCTTGGTGAGATAGAAACCACGCTCCCCAAATTCCGCAAGTACTTCCAGGCAGCCCAAGCCCTGACCGGCATCGACTGGCGATTGATTGCGGCAGTGGCCTACCACGAATCGCATTGGGATCCGAACGCAACCAGCTATACCAATGTGCGCGGGATCATGATGCTGACCGAAGATACGGCCGACCACCTGGAGGTCAGCAACCGGCTCGACCCCAGCGAAAGCATCCTGGCCGGCGCCCGCTATATCAATATGCTGAAGGAACAGTTGCCGGAAGAAACCGAGGAGCCGGATCGCACTTGGCTGGCGCTGGCTGCCTACAATATTGGCCCCGGCCACTTCAATGCGGCACGGACGCTGGCCAAACAATTGAAAGCCGACCCAAACACCTGGTACGAGATGAAGCGGATCTTGCCCAAGCTTGCGCAGCCGAAGGTTTACCAGCAATTGAAGACTGGTCGAGCTCGGGGTGGTGAAGCAGTGATCCTGGTGGAAAATATCCGCAGCTATTACGACATTCTGCAGCGCAATACCGCCCCCTTCGGACCGACGCCAGCTGCTGCAGAAAGTCTAAAACGGCTGGTCGCGGAGGTTGAAGGACGTCGAAAAACCTACGTCAGGAAGATGGCTGCCTCAAAGGCCATCAATGCCACCGGCACAGATACCTCAACAGCCGCATTCAGGCTGCCGACCATCGAATCAGGCAAATACCCAGCCCGACCGGCAGAAAACGAATAAGGGGTTTCCGCCCGCGCCGGAGCGCGAGCGGCGATCGATTCCGATCAGGCGGCCGAGAGAACCTCAAGCCCGCCCATATACGGACGCAGCACAGCAGGAATTGTCACGCTGCCATCGGCGTTCTGGTTGTTTTCCAGAATTGCCACCAGCGTGCGGCCTACGGCCAGACCCGAGCCGTTCAAGGTGTGGCACAACTCGGTCTTGTTCTTGTCGTTGCGGAAACGCGCCTGCATGCGGCGAGCCTGGAAGGCGCCGAAGTTGGAGCAGGACGAAATCTCGCGATAAGTGTTCTGCGCCGGTAGCCAGACTTCGAGGTCGTAGGTCTTGGCAGCAGAAAAGCCCATATCCCCCGAGCACAGCGCCATGCGGCGATAAGGCAGTTCCAGCTTCTCGAGAATGATCTCGGCTTGCCGAGTCAGTTCCTCGTGGGCTTCGGCCGATTTCTCCGGATGCACAACCTGCACCAACTCGACCTTGTCAAACTGGTGCTGGCGGATCATGCCGCGCACGTCACGACCACCGGAACCGGCTTCGGAACGGAAACACGGCGTGTGACAGACAAACTTCAGCGGCAGCGCTTCGGCGGAGAGGATTTCGTCACGCACGATGTTGGTCACCGGCACTTCGGCTGTCGGGATCAGGTAGAGCGGATCCTGATCGCCGCGCAACACCTTGAACAGGTCTTCCTCGAACTTGGGCAACTGGCCGGTACCGTACAAGCTGGCGGCATTGACGAGGTAAGGGGCATAGAGTTCGGTATAACCATGTTCGGCGGTATGCGTGTCGAGCATGAACTGGGCAAGTGCCCGATGCAGACGGGCCAGGCCGCCCTTCAGCAGCGAGAAACGGGCGCCGGAAATCTTGGCAGCGGTACCGAAATCAAGCTGGCCGAGCGCCTCGCCGACATCGGTATGGTCCTTGACCTCAAAATCGAAGACGCGCGGCGTCCCCCAGCGCTTGATTTCGACATTACCGGTTTCGTCACTGCCGACGGGCACGCTGTCATCTGGAATATTCGGCAGCGCGGCGAGAATGGCGTTGAACTGGGTCAGCAGTTCGGCAAGGCGGGCTTCGGAAGCCTTCAGTTCATCGCCGATCGAACCAACCTGCGCCATCACCTCGGAAGCATCTTCACCCTTGCCCTTCAACATGCCGATCTGCTTGGACAGGCTGTTGCGCTGAGCCTGCAGATCCTGGGTGCGGGTCTGCAGTGTCTTGCGCTCGGCTTCCAGCGCAGAAAATTCGGAGAAATCGATAGGCTTGCCGCGCTTGGCCAGGCCCTCGGCAACGGCGTCAAGATTGGAGCGGAGTTGTTGAATGTCGAGCATGCTTGTTCCTGAAAGTCTCGGTCGACCGTAAAAACGGCCAAAAACGAAATTATACGCGACGGAACAGGCGTCCTACGACGCCCCACAGCTTGACCAGTACGAGGCCGGCGATAATCAGGAAAATCGCCAGCAAGCCTAAAAAGACCAGCGGCGATGCGAGCATTGTCCACAAGCCACCGAGCACCATGCCCTCCTCGCCAAAAGACGCAATCCAGTTGGAGAACGGCTCCGGCGAAGTATTGATCGCCAGGCGACTACCCGCCTTGGCGAAATGCGTACCGGCCGTGATCGTGCCGCCAATCAGCCCGGCCGCCACCGTCCATGAAGGATCAACATCGCCCATGGCAAAAGCCGCGAGCAGCGCCCCGGACGGAATACGGATGAAGGTCTGGAAGCTGTCCCACAGCGAATCGAAGGCTGGCACCTTGTCGGCAATCAGTTCGGCCAAGGCCATGATGCCAGCAACGACGATGACCAGCGGGTTGTGCAGCACGGCCAGCGTTTCCGGCAAGTGCAGATAGCCAAAAGTCGACAGCAGCCCGGCCAGAAAGACCACGAGATACAGCCGCAAACCGCTCGCCCAGGCCAGACCAGCCGACAGCGCGACGGTCTGCACCATCTCCACTATTTCTTGCCCGCCTTGCGATCCAGGTCGCGCAGATGGGCCAGTTTTTCCCCGATCTTGCCCTCCAGGCCGCGGGGTGTCGGCGCATACCAACCCGGCTCTGACATGCCATCCGGCAGATAACGTTCACCGGCCGCATAGGCTTCTGGCTCGTCATGGGCGTAGCGGTACGCCTTGCCGTGGCCGAGTTCCTTCATCAGCTTGGTCGGCGCGTTGCGCAGGTGGTTCGGCACCGGTCGCGAACCATCCTGCTTTACGAAGGCTCGCGCTGCGTTGTAGGCGTTGTAGCCGGCATTCGACTTGGCCGCCACAGCGAGATAGGTCACGGCCTGAGCCAAGGCCAGTTCCCCCTCCGGGGAGCCGAGCCGTTCGTAGGTTTCAGCCGCATCGTTGGCGATCTGCATGGCGCGAGGATCAGCCAGACCAATGTCTTCCCAGGCCATGCGAATGATGCGCCGAGCCAGGTAGCGCGGGTCGGCACCGCCGTCGAGCATGCGGCAGAACCAATACAGCGCGCCATCGGGGCTGGAGCCGCGTACCGACTTGTGCAAGGCCGAGATCTGGTCGTAGAAGGCATCGCCGCCTTTGTCGAAACGGCGCAGGTTCTGCGCCATTGTCGATTCGATAAAGGCGCCATCAACCGCCGCAATCCCCGCCGCATGGGCCGCTGTTCGGGCCTGTTCAAGCAGGTTCAGCAAACGCCGGGCGTCACCATCAGCCAGACCGATCAACCGTTCGCGTGCCCCTGAATCGAAGCTCAAATCAGCCAATGCCCGATCACAGGCCCGGTCGAACAAGGTGCCCATTTCGGCTTCGTCGAGCGACTTCAGCACATAGACCGAAGCCCGCGACAGCAGCGCTGAATTCACCTCGAAAGAGGGGTTCTCGGTCGTCGCGCCAATGAAGGTGAACAGCCCGGATTCGACAAACGGCAAAAAGCCGTCCTGCTGCGCCTTGTTGAAACGGTGAATTTCATCGACAAACAGGATGGTCCGCTTGCCCTGCCCGCGCCACATCTCGGCCTGTACCACCGCCTCGCGGACTTCCTTGATGCCGGAGAACACTGCCGACAGCGCAATGAATTCGCACTTGAATTGCGTCGCCATCATCCGCGCCAACGTGGTTTTGCCGACCCCCGGCGGTCCCCACAAGATCATCGAATGCGGCTGACCGGACTCGAAGGCCAGACGCAGCGGCTTGCCCGGCCCGAGCAGGTGCTGCTGGCCGATCACCTCATCCGGTATCAACGGGCGCAGTTGCTCAGCCAGCGGGGCATTGCGGTCAACGGCATTGGAGGAAAACAAATCGCTCAATCAGGAACCCTATCTAGCAAAAACGCCACCCTATCGTGACTTTCGGCGAGTGTACCCGCAGACTGCCGACAACCCAAACCACCCCAGTTCTTCCGCCGGATAGCGCAGCTTTCAGCGACAGCACGGGCGGGTGCAGAATGCAGGTTCTTCGACATACCATTGCCAACGGTAGCACCCGAAACATCGCCGCCTCAACGTCTTGACCGGAGCGCCAGCAATGCCCTCTTTCTCTGCCCTGCTCAACGAAATCCGCCATTGCCAATTGTGTGCCGAGCACCTGCCACTCGGCCCCAGACCGGTATTGCAGGCCGCCAGAAGCGCCCGCATTCTGGTGGCCGGGCAGGCCCCTGGGCGTAAGGTACATGCCTCCGGGGTTCCTTTCGACGATGCCAGTGGCGATCGCCTGCGGCAATGGCTGGGGGTGTCACGGGAGATATTCTACGACCCGGCGCGCATCGCCATCCTTCCCATGGGCTTCTGCTTCCCGGGCACGGGCAAGTCGGGCGATCTGCCACCCCGGCCGGAATGTGCACCTGCCTGGCGGCAACGTGTACTAGCCGAGCTCGGGCAGATCGAAATGACGCTGGTGATCGGCCAATATGCGCAGGCCTACCATCTACCGGACGCAACGGGGAACCTGACCGACACGGTGCGCGACTGGCGCCGGCACTGGCCGGCCGTGCTGCCATTGCCCCACCCCAGCCCGCGCAACAACCTGTGGCTGAGCAGGAATCCGTGGTTCGAAGCGGAAGTATTGCCGGCACTGCGCCAGCGGGTTGCCGAAGTGCTGGGCTGATTCGGCCCGCGTTTACTCGCCGACCACGTCGGCGCCGGCCGGCGGGGTAAATTTGAAGGTCGCGGCCGGAAGAGCCGGGTTGCGCTCTATCTTCGAGAAGCGGATCTGCGTGGTCTGGCCGAAGCTATCAAACAACTCCATTGCCCTCAGGTCACCACCAGAAAAGCCCAGACGGACTTTTTCGAAGCCGCTGTCACCCGCCTTGGGCGTCGCATCAACCCAGGCCATGCCTTCTGCCTCACCAGCATCCTTGAGCGTGAAGTTCTTTTCCAGATCGTTGTTGCCAGAGAGCAGTGCCGCCGGCGAACTGCCGATGGCCTGCCCGGCCTTGCGCACAGTAACCTGCTGCAACTCGGGATCGTGGATCCAGATTTTCTCGCCATCGCCAACGACCAGTTGTGGGAAGGGTTTGACAATTTCCCAGCGCAGCTTGCCAGGACGGGAAATGGCGATAGTACCGGAGGATTGCTGCGGCTTGCGGCCGTTCCTGGAAATCACCGCTTGCGAAAACTCGGCTTTCAGCGTGCGAGTGTTTTTCAGGAAGTCATGCAATTGATCAACCGCGCCAGCATGGGCAAGCAGAGGAAGAAGTGCGAAGCACGTGGCAGACAGGATTTTTTGGACGATGTTCATGCGCATAGCTTACCGCGCCAACCAGTGGCGCGGTGTTTCAGGGTGTAACAAATTGATTGCTTTGCTGCTGACCTTACTCGGCCGGCTTCTTCATCAATACTTCACGGCCACCACGACCATCCATGGTCGACACCAGGCCAGCCTTTTCCATGGCTTCGATCAGTCGCGCCGAGCGGTTGTAGCCGATGCGCAGGTGGCGCTGGACCAGCGAAATGGAGGCACGCTGGTTCTTGAGCACGATGTCGACCGCTTGGTCGTAGAGCGGATCGCTCTCGGCATCGCCACCGCCCTCGCCGCTTTCGCCGCCCTCCTCTTCATCACCACCCGAACCGGTCAGGATGTCTTCGATATATTCCGGTGCCCCGGTCGCCTTTAAATGCTCGACGACGCGATGCACTTCATCATCGGACACGAAGGCACCATGAACACGGGTCGGATAACCGGTACCCGGCGCCAGATAGAGCATGTCGCCCTGACCAAGCAGCGCCTCGGCCCCCATCTGGTCAAGGATGGTCCGCGAGTCGATCTTGCTCGACACCTGGAAGGAGAGGCGGGTCGGGATATTGGCCTTGATCAGGCCGGTGATCACGTCCACGCTTGGCCGTTGCGTCGCCAACACGAGGTGAATACCGGAAGCCCGGGCCTTCTGGGCGAGACGGGCAATCTGCTCCTCGACCTTCTTGCCGACCACCATCATCAGGTCAGCCAGCTCGTCGATGATGACGACGATGAAAGGCATGGTCTTCAGCGGCTCCGGGGTTTCCGGGGTCAGGGTGAGCGGGTTCGGGATGTGCTCGCCGCGCTTTTCGGCATCACGAATCTTGGTGTTGAGGCCGGCGATATTGCGAACGCCCATGGCCGACATCAGCTTGTAGCGCTTCTCCATCTCGGTGACGCACCAGTGCAGCGCATTGGCCGCCTGCTTCATGTCGGTGACGACTGGCGCCAGCAGGTGCGGAATGCCCTCGTAGATCGACAGTTCCAGCATCTTCGGGTCGACCATGATCAGGCGTACCTGGTCCGGCTCGGCCTTGTAGAGCATCGAGAGAATCATTGCATTGACGCCGACCGACTTGCCGGAACCGGTCGTCCCGGCGACCAGCAGGTGCGGCGTCTTGGCCAGGTCGGCCACCACCGGCAAGCCGCCGATGTCCTTGCCGAGGCAGACAGTCAGCGGGCTGGTCATATCGTTGTACGGCTTGCTGGAAATGATCTCGGACAGCTTGACCGTCTGCCGCTTGGGATTAGGCAGTTCGAGCGCCATGCACGACTTGCCTGGTACCGTTTCGACGACGCGGATCGACACCATGGCCAGGGCGCGCGCTAGGTCGCGGGCCAGGTTGACGATCTGGGCACCCTTGACGCCAACGGCCGGCTCGATTTCGTAACGGGTAATCACGGGGCCGGGCATTGCCGCCAGCACTTTCACCTGCACGCCGAAGTCGGCCAGCTTGCGTTCGATCAGTCGCGACGTGTATTCCAGCGTTTCGGCGCTGACCGTTTCGGTAGCCGGCGGCGCGGGATCAAGCAAGTGCAAGGGCGGCAACTGCCCACCAAAAATAGCCTCGGGGAACAGTGCTACCTGCTTTTCCCGTTCGATACGTGCCTCAGCCTTTTTGGAGACCGGAACTTCGGGTGGCGGTGTCTCGATGATGATTGGTTCGTGCAGTTCGACGCGGCGCTTTTCTTCTTCAACCACGACTTCGCGCTGCTGCGCGACTTCCTTGCCGATCTGCCGATCACGCCACGCATCGACGCGGCCGTAGAAAAAGCCGACAAACGTCTCGAGCAGCACACCCAATTGTTCAAAGGCCCACAACCAGGACATGCCGGCAAAAATGCTCCAGCCAGCCGCCATAATCGACAACAGCAACAAGGTCGAGCCGGTATAACCGAGCTGGGTAGACAGAACCCTGCCAAGTTCGATGCCCAGCATGCCACCAGGCGCCAACGGCAACTCCGCCTTCATCGAATAAAAACGTAGCGCTTCGAGCGAAGAACTGGCCAACAGCAGAAACGAGAACCCGCCCAGCGCAATGAACAAGGGATGCTGCTTGTGCTCTTCCGGTGAATTGAACCGGCGGAACCCCCACCAGACAAACATGCCGAGCAACACAATCCACCACCAGGCGGAGAGACCAAAAATATAGAGCATCAGGTCGGCAATCCAGGCCCCCGCCCGCCCGGCCGGGTTGTGCATGGTCTGCGAGATGACGGCGTGCGACCAACCCGGATCTTCCTTGCTGAATCCCCACAAGGCCATGATCAGGAACAGCGCGATAGCACCAAGCCCCAACCAGCGTGATTCCTGTAAAAGGTTGCCAATTTTTTCCGGCAACGGGCTGGGCGCTGCCCGCCGATCAACCGCCCTAGCCCCCATCCTCACGCCCCCGGGATGACCGTCAGGTCATTCTCGATACGGATGTAGCCGCTCAACTCCAGGTCGCGCATGACCTTGCTGACCATTTCGCGCGATGCGCCAATCATTTTCGCCATATCCTGCTTCGACATTTTTTTCTTGATGATACGTCGCCCATCAACGACTTCCGACATATCTAGCAGAAGACGGGCAACCCGGCCATAAACATCCAGCAACGCCAGGCTCTCGATCTTGCGATCCGCCTCGCGCAAACGCAGCACCAGCGTCTTCATCAACTTCTGCGTCACCTGAAAATTGTCCTGCAGGCAGCGCTGCAAGGATTCCTTGCTAAGAAACAGCAACTCGCATGGCTCGGCCGCAACCACGTTGGCTGAGCGCGGACTGCCGTCAATCAGGCCCATCTCGCCAAAAAACTCGCTCGGGCCAAGCCAGGCGAGAATGATTTCGCGACCATCTTCATCGGTATTGGTGACCTTCGCCCGCCCGCTGAGCAGGATGTACAGGGAATCCGTGCTGTCGCCGGCCCTGACCACGGATGCGCCACGTTCGACACGCTTTCGTCCGGAGACCTTGGAGAGTTTCTCCAGTTCGACGTCGTCCAGCCCGGAAAACAACGGTACGTTGCGCAAAACCACCAGACTTAAACCGCAAGGGGTAGTTGCCATAAATCAGTTTCCGTTCATAGAGTTACGAAACAATTATAAACCGCTTTCCCAAATTACATAGGAACTTCGGAAAAATTGGAAGCTCAGACAACGCTATAATTTTCCGATCAGTCACCCAAGAGGATCGTCATGCCCCAGAATGTCCGCCACAATCCCCTCATCATCCTCGGTTCTGGCCCGGCCGGCTATACCGCTGCCGTCTATGCTGCCCGCGCCAACCTCAAGCCGGTGCTGATCACCGGCATGGCTCAGGGCGGCCAGTTGATGACCACGACCGAAGTCGATAACTGGCCAGCTGCCGCCGATGGCATTCAGGGTCCGGAATTGATGGCCAATTTCGAAGCCCATGCCCGTCGCTTCGAAACTGAAATCGTGTTCGACCATATCCACACCACCCAGCTGACCGAAAAGCCCTTCACGTTGATCGGCGATGCCGGCACCTACACCTGCGACGCGCTGATCATCGCGACCGGCGCTTCTGCCATGTACCTTGGCCTGCCTTCCGAAGAAACCTTCGCCGGCAAGGGCGTTTCGGCCTGTGCCACCTGCGACGGTTTCTTCTACCGCAACAAGCCGGTCGCCGTGGTCGGCGGTGGCAACACCGCTGTCGAGGAAGCACTATACCTCGCCAATATTGCCAGCCATGTGACAGTGATTCACCGCCGCGAGAAGTTCAAGGCCGAGAAAATCATGCAGGACAAGCTCTTCCAGCGCGAAAAGGAAGGCAAGGTCACCATCCTCTGGAACAGCACACTGGACGAAGTACTCGGCGACGACTCCGGCGTTACCGGCCTGTCGATCAAGAACGTGAAGAGCGGGGAAACCCAGAAGGTCGATGTGCACGGCGTCTTCATCGCCATCGGCCACAAGCCGAATACCGACATTTTTGCTGGCCAACTGGAAATGGACAACGGCTACCTGGTCACTCAGGCTGGCCGCAATGGCAACGCCACGCAAACCAGCATTCCCGGCATCTTCGCCGCTGGCGACGTGCAGGACCAGATCTACAAGCAGGCCTGCACCTCGGCCGGCTCGGGCTGCATGGCAGCGCTCGATGCTGAGCGTTACCTGGACAACCTCGGTCACGCCTGAACCAACTTGATCGATCCGGAAGACCTCGCTGCCTTCCAGGCGGCAGTGGCCGACATCAAGCCACTGCCGCCGGTTAACCGTGTTCATCTGACCAAACCGCCACGACCAGTCTCGGCCCGACCGTTGGCCAGCGAAAAAAGTCCGCCGGCGCAGAAAAAACGCCGTAATGAGACCTTGCCGGCGCACTGGAATTCCGCTGCCGAATCTCCTACCACCAACCCGGACAGCAAGCTGGAACCGGACCTGGCTGCATTTCGCGCTGCGATGGCTGGCGTCCAGCCACTGCCCTCACCCAATCTTGTCCAGCACGGCACCTGCCCGCCGCCGCCTCGCCCGCTGCAACATATCGCCGACGAACAGGCGGCGCTGCATGAAAGCTTGCATGGCCACATCGGCCTGCAAGACCGCCTGGAAGGTGGTGATGAACCGCACCACCTGCGCACAGGCTTGGCCCAGAATGTTCTCCGTGACCTGCGACGCGGGCGCTGGGTCGTTCAGAATGAAATCGACCTGCACGGCCTGAATCGTGACGAAGCCCGCCAATTGCTCGCCACTTTCCTGGCGATATGCCTGCATCGCGAACAGCGCTGCGTGCGGGTCGTGCACGGCAAGGGCCTGGGCTCACCACAGAAGCTCTCCATCCTGCGCCAACTGGTCCGCGGCTGGCTTGCCCAGCGCGAAGAAGTCCTGGCCTACTGCCAGGCCAAGCCACACGATGGCGGCGAAGGCGCCCTGCTCGTCCTGCTGCGCGCCCCGAAAAAACAAAGGGCGACCTGAGTCACCCTTTTCTGGCACTACCCTGCGGTCGATAGCGACCGCGGAGACGTCATCAGACAGCCGCTTCGTCGGTTTCGCCCGTACGGATGCGCACCACCTGCTCAACCGGCATCACGAAAATCTTGCCGTCGCCAATCTTGCCAGTGCGGGCCGCCTTGATGATGGCGTCGATCGCCGGCTCGACATTGTTCGAGTTCACAACAATCTCGATCTTGATCTTGGGCAGAAAATCGACGACATATTCCGCACCACGGTACAGTTCGGTATGACCTTTCTGACGGCCAAAGCCTTTGACTTCGGTCACCGTCAAGCCGCTGATGCCGATTTCCGACAAGGCTTCACGCACTTCGTCGAGCTTGAAAGGCTTGATGATGGCTTCGATTTTCTTCATGGGCTGATTCCTCTCTACAGTTTCTTAAAATTCGTCCGCATACCGATTGGTAATAGGATAACGCCAATCCTTGCCAAAGCCACGTGGTGTGATACGAATGCCGATTGGCGCCTGCCGGCGCTTGTATTCGGCAATGCGCAGCAGACGCACGACACGCCGCACATCGGCTTCCTGCAGACCAGCCGCAATAATCTCGCGCGGGCTGCGGTCCTCTTCCATGTAGGCACGAACGATCGCATCGAGTATTTCGTAGGGCGGCAGCGAGTCCTGATCGGTCTGATCGGGTTTCAGTTCGGCCGACGGTGGCCGGACGATGATGTTTTCCGGAATGACCGGATCACCTTGGCACAGGGTATTGCGGTAAACAGAGAGACGATAGACCAGGGTCTTGTAGACGTCCTTGATCACGGCAAAGCCACCGGCCATGTCGCCGTATAGCGTGCAGTACCCGACTGCCATTTCTGACTTGTTGCCTGTCGTCAGCACGAGCGCACCGGTCTTGTTCGACAACGCCATCAGGATATTGCCACGGATACGGGCCTGGATATTCTCTTCGGTCGTATCAGCCGGCAAGCCGGCGAACAATGGATCGAGCATGGCGCCATAGACTTCCATCGCTGGTGCGATGGCGATTTCGTCATATTGGACGCCGAGAACGCGGATCATCTCGCGCGAATCATCGAGGCTCATCTGCGCAGTATAGGGCGATGGCATCATCACGGCGCGGACCTTGTCAGCCCCCAGCGCGTCGACCGCCACACACAGCGTCAAAGCCGAATCGATACCGCCAGACAAGCCGATGATCGCGCCCTTGAAACCCGTCTTGCCAATATAGTCGCGCACACCGACAACCAGTGCCTTGTAGGCCTCGGCTTCGAGCGAAAGTTCGTCAGCCATGTCGTCCGAGTGCAAGCGACCGGCATCAAAATCGACGATCCCCAGCGCCTCTTCAAACTGTGGCAGGCGCATGCAGCAGTTCTTCCTGGCATCCAGCGCAAAAGAAGCGCCATCGAAGACCAGTTCATCCTGACCACCGACCAGGTTGCAGTAAACAGCGGGAATCCCCGTCGCATCGATGCGGTCACCAAGCACCTGAATACGCTGCTGGTGCTTTTCGAGATGGCATGGGGAAGCATTGAGAACGAGCAACAACTCGGCGCCAGCCTCGTGCGCCAGCTCGGCCGCGCCAGCTTCCCAGATGTCGGCACAGATGTTGATGCCGCAACGCACACCGGCCAGCGTTACAACGCAAGCTTCAGTCCCCGGCTCGAAATAACGCTTCTCGTCGAAAACTTCGTAATTGGGCAGGCGCATCTTGCGATAGACCGCCTTGCTCCGGCCATTTTCAATGACCGTGGCCGCGTTGTAGCAGCGACCTTCGTGCTCTTCCGGATGTCCGACAACGACCGCGATACCTTCAACACGGGAGACCAGATTGTCGAGGGCCCGCTGGCAGGCCCGGTAGAAATCCGGGCGTAGCAGCAGGTCTTCCGGCGGGTAGCCACACAACGCCAGTTCCGGTGTCAGCAGCACCTGCGCGCCGCGGACTTTAGCTTCGCTAGCGCATTTGATGATGCGTTCGACGTTGCCCGTCAAGTCACCGACGGTAGCGTTGAACTGGGCAACGGCGATACGCAACATGATGGCTTAGTAGTTCGGCTTGTCCTTGGCGTCGTTGTAACGCTGGACGCCTTCCATCACTTCCTTGCGGGCGGCATCGATATCTTCCCAGCCGTTGACCTTGACCCACTTGCCCGGCTCCAGATCCTTATAGTGCTCGAAGAAATGGGAAATCTGCTTGCGCAGCAGTTCCGGCATGTCTTCGATGGACTTGGCGTCCTTGTACAGAGGGGTCAGCTTGTCGACAGGCACAGCCAGCAACTTGGCATCGTTGCCACCTTCGTCGGTCATCGACAGTTGGCCCAGCGGGCGGCAGCGGACGACAACGCCCGGCGGCAGGGAGAACGGTGCAACAACCAACACGTCGACCGGATCACCGTCACCAGCGATGGTGTGCGGGATGTAGCCGTAGTTGCAGGGATAGTGCATGGACGTGGACATGAAGCGATCGACGAAGATCGCGCCGCTTTCCTTGTCAACTTCGTACTTGACCGGCTCGGAGTGAGCGGAAATCTCGATGATGACGTTGAAATCGTCGGGGAGGGACTTGCCGGAAGGAACGTTGTTAAGAGCCATGTTGTATCTCTCTGCGTTTAGGTTTGAGAACTTGTGATTATAACGCCGGACTGGCCTTTCTCATTGCCAGGCAGCAAGGAACTCCTGCCATTGCGGCGTGCCGATCTTGGCCAGTTGCGCCTTGACGAATTCGCCCTCGGCGACCTCTTCTTCGGCCGTCAGCTCACCGCGCAGGCGACGGAAGCGGTTATAGACGAGGTAGGTATTGATGACGTCGGTCTCGCAATAATCGCGAATCTCGGCAATCTTGCCGGCCTGCCAGGCTTCCCAGACCTTGCCACCATCCATGCCAAGCTTGCCGGGAAAGCCGAACAGCTTGGCCAGATCGTCGAGCGGCGCATTGGCCCGGCCGTTATAAAGCGCCAGCAGGTCCATCAGGTCGAGATGACGTGTGTGGTAGCGGCTGATGTAGTTGTTCCACTTGAAATCGCGACTGTCAGCGTAGTCACCATCGCCCATGTCCCAGTAACGCGGCGCAGCAACGCCGTGCAGCATGCCGCGATAGTGCAGTACCGGCAGGTCGAAACCACCGCCGTTCCAGGAGACGATCTGCGGCGTGAATTTCTCGATGCCATCGAAGAAGCGCTGAATGATTGCACCTTCATTCAGATCCGGCTCGGACAGCGACCAGACCTTCAGTCCCTCACTCGTCCGCAGCACGCAGGAGATGGTCACCACACGTTGCAGATGCAGTTGAAGGAAGTCGTTACCGGTCTTGGCCCGACGCTGCTGGAAGGCGAGCTCCGCGACTTCATCGTCGGAAAGCTCACCCGGCAGATCATTCAGGCGGCGCAGGCCGGCGACATCGGGAATCGTTTCGATGTCAAAAATCAGAACAGGCTTCATGCCGGGAAAACACCGGTCGAGAGATAACGGTCACCACGGTCGCAGATGATCGAGACGATCACCGCATTCTCCAGTTGCTGCGACAGGCGCAGGGCCACGGCGAGCGCACCACCCGAGGAAATGCCGGCAAAAATTCCCTCTTCCATCGCCAGGCGCCGGGTCATCGCCTCAGCATCAGCCTGACTGACGTATTCGACGCGATCGACATTGGTCTTGTCGAAAATTTTCGGCAGATAGGCTTCCGGCCACTTGCGGATGCCGGGGATCTGGCTGCCGTCTTCCGGCTGGCAGCCAACGATCTCGATGGCCGGGTTCGCCTCCTTCAAGAAACGACTGGTTCCCATGATGGTCCCGGTCGTTCCCATGCTGGATACGAAATGGGTAATTTTGCCATCAGTATCGCGCCAGATTTCCGGGCCGGTACCTTCGTAATGGGCCAGCGGATTATCAGGGTTGGCGAACTGGTCAAGGATGATGCCCTTGCCTTCGTCGCGCATCTTGTCGGCCACGTCGCGTGCCAGTTCCATACCGCCATCCTTGGGCGTCAGAACCAGTTCCGCGCCGTAGGCACGCATGCTCTGCCGACGCTCGACACTCTGGTTTTCCGGCATGACAAGGATCATCCGGTACCCCTTGATCGCCGCTGCCATGGCCAGCGCGATGCCGGTATTACCTGAGGTCGCCTCGATCAGCGTATCGCCTGGCTTGATGTCGCCACGCGCCTCGGCATGGACGATCATCGACAGCGCAGGTCTGTCCTTGACTGAACCAGCCGGATTATTCCCCTCCAGCTTGGCCAGGATGACATTGCCTCGCTTGTCGTTGTCAGCACCGGGAATACGCACCAGACGTACCAGTGGCGTGTTTCCGACAAAATCCTGCAGGGTTTTATACATTGCGCTGGAGCCACTCGATATATTGGGAAACGCCCTCCTCAACCGTGGCCATAGGGGCGTCGTAACCGGCTGCACGCAGTTTGCCCAGATCGGCCTGCGTGAATGCCTGATACTTGCCCTTCAGCGCCTCGGGGAAGGCGACATACTCCAGCAAGCCTTGTGCCCGCAACTCTTCCAGCGACAACGCACTTTCACTCCTGGCCTTGCGGCAGCCGTTGACCGCCGCCACGGCGACATCATTGAAGCTCTGCGCCCGGCCGGACCCCAGATTGAAAATGCCGGATTTTTCCGGATGATCCAAGAAGAACAGATTGACCTTGGCCACATCGCCAACGAAGACGAAATCTCGCTGCTGGTCACCATCCGGGTAACCGTGCGAGCCTTCGAACAGCTTCACCTTGCCGTCAGCGCGGAACTGGTTGAAGTTGTGGAAGGCCACCGAAGCCATCCTTCCCTTGTGCGTTTCACGCGGGCCGTAGACGTTGAAATAGCGGAAGCCAACGATTTGCGATGACGGATTCTGGGCCAGACGCTGGCGAACAATCTGGTCAAACAGAAATTTGGAATAGCCATAGACGTTGAGCGGGCCTTCGTACTGGCGCTCTTCCTTGAAGGTGCCACTGGAACCATAGGTCGCCGCGCTCGATGCATACAGGAACTGGACATCCTGATCCAGACACCAATCGAGCAGAATCATCGAGTAACGGTAGTTGTTCTCCATCATGTAACGGCCATCCGTCTCCATGGTATCGGAACAAGCCCCTTCATGCAGGATGGCGTCGATCTCGCCGTCGAAATGACCGGCCTGGATGCGCTCGATGAAATCGTTCTTGTCGAGATAGTCGACGATGTCGCAATCGATCAGATTCTTGAACTTGTCGGCCTTGGTCAGATTATCGACGGCAATGATGTTCGTGATACCACGCTCATTAAGTGCCTTGACGATGTTGGAACCGATAAAGCCGGCGGCGCCGGTGACGACGATGTACATGAATTTTTTCCCTTACAGTGCAGCGATGAGTTCTTCGCGGCTAACCACGGCAGTTCCGAGCTTGCCGACAACGATGCCAGCGGCGATATTGGCCACACGAATGGCTTCGTCCCAATCGGCGCCGGCGGCAATCATCACCGCCAACGTGGCAATGACGGTATCTCCGGCACCGGACACATCAAAAACCTCACGCGCCAGTGCTGGCTGATGATGTACAGCGTCGTCGGCGAACAGGGTCATCCCTTCTTCGCTACGGGTAACCAGCAAGGCCTCCAGACCAAGCTCGCCGCGCAACTTGCGCGCCTTGGCAGCCAACTCCTCCTCGGAAGACCAGCGACCGACCACTTCCCGCAACTCCGAGCGATTCGGGGTAATCACCGTCGCACCGGCATATTTCCCCCACTCATCACCCTTCGGATCGACCAATACAGGTTTGTCATGGGAACGGGCAATGCGGATCATCTCGGCAATATGCGTCAGCCCCCCCTTGCCATAATCCGAGAGAATGACGACATCGGCCTGGACAACGCGTTGCTCGAAATCGGCCAGCTTGGCCTGCAGAATTTCGTGCGACGGTGTCGTTTCAAAATCGATACGCAGTAGCTGCTGCTGTCGCCCAATGACGCGCAACTTGACCGTGGTATCGATCTGGCGATCCATATGCAAAGCCGCATCGATCTGCCCTTCGTCGAGCAGGCGACCAAGAGTACGCCCGGCTTCGTCATCACCGACGACCGACAACAAGGCAGAAACCGCACCCAGCGACGCCGCGTTACGCGCCACATTGGCAGCGCCACCAAGACGCTCTTCCATCCGCTCGACCTTGACCACCGGCACCGGCGCTTCCGGCGAGATCCGGTTCACCTCGCCAAACCAGTAGCGGTCCAGCATCACGTCGCCAACGACCAGCAGGCGAACCTGCGACAGCTTTTCCAGCAAGTTGCCACTCATCGCTTAACGCCCGATCGCGAAATACTCGATGCCCGAAGCTCGTACGAATTTCGGGTCATACAGGTTACGACCATCAAAGATTACCGGATTCTTCAGGGCCTTCTTGATCTCTTCGAAGTCCGGGCTGCGGAATTCTTTCCACTCGGTCACGATGACCAATGCATCGGCATCGGTAAGCGCACCCATCGGATTTTCGGCGTATTTCAGACGCGATTCGTCGCCGTAGATACGCTGCGTTTCGTGCATGGCGACCGGGTCGTAGGCGGTGACCGTGGCTCCAGCCTCAAACAGGTCGGCAATCAATTCACGGCTAGCTGCTTCGCGCATGTCGTCGGTGTTGGGCTTGAAGGCGAGCCCCCAGAGGGCGAAGTGCTTGCCTTTGAGATCGCCGAACCTGGCTTTGAGTTTCTTGGTCAGGATGTGCTTCTGGGCATCGTTGGCTTCTTCAACCGCGGTGAGCACCTTGAGGGTGATATCGGCGTCGTCCTGGGCGGTCTTGATCAGCGCCTTGACGTCCTTGGGGAAGCAGGAGCCGCCGTAGCCGCAACCGGGATAGAGGAAGTGATAGCCGATACGCGGGTCGGAGCCGATACCCTGGCGAACCATTTCGATGTCGGCACCCAGCACTTCGGCCAGGTTGGCCAGTTCGTTCATGAAGCTGATGCGGGTGGCGAGCATGGCATTGGCGGCGTACTTGGTGAGCTCGGCACTCTTGATATCAGTGACGATCAGACGCTCGTGGTTGCGCTGGAACGGGGCGTACAGAGCACGCATCAAATGGATGGCCTGTTCGTCTTCGGCCCCGACGACAATACGGTCGGGACGCATGAAGTCCTCGACCGCAGCACCCTCCTTCAGGAATTCCGGATTCGATACGACGCTGTAAGGCGTCTTGACTCCGCGCTTCTGCAACTCGTCAGCAATGGCAGCATGGACCTTGGCCCCGGTACCGACTGGCACGGTACTCTTGTCGACGACGACCTTGTAGTCGGTCATCAGGCGGCCGATGTTACGGGCGGCGCCGAGGACGTACTGAAGGTCGGCCGAGCCGTCTTCATCGGGCGGGGTACCGACCGCAATGAACTGGACCGTGCCGTGCTGTACAGCCTTTTCAACGTCGGTGGTGAAGTGCAGGCGGCCGGCCGCAACGTTGCGGCGGACCATGTCTTGCAGACCGGGTTCGAAGATGGGAATGCCACCTTCTTCGAGGATGCGAATCTTTTCCGGATCAACGTCCAGACAAAGAACATCGTTGCCTACTTCGGCCAGACAGGTGCCACTGACCAGTCCCACATAGCCGGTACCGACGACGGTAATTTTCATGAGAATTTCCTACAAGGATTGATCGAATTCTTCGCCACGGCGCGGCGGATAAGTCTCCCAACCGCCACAGGCCGGACAGCGCCAGTAGAACTGGCGGGCCTTGAAACCGCAATTATCGCACCGATAGCGGGACAGGCGCTTGGTGTAGCCTTGAATGATAGTCTTGGCCAGTTCCACATCCGGACGAACCTCCGGCGCAACCAAGGGCAGGCGCGCACTCATCAGTTTTTCCAGTCCGAGTAGCGTCGGATTGCGTTGCAACTCAGCTCGCACTAGGCGATAGGCCGCTTCCGTCCCCTCGTTCTCCAGCACAAGTTGATAGACCACCTCCAGCAGATCAAGCGAGGGATAACGTTCAAGATAACCACTGAGCAAGGCGATACCTTCGGCCGGCCGCTCCAGCTTGCGATAAGCCTCAAGCAGCCGCTGGGCAACCAGGGCCAGATACGCAGGATCCTGCTGCTCGATACGCTGCCAAGCCTCGATGGCTTCGGTCGTCGCCCCTTCCTGCAGCAATAAATCCCCCTGCAGCAGGCTGGCGCGGACACACTTCCGATTCTCCTGCATGGCCACGTCAAGATACTCGCGCGCCGTATCCGGACGGGATCTCATAATCTCATTAGCCGCCAGTTCGCAGTAATACTCAGCGATCTCGCGATGCGAGGCGACATCCGGCAACTCCCGGGCAATCCCGACCGCCTTCAACCACTCCTTCTCGACCTGGTAGATTTCCAGCAGGTTGCGCTTGGCCTCCTCCTCGAAGGAGCTCCCAAGAAGTTTGTTGAAAATCTCTTCGGCGCGATCCAGCAATCCAGCCTTCAGATAATCTTGGCCCAGCTCCGACAAAGCTTGCAGGCGGACACGCTCTTCAAGATCGGGCAAATCAATCAGGTTCTGGTGCATGCGAATGGCCCGTTCGGTTTCCCCCCTACGCCGGAAGAGATTTCCCAGCGCGAAATGGAGTTCGACGGTCTGTGAATCGACCTTCGCCACTTCGAGAAACGAATCGATGGCCTTATCCGGCTGCTCGTTGAGCAGGAAGTTCAAGCCTTGAAAATACGAACGCGGCAATGAGCGTGATTCATGCACCACCTGGCGCATATCAACACGAGCCGCTGCCCAACCTAAACCGAAGAAAACCGGAATGAGCAACAACTGCCAGTAATCGAAAAACTCATTCATACGGTGGGAGGCTCTTCCGCCTTGACCACTACAGGCGCTTGATTGGCGGCTCGTTTCAGACGAGAGATTTCACGCCGCTGGCGGAAAATCACGCCAAGCAGGGAAAGAGCGCCGAGAATCACGCCACCGACAAAAAAAGCCAGCAAGGCAATCACCAGTGGCGCTTGCCATGCCTGCCCAGGCAGGAGGCGAAGGCTGACCGGGTCGGTATTCTGGGCGGCAAAAACAACCAGAAAGGCGAAGATAACGAGCCGGATGGACCAGGTTAATACTGTCATGACATTCAATAAAAAAGGGCAGTGAAATCATTCACTGCCCTGAATCTACCACATTAGGCCAAGTCCGGCGTTAGATCGCCTGATCGACCCTTTCTCGCAATTCTTTTCCGGCCTTGAAGTGGGGAACCCACTTCGCCGGCACGCTGACCTTTTCCCCCGATTTGGGATTGCGTCCAACACGCGGGGGACGGTAGTTGAGCGCAAAGCTGCCGAATCCACGGATCTCGATACGATCTCCTCGCACAAGTGCTTCGGACATCGCATCGAGAATCATCTTGACCGCAAAATCAGCATCCTTCGCCACCAACTGCGGAAAACGCTCCGCCAGCTGGGCGATGAGCTCGGATTTGGTCATGCTTTTGCCTTATCAGCCTTGCTGGTTGAGCTTGGCCTTCAGCAGGGCACCCAGGTTGGTCGTACCAGAAGCAGCGGCGGAAGACTCTGCAGACAACTTCTGCATGGCTTCGTGCTGTTCGGCATTGTCCTTAGCCTTGATGGAAAGATTGATACCACGGGTCTTGCGATCCACATTGATGATCATGGCTTCAACGGTATCGCCCACCTTCAGGTGCTGCGACAGGTCGTCGATACGATCACGCGAGAATTCGGAAGCGCGCAGGTAACCTTCGTTCTCGCCGTCCAGGGTCAGCACGGCACCGCGAGCGTCAACCGACTTGACGGTGCAGTTCACAATGCTGTTCTTTTCATGGGTAGCGATGAAGTTGGTGTACGGATCGCCTTCGAGCTGCTTGATGCCAAGGGAGATACGCTCCTTCTCGACGTCGATACCGAGTACGACTGCCTCGACTTCGTCGCCCTTCTTGAAGTTGCGGATGGCTTCTTCGCCGGTCGCAGACCAGGACAGGTCGGACAGGTGAACCAGGCCATCGATGCCACCAGGCAGACCGATGAAGATGCCAAAGTCGGTGATCGACTTGATGGCGCCCTTAACCTTGTCACCCTTCTTGTGGTTCATCGCAAAGTCGTCCCAAGGATTGGCTTGGCACTGCTTCATACCCAGGGAAATACGACGACGCTCTTCGTCAATCTCAAGGATCATGACTTCGACTTCGTCGCCGAGCTGGACAACCTTGGACGGATGAACGTTCTTGTTCGTCCAGTCCATTTCGGAGACGTGAACCAGGCCTTCGATGCCTTGTTCGATTTCAACGAATGAACCGTAGTCGGTCAGGTTGGTGACCTTGCCGAACAGGCGGGTACCGGCCGGGTAACGGCGGGCAATACCAACCCACGGATCGTCGCCCAGTTGCTTCATCCCCAGGGAGACGCGGTTCTTCTCGGCGTCGAACTTGAGGATCTTGGCGGTAACTTCGTCACCAACATTGAGCACTTCGCTCGGGTGACGGACACGGCGCCAGGCCAGGTCGGTAATGTGCAGCAGGCCATCGATACCGCCGAGGTCGACGAATGCGCCGTAATCGGTGATGTTCTTGACGATACCCTTGACGGTGGTGCCTTCCTTGAGGTTCTCAAGCAGCTTTTCGCGATCTTTGTCGGCGGTAGCTTCGAGCACGGCACGGCGGGACATCACGACGTTGTTGCGCTTGCGATCCAGCTTGATGACCTTGAATTCAAGGGTCTTGCCTTCGTACGGGGTGGTGTCCTTGACCGGACGCATGTCGACCAGGGAACCCGGCAGGAATGCACGGACGCCGTTGGACATGACGGTCAGGCCGCCCTTGACCTTACCGGTGATGGTGCCGGTAACGAGGGAGTTGTTGTTGAGGGCTTCTTCCAGGAAGTTCCAGGCTGCGATGCGCTTGGCGCGATCGCGCGACAGGCGGGTAGCGCCGTAGCCGTCTTCCAGCATTTCGATAGCCACTTGGACGAAATCGCCCACCTTGACTTCGAGTTCGCCCTGATCATTCAGGAATTCTTCGAGCGGAACATAGGATTCCGATTTCAGGCCGGCATTGACCACAACGAAGTTGTGATCGATGAGCACCACTTCTGCAGTGATGACTTCGCCTTGACGCATTTCCTGGCGAGCCAGGGATTCTTCAAATAGTTGAGCAAAAGATTCCATTGACGGAGAGAACTTTCATGCTGCTGCGAACTGTGAAATCCACAGCGGGTTAGGGTTTGAAACAAATCACCGGCCACCTGGCCGGTAACACCTTACTGCAATGCTTCCCTGCTCCAGACCAGCACCTGATTCACCGCCTGTTCGATGGTGAGATGCGTGGTGTCGAGCAGCTTGGCATCTGCCTCTTGCCGGAGTGGAGCAACGCTGCGCTGCGAATCGCGCTCGTCACGCTGCCTGAGGTCCAACAGAAGGTCCGCGAGATTAGCAGATAATCCTTTTTCGATCAACTGCTTATACCGACGCTCAGCCCGCGCCTCGGCCGTCGCCGTGAGGAAGACCTTGAGCACCGCCAGCGGGAAGATTACGGAGCCCATGTCACGCCCGTCGCCAACCAGGCCGGGGGCCTTGTTAAAGGCCCGCTGCCGGAACAACAGAGCCTCGCGCACAGCAGGCAGGGCGGCAACTCTGGAAGCGCCGGCCGACATCTCTTCGGTACGGATGGCATCACCAACCAGCGCGCCGTTCAGACGAATATCGCTCTCGGAAAATTCAACATCCAGCCCGGCTGCAATTGCCGCCACACCAGCTTCGTCAGCCCAATCCACCCCAGCCTGCTTGGCAGCCAGTGCGGTCAGCCGGTACAGCGCCCCCGAATCCAGATAGTCGTAACCCAAGGCCAATGCGATACGCGCAGCCACTGTGCCCTTCCCGGAAGCCGAAGGACCATCGATGGCAATCACTGGCGCAGCCTTGGTCACCCCGGCGAAACGCTCGAAGTAATCAGGAAAGGTCTTCGCCACGCATTTCGGATCGTTGATACGCAAGGGCGTACCAAAAGCCGCCAGCGAAAAACACATCGCCATCCGATGGTCATCATAGGTATCGATCGCCGCAGGCTTCAAATCGGCTGGTGTGACGCGAATGTAGTCGTCCCCCTCATCAACTACCGCCCCCAGCTTGCGCAACTCCGTGGCCATCGCTGCAATACGATCGGTTTCCTTGACACGCCAACTAGCGATATTGCGCAGCGTGGTTGTTCCTTTGGCGAAGAGCGCGGTCGTCGCCAAGGTCATCGCCGCATCCGGAATATGGTTGCAATCGAGATCGACCGCTACCAAGCCAGCTTGAGGAGCCCGCGCCTCCATCCAGTTCGGCCCCATCTCAATTTGAGCACCCATTTTGACCAGTGCCTCGGCGAACTTGACGTCCCCCTGAATCGAGTCGCGCCCCACCCCCTCCACACGCACAGGACCACCACCAATCGCGCCCAGCGCCAGAAAATAAGAGGCCGACGAAGCATCGCCTTCGACAAAAATCGTCCCCGGCGAAACATAGCGGCTACCGGCGAGAACGGTAAACCGCTGCCAACCTTCACGTTCGACGATAACGCCAAAACGCGCCATCGTCGCCAGGGTGATTTCAATATAAGGCTTGGAAATCAGCTCACCAAGCACTTCAACGACAACCGTTTCTCCGGTCAGCGGCAGAGCCATCAGCAAGCCAGTCAGGAACTGACTGGAAACATCACCGCGCACAGTGACCACGCCGTTCGGCAGAATACTCGCCGGTTTCAGATGCAAGGGAGGAAAACCTTCGTTACCAAGATAGGTGATATCGGCACCTAGTTGACGCAGCCCATCGACCAGATCGCCAATTGGCCGCTCGTGCATCCGCGCAACGCCCTTGAGGACATAGTCGCCCCCAGCCAGGGCCAAAGCCGCCGTCAATGGACGAAAGGCGGTGCCGGCGTTACCAAGGAATAGCTCGATTTGCTTGACGGGAAAGTGACCGCCACACCCTTTAATTGACCAATTTTCGCCACCAAGGTGCTGAACGCCAACACCTAACGCCTTCAAGGCTTCCAGCATGCGTTCCGTATCGTCGGAGCCCAGAAGATCGCGGACCTCCGTTTCGCCACCCGACAGCGCCGCCAACAGGAGAACACGATTGGATATGCTTTTTGAGCCAGGCAGACGAACCGTGCCACTGGCGGAAAGCAATTGAGGGAGGTCGAGAAATTCCATGGGCGGGCCGCTACCGAAAAAAGACGTAGTCTACTCGCCTCAGGAAAAGACCGAAACCGCTGCTGTTATTCCCTAGGCAGCCAAATCGGCAACGTACTCAGGAACAAATCGCCGCAATCCGGCTTTTACGTCAGAGGTCGGACGAACAGGAAGCTGCAACCAGTTCAGCAATTCCTCGCACTCCGCGGCAGACAAATCATCCGAAAAACGAGCAATTCGCAACTTTGGATGCGGCGTCGTAAGCGTCGTTTCATCATCAGCAAGTAGTTCTTCATACAGCTTTTCACCGGGCCGCAAACCGGTGAATTCAATCCGAACATCATCATCGGAAAGGCCTGATAGTCGGATCATGTCCTTGGCGAGATCAATGATCCTGACTGGCTCCCCCATGTCGAGAACGAAGATTTCGCCCCCCTTCCCCATCAAACCAGCCTGCAAAACCAACTGCGCAGCCTCGGGTATCGTCATGAAATAGCGAACAATGTCCGGATGAGTTACGGTGATTGGTCCACCTTGAGCTATCTGCTCCCGGAACTTCGGTATGACACTTCCGTTGCTGCCTAGGACGTTCCCAAACCTGACTGTCACGAATTTTGTACTTTGGCCGGCATTGACAGCCAGACAAAGCAGCTCGGCAAGCCGCTTGGTCGCCCCCATCACGTTTGTCGGATTCACTGCCTTGTCAGTCGAAATCAGGACAAATTTCCTGACCTCAAAATCCTGCGCAATCCTCGCTACCGTGTGAGTTCCCAAGGCATTGGTCCGGACCGCCTGCCAGGCATTGACGCTTTCCATCAAAGGCACATGCTTGTAAGCAGCAGCATGGAACACGACAACCGGCCGCTCTTGAGCAAATATCTCCGTGACGCGATCCTTGTCACGAACATCAGCAGCCCATGACTGGCACTGCAACAACGGATGGCTGACACTCAACTCTTCGCCAATGCTGTAGAGCGCGAATTCGGAAGCGTCAACCAACACCAGTCGCGAAGGCTTGAAACGGGCAATCTGACGACAGAGTTCGGACCCGATGGAACCGCCGGCGCCAGTGACCAGTACAACATTTCCGCCCAGCAAATCGTGCACGCCGTTATCGTCCAGCGACACGGCTTCGCGGCCCAGCAAGTCCTCCAGTTCGACCTTCCGAATGCTGGACACCGAAAGCCGCCCTGACAGCAGATCGTCATACGAAGGCACGGTCAGGACGGTCAACCCAGCCGCCGAAGCCAGTTCCGTGACGCGTCGCCGCTGGGCGGGCCTATCATTCGGCATGGCGATGATGGCATGCTTTGCACCAAGGTTTTCCGCGATCGGACCAATGTTTTCGATCGGCGACATGATGGGCAAACCTCTCAGACGCCGCCCCGTTCTGCCTGGATTGTCATCGACAATCGCGACCGCGTACCACTGACCGCTACGATGAATTTCCCGCAGCAGGGAATCGGCCGCCTCGCCCGCACCGATGATCAGGACCGGCTGTCCGCGCAGCTTGGCCGGACCATAGACGCGGTGCTCCTTCCAGCTTCGATAGGCAAACCGCGTTCCGCCCATGATGATGGACAGAAGCAGCGGATGCAGGACGAGCACCGAGCGTGGAATCAGCGGCACCTTGAAAATCGCGACCACTGTCGAGGTCAGCAAGGCACCGACGAAGACTGCACTGAGCAAATGCTGCAGGTCGGTGATACTGGCAAAACGCCAAAGCCCTTGGTACAGCCCGAAAAAATAAAACAGGGCCGCGAACAACGGCAAGACCCAGAGCAGCGACCCGACGGCAACTCCCTGGAACTCAGCTGGCGTGTCAAAGTTGAAACGCAGCCAGAACGCCAACAACCAGGCGGCCCCGGCGGCACAGACGTCAAAGGCAAAGGCGGCCAGCGTCCGCGGGTTCAGGCTGAAGAGTGTCGGTTTTATTGTCTTATTCATAATGTGCTAATGTGAAACGCCGTCGCTTCTCACGACCTTGAGGGCGGTCAGCCAAATGATCCGGAGATCGAACCAGAAGCTCTGCCGGCGAAGATATTCGACATCGAGAGCGACCTTCTGTGGAATTGGCAACTCATCCCGGCCGTTGACCTGCGCCCACCCGGTCAGACCCGGTTGCAACTCGTGAACACCCGCCTCGGTGCGAAGGGCGACCAAGTCGTCCTGGTTGAACAAGGCCGGACGCGGGCCGACAAAGCTCATATCGCCGACCAATATACTCCAAACCTGCGGCAGTTCATCGAGGCTGGAACGGCGCAGGAACGAACCGATCGGCGTCAGGTGAGTGGCGGGGTTGTTCAGCAGATGGGTGGCGACGGCCGGCGTGCCGACCCGCATGCTGCGGAACTTCGGCATGCGGAATATCCGGTTGTGCCGCCCGACACGATCGGACCAATACAGGATCGGCCCCGGCGAAGTGGCCTTGACCAGCAAGGCAACCACCGCCAGTGGAATGGCAAATATGCAAACGGCGGCCAGCGCCAGAACCAGATCAAAAAGACGCTTCATGCCGTTACGTGTTCTTTATTCAGTAATTGCTCGATTCGCCGAATCTGCAAGGCAACCACCTGCGCCTCGTCGTATAGCGCCAAGGCGCGCTCGCGCCCCTTGAGCCCCATCGACACAACCTTTTGGCGATCACCCGCCAAGGCCAGAAACGCTTCGGCCAGGGCTTCCGGAGATCGAGTAGGAACCAGCAGCCCCGTTTCCCCAGGCACGACTTCCTCCCGGGAACCCCGGATATCGGTGGCAATGACGGCCTTGCCCATCATCATGGCCTCGATGATGGTGCGCGGCATTCCCTCCCGCCATGACGGCAGACAGAAGACGTCCATGGCCGCCAGCAGTTCCGGGATATCCTTGCGCGCACCGGTTGCTACCAGACGCTTGCCGAGCGCTGCACCAGCCCGCTCTAGTTCTGCCTCCACATCACCGGCGTGATCGCTTGCCAAGCGCTCACCAACCATCAGGATGTGAATCTCCTGGTTTTTCCCGGCCGCGGCAATGGCCGCCTCGAGAAATTCCATGATCCCTTTTTCAATCACCTGACGAGCGATGATGCCGATAACAAAAGCCTCTTCAGGGATGCCCAAGGCACGGCGCATCTCGCCCCCAGCGCCGATCACAGATGGATCGAAGCGCCCGGCATCGACGCCGTTGCCGATGGCCAGCGTATCCCCCGCCGGGGAAATGCCTTCCTGCACCGCCGTCTCCGCATCCTCGGCACTTTGGGTGAACAGCAGATTGGTGAAGCGACCGGCAAAACGCTCCAGTGAGACGAACAGGCGACGCTTCCAGGACGGCATTTCGTCGTGGAAGTAAAAGCCGTGCGCTGTATAGACAACGACCGGCACCCGCGCCAGAAATGCCGCCATCCGGGCGACCAGAGCGGCCACCGGCGTATGTACATGCAGGATGTCGAACCGCTGTTGTCGGAAATAGGCGGCCAACCGCACTACGGAAACAGCATGCCTGAAAACGTTGAGGCTGCGGGAAATCGGAATGGTATCTACCGTGTAACCCCTGGCGCGCAGCCCGGGAATCTCCGGCCCGTCAGAACAGACGGCCGTCACCTCCCAACCGTGGTTCTGCATGCCGTCGATCAGCGGCAACAGGAAATGCTTGAGTGTGAAATCGACCGCACAGAGTTGGCAAACCCTCAAGCCCATCGTCTTCTCCAAGCCTGGTACATCAGCACATTCCACAACGCATATTGCACATTTCGTCCCGACAGGTGTTTTTCCCACATCGCCCGAATCGGTGTCGGGTCGAGCAAACCATCCGAGGCCAACTGATCCGGCGACAACAGGTCTTCTGCCCAATCGCGCAGCGGCCCGCGCAGCCAATGCTCGATGGGAACGCCGAAGCCCTGCTTCGGACGATCGACCATGGCTTGCGGTACATAGCGGTACAGCAACTGCCTGAGCAACCACTTGCCTTGGCCATTGCGGACTTTCTGCTCGAAAGGCAGGCCCCACGCAAAGGAAATCACCCGTTCGTCCAGAAAGGGAACGCGGGTTTCAAGGCTGGCCGCCATCGCCGCCCGATCAACCTTGACCAGGATGTCGTCCGGCAAATAGGTCAGTGTATCGACCGCCATCATCCGCTCGGCATACGACGGCATACGAGGCCAGCGCGCCGGATCGGGCACCAAGGTTCTCGGCTCGTTTGGCGAGCGCATCGGCAGGGGACCCCGCCACTGGCTGACCAGTTCGCGATAGAGAGCCTCCTCCGACTCCGCGGCCATGACTTCAGCCAGCTTGTGCAGCTTGTCTCCGGGGTTGCTGACCCGGAGCCGCCCGGGCATCGCCCACGACAATGCGCCAAAGGCGCTGTTCCATGTCCCGGCAGAAACGGAGGAGAAAATCCCGGCCGCCCCTTTCCGCAGTCCGAGCGGCATTTTTCCGAAACGCCGCCACAGGGAAGTCGCCCAGAAATAGCGGTTGTAACCGCCAAACAACTCGTCGCCGGCATCGCCGGAGAGGCAAACCGTGACGTGCTGGCGGGTCAGCGCACAAACGAGGGCCGTCGGGATCTGCGACGAATCCGCAAACGGCTCGTCGTACATGTCAGGCAAACTCGGGATGATGGCGCGTGCCTGATCCGGCGACACGTAAAGCTCAGTGTGCTCCGTGCCCAGATGGGCGGCAACGACCTTGGCATGTGCCGCCTCGTCGTACGCGCCCTCGGCGAAACCGATCGTGAAAGTGCGAACCGGCTTGGTGCTTCTCGCCTGCATCAAGGCAACAACCATCGAGGAGTCGAGCCCGCCGGAGAGCAACGCCCCCAAAGGCACATCGGCCACCATCTGCTCGCCAATGGCTGCACCCAGCACCTCGTCGAGGGCATCCAGGGCCGCTGCGTCGGACATCGGCGAACGACCGGCGACACGCTGCTGTGCGGTCTCGGCGAAAGACCACCAGGCCTCGGGCTCGCCGAACTCACCCCGGGCATTGACGCGCAGCAGGGTGCCCGGTGGCAACTTGAAAATATTCCGGTAAATGCACAACGGCGCCGGCACGTAGCCATAGCGCAACATCAGGGCCAGCGAACCCGGGTCGGTCTGAAAATCCGCCCCCGGAATCGCCCTTAGCGATTTCAATTCCGAGGCAAAGACAAAAGTATCGCCGACCCGGCCGTAATACAAAGGCTTCTCGCCGATACGGTCGCGAGCGAGCGAAAGCACCCGCTGCTGACGATCCCAAACGGCGATGGCGAACATCCCGCGTGCACGTTTCAAGGTCGCTTCCAGCCCCCAGGCCACGAGTCCAGCCAACAGAACCTCGGTATCGGAATGGCCACGCCACACTGGGGCACGTCCAGACTGCTCCAGTTCCGTACGGATGCTCGCCCAGTTGTAAACCTCGCCGTTGAAAACGACGATATAGCGACCACAGGCAGAAGACATCGGCTGATGACCAGCAGGGGACAAATCAAGGATCGAAAGCCGCCGATGCCCCAACCATATGCCGTGGCTCTCATCCCCCCAATATCCGGCATCGTCGGGGCCACGGTGAACAACTGCATCAGCCATGAGTTCAAGCTGGCGCCTTGAATCCGCGGCGTAAGTCCTGGAAAAATCAGTGCGGATAAAACCGATCACGCCGCACATGCAGAGTCCTCTTGGTAAATAGCTCGGGAAAACACCTCCGCCAACTTAGGTGCGACGACTTGGACGCAATACTCTTTTTCCACAAGCCCCCGCCCAACTGCCCCCATATACCCGCGCTGGGTGCTATTAGCGATCAACTCGGATAACGCCTCAATCCACTCATCCGGCGTGCTGGCCAAATACCCATTTTCACCATGGCGCACGATTTCCCGATTAACCCCGATCGGCGAACCGACAACGGGGATACCACACGCCATATACTGAATGAGTTTGTAACCGCACTTTCCACGCTCCCAAGGGGAGTCCTCAAGGGGCATTATACCGATGTCAAAGGATTGAATATCCCTAACCTCAGAAAGCTCCGACCACTGCCTGGAAACAACCTCAACGCCTTCCATCTCAGGATTGGCGCCTACCACGCAGAGTTTCAACGGAAATTTCTCAGCCAGCAGCCTCAATGATGGCGCAACCAGGGGGAGATATTTCGCAGTCGCGGGTGATCCGATCCAGCCTATGGTGACAAAAACGGATGGCTCGATCGGCCGAACGGAATACCGATCCAGATCGACCACAGTTGGCAGTATTTCGACCGCTTTCGATCCCGCACGCAGCGCCCTCTCCGCGAGATAGTGGTTCCCGCAGACCACGACCGAGGCTGAACGCATGACCGAATCGATCTTTTCCGCGAGACAGCGACGAAGCGGATTACGGCTCAAATCATAATTGTGAAAAATCGCGTCATCGTAATCGACAACATAACGAATGCCGAGACGATTGAGCCATGTTTCCACCCACGATGGCAGATCGGGAAACAGCTCTTTTTCGATCCACAGCAGATCGTACTGCTTGATCTTGAAGAGTTGCGAAATGCGTCGAAGATAATCAATTGCAATCTCCATCATTGCGCGCCCACCACCCGCATACAGGCGTGTCAGGTAGGCATCGCGCAACAATGGGGCGATATCCATGAAAACTCCGTGCTGCTCCAGATGCGGCAGAAACTGCAGGAATCGGATTCGGCTACTGGCGCCCGCCCGACCATAACGAGTCAAGGCTAATACCTTCAACGGGTAACTCCGCGAAACCACCACTGCGGCAACCACCGAAGCAACATTCCCCACGCCGACCAGGTTTCCCTTAGCGCAGATCCCGATCCGCGCGCAGCAGCATGCACAGTCCTGACCGGCAATTCGAGCAGCAACGTGGCCAACAAGACCATCAATGCACCAATCAACGAGAAGTGCTTGAAGGCATATTGAAGTTTGCTACGGGTCGCATAGAACAATCGCCTAGCCTTTATCTGGCACGAGGTACCGCCGCCAGCATGAAACGCCTGAATGTTTGCAAGGAAAACAGTATCCCATCCTGCCTTCTTGGCTCGCAACGACAAATCTAGATCTTCAAGATATAGAAAGAAGCGCTCGTCAAAGCCGCCCAGCGCATTGAACACATCACGACGCACAAGGTAAAACGCTCCGATAACATGATCAACGATGCGTGACTCATCGTGTGGCCACTCCGACATGAAATGACCAAGTTTTGGAAATATTCGGTCGGCCCCCAGGGCTCCGGCAATAAAAGCCGCAGGCCCAGGAAAACGGGTACAGGATCGCGCGATGCGCCCTGTTTCATCCAGCAATTGGATACCGACGATACCGACTGATTGCGGCATACCCGACGACAGATACCTCCCCAGATCGTCAAAGGTACTTTCATAAACCTCGGCGTCCGGGTTCAAGAGCAAAATATATTCGCTGCTACAACGCGAAGCACCGAGATTGCAGGCACGACCAAACCCGAGGTTCTCTTCGGCCTTGATGATCTCGACGTTCTCGATTTGGCCAATCCCCGCCAAAGAGTCATCGGTCGACCCGTTATCCACAACCACAATTTTCTGAACGAAACCATTCGACGAATTGACCACCGACTGTATACAAGTCGCCAATTGTCGTCCCGCATTCCAATTCACAATAATGACTGAAATCATCGCATCAGCCCTTCTGGAAAGAAGCGCAGCGAATCGGCCTTATCCACAACAGGAGGGACATCCAGAAGATCATTTGCACCCATTGTGACAACAAGCTGAAATACTGATCCTGGAAAAATTGCATAACAAGCGCATAGAAAAAAATGGCATTTAAAAAAACTGCCAAGGGATTATCTAATGATGCTTGCCTAGAAATCCATGTATGCAACGCTCCGAAGAAAAACAAAAATAGGGCTACACCTGCCAAGCCGAAATCACGATAGTAGGGCATGAAGACAGTGTAAACATTTCCCGAAAGCTTCGTCCCTGCCCATGGCTGAATCAACTCCACAACCGGAACGTTGAAACCCAGCTTCGCAAGCACCGCAAAAATGGTTCGGAACGTCGTTTCGCCATGGGTACAACATGCGAAAACCCCATGCATACCCCAATCAAAATTAGCCAGCGGTGCGACAAAATACATCATGAAATAATTGAAACCACCACCAGAAACGCGACCAGCAATAATTGGTGAAACCCAAAACACAATTAAAAACAAGGGAACAAGGAGCGCTATCGATCGAGTCTTATTTAGCCAGCCCCTGTAAGCCACCACAACAAATAAAATAGTCACAAAAAGGAGAATAAACGTTCTTCCCGTCGCCAGAAAAACATAACCGAATGTAACCAATGAAGTGATGATCGCGTAATGCCTTGCCGACTTTTCTTTATCACATAACAGATACGCCACTGCTGCATAAGACAATGGAAGGAAATAGCTCCAAATGCCAAATGAGCCATGATGATCGGCTATCAATGTATTCCTCAACGATCCATACCAGGAATTCTGTCCGCCAAACAAGCTCATTCCATCAACAAAATGAACGTATTCCAGCGACCGCCCCAAATTCCCTGCTAGGCCAATCGTCAGCACACCAAGCAAGGCCGGAAGAAAGAAGCTCGGAGCCCCCCCGGAGCGGGAAGGCTGTGGCAAGGCAAAATGAATTCTTTCCGAACAAACTGCCCCAAAGCCAAAAGTGGCAATCCCCACAAGCACGACAGCTATCGCATCCCAACGCAACACGTCGAGGCTGTCTCCTTGAATTTGGTAAGTAAGGGATACAGCAAGCCAGATCACTGCATTTATCGAAGCAGGCGCCATGAGCTTCTTGGCGCGATACTGCAACAGTACGATTGCTACACACAGAAAGGAGACCACGATCATCATGGCTAACCGTTAATCTTCGAAAACCCGGAGCCACTTGAAACACGCCTGGCAACGAAGGTCAAAACCGAGAAATCGACAAAAACTCGGATTAACCAAGCCCATGCGGCACCGTCGATACCATAGTTCCGGAGCAGGGCCGAAAGCAGCACAAAATACAATGGCAATTCGAGACAGTGGATGCAGGCAATCAATTTGACGCGTCCCACAGCCTGAATCAATGAGAACGGAAATTGCGCCAAGCTATTAAACAGAACGCCAACACACATGATCTGCATTGGCACTGTCGCCATATCGGCAAATTGGGCGCCGAGCCACCAAGTCAGAATTGCATTAGCTCCAAAAACACCAATCGCCATACATGGAAACATAATGAGTGCCATGACCAGCATGCCACGCCGGTTGAGGGAGGCCAGACGTTCGAATTGGCGTTCACCTTGCAACTTGGCCATTTCAGGGAAAAGCACGGTCGTAATCGCGGCGGGAACGACGAGCAAGCGCGTAACAACCTCGAAGGGCGTCGTGTAGTAAGCCAAATTAGACGCAGATGGGCTCGCTGAAATTACAAATCGATCTGCAAAAACCATGAGCGGACTGACTAGATTAGACACCATCATCCAGCCCCCAAAGGTCAGCAGCCTCTTGAACTCTGAAGGTGATAATTTGCTATGTCGCGCAAGGCGAAGCAAAGGCACGCACGCCCAGGCTTGGGTCACCACGGTAACGATTCGACCGATCACCAGCCCAATCACCAGAACATCCAGAGAGGGCCAGAATGCCAGAAGCGGCAGTGGCAATCCGAATGTTGAAATACCCAATAGTATTCGCGCAATAGCGGGAGACCCGAAGATACCCAACCCTTCGAGGATTCCGCGCAACCCGTTTGATACAAGCAAAAACGGCATTCCCACAACCAACCAATTGATGCAACTCTCAATTTCAGGAGTGTCTTTGAAAACCCCCGCCCCGGTTGCCAGTGGAAAACTTGCATACAACATTACGCTGAGCAATATGCCAAAACCGAGCAGGAACGTTAGCCCTGCTCGTACGACGGCACCAGAACGTTCAGAATCATCTCTTGCCTCAGCCACCTGCTTGGTCAGGGCTTTACTGATACCAAAATCAAACAGACTGAAATAGCCGAAAACGGCCCAAATCAGCGTGAGAACGCCAAAACGACCAGTGCCAAGCTTTTCGATAATGTAAGGAATCGAAAAGGCGCCCATCAGCAAGGGTAACGCCAATCCCGCAAGCGTCAATACGACGTTCCGTCCCAATCGAAAATGCCCGACCACAAACTACCTTCGCTCTCTGTTTATCAACATCCTGGGGCTTTTGAAACGGACGATGCGTTGATATATCCAGATATAAAGAGTGGCAAATCCGATGACACAGACAACGAGCGCCATCGTGTTCCGCCAAAAAAACAGCGCGGGAAAAACTGACATCGAGCAGAGTATCCACAGGTAAGGTGATGTTGCTGCATTCTGTTTGAGCTGAGCTGTAGATCCCACGCCTACTGCCCAGCGCACCAGACGCCTGAATACCAAGGTATGCAAATGGAGAGCATCGGGCATTCCAGGCGATACTCCCTTGATAAATTTCCTGCGGTAGATGGAGAAAAGTGTTTCGAATACAGGGTAGATCACCAAAAGCAAGGGAAACCATGGGGAAACTTCCGGATGCCGCGATACCAACAAAACCGAAATCTCACCAATCAGGAACCCGATCAGGTAGGCACCACCATCACCAAGAAAGATCATGCCGCGCGGGTAATTCCAGACAAAGAAACCGAGGATGCTCCCCACGGCAGCCAAACTCAGCATCCACAACAAGCTATCCCCAAGGATAAATGCGACGTATCCGAGAGCGGCCAAAATCATCATAGCCACCATCCCGGCAAGACCGTTAAAACCATCAATGATGTTGATGGCGTTGGCTATTCCTCCAACAGCCACCGCAGTGAAAAGCAGGGCCACCACACCATACCTCAGGAGATCATCCAGCAAGGGGACATCAATACGTGTAAGCGTAGCGTTTAATAGCCAAAATCCTAGCAATGCGGCACACATCGTCAACGCCAGGCGAGCAAGTACACCGACTCTCTTAGTTAAATCCTCAACCAAACCACCGACAAACGCAGGCAACGATGCAAATAGCATAATCATGAATGGAACACCCAAATCACTTTGCCTGAAAAGCAACCATATCCCTTGAGCAAGCAACGCAATCATGATTCCCACACCGCCAATTCGCGGCACCGACTGGGCGTGGAATTTCTGGACCCCCCCTGTGTCATGATCACCTGAGACATGAGCATGCAGATGGTCGAAACGGATGATGAGCAAGGTCGCAACGAGCGAGACAAGAAAGGAAATGAGAACTGTATTCAAAGCTAGCCTAGTGAAAAAACGGTGCATTTTAAACTATCACGGTCTGCACTCGACCGTATGCGATTCGCAATCGGAAAATTACAATATCAATTCAGCAATTACCGCATTAGCGCAGTCACAATTTGCCGAACTGCTGCTTGCGGCGAAAACAGCTTTTCCGCCAGCCTCCTGCAGCGCTCACCTTTTTCACGATCATTTGAAACGTTGTCCACCAGGTCTCGCGCCAGTTGCGCTAGGGAAGCGACTGACGAATCTGTGCAAACCCCCCCCACCTTTTCCTGCAGAATCAGATCGACCAGATCATTGCCGGGATTTATCGAGGCCAGGACAGGCAAGCCGGAGAGCATGTATGAGAGGAATTTACCGGGGATGTTATGCGTTTTATGACGAGGATCCAGCGCAACCAGACCGATATGACATTGAGCATAAAGCCCAGGAATCTCGTCTGGATCGATTTCATCAAAGAAAACAACGTTATCAAGTCCGCGGTGTTCAGCACTGGCAATGAGGCACGGTACCTCACTACCTCGCCCGACAAACAAAAAGCCGATATCCGATCGATCTTTCAAATTTTCGGCGAGATCAAGCAAGATTCTCACGCCTTGGGCAACCCCCATGTTTCCGGCATATACAAAGACTGTTCGTCCGGCCAACCTGGTATTGGCGACTGAAATGCTGCACCCAGTGTCTGTGGTACGCGCTAACCAATTGTGCAGTACCTCGAGACGACCGCCGGATTTGACTAGCCAGTCGTCAAAATAAGTCAAATTCCCCGGAGTCTGAACGCCGATCACATCCGCTACAGAATATTGATAGCTCGCAATCGCTTTGAAAAACCGATAAGGCAAGCCTCTTCCCATCAAACCCATATCGGCAGCCCATTCGGGAAAGATATCCCGAATGATAAGGTAGCCGCGACAATCGCCCTCCCGTTTCAGGGCATTGACGATCGGCCCGAGAAATATCGTCGGGGAGTACCAGACAACACCATCCCATCGTTGTGAAGCCAATGGACTCTGCCGCAGATTCCGCAACATGACAAAAGGCATCAGGAATTCGCCAAGCGCGCGCCTCACATAGCCGATATCTTTGGTTCTTGGCGACTTGAGCCTGACAACCTGAACTTCCTCCCAGTCTTCAATGAGCCACGGCGAGCTTATTTCCGGAGAGGCAACCAGCATCGTGAGTTGGTGCCCCTGACGAACGAACTCGCGAGCAAGATCTCTTAGCTGAACGGCACCTGACGAACGGAGAGGAGGAAATACATCCGCAACTAATACGATGTGCATGGTGAGACTCTAACAAGCAACCCAAAGGTCCGACGGCCAAGCTCAGAAAGCATGATTTTCGATTTAATTCAGCGATAATTGTTGATTGGCGGCACAACTAAAATTCCTGCAACGTCTATGTGAGCGCACCAGGCAGGAAAAGACCGTTGGCTGGCAAGAGGGATTCCTGCCATTGATCTCTCAATCATATGGAAAACCTGTGCCCCTAATCAAGGATGGATAGGGTAGCATGGGCGTGTAAGAATTTTTGTGTAAGCGGTCATTTGGCAGGAAACTGCCGCGCCCCAAGGAGCGATGATGGCCGTAGCAAAGAAAGCGGTACCCAAGGAGTTGCTGGATAGCCTGTTGGCTGACTATCGGAAGCCGGAAGACCTGATTGGCGAGAACGGGTTGCTCAAGCAGCTCACCAAGTTGCTGGTCGATAAAGCGTCGGAAGCGGAGATGGCCGACCATCTCGGCCACGGCAAGAATGAGCCAGTGGAGAATCCGGCTGGCAATACGCGTAACGGAAAGAGCCGGAAGACGCTCAAAGGAGAGTTCGGCGAACTGCCGATAGAGATTCCCCGTGACCGCCACGGCACTTTCGAACCGCAGTTGATTCCCAAGCACCAGACCCGCTGGACGGGCTTCGATGACAAGATTCTGTCGCTGCACGCCCGAGGGATGACGGTCCGAGAAATCCAGTCACATCTTGAAGAGATGCACGGTACCGAGGTGTCGCCAACGCTGATTTCATCAGTCACCGATGCCGTGATTGATGAGGCCAAAGCCTGGCAGGCGGCCACTGGACAGCATCTACCCCATAGTCTATCTGGACTGCATTCACGTTAAAGTCAGGGATGGCAGCGTGCGCATCAAAGCCGTCTATCTGGCGATTGGACTCGACTTGGCCGGTGAGAAGGAAGTGCTGGGCCTGTGGATTGCCCAGACGGAAGGTGCCAAGTTCTGGTAGCAAGTCGTCACGGAACTTAAAAACCGGGGTGTGCAGGACATCTTCATTGCCTGCGTCGATGGCCTGAAGGGCTTTCCTGAGGCCATTGAAGCCGTCTATCCCCACGCCGCCGTTCAACTGTGAGTCGTTCATATGGTTCGGCACAGCCTGAACTACGTCTCATGGAAAATGCGCAAGGCGGTGACCTCTGACCTCCGGCGGATTTACACCTGCGCCACCACCGACGAAGCAGAGCAGATGCTCGGCGAGTTCGAAGACAAATGGAACGATGCCTACCTGCCCACCAGCCAGTCCTGGCGCCGGAATTGGTCGCGAATCACGCCGTTCTTTGACTACCCGCCAGAGATACGGAAGGTCATCTATACGACCAATGCGATTGAATCGGTGAACATGAGCTTGCGCAAAATCACCAAGAACCGTGGCTCGTTTCCGAGCGACGAGGCACTGCTGAAACTGTTCTACTTGGCGCTGCGCAACATCAGCCAGAAATGGACCATGCCTATTCGGGATTGGAAGGCAGCACTGACCCGATTTACTATCCAGTTCGAAGACCGGATGAACAACGTTTAACTCAAACCCCGTTTACACAAAATTCCGGACACGCCCCACTACGGCGCCGCTACAGGCGCCAACGGGTTACCCGCACTGCAGCGCTGCTGTTGATCGCCAGGGATCATGGGGTCATGAGTCACGGACTCAAGCGCTACCGTTGCAGGGACTGCGGTCGAACCTTCAACGCCCTGACGGGCACCGCATTAGCCCATTTGCGCAAGTGCGAACAATGGACACCCTACGTGGAACTCTTGATTGAGGGCGTCAGTCTGCTGCGAGGCAGCCCGGCATTGCCAGATCGACAAGAATACAGCGTTTCGGTGGCGGCATCGCTTCCTGCACGATGCGGCCTAGCATCGGGCTGAACATGAGGCCGGGATCCTCGAGGCGGACGAAACTTTCTTTCTCGAATCCTTCAAAGGCCAGCGAAACTTATCCCGGCCAGCCCGTCACCGGGGTGGCGTAACCGGCAAGCATGGCCTCAGCGCCGAACAGATTCCAGTGCTCGTGGTGCGCGACCGCAGCGGGCAAACCGCTGACTTCAAACTGGAGAAACTGGATGCGGCACACGTGATCGCAGCACTCCGACCGCTGCTTGATCCGGAAGCGATTCTTTGCTCAGACAGCGCCGGTGTTTATGCTGCCTTTGCCCGCGCCACCGAAATTGCCCGCCGACCTCTCAATATCCAGCATGGTCCACGCGTGATCGACGGCGTCTTCCACATACAGAACGTCAACGCTTGCGACAGCCGACTCAAAGGCTGGATGCGCCGCTTTCACGGCGTAGCCACCCAATACCTGGAGAACTATCTGGGCTGGCGGCGCATGCTCGAACGCTACAACACAGCAATCACGCCCAAGCTCTGCTTGGCCGAGGCCGTGGGACGTTGCATCGACAGCTAATCCCTACAGAGCCCAAAAATTTGCCAGAAATCTCTACTTCTCATCGCTACAGTTTTATGGGAAGATGACGCCCCTATTACGCTGGCGCCTCGTCCTCGGGCGGCTCTTCGAATTCGCCATCGGCTTCCACATCACATCCTGCATTACATGCACGCACGCGGCGGCATGCGCGATTACATCCACGCCCACCAGTGCTTGCGACCAGTCCGACGGCTGGTCAAGATTGATACACACGCGGCCGATGCTTGGCTGGCGTGTAGCGCGTACTACTTACAGACCATCGGCCTCGAGCTTGGCTGCCAACCGGGTTCCGACGAGGCCATCCGTTCCTGCGACCATGATGCGCATCAGGCGGGCTTACTCCATACGCGCTGGTTCACGTAATCCACATAGCTCATTACGATGCGCAGCACCTGTTGCGACACGGCTGGATTCTCGTAATCGCCGACCGGTGTATGGCTGGCGCCTTCATCGATTGCCATGCGCACCGCGTCCAGTACGCGCTCGCTTTTCAGGCCAGTCATGATGAGCGTGCCGGCATCCATGCCTTCCGGGCGCTCGTGGGCGGTGCGCAGCATCACCGCGCGCAGCTTGAGCAAGGATGTCTCTTCTGTAATGGTGCCGCTGTCGGACAGCACGCACAGGGCTTGCATCTGCAGGCGCACGTAATCTGTGAAACCGAAAGGCTTGAGGAAACGGATCTGCGGTTCCAGCACCTGTACGCCGTGTGCATCCAGCCGCTTGCGCGTGCGCGGATGGGTTGAGACGATGATGGGCAGGCGGTACTCCTTCGCCAGCGCGTTAAGCGTCTCAAGCAGGGATGACAGGGCGGCCGGGGAGTCGACGTTTTCTTCGCGGTGGAGGCTGACAATGAAGAATTTCTTTTCAGCAAGCTGCAAGCGGCCAAGGATGTCGGATTGTAATATGCGCGGCATGTAGTAATCCAGCACCTCGCGCATGTGCGAGCCGGTCTTGAAGATGGTCTCGGAGCGGATGCCTTCATCCAGCAGGTAGCGCCGCGCATGCTCGGTGAGCACGAGGTTGATGTCGCTCAGGTGGTCCAGTACCTTGCGGTTCAATTCCTCCGGCACGTTCTGATCGAAGCAGCGATTGCCTGCTTCCATGTGGAACACGGGAATCTTGCGCCGCTTGGCCGCAATCACCGCCAGGCAGGAGTTGGTATCGCCGTACAGCATCACCGCATCGGGCTTTTCCAGTTCCAGCACGGCGTCGGCCTTCTCGATAACGCGCGCAATCGTTTGCGCGGCGTTCTCTCCCACTGCTTCCAGGAAATGGTCGGGCTCGCGGATTCCGAGGTCTTCGAAGAAAACCTTGTTGAGCTCGTAATCGTAGTTCTGCCCAGTATGCACCAGCACATGGCAGGTATGGTGATCGAACTCCGCGATCACCCGCGACATCTTGATCAGCTCGGGGCGCGTGCCCACGATGGTCATGACCTTAAGCATGGAGTTCTTCCTGTATGTAGTCGAGCGTCAGGAGCAGCTTCTTCACTTGCTCCACATCCAGGCGCTCGGTGTTGTGCGAGGTGTAGTCATCAAAATGCGAAATCGTTGTCTCGCCTTCGCTGAAATACTTGGCGTAGTTGAGGTCGCGGTTGTCGGCGGGAATGCGGTAGTAACCGCCCATGTCCACCGCATGCGCCATCTCTTCGCGCGAAATCAGCGATTCATACAGCTTTTCGCCATGGCGCGTGCCGATGGTGCGGACCTCGCCGCGCTTGCCAAACAATTCATTGACGGCCTGCGCCAGTACGCCAACGGTAGAAGCCGGCGCCTTCTGTACGAAGATGTCTCCTTGCTGCCCGTGCGTAAACGCGTACAGCACAAGGTCCACCGAGTCTTCCAGCGACATCAGGAAGCGCGTCATGTTGGGATCGGTAACGGTGATCGGCCGGCCGCCCTTGAGCTGGGAAACGAACAGCGGAATCACCGAGCCGCGCGACGCCATCACATTCCCGTAGCGGGTGGCGCAGAACACAGTCTCGCCGGCCTGCTGCAGCCGTGCCTTGGCCACCATTAGCTTTTCCGCCATCGCCTTGGATATGCCCATAGCATTAATAGGGTAAACCGCTTTGTCGGTGGACAGCACCACCATCCGCGACACACCGGCCGCAGTGGCGGCGTTTAGCACGTTCTCCGTGCCCATCACATTGGTGCGCACCGCTTCCATCGGATAGAACTCGCAGGACGGCACTTGCTTCAGGGCGGCGGCGTGGAAGACGTAGTCGACGCCCTTCATCGCCTGCAGCACGCTGTCGTACTTGCGCACATCCCCGATATAAAAGCGCAGCTTGGGATTGTTCATCGCGATGCGCATGTCTTCCTGCTTCTTTTCATCGCGGCTGAAAATCCGAATCTCGCGCACTCCGGTATCGAGGAAGCGCTTCAGGACTGTGTTGCCGAAGGAGCCGGTGCCACCGGTGATCATCAGGGTTTTGTTGTCAAACATGTTCTTGGTCCTATCTGTATGCGTGCATCGTCTTTACCAGCTCGGGCCATTCAGGGGCGACATAGCCGGTCGCGGCCCGGAAGCGGCTTCCGTCCAGCGAGCGGTCGATCTGCACCTGATCATCCGGGATGATGTCGATCTGTTTTCCGTAAACTTGGGCTACTAGACGCAGCAAGTCGTACTTGGCAATTGGTTTGGCCGCCAGATGGTAGACCCCGTGCAGGTCTGGGCGCTGCGCTATCACATCGCGGACTACGGCCGCCAGCACGACAGTTGGCAGGCCGGAAAAAATTGCACGGGTGTAGCCCTGGCAACTGCCATACTGCGCGAGAAACCATTCGATCAGGCCATGCGAGGATTGGAGCTCATGGCCGATGATGGAGGTCCGCAGTGTCAACGCGTGAGGATAGTCCACTTCACCGAGCAGCTTGGTCCGTCCGTACAAATCCAATGCATCTGGAAAATCGCTCTCACGATAAGCTCCGCGACTGCCGGTGAATACGCAATCGGTGCTGATATGTACCAACCTGGACTGCGTCAGTCCGCAAAGCCGGGCCAGGCGATGCGGCAACAAGGCATTGATCGGTATGGCATGTAGCGGCTGGTCTGCCGTTTCCACTTGCTTGACGTGGCCGACGCAGTTCAACACCAGCTGCGGGCGAACCTTGTCAAAGATTTCCACCAGCGCGTCTTCGTGGTCGACATCGATGCCATCGTGCAGCCTGGCCGCAATTTGCGGCGCAAAAAAGCGCTTGGCCGAAGGCGAGCGCAAGGTGCCATGCACTTCCCACTCCTTTGCTTCAGCCAGCACGCGGACCATGGCATTGCCAAGCATCCCGCTTACACCGATAACGAGGGCTTTCATTCGCACTCCTCTTTATATTGGGCAGCACCGTTCAGGTAGCCCAGCAGGTTTTCCACCAGCATGTCCTCTCGATAGTGCGCCTGATACCAGGCGTGGCCCGCGTCGCCCATGGCCTGCCTTTCCACGGGATCCATGTCGCGAAGGCGCAATATCGCCGCAGCCAGGGCGTCGGTGTCTTCGGCCGGCACCGCCAGGCCGCAGCCCGATTCGCGCACAATACGCGCGCCTTCGCCATTGAGTGCCGCGATAACGGGGGGGCCGGCTGCTATGTAAGCCTGCACCTTGCTCGGCACCGTGTATTCAAAAATTTCCTGCGCCGCAAGTGTGACCAGCAAAGCAGACGCTCTGGCCATCATTTCTGGCATGTCGGACGGTGGAAATCGTCCCGGCAGCATTATATTGCCCAGTCGGCGGCGCGCCACTTCTTCCAGCAGCCAGGGCCGGCGACTGCCATCACCGACCAGCATTATGCAAATGTCCGAATGTTCGCGCAAGGCTTCGGCTGCAGCGAGTATGCATTCCACTGCCTGCGCTGTTCCGAGGTTGCCCGCGAACATGACCGTGAACTGGTTTGACATCTCGCCCTGCTGCGCCGGACGCACAGCAAAACTGTCATCGACTGAATTGGGCTGGTAGGCGATTTCCCGGCCCAGAGCCAGGCGGCGCATCGGCACATCGAAGGCCGGCGATTGCACCAGGATCAGGTCGGTCTTGCGATAGATGTAACGCACCAGGCGTTCCACGAGTCCAAGCACGATCCGGTTTTTTACATGTCCAGTGGCAGAAAGGCTTTCCGGCCAGATATCTTGCACCCAATGCACCAGCTTGCGGCGCTTCAACTTCGCGAGCCAGATGGCGGGCAATGCTTGAAGCAAAGGCGACGGAGCATAAACGAAAATCACGTCGGGCTGGTATCGACGAAGCATCCATGGGCCGAACAGCAAGCCCGAGACCACGAAAGACAAATAATTTACTGCCAAGCGCACAGCGCCAGTTTTGCGCGGAGCAAGTGGGATGCGATGGATCGTCGCACCGTGGTGCAGTTCCGTGCAGCAACCCCAAGCCCGATATCCGGGGTAAATGCGCCCTTGGGGATAATTGGGTTTGCCGGTCAGGACGTCTACTTGATGACCATTTCGCACCAGGCGGGCGACGATGGAGTTGATTTGGAAACTCTCATGCCAGAAGTACTGCGAGACATGCAGCATCTTCATCGTCTTGACTCCTTCACCACTTCCCGGATGAAGCCCAGGGTCTCGTCGGCGCAGCGGCACCAGGAATAATCATGGGCTCGAACGAAGGCCAGTCTTGCCAATCTGCTGCGCGCGTCGTGATCCTTGAGAAGGTGCTCTATGGCGTTTACATTCGAATCAGGGGAAAGCGGATCGAAATATTCACCGGCTTCTCCCAGAACTTCAGGCATCGGCCCCCGGTTGGAACACAACACCGGCAGGCCGGCTGCCATGGCTTCAATGAGGATGTTGGGCAAGTTCTCGCAACTGGACGCGAATATGAACGCGTCTGCCTGCTTGTATGCCTGATGCAGTTCGTCAAACGGCACCTCACCTCGCCAGCTCAGGAACTGTCCGGCGGGGTCTAATTGGCGCAGGTATCGCGCGAAGGCGGCACCATTGCCCATCACTTCAGGGCCCACGAAATCGATGGCCACAGGCAGCCCCTGCCTTCGCAACCGGGCAATGGCGTCGGCCACTTTCTCCTGGTGCTTGTAGGGCATCAGGTTAGAAACATAGAGAAGATTGAAGGGCGCCCCCTCACTGCATTCTTCCAGCGGGCGCGCCCGCCGCGGCTGCTCGAAAAAACGCTCTTCCACGCCATGCGGAATCACCGCAATGGGGCACTGCTTGACGCGAGCAGCCCGACAGACGATGTCACGAGCGTATCTGGTGAGGAAAACGATGCCTGAGGCCCGCCGAAAAGAGCGTGATTGCAACTGTTTGAGCAGCCACATCTTGAGGCGCATGAACGAGACTACACCAAACCGCGCCGCTTCCCCGGGTTCGAAAGGAGTCAGGTTCTGTGACATTGCTACCGTTGGCACGCCCACACGCAGGGGCAAGATTCCGCCGGGTGCAAAGAGAACGTCGCAGTTGGCATCGATCAATTCAATCGGAAGTACGAATTGTTGCCACAGTGCCCGTAGCAGGAGATTGGCTTCCAGCCATCGATGCGTCCTCTTTTCGAGCCACGGCGCATCAGGAAGCCGGTTCAACGTGCCGCGGGAAGCCCATACCGTTATCCGCACCATGCCATTGCTGCCGGCGACGGAATCAAGTAGTTGGGAAAGATGGGTGATGCCACCGCCCTGACGGATATTCGAAGCATCGATGCCGATGTGAATCGCGTTTTTCGGCACAGCCGAGGGGATTGCGCAGAAAGGCATTTGATTCAATTTGCTCATCGGCGATCGAAAATGTGCAGTGCACGCAATGCGAGTTTCTTCACCAGATACAGGGCCGGTGCATTCGACAGCCGGATCGCCTTCAATTCCCTGTATCCGGCTTCCCGTTCGCTCAATTGCAGATGCGCCTTGGCCAGCGCAAAAGCCATCCAGGGAGGTGTTCCCGCGATTGAAGCAGAGTTCAAAAGACGCTTCCGCAGCTCATTCAAAGTGGATATCGTGCGGCGCGGATTCGTGGTATTGCCACCGCCTATCCAGTAGTAGCCATGTGCGCCCTTGATACGCAGAAAGCGATCGCTGATGCGCGCGACCCGCAGCCAGCAGTCGAAATCTTCCATGGCAATCAGGGCCGGATCTTCGGAGAGCCCCCCCACGCGATCAATCAGGCTGCGGCGTACGACGACGCTTGAGTTCGGCAGCGCGTTGCCGTGGTTGACCAGGTCGTCCAACACTGGTTGGCGCAAAGCGCGGCTGGGTACGCGGCGCCTCAGTCTTCCCTTTGAACCCGGTCCGGCGGCGTACAGATCGTGGTACACCACATCCCAGCCTTGCCTCAATGAACGGACGGAGACCTCAAGCTTCTCTGGCGTCCACCAGTCATCAGCATCAAGGAAGGCAAGCCATTCGCCCTTGGCTTGCGAGATGGCAAGGTTGCGCGACGCGGCAATGACGCCGTTGTTTTGAATTTTGAAGTAGCGTATGCGCGAGTCACGATAGCCGCGCACCAGTTCTTCGGTACCGTCGTTTGAATGGTTGTCGACGACGAGCAACTCCCAGTCCTGATGTGTTTGTTTCAGAACGGAATCAATTGCACGCTGCAGAAGGGGAGCGCAGTTGAATGTCGGCGTGACGATGGAAACAGTATCCTGATGCATGTTCTGATTGACCGGCAAGCCAAGCGTTGATGGCGCGCTTTCCGTGGTCATGCCGCGAAGCGCTCTTTGCAGAACGCGAGAAGGCAGTCGATCTCAGCCAGCGGGTCCGCCGGCGGCAGGCCGAGGCGAGCTGCGTGCCGGGACATAAAGCGCATGGGTAAAGGACTCTCCTGCCGGCTGCCGGTTTCCACTGCGGGGGTGAAACCGAGCACGGCTTGGCAACGGGCCTGTATCAGCTGGGTCATCTGGAGAACGGTCAGGCTCTCGCCGCGACCAAGGTTCAGAATGGGCGGCAAGGATTCAGCCGGGAGTTCAATCAAGCTGACAAAACAGTCTGAAACAGCTGTTAGCGGCAAGAAGTCCCTTTGCTGTGCGCCCGATGACTGCAACACCAGCTTCCCGCTGGTGGCGGTCTGGCGACACAGGTCGTTGATCAACAGTGTCCAGCAGTCGGTGTCGGTCGCAAGCGGCACACCGAATCCATTGGACAGGCGCAGCACGCCGCCAGCGATGCGATTCGTCGAAAGTGCGTGGAGCAAGGCAAATTCTCCAGCCAAGTGGCTGCTGGCATAGGGATGCGTGTTTCGGGGACAGCTTTGCTCATTGATCTCGCCTTGCAACGGACTTGCGTACACATGCGCCGTCGAGCAATAGAAGAAGCGCGCCACGTTCATCGCGACGGCCGCCTTTACCAGCCTTGCAGTGGCCAATCCATTGAATTCGAGTGCAGCGACCGGGTCGGCCGCGCAAGCAGGGGCATTCATCCCGGCTGCATGGATCACTGTGTCGACCCCGGCACACGCTTTTTGCAGGCTTGCAATCGATCGCCAATCCATTATGCGAACGTTCGTATGCGGCAACCAGGCCGGCACGCTGCGAGCTGAGCGGGTACCGAGCAACACTTCGTGGCCGGCCAGACTCAAAGTCTGGGCCACGCGCGCGCCCACAAAACCAAAGCCGCCTGCCACCAATATTTTCATGCCAGCCTGCCCTCACTCCATCGAAAGGGAATGAGCGGGGTATCCAGGGGCAGGGTCTCGCTTTCATTCGGGTCGTGGGGAAGATCGGCGCAATTGGCCAGCAGGGCCGGCATATTTCCCAAGGCGGCGAAGGCGTACCAAAGCCCGGGCGCAATCGTCACCCGCACGTATTGGTCCGGCCGGCCGAGTTCAAGCACTTGGGTAGCGCCTCTGCTTTTCGAGTCGGGACGTTCGTCGAATACCACCAGACGGATGCGGCCGCTGGGCACGGCAAAGTTCTGCGTTTGCAGACGATGGCGCTTCCAGCCTTTGATCGCTCCAGCCGACACTTCTGAAAAATAGCATTCGCCGAAGCGGGTGAAGTCTGGCGCGTCACAACGCAACATGTGCAGTAGCGCACCCCGGTCGTCGCGAATTTCACGCAGGGGCGTGAGCGTGACGCCCTGGATTGGTCCGGTACTCACGTCAGCCATTTCGCTCCCCTGACTTTGGCCAGGTCGCAGTAGGCCTCAACCTGGCGCAGCGCATAGGCGAAAATGTCCTGCTTCCCTTCGTACCAGTTTCGATACCAGTCGACGGTGAGCTCCACCGTGTCGCTGAAATCGAGTACCGCGCGCCAGTCCAGGTAGGCCTGCGCCTTGTCGCAGGAGAGCTTCAGCAGCGTGGCTTCGGTTTGAGCGGGCCGGCCCGCATTGGCAGGCGAGTTCCATTGGGCGCCTGGCCAGCGCTGGGCCATGGCGTCAAGCAACTCCCCTACGCTCTGGTTGACGTGAGCCGCCGGACCGAAATTGAAGGCCTCGCCATTGATGCGCTCGTCACGCTGCAGCGAGGCTCCGAGCCAGAGGTAGGCTCCCAGAGGCTCGAGCACATGTTGCCAGGGGCGGGTGGCGGATGGACTGCGCACTTCTACTGAACCGCCCTCGGTCCAGGCGCGGATGCAGTCGGGCACGATGCGATCGCTGGCCCAGTCGCCGCCGCCGATCACGTTGCCGGCGCGAGTAATTGCCACCCGCTTGCCGGAACTGCGCAGATAGGAGTGGATGTAAGTTTGCGCCACTAGGTCGGCGCAGCTCTTGGAGCCGCTGTAGGGATCATGTCCGCCGAGGGCGTCCGTTTCGCGATAGCCCCAGCACCATTCGTCGTTTCGATAGGCCTTGTCGCTCGTGATCAGGACGGCTGTCCTGATGAAAGGTCGGCTACGGACCAGTTCCAGGACGTTGACCATGCCCATCACGTTGGTCTCGATAGTGCCGCGCGGATCCTGGTAAGAGCGCCGCACCAAGGCCTGGGCAGCTAGGTGAAAAATGATCTCCGGCTGGAATTCATCGATCGCCTGCTCGAGCTGGCCAAGCTGGCAGACGTCGCCGCTGTAGTGGCGCAAGCGCTCCTTCAAGCCCAGCAGTTCAAAATTGGAAGGATTGGAAGGCACGTCAATCGAAAAGCCTGCCACCTCGGCGCCCAGTTGCAGCAGCCATAGTGCGAGCCAGGATCCCTTGAAGCCGGTATGTCCCGTGATCAGGACCCGGCGCCCGCGGTAGAAGTCACCGAACTGCTTCATTGATCGCTTCTCCAGGGTGCATTGCCGCTGGCCCATAGCTGTTCCAGCGCATGCTTGTCGCGCAGCGTGTCCATGGACTGCCAATAGCCCGAATGGCGGTATGCCATCAACTGACCATCGGCGGCCAGTCTTTCCAGGGGCGATCTTTCCAGGATCGTCGAGTCGTCGCCAAGATAATCGAATACAGACGGCTCGAACACGAAGAATCCGCCATTGATCCAGCCTTCGCCGGCTTGGGGCTTTTCCTCGAACTGCATGACGCGTTCGTTTTCGATGCGCAAGTCGCCGAAGCGAGCCGGCGGACGCACGGCGGTCACCGTGGCGAGCCTGCCATGGGAGCGATGGAACGCCAGCAGGTCTTTGACATTGATGTTGGCCACACCGTCGCCATAGGTCAGCATGAAAGTGCCAGTCGGCTCTACCTGCGGGCGCAGACGCAGCAACCGACCGCCGGTCTGGGTGGCCTGCCCGGTGTCGACCAGGGTAACCATCCAGTCTTCCGCGGTGGGACGGGTGTATTCCACGTTGCCACTTTTGAGCTGGATAGTAAGGTCGCTTTGGCGGGCATGGTAATTGAGGAAATAGTCCTTGATCACCTCACCCTTGTAGCCCAGCGCGAGTACGAATTCATTGAAGCCGTGCCGGCTGTAGATCTGCATGATGTGCGACAGAATGGGGCGGTCGCCAACGTCGACCATGGGCTTGGGACGGACCTGGGTTTCTTCCGACAACCGGGTTCCAAGGCCGCCGCAGAGTATGACTACTTTCAATTGTTGCTCCTGTTAGATGATTGCTTCGGCGCCGCCAGCTCAGGCTTCGGTCAGGCTGCGCGTTCCCTGCTGCGTCAGCGGCAGGCCGTGGTGCGCCAGCGTCCGTGCCAGACCGCATTCCAGGGAGATCTTGGACGTCTTGCGCAGCACATATCGTTCACGGCTTACGTCCAGGACGCTTTTCGGAATGTCGACATAGCGGCTTTCCGTGTGGGACGCCTCTACTGGGATCGCGCACAAGGTGCGCAGGCGCGCGATGACTTCGTTGAGTGAGTAACCTATGCCGCTGCCGATGTTGAACAGCGCTTCCCGGCTCTCGCTGCTCGCCAGCACCATCAAGGCTTCGACGACGTCGTCGATGTACGCGAAGTCGCGGATGATTTCCCCATCGCCGCGCACCGGAATCGGCTGTCCGCGCAGGATGTGGCCAATAGCAATGGCGACGAAACCCTGCCTACCATCAATGCTCTGGCCGGGCCCATAGGGATTGGAGAGCCGGGCGATCTTGCAATCCAGCCCGTGATGATACTGGTACAGGCGCAGATATTTTTCGATCGCCAGCTTGTGGATGCCGTGCGAACTGATGGGATCCGTGGACGCAGTTTCCGGCACCGGGAGCTGTTCATGCACGCCGTAGACAGAGGACGAGGACGTGAAAACGATGCGCCCAACTTTTTCCTGGACGCAGAGCTTGAGAAGCTGCAGTGTCTGGAACACGTTCTGCTGCAATTCGAGGCTTTCGTCCACTTCATCCCCAGGCACCGTGCTGGAGACAAAATGGAAAACCGTGCCCGCGCCATCAAGCGCCGCATGCACGTCGGCACGGGAGCCCATGTCACCTTGTATCCAGTCGAGCCGGCCATTGAATTCCTGTGGGCACGGATTGTGGTCCAGCACACGGATTGACCATCCGTTACCGAGTGCCGCAGCGAGAAAATTTCGACCGATGAAACCCGCGCCCAGTACGGTCACGGGGCGCGGTTGGCTCGCGTCAGTGCGGGATGATTCAAGCTTCATGCGCCAGCTCCGGCTGCAGCAGGCCGCGGGTGCGGGCGTGCATGCGGCTCAGGGAAAAATGTCGATCAAAGGCAAGTCGTGCATTCTCGCCCAAGGCTTGGCGCAGCTCGGCATCTCGGGCCAGTTCAGCAATGGCCGCAGCCAGGGCTTGTGGCTCGCCCGGTGCAACCAGCAAGCCGTTGCTGCGGTCGCGGATCGCTTCGGGTATGCCCCCCACGCGGGTGGCCACGATTGGGCAGCCAGCGCGCATTGCCTCCAGGAGGCTATAGGGGAAGCCTTCCCACAGGGAGGGAAAGGCGTAGATATCGAAGCTTGCCAGCAATGTGGCAATGTCTCCCGTATAGTGGCCAAGGAAATGAATGCGGTCCTGCAATCCCAGTTCGCGCGTGCGTTGCCGCATCTGTTGGGAGACGTCCCCCTCACCTGCCAGCACCAGGTCAAGCTGGGGGAAAGTGCCGGCGAGGCTGGAATAGGCTTCCAAAAGATCCAGTACGCCCTTCAGGCGGTCAAGCCTGGCGACGCAGCCCACCTGCAAGCGGCCCACCCGGCGTGCCGGGGCGGCGGGAGGCGCATCTTCCAGTCCATTGTGCAGCACATCGGCGCGCCCAGGCGGCATGCCGCGCAGTGTTTGCAATGCCCGCGAAATCGCCTCGGCGTTGACAATAATGCGGCCTGCGTTGCGCCAGGAGAGGCGATCGAGCAGGGCATCCCAAGCCGCGACCGAACGACGGCGCGGGGACGGAGTGCTGACGATGCTCATCGCCGCATGCAGCCTCGCCATGCGGGCCGCAACCAGCATGGCCAGACAAGCTTGCGACGCCGGATAGCCACCGTTGCAAACCATGACCATGACCGGCCGTACACGCGCCAGCAGCGCACGCAACGAGAGGATGTTGAACAGGAACAGCAAGGGCTCGGCCGGCAGTAGGGCTGCCAACAACAGCTTTTGCAGTGTCCGGGGCCAGGCCCCGATCTTGTGTGCTACCAGAGAGCGCGTCAGGAATGAGGCCCGCAACACCTTTACGCTCGAGGAGGCGCGGGCCAAGTCTTCGGCAAAGACGCCGCCGGCGTTGGCGGCCATCAGCACTTCGTCAAAGTCCCTATGCAGGCCATTGAGGAGGTCGATCATGTAGCGATTGCCGCCACCGCGCGCATAGTTCTCGGTGAATACAAGGAGCCGCCTCACTCGCTTGCGTCCTTTACGTAAATCGCCAAGATGTAGGAGCTCAGCGCCGGATGGTTAACCCGGTCCAGCCAGCGCAATTGGCGCAGCAACACGCCGGCCTTCAGCAGCAGCTTGACCAGCAGTTGTCCAGCCGATTTGACGCCACGGTCGGCCACCGGCAAGGAGGGTTCAAAAGACCCCAGATAGCCGATATGAACTGGCTTCAGAGGAAACTGGTGCACCAACTGTTCAAACCAGCGTAGGTTCATGATGGACAAATTATGCTTATCCAGGATTTCAGGCTTCAAGGCTTTTTGCAAAGGCTTGTACACGCCATTGAAGTTGGGCACTCCCAGCACCAGCTTGCCGCCCGGTTTGAGCCACGCCAAGTGGCGTTTCACCACCTCCTCCGGACGGTCGAAATGCTCGATGAAGCCGAAGGAGATGACTACATCGAATTGCGCTTGAGGCTCGATGGCGAAGAAGTCGCCCGTCATGATGTTGCCGCCTTCAAGTCCAAGCAGCGCGAAATTGCGCTCCGTTGCTTGCATGCCCGCTTGAGAGTATTCAATGCCGGCAGGCTGCAGCCCGAATTCCTTTGCCATAAAGGCAAGCCATTTGCCAGGCGCGCAGCCGACTTCGAATGCCCGCCCCTGCACAGAGCCGAGGTGCTGCTTCAAGCCGCTGGCCAGGCAGCGGTCGAAGGAATCACGCTGGTTGACCACGCTGGGCAAGGGGCAATCCCGCCAGTAGTTGTCCCAAAATGTAACTTCGGTTAGCTCCACGGTAGTCCTGTTGTCAGCCGTCGGTTTGATGAAACCCAGCATTCTACCTGCGAACGGCTGCTGCCAGTGTGAGGATTTTCGAGTGGCGATAATGTCAAGAGCCCGTCCCGTAGACCGAAGGAATCATTGCGGGATTATTCTCGGCGGAGGGCGCTCTTGCCTTTGAAAGTCTGTAGCACCATCTGGTCCCGATTGAAAGTGGAAGCAAAGGGAAGATGACTTTGCGCTGTATCACTCCAATGTGAAGCATGCTGACAGATAGGACGAAAAGCACGCCGCCGGCGAAGATAGCCATCGAACTGGCGGCTTCATCTGCTACGGAAGGTGCGAGCAGAAGTGCGCAGCTCTTCCAGATCGACACTGCACAAATTGCTGCCAGGACTGTGAATCCCACCAAACCATATTGGAGCGGGAGAGCGAGAAAGAATAAATCGTCCGAAAAAAGCCGGCTGCCCGAGAGGGAGCCAGTGATGCCGTGACCAAAGAGCGCAATAGCCAGGTCTGACGCTTCACCGCGTAGCAGGTGCCACCACTCCGACTCGATTAGCAATCGCTTGGCCAGATCGAATAAAAAACCAGGCGGTACTTGAAAGTCAGCGTCAGTCACCGCGGGCTTGTAATACTGGGCGGACGCTCCCACAGGATCTATAAACAGAATGGCGCCAGCGGAAATGACGCTGGCAAACATGTCAAGCAGGGCTCGCTGCTTCAACTTTTTGTCGACTGATGACAGGTGAAGAAAAAATGCGATCAGCAGGAAGCTAAATATCAACGCAACGACCGGCATCCGTGTGCCATGGCTGCAAAGCGCCACAGTCTCTACAACTACAATCCCAATCCAAAGGCGCCGGCTCGAATAAGAGTAAAGAGAGATGGCGGCCAAGGCGCTGATGGCGACGAAGAAGGTAGAAGCATGCGCATGTTCGAGCAATCCTGTTGGGCGATATCCAGGCAGGTACAGTTGGGGCAACACCCACCCGGTTATCAGTTTTACGCATTCCATGTTGGAGATCTGGAACCAGGTACTTCTCTTGAATACCTGGGTTTCGGCGATTTCGTACAAAAGCTCGATGGAAACGATAAGCCCGCCTAATGCAATAACGGATACGATAGACAACAATGTCTTGACCCGAATGGCGGGCATTGCAAAAAATAAAAGTAGGAGTGCGCTGAATAGAATAAATGCGCGCAGCGCAATTGCCTGATCTCCGAACATGGCTTCATGCAGGCCAAATAGGAGGTGGTGCAAGGTCAGGCAGAGAAAAAGGGCAGGAAGCACGCCGAATTACTTGCTTAAATGCCACTTCCTGTAGGCAGATGGGGCGGTTAGCGCGATCGCAATGAATAAAAACACATACGGGACACCTCCGGGGATTGGACTCTTCCAGACGACCTGGGCAAGACATGCAGAAGGAAAAATCGCGAAAACCGAAATGAGCAACGCCTCCCCAGCGCTGTTAGCGAGTGACTCGATTTTTATGGGGAGCGGAAATCCTGTCATGCCCACTTTCTCCCCTCTTTTTGAGAGCGGAGAAAACAGGCCGGGGCGGAAATATTTTTAAATCTTGTTCCCAAAATGCGTGAAGACTAGGGTTAAATTAATTTAAGCGGCTTCTTAATTCAGCGAGCCTCTCTTCAGCTTGGTAGCGAATGCCGCCACTTCATTGCTTCGAAATTCGGCGAGCTGCGGTGCCACCATAAGTATAGCAGTCGCAATGGAGAGATGAATAACCAGGCTGACGACTGCGGCCGGCAGGCTGCTATGCAGATTGTGCAGATCAGCAGGAAATACGGCGCAGCCCAGAAACCAGGACAGATAGCCGGAGCCAAGCAAAATGGCGATGGCAAGTGGCTGGTAAAGCCATTCATAGCGCCAACCATGATGGCGTGCGAGTGCCCATCCCTGAACATTCGTACTGACAATACCCAGCACCACCATTTTGAACGCGAGCCCGATTGCTCCGAGTCCCAGTCCTTGAATTCCGCCATCGGTCGGAGCCAATAGGAGCAAGGTAATGGGAATTGAAAGCAGCATCATGACCGAACTGACCGAGAAATAAATATTTGTTTGCCCGGTCGCCAGCAAAGTGGTGCCGTTGATCTGCCCCAGCGCTTGATGGATGGGGTATAGCAGCATCAGGCCCAGTACAGGCCACGCGTCGGCGTAGGCCGGACCCACCAAGGCCCGGACGATAAGCTCGGCCCATGGAACGAGGAGGCCGCTGCACAGGGCGCCGAGGAATACCAGGCTCTTGCACGTCTTGCGATACATGGCCTGAGCACGAACGTTGTCCTTTTCTTCCCATGCGGCAGCGATCTCTTTCCAGAATATGGGGAGAACGGCTGTCGTGACGAGCAAGCTCACCGAGGCGAGCTGGTAGGCGACTTGAAAGTAGCCTTGCTCGGCGGCGCCCGCATAGCGTTGGAGCAGCCATTTGTCTGCAAACTCATACGCGCAGGAAACAACGGCCAAGGCAGCAAGCGGACGACAATAGTGGGCGAACTCCTTGATCACCTGGCCGAGCCGAGGCGCGGGCAACTGTTCCCCTTGAGCGCCGCCCCGAAAAAGCATGCCACCGGCGACCGCCGTGGACATGGCATAGGTCAGTGCGAGCGCTGCCAAAACGGATGACACATCCCTGTAGCCGCTGGCCATCATCACGATCATAACTGCCAGGTAAGCCAGGGACGAAAGCAGGCCGCTCGCCTGGGACAGCAGGGTGCGTCGCATCGAATCCGAGACCTGCCCTATGCTCGGCCAGAGTTGCTGCTGCACGAAGGCCGCTGCCGCCGCCCACATCACGACACCAAGCTCATGACCGACCCAGATTTTTTGAACCAGTGCGGACGGCAATACCAGGCCGACTACCAGGAGCGTCGTCAGGAACTGGAGCGCCAGCCAGCCGTAGTAGTAGAGAAAGAACAGCCAGTGCCGGCGTCGCTGGGAAATAAACGTATAGAAGGCACTTGAGGTCCCGAGGTCGAGCAGCGACCGCACTGCGGTGAAGCTCCCCAGCAAAAACATCAGGTCTCCGTAGGTTGCAGGGCTCAGCCCGCGCGCGACAGTGATGCTGGTGGCAAAACCGAAGAGCGCGCGCAACAGGTTCCCGCCCAAAGACAAGATCAGACGGGTCTTCAAAGGCAAAGCGTTCACCCGGCAACCCTTCTGCGGGCGCAGGCTCGATCCAGCTCTTCGCGCCAGACGGTCAGGGCATCTTGCTCGCTGCGCGCATAGCGCGCACAGAAGGAGTCGACCGCTGCCACGCGTTCAGGCTTGCTCCACCAGGCTTCCACGTCGTGCGCAGCCCGCTGGACAGCTTGTGCCGCAGCTTCGGGGTTATGGAACAGAATTCCGGCATCTCGAAGGCGCTGATAATAGGGCTGTGCTTCCGGGCGCAATAGGTTGCTCTTTTCATCCCAGAACAGCAGGGTCGGTTTGCGAGCTGAAAGCGCCTCCAGAAAAGTGGTCGAGAGGTGGTCGCAGATGTAAAGCCGGCATTGGGCGAGACTTTGGGGAAAAGGCCTTTCCCAATCCTCGAGCTGCAGGCCAGGTTCTTGGGCCTTGAGGCGCTGCACCAGTTGCCAGCCATTGTCTTCGTAGTGAGGGCGCAGGCGCAGCCGCGTTTTCCACTCTGGAGCCAGGGCGTATAGAAAACGGGACTGCCATTTCAGGTACCTCTCGAAATGCTCGGGTAGGTAGGGATATTGGACCAAGTATCGGGACGCCGAAGTTGTAACCCACAATAGTTCTTGCCCGGCGTTGTCCGCTTTTTGTGGATGGCGGCCAATCAGCTTTCCGGCGGGCATCGGGTGCACCATCGCGCGCGTTCCCTCGCGAGTCCATCCCCAGCTGAAAAAATCGTCTGCAATCGCAGTCTCATGATCCTCCGCTAGCATCAATGCCTGGGCACCGTAGTTTCCCCCATGCTGAATGGCCAGGAGTTTTGCCCCTTTGCGCAAATAGCCCACGGCCGCATGCTTGAAAGTTTCATCATAGTGCCAGGCATTGGCGCTGCAGAGGGCGGCCACCGATTCCGGATATTCCTTCTCTGCCGCGCGTCGGTAGCGATGGAAGTCTTCCAGAAGGCAAACAGGAAGCTCCTGCGGAAGCAGCCGGGTGATGAGCCGTCCGACCTCGTCATCGGGCCCAGGCATGTTGTCCAGACCTTGTCGCAGGGCTGCGTCAGGCGCAGATACAGTCAACGGTTTGAAGGGCGAAATCCATGGAAGAATGCGGCCCCGGGAATTTGTAGCCAGCTTCATTTCCAGGCGCCTGGGGAGATAGCTATCGCGCAAAAGCACGATGTCGGTGGCGGCGGCGACAGTTCGGACCAGGACCCGGGAAGCGAGATACAGGACCCTTTGCTTGATGGGAGCCGGCTGTACGTCGGGCGTCTTACCTGGCAATGGCAAGGATTTTTCCGGCAAACGCTTTCCCATTACACGCAGGAGTTCCGACATCAGTTGCAGGTTGTACCTGTCTGTCGAGAGGGCATAGGCCGCATCGATTGTGTTCCCCATGGGGCGACAGGAGCGTTCGTCCAGAACTGCGCACTGGAGCCCCGGAATGGAATTCCAGGCAAGCTTCAGCCGCAGATAGCGATCCAAGCTTGAGTTGATAAACATCTGGAGCCAAGGACCAGCCAGCACCTGCCATTCGCGCAATTCATAGGCCACGCTGAGGAGCGCATTCAAACGATCCGCGAGAGGCGGAAGCATGGTCCGATACAGTTGCTGAGCCTGCTTTCCTGCCGCGATCTCGTCTTCCAGGTCGAGGTAGGGTGAAGGCAGTACCCCGGCAGACGTCAGGCTCGGATGAGATCGGCACCAGCTCGCAAGGGAAAGTTGCTCCTCGTTCCCGACGAACTCGTTCACCGGCGCCAACACTAGGTGAAGTGACGAATCAGAACTCAACGCAACAACCTAATCACACCAAATGCTTCGGCCGCCATGAAGCCCGCCTCGTGCCCGCGGTGGACAGCCAGTGCTTGAAGGTGCTCGATGCTCCTTGAATGCGGCGCACAGCGCATCTCTTCAGCGTAGGCCTTGAGTGCCTCCAGTTTGCGCGGCAGTTGGGCTGAAATATCGACGCGCATTTGCGGCAGGAAGGGGTGTTTCCCTGGGGTGTTCCATTCGCTGCTCGACATGACTTCAAACGTATAAATTTCTCGCACACTGCAACCGGGTTGAGGGCGGCATGCTGTCAACACTGCTTCATGAACCAGGCGGTGATCCACATTGAGATCGCCGTGGTGATGGGTATAGATGACCTCGGGGGCAATTGATCTGATCAGAGGCTCAATCGACTGGACAATGTCCAGCAGTGCCAATGTGTCGAGCCGGTTATCCGGCATCTTGAGATGGTGGACTGCATGGATGCCGAGTATGGATTGCGCTCGCGCGGCGGCAGACTCGCGACGAGCGATGCCTCTATCGGACCCTTCCTTGCGCGAGCTGACACCATCTGCGACAAAGATCGCTTCGACCCGATCGTCCTCATCGACATGCCTGGCCAGCGTTCCACCGCACCCCAGCGCTTCATCGTCGGAATGGGCCGCAACGACGAGAATTCGCCTATTCATCGAAGTGCGTCCATTTCACTGGCGTGCCGCGCGAGACATCCTGATTCACGCGCCTGCCGATCAACTGATCAAAGTATTTTGGTTCAAGCCCCATCCCCGGGCGTATGCGACGGATGTGTTCCGCTCCTATCACGGTACCAGCGCTCACATCGCGCACGAAATACACCGACCGCCGGAAGACCTTGCTCGCCTCCTCAGCTTGCTGCCGTTCAAACCCGAGGCTTCCAAGTGCCGACCAGGCGTCGCGGGCATCCTGGCACAGCCGGCGCAATTCGTCCGGTTCAAGGGAGAACTCGCTGTCCGGCCCCTTGTCCGCGCGGCTCAGGGTGAAATGTTTTTCGATTACGCAAGCGCCGAGGGCTACACCAGCCACCGAGGCTACCGTGCCAAGCGTGTGATCGGACAGGCCCGGCGTGACGCCGAAGCGGCTTTCAAGGCCCGCGATCTGTCGCAGTTTGGCCTGATCCATCGGTGCGGGATAGCTGCTGATGCAATGGAGCAGGACAAGGTCGGTGCAACCCGCTTCACGGGCCGCGCTCACTGCTTCCTCGATTTCAGCCTCGCTGGCCATTCCGGTCGACATGATCATCGGCTTGCCGGTCGCGGCCACGTAGCGGATCAGGGGTAGGTCTGTCAGTTCGAACGAGGCGATTTTGTAAGCTGGCGTATCGAGGGCTTCCAGCAAGTCGACAGCGCTCTCATCGAAGGGTGTCGAAAAGACCGTGATGCCTATCTTTCGCGCATGTTCGAACATGGCCTTGTGCCAGTCGAAAGGTGTCTGTGCCCACTGATAGAGGTCGTACAGCTTGTATCCATCCCACAGGCCGCCGCGGATCATGAACTCAGGCTGATCGCAGTCGATTGTCATCGTGTCGGCCGTATAGGTCTGCAATTTGATTGCATCCGCCCCACAGGCTTTGGCTGCATCAATGGTTTGAAGCGCACGCTCCAGCGAGCCGTTGTGGTTGGCCGACAGCTCGGCAATGATGAACGGCGGAGCATCGTGGCCAATGCGACGGCCATCAATTGAAAAGCTCATGTGTCGGCTCCTTTTGTAGATTGGCATTTGCTGATTTGTGCGCGGGCTTCCAGTATCCCGTTTTTCAGCTCGGCGTTGGAGAAGCAGATGCGGAATGCCCCATGCTCAATGAAGGCCAGAGGATACCCTGGTGCATCCAGCATGCGGATATGGTCATAGAGTTTGTCCAGCGCACCTTGGCTTGGCAACACGCTTTGATCAGGGGTTCGCCGCTTGAAAGTAAGGGGGCCACCTTGTTGCTCGAGCGGTTCGGGCTTCTGGTCCACGATCCAAGAGATCAGCTCAAAGCTGAGCGCTCCGGCTCTGAGGTAAATATCTTCGGCTCGCCCGTTGAGGTGCAATGGCCGTTTGGCGTAGACCGGGCCGGCATCCATCTGCGCAAGCATGCGCAAGGCGCTGAGCTTTGTTTCAGTGTGCCCGGCAGCGATCAGATTCTGCAAGGGACTGCCGCCTCGGCCGTAAGGAACATCTGTCATGTGAAAGCAGACGCACTCATATCTGGACCACACATCTTTCGGCACCAACCAGCTCCAGTGCAGGAAAAAAATGTAGCTCGGGGATTGGTGTTCCAGTGCAGCCATCAGTTCGGACGGACAGGAGACCCAGGTCCAGTCCCCAGGGGTTTCGCGTTGGAGTGCCTCAAAGCCGGGGCGGTGCCAAGCCTTGCAACTAGCGACAATGTATTGCTGGAGGTCAGAGCGCTCCGGCAAGGTCCGGTGGGCTCTAGCCTCCAGGCAGGCAAGCACCCACGGACGCTGCTCGCGCCATTCGTTTTCAAGGATGCCATAGCGTATGACGTCAACCGGCCCGGAATCAGCAAGGTGGCCATCCCGGAATACGCCTTCCCTTTGAAAGCCTAGCCGTTCATGAAAAGCGATGCTGCGCTGGTTATTGGCAAGCACGTCGGCATTCAATTTGCGCAACTTGAGCTGATCGAATGCGTAGTCCAGACCATCCATGCCAAGCCGGGTGCTTGATCCGCCCGTAGCCTCGGGATCGCGATAAAAGCCCCAAAAGGCCATACCTTGGTGGGGCCGATATTCGGTAAAGTACACTGCGCCATCGGGCTTTCCCGTGTCGTCCTCATGCACTAACCAGCAGACCTCCGGATTCACGCTCACACGCTCGAACCATGCGAGATGTTCACTCTCCTCAATCAATTGGGTTGAGAACATGCTCAGACGTACGAAGGGATGGTTGCGCCAGTTACGAACCATTGCGAGATCGCGTTCGGCGAGTGGGCGTAGCGGCATGATCAGCAACTCCTCATCATCACATCTGTCATTGTTACTGCTCCGTTGCCGCCGACCAAGTCCCGCCCGATCCGGCTTCGCGTGCGCAGCAATTCAGGAGAGGTCAAGGCGTCCGATACAGCGTCTGCGATGTCGTCCACACTTACGCCATCTGCCGGCCCGAGGAAATCGATGTATCCGTCCACTGACAAGGCACGGTTGATTGCCACCTGATTGTCCGCGATGGAAATCACAATGGAGGGCAGGCCAAGGCACATGCGCTCCCAATTGGTCGCCCCGCCGGCGCCCAGCATGAGATCCGAGCGCAACATCAGACCGGCAAGGCTGGGAAGGTTTCGATGCACGACCGTGCCGCTCCTGGCCGTAGCCATCTGTGCGATACCAGATGGGTCTGGATGATTCTGGCCCACGACCACATCCAGCACCAGCGTCGAGAATTCTGGCGTGGAAAGCGCGGCTAGCGCCTTCGCCGTCAAGTTGTCAGGGTCGCTTCCACCGAAGAACAGCAGCACGCGTCGCACGAGCCCGTCATGCTCCGGGCGCCAGCGTTTCAGTTCGGCATACTCCGGTCCGAGCAAGGCGTACTGCGGACCGATCAGGTGTACGCAATAAGCAGGAGTCAATTCCTTGTAGCGAGACTGCGCCTCGGCGCCATGCCAGTTCTGGTCAAGCAGGAGTTCGCAGGAGTGGGGACGGTCGGCCAGGTCATCAATCACTGCCAGCCAGCGGCAACCTGCGCGCACCGCATCTTCCCAGCGACGGTCAATTGAGTAATGGTCGACGACCAACCAATCCACCATCTCGTCAATTTGCTCGAGCGTCTGCCGCGCGTCTTCTTCCCATGCAGCTCCCAGCCAGGACGCATGGCCTGACTCCTGGTCGGTGACCTCCGTTGAGCAGGGCAGCAGGCGCAGGGCATGGCCGCGGGCCTTGAGAAGTTCGCCCAGGTGGCCCGGATGAGCCCGACAGATGAAAGTGCAAGTTGCGCCTGCCCTGGCCAGGCTATCAGACAGCGTGAGGCAACGCATGATGTGGCCGCTTCCAATAAACCTGGAAGCATCCGTTCGGAAGGCAACCTTCATGGCAGCGTTCAATTCAGTCGCTTGAAGCCGCCATGGCACACTGGTCCCTTCAAGAGCGTACCAACGTCTCGCCCGTCCTCGCATTCCCGGATCGTCTGGAAAATGGGGTCAAGGGCCGCGAAATAGCCGTCTAGAATCTCTGGGGTATGTTCGGTGCAGACATAGACGCTATTGGCTGCCAGGTAGCCTTTTGCCAGCATTTCCTGGGTAATCAGTGTCTTGTAGGCCAAGGCTTGTGCCGAACGGAACGTGTACCCGGTCAGTGCAGGCAAGCCCCAGTGATCCACGCCAAGGCCGTATTTGTCGGCTAATTGCTGCCAACGCTGGCGGATGTTGTGGCCCGTGGCAGTGATGGTTTCCCAGGAGCGGGTCCGACGCATCACATCCAAAGTGGCCAGGGCCGCCGCAGGACCGATACGCTCCGTCCAGAAGGTACTGCTTATGAAGGTATTCTGCGCCGCCTGCATTACCTCCCGTCGACCGATGGTGGCAGTAATGGCATATCCATTTCCCATGGCCTTGCCGAACATAGCCATATCCGGCTCCACGCCGTAGAGGGTATGCAAACCGCCGTAAGTTTCGCGGAAGCCTGACGTGCATTCGTCAAAAATCAGAACAATGCCGTGTTCCGTGGCCAATTGGCGCACCTTATGCAGGAAGTTGTCCTGAGGGCCGTTGTTGCGCACCACTTCCATCTTAATCACGCCGATATCGTGCTGGTTCACCAGTGCTTCCAGTTCGGCGAAGTTGTTGTAGTTGAAGGGAAAGACAGTGCCCTTCAGATTGCGCGGCACACCTTTTGGCTCCAGACCGGGCAGGAGGTGGCCGTCCAGCCCCTTATCATCGCCCAGGTTAACTGAGAGATACCAATCATGCCACCCGTGGTAACCACAGATGGCGACCTTATCCCGGCCAGAAGCGGCCCGAGCAATACGAATGGCAATGGCGTTAGCCTCACCACCTGAACGGGCAAAGCGTACCATGCCAGCCCAGGGGTGCATTTCGATCAGTTTTTCTGCCAGATAGACTTCTTCCGGACAATTAAGAGAAGACATATTGCCTGCATCAATCACTCGACGCACAGCCTCATCCACTTCGGGATGACCATAGCCCAGCGTGTTAGTGCCAATACCCATGATGGACATGTCGGTGTACTCACGACCATCCAGATCCCAGACCTTACAGCCCTTGGCCTTACTGAAATAGGCGGGCCACAGATCGGGCAGGAACATTTCCGCCCGCTTGGAAAGCAGCATGTTGCCGCCAGGGATAATTTCTTTGGCGCGTTTCCACAGTTTCTGACCAGTGCCCATGATGGCCCCTTCGTTGCGAATTATTTGCTGGTTAGCTTCAAAAAGATGCGGGGCACTTTGCTGCAATGCCAAGACCTGCTTCCACCCAAAATAAATATCAGGACTAAATCGATTAAATACTGCCGTCACTACTTCAAAGTCATTAGCTTCGTCCACAGTCCAGCGCAAAGCCGAATAGTCTTGGTCACTTTGCATGCTGCCCTGGCTAAATAACCCTGGGCGTCGCATGTAGGGTGTTACGTGTTCACGATCAACGGGGTCGTCGGTTTCTGCCGCAGCACGGCTTAGGGCTGACATGCTAAAGACTTCAATATCCAGCCCATCTGGATAAGTCGGGGGACTTATGTTGCTGAAGTAATCGACATTGGATGCAAAATAGCGGCGGATTACCTCATCCACCAACTCGGGATCCACCAGTGGACAATCTCCGGTGATACGCACCACCACATCTGCTTTAGCTTGTGTTGCTGCCTGCAAGTAGCGTTCAAGTACATCGTTTTCGCTGCCCTGTGCGCAGTCGTATCCGAGGCTAGTTACATAACTGACCAAAGGCTGATTGCGTGGATCAACCGAAGTAGCGACCACAACACGGGTGATTTCGCTAGACCGAGACAAGCGTTTGAGTAACAGCCCAATCATGGGCTGTTCACTAATTTCTTTCATAACCTTGTTAGGCAGGCGGGTCGAGCCCATGCGTGCCTGGACGACAGCAACCACGTTCATAATTGACTCCATTTTGCTGGATTTACTAGGTCGGCATCAACCGACATGATCCATTCTGGCAAAGGCGGCAGAGGCCCCTGGGCAGCTGACAAGATTGTATTTAGCTGCGCAGAGTTATCAACGCCGACTAGCACTTTATCCACCTGCGCTACTGCCAGCGAATAACGCAGACAAGCTTGCAGTGGTGTGAGTCCATTTTTTTCCAGCCACAGCTCCCACTGCTGCCAAATTGAATGCCAACGGTGAAATTTGGCAGGGCGTTCCGAGGGCTTCATGAGTAGCAAGCCTTGCAAAAAGGTCGAACGCACATGAATCTCGACGCCTTTGGCCTTAAGTCGCTCGGCCCACCCAGAGTAAATCAGGCTTTGATCGAGAATATTCAAGGGGGCCTGTACTAAGTCGGGCTCAAAGGCATGGGCCAGCACATCGAGCTCTTGGGGGTGATAAATGGATATGCCTGTTTTAGCGGCCAGCCCTTGGTCTTTCAATCCTTGTAAAGCCCGGCTTAACGCTTGCCCTTGTTCACCCAACAATTGCTCGGGACGGTGGAGTAATACGCCGTGAACTCGCTCCAAGCCAAGCCTCATAAGAGAACCACGCACCTGCTCTTGTACCCATCGGTGAACCTGCGCGTCGGATTGACACTCAGAGGGTATGGCCGGAAGTTTAGTGACAACTTTCCAACTATCTACGCCTTGCGAACCTAATGCAGCCTCACTGTCGCCGTAAGCGATGGCTGTATCCAGTGTGTCCATTCCACTGAGTCGTGCAATTCGCAGGATGTTCGGTGCCTCTGCTGCGTCAATCTGTCCCGCAGTATTGGCAACGCCGTAATTGAGTCCGAACTGAACAGTACCAAGGGCCAGTCGCTGAGACACGTCACCTACGCGACTTACCTCTGAAAAAGATGCAGTATTGATATGCGTCATGCTCATCGCCCCTCAATGATCTCGGCATAGGTTCCAATGCGCCAAACTTTACCGCCTCCAAGCTCAACGACACGAGTGCAGCCCGCTAACGTTGATAATCTATGGGCAATTCCCGATATCAACTCACTACTGTTGCGGGAAATATGGACTGCAAATGGTTGGTAAAGCGTACGTCGGTGTACATCCATACTGAGATCTGCTCCTGTCGCAAAGGTAAGGCACGTATTGGCCCAGACCAAAAACAGGCGTATGCCGGTAGCTGCAAGCACTGCGATGATAAACAGCAGCGTGATGGGTAACAGGAATTCGTCTGCACTGTGGATATCGAGGGCACTAACAAAGACCTGCGCATAGGCATGTTGATAGACGTGATCAGGGGAAGTCAATACACCCAAAAAGGGAAGCAAAGCTCCCAAACTGAATATTTCCATGAATGAAGCTGAGACTATCAAAAGCGCCAAAAGTCCAAACTGCCCCTTGCGGTGTGGACTCACATGGTGCCAGACTCGCCGGAGCATCAGCCCAATCGATGGCGGCGATGGGGAAATAACGAAATCTGTTTTGGACAACGCAACGACTCCGTTTAGAAAATGGTCTGGTACCCAGCCAATTCTGTGAGCAGCCGAACGACCTCCTGCTGATCTTCGTGCCTTAGTCCGGGGAAAAGCGGTAGGCTGATCGCTTCTGAATAGTATTTCTCCGATTCCGGAAACGCGGCATGCTCAAACCCCATCGACTCATAGTAGGGCTGGCGGTATACGGGTATGTAGTGCAGATTGACTCCCACTCCGCCCGAGCGCAGATTTTCGAAGGCTTCGTTTCGGCTCGGCAACCCCGGCCGCGCAGGCAAGCGAACCACATAAAGATGAAAAGCCGAATAAGTGTTCGGATGCTGCCATGGGGTAACTACAGCAGTGCCAACCAAGAGTTCGTTGTAACGACCAACGAGAGCACGGCGTTCTGCGACAAAGGTGTCCAGTCGTTTCATTTGACTCAATCCCAGCGCCGCCTGTAACTCGGTCATACGGTAATTGAATCCGAGCTCGATTTGCTGATAATACCAGGGACCATCCGGCACGTGAGTCATTTCCTCAGGGTAGCGTGTAATTCCGTGACTGCGCAATCTGGCCATTTTCTTGACCAAATCGGCATCGTTCGTAACCGCCATTCCCCCCTCGCCAGTGGTAATGATTTTGACTGGATGAAAGCTGAATATCGTGATGTCACTGTACTTGCAATTGCCAACCTTACCATTTAGGTAGTCTGCACCTATGGCATGCGAAGCATCTTCAATAATTCGGAAGCCGTACTTCTGTGCCAAGTCATGAATCGCCTTCATGTCGCAAGATTGTCCCGCGAGATGCACAGGAATCAACACCTTCGGCAGACGTCCTAGCGACTCAGCCTCCTCCAATTTTTCAGCCAGGCGCTCGACACTTAGGTTATAAGTGCGTGGATCTATATCAACGAAATCAACACTTGCCCCACAGAAACGGGCGCAGTTCGCAGTCGCAACAAAGGTGATAGGGGTCGTCCATACGATGTCGCCCGGCCCAACATCAAGCGCAACGCAGGCAATATGTAGCGCACTCGTAGCGCTATTAACTGCTACGCCGAACGATACCCCACAGTAGGCCGCTACAGACTTTTCAAACTCTGGAACAACAGGGCCTTGCGTCAGAAAATCTGAGCGCAGTACATTTATCACAGCTTCTATATCGTCATCAGAAATATTTTGCCGCCCGTATGGAATTTTCCTCACGATTAACCCCAAGCTCAGATTAATAATTAATTCAGTTGAATTAAATTCATCACAATTGATTACAAGGCTATTAGAAATCGCTAAGCGCCCAGACACATATTTCCACTGTGCGCTTTGCCATCTATTTCAATAGTTCGCAAGCCACTCTTAGGAGTGGCGTAACATCTAGCCACATTACCAGCACGGCTGGCACCTCATACGGCACAGCACTCTATGCCAGCCATTTCAAAACCGCCCACCATCTTGACTACGCTTCAACCGATTTCTGATCAAACGATCGAGCATCGCCACTTTTTTCAGGAAGCAGACTGCAAGACAGAGCAGATCGTTGCACTAGGGCAGCATCACGCTAATGGGAAATTTTACGAAACCAATCCAACAATAGCGATTTTAATTGAGATCCCTTTTTCACGGAATTCATATCAGGTCTCAACGATTCAATCGCAGTTATAAGACTTTTACACAAGGCGGTTTTCCACTTCAGAAACTCTACTTCCAGCTTGGACTTCTCGGCCGGCCTGCCCGTGTGAGCAATTAGGTATGCGCACATTGCTCTTTTCTGGCTGAAGTTCTGCGTCTTTAGCGAGCCCTTTTCCACCGGAGCCAGGAAACAGTAATTAATACAATTATGCCCACCCGACCATGGCCTGCTGACTGACATCTGGCGCTTGATGAAAAGAGCACAAGACTTCGAACCAAATTTTCTTCTGCAACCAGCCAATTCCTAAACTATGGAGATGATACGTAAGGTGATTAGCCACGCTACCGCATGCCGTTTCACGATCAGCAAGCTGCTGATTGCAAGGTACGTTCGCAGGATAAAGGTCTTGCAAAGAAAACCTCCGCCCGCTCAACAAAACGGGCCATATTGTTTCACACCCTTGATGATTTAGAGAAAGGATTTTGTCAATTAGGGAAGAACGCTCCCACCTGCTTGCTCAAAATCTCGAAAACAATCATGACTCGATGGCAAGCATAGGCCATTTGATAGATATCTTCGATGTCGGCAAATGGCTCTTCAGAAAGACAAACATGTCTCCCCTAGCTTTAACAGCCGCCCTAGTCCTGTCTCACCAGATGCCTCTTACGTTCGCAACAGTTCGATCAAGTCATCATCAACCCGAGCGGGTTTGATCTCGGAGCTGACAAGACGAATAATGCCCTTTGTCTAGCGAATAGGCGCCCAACTCTTGGCAACCACCCCACGACCGAGCCGGTTGAGCAGGTAGCGCGTGAACAGCGCCTCATCCGAAACAGTTAGCTATCTTTAGCGAAGCTTTAAGAGGATTCGCACCCCTCAAACTGGTAGCCCTCCATTGGGAAGCCTCTAGTGTCAGATCGATTCTGAACCTCCACACTTTAAACAACCTGCCCGATATTCCTCCTGTCAAATCTGAATCGCCCCCCCCTACTAACCTACCAACAAAAATCGTCTGCCATACTGTCTTTGACAGATAGCAGCGCCCCCCCCTCAATGGGCCACTTTATGTTCAACTTAGAATCGTTCCACCGAATGCATCGCTCAGCTTCCGGCGCATAATACTCGGTAGTTTTATAGAGGAACTCCGCTGTTTCGCTCAATGTTAAGAAGCCGTGTGCCAGGCCTTGAGGTATCCAAATTTGCTTTTTATTTTCGGCGCTCAGGGTAACCCCCACCCATCGTCCGTAGGTGGGGGAATCTTTTCGGATGTCGACCGCCACATCAAATACCTCACCCTGCACCACACGCACGAGCTTCCCTTGCTCCTTTGGTGGCAACTGGTAGTGGAGCCCTCTCAGAACGTTCTTTGCAGATTTAGAATGATTATCTTGAACAAAGGTCACATCGCAACCCACCGCGTCGTTGAAAAGCTTTTGGTTGAAACTTTCGTAAAAAAATCCGCGATCATCCCCAAAAACTCTTGGCTCAATAATCAGGACATCAGGGATACAGGTCGGCGTAACGATCATCCAATCACCTTATCCTTGAGCATGGCCAACAAATATTGGCCATAACCATTCTTTGCGAGTGGTACTGCCAGCGCAGTTAGCTGTTCGGCATTAATCCAGCCTTGGCGATAAGCCAGTTCTTCCGGACAGGCGACCTTTAGACCCTGACGTTTTTCCAGGGTAGCTATGAACTGCCCTGCTTCGAGCAAACTGTCGTGCGTCCCAGTATCCAACCATGCATAACCACGCCCCATGATCTCTACATTGAGTTGACCTTGCTCAAGATATAAGCTGTTCAGGTCAGTAATCTCAAGTTCTCCGCGCGCTGACGGTTTGAGACTTCTTGCAAGTTCAACGACTTGGTTGTCGTAGAAGTAGAGGCCAGTCACTGCGTAGTTGGACTTCGGACACTTGGGCTTTTCTTCAAGACTTAGCACTTTACCCTGCGCATTAAACTCGGCCACACCGTAGCGCTCCGGATCATGGACATGATAAGCGAACACCGAAGCGCCACTTGTTCGCTGGCTAGCATTCGCAAGTAAATGATGAAAATCGTGGCCGTAGAATATGTTGTCACCGAGCACCAAGGCTGAGTCAGCATTTCCGACGAAATCAGAACCAATCAGGAAAGCCTGAGCCAAGCCATCCGGGCTAGGCTGGATGGCATACTGCAAATTGATGCCCCACTGACTTCCGTCCCCCAATAGCTGATGAAAACGCGGAGTGTCTTGTGGCGTTGAAATAACCAAAATATCACGAATACCCGCCAGCATCAGCGAACTGAGCGGGTAATAAATCATCGGCTTATCGTAAATCGGGAGCAGTTGCTTGGAAACTGCCAAGGTTGCCGGATGTAATCTGGTACCGGCCCCGCCGGCCAGTATTATGCCCTTGCGTGTACTGCTCATTATCGTGCTCCGTAGTTCTGGTTTACCCATTGGCGATAATTGCCACTCGTGACATTTTCAACCCAATCCTGATGATCCAGATACCATTGAACTGTCTTGCGTATGCCTGTTTCGAAGGTTTCGTCTGGCTTCCAGCCAAGTTCGCGCTCAATCTTGGTAGCATCAATAGCGTAACGACGGTCGTGGCCAGGGCGATCCGTAACGTAGGTGATCAGTTCCTTGTATGGCTTACCGTCAACACGCGGCCTTAATTCATCGAGAATTGCACACAGTGTATAAACGACTTCCAGATTCGACTTCTCGTTCCAGCCGCCAACATTATAAGTCTCGCCGAGACGGCCAGCTTCAAGCACACGGCGGATGGCACTGCAGTGATCCTTAACGTAGAGCCAGTCACGAATTTGCTGTCCATCCCCGTAGATGGGAAGCGGCTTGCCGGCCAAGGCGTTGTGGATGACGAGCGGGATCAGCTTTTCCGGGAAGTGGTAAGGTCCGTAATTGTTGGAGCAGTTGGTAGTCAGGACCGGCAAGCCGTAAGTATGGTGGTAGGCACGCACAAGGTGGTCGCTAGCAGCTTTACTGGCTGAGTAGGGGCTATTAGGCTCGTACTGGTGGGTTTCGGTAAAGGCAGGGTCGTCGGTAGCAAGCGAGCCGTAAACCTCGTCGGTAGATACGTGCAGAAACCGGAATTCGTTTTTGGCCGCTTTCTCCAGTTGACCGTAGAAGGCGCGTACAGCTTCGAGCAAGCGAAAGGTACCGACGATGTTCGTCTGGATGAAGTCTTCCGGGCCATGAATACTGCGATCAACGTGAGATTCGGCGGCAAAATTAACGACAGCACGTGGCCGATGCTCTGTCAGTAATTTAGAAACGAGTTCGAAATCACCAATATCGCCTTTAACGAAAAGGTGCCTAGAGTTTCCGTCAAGCGAAGCGAGGTTTTCCAGATTGCCAGCGTAGGTCAGCACATCAAGGTTGATGACTCGCTCGTTAGACTGGGCGAGCCAGTCGAGAGCGAAGTTGCTACCAATAAATCCGGCACCGCCAGTGACTAGGATGGTCATATGCTCTCCAAAACTGCGAATAATTTACCGAAAGCCATTTGGATTGTTACTTTGCCAACGCCAGGCATCGACACACATGACTTCCAGATTCCGCTCGGCGCGCCACTGCAGCAGTTCAGCCGCGAAAGCCGGGTCGGCATAACACGAGGCAACGTCACCGGCACGACGTGGCGCCAGTTCGTAAGGAATCGGGCGCCCGCTGGCACTCTCAAAAGCCTTGATGACATCGAGTACGCTGCAACCTGTACCGGTGCCAAGGTTCACCTCGAAGCACCGTGACTCGCTCAGACAGGCGAGTGCTTTCAGGTGTCCAATGGCCAGATCAACCACGTGAATATAGTCGCGAACGCCGGTTCCATCTGGCGTCGGGTAATCGTTACCCCAAACGCTGAGCCTCTCGCGCCGCCCAACTGCGACCTGCGCCACGAAAGGCATCAGGTTATTCGGGATACCTTGAGGGTCTTCGCCGATCAGTCCGCTCTCGTGCGCTCCAACCGGATTGAAGTAGCGCAAAATACCAATCCGCCAGGACGAGTCCGAACGATACAAATCTCGCAGCATATCCTCGATGACCAGTTTGGTTCGGCCATAGGGATTGGTTCCTGAAAGCGGATGCTGCTCAGTCAATGGCAGAAACTGCGGTTCGCCATAGACCGTTGCGGAAGAACTGAAAACCAGCGTTTTGATACCGCAATTGCTCATCGCCTGTAGCAGTTTATGCGTACCGATAACGTTGTTGTCGTAGTACGCAAGCGGCTTCTCGACCGACTCGCCCACCGCCTTCAAGCCGGCAAAATGAATAACCGACTGGCAATCGTATTGGCGCAACGCTGCTTCGACGGCCGCCTGATCGCGAATATCGCCTTTGACCACAGCGATTTTCTTGCCGGTGATCGCTTCAACCCGCTTGATGGATTCCGGATGGCTATTGCAGAAATTGTCGAATACGACAACGTCCTGGCCTGAATTGAGGAGCTCAACGCAGGTATGCGAACCAATATAGCCGGCCCCGCCTGTCACAAGAATCATTGTTGGCTGCCCTTGGAGTAAGTCTGGAATTTTACCTGTCCAAGTGATGCAGTGCAGCAAAACAATGCGATGACAATGGGGTAGGCCATCGCGTTACTCATCACGAACCCGCAAAAAACTGGCAAATCTTGGCATGCCCTTGTTGGTCAGATCGCGAAAACGGTAGGTAACTGTTGTGCCGATGGCTGGCGGCTGTTGCCGCTGCAGATCGGAGAAACCGCTGCCCAGCAGAAACTCTCGGCCTTCCGGCGTTCGCACCTTCAGGGCGCCGAGATGTCCGGCAAACCTCCCTTTACCCGGTTGATGAGCAACGACCACTGCTTCGGCATCCTGCCAGGGTTTTAGCTTGAGCAGCACATCGCTACGCCCCGTTTCGTAGGCCGCATCGGCCAGGTGCAGCATCAGACCCTCGCCACCGCCCCGAACAACCTCGTCGAGATGCTTTTTCAGGCTAGCCCGGTTGGCCACCGAAAATTGCCCGATTGCGCGCAGCCAAGGGACATTGGCCCTCTGGGCCAGGACACGAATCTGGTCGGCACGCTCACTGAATGGCCCGGGCGCCCCAGGCAACTCGAAAACCATGTAGCGCACTTCGCGCCACCCGGCATCATCCGGAACCTCGCGCCGAACAATGCCCGAAACACGCTCGAACTGGCCACGCGCAATCCACAACTCGCCATCCAGTGGCTGTTTCGGCAGGCCGGCGATAAACCAATCAGGGGCATGGATTGGCCTGCCACTCCGGAAACGCAGCGCCTGACCATCCCAGATCGCCCGCACGCCATCGAGTTTTTCACTGACCAGATAGCGTGCAACATCGACCTGATCGCGATAGACATTGGCCAGCAGAATGGGAGGCGCTTCTACGGCGCTTGAAACCATCGGCAGCGAAAGCGCCAATCCGAAGAGTAGCGCGCCAAGCAGGCGGGACATCAGCCCTCGCCAGCCCAGTTGCGTCGGGCACGCCGGGCGATGCCGAAAATTTCCTCAAGACGCTCGCCATCGTTCTGCGCAAGTGCCAAACGAAGCTCATCCAGTTGCGCCCGATAGCTATCCAGTTCGCCGAGCAAAGCCTCGCGATTGGCAAGGCAGATGTCACGCCACATTTCCGGATGGCTGGCGGCGATACGCGTGAAGTCACGAAAACCGGAGGCGGCAAAAGTAAAGAAAAGATCGGCATTCTCACGCACGGCCAAGTCGTGCACCAGCGCGTAAGACAGCAAATGCGGCAAGTGGCTGACGGCAGCGAAGACACGGTCGTGCATTTCCGGCGTCAATTCGTAGATGTCGGCGCCGCACAGCGACCAGGCGCGCTTGATGTGATCAAGCGCATCATCGCTGTTTTCCGGCAGCGGCGTAACGACGACCTTCCTGCCCTGGTAGAGATCCCAGCGCGCTGCTGAGGGGCCGCTATTTTCCGCGCCGGCAATCGGATGCGCCGGGACAAACTGGCTGATACGGTCGCCGAAAGCGGCCCGTGCCGCAGCCACGACGTCGCCCTTGGTCGATCCGCCATCAGTCACAATCGTATTCGGGCCGAGATAGGGAGCAATGCGCTCGAAGATTTCCGGCATCTGGGCCACTGGGGTAGCCACCAGAACGATGTCCGCATCCTCGATTTCGTGAAGCGGATTGATTCCGGCCCGGTCAATGACACCCAGTTCCTGCGCCGTACGCAAGGTCGATGGTGTCCGACCAAACCCGACCACCTCCTCGACGGCCTCAGCCTCTTTCAAGGCAAGCGAGAAGGAGCCACCAATCAGGCCAGTACCGAAAACAACGACCTTGCCGAATTCGGCCATCGAATTAAAGCGCCTTCTCCAGCGCTTCCAGGAAGCGGGCGTTCTCCGGCTCCGTGCCAATGGTGACGCGTAGCCACTCCGGCAGGCCATAGCCGCCAATCGGACGAACGATAACGCCCTGCTTCAGCAATTTCTGGTTCACTACCGCCGCATCGCCTGCCCGGAAGGTCACGAAGTTGCCGTGCGACGGAATATGCTCCAGCCCGAAGCGCTTCAGGCCGGCAATAATCTGTTCCATGCCCCGACGATTGAGTTCGTAGCTGTCAGCCACAAACAGATGGTCGTCGAGCGCGGCAACGGCGGCGGCAATTGCCAGGTTATTGACGTTGAACGGCTGACGGATACGGTTCATCAGGTCAGCCACCTCGGTCGAAGCCAGCGCATAGCCGACACGCAGACCGGCCAGCCCGAAAATCTTGGAGAAAGTACGGCAGACCACAAGGTTCGGAAAATCCTTGATCCAGGTGGCGGTATCGACCCGTTCGGCCGGCGGAATATATTCGTTGTAGGCCTCGTCGAGGACGACCACGACATCCTTGGGCACAACCTCCAGAAAGGCGCGAACTTCCGGATACGGCAGGAAGTTACCGGTCGGGTTGTTCGGATTGGCAATCCAGACAATGCGCGTATCCGGGCGGATGGCAGCACGCATGGCATTCAGGTCATGGCCGTAGTTCTTGGCTGGCGTCGAGATCAGCTCGGCACCAGTCGACAGCGTGGCCAATGGATAAACGGCGAAGGCGTGCTGGGCAAACACCGCCGATCGGCCTGGCGCCAGAAAAACGCGGGCGATCAGGTCGAGCACGTCATTCGAGCCATTGCCAAGCACAATCTGGTTGCTCGAAACGCCGCAACGCTCTGCCACCTTGGCGATCAGATCAAACTGATCCGGGTAGCGTTCGATGCCACTAATCGCTGCTTCAACAGCCTTTCTGGCCTTCGGGCTCATGCCCAGCGGGTTCTCATTGGAGGCCAGCTTGACGATTTTCTCGACCGGAATACCCATTTCACGGGCCAGCTCGGTGATCGGCTTGCCCGGCTGATAGGGCGAAATGGCGCGAACGTAAGACAGCGCTTGATCGGCAAGGCTCATGAAGCTTTCCTCAATAAACGGCAACCGGGTAGGACCCGAGGATTTTCAGATAGGCGGCATAGCCAGCCAGTTTTTCGAGCGCCGCCTTGATCGCTGGTTCGTCGCGATGGCCCTCGATATCAACGTAGAAGACGTATTCCCACAGCGCATTGCGGGCTGGACGGGATTCAAGACGACACATCGAAACCCCGGCGGTAGACAGCGGGAGCAGCAACTCATGCAAGGCGCCGGTCCGGTTGGGTGCCGACATGATCAGTGACGTCTTGTCACGCCCGGAAATACCGGAGTCATGCTTGCCAAGGACCAGGAAACGGGTCGTATTGTTCGGCTCATCCTCGATGTTCTCGACCAATTTCGGCAAGTTATAGCGCGCTGCGGCAGCTTCACCGGCAATCGCCGCCGTACCTGGCTCAGCGGCTGCGTTCTGGGCGGCCTGGGCATTGCTGCCAACGGAGATACGCTGCGCCTTGGGCAAGACTCGGTTCAGCCACTCGTGGCATTGAGCCAACGACTGGGCATGCGAATAGACCTTGGTAATCTTGCCCAGGTCGGTTTCGTTGGTCAGCAGGTTCTGGTGGATACGCAGCACGACTTCGCCGCAGATTTTCAGCGGTGTGGCCAGCAACAAATCCATGGTCCGACCGACCGCACCTTCAGTCGAATTCTCGACCGGGACGACGGCATAATGGGCGTGGCCGGACTCAACCTCGCGGAAGACGTCGTCGATCGACGATTGCGGCAGCAAGCGTGCGGCATGACCAAAATGCTTGGTGGCCGCAGATTCGGAGAAGGTGCCCAGCGGCCCGAGAAAGGCAATACCCAAGGGCTCTTCCAGCGACAAGCAGGCCGACATCACTTCACGGAAGAAGAAGGTGATGTTCTCGCCAGGGAGCGGCCCCGGGTTGGCCTCCTGCAAGCGGCGCAAAACCTGAGCTTCACGTTCCGGACGGTAGATATGCCCCGCTTCGCCGTGTTCAGCCTTGATCTCGCCAACCCGCTGCGCACAGCGAGCGCGTTCGTTCAGCAGCTTGAGCAGTTCCCCGTCAATGCGATCAATATCGGTACGAACGCCAGCCAAGGCCTTTTGCAGATCGTCGCTCATGGAATCAAGCCTTACGTTGGGCGAAATCGTTCATGAAATCGACCAGTGACTGAACGCCAGCCAGCGAAACCGCGTTGTAGATCGAGGCGCGCATGCCACCAACCGATTTGTGGCCCTTCAGCGAAACCAGCCCGGCCGCTTTGGACTCTGCCAGGAAGGCAGCGTCGAGTTCGGGATTGGCCAGCACGAAAGGTACGTTCATGGCCGAGCGGCAATCGGGATCGACCGGATTCGTATAAAACCCTTCGGAATCATCAATCGCTGCGTACAAAATCCGCGCCTTTTCGGCATTAACTGCAGCAATGCCCGGCAAACCGCCCTGCCGCTTCAGCCACTGGAAAACCAGGCCGGCAATATAGATCCCGTAGGTCGGCGGCGTGTTCAGCATCGAACCGTTTTCGGCCATCACTGCGTAGTCCATCACGGTCGGGATGGTCAGCGGCGCCATGCCGAGCAGGTCGCGATGGACGATGACCAGCGTCAGGCCGGAGGGACCGATGTTCTTCTGGGCACCGGCATAGATCAGGCCGAATTTCTCGACATTGACCGGACGCGACAGGATGTGCGACGACATGTCGGCCACCAGCGGCACGCCAGTATCGGCAATGCGCTCGGCCGGGATTTCGACACCGTGGATGGTTTCGTTGGTGCAGACATGCAGGTAGGCGGCGAAAGGGTCGAGCCTGATTTCGTCAGCTGCCGGCAAACGGGTAAAGCCGCTGCTCTCGGTAGTCGCCGCACAGCGCACGTTACCGAAACGCTGTGCTTCCTTGAAGGCTTTCTTCGACCACGAGCCGGTCACGATATAGTCGGCCGAGCGGCCGGCCAGCAGGTTCATCGGAATCTGCGCAAACTGCTGTGTCGCCCCGCCCTGCAGGAAAAGCACCTTGTACTGTTCGGGAATGCCCATCAGCTCGCGCAGGTCGGCTTCGGCCTGCTCGAGAATGGACATGAACTCCTTGCCGCGATGGCTCATCTCCATCACGCTGCAGCCCGCGCCATGCCAGTCGAGCAACTCTTCCTGCGCCTGCCTGAGGACTTCTTCGGGAAGAGCAGCCGGACCGGCGCTGAAATTCCAGATGCGGCTCATCAGACTTCTCCACCTTCGTTGCTGGCAACATCACCTTCGCTCGGTGCAGCATCGCCCGTTTCCGGAGCGACAACTTCGGACTCACCTTCTACCTCGGCTTCTGCCACCGACTCAGCGACCTTTTCCAGACCAGCCAGCTTCTCTCCATCATCCAGCGAGATCAGCGTCACGCCCTGAGTTGCCCGGCCCATGCCACGAATTTCCGAGACGCGGGTGCGGATCAGCACACCGCCGGTGGTGATCAACATCACTTCGTCGTTGTCGTCGACCAGCTTGGCACCAATCACCACGCCGTTGCGCTCGCTGTCGGCGATCGCCTTGACACCCTGCGTGCCGCGACCGGAATGGCGGAAGTCAGCCAATACCGTGCGCTTGCCGAAGCCGTTTTCGGTAGCGACCAGCACGGTCTGCTGATCGCTCTCGGCAACCAGCAGGGAAATCACCGCCTGACCGGCCTGCAGCTTCATGCCTCGGACGCCACGGGCACCACGACCCATCGGACGGACATCTTCCTCGTCGAACCAAACGGCCTTGCCGGCGTTGGAAACCAGCACAATGTCGCTCTGGCCGGTGGTCAGTTCGACGCCGATCAGATAATCGTCATCAAGCAAGTCGACCGCGATGATGCCGGCCTTGCGCGGATTGGAGAAGTCGGACAACGGGGTCTTCTTGACGGTACCGGCACGGGTTGCCATGAAGATGAACTTGTCGTCGGCGAATTCCTTGACCGGCAGCACGGCGTTGATCCGCTCGCCCTCTTCCAACGGGAAGAGATTGACGATCGGCTTGCCGCGGCTGACGCGGCTGCCCTGCGGCGCTTCGTAAACCTTCAGCCAGTAGCAACGGCCGCGGTTCGAGAAGCACAGGATGAAATCGTGGGTATTGGCCATGAACAGGTGATCGACGAAATCCTCGTCCTTGATCGCCGCTGCCTGCTTGCCACGACCACCACGCCGCTGGGCGCGGTAGTCGGCCAGCGGCTGGGCCTTGATGTAGCCGCCGTGCGACAGCGTAACCACCATATCCTGAGGCGTGATCAGGTCTTCCAGACTCAGTTCGTGCGTCTGCAGGATGATTTCCGAGCGCCGCTCGTCGCCAAACTGTTCGCGAATCGCCACCAGCTCGGTCACGATGATTTCAGTAATGCGTTCCGGCTTGGCCAGGATGTCGAGCAGATCGAGGATCTTGGCCATGACATCCTTGTACTCGCCGACGATCTTGTCCTGCTCCAACCCGGTCAGGCGCTGCAGTCGCAGTTCGAGAATCGCTTGCGCCTGAGCATCGGACAGGCGATAACCCTGTGCCGACAAACCGAATTCCGGCGCCAGCCCTTCCGGACGCGAGGCATCGGAAGCGGCACGGACCAGCATTTCCTCAACCACCGCGCTGCGCCAGGTACGCTCCATCAAGCCGCGCTTGGCATCGGCCGGCGTCGGCGCCGCCTTGATCAGGGTGATGATTTCGTCAACATTGGACAGCGCAACAGCCAGACCTTCGAGGATATGACCGCGTTCGCGCGCCTTGCGCAGTTCGTAGACGGTGCGCCGGGTAATGACTTCGCGACGATGCGACAGGAAGCATTCCAGCATCTGCTTCAGGTTGAGCAGGCGCGGCTGGCCATCGACCAGCGCGACCATGTTCATGCCGAAGGTATCCTGCAGCTGCGTTTGCTTGTACAGGTTATTGAGGATGACCTCGCCGACTTCGCCGCGCTTCAGTTCGATGACGATGCGCATGCCCGACTTGTCGGACTCGTCGCGGATATCGGAAATGCCTTCGATCTTCTTCTCGTTGACCAGTTCGGCGATCTTCTCGATCAGTGACTTCTTGTTAACCTGATAGGGAATCTCGTCAACGATCAGCGCTTGGCGACCGTTGCTCTTTTCCATGTCCTCGAAGTGAGTCCGAGCACGCATGATGACGCGGCCACGACCGGTCTGGTAACCCTCGCGGACCCCCGTCATGCCATAAATCAAGCCTGCGGTCGGGAAGTCCGGGGCGGGGATATAGGCAATCAGGTCTTCGATGCTCAGTGCCGGATTTTCCAGCAGCGCCAGGCAGCCGGCGATGACTTCATTGAGATTGTGCGGCGGGATATTGGTCGCCATGCCCACCGCGATACCGGACGAGCCGTTGATCAGCAGGTTGGGGATACGCGCCGGCATGACCAGCGGCTCGTTTTCGGAACCATCGTAGTTCGGCCCGAAATCGACCGTTTCCTTATCCAGATCTTCCAGCATCTGGTGGCCGATCTTAGCCATGCGGACTTCGGTGTAACGCATTGCCGCCGCGCTATCGCCGTCGACCGAACCGAAGTTACCCTGGCCATCAACCAGCATGTAGCGCAGCGAGAAATCCTGCGCCATACGGACGATCGTGTCATAGACCGCGGTATCACCGTGCGGGTGATACTTACCGATCACGTCACCGACGATACGCGCCGATTTCTTGTACGCCTTGTTCCAGTCGTTGTTCAGCTCGTGCATCGCAAACAGGACGCGGCGATGCACCGGCTTCAGGCCGTCGCGCGCATCCGGCAGCGCCCGGCCAACAATCACGCTCATCGCGTAATCGAGATAGGAACGCCGCATCTCGTCTTCGAGGCTGATCGGCAGAGTTTCTTTGGCGAATTGGTCCATGTCTCACATTCGCACCGCTTGCGCGATGCCTTATTAGTTGATTCAAGCGTAATTTGCTATTTTAACACGCGACCTTCACCGGATAGACCCCGTTTTTCATGACAACAACACCTGAAGTTATCGACCTTCTGATCGAAGCACGCTGGATTGCTGCGGTCGACCCCGACGTGGTACACAAAAACCACGCCGTCGCCGTCAACCAAGGTCGCATTCTGGCCATCCTGCCCGCCGGCGAAGCCCGTGCCCTGTATGCGCCGAAGAAGACCACGGTACTTCAGGACCACATCCTGATTCCCGGCCTGATCAACCTGCACACCCACGCCGCGATGAGCCTGATGCGTGGCCTGGCCGACGACCTGCCATTGATGGAGTGGCTACAGAAACATATCTGGCCGACAGAAGCCGCCCATCTCTCGTCGCAGTTCGTCTACGACGGCACCCGCCTCGCCTGCGCTGAAATGCTCAAAGGCGGGATTACCTGCTTCAACGACATGTACTTTTTCCCGGAAGCTGCTGCGACGGCCGCATCCGAATTCGGCATGCGTGCAATGCTCGGCATCACCACGCTGGAGTTCCCAACCCCCTATGCCAGTGATGCCACCGATTACATCAACAAGGGACTGGCCGTCCGCGAAGCGTGGCACAACAATCCACTGATTGACTTCTGCCTGGCACCCCACGCCCCTTACACCGTGTCTGACAGCACTTTTGAACGGATTCTGACGCTCTCCGAGCAACTGAATCTGCCGGTGCACTGCCACATTCACGAAACACAGCAGGAAATTGACGAAAATCTTAAGCAGCACAAACTGCGACCGCTGGCCCGCCTGCACAAACTCGGACTACTCGGCCCCAATTTCATCGGGGTCCACGCCGTCCACCTGAACGACGACGACCTGCAACTACTCGCCGATACCGGCTGCAATATCGCCCACTGCCCCACCTCTAACCTCAAACTGGCCAGCGGCTTTGCTCCAGTAGCGAAAATGAGACAATTTAGCATCAATGTCGGGCTAGGTACCGACGGCGCGGCAAGCAACAACCGCCTCGACCTGTTTGGCGAAATGCGCCTGGCCTCCCTATTAGCCAAAGGACTAACCGGTGATGCCAGCGCCCTGCCAGCCAGAGAAATCCTGCGCATGGCCACACTCTATGCCGCCCAAGCACTGGGACTCGGCAATGAAGTCGGCTCGATCACCCCGGGAAAATCAGCAGACCTTTGTGCCGTCAGCCTGGCGGCATTGGAAACACGCCCCTGTTTCGACCCAGTGTCACACCTGATCAATGTCTCAGGCCGAGAATCAGTTACTCACGTCTGGGTCGCCGGAAAGTGTTGCGTAGACGACAAATCTTTACTTCAGCACGACCAAAATGATTTGGAATCTGCGATAGCACTATGGCAGAATAGTTTGGAATTCCGCCAGCGGACCTGATCTATGGTCGTGGAGCGGGTTAAAGATTTCCAAATTTTCTTCAATGAGGGAAAACAATGATCAAAAATATCGTCAAGAAATCTCTGGTTCTGGCCCTGCTGGCTGGCATCGGCTTCTCTGCTGTTGCGCAAGAGCGCGTTTACCTGATCGACCAGCGTGACGTCGTCGCCAAGAGCGGCTTCGGTCTGTGCTGGCGCGATGGCTACTGGACCCCGGCCGCTGCCGCTGCCGACAAGGCCGGTTGCGAGTGCGACAAGGACCTGTTGCCGGCTTCCGCTTGCGGCGCTGCCCCCGCAGCCGCCCCGGCCGGTGCCGCTGCTGCTGGCGTGAAGCCGTCCGGTGAAAAGATCACCGTCGCTGCTGACGCCCTGTTCGACTTCAACAAGGCTGTCCTGCGTCCGGCTGGTAAAGCCAAGCTCGACGAGCTGGTCTCCAAGGCCAAGGCCATCAAGCTTGAAGTGATCCTGGCCGTTGGCCACACCGACCGCATCGGTTCCGATTCCTACAACCAGAAGCTGTCCGAGAAGCGCGCTGCCGCTGTCAAGGAATACCTGGTTGCCAAGGGTATCGAAGCCAACCGTGTTTACACCGAAGGCAAGGGCGAGAAGCAGCCGGTCACCGGCGACAAGTGCAAGGGCAATGCCAAGACCAAGGCCCTGATCGACTGCCTGCAGCCGGATCGTCGCGTCGACATCGAAGTCATCGGCACCAAGTAATCGGCCGTCGCTTCACCGAAAAGCCCTGCCTTGGCAGGGCTTTTTCTTTTCCGTCAATTGAACAGATAAAAGCCATGCTTAACGCCGACCAAGCCGAACTGGATAAATTTGGTGAACTTGCCCACCGCTGGTGGGATCCGAACAGCGAATTCAAGCCGCTGCACGATATCAACCCGCTCCGCATCGACTGGATCGATCAGGCGATCAGTCTGGCTGGCAAACGCGTTCTGGACGTTGGCTGTGGTGGAGGCCTGCTGTCTGAAGGCATGGCTGTTCGTGGCGCAAATGTGACTGGCATTGACCTCTCCGAGAAACCATTGGGCGTGGCCAAGCTCCACCTGCTGGAAACCGGCCAGAAGGTCGATTACCGCAAGATTTCCGTCGAGGAACTGGCCGAACAGATGCCCGGTGAATTTGATGCTGTCACCTGCCTGGAAATGCTCGAACACGTTCCCAATCCATCCAGCGTCATCACGGCCTGCGCCCGCCTGGTCAAGCCGGGTGGCCAGGTTTTCCTGTCCACGCTCAACCGTAACCCGAAATCCTACCTGTTTGCAGTCATCGGAGCCGAGTACGTGCTGCAGATGCTGCCCAAGGGAACGCACGATTACGCCAGGTTCATCAAGCCATCAGAGCTCGCCCGCTGGGCGAAGATGGCCAACCTTGAACCTGAAGAACTTGTCGGCATGAGCTACAACCCACTGACCAAGAAGTACTCACTCGGCAAAGACACCAGCGTCAATTACCTGATGCGCACCATCCGGCATGTTTGATGCTGTTCTGTTCGACCTGGATGGCACCTTGGCCGACACGGCGCCCGACCTGGGCGAGTCGGTCAACATTCTGCTGCTGGAGGAAGGACGACTGCAGATCCCGCTTGAAACCCTGCGCCCCTTCACGTCGCAGGGCGTTCGTGGCCTGCTAAAGACTGGCTTTGGCATCGACGTTGCGCATTCCGCCTACGAACGCCTGTCGCAACGCTTTCTCGCCATTTACGCAGAGCGCTTGTGCCATGCCACCCGGCTGTTCGATGAAATTCCGGAATTGCTGGATGCGCTGGAGCAGATGAGTCTGGCCTGGGGGATCGTCACCAACAAACGGATGCGCTTTACCGACCCTTTAGTCGAATTGCTGCAACTCACCCCTCGTACCACCTGCGTCGTCAGCGGCGACACGACGGCCGAAGTCAAGCCGTCGCCATTGCCCATCCTGCATGCCTGCCGCCTGCTGAACTGCCGGCCGGAGCGCACACTCTACGTTGGCGATGACCGGCGTGACATCGTCGCCGGCAACGCAGCCGGTTGCAAGACAGTGGCTGTTTCCTATGGCTACCTCGGCGATAGCGGTCCTCCACACACTTGGGGCGCCGATCTGATCATCGACCGGCCAAGCGAACTGGCGGAATACCTCGCTAGACACGCCGGGCCGAAATAAGCAGGTTGCGCGGCGTTAATTTTCGTTCGCAAAAACTGCCCAAAGCGACTGCGTAGCCTACCTTTTCGAGATATACCGACAAATCGAGAACCAGCCAGACCTCGATGGCTCGGCGAAAGGCGTGGCGAACGATCGACAGGCGCATCAGGTCATGGCGCCGTTCCCAGCCCTGAGCCTCAAACTCATCAGCGACACCGGCCGAGGGAAGAGCCAGCCCTTCTCGTTCTGCCATCTTGACCAGAAATTCGGCAAATTCCGCGCGCATCCAAATGTCGGGCACCGGCTTGAATGTCCGGTAAGCGTCACCGGACACCTGCCGACGCCAGGCGTCAAAACCAAGCTTCCAGGCCATTGCCCGATCCCGCTTGCGGGTCTCTCGAGGCGAGGCGGTGACCGTCTCGGTGACCGCTAGACGGGTATCGTCCCGACTCAGAGACAACTGCAGGTCACCGGAAAGCGGCTGGTAGCGCTCGGCAACCCCTCGGTAGTAGCAGCACGGTGCTACGTCAAAACAATCAACGGACCTTGCGGCCCCCTGTTGAATCAGGCGTCGATGCAGCTCCCCGCAGGCATGCAGCGCCACCGCGTGTTGCCCGGATTGCGGCCAGGTCGCCGTTTCCATCGCATCGGCAGCGACAAATTCCTGCATCACCCCAGCGCGATGCGCCAAGGAGGAACCGGAATCACACAGACCAGCATCGATTTCGAGTGTATGCACCGGCGTCTGCCAGGTCAGCGCCAGAAGACGGCCGAGATGCCCCTTGCCGCCACACCAATCAAGAACCGGCTGACCGCAATTGACAGTGGCCGCAGCAAAAGCCTCGATCTGCTCGCGCTTGCGGCCCGGAATCTCCCAAGCCCAATGCTTTGCTCGCTCAGCCAGCGCTTGCTGCGGCATGGCCGGCAACTCGCTCAGCGCGGCGATGGCAGCAACTCCAGGCACGTGTTTGGCCAAAAGATTCAGCGCGGCAGGCAAATCATCATTCAGACCGGCAACCAACGCTTCTGGCAGCGCCAGCAACTCATCGGTCAGCGCCGGCCATTGCTCGCACCAGTCCGGACGGATTTCACGAAAGGGCTGGGGATGCCAAAGATCACGGAAGTTCAGCAGCCCTGCATCAAGTTCCTGCTGACGCTCAGCCAGTCTCACTTGACGGCTGCCCGGCGCTCGCGCCGCCGATAGCCAATCACGGCAGGCACGATAGCCATGACCAGCACCAGCAAGCCCAGCCCAAGCGGCCAGAACACCGGACTGTTCCAGTCTCGCCGAGCCGTAGCCCGATCGACAACATCAATGCGCTGATATTTCAGGATATTGTTGCCGACATCATTCGGCTTGCGGTTTTTCAACCAGCGATGACCCAAGGTATAGCTCTTCGGATGCAGGCCGAACACCCACGGTGCATCGTGATGCAGGATGCGATTCATCTGGCGGACGATGCCGAGGCGCTCCGGGGTGTTGTCCATGTTTTTCATACGAACAAACAAACGGTCGAATTCCGGATTGGCATAGTTGGACGCATTTTCCCCTCCCTTGGCGACCTTACCTTCGTTGCCATCGAGCAGAAAGAAGAAGTTCTCCGGGTCCGGATAATCGGCATTCCAGCCCAGGTAATAAAGCTGGACGTTGCCTTTGCGAATCTTGTCCTGGAAACGGTTGAAGTCGGTCGAGCGGATGACCAGTTGCACGTCGATTTTGGCGAACTGCCGGGTCAGCCAGTCGAGGCGTGACTTTTCCCCCATCCCGCCACTGGTGGTATCAAGATTGACGACCAGTGGCTCACCCGTCTTTTCGTCGCGGCCATTCGGATAGCCGGCTTCGGCGACCAGCTTTTTCGCCACCTCGACCGCTTTGCGCTTCGGCTTGCCGTCGACCCAGTCGTAGACCGTGCTGTCGATACCCTGCTCGTCCGGCTCATAGCCGAAAATCCCCGGCGGCAGCGGACTCTGCGCCGCAATGCCGCGGCCGTTCTGGAAAATGGAAATATATTCTTCCTGATCGATGGCGATCGAAATGGCCTGCCGCAGCTTGGTCGACCTTGGCGATAAACCGCCAATGACCGGGTCGAGCATATTGAAACCCATGTAGAAGGTCGAAGACTTGACCGAAGTGAGCAGTCGGATGCCCTTGTCGCGCATCTCGTCAGTCAGCGCCACATCGCCGCCGACATTGACGCGCACGGCCTGGTCGAAGCTGTCCGAAGAAATCCCCGAGGCATCGTAGTAACCCTGCAGGAACTTGTTCCAGTACGGGATCGCCTCCTTCTCGCGGTTGAAGATGGCCTGATCGATGAAGGGCAGCGCTTTGCCGCAATCATTCAGCAGCCCGGCCTCTCGGTCACCGGGCTCCCCTTCACAGGGATAGGCCTGGCCATGGAAATTCGGATTGCGTGACAGCACCATGCGGCGATTCGGATCATTCTCACTGAGCAGGTAAGGCCCCGTACCGACCGGCCACCAGTCCAGCGTCAGGTTCTTCACTGCCATGCCCGGTTGGGCAAAGAAACGGTCAGCCTCGCGCGGCACCGGGGCGAAGAAGGGCATGGCCAACCAATAAAGGAACTGCGGGTACTTGCCCTTGATGCGAATACGCCAGGTGCGGCTATCCACCTTCTCGACACCGGCCAGCGGAAAGGTATCAAGATCGAGCCATTCGTCCGCCGGTTTGTCCTTGGCCGCTTTCTGAAGGTTTTCGCCGAGTTCTTTCAGGCCAACGATCTTGTCGGCCATCATGCCAAAAATCGGCGAATGCAGGCGCGGATGGGCCAGGCGCTTAATCTGGTAGATGTAGTCGTCGGCGGTCAGTTCACGGGTACCGGTCGACGGAAAATCACCTACCGTCTGCCGGCCATCCGCCTGATTTTTGCCCCCGAATACCGGTTGACCATTGGCATCGACAGCAAAGGCCGGGTGCGGTTGAAAACGGATACCCGGCTTCAGTTTCAGTTCGTAGACGCTCTCGGCAATGCGCTCGACAGGCGCATCGTGCGGCAACTCCCGGCCGGCCGCATCGAAAAAGCGAAGTACAGGCACCTGCTCGACCGTCGATGGGATCAGTTCGTACGGCCGCTTCAGGTAGTGGTATTGCAGTGGCGGTTCATAGATCTGCGCGGTAAAAGCGATCTCGTCCTCCGTGTAGGACTGCGCCGGATCCAGATGCTTCGGGCGATCGGTAAAAGCCGTGTAGAGGATGTTGCGGCCCGCGTCGGCAATCGGATATGGATCGTTCCACGCCTGCCCGCATCCGGACAGGGCGATGACAACAGTGAGACCGGCACAGATTTTTCGCATGGCACGCAGTTTAGCAAATGCCCGCGACAGCGCTTGACCAGCCCGATGAGAATTGCCCACAATGGCTCAAACACCACAACACAGAGGCATCCGCATGCTCGATACAAAAATCCCCGACTTCTCCCTGCCCGCCACCAGCGGCACAACCTTCAACCTGGCCGCACAGGCCGGCAAGATTGTGGTCATCTATTTCTATCCAAAGGACAGCACCCCTGGCTGCACCACGCAAGGGCAGAATTTTCGCGACCTCCACGATCAGTTTGCCGCAGCAAACGCGGTCGTTCTCGGTATCTCCCGGGACAGCCTGAAGTCACATGAAAACTTCAAGGCCAAGCAGGAATTCCCGTTTGAACTCGGTTCGGATGCCGATGAAGCCGTCTGTAACCTGTTCTCTGTCATGAAAATGAAAAACATGTATGGGAAACAAGTCCGTGGCATAGAACGGAGCACTTTCGTCATCGACCTCAACGGCGTGCTGCGCCGCGAATGGCGCGGTGTCAAAGTGCCCGGCCACGTCCAGGAAGTGCTCGATTTCGTCAAAACCCTTTAACCCCTTTTCCCACCCCGACCAAAGGCCCACTCCATGCCGCGCAAGCCCGCTGCCACAAAGAAGCCCGCCGTTACCAAGATTTTCGTTCTCGATACCAACGTGCTGATGCACGATCCCAGTTGCCTGTTCCGCTTCGAGGAACACGATATTTTCATCCCGATCATGACACTGGAGGAGCTCGACAACCACAAGAAGGGCATGACCGAAATTGCCCGCAACGCCCGCCAGGCCTCGCGCATGCTCGACGAAATGCTGGCCCACGATGAAGTCGACATCGACGAAGGCATCGACCTTTTCGGCCCTTCCAGCAAGCTGGCCAGCGGCCGCCTCTACCTGCAGACCGAGGCTATCAGCGCCGAACTACCGCAGGGCCTGCCGACCTCCAAGGTCGACAACCAGATTCTGTCAGTGGTCATTCACCTCCAGAAGAAATTTCCGAAACGCCCGGTCATCCTGGTGTCGAAAGACATCAACATGCGCATCAAATCGCGCGCCCTCAACCTATTGGCTGAGGATTACTTCAATGACAAGGTGCTCGAGGATACCGACATCCTCTACACCGGCACCCGCGCCCTGCCCGACAATTTCTGGGACAAGCACAGCAAGGGCATGGAGTCGTGGAAGAAGGACAGCAAGACCTATTACAAGGTGACCGGCCCGCTCGGTCCGCAACTGCTGGTCAATGAATTCGTCTGGCTGGAGAGCGATGGCTTCACCGCAATCGTCAAGGAGACAGCTGGCAAGACTGCGGTGCTGGAAACGCTGGTCGATTACACCCATCCGAAGAATGCCATCTGGGGCATCACCGCCCGCAACCGCGAACAGAATTTCGCGTTGAACCTGTTGATGAACCCGGATATCGACTTCGTCACCCTGCTCGGCCAGGCCGGTACCGGCAAGACCCTGCTGACGCTGGCCGCCGGACTGACGCAGGTACTCGAAAGCAAGCGCTTCGCTGAAATCATCATGACCCGCGTCACGGTCCCGGTCGGCGAAGATATCGGCTTCCTGCCCGGCACCGAGGAAGAAAAAATGGCGCCATGGATGGGGGCTCTTGAAGACAATCTGGATGTCCTGACCCATAGCGACGAAAACAGCGGCGGCCCCTATGGCGGCGATTGGGGCAAGGCAGCAACCAACGACATCATCCGCTCGCGGATCAAGGTCAAGTCGATGAATTTCATGCGCGGCCGGACCTTCCTGAAGAAGTACCTGATCATCGACGAGGCGCAGAACCTGACGCCAAAGCAGATGAAAACGCTGGTCACGCGCGCCGGCCCCGGCACCAAGGTGGTCTGTCTCGGGAATATCGCCCAGATTGACACGCCCTACCTGACGGAAGGCAGTTCCGGCCTGACCTATGTTGTCGACCGCTTCAAGGGCTGGCCGCACTCCGGTCACATTACGTTACAACGCGGGGAGCGTTCCCGTCTGGCCGACCACGCCGCCGAAGTGCTATAATCGACCCTTCAATTAAGGGGCCGTGTCAGTGACACGGCCTTTTCGTTTCAGCCACGGATTAATTCCGCCGGAGGAGTCACTTGAAACGTCGCGACTTTCTAGCATCAGCCGCCGCACTCTCGCTATTTGTTTCTGACGCCTGGGCTGCCAAGAAGCAGGCCAAGGCCAGCGCAGCCAAAAGTTCCACGGGGGGCGCCAAGAAAAAGGGCGCTGCCGGGAAGGCTTCGTCAGGAAAAGCATCAAGAAAATCGGGCGCGAAACCTGATCGCCACCACAAGGGCAAGATCACTTACCGGCCACAGGAACCGGTCACCCATACGGCTGACGACCCGGTCATCGAACGGCCGCCGCAAGGCACAACAGCCTCCAGACTCCCTCCGGTCAGAGCGCCGGAACCGCCGTCGGACTGGCGCACCTACGAAATCACCACAACGGTCAGCCTGAAAAACAAGAGCGGACCCAGCAAGCTGTGGCTGCCGTTGCCGCTCAATCAGGACACCCTCTTTCAACGCACGCTCGGCCACTCCTGGGCAGGAAATCCGGCCAATGCCGGCATGCGTCGACTGCCGGATGGCGACCTAGAGGTCTTCTATTGCGAATGGCCGGACGGCGGTGATGCCAAGTTGCAACTCACCACGCTGGTGACCACCGCAGACCGACATTTTGATGTCACCAAGCGCACGGTGGCGCCGGAACGCGAAGACATCCTGCGCCGCAACCTGCAGGCATCTCAATTGATTCCCAACGATGGCCTGGCCTTCCAGCTCGGCGAGCGCATCCTTGGCCGGATCAAGGATCCCGTCGCCCAAGCCAAGGCCATTTACGACTGGGTCGTCGACAACTCGATTTATGACCCCAGCCTGCCAGGCTGTGGCACCGGCGACGTTCGTCGTCAATTGATCCAGGGACAATACGGCGGGCGCTCGGCTGACATCAACGGGCTATTTGTCGCCATCTGCCGTGCCATCGGCATTCCAGCGCGTTGTGTCTACGGCCTGCGCACAGGCTCCTCCCGCCTGTTCCGCAGCCTAGGCCTGAGTAATGATGATGCGACCCACGGCCAACACGTCCGCGCCGAATTCTACGTCCCTGGTTACGGCTGGATTCCGGTCGACCCCAGCGATGTGCGACGCACGATTGCCACGGAAGGCCTATCCGACCGGGATAGCAAACTGATTTCTTTGAGAAAAATCCTGTTCGGCGTCTGGGAAATGAATTGGATTGCCTTCAATCTGGGAGCGGACGTCGTCCTTCCTGGGAAGAATTCCGCGATGCCCTTCCTGCTCTTTCCTCAGATGGAGCCTTCAGGCACCCGTTATGATGGAAGCAATCAGACCGCCATTCAATACAGCATCAAAACCCGTCAGGTCGCCCTCTAGTCAGACTAGTTCTGGGAATCGACAAAACCGCCGCTGGCCAGATTCTCGAAACGGGTGTATTCGCCAATGAAGGCCAAGCGTACGGTCCCGGTCGGGCCGTTACGCTGCTTGCCGATGATCACTTCGGCCAAGCCCTTGTTATCGTTGCTATCCTTGTTGTAGTACTCATCGCGGTACATCATCAGGATCACGTCGGCATCCTGCTCGATAGCGCCGGATTCGCGCAAGTCGGACATCATCGGACGCTTGTCGGTACGCTCCTCGACCTTCCGGGAAAGCTGTGACAACGCCACGATTGGAACCTGCAATTCCTTGGCCAGCGACTTGATCGAGCGCGAAATCTCGGACACTTCCGTCGCCCGGTTCTCGCCTTGGCGGTTACCCGACATCAGCTGGATGTAGTCGATGACCAGCAAGCCAAGCTTGCCGCCATACTGGCGCGCCAGGCGCCGTGCTCTGGCCCGCAGGTTAGCCGGACTCAAGCCGCCGGTTTCATCGATATAGATCGGCGCCTCGTGTAGCTTGCCCAGCGCAAACGACAACTTGGACCATTCTTCGTCGCTCATGCGCCCCGTTCTCAGGCTCTGTGAGTTCAGACGCCCGATCGAGGCCAGCATCCGCATGGCGAGCTGGGCGCCGCCCATTTCCATGGAGAAGACACCAACCGGTAAACCGGAGTCGACCGCCACATTCTCGGCAATATTCAAGGCAAAGGCGGTTTTACCCATTGACGGGCGCCCGGCAACGATAATCAGATCGCCCGGCTGAAAGCCGGAGGTCTTCGAATCCAGATCGATAAATCCGGTCGGCACCCCGGTGATATCGGAAGGGTTGTCGCGATCATGCAATTCCTGAATACGCTCGACCACCTGGGTGAGCAAGGGATTGATGTGCACGAAGCCTTCATTGTGACCAGCCCCGGCCTCGGCAATCTTGAAGATTTTTGACTCTGCCTCGTCGAGCAGAGTTTCAGCATCCCGCCCAAGCGGATTCAGGGCATCGGCTGCAATTTCGTCGGCGGTTGCCACCAACTGGCGCAATACGGAGCGCTCGCGAACGATTTCGGCATAGCGTTTGATATTGGCCGCCGATGGTGTATTCGCTGCCAGCTCACCGAGATAAGCCAAGCCACCGGTCTGCTCACCCTCCCCCGCCGCATCCAATGCCTCGGCCACCGTAACCACGTCAGCCGGTTTGGCCTTTTCGAGCAGATTACGAATTTGCCGGAAGATACGCCGATGTTCATCGCGATAGAAATCGGCATCGGTCAGCATATCGCCCATCCGATCCCAGGCCTGATTGTCGAGTAACAAGCCGCCAAGGATCGACTGTTCGGCCTCGATCGAATGCGGCGGCACGCGCAAGTGGTCCAGCGTGGAATCGGGAATACGGGGTTTCTGAGGACGTTGGTTCATGTTTTGAAGTTTAAAGTAAAAAGGCCTCGCTACTGCGAGGCCTTTTGTCGTGAGACGTTGCCGGAATTACTCGGCAACGATCGCCACGGTGATGTTTGCCAGCACGTCAGTGTGCAGGGCAACGTCGAGCGGGAACTCGCCAATTGCCTTGAGCGGGCCTTCCGGCATACGAACGGCAGACTTATCGACCACGTAGCCAGCAGCCTTCAGGGCGTCGGCGATGTCGGCGTTACCAACGGAACCGAACAAACGGCCGTCCATACCTGCCTTGCGAGCCACGGTAACGACGGTACCGTTCATCTTGTCAGCAACAGCCTGGGCAGCTGCCAGCTTTTCAGCAGCCAGCTTTTCCAGTTCGGCGCGACGAGCTTCGAACTCAGCCATGGCAGCCGGCGTAGCACGCTTGGCCATACGTTGCGGAATCAGGAAATTACGGGCGTAGCCGTCCTTGACCTTGACGATGTCGCCGAGGTTACCGAGGTTAACAACCTTTTCGAGCAGAATGATTTGCATGTTTCGTCTCCCCGAAAATTATTGGTGGTTGTCGGTGTACGGCAGCAGAGCCATGAAGCGGGCGCGCTTGATAGCGGTGCCCAGCTGGCGCTGGTAGCCGGCCTTGGTGCCGGTCAGACGAGCCGGCATGATCTTGGCGTTTTCCTGGATGAATTCCTTCAGGACATCCACATCCTTGTAGTCGATCTGTTCGACCTTTTCAGCCGTGAAGCGGCAGAACTTGCGACGCTTGAACAGGCCGCCACCGCGCTTCTTTTTCTTGTCGTCATCCTTCTTCTTGAAGAATCGAGCCATTTTCGTTTCCTTCCAAATATTCGAGTGTATTCACATGCAGCACGGGCGTTCGGCTGTTGAGGCTCTTGGCTGCCAGAAATCCGGTCACTTTGACTGCACCTCCGAGGGGAGCAGCCTGTAGCCAGCGGGCGTTTTCACCCAAGGCCAGGACAGCGATTTCAAGCTCCACCAAGCGCTCCGCCCCACTTTCGATCTGCGAGGAGCTGTGTTGCAGCCTCCCTTCACTGACCGGAACTCCGGCTGGCGTATAGCGCAAGGCTTTGCGCTCGACCAGATTGCCAGAGAGTGAAAGACAGTTCAGCCGTTAATTCCCGTGCAAATATGCTTAAGCAGCAGCCGTTTCAGCCGGGGCAGCCGGAGCGGCATCACCAGGCATCATGGACTTGGACTTCTCTTCCTTCATCATCGGGGAAGGAGTCGTCACAGCCGCCTTCATCTTGACGGTGAGGTGGCGCAGCACGGCGTCGTTGAACTTGAACGAATGTTCGAGTTCGTTCAGCGTGTCGCCGTCGCACTCGATGTTCATCAGAACGTAGTGGGCTTTGTGGATCTTCTGGATCGGGTAAGCCAGTTGACGGCGGCCCCAGTCTTCCAGACGGTGAATGCTACCGCCCTTGGCAGTAACAATGGCGCGATAGCGCTCGACCATGCCGGGCACTTGTTCGCTTTGGTCCGGATGGACGATAAAGCAGATTTCGTAATGGCGCATGCAATCTCCTTTTGGGATAAACCCCCCGCCATGCGGGTGCGGTAGGGCAAGGTGGAAAAGCCCAAGATTATAACAACAATCTCGGGCTTTAGGAGAAAGCTGATGAACGATGGCTAGAAAGAGTCGTCAGCAATTTCCAGTGCGCCGACTGCACCAGCCACCACAGACTCCGCCAGACCCGGCGCCTGGGTCAGAAAGTGGTCGGCGAAGAAGCGGGTCGTCGCCAGCTTGGCCGCCCAGAAGGGATCAGTTTCACCGGAAGCACTCTTTGCCCGGGCAATCACTGCCGCGCGGCCCATTTGCCAGCCACCAGCGACGATGCCAAATAGATACAGAAAAGGCACCGCACCGGCATGCGCCGCTTTTGGCTCGCTGGCGAAACTGGCGACAATCCAGTCCACTGCTGTTTCCAGCGCATCGACTGCCGCATTCTGGCGAGCCCCGATTGATGCAAGATCGCCATCCAATTGTGAAGCTGCAGCGCGCATTTCGGCAATCACACTCTTGATCGTCACGCCTTTTTCACGAGCAATCTTGCGACCGATCAGGTCATTGGCCTGAATGGCCGTTGTCCCCTCGTAGATCGCCGTGATTCGGGCATCACGCAGATGCTGGGCGGCGCCGGTTTCCTCGATATAGCCCATGCCGCCATGCACCTGCACGCCCAGCGAGGCGATATCGATGGCGCTCTCAGTACTCCAGCCCTTGACGACAGGAATCAACAGATCAGCAAAGGCTTGTGCCTTCGTGCGCTCGACCTCATCCGGATTGCCGTGTGCGTTGTCTTGCGCGGCGGCAGTGACATAAGCCAAGGCACGCATGGCTTCGATCCGCGAACGCATGGACATCAGCATGCGCCGAACATCAGGATGCTTGATGATCGGCACCTTTGGACCGCCCCTGACACCGACTTCCGTGCCCTGGACACGCTCCTTCGCATAGACCACGGCACGCTGATAGGCACGCTCGGCATCACCCAGACCTTCGAGTCCGACATTAAAGCGAGCAGCGTTCATCATGATGAACATGTATTCCAAGCCGCGATTTTCTTCACCGACCAGCGTACCGATCGCGCCACCATTGTCACCAAAAGCCAGCACTGCGGTCGGACTGCCATGAATGCCCAGCTTGTGCTCGATGGATACACAATAGACGTCGTTGCGTTCGCCCGGCGTACCGTCGGCCTTGAGCAAGAACTTGGGCACCACGAAAAGCGAGATACCCTTGACGCCTTCCGGTGCATTCGGCGTCCTGGCCAGCACGAGATGGACGATGTTGTCCGTCATGTCGTGCTCACCGTAGGTAATGAAGATCTTTTGGCCGAAGACCTTATATGTTCCGTCACCAACCGGCTCGGCGCGGCTGCGCACTGCTGCCAGATCAGAACCCGCTGAAGGCTCGGTCAGGTTCATCGTCCCGGTCCATTCACCGGAAACTAGGTTCGGCAGATAAGCCGCTTTCTGCTCATCGGTTCCGGCGATCATCAACGCTTCAATCGCCCCCTGCGTCAGCATCGGACACAGCGAGAAGGCATGGTTGGCGCTCTTCCACATTTCACTGACTGCCGTCGAGAGCAATTTGGGCAGGCCTTGGCCGCCAAATTCCGGGTCGCAACCGATACCATTCCAGCCATTATCGACAAACTGCCGATAGGCTTCCTTGAAGCCGGGCGACGTGCTTACCGCCTTGTCCTTCCACTTGGCGCCATCCCTGTCACCAACCCGATTGAGCGGGGACAGGATTTCACCGGAAAACTTTGCCGCCTCCTCAAGAATGGCATCGACGACGTCCGGTGATGCCTCTTCGCACCCCGGCAATGAGATGACCTGGTCCAGACCGGCCAGATCCTGCATGACAAAACGGATATCTTTCAGGGGGGCAATATATTCGCTCATCAGATCTATTCCATTCGGTTAGAAGTTTCTTTCAGCTCAATCAGGAACAAAACATCCTCAACCACCGGCAGGGCAAACCCCTGTCGCTGGCCGCCACGGTTATCACGCAGCAATTGGTACAAATACCCCACAACGTCGCCAGACTTCCAGAGTTCAACCACCGTTTGCATCAGGCGAGGCAAATCCTCAAGAGACTGCGGCCGCGGAGCAACAGGAACATCCCCATCGCCCTCAGCCGCGATTGCCAGCGCCGGTTTTCCGCCATCCCAACTCTGGACCTCGACGTTGAAATTCAGATTAAGGTTATGGGCGACATTTTCAAACTCTGTACGCATCCCCGCCATACGATACACATCCATCAGGCGAATCCACGGCTGCAACGCTTCCTGCGGATTATGGTCGATGAACTCCTGAAGTGCCTGAGCCGCCCCTTTCACCCGCCCGAAAGAGAGCATGATGTCAGCCAGCTCCATGACCGGATTGGCTTCAAAATGCTCATCCAGCGTCGTGGCATTAATCGACAGGATTGAGTCCTGCGCCCTCTCCGGCGATTTTTCCGGTTCTGGCAACGGTATCGGAGAAGGCGCATCCCTGCCATCCAGTTCGAGATCGACCTGGATAGGCATACCCATCGCCGCTGCCTCGAAAGGCAAATCTATGCCACCAAGCTCTTCGCGTTCTTCGGCCCGCTTAGGATCAACCTGCATTTCCGGCGCATCAATCGGGGACTCCACTTCGCCGGATACCGGCTGACGTTCCCGATACTTTCGCCAGCCAAACCAACCGGCCAAGCCAAGCACAGCCCCGAGCAGCGCACCATAAAAACCCCAATCAGAAGGACCAGAGAAGTCCTTGACCACGGGCGCCAGGGAACTCGGCTGCGGCCGAACCGGCACATTGGTAGCCGGACCAGGGACCGGAACGGGTTGCACGGCGACGAGCGGCACCGAGGCAATCGGCACCGTCCCTTCCTTTTCAACACGCTGGGCAAACTCGCCGGCTCGCTGCTGAAGCTCACCCAGCGTTCCCTCCATGTTGCGGAGTTTCTCGGCCGCTGCCATTTGGGAAGTAGCCTGTTCATGCATGGCCAGCAGCATCCGGAATTCAAGGCGCAGGATTTCTCGCTGCGCTTCCTTCACCCCCGCTCCGGCCTGTAGTTCGGTCGCTAAACGTAACGAAGGCTCACCGACATCACCCGCATCCGAAAGCACCAAGCGGTCCGGGATCAAAGTTTCAGCGAGGCGCCTCCCTGCCTTCCGAGGCGAAAGCGTGGGAGGAGGCTCAACAGCGACCGGCGTCACCGAGCGAGTTCGCACAGCTTTCCGAACAACGTCCGTGGAAACCTGTGCCTCGATATGATCCACGCGCGGCTCCACTGCGGGCGTGCCCCCTTCCCGGGCTGGCGATGCCATCACAACATAGTCGCGAGAAATTTCGTGCCCACAGCCTAGCTGTACCGCCAGTTGCATGATCGGCTCACGCAAGGGCGCTTCCGAGCGGATCTCCAATACAGGCGAAACCCCCTTACGGATAGTCAGGGTGGCTTTTTTCAACCATGGCAGATCACCGGAAGCCTCAGGCTGAACAAGGCGAAAACACGCAACATCGAGCTGCTGTTTTTCCATGCCCAGAAGTGTGATTTCGAGCCGGATACTGCTTCCAAGGACAGGCTGCCCGCGCAGATCTCCGAGACCGACGGCAAAAACGCTCCCGGACAAGACCAGCATCAGCAACGAAGCGGAGTAGCGAAAACCAAAGCGGCCCAAGGAAACTGCCTTTAATGACACAAAAGTGACAGAATTGTAGCTGTTATTTCCCCGCCAGATAACGGGAATCATCAAATGTAACAACCCAGTTCGGCCGGTAAACCACGAAAAGCGTCATCATCATTCCCGACAGCCAAGCTTCGGAAAAGCCCAGTAGCAGGTAATAGGGCAAATATTCGCTGACCAGGTAGTCCCACTCGTAGGCGCCAGCCAATGCCAGCAACACGGTGGCGCAGAATCCGACCCCAATAATTGTCAATGCGGCACAGAGAAAGCCATTGACGAAGATATATACAAAAAAATGCTTGGGCAACACGCCGGAAAAGACACGATAAAGTGCCTGACTTAACCCGACACTAGTTCCTGCCAATAACAATGCGTTCAGCGCATAGGCGAATGGCCCTGCCGCACCGTTCAGTGTTATCCCGGCAACCACGAGCGACAAGCCGATAAAGGCCAGATACGGGCCGAAACTCAAGGTAAATACCGTGGCCCCGAGCAAATGAAAACCCAACCCCGGCTTGACCCCTGCCTTCAAGCTCCAGACCACGGTGAGCAGCACGATCATGCCCAACCAGACGTTCAACTGATCGGAATCCCTGAGCCTTGCCCAAGGTGCCCTTAAAACACAGCGGGCGAAGAGCGGTAGCCAGACGGCCCAAGCCGTCCAGTACCACGCTTCGCCCAGCAGGGTATCAGTCAGATTCACATGGCTATTCTAGCCGACGGAAGCCACCAGTTGCGGCACCACTTCGAACAGGTCACCGACCAGGCCGTAATCCGCCACCTGGAAGATTGGCGCATCCGGGTCCTTGTTGATTGCAACGATCACCTTGGAGTCCTTCATGCCAGCGAGGTGCTGGATGGCACCAGAAATACCGACTGCAATATAGAGCTGTGGCGCAACGATCTTGCCGGTCTGGCCGACCTGATAGTCGTTCGGCACGAACCCGGCATCAACCGCGGCACGCGAGGCACCGAGGGCAGCGCCCAGCTTGTCGGCGAGCGGCTCGAGCAGCTTGTGATAGTTTTCACCGCTACCCAGACCGCGACCACCGGAAACGATGATCTTGGCCGCACCGAGTTCAGGACGCTCGGACTTGGTCAGTTCTCTGTTTTGGAGTTGGGATTGCGCGGTATCGGCAGCCGCAGCGAGAGCCTCAACGGCAGCTGAACCACCGGTGGCGACCGCATCGAAGGCAGTTGTCCGCACGGTGATGACCTTGACCGAATCGGCACTCTTGACGGTAGCCAGTGCGTTGCCGGCGTAGATCGGGCGAACAAAGGTATCAGCCGATTCAACAGCAGTAATTTCCGAAATCTGAGCCACATCGAGCAACGCGGCGACACGCGGCAACAGGTTCTTGCCGAAGGTCGTGGCCGGTGCCAGGATGTGGGTGTAGCCAGCAGCGTTGGCAACCACCAGCGCCGTCAAGTTTTCGGCGGTCTGCGCATCGTAGTGGGCGGCATCGGCCACCTTGACCTTGGCGACGCCCTGCAGGCCGGCAGCTTGCTGCGCAGCGGCAGCGCAGTTGGCACCGGCGACCAGCACGTGGACTTCGCCACCGATTTTCTGGGCAGCGGCAACGGTGTTCAGGGTGGCCGCCTTCAGGGTGGTGTTGTCGTGTTCGGCAATGACGAGAATGGTCATGGTTTGCTCTCCTTAGATCACTTTCGCTTCATTGCGAAGCTTGTTCACGAGTTCGGCCACATCGGCCACCTTGACGCCAGCGCTACGCTTGGCTGGTTCGGAAACCTTGAGCGTGGTCAGGCGTGGCGCAACATCGACGCCTAGATCGGCCGGCTTGACGGTATCGAGCGGCTTCTTCTTGGCCTTCATGATGTTCGGCAGCGTGGCATAGCGCGGTTCGTTCAGGCGCAGATCGGTAGAAACCACGGCCGGCAGGCTGATCGCCAGGGTCTCGAGGCCGCCGTCGATTTCGCGGGTCACTGTAGCCTTGCCATCAGCGACGACCACCTTGGAGGCAAACGTGGCTTGTGGCCAGTTTTGCAGGGCGGCAAGCATCTGGCCGGTCTGGTTGGCATCGTCGTCGATGGCCTGCTTACCGCAAATGACGAGTTGTGGCTGTTCCTTGTCGCAGAGTGCCTTGAGCAGCTTGGCGACGGCCAGCGGCTGGAGTTCGACGTCGGTTTCGACCAGGATGCCGCGGTCGGCACCGATCGCCATGGCCGTACGCAGCGTTTCCTGGCAGGCAGCAACGCCACAGGAGACGGCGATCACCTCGGTCGCCACACCGGCTTCCTTCAGACGTACCGCTTCTTCAATGGCAATTTCGTCAAACGGGTTCATGCTCATCTTGACGTTGGCCAGATCAACACCCGAACCATCCGCCTTGACGCGAACCTTGACGTTGTAATCGACTACCCGTTTCACCGGAACCAGAATCTTCACAAGCCTTCTCCTTTTACTCGGTTAGATTTTCTAAACTGCGACATCCGTTTGACAGACAACTACTCAATCAGCACAATGACCATACTGTGTCGTATGGAAAAGCATACGGTAGCGTATGGAAAACAAACCTGTCAAGTCCTCAATGAAAACCACATCGGTCAAACCTCGCAAGCGGGCGGCAGCAACACGCACCCAGCTCGATCCGGATCGCTGGGTGGAAGTGGCGATCGACCTTCTTGCCAAGGAAGGCGTCAGCGGCTTGCGCGTCGAAGTGCTGGCCAAGCGTTGCGGCGTCACCAAGGGCAGTTTCTACTGGCACTTCAAGGACCGGCAGGCACTGCTCGACGCCGTGCTGGAACAGTGGAAACTTGGCCGCATCCGCGACATTGAAAAGACGACGGCAGTGACCCCCGGCAATGAACGCGACCAGTTGCACTATGCCATCGAAGTATACGGCGCCAGCCGCAACCGCAAAGGAATGTCGATCGAACTGGCTGTTCGTGACTGGGCTCGGCACGACCCACAAGCTGCTGCCATTGTCGAAGCGGTGGATCTTTATCGGCTGGAATGCACCCGCAAGCTGTTTGTTGCGGCAGGAATGTCCGATGCCGAGGCCAAGAGCCGCAGCCTGCTGCTCTACGCCTGTGTTTTTGGCCTGTCGCTGATGCATTACACGCATTTCGACGACAATCTTGCCGATCTCAAGCAACGCATCGCCGAGCGCATCGTTTCCAACTAACTGAAACAGCCTCCGGCAACCGCGCCATCAGCCAGTGTTTTTTCCCAGGCAAACAGGTCGATTGCAAGTTGCTCAACCGTGAGCGTCAGGGCTTCCACACCACCGCGTGCATCCGCCGACGGTGCCGGTTTTTCAAGACTCAACGCCAGTTCCGCCACTTGGCGGCGCGAACGATCCAGCAACCAAGCCCGTCCTTGCAGAACCCCGCGACTGCTGTCCGCGGCGGCAAAGAGCTGACTGAACTCTGTAATTTCCAGACGAACCAGACAACGGGTCTGCCCCTGCCCCGCCATCACATAGCCGAGACGCTGCGATAGCCGCTGCTGGATCAGCTGTGCCGGAGGTCCGGCCCAGCGAGCTTGGGCATATTCGCGCAGGCGTGACGCCTCGACATAAGTCAAACGGTAATCAATCCCCAGCGAATCGAACCACAGCGGAGCCCTCACCTCCAGCGCAACCGGCTGTTTGCGGGGTGCAGGAAGCAGGCTTGATAACGGAGGGCCAAAGTCATAGATCGCCAGCGGAGTATCTCCACCCCGCTTGCCCGCAGTGAAACATGCCGAGAGGCAAAGGCCGAGCAATACCGCAACAAGCCAGCGCATCTTATTTACCTCCGTTCGGGTTGAATCCGCTCTCACCCGGACCAGGCGACTGAGCTGGTGCACCAAACACCAAGCCTTGCGGCGTGTCTTCGAGAATGCGCAGAACCCGACTCAACTGCCGCGAGGTCATTGAAAAATCCACCGCCAGCTCATTCAAGCGCGGCATCAACGCCGAGGTTCCGCCCGCCGAAGCATCGCCAATGGCGACATCCAGCTTGTCGGTGGCGACCTGCATCTTGCCGATCAGAATCCGGGTATCGCTGAGCAACGGCCCGACCTCACCGGCTGCTTGCGAAAGTTGTTTGACGTTGCGGTCATCCAGCAATTTCCTCATTTGAACCAGCGTCGCATTGAGGTTTTCCAGCGCCGGTTTCATGCTTCCCGATGCCGCTTCCAGATTCGCCAAGGTCGCCGTCAGATGAGTCCGATTTTCTTCGCTGAGCAGTGCATTGGCACTGGCCATCATCTGCCGGGCCTGCTTCAGCGTGGCTGCCCCAGTTTCACCGAGTTCATCCAGCAACGACGGAATCATCGTGATACGCGGCAATTTATCGCCATCAGGCTCCAGGGGTGCCATGTCCTTGCCTGTCTCCAGCAGCAGGATATGCGCCAATCCGGTGACGCCCTGGTAATTCAGTTTGGCAACGGTCCCTGTGGTCAGTGGCACGTCTTCATTGACCGAAATGGTGACCAGGATATTGCTGTAGTCATCTGGATCAAGGCGGATGTCGCTGACCTTGCCAACCCGGATACCACGATAGCGAACCTGCGCCTGTGGATTCAAGCCACCAATATTTTGCTTGGTCACGACGATGTAATCACGTGAGGCATCGCGACTACCGCTTAGCCAATAGGTTGCCAGCAAGGCCGCCAGGCCAAGGAGAAGTGCAAAGAGTCCGGCGGCAAAGGCGTGAGACTTATTTTCCATGATTAGCGATTAAAGCAGTTTCCGGCGATCAGCGCCAAAAAAGCCGGTGACGAAGGGATGATCGACCGTCATGATTTCGGCCCTTGTGCCAAAGGCAACGATCTGTTGATCAGCCAGGACGGCCACATGGGTGGCGAGTCCGGCCAGGGTATTGAGGTCATGGGTGACCATGACCACCGTCAGGCCAAGTTCGCGCTGCAAATTGCCGACCAGCTCGACAAAATTCTGGCTGCGATCCGGGTCGAGGCCGGCCGTCGGTTCATCGAGCAGCAAGAGTTCAGGCTCCAGTGCCAGCGCCCGGGCCAGCGCAACGCGCTTGACCATCCCGCCTGACAACTCGGCAGGCATCTGCTTGCCATGCACTTCCTCCAGACCGACCATCGCCAGCTTGAGATGGACCAGCCGTCGTATCCAATCCTCATCAAGACAACGAAGTTCGCGCAAGGGGAAAGCAATGTTGTCGAACACTGACAAGGCGGAAAATAATGCGCCGTGCTGAAACAACATCCCTAGACGCCGCCGCACATCCCGTTGCAGAACGACATCCGGATCGTTGAGGTCGACGCCGAATAGACGGACGATGCCTGTATCCGGCCGCAACAAGCCAAGGATTTCGCGCAGCAGCGTCGTTTTGCCGCTCCCGGAACCGCCAAGCAGTCCAACGATCTGGCCCTCCTCCACCCGCAAGGCCAGATCGCGATGCACCATTTGTCCGCGAAAACTGGCCGTCACGCCGCTCAGTTCGATGACCGGCGGCTGGCTCATAGCTGTGGCACCCCGATCTGCCGAGTGAAGATCGCAAAAATTGCATCAACCAAAATGACAGAGGTGATCGCCGTCACCACCGCGCTGGTCGTATTAGCCGACAGGCTTTCGGTATTCGGTTTGACGTGCAAGCCAAAATGGCAGGCCACCACAGCGGTGACAAAGCCAAACACCAGCCCTTTGCCCAGACCAATGAACAGGTTGGCGACCGGCACTGCCCTGGGCAGGTTCTCGAGAAAGTAGATCAGCGACAGGTCAAGCTGCATTAGCGCAGCCAGCATTCCACCAAACAAGGCAACGGCCGAAGTCCACAGCACCAGAAGCGGCATGGCTACGGTTAATCCGAACACCTTGGGCAAAACGACACGAATGCTGCGCGAGATCCCCATTGTCGACAAGGCATCGATTTCTTCGGTCACCCGCATCACGCCAATCTGCGCCGTCATCGCCGAGCCGGAACGCCCGGCCACCAGTACCGCGACAAGCACCGGACCCAGTTCACGAATGATTGAGATCCCGAGAATATTGACGATGAACAAATCAGCGCCAAAGCTCTTCAACTGGAGCGCCGAGAGATAGCTGATCGTCACGCCAATCAGGAAACCAACCAGCGCGGTAACCGGCAATGCCAACGCACCGGCCTTGTAAACATTGGAGGTAAATTCCCGCCACGGCACGTCCTTCGGGTGACGAAACAGATAGGCACAGTCGAGCAGCAATTGGCCAAACAGGGCAACCATGCCGCGCACATTGGCCAGCGCCTTGAACAAAAGGACCCCGATAAACTCCGGCAGGTGTACGCGAGGCAAGACTTGCTCCGGCATTTCGCGTGGCAGCTCAGCAACGCGCACCAGGACCGCCCGATGCATCTCATCGACATCCAGACTGGCTGGCCACTGCCCACCCCAAGTCCGCCACAGCAGTACCGCGGCCGCACTATCCAGGCGCGTCACCGCGGACAAATCCCAATGCCTGGTGTGGTGTGACTGATTGGTGAGTTCCGCCTGCAAAAATGACAACATCGGCAGCATTTCCGCAAGCGTCCATGCGCCGGAGAGCACCACCTTCCCCGGCTCGACTCGCAAGCGGGGAATTTCGCTCATGCAGGCTTCCTTACCGGTTTGGACTTGAAGACATAATCCCGCCCTATCTGCTTCCAGACACTGGACTCTTCGCCAAAAGCCGCCGCAGTCCAGGGATTGGCCGCTAACCAGTCAGCCGGTAATTCAAGCAGAAAACCATTGCCGCTGCGCACGACACGCCATGCAGGAAGCGCTCGATCATCGCGGGTCCGGTGCAGCAAGACCGCCAGGCGCAGACAAAAAATCAGGTTCCATGCACTATCGTCCGCCGGGACCGCCCCCAGCTTTTCAAGCTTGCCTCGGTGCCCAAGGACCAGCATGGCCAGCCGCGCCTGATCCTTCTTGGAAAAACCCGGCATATCGGCGTAAGTCAGAACGTAGGCACCATGCTTGTGATAGGCATTGTGAGCGACGGAGATACCGATTTCGTGCAAGCGGCAAGCCCATGACAGGAACTGGACATCCGATTCCGATGGCGTGCCTTCTGACAACTGGGTCAACGCCGATAACGCTGTCGCCTCGACCCGCTCGACCTGATCGCCTTCGACTTGATAACGGCGCCGAAATTGCGACACGGTTGAATCCCGCATGTCATGATGATGAAAGCGACCGAGCAAATCATAGAGTACGCCAAGGCGCAAAGCGCCGTCGGCATAAGACATGCGCTCGATATTGAGTTCCTCGAAAATCGCCGACATGATGGCCACGCCACCAGGAAACACCGGCAGACGATCGCCCTTGATGCCGGGCAAATCAAGCGCCTCGGCAGAACCCGCCTTGATCAGCAGGGCACAAAGCTTGTCGAGCCCCACCCGGGTAATGCCGCTTTCGCCGTTCGGATTCATGCCGTTCAGTTCCAGCACATCGGCAATCGCCCGCGCCGAACCTGAGGAGCCAACTGCCTCCTTCCAGCCAAGGCGCTGGTAGTCGTGGGCAATCAGTTCAATTTCCTTGGCGGCGGCCACCTGTGCCTCACGCAGCCGCTTCTTGTCGATCCGGCGATCCGGAAAGAAACGCTGCGTGTAGCTGACGCAGCCCATGTACAGCGACTCCATCAGCTGCGGCTCATGGCGCTTGCCGATGATGAATTCAGTCGAACCACCACCAATATCGACAACCAATCGCTTGTGCGAAACCATGGGCAACGAATGCGATGCACCGATATAAATCAGACGGGCTTCTTCGCGACCAGCGATGATTTCAATCGGGAAGCCCAGCGCCTCCTCGGCCAACGGCAGAAACTCGACCGCATTCTTGGCCACTCGCAAGGTATTGGTTGCCACGGCGCGAACGGCGCCCTTGTCGAGTCCGCGCAGTCGTTCGCCAAAACGACGCAGCGCATCGATCGCCCGTACCTGAGCCGCCGTATCCAGCCGCTTGTCGGCAGTCAGGCCGGAAGCCAGGCGAACCGGCTCCTTCATGGAATCCAGAATATAGATTTGATCATCCACCACACGCCCAACCTGCAGGCGGAAGCTATTGGAACCCAGATCGACAGCAGCGACGGTTTCGTAAATCATCAACGTAAACGACAGAGTGGTAGGACTGGCGGGCATTCTAACACCCGCCCCCGAGCCGGATTCTTAAAGTGGCGCAATAAAAAGGCCCGCCGATTTTCATCGGCGGGCCTTAGTTCAAGCACAAGACGCGATTAGCTGGCCAGCGCGCTCTTGATCTGCTCCAAGGTCGACGGATCGTCGATGGTCGTCAGATCGCCCGGATCGCGGCCTTCGGCCAGCGCCTGCAACGAACGGCGCAGCATCTTGCCGGAGCGAGTCTTGGGTAGACCGGTCACGAAATGGACGCGAGCCGGACGGCCAATAGCACCGAGAATGCTGTCGACCGTGCCGAACACTTCCTTCTCCAGGGCCTTGATCAGCTCTGGGGTAGCAAGCTTGGAGGCATCCTTGACAACGGCAAACGCCATCGGTACCTGCCCCTTGAGCTTGTCCTCGACGCCAACCACGGCCACTTCGGCAATTGCCGGATGGTTCTGGATGGCTTCCTCAATTTCACGGGTGCCCAGACGGTGACCGGCAACGTTGATCACGTCGTCGGTGCGGCCGAGGATGGTGAAGTAACCGTCGTCGTCCTTGATCGCCCAGTCGTAGGAGGAATAAACCAGCGGATCCTTGAACAGCGTGAAGTAGGTCGAGACGAAACGATCGTCCTGACCCCAGACGGTGGACAGGCAGCCGGGCGGCAGCGGCGGGATGACGGCAGCGATGCCCTTCTCGTTGGCGCCGCAAACCGAGCCGTCTTCGCGGAAGATCTGCAGGTTGTAGCCGTAAACCGGGAAGGACGGAGAACCGAACTTGATCGGGGTCTTTTCGACACCCGGCAGCGAAGCCAGCATCGGCCAGCCGGTTTCGGTCTGCCAGTAATTGTCGATAACCGGCTTCTGCAGTTCGTTCTGGAACCACTCGTGGGTCGGCTGGTCGAGCGGCTCACCAGCCATGAAGACGTGCTTCAGGGACGACAGGTCGTACTTGTGCATGAAGGCCGGGTCCTGCTTCTTCAGCACGCGGGCGGCGGTCGGCGCCGAGAACATGACCGTCACCTTGTACTTCTCGACGATCTGCCACCAGATGCCAGCATCCGGACGCAGCGGCGTGCCTTCGTACATCACGGTGGCCATACCGGCGATCAGCGGGCCATAGATGATGTAGGAGTGACCGACCACCCAGCCGATGTCCGAGGTGGAGAAGAAGGTTTCGCCCTCGCCACCGCAGTAGATGTGCTTCATCGACGAAGCCAGTGCCACGGCGTAACCACCGGTGTCGCGCTGCACGCCCTTCGGCTTGCCGGTCGTGCCCGAGGTGTAGAGGATGTAGGACGGCTCGGACGACTCCAGCCACTCGCACGGCACCTTGGCATCCATGAACTTGGCGCGCTCGGTGGCGTAGTCGACATCACGACCGGCCACCTTGTTGAAAGCCTTGTCCAGACCACGATCAACCATCAGCACCTTGGCCGGCTTGTGTTCAGCCAGGTCGATGGCTTCGTCGAGCAGATGCTTGTACGGCACAGCCTTGCCACCGCGCATGCCGGCGTCGGAAGAAACGATCAGCGTCGGCTTGGCATCGTCGATACGGGTGGCCAGCGAACCGGAAGCAAAGCCGCCGAACACCACCGAGTGGATGGCGCCAATACGCGTTGCAGCGAGAATGGCAAAGGTCGCCTGGGCAATCATCGGCATGTAGATCAGGACGCGGTCGCCCTTCTTGACACCGAGGCTCTGGTAAATCGCCGCCATGCGCTCAATTTCGCGCTGCAACTCGGCAAAGCTGTAAACAGTTTCTTCGTCGGTTTCGGTCGAAATGAAGATCAGCGCACGGTCGTTCGGGCGCTTGGCCGCATGGCGGTCAACCGCGTTATGGCACAGATTGGTCTTGCCACCGACAAACCATTTGGCAAACGGCGGGCGAGAATAATCGCAGACTTGGGTGAACGGTTCTTTCCAGTCGATAAGTTGAGCCTGTTCGGTCCAGAACTCATTCGGTTTTTCGATGGAATACTGGTGAAACTCCTTGTACGTCGCCATAAAGCTCCCTCTAGCTAAGTTTTCCTGCACAACAAAAACACAGAACGGATTAATTTTTTTGAGACTTCCGTTCACTCAAACGGTATTCGATCTCCGCCAGTGGCAGAGCCAAATCCAACTCCAACTCCTGATCCATCAGTTTCAGCAAGGGCAGAAGCTGCTCGGCCAAAGCCGGAAGGTGCGGAATTACCGGCCCCGGACGATTTGCCGCCAACAGCTCTACGGCGTGATGCAGGGAAATCGGCCGCGTCGCCGGCAGAATACCGCCTGACCCAGTTCGATTTCCGCCAGCCCGCATGGCCTTCTGCATGCGCTCTCCGGCCAGATCCAGCAAGGTCGCCGCTGAATCGACCTTATCGGAGGGAAAGCTAGCCAACCCAATACTGACCGTCAACGCGACGGTCTGCCCTTGCACCGACAGACGTGCCGCCTCGATCGCTTCGCGTACTCGCTCGGCAAACGTCGCGCAAAAAGCCGGCGCCGTCCCCGGCGAAACGACGGCAAACTGCCCGTGTCCGAAATGCCCCAGGCTATCTTCCTGACGCATCTTCCCAGCCAGCATCTTGGCGAAACGGTTGCCAATCTCGTCGGCCACCTGCTCACCCAGCCGTTCGCGCAGGCCGGCAAAACCATCAAAACCAAGCACCATCACGCTGACATCAACACCATGCCGTGCCGAATGCGACAAGGCTTGCGCCGTCTGAAGTTCCAGATATTTTCTTGTGAATAAACCGCTCACCGGATCCTGCACCAGGCGTTCGCGATCAGCCTCGCGGTTTTCCTGCACGCTGGTCAAGACCAGCAAATTATTCAGACGGGTCAGCACTTCCGTGCCCCCCGCGCCCTTGGTCACAAAATCCGAAACCCCCAACTCCTTTGCCCTGACTCGCTCTTCCTCAGTTTCTTCACCGGAAACCAGAATGAACGGCAATTGCTGCAAGCGACGAAGTTTGGAGGAACGTACCCGCTCCAGCAGCTCATAGCCATTCAACTTGGGCATTTGCAGATCGGAAATCACCGCCTTGATCGAGTGATCGACAACCAGCGTCTGCCATGCCGCCTCGCCGTCGCTCTCTTCCCGGACATCATACTGCCCCTGCAAATGCTGGATGAGGGACCTCCGCACCACTCTGGAATCATCGACGATCAGGATGTGCGGCAACTCGGCCACATCAACCTCCGGCAATTTCCACGACCACACGCCCCTTGGCGCGCCCGGCAATGTATTCACCAAAGGTTGCCGGCAAGTCGTCAAAAGGAATACGACGCGACATGGAGGCCAGATGCGGTGGGCGCAAATCGGTGGCCAAACGCTGCCAGACACCGCTGCGATAGGGCTCCCGGATATAGCCGGAGTCAATGCCGAGCAAGGAAACGCCACGCAGGATAAAAGGCGCTACTGTGGTATTCAGCGACATGCTGGCCGCCAAGCCGATGCTGGCAATCGTGCCACCCTGCTCCATGGTGCTGGCAATCCAGGCCAGCACGTCACCGCCCAGATTGTCGACGGCTCCCGCCCAGCGCGCGCGGTCAAGCGGACGAATCTTGGTCAGATCGAGACTCTGGCGCAGTAATACTTCAGCCGCCCCAAGGCTACGCAGGTAATCAGCTTCGGACTCCTTGCCGGTCAGCGCCACCACGTGATAGCCAGTTCTCGCGAGCATATCGATTGCTAGGCTACCGACACCGCCGGTTGCCCCGGTCACGATGACAGGCCCCTTTTCCGGGCGCAGGCCATTCTCTTCCATGCGCACAACACCCAGCGCCGCGGTAAAACCAGCAGTACCCAGCGCCATTGCCTCATAAAGCGACAACCCGGCCGGCAACGGAACAACCCAGTCGCCGGGAACCCGGGCAATTTCGGCATAGCCGCCATGGTGCGCGACACCGATATCAAAACTGGTCGCAATCACCTGGTCACCGGGCTTGAAGCGTGGATCACCGCTTTCAATGACCGTGCCGGACAGATCGATGCCGCCGACACAAGGGAAACGTCGAATGATCTTGCCTGCACCGGTTGCCGCCAGTGCATCCTTGTAATTGATGCTTGAGTAAGCGACGCGGATCGTGACATTACCGGCATCAAGCCGGCCCTCATCCAGTTGGACGAAGCCACTGCTTACCTTACCGTCGTGCTCTTCAATCAGCAGTGCCTTGAAGGAACCCATAGATCACCTCGCTCATAGGGGGAGAAATTGTATTCATAATTACGAATGATGAACATAGTTGCAGTACCCGAATTTTTCAGCTTCTTTACAGTCAGCGGTTTTTCAAATACATTTCGCGGCTATGCAAAAAGTAACGGCCTCCCTTCTGCTTGCCTTCTCGCTGCTCGTCGGCGGGATCAGCGCGTCCTCCGCGGCTGAACTGGCACGCAAACCGGAAGAGCAGCAGTCGTTTCTGGAACGTTACACCAACGTCGCTCAGGATGTAATCCTGCAAGGTCTGAAGCTGGTCGGCGTCCGCTACCGATTTGGTGGCAACGACGAAAGCAGCGGTCTTGACTGCAGTGGTTTTGTTCGTCTGGTCTTCAAGGACAGCATCGGCGCCTCCTTGCCGCGTACCGCTCGCGAAATGAGTGAAGTTGGCCAGCAGATCGACTCCAGCCAACTCAAACCGGGCGATCTGGTCTTCTTTAATACGATGCGCCGCACCTTCTCGCACGTCGGCATTTATCTCGGCGACAACCACTTCCTGCACGCGCCACGCACTGGCGCTGAAGTTCGCGTCGAGAACATGGAAAGCAGTTACTGGATGCAGCGCTACAACGGCGCGCGACGAATTCTCGAAGTCAACTGAACCAAGCGGCTAAACAGCCGCTTTTTTTACGTCCAATCAAGGCAATCACTCTCGTCCACAACAGCCGTGTCAGCAAGTAAACTGGGGCGATTCTCAAAGACATCCGGAGTTGCCGCATGAAGCTTAGACCAGTCCTGATCGCCGCCGTTATCACTTTGGCCCAATCAGCCACGGCCGAAGACAAGATTCTGAATCTTTACTCCGCCCGCCACTACCAGACGGACGAAGCACTTTACGCCAACTTCACGCAGCAAACAGGCATCAGGATCAACCGCATTGAAGGCAAGGAAGATGAATTGCTTGAGCGGATCAGGAACGAAGGATTGAACAGCCCGGCTGATGTATTCCTGACCGTTGATGCCGCCCGCCTGGCCAAGGCACATGAACTTGGCCTGTTCGCTCCGCTGGCCTCAAAACTTCTCGAAACCAGGATTCCGGCCCACCTGCGTACCGAAGACTGGTTCTCGTTTTCAACCCGCGCCCGCGTCATCGTATACAACAAGGCCTCAGTCAAACGGGAAGACGTGCAGAACTACGCCGACCTGGCGAATCCTAAGCTGAAGGGCAAGCTCTGCTCCCGTTCGGGCTCCCATCCCTACAATTTGTCGCTGATGGCATCGATCATCGCCCACCAAGGTGAGAGCAAGGCCGAAGAACTGGCCCGCGGCATGGTCGCCAACTTTGCCCGCGCCCCCAAAGGTGGCGATACGGACCAGATCAAGTCGGTGGCTGTCGGCGAGTGTGGGGTAACGATTTCCAATACCTACTACGTGGCCCGATTGCTCCGTTCGACCAAACCCGAAGAGATCAAGCTGATGGAAAAAGTCGGCGTCATCTGGCCGGAGCAGAGCGGCAACGGCGCTCACATCAACGTCTCCGGCGGCGGCATGCTCAGGACGGCGCCACACAAGGAAGCCGCCGTCAAATTCCTGGAATACCTGGCCTCCGATCAGGCACAACGCTATTTCGCCGATGGCAACAACGAATGGCCGGCCGTCGATAGCGTCAAGGTAGCCAATCCGGCCCTGGAGTCACTCGGCAAATTCAAGGCTGACCAGTTGCCGGTCAAAAACCTGGCCATGTACCAGAGCAAGGCGCAGATCATTTTCGACCGCGTCGGATTCAAATAAGCTGACTCGCCAAAGTATGGGTGATTGCCTACAATCCAAAAACTGTCGAGATAGCCTGGAAACATGACCAAAAAGGGACCCACCGCAAGCAAGCTGATCGCAGCCATCCGTGCCGGACGACTCAGTGGGGTCATCAACGCGCTCGAAGAAGGTGCAGACATTGAAGAGCCCGACATGCACGGTAGCCGAGGCCTGCCGTTGCGGGCTGCCTGTTTCGAAGGCAATCTGGCGATCGTGCGCGAACTTCTGACCCACGGCGCCAACCCGAACGCTGCCGCCAGCGATGGCCCGGGTGCGCCGCTTCGCCTGGCATTGAGACATGAACACAACGAAATCGTCGCCCTGCTGCTTCAGCAAGGGGCGGCGATTCCCGAAGGCCTCGCGATTGATCCTGGTATTTTCGATATCACCAGCGAACCTTTGCCGGTTGAGGCCATAGCCCCTTCCCTCCCGGAACCGGTGCCGGACAACAGCATCGAGTTTACGCGAACCGAAATCCCGCCCGCCCCAAGCATCAACAACGATGCTGCAGAAGTCTATGGCACGGAAACCAACGCGCTATCCATGGACCTGATGTTCCTTGAGGAACATGACGCGATTGATTTTCCCCTAACTCCACCCAAAAGCGGCAGCTAAACAAGTCGGCGGAGCGTCTTGCGCTTACTGGCGTCGTACGGCCGAAATCTGGCGTGACAAGGCAATCAGGGGCAGCAAGCCCACCGCCACAATCGCCAGGGCCGCCGTCGACGCTTCGGCCAGACGCTCATCCGAGGCCAGGGTGTAGGCCTGCGTTGCCAGCGTGTCGAAATTGAATGGGCGCATGACCAATGTGGCCGGCAACTCCTTCATCACATCGACAAATACCAGCAAACCGGCCGTAAACAGACTGCCCCGCAGCATGGGCACGTGCACCCGACGCAAGGTTTCAGCCTGCCCCAATCCCAGGCTGCGGGCGGCATCATCCATGCTGGGCGTAACTTTTGCCAGACTGGATTCGACCGTATGCAGGGCCACCGCCAGGAAACGGACGAGGTAAGCGTAGATCAGTGCCGCGATGCCCCCGGTCAGCAGCAGGCCGGGGTTATGGCCGAACCATTGTTCCCATTGTCCGGCCAGCCAGTTATCGAGCCGGGTCACCGGAATCAGCACGCCGACAGCGATGACCGCCCCGGGCACCGCATAACCGAGCCCAACCAGGCGGTTGAGCGCATTGGCAAAAGTTGTTTTCGACAGCCGGGCACCATAAGCCAGCAGCAGCGCCAGCAGCACACCGATGGCGGCCGTTGCGCCGGCCAGCACGAAGCTGTTGCGGGAGAGGGTCAGGAAACGCTCCCCGAACTGGGCATCTCCGTCAGTCAAGGCCATTTTCAGCAGCAAGGTGGCCGGTACGATGAAGCCCAATAGCAAGGGCACGGCGCAAGCCAGCGTGGCCAAAACGGCCGCCGGGCCGCGCAACCGGGCACCGGCCATCGGCCGGCTACGGTTCGTGGTGTTGTGATAGCGCGCCCGCCCCCGCGAAACGCGCTCAGCCATCAACAGGAAGAGCACGAAGGCGAGCAGCATGGCGGCCAGTTGAGCCGCAGCCACCCGGTCACCAAGCGAAAACCAGGCGCGGTAGATGCCAGTGGTAAAGGTATTAACCGCAAAATAAGCAACCGTGCCGTAGTCGGCCAGTGTTTCCATCAGCGCCAGCGCCACCCCGGCGACAATGGCTGGTCGAGCCAGCGGCAGGGACACCGAAAAAAATGCCCGCCACGGCCCCATGCCCAGCGTGCGTGCCGCTTCCAGCATGCCGCTGGCGCGTTCGAGAAACGCGGTGCGAGCCAGCAAATACACATAGGGATAAAGCACGCTGACGAACATCAGAATGGCGCCGGGCAGCGTCCTGATGTCCGGAAACCAGTAGTCGCCAAACTGCCAGCCGAAAGTCTCGCGCAACACGGTCTGCACCGGCCCGACGAACTGCAGAAAGTCGGTATAAACGTAGGCCATGACATAGGCCGGCACGGCCAGCGGCAGGACCAGCGCCCACTCGAAAATGCGGCGCCCGGGAAAGTCATGCATCGCCGTCAGCCAGGCGGTGGCCACACCAACGACTCCGACCCCGCAACCGACCCCGAGGCAGAGCCACAGTGAATTGCTGATGTATTCCGGCAATACCGTCGCTGCCAGATGCGCCCAGGTCTCGCTCGTTCCGCCAACGAACAGGTTCAGTCCGACACTGGCCACCGGCAAACCGGCGAGCAGGGCGACAATGAGTCCGACAGCAAGCAGCGGGGAAAAGTAGGCGATGCGCATGATTGTGAATGCGAATTATAATCGACCGCTATGGCTCAACTTGAACTCAGTGGCGTCGTTCAGCGTTACGGCAAGCACACCGTTGTCGATGGCGTGAATTTCCGGCTCGAAGGTGGCAGCATTGCCTGCCTGCTCGGCCCGTCGGGGTGTGGCAAGACCACGCTGCTGCGGTGCATCGCCGGCTTTGAAGACATTTCCGGGGGCGAGATCAGCCTGCGCGGCGAAGTCGTCAGCCGCGCCGGGCAACGCGTTGCCCCGGAAAAACGGCGGATCGGCATGGTTTTTCAGGACTACGCGCTCTTCCCTCACCTCTCCGTCGAGGAAAACGTGGCTTTCGGCCTGGGGCGCAAGCCGGCCGAGGATGCCCATCTACGCGTCAGGCAATTGCTGGCCACCGTCGGCCTGCATGGCCAGGGCAACAAGTACCCGCATGAACTCTCCGGCGGCCAGCAGCAACGCGTGGCACTGGCCCGTGCATTGGCACCACGGCCGGAACTGATCCTGCTCGACGAGCCTTTCTCCAACCTTGACGTCGGTTTGCGTGAACGACTTTCGGTTGAAGTCCGCGAAATTCTCAAGCGCGAGGGTTCGACCGCCATCATGGTCACCCATGATCAAAACGAGGCTTTCGCCATGGCCGACGAAATCGGCATCATGCACGAAGGCCGCATCCAGCAGTGGGATGTGCCCTACAACCTTTACCACCGGCCAGCCAACCGTTTCGTTGCCGACTTCATCGGCCAGGGCGTACTACTACCCGGCGTGGTTGCTGGCGGCACCAATGTCGAGATGGAACTCGGCCAGCTGGTTTCCGACATTGCGGTTGAATGCAGTGAAACCTGCGCCAATTGCGGCGACGGTTGCGAGGTCGATGTCCTGCTGCGCCCCGATGACATCGTGCACGACGATCGCAGCCCCTTGCAGGCTGAAGTGCTGCACAAGGCTTTCCGCGGAGCCGACATTCTCTATTCGCTACGCCTGAAGAGTGGCGCCGAAGTGCTCTCGCTGGTTCCTTCGCACCACAATCATGCGATTGGCGAAAAAATCGGCATCCGGCTCGACGCCGATCATGTCATTGCCTTCAAGAAGCTGAACGACCAACACGCATGATTCCCTACCTCGGCCCGCTCGACCTCTTTCCGCCGGTCGAAATGGCTCGCGAAGACATGGGAGGACTCCTCGCCGTCGGCGGAGATCTGCAGCCGGACCGCCTGCTCGACGCCTACCGGCGCGGTATTTTCCCTTGGGGCACGGTGGAAGGACAGCCCTTGTGGTATAGCCCGAACCCGCGCATGGTTCTCTTTCCTGAAGAATTTCGGCTGACCCGCTCGCTGAAGAAAACCCTGCGCTCGGGTAAATTCGAAGTCCGTTTCGACAGCAACTTCCGTGGCGTGATGGCCAATTGCGCCAGCACCCCCCGCCCCGGCCAGGATGGCACCTGGATCTCGCCGGAAATGAAACACGCCTATACCCGCCTGCATGAACTCGGCTGGGCGCACTCGGTCGAAACCTACGAAGAAGGTGTGATGGTCGGGGGGCTGTATGGCTTGGCGATCGGACACATGTTTTACGGCGAATCGATGTTCTCGCATCGCACCGATGCCTCCAAGGTCGCCTTCGCCCATCTGGTGGATTATCTTGTGAACAACCAATTCGGCATGATCGACTGTCAGATGTACACCGACCACCTGGCCTCGCTCGGCGGCAGAGAGATTCCGCGAGATGCGTTTCAGGCCCGCTTGTCAGCCTTGACCGCATCCGGCAGTCCACGCACAGTCTGGTCGACCGACCCGCTTGACCCGGCGAGATAGACATGGCCCAACCCGACGACGCCGCCCTCCCCTTTTCGCTGCTGCAGTTCTACGCCACTTCGCCCTATCCGTGCAGCTATCTGCCCGACCGCGAGGCCCGTTCGCAAGTGGCAACCCCGGCTCACCTGATCGACAGCGAAATCTACAGTTCGCTGATCCGTACTGGTTTTCGGCGCAGCGGCATCTTTACCTATCGCCCTCACTGTGACGGCTGCAAGGCCTGCGTTCCGGTTCGCCTGCCGGTGACCGAGTTGCGCCCCAATCGCAGCCAGCGCCGCGCCATGAAGCACCATGCCAAGCTGCGCGTCCGCGAATTGCCCTTGGTCTATATCGACGAGCATTACGCGCTGTACAACCGCTACCAGCAAGCTCGGCATCCCGGTGGCGGCATGGACGAAGACAGTCATGAGCAATATGCCCAGTTCCTGCTGCAAAGTCGTGTAGACACCCGGCTGATCGAGTTCTCCGACGATGAAGGCATCCGTATGGTCAGCCTGATCGATGTCCTCGACGACGGTCTCTCCTCGGTCTATACCTTCTACGACCCGGACATTCCAGACGCCAGCTTTGGCACCTACAACATCCTGTGGCAAGCTGCCCAATGTCAGGCCCTCGGCCTGCCCTACCTTTACCTCGGCTACTGGATCGCCAATAGTCGCAAGATGGCCTACAAGGCGATGTTTCAGCCCATTGAAGGCCTGATCGATGGCCACTGGCTCGCGCTACCCAAACTCGAAAAAACATGAAACTCAGTTACCTCTTGGCACTACTCCTCCCGCTGTGCGCAATAGCCAGCGAAGAACGCACTCCCTACGCCTGCGACAACGGCAGCCGCCTCGACATTTCCTTTTCGGTCGATGCCGATGGGCGCCCCCAGGCCACACTGCATTTTGCTGACGAAGCACTGACCCTGCCGCAAGTTCCTTCCACCTCCGGTACGCTTTACCGCAGCGGCAATATTCGCCTGCACACCAAGGACGACAATGCCGTGATCGAAGATGGCAAGAGCAACCTCCGCCGCTGCACGCGCGGCACGCTTCCCCCGGCCACCCCGCAGACAGTGGCACAACCGACCGCCAGCAGTTTCATCGACATCACCGGCAGCGTCACCTACCTCGCCCGCATCGCCTTGCCACCCGGCGCCACCCTGACCATCCGCATCCAGGACACCGCTCGCCCCGGAGCACCAGCCAGAACCCTGGTCGAGCAACGCTATGAACTGAACGGTGCCCAAGTGCCGATCCCCTTCTCGGCCACGGTAGACAAGGCGCTGCTCGGCAAGAAGGCCCACCTTGCCATCGCTGCCCGCATCGAGGACAAGGGACGCCTGCTCTTCGTTAACAGCCAGACCTACCCGACGCTTCACGAGGGGCAGGCATTACCCGTCGAAATCGTTCTCAAATCCGCCAGCCGCGCCAAGGCACGCTGAGGTGGCCAGCATTAATCCCTCCCGCCGGAACGAGCCGGCGGCCCGGCTTTCAAGCATTCCGGATTCCGGCATTCGCCCAAAAGAGGAAGCCTGCAGAATGCCGTGGCACCTTAAGCTGCTGCTCGGCCTTCTGCTCACCACCGCCTCGGCTAGCCAGGCCAACACGGTCGCCTGTCACCTCACCTACGGCGGCGAAACCCGGACCATCGAAGCTGCGCCTACCGCCTCGCCCTACAGCGAAGTACCGATTGCCATCGGGTCCCGCCTGCTCTTTCGTCTCGTCAACCAAGCGCAAGCCGCCGACCTCGCTGCCATCAAGCTCTACACCTACGTTGATCGTGACGAAGGCCCGGTCCTGATCCATCAAACCAGCTACCCGCTCCCACCCCGCACCAACGACCGTTATGGATTCACCGGACTGCATTTTGTCTATGAACCCGTGCGCGATGGCGAACTGCAATACTGGTGCGAACTGAAAGACCGGCCATGAAAATCACCGGACCTTTCCGTTTGGCCAGCCCGCGCAGAAATTCGCTCCGTGGAGCAGCCATGGCCGCGCTCTGCCTGCTCGCCAGCATTGCCCAAGCCGCCCCGCTGACCCTGATCTTCGCCGGCGACATCATGCTCGATGACGGCCCCGGCCAGACCATCGCAGCCGGCGGCGACCCGCTCGCCCCCTTCGCTGCTCTGCTCAGCGCCGCCGACTACCGCATTGGCAACCTCGAATGTCCGGTTGCCGTTGGCGGCCAGCCCCATGCACGCAAGGTCGCCATCTTCCGCGCCAAGCCAAACACGCTGGACGTGCTGCGCGGCCGCTTTGATGCCGTGTCGCTGGCCAACAATCACTCCGGCGACTACGGTCACGCCGCCTTCCTCGAAACCATGCAGCATCTCGATGCACAGGGCATTGCCTATTTCGGCGGCGGGAAAAACCTGACCGCTGCGCACAAGCCGCTGTGGATCGAAAAAAATGGCCTCAGTATTGCCGTCCTCGGCTACAACGAATTCAAGCCCAGGTCCTTCGAGGCTGGCGCCCACTGGCCGGGTGTTGCCTGGAGCGAAGACGAGCACGTAATCGCCGACATTGGTGCAGCGAAAGCCGCTGGCGCCGATCTGGTCATCCCGTTCATGCACTGGGGCTGGGAAAAGGAAAGCCGCCCCGACGAGCGGCAAAGAACCCTGGCCCGCAAAATGATCGACGCCGGCGCCGCCCTCGTTGTCGGCGGCCACCCCCACGTCACTCAAGGCGCCGAAATCTACAACGGCAAACCGATCGTCTACAGCCTGGGCAACTTCGTCTTCGATGGTTTCGACTATCCTGGTGCCCAGCGCGGCTGGCTCCTGCGCCTCAAGCTCGACAAAACCGGGGTGCTGGAATGGGACACCCTGGCCGCGCAGATGGACGACAACGGCACCCCGCACCTGGTGCCCGGCGCCCTCACCCCCTGCGGCAAGGCCGGCGATACGCAGCTTGCGCAGTGCCGGAACCCGTAAAGCAAGCACGACATCAGAAGCAGCCTCCACAAGGAAAGGACTGAACGCCATGGACACCCGTTTTCTCGACGACCTTACTCCCGGCCAGCGCTTCACTTCGCCGGGCCTGACGCTGAGCGAAGCCGAGATCATCGACTTCGCGTGGCGCTACGACCCGCAGCCCTTCCATCTTGACGCCAACGCAGCAGCCAACTCGCCGTATGGCGGGCTGATCGCCAGCGGTTTCCAGAGCCTGGCCATCTGTTTCCGGCTGTTCATCCAGTCCGGCGTGCTGGCCGAGTCGAGCATGGGGTCGCCGGGCATCGACGAGTTGCGCTGGCTGGCGCCGGTACGACCCGGTGATACGCTGCATAGCGAGATCGAAGTGCTGGAAGTCCGTCCTTCGAGTTCGAAACCGGATCGTGGCATTGCGCGATTGAAATATCAGGCGGTGAACCAGCGTGGCGAGGCGGTGCTGAGCTTCATCGTCATTCACCTGCTGCGCCGGAAAAAGCCCTGAGACGGCCGGGTGCCGGTTTCAATGTTGACCATTTTTTCTGGTGGGCTGTAGAAGTCGTCAGGCCCGACCAAACTTTATCCGACCGGAAATATCACGATGGTATGCTTGGCAGCGAACCATTTTTCGGGAGCCACTTTCATGCGCATTCGTCTCTACTCCGTCCTTCTCGTCGTCGCCAGCCTGCTTTCCGGCTGCGGTTACAACCAGATCCAGATCAACGACGAAGGTGTCAACGCCGCGTGGTCCGAGGTGCTCAACCAATACAAACGCCGGGCAGATCTGATCCCCAACCTGGTTTCCGTCGTTCAGGGCTATGCCGCCCATGAAAAGGAAGTGCTGACCCGCGTCACCGAGGCCCGCGCCAACGTCGCCGGCATGAAGATCACGCCGGAACTGGTCAATGACGAAGCGGCTTTCGCCAAGTTCCAGAAGGCGCAAGGCGAACTCTCCGGCGCGCTGTCCCGCCTGCTGGTCGTTGCAGAGAACTACCCGAACCTCAAGGCCGACGCCAATTTCCGCGACCTGCAGGCCCAGCTCGAAGGCACCGAGAACCGCATCACCGTGGCCCGCAACCGCTACATCGATACGGTGCGCGTCTATAACATTTCGGTGCGCACCTTCCCGAACAACCTGACAGCGATGGTCATGGGCTACAAGCCCAAGGCCAATTTCACGGTCGAGGACGAGAAGGCCATTTCGACGCCGCCGGTTGTCAAGTTCGACACCCCGGCTACCGCCAAGTAAGTCTTGATGCTCCACTGGCTCGCCGCTCTCTGGCTCGCGCTGCTGCCACTGTCCGGCTGGAGCGCCAACGAGGTGGCGCTGCCGGTGCTGACCGAGCGCGTCACCGACCTGACCGACACGCTGTCGGCCGAGGATAAAGCGGGGTTAACAGCCAGTCTGGCAGCGCTGGAAAAGGACAAGGGCGCGCAGATCGCCATCGTGCTGCTGCCGACGACGCAACCGGAAACCATTGAGCAATTCGGCATCCGCCTCGCCGAGGCGTGGAAAATCGGGCGCAAGGGCGTCGATGATGGCGTGATTGTCATCGTCGCCAAGAACGACCGGCGCATGCGCATCGAGGTCGGCTACGGCCTGGAAGGTGCCATTCCCGACGCCATTGCCAAGCGCATCGTGGCCGAACAGATGGCGCCGCGCTTCCGCGAGGGCGATTTTGCCGGCGGCCTGCGGGCGACCGTGGCGACACTGGACAAGGTCATCCGCGGCGAACCGTTGCCCGTCCCCGTTGTGCAAACGGCCCCGAGCGGCGCCGACCCCGGTGACAGCCTGACTTTTCTGCTCATTGTTTTCTTCATGGCCGGCGTCATCCGCTCGATGTTCGGCCTGCTCGGTTCGCTGGCCGTGTCCGGCGTCGCCGGCTGGCTGGCGTGGACGCTTTTCGCCTCGCTCGGCCTGGCCGGTGGTGCGGCCCTGCTCGCTTTCGTGCTCTCCTTCATCCGCCTCGGCCGTAGCGGCTGGTCTTCTGGCGGAGGCGGCGGATTCCCCGGCGGCTTTGGCGGTGGCTCATCGGGCGGCGGCGGATTTTCAGGCGGCGGAGGCGGCTTTGGTGGCGGCGGCGCCTCGGGGAACTGGTGAAACGATGCTGACACGCTTGCTCAAACACCTCTCATCGCCCGGCTGGTGGGCCAGACGTGCCTTCCGGGCCGACGATCTGGCGGCCATCGGCGCTGCCGTCAAGGCTTCCGAAACGAAGCAGCGCGGCGAAATCCGCATCGCCATCGAAGGCCCGCTACCGCTCCGCGCCCTGCTCCGCGAAGAGTCCTGCCGCGACCGCGCGGCAAGCCTGTTCCAGTCGCTCGGCGTGGCTGCGACACGCGAGGCCAACGGCATCCTCGTTTATGTTCAATTGGTCGATCGCCGGGTCGAAATCCTTGCCGACCACGGTATTTCCGCCCTGATCCCACCAAGTGAATGGGAAGCCATCTGCCGCCGTATGGAAGCAGCGTTTGCTGCCGGGAATTACCGACACGGCATGGTGGACGCCATCGAGCGGATCACGGCACTGCTCACCCGGCACTTTCCGGCCAGCGGCGACAACCCGAACGAACTCGACGACGCGCCAACGCTGCTCTGAATTTCACGGGTAATATTGAAGGCACTAGCCAGGCATCACTATCAAGAGGTGCTCTCATGCAAGCATTGAACCTGAGCAAGGCGTTTACCCTGATCGAATCGGGGCCGGTGGTCCTCATCACCACCCATGACGTGAAGAAAAACAACATCATGACCATCTCGTGGACCATGGTGATGGATTTCACGCCGGTATTCGCCATCACCACGGGGGAATGGAATTACTCCTTCTCAGCGTTGCGCAAGCATCGTGAGTGCGTCATCGCCATTCCTACCGTCGACCTGCTGGATACGGTCGTTGGCATCGGGACCTGCTCCGGGGCTGATACCGACAAGTTCGCCAAGTTCCAGCTAACGCCGGTGCAGGCTAGCCTCGTCAGGCCACCCCTGATCAAGGAATGCCTCGCCAACATCGAATGCAAGGTCATCGACATCGTCGAAAAGCACAACATCATCGTGCTGGAGGGGGTCGCCGCCTACATCGACAGCGAGCGCAAGGAAAAACGCACGGTTCACGCAGTGGGTGACGGAACCTTCATCGTCGACGGGCGCAAGATCGATCGAAAAAAGATGATGGCCGCCAAGCTTCCGCCCGGCGTTTAGCGGGACCGAACCAGGATGTAGCCCCGGTTTTCCGCCACATCCCTGGTCCGCATCCCCTGGATGAGGGTCGCCAAGGGCATCCAGACCCAGGGGTGATAACTCGGATTGACATCGAGGACCAGCACCGAATCCGATTCGGCATCATAGGCACCGAGCGGCGAGATATGCCCCCCGCCGGTCTGGCCAACGGCCCGGCGCTGGTAATTGACGATCACGAAGTCCCCGGCGCGACCGAGATTGTCGATCAGGTCCCGGCGAATCTCGGCCTCGGACATCTGCTCGTCCGCGATAACTAGGCGAGTGTCCATGTTGTGTGCTTTGAGCAGTTCGTCGAGTTGGCGCAACTGGTAGCCACCATCACGGAGAACTTTGCCCTTGATCTCGGACGGCTCGCCAAAGACCTGTGCCCTTGTTTTCCTGCCGGTGGCGATGACGCTTTCCTGGGTGTGCCGGCGCACCGTCAATTCCAGGTTCTCAGGCAGATAACGGGCATCTGCCGGCAGCAAGCGGCTGCGATCGCGGGGCGCCCCCGCCCCCTGCGGGTCCAGTGCGTTGAGGACAATGGCCGCAGAAGTCGGGCCACAGAAGGCAATCGTCACCTGGGCTTCAAACTGATTGGCCAAAGGCGCGAAGTCGCTGCGGGCGGTAGCCCGTGCCAATCGATCTAGGCCTTCCGCTGAAGCAAAGGGAAGGAGAGCACGAATCCTTACTGGCGCCGTTGCGTCGTCGGCCAGCGCCAAGGGGAGCTGCGTACCCGCGATCAGCAGCGCGGATAGGATACGGACAAGCAAGGACATTCATCTCTCCACGGAAGCAGGGACATTATTCTAGCCTCCCTATCGGCATCAATCGCCGCCGTTAATGACACTGACCTGCCCACTTTGATTTAATTACCCAAAGCCATTTAACTGCTAAAAACCCTATGCTAAACGCCATAGGCAGCTAACAATTCGCGCGTTTAGCACGTAAATCGGGGAGCGCATGGTGGACCACATCACCAAACCCATTGATTTCGATGCGCTGGCCAGACTCCTGCAACAGCATGCTCGCCCGAGAAAAAGTGCTCATTCAATGGCGAGTTCGCGCTAGGCAGCCGCTCATTCGATACCCCCCCGCAAGCCCCTTCTTCGCCGGCCTTTCCCTTATAACACCACCGATTCCGGATTTCGGTTTTGGCCGATTCTTCCGGTTGGCCGTGGGAATCAAACTCAGCCGTTCGCCCGTTGCTCGAAGCTCGGGAAATCCCCGTCGCCCAGCGCGACACTGACCTGCCGCACGATGGCATGGCTCGGCCCGCGGCGGGCCCAGGCAATCAATTCGAGCACGGCCATTTCTTCGCCGACGGCCATCGCCTCGACCCGGCCGTCAGCCAGGTTGCGCACCCAGCCGACGACGCCCAGCTTTCTCGCCTGTTCGGCCATGGACCAGCGATAGCCGACCCCCTGGACCCTGCCCTCGATAATCAGCTGCCGTCTGATTCTTGCCATATTTGCCTCCCTGCCAGAACGCTGTTCACACCCGCCTCTATACCAAAGCGCCCTGCTAAGTGCTAGATTGGCGATCTTGCCAGATTGCGCTGCCGGTTCCCGAAACCGGCTTTGCATTGGTAAAAATAAAATATAGCGCCACCGGCGCAACAGGGGAATACATGTCGTCACATTCCAAGCAAGCCTTGCCGGCCATTACGGTTGCAGCCATCGGCGTCGTCTTCGGCGACATCGGAACCAGCCCGCTCTATGCCCTGAAGGAAATCTTCAACGGCCATCATCCGATCCCGGTCACGCCGGAAAATATTCTCGGTGTTCTGTCGCTGGTTTTCTGGGCAATCATCGTGCTGGTCACGATCAAGTACGTCGCCATCATCATGCGCGCCGACAACCGCGGCGAAGGTGGCTCTCTGGCACTGCTCGCGCTGGTCACCGAACGCGCCAAGAATCCCCGCCTGTCCTGGATCATCACCCTGCTCGGCATTTTCGCAGCGGCGCTGTTCTACGGTGACAGCATGATCACCCCAGCCATTTCGGTGCTTTCCGCGGTCGAGGGACTGGAAATCATCACCCCCGACCTCAAGTCTTACGTCATCCCGATCACGCTCGGCATCCTGACCGGACTGTTCTTCATCCAGAAGCACGGAACCGGCGCAGTCGGCAAGCTGTTCGGCCCGGTCATGGTGGCGTGGTTCGGCATTCTGGCCATTCTGGGTCTGAAGGAAATTGCCTATAACCCGGCCGTTCTGCTCGCCCTCAATCCACTGTTTGCCATCGTTTTCGTGGCCGAACACACCGGTCTCGCCTTTCTGGCACTCGGTTCAGTCGTGCTTGCCGTAACCGGCGGCGAGGCACTCTATACCGACATGGGCCACTTCGGGCGCTTCCCGATTCGCCTCGCCTGGTTCGGTTTCGTCATGCCGGCGCTGGTCCTCAATTATTTCGGCCAGGGCGCCCTGCTGCTGATCGAACCGGAAGCCATCGCCAGCCCCTTCTTCCACCTCGCTCCCGACTGGGCCCTGATCCCGATGGTCGGCCTGGCCACCGCCGCCACCGTCATTGCCTCGCAGGCAGTGATTTCCGGCGCCTTCTCGGTCGCCCGCCAGTCGATCCAGATGGGCCTGCTGCCGCGCATGCAGATCATCCACACCTCAGGCATGGAAGAAGGCCAGATCTACGTGCCCTTCACCAACTGGTCGCTCTACCTGGCCGTCATCGCCCTGGTCATCGGCTTCAAGAATTCCTCCAACCTCGCCGCCGCCTACGGCATCGCCGTCACCGGCACCATGTTGATCGACACCATTCTGGTCGCTTTCGTCATGGTTCTGATGTGGAAATGGAACAAGTTGCTCGTGGCGCTCGTTGCCGGCACGCTGCTGCTGGTCGACATCGCCTTCTTTGCCGCCAACGCGATCAAGATCCCGGAGGGCGGCTGGTTCCCGCTGGCCATGGGCCTTGTTTCCTTCACCGTGCTGACCACCTGGCGGCGCGGTCGGCGCATGGTTTCGGAAGAAATGGCCAAGCAAAGCATTCCGATGTCCGACTTCCTGCAATCGATCGACGACGTCCACCGCATCTACGGCACGGCCATCTTCATGACCAGCGCCAAGGACGGCGTGCCACCAGCCCTGCTGCACAACCTCAAACACAATCAGGTGCTGCATGAACGGGTCGTGCTGGTCACCGTGCAGACGACCGACACGCCCACCGTCAATGATATGGAGCGCATCTACCTCCATCGCATGCAGAAAGGTTTCATGCGCCTGATCGTTCGCTACGGCTTCATGGAAAGTCCGGATATTCCCGGCGCACTGGAACTGTGCAAGGGTCACGGCGAGCGTTTCGACATGATGGAAACGACCTTCTACCTATCCCGTGAAACCATCGTTCCATCAATGGCACGTGGCATGCTCCCCTGGCGCGCCCGCCTGTTTGCCGTCATGTCGAAAAACGCCACCAGCGCCAGCGACTTCTTCCATATCCCGACCAACCGCGTGGTCGAACTGGGGACTCAACTGGTCATCTGACCCCCGGAACCGAGACTCGACGCCCCGCCCATCCTGCCTGCGGGGCGTTTTCTTTGGTACCCGCTGCCTAATTAGCAAAAACTGAAACTAGCGCAGATCAATGCGGTCAGATTTCTTTACCGCAACAATCGCCATCAACTCTTTTTGGGATACCCACTGATGAAACGCCTGATCCCTTTCCTGTTTCTTGCCTGTCTTGCGGCCTCCTCCTTCGCCGAGAACACAAGCCACGATCAGCCGATCCATGATGCAGCCCGAGAAGGCAGCGGCGACGACGTTCGCCGGCTGCTCAAGGCTGATCCCAAACAACGCGATGTCCGGACAGCGCTTGGTTCCACTCCGCTGCACCTGGCCGCGACCAACCCCGACACCTCGGCGATGCAGGCCCTGATTGCTGCCGGCGCCGATGTGAACGCCCGCGACAATGACGGCGCGACCCCTTTGCACATGGCGGCTTATTCCAGCCGCCCGAAGAATACCCAGTTGATGCTCGAAGCCGGCGCCGACCCGCAAGCCAAGACGGACAACGGCCGCGACCCCGGGTCGATGGCACGCAAGGTCAAGGCGGACGAAACAGCCGGGGTCATTTCGCTGTGGGTCCTCAAAGGCTGCAAGGCCGGCAAGCCATGCTGAAAGCTGCAGCCCTGCTCTGCGCCGCGCTACTTTCCGGCAGCGCCCTGGCCGCCCAACCAACGCCACTGCCGACCATCGAAGTCTATATGCCAACCGTCTGCCTGGCCTGCATCGACTGGGCCGATCATCTGCGCCAGAACGGCTTCCCGGTAAAGGTGACCCAAACCGACGACATGGAAGCCATCAAGCGTCGCCTGAAAGTGCCCAAGGATCTGGAAGCCGTCCCCAGCGCCCAAGTAGCCGGTTACTTCATCGAAGGCCATGTCCATGCCGACCAGATCAAGGAATTGCTGGCCGAGAAGCCAAAGGCATTGGGCCTGGCCGTTCCCGGCCTGCCGCTCGGCGCCCCCGGCCGTGAATTCTCCAGCCCAACCTGCGAAACGGCCTGCACCATGCTCGACAAGGACAGCACTGCCGCCCCGCGAGTCCGCCGCGAGTTCTATGAAACGCTGCTGGTGAAGAAGGACGGCAAGACCTCCACCTACGCCCGGCACTGAACAGCCGCCCGCTCTGGCGAAAGACGCCTTCCTGAAAACCCCGGCGTACGGCTTTTGTCTGTGCTTAGCCCAGGCCGAAGCCCGCACTGCGTTCGTCAGCGGGAACAGCAAATGAAATGCGGATAGCGGTTCCTGTTTCCGATGCTGCCCGGGTCAATTGAATACTCGCCTGATGACGATCGGCGACTTCCTTGACGATAGCCAAGCCAAGTCCGGTTCCTTCGCCGGCCGCCTGATTCACTCGGTAGAAGCGTTCAAATATCCGATCCTGCTGTGCGGCAGGAATGCCAGGCCCGTTGTCTTCGACCTCGATAAAAGGCCGGCCATCGGCCAGCCCGCTGCGGACAGTGACGGTTCCGCCATCCGGCGTGTAGCGCAGGGCGTTGTCGATCAGGTTGGACAGCATTTCCCGCAACATCCACTCGGAGCCGGAAACCACCGCTGACTCCGCTTCGAAGCCGAGATCGATGTTACGGGCCAGCGCCTGGTCAAACCAGCCTGAAGCAATGGACTCCAGGAGTTTGCCAAGGTCGACCGGGCGTTTTTCCTGGACCAGATTGGCATCCGGGCCGGAGCGTGCCAAGGCCAGTAGTTGATGGGTCAGATGGCCGAGCCGCCGGGTCGCATCGAGAAGGCGCTTCGCCCGTTGCGTATATTCGCCGGGGAGTTCCTGGGCATGCAATTCAAGCTGGGTTTGCAAACCCGATAGCGGCGTCTTCAACTGATGGGCAGCATTGGCCAGAAATGCCTGCTGGGCGGCCGATGCCGAACGCAGGTCTTCGATCAGGACATCCATGGCCCTGACCAGAGGCTCCGCTTCGGCCGGGATATCGCGCTTGGGCAGTGGGCTCAGATCATGCGGTTGCCGTCGGCTGATTTCTTCGCTTAATTGCGTCAACGGCGCCAGACCGCTGCGCACCCCGATATAAACCAGGGCCAGCGTGGCGATGATCAGCAGGATATTCGGCAGCAGCATGCCCGCCAGGATTTTCGAGCCGGTACGCTCCCGTTTGCGGGTCGTTTCAGCCACCGTGACCGTCACCAGACCGGCCGCTGAATCCACCCGATAACTGGCCTTGCGGATTTTCTTGCCACGGAATTCCCCGTCAGAAAGCGCCGGATTCCGTCCTTTCACCGCCTGCTCGGGGTGCAGATCGGCATCGCCGGCCAGCAATTCATTGGCTGGCCCATGAATCGACAGGAACTCCTCATCGCTGCGATCCGTTCGCAGCACCGCCTCAGCAGCCGCCGGCAGATCGACCTGCAGCCTGGAATCAAGATAGCGGATCCGCCCCGCCAGCGCCACGGCGTCATCGGACAGCGCGTGGTCATAGGCCTCGGCTGCCGGTTCGAACGCAATGCGGTAGTCGAAAGCCAGGCTGACGATCAACAATGCAATCAGAGGCAGCAGCAGCAGATACAGCAAACGGCTGCGCAGCGTGCCAGTGGCGGCTCCTGGCAGCTCAGAGCTCATCGAGTCGGTAGCCAATACCGCGGATGGTGCGGATTTCAATGCCACACCCCTGCAACTTCTGGCGCAGGCGCGAGATGTAGATTTCCACGGCATTGGCGGATATTTCGTTTTCCCACTCGCTCAGACTTTCCGCCATTTTCTGCTTGCCTACGACGTTTGGGCTGGCCAGCATCAATTGCTGCAGAATTTCCCATTCGCGGCCGGTCAGGTCCATGATTTCGCCGTGGGCCGTGGCGACGCGTCGAGCCAGGTCGAGGCGAATGCCCCCGGCAGCCAGTTCCGAGCTGGCCGCCGAAAGGCTGCGCCGAATCAGGGCCCGCATCCGCGCCAGCAGTTCGGGCAACTGGAAAGGCTTGACCATGTAGTCATCGGCACCGAGGTCGAGGCCGCTGATGCGGTCATCCAGGCCATCCCTGGCGGTCAGGATGAGGACCGGCACCTGCAGGCCACGCAGCCGCACACGACGAATCAGCTCAAGCCCACTCATGCCCGGCAGACCGATATCGATAATGGCCAGATCGTAGTGGGTCAGGCCAAGTGCCGATTCGGCGGGTTCTGCCGCCCCCAGCCGATCGACCGTGAAGCCCCCTTTTTCGAGGCCTTCGCAGATGCTCTCGGCCAGCATGGTGTCATCTTCGACAAGCAGGATGCGCATGATTCCAGTCACTTAATCGATGGTTTGGCATGGGACTTCGATCATCATAGCGCAGCTTGCCACCAGAGATTTGCCAGTCAGAAAAGGTGGAAGGCTCCCACAGGAGCCTTCCGTGGTGCTCCCAAGAAACAGGAGAGAGTGAATCCTGGAGCACCGTGGGGGAAAGTTGAACGGCAATCAGATCCAGCCACTATCTCCGCCGTTGTCGAGGCCATCGCTCAGGCCATCGAAGCCGGAACCGCTACTGGCCAGACTGTCCGTATCGAAAAAGTTATTCACGACAGGCGTCTCGTGGGGTTGCGGCAATGCGTTGCCGCCAAAAAGGCTGGTGCTGTCGTGATGGCCGATCAGGTGTTCAATCCCCTGAAACAGGAAGGCGCCAGCCGCGACACCGGCCGCCGTTGTGGCCACATTGGTGGCCACATTGCCCAGCCAGCCCGAGCCCAACGACGGTGTCGCCATTTGGGCTGGCATTGCGGCAACCGGTGGAGCGGCGCTCGGAAAGGCCATCCGGCCAGCCGAATTGCCCCACTGGGCTGTTTCGGCAAAACTGCTGCGTGGCTGGCTGGCCCGCAGGGCATCGATTTCACCCTGCAACTGCTCGATCCGGGCTTGCGAATTTGAGACCGCCTGTTCGAGCAGGAATGCCTTCTGAACCAGCAGGTAGGTGGCATCTGGTTGCCGGGCGACCGCCTCGCGTATCAACCCATCAGCCTCGGCATCTTTCTGGCCAGCGCGAGCTGCGACGAGTTGCGACAAAAAGTTGTTCAGCTGATCACGTTCCTGAGTATTCATGCGTTTTCACTCCCAAAAGAAGACAACGCCAAGATAAGGTCGCCCCCTGTGACACTCAAGCCGCGAATTGCAACAGTTTGTCGCTGAAATCTGACACCGTTGTCAGGAATCCCGATATATGAAAATTCCATAAGGTTCATTCGCTATCGTTTTCCTGTTTGCGCCGGCGCATGCCCCAGAAGGCCAGAGGGGGCAGTAGGGTCAGGGTGAACAGGGTGGCCGTGACGACACCACCGACGATCACCACGGCGAATGGGCGTTGCGTTTCGGCGCCGATGGCGCTGGACAGGGCAGCCGGGAGCAAGCCAAGGCCGGCCATCAGCGCCGTCATCAATATCGGCCGCAGGCGGGAAACCGCCCCCTCAGTCACGGCCCGGACCAGCGAAGCGCCGTTATCGACCATGCGGACAATCTCTTCGACCATGATCACCCCGTTTTGTACCGAGATGCCGGCCACGGCAATGAAGCCGACCGCCGCCGAAATCGACAGGTGCAGACCAGCCAGGCCCAGCGCGAAGAATCCGCCGGCAATGTTGAACGGCAGCATGGCGAGAATCAGCGCGGCCAGGCGAATCGAGCGGAAGGCCCAGAAGAGCAGTGCGAAGATGCCGAACAACGAGGCCGGAACAATGACCGCCAGCCGTTTCATGGCGCGCTGCTGGTTTTCGAACTGCCCGCCCCAGACGACGCGGTAGCCCGGCGGTAATTGAACATCGCTGGCCACCTTGGCCATGGCCTCATCGACAAAACTGCCTTGGTCGCGGCCTTGCAGGTTGGCCTTGACCGAGACGTTGCGGCCGCCAGACTCACGGGAAATGCGCGAAGCGCCTTCGCGAACCTCGACCGTCGCAACATCGGATATCCGCACCGTCCCGCCATTGTTGGGCAGGGCAACCGGGACGGCGCCAACGTCTTCAACCGAATTACGGTAAGGCGCGGCAAAACGCAGCACCAGATCGAAACGCCGTTCGCCTTCGTAGAAACCGCCGACGGCACTGCCGCCCAGCGCCGTCTGCACCGCATTGTCGAGATCGGCCATCGACAGTCCGAGACGGGCCATTTTTACCCGGTTGGGCAGTACCGCCACTTCCGGCTGGCCGCTGGGCAGGATGGCGGCGACATCACGACTGCCGTGGATGGTGCGCAGGATGCCGGCAATCTGCTCCGCTTTGTCCTGCAGGATGTCGAGGTCCGGCCCAAAGACCTTGATGGCGATCTCGCCCTTGACGCCGGACAGCGCCTCTTCGACGTTGTCCTGGATCACCTGCGAGAAATTGGTCGGCAGACCGGGAATCGACTTCAGCTTGTTCGACATGTCCTCGACCAGCGCTTCCTTGTCGGCGAAGCGCCAATCGCCGCGCGGCTGCAGGTCAGCCAGAATCTCAATGTTATTCGGTCCCTTCGGATCGGTACCGTCATCGGGGCGGCCGACCTGGGTCACCAGCATCTTCACTTCCGGGTAAGTACGCAGCGTCTTCCGGACGGCACGTTCAACATCCTTGCTCTGCTCCAGCGAAGACCCCGGCGGCAGCGTGATGGTCAGCCACAGATTGCCCTCGTCCAGACGCGGCAGGAATTCGCTGCCCAGCACGGGAATCAGGGAGAAAGCCAGAAAGGCGATCACCCCGGCAATACCGAATGCCTTGCGCGGCGTGCGCTGGCAGCGCATGAGCAGACGGCGATAGGCACGCTGCAGCTTGGCCAGCCAGTCGATGTGCTTTTCCGCCAGATCGGCCTTGGCCAGCACCAGCGACAACAGCGCGGGAACGACCGTCAGCGTGAACAGCACGGCACCGACCAGCGAAAAGGACAGGATCAGCGCCACCGGCGCAAAAATTCGCCCTTCAACACGCTGGAAGGTGAAGATCGGCAGAAAGGCCAAAATGATGATGGCCTTCGAGAACAGGATCGGCTTGGTCAGGCTGGCGGTCACCCAGCGCAGGGCATCGAAGCGCCGCCCGACGGCCGATTCGATGGCCGCCGTCGGATGGTGCACGGCAAGACGGACCATCAGCGCCTCGACCAGCACCACCGCGCTGTCGATGATGATGCCGAAGTCCACCGTGCCCAACGAAATCAGGTTGGCCGGCACGCCCTTCAGATCCATCAGCATGAAGGCGAAAAGGAGGGTCAGCGGAATGATGGCTGCGACGACCAGAGCCGCCCGCCATTCGCGCAGGAAGATGAGCAGCACGGACACCACCAGCAGGGCACCGACCAACAGATTTTCACTGACGGTATGCACGGTGTGCTTGACCAGTTCCGTACGCTGGTAGATCGGCTTGATCGAGACGCCCTTTGGCAGCTGACCATGATTCAGTTCATCGACCCTCAGCAGTACATCGGCGACGACCTTGGATGGATCGCCCCCCTTGGTCATCAGGATGATGCCCTCAACCACCGAATCCTGGTCGTCGTTGGCGACGATACCGGACAAGGGACGATCACCCACCGACACCTCGGCCAAGTCGCCGACCGTCACGGTCTTGCCATCCTTGGCCAGCACCACGGCGGCGCGAATGTCGTCGAGATTGGCGAAAAGACCGACGGCACGGACGACCAGCGATTCCTCGCCACGCTTCATCAGGCCGCCGGAGGCATTCTGATTGCCATTGGCCAAGGCCTGGGAAATCTGGTCGAGTGTCACGCCATAGCGCATCAGGGCGGCCGGATTCACCCGCACCTGGTATTCCTTGACGGCACCGCCAAAACTGTTGATGTCGGCCACCCCCGCCACGCGCCGCAAGGCGGGACGAACCACCCAGTCCTGCAAGGCTCGAACCTCGCGCGGCGGCATGTCGGCCGGTGTGCTCAGGACATAGCGATAGATCTCACCAACGGCCGTCGCCAACGGCGCCAGCTGCGGCTGGATGCCAGGGGGAAAGGAGACGTTCTGCAGTTTTTCCAGGACCTGGTTGCGGGCGAAATAGTCATTAGTGCCCTCCGAAAAGGTCAGGGTGACCACCGACAGCCCAGTAATCGAAACCGAACGCACCTGCGTGGCACGCGGCACGCCGCTCATTTCGCGTTCCACCGGGATACTGATCGTGCGCTCGACCTCCTCCGGCGACTGACCTGGATATTGCGTCACCACCTGGACCTGTACATCCTGGACATCGGGAAAGGCCTCAACCGGCAGATCCTGCAAGGCGCGGAACCCGGCGATGGCCAGTGCGACCGCCATCACCAGAATAAACATCCGCTGCCGGATGACAAAAGTCGAGAAACTGGGCAGCACCTTATTCTCCCTGCGCCAGTTCCGAGGCGAGCAGCATGGCGCCACGCACAACGACAATGTCGCCTGCCTTCACTGCGGACTCAGGCGTCAGGTAGGCAAACTCAGCATCCTGGCGGGCGATGGTGACAATCCGCCGCTCGAAATCGCGCGGCCCGACCTGGACGAAGACATGCGCGGACAGGCCGCCGGTCAACACGGCGCTGACCGGAAGCCGGACCACCTGGGCGGCATCCGGCGCACTCAGCGTGGCGCGGGCAAACATTTCCGGCTTCAGGCGGCCATCGGCATTGTCGACGATGGCACGAACCGGAATCCGCCGAGTGGCGGGATCGACCACCGCGCCGACCCGATCAACCCGGCCGGCAAAGTCGATGCCGGGGTAAGCATCAAGCGTGAAATTGACGGTTTCGCCTGGTTTTGCCAGGGCGCTTGCCTTTTCCGGCAGGTCGATGTTCAGCCACAGGTGGCGCAGGTCGGAGATGATGAAGAGCGGGTTGGCCGCATCCGGACGGACTTCGGTGCCGGGATTGGCCTGGCGGTCGACCACGATGCCGGCCAGCGGAGCGCGCAAGACCAGACGTTGCCCCTCGATCTTGCTGCCAGACGGCACCAGATTGCTCAGGCGCAGGCGGGCTCGTTCGGCCTCGGCATTGGCGGCATGGGCATCGGCTTCGGCCGACTCCAAATCGCGGCGGGCCAAGGCCTCGCCTTCGAAAAGGATTTCTGCCCGGCTCAGCGCCTTGCGTCTCTGGTTACTGTCGGCCTCCGCCTTGCGCAGATCGGCAATCGCCTGGCCGAAATCGGGGGCATCCAGAATAGCCAGCGGAGCACCGGATTTGACGGGATCGCCAATCGACGCCTGCAGCGAAATCACGCGGCCAGCCAAAGGGGGGAAGATGCGGGCAGTCGAGTCTTCGGCCAGCGCCAAACGGGCATTCATCGGCTCGCTCGCTGGCAGCAACGCTGTCGCCACGGTTTCCAGTTTAAGGAAGGCCAGTTGTCCGGCCTCTTCCGGCAAGCTCAGGCGGTTGGATGGCGCATGCGGTTTTTCAACAAGCCCGACAGGCTTCGAATGGCTGGCGCGCCAAACGCCAACACCGCCGGCAAGAAGGAGCGCGGTCAGGACAACGAAAACGGTGCGCCGTACCATCGGGTCGGCCAGGCGGGAACGGAGATCAATGCTGTTTCTGGTCATGGCAGATCCGGGCGATTGGTGGCAGCCGCCCAGGCGGCTCGGGCCTTGGCCGCATCGGCCAGGGCGTTGGTGGTGTCGGTTTCGATGGCAAAAAGGCTGCGGCGGGCATCGATGACATCGAGCGCCGATGCCGCACCGTGATTGAAGGCAAGAACAACCGCGGCATGCGCTTTGCGTGCGGCAGGCAAGGCCTCGTCCTGCAGGCTGCGCGCCCGTTCGCTCATCCGCTCGGCCTCGAAGGTAAATTGTTCAAACTCGGCGGCAGCGGTCGCCCGGACGCGTTCGAGTTCATCGAGGGCGGAATCGCGATCGACATGGGCTCGGCGGATTTCGCCGCGATAGTCGTAGCCTGTAAACAACGGAACGCTGACGCCGACGCCATAAACTGAACGATTCCGGTCATCGGGAGCCCGTTCGACCTGAGCGCCCAGCGTCACATCGCGCACCTGTTGCGCCTTGGCCAGCTGGATCGAACGCTCTGCCGCCTCCAGCCGCTGACGGGCCGCAATGACATCGGGCCGCATTTCGATTTCCGGCGTCGTGATCGCCAAGCGCGAGAAGGCAGGCCAGGGATCCGCCGTGGCCAATCGGGCAGCCTCTTTTTCCATGGCTAGCAACTGTGCCAAGGCGAGGCGCGAGCGACGAAGATCGACCTGTGCCTGGACCGCATCACTCTCGATTTTGAGGGTATCCGTACGGATGCGCGCCACATCAGCCGCCGACAAATCACCCGCCCGAAGACGCAAATCAGCCTTGGCCAGTATCTGGCGGGCAAGCTGCGCCGATTCGTTGGCCAAGCGCAATTTATCTTCGGCTGCTTTCAGATCAAAGTAGGCCAGGCGAGCCAGCAGACGTTGCTGACGCAGACTGTCGGATTCATCGGAACGGTTGGCCTGGAGCAGCGAGTCGGCTACCGCCAAGCGCAGGCCGCGCTTGTTGCCGCGCTCGATCGGTTGATCAATGCGCAGGGTGGTATCTAGATTTCCACCGCTACCGCTACTCCGGCTATTGAAGCCGCTGGTATTCAGAGAGACAACTGGATTCGGTCGGGCGCCAGCCATGTCGACCACGGCCTCGCCCGCGGCTGTGGCACGCCGGGCGCTGATCAATGCCCGGTTGCGCTGCTCGACCATCTGCTCGGCCTCCGACAAATGCAGGGTAAGCAAAGGCAAGGCATCCGCATAGACAGCGCGGCTACCCAGGGCGAGAAGAAAAATGAGCGCAATGGAATGTCTGGATTTCACGGCCGGCACAGTAGCGGAAGGAAGCTGTCGCAAACCTGACATTCGGGCCGGAGACAAAAGGCAAGCCGCCGGGCAAGCTTTGGTCGGCCCGGGTGACAAGACACGCAGTTGCCCGCCTTCAGCAAACCACTTGCTCGATATCAGCTAGACTGGATGCACCAACCGCCCCATTGCCTTGGAGTCACACGTTGAATCGCTTTTTCGTATGCCTGTTCGCGCTGTCCACCTGGGCGGGCTGTGTTATCGCCGATGGCGAAGGCCCGACACCGCTCGGCATCTGGCGCGTCATCGGCGACAAGAGCGGTGAGGTTGAAGCGCTGGTTCGCATATCCGAACGCAACGGAGTTTACGAAGGGCGAATTACGACCGTCTTTCCTCGCCCCGATGTTAATCCGGAGGCCCGTTGTGAACTGTGTCCGGGCGCACGGAAGGATCAACCGATAAAAGGTCTGATCATATTGACCGGCTTGCGGCGCGTCGGTACTGATTTCAAGGATGGGGAAATCCTTGATCCCGATAGCGGCGATCTTTATCGATGCAACCTGCAGGTCTCCGACGACAACCGGAAATTGTTCGTGCGCGGCTTTGTCGGATTTTCCCTGTTTGGACGTACCCAAACCTGGCTACGAGAATAATCTGCATTTTTTCCTGACAGGATTTTGCAAGCTTCAGTGAGTAACCATACGGATTTGGCTGATCATAAATGCAAGTGCAACCGACCTCTTCCCTTCCCTTGGCGTTGTTTCACGGCCTTCTTTCCTCCCCGCAGGAATTTGGCCTGATCACCCATTGGTTGCGAAACAACGGCGTGACCCACCTTGCACCGACCGTCCCGGGCTACACGCTGGCGGTCGATGAGCAATCGCCCGATTGGCGAAAGTGGCAGAGTGCGGCGGTAGATATCGTTGACACCTTCGGCAACGGCGACGAACCGATCATCCTGGGTGGCTTGTGCATGGGCGGTGTCCTTGCCGCCGCCGCAGCACTGAAAACCCGTCGCAAAATCGCTGGCCTGATCCTGATGTCGCCAACGTTTGACTACGATGGCTGGGGCTTGTCTCCGACTCGCCATTTGCGTCACTTTGGCTATTGGACGGGACTGGACCGCTTCTTTTCGGTGACCGAACGCGAGCCCTATGGCGTCAAGAGCCCGAAAATTCGTAAATGGGTGATTCGCGAAATGGCCGAACGCGCCAGCTCGGCCGTCGGTCCGTCGCGCATTCCGCTGCGGGCCTTGCGTGAAGGTGAGCGAATGATGGCCCATGTGCGCGCCCATCTGGCCGACATCGATTGCCCCGTGCTGATCATGCACGCCAGAGAAGATGAAATCACCACGCTGGCCAGCGTGCAGCGATTGTTTGATGCGCTCCCCCAGCACGACAAGGAACTTGCAGTGCTTGAAAACAGCTACCACATGATCACGATCGACAATGATCGTCACGAGGTTTCCAGACTCGTGGAACGCTTCATGAAAAGGGTTAGCACCGAATACCTAGCTTCGAATTTCCCTGTCGCTGCCTGACGGGAAAATTCTGCCACCGGCTCAAGTCGCTCATTGAGCCAACCGAGTCCCACCCAATTGCTACGAGGTCACCATGAACACACTTGAAGAACTCAAACAACTGATCAAAAGCTCATTCGGAATCGAGCCCGAGACACTGAAGGCCGATGCGCCGCTTGCCGACTACGGTCTTGACTCCCTTTCCCTCGCCGAGTTGCTGTTTGCCATCGAGGAACATTTCAACCTGGACTTTCCGGATGACCGGGCTGACGTCAAGACGCTCGCAGGTCTTGCAGCGTTGATTGACGAACTCAAGCTGGCCGCCATCGCATGAAACGACGCGTCGTCATCACGGGTCTCGGACTTGTTTCGCCTCTCGGCGACACACCGGATCAAGTGTTCGAGAGCGTGATGTCTGGCCGCTCGGCCGTTGAACTCTGGTCTGACGACGAAATCGATCCCCCGGCCGTCGTGGCGAGAAGCCCCTTCGATGTTAGCCGCTGGTTCAATCGTCTTCAGCTTGCCGGCGTTGATCGGGTTAGCCAGCTGGCTGTCGCCGCAGCCGAAATGGCCAGAGCGGATGCCGGTCTCGCGGCGCTCGACGAGAACAGTGGCGTCTATGTCGGAAGCGGCATGGGCGGTGCAGCGGCAATAGAAAAGGCTTTCAACAACCATCTCGAATCCGGACGCGTCCCGCCGCTGACCGTACCGGCCTTCATGCCCAATGCACCGGCCGCCCATGTGGCAATGCGGGCAGGCATCCACGGACCGGTATTTACCTATTCGATCGCCTGCGCCTCGTCAGCTGTGGCCATTTCCGAAGCCGCCAAGGCAGTTTCCCGGGGCGAGATCGATTATGCGTTGGCCGGTGGCAGCGAAGCCCTGCTCGTGCCCAGTGTCATTCGTGCCTGGCAAGCCCTGCAAACGCTGGCCTCTCCCACTGGCGACGATCCCTCGAAAGCCTGTCAGCCGTTTAGCAAAGACCGCTCCGGTCTGGTCCTTGGCGAAGGCTCCGCCTTTCTGGTCATTGAATCGCTGGACTCCGCCCTGGCACGGGGAGCGAGAATCTACGCCGAACTGGCTGGCAGCGGCATCTCTTGTGATGCAACCCACCTGACCAAGCCCGATGCGGCCGGACAGGTTCGGGCGCTCCATGCCGCCTTGCGCGACAGCGGCCTTTCTCCGACCGAGATCGGCTACTGCAATGCCCACGGTACGGCCACCCTGGTCGGCGATGTCATCGAGTGCGAGGCGCTTCGGCAAGTCTGGGGGAACGATATCGACCAACTGGCCGTCAGCTCGACCAAATCGATGCACGGCCATCTGCTCGGCGCCGCCGGTGCACTCGAAGCCGTCATTACGACCCTGGCGGTTGCGCGGGGCGCCTTGCCACCGAACATGAACATGACGGAACAGGACCCGGCTTGCGGCATTCGCGTCGTTACCGAACCCGGCACGCCAGCCCCCGACCTGAAAGCGGCCATCAGCAACTCGTTCGCCTTCGGCGGAACGAACGCCGTTCTGGTATTCCGCCGAATAGATTGAAACACGACGACCGAGCCCTGATGATGAAAAGGCTACTTGCTGTTTTTGTCTTGGCGCTAGCGCTGGCACCCCTCGCCGTTGCCGAGGCCCAGCCGGATGCCCAGGCAGCTGGCTGGACGGGCGCCGTGGGCGCCGGGCCGATTGTCTTTCCACACTACAGCGGCGGGAAAGCCACCCAGGCATGGCTGATTCCCCTCATCTCGGCCGAATACAACGACATCCTGTACATCGAACCGCTTCGTGCCGGCGTCTATTTCTGGGGAAGCGAAGATCGAAAAATGGGGCTAGGCTTGGCGATAGAACCACGTTTCGGCTACAAGGCCGGAGATGGGGCCAGGCTGGTCGGAATGAACACGCGAGGCAAAAGTATCGAAGGCGGCCCGGCTTTCGACTGGGATCTGGGCTTTGTCTCACTAAGCGCTTCGCTATTCACCGACCTGACCAATTCCAGCCGCGGAGAATCAGCGCGACTCTATGCGTATCGTCAAATCGTCAAAAACGAAACCTGGAAAATAGGTGCATTCGTCGGTATCGACAGAATGAGCAGTCGTGTCAGCAACTATTTTTTCGGCGTCAATGAGCTTGAGGCGAGTCCCGATCGGCCTGCATTTCACACAGGCAGCGCAACCAATGCGACCGCCGGGTTCGATGGCCGCTACCGACTGGACAAGGATTATTCAGTCCTCTTTGGTCTCCAGCAAACGCGACTGGGTCATGAAGTTGCCCATAGTCCGATCGTGGAAACCCGTCAGGCAACCGTTGCCTGGCTGGGTATCGCCTGGAATCTCTGATCTACGCTACCTGACAAGGCGCCACCTAGTCACGGGTGTTATTGGCGAGAAAGCGATGGATTTGGCGCTTTTTCAATTCCTCCTCCAGCGCCACCTTCACCCGGGAGATAACGCTGCCCCAAGTGCCTGATGCCTCCTGGCGAAAAAGACGCATCACCCCTGGATACCAGGGAGAGTCAGAGCGATCGCTTAACCATCGCCAGTCGGTTTTGTAGTCGGGCAACATCACCCACACCGGTTTACCAAGTGCGCCAGCAAGATGGGCAACGGCAGTATCTACCGTGATCAGCAGATCCAGATTCATCACAATGGCCGCCGTATCCGAAAAATCGGCAAGCCTCGACCCCAGATCAAGCACGGGAAAAGATGCGGACGAATGCGCGACTTCGTTTTCACCGGCGCCTTTTTGCAGGCTGAAGAAACGTACGCCAGATACCTCACCCAAAGGGGCAAGATCAAGAAATGAACCGAGCGAACGCTCGGCGTCATTCTCAAAGCGAGGATTCCCCTTCCAGACCAGTCCGACCCGAAGCGCATCTCCACCATCTGCCATCAGCGATGCCCAGTACCTGGTCTTGTCCGGATCGGCGCTCAGATAGGGCAAGTTGGCGGGAATCGATTCAAGACGAGTCTGACAAAAAAATGGCAAGCTCAAGGGCGGCGACCAGCAATCCCAGGCGCGATCCGGATAGGGGTCACCCACTGCAATGGCCTCATCTATGCCGTCAAAGTGATCAAACAGATTTTTCAGGGCAGGATGGCAAAGCACGGAAACCCTTGCGGCACCGCGCTCTTTCAGTTGCCGGGCGTAGCGGCAGAACTGAATCATGTCACCGTGCCCGGCCTCCAGACTAATCAGAAACGACTTGCCGGCAAGAGGCTCCCCCTGCCAACGCGGAATGCCCAAATGTTTGTCCAGCGCTTGATACCAGTCTCGTGATTCCAGACAAAGCCAGCCCTCGGCGTAGCGCCCCTGGCGCAACAGCAGGTAAGCCAGGTTGAACGAGGCATTCCGGTAGTCAGGTGCCAGCGCCATCGCCGTGCGATAACACTGCTCTGACTCTGCTTCCCGTTTCACACAAGCCAATAGCACGCCCAGATTGGACCAGGCCATGTACGACTCGGGATTCACGGCCAATGCCTCCCGGTAGGTGTTTTCCGCTTCGGCAAAACGCCTTTGGGAGGCCAGCATGGCGCCAAGATTGATGTGTATCTGACTTAGCCCAGGAGCCAATTCAAGTGCCCGGCGGTAGCTCGCTTCCGCCTCCTGGGTACGACCGTCGCTTTCAAGCAGCAGTCCCAGATTGGCGTGTGCTTCGCCCAGCTCCGGCGCCTCAGCGATTGCCGCCCGAAAAGCTCGCTCCGATTTTTCAACATCCCCCAGTCCCATCAGCCGGGTGCCTTCGTAGAACAAATCCTCAGCGGACAAGGAAGGGGCAGTCATTGGCCGATGTTCGTGCGGCAATTCCCGATCGCCGATACCCTGGCCGAAAAGTCACTCATGGCCTCAGGAAATCCCGATACATCGCCTCGGCCCAGACGACATCTTCACCGCCCGGATTGGGGTTGCGCGTCTGCTTGACCTGTTGCAGCAGGAAGCCATCGCCGCGCTGGCGGTAGCTGGTCTCGATCAGTGTTTGTTCGTCTGGCTCGACATTGCTCAGAACGTGGCAAACGCTCTCCGGCAACAAGGGAGGAAATTCGCGACCGGTGGCCTGCGTGGCGATCTGTTGGGCCACGGCCAGCCCCATTCGGTTGGCGACGTGCCCGGTTTTGGGATAGAGCCCGAAGGCCGGCGACACCATGCCGCTCGAGTCGCCAATGATGAACACCCGTTCGTCAGCCGGGCTGCGGAAATCAATCGCGCCCTGTGCGGCCCAGCCACTCGGCCGCCCGCCTTCTTCGTTGCGGATCAGCCCGGCCTGCCAGATCAGGTCGGCCGCCTGCTGCGGAGGGCAAAGCAGGGCTGCATCGAAATGGATATCGTCAATTTCGGTACTCACCGTCTGGCGCGCCGGATCGATTTGGTGAATCTTCGCGTGGTCGAAATAGGTAACCTGATCCTTGAAGCGATCGAGCAAAATCGATCGGAAGGCCGGCATGATCGGATTCGGATCGACGATGATCAATTTGCCTGGAATTTTCCGGGTCTTCAGCCACCAGGCAAGCAGCATCGCCCGCTCGTAAGGCGCCGGCGGGCAGCGATAAGGGGCCGGGGGAATGCTCATCAGCAGGTCACCGCCCTTGAAGCTGGCCAGCCGCTGCTTCAAGGCCGGCAGATCGGCACCGTTCACCATGGCGCCGCCATGGCGATAGCACAGTTCGGCGATCATTGCCGGATCCTCAAGCTGCCAGGCCGCATAGTTCTCCCGGATACCCGGCGCAATAACCAGCCAGTCATAGGACAGCCGCTCATTGCCGGCGATCACGATGCCCGCCGAGCGATCGATGCTGCTCACCTCCGCCTGTAGGAAGCGGTAACCCCAACGTGCGGCAAGCGTCGCGTAGTCATGACGTTCCGGCCCCTGTGCCGCCGCGTCGACCAGCCAGCGATTGCTCAGGGCGAAAGAAACGAAGGCCGGCTGGCGGTCGATCAGCACGACTTCGAGATCGGGCGCCAGGGCGCGCAGGTGGCGGGCGGCCGACAATCCGCCCCAGCCGCCACCGACCACGACGACGCGGCGATTCGCTGCCCGAGTGCTGCCGACCAGCGGCATCAGCCCGGCAGCAAACAGAAACTGGCGACGGGTGGTCTTCATTGGTAGCGCAAGGCCTCTATCGGGTCGAGGCGCGCCGCCTTGCGGGCCGGATACCAGCCGAAGAAGATGCCGACCGTTGCTGCCACGGCAAACGCGACCAGCGCTGCACTGCCGGAGATGACGATCACCATGCCGGTAAAGGCATTGATGCCCAGGGCAATCCCGAGCCCCAGCACCAGCCCGAGCAGACAGCCGGCAAAGGAGATCATCACCGCCTCGAGCAGGAATTGACTGAGGATGTCCTTCTGGCGCGCCCCGATGGCCATGCGAATGCCGATTTCCCGTGTCCGTTCGGTCACCGAGACCAGCATGATGTTCATGATGCCGATCCCGCCAACGAGCAGCGAAATCGAAGCAATCGCACCAAGCAGAATGGACATGGTCCGCGTGGTCGCTGCCTCGGACTCGGCCGCAGCAGAGAGATTGCGCATGAAAAAGTCATCCGGCATGCCTTCGCGCAAGCGGTGGCGCTGGCGAAGCAGCGCCGTCATGCCGGATTCGACCTTGGCCATCGCATCGGCGGATTCCGCCTGCACCATGATCATCCGCACCGAACCGAGGAAAGGCGTACCAAACACCTTGCGCTGCGCGGTGGTCAGCGGAATGATCACCGTATCATCCTGATCGCGCCCATCCAGGTTTTGGCCCTTACTACCCAGTACGCCGATCACGATGAACGGATTCTGCTGGATGCGCATGGTCTTGCCCACCGGGTCGTCAGCCCCGAACAGATTCTCGGCCACCGTCTTGCCGATGATCGCCACCCGCGTTGAGGAGCGGACGTCCGAATCCCCGAAGCCGGCACCATTGACGATGCTCCATGCCCGCGCCTCGAGATAGGAAGGCGTCGTGCCGACCACCGTCGAACTCCAGTTTTGCGAGCCATAGACCAGTTGCCGCGTGCCCTGATGGGTCGGCGCCACATTGGTCACCCCATCCAGTTCGGAGATTGCATCGGCATCGGCCACATTCAGCGTTGGCCCGCCGGCCGAACCGCTGCGCACGCCGGAAGTGGTAAAGGAGCCGGAGAGCACGATGTAGAGATTCGACCCCATGGTGCTGATCGTCTGCTGCACGGCGTACTGGGCGCCCTGCCCGATGGCCATCATGATGACCACGGCACCGACGCCGATCACCATGCCGAGCATGGTCAGCGCCGTGCGCAGGCGGTTGGCCCCCATCGCCAGCCAGGCTTCGCCGAGCATGGCTTTCAGCATGGCAGCCCCTGCCTTTCCGTCAGGTGATCGCTGACGACCTGCCCGTCGAGAAACTTGACCTGCCGCTTGGCATGCTCGGCAATATCCTGTTCGTGGGTGACCAGCACGATGGTGATGCCTTCACGATTCAGCTCATCGAACAGCTTCATGATTTCTTCGCTGGTATGGCTGTCCAGATTGCCAGTTGGCTCATCCGCCAGAATCAGGCGCGGTTCGTTGACCAGCGCCCGGGCAATCGCCACGCGCTGCTGCTGGCCACCGGAAATCCGGTTCGGCAGCGAATCGGCATACTGGCTCAGACCGACCTTGCCGAGCAGTTCACGCGCCTTGGCTCGCCGTGTTTCCTTATCGAAACCGGCATAGACCAGCGGCAGGGCAACGTTGTCCTGCAGACTCATGCGCGGCAACAGGTTGAACCCCTGAAAGACGAAACCCAGCGTCCGGTTACGCAAGATGGCCAGCGCATCCTTGTCCATGTGCGCGACATTTTCACCGGCCAGGAAATAGTCGCCGACGGTCGGGGTATCAAGACAGCCGAGCAGGTTCATGAATGTCGACTTGCCTGAGCCGGACGGCCCCATGATGGCCAGGTATTCGCCTGGCTGGATCGCGAGGTCGACACCCTTCAGGGCCGGAAACAGCCCGGCCGCTGTTTCATATGACTTGCCCAGGCCGACGACCCGGATGACTGCGTCCGTCATCAGAACATCCGCATGCCGACGCTGGACGGCGGCTTGACACCGTTGGTGTTTTCACCGGTGACCACGCGGTCGCCTTCCTTGAGATCGCCACCGATCACTTCGGTGCTGCGATTGTCGGTAATACCCAGCTGAATACTGACCGGCTTGATTTCATTACCCGACAGCACGTAAACCGTTCCGCTCTGACCATCCCGTTTCTTGCCCTTGCCAGGCCCCTGTCCCTTCGCCGCGGAGGCATCGGAACCGCCCCCAGCACTTGGCACGCCACCGTTCGAGGCCGGTTTCTGAGCATTTCCCGCTTTCTTGTCAGGCGCATCGGCCGGCTTGAAGCGCAGGGCGGCATTCGGCACTAACAGCGCGCCTTCGCGCTTCTGCACGCCGATATTGACGTAGGCCGTCATGCCCGGCAGCAGCGTCAGATCGGGGTTATCCACCCGGATACGAACGTTGTAGGTGACCACGTTCTGCTGATTGGTCGGGTTCAGGCGGATTTGCTGCACCTCGCCGTGGAAATTTCGATTGGGGAAAGCATCAACCGTAAAACGAACCGGCAATTTCTCCTTGATATTACCGATGTCTGCCTCGGCGAAGCTGGTATCAATCGCCATCTTGGAAAGATCCTGGGCGATCTGGATCAGCACCGGGGTCTGGAAGCTGGCGGCCACCGTCTGGCCAATATCGACCAGCCTTGCCACGACCACGCCGGACACCGGGGAGGTAATGACCGAATAACCCAGGTTAACCTGATCCTTATCCGCTGCCGCTTTGGCCTGAACCAGCTGAGCCTGGGCCGATTTCAAGCCTTGCAGCGCCACATCGTAATCCTGCCGGGAGACATATTCCTTGGCCAGCAAGGATTTCATCCGGGCTTCGTTTGCCTTGGCCAGATCAAGCGAGGACTGCAAGTTAACGACGTTCGCCTGGCTTTGCCGCACGATCGTCTGCAACAGCGACTGATCGAGCTCGACCAGCTTTTGCCCGGCGCTGACCTTGTCATTGAAATCGACGTAAAGTTTCTTCACCGTCCCGGAAACCTGCGTACCCACATTCACCAAAACGAGCGGATTCAGGGTTCCATTGGCAGAAACCGTCTGCGTCACATCCCCCTTCTCGATGTTGGTCAGCTTGTAACGCTGCTCAGGATTCTGGGCGGAGCGCTGCTGGGAATACCAGATGCCGCCGCCAGCCACGGCCACCGCCACGGCCCCCCCAATCAGAATCTTCCCGATATGTTTCATGGTCTTCCTTCCGCTGCCGGTTGCAGCAGCGTGTAATCAAGTGCGCCCATGGCCTGGGCCAGCGTGGCGCGATAAACATTCCAGTCCAGTTGTGCCTGGATGCGCTGCAGACGTGCACTGGCCAGCGCACTTTGCGCCGACAGCAAGTCGAGTACCGTGCCGACACCGGCCTTGTAGCGGCCGAGCGCAACCTGCGCCGACTGCTCGGCACTGGCCACCAGGTCAGCCGTCGTCTTCAGGCTTTGGGTTGCGGTCGTCAGGCTTTGGTAGGCCTTCCAGACGTCAAGCGCGATCTGGTTCCGGATCCGGTCGCGCTGGGCGGTCCGGACATCGGCCTGCGCCGACGCCGAGCGCACCCGATAGGTGGTATCGAAGCCGGAAAAGATCGGAACGCTCAAGGTCAGCCCGACGCTGCCGCCCTGCGTGATCACGCCAGCCGAATCCTGCCAGCTTGGCCCTGCCCCCAGCGAAATGGTCGGCCGCCCCTGGGCGCGGGCCAGATCGATACTGGCCTCGGCAGCCTTGAGCTGGGCCTCGGCGGCCCGCAAGTCCGGTCGCCGCGTCTGGGCCTCGGCAATCAGCGCATCAACTTCCTTCTGAAAAACCACCCCGGTTGGCGCCGCCGGCAATTCTGCCAGGACGATCCTTAGCTGCGCCTCAAAACCCAGCGCATTGGCCAGCGTGCCCAAGGCATTGCGGGCATCCCCTTCGGCCCGAATACGGTTCAGCGTGGCCTGTGAAAAAGCCGTCTGCGCCTGCAAACGGTCAGCCGGCGTCGCCACGCCAACACCATAGCGAGCATCGGCCGCCTGATAGCTCTCGCGCGCCGAACGCTCGGCCTCAAGGGCAGAAACCACCGCCGCCTGCGTCGCCTGCGCCGAGTAATAGCCCTGCAATGCGGCCAGGAACAAGCTCTGCACGGTCGCATCCTGAGTGGCCGCAGCGGCGTTCAACAGTTGCTGTGCATTCTCGACATTGGCTGAACGCTGGCCGAAATCATAGAGCAGCCAGGAGAGGGTCAGCGCCGCCGTATTCCGGGTATAGGCGCTGTTTTCATATTCGAAACGGGTTGAACCCGCAGTCCCGGTGAGCGTCGGCAACCAACCCGCCTTCGCCACGCCAAGCAGTGCCGCCTGCGCCCGGGCAGCAGCCCAGACTTCCCGCGTCTGCGGGTGATTGCACAGGGCCAGATCGACGGCATCGACGGCCGTCAGCGCACCGGCCGGCAATGCCGTTGCGCACGCCGCCTCGCCGACCCGAGCCGACAACGCTGGCGATGGCTTGAGCGGCACCATGGCATCGGTAGCGAACGGATCATTGAGCCCGCCGGCCCATGCTGACAGACAGCTGGCGCTCAACAGGAAAAAGCAAGGTAAAAATCGCATGGGCGGAAGTTTAGCCTCACCGTGCAAAATCAGTCGTTACAGTTTGTTTCAGACTTTAAATCAAGGCACCGGAGCAACACCATCACCGGCGCTCAAAGGATGCCGGGCAAGCGCTGACGCAATGCGGTAAAATGTTGCCCCATCATGCTATATCCCCTGATCCGCAAATTCTTCTTCTCCCTCGACGCTGAAACCGCCCACGGTATCGGCATGAAGGGCATCGATCTGATGAACGCCGCCGGCCTGGCCTGCGCCGTCGCCAAGCCAGTCGCCGCCTGCCCGGTCGAAGTCATGGGCCTCAAATTCCCCAATCCGGTCGGCCTGGCCGCCGGTCTGGACAAGAACGGCGATCACATCGATGGCCTGGCCAAGCTCGGCTTCGGCTTCATCGAAATCGGCACGATCACGCCGCGCCCGCAGGATGGCAACCCGAAGCCGCGCCTGTTCCGCATCCCGGAAGCGCAAGGCATCATCAACCGGATGGGCTTCAACAACGCCGGCGTCGACAAATTGCTGGAAAACGTCCGCGCCGCCGAATTCCCGAAAAAGGGCGGCATCCTCGGCATCAACATCGGCAAGAACGCGACGACGCCGATCGAGAAGGCCGCCGACGATTACCTGATCTGCCTCGACAAGGTCTACAACGACGCCAGCTACGTGACGGTCAATATCTCGTCGCCGAACACCAAGAACCTGCGCGAATTGCAGAAGGATGAGGCGCTCGATGACCTGCTGGCACAACTGAAAGCAAAACAGCTGCAACTGGCCGAGCAATACGGCAAGTACGTGCCGATGGCTCTGAAGATCGCTCCCGATCTCGACGACGAGCAGATCACCGCCATCGCCGATGCGCTGCGCCGCCATCGCTTCGATGCGGTGATCGCCACCAACACCACGCTGTCGCGCGAAGGCGTCGAAGGCATGCCGAATGCCACAGAAACAGGCGGCCTGTCGGGCAAGCCGGTCTTCGAGAAATCAACAGCCGTGCAGAAAAAACTATCGATCGCCCTCGCCGGCGAACTTCCGATCATCGGTGTCGGCGGCATCATGGGCGGTGAGGATGCGGCCGAGAAAATCCGCGCCGGCGCAAGCCTGGTGCAGTTCTACAGCGGTTTCATCTACCGTGGCCCGGATCTGGTCAGCGAGGTAGCAGAAACACTGGCCCACGTCATGCGGAAATCCGTATAAGCCCATTCGATCCACGCGGTTGTTTGCACTGCAACAAAGCCCGATAATTCGCACCTCAAGCTGGTTAAAACTATGAGCCACTATATATTCATCCTCATCGGCACGGTGCTGGTCAACAATGTGGTGTTGGTCAGAATTCTCGGCCTTTGCCCCTTCATGGGCGTGTCCAAAAAGCTGGAAACAGCCTACGGCATGGGTGCCGCCACGACGTTCGTGCTCACCGTGGGCACGGGGGCCAGCTGGATCATCGACCACTACCTGCTGATGCCGTTTGACCTGATGTATCTGCGCATCATCGCCTTCATCGTCACCATCGCCGCCTTTGTCCAGCTGACCGAACTGGTCATCCAGAAGACCAGTCCGATGCTGCATCAGACGCTCGGCATCTACCTGCCACTGATCACCACCAACTGCGCCGTACTCGGTGTGCCCTTGCTGGCGCTCGGCGCCAAGTACGATTTCGTCGAATCACTGCTCTTCGGTGCCGGCAGCTCCGTCGGCTTCTCGCTCGCCCTGATCCTTTTTGCCGGCCTGCGCGAACGTATCGAGGGCGCCGACGTCCCGACCTATTTCAAGGGCACCGCCATCGCCCTCGTCACCGGCGGCTTGATGTCGCTGGCCTTCATGGGCTTCGCCGGACTGGATAAATACCAATGATCAGCGCCCTAGCCATCATGGCCCTCGGGGCCATCATTCTCGGTGCCGCCCTTGGCTTTGCCTCGATCAAATTCAAGGTCCATGGCAATCCGCTGGTCGAAAAAATCGAAGGCCTGCTGCCTCAGACCCAGTGCGGTCAATGCGGATTCCCCGGCTGCCATCCCTACGCCGAAGCCATCGCCAAGGGCGAGGCCGACATCAATCTTTGCCCTCCCGGTGGCGAAGAAGGTGTCCGCAAGCTGGCTGATCTGCTCGGGCGTGAAGTCAAGGCGCTGAACGCCGAAGAAAAACCAAAACAAGTGGCGGTCATCGACGAAAACACCTGCATCGGCTGCACGCTGTGCATCCAGGCCTGCCCCGTCGATGCCATCGTCGGCGCGGCCAAGCAGCTGCACATCATCATCGCCCAGCAATGTACCGGCTGTGAACTCTGCCTGCCGCCCTGCCCGGTCGAATGCATTGCCATGGCCACCATCCCGGAAACCGTGGATAACTGGAAATGGAAATACCCGGTTACCGAGATCAGGAAAGCTGCCTGATGCTGCAATTATTCAAGTTCAAGGGTGGCGTCAAACCAGCCACCAACAAGGTTCAGTCCGTCACCTTGCCGATTGCCACGGCACCGCTGCCCTCCCGCCTGGCCGTTCCTCTGCATCAGAGCATTGGTGGCACGCCGCGTCCCATCGTCGAGGTGGGTGACAAGGTACTCAAGGGCCAGAAAATCGGTGAAGCCGATGGCTGGATTTCCGCGGCTGTCCATGCCCCGACTTCCGGCACGGTGATCGAGGTCGGCCTCTATCCGGCCGCCCATCCGTCCGGCCTGACGGCGGCGACCGTGGTTATTGAACCGGATGGCGAGGATCGCTGGATCGACCGCCAGCCGGTCGATTACGCCTCACTGGAACCCGAAGCCGTGCGCGAACTGCTGCGCGAGGCCGGCATTGTCGGTCTGGGCGGTGCCGTTTTCCCGACCCACGGCAAGCTGACTGCCTCGAAAACCGTTCCCATGGAGGAAATGGTCATCAACGGGGCCGAATGTGAGCCCTATATCACCTGCGACGACCTGCTGATGCGCGAACGCGCCGAGGAAGTCGTGCGTGGCGCCGGCGTTTTCCGCGACCTGCTGCGGCCGAAGAAGGTGCTGATCGGCATCGAGGACAACAAGCCGGAAGCCGCAGCCGCCATGACGGCGGCCATCAAGGCGCTGGGCGAAGCGTTCAAGGAATTCGAAGTCGTCGTCGTCCCGACCCGTTACCCGGCCGGTGGCGCCAAGCAGCTGATCCGCGTGCTGACTGGCAAGGAAGTGCCGGCCTCCAAGCGTTCGACTGATCTCGGCGTCCAGTGCTTCAACGTCGCCACCGCCTACACGGCCTGGCGCGCCCTGGCCCATGGCGAACCGGTCATCTCCCGGCTGGTCACGATCACCGGCAATGTCGGCGAACCGCGCAACTGGGAAGTGCTGATCGGTACGCCGATGGACGAACTGCTCCGTATCGGCCAGCCCAAACCGGATACCGATGGCATCATCATGGGTGGCCCGATGATGGGCTTCCTGGTGCCTGACACCAAGGCGCCGGTGGTCAAGGCAACCAATTGCCTGATCGCCCATTCGCCAACGCTGTTCCCGCCCAAACCGCCCGAGATGCCGTGCATCCGCTGCGGCGAATGCGCCCGGGCCTGCCCGCACGAACTGCAGCCTTTCGAAATGTACTGGTTCTCCCGCGCCAAGAATTTCGGCAAGACCCAGGAATACGCCATCTTCGACTGCATCGAATGCGGTTGCTGCTCGTTCGTCTGCCCCTCACGCATCCCGCTCGTCCAGTATTTCCGTTTTGCCAAGAGTGAAATCTGGGCCCGCGAACGGGAAAGCCAGGCGGCCGAAGGTGCCAAGAACCGTTTCGAATTCAAGCAACTGCGCGAAGAGCGGGAAAAAGCCGAGAAAGCCGAAAAGCTGGCCAAGGCAGCCGCTGCCCAGGCCGCCAAAAAGGCGGCTGAAGCCCTTGCCGCAGCCAATGCGCCTGAAACGACCGTCGCTGAGCCGGCTCCTGACGCCTCTAGCGCCGCGGATGCTGCAAAAAGGGCAACCATCGAAGCCGCCATGGAACGGGCTAAAGCCCAGCGCGCCGCAGCCCAACCGAAAAATGTCGATCACTTGCCCCCTGCTGTCGAGCAGGACATTGCCGAAATCGATGCGCGCCAGAACCAGGCCGTTATGGCCAATGCAGCCCCGGACGGCGAGAAGAACAGCTAAATCATGGAATTCAACACCTCCCCCTACCTGCTCAAGGAAGCTTCTGTCCAGCGGGTCATGCTCAAGGTCCTGCTGGCCCTGCTGCCGGGCATTGCGGCTTACGTCTGGCTATTCGGCCCGGCTATCCTGATTCATCTCGCCTTGACTACGATCACGGCGCTTGTTGGCGAAGCGCTCATGCTCAAAGTGCGTCGCCGTCCGCTCGGCCTCTTTCTGCCCGATCTCTCGGCGGTAGTGACTGCCTGGCTGATTACGCTGACCTTCCCACCGCTGGTTCCCTGGTGGTTGACGGTGACAGCGACCCTGTTCGCCATCGTTATCGCCAAACAACTTTACGGCGGCCTCGGGCAAAACCCGTTCAACCCGGCAATGATTGCCTTTGCCGTATCCATTGTTTCCTTCCCGGCGCTGATGTCGCAATGGCCCGGTACCGAAGGCCATTTTTCCAGCCAACTGCAAGTCATTTTTGGTCTTGCCCCCCGGCTTGACGGCCTCACCTCGGCAACACCACTGGACGCCATGAAGACGGCGCTGATGCTGGCCGGAGACTCGCATTCCACATCTGTTTCCAGCATCCTGGCCAACCCGGAGGTTTTTGGTCTGGTTGCCGGTCGTGGCTGGGAATGGGTTGCCCTCGCCTACCTGCTCGGCGGCGTGTGGCTGATTCAGCAGCGCGTCATTACCTGGCACATGCCAACCGCCTTCATCGCTGGCATGGTCGTCATCTCAGGCGCTCTCTGGCTCTGGCAACCGGCCACTTATGCCAGCCCACTGTTCCACCTGCTCAGTGGCGGCAGCATGCTCGGTGCCTTCTTCATCGTCACCGACCCGGTTACCGGCGCGACAACGCCGCGCGGCAAGCTACTCTTCGCCGCCGGTATCGGCCTGCTCGCCTACCTGATCCGTGTCTTCGGCGGCTATCCCGATGGCGTTGCATTCGCCGTACTGCTTTTCAATATCTGCGTACCGTTGATCGACATGTACACCCAGCCTCCCGTATTCGGCATGAAGGACCAGTGACATGGTGACGTTCAAGGAACCCACTGCCACTGGCATGGCCACGCGCACGTCGGTCATTCTGGTACTGTTCGTCGCCGCTTTTACTGCCGCCTTGGCGATTGTCTACAACATGACCAAGCCAGCGATCGATGCCTCGGCCGCTGAAGAAAAGATGCGGACGATCAACGAGGTCTTGCCGAACGATCTGTACGACAACGAATTACTGGCTGATACCCTGACCCTGCCGGCCACCCCGGAGCTGGGTCAGGAGGACGAATCCACCATCTATCGGGCACGTCTCAAGGGCGAGCCTTCCACGTTGGTGCTGGAAGCCGTCGCCCCGGATGGTTATGCCGGCAAGATTCGCATGCTGCTGGCCATTCGCGCCAATGGTGAAGTCGCTGGTGTTCGTGTCACGCTGCACAAGGAAACCCCGGGACTGGGTGACTATATCGAACCCAAGAAGGACAAGAACAAGACCCGGCCATGGATTACCCAGTTCAACGGCCTGTCCATCGAAAAGATGCCGACCGCCAACGAATGGAAGGTCAAGAAGGATGGGGGACACTTCGACTCCATCGCCGGTGCCACCGTCACGCCGCGCGCCGTGACCAAGGCCGTGTACAAAGCCGTAAAGTTCGCCACCGAAAACCGCGAACGCCTGTTCGCGCCGAAGAGCGCCAAGGAGTAGAGCCATGTTGATCACGCTCAGCGAAATCAAGCAGATTTCCCTCAACGGAGTCTGGAAGCAGAACAGCAGCCTGGTCCAGATTCTCGGCATGTGTCCGCTGCTGGCCATTACGACCACGCTGGTCAATGGCGTCATGCTGTCCTTCGCCACGCTGCTGGTCATGGCCTTCTCCAATTTCTTCGTCGCCTGCCTGCGCAATTTCATTCCCTACGAAATTCGCATCCCGGTGTTCATCCTTGTCGCTGCAGCCGTCGTCACCGTCATCGACCTCGGCATGAACGCCTACATGCACGACCTGTACTTGATCCTCGGCATCTTCATTCCGCTGATCATCACCAATTGCCTGGTGCTGGGTCGCATCGAAGCCTTTGCCGCCAAAAACAGCCCGCTCGGCTCGGCCCTTGACGGCGCGATGATGGGCGTTGGCATGATCTGGACCCTGGGCCTGCTCGGCGGTATCCGCGAGTTCATCGGAGCTGGCACCGTGCTCGGTGGTATCGAGCTGGTCATTCCCGGCACCTCGGCACTGCAGATCCTGCCGGCCGACTACCCGGGTTTCCTGGTCGCCATTCTTCCCCCCGGCGCCTTTATCTGCCTGGGTTGCCTGGTTGCCTGGAAGAATTGGGTTGAAGCCCGCGCCGCCCAGCGAGCCCAGTTGCCTCCCCCCGCCCCCGTTGCTGCCGGCGGCTGCCACTAATCACCCAGCGCAGCCCATTGCGGGCCTGAGGAAAACGCCCGCATGCGACTCGAAACCATCCGCCAATCCATGCGAGCCACCGGCGCCAAGGATTGCCACATCGACCGGGTACTGCGCGCCTGGACTCAGGCCAAGCCGCTTGAATCCGGGGCTCGCCGCCACCAGCCCGAGAATTTTCTGCCGCAGGCCCTGCGCACGGCGCTCCCCGCCCTGCAAGAAGAACTCTCGGCACTGGCTCGCGTCCGCTCGGAACATCCGGGTGAAGATGGTTCATCACGCCTGCTGGTTGAACTGGCGGATGGTCAAACCGTCGAAAGCGTGCTGCTGCCGCGTGATGGCCTGTGTATTTCAACCCAGATCGGCTGCGCCGTTGGCTGTACGTTCTGCATGACCGGCCGTGACGGCCTGCTCCGTCAGGTCAGCAGCGCTGAAATGGTAGCGCAGGTGGTCCTCGGTCGAGGCCGACGCAAAGTGACGCGCGTTGTGTTCATGGGCATGGGCGAGCCCTCGCACAACATGGACAACGTGCTTGAGGCGATCGATACGCTGGGCACCTACGGCGGAATCGGTCACAAGAATCTGGTTTTTTCAACGGTGGGTGACCGCCGGGTTTTTGACCGATTGCCGCAACAACGCGTCGTCCCGGCACTTGCCCTTTCGCTGCACTCAACCCGAGCCGAATTGCGGGCCGAACTGCTGCCCAAGGCTCCCCACATCGACCCGACCGAACTGGTTGAACTGGCTGAGCATTACGCGCGAACGACCGGCTATCCGATCCAGTACCAATGGACGCTGATCGATGGCATCAACGACAGCATCGAAGAAATGGACGGCATCGTCCGGCTGCTCACGGGGAAGTATGCGATCATGAATCTGATCCCTTACAACGCGACGGCTACGCTGGATTATCGCCGCCCGTCACTCGAGCACATCACCACGCTGACCAAATACCTGCATGCCAAAGGGATCAGGACCACCGTACGCAACTCGGCCGGACAGGATGTCGATGGCGGCTGCGGCCAGTTACGGGCACGCACGCTGGATGCAGGCACGGCCACTGATGCTCAAAAAATCTCGCTGAAACACCTGAAGACAGGTACCCGATCAGCCGCTTAAGCCAGCCATGACAACGCAGTTCTTGCCGCGCGCCTTGGCCATATAGCATGCTTCGTCAGCTCGCCGAACCAGCGATGCCTCGCTCTCGCCGGGCACGCATTCAGCCACCCCGATACTGACCGTACAGCAAATGGCATCGCCAGAGGGAGCGGGCGTTTCAATGCTGGCAAACTGGCTACGCAGACGCTCGGCAATCGCCAAAGCCGCCTGGATAGCGGTTTCCGGCAACAAAACGACAAACTCCTCACCGCCATAGCGAAATGCAAAATCCGACCGGCGCAGGCAATGCCCGATGGCCGTAGCCAAACTCTGCAATACCTTGTCCCCCCCCAGATGGCCGTAGCGGTCATTGACGCACTTGAAGTTATCGCAGTCGAGCACCAGCAGCGACAGGGGTCGCCCATAGCGCCCAGCCCGCTCCAATTCGTTGGGGAGCTGCTCGTGCAGATGGCGTGAGTTGAACAAGCCGGTCAGCGAGTCGGTCTGGCTCAGGGAACGATAGCGCTCTTCACTTTCACGCAAGGCCTCTTCGGCCCGCCGGCGCTCGGTCACATCCTGCAGGGTTTCGATGGCGCCGATCACCTGGCCGGCGCCATTGCGCAGGGGTGCTGCCGTAAAGAACAACCAGCGGCCGCTCTCTCCGAAATGCGGAAAAAAATCTTCGGCTTCGTAACCGCCAAGAATCAGCGGCGATGGCCGAAAGCGCCCGTGATACAAGCGATCGACGGCATTTTCCCTGGCGTCGTCGATGATCAGATCAGCCATGATCGGACGCTTTGAGGCGTAAAAGCTTTGCCACTGGTTGCCAGTACCGATGACATCCTTGGCCAAGGTACCGGTCAACATCTCGCATGCCCTGTTCCAGTGAGTCACCCGATGCTGCGCATCAATGACCAGCATTGCCACCGAAGAACCATCGACGATTTGCGCCAGATACGCCTCATTTTCGCGCAGCGCAGCTTCGGCGAGGCGTCGCTCAGTCACATCCTGCAGGGTTTCGATTGCCCCGATGACCTCACCATCGGCATTACGGATCGCGGCTGCCGTAAAAAACAGCCAGCGTCCCCCATGCCCGAAAGCCGGGAAAAAATCCTCGGCCTCGAAAGCATCCGGAATCAGGGCCGAACGCCGCGATTTGCCATCATAATATTGATCGACCTCGACATCGTTGACGCCATCCACCACGAAATCGGCAAGAATCGGACGAGCCGAATCGTAAAATGCGCGCCACTGTTCGGAACGGCCAATCATGTCCTCTGCCGACACCCCGGTCAGCACGGCACAGGCCCGATTCCAGTGGGTCACTCGATGCTGGGCGTCGATAACGATCGTCGCCACAGGATTACCTTCGACCAGGTGTGTCAGGGCAATGCAATTGCCTTCTGTTGTCTGCGTCATAAGGTCCCCGCCTTCTCTGTCAGGTAGAATTTTGTTTTCTGCAATATCGCGTATTCAACGGCATCTGACAACCCATCTTTCTATCTACTCCGTGAAAAAAGCCAACATCGAACAGTTCTACAGCCGCCTGCGTGATGCCAACCCTGCACCGACGACAGAACTGCATTACGCCACGCCTTTTCAGTTGCTGATTGCCGTCATTCTGTCGGCCCAGGCCACCGATGTCGGCGTCAACAAGGCGACGCTGCGGCTGTTTCCGGTGGCGCCGACACCGGAAGCCATGCTGGCCCTGGGTGAAGAAGGACTGACGGAATACATCAAGACCATTGGCCTGTTCCGGACCAAGGCAAAAAATGTCATGGCGACCTGCCGCATGCTCGTCGAGCAACATGGTGGAGAGGTACCCGATGATCGTGAGGCTCTCGAAGCCCTGCCCGGCGTCGGTCGGAAAACCGCCAATGTCGTCCTCAACACGGCTTTCGGCCACCCAACCATCGCCGTCGATACCCATATCTTCCGTCTCGGCAACCGCACCGGCCTGGCGCCGGGGAAGACCGTGCAGGAGGTCGAGCAGAAGCTGCTGCGTGTCACGCCGGACGAATTCAAAAAGGATGCCCACCACTGGCTGATCCTGCATGGGCGCTACATTTGCAAGGCCCGCAAACCGGAATGCAGCCGCTGCGTGGTCCTTGATCTCTGCAGCTTTCGCGGCAAGACGGTATGAAAGTGGCCAGCGGCCTGGTCACCGGGCACCGGCCTGTACCCGAGCTGGCCCGCGATGCCGTTCAGACCGCCTTGGAGGCAGCCGGACTGCAACGGGCAGATACGGTCATTCTCTTGCTGACCCGCGATTTCATCCGCAGTCCGCAACCCTCAATTCTTGCCGCGGCACGCGCTGCCGGCACCCTCTCGGTCAGCGGCTGCACGACGGGCGGTCTGTTTACCGAGCACGGCTGGCAACTGGACCAGCCGGCGGCAGCAGCGCTCGTCTATACCTCACCAGACAAGCGTACGGCGACCGAATCACCAACCCTTTCCTTCAGCGGCCATGGCTGCCTCCCTTTCGACTGGCAGGAAGATACACCTCGGGCCGGGATGCTCGATGCCGATGCCGTCACCTGGACGAATGGCCGAGCCGCGAGCAACGGTTGTGCCGAGTGCCATCTGCCCGGCCTGAATGTTCGGATGGCCCGTTCCAGCGGCCTGCGTCTGTTGAGCGAGCCGTTGCCTGTCGAGCATTGCCATGGCTATGAATTGGGACGCGTCGGAGGCCATCGGGCGGTTGACAGCCTTTATCGCGCCCTGCCGCCGGAATTGCGCGAGCGCCCGCCGCTGCACCAGATCGCCATCCTGCGCCACCTGGACGAACCGGGCATTGCCATCCTGTCAGTCAATGGAGACGGCTCGCTGACCTTGGCTGATACCTTGAATGACGGCGAGACAATTACCTGGGCGGTCCGCCAACCACTGGCCGCCGAGCATGAGATGCGCCGGACGCTGAAGGCCGTGGCTGACGCCGATAAACCGCCGGATTTCGGACTGATGTTCTCCTGCATCGGTCGCGGACCACTGTTTTACGGCGACGATGACCACGATCTGCTGGCCTTTCGGGAGACTTTTCCCAACACTCCCTTGCTCGGCGCTTATGGTACCGGGCAGATCATTCCGCAAGGCGGCCAAAACCGCCTGTTCCACAACACCGTACTCACCCTGTTATTTGAAAGCATCTATGTTTAATCCCTCCCGCGATCAGGTTCGCCGCTTTTTCTGCGATGCCTGGAAGAAGCACATCGAACGCCTGCCACTGGTCGGCGCCGAGGTCACGGCCGCCGACATCGCCGCCCGCCATCCGGAGTACCAGGCGATGCTGAACGATGCCAATGCGGCCGTGGAAAAGGAATGGGTACCGGAAGGCGGAGAGATGAACCCCTTCCTGCACCTGTCGCTGCACCTGGCCATTCATGAGCAGGTCAGCATCGACCAGCCGCCGGGCATTCGCATGGCCTACGAACAGTTACGGGCCCGGATGGACCCGCACGATGCCGAACACGTGCTGCTCGAATGCCTGGGCGAAACGATCTGGCGCGCCCAGCGCGAAGGCAAGCCGATGGACGCCATGGCCTACGTCGACGCGGTGCGCCGCAAGTCCAGCCTGATCTGAACCCGACCGGGCGTTCTTAACGGGGAATCTGGTAGCTGTTCTGCGTCATCAGATCGATGCCGCATTCGATGCCTTCGACCCAGTTGATGAAATCGTTGATCGCCTGCTTGCCGACAAAACGCGCACCGTGCTGCGGCACGATTTGCTCGATCTCGAGTTGGCGAACCATGTTGGCCCAGAATCGGCAGACCTTGCGGGACACAATGTAGCGACGATGGAAGGGCTCCATGTATTTCACATGACTGGCAAAATCCGTGACCGGTAGCGCGGCTTGCTCGTGGCTGACCATTGAGGTGCCCAGATCGCCGGAAAACAGGATTTTCGAAATCGGATCGTAAAACTGGAAGTTGCCTTCGGCATGCATGAAGTGGGCCGGCAGAGCCAGTATCTTGCATTGGCCAAGGCGAATGACGGCGCCCTGATCGGGAATGCCGAGGATGCGGTCGGAAATGTCCTTGCCGGTGGTGAAATGCGGTACGAAACGGGTCCACAGGCTGGAAATCATCACCTTGCAATGCGAGGCGATGAACCATTTATTGACCGAGGCAATGATGTCCGGGTCCGGGTGCGAGGCCAGAATGTAGTCCAGATCCTTGGACGAAAAATGCTTCTGCATGTCCATCAACAAGCCGGTGTAGGTCATGTTGCCACCGGGATCGATCAGGGCGCCATGGCCGTGATCGACGACCAGGAACTGGTTGCACTGAACGGCACCGCTCGCCGTATCGTCCACCAGATCGTAGAACGCGTGGACGATGTGATTGCCATCATTGAAAAGCTCAACGGCCATAATACCCCCAATCAAAGAGGGGCAATTATCTACACAATGTTTCCGGCTGACCAGTGCAAATTAGCTAGTTAATTTTAACTATCATCAGACGGAGGGGCGACTTTGATGACTTCTTCCAGCGAGGTCACTCCCTGAGCCACCTTCAGGGCACCGGAAATGCGTAGTGGTCGCATGCCCTCGCGGAAAGCCTGCTCGCGTAACTTGGGAATTTCAGTCAGTGGCTTGATCAGCCGGCGAATCTCAGGCGAGTTAACCAGAATTTCGTAAACGCCCACCCGACCGGTATAGCCGGTCATTCGACACTCCAGGCAGCCGACCGGCTGCCAGATCTGCGCCGGCTCTGCCGATTTCCAGGGAGCCACCAGCGAACGCCAGGCAGCGCGTTGATCCTCGGTGGTCGGCGTCGGCTTTTTGCAATGCGGACACAGTGTCCGGACCAGGCGCTGGGCCATGACACCGAGCAGGGTCGAGTTGATCAGATAGGCCGGCACACCGAGATCGAGCAGGCGAGTAATCGCCGACGGCGCATCGTTGGTATGCAGCGTCGACAACACAAGGTGACCGGTCAAGGCTGCCTGGATGGCCATTTCGGCGGTTTCCAGATCGCGGATTTCACCGATCATCACGATGTCCGGGTCCTGGCGCATCAGGGCGCGAACGCCGTCGGAAAAACCAAGATCGATGCTCTGCTGAACCTGCATCTGGTTGAAGGCAGCCTCGACCATTTCAATCGGGTCTTCAATGGTGCAGACGTTAACCTCCGGTGTCGCCAGCTGCTTCAGCGTCGTGTACAGCGTCGTCGTCTTGCCCGAGCCGGTCGGACCGGTCACCAGAATGATGCCGTTTGGCAAGGCGGTCATCTGCTTCCAGCGCGCCTGATCCTCGTCAGAAAAACCGAGTGAGCGGAAATCGCGAACCAGCACTTCCGGGTCAAAAATCCGCATGACCAGCTTTTCACCGAAGGCGGTCGGCAACGTTGATAAACGCAGCTCGACCTCCTGCCCGGCCGGCGTGCGCGTCTTGATCCGGCCATCCTGCGGCCGACGCTTCTCGATCACATCCATCCGGCCCAGCAGCTTGATGCGGCTGGTCATGGCGTTCATGACCGTCATCGGAATCTGGTAGACCTGATGCAGCACGCCGTCGATACGGAAACGAACGATACCGAGGTCGCGGCGCGGCTCGATGTGGATGTCGGAAGCCCGCTGGTCGAAGGCGTATTGCCATAGCCAATCGACAATGTGGACGATGTGCTGGTCGTTGGCGTCGAACTGCTTGTTGCCCTTGCCCAGTTCGACCAGTTGCTCGAAGCTCGACAGGCCGGAAGTGACCTCGCCCTTGGCTGCCGCCTTCTTGACCGACTTGGCCAGATTGAAGAATTCGACCAGGTAGCGGCTGATGTCATCCGGATTGGCCATCACCCGGCGAATCTGCTTGCGCAGAATCTGCTGCAACTCCTCAACCCATTCGCGAACGAAGGGTTCAGCCGTCGCGATGACGATTTCCCGCGTCGTCACCTGCACCGGCAGGATACCGAAGCGAGCGGCGTAGGCGCTGGACATCACCTCGGCAACACCGGTGAAGTCGATTTTCAATGGATCGATATGCAGGTAGTCGAACCCGCAGCGGGCGGCCAGCCACTCGGTGAGCACTTCCAGACTGAGCAAGCGGATAGGCGGCTTGGTTGTGCGCCATTTTTGATCGGCGATGACGATCAGGGGATGAATCTTTCCCCCATGCAAACGGCGCTCGGCCTTCAGCGAGTCGGCAGCCTCACGGCTAACCAGCCCATCCTCCACCATCCAATCGAGCACTTCGGTCAGTGCCAGGCGATGTTCGCCTACATTCTTGTCATTCATGCGCGGCAATATAGCATGCAGTACGTAACGATTTGTAAGCAGCCGTCCCCCTGTTTGCACTCCTTTACAACTTGCCGGGAACATTCGCCGCCAGGCACCTAGAATGAAACCGTAACCACTCACAAGGAGCAGAAAATGAAAACCCGTCTGATGATGATCGCCACTGCCTTGATGACTTCCCTGATCTGCCTGCCGGCCAGTGCCCAACCCGGACCTGGAACGGGTGCCATGGGGGGTGGAATGACAGGCATGGGTCCAGGAATGGGCGCCGGAATGGGGCCAGGCATGGCACAGGGCGGAGGGCCGCGCGCCCGCGCCCCACGCGACTGCAGCCAGGCACCGAACCCCACCGCCTGCACGGCGCACCGCGAGGCTCGCGCCAAAGCCGTCGAAGCCTGCAAGGACAGCGCCGGACCGCAGCGCCGGCAATGCATGCACGAGCAGATGCAGAACTTCGACTGCGCCAAGTCAGGCAACCCGCAGCAATGCGAGTCACGCAAGATGGCCTACAAGGAATGCCAGGGCCAGGCCGGCCCCGCCTTCCGCCAGTGCGTGCAACAGAAGATGCCACCGGTCGACTGCAGCAAGGCCCCCAATCAGGCCCGCTGCGACCTGCACCAGAAAGCCCGCGAAGCCTGCAAGGACAAGCTCGGCCCGGAACACAAGGCGTGCCTGCGCGAGCAGTTCAACGTCAAGTAATCTCGCTAGGTCACGTTATCGCGTCAAATAACTTTCTCGCCCGAAGCCGGTTCGTACCTCAAGAAGGCATTTTGAGGTACGAACCGGCTGTTCCATGAGGGCCGTCCCGGCGCCGTCGGTATAGCGAATCGAATCCTAGCTATTCAGCAGCGACGTCAGTGATTCAACCTCTTCCGCCGAATCAAGCAGAATGGCGCTCAATGTATCGCCGTCCACCTGCAGATTGATATCGGCCGCCATGCCCTTGCAGCCCATTCCTGAAAGTTCGAGGAGCGGCGATTCGATCGATGCGAGCTGATCGGCCAAAAGCAAGGTATCGCCCAGCGACTCGGCCGGCATCGCAAGATAGCCATCCCAGAGCGTTTCCAGCGCGTCGCGAATAGCCGCCGGAACCCCCAGGGTATTTAACACGGCCCTGCCCACGAGCGCTTCCCCTTCGTCCGACCATGCTTCCAGATTATTCTGAAACAGTTCCGGAAACTCGGCCGCACGCGAGATCAGGTAGAAGCCACCTACTTCATGCACGATCCCGGCAAAGAATGCGGCTTCCGGGTCTTGCCGGGTGACGCGTCGGGCGATGACCCGAGCCAGGGAAGCGACTTGCGCAGTGTGCTCCCAAAGCCGCCGCGCCAGCGCCTGATGCTCCGGTAATTTCGACATGCCCTGCATCTGACGAACCAGGAGAGCCGTTACCAGCGTACGCAAGGTATTGAAGCCGAGCCGGGAAATAGCGCTGCGAACATCACTGATGCCCCGCACGGACGGGTTGTAGGCGACCGAATTGGCCATGGCGACCACCTTGGCCGAAAGGATGGGTTCAGCCGCGATCAGCTTGCCCAATTGTTCGGTCGAGCAATCCGGGTCGTCGAGCTTGCGTCGAACCAGCAAGTCGATTTCGGCATGGGTCGGAAACACCATCTCACCGCGACTTGCATCACCAGCAATCTTCTCGAAAACAGCCTTAACGTCCATTTTTCGACCTTTCTCAGCAGGATTTACCGTAACCGACGATAGCGCCGGGAATCTGTTGGAGCGGCATGGTCTGATCTACGCCGCCCAGTTTGATGGCTTCCTTGGGCATGCCGAACACGACACAGCTACTTTCGTCCTGGGCGATGGTTTTGGCACCGGCATCGTGCATCTCCTTCATGCCGCGCGCCCCGTCGTCGCCCATGCCGGTCATGATAATGCCAAGCGCGTTGGCGCCGGCAAACTTGGCAACCGAGCGGAACAACACATCGACCGACGGTTTGTGGCGATTGATCAGCGGTCCGTCGGCAACATCGACGACGTACTGGGCGCCGTTGCGTTTCAGCATCATGTGCCGCCCGCCCGGAGCAATCAGGGCCAGGCCGGGCAACACGCGGTCGCCGTTGCGGGCTTCGCGAACCTCGATCTGGCAAAGACCATCCAGGCGTTCGGCAAACATTGCGGTGAATTTTTCCGGCATGTGCTGAACAATGACAATGCCTGGCGCGGTTGCCGGCAAGCGGGTGAGCACCGCCTCCAGGGCCTGCGTGCCTCCGGTCGAGGTGCCGATGGCGACAAGCTGGTCGGTGGTCCGTTCAAGTGCCCGGTGGCTACCGGTGCTGAGCATCGCATCGGCCGACAGCTTGGGGCGATTGATCGCCGGGTTGGCACTGGCGCTCAGGGCGCGCAGGTTGGCCCGGGCTGCACTGCGCACGGCTTGCACGATATCGTTCGAGGCATCTTCAAGGAAACTCTTCAGGCCGATCTTGGGCTTGGTGATGATCGACACGGCGCCTGCAGCCAGTGCTTCAAAGGTGGCCTGGGCCCCCTTTTCGGCCAGCGACGAGCAGATCACCGTCGGGGTTGGATGCTCGGCCATGATCTTCTTCAGAAAGGTGATGCCGTCCATGCGCGGCATTTCGATATCGATGACCAGCACATCCGGCCAGCGCACCTTCATCTTCTGCAGGGCAAAGATCGGGTCTGAAGCGACATCCGTGACTTCGATTCCCGGGTCGCTGGCCAGTGCTTGCGCGACGACCTGGCGAACCAATGCCGAGTCGTCGACAATCATCACCTTGATCTTGTCAGCCATGCGCATTCCTGATCTCGGCGTCGGCGCCTTGTGGGAAGGCGAGCCAGACGTCGCCGCTCCATACGTCGAAATGCAGTTTTCGCCGGCCGCTGCCGCCAACGTGTTCGACCATCAGCGCGATATGGTTGGCGGCGAGCAGTTGCCGGCCAAGCGCCACGTTGCGCGGACCGATATCCATCTGCTTGCCGGTAGGGCCGGTCAGCATGTTGGCGCCCCCGAACAATTTGGCCTGGTACTCGCCGGGTCTGGTTCCCGCTGCCGCCACGTGCTGCAGGAACAATTCGAAGGCTTCGCTGCCGAAACGACCATCCAGTGCGGCATTGGGTGGCCGTTTGCGCTCGGTCAGCATGTAATGGCACATGCCGCCGATGCGTTTCCGGGGATGCCACAGGGTAATCGAGACGCAGGAGCCGAGCAGGGTCGAGATCCGCGTATTGCTCTCGCCGAAGTGAAACTCCCCGGGATTGAGAAAGACTTCGTGCAACTCGCTCGGCGCTGCGCTCATGGCTTGCGGTAGATGGTCGGCATCACTGCATCGACCCGGTCGGTAATGCCATTGAGTGTTTCAGAGTGTCCGATGATCAGGTGACCACCCGATTTCAAGCGGGGCAGCAGATTGTGCACCACCTTGGCCTTGGTCGGCGGGTCGAAGTAGATCATCACGTTGCGTAGAAAGATCACCTCGAATTCGCCGATATCGGCATCGATCGGATTCATCAGGTTGATCTGGTAGAACTTGGTCTTCTTGCGGAGTTCCGGTGCGATCAGGAACGTACCAGCCTGTGAGCGGACGCCTTTCAGGCAATACTTTGTCATGTAGCCGGGCGGGATGCCCTCGGTGCGGGCCAGAGAATAATGCCCGGTCGCCGCCTTGGCCAGCACCTGCGTGCTGATGTCCGAACCGACAATTTCCCAGGGCGTGTTGGGCAAGTGGTCGGCGAGCACCATGGCCAGTGTATAGACCTCCTCGCCACTTGAACTGGCGGCGCTCCACACACGGAAGCTCGATGGGCTGCTCCGCTTGCGGATGATTTCGTCGCGCAGGAAGGCGAAGTGCTTGGGCTCACGGAAGAAATAGGTTTCGTTGGTGGTCAGCAGGTCGACCATCGTCTGCAGCTCTTCCGGGTGATCGCCGGTGGCCAGCATGCGGTAATACTGCGAGAAGGTGTCGAGTTCGTACACCTTCAGGCGGCGGGTCAGGCGGCCGACCAAAAGGACTTTCTTGGCCTCGCTGAGGCTGATCCCGGCGATCTTGTAGATCAATCGCTGGAAGAGTGCGAATTCCTGGTCGGTGATGGCGTAGGTTGCTGCCATTAGAACAGCTCGATCTTCTTCTCGGTGGACTTCGGTTTCTGGGCGAGCGTGTCGGCGTAGCTCTTTTCTTCGCGAGCGATCGTTTCTGCCGTCGCCATATTGGTCACCATGCGCCGGCAGAAGGCATCGCCGGTCATCGGCAGGAACAGCACCTTGCGCGACCATGGGCCGAGAAAGTCGGAAGCGAGCAGAGGAATGCCTTCGCGATCCAGCCATTCCTTGGTGAACTCTGCGTTGCGCAACCCGATGCTCATTGACGGCCCTGAGGTATTGATAATCGTGCCGCCACCGAAAGCCTTGGCCTGAAGGCGCAGCTTTTTGGCGCCACGCTGGAGCAGCGCATTGAGCAGGGCTTCCATGGCATAGGCGCCGGAAAGCAGCGAATCGACATCGTCGTTGCTGCCCCGCCGGATGTTGGGCAGCATGAAATGATTCAGCCCCCCAACCCGCGCTTGCGGATCGAACAGGCAAACGGCGACGCAGGAGCCAAGCAGCGTCGCCAGCGGCCGTTCGGGTTCGATCGCCCAGGCCCCTGGATGGATGGTCCGGGCCAGGCGTTCGATCTCCTGTGAAGGGAGTTTGCTGTAATCCATGTGCTAGGCTGCTTTGGCTATGGCGATAGCGGCCTGGTCAGTGCGCTCCCGGTGGGGTAGCCGCATCGGCCGCCCCACCATCGGCTGCCGTCAGCATGGCAATTTCCTCGATGGAAAGTACGTTGTCGATGTTGAGCAGGATGACGAATTTGCCATTGACCTTGCCCATGCCGAAAATGAAATCGGCTCGAATCTTGGCGCCAAACGACGGTGGCGGTTCGATTTCGCTGCCCGGAATTTCCAGCACCTCGGACACCGCATCGACAATGATCCCGATATCGTGGCGTGCATCTTCGTCTGGCACCTCGACAATGACGATGCAGGTCCGTCGCCCGACCGCAGTCGGCTGACCGTTGAAGCGGGCAGCCAGATCGATGACCGGCACGACGCTGCCGCGCAGGTTGATGACGCCGCGAATGAAGGTCGGCATCATCGGAATTTCAGTCAGGTTGCCGTACTCGATGATTTCCTTGACGTTAAGAATGCCGAGACCGAACATCTCGCCGCCCAGGGAAAAGGTCAGATACTGGGCTGGAGCCTCGGCTACCGTGGCAACAGCAGCATTTTTGTTGGCTTGCACGAGTGATCCCATGATGACTCCTCAATAACGCTCGAAGTCACCCTCGTTGATCTGAACCGCTGCCGTCCGGGTTGCGACGCGCGGTTTGGCGCCCCCTGCCGAACTACGGCTGGGCGGGGCGAAATTCTGGGCGCTACGCCGCTGGCCATCATCGAGTTGGAAGAAGGTCATGGTCTGCTGCAGTTGCTCGGCCTGCGAACCAAGTTCCTCGGCAGTTGCGGCGAGCTCTTCGGAAGCCGACGCGTTCTGCTGGGTGGCCTGGTTCAACTGCCCCATGGCACCATTGATCTGGGCCACACCGGACGATTGCTCAGCCGACGCGGCAGCAATTTCCTGAACCAGATCGGACGTCTTGCGAATCGACGGCACCATCTCGACCAGCAGCGTGCCGGCCCGTTCGGCCTGCTTGACGGACGACGACGCCAGGCCACCGATTTCCTGAGCGGCGACTTGCGAGCGTTCGGCCAGCTTGCGAACCTCGGCGGCGACCACCGCGAAGCCCTTGCCATGATCGCCGGCACGGGCCGCTTCGATGGCAGCGTTGAGAGCCAGCAGGTTGGTCTGGTAGGCGATGTCGTCGATGATGCCAATTTTGTCGGCAATGCTCTTCATCGCTTCCACTGTCTGCATGACTGCCTCGCCGCCATCGGAGGCTTCGGCGGCGGCCTTCGAGGCCATGCCGTCGGTGACCTTGGCGTTTTCGGTGTTCTGCGAAATGGATGCAGTCATCTGCTCCATGGACGATGTCGTTTCCTCGACCGAAGCCGCTTGCTCGCTGGAGGACTGCGACAGCGACTGGGCGGTGGCCGAGACCTGGCCGGCGGCGTTGGTCAGGTTGTCGGCCGCGGTGCGCACTTCGCCGATGATCTGCGTCAGCTTGCCGATCATGTTCTGCATGGCGGCCATCAGGTGGCCGATTTCGTCCTGACTATCCGACTCCAGTTTTACGGTCAGGTCGCCTTCGGACAGCGCCGTAGCCGCCCTGACCGCCTCATTGATCGGACGGGTGATACTGCGCGTCACCCACCAGGCAAAGCCAGCGGCAATCAAAATGGCACCAATGGCCATGGCGAGGATCAATTGCTTGGCGTTGTTGACCATTTCCGCGGCATTCTTGCCTTCCTTCTCCATCATGGCGGACTGGAAGGCGATCAATTCATTTACGGCGGCGATGTAGTCGGCTTGCGACTTGCGAACCTTGGTAATGAGCAGATCAACCGCCTCGTCCTTCTTGCTCGCTTTCAGAAGTTCTAGCGCAGCCTCCTGGTCTCCGAGGTAAGCCTTGCGGGCCTCGGTAGCCTTGGCCAGAGTTTTTTTCCCCTCCTCACTGAGGATCAGCTTCTCGAGTTTGGCAAAGCTTTCGGTAATCTTTTTCCGCGCATCGGCGACGCGGTCCAGTTCCTTGCTCACATCTTCCGGGCGTTTGACCAGTGCGGCGTTGCGTATGGCGCGGGCAACGAGATTGATGTTGTTGACAATGTCATTGGCGATGACGGTTTTTGGGAATTTGTCGCTGACCATGTCGTTGATCGACTCGTTCAACGTGCCGAGGCGGGTGTAGGAAATGACGGAAATGGCCGTCAGCAGGATCAGGACAAACCCGAATCCCAGGCCAAGGCGGGTGCCAATCTTTAGGTTTTTGAACATGATCTACCTCTTCTCGGTACGGCGATGAATTAAATATCGGGGGTGGATAGGGAAATCTGGGGGCGGACGGCCGGCAGCATTTTTTGGGCCTCAGCCTGTGTGACAGCATGGACCAGGGCGGCCACGTCGAGAATCAGCGCGACCTCGCCGCTGCCCAGGATGGTCGAGCCGCCAATGCCACGCAGATGCCGGAACATGGCACCGAGTGGCTTGATGACCGTCTGGAATTCCCCCATCAGCTGGTCGACAACGATGCCGGCGCGTTGCCCGCCAAACTGGACGACGACAATGCTTTCGCGGGGCGGCGGTTCACCCGGCACTTCAAACAGCTCGCGCAAGCGGATGAAAGGTAGCGCTTCGCCGCGCAGGTTGAGGAAATTGCGCTCGGTCAGCTGGTTCTTGAGTTCGATGCACTCGACCACAGTGTCGAGCGGAATGACGTAGGCGGCCTTGCCAACGCCGACCAGGAAACCGTCGATGATGGCCAGCGTCAGCGGTAGGCGGATGGTGAAGGTGGCGCCTTGGCCGTCGACCGAGGCGACATCGACCGCGCCGCGCAGGGCCTGAATGTTGCGACGGACGACATCCATGCCGACGCCGCGCCCAGAGAGGTTGGATACCTTGTCTACTGTCGAGAAACCCGGTTCGAAGATGAGATTGACGATTTCGCTGTCCGAAAGCGTTTCACCGGGCTGGATGACACCACGTTCCAAGGCCTTGGCGGTGATTTTTTCCTTATTCAGGCCGCCGCCATCGTCGGAAATTTCGATGACGATACTACCCGAGTCGTGAAAGGCATTGAGCGCGACGCGGCCACAGGCCGGCTTGCCGCGTTCGAGGCGCACGGCGGTCGGTTCTATGCCATGGTCCAGCGAATTGCGGACCAGATGCATCAAGGGGTCGCCGATCTTTTCGACCACAGTTTTGTCGAGTTCGGTCTCGGCGCCGCTGATGACCAGTTCGATTTCCTTGCCGAGTTCTTTCGAGACGTCACGGACGACGCGGTTGAAGCGGGTGAAGGTGTCACCGATCTGGACCATGCGCAATTGCAGGGCCGAATCGCGGATGTTTTCGACAAGCCGCGAGAGCACCGAGGTGGCTTCGACCAGATCACCTTGCTTGCTTTTCTGGGCGAGCAGGTTGGCCGAGGCTCCGGCAATGACCAGTTCGCCGACCAGATCGATCAACTGGTCCAGCTTGTCGGCCTGAACACGGACCAGGCGGGCTTCCTTGGCTTTCTTGTCATTGATCTGGGCCTGCTTGACAACGGCCGCATCGACAATTTCCTTAAGCACCACCCTGTGGTCGACGAGGATTTCGCCGAGTTGGTGGCCAGGGCTAGCATTGTCCGGCGATAGATTCTCGGCTGAGAACTTTTGACTCAGCAGGCCTTGGTCAAGTTCGCCCTGGGTCAGCGCGCCACAGCGGACCAGGATTTCGCCGAGCCGCATGGTGTCTTCCGGCAACTCCTGAATGTGCTTGATGTACTCGGACAGTTTGCTGTTCGGCGGCAGGATGCGCAGGTCGCAATCGTCGCGCACGAAATCGAAAACACGCTCGATGTCGGCCTTCGAACTGCGGGTCTGCAACTGGATTTCAAAGCCGATGTAGCAGGACTCGGGGTCCATCTCGGCCGCTGCCGGCATGGCTTCGCTGATCGTTTCTATGCCGAGAATTTCACCCAGCGTACTCAGGTAGCGGATGAAGGAAAGTGGGTCCATGCCGCCACGCAGCACGTTTTCGCCAAAACGGACCGAGATGTGCCAGCTGTCGGTCAGGACGATACCGCCACCGGAGCTTTCGACTTCAACAGTGGCGTCGTGCACAGCCAGCGAGGACGCTTCCGGCGTCGCGGCGGTTTCGCCTTTGCCATCCAGAAAATGTTTGAGCCGCTCCGTCAGCGCATCGCCGCGGGCCTGGCATTCGGCATCCGGTGCCTCGCTTTCGGCAGCCAGCACCTCGATCAGGCTGACCATGTGGTCGCAGCATTCGAGCAGCAGCGTGGCGAGTGGCGGGCTGACCGCCAGTTCATTGTTGCGCAGTGCGTCGAGCAGATTTTCGACCCGATGCGTGAAAGCTTCGATGAAATGGCATTCGATGACGCCGGAGCCCCCCTTGATGGTATGGGCGGCGCGAAAGATGCCGTTGATGTTGTCGTGGTCGTTCGGATTCTGCTCAAGCTGCAACAGCCCGGCTTCCATGTCGGCCAGCTGTTCGCGACTTTCCTGAATGAAGACGCTGGTGATTTCGTCCATGCTGTTTTCTCCGCTGCTCAGGGGGCTTCGTGTGCCGGGATAACCAGCGGATCGCCGAATTCGGCGGCCATGTTGCAGAAGTCGATGACGGAACTGACGGCTTGACTGTGAGCGACGATACGCACGCACTTACCGGTTTTCTGGGCTTCCTTCTTGAGCAGGATGAGCAGTTGCAGGCCGGCGGTATCCATTTCCGACACCTGTGCCAGATTCAGTTCCAGTTCGTTGGTCGCAGCCAGTGCATTGAGGAGCACGGGTTTCAGCTCAAGGGCGTGGTAGATGGTGAGGTCATCGGAGATAACGAGCGGTGGGCTGGATGACATGGTGTCGTTCCCTAGAACAGTTCGATCCGCGATGAGGCCGGGGCCGGGGTTGCTGTCTCGCGTTTGAGTGTGCTCTGGTGGGTCGAACGCTGGCTCTCCATGACATAGCGTGAGTACAGCGCTTCCAGATGCTGGGCGATCGGCTGGTAGGTAAAGGCGGGGTCTTCATAGGCGCGCAGGCGTTCGGCCAGCAATCCGGCGTGTTCGTCGAGTTGCGACAGTGCCTGCACGGCGTGTTCGATCTGTTGCCGGCTGACGTCCTGGAACTGCACGCTGGCCTGAGCTTCCATGAACATGCCAGCCAGTTGCGTGCTGCTTTCCCGAACCTGGACGAGAACGTCGGCTTCGTGGCGCATCAGTTCCTCGTAACTTTGACCCAGTTCATTGAGCTGGCTGGAAAAGAATTCCAGCAGTTCTCGCTCTTTGGCCAGGTTCACATTCGATAGCTTGTCCTGGAATTGCGTTTCGATGTTTTCGGCAACCCCCGAAATACCCCGACTGATCTTGACGACCGCGGCCTCGGTCTCGCCCGACAGTTTGCGTACTTCGTCGGCGACGACGGCGAAGCCACGCCCCGCTTCGCCGGCCCGCGCCGCTTCGATGGCTGCATTGAGGGCCAGCAGGTTGGTCTGCCCGGCCACATGCTTGATCAACTGGACCAGTGATTCCAGCGAGCGAGCTTCCTGAACAACTTGCGTGACCCGTACCTGATCCTGATCGGCTTCCTGCAGGCGTTGTTGCACGTAGCCTTCCATCTTGGTCACGATGCTCTGATTCTGGGCAATTCGGGCCTCGGAGTCGTGCACCAGCTGGGCTGTTTCATCGGAGGTCGTATTGACGAAACGATCCAGCTTGGTCACCACTCCATCAATCGTTTGCAGACGTTCGACAATGTCGAAAGCGGCTTTCTCGGTATCGTCGATCACCCGCTTCAGCTGGCCGCGTACCACCTCGTTGAAATCGTGAACCTGTGTCAGTTCGCTGGAGACCTCCTCGGCTACCTTGTGGAAGGTGTCGCGCTTGCTCTCGCCTTTCTCGGCCATATGGCTGAGACCCAGCATGTAATCCCGGAAAAAGGCTTTCGAAACAATACGCTGCCCGATGAAGGCGACCAGGACGATGAACAGTGTTCCCAGAGCATCGGCAGCCGGCGCCGGCGCGAAGGTGCGATGAAAAATATCGTGAAAGAAGAAGACGGCGCTTGCCGCGCCGAACGCAACCATGGCGGCAACGATCAACTCTCGGCGCAGAAGTTTCGAGAAGTCCATGGTGTCAGCGAACAACCAGCTTGATGGTATTGAGCAACTCATCGGCCGTCGCCGGCTTGACTATCCAGCCGGAGGCACCAGCTGCCTTGGCTTCCATTTTGCGGGACTGCTGGGACTCGGTGGTCAGGAACAGGATGGGCACGAACTTGTACGCAGGCATCTTGCGAACCTCCTTGATCAGATCGATCCCGTTCATCCCTGGCATATTGAGATCGGTGATCAGGAGGTCGATCTTGATGCCGGATTGCAATTTGCGTATTGCCTCTTCGGCGCTCGCAGCCTTCTCGGTGGCATAGCCTGCCTTGGCGAGAATATTGGAAATACTGAGGAGGATGGTGGCCGAATCATCGACGAGAAAAATTGTTTTCATGACTTTAGAATTTGATATATTTGCACTAAATGATAATTAGATTTAGTCACTTCGGATAGCTTTTATATAGTCGGCGTTGACCCACATCAATAAAACAAGATGGATTTTCTTGGCATCAACCAGCCAAAAACAATGACCGCTTCCGAAAACTGATCAGCTCCCTACCTGCCGGTGAGGCCCCTGTTCCAGGCAAGTTATCACGAGGGGGCCGGCGCGAATACACCTTTCTCTCACTTGCCGATCGGCGTTCCGATCAACATGAGAAGGGCATTTGATGTGCTCTGCCGATAGATTTGAGCACCAAGTGTGGAAAGGCTTGTTCTGCTAGCGTCCGCGCAACGGCTTGAGCAGATCGGACAAGCCGTTGTGGTCGATCTCCTGCATCAGGGCCAGCAGCCGGCCGATCTGGCCTGGTGGAAACCCCTCGCGGGCGAACCAATTGAGGTAATTGCCGGGCAAGTCGGCGATCAGCGTGCCCTTGTGCTTGCCAAAAGGCATGGCCACGGTTACCAGGCGTTGCAAGTCTTCGGGATTCATTGGCTAGGGGTTTCAGGCGAAGCTGCCATTGTGCCAAAACTCAGCCGTGGAAAATCATCCACAAGGCGGTGGCCAGCAACATCAGCGCGAAAGCGACGCGCAGGCGGCGTTCCGGTAGGCGATGGGCGATGCCCACGCCGTAGGAAACGGTCAGCGCGCCGCCCAGTGCGAACAGCACGCCCATCTTCCAGTCGACCAGTCCGACCTTCGAAAAGGTCAGCAGGGCGACGATTGAACTGGGCATGACCAGGGCGATCGCGAAACCTTGCGCCATCGCCTGGGTCTGCCGGAAGAAGGTAACCAGAATGGGCGGCGTGATCATGCCGCCACCAATACTGATCAGGCCCTGACAGGTGCCGCCGACCAGCCCGACCAGTGGAATCAGCCGCTCCGGCAACGAGAATGACCAGCGCGAGCGCCCGGCGCGCAGGGACCACAGGCTGTGGATCGCTAGCCAAAGGAGGAAGGCGCCGAAGTAGCGACGCAGTTCGCTGGAGGCCAACCCACTGGCGTAATGGGCCGTCAAGGTCGTCGCCGTCACGGCACTCAGCACGAGCAAGGCAGTACGCAGTTTCGGCAGCGGCTGGCGCTGGGTGTAACGCCACAGAGAAATGCTCAGGTTCGGGACCATCATGACCAGCGCCGTCCCTTGCGCCAGCTTCTGGTCCATGCCGAACAGCCCAGTCATCACCGGAATGGCGATGATGCCACCACCAATGCCGAAGATACCGCCGGCCAGCCCCAGGGCAGCACCGATCAGTAACGGCAAGACAAGGCTCAGGGCAAGAATCATGACCGGACTCGAAAAAGTATCGGCTCATGATACTGCTTTGCTGAAAGGCAAAAATATCGCTAAATTAACTCCATTCGTTAATTTAAATCATCAATAAAACCATGAGTTCCGAACTGGCTTTCTTCAGTCTGCTCGTTCAGCAAGGCAGTCTGGTCCAGGCCGCCCGCGAGCTTGGCCTGACCGGCCCGGCGGTCAGCCGTCGCCTCAGCCAGCTTGAGCAACGACTTGGCGTCCGCCTGCTGGCCCGCACCACACGGCGGATGAGCCTGACGCCGGAAGGCGAACTTTATCTGGCCGAAAGCCGCCGCATCCTCGGCGAAATCGAGGCACTGGAGCAGGCCCTTAACCGGACCCGGGCGGAACCGCGCGGCCTGCTGCGCATCCACGCCACCTTCGGCTTCGGTCGCCGGCAACTGGCACCGGCTGTCTCGGAATTTGTCCGCCAGCATCCTGCCGTCGATATCCAGCTCACTTTGAGCGACCAGCCAGTCACGCCCGGTGAGCAGGGATTCGACATCGCCATCCGCTTCGGCGAGCCACCGGAGGCTCGCGTCGTTGCCCGCCAGATTGCCTCCAACCAGCGTTACCTGTTTGCCTCGCCGGCTTACCTGGCCAGACGCGGCCAGCCGCTGACGCTGGATGAACTCGTCAACCACGACTGCATCGTCATCCGCGAAGGTACCGGTGCCTTTGGCACGTGGACGCTGTGTTCGGGCAAGCAATGCCGGAACATCAAGGTCAGCGGCAAGTTGAGCAGCAATCACGGTGAAGTCGCCGTCGATTGGGCACTCGACGGCCATGGCATCCTGCTCCGCTCATTGTGGGACACCGCCACCGACCTGCGGGCTGGTCGCCTGGTTCGTGTGCTGCCCGAATGGTCGGGCAGCCCGGCCGACATCTATGCGCTTTACCCGCAGCGCCTGAACCTGTCGGCCAAGGTGCGGGTATTTCTCGATTTTCTGACTGAGCGCTTCGCCGCCTACCGCAGCGCCACCGACAGCGAGGCCGAATTGCCCTGGTAACCCGATGTCAGCGGGAAGCCCGCCACAGGGGATAGAGGCCGAGCAGACCAAGCAGCGGCCCGGGCAAGAGGAGCCACGCGATACTCGTCCCCCAACCGCCAATCCAGGCGGTACCAAGCTGGATCGACACCATGGTGATGGCAAAGCCGATCGAATTCTGGAAAGCCAGAGCGCTGCCAACGATTTCCGGCGGACAGGCGCGAGCCGAAAGTGCCGAGAAATGCGGTGAGTCGGCCACCACGCTGGCGCCCCAGAGCAGCAACAAGGCGATCCTTGCCCAGGCTGGCCAATCGCCAATCAACGGGAACAAGGCACAGCAGAAGGCCGAAACAGCCAATGCTGTTGCTGCCACGCGGGCACTGCCGATACGCTGGCTCCACCAGCCACCGAACAGGCAACCGATGGCGCCGATGCCGATGATGGCAAAGGCCAGCCCGGAAAGCTCACGGCTCCCTGACTCTGCCAATCCACTCAGGATGACCAACGCCGGCGTCAGGGTCCAGAAGGCATACAACTCCCACTGGTGGCCGAAATAGCCCAGTGCCGAGGCCCGGAATTCGCGCACCGAGAAGGCATAGAACACCCGGCCAAGCCGCAGGGGCGGTGCGCCATGCCGACGCTTCAGATGGGGGCCGTCACCGAGCCATGAAATCATAGCGGCAGCGACCAGCGCCAGCCCGGAGGAGATGAGGATAGTCGCCTGCCACGACCACCCTGCCCCGGCCAGCCGGATGCCATGCGGCAAGGCCGTCCCCAAGGTGAGCATGCCGACCAGTTGGGCCAGCGCGGCACCGGCCCGCTCGGGCACCCAACTCACCACCAGTTTCATGCCCAGCGGGTAGACGCCAGCCAGACAGAAACCAACCGCAAAGCGCAGGGGAATGGCCGTGCCCATGCCATCGGCCAGCAGGGCAAAGGCGGCATTGCACAGGGCGCCCAGCACGGCGCAGACGGCGAAGATTCGGCTCGCCGCGAAGCGGTCGGCCAACCCGGACACCGCGAAGGTCAGCGTACCGAGGATGAAACCGAGTTGCACGGCATTGGTCAGTGTGCCGATGTCGGCCGGCGCTATGCCCCAGGCGCGGATCAGATCGTCGGCTGCGCTGTTGGCCGAGAACCACAGCGAGGTGCCGAACAGTTGGGCAATGACGATGACGAGGACGGGGTTTTGCATGGGTCTGTCGGGAACCGGAATAGCCGCAAGCTTATCGCCGTTTTTCGAATCAGCGCCAGAAAAGGAGTGCGGCGTTTCATGACCGTTGGCTGCAGCTCGATGGAAAGAACAAGCCTCCGGTAGAATCGGCGCTCCTGAAGCTCTTCCCCTGCGCATGACCAAACCTGCCACACCCAACTATCTCGCCGGCTATCCCGCGCACCTGACGGAATCCGTACAGCGCCTGATTGAACAGGATCAGCTCGGGAAAGTGCTGCGCCAGAAACACCCGCAGGTTCATCAGATACGGACCGACAAGGCCCTGTACGACTACGTTCAGGAGATCAAAAACACGTATCTGCGCAACGCACCACAGCCGAGCAAGGTGGCCTTTGACGGCAAGCTGCAGACCCTGCAAAAAGCGCTCGGCATCCATACCCGGATCTCCCGCGTCCAGGGCGGAAAGCTCAAGACCAAGCGCGAAATCCACGTTGCCAGCGTCTTTCGCGAGATGCCACCGGAGTTCCTGCGCATGATCGTCGTTCATGAAATTGCCCACCTCAAGGAACCCGAGCACGACAAAGCGTTCTACCAACTGTGCCAGTACATGGAGGCGGATTATTTCCAGCTTGAGTTCGACCTTCGCGCCTACCTTTGCCTTCTCGCAGCCGGTGGTCCGCCATTGTGGGCGGCCGAGGCTTCCGGGGGAATTGGCTGACATGCACGGTCAACCACAACTCAAATCTTCTGCGACCAAACGGAGTAGCAAAGCATGCATCCAAGCCTGATCAGATTGCTGCCAATTGCCTTTTTGCTGCTACTCGGCGGCTGTATGTCGCCGGGCATTCCTCAAGCCAGCGGTAGCGGCGAACAGCCGGTGGCTCGGGCGCTGTTGCAGAAATCAGCTGACGCGCATGGCCTGGCCGCCTTCCGCCAGATCGACGACCTCAGCGTCGGCTATGCCGGTGAGTGGTACGGACTGGTCAGCAAGGTTCAGCCAACGCTGATCGACGCCGATTTCCGCCAGGGGTCACAGGAACGGATCATTTTCAAGGACGGACCGGTCATCGCCCAGCGCCACCTCGGCCCCAAGGGCAACAAGCAGGTCATCCGCCGAACAGGCGATGTGCAGGTTTTCTACAACGATGTAGCCACCACCGACCGGGAGGTGCTGGCAGCCGCCGCGCTGGTCGCCGACGGCTACCGGATGTTCCTGACCGGGCCATTCTATTTCCTCGACGGTAACCTGAGCCTGGAAGTGGGCGAAGACGAAACCGTTGAAGGCCGCCCGTGCACGACGCTGGTCGCCGTGCGTCGTCCCGGCCACGGCCAGTCAGCGGAAGACCGCTACCAGCTGTTCATCGACACCGAAAACCACCTGCTGCGCCGCGTCCGTTTCACGATGGAGGGCCTGGAATCAACGCAAGGCGCTATCGCCGAGGTCGATTTCTTCGACCACAAGGAAATTGCCGGCGTCACTTGGCCAACCCGTTTTTACGAGCGCCTGCGCAAACCCATCCCGAGCCTGCCGGTACATGACTGGCGACTGATCGGGCTGGATGTGAATCGCGGGCTGAGCGAAGCCGACATTGCGGGGCCTAGCTTCTCAGCCAAAGCTGCTGAAGCCGCTCGACCGATCAAATAAGAAACGATGAGCCAACTGACCGAACTGCACGCCGATATCGACGCCCGGGTGGCCAGCATCCGGGAAAACAAGGCCGACTGGCTTTGCGGCAAAGGCTGCGATAGCTGCTGCAAACGACTGGCCGAGGTGCCGCGACTGACCGCGGCCGAATGGGACCTGCTGCGCGAAGGCCTGGCCGGGTTGGCCCCGGATCACCTGCAAGCGATCAGCCGTGAGATCACCGCCGTGGCCAATTCAACAGCCCGCCCCGTCATCTGCCCGCTGCTCGACCGCAGTAGCGGTGCCTGCCCGGTCTATCTGCACCGCCCGGTCGCCTGCCGCACCTATGGTTTTTACATGCAGCGCGACCTTGGGCTGTTTTGCCGCGACATCGAAAAAGAGGTGGCTGCTGGCGCCCTGCCGGACGTGGTCTGGGGCAATCACGATGCCATCGACCGCCGGCTGGCCGGTCTGGGCGAAAGCCGGGCGCTGACGGAGTGGTTTGCAGACTGGCAAGCAACCGGCGACGCCGCCGGGCAAGCGACGACGTTTGTGTTTAACGACGGGAAGTAACCGGAGATTCCATCATGAACATGTTCAAGCGCTTGCCAGGCTTTACCCGCACACCGGACGGGAAGGAACGGCTTGTTCTCCGAATGATTCCCAAGGTGTTTTTCTACGGTAGCTTGCTGCTGGCGATCCCTTCTCTGCTGGCCCGACTAATCGCCGCCCCAGAGAATACGCAGGCGATCATGACGACCGACATCTACGTCATCAGCCTGGTCATCCTGCACGGGACAGTTGTCGTGACGGTGGCGATTGCCGCCTTCATCATCATGCTGATGAAAGGCCCGGCCTACGTCGCCGATGCCTACCCGCTCGATGAGGACGAAAGTCTGGAACCCAGGCCGGAACGGGATCGTCATGTCCGATGATTCTCAGGGAACCCCGGAGGAAAATTCCGCCCCGGTTCCCCACGGACGCTGGTCGCGCCTGGCCCGTCTGGGCTCATTGGCCGGCGGCGTGGCCGGCAATATGCTGGCCGAGGGCGCCCGCCAGTTTGCACAAGGCAAGCGGCCAAAAATCCAGCAACTACTGCTGACGCCGGCCAATGCCCGCCGGGTGGCCGATCAACTGGCGCAACTACGCGGTGCGGCCATGAAAGTGGGGCAGCTGCTATCGATGGATGCCGGCGAACTGCTGCCGCCCGAACTGGCCGACATTCTTGCCCGACTGCGCGCCGACGCCATCCCGATGCCGATGAGCCAGGTGGTCAAGGTGCTCAATACCAACTGGGGCGAAGGCTGGGATCGCCATTTCGAGCGTTTCTCCTTCACCCCGATGGCAGCAGCCTCGATCGGCCAGGTGCATTTCGGGCAAAGGAAAGATGGCCGCCACTTGGCGATCAAGATCCAGTACCCCGGCGTTCGCCAGAGCATCGACAGCGATGTCGACAATGTGGCCACCCTGCTCCGTGTTTCCGGCCTGCTGCCCAAAACGCTGGACGTCAAACCACTACTGGAAGAAGCCAAAAAGCAATTGCATGACGAAGCCGATTACCGTCGAGAGGGCGCCTGCATGATGCAGTTTGCCGGCCTGCTGGCCGATGCCGACGAGTTCATGGTGCCGGAAATGCACGACGATCTGACCACGGAAAACATCCTGGCGATGACCCGCCTGGATGGCGTGGCCGTCGAGTCCCTGAGCCATGCCCCGCAGGCGGAGCGGGACCGCATCATCAGCCAGTTATTCAGGCTGCTGTTTCGCGAGATTTTCGAATTCCGGCTAATCCAGACTGACCCGAACTTCGCCAATTACCGATACGCCGCCGCGTCACAGCAGCTCATGCTGCTCGACTTCGGCGCTACCCGGGTGTACCCCGCGGCCATGATCGACAGCTATCGCCACCTGATGCTCAGCGCCATTGCCGATGATCGTTCGGCGATGAACCAGGCGGCCCAGGCGATCGGCTATTTTCAGAGCGATATTAAGGAGGGGCAGCGCCAGGCTGTGCTGGATATTTTCGCGCTGGCCTGCGAGCCGCTGCGACAGGCAGGAGAATACGATTTCGGCAGTTCCGATCTGGCGCTGCGAATTCGTGACGCGAGCATGGTACTCGGCATGGATCGGGATTTCTGGCACACCCCACCGGCGGATGCGCTCTTTCTGCATCGCAAGCTGGGCGGCCTGTATCTGCTGGCAGCAAGGCTCAAGGCGCGGGCGAACTTGCATGAAATCGCTGCCCGCCACTTGCTGGCCGGCTAGCTGGCGGCGCGGATCCCCCCCGTGAGAACGAAGATCTGAATCACACCGGCCTGACTCAGCCAGCGCTCAATTGGTCAGGATGCGAACCTTGACCGTCTTGCCCTTGACCTTGCCGGCCGACAGCTTGCGCACCGTCTCCTTGGCCACAGCACGCGCTACGGCCACATAGGTGCTCTGGTCAGTTACCGTGATCTTGCCGACCTGCTCGCGGGTCAGGCCAGCCTCGCCAGCCAGCGCGCCCATCACGTCGCCGGGACGAATCTTGTCCTTGCGCCCGCCGAGCATCAGCAATGTCGACATCGGCGGCACCAGCGGCGAATCGTCGGTGACTTCCACGGTTTTCAGATCAAGCACGTCGAGCTTGCACTTCATCATCTCGGCGATCGTCGCCACCCGGCGGCGGTCGCCGGAACTGCACAGACTCAACGCCCAGCCCTCTTCATCACCACGGCCGGTCCGGCCGATACGGTGGATGTGGATTTCCGGATCGGGTGTCACATCAACATTGATCACCGCTTCAAGCTGATCGATATCCAGGCCGCGCGCCGCAACGTCGGTCGCCACCAGCACCGAGCAACTGCGGTTGGCGAACTGGATCAGCACCTGATCGCGCTCGCGTTGCTCCAGATCGCCATTCAGCGTCAGCGCATGAATGCCGGCGTGGCGCAGGACATTGACCAGATCACGACACTGCTGCTTGGTATTGCAGAACGCCAGCGTGCTGACCGGACGGTAATGCTTGAGCAGGCGCACCACGGCATCGAGGCGCTCGTCGTCCTTGACCTCGTAAAAGCGCTGGCGAATCTTGGTTTCCTCATGCAGCTCAAGGAGTTTGACTTCCTTGGGCTGACGCAAAAACTGCCTGGCCAGCAGGGCGATGCCTTCCGGATAGGTCGCCGAGAACAACAGCGTCTGGCGCTGCGCCGGGCACCGCTTGGCGACGTAAGCAATGTCATCATGGAAGCCCATGTCGAGCATGCGGTCGGCTTCGTCAAGGACCAGCGTGTTCAATTCGTCGAGCTTCAGGTAGCCGCGCTCCATGTGGTCCATGATGCGACCTGGCGTGCCAACGACTATGTGGACGCCTTTTTCCAGGCTGTTCGCCTGATTGCGCAGCGTTGAGCCACCAACCAGCGACAACACCTTGATGTTCTCTTCAAAACGGGCCAGACGCCGGATTTCCTGCGTCACCTGATCGGCCAGTTCACGGGTCGGGCACAGCACCATGGCCTGCACGGCGAAACGACTGGTGTTCAGGCGATTGAGCAAGGCAAGACCAAAGGCGGCGGTCTTGCCGCTACCAGTCTTGGCTTGGGCGATCAGATCATTGCCGGCCAGCGCCAGGGGCAGGCTGGCCGCCTGGATAGGCGTCATGCTCAAGTATTCAAGCTGCGCCAGATTGGCCAGCATGGCCGGCGACAGCGGTAGCGTGTCAAAACTTTGGCCTGCGGTGGTGTCTTCGCTCATGCCCGATTTAATCCTTGCGCTTGCGCGCCGGCATCGGCTTGCGTTGGCGTTGGCCCGGCTTATGAACTTCGGCCTCCGGCTTCGGCTTGGGCACCAGCAGGTTCTTGGCGGTCGTCTTTTCCGAAGCGCGATGAGCCAGAATGGCTTTTGTCACGTCAGCTGGTTCCACAGTAACGCCAGCATGCTCGCCCTTGACGTTGTAAGCCGAGAGGCGGTCCTTGATGGCAAACAGGCGCTCCGGAGTTTCCGCCTTGCGCGGAAGACCGGTAACGATTTCCTGCGCCGCAGCGGTCAGCACGAAACCGCCCGCCTCTGCCTTGATCAGGCCATGCTTGGCCAGCCGGTCGAAAGCCTCGACCAGCTTCGCCTCGTTGGGAATGTTGTTCTGCAGCAGATCAGCCGCGGCGACGATCTCGACCAGTTCGCCCGGCCGCCGCTTGGAAGAAAGCGCCGTGGCGAGGATAAGAAGGGAGTCAACGTCGTGGACTGGATGCATCGGAGTACCTTTGAATATCTGGGGAATGAGAAACGGCGGGGATTCAGCGGGTCAAAGGCCGGAAAAAAAGCGCCAGCCTGAAATCAGTTTCTCGCAAGGACGATAGTGTACCCGGTTTGCCGCCCAAGGCGGCGCCAAACCAGACAAACGGTGCCACGTTCAACCGGAAATTCATGCCAATTTCCACTCGTAAAAAAGGGCCACCCAAAGGCGGCCCCATCTTCATTGCCCAAGATTCGACAGTTACTTCGCTGACAGCGCCATCATCAGATCGTTGATGCGCTTCACGAAGCCAGCCGGATCGTCGAGTTGGCCACCTTCCGCCAGGGTTGCCTGTTCGAACAGCAGCGCCGCCCAGTCGTCGAAACGGCTTTCCTCGTACTTCAAGCGCATCACCGCCGGGTGCTGCGGGTTGATTTCGAGGATAGGCTTCGAGTTCGGCATTGGCTGACCAGCCGCCTTCATCAGGCGGGCCAGATTGCCGGACGGGTCATGCTCGTCAGACACCAGGCAGGACGGCGAATCGGTCAGGCGATAAGTTACGCGAACATCCTTGACCTTGTCGCCGAGCGAGGTTTTCACCTTCTCGAGCAGTTCCTTGTAGTCATCAGCAGCCTTTTCGGCTTCCTGCTTCTCGGCTTCATCTTCCAGCTTGCCCAGATCAAGACCGCCCTTGGCGACCGATTGCAGGTGCTTGCCGTCGAACTCGGTCAGGTGCCCAACCACCCACTCGTCGACACGATCAGACAGCAGCAGCACTTCGATACCCTTCTTGCGGAAGATCTCAAGATGCGGACTATTCTTGGCAGCATTGAAGGTGTCGGCGGTGACGAAGTAAATCTTCTCCTGGCCTTCCTTCATGCGGCCGATGTAGTCAGCCAACGAAACATTTTGCTCCGCCGTATCGTTGTGCGTTGAGGAGAAACGGATCAGGCCGGCGATCTTTTCCTTGTTGGCATGATCCTCGCCAACACCTTCCTTGAGCACAGAGCCAAAGGCTTCCCAGAACTTGGCGTATTTCTCCTTGTCGTTCTCGGCCAGGTCTTCCAGCATGCCCAGCACCTTGCGCGTACAACCGCTGCGGATGCCGTCGATATCCTTGCTCTGCTGCAGGATTTCACGAGAGACGTTGAGCGGCAGATCGGACGAATCGACCACCCCGCGCACGAAACGCATGTAGAGCGGCATTAGTTGTTCGGCATCGTCCATGATGAAGACGCGGCGCACATAGAGCTTGATGCCGTGACGGGCATTGCGGTCCCACAGGTCAAACGGCGCACGAGCCGGAATGTAGAGCAACTGCGTGTATTCCTGCTTGCCTTCGACACGGGCATGCGTCCACGCCAGCGGATCCTCGAAGTCGTGTGCGACGTGCTTGTAGAACTCCTTGTACTGCTCCTCGGTAATGTCGGACTTCGAGCGAACCCACAGCGCATTGGCCTGGTTGACGGTCTCGTCTTCCTCGGTCATCACCTGCTCGCCGTCCTTCCAGTCCTCCTTTTTCATCACGATAGGCAAGGTGATGTGATCGGAGTACTTGCGAATGATCGATTTCAGCTTCCAGCCACCGAGGAATTCATCCTCGCCTTCGCGCAGATGCAAGGTGACATCAGTACCACGCGTGGCCTTCTCGACCATTTCGACGGTGTAATCCCCCTCGCCACCGGATTCCCAGCAAACGGCCTGATTGGCCTCGACACCAGCGCGGCGGGAAACCACCGTGACCTTGTCGGCAATGATGAATGATGAGTAGAAGCCGACGCCGAACTGCCCGATCAGGTGGGCATCCTTGGCCTGATCACCGGTCAGTGCCGAGAAAAACTCCTTGGTACCGGACTTCGCGATGGTGCCGAGATGCTCAACCGCCTCATCACGCGACAAGCCAATGCCGTTGTCGGAAATGGTGATCGTACGAGCGTCTTTGTCGAAGGCAATGCGAATCTTCAATTCGGAATCATCGCCATAGAGCGCGCTATTGTTCAGCGCCTCGAAACGCAGCTTGTCGCAGGCATCGGACGCGTTGGAAACCAGTTCACGCAGGAAAATCTCCTTGTTGCTGTACAAGGAGTGGATCATCAATTGCAGCAGTTGCTTTACTTCAGCCTGGAAACCCAGGGTTTCGCGATTCGCATTCGCGGTTGCAGACTCGGACATGCTTGAAACTCCCAATGAAACATTAAGAACGTGGGTTGAGAGTTGGGGGCAGAACAGCCGAATTCAAGAGGAAGAAGAGGGTGCTATTTCGGTGCGTAAACGACAAACCCCCGTTAGCTTATGCTAACGGGGGTTTGAATGGGGAGTCTGGCGTTGACCTACTTTCGCGAGCGGTAAGCTCACTATCATTGGCGCGATGCTGTTTCACGGTCCTGTTCGGGAAGGGAAGGGGTGGTACCAGCAGGCTATTGACGCCAGACGTAACTTGTATGCCTCACGTCCTGGGGACGGGAAGCGCAAAATGGGGAAGGTTGTTTGTTGTGACTGCGTATGAGTTGCTGCAGATTACAAGGTTATAGGATCAAGCCGTACGGGCAATTAGTATCAGTTAGCTTAACGCATTACTGCGCTTCCACACCTGACCTATCAACGTCGTGGTCTTCGACGACCCTTCAAGGAGTTCAAGACTCCGGGAAAT